>OZ245044.1:0-2841908 GCA_965224305.1 Dehalococcoidia bacterium | reverse complement strand
ACCGCATTCGCAGTCAATTCGTGAGGTGTATCGAGAATAATCCGCAATCCGTCTTTTCTCAGGAGCCTTCGTGTCTCCCGCAGCGCGTCGATGCACGCTGTCAAGTGCATCCTCGCGAAATTCGTCGTCTGGAATTTGCTTGAAACCTTCTCGACCTTGCCGGGTATCTTCAACTCGATGTAGTATGCTCCGACGCCAGAGTTCCCTACCGTTGCGGCGGCGTAAGAGATGTGACAATCGGGCGCGAGTTCGCCTGCGGAATCATCATCTGAGCTATCGCCCTCGGCTTCTTGCTGCCCACCTCGCCGGCCGACATTTTGCGCGAGTGTCCAACTTACCTTTTCATGCCGATCAATTTGACCTGCCAAACGTTCGAGCAGATCTCGATGAACGATTTCTTCGCCGTCATCGTTGATCCAATCTTTCGCGCGCAACTCCGCCAAACGATCAGGGTTCCCAACCGTTTCCGCAACCCACGTCGAAGGCATCACGATCTCCACCGTCTCGCCCGTCGGCTCGACCGCTTCGATCCCTTTGACCGCAGCCATTAAGCAACAGCGAATAAAAGTGGCATCTTCATCGACCACACCTGCGATCGGTTCCAGTTGCTCATCGCCAACCTTGACCATCGCGCTGTACGCACCAAATCCTTGGTGCGCTTGGTAGTCCACGCCGCAGTTGATGCGGACAGTCGCTACCGTTTCTTGTTGTGTACTCGCCTGTTGTGTCATATCGACTTGCTTGGTCTCATCCCGTCGTTGAGGAACCTTCGATTGAATCATCGTAAATCAATAGCATCATTCTCGCTTTCGTCAGATCAGCCGCCAAGCCGAAACATCTCGATCTTTTCTCGTCGTGAACCAATGTCGGCCATATCAGTGTTCGCCGACCGTAGTTCGGAGTATCGGTCGCGCCTCGCTGACCACACGCGTCCAATGATCTCGCTCAGTTCGTCATCCGAGGCTCCAGATCGCAGCGGGTTCTTCAAATCGGTGCCCCGCGTCGCAAACAAACACGTTACTAACCGACCTTCTGTCGTTAGACGTGCACGAGTGCAGTCGCCGCAGAATGGTTGGGTTACTGACGTGATCACTCCGATCTCGCCGTTTCCGTCGACGTAGCGGTAGCGCGACGCCACTTCACCTCGGTAATTCGGATCAACCGGCTCCAACGGGAAATCGGAATCGATCAGGTCGATGACTTCCTTACCGGACACAACCTGCGACATATCCCAATCGTTTATATTGCCTACGTCCATGTACTCAATGAAGCGGACGATATCGCCGGTGCCACGGAAATATTCGGCTGTCTCGACAATGGTCTGTTCGTTAACACCGCGTTGAATCACCGCATTGATCTTCAACGGTGAAAACCCGGCGTCGCGGGCCGCTTCGATACCTTCGAGAACCTTCTCCGGTCCGTACGGCCGACCACTCATCTGCTTGAATACTTCATCGTCAAGCGCATCCAGGCTAATCGTCAGACGATCGAGCCCTGCATCCCTCAACCCCTGCGCGTAACGAGGCAACAAAAAACCATTGGTGGTCATCGCAATATCCGTTACGCTGTCAATGGAAGCCAACTCTTCGATCAGTGACGTGACATCCGAACGCACTAATGGTTCGCCCCCGGTGATCCGAATCTTCTGAACGCCGAACCCAACGAATATCCGCGTCAACCGAACGATCTCTTCGAACGACAGGATCTCTTCGCGCTTTAGAAACTCGTACCGCTCGCCGAATATCTCCGCCGGCATGCAGTACGGGCATCTGAAATTGCAACGATCCGTGACCGAGATTCTCAAATCCCGGACGTTTCTGCCCAGCGTATCTTGGTTCTTGCGGTTTGTAGACAGGGAGGTCACGCGCTGATGCTCTTCAGACCCCGTTAGAGAAGTGGGGAATTGCGTGTTTGAGATTGTACCCGTCGAACAATCGGATCCGAGTTTTGTCTCTAGCCGTCGAGTAACAACCGCTCCAACGCCGGAGCGATAGCTTGGATGGCTTTGCCACGGTGGCTCAGTCGATCCTTTTCTTCGGAACTCATCTCAGCAGTAGTCCTGTTCTCCCCATGTGGGACGAACACCGGATCGTAGCCAAAACCATTGTTCCCACGCTGCTCAAAAGCAATTCTTCCCTCGACGGTGCCCAGCGCGTGCAAGAAGTCCTCGCCCATGCCCGGACCGCAAACCACCACGGCACACACAAACCGTGCCGTGCGATTCTCTCTAGGCACATCCGAAATCCTGCTCAAAACGAGATTGGTTCGATCTTCGTCGCTCAAACCATCACCGCCGTATCGAGCGGAGTGAACCCCCGGTGCTCCGTCCAACGCGTCTACCACCAATCCGGAATCGTCGGCCAGCGCGATTGCACCGAAGTGATGCGCGTAGAAGTTCGCTTTTATCCGCGCGTTGTCCAAAAACGTAGTCCCATCCTCGCTCGGTGCGGCGACGGACGGCAATTCATCCAGTCCTACGAACTGCGCAAGCAGATGCTCAAGCAACCTCCGAAACTCGCGCAGCTTCCCGGAGTTCTGCGTCGCTATCAACAAGCGTTGGGGATTCGCTGGACTCATATCAGGGACTTCGCAAACGTAGATCTTCGGAAATTCGCTCGCAAAGTTTTCGAATCCGATTGACGATTGACTTCAGAGTTGTTAACTTTGCGACTTGCGGCGCGGAATGATATTCTAATCACGAGATTAGACTTGATGTCGATTTTCCCCGAGGGAAGCCACGCCAAGGCCACATGAGAAGAGCCGAATAAAGTAGCGCACAGGCCGTCATACCAATTAGGACAAGACCGCATCTAGATGCAACACTGGCTGACTTCCTCCAAATTCAATAAGCTGGCACTCGTTGTGCTGGCTCTCGCCGCAACTTCTATCCTCGCGGCGTGTTCACCCGAGCATCCGCAATCCACCTTCGGCTACGGCGGACCGGTCGCGCGTGACCAAGGCGACCTGTTCCTCCTCATCTTCTGGATCGCGGTCGCTGTCTTCATCGTCGTCGAAGGCGGCATCATCTATATCGCTTTCCGGTACCGCCGCCGTGATGACAAGATCCCCAAGCAGGTCCACGGCAACACCAAACTCGAAATCGCGTGGACGGTCATCCCGTCTCTGGTGATCGCCGCCATCGCCGTGCCAACCATCATCGGCATCTGGGAACAACAGCGCGGAGCGCCAACCGACATGGGCGACGTCCTCGAAGTCGAAGCTATCGGTCACCGTTGGTGGTTCGAGTTCCGTTATCCAAACCAAGAAGTCGTGACCGCCAACGAGATGCACATCCCCGTGGGTCGCCCGGTCAACGTGCAACTCGCCTCCCAAGACGTGATTCACAGCTTCTGGGTGCCGAAACTCGCCGGCAAGATCGACATGGTGCCCCTCAACGACAACTTGCTCTGGTTCATTGCCGACGAACCGGGGGTGTACGACGGACAATGCGCCGAGTTCTGCGGCATCGCACACGCTCATATGCGCTTCCGTGTAATCGCACACAACGAGGAAGAATTCCAACAGTGGGTAGCTGGGATGCGTACGCCGCCGGAACCCTTCGAACCCGGTGGTGCAGAAGCTCAAGGTGAATTACTGTTCGCCACCAACTGCAAGACCTGTCACTCCAACGACTCTTGGAGGCAGGACGCCTACGCCCTCGAAATTCAGCAGCAAGACTCGCGGTGGGCGACTTGGCTCGACGACATCGAAAACTCACGCATCGTTTCGGCGCCTAACATGACGCATTACGGTGAGCGACTCTTCCTAGGTGCAGGTATCAAAGAGAACTCTCGCGAAAACCTTATCAAGTGGATCAACGACCCTTCCGACATCAAAATCGGAACGTCCATGCAGGCACATGCCGCTGCCTATCAGGAACGCGCCGACAACAAGATAAATCTCTCATCACAAGAGGTGGATAGCATCGCAGACTACCTCCTGGCGCTCAAACCCGGCGACATTGAGCAACTCGCAGCTCCGCAAATCACTGGCGGAACTCCCGAGGAACGCGGCGAGCAGCTCTTCATATCGATCGGATGCAATGCTTGCCATTCGCTCGATGCGGAAACCACGATCGTCGGCCCCAGCCTCGTCGGCGTCGCCGACCGTGCCGGCACCCGCACCAGCCTTTCAGCAGAAGATTACATGCGCCAATCGATCAATGAACCCGCCGCTTTTATCGTCGACGGCTTCACCAACTCGATGGTCGTACCGAAAATACCGGCCACCCAAGTCGACGACCTAATCGCCTACATATCCACACTCGAATAAGCCTCAAGCTTCTCGGATAGACTGTGAAGACAGGGAACAAATCTCGCGTCCGCAACCCGCAAATCTCCCAAACCAATGCAGACCACACATCCAGGAATAGACCGAGAACCGATTTCTTTGAGGTTCCCGCGCATCTTCCCAAGGCCGAAGAGCGACTACGGCATCTGGAGCTGGATTGCAACCGTCGACCACAAGCGCATCGGCACGCTGTACGCCGTAACTTCTTTCCTGTGGTTCCTCGTCGGTGGCATCGAAGCGCTGATAATGCGGGTGCAGCTTTCCCAAGCCGACAGCACACTGATCGACCCCGAGCTGTTCAACCAGCTCTTCACGATGCACGGCACCACCATGGTGTTCCTCGTCGTGATGCCGCTCTCCGCAGCATTCTTCAACTGGCTCATCCCACTACAGATCGGCGCTCGCGACGTCGCATTCCCTCGCCTGAATGCATTGAGCTACTGGATATTCCTCTTCGGTAGCCTGTTCCTGAACTTCTCATGGATAATCGGCGATGCACCCAACGGCGGCTGGTTCGGTTACGCTCCCAACTCGCACGTCGCTTTCAACCCGACCAACGGAATGAACTTCTGGGTCATCGGCCTGAACATCCTTGGCGTCGCATCCATCGCCGCCGGCCTTAACTTCATCGTCACCATCCTGAACATGCGCGCTCCCGGCATGTCGCTCACCAAGATGCCCGTCTTCACCTGGATGACCTTCGTGACGTCGGTCCTCATCGTCCTCGCACTGCCGGTCCTGACCGTGGCCCTCATCCAACTTCAGGTCGACCGCCTCTACGGCTCTCACTTCTACGACACTGCCGCCGGTGGCGACCCCGTCCTCTGGCAACACGTTTTCTGGCTCTTCGGACACCCCGAGGTATACATCCTCATCCTCCCAGCGATGGGCATCGTGTCCGAAATCCTCCCCGTATTCTCCCGCAAGCCGCTGTTCGGCTACTCCTTCCTCGTGTTCGCTGGCGTCGCAATCGGTTTCATGGGCTGGTTCGTTTGGAGCCACCACATGTTCACCGTTGGTCTGGGCCCAGCCGCCAACTCCGCATTCGCCATCTCAACCATGGCCATCGCCATCCCAACCGGCATCAAGATCTTCAACTGGATCGCCACCATGTGGGGCGGCTCGATACGATTCTCCACCGCGATGCTCTTCGCCATCTCATTCATCGCTATGTTCACAATCGGGGGTCTGTCAGGCGTCATGCACGCCTCCGTTCCCACCGACGCGCAACAGCAAGACACATACTTCGTCGTCGCACACTTCCACTACGTGCTCTTCGGCGGAGCAATTATGGGCATCTTTGGCGGCATCTACTTCTGGTGGCCTAAGGCGACCGGTTACATGCTTAGCGATAAGCTCGGCAAAATCAACTTTTTCATCATGTTCATTGGCTTCAACCTTCAGTTCGCGCCGCAACACTGGCTCGGCCTCGACGGTATGCCCCGCCGCATCTTCACCTACGCCGAAAACATGGGCTGGGAAAACACCAACATGATGGCCACAGCAGGCGGCTTCCTGATGGCGTTCTCCGTCCTCTTGTTCATCATCAACGTCTTTTACAGCGCCAAGAAACGAGTGCCCGCAGGCGACGACCCTTGGGATGGCCGAACTCTCGAGTGGTCGATCTCTTCGCCCCCGCCTCACTACAACTTCGAGAAGATCCCTAACGTCCAACACCGCGACGACTTCTGGTTCCAAAAGCACCCCGAACTCATCGCCGAGTACTACCACGACGAACACGCCGGCGAACTCACCGCACCCTCGGGCGCACAGTTCGACGATGACATGGCTGAAGACGTGGACGAGCACGCAGAAGTGCATGCCGACGAACACCACGGCGACGACGAACACGGCGACGGCGGAATTCACCTCCCCGATATGTCCTACTACCCAATCGTCCTGGCCGCCGGATTCACTATCGTCGGTGCCGGACTTATGACGATCGTCCCGGTGATTGTTATCGGCGCAATCGTCCTATTTTGGGGCCTGCTCGGCTGGGCCTTTGAACCGGTCAACGATCCCGAACCCAACGCGCACGGACACTGACCTCTAGATCACGTTCCGAAACGGAAAGCGACCTGAATTGGCAGCCGCAACCGGTACATACGAAATTAAGAGCGAGCACGGCGAAGTTATCAACACTTCGACCGGCCTGAGCAACAAAAAGCTGCTCATGTGGTCGTTCCTCGGATCCGATGTCATGTTCTTCGGTTCCTTCATCGCCACCTACCTCGTATACCGCAATCGCAGTCTAGTCGGTCCTTACCCGGCAGACGTTCTCGAAATCCCCATCACGTCCGTTTCAACGTTCGTGTTGCTGATGAGTTCGCTGGCCATGGTGCTCGCTCTCGCATACGTCCAACAAGGACGCCGTAACATGGGCACCTTCTGGATCTTCGCCGTTGTCGTCCTTGGAGCAATCTTCCTGCTTTTCCAGGTCTACGAGTTCAATCACTTCGGGCAACTCGGCCTAACGCCGCGCACGAACTTATTCGGGACGACGTTCTTCATTCTCACCGGTCTGCACGGCGCCCACGTGACTCTGGGCGTGCTCTGGCTCATGTTCCTCGGATACGGAAACATCAAAGGCTCGTTGCGTGCCGACAACGCCATTGACCTCGAGATCGCAGGCCTCTACTGGCACTTTGTCGACATCGTCTGGATCGTGATCTTCACCGTCATATACCTCATCTCAGCGCGCGACGTCGCGCCCCCCGGCAGCCTTCCTTTCGCCGGCCACTGAAGCCGAATTTAGTTACCACGATCTGCTGCTAAACCAAAGCACGAAAAGAAAATGTCGAAATTCCTGAAGAATATCCTCTACTACGACGGTCAAGGCTGGTGGGACCTCCCTCGAACGCAGTGGCAGGAACCCAACCCGAAGATGGAAGGGCCGTTTGGCGACGGCATCACACCCATCAGGCGCATATGGGAAATCATCACTGCCGCGAATCTTCATCACGGCACCCCCGGGTTTTACGTCCTGATCGGCGCGATCCTCAGCCTCATCACTATCATCGAAGTCTGGGCATTCAGTTGGCAAACTCTAGGCGATCTACTCGTTCCCTTCATGTTGATTCTCTCCCTTGCCAAGTTCGTGCTCGTCATCGGATTCTTCATGCACCTGAAGTTCGACCGCAAATATTACGCATGGATATTCACGGCCTGCATGATGATCGGCATCGGCATATTCGTGGCGCTACTGCTGCTCCTGCAGTTCGGAAATCAATCCCAGCAATAGCATCCACGGTGGGTCTCGACACGCGAGGCCGACGCCTGACGCCGCACTATCACGGCTGAGCAACCAATCCAGCCGATGATGAACGCCTCGCCTGAAATCGCCAACTCCATAGGTGATTTCCTGTCGGCTTGGTCGCTTTCAGGCCCGCAATTCATCATCGTCGCCTTCCTCGCAGCAGTTTACCTCGTAGGCGCGCTGCGACTCCAGATCCGCTCCGGTTGGCAAGCCATACCGATCCGAAAGATGCTCTTCGCCGGCGGCGGATACGCAATACTCTTCTTCGCCGTAGCTGGCCCTCCCGAGGCGTTCTCCGAAGACATGTTCTTCGCCCACATGATCCAACACATCCTCATCGCAATGGTCGCGTCCGTACTGCTCCTCGCAGCCACTCCGATGGCCGCATACCTGTGGGCATTGCCAGAGGGCGTTCGAGCCGGTCTCGCACCGTCGCTCGCCGAAGACGGGTGGCTGAGAAACATCAACGCAACCCTCACCAACCCCAAGTTCTCACTCCCCGCCTTCGTCCTCACGCTCTGGGGATGGCACATACCCGAAGCCTACTCCCTAGCCGTCGAAAACGAGATCGTCCACCTTGTGATGCACTTCTCGATGTTCACAACCTCCATACTCTTCTGGTGGCCGATTATCGGACCTCCTCCCGTCCGGTCGCAACTGACCGATCCCCAGCGCATCGTCTATCTGATCCTCGTCGTAACTCCCACCGCGTTTCTAGCCGCCTTCATCACGTTCTCGAACACCGTCATCTACACCGCATATCTCGACACGCCCCATCACTTCACACTCACACCCAACGAAGACCAACGCATCGGCGGCCTACTCATGTGGATCCCCGGCAACATCGTCTATCTCGCCACGCTGACCACCCTATTCCTCCGCTGGTTCTCAAGAGAAGACCGAAAAAACCGACAATACCGACTCACCCGTTCCCAAGTTGAAGCGACGCGCCAACGGATCCGCGAACTGAACGACGAAGACCGAAAATAACAACCTCTTTTGGTTTGCTCTCCACTCGTTTCGATGGCATCGTAGTCGGCGCTTGATAGAATCCAATACACCGGGCGGTTAGCTCAGAGGCCCAGAGCGCTTGCCTTACAAGCAAGAAGTCGGAGGTTCGAATCCTCCACCGCCCACCATCAAGAGCCTCAAGTCGAATGTTTGAAGTTGTGCTATGAGCTACGACCGTTGGGGCGACAAAGGTCCGCCGCTGGAAGCATACTCTCGCGTTACGAACCCTGAACGCTTCGAACCGCTCGTTCCGGCGATCCTGTCCATAGCGAACCAACTCGACGAAACCTACGACGTGGAGCGCGTTGAGAAACTAGGCATTGACCAGGAGATCGAACGAAGTCCGTTCGACGCACAGCGCCCCACAATCAGACTCACACCTCGCAACCGCCGCGCGGCACCCATAACAATCGCATTCTCGTCTTTCCCGGGAATCCACGCGCGCTTCGGAAAGTGGACAACGGTTACCTATCCGGGATGCGGCTGCGACGCATGCGACGAGACCGCAGACTCCGAGATTGAACGCCTCAACGACATGATCCATAACGTCACGCGCGGTCGGTTTCGCGAGGCAATGGGCGAGCCACGCATCCCGCGTCAAAGCAGAAAATGGTGGGCGCAGGAAAATTGGGCACCAAATCCCCGACGCAGTTACGAGATACTGCAGTCAACTTCGAATTTCAGACGAGGCTCAAGCCGCGCCAGCCGAGTCAACGTCGACGGAATCAAAAACTGGTGGCCGTTCAGGAAAAAGGTGCGCGAAATCGAATGGGAACCATGGCCGCTCCGCAGTTGAGCGTTCAACGATATCTAGCGAGGCGAGTACCTACTCCCCCAAGCCCGTTTCAACACACGTTCAAAAG
Organism: Dehalococcoidia bacterium; assembly: GCA_965224305.1. Lineage (GTDB taxonomy): Bacteria > Chloroflexota > Dehalococcoidia > Lucifugimonadales > Lucifugimonadaceae > Bin127. Next base: position 2,832,488 of record OZ245044.1, on the reverse strand, counting down.
CCTCCACAAATCCGTCAAGCTCCTCATACGTGTGCGCCGACGACAAATTCCCCGCGCACTTGCTCGACACCAGATAACCCTCGTTCATCATCCCCATGAACACCATCTCCAGCCCAAAACTCAGAAGCGGGTAGCAAAGGAGCAAAATGTTATCTGGGGAGTTGAGCTTGGCCTTACAGAACCGCTCCAAGATTCGGAGATCACGCCCGGTGTTTCCAGTGCAATCCTCGTTTTGGATCCGGTGGTTGGTTTGCGGACTTCGAAAAGGCAGAGTGAAAAAGCGGTAGGCTATTCGAGTGGTATTAGATTTGTGAACCCCTCCTGTGTGAAACACTTATCTGTGGACAACACTTCGTCGATTCCTAATTCGCGCATGACGTTCATCGAAATGCAGTCTTGCAGACTGTAGTCCTTGTCGACACGTTGTTTGGAGAGGTCAAATCCGTTTGAGAAACCTTGAGCAGATTGAGAAACGACCCGAATGTTCGGATCTAAGAGAATGTCTTCGACTCGAATTGCCACAGCTTTCCTCAATCTCGGTGGTTGACGAATAAATGCGGCGATGAATTCTGTCAACACTTCGTGTGTTGTAACCAAAGTTGATCTTCCCAACGATCGTTCGGCCGACCTAGCATTTTCGTTGTGCTGATCTCTCCGGTCGAAAAGCGCGATCCAATACCCAGCATCGGCGAAAATCATGCCCATCATTATCCGGCGGCGTTATCGTCATTTTGATCGAAGATGTAATCTTTGTACGAAGAACTCAGATCTGTTGGCACATTGTTCCAAACTTCGCCGGGAACGGTTGCCGAGATCGCGTCCGAGATCTCGCTTGGACGCGGGCGATTAGGATCCATGCCGGGACTACGAGTCTGCGTCCAATCTAGTTTTGGGGTGTCGTCGAATACCCATTCACGTGCGTATCTAAGAAACTTCGCTTGGCCGGAAGCCCGCAATCTGCACAGTGACCAGTCTCGCATTGCCGTCACTACGGTTATCACGTGGTCTTCGCGAAACGGGACACGGTAAGTGTCACCGGATTCGGACTCCATCCTGAACTGCATCTTTCTCAAATTCACCTCGTACACCAGTCCTTCAACTACAACGTTGTCGAACCGCGCTTCCGCGCTTCCTTGTCGAAGATTAATCATTGTGTCCAAGTTGATGACAACGGAATCATCGGAGTTGTCAGTAATCGCTAGAGTTTCGCCTTTCTGTAACCGAGACCCCAGTCTAGACCAGTCGTTCAACAAATCCACATGTACGCGCTGTGGCAACCCAGATTGTTTTCCGTAAGTGCGAATAGCGTCCAAAGTACCTTTTATCGCTTGCTTGACCCGTCTAGTGCCCGAATGAGAAAGAAGCTGACCATCGCAATCACCCAACAACTGCAATTGCGCACCAAATGACACGTTGAGTGCCAACGGAACAATGGCACTACCGGGTTTTACACCAGTAACGTACAACTGAGTGCGCTCTTCAAACCCTTTAGGCAACTCACGTTCGTCAGGGTGAGAATCCCGCCACAGCGCTCGAGCGGTTTTGGAAACCACAGCTTGGAAATCCGAAATCTCCCTCAACGCAGCGACTGGCAACGCGTGTTCTCGAAAACGCGCTCCGTCAAATTGCATCTTTGCGATTTTTTCAAATCGCTTTGTTAGATCTGCTGGTTGATCAGAATGGTCCATCATGATTGCACTTCAGTTGCATGTCCTAAATCCAATCATAAGCCGAGCTACTCCCCCCAAGCCCGCTTCAGCACACGCTCAAAAGCCTCCACAAATCCGTCCAACTCCTCATACGTGTGCGCCGACGACAAATTCCCTGCGCACTTGCTCGACACCAGATAACCCTCGTTCATCATCCCCATGAACACCATCTCCAGCAACTCGCCGTCATTCGTCGCATACGACCGATAGTCCCTCACCACCTCCGACGTCGCCTGAATTCCGAACAACGACGTCGCACCCGTCACTCCCATCGGCGCCTCCATATCGCTGATCACGTCTCGCAGCCGTCCGCGCAGATACTCCCCTTTCACCGCAAGATCCTCGTAAACCTCCACCGACAACTCCCGTAACGTCGCAACTCCCGCCGCCGCCGTCATCGGATTCCCGTTGAACGTCCCCGCGTGCGACACTTGCGGACCCCCCGGCTGGCTCGGGTTCCACATCGACATGATGTCTTCCCGACCTCCAAACGCGCCCACCGGCAACCCGCCGCCGATTACCTTCCCGAAACACGTCAAGTCCGGCGTCACACCGTAATACTCCTGCGCACCCCCACGCGACGCCCGAAACGCAATTACCTCATCGAAGATCAGCAAGATTCCCAGCTCCGACGTCAACCGACGCAACCCTTCCAAGAACTCAGGTTCAGCCGGCACCATCCCGCACTGACCATTGATCGGCTCCACAATCACCGCCGCCAACTCGTCCGCATGTTCCCGGATCACCCGCTCGGCATTTTCGAGATCGTTGTACGGCATAATCACGATCTCGTCCGCCGACCTCGGCGACATCCCACGCGTCATCAACACCGCATCCGGCGAATCCGCATCGCCTGCCAACCCCAAATTCGGCGTCACGCTGATCTGCACCGCATCGTGGTTCCCGTGATACGCACCCTCACACTTCGCCAAAAGGTTCTTACCTGAAAACGCCCGCGCCGCCCGGACCGCATTCAACGTCGCCTCCGTCCCCGAGTTCACAAACCGCACCTTATCCAGCGACGCCACCCGCTCGCACATCAACTCGCCCCACTCCACGACTAGAGGAGTCGGCGCCGGATACGAAACCCCACGCTCCAGCTGCTCACGCAACGCATCGATCACCGCCGGATGACGATGACCAAGTATCAACGTCGTCATATTGTTGATGAAATCCACCCGCTCATTACCATCAACATCCACGATCCGAGACCCCTCGGCCCTCGACACATAGATCGGGAACGGACCCCAAAAAATCGAGTTCCGACTATCCCCGCCTGGCAACCACCGCCGAGCCTCCTCATGCTTAGCCCCCGACCCACCATTCAACCCAACATAACGAGCCCGCTCAGCCCGCAACGAATCAGAGATGTCATGCTTAGTCATGCGCGTATCATACAAGATTGCCCCCGCCCAACTACGTACGAAACAAGGGGGAAATGTCCGAAGGACAAAGGGGCCCTCCCCGGTAGGGGCAGGTTTCAAACCCGCCCTATCCTGCACATCCCCTTTCGCAAAGCCACCGTCATTCCCGCGCAGGCGGGAACCCAGAGGGGCGGTGAGGGGTGTGGCATCCCCTCACCCTCGACGGGAGAGGGATAGGGTGAGGGTGAACAGGTCACCTAAGAGCCTAAGAGGGAGCGGGGAGCGAAGCGACAGCGGGGGATGCCTGGCGGTGCAGGGCGGCGATCACTCCACCCTAAACACCTTCATCGCCTCATCGCCAAGGTGGTTGATAATCTTCACCGCAATCCGACCCGTGCTAGGCGCATCAAACGGCCTCGACACAGCCGAATTCAACGTCGCCCAAGCATCCGCATCGATCTCAGCCCTCAACGTCGTCTTCAACGCCCGATACGGGTCCTGTGCACCCAAGAAATACGCCTGCCGTACAAAGAAGCTCTCGCCGTTGTAGTCGCTGTCCACAAACCAACACGCGATCCCGGCGGTGTCGTCGCTCCGCACCTCACCCGACTGCGGATGAAACACGTCAATACCCTTAACCTCCACTACCACCTGATCATCCTCAGTCCTCCGAACCTCAACATCCGGCTCCCCGAATATCACGAACAGGTTGCCCTTGCCGGTATTCTTCAAGTCCGTCGACATGTGCAGGTCCGCGTTCATCCGCGCCTTGAGAACCGGGAAGTTACCGAGTCTCTCTAAATCCGTAGCGTGCGCCTCATAGTTGAACGCACACGCCACCAACGCATCAAACCCGATCTCGGAAGCCTCCCGAGCCGATTCCACAAGATCTGCTCTTGAAACGGTCCCAAACTCCGGTCCGATGTAAATCCCCGCCCGTCGGCGCCGGCCATTGTCCTCATCCCCCTCCATGTACTGACCCTCCGCACAGATCAGCCTACCCGGAAACCCGACAACCGAGTCGAAATCGATCTTGTCTTCCTTGTGCGCCTGCTGGATCCCCGCAGTCTTCAGATGCTCCAACATCCTCTGCGCAAAGTCGTCAACAGAACCAAACTCCTCACCCGCGTCCTCAAAACCACCGAAGAACTCCCCGTTCTCATCAACCGACAATATCCGGTGCGGCGTAACACTCTCAACCGTGAACGGCCCCGCAACACGCACCTTGCTCCGGTCCTCGTATGGTTTGTCGTACAGATATTCGAATTCTGCTTTCGCCGCGATCGACGCGTCAATCTCTTTCTGACGCGCGATCCGCAACTGCCGCCAATCTGTATGGGCACGCCGCGCCGCGCTCGACCAACGAGCATCCACTGCACACGGGATATCCCATTCTTCCCAGTTCAATCCGATTTCACGGTTCAATTTCTCACGCAACGGCTCAAGTTTGGTTTGGAACTCCTCCCAGATCACATCGATCTCAGCGTTATTTGCGACATCCCGCAATGTGACGTGGGGAACGCGTTCATACACGAACCCTCGCCTGACGTCGCCATACGTCGGAGATGACGATGGCACAGTCCGAGTGATCTCCGCTTCTTTCTCACGTCCTTCTTCGCTGTCTGTCAACAAGTAATAGGGATGTCGAGCACCCATGATGCGAGCGCGGGGGCAAGGACGAGTGCCACACGACTGGTATCGACGGTTATCCATCGACGGCCCCATTCTTCCGCTACGTAAGCGGCAGTTCCCGAACCGCACGTCGGGTCCAAGACTAGATCCCCTGGGTCGGTGGTCATAAGAATGCAACGAAGAATGGGTTTGACGGAACTTTGCACTACATAGTTTTTGACGATCTCTGGGCCAGTATCCTGCCAAGAGTTGGTAATTTCGCTGGCCTGATAATCATCATGAAAATAAGCGGAACTTAGAACGGTTCTGTCAGGAGAGATTCGATCCGCTTTTAGCAATCGTTCGAAGCCCGTTGGCGCATACCGCCAACTTCTCATTGGCGGTATGCGCCAAGTCTTGCCGAAGCATTGTCTAGGTTCGTGATCACCGGATGCCATCGAGTGCAGCGGTAATTTCCTGTACGGTCGTGAGCCAGTAGGACAGATCGAAGGGTCGACCCGCTCCGATCGGTTCATTGCTCTTCGATTCCCGCCAACCAACTGTAATTGGTGGTACATCTGTGTATTAATTGGTTTGTCATCAAGTAACCTTCGAAATTTGACATTATTGGAATTCTTGCAGTACCAAATGATGTAGTCCGAGATCCGTTTTACGGAGTTTTGTTGAGTTGTTCCACTACTGGTGCGGTACGTGATCAGACTCACGAAATTGTCGTCACCAAACACCTCATCCAACAATGACCGAACGCGATGGACATTTTCATCGCTGATCTGCACGAAAACGCTTCCACTATCTGCCAACAAATCTCGAGCTACTGTCAATCTATCCCTCAAATAAGCCAGATATGAATGTATCCCATCCCGCCAAGTGTCTCGGAACGCCTTCACCTGTTCAGGTTCGCGAGTGATATGCCCAGCGTTCCCATCCCTCACATCCCGGCTGGTAGTCGACCACTGGAAATTCGAATTAAAACGAATCCCGTAGGGCGGATCAATATAAATACACTGCACTTTTCCCTTCAACCCCTCCCGCTCCGCCAACGACGACATCACCTGCAAACTGTCGCCTAAAATCATACGATTCGACCAGTTGGCATCGTGCTGGTAAAACTCGGTCTTCGCTTCCTCGTTCGGCAACCCGTTGAAATCGGCGAAAAGGTCCGCGAAACCTTCCTGCACACCATCCGCAGCGGCATCTCGGTTCTTCTTCGATTGCCGCATCAAGTCATCTATCAACACCTTCGGATGCACACGCTCTTGGATATACAACGGCGGCGCCTGCACAACCAGGTCCGAGGCATCCTGCTCATCCTTGCCACGCCAAACCAACTGCGGATCTAGGTCCCGGTTTCGACGCTCGTAAGCCACCTGAATTGGCGACTGCTCGTCCTCGCCCATCAACGGCTGATGCTCCGCACTCGGTAGGTTGGGACGCGTAGCATCCGAGTGTCGAATAGTGTCTACTTCCTTAGGTTTGCGGGATGCGCGTCGTCGGGTTTGGGGCATCTATGCTTCACCATCATCGATCTGTTTGAGCAAGTTGCGCAACGCGTTCAAGAGGTTAGGGACATGAATTTTGACTATGTCCCAGACGATGTCGTTGTCGATTCTCCAATAACGATGCACGAAGCGGTTTCGCGCACCGACTATCAATCCCCACGGAATCTGCGGATGCTCCTCTCTGAATACCCGCGGCACATTCGACGCCGCTTCGCCGATCAAAGCCAAGTTCCACATGCTAGATTCGTAAAGGTCGCTCGCCTGTACAAACGCGGCCTGATCCAGCCCCACGGAACAATCAAGCACACGGTGGCAAAATCGCTCCATGTCACGAAGCGATTGTATCGCGTCCCTATCCCTTCCTTCAGAGTCACACAAGGATCGATATACCGTTTACATACGGACGCATGCCTTCGCGCAATCCCTTCTCAGTCATAAGGTCCACTTCGCAGTCGAAAACCTCTTCGAGGTAAGCCTGCGCGCCAAAAAAACCGTCCGCTGTCGCCGGTCCCACGAACTCAACAATCAAGTCGATATCGTTGCCACAACCACTTTCACCACGGGCCATCGATCCCACTAAAGACAACTCTTTCACTCCGAACCGTTCTTTCAGGACGCGCTTGTGTCCCCGAAGCGTCTCAAGCACATTATCTCTGTTCATCGTTGAACTCATGGCAACTCCTCGTATCCGTACATCTCCCTCTACGGTGCCATTTTAACCCCTTCGCCCTTTCCTATAAACCTGTCAACCACGTTCCTGAACTCATCATCTATCTTGAATTCGTCCCGAAACTCGGCGAACGCCCATCGGCCATACCTGCCGAGGTGGTTGATACCCGGTATCCAATAAGACTCCATCGCCGTATGCTTGTCCCGCACATCCTCTCCCCGGTATCCCTTTATCTCGACCACCAACCGCAACGGCATCTCGCCACCATCGTCCACAAGTACGATGAAATCCGGCCGATACGTTCGAGTTTCACCTCTGCCGCGGTAAGGAACGCCAAACCCCAAGTTGTGATTCTTCACGTAGGCCTTGACCTTGGGATGTGCTTCCGCCGTCCGACAAAATTCTCCCTCCCATCCGCTGTCCAAAACCGCATAGTTCACATGACACTTCCGCGCGTCCGTCGTCCATACGTCGCTTTTTGACGTCGTGAAGTTGACGTTCCGCGTCGATCCGACCGGGTTATAAGGGTCGAGCACCGCCTTCACCGGATTCTCGCCGACATTCGCAAGCGTGATCGCCGCATCTATCCGTTCGCAAGCCCGATCCGCCAACGACGTGTAGAGCAGTTGTGCAGGGTACGTGCCACCGTCGCAATAAAGCTCTGAATCAAGCCAATCGCCAACAATCTTCTTGAGCTGGCCGAACAGGTGCAACCGTGGCAACCCGTCATCGTCCCGCCATCTCGTCTCAAGCAGATGCGTAGCCAAAGTGAACTCGACCGTCGCCTTGCGAACCTTCATGGTATGCACCAAATTCAGGTCGATACCCTCGCCGATGATGCCTTCATTCCGAGTGATCGTCGGTCCCACCAACTCCGGCGTCAAATTCAACAACGAATCGTCGGTGAACTTCGCCGTCAGTCTCTCGGTCGGCGGCTCGACGCGGTAACCCGTAACCCGCGGGAACTGAATCTCTAGGTCATCGCGTTCAGGTCGTACAGCTCTGACCTGAAGCGTTCTCTTCGGTTTCGGCGGCGATACGACCACCGGTTTCGCCGTGAATTCGAAAGGCACACCTAGTACATCCGCGTACTCAACGTCAAATCTACCCTCGTCGTTGAGGTCGTACGACTGACGTCTCAACGCACGCCCGATTACCTGCTCGCAAAGCAACTGCGTACCAAACGCACGAACACCCAAGATGTGTGTAACCGTGTTAGCGTCCCAACCTTCAGTAAGCATCGAAACCGACACTACACACCGAACGTTCCCGCCGAGTTGCCCCTCCTTGCCGACTGTGTTCATCACCTCACGGAGCAAGTCGGCATCGGTGATGTTCTCTGCCGCCATTCGGTCGCCATCGCGCCTTATCTTGTCTTGCTTGAACCGCTCGATCTCTACAGCCGCACTCGCTCGGAAATTCCTATCAAGCGCTTCACCTGATTCGAGCTGCGCGCTGTCGATCAAGATAGTGTTCGGTACCGGTAGGGGATTTCCTGATCCATCGAAGTTCCGGAATAACCGAAGCCGTCCGTTCTCCAAACGTCGATTGCCGTTGGCGTCTTCCCGCTCGAATCCTGAAATGTAGTCATGCACCACTTTCGAACTCGCTGTGTTGTTGCAGACCACGATGAAGCATGGCGGGTTGGGAATGTCTGCCTTAAGCCACTCTTGAAATGTCTGTTCGTAGTGGCCATACAACGCTTCGAGCGCCGTCTGTAATGTGACCGGCAAACTCAACGGATCCAGACCGGCGCTGTTTCGTCGGCCCGCGCGCGGCATGTCCGATCCGATATTCTCCCAAAGCACCCGGAACGTCGGCATATCCGTCTCCGGGATGTTGTCCGCCACCGGAACTCGCGGCAACTTCACGATCCCGCACTCTATCGCGTCCATCAACGAAAAATCCGTCACCGTCCAAGGGAACAACGTCCCCTCCGCGTACCCGGAGCCGCGCAAGAAAAACGGTGTCGCTGACAGGTCGACCACCTGCGAAACTCCGATAACTCGCTTCACCATCTCCAAACCCGAAATCCAAACCCGCGCCGCCTTATTGTTTTCGTTTGCTTCTGACCTATCGTCGCCCGTCAAGCTACCTTCATCAGAGACCTCAACCGGCTTCTCGCGGTAGCAGTGATGCCCCTCATCATTCAGTACCATCACGTTCCGCAACCCCATCAACTCTGGCATCACCCGCTTCACCATCTGACCCTCGGTCTCGAGCGTCTCCATCTTGTGGTCATTACCCTCAAGCAACGCTCGATTTCCCGAGGAAAGGCTCATCGTCTCACGCAACATGAACGCGTGATAATTCGTCACGACGATCTTCGCACGTTCAAGGTCCGGCAACATGTCACTCGGCACCAACTCGCGACTCTCGTAATAACTCTCCGGGTCGTTCGGTTGCAGCACCCGCAATCGATCCTTGATCGTGATCCCTGGCGCAACCACCAAGAAACCCCGTGTAAACCGGTTGCTCCTTGGATGCCTGACCGCATTGACCGTCTGCCAAGCAATCAACATCGCCATCACCGTCGTCTTGCCTGCACCCGTCGCCATCTTCAATGCCCAACGAACCAACTCCGGATTCGCCTCCCGACTCGCATTCGCCAAGTAATCCAACCGTTGCCGACCCGTCTCGCGCAAACCCGGCGCAACCTCCGCCAACCAAATCACCGTTTCCGCCGCCTCAACTTGACAGAAAAACGGACGAACCGAACTGAACTCGTGACTCCGCCAATGCTGCAACAACCTCCCCGTCTCAGGCGTCACACCCCAATCGTTCGGATTCGGCAACTGACGCCAAGCATCCACCAGCCGACGTATCTCACTCACATTACCCGTAACGTCATACTGCTGATCCTGCGACGAAAGCCCCTGACCATCGCCAAAAACCAGCGCATCTTGCTCGCCCCGCGAACGCCTACGCCGAGGTTTCGGTATTGGCGTTACAAACTTCGCCTCCCGCCGTCGTTCATCGATCCTTTGCGTCGGCTGCCCCGTCCCGTCAAGCTCCCAATGCCGCGCAGGATACTCATACGGCGAATTTAGTATCGGCTTTTCAAAAAACTGATCCGACATCGGCTGCCTCAATTAACCCCTTTTCAGACGTGATAGCGCCATCAGCAATCCTAGCCCATGCGTCAATCCCCAGGACGCCCGGTTCAGACGCAAACCTCTTCCCCCGCCCAACCACGTACGAAACAATGGGGAAGTCCCGAAGGCGATGGGGGCATAGGAAAAAGGGCGCGGGGCATCATAGCCCATCTGCGCATTCCGCCCCATCTGGGACCAGTCACCGGGGCATCCATTGTTCCGGATTGAGACTGTTGGTAACAGGCTCAATCCATTACACGGTCAAAATAGCCTCTGCCGCTTCGCGGCGGAGGCGCAAATCCAAGACCGTTCACGCGAAAAGACCGGGTTAAATACCGCCCCGGCCTTTCCTCGCGTCTCCCCGTCATTCCCGCGCAGGCGGGAACCCAGGGTCAGGGTGAAAGGCGACAAATCACATTTTGCCCCACCCTCACATCACCGGAGGGTGCGGAAACTCCCGCACCCAGCTCTCCCGACCAAAACCAGGATCCTGCGACATATCACCATACTGCGCCAACCGGTCCTGCGAAGCCGCCTCGATCGAGGTCATAACCTCCGCAAACAACTCCCCCTCCAACCGGTGCCGAACGTCCGCATACTCCGGATCATCCAACAAATTCACCTGCTCCTGAGGATCGTTCTCGATGTCGAACAGCAACGCCTCCCCAGATCGATACCGATGCAACTTGAACCGTCCGTCATAGTTCATCCAACCATCCGTCAACATCCCGAAAATCCGATCGCGTCCGCTCTCCCCAGGCATCCCCTCACCCGGCAACGGCACCGCATCGTACCAGACCGGCAACTCAACACCTGCCCAACTCAACATCGTCGCCGTGACGTCCCGCAACTCAACCAGATCATCGACCACCTGACCCGACTCCACGCCCGGCCCCATCGCCACAAACGGAATCCGAATCGCCGACTCAAAGAACGAAGCCTTCCCAATCAGATTGTGGTCCCCCAGATAGTCCCCATGGTCCGAAGCCAAAACCACATACGTGTTCTCCAACAACCCCTGCCGCTCCAACGCCTCCAAAATCGCCCCCACCTCATAGTCGATCTGCTGCACCAAACCCGAGTAGTGCTTTCGAATCGTCACCTTCGTCTCATCCGGAAACTCCCCATAATCAACCCCGTTCCAAGGCCGTCGATTCCCCGAAACATTCGTCTCACGCAAACTCGAATGATGCCCCGGAACCTCCGGCGCAGCCGCCGGCAACCGACTCTCGTCGACACCTTCCAAAAACCGCTCATTCGGATCATACGGACAGTGCGGACCCGGAAAGCCAACCATCATCGCAAACGGACCCTCATTCCCATACCGCTCGATAAACTTCACCGCCTCCGAACACACGAAACGGTCCCACGAATGCTCCCAAGGAATATCGTGAATCACCGCCCCCTTATTCTCGTGATACCCCTCCATCTCATCACCATGCAACTTCCGCAACCCATGCTTCTTCAAATAGTGATAGTAGTCATCCCGCACGTGCAACCACCGCTTATCCTCGCAAACCACCCGATACTGGAAGCCCCGACGTTCATCCCACGGATAGAAGTGCATCTTCCCAATCCCGGCCGTGTAGTATCCCGCATCACTCAAAATCTCCGGCCAAGTCTGCATCCCAGCCTCTCGCCAATCACCCCTCAGATTCTGCGAATTATTGGTCACCCCATTGCGGATCGCATTCGCCCCCGTCAACAGCGCCGTCCGCGCCGGCACACATACCGGCGACTGCGAAAATCCGTTCGCATACCGCACTCCCTCACGCGCGATCCGATCAATATTCGGCGTCCGCAACCAGTCCGCACCGTAGCACCCCGCGAAATCCGCCCGGAACTGGTCCGGAAACAGAAAAACAATATTCGGCCGATCAGCAGTCTTACTCATTTCAATTCTCCTTGCTCAATCCAACTCCGCGACCGCGGCCGTGAACGCTGGCAACACCTTCGCCCAATCACCAACCACACCATACCGAGCATGCGAAAAGATATTCGCCTCCCGGTCCTTATCTATCGCCACAATATTCCGAGCCGACGAACACCCCGCCATATGCTGACTCGCACCCGAAATCCCCACCGTGATGTACATCGTCGGACTAATGCTCTTCCCGGTCAAACCGACCTGATGCGAATGATCGATCCATCCCGCATCACAAGCCGCCCGAGACGCCCCCAGCGCCGCATTCAACAACCCGCACAACTCCCGCAACTGCTCAAACGGCTCCGGCCCACCCAATCCGCGACCACCAGAAACCACAACATCCGCCTGCTCCAACGGGATCCCCTCACCCTCCTCCAACACCGTCTCAACCAAAACCGGAACCGCACCAGACACATCAATCTCCGACATATCCACCCGCTCCACCTCCGGCATACCATCCACAACCTCCGCCGCCTCAAACGCACCAGGCCGAACCGAAACAACCTGCAACCCGTCCCACGCAAACTCATAAACCGCCAATGCATTACCCCCATGAACCGGACGCGTAACCGCAACACGACCGCTACTCGGATTCAACACCAAATCGATGCAGTCCGAAGCCAACCCAGCACCGAAACGAGCCGCCAAACGAGCCGAAACTACCGATCCAGCATCCGTCTTAGCAACCAACACCACGCTTGGACCCAACCGTTCAACCGCCTCACAAACCAACTCCGTCATCAAAGAATAAACACCACCAACACCGTCCACCACAACCTCCGGATGCTCCAACAACATCACCCGCTCAACGCCCGCTCCTTCAAGCACCGCCGCTTCAAACGAACCGTCAACAGCCAGACACAACAACACATCGCCGCCGATCTGCCCGGCAGCATTCACCAACTGCCGAACCGTCGGATGCAATCCACCATCAACCACCTCGCCCACAATAAGAACGCCACCGCTCATATCAGCTTCGCCTCCCGCAATCTCAATGCCAGCAACCGACCCGAATCCGCCTCATTCTCACCCTCGATAAACTCCACGCTCGACTCGGAAACCGGAACAAACAGCCGCGTAATCTCCAACATCTTCTCCTCAACCAAATCGCTCAACCCCAAATCCGCCAAAGTGAAAACCTCCGGCCGCTTCCGACTCGCCGCCATGATCCCACGAAGGTTCGCATACCTCGCCTCACCCAACTCATTCGTAACCGTCATCACCGCCGGCATCCGACACTCCACCCGCTGAAACCCACCCTCAGCAACCCGCTCGACTTCAAAGGAGTCGCCACCTGCGCTCATCGCAAGATTTCGGACCAGTGTAACCAGCGGAGCTCCAATAAGCTCACTCAACATGATCGGGACATGCGCCTGATCCCAATCCGAAGCCTGCCTACCCGCCAACACCAAATCAGCCCCACCATCACGCTCAATCACCGCCGCCAAGACTCTCGCAGTACCCAAAGCATCCAGCGACTCCGAAGCCTTATCGTCCACCAAAACCAACCGATCCGCCCCAATCGCCAGCGGCTTCTTCATCACATCTAACGCAAACCCAGTCCCCACCGAAAAGATCACAATCTCAACCGCAACACCTGCATCCCGCAACCGCAACGCCGCCTCCACCGCGTTCATGTCGAACCCATTCACGATCGGCGGCACACCCGCTGGCGGAATCACACTCAACTCCCCCTCATCCACCTTGAACTGCGAAGGCGGAATATCAGTGTCCGGCACCTGCTTCGCGCAGACTGCTATCTTCAACATACCGTACCTATTTTGTGAGTGCCCTAGCTCCGTCACCAACTTAACCCAAATCAATTTTAACTACTCCAGTGTGCGTTCTAGAGCCTAAATCCACGCCCTAAAATAACTCGTATACAAGAGAGAATCCACTTCCGACCCAAGCATACGTAGTGAGTGAACGCGTGACTATGAAAAAGAGAGTATGGGGAGTTCTGGCAACGGTCTCAATCATTGCCGTCGCCTTTGCCGGAACCATCGTCGGCGTGGCCGCCATCCAAGATTACCGAGAGAACAAAGGCGATTCGTTCGTCGAGCGCGTGCCAAGCCTCATAGGCATGGAGAAAGAGACCGTGCCTAGTGCTGTTGCCAAGACAACAAAAGAGACCGATGAGGAAAGTGCCGCCGAGTTGAAAGATCGGCGGTTAGAACCTCCCGAAGTTTCTCGATCTGACGACTCCCACTCATTCGATGAATCGCCGTTCAGCGAACGCCGTGACTTCGACGAAGGTCTCGAACGCTTCGACGATTTTCCGTTTGAAAGGTTCGAGTTCGGGAGCCTTGACCGCACCGAATGGCTCGATGAATTGGTCGAACGAGGATTCATGACTCAAGAGGACGCCGAAGAACTCAAGTCATGGTTCAATAATCTTCCGGAATCCTTCGGTGAGGGGATGCCGGACTTCCCAAGTCAGCGAAACTTCGAGTTTGACCGCGACGACGGTAGATTCCGCTTCCGTGGCCACTGGCGATGGAGCGACTCCGAAGATGACGATTCCTCAGACGGAGAACCTAGAGGGAACCACGACCCTAACAACGGCATCTCGTTCAGCAATCCCATTTAACGCTCGGGCTGACTCCACGCTATTTAAGCCTCGGCGGTATCGCGCCGCTCCCAACCAGGCCGGAACATCCGAAGGAAATTCGACTTCCCGTACGGGTGCTTAGCCGCCTCAACCTCGTTGAGTTCTACACCCAAACCCGGCGCATCAGGTATCCGCAACTTTCCATCTTCCACGCGCTCGAAACCAGTCAGCACGTCGTCAACCCACGGCTCCAGGAAGTCGTCAAAGCACTCCTGTATGTAGATGTTCGGAGTTACCGCGTCGATGTGCAACGTCGCCATCGTCTTCAACGGACTCTCCGCGTTGTGCGGCGCCAGTTGCGCATGGTGAGCGCGGGCGATCCCGGCGATCTGCAGCGTGCGCCACATCCCACCAACGCCGAGCGGCTCCGGATTGATGATGTCCGTCACATCTGCATTCAGGAATCGTGCGAAGTCATGAAGCTCATGCATTCGTTCGCCAGCGATCACTCGCACCGGCACCCTCTTGGCAACCTCGATCAACGCATCAACGTCATTCGACAACACCGGCGTCTCGAACCAAGTGACTTCGTACTCCGCCAACCAGTTCCCGATCTCAATCGCCCCTACCACGCTGAATCGATCGTGCGCCTCAATCATGATCTCAACATCCGGCCCAACAGCTTCACGTACCGCAGCGACGAGAGCCTGAGTCTCTCGCGTCTCCTGCTTGGACATCGTGAGATACGCAGTGCCGAACGGGTCGAACTTCAGCGCTGTGTAGCCGCGCGAAACCACGCCCCGAGCGCGATCTGCGAATCCCTCCGGCGTACGCGGCCCCGAGTACCAACCGTTCGCATAAACCCGGATGTCGTTCCGCACTTTACCGCCGAGCAATCGATGCACCGGCACATCCAACGATTTGCCGAGGATGTCCCAACATGCCATCTCGATGCCACACATCTCTCGATTGATGTTGAGAAAACCAGCGAAATAAAGTTCGTTCCAGATCGCGTGAATATCCCGAGGATCGCGACCCATAACAATGTGTTTCACTTCTTCTACTGCCGCAACCGTCGGTTGAGTGCTCAACCCACCCGTGGCCTCTCCGACGCCTTGATATCCCGCATCGGTTTCCACAACCACGTAGATCCAGTTCTTCCACGGATTACCGACAACTACCGTACGGATATCAGTTATTTTCATCGCGAACGCTGCTTTCAGTTGGATACTGCAAAGTTGCTGCCGTCAAAGCCTGCACATCTTCTGGGTTCCAACCCGGCGCACATTCCTCCAAAACCAACCCTTCATCAGTGACGGAAATGACCGCAATGTCGGTAACGATGTCGGTTACACATCGCTGCGCCGTCAATGGAAAGTTGCACTCTTTCAGGATTTTAGGCTCGTTGCGCCTCGTGGTATGTTCCATCGCCACAATCACGCGCTTGGTATTCGCCGCCAGATCCATACCGCCGCCGATACTCCCGATCCCGCGCGACGGCAACATCCAATTCGCCAGATCACCCCGTTCCGACACCTGCAACGCTCCGAGCACCGTAGCATCGATATGACCGCCACGGATCATGGCGAACGACTCCGCAGAGTCGAAGAACGCCATCCCTGGCGTCATCTTAGTGAACTGCCCACTCGCATCGATAAGATCAGGATCGCCATCTTCCGGCGCCAACAATTCACCGTAACCCAACACCCCGTTCTCAGCCTGGTACCGAAGCTGCACCCCCTCAGGAACGAAATCCGCACAAAGAGAAGGGATGCCAATACCAAGGTTCACGACCGCGCCATGTGGCAACATCCTCGCCGCCCGACGCGCGATATCGACCCTAGTAAGCCTCGGAGCCGGGTCCTCAAAGTCGATTGGAGCGTGGTTGGTTAGATCTAGCATCAGTAAACCTATCCTATCCGCGAGACTAGGTTATCGCACCCCCCAATCGTTGTTACGATACGATGATCACTGCCGCGGCGAATATGGATATAAACGTCATACAAAACTCGGAACGTCCCCTTGGGGATCTCATTCGAGACGGGCTAGATGGCTCCGACCAATTTCGCGCGGCATCGGCGTTTCTTAACTCTGGTGGACTTGGGTATGTTTTGCCTGGTATGAGACGAATTCTTGAAGATGAAGGTTCGGTGAGTGTGGTTCATGGTGCGGATTTTCGGATAACTGACCCCCACGCGATCGATAGTTTGGTGCGTTTGAATGAGAAGCATGTGAGGATGAGTTACAAGATCCATTTCGGTTGGGACTTGATGCAAAGCCAGAGATTTCATCCCAAGCTCTACATGTGGACCGCCGACTACAACGCCTTCACCGTAGTCGTCGGCTCGTCGAACCTCACGCTTGGCGGGCTAGTAAACAATACCGAAGTCAACACGGTCATGCAAGGCTCGATTACGGAGCCGGTTATCGCCCATTGCAACTTGATCTTCGACAGCATGATGGTAAATTCGAGCTTGATCGAGCCAGATTACCAATTTGCGGAAAAATATCGCGTTCTGCACGAACGCGCGCAAAGTCTGCCAATAGACCCCGAACCACCCGACGAAGATCTGCGAAGGCTATACCTAGAACTAAGTGACCTCGTCAAACGACGCGACCTTGAATGGCTGCCGCTCACGCAGTTGGAATTTGTGGTGAAGGCACTCCAGAACCTCGAAACATCGAGCAACGACCCAACTTTGTTAGCAGATACTGGAGAACATTTTGTTCACTTGAAATCGATATACGCCGAAGTAGAGCAGTTGGTGCGTCGCGCAGAGAAAGGTTACGATTGGTCGACAATCGAGAACAGCATCAGAGGTCGCATCAACGAGAACATTGCCAATCCGTCCGAACCAGGCTCTTATTTCATCCGAGCAGGTGGTATGTCAGGCCGGTATCGGTTGTCGGATGCTGGAAAAGACTTGATTAGGGAGCGAAGTTCCGGTCGAACGGGCGACTGATCATCGCCCCAACTCGGCAAGTGCATCGCTATACCCCGCCTCGTACGCACAGTAGGCACATTTGTGTCGCCCCTTGCCCGACTGGTTTGACGGCAACGCTGTCATGATGACATCCAAGTGAATGCGGTTCGCCAATTTGGTCGTTCCGGCGTGCTTACTGCAGTCACGGGAACTGTGAAATTTCCTGATCGTGGGACTTTGTTTGCGGCCGATGATGTACTCGACCAGTTCTTTTCGAGCGTAAAAGGCACGCGAAGTACTGCCGTGTCCAGTCCCTTTAGTTCGTGGTTGTACGAATTCACCCATTGTGCCGGTTAATGCCTTGAATCCGTGCTTGCGGATCGTCTGCCGTATCAACTCAGAGTCTTTCTCGACTTGCCCAAACAACTCAGTTCCATCCAACTCGAACGCGTTGACTCCGTGGCAAATCGAGCTTGTTTCTTCCGTGCTACTCCAAATGCGAGACACAGCGATGATTTTTCGCAACTTGCTGTATAGATGACTTTGCTCGAAATCGTTGTCCACTACCTCAATCGGGTCAATCATTGTGATTGCCATGGTTTCTTTGATGGTTAAGTTCCCATCCCGGAGCCGTTTGAGTGAAGCCAGTTTAAGTTCCCAAGAACCGAGATTCGGACTTTTGGAAGAATTGATTGCCAAACCCAAATGACGCTCGACTGTTTGTCCCGCCCAGCCTTTATTGATATTCCCATTCCGGCGTATTGGCACACCATTCTCTCTCGCGACGTCGACGAGATCGCGACCGACCAGAGATTGCAGTCGATGAATGGCTTCGTCGCGTTCCACTCCTCAACCCTCGTCCGAATCCAAGAGCATGTTGGAGTGACGAGTATCTGTTTCGCCGACATATTTTCCAACATCCGTATAAATATTGGGGGGGGGGGGGTAAATGCTTGTAACCTCTGCAACCCGATATCGATGAACTCCTTTTCCACCTCGATTCCCACAAACCTACGCCCCATCTTCAACGCCGCGACACCGGTGCTCGCGACTCCAGCGAATGGATCCAAAATCAGATCGTGCGGCGAGGTCGACGCTCGGATGCAACGCTCAATCAACGCAACGGGTTTCTGCGTCGGGTGTCTGCCGAAAAGCTTCTCGTCGCGCCCGGGTGCCTGGAACTGCCAGACCGTCTTCATCTGCTTGCCGTCGTTTTCGACCTTCATGTCGCCATAGTTGAAGACGTAGTTCGGACGGTCTCCCTTCTTGGCTTTGGCAGCCCAATAGACAAGTTCCGTCGAGTGCGTGAATGTCCGGCATCCTAAGTTGGGTGGCGGGTTCGGCTTCTCCCAGATAATGTCGTTGAGCAAGCGAAAGCCGCTCTTGATCAATGCCATACCAGCGATGGGATGGAAATGAATAGTCCCACTAACCCATATCGTACCGGTCGGTTTTAGAACCCGATGGCATTCGGTCATCCACTCCTCGGTGAACTCGAGGTCCTGCTCCCAACCTCTGCTCTTGTCCCAGTCGCCCTTATCGACGCTGACCATCCTTCCGGCATGGCAAGTGATGCCACCGTTGGAAAGCAGATATGGAGGATCGGTCCAGACGCAGTCGAAATGGTTGTCGGGCATCGTCGCCAGCGCGTCAATGGCTTGACCGCGGAACAGCCGCCATTGAAAATCGGCCGAATCAGCAAGAACAGTATCGGAATAAAGCGCCAGCGATTCTGAAGCGGCTTGTGCCATTCACCGATCTTTGATCAGATCGTGGAAGGTGTCAAGTGCGCCCCTTCCCGCTGGATTCCCGCCTCGCGGGAATGGCGAAGCACTGGTGTCAAGCCAAGCGTTTCAATCGAGTGCGGCGACGAGGTCTACGGCGCCCTCGATGTCGGGAAGCACTCCGCGCTGGGTCGATTCTTCTGCGTGAATTACGGTGCGGTCCGTATCGATGACGAACATAGACCTCTGATGTGCCTGTGGACGCCGACCTCGTCGAGGTCGGACAGGTTCTCCACAGCGGTTCCAGAGGTACAGGCAAAGCAGGTCTCGGTTGCGACTTCGACGGTTTCACCGGCGACATCGTCCTGACCGTGCACCCCGGCCAAGGTGGCGCAGAGATAACCATCGCGGTCAACGACGACTGCGACCTCATCGTCGAAAGCCTTACGAGAACGACCCCGCAGGCAATCGGCCCGTCTGGCGTGACGGGCAAATCAGGAGCGACTGCTGCTTCTTCGGGTACGTGGTACTGGGAAGCATGGGCGTTTCACCGGTTGCGTGGCGAGTATGACCCTGAGGGTGATGCTGCTGAAGACACTGAGGTTCAGTCTGTAACTGAGGTGGAATTCTGGTTGATCGAGGATTCTGACGGTTTCACATTCGATTCTCCGTCTCCACGAAGCGACTGCCTGGACACGAAATGGGAGCTCTCAGGATCCGGCGGATGCAACCTTTCGTACGTGGCTGACACTTCGTCGCGCAAGCACCTGAAGACGTCCGCTTACTTCACCTTCTGGGGCGAACCCCCAGTGAGTTGGAATCAGTCCGCAGGCTACCAGGCGAACACGTCTGGGATCGACAAGGTGATCTGCTACAGCGACAGCAGTCGCCCCGACTTCCTGAAACGCACTTGCAGAGGCGACCGAGACGCGCAGTAGCGACCGCATAACATAGGCCGCCGCCCCGCCGAACCTCGCTCCACAAACAGACCAGCAGTTGGAATCCTTAGCGAGGAAGAAGTGGGGCGGTGGCTTTTCATTTGATTTCAGGGATGTCGAGATAGATCTCGCAGTCATGGTTCATTAAAATTCTGGGGCGTGCGCCCACGTAGCTGTTCAACAAAAAGCGGATCTCCACCGAGTCCAGCTGGGGGCATTCGCCGTCCGACAGCGGGTTCCTCTCGTAGATGACCTGTTCGTCAAAAAGCTCATCTGCGACCAGGAGGACCAAACTTGGTTCGGGCACGGCAGATCCCCTGTGGCGCGGCAAGTAAACCTCGCGCACCCAATTCCACATATCGTCGACGGCCGTGTAGTACGCGTTGCACCACTCCAGATTCCTCTGATCGTTAAGGCAGGAGTCGAATTCGTAGTAATTGCCGAACGGCGGCTCGTATTCGCTTATCTCACGGGTGATGGCGAAGGTCACGGCGGCGACCGTCGTCCATGAGAGCATCAAGATTAGAGTGCCTACGAGTATCTGGTTGCGGCTCATCGGGGATTCCTACAGTTCGGGGCTGAGCTAGAGCGCCATCTGCGGGGTCGACAGTGCAGATGTGTCAAGCCCGGGTTATCACTATAAGTTGGCGAATAACTCGACTGCGCCTTCGATGTCGGGAAGCACTCCGCGCTGGGTCGATTCTTCTGCGTGAATTACGGTGCGGTCCGTATCGATGACGAACATAGACCTCACCGACATGCCGCGCTCTTCGTTGAAGACACCGTACCGGCGACTCACCTCACCGTGCGGCCAGAAATCGGAAAGCACGAGCGGCGACTTGGACACATGGTCTTCGAAATTGGCGGTCACCCACGCGAGTTGGACCGGCACGGAATCGCAACTGACCTCGAGAAGCTCAGCACCGACCTTGTTTGCCCGTTCTCGGATCCTACCTAGGATCCCAAGTTGACTGGTTCACCCGCCAGTGAAAGAAGCAGGATGAAAAGTCAAGATGACGCGCCGACCCGATTCGAGGATTTCGTACAGACAAACTCGCGTCGAGTTATGCGCAGTCAATTCAAAATCAGGCGCTGTTTGACCCATTTTAAGCATCGTCATCGCGGCAAACCAGTTTACGGATTTTTCGTATTATCGACGCGCGATTTCGTCGGCGAACTCGTCGATCCAAAATATCCGGTCGGCCCAAGATTGCAATTCGGTCGCAACTCCAGACCGGAAGACAGCCAACTCGATTTCTTTACCTGAGTCACTGACGAATTTCACCGCGTCGAGCAAGTCACCGTCGCCAGACGACAGCATCAACGTGTCGTAAGAATCGAGGTGAGTTAGGGCAAGCGACGCGATCCCGACGTCGACGCCTTTTTGCGAACGACGAGTAAGCGGATGCGGGTCGGTAGAGTAACCTGCGGCAGGGCATTCGAGTTGAACCGTGGTAGCGCACTCGCGGCAGTACGCGTGGCTCGCGTCCGAATCCCTAAGGTTGTATAGCTTGGTGATGATTTTCGGCCCGCTAGGGGGAGCTGACTGCAACCAAGAATGGAAGCGTTGCATCCCGTCGTTGCGATCGCTGTCGGGTTGCAGCGCGTTCAGGTAATATGCGCGCCAGAGTGGCCCAACCAGTGTTTCGAGCCTGTTTTTCAACAAAAGATAATCGAAGTTGTAACCCTGACCGATCGACGACTGCGTGCTGAAAAGATAAGCACCATCAATTAACCAAAGCCTCTTGGGGCCTTCGCCGGACCCGTAATCGGTCGCCGGATCAGCGAAACGGCTGGACGATCGATTCCGCATATTTTCCTCCACAATTCTTCATTGAATGTTGAACAGGCTTTAGTCGTGCCCATTGCTCGGTAGCTACATGTAATTTCTATATTCATCGCGTTCGCGAAACAAGGTTCGAACCGATAAACTTACCACACAGTTTTGCGACTCAAGGTTCAACGGGCACAACACCATGCGTTATCAATCCCCCCACGGCATCATCGGACAATCTTTCAGACCAGCTCGTATGGGGTCGAAGGGAGCTGTCGTCGCCAACCACACTCTCGCCGCCCAAGGAGGGATTCGGATACTGCATCGCGGCGGAAACGCTGTAGATGCCGCCATTGCGGTTGCGTTCGCACTCGGAGTCGCCGAACCCTCCGGTTCTAGTATCGGAGGGGATGGTTTCGTAATGACGTTGATGGCGGCCGAAAATTCGATCGAAGTCGCTAATGGCACTGGCGCTGCGCCGGCGATGGCAGAACCTCATCGATACCCAAATGGCATCCCGATGACCGGTGTTTTGGGCACTTCGGTTCCGGGGATCTTGGATGCCCTGCTTGCCACGCATGAACGACACGGCACACTACCACTAAGCGTCTGTATCGAACCCGCCTTAGAACTGTGCGAAGAAGGTGTGCCGGTAACGCATCAGCAAGCCGAGTCAACGATGCAGTATCCGTTGCTGCGAGACGCGCCAACGTCCGGGGTTGTGTTCGCGCCGAACGGCGATTGGCTGAAACCTGGCGAACTGCGTCGAAACCTGAACTTGGCGAGAACTTATCGCACCATCGCAGAGCAAGGCCGAGAAGCCTTTTACGAAGGAGACATTGCACGTGAGATTGGACGTTTCAGCGAAGAGTGCGGCGGGCTCTTACGCTACGACGATCTCAAGAACCACAAAGTCAAATGGCAAGCGCCAATCTCGACAACCTATCGGGGCAGGACGGTGTACGAAGCGCCCCCAAACTCTTCGGGGCACGTATTGCTGCAAGAGTTGAACCTGTTCGAAAACTTTGACGCGCAAGGCCTCGGGTATCTCACCGCGGATGCCGTACACACGATGACCGAGTGCAAGAAATTGGCGTTTGCAGACCGCGAAGCCTACACCGCCGACCCTGATTTCGTCGATGTGCCGATTGAAGGCATGTTGAGCAAAGATTACGCGGCTGAGCGCGCTAGGTTGATCGACTTTGAACAGGCTCTGTTGGAAGAGGAAGCACGCGAGGGCGACGCTTGGGCATACATGGATCGCGCCCCTGACCGCGCAAAGAAATATCGCCGCAACGGCGAAATCCATCACCCGAATGGGCGAAGCGTCCCGCACGACGCGTTCGCGGCGGCTGGTGCGGCGGGTTCGGACACGACACACTTCTGCGTCGTAGACCGTTGGGGCAACGCGGTCGGCGAACTGCAGAGCATCCAGACCGGATACGGTTCTTGCCTGATCGCTGGCAATACCGGTGTGCTCCTCAACAACCGGATGACGTATTGGCACCTTGACCCGGACCACATCGACTATCTACGCCCGGGCCAACGCGTTCGCCACACGATGAATCCGGTGATGGTTACCGACGCACCGGTTGAGGCCGGTGGCAAGCTCGAACTAGTTTGCGGCACGCCAGGAGCCGATACACAGGTGCAAACCAATTTCCAGGTCGTGACCGGAGTGTTTGACCACGGACTGACTGTAGCCGAGGCAATCGAAGGCCCGCGTTGGACTCATTACCAAGGCCGTACGTCCTCGACCTATCCTCACGCCGAGGCGAATCATCTCGACATAGAAGATCGGGTTGAAGATGGTGTGATCGAATCGCTACGAGCACGGGGTCACGAAGTAAATGCCATTGCACCTTTCGACGGCGCTGGAAGCGAAGGCGCGATACAAGTGCACAACGAATCCGGTACTATGTCAGCCGCGTCGGACCCTCGGCGAGACGGCGATTCTGCGGTTTGGTAGTGGGAACCCTATCTCACCTTTATGATAAGCGTTGACGCATCCGTTCCAAACTCCTTGATGGGCTCAAGTCCCAGTCGAGGTGAGCCGCTCTCAACCAGCCTCTCTTCGGATGGTACTCATCCTATTCATATGGTGCCGAAACTAATGGCGGCAATCACTGCAGTTAGGAAAAGATGTATAGCCGACCACGCAACGAGCCATCCGAAGGGTTGCAGATAATCGTTGCTTCTATTACCTAATCTCTCCTCCGTCGCGGAGGCTCGACGCAGATCATCGATCGGTGCCTTGAACATGAAGATATTGGCCGGAAGTGCCAAAAGTATCCCCATGCCTGTGACGATCAATACTCCGCCGATGTTTTCAGTGTTTCAAACATCTTTCAATTCATCAGCTTGTCTCGATGAACATTGGTTTTCGTGACGCAACGCTGAATCAATGCCGGTCCCTTTTTCATTCGGTAATTGTGCTCTCATTACTGGCCGGCAAAACTCAATATTATAGTCACTACCAATAGCACTACATGTATAACTGACGATGTAAGGAGTATAGCGAATGGTAGCAGGTAAGCATCGCGGTTACTAATTGACCCATTCTCTCCGGCAGAGGCTCGACGCAGATTAGTGAATGTCCATTTCCAGCCATACACATTTGTCACCAACATCACTATAGCCGATAGCCCCAAAGATATGTCTGCAATATGGAGTGCATACCAAGTGTTCTGGATAATTTCATAGGTAAAGCTAATTACAAAAGTAACATCAAGTAGTATAATCCCAATCCATATTGTATATATAAACGCATATCCTGACACCGCGATAATTCTTAGGAATATGCCCCAGTTGAATAGTAGTTTCGACAACGCATAAAAGAAGGGAAGTAGCAGCAACATCGAATATGATGCTCCGTGGATGGCGTAGGCGCAAGCGTCAAGCTTCTTTATACGGGCGATGGATCCACAGATTATTGCCGCTGGGAAAGCAAAAATCAATCCCATTAATTCGAGAATGATGACACCAAAAGGGATAAAAAACAGGTACTTGCCGATCGCGATGATATTTGCCGCAAGCGTATCTAAGTCAGTCGTTGCTGAGAATATATTACTTGCCTCAAACATATTTCATGCCTTTGCTAATCTCGGATGACGGGACTCTGGGATGGAAACACCGTCTCAGGGTAATAGAAGAGATCCGGGTAATGATGCTTCCAGATAAGAGCTGGAAGCATAAGAGTTGGAAGCTTTGATTGAGGGGTACTAAGCATTATGAGAATGTTCGGAACATCAACACTTTTTGTGATCGTATCGTCAGGACGAATCTGCATCGACTCCAACATCACCGATTTCGTCCATAAGGGTGTGTCGAAAATTGCCGGCGAATCGTTTACGTTTAAATTTTGACACTTGCTATTGTCACTTAGTAAATTGACAAATTCTGTCGAGTATTTCACTTCGTAGCAAATTACATATGAGTGAATTGGAGTATTTTTTACACAACCTCTGGTGAGCGTCCAACTTGCTTCAAACTTCCGACCTGATCTATGTTCGATGCGAGGATTGTCTACTTTCGTAACATCACAAGAAAGATATACAGGATTTTCCCTGGCATGTTCCGCGTCTTGTTCGGTGATCGGCCATTTCTTGTTGTTAAAATGACTCACTCCATAATGAGTTATTTTAGGTAACCACCATCCAACTTTATAGAGCGTCCCGATCACGCTATGGTTAGCAGCGGCATCCTGGACGCATTTCCTGCGTTTTTCGCTTACTTTCATACCGCATATGCCATCAATCACGAACAAGTGATCTGCGAAGTATTTGTTCCGTGGATTCCAGGCACTGTCTATCGTAGCATCGGATTTTTCTGACTCCTTGACGAAGTTTTGGAGGCTTGAGTATGAAACATCATGCTTCATACAAGGCAAGCTATCTCCCGGATGAGTTGCAGGAACATTCTCCAACCACATTGGATACGAGCAGGTGAAGTTGTCATACTGAAGCCAGTCGTAACGGTCCAGATCTTTCTTAAACGCTTTCTGTTTGTTTGGTTTGCCGTGTAAAACAACCCACAAAAGATGAGGCTTCTCAAATTGCAAGCAGTTCAGAGTTCTGAACTTTTCGGCTAAATCTGGGGCAATGTCACGAGGCAGACAATCTTCAAAGCCATGGGTAGCGGTAGGGGCAATGCTATCGAATCCCCCAGTCGCGGCGGCCGAATCTGGTTGAGGCTGGTCCAAAGCGATCACGGTAGCCAATAAGGATGCATCTTGCTTGAAGGTATCACCACTCCCAAAGCGCGCTTCGAATTGCCTTCCGTGCGGGGTATTCAACAGAGATGCGTATTCGGCCTTGGCTGTTTTCAAGCCGGCTATCTTGGATCTGAACAGGCTTTTGATCGTGTCAAACATGATCGTCGTCTTGGAACTGCAATCGCCGTTAGTGTCCATCTTCGACTTGACTGCACCGGTGTAATCGGCGAGTACGTGATTGAACGACGCATATTGTGACGTGGCAGGCACCGGTACAGTGCCGGCACCAGCACCCGACGCGCCTGCGGAACTAATGTTCATACAGTCGACAAGAGCGGTCTGAGCTGATGTGTAGCCCGCGTCTCCCGTAATTGCGATCTGAAGCGCGGTTATCATTTCCTCGACGATCTCCCCTTCGTCCCACGTCAGGTGTACCGGTTCGGACGTGGCAGAAGAGGCCGATGCGTGGCTTACCTGGACCCTGAACTTCCGCGTTCCGCGAGTTGTGAAGGAGACCGTCTGGGTCGTCGATGTCGTGGGAGAGCCAAGGTTCACCCATCTGTTCCCGTCTTCCTGTTGCCACTGATACGTCACGTCCTGCGGAGCGTCTGCTACGGCCGTCAGCGTTACCGTCCTCTTGCTCGCTTTGCCCGACTCGGGATTGGCGGAGGACGCTGTGACGGCGACGAGGATGGGTAGCCACTCCATCATGACTGGTAAAGAATCCGAGATCGCGCCTGATTTATATGCCACTCTTACCTTGAAGATCTTCACGCCTTCGGTGCTGGACGAGACGCTAAGAGTTGCGGACCTTGACGCTCCGCCCAAGTTCGTCCATGCGCCCCCGCTCTCGGACCATTCCTGCCACTGGTAGGACGATATCGTGCCGCCAGAGGCAGACGCACTGGCAGTCAGCGTCACCGACTGCCCGGTGAATGGGTTCTGAGGATCAGCTCCCACGGTTGGGGGCATCTCGCATTGTTCAGTCTTCTTCGATACCGACGAAGTTGCACCGAACGTCGTAGAGTATGGCGATCCGTCGCCGCGCGCGCTCAGCCTGAACTGATAGGCGGTGTTGCAGGTGAGGCCGGTCGCTGTGCGGCTCGTGCCGGTGATCGAGGAGTTGACCGAAGACCATGAGCCAGAGCTGCCGGTGCGGCGTTCCAGCTTGTAACGGTAGGCATCGTTAACTGAGTTCCAGCTCAAGGGTACGCTGGTTCGTGTAGATGCCGCGGCCTTGAACCCGGTTGGAGCAGGCGCGTTGGGGCAGGTCGCGGTGCTTTTCGACACCGATGAGGAACTGCTCCACGTGTATGAGTAGGTTGATCCGTTGCCAAGGGTACTGATCCTAAAGTAGTGGTGTGTGCCACACGTGAGATTGCTCACCTTGCTTGTAGTGTTGCTGCTTCGTATGAACTTGCTATGAGTGGTCCCAGTCGGTCTCGCCCCTGGCGCGGTACTCAAGCCAGTAGCGGTATGTTCCACTCACCGCGTTCCATCGCAGGCTAATGCTGCTCTTGTCGGCACTCGTGACGCGGAAGTTCGAGGGCGCAGGTGGCGGCGACAGTTTTGGTTCATCGTTGTCGAGAACTAAAACACTGGCCAAGGAAGGTCGTCCTACGCGGTAGCCGGTTCCGCTCCGTATGCTCGCGTAGACAGTTCCACTCGACTCGTCTATCTTGTCATCGTCAGTTTGCAGGATGAGCCAAGCGACCGTATCGCCCGCTCCCATAGTGATGATTGTCGGTATCGTACCCGTCAGGAAGGAGCGGCTATCCGTCACCTTAAGTTGATATTGAGTTTGGATGCGGGAGCGCTGCTCATATTCAACTTGAAGTAAACATTGGTGCCCTCAGTCACGGGCGATTTGTATCGCTTGATCGTCACCGTGGGAGTGGCGGAGGAGGTGCTGCCGCTATTTCCGACCGCGCCGGCATGCGTCTGATCGCCAGTTGGGGTTGGCGTGGCGGGCGGTGGGGTCGGATCCCCAGGCGCGGGGATAGTCTCGGTGGGCGGATCGTCTGCTACGGCCGGCGACTGAAGCGTCGTCGCCAATAGAGCACAGAGGCTGACGGCCCCTATAGCAACAAGAAGAAACCCTGAACTTTTATTAGGCCGAAACATTCTACTCCCTACGAATCGACTTTACGCAGTCTCAACCTGAACCATTTTATATTTCATCAAGTTCGGGATTCAACGGGTCGCTTAGCGAGATTCGGGAAAGTGGAAATCATGTACATGTACGGATATGGGTTAACGATCACAAGATTGCGACCGCCCATCCATCCATGTGAATGCCGGGGCAGGTCCGCGCGCGTATGTTGCGACTTCCGATGCGGCTATGCTAATCGCCTCTCGCCCACTGTGCTAAAGCCTTATCGGGCGAAGTGATCTCGTCGAACGACGTGTAGTACCAGTCTTCCCATCCATCTTGCGGCAGACCGGTAAAGATCATGAGGTTGAGCGGATACTCTTCGCACTCAGTGACTTTGCGATGGTCGTCTCGGAACAAGAACGTTGGTTTGCCGAGTGCGATCGCGGCACCTAACTCGACCATCACGCCTTCGTCCGGCGGTATGCCATTTAGGATCGCGAATATGGCGTCGGCATCTGCGACATCCCGGATGTCCGCCTGCCCAATGCGATACGCCCATCCGGGAGCCAAAATCGATCCCTGATTGTTCCGCTCAAACGGCTCCCACACCGCCAAACCAAGCGACTCCAGGGCTTCAACGAAGAGCGGCAGAAGCTCGCGTTTCTGTTGCTCCGAGAAGCCATAGGGGTTGGCGAGGTAGATGGTTTTCTTCATTGCGGGGTTCGTATTGCAATCGGCGTGCGACAAGGTGGCAGTTGGTAACCGGGCCTTTCATTTCTTTCGTGATGCTCAGGCGACATCATCATATCGCATTGCGGTTCGTCGCCCATTTCCTCGACGAACTGGTCTCTGTGGATGTGGAGAAACGCCGTTTCGACATAAGATCGATGCGGATAACGGCGTTGCGGTCAGTACGGGCGTCGCCGTACTAGTTACGGTGGGAGTTGAAGTGGTTTCGGTGATCGGCTCTGCCCTCACATTGCTGATCGATGATGTTGACACTCGATTCATGATCGTAGGGTGGTTAAGCTAGCATCGATTGACATGCCGATTGTCGGCACTTAACATGCATGTCACGTCAGTGACATTGTTATTAGAACCCATACGTAAGGAGGTCGGCATGAGCGACCGCGAGAAAGAAGTGGACTCGGAAGCTGGGGAGGAGGAATCTGAAGACGAGGAACTTACATTAGGCGAGTTGGGGGTTGTTTTTGGCGGTTGGCACCCGGGACCACCGGCGCCCGACCCTCCCAGTCCCCCACGCGGTACCAGCGGGGCATAATTCATCACGTTCCAGCGGGCATAGCTATCTCGACGGAACACGTCCGCAGATAGCATTTAGATTGCTACGAATTAGGTGCTGTTGAAATCGAACTCAGCGGAATTGGACGTAAATTCGTAGCCACCTAACTAACGGCTTAGGCACCCGTTTCCACACAACCCACCCCATCAAAATTAAACGCCGCGATGCGAGCGATTGGTGGAGCTGGGGGGATTCGAACCCCCGACCTCATCATTGCGAACGATGCGCTCTCCCAACTGAGCTACAGCCCCGATTACGTATTCTTAATCCTACAACTTTGGGGCGGCGTGACAGAATTTCAGACTCTTCAAGAACGTTTGTTGATCGTCCTTGGATACGCCTCACTCAGCCGACTCTTTCTCGTCTGGCGGAGCCTCCGCGTCAGCCGTCGCTTCTTCCGCGATCGCAGTGAACGTGGCAACGACCTCCTCCGACACGGCAGTGATCGTCGCCGCCGCTGCTTCGTTTACAGCGGTCGCTGTTGCCTGGGCTTGCTCGGCGGTAAGACCACTGAGCAACGTGACGTCAAAGTATAGGGTTGCGTTTGCCGGAATACGTGGGGGCGAACCGGCTTGGCCGTAGCCTTGATCGGAGGGAACACGGATACGACGGCGCTCACCTAACTTCATATCGAGGAGCGATTGTCGCCATCCGGGGATCACGTACGCAAGGAAGAAACGAGCATCGCGTCCCGAACCATAGGTAGTGCCGAATAGGCAACCGTCTTCGAGCCAACCCGTGTATTTGACCTCGATTTGCCAATCTTCGCCCGGTTTTTCACCTTCACCTTCTTCGAGAACGACGTAGTCGACGCTGTTGGCGCCCGGACGGAATTCGGTATCCGACACTTCTTCGAAACTCGGCGCGTCTGGAGGGTAAACCTCATTGAGGCACGTTCGATCTGACTGCGTTGGTTCGAGGAATGGGATGACCAGATCCTCGTCGCCCGGGTTTGCGCCACCGCCGCGGCAACCGGTCGCCAATAAGGTAGCCGCAATCCCTGACGCTATGAGAATCGTCGCCAGCACCAAGGGTCGAATCCGGAAGCGCGTATCGCTAGAGGCTCGCATAGTTCAACGCTAAATTAAGCGTCCGTAGCAACCCTTCGGATCGCCATCAATTCGAGTGGTTGTTGACGATGTCCATGAAGCTGGCAGCGCCTTCGTTTACCCATTCGGGAGTGTTCGTGAAGAGGAGTTTCACACCGAGGTCAAGGAATCTCTCGGCGTTGGCTTTGCCGCAGATTGCACCGGCGGTTCGTCCTGATGCGACGATGCGACGGTAGGCATCGTTCATCGTTTCTGTGACGTCGGGGTGGCCGACGTTGCCCTTGTGTCCCATCGAAGCGGCAAAGTCACCTGGAGCGACAAAGAAGACGTCGATGTGGTCGACTTCCAAGATTTCGTCGAGGTTCTCGTAGGCGATGATGTCTTCCAGCAGAATTATCAACAGCGAGTTGTCGTCGGCCACGTCCATAAAGTTGGGGACGCCGAGGCCTTGTCGGCTGGTGTAGCTGCCGCGCTTGCCGATGGGTGGGAACTTTCCGCCATCGACGACGTTCTGGGCTTCGGCGGCGTTGTTGACGTGGGGTACCACGATGCCTTGAGCGCCTCGGTCGAGGGTTCGGTAGATGAGGCCTTGATTGTTGTCGTTGACTCGGCAAACAGAAGTCAGACCCCAGATGTCGCAGGCGCGGGTCAGGTTTCCGAGTTCGGATGCGTCGACCCAGCCGTGTTCGCCCTCTAGCCAGATGCCGTCCATGCCATGGGCGACGGCGATCGGGCCGAATGCGTCGATGTCATCGGGGTGCGTCATGCCGCCGACGATGGTGGCGACTTCTCCGGCGGCGATTTTGTCTTTAATGCGATTGGGTCGGATGTCCATTTAAGGCGGAGCCTTTCCTTTTTTGTAGTCGGATCGGGTGATAGCGTCGACAGGACTTTATCTACGGTGACCGTTGACGGTGCTCATGAAGGTGGTGGCGCCTTGGCTCAACCAAGGCCCGGTGCTAGTCAGTAGGAATTTGGCTCCCAAATCTAGGTAGCGGGCGATTTCAGCTTGGCCGCATGTAGCTCCCGAATTACGGCCAGCGGCCTCGATGCGTCGGAAAGCGTCGTTCATGGTTTCGACGACTTCGGGATGTCCGGCATCGCCAGTGTGTCCCATCGAAGCGGCGAAGTCGCTCGGGGCAACGAAGAAGACGTCGATGTTGTCGACCTCTAGGATCTCATCGAGGTTTTGGTAGGCGATGATGTCTTCGATCAGGATGACCAGCAATGAGTGGTCATCGGCGACCTGCATGTAGTTCGCGACGCCGTGTCCTTGTCGACTGGTGTATGCCCCGCGCTTGCCAATGGGCGGGAACTTCCCACCGTCGACGACGTTCCGCGCCTCTTCCGCCGTATTGACGTGGGGCACCACGATGCCTTGCGCGCCGCAGTCGAGGGTTCGGTAGATCAGGCCCTGCGAATTGGTATTGATCCGGACCACCGGCGTCATGCCCCAAAGGTCGCATGCGCGAGTCAGGTTCCCTAGGGTGGATGCGTCGACTCCGGCGTGTTCGCCCTCCAGCCAGACACCGGCGATGCCGTTTGCGTTTGCGATTGGGCCGAAGGCGTCGATGTCGTCAGGGCTGTTAAATCCGCCGATGACTATCGCCACTTCGCCGGCAGCTAGTTTGTCTTTGGCGCGATTGGGTCTCAGGTTCATATTTTGACTCACTTTCCATCAATACATAGTGCCACACCGTTCGGCATGACTGGTTTGCGTGCTATCCCGAGTGGCGGTTGACGATGCTCATGAAACTGCCGGCGCCTTCGTCCAACCATTCAAGGGTGGTTGTCAAAAAGAACTTGGCACCGAGATCCAGGTAGCGTTTGAGGCCCGCCTTGCCGCAAGTCGCACCCGCGATTCGGCCAGCCGCTTGGATGCGACGGAAGGTGTCATCCATAGTTGCTTGGACTTCGGGATGGTTGGCCACTTGATCCCAGATGCCGGTGTATCCCATCGAGGCGGCGAAATCGCCGGGCGCCACGAAGAAGATATCGATGTTGTCAACCTCAAGGATCTCGTCTAAGTTCTGGTAGGCGATGATGTCCTCGATGAAGACCATGAGCAACGAGTGGTCGTCGGCCACTTGCATATAGTTGGGCACTCCGTGCCCTTGCCGGCTGGTGTAGTTGCCACGCTTGCCGATGGGAGGAAACTTCCCACCGTCGACGACGTTGCGCGCTTCGGCAGCCGTATTGACATGCGGCACGGCGATGCCCTGCGCTCCGCAATCGAGTGTTCGGTAAATCAATCCTTGCGAATTGGCATTGATCCGGCAGATAGGCGTCAAGCCCCATAGGTCGCAAGCGCGAGTTAGGTTGCCTAGGTTGGCTGGATCGACACCCGCGTGCTCACCTTCCAACCAGACAGCGTCAATGCCGTTTGCGTTCGCAATTGGGCCGAAAGCGTCGATGTCGTCAGGGTGTGCGAACCCTACTACGGCCGTCGTCACCTCGCCGGCGGCCAGTTTATCTTTTACCCGATTGGGTCTGAGTTGCATATCACGTATCGCCTTTCTTGCATACGTGGCAGTTTAATGTGCGGGACGCGAGGTCCGCGCGACGCGACCATGCGATTTTACGTGATTCGCGCGGGCATCGCGGCGATTTAGATCGCACCATCTGCTACGATGCATTGCTAGACTGTTGCCACACAAATCGCTGTTTAATGCGCGAGATTCCCAGAGGAAAATCACATGCTAGAACGATTCAAGGTCCCGGAAGCCGATCGTGTGTACGTGATGCCGGAGAAGATGCATCGAGTTACCAAGGACATTTTCCTGAAGATTGGGTTGGACGACGACGCGGCACAGGATTCAACTGATGTGTTGCTTGGGAATGACCTCAGGGGTAACGAATCTCACGGTGTCTCGAACGGTCTCCGGGGATATGTGCGGTCCTACGCCTCGGGCGCACTGAACCCTGCGACGGAATGGGAAGTCGTGCGAGAGACTAGCACGACGGCGAATATCGATGCCAAACATGCCCTCGGCGTGCACGTCGGTCCCACGGCGATGGAGATGGCGATCGAGAAGGCGCAGCAGCACGGCGTTGGTGTGGTCACGGTGTTCAATACGGGACACTTGGCGGGTTGCAGCCATTACGTGTACCAGGCGGTGGAGGCTGGGATGATCGGGCACACGATGACGGCTGGTGGTGCGGGCATCACGATCCCGACGTGGGGATCGCGTCCGTTCTTGGGGACGAATCCGTTGGCGTACGGTGCTCCGGCGCGGACGATGCCACCGTACATGCTCGATGTCGCAACTACTCAGGTGGCAGCGAACAAGATTTGGTTGTTGCGTCGAACGGGTGCGACGGTGTTGCCGGGATGGATTACCGATGAAAACTACGAGCCGCAGCTGGAAGAGACGCCGGCTCCGGGTCCGGAGTCGCGGGGCAAATATGGGATGCTGCCGATCGGCGGCACGCGTGAGAATGGTTCGCACAAGGGGTTTGGGCTTGGGTTGATGAACGAGATCATGTGCAATGAATTGACTGGTCTTGGCCCGGGTCCGTTGAACCCGCACCAGGGCGGACACTTCTTCGTTGCGTATGACATCGAGGCGTTTACGGACAAGGAGAAGTTCCTCGATGACATGGATGAGTTGCTGAAGGCGGTGGCTGAGCATCCGCCTGGTAAGGGGCATGATCGGGTGGTTTATCCGGGGTTGCTTGAAGCTGAAGAGATTGAGAAGCGTTCGAAATCGGGTATCCCGTACCACACCGAGGTGATCGAATGGTTCGAAGGCCACTGCGCCGAGGTGGGCGTCGAGTGTGATTTGAGGTAGGAGAAAATCACTGGTTGAATGGTTGTCGATAACCCGTCTATTGAATGACCCGCAAGGCGTTCGGGCCATTGAACGTCCAAACTGCTTCGGAGATTAAGTTTCGGGTTCGTTCGAACGCAACGGCAATTGTCCGTCCGGGATTTCGTTGTTCTTGGAAATCTGCCGTGGCTGAAGCGGCGAAGCTTCGTATCCCACCAGTTGTTGGGTGTCAATTCGCGCCAACCTGCCGGCGAACTTTTCGGGGGTACGGAACTTAAGATCCCCCGAAACGCCGGTTATTATGGCCACGCCGACTTCTTTCTTTAACCGTTGTGTCCATTGCTCAGATCGAATCATTAGTTTAGCTATCGCGACGTGTGGCGGTTGCTGAGGTCCGACGGTTACCCGGATGATCTTGCCACCGTGATCACGCAATTCGGCCCGCAGTTCCTGACCACCTTGACCACGGTATTGATCGCACGTAACCAACACCGTGCCCTTTGATCTAGCGAATATCAGTTGATCGATATCGTCTTTTTCGGTTAAATCGATGTCGTAAATTGACGTGGCTTCCCAATTCAGGTTAAGCTCTCGAATTGTAGCAACTTGGTTAATGGCATGCGCCCACGCCACGGGCACATCCTCATCGGTCAAGAAGCGCTTCACATCGTCCCTAGCCATCTAGGAATCGCTCGCACTCCACCGCGTTACCCACTTGCTCTTCGCTCAAGTGCGGATAGGCTAAATCAACGACCAATAGTGTGGTCCAGTTTGCGTCGATCATGTCTTTTAACGTGCGCGTCCTGACACGGGTACCGCGAATCACGGGCAAACCGTCTCTGATATTGGGGTCGATCTGAACCCACTCGAGGAACTGCTTCGGCACCAATAACGCATCGGCGTTTTCTTTGACCAAACAAAAATCTTCGCCGAATAATTCTTCAGCAGCCTTTTGACCAGCTTTAGCGGGAACGGTCGAGTCCCATTCGTCTTCGCGATATGTGAAAACCTCGCCATCTTCGAAAGCGAATACCTTCACTTCAGCCCATACAGGTCCGGGAGGGCCGAAACGCGCGAGGCAATGCCGCAATGTTGCGACCGCTCGCCTCAATCCGACGTGATTTTCTCTAAGGATCCGAAGCAGTCGCGCAAGCAAAAGTGCCTCGTAGTTGTAGCCCCAACTTGCTTTACCGTCCTCATCAGTGAACTCCAATAAGGGCACAATTACGCCTTTGTTGCGCCAATCGCGTAGTGTGTTTTCGGGGATTCGCGCGATGCGCGAAGCATCTTGGGTTGTGTAAAAACCAAGTGGGGCTGGGTTCTCGATTGCGGTATTCATAACGTTCGCTTGTTGGCGGAAAGTTCAGGATAACCAACATTATCACGCATCAAGTGAGTTACGTTCTAGAAGCGTTGGCACGTCTCTCGCTTCCCGGTAGCTGTGGTGGCATTCGGTTAACATCGTGTGAGAATCGCCGAACTCTAGTCCTTCAATCCCATGCCTTCCCCGATCAAGTTTGTCTTCATGCCGCCGCAGGATGAGTTGACGCGGTGGTTCGCACATCGCCTCGCCGATTCGATGCCGGAGTATGAGGTGGTGTCGCCGCAGGGTGATGTGGAGGCGGCGAGAGAGATTGTGGATGCAGATGGGGCTTTTGGGTGGGTTTCGCCAGAGTTGCTGCCGTCCGCGGAGAGGTTGAGGTGGTTGCAGAATCCGGATGCGGGACCGTTTTTCGGGTATTACTACGAGGAGTTGGTTAGGCATCCTTGTGTGATTTCAAATCCTAGGGGGATTTACTTCGATCACATCAGTCATCACATCATGATGTTCGTGCTGGCGTTGTCGAGGGGTTTGCCTTGGTATGTGGATGCACAGAGGGATGGTCGATGGGACAAGGATGCTCGACAATCGGAGTATGTGAGTTTGGGTGATGCGACGGCATTGATAAATGGGGTTGGCGGGATTGGCGCAGAGGCGGCTCGGTTGTGTGGGGCGTTTGGGATGCGGGTGATCGGGTTGGAGCCGAGGGTTGAACGGGAGGTCTGGGATGCTGAGATACATCCGCCGGAGGAGATCGACCGGTGGTTGCCGGAGGCGGATTTTGTGATATCGACGGTGCCGCACACTCCTGAGACGGAGGGGATGTTTAACTCGGATCGGTTCAAGTTGATGAAGTCAACGGCCTACTTCATCAATGTTGGGCGCGGGATGGTCTGCAAGATCGATGATTTGGCGGACGCGATCGAGTCGGGCGAGATCGCGGGTTGCGGATTGGATGTTTACGAGATCGAGCCGTTGCCGCCAGCGCACAAGCTGTGGCGGTTGCCGAATGTTTTGATGACACCGCATGTGGCGGTGCGGGATGCTGGTGACATTCCGGAGCGGAGGTTCCAGATCATTCTTGAGAATGCTCGACGTTTCGCGCGGGGCGAGGAGCTGATGAACGTGGTGGACAAGGATCGTTGGTACTAGCTCGGGATCGGTTATCGGACGGACGGAGCCGATTCATTTGATTCCGGTCATCCAAAATCTGAGTCCGATGAAGAAGCCTGAGCCGCCCGCTCCGATTGCGATTGGGCTCCAGAGCGATTCGCCGACAACAAAGGCGTCGGCGATTAGGCCGGTTGCGCAACCAATTAGTGCCACTCCGATCAGCCAAGTGGTCGTATTTCGGTAGGGACTTGTTGTTGATTGCGTTCGCTCGGCGGACTTTTCACAGCTCACTTTAGGTTCCTCTCCGACTTAGGCGCGTCGTTTGTGGCCATGTTATCTACTGTGATTTGCACAGCTTTCGGATAATTCGACTGGATTATCGGGCTATGTTGCTCGAATCTTGCACTGAAACCTGTAGCGGTGGGATTGTGGGTTGTCAAAAGATGTATTGATGCGCTCCGCCAAACATGGTCCTTTGTGGTTTTTGCGGTGTTTTCGTACAACATTTTGACGGTTGAGGAATCTGTGGGCGGGAATGAAGGATCCGAGGGTGCGAAGGAAAAGGTTGAGGTCCGGTCGGCGTTCGAGGTGAATGAATAGTTCGGGTGAGGCGTGTGATCGCTCAGGAGTTTTCGTCTGGAACAGTGTTCGGGATTGAGCGCATGGCTCGGGTGGTGGTTTCGATGGGTTGGGTTTGGGGGAGTTCTTTTGTGGTTTGGATGCCTAGTTCGGGGAAGCGTCGGGCTTGGGTCAGGACTCGGGATTCGAGTGAGCCTACGCCATCGTTGTAGCGGTTAACGGCGCGATCCAGGTGGCGTCCGATATCAGCGTAGTGGCTGGTGAAGACTTCTAGTCGGTCGTGTAGTTCGCGTCCGATGCGGGCTACTTCGTTTGCTTCATCGGCGATTTTGCGTTCTTGCCAGCCCATGGCGACGGTTTTGAGGAGCGCTACCAAGGTTGAGTGGGTGCTGATGACGACATTCTTTTGGAGGGCGAGGTCGATCAGGTTAGGGCGTCGTTCGACGGCTGGTGGGAGTGCGAATTCGGGGACGACCATGACTACGAAATCTGCGGAGTCGGGTAGCTGCCTCCAGTACTGTTTGCTGGCGAGGGAGTCGGCGTGGTCTTGCATATGTCGGGCGTGGCGGTCGAGGTGTGCCGACCTTTGGGCGTCGTCGGAAGCGTCTTGGGCGTCGATGATGGCGACCAGGGAGACTTTGGAGTCGATGATGATGTCACGGCGGTGGGGCATGCGGACGATGAAGTCGGTGCGTCCGCCTTGGTTGTCGGATGCTTGGGTGTCGTAGTGGATGCCTTTGACGAGTCCGGAGAGTTCGAGGGCGCGTTCGACTTGCATTTCACCCCATTGGCCGCGGGCTTGGGGTTTGGTGAGAGCGGTTGAGAGGGTGCGGGTCTCGGTCGCTAGGGATTGGATCTGCTGTTTGAATGCGCCGGAGGTGTTGACCCACTCGCGGTCGAGTTTTTCGACTTTGTCTGACAGGGGCTTGAGGGTCTCGCGTGCGCGTTCGATGAACTGTTTCTGCTGGTTGGCGAGGGTTTCGGACGACATTGTTTTGAAGCGGTCGCCGAAGAGTTTTTCTAGTTCGCCTCGCTCGACGAGTCGTTCTTCTGAGTTTTCAAGCTGAGTGTTGAGATTGGAGACTTTGGCGGTTAGCGTAGTGAGTTCGTTGGTGCGTTCGGCGGTTTGTTTTCGGAGGTTGGAGTTTTCGGAGGTTTCTTGTTGCAGGGATGCGGACTTGGCTTCGAGTTCGGCTTTTAGGCCGGAGATTTCAGCGGTTAGGTTTTGGACTTCCGTTTGAAGGGTGTCGCGGTTGATGGAGACAGTCTCCATCTGGTCAGAAATGCGTTTTTGTAGCGCTTGTTCGTTGGCGAGGTTTGAGGTTAGTTTGGCGTTCTGGATTTCGAATTGGCGGGCGGTTTCCAACGCTCGGCGTGCGGCATCGAGATCGGCCTGGGTGTTGGCTAGCTCGGACTCGGCTTTGGCCTTTTCTTCGGCTAGACGGATGAGGTCGTTGGAGTCTTCGCTTTCGCTATCTGCGCCGCGGCGGCGGCCGTACAAGATGAAGCCGATGAGTACGAAAGAACCGATGATTGAGGCGCCAATGATTGCTGCGGTGATGCTTATTCCGGCGTCCATGGTGGAAGATTGCCTTTCTGCACCGCGGCAAGTTGGTGCCAGATGGCGAGCGGCTGGCTATTCGCTGAGTGCGAGCATACGGTCGACGAAGTTTTGAACGTTTTCGCGGTCGATCGCGAATTCGTAGTCTTCCATGAATCCGTGGTAAAAGTTCGCATGCAACGCACGCGCAGAAGCGAACAGCGAGCTCAAAGTCGGGTCTCCAAAATCTTTGGCAAATTGTTGAACAGCCAAGACCATCGCTCGATGTCCGCTGGTTTTGATATCGCGGCGTTGCATCTCGGCGATTACGACGTGCGTTGCAGCGCCCCATAGCTTCTCGGATGCTTGGAGGATATCGCCTGCCTCATATTCTCGGTCGGCATCGGCGAGGAATTGGCGCGCCGTTTCTACGTGTTTAGTTGCTAACATCTTGATTGAGTATTCTAACGTCTTGGAACGGTAGCACGTTTCCCTGAGGGCTAACAACGAGGAAATCAAGCCATGATCGTAGATGTCCATACACACTTGCCTAGCCATCCGGACACTGTGCCGGAGGATGAGATGTTGACTGAGTCGACGATGCGGTCTGGGGAGACGGTGCAGTTGACTAACAGCGTCGACGACTATGTTCGAGACATGTCACCGGTGGATAAGACGTTTATCTTCGGGATTGCACCGCGGCCTTGGAAGCCGGACGAGAGGGTGTTGCGGACCGGCGGATGGGATCCGTCGTTGAACCAAAACGACATCGCGTCGCTGACGGCGAAGGAGCGTCCGGATCTGGCGATACCGTTCATGTCGTTGCATCCGTTGGACCCGAACTGGGAGGATGAGTATGACCGGTGTGTTGGCGACTTGGGATGCAAGGGCATCAAGCTGGGACCGAACTATCAGGACTTCGATCCGACTTCGCCGGAGGCTTTCCGATTGTTCGCGCGGTTGGAGCACGACCAGATACCGATCATCTTCCATCAGGGCACGTCACCGATGACGGAGGCCCCGCTGACGTATGCACATCCGCTGACGACGGAGAAGGTTGCGATGGCGTTCCCGAAGTTGAAGATGGTGCTGGCTCACTTGGCGCACCCTTGGCAGGTGGATTGCATCTCGGTTGTGAGGAAGCACCCGAACGTTTGGTGCGACGTTTCGGCGCAGTTCTACCGTCCGTACTCGTTCTGGGAGGCGATGCTGAAGTTCCACGAGTGGGGCTCGACGGACCGGATATTATTCGCGTCGGACTGGCCGGTGACGAAGCCGCAGGACAACATCGACAGCTTGCGTGGTTTGAACAAGTTTGCGAAGGATCATCACCTGCCGGGCATACCGGAGGAGGAGATCGAGGCGATCATCAACCGGGACGCGTTGGACATCTTGGGAGTGGATTGAGGGTCTTCGATTTGCTGTTTCACCCTTACCCCCGGATCAAGTCCGGGGCAGGCACTGGCCCTCTCCCATTGAGGGAGAGGGGATTGTGCTTGGTCCTATAGCGGTTCGACAGTCGATTAGTATTGAAACTAGGTTGCCGAGGTGGCGAAATGGTAGACGCGCTACGTTCAGGACGTAGTGTTCGAGAGGACGTGCGGGTTCGAATCCCGCCCTCGGCACCACGTTGAAAATCAGGTGTCGCTGGATGCCGGTGGTAACCTGAAATGCGTGTGCCGCGCGCTTGTAGCTCAGCGGATAGAGCGCAGCCCTGCGAAGGCTGAGGTCGTGGGTTCGAATCCCGCCAAGCGCGCCATTTCTTTTTGTTGGGGCCCTCGCAACAAAAACCCTCCGAAAAACATCACCGCCGGAACCTTTTGGTCCCGTGGCTGTAATCACGGAGGAGCACTTACGTTAAACGATACCAAGCAAACGCCTGCTTTTCAGCGTGAGAACGCGCGCCGGTCGTGACGGCGGTAGTCCCTAGGGTCGATGCAAGCGTCGTAGATCGCCCGGGAGATTGGGAACTGTTCCATGCCGTTGATGCCGCGAACCTGGCGATTGCCGACGGGATAAGCGCTCACGAGACGCATACGACGTCCTTGGCCACTAGCCACCTCTCGGACGTATCGATTAACTTCTGTAAAGTCCTGGTCCGTGCTTAAAATGATCAAAGCATCGTATGCCCGGCGGTACGCGAGAGCTAACGCGTCGAGACCGATCCGGAGATCGATGCCTTTTTCTTGCGGGGGATTGGTACTTCGGACTGTTCGGGTATAGACGATCACGCCAGATCGCCGCATAGCGTTAGTTTTCCGCGCCCAAAAATAGTGCCTATCTGGATCACGGTTCTGTCTAGGAATTCCGGTATAGAACCGCGTTCCGACGAGTTGACACCCGAGGATACCTGAAACGACACACGATAACTTGGCGACATCATAATTTGGGTACCTATAGCCGTATGCGCGCTTGGCGCTATTGAACAGGTTCATACCATCGACTAGGACTACCGCACGATCCTTCGCCTCATCTGACATTAAAGATCCTTGTTACGCACTCAACATGTCCGAGATTGGCTAGATACCGACAAAAAGAAACCCCCCGAAAATCAACACCGCCGAGTAACTCGTGGCTGGAATCGCGGGGGAGGAATTAACTGCTAGATTACTTTGATCTTTAGCCGGTTGTCAACAACCTTGCCGTTCGGATTCGCTCAATGCTTCACGTTGCCTCGAGCCAGACGAGGCACCGCTGATTGGGTTGGCGGATTTTGACCGTAGAGGAGCGATATATAATCTGACGCATCAGGAAAGGGCGGTTAGCTCAGTTGGTTAGAGCGCGTCGTTGACATCGACGAGGTCGGAGGTTCGAATCCTCCATCGCCCACCATTCAAGTTGAACCAACGGGTTCATAAGTTGATTACCAGGTTGACAGTGTTGAGATCAAGTGAGGGCGACCCTACACGGCGTCGCACCCTCACTATGATGGCGCGGGCCCGCTGATCATCACCCGGCCCGCGCCTAATCCTAGATCAAGTGGCGGCGAGGACCCAATCGTCTACTCGAAGTAACCGTGCCTCGTCGGTGATGTTGTTTCGCGTTTTTCTGTCGCCTCAAACATTGACTAAGCACAGGTGAGCGACATGGCAGACAGCCAAAAACAAGAACAACCGAGTAACCACCCATCCCCGGTGGATTCCCGGGTCCGCGGGAATGACGGTGGGAGACGAACGAGGTTCCGGGATCTTAGCCCGGAGGAGCAGGCGGAGTATCGGGATGCGTTGCGGCACTCTGCGGCGCACGTCGTGGCGGAGGCGGTGTTAAAGCTGTTCCCGGAGGCGAAGCTGACGATAGGGCCGCCCATTCGGGACGGTTTCTACTACGACTTCGATGTGGCGCGGCCGTTTACTCCGGAGGATCTTGAAGCCATCGAAGGTGAGATGCGGGCTTCGATACGCGCGAACACGCCGTTTGTTGAGCGTGAGGTGTCGCGAGACGAGGCGCGGGTGTTGGTGTCGGACAATCCGTACAAGCTGGAGCTCATCGAGGGGATCCCAGAGGATGAGCAGGTTACGTTTACGAGCCATTCGGATGGTGCGTTCGACGACCTTTGTCGTGGTGGGCATGTCGAGTCTACGGGGCGGATTTCAGCGTTCAAGCTGTTGTCGACCGCGGGTGCGTATTGGCGCGGTAGCGAAGCGAATCCAATGCTGCAGCGGATTTACGGGACGGCTTGGGAGTCGCGCGACAAGCAGAAGGTGTATCTGAAGCAGCGCGAGCAGGCGCAACAGCGGGATCATCGACGACTGGGTGCGCAGATGGGGCTGTTCTTCTTTGATCAGGTGGCGCCGGCCAATCCGTTTTTCCGTCCGAAGGGAGCGTTCGTCTACAACCGGCTCGTTGACTACGTTAGGGGGCTTTACGAGCGGTACGGATATGACGAGGTGATCACTCCGCAGATGTTCAAGACGGATCTGTTCAAGACGTCTGGTCACTACGACAACTACATCGAGCACATGTACATGCTGGAGATCGACGAGCAGGAATACGGCATGAAGCCGATGAACTGTCCGTCGCACGCGGTGATGTATTCGAAGTCGTTGCATTCGTATCGGGAGTTGCCGATTAGGTATGCAGACTTTGGGCGGTTGCACCGGTACGAGTTGTCAGGCGTGACGGCGGGTCTGACACGGGTGAGGTCGTTTGCGCAGGACGACGCGCATATCTTCTGTCGCCCAGATCAGATCGCGGAAGAGGTTAACGGCTTCATCGACATGCTCAACGAAAGCTATGGGGTTTTCGGGTTTGATTCGACGCGGTTCGTGCTGTCGTTGAGGCCAGAGAAGCGCGTGGGATCAGATCAGCAGTGGGACCGCGCCGAAACCGCTCT
Organism: Dehalococcoidia bacterium; assembly: GCA_965224305.1. Lineage (GTDB taxonomy): Bacteria > Chloroflexota > Dehalococcoidia > Lucifugimonadales > Lucifugimonadaceae > Bin127. The sequence continues at coordinate 2,789,365 of OZ245044.1, read as the reverse complement.
TAAGGCGGTTTTAGAGGAGCGAGGCGGAGAATTCGAGACCGCTTTGGGCGAAGGCGCTTTCTACGGCCCCAAAATCGACATGTTCGTGCCGGATGCACTCGGGCGTGAATGGCAGTTGGGTACGGTTCAGGTCGATTTCAACCAGCCGGAGCGGTTTGATCTGGAGTACGTGAATTCGGAGAGCGGGCGCGAGCGTCCGGTGATGATTCACCGCGCGATGCTGGGCTCTCTGGAGCGCTTCATCGGGGTGCTGATCGAGCATCTTGGAGGCAACCTGCCGCTGTGGCTGTCGCCGACGCAGGCGATGATGGTACCGATAGCTGACCGGCACAACGATTACGCGTACGCGGTTGCAGATCGGATGAAGCGAGCTGGTCTGCGTGTCGAGGTCAACGATGCGAGCGAGCGAATGAACGCCAAGATTCGCAACGCTCAGTTGATGAAGGTCAACTACATGTTGGTGGTCGGTGACCGCGAGATCGAAGCTGATTCGGCGGCGCTGCGGGCGCGGTCTGGTGACAACTTGGGCGCGATCCGGGTTGACGACATCATCAGTCGTTTGGCGGGGGAAGTTGAGAGTATGGCATTGTAGGGGGCGACCGCTACTCGGATACTCGTGTGTTGTCCTGCGACTGACCCGTCGTCCCACCCCTCTGGATTCCCGCCTGCGCGGGAATGATGGCGTGCGCGGGAGTGACGGCGTGCGCGGGAGTGACGGTTTTGCCGGGTTGACTGTGCTAGCGATAGGGGGCTAGTACGCGGTTCAACGCATCCCTGTAGAGGTCGTATTCGGTTTGTCTGGTCGCGCCGAAGATGCGTGCGCCGCGGTTTAGGTCGCGTTGGTATTCGGCGTTGTCGGACGGCATGACGGGTGGTTCTACTGCTAGGCCGCGGGCGATTGCGGCGTCGACTACGCTGTTGATTGCGGCGAGGACTTCGGGGTGTTCCCACCGTCCGTGGTGGCCCATTTTGGCGGATAGGTCTCCGGGGCCGAAGACTACGCCGTCGACTCCTTCGACGTCCATCATCGCTCCGGCGTTCTCGACGCCAAGCGGCGACTCGATTTTTGGCAGAACTAGCATCGCATTATTGGCTTCGCGGCAGTAACGGGCGACGTCCCTGCCGTCGTAGCCGGCGTTGGCGCCCATGGCCAATCCGCGGACGCCTTCGGGTGCGTATTTGACCCAACGGACTAGGTCCTCCATCTGCTCGGGCGTCTCGGAGTGGGAGAGGATTATGCCCATGGCACCGGCGTCGAGGACGCGTGATACGAGTGCTCGTTCGGGGGCGATAACGGTGACGATGGGGGCCACGCCGTTGTCGCGGACTAGGGTTAGGAATAACGGTAGTCTGCCGTCGTCGTTGAGGGCGTGTTCGGCGTCGACCATGAGCATGTCGAAGCCGGCTTTGGCGGCGACTTTGACGACGGACGGGGTCAGCGCCTCGAAGATGTTGACGCCGAATATTGGCTCGCCGGCCTTCAGCTTTTCTTTCGCGCGGTTGGCGATAAGTGGTTGGTCTGAGTCCATAGGTTTCACTCCAAATCGAGAAGTTCTAACGAGTTGCGGTTTATGATGGCTTCGATTTCGTCCTCGGGGATCGGTGGGAGGTTGTGTTCGCTGGCGAATCTTGGGATTGCTCGTAGGCCGTCCATTGTTTCCTGCGGCGTCCAGAGTGTCCAGTCTGATCCGAAAAGCATTTTGTGGGTTGCGGAGAATTCGTGGAACACGCGCATTGCCCGCCAAGCCATCCAGGGTCTCGACGGCATACCGGAGATGTCGGTCCACACGTTCGGATGTTTGCGCACCACCGTCAAGCAGTCCTCGTACCAGGGGTGCGAGGTGTGGGCGAGGACCATCTTCAATCGTGGGAAGGCGATCGCCACTTCGTCGATCGCGAGCGGGTGCGCGTATCTGAGAACGGCGTCCGGGGCGACCGACATTCCGTTGTGGAAGACGATTGGTAGGCCGTCGGACTGCAAGCGGTCGAAAAGGAGAAACGCGGCATCGCTCATCGGATCGACCGCCTGGTAGCTCAAGGCGAGCTTGATACCTTTGCAACCCAACTCGCCGACGGCGCGATCGTATTCCTGATCAATGTCTGGCTGCTCAGGATGGAGCGACATGAAGGGGATGAACTTCTCGGGGTTCGAAGCTGCGACGCGTGCCGCGATGTCGTTCTGGTTCAGTCTGTCGTCCCAGCCGGCGTTCCAGTCGATTACGGGACGCTCATTTGTGCCGGGTCGGGGAGCTATCCCGAAAACTAGGGAGCGGTCAACTGGCTCCATGGCAGTTGCGTAGTCGCGCATCGACCCGGCGAGTTTGACGCCGGTGCCGATCAGCGGATTGGTTTCGACATTACCGGTCGCCACGTCCGCTTCGTGCGTGGGGATGTGCGAGTGGACATCGACAATCAAAGCTTTGCTCCCTAGGGTTTAATCGGAAGTTTATTGGTCAAAATGGCTGGTTGCAGGATTTGGTCCGGGTTCTCCAGAAGAGGTGGGGTTGCCTTCGCTCATAGGAATTGCCGCAGACGAATGGGAGGCACACAGCGAAGCGAGTACGCAGGGATGCCCGGAGCGGACGGGCAGACGTGTCGCCCCCGCTCTCAACGGGCACTCGAATCCATGACTGCCACTTCAACTCCAACCAAACCTACCTCATTCGGTATCATCCATTCAAGCCCGACTCAGAACTCCGACCTCAATGCTATACCCGCTAAAACGTCAAGGGCTGACATCGCTGATAACCAACCAAAAACAGCAACGCAACAAAACCCAATCGGGGGAATGATGACGGGGTTCCTCGGTCGTCGATGCTCGCAAATGTCCTTTGAATCCGTTATAGGTTGCACAACACACTATGACAGACACCACGCACGAACACACAATAAACACCGCTCTGGGCGAAGTTTTGGCTCAATTGCGGAGAAGTTGGCGCACCCGAAGTGAGCGGACCGGCAAAGTTCTCGTCGAAGGCGGTCGTCCTGACATTCTCATAGAGGAAGCTAGCGGCTGGCCCGTCGTCATCGAGGCCGAGAGAGGCAACTATACGAGCGCCGAAAATGATGCCAAAGACCGATTGAATTTAACGGTTGTGACTACTGGACGGTCAATTGAAACGGCAATTGCACTAGTTTACCCTGAACTACTCCATAATCTCGACGGTTCTGCGTTGCGAAACGCGATACGCGGCACGAACGAATTCGAATTTGTGCTCTACACACACAACGAGGACGGTCCGCCCAGTCGTTTGCCGTCGGATGGTTGGATTACTGGTGGTGTCCGCGACCTTGCCATGCTCGTGCACCGAGCCGCCGTTCCCCCGCCGAGAATCGATGCGCTTGCTACCGAACTCGAGGACGGTGTGCGGCGGGCGGCGAATGAGTTCACCCTAAGACATGCTCACGGCAGCGAACTCGGGAACCGGATCGCGGGCGTCCTCGGTCAGGATGACGACACAGAAGGCCAGACACGACGCATGGCCATGACTGTCATCGCCAATGCACTAGTCTTCCACGAGTCCCTCGCCGAGGTCGAGTTCAATGTGCCGGTCCGTGGTACCGACGCAAATCGCGGCGTTCTACCCGTCGACACGTTTCGGCCTGGCGGTCTCTTCGCCCCTGGTGAGATCACGTTGGAGTGGGAACGCATTCTGCTGGAGAACTATTGGCCGATCTTCTGGTCCGCTAAAGAGATACTCCGCCTCATGCCAACGGCAACCGCTCACGGCGTTCTTAACCGTCTGTGGCAAACGGGGCAAAAACTTGTCTCAGGTGGCGTAACCCGGTCCCACGATCTCACTGGTTTGGTATTTCAAAGGCTTATCGCCGACCGGAAATTCCTTGCAACCTATTACACGCGACCGGAAGCTGCAGCGCTGCTCGCCGCTCTTGCTCTGCCAATCAACAGACCGCCCGGTGGTGCGGATTGGGGCGACGCCGAGACTTTGGCAGGCGCCCAAATCGGCGACTTTGCGTGTGGCACCGGAACCTTGTTATCGACCGCATATCAACGGATGTCTCTTCTACACGAACTACACGGCGGAAATCCCCGCGAATTGCACGGACCGATGATGCGCCACGGTCTCGTCGGACTCGATGTGTTGAACATCGCAGTCCACCTTACGGCTGCGATGCTCGCTAGTAGTCATCCTGATACGCCGTTTGATGGCGAATGCCTTTTGACGATGCCGTATGGCAAACAAGAAGGCGACGACGTTGCCGTTGGTTCGTTGGATCTTTTGGCGGCTACGGTACAGCAGTCATTGATCGAAACAGCGGCCGCAGTATCGGCTGGCGGACGAGCACCAGAAAAAGTTCGCGACCTAGTCAGCAGGGTTGGACACGCTCGATTCGATCTTGTCATCATGAACCCTCCTTTCGTGCGATCTACCGGGATGGAAGCAGAACGACGCGGCTCAGGGAATCCGGCGTTCGCCGCGTTCAACACCGAGAAATCGGTCCAGAGAAAGATGCAGGATTCTCTTGCCCGTTTGAGAGGAAGCGCACCGATCGGTACTGGTAACGCTGGTCTTGCCGCGGATTTCCTTGACTTGGCTTTCCGCAAGGCGCGGCCTGATGGTGTGATTGCTCTAGTTTTGCCTTTAAGCGCGGCGAGCGGAAGGGAGTGGGAACGAGCGAGAAACGCGATTCGCGAACATTGCCGAGACGTATACGTCGTGACCATTGCAGGGGCCGGTTCATTTGATTCCTCGTTTTCAGCCGATACAGGCATCGCGGAATGTCTTTTGATTGCTCGGAAAGGCAAAAACACGACTGGGAACCGTGCAACTTTCGTGATGCTTCGCCAAGCACCAAGTTCCGCAGTTGAGGCGGAGCTGTTGGCCGACGAAGTGTCTCGTTTACGTTTGTCAGGAAACCTTCGTACCGTCGAACATATGGAAGGGGAAAGCACGATCGCCATTGGAAAACAGGTCTTTGGTGCGATGCTCGACGCGCCGCTCCCTGATGCGGGACCTTGGCCGTTTGTCGGAATAATCGACGAAGATTTGGCGCAAGTTGCGTGGAACCTCGAACGAGGAACGCTGTGCTTGTCGAGACAACCGGACGATGCCAACGTCACCGTGCCCATGGTTCCCATTCGTGAAATCGCCGGCCGCGGACCTTACCATGCGGACATCTATTGGAATCAGCCTGATGGAACTCCACGGGGACCATTTGAACTGGTCAAACCCGCGGCCAGTGCTGCTCCGACTTACCCGATGCTTTGGGCGCACGACAACATGCTTGAGCGAACGATTGCTGTTGAACCTGACTCAGAAGGTCGAATCAAATCCGCATCCGGTAGGGTAACAATGGACGCTTTGCAAGATAAAGCCGCCCGCGTCTGGAAATCGGCAACCCGCGCTCATTACAACCGTGATCTACGATTCAATTCCCAGTCCCTCATCGTGGCTTTCACGGATCGTCCCTGCATTGGAGGAGAGGCTTGGCCGTCAGTGGTTTTCAATGACCCGAATCACGAATATGTGTTCTCGATCTGGTGCAATTCGACACTCGGGCTTTTAATGCATTGGTGGGTGTCGAACAAAACCCAGTCGGGGCATGGACGGACGAGTGTTACGGGCATACCCAACATCCCGACGCTTGACGTCCGCACCCTGACGCAACAACAGATCGACGCCGCGAAAGCCATATTCGACGACATGAGTTCGCAGAGTTTTTTGCCATTCGACCAGATCGATGAGGACCCAGCCCGGGCCGAGCTTGACAAACGGCTTCTAGTGGATGTGCTAGGTTTGCCGGCATCGCTGTGCCAACCTGGTGGCACAATCGACCTCCTCCGGCGAAAACTGGCCAGAGAACCGCAGATCCACGGTGGCAAGAAATCTCGTGTCGTGTTCCGCGAATCGGTTGACGAGAGAGGCGAAACTTCAATCGTTGAGGGCAGCGAGAAACGCTCAGATCGCTAAAATCAAGAGGCGAATTCCTCCACTTTCACCTCTCGTGCAACCCACACATCCTCAAGCGTTCAATACCCCAATTGCGTCACTGCCTGCGAACACCCTCATCACGATTGAGGCAAATTCGCGGTTTGGCTCTTTACGGCCATGCTCTAAAATAGGTTGAAAACCATTGGAAGTGTGTGACGTTGCGGCGACCCTCTTCATCACGTCGAAAACCGCCGCCCGGCACTCGTAGACAGTTCACAAGCATCGGACAGTTGACAAATGCCCCAAGATGACGAAATCAGACTCCACCGCGGGTTGAGAGAAATCTACTTCGACCGCACAGAGACGACCTTCATTGACGGTAGCAACGGGGTTCTGGAATATCGGGGCTACAGCATTCACGACCTGGCGGAGCACTCGAATTTCGAGGAAACTTCTTACCTGCTATTGCACGGCGAGTTGCCCGCGCAGGAGCATCTGGATGCGTTCGATCAGGAGTTGCGCAGCCAGCGTGAGTTGCCGGATCAGATCTTCCCGATCATCGACGCGGTCAAGGAGTCGCACCCGATGGATGTGCTCCGTACCGCGGTCTCGGCGCTTTCAGCCTTCGACCCCGATGCGGATGCGGAGTGGGACGATGTTGGGGCGACATTCCGAAAAGGCATCCGGATGACGGCGCAGGTGCCGACGATCGTTGCGGCGCACTACAACATCCGACGCGGCAACGACCCGGTTGCTCCCAACTCGGATTTGAATCAAGCGGCGAACTTCCTGTACATGCTCGACGGCGAGGTGCCGTCGGACGATGCGGCGCAGTTGATGGACAAGGACTTGGTGTTGCACGCCGATCACGGGTCGAACGCAAGCGCGTTCGCCGCCCGAGTGGTCGCGGGTACCAAGGCTGACGCCTACAGCGCGGTTGCTGCCGCGATCGGCGCGTTGTCCGGTCCTTCTCACGGCGGAGCGGCCGAGAACGTGATGAAGATGGCACGTGAAATCGGCAGCGCCGAAAACGCTGAGGGCTACGTTCGGAATCTGTTGAGGCAAAGGATCCCGGTGATGGGCTTCGGACACCGAGTTTACAAGGCGGAAGATCCGCGGGCACGTCACCTGCGTGAAGGTGTGAGGCGGTTGAGCGAAGAGAAGGGTCAGCCAGAGTGGTACAACATTCTCGAAGCTGTGGTTGAGGCTATGTCTCCATACGCAAGGCGCGGTGTGCACGTCAACGTCGATTTCTTCGCCGGCGTGATTTACTACTTGAACGGCATTCCGCAAGACCTGTTCGTGCCGATATTCGCCATCGGTCGAGTACCGGGTTGGATCATCCAAATTGTTGAGCAGTATCGTCGCAACATCCTGATCCGGCCGCTCCTGAAGTACACCGGCGGTCGCGAGCGCGACTACGTCCCGATCTCCAAGCGCGGATAATCACATTCATCGATGCCGGAAGAAACTACACCGGCACGACAGATCGTTGAAGCTGAGATTCGGGCGAAAGGTCCGATCGCGTTCGCGCGCTTCATGGAGATCGCGCTTTATGGGGAGCATGGCTACTACACGGCATCGGTGACCGCGAGTGCGGACTATGCGACTGCGCCGCAGACGCATCCAGCGTTCGGAGCCTTGATTGCCGGATATCTTTTCAAAGCATGGCAGGAGCTTGGCGAGCCGGGAGCGTTCGATGTTGTGGAGTTGGGCGCCGGCGATGGCGGGTTGGCGCGTGACATTCTCGATGCTGTCGAAAGCGGGAAAGGAAGCGGGGATCAGGTAGAGCGATTCGGTGAGGCACTTGGATACCACGCGTTTGATCTCCGGCCTCGGGGGGATGTGCGTGGTGTTGATGAATTGCGGCAACTGGAACCTGTCGTCGGATGCGTGATCAGCAACGAGCTGCTTGACGCGTTTCCAGCGCATATGTTTACGGTCCGCAATGGCAAGGTTGTGGAATGTTACGTGGGCCTCGGTGACACTGGCGAGTTGGAATTCATCGAAGGAGAGGTGTCGAACGTTGAGATCATGGATCGTGTCGGCGGATTCGCGTCGGATGTGCCGGAAGGGTATCGTGGCGAGGTGAATCTTGGGATTGAGGCGTGGGCCAACAGCGTCGCCAGGCTGTTGGGACGTGGCTACGTGTTGACGATTGACTACGGGAATGACCGCGAGACGTTGTATCATCCGGTGAGATATGAAGGCTCGTTAAGGTGTTATCGAGACCACGTACTAGGTCAGAATCCGTTTCGGGATGTCGGGCTGCAGGACATGACGACGCATGTTGACTTGACCGCTGTTGACGAGGCGTTGGACGCGGCTGGGTTTGAGTCGATGGGAGGATTGGGGACGCAACGAGATTTTTTGTTTGATTTGGGTATCGATCAGTATTTGCGCCAGGTTAGAGGGGAGTTGGTGTCAGGCCGCTATGGGAAGGATGAGCATGATTGGGTTCCCGAGCTGCGCGCGCTGAATGCGCTCGTCGATATCCGTGGACTCGGAGACTTTCGCGTGGCTCAATATCATCGCAATGCCCCGGAAGTTGATCTCAGTGAATTAGTGACGTCGCCGATATTCCCTCTGCCACGGTTAAGCGGTCGCTACTTGGGTCCATCTGCCGTACGATTGAGTTAAGACCGACGCCTAAACCACGAGAAGCACAGATGGCAAACAGGACACCCCTCTTCGAAACCCACGTAGCCTCTGGCGCCCGCATCGTCTCTTTCGGCGGATGGGACATGCCGGTGCAGTATCCGGACGGGATAATCCACGAGGTCAACCAAGTCCGAAACAACGTCGGCATCTTCGACGTCTCGCACATGGCGAGGTTGGAGTTCAGCAGCGTGGATGCGGGCCGGTTCCTAGATACGGTGTTGAGCGTTCGGGCATCGCGGCTCAGCCACGGACAGGGGCGATATCACGTCATTTGCAACGAACAAGGCGGCATCATCGACGACGCGATTGTCTACAACCTCGAAGAAGACCGTTATCTGTTGGTCGTGAACGCCGGGAATGCCGATGTCGATAAAGAGTGGTTGTCGACGCAGATGGAGCGGTACGTTGAGATGTCAGGCGCAGACGTAGGGTATGTGGACCGTTCCGGCGAAATCGCGATGGTGGCGGTACAGGGGCCGAACGCGGTTGAGATGATGTGCGGCCTGTCGAACGGCGAGACTGACGGGATCGAGAGATTTCATGCTGGTGAGACGACGTTGGACGGCGAGCGGATTATTGTGGTTCGGACAGGTTACACGGGTGAGGACGGGTTCGAGATCATGTTCGACAGTTCGCACGCGTCGGGGATTTGGTCGATGCTGGTTGACGCAGGCGCGACCGAATGCGGTCTGGGTTCGCGGGATGTGTTGCGGTTGGAGGCTGGATTAATGCTCCATGGCTCAGACATGACCGTCGAAACCAATCCATACGAAGCTGGACTGCGCTGGACGGTGCGGCCGAACCGTTCGGAATATATCGCTGGAGCGACATTGCGGAAGATTCGAGGCGAGGGGACGCCACGAATAATCGCGGGGTTTGAGATGCGGTCGCGCGGGATCGCAAGGCATGGGCATTCGATCACTGCCGGTGGCGAGGAGATAGGCGTGGTGACCTCCGGGACCCACTCCCCCACGCTGGGCAAGGCGATCGCTATGGGTTACATCGACGTTCAACACGCAAATGTGGGCACCGCAGTGCAAATCGACGTGCGTGGTCGAACGGTCGACGCAGTTGTGGTGCCTTTGCCCTTTTTCCGACGCTCTTCGCAAATCTTCGGCGGGACGCACCGACATAGGTGAATTTGTTATAGTCAATGCGGTTATCGACAAAGGTACCGACGGAGGCAGACTGCGTTGTATCCAGCTGATTTGAAATACTCGTCCGAGCACGAATGGACACGCGTCGGAAACGGCGATGTGGTCGAGGTGGGAATAACCCACTACGCACAGGACACGCTCGGCGATGTCGTGTTCGTCGAGTTGCCCGAGATCGGCTCACGAGTGGATCAGTTCGACAAGTTCGGCGAGATCGAATCCGTCAAAGCGGTCAGCGATCTTTTCTCTCCGGTCAGCGGCACCGTCACCGCCGTCAACGAGGAGTTGGAGCAATCGCCCGAGCTTGTTAACTCAAACCCTTATGGCGACGGATGGATCATGGAAGTCAAACTTGACGATCCATCAGAGCTGGACGAATTGATGGATTCCGAAACATATCGGGGCACGCTGGAGTAGGCTTTGTCGAGCAACGTCAACTCACCGCATCCGTTCATTCCAAACACGCCATCCGAGCGTGCGGAAATGCTGTCCACGATCGGCGTTGACGACTTTGAATCGCTGATTACCGACATCCCGGAACAGCATCGAAATCCTCCATTGCGGTTGCCAGATTCAGCTTCCGAGCTGGAAGTTGCTACCCGGATGCAGGCGTTGGCGGCGCTGAACCGAGACGCGGGCACTCGACCGTCGTTCTTGGGTGCGGGCGCGTACCGGCACTTTATCCCTTCGACCGTCGGCGCCGTGTTGCAGCGCGGAGAATTCGTAACGTCTTACACGCCGTACCAACCCGAAGCGGCGCAAGGCGTTCTACAGAGCGGCTTCGAATTTCAGTCGGCGGTCGCACAGATCTTCGACATGGAAGTCGCGAACGCCGGCATGTACGACGGCCCGACGGCATTTGCCGAAGCGGGATTGATGGCCGCACGCGTCAGCCGTCGCAACCGGATTTTGATACTCGACACCGCGGACCGCCGGCTGTTCGAGGTTGCAGAGGCGTACACCCGGTATCAACAGGTCGAGATCGAGCCAATAACTCGCGAGAGAGTCTTCAACGGAGACATCCCCGACGACGCAGCATGTATCGCTTTTCAGTCGCCCAACTTTCTAGGACGCATCGAAGACGTGCAGGCCCTGACGGATGCCGCCCACGACGCCGGCGCCTTGTCCGTCATGCACACCTACCCGATCGCGCTCGGCATGTTCAAACCGCCCGGCGCGTTTGGCGTCGACATCGCCACCGCTGAGGGTCAGCCACTCGGCGTGCCGCTGACTTTCGGCGGCGCCTATGTGGGTCTCTTCACGACCAAGCAACGCTTCGTCCGGCAACTTCCCGGTCGCATCATCGGCAGGACCTCCGACACTATGGGTCGGACGGGTTACACGCTCACTCTCCAGACTCGCGAGCAGCACATTCGCCGCGAGCGTGCCACTTCCAACATCTGCACGAGCACACAGTTGATCGGACTGATGGTCGCGGTCTACTGCGCGACGATGGGCCCGAGCGGATTGCGCAAGGTGGCGGAGCTGTCGTATCACAAGGCCCACTATCTGGCGGACGCGATCGACGCGCTGCCCAGTTGGAAGGTTATTGGTGACGAAGGCTCGACGTTTTTCAACGAGTTCCCGGTCGAGTGCCCGATCGCACCCGCCGTGATCAACAACCGGTTGGCAGACCGCGGCATCATCGGCGGTTTGGACGTCTCAGATGCGGTGCCGAACGGTATGCTCTTATGCGTCACGGAGATGGACAGCCGCGCCGACATCGATCGACTCATCGCGGCGCTGAGAGACATCAGTTACGGAGCCGCGGCATGACCAACAACCTGATGCCCAACTCCAGCGTTGCCGACATGCCCGATCGCAGCTTGCTCATGGACCGATCGGTTCCCGGACGCAGAGCCGTCGATCTCCCGGCGCCGGATGTCCCACTTGCCGAGATGCCAGACGATGACCTCGTGCGCACACCAGACGATCTGCAACTGCCACAGGTCTCTCAGCTCGACGTCATCCGATACTTCACGTTGCTCAGCCGACTCAACTTCTCCATCGATACCAACTTCTACCCCCTCGGCTCCTGCACGATGAAGTACAACCCGAAACTCAACGACCAGATCGCGTCGCTGGGAGGATTCGCCAACATCCACCCGTTGCAGGATGACGAGAGCGTGCAAGGCGCGCTCGAGGTGATGTTCCAGTTACAGGAATGGTTGGGCGAGGTTACCGGATTGCCCGGCGTCGGATTGGCACCACTGGCCGGAGCGCAGGGCGAGTACGCCGGACTGCTGATCGCGCGGGCCGTTTTGGAAATGCGCGGCGAATCGCATCGAAACGTCGCACTCATTCCGGACTCCGCACATGGCACGAACCCGGCTTCAGCGGCGATGGCCGGTCTAAGCGTTGTCACCGTCAAGACCGACGAGCTTGGTAATGTGGACGTCGAAGACCTGCGCGCGAAGGCCGACGAGAACACCTGCGTCTTCATGCTCACGATTCCGAGCACCCTCGGACTGTTCGAGCCGAACATAATCGAGATCAACAACATCATCCACGATGCCGGCGGTCTGGTCTACGCTGATGGCGCTAACTTGAACGCATTGCTCGGACTCGTCAAGCTCGGAGATTTAGGCGTCGACATCTGCCACTCCAATCTCCACAAGACTTTCTCAACTCCCCACGGCGGCGGCGGACCCGGTGCCGGTCCCGTAATGGTCACCGAAGAGCTCGCATCGTATCTCCCCGAACCGGTAGTTGTTAAGAACGACGACGATGTCCCCTCTCCCGCTGGGCGGGAGAGGGTTAGGGTGAGGGCACAGCAATACCATCTGACACGCCCCGACAACAGCATCGGCAAAATAAACGGCTTCCACGGATCGTTCTCCATCCTCGTCCGTGCCTACACCTACATGCAGTCCCTCGGCGGCGACGGCCTGCGCGCCGTTTCCGAGAACGCCGTAATCAACGCCAACTACGTCCAAGCGTTGTTGCGCGACCGCTGGAACTTGGCGGCGGACCGATTCTGCATGCACGAAACCGTCCTCAGCGGAAAACGACAAGCCGAACGCGGAGTTCCCGCCCTAAATATTGCCAAACGACTCCTCGACTACGGCATCCACGCACCCACGATGTATTTCCCCCTCATAGTGCAAGAGGCGTTCATGGTCGAGCCGACCGAGTCCGAGTCGAAAGAGACGCTCGACCGATTCGTAGCCGTAATGAAAGCCATCGACGACGAAATCGACAGCGATCCCGATACCGTGCTCCGTGCACCCCACACACTGCCAAACACCCGACTAGACGAAGCCACCGCCGCCAGACGCCCAGTCTTGAGGTGGCAGCCGTAGGTCGGCGGTAACCCCTTAGCGGCAAACCCGCGCACCCCCACGTCATTCCCGCGCACTCCCCGTCATTCCCCGCGCAGGCGGGAACCCAGACGGCCGCTACGCGGGGGAAATGTCCGAAGGAGAAAGGGGGCCCTCCCCTTCGCGCTCCGACTCCCTCCCTTGACCACATCGTAGACGCGACCCTTGTCGTCGCCCGCCGCTTTCGACCAGCGAAAGCGGCGCGAGCGTAGTACGCCCGGGGCAGGATGGGTCTACCCCGCTCCATCTTCCCCCGCCCTTTTCTTTTGAGCGACCATGTTCACGAAGTTGACTAGAACAGATGAACACTATCGAGCGGCAATAAACCGCATTGATCAGATCTTTGACTCTTCTGCTGGCACGCCGGAAGGCGACGAACTCGATTTGCTCGTGCACCTGGTCGAGGGGTACGAAGCGGAACGCTACCCTCACTTGACCACACCGTAGAGGCGACCCTTGTCGTCACCCGGCCCCCTCCACGAAGCCCAAGAGACCGCCGACAGGGGCGCTCGCGTCAGCGCAGACGCAACGATCCGCCCCTTTCGGGGACGAAAGGGGCGCGAGCGCAGCGAGCGGGGTATGCCCGGGGAAGCGGAGGGGCGGCGCGGTTGGGTTGCCCCCGCTCGCGGGGGAAATGTCCAAAGGACAAAGGGGGCAACGCACATCACACCGCGACGAACGACCCGAAACCAAACTCAATCGCCTCAACCAAATTCTCGACGATCTACGAACCGGTTGCATCTACATGCACATGGAACACTAACCAAGCCGGCGTCGGCTATCCTGCTGAATAACAGCATCAACCTTCATGCCAACAACTTCCCCGTGAAACCTACTTCAACCAATCGGCGCGGAAAGTCTTGTGCGGCGTTTCTCGTGTCCGAGGTGTTTCGGTCGCGTGGTTGAACTCGCAGCGGATTTCTACGAAGATGTTACCGTCTTTTCAATGTCGACGGCGCGTTAGTCGAATATGTCATACCTCAGAAGTCGCGGTATTTGCAGAATGCTGCCGACTGCCCATACAAAGACTTCCGACCTAACGTTTATCAAAATCGCTAGCAGTCAAACGCTCCAACTTTCGGTAACGCTCTAATGTGAGCTTGATGTTAGTACCGGGTGCACTGGTAATGACGTGTTGGGCTTCTTGCATGATCTGTTCCGCTCGCACTTGATTCCCGGCCTTGAGTTCTTCGTAAGCCCAGTAAATTCGGCCAAAGCGGACAGATTATTTGCCGATAGTTGATTGGCATGTTCTACCGCTATCTGGTAATTCTCTTGGCCTGCCTGTACGTCGCCTTGCCGAAACGCCAACAGACCTCGTGTGCCAAACCAGCACGTTTTCTCCCAGGATTCCAAACTAGAAACTTTGATCGATTCGACAAAAGATTGAAGCCCGGACGATTTCGCAACGATCCGGGTTTCTAGGGCGCATGGGATACGCCCGTTGCACCGATATTAGCAGAGTGGCGGTGTTAACCTCCGTGCATGTCCTCAACTGATTCCAACAGGCGCCGAATGAGTTTCGCAGGCAACTACATCGCGGCCACGCCCGCCAGAGTGACCAAAGGCTGGTGTTACGAGTTCCTCGTGCTGTTCGTGCTGTTCGCCTTCGCCAGTTGGGGAGGGGGTACAAGATCGTGCTCGCCGTCGCCTACAACTTCGTCGAGGAGACATAGGACGGGATCTTCTGGTCCGACGAGCTCTCCGCGATGCTCGGCATGATCATCTTCTGGCTGCTGCTGTCGTCGTCACAGAATGCGCAACTTCTCGATACACCGCCGTGTGACGCGGGTCGAATTGCTTGAATTTCTTGGCACAAATGCAACACTTCAACGAAGACGGCGATCCCGAAAGCGCTAGGAACATCTAGATGTTTTTGGTCCCTTGTAATTCTTGATTCGCGTATCAATCCGTTTGAAAACTGCTTGACAGAATCTAGGATTAATGGTATGCAATGAGTAGCGCACTCTCGCAGGAAAGGTTGCGCGCTTGAGACAAGGTAACACGATGAGGATCGATCTAAGAAAACCCGCGATATCTTCCAGCGGCGACAACATGAGTTGGTGGGAGTTGTTGTTTTGGGTTGTTGTGCTGGCGGTTATGATGGTTTTGCCGTTCGTGATCCTTTACGCCCCGTTTATATTCCCCTATTCTTGACGCAACATATTGGCCAAGATAGCTGAGAGGGCGCCAACCACCGAAACCATCGGTGAGACAACGAGTGCGATGGTCCCTAACGACGCATCCCGACAATCTTCGATACCAATTATTTCGACGCCGACTCGTACCGCCAAGTACGCGGCCACCACCATCACGCTGACGACCACGACGGCGAAGAAATATCTGCGCATCGGGATTGGACGCGGGTTCCCCATGTTACTGTCGACCATCGAATGCACCTCACGTTCTACTGGAACAACTCGTCAATGCCTAGCGACTTAACGATGTCGTCGGAATCGACGTAATACTGTCGAAACTCCGTTTCACCGATGGCAATCAATTCGCGCAACTCCGCTAGGCTGTAATCTGCTTCATCCAAATGTTTTCGCGCGAGATCAACGATGAGCGAAGGCTTTTCAACGGGCGGATCCAGAATCCTCGGCTCGCGTTTCCGATATCCAGCCCTTGACATTCGGGTGAACATCGAAGCTCGTTGGCGAGGGGTGATCGTTTTCAGATTATACGCGCGCATGATCAAGGCTTGCATCGAAACTTTCCATTTCCTCTTCAATCCCCCTAGTTTTTGAAACGTCAATCCTTGGAGCGCATACCGGATTTCGCGCCCCGGTGTTAGAAACTCTCCAGCGAAAAGGTGGGCTTGGTCTTCCACCAACTTTGGGTTTGCCATAGGATCGGAATGCATGACGGCGTGGCCGAGTTCGTGCGCCAACGTCCAGCGCCACCGGTCCGGCGGAAGTTCGGCGTTCACATGGATGAACCATTGACCATACGCGGTTCTCTGGCTAAAACCGTCGATTTGCCGCGAGTCGAAGTCATGCGCTACGACGACGTAACCGTTCCGCTCCAACGTTTCCGTCACGTTGAAAACCGGACCGGGCGGCACGTTCATCGTCGTTCTCACGGCGCGAGCGATCTTTTCTGGATCATCCCCAAGCAGCTCGATTGGGTGTTCAGGCACGGTTGGCAACTCAATTTCCAACGAGTCCAGCATGGTTACGACTTCCAAACGACGAATCTCAGCAAGTGCATGGGCGCGGTATAGTTTTCCAGCTGGCAAACGTTGTTGCTTACGATGAAAGATCGCGCCACCGTTGAGACCTACAAATTCGGAAGACCGTCGGAAAAAATCAGCGGGTAGTCGAGAATCGCGGCTAGGCGCTCGACCATTTGCTCGGTCATGGGTGCGCTGCCCGCTTCGTATCTTGATATGAGTCCCCTCGTCGTGCCTGCCTCTTCCGCCAATTGAGACTGAGAAATCTGTCGGCGCCGGCGAGCGAGAACAAGCATTTCGGGATTGAAAGAACCAGAAGATGTCAACGAATCTGGGTTCCTGCAAGTTTGGTTTCAGGGAAACTCAATGAGTGTTGCTCGAAGGGTTCGACGCCGTTCGCAGATTCGTCGTCTGGTCGCTTTTGGATCGGCCATTGCCAATTCACGATGTCGCCTGTGCAAAACATGAGCATCGCTAATTCGACGTATGATCCTATCGGGTCGAGACGGTAACCCAAATCCAGCCGCACGACAGGCGGCAATCCAGGCAGGTTCAATTGACGGTGCCACGCCAGTCCTCTTCTCGTCCTGTTGTTGCGCGGTCGGTACTTATCGTCAAGTAACTTCAAACGCACGGCAACTCTGTCGTCGAATATCAAACATTGGCGTTGTTCGTTCTCATACAGCCTGATGCCGGGATCATCGACGAGAGTTTGCATTACTTCGTCGTGCCAAATCCCACTGATAAACATTGACCGAGTCAACGAGCAGAGGACGTCGTGACGGTGGGAAAGATCGACGGTCCACGCTTCTACCGTTAATTCTTGGGTAAGCGGCGCGAAGGGAAAACGAGATCAGATCTGTTGTTCGTGAGCATGCGCTGTGCCGAGCCGCCTGCGGACGCTCCCTTCTGCCGGAGAACCATCGTCTGATCGGGATATTGATGAACGCCGACCAAGAGCAGGAAATTCATATCCCGTTGGATGGCAACGAACTGACGTAAGAGACGGTGCCCGCGGTCGCAGTCGCAATATTTGAAGACAGAGTGGTTATTTCAGGGGTGTGCGATTGCCCCGAGCGATATTGACGTGATGTTCGAATGTGAATGTCCACACACCCTAATCCACCGTCATTCCCGCGCAGGCGGGCGTTTCAGCGGACGGAACGCCCATCCAGAACCCGCGGACAAACGGGCAGCCCATCTGCGCAATCAGCGTAATCTGCGGTTCAGACAATCACGCGCAATCTGTTTCGTCTACTGCCGATTCGACTCTCAATTCTCCAAGCACCATTTACCTCTAGCATTAGTTTCTCCCCAACCCATCGTGCAAGCCTCCAAACCACCCGTTAATATTCTTTCACATTCCACACCTATACGCAACATCTTCCACTTCTCCTTTGTTCGAAAATACCAGTTTTACACCTTCTAACACAGAACCAATATCCTGACTACTTAAACCCTCGTCTTAGCCAATTTGACTGGTTCCCATCCTTATTTTCCAATCTACTAACATCGATCTATTTAGTGACTTCGATAATCATTCAAATTTACGCACTACTCCTAACATCCGCATTTCTGATACTATTGCAGCCAATCTCAGTATCCAGGCGCACCAAAACAATGACTGCGCCTAAAAAACATCCATACAACCGACGTCCGCGGAAATCCGACCCGAAGCGTCAATGTAAACGCTCGGCCACCGAAAATCCGTACCTCTTCATTCCCGATAAGCCCGCGACTCCTGAACCCAAGCCCAAAAACGAATTCCGGTCCGTCGCTCAACGAAAGCCAGTACCGCCAGCGCAAGATTTCGTCAAAGACCACCGCCAAATCCGCGACAAACCCATCGATTTCGCCAACAGCGTCCTCAGCGTAAGGCCATGGGACAAGCAACAGCAAATACTCCACGCAATCGCCAATAAACGATCCGTTGCGGTACGCTCTTGCAACGGCGCAGGTAAGACTTTCACCGCCGTCATTACCACCGCCCACAGCGAAAGACAGGTACGGGAAATCTTCTGGCGCGAACTACGAAACCTATACATGCCCGTACGCGATATCGGCGGCGGCAAATTAACCCGTACGCGACTCGAACTATCACCAAAAAGATACGCTTACGGATTCTCAACAAACACCGAAGACCGATTCCAAGGATTCCACCCCGGTAACATCCTCGTCATCGTCGATGAAGCCTCCGGAGTCGACGAGTTCATATACACGCCATCGATGGCGTCACCACCGCCAAAAACTCCAAACTCTTATTAATCGCTAATCCGCACGGATACGCCGGGACGTTTTACGACACCTTCCACAAGAACCGAAAACAATTCCACACCATTCACATCTCAGCGTTCGACATCCCTGCCTTCAAAGCCGAAGGAATCACCGAGAACAATATCCAAGATGTCGAATACCCCGATCCCGTCCAAAACGACGAGATCGACGACAGCGTAGACGAACCCGACGACCAAACGCCCCACGGTCTATTAAATCCAAAATGGGCTATCAGAGTCTTCAACTCGCACGGTCCCCAATCGTCCATTTACCAACCCCGCGTCCTAGGCCAATTCCCCGACGCCGACGACGACACCCTCATACCACTTCGCGACGTCGAAGCCGCAGTCAAACGTCACACCCAACCCGCTCCCGACACCACTCCAGTTATGGGAGTCGATGTCGCACGATTCGGTAACGACAAAACCGTAATCATCATCAGACATGGTCCCAAAGTCATCTACATCCATGAACTACGTAAGTCAGATATCGTCAACACCACCGGTGCCGTCATAACCGCAGCACTCCAATACAAAATCAAAGATCTAATCATCGACGAGATCGGTGTTGGCGCGGGAGTCCTCGACAATCTCAAAGCCGATAAACGATTCAACGCTCAAGGGCTTAACGGCTCTAACCGTCCTTCCAACACCGAAAAATATCTCAACCTTCGCGCCGAAGTCTTCGAAGGATTGCGTCAACGTTTCGCCGACGGCGACATCTCGTTACCTAATGATCCCGAATTGATCTCGCAATTGGCTTCTCTAACCTACAAATACAACGCCCGAGGACAATTACAACTCGAATCCAAAGATCAGATCAGATCGACCGGTCGACAAAGCCCTGACAAAGCTGATGCCATCGCTTTGGCTTTCACTAGCGAAATCAAAACTCGTCCGCGACAAAGCATTAAATTCTTCACGCCTCTCACTCTCCAAAGGCTCAAAAGAGCTCAACGCCGCGACCCCCGCTTCCGCGAATAACCCCCGTCATTCCCGCAGATCCCCTCTCCCTCGATGGGAGAGGGCTAGGGTGAGGGCGAACCATTCGCAACAAATCACTTGGCAAGTACCTCACACCTGTACTAGCATCAGAAATGTACACGCTTTTGGTCCCAGATCGACGGATCCGGGCAATTATCAAGCCAACACTTGGCGAGAGGAACAAGGACCAATACGTTGACAGCTTCAACGGACAACATCAAAGTCACCGAAACCATCGGTGATCGCGTCGGGGGTTACAACTTCTTGCCGACATTGATCGCGTCTCGTTCAAGGCGTAAGCAATGTCCCCTCTACTCGGCCCATCCAATGGGAATAACCGAGTCGTCATTTTTGGGCTGCGCGGGAAGCGAGGGCTACAGTAAAGACTGGTCGTCGAGTTCGATGAGGGCTCCGCAACACAAGCCAATCGATTCAACCAGAATCGGTGCGGGCCAGTCGAGTTTTCGTGGACGCGTACGATGTCAATCCCTTTTCGTTGCAAGGGAGAGACGACGGTGTGAGCCGGGGTCCAACTGGGTGATTGTCACCGCATCCTTAACCAGATGCGAGGGGCATGTTTTACGTCTTGGCGGCGTACGACGCACGCGGAAGATTTTTGTCGGCTGTCCGGCAATCCGCCCCATCTGGGACCAGTCACCGGGGCGTTCTTCGTCTCGGTTTGAGACTGTTGGTAACAGGCTCTATCCACTACACGGTCAAATTCGCCTCTGCCGTTCCGCGGCGGAGGCGCAAATCCAAGACCGTTCACGCGCAAAGACCGGACCAAATACCGCCCCGGGCTTTTTACGCGTCCCCCGTCATTCCCGCGCAGGCGGGAACCCAGAGAAAAACAAAGCACGCCGATTGACATCCCCTCTCCCTCGATGGGAGAGGGCTAGGGTGAGGGTGACACCGCAGACTCCAACGTCATTCCCGCGAAGGCTGGAACCCAGGGAAAAACAAAGCACGCCGACGTATCATAAACACCCAACCACACCCCCCGTCATTCCCGCACAGGCGGGAACCCAGAGGGGCGGTGCCGGGCGTGAGGGTGAAACCGCAAACCTCAACCCAGCAACAACAGGAGCAACAACATGTACGTAGGCACTCAAGTCAGGCCAAGACACGACGAGGATCTCAGGCAGTGGGCGCAGCTCGGTGTAATCAACATCTGCGCTGACCCGCGCGAGGGCAACGCCCACACTTGGTCACAGGACGATCTCGCCCAATGGCGTGAGCACGTCAACTCGTTCGGCATCGAGTTGGACATGATCCAGCTGCCGCTGTCGTCTACACCGATCGAAACTGCCGAAGCGCCTAGCATCATGCTCGGGATCGACCCCGATCGCGATCGCGAGATCGAAGTCGTCAACACCTTGATCGAGAACTGTGCCGCTGTCGGCATCCCAGCCGTCAAATACAACATGAACCTCATCGGCATCCCCCGCTCCGAGCGAGAACCCGGCAGAGGCGGTTCCAGCAACTCGACTTTACGCTACGACAAAATCGCTCACGAAAACGAACCCGGAATTGCGGGCGAGGTCTCCGAGGACGAGTTCTGGGAGCGCATCGACTACTTCCTCGAGCGAGTGGTCCCGGTCGCTACGGAGAACAAGGTGCGCTTGGCTTGTCACCCGCACGACCCGTACACACCGCCGGGATTCCGCGGCGTGACCCGAGTTTTGGGCTCCCCCGACGGTCTAAAGAAGTTCGTCAATATGCACGAAAGTCCGTATCACGGCCTGAACTTCTGTCAAGGCACGGTTACGGAGATGCTCGACGACCCGGGAGAGGAGATCTTCGACATCATCCGTTACTTCGGAAGCCGAGAGAAGATCTTCAACGTGCACTTCCGCAACATCCGCGGGCACAAGCTTGACTTCATGGAGGTCTTCCCCGACGAGGGCAGCATCAACATGGTCGAGTGCGCAAAGGTCTACCAAGAGGTCGGATACAAATACATGCTCATGCCCGACCACGTTCCGCACATCGCCGGAACAGATCCCCAAGGCACAGCATTCGCATTCGTCTACGGATACATCACCGCACTGCTCCAAGCCATCGACGAACCTCGCAACCAGCCCTGGGTCACTAAGGGACCATAAACACGCGGCAAGCCGAAAATAGTTCATGACTGATGGTTCAGTTCAAATCCTATGAGGGCGACTGAATCTTTCAGCGTGATACTCCTGCGCCATGAGCGATCTATTCTCCAGCGATAACAGTCCGTATCTGACAGCGATCGCGATCGCTATTGTCGCGGTCGTATTGGTGCTCGCCCTTCAAATCCTTGTCAAAGTGCTGCTAAAACGAAACGACCCCGGAAATCTCGAAGACGGGGGCACCACACGATATCGCATCATTGATGCCTGCGATGGACCGATCATCCTGCTCGTGCTAGTGATCGGTGGGACTTCGGCGGTTGCTGTCGCACTCAAGCATTGGCAATCCGAAATTCATTTGGATACCGACATCGCCTTGTTGGGACAACGCACCGGCTCCGTTATCGCCATCGCGGTCGTCTCATTCATACTCGCAAGAGTCGTCAACGTACTGTTTGCTTGGTACCTAACGACCTTTGCGGAAACCACAGCGACGAGGCTTGACGATCAGCTGCTCCCACCGGTGCGCCGCCTTACGCCACTCGTCATTTACTCAATCGCGCTATTGCTTGCACTCGCTGTTTTCGATGTCGCCATCACCCCGTTGCTTGCGACGCTCGGAATCGGCGGCATCGCAATCGCACTAGCAGCGCAACCAACCCTATCAAACTACTTCGCCGGGACATACGTTATCTCGGAAGGCGAGATCCATGTCGGCGACTTCATCGAGATCGAAGGCGGACCGTCTGGATACGTCGAAGCGATTTCGTGGCGCAGCACAAAAGTAAGGTCGTTCTTCAACAACCTAATCATCATCCCAAACTCGATGATGGCCGAGAACATGATCACAAACTATTCACGACCGGCACCAGCAATAAACGTTATCGTTAACTGCGGCGTCAGTTATTCATCCGACCTCCAACAGGTCCAAGACATCGCGATCACTGCCGCTCGCGAGTTGGCCATCGAGTCTGAGCACGCCGTGACCAACAGCGAACCGAGCTTTGGATTCGATACGTTTGGCGATTCGAACATCGACTTCTGGGTCTTCATACAAGCCACCGACCGTATCGGCGCTTGGTATCTGAAGAGCGATCTGATAAAGCTGATTCATCAACGCTTCAACGATGCTGGCATCGCCATCAACTACCCCATCCGACATCTCGTTGTCGATGAGAAGGAAGTAGTGGATACCGGAGAGGTAACCGCGCCGGAGAAAATCGTAGAGTTCATGCGGAAGGGTTGAGTTGGGGTTAGTTGCTTGGGTGCACGTAGAGCCCCTTGCAAAACCACCGCCAGACCTCCGTCTTTCCCGCGCAAGCGGGAACCCACATGGGCGGCATGACGGGGCCTCGCCAGAAACTTCGCTAAGGGCTTCACAATCTATCGCAAACCCGTCCATCCCAACATCGTAGAATCGCCCACATGCCCACCTATGCCCACATTGAGCGTTACTACGCCGTGTTGAGTGAGCTTATCGAGTTCGGCGGCTCGGATAACGAGCTCAGCATCCGTCCGGCGTTTCAGAACTGTTTAGACGGTTACTGCTCAGACCACCGCGAGCGACTCAAGTTGGTGCCGGAATTGAGCGCGGTCGGCGGCATCCCAGACGGAACCGTCAAAGACTCCCTCCGCATGGCACGTGGCTACTGGGAAGCCAAAGACACCCACGACGACCTCGATGCCGAGATTCAAGCCAAATTCAACCGCGGCTATCCGCGCGACAACATCCTCTTCGAAGACTCCAAAACCGCCGTCCTCTTCCAAAACCGCGAAGAGACAATGCGGGTCGACATGCGCGAACCCGCCGGTCTAAACCGGCTCATACTCCGCTTCCTCAACTACGAACTTCCTCACATCGAGGAGTTCCGACACGCCCAGCAGCAGTTCAAAGCAGATCTACCAACCGTCCTAGAAAATCTGCGTCAATCTATCGAAGACGCAGAGGCAAACAACCCCGAGTACCAGCAACACGCCGCCGAATTCCTCGAACAGTGCCGACAGAGCATCAGCCCGGCCGTCTCCGAAGCCGACGTGCGCGAGATGCTCCTACAACACATCCTCACGCAAGACATCTTTCTCCGCGT
The DNA here is from genome assembly GCA_965224305.1 of Dehalococcoidia bacterium. Classification (GTDB taxonomy): domain Bacteria; phylum Chloroflexota; class Dehalococcoidia; order Lucifugimonadales; family Lucifugimonadaceae; genus Bin127. Next base: position 2,765,718 of record OZ245044.1, on the reverse strand, counting down.
CTTCGCCGAGGACCAGTTCCACCGCGAGAACAACATCGCCGCACATCTCACTGCACTCGAAAACACATTCTTCACCGGCGACGTGCGCCGCCAAGCCATCGACCGCCTGCGGGCCTACTACGGCGCCATCGGACGAGCCGCCGACGAGATCGCCGACTACTCCGAAAAACAGCAGCTCCTCAAAGCCATCTACGAGGACTTCTACAAGACCTACAATCCTGCCGCCGCCGATCGCCTCGGCGTCGTATACACCCCCAACGAGATCGTCGACTTCATCATCCGCGGCGCAGACCACTTGCTCCAGAAACACTTCGGACGAACCCTAGCCGACGAAAACGTCCAGATACTCGACCCGGCCACCGGCACCGGCACCTTCATCACCAGTCTCATCGACTACCTGCCCGCCGACCGACTCGAACACAAATACCTCACCGAAATCCACGCCAACGAAGTCGCCATCCTCCCCTACTACATCGCCAACCTAAACATCGAATACAGCTACCGCGAGAAGACGGGGCAATATCTAGAGTTCCCCAACCTCTGCTTTGTCGACACCCTCGACAACATGGATTGGCAGCAAACGGGCAGCACTGGCGGCGCGGTCACCAGACAAAGCGCTTTCAACCTCGGCGGCCTCTCAGTCGATAACTGGATACGCATCCAAGAACAAAACGAAAAGCCCATCAGCGTAATCATCGGCAACCCACCCTACAACGCGAACCAGCAAAACGAAAACGACAACAACAAGAACCGCGAATACCCGGACATTGACCGTCGCATCAGCGAAACCTACATCGCCGCCAGCACCGCACAGAAAACCAAGCAGTACGACATGTACAAGCGGTTCATACGCTGGGCATCCGATCGATTGGACGACGACGGGATCATAGCTTTCATAACGAATCGGGCGTATCTGGACACTAGACAAGATGATGGATTCCGCCAAATTGCCGCTGAAGAATTCAGCGACCTGTATGTCTTGGATCTAGGGTCGGACGTTCGTAGGAATCCCAAGATTGCTGGTACGACCCACAACGTCTTCGGCATTCAAACTGGTGTAGCAATTGGCTTCTTCGTCCGGGATAATGCCAAAACTGACAGTTGTGATATCCACTACGCTAGCCGGGAAGACGCGGAACTAGCAGTCGACAAGCTGGCTTATTTGCGAGAGGCCAACCTGGAAGATATCGATTTTCAGATCATCGTCCCAGACCACAAGGGTATCTGGCTTGATCAGTCTGACAGCGACTTCGCTGATTTGATGTCGTTGGTCGATTGTCGTATCAACCCAACTCGAGTGCCAACTGGCACTGAAGCAATGTTCGCGTTTTACTCGATGGGCGCGTCGTCAAACCGAGACGAATGGGTTTACGATTTAGACTTCGAAAATTTGCACCGCAAAGCGCGTTATTTCACTGACACGTACAACAGTCTCGTATCGCGACCCGGGACATCGAATGACCCCGACATTAAATGGAGTGCCTCGCTCCGTGCGAAATTTGATCGCGGCGAGCATGTGACGTATAGACGGCAATATATAAACACAACGCTGTATCGACCGTTCGTCTCGATTTATCATTATGCAGACATGGCATTGAACGACCGATTAACTAGAAACCATCATTTCATGTTCGGGTCTGACTTACGACAACTTAACAAAGTCATTAATTTTTGTGCAAACCGTAAAGCGTTTTACGCGCTCGCAACCGATCGAATTGCCGACCTTCACTTTACCGGCGACACTCAATGCCTGCCTTTGTATTTTTATTCCGACGACGTGAAAGTCAGTAACCTCACGCGATGGGGTTTACAACAATTCCGCGAGCACTACGAAGAGGATGACATCACCGCCGAGGGCATCTTCGCCTACACCTACGCGGTGCTCCACGATCCCAAATACCGCGAGACCTACGAGGTTGACCTTAAACAGGAGTTCCCGCGTCTACCCCTCCATCCCGACTTCCACGAATGGGCACGGCTTGGACGTGAACTCCTAGACCTGCACATCGGATTCGAGTCGGCAAGTCTATACGACCTCGACGAAGTCGATTTGGATTCACCTGCCGGCAAGCCAGTGCTCCGCGCCGACAAGGATCGCGGAACCATCGTTCTAGACCGACAAACCACCCTTACCGGCATCCCTGACTCAGCCTGGCAATACCGCCTCGGCAGCCGCTCCGCCCTCGAATGGGTCCTCGACCAATACAAAGAGCGCAAACCGAGAGACCCGACCATCCGCGAGCGCTTCAACACCTACCGCTTCGCGGACCACAAAGAACGCGTCATCGACCTCCTCCAACGCGTCTGCACCGTGAGCGTCGAGACGGTCAGAATCGTCGACCAACTCGCCGCACTTTCGGAGGTCAACACCAACCAAGATCAGAATTCCGAACAATCGGCGGCGCGTTAGTCTATGGTTTCTCACATGACCGCTTGTGGACAAGACCGCGAAGACATCCGAGCGCACCTAGCGATGATGCAGTCGGTCATCACGCGGATGGCTGAGAACAGCCGTGCCTGTAAGACTTGGGCGGTGACGCTGGTAGCGGCGATATTGGTGGTGGGCGCGAGGTTTGGAACATCCAGCGATGAAACCGCGTTTGGGCCGGAAGCGGCGTTGATCGCGCTCGTGCCAGCGATACTTTTCTGGGTGCTGGATTCGTACTACTTTGCACTTGAACGGGCATTTCGCGAGAGTTACAACGGCTTTGTAACGCGGTTGCACGTCGGCGAGTTGAAAGGTGATGAAGTGTTTAAGATCGTACCGTCTGGTTCGATAAGGATTGGAATGTTTACTTGCTTGTGGCGGTTCGCGACTGTTCCGTTTTATGCGGTGCTGGGAGTCGTGATCATTGTGTTCGCGATGATCGCTGACTAGATCAATTGCGTAGCGGTTTAACTACTATCAGTGCAATTGCACGCGGTCGGGAATCGGAATGTTGTCCTTCCATCCTTGGTTGCAGTTGCCACTTCGGTTCCTCTTGAACTGGGAATTGCCGATCTTGGGCGGAGGGTCTTGGTATCTTCTCTCGAACGCCTCGTGAATCCATCGTTGGAACTTCTTTGATGACGGACCAGAAGATGGCCAGTTATAGATTTTTGCGTACGGATTCTTGCCGCATAGGTTTTGTGCAAGTTTTGGAGGGAGTAGATGTGGGTCAATGGATTGTGCACCGTGTCTCCAATGGCAAGGGAGCAGGATGCCCAAAAGCCCACATCGTTTATTGCGTTTCGTATCTCTGAGACTTGATCCAATCTCCCAGTCAACGTACTTACGTTGCCATGTGCAGTCTCCAATGAGTACTACGGTGACCGTGGCATTGGCGATAAATTCGTCGCGTATCTTCTGCCGTACCGTTTCAGTCTTCAGTGGGTCATCATCAATGTCGTCGTCGTGTACCGACTTGTCGATGATGTTGCCCTTGAGAAGTTTCGTAAACTTCTCTTTATAGTCTCGATCGGAATCACAGTCGTGAAAGCTAACAAACAACTTGTGACGCGGAGTATCTGGCTTTTTTGTAGCCGATCGTTTTCGCTTTGTGGATGTCTTGGCTTTTGCCATAACTGCGCATAATCAGTCAAGCAACCACTCCGTCAACGGCACAGTCTCCCGTTGGCGGAACGCTACGTTCACGTCGAGGCGTTCGAAGTACTGCTCTAGCGTCAGTTCGCTGGTCGGGACGTTGTGCGTCTCGAAGAAGCTCTTGATGTCTGCTGCCCACTCGGGTTTGGACAGTGCTCGGATACCGCCGACCATCCTGACAACGCTGTTGTCTGGGTACATCTCCAGCATTTCGTCCCAATGGGATTTGACGAACTCCCATGCCTTCGAGCCGTGGTTTCGGTTGTACATGGCGGCACCAACGAGGTACGGCGCGTCTTGCGATCGGACTTCACCGTTGACGCACATGTCTAGCGTGTTTTGCATCTCACCTTCGCCGGGGAATGATGCCAACATACTCATGTATCGACGTTCTTCTTGAGGTGTAGCCGGGTTCTTGAAACGGGTGAGGAAGGATTCGTAGTCGCCGGCGGAACCGACGATTGCGACGGCGTTGGCGGACGCTGACGCGAGATTCGGTTCGATTACATCGCCTGACATGTATCCGTCGTGCAGTTTGCGCAAACGGGCCAGAGCATCTTCGTCACGCGCCGTAACAGCCAGTGATCGGGCGAGTACGCCACGCAGTTCCAAGTCACGCGGCGAGTCGTCATCTCGGGGATCCCAACTCAAACGGGACAGCCCGGAGTTGTAGAGCGACGCTAACCGAGTGCGCATCTGCGTTCTCGCGTCTTCGTCGTCGATGATGCGTTCGAGACTAGACAAGTTGCCGGCCAATAGCGTCCATACGTCGAGATCATCCTCACTCGAGTAACCCTCGGCCAAGTTGAGGTAGTCAACCGCGGATGAACTGCCAGCCAGCATTGCCGACCATTGATCGTCGGCGAGGCTGTATCGCTCAATCGCCTCCATGTCGCCCATCGCGTCACGCAACGAGGTCATCAGTTCGGGCGAGTAGTTGACGCGGTAGAAGCCGTTGCTTCCAGCGTTGGCGTTGACCCAACGCACACCCTCCAATTCGGCGATTTCAACATCGTCCTCGGTCATCAGCATCTTCATGCTGCCGTCCTTACTGTCTGAGTCGGCATATCTGATACCCATAGGTATCGGCCAGACCGTCTCATCGGCCTCGTCAGGAGATTTGTAGAAGAAGCGATTCTGCTTCAGGATTGTCTTGTTGCAGCCATCACATTGCTTGACATTGACGATCGGGTAGCCGCGCTGGTAGATCCACGCGTCCATCGTACTGCGAACCGGCTCGCCGGTGACCTCTTCGAGAGCGTCCCATAGGTCAGACGTCTCGGTGTTGCCGTACTCATGCTTTTTGAGATAGTGCCGTATGCCCTCGCGGTATTGGTCAGGCCCGAGGTGTTGTTCAAGCATCCGCAAAACCGACCCGCCCTTTTCGTACGTGAGCAGGTCGAACATTCCATCGGCGTCGACGGGCGATTTGACCTCGTATTCGATTGGTCGAGTCTTCTGCAACGAGTCGACATCGAAGGCCGCCGATCGCTCCAAACTGAACTGATCCCAGCGTCGCCACTCCGGATTAAAGGCATCCGTGCACATCGCCGCCATGAACGTCGCAAACGCCTCGTTCAACCAGATGCCGTTCCACCACTGCATCGTCACCAGATCGCCGAACCACATATGCGCAAGCTCGTGAGCGATGACATCTGCGATTCTCAGCAGTTCAGGTTGCGTGGCCCGTTCGGTATCGACCAATAGGATGACCTCTCGGAACGTGACGCAACCCAAGTTTTCCATCGCTCCGAATGCGAAATCGGGTACTGCGACGAGGTCGAGCTTCTCGCCAGGGTACGGGATGCCGTAATAGTCGATGAAATACTTCAGCGAGAACGCACCCGATTCGAGCGCGTAAGAGGTGAGGTGTCCTTTGCCGATAGGGTGAATGATCCGCAACGGCACGCCATCAACATCCACCGGGTCAGTAGCCTCGAACGGCCCGACGATGAATGCCACTAAGTAGGTGGACATCTTGATGGTGGTGCCAAACTTCACTGTCCGCTCGGTGCCGTCCTCTGAAGTTGTTTCCGACACGATCGGACCATTGGAAGCCGCGAACAGATCTGCGGGCACCGTCAAAGCGATCTCAAACGACGCCTTCATCGCTGGCTCGTCGAAGCATGGAAACGCCTGACGAGCATCGGTGCTTTCGAACTGGGTTGTCGCAATCTTGCGCTCTGCTCCTGATTCGTCGGTAAATGTGGAGATGTAGAAACCTGCGAGCTTACGGTTCAGAATGCCGTCGAAATCGATCGCCAGATGATACGAACCGGGTGATGCATCGCTAGCCAAGTGAAGCGTTACGCGTTCCAGTTCCTCGTCGTAGGTGAAGCTGGTCGCTTCGATCGCGTTGCCCCCGCCGATCAACTGCGCCGATTTTAACTCGATCTCTTTGGCGTTGAGGACGATTTGAGAGGTAGTATCACTTGTCGCGATCGATATATCGACGTTGCCGGTAAAGGTTTCGGATTCGAGGTCCGGCCGCAGATGCAGTTTGTAGTGGCTCGGGACTACCGAGCTTGGCAGGCGATAAGGGTCGATTTCATAGGTGGTCACATCCGTGCTAGTCATTCGGGATTTCCAAGTTCAATGCGTCGTGAAATGAGACGCGTTCCAAGCTACGGCACACTATCTGAATCTAACAATTCGCGTGGTGATGCGTGGTGATGCTTGACAAGTGAACGTGTCAAGGTCAAGCAACTGGTGTTCTACGTGAACGGCCGTCTATCACGCAACACAGTTACAAGAATCTTCGCGTAAGCGTGACTAATATGTAAGTTGCGCCGCTACCACTAACCAGAGACTCTACTTTGTCCAATTGTCCCTCTTCCAGCCAATGCCAAGTTCCAGCCAATGCCAAGATGTTGGGCCGAGGTAGTGTATCAACATCGCAATCAGTGCTAGTAATACGACGACAAAAGCGATTACTATCGAGATTTGAAGAGTACTCGTCTTGATCTTAGACAAAGTTTCTTTTTCTTCAAGATCGATTGCCTTGCCCACGAAATCAGAATAGACCTTGAGCCAATCCTGCCGAGTGGACTTCTCGGGTTCATCAACCAGAGGAATTTTGTTCTCGCGGCTACTCTGCGAGTTGGGCACGGTAGTACTTTTTGATCACGTCGTCAGGGATCAAGATGTTGCGATTGTCTGGCTTCCAAACCTGATCCCACGGAGTGTCTTTACCGTGCGTCAATGCGGACAGGTATGTTCCAGAAAACTTGCCGTAAATTTCGGATACCTGGTTGATGATATCGAGTTCGTCATCGTCGTATTCTTCAACCGCTATACTGCCTATTTGTTCTGTAATCGGCATCCATCCGTGATGCTTCAACGCATGATAGACCTCAGGTATCACAGGCCCGTGCTTCCAAGCGTAGACACGTTGCCTCACTAATGAGCGGTCATGTAAAGCCAGCATCCACGCATGGCTGAAGTAAATCAGCTTTAGCGTCTGTAATGGCGTAATCGGGCGGTCTGCCTGAACGGCGCGCGAAATCAACTCGTTCGCTACGCTTCCGGCATCGTGGGGCATCAATCCACCTTCATCTAACACAGTTGTTGTCTGCTTATCTTGTTTCAATCATACCAGCACCAGTGTCGTTTTGGGGAGCCGTATTCAGCGTCGATTTCAGCACGATCTTGGAATGTTAAAGCTTGCAATGGTCTAGTCTAAGTCCCCAAATCGACGAATAACGTCTAGCGGGTGCTCTGATTTTGATCCGCGCTCCACCGCAGTCCACGATACTTGACACTTCGATGTACGATGGTCGTATTCCCGGTCCTGGTTGATGATTACCAAATCATCCGCGCTCGGCGACAGGTGGTCGATCATTAGCCGCTCACTAGATGGTCTCGAGCGTGTCCTCGGCTTCTCGCGCCTCGACCGCACCGAATTTGTCTGATGCAATCTCGCGTAGCTGAGCAAAGTCGTTTTGGATGCCCTTGAGCAAGATGCCGACTTCGCTGGAGTGGAGCACGAAACGGGCGCCCAACTCGATGGCCTTCGCCGAGGTCTCTATCGACTGTTGGTGCACCATCGTCGGTACGCCGTGTTTCTCGCCAGTTTCGATGACGTTTTTCAGGACGTCGAGGTAAATTGGGTTGTCGACTTCATCGGGTATGCCCAGTGATGTTGTGAGGTCGTTGGGACCCACGAAGATTCCGTCGATCTCGGCACACTCGAGCAGCTCGTCCAACCGATTTGCCGCCGGTTCGGACTCGATACCCATTATGAAGATGTGGTCCTTGTGCCGGTTGTTCAGATACTCTCGGGTCTTCTCGCTCGGCAACTCCCCTGTCATGCAGGCACGCTCAAAGTATTCGCCTTTGAGAGGATGGAATCGCACCTTGTTTGCACACGCTCGAACCTCTTCAACGGTTTCGCAGTACGGTACCAACACACCGTCAGCGCCAGCGTCGAGCGCAATGGCCACGTAGGTGTCGTCGGTGTTCGGCGTCCGGACGATGCAGGTTATCCCGGCGCTTTTGACGCTGGTGACAAGCTCCGAGATCTTCTGCCGGTTACGTGATGAGTGCTCCCAGTCGATAATGATGTAGTCGAGTGTCGATCCGGCGTAAACTCTCGACCACCGCAAACCTTCGATCGCGGCGATCATGAATCCGAATACGGGTTTACCCGCCTTCAATGTGGCTTTGAGTTGTGCCGGTTCCATTGGTCTTTACTCCATATCCAGAACCACTTCGCGCCCAGTGCGCGCGGATTCTTCTGTTGCTTCTAACACCTTGAGCACGTTCAATCCGTGAACCTGCGGAATAGGTGTGTCATCGTCACCGCGTTCCAAAGATTCGATGAACTCAGTGAACTCGTCTAACAGACTATCGCGTTCGGGCACGTCTTCCTCGCGCCAACTGCCATTGCTAGTGTCGGCGATGTAGAGGGCCGGTGTGTCGCCTCCTCCGTAGGGTAATCGGAATCGGGCCATGCCGTTGGTGAAGAACCAGTCGCCACCATATTCAGTGGCGCCGTGGTCCCACGCGATGCGGCTGACTGTCGCAACAATGCCGCTCTTCCAGCGGATGAAATACATGCCGGTGTCATCGGCTTTGATCTTGGGGTGTTCGGAGTTGGGATGAGTGAATTGGCCCTGCTGCGCTGAGACCGTTGCGACGTCGTATCCGATGATCCAGAGCAGGCGATCGATCTGGTGCGTGCCGTCCATTTGCCCCATGCCGCCGCCGCGTTCGCGGTCAAGCATCCACTCCGGACGGTTGTAGGGCGAGTACGGCTTGTGCCATACGTCGTAAGCCATGATCACCGACCCGAGGTCGCCACTATCGACGACGCCCTTCATGGCACGAACGGCAGGATAGTAGCGCTGTGTATGCGCAGTCATCAGTTTCACACCGTTTTCGCGTGCCGCGTCCAGGATCTCCGACGCTTGCGACGCCCACACCGCAGTGGGTTTCTCCATGTAGATATGCTTGCCGGCGGCAGCCGCGTCGAGTGCAGCTTGGTAGTGTAGCCAGTGGGGAAGGGTGCCGACGATGACATCGACGTCGTCCCTCGCGAGTGCGTCGCGGTAATCGGCGACGAAATCTACATCGGGATGTCTGTCCTGCCAAGGAGCGGCGGCATCCTCTCGCGGCTCAGCAACGACTTTTACCTCCGCGCCCGGCGTTTTTTTAACGACGTCGATGTAACGGCCACCGATACGACCAGTACCGAGTACCGCAACTCCAAAAGACATGATGCGAAACCCGCTTTCTATCCAATTGTCGGACGACGTTCCGACTCTATCAACGCAATGCGAAGGTAATGATACTTTGGGTTTGCGTCTAAAGCGGATGCGCGATGTCCACGGCGTTCCTAACCTGTCGCAAGCAACCCGCGCAACTCAACAACACTACCAATCTGCAAATCCGGCGGCGGTGCATCAAACGGATATTCGAAATCGACGCGGACCCAAGCCGATTTCATGCCGACGCCGACGGCTCCAGTGATGTCAGTGTACGGATTGTCGCCGACGAAGAGGATTTCGGATGGTTGGATGTCGTCTATGCCTTCGTAGGACAGTTTTAGGCGACGGATGGCTTCGCGGTAGATCTTGGGATCCGGCTTATCGGCGCCGAAGAGCCGCGAGACGATGGCGAACGGGACAATGTCGACCAATCCGGCGTGCTCCAGTTTTGTAACTTGGAACTTCTTGCCGTTGGTGACGACACCCCATGGAAATCGTGACTGGTTGAGCGTGTGAAGCAGCTCGACGGCGCCGGCAATCATTTTGGCTTTGCTTGCCAAGGTGTTGAAAAACCAGGCCTCGAATTCGACGGGCTCCAACTCGACCTCCGGCCAGCGCTTCATTATAAGGCGCGCCGCGTCCTGAGCATCGGTCGTGCCGTGTGGCGATAGCGACCAGAAGAACTCCATTTCGTCATCGATGTCGGTCTTGTCCGAGATTTGAGGATGGAGTTCGTAGAACTCGCGATATGTCGCCTCGTAGGCGCTGGAACGATCCAGCAACGTATCGTCTAGATCGAACAGCGCAGCTCGGGGCTTTTCCATATCAGGCTCTCAGACTTGACTTTTGGTTTAATGCCGAAGCTTCAATTCCCGACCGAGGCGTACAGCAGTATCTCGACGGTGACCTCATCTTCGACGACGAAGATTTGGCTCACTGGGGCTTCCATGCCGAAGTCGGCCCACACGAACTTGGACGTCCCGAGAACGACTAAGTCGGTGCCGTTGTCTAGCCGTGCGGTGATGTCGAATTCGAGATCGGCATCGGTGCCGTTGACGTTTACGGTCCCAGTCAACTTCGTTTTGTGCTCCGCGCCGCTATCCAAGAACCTGGCATGCACGTCGCCTAGGTCAGAAAAGTGAACCGTGGCTACGGGTTGGCTAGGGAACATTTGCTCACGGACGTAGCGGTCGCGGCGTGATTGATCGCTCACTAGCGTGTGTAGGTCGATCTCGACTGATGCGCTGTTCGAGCGAAAATCTACGACGCCGTTAAGCGTCTCGGTCTCGAGCGAAACAACCACGTCGGCGCCACGAAGGTTTTCATCGACTTTGAACAGGCCCTTGGAACCTGCGCCTACTGTGAAGAGTTGAGCCGCTGGCGACCCAATACCCGGTACCTTCGACGTTGAACCAGCGGATAGGTCGATTGAATCGCCGGCGCTGACGAAGTTTCCGGTCGATGAAACCTGTCCACCGTCGATCTTCCAGATCTCGATCGTGTTCAACACGTCGCCGTTTTCGTCCATCTCCTGCTCGCCCGCAGCGCCCACATAGTCGATGTCCTTGCCCTCGCCGATGAGCTGCAAGGCTTTGGCGAGATCGCCGGGACCGACTTTTTCGCCCGGAGCGTTGGCGACTTTGCGAATCGCCGCCTTGATGTCGTCTCCATCTTCGGAGCCAGCTTCAGCGATTGCCAGCGCAAGGATCGTTGCAGCGTCGAACGCTTCCGAGATGAATAAGCTCGAAGGCTCGCCGCCAAGTTTCGACTCATAGAGTTCCTTGAATGTCGTCTGCGAAGGTGTGCCGGGAGCACCGGGCGCGGTGCCGTAGTTGCCTTCGAAGTTGTCTGCGCCAAGCTCGTCAAACAACTCTTGATTCTTGGTGCCGTCAACGAACATGAACTCATCGAAGAACTGACCTTCAACCGCTTCCCGCAGGTAGACACCAGCGGTTTCGGGGTACGACATCGCCATCAGGACAGTTGCTCCGCCCTGCGACGCCTGTCGAAGTTCAGAGGTGTAGCTCGCCTGACCGCCCTCGATTGGCACCGACGCCGATACGGTGCCACCCAGACTCTCGAACGTCTCCGCAAACACCGTGGAGAGACCTTCACCGTAGGCGTTGTTGATATACAACGTCGCAACGTTCTCGTAACCGAGTTCATTGGCCAATTGTGCGATTATGACGCCTTGGAACGCGTCCGAAACAGTAGTGCGGAACACCAAGTCGTTGTCGTCCAAACTCGAGAGCGCAGGAGAGGTGGACGCTGGGGACACGAGCACCGCGCCGTTCGGGATGGTCACAGATTCGGCGACCGCCAAAGTTACGCCGGATGAGAGCGAGCCTACGACGGCTTCGACGCCGTCGACGTTCACGAGCGCGCTCGCCGCGTCCGTGGCTATCTGCGGACTGGTGCCACTATCGCGGTGGATCATCTCTATCTGCCGACCATCGATGCCACCCGCTTCGTTGATTAGCAGCGCGGCAAGGTCTGTAGCAAGAACGATTGGAGGACCGAATACTGCAAGATCGCCTGTCGCGTCGATCAGGGTGCCGATCTTGATCGGTTCGCCGCTCGGCGCCATCATAGTCGACTCAGCCGAGATGTCGATCGACTCGCCCGGACTCGCGAAGATGCTTGTGGAGGTTACCTGTCCGCCCTCGATCTTCCAAACCTCGATGGTGTTCTGAACATCGCCATTTTCATCAAAATCCTGGTCCCCCGCGGCACCAACGTAGTCGATGTCTTTGCCTTCGCTGATGAGTTGCAGAGCCTTGGCTAGATCACCTGGGCCGACCTTCTCGCCCGGTTCGTTAGCCACCTTGCGCATCGCAGCCTTGATGTCATCGCCATCCTGGGAGCCTGCCTCGGCAATCGCGAGGGCCAGGACGACGGCGGCATCAAAGGCTTCGGAAATGAAGATGCTCGATGGGTCGCCTTCCAGCTTTGACGCGTACAGATCTTTGAATGTCTCCTGAGTTGGCGTTCCCGGCGCGCCCGGAGCCGTGCCGTAATTGCCCTCGAAGTTGTCAGCTCCAAGATCGTCGAACATGTCTTGGTTTTTTGTCCCGTCGACGAACATGAAATCTTCGAAGAATTGACCTTCTACGGCCTCACGCAGGTACACGCCAGCGGTCTCCGGGTACGACATGGCCATGAGTACGGTTGCCCCGCCTTGCGATGCTTTTCGCAGTTCGGAAACGTAACTCGCTTGGCCGCCCTCGATGGGCACCGCGGCGGAGACTGTGCCGCCAAGCCCCTCAAACGTCTCTTCGAACACCGTAGAAAGACCTTCGCCGTAAGCATTGTTAATGTAGAGCGTCGCCACGTTCTCGTAACCGAGTTGGTCGGCTAGCTGTGCAGCGATAACTCCTTGCAGAGCATCCGAAACGGTGGTGCGGAATACCGTGTCGTTGTCGTCGAGGTTACTGATTGCAGGCGAGGTAGATGCCGGCGAAACCAGCACAACGCCGTTCGGGATCGTCACGGATTCGGCAACCGCTAGCGTGACACCGGAAGAGAGCGATCCGACGATGGCTTCGACGCCATCGACGTTTACGAGCGCGCTCGCCGCATCGGTGGCGATCTGCGGGCTAGTGCCGCTGTCGCGGTGGATCAACTCTACGGGGCGACCGTCAATGCCGCCAGCCTCATTGATGAGCAATGCCGCCAAATCGGTGGCGAGGACGATAGGTGGCCCAAATATGGCAAGGTCACCAGTAGTGTCGATGAGCGTCCCAATCTTGATCGGGTCGCCAGTGGGTTCCTTTGCCTCGGTTCCCGACGGTTCAGGTGTCGCAGTCGGCGGAACGGCCGTCGAGGTCGGTGCGAGCGGTACCGGCGTCGGAGTTGGTTCTTCGGAGCTACACGCGATCGCGACTAATGCGATTGACGCCAACACCAAAATCGACAATCTCGAAATCGAAATACTCAACGATTTACTTGTCACTGCCGACGCTCCTTTGTCTCGAATTCTCCGGGGACCAAATACTCTTATGGATTCTATTGCGCTTGGATGTGATCTGGGCTAAATCCGCAATTGACGGCTGATTGAACACGGTCGATCGACCGCAACTTGTCAAATCCACTACTAAAACACCGTTTCGAGATACGTTCATCGTCGATATTTGGATTGATCGCCTCACCAGCGTGTGCGAATATGTTCGCGGATCCCACCATTCCGTCTTTTATGCGCCAAATCTCCATCGTCCCGTTAACGTCCCCGTAAACGTCAAAATCCAACTCGCCTGAAGCTCCAACATAATTCACATCCGCACCGTTCCTAATCAACTCCAAAGCACGCGGGATATCGTCCGGACCAACGACCTATCCCTCCGGATTCGCAACTTCCCGTAACGCATCTCGGATCGCTTCCGGCTCAACGGAATCCGCCTTCTCAATCGCCAACGCGATTAGCATCCCAACATCAAAGGTCTCGCTCAGCAACGGAGTATCGACGTCCCCGCTTTCTCGCCTCTGGAACTCGTCGAAAAACCACTCCCGCGCGGGCGCCAGAGGTGATCCAGGACGCAGTCCGAAATTGCCTTCGAAATTCGCCGGTCCCAGTTCGTCGAACAGATCCAGGTTGTACGAGGCGGAGAAGAACATGAACTCGTCAAAGAATCCACCCTAAATGGCCTCCCGCAACAGTGTGTATGAAGATTCGGTGTAGGCGATTGTGATCAACGCCTCCGAATCGTCCTCCGATGCTTTCAGTTCCGACGAATAAGAGGCCTGCCCAAGTTCATGACTCACCTGGTCCGTCACCGTTCCCCCGGGCGCCTTGAAGTTCTCCGCGAAACTCGTCGAAAGGCTGTTTCCAAACGAGTTGTTGATGTAACTGGTCGCGCTACTCGTTCCCAACCCAACATCAGCGCCCACTGCGCCGCCACCTCGCCTTGAACGCTATCCGAAACCACCGTCCTGAACACCAAATCGCCATCCTGCAACGCCGTGATCGCATTCGACGCCGAAGCGGGTGATATCAGCAGAACGCCTGAAGGAATCGTCACCGATTCAGCCACCGCGACCGTCACGCCCGAAGACACCGCACCGATGATGACTGGTACTCCATGAAGGATCATCAACACACTGGCCGCGTCTGTGGCCAACTGCTCGCTCGTGCCCGTGTTGCCAAGGACGGCCTCGATACGCTCCCCATTGACGCCGCCCGATTCGTTAACCAAATCGAACGCCAAAGTCACCGCAGCGTGAAATTGCGGACCCGCCCACGCCAAGTCCCCAGAATGAGGAAACAGCGTGCCGATCTGAATCGCCTCTTCGCCGTCCTTGCTAGTCGACGATTCGGCATTGTCGGACATCTCCGCAACCTGATTCACATCGCCGCAACCGGCGACAATCGCCGCGAACATCACGACAACCACCACCGTCCCAGCGAATTTCGAACGGCCCAACCTAAACATGTACCAGTAATACGTCGAGCCCGGCGCGCTCGAATCTACCTGATCGAAGAAAGATCGATCTCATCACCCGGCAATGCGTAGATGTCGGTGTCCTCGATCGTGTTGTCTTTGACGCGCCAAACCCGCATCGAACTCACGACGTTTCCGTGCTCATCGAAATCTACGTCGCCCGACGCACCGACGTAGTTCACATCCTTCCCGTCCCTCACTAGCTCCAACGCCTTCGCAATATCAGCCGGACCAACGATCTCACCGGGAGGGTTGGCCACCAGCCGCAAGGCATCCCGCACCGCGACTGGATCATCACTTCCCGCCTTCTCAATCGCCAACGCGAGGACCGCCGCGGCGTCAAACGCCTCGGTGATTAACGACGCCGACGGGTCCCCGTCGGTACGATCCGCGTACAGATTCCTGAATGCCTCGACGCCGGACGACGCAGGCGCGCCCGGCGAAACTCCGAAATCACCCTCGAAATAGTTACCGCCGATAGAGTCGAACATCGCCTGGCTGCGCGTTACATCGACAAACATGAACTCGTCGTAATAATCGCCCTCCGCGGCCTCCCGCAACAAGATCTGACCCGAGTCCGGATAGGCGATTGTAACCAACATCTCAGGGGAACCTTCAGCCGACTCCCGCAACTCCGATACATAGGTCGCCTGTCCGAGTTCGTGCGAAACCGCAACCGTCACCGTTCCACCCATGCCCTCGAACGCCTCAATGAACGACTCGTTCAAACTCGCACCGTAGGCATTGTTGACATAGATCGTCGACACCTGCTCGTAACCTGCCGCCACAGCTAGCTCCGCCAGTACTTGGCTCTTCACCGCATCGTTCACGCGCGTCCTGAAAACCATGTCATTGTCTGTCAAAGCCGTAATCGCATTCGACGACGATGCCGGAGAGATGTGCAACACACCTCCCGGAATTGTCACCGATTCCGCAATCGCAATCGTCACGCCCGAAGATACCGCACCCATCAAAATCTTGACACCATCAACATTCACAAGACCACTAACCGCGTCGGTGCCAGCTTGTTGGCTGGTCCCACTGTCGCGATGCACCGCCGAAATCTCACCACCGTTGACGCCACCCGCTTCGTTCACCAACTCGAACGCCAAATCAATCGCCTTCTGCATTCCGGGACCGAGCGTCGAGAGGTCACCGCTAACAGGCAACACTGTCCCGACCGTCGTATCATCGCCACCAGAGTCATCTTCAGATGTACACGAATATGCGAACACCACGCAGAGAATCAAAATCACCGACACCCCTCTACTGAATAGCATCTTACCGCCCGGACATTTACTTCGGATCGATCTCATTTTGCCGAATTCCTTTAACTACGGGTATTTCACGAACTTTAATCTGAAATCATCCCGAATTTACCGCACCGACGATAGATCGATGTCGTCACCGGGGAATGCATAAATGTCCGTGTCCACAATCTTGTTGTCCTCGATTTTCCAGACCCGCATGCCGCTCACAACGTCGCCGTTTTCGTCAAAATCGATATCGCCCGTCGCGCCCACGTAGTTGATATCTTTCCCGTCCCTCACCGACTCCAACGCTCGGGCGATGTCGCCAAGGCCCACAATCTCACCGGGCGGATTTGCAACCAGACGCAATGCATCCCGCACCGCGACCGGGTCATCGCTTCCCGCCTTCTCTATTGCCAACGCGATGGCAATTGCGCCATCAAACGCTTCGGCGATCAATTGCTGATTTGGATCGCCACCAGTCCGCTCCTCGTAAATTCGTCTGAAATCCTCCACCGCCGTCGACTGCGGGTTGCCGGCCGACACCCCGAAATCGCCTTCAAAATGATTGCCGCCGATAGCATCGAACATCGTCTGATTCTTCGTCACATCGACGAACATGAACTCGTCGAAAATTTCGCTCTCTGCCGCTTCGCGAAGCAGCGTCTGGCCCGAATCCGGATACGCGATCGTGACCAAAACCTCCGGATCGTCCTTCGCCGCGTCACGCAACTCCGATATGTAACTCGCTTGACCCAGCTCATGCGCCACCGCCGCGGTAACCTCGCCTCACACTCGTTCAAAATTCTCGACGAACGATTCGTTCAAACTCGCACCATAAGCATTGTTGATGTACGTGGTGGAAACGCGTTTGTAGTCCAACGCTTGTGCCAAACTCGCCAACGCTTGGCGTTTCACGAAGTCGTTTACGCGCGTCCGAAACACCATGTCATTGTCTTCAAGAACCGTGATCGCCTTTGAGGACGAACCAACCGAAAGTTGCAACACTCCAGCCGGTATCGTCACCGATTCAGCAATGGCTATGGTCACCCCCGACGAATGAGCCGCGATCAAGACATTCACCCCCTCGACGTTTACCAAACCGCTTGCTGCATCAGTGCCGATCTGTTCATTGGTCCCCGAATCGCGGTGAATCGCCGTAATCTCGCCGCCATTCACTCCGCCTGTTTCGTTAACCAACTCAAACGCAAGATCCATCGCTCGTTGCGCCGACGGGACCGAACGCCGACAGATCGCCACTCACGGGCATCACCGTCCCGATCTGCACGTCCGCACTCTCCGTCTCGCCCGCTTCATCCGAATCGCACGAACTGAAAGCCAAAGTTAATGCCGCGCCAACGACGCATGCCACAAGGAATACAGTCAAGCGGAAACCGCTCTACGTTACTAAGAGATGACTTCGCAATTGCCCACCGCCAACATTAGAGAGACAAGGTATCTCTAGATTTTAGAATTCGCGCGCCTCAAAGAACGTACGGCAACAATTAGCGTTGCAATTAACTCGATTTAGGCGGCGGCGGCAACGAAAGACTTGGCGCTTCAGTGAAACCGAACTCGTTTATCGTCAGAAAATACCCCACACCTACCATCACCGACGGCAACACAACTGCGATCACCACCAAAACATTCTGGTTTTTCCATCGTTCGATCATGGGCGTCAAAACGCTCGCAAAAATCGTCACGATGGCGCCAAGCGGAACAACGTATCGAATCGCATTCGTTATATCAGCGCCGTACTCGATGGCTGCCGCCGCACCGACCGTCAACAACAGCAGCACGGTCAACACGATATTGAAGGTCCGTGACCGGCTTTGGACGTCGCCCTTGATGCGCGCCCAAATCATCCCCGCGATGATCGCGCCGACAATCGAAACTACCGCAACACTACTCGCGTTCGCAATCAGGTCGTCCGGCGATGTCAGCGGCGCGTTGACACCCATCGCAACCGCGCCACCAATTAACGTCGCGATGAACGCTGGCAACCGATCTTGGATATGTGCACGCGGCCCTGAAGGGGGGGCCTGAGATTCGCTTTCCATCAGTGTTCGTTTCTCTGCGCGTGAAGCCTTTACGGTTTGACCATTCCGCCGTCAGCGCGGCGAACAGTGTCCCAAGCACCGCCGAACGCGCGCTCCCTATGCGGGAACTTGGCTGCCATCTCCTCATCGATGTCGATGCCCAAACCGGGTTTGCCGTTTGGCCACATCACGCCGTCTCTGACCTCTGGGAAGCCGGGGAACATCTCAAGCGTGCGCTCGGGAGGGATCGAGTATTCCTGAATCCCGAAGTTGTAGCAGTTGACGTCGAGCATCAGATTTGCGGCGTGGCCAACGGGCGATGTGTCGCCCGGTCCGTGCCAAGCGGTGCGCACGCTGAACAACTCGCCCATCGCGGCGAACTTCTTGCCCGGCGTGATGCCCCCGATCTGTGACATATGCATGCGCAGGAAGTCAACGAGGCGATCTTTGATCATCGGGATTATCTCGTGGGGACTATTCCAAAGCTCGCCCATCGCGATCGGCGTCGCGCATTGCTGTCGCACCATTCGGAAATACTCGTTGTCTTCCGGGCTGAATAGGTCTTCGAGGAAGAAGAGCTGATACTTCTCAACCTCTTTGGCGAACCACACACCGAGAATCGGCGGAATACGCTCGTGGACATCGTGCAAAATCTCGACGCCGTATCCGAAACGGTCTCGGATGTGCTCGAAAAGTTCCAGCGCGCCGCGCATGTAGGGCTTCGGCTCGAATACTCCACCGGCATGGGCGTAAAGCTGGTTGGAATCGTAGTCGCGCAACCAGGACGTAACGGGAATAGGTCCTTCAGAAACGTCACGGGCGACGACGGATCCATCGCCAGACGCGCCGTGCGAACCGTAGGACGCGTAACCTCGGGTGGCCACTTGAATGCGGATGTGATGGAACCCTTGCTCCATGTAAGCGGCCATGCGGTCCGCGGTCTCCTCTTTCGATGCACCGCTGGCGTGAACATAGACTGGAGCGGCTTCGCGGGCGCGACCGCCGAGCAGGTCGTAGACCGGCATCCCGGCCATCTTGCCTTTGATGTCCCAGAGCGCTTGGTCGACACCGGACAGAGCGTTGTTTAGGACTGGCCCGTTGCGCCAGTAAGACGACACGTAGGCTGACTGCCAGATGTCCTCGATATCGGCGACGTTCTTGCCGATCAGGAACGGACGCAGAAAATCGTCCGCCGCCGCCTTCACCGTGGATGGACGTTGAGTGAACGTCGCACACCCGACGCCGTAAAGGCCGGGTTCGGAGGTCTCGATCTTCACAATGACCAATCGGATGTTGTCCGGCTCCGTCATGATCACTCGGATATCGCGAATCGTTACGTTGTCTGCAGCGGCCATGTCGTCTCCTTAGTGAAGGTTAATGATACGAGTCACGCCCCAAATACGACGCACGCCCCGCCTTTTCTCGTTAACATGCGAACATGCGACACCAGCAACTGAAGGAGTAGTCCGATGAAGGCAATGACGTGGCACGGCGGAAACCATTTCACTCTCGACGATGTCCCAGATCCTGAAGTCAATCCGGGTTTCGTGGTCGTCGAGATCGACACGACCGGCATCTGCGGAACCGACGTTCACATAACCCAAGGCCTGTTTCCTTCGGAGCCACCAGCCATCCTCGGTCACGAGGGCACCGGCGTCATCGTCGAGGTTGGCGATGGCGTCTCTACCGAACGCATTGGTCAGAGGGTCGTCTTGAACCACAGCGCTCACTGCTTCGAGTGCTGGAACTGCAGGAACTGGAACGTCTCTCGCTGCCAGGTCGCACCCACCTCCTCCAACGGCCTCTTCGCTCAATACGTCGCTCTACACTCCCGGACCGCCCTTCAACTGCCCGAAAACCTCGATATCGAGACCGCGGCCATGACCGAGCCTGCCGCATGCTGCCTATCCGGCGTAGAAATGCTTGACATCCCGTACCGCGCCACCGGCCTCGTCATCGGCGCTGGAATCATGGGTCTCTTCACCGCGGCTTTCATGAAGAGTCACGGTGTCGAGACGCTAGTCGTATCTGAGCCGGTAAAGGTCCGCCGCGAAATGGCTAAGCAGTTCGGGGCCGATATCCTCCACGACCCCAACGACGTTCCTCTTGAGGAAGTGATGGCCGAAGTAACCGATCAGGGGCGTGGCTTCAGCGTTACTGCCGAAGCGGTCGGCAAGCCCGAGCTCGTCGCCGCATGCATCAACGTGACGAAACCGCGCGGCCAGGCCCTCATGATCGGCGTCAGCCCCGAAGGCTCGCCGTTGCCGGTCGACCTCTACGACATGCACTTCCAGGAGATAAAGCTCGTAGGCGCTTTCGGACGCGGCAATGTCTTCTACCGCGTCCCTGGCGAACTCGAGAAGCTCAACCTCGAAAACGTCATCTCTGGACGCTATCCCCTGGCCGAACTTCCCGACGCCATCACCGCCTCCGCCGAAGGCCTAGGCGTCAAGTTCGCGATCAAACCCAACGCTTAACCCTCACACTCTTGGGAGGTCCGATATGAAGGCGATGACCTGGCAAGGCGGGAACCGGTTCACTCTTGACGATGTGCCGGATCCGGTGGCAGAGCCCGGGTTCGTGGTGGTCAAGATGGACACGACGGGGATATGCGGGACGGATGTGCACGCCACGCAGGGGCTATTCCCGTGGTATCCGCCGCAGATACTGGGTCACGAGGGCTCCGGCGTGATCGTGGAAGTCGGCGAGGGAGTCGCCAAGGACCGGATAGGTCAGCGGGTGGCCGTGAACCGCAAGGCGCAATGCTACGAGTGCTGGAGCTGTCGGAACTGGAACACTTTCCGATGCGAGGTCGCTCGGGAATCCTCGTACGGCATGTACGCGGAGTACATCAGCCTCGACGCCCGCGCGGCCGTCGATCTGCCGGAGGATCTCGATGTCGAGACCGCCGTCTTGACCGAGCCAGCGTCGTGCTGCCTCTCGGGGGTCGAGATGCTAGACATCCCTTACCGCGCAACAGGCCTGGTCGTCGGCGCCGGCGTCATGGGTCTCTTCACCGCCGCTTTCCTGAAGTCGCATGGGGTCGAGACGCTGGTGGTGTCGGAGCCGGTAACAGTGCGCCGGGAGATGGCGGCGCAGTTCGGGGCGGACATCCTTCACGACCCCCGCGACGTCCCGCTGTCAGAAGTCATCGCTGACGTCACCGACGAAGGTCGCGGCTTCGATGTGACCGCCGAAGCGGTCGGCAAGCCGGAACTCGTCGCCGCTTGCGTCAACGCCACGAAGCCGCGGGGCCAGACGCTCATGATTGGGGTCAGTCCGGAGGGGTCGCCGCTGCCGGTCGATCTCTACGACATGCACTTCCGCGAGATCAAGTTGATGAGTTCGATGGGACGGGGGAACGTGTTCCACCGTGTGCCGGATGAGCTGACGAAGCTCAATCTCGAAAACGTGATATCGGGTCGCTATCCGCTTGCCGAACTGCCGGACGCCATAACGGCCTCGGCGGAAGGTCTGGGTGTCAAGTTCGTAATCAAACCAAACGCTTAAACCCCAATATTCAAGGAATTCCGACATGAAGGCACAGACCTGGCACGGCGGCGCCCGCTTCACCCTCGACGACATCGCCGACCCCGAACCGTCCCCAGGCTACGTGGTCGTCAAAATCGACACCACCGGTGTCTGCGGCACTGACGTCCACGTCACGCAAGGCCTGTTTCCAAAAGATCCGCCGCAGATATTGGGTCACGAAAGCTCCGGAACCATCGTCGAAGTCGGCGACGGCGTGTCGAAAGACCGCATCGGCCAACGCGTGGTGATGAACCACTCATCGCATTGTTACGAGTGCTGGAACTGTCGGAATTGGAACGTTTCGCGCTGCGAAGTTGCGCCAATCTCCACCAACGGATTCTACGCCGAATATGTCGCGCTGCAATCCAGCGCCGCGATCGAGATACCCGAGACTCTCGACATTGAGACCGCCGCCCTAACCGAACCCGCCGCGTGTTGCCTTTCGGGCGTCGAAATGCTCGACATCCCGTACCGCGCCACCGGCCTCGTCATCGGCGCAGGAATAATGGGACTCTTCACCGCCGCCTTCATGAAATCCCACGGCGTCGAAACGCTCATCGTCTCAGAGCCGGTCAAGGTCCGACGCGAAATGGCTAACCAGTTCGGTGCCGACATCCTCCACGACCCCAACGATGCCCCTCTCTCAGAAGTAATCGCCGACGTCACAGACAACGGACGCGGCTTCGACGTCACCGCCGAAGCCGTCGGCAAACCCGAACTCGTCGCCGCCTGCATCAACTCCACAAAGCCCCGCGGCCAAACCCTCATGATCGGCGTCAACCCAGAAGGATCACCCCTCCCAGTCGACCTCTACGACATGCACTTCCGAGAAATCAAACTCGTCGGAGCCTTCCGCCAAGGTGACGTCACCCACCGCGTCCCAAGCGAACTCGCAAAACTAAACCTCCAGAGCGTGATCTCCGGCCGCTACCCCCTAGCCGAACTACCCGACGCCATCACCGCATCCGCCGAAGGCTTGGGCGTCAAATTCGCAATAAAACCGAACGGTTAAGGTTACCGCCCGTACAGCTCCGTCTCACGGTGGAAAGCAAACCATCCGAACCAGAACGAAACGTTCGAAGGGACCACGTTCAACTCGTTCAGAGAATCTGAAGCGTCAACGAGTTTCTCCCTGGTCACAACCCACTCATTGCCGGTTTGGTCCACAACCTTGCCAGGTAACCCGACTTCGGGAGCGTCGTCCGGCAATCGGAACTCCAACCCATCTGGATTATCAAAAATGTGAGCGTCGGGAGACGTCGCCGAAGCAATAACCACGACCTCAACATCGCCAATTCTGTCATGAATGATCCGCTGTTCTCGCAATAGTCGGATCGTATACGCTTTGTCGATACCCATCAACGACACCCCTAGCACTTCCTCCTTCGGCGCCAAGACATCGTCGCGGAAGGCGATCGGGAACATCGTCTCCGGGTCAGCTCGGTAGCCGAAGTAGATCGAGCTTTGGTTGTTCTCGTGGGTGTAACTCCATGGAGCGTAGCGCGCACCCTCGCGCGTGACCACTGTCGTGTCTGGGTGTTCAGCGCGCCAATCGCCCCACGTCGTCCTTGCTGTGGGGAAGTAACCCAGTTCAATTCCGCTCCCGACCAGTTCACCGACAATCGGAGTGCCCGTGAATTGATGCCACAACGATCTCGTCGCCCGGTCGTACATCACCTTGTTGCTACGGAATAGCAACCCCGACGTCCCAAACGTTGTCGGCTCTCCGTTGATGTAGGCGCGATACCCGATCGCGCTGTTGCAAAGCGTTCACCACGTGAGCGATAACGGCTCACCTCCCAGAACATCATTCACCAACTCGTGCGCATTCACGATCCGCAGCGGATATGCCCGGTGCTCTCCGTTAATCGAAACACCGATAACTCGCTCATCATCCTCCAAATATTCCACGCCTTCATCGTCGACGTTGGCATGTGCCGGATTCTCAAGCGGCGGGATGCCGTCGGGGATAACCCCACCCCATTCGATCTCCGTCAAGTCCACATCCGACTTGCCACCCAACGCCGGTGACAGGAACGAACCGAAACGCCCGTCGATCTGGCGTAGGTAGTTGATTTTCCACTCGCCGTATTCCGATGGCACGGGATACTCATCACCATGCCTCCCGACCCATTCCGACCACGCCTTCCAGTCATCGCCAATCTCAAGTTGGCCAGTCAACTCTTCCAACGTCTCGACCGCGGCATCAATGATGTCGTTTGCGAAAAAGTTCCGCAGAGATTCGATGATCACCCGAACCTGCGACGTGTCGTTCTCCTCCCGAATCTTCTCCAGCGCGTCCAAAGTCCGATTGTTCAGTGGACCGAAACCGGGCGAAAGGTCGAAACCCGCGAACACCAGATACATCCAAGAGTTCGAGTTGTAAGGCACGGGCGTGCGTGTCGGACTGGCAGTCGGTTCGGTTTCCGCGGTGGGCTCCGTAGAAGTGACGATCGTGAACGCATCAGTCAGCGCCGGAGTCGGACTCGCAACTGCGACTGTCGAACTCCGATCCGCCACCCAAGACATCGTCGCAAGCAAAACCACCGCCAACACACACAGCACTCCAAAAAGAGCAACGACTGATGCGATGTTCTTCCCACTCATCTCACAAGTGCCCTGCTTGCGGAGCCGATGTCAGGATAAACCCCAACCGCAACAGCTCCCGTCAGAGCCGCCCCAACCGCCGCCTCTTCCCGCACCTTACCGATTGAAATCGGTCCGCCAAAAGCATCCTCCAAACAACGCCGAAGTGCCGCGTTGAGTCGCAATCCGTTACCGGAACCGACGATCCGGTCCCTCGTGCCGGCTCCCAGTTCGACCGCGCCCCGATACGAATTGGCGAGCTCCAACGCCATCGAAGCAGGCGTGAAATTGCCCGGCGTGATGCCAGAGAACTCGCCTCGAGCATCCGGTAGTTGTCGTGATCCTGTGAAAAGCGCCAATGCAGTCATCTCGGTATTCGATCCATCACACAAGGCCGCGTGGGCAATTTGTGCAAGCCTTTCATACACCCTGTCTTCATCTACGTAATCGATATCGAACACGGTTTGTGCCGTCCGCACGAAAAAGTCCTTCAGCGCACGAAAGGTCCGTCCACCAACTACACCGACACCAGCCAACAAAAAGCCGCTCTCAATATGCGGACGAAGCTCCAACCAACCGTGATCGATCGAACCATCGCTTGGATCGAGCTTCAGAGACGACAAATTGTCGAGGAAAACCGTCGCTTGCCCGCCCGTCCCTACGTTGATCGCCGCCGTATCACGTGCATCGTCAACTGCGCCGACGAACGCGCATTGATGATCGCCGGATGGAACAGAAACCGGGGTCCCTGTTTTGATGCCGGTAAGGCCGCTCAATTCATCCGTCAAACCACCAACAACCGTGCACGAATCGATAATCTTAGGAAACAATCCCCTGTTGATCCCTAGTTCTGCAACCAATTCGTCGTTCCAACAGCGTTGTGGCACGTTTAGGACACCCCATCCCGCCGCATCAGTCGCATCGGTGACAGGTCGCTTGGAACCCGCTAACTTATGCGCCAAGAACTCGGGAGCAGTGATAGCCGCATCGGCGTGCGGAGGCATCATGCCCATGTGGTCGAGCCAAAACAACGTCGGAGCCGTGTATCCAGTGACGATTGAACATCCCGCATCTTTGAACGATGGGAGTCCCTGGCCACGCCGGGTCGAACCACCCTTCGTTGCCATCGCATCTAGAAAATCACCGTTTGAACCAGCCACCGGATCCTTGCATCGCTGGTCTTGCCAAGCGATAAACGGGCCGATTGGCGAACCGTCGCCTGCCAAAAGCTGGCAACCCTGTTGCTGTCCGGTGACCCCGATGGCGACCGCCTCATCGAAATCCAATCCCGACCATAGCTTGTCAACGGTATGGGCGGCGCGGGCGACCATAGCTTCGATGTCCCACTCCGATCTGCCGATCACACGATCTTCCGCCGATGTCGTCTCGGCATCGTTAGGTGCAGAAAGTGAGGCGACCATTTCAGCTTGGTCATCATCGACGCGAACCGCGACGACCGTTACCGAAGTTGAACCGAGGTCTATGCCTAACGCGACGCGCATGGGCATAGTCTAAGGGTAATGACCTGTCACAGGGTGCCGGGACTATGCGGACGACGTCCGGAATCGCCATAACGCGACTGCGGCAAAAAGAACCGCGAATATCAACAGTGCCAACATCTCCGCGGCAACGTCGGCGAACTCCGCGCCGAACAGCATCAGCTTGTTGAACCCGGTGTTGGCCCAACCGTGTGGCGTGATCTTGGCGAGCGTTTGCATCCAATCTGGTGTGATGAACAACGGCCACCAGCAACCGCCAATTGGCGCCAACGTAAGCGATGCCAGAACTCCAGCCATACTCGCGCTCTTCGCTTCTTGAATAAAGCTGGCGATCAAAACGCCGAAAGAAGACGACGCGATAACCATGAGAACCGAAATCAAGATCACAGCGAGCGGAGATGCTCCGAGGTCGATACTGAAGGCAATTATCCCCACCATCCACATCACCGAAATCTGTAGCAATCCCAAGAAGGCCGTTCCCATCAACTTCCCGATAACGATTGCTTCACGCCGCGTGCCGTTAGAGAGGAGACGCTCCAAAGTGTGATCGCGCCTCTCCCTCGCGATCGCCTCGGCGCTTAATGCCGCTGCGAAAAACACGAACATCGTCAAGTATCCGGGTAGCGTGAAGTTCGAAGCGTTCCAAGGTTCCACATCACCCACCTGTTCGACGTCGATTTCGACGGTGCCAGAGGACCCCTGATCGATCAATCCCGTCTCGAAGGCGGTACGGGCGATCAAAGAAAAATCGGTGCCTGTTGCTTCACTCACGGCACCAGCAACGACGTGAACCTCGTTGAACGGCCTAGCCAGTGTGTTGGCGAATCCGATCAATGCCACTTTGTAGCCTGAATCCTCGCCTGTCGATACGACCTCCAGAGACGTTGGTTCACCGTTGATCAAATTTTCGGTGAAGTCGGCAGGGAAGACGACGTAACCCTCGATTAGATCATCTTCCGCAGCTTGGAGGGTTTCGTCGTACGTCATCACAACGACCGGGCTTCGATCCTCCACCGCGAACGCATCGATCAATTGGTTGCTGACGCCGTCAGTCTCCAACTTCGTGACAACGAACTCGACCGGATCATCGCTCGGGCCTTGACCTGCGAGAGCCAGAGTGAACCCAATCACGAAGAGAAATGGGAACAGAAATGAAAACGCAACCGCAAGGCGGTCTTTGAACAACACCTTGGTGTCTTTCATCGCCAAAATGATGGCTTGACGGATGGTGGTTTTAATCACGCCGATCACCTCACGAAACCCTAAAGATGATCCGGGCGATGACCAGACCAATAACCGTCACGCCCAACATGATGCCTACTCCAACCAACTGCTCGGTCAGTTGCGAGCCATCCGCAAGCATCTGGCTCATTGCATTGATCCCATAGTGATTGATCGTGACTTTTGAGAGGAGGAACAGTGGTCCGTCGGAACCGACGTCGAAGAATGTTCCTCCGAAGACCGTCATAAACATCGTGAAGAAGACAGCCGCCCAAATGGCTTGATCCCGCGTACGTGCCGCCGAACCGATCACCAGCCCTACGGCGGTTACAGCCGACGCTATCAACACGCTGAACGCCGCGAGTTGCAAGATCTCGGAAAGACCGCCGAACCGCAACACTGCAAACGCCAGCGTCAGTAGTACCGTAGCTTGACAACTCGCTCTAAACACTCCAGCGAGATATTTGCCGATGAATAGCTGGTTCGTGCCCAGTCGAGTGGTCATCAATCTTTCCAAAGTCCCACCGCGCCTCTCATCGACGAGAGATTGCGAACCGAGCGTTACAGCAAACATGAGAAACATCACCAAAATCCCGGGCATCAATCTATCCAAGACATCACCTTCGTCGCTCTTAGTCCCCGTCACGGTCACTCCAACCGGCGGGTTGGCCTGGGCGTTCGACATGGTGATTTGAACAGCCCGGTCCAACCTTTCGGATTCAATGTTTGCGCTGTCCAACGCCTCTGAAACCGATTGGCTCACTCGAAATCCACTCCCTAGTTCGCTGGCAGTGCTTCCAACAATCGCCGCGACTATCTGACCGGTTTCCCCACCGTTGCCGCGCTGCTTGTAAGTCAAACGCGGCGATTCACCCGACTCCAACCAAGACGTGAAACCGTCTGGAATGACTACGACGAACAGAACCACTGAGCGTTCGAGAGCGCTTTCGGCGTTTTGAAGATCGCGTTCGCGCACCGATAGTTCGTCAAGTGCATCCAACCGACTTATCAACTCGCGGGCATGAACGCCGCCATCCAAATCCACAATGTCCACTGTGGCGTTGAAATTCGTCCCACCGCCGAACGCACCGTACATCAACGCGAACAATGCTATTGGTAGAGCGATGCTAAAAGCTAATTCACCTTTGTTGGTTAGATACCGCTTAAGTTCAAATATCGCTATATAAATCGGTCGGAACAACGTACTATTAATCTCTCAAATTCCGACCAGTGAGTTCAAGAAATACCTGTTCCAGTGTCACTTCATTTGGATCCCCGATCTCAGACTTGAGCTCCTCAGGACTTCCAATCCTGATCATTTGCCCGTGGTCCATGATCCCCAATCGGTCGCACAGGTGATCCGCTTCCTCCATGTAGTGCGTCGTGTAAAGTATCGTCATTCCCTGCTCTCGCAATCCTTCAACCGTTTCGAAGATGTGGTTGCGCGACTGCGGATCTATTCCCACAGTAGGCTCATCGAGGAACAAGAGGCGCGGGTTGCTCATCAACGCGACCGCGATGTTGACTCGCCTCTTCATCCCACCGGAAAAGTGGTCAACTTTGTCTTTGGCCCTATCTTGAAGGCCGACGGCCTCCAGATGCTCGTTTGCTGCTTCACGTGCAGATCTGCCGCTCAACCCGACCATACGACCGAAAAACATCAGATTATCGATCGCAGACAGCTCCGGATATATCGCCAATTCTTGTGGACACACGCCGATAACTTCCCGAACGCTGTCGCTTTCGTCGACTACGGAATAACCGCCGATTTGAACGTCACCATCGTCCGCGGGAAGAATGGTTGACAGTATTCGAATCGTAGTGGTTTTCCCGGCGCCGTTGGGACCCAGGAGTCCGAAAATCTCGCGTGTTTTGATGCTGAACGAGACGTCATTTACGGCCGTCACACCGTCGAAAGATTTCTGCAGGTTCTTGACGACAACCAATTCCGAAATATCTGTCAAATCAGCCTCCAAGGCGGATGAACGCCTTAGGCTCGTGAATCGAACTCGCGCGCCGATTCGTTACGGACTGGATTCCAAATTTCCGCGGGCCGCCGACTAGCCATAATTGCAGCCGATGCCCTTGTAGCCGATTTCGACTTCGCCATCAGCCGTCACGAGCACAGGTGTGATCCGATCGCCTCCGGAGAGACGTTCTACTTCGTTCCAAAGGTCAGGCTGTTTCGAGACGTCAATCTCCTCGTAGTCGATACCCTTCTGTTGCAGATCGGACTTCAGCATGTCGCAATATCCGCAGGTAGGGTGCGTGTAGACAACCGCGAGGTCGCGCGTTGGTTCTTTATTTGGCATGGTTCGGATTATAAACGGGTTCTTCCGCTTCATCTTATTGAGAAGTTATCCAATTCGCCTCAACTTCAGCGCATTCAACGACACCGACAACGACGAGAATGCCATCGCGGCGGCGGCGGCGACTGGACTAAGGAATCCGCTTTCGCTGATGATCATTCGCAGGTATTCAGGCGGTGGTGAATCTGCGAATACTGGATGCAGCACTCCCGCCGCGATTGGAATCAGCAGGATGTTGTACCCAAACGCCCAAAACAGGTTCTGGCGAATCACCCTAACCGTAGCCCGGCTGATCGATATCAATCGCGGCACGGCCATCGGCTCGTTGTTGACGAGCGTGACGTCCGCGGCCTCAATGGCGATATCGGAACCACTCGCCATTGCGATACCGACATAAGCCGTGGCGAGGGCAGGTCCGTCATTGATGCCGTCGCCGATCATCGCCACTCTGCGGCCCTGAGAAGCCATTTCTGTTACCCGCGTCGCCTTCTCTGACGGCAATACTTGTGCATCCACATTTTCGATCCCAACACCTTCGGCGACAGCGTTCGCAGATTCGAGCCGGTCACCAGTGATCAAGTGCGTCGTAATACCCATCTCGTGAAGCGACGTAACCGCCGCCTTGGCATCCTCTCGGACAGTGTCCTGCAATCCGATCGCGGCCACCAACTGACCGTTTATCGACACCGTAACCGGCGTTTGGGCGCTAGTTTCGATTCGTTCAATCGCTTCGAGAATCTCGCCATTCTCCTCTAGCAACACTGCTGACGGATTCATGACCGCCACAAGCGCACCATCAACCCGCGCGTATATGCCTTGCCCGGTTATCGACTGAAACCCTTCAGCATCGGAGATTTCAAGACCGCGTTCCCTCGCGGCCCTCACGATCGCAGTCGCAACCGGATGCTCGGAGAAAATCTCTACGGCAGCAGCCGATTTGATGACCTCGTCATCCGTCAACCCAGATTCGGCGTCCACATGAATTGCAACCACCTGCGGTCTGCCCGCGGTCATCGTCCCCGTCTTGTCGAACGCCACCGTATCCACATTCGCCGTCCGCTCTAGCACCGTGGCATCCTTTATTAAGATGCCCTGTTCCGCCGCGCGGCCGATGCCAGCGACAACCGCGGTAGGTGTTGCCAACCCCAAAGCACATGGACACGCGATAACAAACACCGTCACCGATATCAGCAACGCGTTCGGCAACGACGGATCCGGCGCCATCACCAACCAAAACACGAACGATGCGAAACCGGCAACGAGAACCGCGGGCACAAACCTTGCCGTTACCCGGTCTACAAAGCGTTCGATCGGCGCCCTCGTCGATTGCGCCCGTTCTACTTGGCGAATGATCTGCGAAAGCAAAGTTGTTTCACCAGTGGTCATCACTCGGGCTTTAAACGCAGACGCGACATTCAACGTTCCCGCGAAGACTGTATCGCCTCGCTTCTTCACCGCCGGCATGCTCTCGCCAGTCAGCATCGACTCGTCGATTTCGGCGACTCCGTCAACCAATCTCGCATCCGTGGGCACACGTTCGCCGGGCCGGATCACAACCGTTTCTCCGATCTCGATGTCGTCGATCTCCACCTCGACAACTCCGTCCGCTCGTTCCACCAGCGCAGTGCGCGGTTGCAACTCAAACAGCAATCGAATCGCCTCGGATGCCCGCAACCGAGTCCTCCCCTCCAACCATCGCCCCAGCGAAACCAACCCGATGATCGCGGCAGGCACCTCGAAGTATGTGCCTGTGTGGTGCTCCGGCGCCACGAAACTCGCGGCATCCGACCACAGCGTCGCATCGTCCAGAACCAGTTGCGAGATTGTCACCAAAGCGCTGTACGCGAACGCAACCGATGTCCCCACGACCACCAGCGTGTTCATATTCGACGTCTTGTGCTTGGCCGCAGCCCACGCCGAGCGGTAGAACGGAGCGGCGATTCGCAGTTGGATCGGCGTAGCGATCATCAAGAAAAAGAGGTTCAATGCGTATGCGGGTACATCCGGAGCAAACGCCGAACGCGCCATCGTGACAACCATCATCAACGCCATGGCCGTTATGCTGACGATCGCGCTGTTTCGAATCGCCAGCAGCTCCGATCTTTGCGCTTCGAACCTTGACCCGTGAGAGCGATCCGATGCGCCACCCTCCACATCCACCGCAGCCGGCACATCTACACCGTAACCAGCGTCGCCCACGGCGGCCGAGATGGCTTCGAATATCTCGTTGCCACCTTCATTTGCAACGGCGTCAGTGCCCGCGAAGTTGATGTTCGCCGAATTGGTGGCGAGCGACACCTCCGCCGATTCGACGCCGGGGACTGATGAAATCGCGTCGGTAACGTGTGAGACACACGCGGCACATGTCATTCCGCGGATGTAAATGGTTTTCATAACCATCGCACGCGCCCCTTAACCGTGGTAATCGAAGGACTGAATTCAGAAGTCCCGATAGTTTAAGGTTAATCTGCCACCGGCAAATCTAACGGAGAATCAATGGCACACAGCGAATCGCAGTCAGGTCTACCTCGCCGCCAAATCGTGATCACGATGGCATGCGCCATGACCGGATTGTTCCTAGCCGCACTCGACCAGACTGTCGTTGGAACCGCGATGCCACGAATCATCGCCGAGCTCGGCGGTTTCGACCGCTACACCTGGGTCACCACAGCCTACATCGTTGCTTCGACGATTACGGTGCCGGTTGTCGGTCGGCTGTCAGACATATTCGGTCGAAAATTCTTCTATCTGCTCGGATTGATACTCTTTTTGATCGGTTCTTTCGCATCAGGTACCGCAACTTCGATGGATCAACTGATCGCGTTTCGGGCCTTTCAAGGGATGGGCGGCGGCGTTTTACTATCGTTGGCGTTCGTTATCGTTGGCGATCTTTTCGCACCGTCAGAAAGAGGGAAAATCCAAGGAGTCGTAGCCGCAGTTTTCGGATTGTCCTCCGTCATCGGACCGACGCTGGGCGGTTTCCTTACCGACACGCTGTCGTGGAACTGGATCTTCTACATCAACCTGCCCATCGGCATCGCGCTAGTGCTGTTGATGTTGCGATTCTTCCCACGCGTGGAACCCGACGTGATGGATCGTTCGATTGACGTTGTGGGCATCGTCACGCTCGTCTTGACGGTGGTGCCTCTGTTGCTCGGTTTGTCGCTGGCTGGTGTCGAATACTCGTGGTCATCCCCGATAATCATCGGATTATTCGCGGCATCTGCGATATTCCTCGTCGCGTTCATCTTCACCGAGTTGCGTCACCCAAATCCCATCATGCCGCTCGAGATTTACAAGAATCGCGTGATCAGCGTGGCGTTGCTCGCGGTCTTCATAACCGGCTTCGGCATGTTCTCGGCCATCATCTTCATCCCGCTCTTCTTCCAAGGCGTGTTGGGAGCATCTGCGACCAGCAGCGGTAGCTTCCTTACGCCCATGATGCTCGGCATCGTGACCGGAGCTGCGATATCCGGCCAGCTCGTTTCCCGCATCGGTAGCTATCGAATACCGGCCACGTTCGGCGTGGTGCTCATGACCACCGCCGTTTTTCTACTGTCCACCATGTCTACATCAACGCCGTACGGACTTGCAATCAGTTTCATCGTGGCGCTGGGATTTGGTCTCGGATTCACGTTCCCGTCGTTCACGATTGCGGTGCAAAACTCCGTTGAACATCGATTCCTTGGCGTTGCTACGTCGGCCGCGCAGTTCGCTCGCTCCATGGGCGGTTCACTGGGATTGGCGGTGTTGGGAGCGTACATGACCAACACTTTCCAATCACAGCTCAAGGACAAACTACCGCCTCAATTGCGAGACGCGTTAGGCGAAGAAAAGATTGCGGAGTTGTCGGAAAATCCTGCAACGATTGTGAACCCAGACGCGCTCCACTCCCTGACGTCGCAGCTGGGTTCTTCGGGCGTTGTCGCAGATTCCCTGCTCTCCGGGTTGCGAGAGGCCCTTGCATCTTCAGTTTCGGGAGTGTTCCTGGTGACTTTTTTCATCTTGCTGACATCGGTAGTGGTCGTGCTTTTCTTGAAAGATCGACCATTGCGAACCGAGACCGGCGCCGGCCGGCCCTCGACGGGCGATTGAGCGCGGCTTGACTGGAGGATCGACCAGACCGAGCATCTGGCCCGCGAGCATTTGGGAAATTACAGCGAATCGCGCGAAAAGAACCTAGACAATCCGCCGTTTTACCCGTACTATTAAGATAGTGCACGTAATCCGCGGTCACGCCCATCTTGGGCATCCCATAGCGCATCCGGAGTTGGGAAAAATCCCGGCGAGGGTCTGCGCTTTTCCGCGCGCATTAGGACTGAGCCGCAATCCGTCATCGGTGCCGAATCCAATTCCTCGCGACCTAGGACAACTGGTCGCTTTTTGGATTCCACCTGCTCGAGGAGAACTGAATGGCAATTTCACCTGCGTTGACCGCCAGCGGCAAAGGCCGCGCGTACCGCACCTTCGGCGACACCAAAGTGCCGACCGACATGCCGGACCTGATCCAAGTCCAGAAAGATTCATTCGCGTGGTTGCTCGGAGATGGCCTTCGACAGCTGTTCAAGGAAATCTCGCCGATAACCGACTACTCTTCCGACAACCCGAAGTACGAGATGAGTCTCACCGAACATGAGATCCTCGAACCAGAGTTCACTGAAGAGGAATGTCGCGAACGCGAGGTCACGTACAACGTGCCTCTGCACGTCACGATCGAGTTGAAAATCAACGAAACTGACGAGATCAAAGAGCAGACGATCTTCTTCGGCGACATGCCGAAGATGACTAAGAACGGAACGTTCATCATCAACGGGGCCGAGCGCGTGGTCATTTCACAGCTTGTTCGCTCGCCCGGTGCCTATTACTCCTTGGGCGACGACCCGGCAACCGGCAACCGCTTGTGCAGCGTCAAACTCATCCCATACCGCGGAGCGTGGGTCGAACTCGAGACCAGCAACCGAGACATCCTGTTCGCAAAGGTCGACCGTAAACGTAAATTGCCGGTAACCACCTTGCTTCGCGCGATTGCCGCCGTCGACGACGGTACCGAAGAGAACACGGAAAATCCGCTAAAACTCGACTCGCTCGCTGCAATGCTCGAGGTTTTTGGCGACCCGACTGGCGGCGAGGAAGATTCCGATGTCAGAGACTTCATCCGCTCGACTTGGATTTCCGACGCCGACGCGAAAGACGAAGAAGATGCGCTCAAAGAGTTCCACAAGCGCATGCGACCCGGCGAACCGGCCACCGTCGAAGGTGCGAGGCGTTTGGTTCACCAGATGTTCTTCGATTCACGACGTTACGACCTCGGCGATGTCGGACGTTACAAGCTCAACCGGCGCATCGATGTCGATGTTGAACTCTCTCGACGAACGCTAACCAAACTCGATTTTGTCAACATCATCAAACGCATGATCAAGGTTAACAACGGCGAAGCGGTCCCCGACGACATCGACCATTTGGGCAACCGACGCGTCCGCACCGTTGGCGAACTGATTCAGAACCAAATCCGAGTCGGCCTGGTTCGGATGGAACGCGTCGTACGCGAACGCATGACGACGCACCCCGGAGAGACAACCCCCGCTGCGTTGATTAACATCCGCCCCGTTGGTGCCGCAGTCAAAGAGTTCTTCGGCGGCTCTCAGCTGTCGCAGTTCATGGACCAGACCAACCCGCTGTCAGAACTTACCCACAAAAGACGCCTCTCGGCGCTCGGCCCCGGTGGTTTAACTCGAGACCGCGCCGGCTTCGATGTTCGCGACGTTCACCACTCGCACTACGGCCGCATATGCCCCATCGAAACCCCCGAAGGTCCGAACATCGGATTGCTCGGTTCACTTGCAACCTATGCCAAAGTCAACAAATTCGGTTTCGTCGAGACACCCTACCGCAAGGTCCGCACAACCATTTCGAACCGATCAGACGACTTGATCGGGCGCACCCTGGTACAAGGAGTCCGCGAAAAGAGCCGCAAGACCATCGTCGCCGAAGCTGAAGAGGCAATCGACGAAGATCTCGCACGTCGATTGCGACGGCTCGGCGAGCAAGAGCTCGAAGTCCGGCCGTACATCTCGTTGCACTCCGAAGACATCGAATACCTGTCGGCTGACCAAGAAGAAGAGGTGCTGATCGGCGAACCGACCACGCCCGTTGACGCGCTCGGCCAGCTGCGCGGCGTCGTCCGTTGCCGAACCGGCGGCGAGCAATACGTCAAGGCTCGCCCTGAAGATGTCAATTACGTCGATGTTTCACCGTCGCAGATCGTTAGCGTCTCGGCCGGACTCATACCATTCCTCGAGCACGACGACGCTACCCGAGCCCTAATGGGTTCCAACATGCAGCGGCAAGGCGTACCGTTGGTGCGACCCGAAGCGCCAATCGTCGGAACCGGCATTGAGTCCCGAGCCGCACTAGACAGCGGACAGGTGGTCCGAGCCGCGACCGACGGCATCGTTACTTCCGTGACCAGCGACAAGATCGTTGTCACCGAGGAAGATGGCAATAATCACAAGTACCCGCTGATCCGCTACGAGCGCTCGAACCAGAGCACGTGCATCAACCAGCACCCGATCGTAATCAAGGGTCAGCAGGTCACCGAAGGGCAAGCCATCGCAGATAGTTCATCCACCGACGGAGGTCGTCTGGCTCTTGGCCAGAACGTGCTCGTCGGCTTCATGAGCTGGGGCGGCGGCAATTTCGAGGACGCCATCATCCTGAGCGAGGACCTAGTAAAAGGCGACCGCTTCACCTCGACGCACATCCAGAAGCACCAAGTCGAAGCTCGCGAAACACAACTCGGCCCGGAAGAAATCACCCGCGATATCGCCAACGTCGGTGAAACCAACTTGGCAAACCTCGACGAAGAGGGCATCGTCATACCCGGTACCTGGGTCGGACCCGGCGACATCCTCGTCGGCAAGGTGACCCCGAAGGGTGAGACGGAACTGACCGCGGAAGAGAAGCTCCTCCGAGCCATCTTCGGCGAGAAAGCCCGCGACACCAAAGACACCAGCCTGCGTGTGCCCCACGGCGAAAAGGGCAAGGTCATCAAGGTGCGCGTCAGCAAGAAGGAAGACGGCGACGAATTGCCGCCCGGCGTCTCGATGATGGTGCGAGTTTGGGTCGCACACACGCGCAAGATCATGCAGGGTGACAAGATGGCAGGCCGCCACGGCAACAAAGGCGTCGTGGCAATGATCCTACCCCGCGAAGACATGCCGCACATGGAAGACGGCACCCCTCTAGACATCGTACTTAACCCGATCGGTGTGCCATCACGGATGAATCTCGGGCAACTGCTAGAGACCCATCTGGGCTGGGCAGCCAGGGAACTCGATTTCTCTGCCATCACTCCAGTGTTCGACAGCGCCAGCGAAATCGCGATCGAAGATGAACTGGCGCGCGCCTGGTTCGTTTCCGCCGCCAACGCCAGAAACCATCGCGACATCGATGACCGTGAAATCGACCACCAAACAGTCCATCAGTGGCTCGCATCACGCGGCTACGACTATGACGAATTGCGCAACTACACAACCGAATACGCGGGCAAAGCCAGCGAAGCATGCATGAGAATTTGGTTGATCGAAGTTGCAGGACAGAATGTGGAAGGACTCGACCGCGACGGCCTCCTTGAGGTCGCGCGCCGACTCGACCGCGAAGTCGGCAACGCCGCACCCGTCCTTGGCAAGCAGACGCTCTTCGACGGCCGCACCGGTGAACGCTTCGACCAACCGGTCACTGTCGGCAGCATCTACATGATGAAGCTCATTCACTTGGCCGAAGACAAGATGCACGCCCGGTCAACAGGCCCCTACTCGCTGATAACCCAGCAACCGTTGGGCGGCAAAGCTCAATTTGGAGGCCAACGCTTCGGCGAAATGGAGGTTTGGGCGTTAGAGGCGTACTCCGCTCCGCACACCCTCCAAGAAGTGCTCACCATCAAATCCGACGACATCAAAGGCCGAGTTCTCGCATACGAAGCCATCGTCAAGGGCCTGTCAGTGGTTTCTGCCGATGTCCCCGAATCGTTCAATGTCCTCATCCACGAGCTGCAAGGCTTGGGTTTGGACATCTCGATGATCGGCGATTCCAGCAGCGACGAAGAAGACGCAGTTGGCGAGCAGATAGCGATCGCCGGTGTCGACTTCGAGGACGAAACCGACATCGCCGCATTTGGCGGGGACGTGATGGATATCGGCACCGAACTGCCGCCTCCGGTATTGGAATTCGATGTCGACTTCGAGGACACCGAAGAGAACGAAGAGAACGGCGCGTTCGAAGATGGCGAAACACAATCGAACGACGAATCTACCGACGAATAACCCCTAGGAGGATGCCGCGTTCACCGCATCCTCCCGCCCCCGTTGGCGACACAAAGTCGCGCACGCGACTAAACGAGGTTTCACGGAATGGCATTTACACCCCTACAACAATCGGCCCCGACAACGGACAACGATTTTCGCGCGATCAAGATCTCGATCGCATCGCCTCAGATCATCAGGAAATGGTCGTGGGGAGAGGTAAAAAAAGCGGAGACGATCAACTACCGCACACTCCGGCCCGAGCGTGATGGCCTTTTCTGCGAGCGCATTTTCGGTCCCACGCGCGACTTTGAGTGCTACTGCGGAAAGTACAAGCGACAGCGTGACATGCGCATGCGGCGCGAGGGCTTCGTGTGCGACCAGTGCAAGGTCGAGGTGACCCGGGCATCCGTGCGACGCGAACGGATGGGTCACATCAACTTGGCCGCGCCAGTCGCCCACATTTGGTTCTCCAAGGGAACTCCGTCCCGGATGAGCATCATCCTGGACATCACTCCCCGCAATCTCGAACGTGTCCTCTACTTCTCGTGCTACATCATCACGAGCGTAGATGCAG
This sequence comes from Dehalococcoidia bacterium, assembly GCA_965224305.1. Taxonomy (GTDB): domain Bacteria; phylum Chloroflexota; class Dehalococcoidia; order Lucifugimonadales; family Lucifugimonadaceae; genus Bin127. The sequence continues at coordinate 2,727,680 of OZ245044.1, read as the reverse complement.
AGGCGCGCCTGCAGGCCATTGCCGAACTCACCGAGTATCGCGAACAAGAATTGGGACGCATTCAGGAAGAGCGGATCCAATACAACGTTAGCGAACAAGACGAAGAGTTCTTGGCGATGCTCATCGAACGTATCGTCGACCTGCACAACACCCTGGGCGTCGACGCCGAAGCAATCCCGAACGCCCCCCAAGGCGCTTCGATGCAAGACGAGATCGAAATCAAGCTCGCCCACTACAGGGTCCTGTTCGAACAGGACATCGCTCGGAAGATCGAGCGTGCCGAAGGCCTTCATATCAAAACCGAGTTGAACGAGGCAGAATACCGCGAGCTGAAGGACCTCTTCGGAAACGTATTCGAGGCCGGAATGGGCGCAGACGCCATCCTTGAACTCCTCAGGAATCTCGACCTTGATGAGATCAACGCCGAATTGAACGAAACCATCCGTAACACCTCCGGTCAGCGGCGTGCGAAAGCAGTCAAGCGCTTGAGCGTCGTCGAAGCGTTCCGCACCAGCGGCAACAAACCGGAATGGATGATCCTCACAGTTCTGCCGGTTCTGCCGCCTGAACTCCACCCCATGGTGCAACTCGATGGCGGCCGCTTCGCGACGAGCGACCTTAACGATCTCTATCGCCGCGTCATCAACCGCAACAACCGCCTGAGCCATCTGCTGAAACTCTCGGCTCCTGACATCATCGTCCGCAACGAGCGACGCATGCTGCAGGAAGCCGTCGACGCACTGATCGACAACGGTCGACGCGGTCGCGCCATCATGGGACGCCACAATCACAAGCTAAAGTCCCTCACAGACCTGTTGCGCGGCAAGCAGGGCCGCTTCCGACAGAACCTGCTCGGAAAGCGCGTCGACTACAGCGGTCGAGCGGTCATCATTTCTGGTCCGCAATTGAAGCTCGACGAATGCGGCATCCCCAAGGAGATGGCGTTGGAACTGTTCAAGCCGTTCGTCATGAACCGCTTGATCACTGAAGGCCACGCACACAACATCAAAACTGCAAAGCGTCGTGCCGAACAAGCCGATGACGAAGTTTGGGACACCCTCGAAAAGGTCGTGGACGGTCACCCGGTGCTGCTCAACCGCGCACCCACGCTCCACCGACTCGGTATCCAAGCATTCTTCCCGAAACTCGTAGAAGGCAAGGCGATACAGCTTCACCCATTGGTCTGCACCGCCTTCAACGCCGACTTCGACGGCGACCAGATGGCCGTACACATACCGCTTTCGCCAGGCGCCATCAACGAGGCGAAGACGCTAATGCTCAGCACCAGTAACATGCTCGCACCTCGTTCCGGTTCGCCGATCGTATCGCCGACGCTCGACATGCTCCTCGGCCTCTACTACATGACCGGACCGGTCATGGACACCGCGGTGCCCGTGTCGGCCGATGTACTCGCGGTAGATTTCGCACCCCGGAACGGGGCGTCGACGACGAACGGTCACGCTGACGTCAAGTACTTCGGAAGCTTGCAAGAAGCGCGCTACGCCGAAGAAACAAGCGAGATCGGCTTGCGAGACCGCATCCGCGTCCGTGTCTCCGGCGGCACCCGAGTATGGACCGAATCAACCGCATCTGAACCGGTAACCATTGATCAACCGCACGGCTGGATAGAGACGACCGTTGGTCGCACCATCTTCAACGAGATGATGCCCGAATCGCTCGGATTCCACAACTACGTCATGCGCGAAGACGAAATCGACGCCGTCGTCCACCGCTGCTACAGCGAATTGGGCAACGCCGGCACCGCCATCGTCCTCGACGAAATGAAGCGACTAGGCTTCGAATACGCAACGCGCTCCGGAACCACCATCGCGATCAGGGACGCTGTACCGCCTCCCGAGAAGCAAGAGATCCTCGAAAACGGTCGCGCCCAGGTCGTTGAACTCCAGCGGATGTACGAAGAAGGCGTCATCACCGACGAAGAAAAGTACACCGCCACCATCGAAACTTGGAACGAAACTTCCGACCGCGTTACCGACGCGGTAAAGGAGCACCTTTCCGAATACAACGGAGTATTCGCAATGTCGGACTCCGGCGCGAAGGGTAACTTGGCGCAGATCAAGCAGATGGCCGGCATGCGTGGATTGATGTCCAACCCGCGCGGTCGCATCATCGATGTACCCATCGAGGCAAGCTTCTCGGAAGGCCTGTCGGTCCACGAGTTCTTCGCATCGACGCACGGTTCACGTAAAGCCTTGGCCGACACCGCGCTCAAGACCGCCGAAGCCGGATACCTCACCCGACGCATGGCCGATGCCGCGCAGAACGTCATCATCAACGAACGCGACTGCGGCACACCCATAGGAATGACGATTTCCGCCGAGGCATCACGCGCGCTCAACCTGCCATTCGAAGAACGCATCTTCAGTCGATACACCGTCAGCGACGTCGTTGACCCGGAAACCGGTGAGATCATCGCCACTCCAGACGACCTCTTCGACATCGAACTGGCCCGCCGCATCGCCGCTGCCGGATTCGAGGAACTCGAAATACGGTCGCCGGTCTCATGCATGTTGGAGCGCGGTATCTGCGCAAAATGCTACGGAAGCATGCTCGCAGACAACCGCCCCTCGATGATCGGCGAAGCCGTCGGCATTGTCGCCGCCCAGTCGATTGGAGAACCGGGAACCCAGCTCACGATGCGTAACTTCCACACCGGAGGTATCGCTAGCGACCGCGACATCACGACCGGCCTCCCCCGTGTTCAAGAGCTGTTCGAAGCACGCAACCCGAAATCACCCGCGATCCTGTCAGAGATCCCGGGCACTGTCCGCTTCCGTGACGCGCAAGGCAGCCTCATCGTCGCAGTTGAAAACGTGGAGACCTACCACGAAAACGTCAAAATCCCCGCCGGTTACCGATCCGCGGTCGCAGTCGGCGATTGGGTCGACGCTGGTTCCGCCCTCCTGTCGCTGACCGCGGCAGGTCGGCGCGACGCGATGGGCGAAGACGGCGCGCTCGCATTGCCTGAAGACCTGGTTTCACAGATCTCTGGCGAGGTCGAAAGCATCGACGACGACATACGCATCGTCTGGCACGAGACCGCCGAACGAGAGTACATGCCGCAGAGCAACGCCGACATCCTCGTCTCCGAAGGCCAGGAGATCGAACCCGGAGAGCAGTTGACCGACGGCACCAGGAACCCACACGACATCCTCCGCATCAGTGGAATCGAAGCGGTCCAGCGCTACCTCGTCGAAGAGGCGCAACGTGTCTACCGCTCGCAAGGTGTGAAAGTGCATGACAAGCACTTCGAAGTCGTTGTGCGTCAGATGCTCCAAAAGGTGCGGATCGAAACCACTGGTGACTCGAAGCTGCTGATCGACGAGATCGTTGACCGCTCGCAGTACCTGCAAGCCAACGAGGAAGTCCGCGAACAGAACGGCGAACCTGCAACTGCATCACCCGTCCTGCTCGGGATCAGCCGGGTTTCGTTGATGTCCCACAGCTTCTTGGCCAAGGCGTCGTTCCAAGAAACGGAACGCGTCCTCACCGACGCCGCATTGCAGGGCAGCGTTGACCGATTGACCGGACTCAAAGAGAACGTCATCATCGGACGGATGATTCCCGCACGGCTTGACCGCTCTCCCGAAGGTCGCGAACTGCTCGGACTGCCCGACCCCGCAACGGTGCCAGCTCAACCTGTCACTCAAGGTTGGGAAGAAGCTCTCGCAGCTATCGCCGGCGACGACATTGCAGCATCCCTCGCAGCATTCAACGTCGACAGCGATGCCGCAAACCTCTCCATCGGCTTCTCCGGCGACGACGACGAGGCCAGCGACGAGGCAGAACCCGACTTCTCGAACCTCGCCAGCGCATTCTTCGGCGACATGGCACCGCCTGAAGACCCCGTCATCGCCTTCGACGACGGCGAAAAACAGTAGGGGCAGGTTTGAAACCTGCCCATCCCCTTCGCGCAACGAGGGGGACGCGTGGCAGCGAAGCGACACACGCAGGGGGCGCACGAGACCCCGCAAACGGAAGGGGCAACCTGCCCCTTCGTGCATCAAGGCAATTATTATTGCCCCGTAGTACCGGCGGAATTAGATGTGTCCATAAACGAGGTGATCCGTGCCAACCAATCCTGACCAACGCCCCAACATCATCGTCTTCATGACCGACGACCAAGGTTATGGCGATCTGTCGTGCATGGGCGCAACCGACTTCCGAACACCCAACCTCGACGACCTCGCCGCCAACGGTGTCCGATTCACCGACTGGTACTCCAACAGCCCCGTCTGCAGCCCTTCCCGCGCCGCGTTACTCACCGGCCGTTACCCCGGAAACGCGGGCGTCCGAGCCATCTTGCAAGGGCACCGAACCGCATCCGGTCTGCCGAACTCGACACCAACAATCTCATCCCTCCTCAAAGACCGCGGCTACCAGACATCCATGGTCGGCAAGTGGCACCTCGGTCTAACCGACGAGTGCCGACCGCACAGCCACGGCTTCGACTACTGGTTCGGTTTCCTAGCCGGATGTATCGACTTCTATTCCCACATCTACTACTGGGGCGCCAACCGGCCCGGACCCGGCATCAATCCCACTCACGACCTTTGGGAAAACAACGAAGAAGTCTGGCACGACAGCGAATACTTCACCGAACTGATCGCCGAAAAAGCCATCGAGCGCCTCCGAGCAATGGTCGCCGAAAAGCGCGAATCCGGCAAACCATTCCTCCTCTACGCACCCTTCAACGCGCCGCACTACCCCATGCACGCACCCGCGAAATACACCGAGCGCTTCGCACACCTGCCCTGGGATCGACGCATCATGGCCGCCATGATCTCCGCCATCGACGACGCCATCGGCGCCATCATGAACGAACTCACCCGCCTCGGAGAAACCGACGACACCCTGACCTTCTTCGTCTCCGACAACGGCCCGTCCCGCGAAACCCGGAACTGGCTCGACGGCACCCTCGACCCGTACTACGGAGGCACCTCCGGCGGACTCAAAGGCCACAAATTCAGCCTCTTCGATGGCGGCATCCGCATGCCCGCCATCGTCCACTACCCCGCCCGCATCCCCGGCGGACAAGTCGTTGGGACTCCTTGCGCCTCCATGGACATCGTCCCAACCGCGCTCCACACCGCCGATGGCACCGCCCCCACCGACGAAACCGGCGAATTCGACGGCACCAGCATCCTAGACCTCCTCTCCACTGGTACCGACCTCCCCGAACGCGACCTCCACTGGGAACTCGACGGCCAAACCGCCATCCGCCGAGGCGACTACAAACTAGTCATCGACGGCGTCCTAGTAGAAGAAGACGAACCCCAAACCCACATCCACCTCTCCGACCTATCAACCGACATCTCCGAATCCACCAACCTAGCCAATCAACTCCCAGACCTAGCCACCGAACTAGAAACCGCCGCTCTCACATGGCGCGCCAACATCCAAGAACGCTGGGACCGCGAATACGCAAACCTCGGCCAAGGCATCGTAACTTACGCAGATTTTCCGGTGGGGTGAGCCGTCCTTAACGGCATACCGCACGTTTTATCGTCATTCCGGCGAAAGCCGGAATCCAGAGGGCTGGGTAACCGGGATGAACCTACCTCCCCTTCGCTGCGCGAAGGGGACGCGAGGCAGCGTAACGACCTCGCAGGGGATGCCCGAGCATTACCCTAGAAATAGCCGACGCCCGCAAAGCCTGATCGCACCAAGTTGAAGGAATGGGGCAGACCATGAAACTCCAAATCTCCTACGATCCAGAAAGTGACACCCTAGACATCGGCAACGGACAACCCGGCAGCGACGGTCAACCAGTCGCAGACCGATTGGTCGCGTTTTTCGACGCAAACGCCGAAGTGGTCAGCATCACTCTAGAAAACGCCACCGAAGTGCTCGCACCGTACCTAAGTCGGTACATCGCTGACCGGGAACCACTAGCACCCACTACTGTTCTCCGCGACGACGGCGAGCCGAGTTAATAGACCGACATCATGGAAATAGAATTCAATATTTCCCACAGACTGATACCCCCTACATCGGCACTTCCCAGATCGCCAACGAAGGCTACGACATCGCCGAGAACTTGATCGCGCACGTCAGTGAAGACGGGGAAGTAGTGGGTGTAACGCTGGAACACGGCGGCAAGGGCCTTAGCACTCTATCTCAGTGCGCACGGTTCAACCGACAGCGAGCGCGTAACGGCTTCAGTGTTGCGCGATGATGGTGAAGGGCGTTAACCTTGGGTACACACTGAAAATCTAGTATCGCGATTACGTCGTATTGGCAGGGCGCGGCCAGATCTTGCATACCATGTCGGCCATCCAATGCCCGCGTCGTTTAATCTGGGCTTCGTCCCAACGTTCGGGCGCGTCTTCTAACAGCTTTTTGTTCATAAACAGATTGTCCGATTTAGCGATCAACTCGCGTTTGTTTCGCCAGGAACGATTGCTCAGCTGTTTGTTCAGCCCGCCGTTGATCAAGGTCAAATTACCAAGCGTTTGAATCAAATCGTCTCGTGGTAAGTTTGCTTCGCTCTCATCATAATCACCCTCATCCATCGGCCAATCTTCAGACTTCCAACCTAGCGGCATCAAATGCTCGACTTCTAGCCCTGACGCAAAAGCTTGGTAACCTGCATTTTGCGGAATCAGGCAGGTTTCGATCGCTTCCAAGACCAGCTTCCTGACGTTTCTCGGCATTTCTCGAGACATCACTGCGTGATGGACGGCCGCATCGTCTGGCCATATGTTGCCCGCCCGCGTGTATCTTATGAAGCGGCGTCGGACTACATCTCCCAAGTTGTTACGATCGACCCACTCCGAACGAATATCATTCAAAACTTCGAACCCGACTTGGTCGTAGCTGCGAGCTTGGCGACCAACGACTACTCTTCGCACCAAGAAGCTTTCTAGGTGTCTGAAACACTCGGCTCGAACCTTATCATCGCAATCAAGCTCATCAAACACTCTGTTCAATTCCAAGATCAAAGGCCACCACGCTCCGATGTTGATCGAAAGTCGTCGATTATGGAATCGACGTTCGGCCGAGGTTTCCGGAACTTGGCGCTGTCCATACGTCTTGAAATACTCGGCGTCCTTTATCAGTTCTTTTCCAGCATCAATCAAACTGCCAGGACGTTTGTTGATGTAGTTCTGAAATTCGCGAAACACTCTTCTTGCGCCGACTGCCTTCGCCGTTTTGGACTCAAGCCAATAGTCCGCGAAAACGTCAGAACGAGGACGTATACCCACACCGCGCCCGACCTCTTCTCGCCACCAATCTTGATCGAAGGTGTCAAGGTAGCGATCGAAAAACTCATCTTGGTTGACACTTGGTTGGTCGTCGGCTTTGTGGAGCATGAAGTTTTTGATCTTGTCCCACTCGGTTAAAGGTTCGCCTCGAGCGTTGAGAGCTTCGAATATTTTGTGTTCCTCTTCATGTGCGTCCAAGTAGATTCCTACTACCCTCAATTTGACAATTATTGCGGTCGTCAACGCTGCTGCGAGTATTGCCTCTGATACGTCTCGGTGCTTGAACCATGTGCGGGTAGAGTGGCTGTAAAACCGATAGCAATCACCCATGGAACCACTGATCTGCTCCTTCTCAGCGCAAGGGTCCATCGCTTCAACGAAGCCATCGTAATGATCACTCCCATGAGTGATCTTCACTTTCTGGGGCGAAAACGATTTCACTTGCGGATCGTTCGTAATCAACCTAATCATTGGGGTCGCTTGTTCGTGGAGGCCATGGTCAGTCAAGTGACCAGCGACGGCGGACATCATCAGTTGCATGGTCGTCAAGCGTTGCTGACCGTCGATCACTCGCCATTTCCTCGTCAAATCTGGCGTGTACCCACTGGTTTTAAGGACTAATGTGCCGAAAAAATGCGACTCTGAAGCATCAGTGTCGATTGCCGACAATCCCCGCCTTTTCGCATGTTCAACCAAGTCATCAGCGATCTGGGTTACGTCCTCCCATAGGGGCGACCACTGATCTTGCTCATTCCAGACGTACAGCCTCTGATATCGAGGCACAACGTATACATTGTCGCCTTGAAATATCTCTTTAGTCGTTAGATTTCTCGGCTCCATGTAGTGTTCCCCTGCCAATTCATCGTAGAATCGATCCATTATTTTAGACCAAAACCCCATCCTGCCTATCCATGCAGATTGAACCACTGCAATTTCCACTTCAGCTGACCGCTCCTACCCCTCCCACCCCTCTGCCCGATACCGCTCCATAGCCTCCAACGAAACCTCTACCCCCAACCCTGGCTTCCCCGACACCTTCACATACTGCCCGTGAAAATCGATCGGCTCCTCCAGCATCGCCTGGTACATCGGGATGAACGCGATAGCGTGCTCCAACCGGTAGAAATTCACCGTCGACATGCACACGTGCGCGCCCGCCACGATCTGTATCGAGCCCATGGCGTTGTGCGGACTGATGGGGATGTAGAACGCTTCCGCCATTGATGCGATCTTCTTCATCTCGCTGATGCCCCCGGTCCACACGATGTCGGGCATGATGTAGTTGGCTAGATTGCGTAGGAACACGGGCAGGAAATCCCACCGCGTGTAGAGCCGTTCGCCCACGCAGATGTTCGGAACCGTGTTCTGACGGACCGTCGCAAGAGCGTCGAAACTCTCCTGTGGTATCGGCTCCTCGAACCACTCGATCGTCGATTGCTCGTGCAGAGTGTTGGCGAGCCGGATCGCTGTCGGCACGTTGAAGTTGCCGTGCGCATCGATCAGGATTTCGCGGTTAGGTCCGATAGCCTCTCGCACCGCACGCACGATGTCGTAGCCTAGCTGCTCGCCTTCGTGAGAAATCACCCCGTCGGTATAGCGGGTATGAACCGGAACCATCTCATTGAACGGGTCCAACTTCATCGCTTCATGCCCATTCGCAACGACCTTCTTCGCCGCCTCGTGATAATCCTCCGGCGTCGTGCAGTTCGGGAACCATCCATTCGCATACAACCGCACTTCATCCCTGAATTTACCGCCCAGCAACTCGTAGACCGGCACACCCAACGCCTTGCCCTTGATGTCCCATAGCGCGATGTCGATGCCGCTTATCGCCGTCGACGCAAACCCGCGTGAGCTCATGTACGAATACCGACGGAACAACCGATGCCACAACGGCTCGATATTCGTCGGGTCCTCGCCTATCAGCACCTCTTTCATGCCCAGCACCGCCCGCGCCGTCAGAAAGCTCCCGCCACCCGGATAGTTCGTACACTCGCCCCAGCCGTGAATCCCCTCATCGGTGTCGATCCTCACAAACGTCCACTGCCGCTCGTTCGGTCCGCCGTAGCCGTGACCCGGAGGCGTCACCACGTATGCATTGATGTCCGTTATCTTCATCGTGCAACTCCTGCGTTCATGTTACCCGCACCAACACGAATCCCCCTCCTTCAGGAGGGGGCTAGGGGGAGGCCCATCCTTCCAATCCTTCAAAATCCTTCACATCCTAGTTCAAAACCACCCGCGCAACCGGTTTGGTGGCCATCAACGACGCCGCCATGGCGAGTATCCCAACGAACCCCGCGCCGAAGAAAAACGGCAAATAACTGGCACCGGACACGAAGTCAAATATTAGGCCGGGAATCATTACGCCGACCGCCATCCCCAACGTAGTGAACGGCTCAGTGATACCTCGTATCGTACCCAGCGAACTCCTACCAAAGTAGTCCGCATACGCTACCGGCGGCACCACGAGCATCCCGCCAAGACCGAACCCGAACAGAGCCGAGAACACCAACGCCTCCGCTGTGCTGTCAGTCAAGGTAAACAGAAACGCCCCGATAGCCAAATTCAACGCCACCGCGGCCATCACAAACCGCGCTGGGACTCGCTCCACGATCCGACCCCACACCAAGCTGCTGATCCCGAGAAATATCGCATTCAAACTGATACTGACACCTGCGGTGACCGCTCCGAGTCCCTGATCCTGAAAGAACGCCGCCGCGTGCGTGTTCGACCCAGAGTGCATGAAGAACATCATCCCGGTCGCCAGCGCCAACAACCACAACGCTGGGGTCCGCATCGCATCCTCGGACGTCCAGTTGACCTCTACCGACGATGCATCCTTGGCACCCCCGATATCTCCATCTTCATCCGTGTCCGCTTCATCCCCATCCGGACGCAAACCAAGGTCTTCCGGTTGCTCCGATATCAGCAATGCAACCGGCAACAACGCCACTACAAATACCATCACGCTCAACACGAACCATGCGTCCCGCCACCCGCTCTGCGCGATCACTATCGAGGCGATCAGCGGAAACAGCACCATTCCCGCCGAGTGCGACAACCCCAAGATACCGTTGGTCCGACCCCGCATCCGAATAAACCACCGAGATACGACCACTGCCGTCCCGATCTGCACCGGACTCGCGAATATCACTCTCCCCGTCCCATACGCGATGTAAAACACCCATGGAATCGTCGCCCCCATAACCGTCAGACTCACGTCAGACCACGCCAACGCAGCTGTCGAAACACACAGCACCACGATGCTCGCAGTCAGCACCGCCCGCGCGCCGTAGCGGTCGATCATCCGACCGATAATCGGCGATGTGAACGTCGCCACCAGACCACCCGCCGCCGCCGCGCCTGCGATAAGCGTCCTGCTCCAACCCAACTCCTCCGAGAGCGGGTATATAAACACCGAAATCGTGAGACTAGCCGCCGCGTTCCGCACGAAGTTCGCACTTCCCGCCGCCCCCAGAACCAGCCAACCGTAATAAAACGGCGTTCGTTTCGCTAATCTCTGCTGCATCGACTTCGACGGTCCGAAATCGGAGGTTAGACAGGCGGCGAATCCGGATGCAGATACTTCTCAATCGCATCCATGCTGATCTCAACACCAAGTCCCGGCTTCCCCGAAACCATTACATACTGCCCGTGGAAATCGATCGGCTCCTCCAACATCGCGTTGTACGCGGGTATCGAAGCCACCGAGTGCTCCAAACGATAGAAGTTCACCGTCGCCATGCTTACATGCGCCCCAGCAACGATCTGCAAAGTCCCCATCGCGTTGTGCGGACTTATCGGGATGTAGAACGCCTCCGCCATCGTCGCAATCTTGCGAATCTCACTTATCCCACCCGTCCAGACGATGTCCGGCATGATGTAGTCCGCGAGATTGCGCTTGAAAACCGGCAAGAAGTCCCACCGAGTAAACAACCGCTCGCCAACGCAGATATTCGGCTCCGTGTGCGCCCGGATCGTCTCGAGCCCGTCGAAACCCTCAGGCGGCAACGGCTCCTCGAACCACTCGATCCGACTCTGCTCGTAAAGATTATTTGCGATCCTAATCGCCGACGGCACATTGTAGTGCCCATGCGCATCGATCAATATCTCAAACTGCGGCCCAACCGCATCCCGCGTCGCTCGGACAATGTCATACCCAAGCTGCTCCCCATCCTGAGAAATCTGACCCGTCTGATACGCCGTGTGATATGGACGCATCTCCAAAAACGGATCCAGCTTCAACGCCTCATGACCCGAAGCCGCAACCTTCTTCGCAGCCTCGTGATAATCCTCCGGCGTCGAACAGCCAGAAAACCAACCATTCGCATACAACCTCACCTCATCCCTAAACTTCCCACCGAGAAGTTTGTAGATCGGAACACCCAACGCCTTGCCCTTGATGTCCCACAACGCAATATCGATCCCACTGATCGCCGTCGTCGGCAATCCCCGAGAACCCATGTACGTATACCGACGATACAGCTTGTGCCAAAGCGGCTCGATATTCACCGGATCCTCACCAACCAGCGCCTCCTTCATCGCCAACACCGCCTGCGCCGTCAAGAAACTCCCATGCCGAGGACTACTCGTCGATTCTCCCCAACCCGAAATCCCCTCATCCGTATCGATCCGCACAAACGTCCACTCCCGGTCCATCGTGCTCCCGAAAGCCGGCATCTGAGGCTCAACAACCCAAGCCTTAACATCCGTAATCTTCATCTCGTCCAATTCCTCCGAACTCAACGCCGCAATTCAGCGATCCGGGAGGGACAGGTTTCAAACCTACCCCCACGACATCATTCCCAAATCTACCACCACAACCTCCTTAATTTCGGTGAAATCCGGTGCTTCGACGCACGGATAAACAATCGAAGGCACTATGGTTCTTGCAGGGTCCTTTTTAGAATCATTAGCCGAGAACTGCGCTTAGATCAAGCCGGTTCGCGGGATAGGTTGAGTTCGAGAAGACGTTCGAGGATGGTGTCGTCGTCGAGGTCAACAGGATTTTCGGTCCAACCGTACGCGTCGAAGACGGCTCGGTCGAGTTTTCCGTGATCTAGTTGCAACCAACGTTGGTTCTTGTTGTAGACATTGGTGAGGGTCATTTCGCGGAGTAGCGCGTCAGGCGTGGATTCCGTGGGTGTCAGCACATTTTCCCGACGTCGCGCTAAGTTTTCTGCGGCGTTCGAAATCGCGTCGCGTTGATCTACAGATGGATGAGGGAAAGGATAGGTTTCGAAGCAAGTGGTCGGCGTGTATCGGAAACCGGATTCTTTTTCCCGGAGTTGAGTCCCCATCGCCAATGCCCAAACTTCGTGAGGCCGTGAATGTAGAACGCCGAAGAAGTAATCATCTTCACGAGCAAATGCGACGACAGCGTTGCTCGGCAGTGTCGTGCTCGGGACCCATTTGAAAATCCTGTGTTTAGAGACTTGGGGCGTTACGAGATAGCGACTCAAACCCGTAATCGCTGCACGAAAAGCCGGACGAGGACGTTGATGCATCCACCACCGAGTGCCTTCCTCACCTCTCATTTGGGGACGTTCGGATTTAACGTGTCGTTCGATATAGGCGAAAGGTTCGATATAGTCGGACGCTTCGAGTTCAGTTATGGCGTTACCAAAGTCGATGATCCATGTATTGCTCGGCAACCCGACAATGTCTTTGGCGTTAATGAATGGCTTGACAACGTCGCTGTTGGGTTTGGAGTGCGGGTTTCGCGCGTTAAGGATTTTGCGTGCGGTTGCATCATCAAGTTCAAAATGGCCTTGTTTAACGATCCCTTTGAAACTGATGTTCGCGTTTTCCTTTAACCTCTTTGCAAGAGTAAGGTTTGCGGTCCGGGATGTCAGGTTTGAGTGGATAACGCTGACATCTTCGCCGTCCAAAACCAAATCAGTTTCGGTGCCGTCATCGAAACCGATTATGGACGTGTGAACAGAAGCACCGTCCAAAAGCCAATCACGATCAGATTCGGCGAAGAATATGTTTCCGACCTGAACGATCGTGTCCAAAACCGGCCTCGAATCTCCACCGCGTATGTTTTGGGTAGCGAGTAGACCAACTCTGACGTACCTGGATTCGACAATGCACCTCGTCGCGTTTGCGAACCAGTAGGCGCAAAAATCTGCACGGCTAGGCACTGAATCAGACCAAACCTCGTAGACCTGCTCAACGTAGTCGTCGCCCAGTTCCTGTCGCATCATGTAATTGCCGAGGAACGGCGGATTCCCTACTATGAAATCGACTTTGGGCCATTCCGCAGGTCTAGGTTCGTCCCCGGTATCGTCGATGATCGCATCCCGGCAGTCGATGTTGTCGAGGGGATCGAGGATTGGGTCGCGGTTTTCGACGTTGCCGACCCGTGCTCCGTTTTGGATGTGTCCAATCCATACAACGACGCTCGCGATTTGGTGGGCGTATTCGTCGATCTCGATGCCCAGAAGTTGCCGCGGATGCACGCGGGGTAAAGGCGGATCGATGCCGAAATCAAGCGCCCATGTGATGACTTCGCGTTCAAGACCATGCAAGAGGTTTAACACCACGTACAGAAAGTTTCCGGAACCGCATGCGGGATCTAGGATGCGGACACCACCTAGTCTGTCGAGGAATCCCTGGATTTTGGTTGCGGCTTCTTCCCTGTCTACCGCTCGGGCTTCAGATTTGACGACGTCCCAATCGCGTCGAAGGGGCGTCATGACGACGGGTTTGACTAGAGTTTCTATATCTTTTCTCGAGGTGTAGTGCCTTCCGTGTTGGGCTCTTTTTTCGGGGTTGTAGATACGTTCGAAAAGCGTTCCGAAGATTGCGGGTTCGATCTGCGACCAATCTAATGCGTCAGCTTCTCGGATCAAGGGCATGATCGAACTGCCGATTTCGAGATTGTGAGCGTTGCCGTTGAAAAGGCCTCCGTTGAATCGTTTGATGGGTGGTGCGGAGATAGGGTCTCCATCGCACATTGCGTCGAAGAGTCGGCACAATCTTGCAGGGAACACGACAGCGGGGTTGTCGCCAAGATCTTGAGTGAACTCGGTCATCAACTGTTTCTTCAACAGTCCCATATCACTTGCGAACATGCAGAAGAGTAGTTGGGACAGGAACCGGGCAATTTCAGCGTCTTTCCGAGAGTTCCAAGTTTGGAGTTCGTCGGAGATTTTCCTAAAGACCTCGGCGGCGGCCTGCGTGAGATGTTCGGGCGTTTGCGGCGGTTTCAGGTTGCCGGGTTCGTAGAAGCAGTATCGAAGGACTTGATAGACGGATAAGGGAGACTTGGTTTCCTTGCCAAGAGCGCTCTTTCGTTTTCCTCGAGTTTCGACATTGCGGAGGTCGTCAAGAGAAATCGTATAGACGTCTGAAACGGTCCCAGTGAAGTTGGTGTGGATGCGGATGTTTTCGAAGTCGGAGACGATGAGAAGCGGTGGATTGCCGAGGCTGTCACGATACCTGAGCGCCTGCGAGTAGGCATCATCGAGGTTTTTGCCAGGTTTCTTGTACTCCAAGACGAACCGCCCGCGCAGGAACACATCGGCGACACCGTTTCGGTCGCCCGGGGTTGGAGCGGGTTGTTGGAACTCGAAATCGTGATTGTCGAGGTCGTCGGAAGGATTAGGATGTCCGACGATTTCGCAGATTTCGTTGAAGTGTGCTTGGTAATGCTGCGGTTCGGTCCCTTGGTAGCCGGACCATTTGGCGGCGAAGATCGCAGCGTTGACACGGGCGGCGTCCGGCGCTTCGCGCGACGGGTTAATGGGCTCGTCCATCAGCAACATGGGCTGGTCTTGCAGGATGTTCGGTGATTGATCGTTCAAGGCGCGGAAGTGAGCGTTTAGAGACGAGAATGCAGATATCTCATAATTTTCGCACGAATTGTCGGTTCGATTCCAGTGGAGTGGCAAGGATGAACTCGAAGGTTCATCGAACTCGGTAGACCTACTCCAACCGAACCTCATACAACGGCTCATACCGCGTCGGCCGGTTGTAATAAAAACGACTCCGCACCAAAACTATCTTGTCCACCGGCACCGAGACCTCGCTACTCCCGTCATCCGACGCCCGAGCCTCCAACCACCGCTGACCAATCGCCGCCAACACTCGCAACTGCGTCCCGCTCCGAACTCGACCCACCGTCACGTGCGGATTGAACTCCCGACGCTCCGACGGAAAACCACGTTTCGCCATCGCTCCGTCCAACCGCGTCGCCAAACTCGAAATCCGCCGCAAGTCACCATCCATCCCCGTCCACAACACCCGCGGCGTCCGCTCACCCGGAAAACATCCATTCGCGCCCAACTCCAAATGCAGCCGAGCCGATTCCCCCGCCACCTCGGTCAGCTCCTCCTTCAACAACGGCAGATCATCCGGATGAACATCGCCCAAAAACTTCAGTGTGATATGCATATTCTCCGGTGCCGTCCAACGAACCGCGTCGAACGCAACCTCACCGCGCGATGGCCGACGACGCTGCATGCCCCCATACGAAAGCGCACGCATCGACCGTGCCATCGAATCCATTACATTAATCGCCCGGCGCGGCAACGTCACAGCCACAAACAACCGCCAATAAAGCGAATCATCCTCATAGTCACTCACTCCCCCCGGCAGCAGCACCGGATCAACTTCGCGCCGTATCACCCCCCGGCGCGAGTATTCAACAACTTCAGCCTCAACGGCCTCTTGTTCGCTTTCATTCATCACATTTACCGACGGCCCCGCGCGGCACGTATTCCATAACCGTACAACCATTAAGATTCCAATATGTTCAGAACCGCATCAAACTCCGAAATCTGGTGGTCCCCCACCTCCCTCGAATTCCAAGAAATCCACGCCCGCGGCGGCACCGACTGGACCACCATAAATCTCTCCGACGCCGACGGCATCGCGGGACAAGGCGAGATCACATCAACCCAACTCACCGGAAGCGTCGCCGCCGTCACCGCCCGCCTAGCCAACCGACTCCGCGGTCAGCGCATCACCTCCGACGACCACGCGAAGCAAATCTTAGGCATCGATCCAAACGAGCTGGAACAAGACCAAAGGCTAGCCACCGCCGTTAGCGGACTCCGTTGCGCCGTAGCCGACGCCCTCGCCCAACGCGCCCAGATGCCGCTCTCACAATACCTACGTCACACCCACGACCACTCCGGCGATCTTCCCGACAAAGTCCAACTCTACGCCAACATCAACCGCTCACTACTCCCCGACGACCGTGGCCCAATAGACCGCGGCCCCGACGACTTCGCCGAGACGGCCGTCGAGGCCGTCAACAACGGCTTCACCACCATCAAGTGCGCCCCCTTCGACGAGTGCCACGCACCCTTCAACTCCACCGGCCTCCCACGCTGCGCCGAAGCCGGACTCGAACGCGTCCAGACCACCCGCCAAGCCGTCGGTCCCGACATCACCATCTTCGTCGACTGCCACTCCCGATTCGACCTCGACTCGGCCCTTGCCCTTGAACCCGAACTTAGCGCCGCCGGCGGACAGTGGTTCGAAGAGCCCGTCGATCCAGTCAAAAACTCCGAAGACCTCCGCACCATCCACGAACACGCCATCCTACCAGTCGCCGGCGCCGAACACGGTTACGGCGTCGACCTCTTCAAGCGACTCCTCAACGAAGATATCCTCGACATCGTCATGCCCGACGTCAAATTCTGCGGCGGACCCGTCGAGGCATACCGCATCGGCGTCGAACTCGAACCCGCATACCCCGGATCAGTCTCCATGCACTGCCCATCCGGACCACTCTCCCTCCTCGCCAGCGCACACGCCACCATCGCCTTCGAAAACGTCCTCCCTCTCGAACACGCCGTCTACGAAATCGACTGGCGACACACCATCCTTGAACCCTACGAACGCGTCGAAAACGGACACCTCATCCTACCCGAAGGCCCCGGCCTAGGCGCCCGAGTAGACCCCGCAGCAGTAGCCTTCAAAGGCAAATCCTGGACCGAATAGCCGCAATAGCGAAACCCAACCAAATGTCCCCTCTCCCTTGATGGGAGAGGGTTAGGGTGAGGGTGACGGCGCGGACAAATGGGAAGGGCAATCACAGCCCATCACGAAAAATCAGCGTAATCAGCGGTTCAGACAACACCAACATGCTCGCCTCCGACATCCTACCCCCGCGCACCGTATCCAGCCGCGGCATGCTAGCAATGCTCAAACGTCTAGAAACCGACAACGCCGACAACTACATCTTCAAACTCCTACCCCCATCATCCTTAAATTCCCTCTCCTTCAGCACGAAAAATCCCCCCTCCTTCAGGAGCGGGATAGTGCCTCCGGGCTTGAACCGGGGGGGACCTCACCCTAGCTGGTCCTGGCTACCCGACTCAGCCCGAAATTCCCCTTCAGGCTTGGCTTTCTTATACACCAAAACCCCCGAAGCCCCCTTCACCCCCCAACTAGCCATCTCACCCCCATTCCCCATCCAATCCGAGACCACAACCACGGACCGCGAATCCCTCCTACAGTCCATCGATCCACCCCTCCACATCGCCATCATCCTCATCCGCTACGGCTACGTCGCCATCGCAGTAGCCCACGACGAAACCCTCGTTATCTCCAAAACCGACACTCGCTGGGTACCCAACCAACACCGCGCCGGCGGACAATCCGCCAACCGCTTCAAACGCAACCGAGAAAAATGGGCCCGCGAATTCTTCGACAAATCCGCCCGCCTAGCCGCCGAACGATTCGCCGCATACCCCCACCACATCGACCACCTAATCTTCGGCGGCGACCAACACGTCATCAAACAATTCCTCGACCGCGCAACCCTCCCCAACAACCTCTCCAACCGCATTCTCCCCCACCGCCTAAACACCCTACGTCCAAACCGCAACGCCCTAAAAGACGCAGTACGCCAAACCTGGTCCAGCACCATCTACGAACTAGCACATTAAAGCACACTCCGTAGGGCCGACTCTAGAGTTCGCCCTGCCCCCTCGCAAAACGTAAGGCGGCGAGGTCCCAGGGGCAACTTTCAAACCCGTGGCGTTCGCAGCGCATGCCTCTGCTCCCACCGAATACCCCGGTGACGACCAAGGCGCCATCACTACAATCATTGAAAATCATGGCAATCATAGTTCAAACACCACATACCGGTTCAGACGCGTACACCACCCAACTAGTTTAAATCCATGTAAATCTGAAACTGCATTCAAACGGGCGAAAACAGCCATGCGTAGATGAATATGTAGACGTGCATCCCGACCCACGCCACGGGCACGAGAACCGCCGCCACCAGAAGGGTCGCAATCAGAAACTTGGCGGATATCCTAACGGCGTCCAGAAATGAAATATCGATCCCTGTCAATCGGACGGGACGGGGGTTGTCATCAGTTTCCATGGCAGTCTATGCTCCTAAACCAACGGTTGAAAGGCGGCGCAGGCTCGACCCGTGAAGGACATTGACAACGCTGGTTCGCTTTGTCAGGCCTTGCCAACGCCGCTAGCTAAATGCAGGTTTCATTGACACCTCCTCCTTCATCTAGTTGATCCTGTCGATGTCGCCCTCATAGTGGAAGCGGAGATGCGACAGATTGGTGCTCGACCAGCATCTGGCAGTGCCATTGCCGTTCGCTTTGGCGGTCATCGTCGCCTTCTGCTGATGACGATACCGACCTGTGACCTGAAAGCCGAAATCGCCGTAACCCGTCGCCTTGATGCTGCTGGAACCCTCGGACTTGCTGTAGACGCGGCAGGAGAAGGTTCGCCACCAGCCCGCCTTGACGCACTGTTCACGAGGCGAGCCTACGAACGAGAACCCGTCGTCCTCTTCATCGTACGTGTATCGGATGTACACGGCCGCGACATCCAGCTGACCCAGATCGCTCCATTCGGACTTCGTGAACGCCCTGTGCCGAGGGTCCACACCTGACGACGCTCCGAACATGCCGCCAACAGGGCCGACTGATTCAAAAGTCCTGCGCTTGTCCACGACGAACAGTGCGCAATTTTCGTTGACGCCGAGGGTGATGCCCGCCGATGGCTCGTCAGTCGAGATGTCGACTTCAACGACTATCACCTCGTGGTTCATCACGCAGGCATCGTCTTCCATGACGCCGGTTCCGATGACTTGCCCGACTTCCACATCCGCTTCGTTCAGCACCAGCACGTCGGGCGGGGATGCGAACACTGCCTCGTCGGAGACTGCGGGATTGAACAGCAGCAACACAACCACCGCAGTCGTCGCTATAGTTGCGACGGTTTTGAGTTTGAACAACATGCCATTGTTCCTCTCTTCATCACACCGCCAATGCCCTGTGCGGAACAGGTTAGCAGACCCTGCCCCAGCGTGTCAACAGGGCGTGTGCAAGGGATGTCTCACACACTTCCCGTTCTGCAATGCGAAAGATCGGCTATGCCGTTGATCAGTACCGCGGCAAAGGTAGCCCTACATCCTTCTAGGCCATCCCACCCGTCACACCTCGATTGTCCCTAACTCCAACCCCTCGGCAGAGGCCTCCTGCGCAAGTTGATCCGCGATGCAAGCATCTCAAGAGACGATTTCTTCAGCTTGATCAACTGATGCGAGCGGGGAATGCCCGATGCGGCCAGGCGAGGCAGTCGTTCTCTCTCCCGCAGTACCACATCCCCCTCGGCGGGAAAAGGCTAGGGTAAGGGTGATAGCCCCCTTCGCACAGCGAGGGGTACGCGGAGCGAAGCGAACGCAGGAGGTGCCCGCAGGGGCAGGTTTCAAACCTGCCCCTGCCAACCAAAATCACTCCCCATCATTAAAATCAAACCCATCAACACCGTCATTCCCGCGAACGCTGGAACCCAGCCCACACCACGCCAACCCATGAAAATCACCGCCATAAACTCCCACATCGGATACGGCCCTCGCTACCCCTGGGTCTTCCTCACCATCGAAACTGACGAAGGCCTCACCGGACTCGGCCAAGCTCAAGGCGGCATCGCGGCCCACATGATCCATGCCGCAATCCCCCACCTCGGCGACCTCCTCATCGGCGAAGACTCCTCGCGCATCGACTACATCTGGACCCGACTCTTCTCCGAACTCAACTCCACCGGCAACCGAGGCTTCGGATCCGCACTCATCTCCGCCGTCGACATCGCGCTCTGGGACCTCAAAGGCAAGCGCCTCGGTCTCCCCATCTACGAGCTCATCGCCGGCAAGTTCCGAGAAAACCTCCGCCTCTACTCCAACGGCTGGATGCCAAAAGAACAGACCCCCGAAGCCTACGCCCGCGCCGCGTTCGAGACCATCGCCGAGGGCCACACCGCCCTCAAGATGGACCCCTTCTTCGACTTCGACGATGTCTCTCCGCTCCAGCACGGACACAACATCTCGCCCACCGGCCTGCGAAAAGGCGTCGAAATCACCCGCGCCGTCCGAAACGCCATCGGTCCCGACGTCGAACTCCTCATCGACCTCCACGGACGCTACGACGTCGCCGCCGCCGTCCGCGTCGGCAAAGCCCTCGGCGAGTTCGACATCGGCTGGCTCGAAGAACCCGTCCCACCCGAGAACCACGACGCCCTAAAACTCGTCAAAGAACAAGTCCCCATGCCCATCTGCGTCGGCGAACGACTCGTAACCCGCTACGACTTCCGACCCATCCTCGACAAGCAGCTCGCAAACTACATCATGCCCGACATCATCCGCTGCGGCGGCGTCTCCGAAATGCGCAAAATCGCCACCATGGCCGAGGCATACTACATCCCCGTCTCCCCCCACGACGCCACCGGACCCATAACCATGGCCGCCGGCGCCCAAGTCATGATGTCCACCCCCAACTTCTACCGACTAGAAATTGCCTACTCCGAACTCCCCTACTACAACGCCGCACTAACCCCATCGTTGGATGTCCATGGTGGCTTCTATCACGTATCGGATAGGCCGGGGCTGGGGCATGAGTTGAATCCGGAGTATGTGGAGGCGGGAGCGGAGAGGTCGCTAGTGGGGTAGGGGAATGGGGGGGGGGGGCTCTCTGTTGCCAGTCCCCGTCGTTCCTGCATACACTCCCGTCATTCCCGCGCACGCGGGAAACCAGAGGGACGATGCCCAGATCACATACTCTCCAAGGTAGCGACCTCTTCCTCCGTCAGTCCGTATAACCCATAGACCAGCCTTTCTGTCCCTGCTTCCTGCTGAACCAGGCTTACCGAAGTGTATAGCTTTCATCTACGAGATCGGGCCCTGGACGAACGTGCCTCCACTTTTTCCACAAGAGTGTCCCGTATGGTATTGCCTGTGTCTGTGAAGCCGAAGAAGTTGGCTATCAAGTCATCGATACTTAGATGCTCATCAGTGTAGACCTCTTGAGAAACAGGTAATGGCTCCCTATGCCCGATACTGTCGAATATCTCCTTGGCTACCCTGCCAAAATCGAAGTTGAAGCCAATTGGCAACTCGTTCATGTCCGTAGCTTCGGCTTTTAGCAGCCCGCCTCCAAGGTTCTTTCTTCCTGTAATCTCCCGAAAGAGCCACACGAACGACGAGTTCAGGTAAGCCCAAAGACAATAGTGCATATATGAGTTCCAAGTGTGATCCGGGACATACAGCTCTACTCGACTGAGCGAAAGTGCTCGACAGAAGTTGAATGCACAGTAATGTCGATTCCCCACGCCGCGAGGCATAATGAGCGCAGGTATCTTGCTTATCCTTGTCGCCGGAACGTCGCTTTCCCTCACCTTATTATCAGATGAAGAGGCGACAAACTGATGCTCCTTAACGATGATGGGTATAGTAGCCCTAGATCGATTTAGTTTATTCTTGGCGATATTTACCCCTTGCCCAAACCGCAGTCCCTCACTTATGACCGGATCTTGATTTGCAACCATATCAGACAGAATTTTTTTAAAGAAATCGGGCATTGAGAATAGATGCCCCCACTTTATGTCCTGTCGCGCTCGTATGATACGTGTGGCAACAATTGCCATCTCCTCGTTTATAACGGTATATTCCAAGGATTCCGTGTTCTGACGGTTAAAAAGCGTGATGACTGCATTAATGTTGGGACCTATTGCATCGGAAAAGAATCTCGCAGAGGTGTCAATAATCCGCTCAAATGAGAACTTGCCCGTGGAAAAGGATTGGAATGCCTTGCCGTAGTTGGTGCTAAGCCAAGCGTTTTGCGTTATCAAACAGCCTTGCCCGTTTTGGTGCAACAAATTTGCGGAGCGCGCTAGGAAGTATATAAGTAGGTCGCTACCACGAGGAAGTTCACCGCCCCAGTCGTTCCTTACCTGCTTCCGGTAGGCCTCTTTCGATTCCTCTGAAATGAGACTGTTTCTTGACTCCACATACGGCGGGTTGCCAATCACCACATCAAAGCCGTCGCTGACATCAAACATGTACCCCGCGTCGAACCACTCCGCGTGGGAGTTCTGGTCATACGGGTCCCACCCGGCGATCTTGCCGGCATCGGACTTGGGCATACCCGCCTTTTCCAGTTCTGTAGCAAGTTCGCCCCTTAGCCGGGCATCTTCCTGCCGCAGGTGTAGCTTCTCTTGCCGTACGCCCGCGTGGAAATGCCGCTCCCGGTTCTGCCTCAACAGGTCATTCAACTCCGCGATCTTGTTCTCACCACCTAAGGGGATCTGCGAGGGTTGCCCCAGTCCAAGCAGTGTGTTTGCGGCGACGAAGCGCGTCTCCAAGTTGGGCAGAGGTTTGATGCCGTAGTTGTCAGCAATGTTGTCGGTGGGTTGCTGTTCAATGGCCAGGGAGATGAAGAACCGAAGCTTGGCGATCTGTGTCGCCACTGGCTGGATGTCCACGCCGTAGATGCTGTTCTGGACGAGGTAGAGCTTGCGGCCAAAGTCAGAGTCCTTGTAGTGCTCAAAGGTCTCGCTTATCTTGGCGAGTTCCTTATCCCGGTCCTGCTGATTAGATGTACCGAAGGCGGCGGCAGCCCGCTGACCGGCAATTTCTTTTTGCAAGGCTGCCCAGCGAGCATTGTCCGAGTCCAGTCGTCGCAAGGCAAGCGTCAACTTGTGAAGGACACCCATAGGGAATGCGCCGGAGCCGACAGCCGGATCCAACACCCGTAGCCCAGCGATGGCGCTGACGATTTGCTCAGTCTCGGCTTCATGGAAAAGCTCCGCGGCATCCTCGAAGGCGTCGTTATAGTCCAAAAGGTAGTGCAGACGGTCTTTCCACCAACTAGTGTCAGCAGCGTCGGGCCGCACCTTCTCGACTAGAGAGGCCACCAAGGCCTCATCCACCATGTAGTCCACAACCGCGCGCGGCGTATAGTAGGAACCGGTCTGCTTGCGGGCGGTCTCCCGGGTTTCGGGATTGTAGGCCGCTAGCAGATTCTCGAAGACCTTGCCCAACAGCTCCGGGTCCAGTGCCACCTCTTGTTCCGCAGGAGTGTTCTCCTCCACCGTGAACTTGTAGTGGTTGAAGAGCGTGATCAGCCCTGGTGCTTTGTCGTCCTCGTCGAAGAAGAGGGTGTTTGGGATGGAGTAGTCGCGGCGATGAGCCGGGTTGTCGGTGAAGCAGTCGATTCGATAGCCGCCGGTGCCGGTTGCCTCCTCACTATCCAGGCAGTCAAAGAGCCCGCCGTTGATGAAGGGTGTTCGTCCAAAGAGAGCCAGTATTCTGTCGGGGTCGGCAATCTCGCTGGCGTACCGATAGCGAGAAAAGTCGCGGTGTGTGGCGTTGGACTGGCTACTGAAGCTACGTCTCTTAATCTCCGTGTTCAGCGTAGCGAAAAAGAGGTTTTGAAGCACGGCACGATAGTAGGAATCCCCTGCGCGCTCGAAGTTTCGTAGCAGGGCGTCGACTTGAGTCTCTATGAACAGGTCTTCAGCGACCATGCCTTTTTCCTTGACGAACCAAACGAAAAGCATCCGGGTGATGAGTCGTATGACGTGCTCTTCGGGATTCAGGACCCTGGTGCCGGTGGTGGGGAAGCGAGCAATTTTGACCGCGCGGTCGAACCAACCCTTCAAATCCGTGTAGAACCGTCGGTTCAACTCCTCCGTGTCCAAGGCGTCCAGCCACGCGGCAAGCAGCCCGTCGAAGTTGCGGCTCTTGCCGTGAGTGTCCATCCAGTGCAGACGTTCATTCAGGCTGAGTTCCGCGAGGATATCCACGTGAGCGCGATGGGGCTGTCCGGGTAGCACCTCGCGGATGAGTGCGACGCTACCGATCACGTTACGTTCTGGGTGGCGCTTGTTGGGGCGCACGTGGACAAACGCGAGCGTGACGTGCCCGGACCTCGTGCGGAAAAGGACTACACTCGGGATGGTTGAAAGGCGCTTGTTAATCTCCCGGGTGAAGGCGGCGTAACGGCCCCTTGCGTACTCGTCGCCCTTGAGTTCCACGGCGGTAAAGAGGAAACTTCTGACGTTACTCTTCTGAAACTCGTCATCCATCAGCAACCCCTGCATACTACCCCCATCAGCTATCTCATCGTCCGTCACCTGAAATAGAAAATGAATAGATGCGGCAGCCTCTCGAAACTCCAACTCGGACTTCGTGCTACTGTTTTCCGCCGGGAATCGTTCTAGGAACTCGTCCACGGTACCTGATTGCCCAGGTAGAGTGCGTTCGCTGCGATAGCCAAGGACGCCAAGCAACCTCGCTGCCTGCTCGGCGAAGTTGCCCTCTTCAATCGAACGCAAGGCAACGCGTATCTCTTGCTTGAGGCCTATACCAGTACTAACCATGTGATCAACTCGAAGTCGGTCGCTTTATTGGGCGTTTCAGAGGCCTTTGGGAGCATGAAGTCACGCGAGCCGTTTCTGCCAAGTCCGGTGGCAGCGTTGCTCGCCACACTCTGCCGAATGTGGGCGATGACCCCGTCTATCAGGGAATCGTAGAGAGACATCTCCTCGCCTAGCCGAGTCTCGCGGTCGAACCTATCGCACAGCTCCTTTATCGGCTGGGACTTGCCGATAGCGGCACTCTCAAACGACTGGAGGGCCTGTCGCGCATTGGGACACCCGTATCTGATGGAGCCATCGTCCTTGATGTAGACCAGATAGAAGGGGTGAACGGGGCTGGCTAGTCGCTGACGAGGGCCAACCGGGGCAGCGTTGCGCTGGCGCAGCAGGAAAATGACACCCGTCCCCGGTCCGTCCTCAGGCGCGGGCGCAACAGCGTATGCCCCTGCGGGGGTTGCCTCCAACTTTTCTTTATTTAACTCTAGGTATTGCCGCAGTTGGGCAAGGAAGTAGTCCATGGAAAAGTCGCTCATCACGACGTTGTCTGAGAGCTCGTCCAAGTCAATAATCTCTTCTTGAATCCGTAGCAGTTGCTGGTCTCGGAAGCTCAATTCCAACTGTAAGCCTTCACGCAGATCATCCTCGGTGAAAGGATTGTCGCTGCCACTCGCGGCGGCATCCACAAGTGCCATGCGGGCCATGACGCGATTCTCTAGCCTCAGGTAGGCATCCATGTCCTTGGTGGGCCAATAGTTGACCATGTGCACCGCGGAGTTTCGGCTACCGATTCGGTCTATTCGCCCGAAGCGCTGGATTAGACGGACGGGATTCCAGTGAATATCGTAGTTGACTACGGTGTCGCAGTCTTGGAGATTTTGGCCCTCGGAGATGCAGTCAGTGGCAATAAGCAAGTCGATGTCCAGGTTGCCGCCGTTGTCTCTGCGCCCCCGGGCGGTGGGAGCGAAGTCAGTTAGGACGGCGTTGAAGTCCCGGGCTCCGTCGTCGTTGCGGACCTCGTCACCGGACACCATCGCCATACGCAGTCCATGTTCCGCTGCATCGCTCTCCAACTCGTCATACAGGTACCGGGCAGTGTCCTTAAAGGTGGTGAACACGAGCATCTTACGGTTGGATCTACCGTCCAAATCCGTAGTGGGGGTGCTTACTCTATCGCGTAGAGCTTGCTTGAGCCGTTGTAGCTTGCCGTCCCGATCCGGGGTGATGACGCTGACTTGTTGGCGCACCGCGGTGAGAGTGCCCCGGTCCCGCTCGATATCCTCCTTCCATCGAGGCAAATCAAGCTCGCCGAGGTGATAGGGATGACGGGCGTGGTTGACGAAAAACTCCTCGTCGTCCTCGTCCTCGTCGGGCACGTTATCGCCTAGGTCTCCACCGTCTTGCCGTCGGCTTTCGTAGTCCTCGATGCGCTTCAACAGGGTGTCCATCTTATCGATAGTCCGCCCCAGCGTCAGATTTAAGGAATGTGGAGAGCTTTCCAACCGCTTGAGGAAATTTGTCCGGATCATTCCGACAAGATAGTACTCGCGGTCAATCTGGTTGAAGTTGAACTCCTGTTTTTCTGTCTCCAATGCCAGTTGACGTTCGCTGTCGATCAGGTAGTCGGAGGGACGGTATATGGAGAGGGAGAATTTACTGATCTGTTCCGCCAAGTCCTCGTATGACAGTTGGCCGCGCAAATCGGTCGCTGGATAGTGATTCTCCGGATTGGCGTGGCTGGGAAACTGACCGATGCGGTCCATCTCCGCCTCGTAGAACTGCGTGATCTGTCGCCGTGAACGGGCAATGGAGATGCCATCCAACAGCCGCAGAAAGTCGGCGCCCAGACGAGCCAGAAGCTTCACCTTGTCTCCGCTACCTTGAATCTTCTTATCTTTCTCCCATTGCCTGAACTCCCGTTGCGCTACCGCCATCATATTTCCGATGTGACCGACTCCCAAGCTCTCCTCAAAGTGCGACTCGTTCTTCTCCGTCATGAGGTGGACCTGGTTGCGCAGGTCAATTAGCGACGTATTAACCGGGGTGGCCGACAGCATGAGCACCTTGGTTCTGCCCCCGCCCTTAATGATTTCGTTCAACAGTCTTTCATAGCGCTTCCCATCGTCGTTGCGAAAGTTGTGCGACTCGTCGATCACGACGAGATCGAAAGCTCCCCAGTTGAAGTTGGCCAAGTCTATGCCGCCTGATTCTCCACCATCGCGAGACAGATCGGTATGAGCGAGCAGTGAGTAGCGGAATCGATCTTCTACGAAGGGGTTGCCAATTTGCATCTGGTTGACTTGGTAGAGCGACCAATTTTGGCGTAGCTTGTTGGGACAGAGTACCAGGACGTTCTCATTGCGGAGCTCGTAGTATTTGATGACCGCGAGCGCGGTGTAGGTCTTGCCCAAACCAACGCTATCGGCCAAGATGCAGCCATTGTGCTGCTGTAGCTTGGTGATGATGCTCTTGACCCCATCCTTCTGGAATTCGTACAACGTGTTCCAAATGGCGGTCTCAGTGAGGCGGTGGTCGCGCAGCTGATTGTCGCTGTCAAGTTGCGCTGCGAGCCGGTCCTTGAACAGTTCGTAGAGCGTCTTGAAGTACATGAACTCTGGAGCGTAGTCTTGACCGAGTCGATTCAACGCATCCAGCACACGTTGTTTTACGTCGTAGGTAAGGGATTCGTCTACCCACAGATCGTCGAACCAACCTTGTAATTCAGCTAGCAGCGCCTCGTCGGAGACGGCGAGGTTTATTTCCAAGTTGGGCCTGTCGCTGCCTCCGAGACCGTTCTTCGTGAAATTGGAACTCCCGACAACCCCTGTGCGCGCTGTGAGGTACATCTTGCCGTGGAGGAAGTTCGACCGTTTGACGGAGCGGACATCGACAGCATCGCTCTCTACCCACTCCGCGCACTGCTTCGCTAGAGGCTTTTGTCTGAGCACCTTCTGGGGAACGAGGCCGCGCTCAGTCAGGTTTAAGGCTTTGTCGTCCTTCTCTCCCGGGCTGAGGTCATCCACCGAGGAGGGGTCGCCGAAAAGAAACCGGGTCTCACGCACTCCGTCCAATGCCGCAGCCAGGAGCTCATAGCCGTAGATGCTGAAGTAGGCTGACACTATGCTGAGCTTGTCGGCGTCAGGGAGATGCTCCTGCAGGTAATCGACAACCGTGAGGTTACGGTTATCCAATACGTGGTTGCGCATTGTCAGCATCGTCTGTGTGTCTCTGGCCTATATAGTCTCCTACACAGCCAACTTGAACCGCCGCAACACGTCGGCATCGCGACCGTACGGAAACTTGCAACTCGTCACGGCACCGCGTAGACACCTATTCTAATCGCCCCTCGCGGCGGAAATGTGCAAGGACAAAGGGGGCTGAGGAGGCATGATGGGCAATAGGCATAGCGGCGTGCCTTGCTTTTCTCTGGATTCCCGCGTCCGCGGGAATGACGGGGTTGTGCT
Source organism: Dehalococcoidia bacterium (assembly GCA_965224305.1). Lineage (GTDB taxonomy): Bacteria > Chloroflexota > Dehalococcoidia > Lucifugimonadales > Lucifugimonadaceae > Bin127. Next base: position 2,699,341 of record OZ245044.1, on the reverse strand, counting down.
GCGGCAATGATGTGTGGCGGAAGGGTGCTGATGGTGTGGCCCCTTTGTCTTTCGCGCATTTCCGCCCGCGGTAGCAGGGGCAGCCCGTCCATCCTTCCCCTCTGGATTCCCCCGCAGTAGCGGTGGCAACCGATCCTCACAGCCCCTCGCCCCTCCTTCGATACCCCGCGTACCGATCCTCGTACATGAACTCTTCAATATCCACCTGCTCACCACCCAATTCATTCGAAGTGTTCGCCGCAAGCACCGCCGCCAACGAGTTCAACGACGACCGATAGCTGTTCCGAGTCTTCGAAGCGTCATCATCAATGATCGACTCCAAAAACGTCTTCGCCAACTCATACGTGTTCGGCATCCCCATCCCCTCGTAACCCGGGTCCTCACAAATCACCCGCCGCGTCTCCTCCAGACTCGGACGCAACCCCGCCGACCAGTCATCACCCGGGTAGTGATAGTCCACAATCCGGTTCCCCTCAAACTTGATCGTCCCATGCTCCCAAATCACGCAATCAAACCGGCCGTTGTAATACGACCTCGCCGGCTTCGTGAACACCAACGTCCCAATCGCACCCTTCTTGAACCCATAAGTCACGTTGTAGTAAATCGGATTGTCCCCCTCCGACTCCCGCAACTCCTTCGGCCGCTCAACGTACGACGCCCGAACCCACTCCACATCATCGTCCGACCAATACCGCATGATATCCGTTTGATGAATACCAGCCTCAACCATCGAAGTCCCCGACCACGCCCGATTCGCCGTCCAAATCCGGTTCGCCGGACCACCGCTCTCCTCCGTATGCGTGTGCTTAACCCCATGACCCTCGACGGCACCCTCCGCAACCATCATCATTGCTGCCGTCCACTTGTCCGAAAGGTGGTCCCGAATCGCCTTATATGCCGGGTGGAAACGCATCTGAAATCCGACCGTGTTCGGAATCCCCGCCGCATCGATCGCCTCAGCCTGCGACAAAGCCTCGTCAAAAAACAACGTCTGCGGCTTCTCAGCAAACACCGCAATCCCAGCCTCCGCCGCCCGCTCAATCTCGCCCCAATGCTGGTTCGGCGGCATCGCAAACCAGATCACATCCACCTCACCCGAACTGATCATCTCATCCGCCGACGAAAACAGCAACATCCCCCGCTCGTCATACCCCGGCTCGTATCCCTTGATCTTATCCGCACTCAAATTCTCCGCAAAGGGATCCCCCAACGCCACAAACGACCCGATCTCTTCCGACTGCAACCTAACCAGCTGCTGCAGATGGTTCAACCCCCGTTGACCAACACCCACAAGTCCGACACGCAGTTGCTTCGCCAATTTTCTATCCGCCTTCCTATCTGAAATCAGCATTGCAAACTATACATCGTCTCCAGTGGCGTGCTTTGCTTCACTCTGGATTCCCGCGTGCGCGGGAATGACGGAAGTTGGTGCGGGGAAGACGGGAGTTGGTGCTGGAATGACGGGGCTACAGCGGGAAAGACGGGAGACACGCCATCCGTCATTCCTGCGAAAGCGGGAATCCAGAGATGCGGGGATAGAGGGGCGGCGTGGAAATGGCGTGCTTTGCTTCACACTGGCTTCTCGCGTGCGGGCGATGGCGCGGGAAAGACGGGAGACACGCCATCCGTCATTCCTGCGAAAGCGGGAATCCAGAGATGCGGGGATAGAGGGGCGGCGTGGAAACGGCGTGCTTTGCTTCACACTGGCTTCTCGCGTGCGGGCGATGGCGCGGGAAAGACGGGGACACGCCATCCGTCATTCCTGCGAAAGCGGGAATCCAGAGATGCGGGGATAGAGGGGCGGCGTGGAAACGGCGTGCTTTGCTTTACTCTGGATTCCCGCGTGCGCTGGAATGACGTGGCTCGTCGCGGGACGGTAGCCTTATGTAGCACAAACTAGAAATGTATCGCCTCGCCAGTAACAGCCGCAGCCGCTTCCTTCACCACCTCCGTCATCGTGGGATGCGCATGCGTGACCCGGTGAAGCTCTTCACTCGTACCTTCCAGATACCGCAGCATCCCGATCTCCGCGATCAACTCCGTCGCCTCACTACCGATGATGTGGGCGCCCACGACCTCGCCAGTCTCGTTGTCCACGATGATCTTGGCGAAACCGCCAGGGTCACCAACCGCCACCGACTTCCCAGCAACTTGGAACGGCACCTTCCCAACGCTGTAGTCCAGACCCTGGTCTCGCGCCTCCGCTTCCGTGATCCCCAGCGATGCGATCTGCGGATGACAGTATGTGCAACGCGGCATAGCGAGATAATCCTCAATCGGCTCCGGGTTGTTACCTGCGATCGTCTCGGCCGCCACAATACCCTGATCGAACGCGACGTGCGCCAGCGGCAACTTACCAGTAACATCGCCCACCGCGTAGACACCCGTAACATTCGTCCGCATGTGGCCGTCGACCTCGATGAAGTCGGGGCCATACGTCTCCACGCCGACATTCGTCAAGCCCAAATCGTCGGAGTTCGGCTGTACACCAACGCCGAGAAGCACCTTGTCGCAGGTAAATGTCTGCGTGTCACCGTCTTCGCCAACGGTGTAGCTCAACGTGACTGTGCCGTCGTCATTCTTTTCAACGCCCCTGACCATCGAGCCGGCGTTGATCTTGATGCCTTGCCGCTTGAATTGCCGCTTCAGTTCAGCCGAGACATCTTCGTCCTCTTTCGGAACGATACGCGGGAGAAGCTCGAACAGCATCACTTCGACACCGTATGCGTTGAAGTAGTAAGCGAACTCGCAACCGATGGCCGAAGCACCGACGATGGCGATGGCTTTTGGTTGTTCACGAAGCTCCAACGCTTCTCGCGAGGTGATGATCGACTCCCCGTCGATCTCCAAGCCCGGCAACGAACGCGCCCGCGCTCCAGTGGCAATGATGATGTACTGCGCCGTCACCCACTCATCGCCGTTAATCTGCACCCTGGACGAAGACATCAGTCTGCCGGTGCCCTCGAAGACCGTGATGTTGTTCTTGCGCATCAGATAACCGATGCCACGAGTGAGTGTGTTGGACACTCGACGGGAACGGTCGACGGCCTTTGACATGTCGAAGCGGACGTTGTCGAATTCGATGCCCCAGTCGCTGGCGTGCTTCATCTCGTTTACAAGTTCGGCGTTCTTCAGCAACGACTTCGACGGGATGCATCCCCAGTTCAGGCAGACGCCGCCCATTCCGCCGATACCGGTGCCATCATCTTTCTCAACGATGGCCACATTTAGCCCCAGCTGCGCCGCTCGAATCGCGGCGTGGTAGCCGCCGGGTCCGGCACCAATTACAACTACATCAAACACGGAGGGGGAGTTGGACATGTGGGAGTTTCCTCAACACGGACGACGTTGGACAAGCACAAGATTCGAGTCTATAACTCGAACTCTCAGCCATCCACGCGTGTTAAGTCGTACATCCCCCGCAGGAATGCCGCCAACAGCGCTCCCGACAAGGTGAACACGGCGACACCGATGGTGAATATGACGAGATATGGAAGCCAGTGTCCAGGGCAGTCGAGGAGACTGCTACATACCCAAACCGAAGCCAAAGCGTAACCGATGAAGACAATGATGCCGGAGAGGAACCCGGTGATCGCGCCGATCTTGATGCAACGTTTCATTGGTTCAGATTCTAGATGTCCGAACTACGACTTCGACGCGATGCGATACAGTGAGATTCAACTGAATCGTTCTGTCGAAAAAGGCCAACGCCATGCAATCCACAACCGTGTCCCGAAGCCCGTCCGAGCTCCGGCAAGCAGCCCTGGACCACATCTTCATCGGCATGAACAACCATGCCATGCTCGGCGAAGAGGGCGGACCACTCGTCGTAGATCGCGGCGAGGGTATTTACATCTGGGACATCGACGGCAACCGTTACATGGACGGGATCTCCGGCATGTACTTCCGGAACACGGGACACGGTCGTGAGGAGATAGCGAAGGCCATCTATGAGCAGATATCCAATCTCAGCGCCAACGTATACGCGAGCGTTACCCCCGCGGCGATCGAGTTGGCTACCGAGATCGCGAACCTGACGCCCGGCGACCTGACGCGAACGTTCTTCTGCCAAGGCGGATCCGAAGCTAACGAATCGGCGTTGAAACTGGCTCAGGCATATCAGATGCGGATGGGTGAGAAGGGGCGTTACAAGGTCATCTCGCGGCGCGGTTCGTATCATGGCTCGACGTACGGGACGATGTGGTTAGGCGAGCATCCGGGCTTTCCGCGGACTGACTACCAACCCAAGCCGTCGAGCGCGGTGCACGTGCAGGCCCCGCATTTCTATCGATGCGAATTTAACTCAGATTCGCCCGAACAGTGCGGAGAACTGGCAGCACTGGCAATTGAAAAGGCGATTATCAGCGAAGGCCCACACTCTGTGGCCGCGGTAATCGGAGAGCCTGTAACGCAGCCGATGGGTGGTGTCGTGCCGCCCGAAAACTACTGGCCCATGGTCCGCGAGATCTGCGATCGGTACGGTGTCGTGCTGATTTTCGACGAGGTCATCACCGGTTTCGGTCGTCTCGGCGAATGGTTCGGCGCGGAGGTAGTCAACACTCAACCAGACATAATCTCGTTCGCAAAAGGCATTACGAGCGGATACTTCCCGTTGGGTGGTTGTATCGCGGATCGACGCATCGCCGACGCGTTCGCGGGCGGTCCGGAGAAAACTTGGAGCCATATGTACACGTACTCGGCACATCCGGGAGGCGTTGCCGCGGGCCTCAAGAACTTGGAGATAATGAAACGCGAAAACCTTGTTCAAAACGCTAGAGAGCGTGGTGCACAACTCGCAGATCGTTTGACTGAGATGATGGAACGGCACGAGATTATCGGCGACGCGCGAGGCATGGGATTGATCCAAGGGATCGAGCTGGTAGCAGACCGTGAAACAAAGCAATCGTTCCCGCCCGAGGCAGGCATCGGTGCGAGGTTCACTGACGCGTTGAAGAGGCGTGGCATCTGGATCAGGGTTGGGAGCTACATCCTGCCATTGTCGCCCCCGCTGTCGATCACCGCGCAGGAAATAGACGAACTTTGCGACGCGGTCGAAGGCGCAATCGTGGAAGTTTCGGCGGGTTTGGGTATGTAAGGCCGACGGTGTCACCTGTTAAAGTGCCGTGCAACACAGACGATCTATGTCAGATCGACCTTTTTAAATCACGTGTCATGCTGTAACCGAGGAATGTTTTGCGAAGAATGATGATTCGCTGTTTATTGGTCAGCGTTCTCGCATCAATAGCGTTGTTTGCGTGTACCGCCGATACTGCCCCCACGAATACGCCTGAACCTGAAGCCGTTTTGGTGCCCATTCCCGAGACGGATACACCGGTTCCAACGCCTGTACTAAGCGATTCTGTAGTTGGTCAGATCTCCAAAAGCACGCCGGCCGCTGAACCGACCTCGACTGCCACCCCAGAACCGGTAGTTGAGCAGGTACCGCCATCTCCAACCTTCACTCCGGAACCAACAAACACTCCGTTTCCGACTGCGACACCTACTGCGACGGTGGTGCCGGATCCTCCTGACCTCGCGGCTCTCGTGGCGCTGTTCAACGCCACCGATGGCCCGAACTGGCGGAGCAATGATAACTGGTTGAGCGACCGTCCCCTCGGCGACTGGCATGGCGTTACAACGCGGAACGGTCGTGTCGTGTACATCGATCTGCATGAGAACAACCTCGACGGCGTGTTGCCACCCCAAATCGGAACGTTGTCTGAGTTGATTGTTCTAAATCTGGAGCAGAATGAGATCACCGGATCGATTCCTCCCGAGATTGGCGAGTTGGCGAAACTCGTCGACCTGTTCCTTAGTTACAACCAACTCGATGGCGGGATTCCGCGTGAAATCGGCGACCTCGACAACCTCGAAAATCTATTCCTGCAATCAAATCAGCTGTCCAGATCAATCCCGATCCAGATTGGCGACATGGAATCGCTGCTGCAACTGAATTTGGCGGCGAATCGACTCGACGGAAGCATCCCGCCAGAGCTTGGCGATGCAAGCACGTTGGAGTTCCTCAATCTTTCAAACAACCGACTTTGGGGCACCATCCCGGTGCAGTTCGGAAACCTGGACCGCCTGTTGTGGCTGCATCTGTCCGACAACCAGTTCAGCGGGGAGATCCCAACCGAAATCTTGAGTTTGCCGAACCTCGAGGAGATTCGCATCGACGGCAACGTCCTCACCGGCACGGTGCCAGCCGGCTTGGCCGACTTACCGCTACGCGATCTGCGCCTAGCCGGCAACGAATTCACCGGATGTTTGCCCGCGTCGATCCTCGCGTTGCAAGAAAAAACAGGATTCATGCACGACTTTGCCGAGTTAGGACCGCTCTACTGTAATCAAATGGACCGGAATGCTTTGATCGCTCTCTACCACAGCACGGACGGAGAGAACTGGTTGAGGAACGAGAATTGGTTGACCGATTTGCCGGTGAGCGATTGGTTCGGTGTCGCTGAAGGACCGGATCGCCGAGTGACGAATCTCAAACTCGCTGGCAACGGATTGAACGGAGAAATCCCGCGTGAAATTAAAGGTTTAGAGAAGCTCGAGGCGTTGGATCTGAATGGCAACCTCCTCAGGGGCGTCGTACCTGCGGAAATCTGGAACCTGGGCGCGTTAACGGTTCTGAATTTGGGGCACAACGAACTGACCGGACAAATTTCGGGAGACATCGTCAATCTCGTGGATCTAGAAACTTTGTCGCTCGCGTCTAACGAATTTACGGGGCAAATACCTGCCGAAATCGCAAATCTATTTGAATTGAGGGAACTGTCTCTCGAAGACAATCGGCTCAGCGGATCGATACCTCCACAACTGGAGGATCTCCGTCACTTGACATCGTTAAATTTGCGGCAAAACCAACTGGATGGGAAGATCCCGATCGGCATCGGATTGTTGGAACAGCTTCGTTCACTAGGCGTCGGACTCAACCAACTCAGTGGTTCGATACCTCCTGACCTTGGCCTGCTTGTAAATGTGGAGAGCATCGCTGTCGACCACAACCTATTTTCGGGCGAGATACCGCTAGAAGTCGGTCGTTTAGCCCACCTGACCTCCCTTGACCTGAAGAACAATGATCTCGTCGGCGAGATACCACCGGAATTGGTTGCACCCAATTGGGCGAATCTGCGCCTCGCAGGTAACGATTTCGCCGGTTGCGTCCCAATTCCGATCGAAGATTCGGTCGTCGAGTCAGGAGCAATCCATGATCTTGCCGGCTTGGGCATTCCCTTCTGCAAGGCATTGGAACGTGAAGCGCTGACCGCGCTTTACGACGCAACGACTGGCGCAGGGTGGCGCAACAGCACGAACTGGTTGAGTCAGCTACCCGTCGGTAAGTGGTACGGGATCACAACGGATGAAGACGGGCGCGTGACTGCGATCCGGTTAGCCGAGAACCAACTGACGGGAACGTTGCCGCCCGACATCGCAAATTTGCAGCGTCTAGCAACGCTGAATTTTAACTCGAACGCTTTGTCTGGTGCAATCCCCTCTAAGATCGCGGAGCTAAACAGTCTACGGGAGCTAAACCTCGCCGAAAACAGGTTTACTGGTGAGATACCGGTCGAATTCGCTAACTTGCGACGGCTTACGCGTCTCAACATGGGCTTCAACGGTTTCTCTGGCGCGATCTCCGCAGAAATAGCGGGCTTGACGTCCCTCGTGTCTCTCTCCCTGTCCAGTAATCAACTCGAAGGTGAAATCCCACCTGAACTGTCGCAATTGACACAGCTTGAAGTCTTGTCGATAGGCGAAAACCAACTCACCGGTTCGATCCCGCGCGAAATCGGGAACTTCGAGGAACTGGTTTACCTCGAGTTGCCACGGAACGAACTGTCGGGAGGGATCCCGCCAGAAATAGGCAATCTGAGAAACTTGCGAACCCTTAACCTCGCTGGCAACCGATTGACGGGTCGAATTCCGCATGAAATCGGAAACATGGCGCGTTTGGAACAGTTACGCCTCGGCGACAACGAATTGACTGGTCCGATACCTCCCGAGCTAAGCGAATTATCAACGCTGCGTTACTTCGAGATGGGTTCAAACCAACTGAATGGGGAGATCCCACCCGAAATCAGCGAGCTACTTGAACTTGAGTACTTAGATTTAAAAAACAATAACTTCACAGGAGTGATCCCTCCGCAGTTAAGCTACCTCGTCAACTTGAAAACGCTCACCGTTTCGGGCAACGAGTTCGAGGATTGTGTCACCAATGCGCTGCGTCCGTGGATTGAGCGACCGGATTTCAGACATGATCTTAGTCAAGGATCGATCTCGTTCTGCGCGAACTTAGAACGCGACGCCCTCGTAGCGTTTTACATCGCCACAAACGGTGACAACTGGTTGAACAAACAGGGTTGGTTGAGCGACCGCCCGGTCGCTCAATGGTATGGAATGTCCACCGATCTTGACGGTCGGGTAGCAGGCATTAACCTTCCAAACAACCGAATGACTGGCATCTTGCCACCTGAAATCGGAAACTTAAGGATGTTGGAAGTTCATCGATCTCTACGGAAACGTGATTGAAGGCGAGATCCCATCGGAGATAGGCGAGCTTACGAAACTTTTTCACCTGAATCTGGCCCACAACAATTTAAGTGGCAAAATTCCGTCGGAGATAGGCAATCTGGGGCAACTCTCGTTGTTGGAGGCTAGCCACAATTTCCTTTCGGGCTCGTTGCCGCCGTCCATCGGTCGTCTATTGAATCTGCATTCGATTTACCTCACCGGAAATAGATTGTCCGGAGGCATACCGGTTGAGATCGGCAACCTGACAGCACTAATGGATCTCCACCTCAGTCAGAATGAACTGACCGGTCCTATTCCGAAGGACCTGGGAAGACTTCAGAATCTGATCGGGTTCATAGCGGGCGATAATCAACTGACGGGCGCCTTCCCCGTAGAAATAACGCGTATGCGGAAGGTGGAACGCATCGTTCTAGTTGGCAATCGACTGACCGGCAGAATCCCTTCGGAGATCGAAAACCTCGTCAATTTGCGGATCATTAAACTGGACCGCAATCGCTTTACCGGCACTATCCCGCGCGAAATTGGTCAGCTTTCGAGGCTCGTAGCCTTACATCTCATAGGCAACCAAATTCGCGGACCGTTGCCGCAGGAATTGGCCCAACTTCCGAACCTAGAAGCTCTACTTCTCAGGGAAAATCCGATCACCGGATGTATCCCAAGAAGATTGAGTGAGCTACGGCACAACGACATGTTGGAGTTGAGATTGCCGACCTGTCGGCGTTGATGTGCGAAGCTTGAATAGCGCTTCGCCTGCGATCATCGCAGGTCGCAGTTGTAACAATCCAAATCATGTCGAAACCCGGTACTGATTCGGGCGTGACATCAACCTTCCCACTCCCACAATTCTTGTGCGAACGCAAACGTCTGTGGCATTCCACCTGAGTGCACAAACACTACTGGCACTTCGGGATCGAGGTTTCCGGCTCGGATTTCGCCGATGAGGGCCGACATCGACTTGCCGGTGTAGTTGGGGTCGAGGATGATGCCTTCGGTCTTGGCGACTAGGTGGATGGCTTCGAAGGCGGCTTCGGTGGGGACGCCGTAGCGGCCGGAGTATCCGGTGATGGTGTCGAGGGCGCCAGGGTCGAGGGCGGTGTCGAGTCCAAGGAGGTTGACGACGCGGGTCGAACGTTCGATGTAGGTGGCTTCGTAGGTGTCTGGCGCGTGGTGGGCTTGTGCGGTGGCGGATGCGGACCAGGGTTTTCCGGTGTTGCGTGCGTAGACCCGGATGCCAGCGATGGAGCGTCCGCAAAGGCCCCACATGCGGAGAGGTGTGTCGCCGAGGTCGGCGTCTTGGGTTTGTTTGTCAAGTTCGGAGCCGGTCTCTAGGAAGCCGATCATGCCGGCGATGTCAAAGAATGGGTTGTCGGAGAGGATGGTGGCGTTTCGTCCGTTTTTCGTTTCTTCGGCGAGGAGATTTTCGGCTACGGATCGGGAGTGTTCTCCGGGTACGCGGTGGATCACGGCGCCGGCGAGGTGTCCGAGGAAGAGGTTACCGGTTACGGGTTCGTCAAGCATGTCGAAGGCGACCCAGTGGCACTTCATGCCGGTTTTGGCGCAAGCGGCGGAGACGAGGCGGGCGTTGTTGGAGTCGTAGTGGTTGATGTTGACGATAGTGTCGATGCCTCGGTCGATCAGATGTGCGAACAGAAACTCCATGTGTCGAGCTTTGTTGCCACCGAATGCGAAACCCGTAGTGTCGTCGCGTTTGATGAAGAGCCGAGGGACGGCATCGACGTCGGTGTCCATCGAATCGGCGATGGCGGATCGGAGTCTAGGCATTTCCTCAAAGGGGGTGTTGAGGCGCGCCAGTTTGATGCGGGGGAGGGTGTTGATGCGGTCGAGAATGGTTTGGGTTTGCATTTTGAGTGCCCTCACCCCTCTGGATTCCCGCCTACGCGGGAACGACGTTAGTTGTGCAAAGCTCGGCGATGCGGAAGAGAATCATTTTGGTTGCCACTCCCACAACTCCTCAGCGAAGGCAAATGTCTGGGGCATGCCGCCTGAGTGCACGAATACCACTGGGACGTCTGGATCGAGGTTTCCGGTTCGAATTTCACCGATCAAAGCGGACATCGATTTGCCGGTGTAGTTGGGATCTAATATGACGCCTTCCGTTTTAGCGACTAGGTGAATCGCTTCGAATACACCGTCGTGGGGCACGCCGTAGTCGGTTCCAGAGTATCCGGTAATGGTGTCAAGATCACCGGCGACGAGAGCCTCGTCGAGAGCCAGTAAATTCGCGACGCGGCCGGAACGGTCGAGGTATACAGCTTCGTACTGTTCGGGTTGGGTATGCGAGTACGCGGTTGCGGATGCCGTCCAGTTTTTGCCGGTGTTACGGGCGTAGAGACGAAGACCAGCTATGGAGCGGCCAACTAACCCCCACATCCGCAGTGGGATGTCGCCGATACCCGCCATCTCCGTCTGCGCGTCTAATTCAACTCCCGTTTCCAAGAAACCGATCATGCCGGCGATATCGGAAAAATCGTTGTCAGAGAGGATGGTGGCGTTACCGCCGTTGTCGTTCTCCTCGGACATCAGTTTTTCCGCGACCGACCGAGAATATTCGGCTGGTACGCGGTGGATCTCGGCACCGGTGAGATGACCGATGAGTAAGTTGCCAACCACAGGCGCGTCGACCATATCAACGGCCACCATGTGGCACTTCATGTCCGTCTTGGCGCAGGATGCCGCGACGAAACGGGCTTGGTTGGAGTGGTAGTGGTTGATGTTGACCACGGTGTCGAAACCGCGCTGCATGAGATGAGCGAACAAAAACTCCATGTGCCGCGCCTTGTTGCCTCCGAACGCGAAACCGGTGGCATCGTCGCGCTTGATGAAGATTCGCGGCACAGCTTCAACGTCGGCATCCATCGATTCCGCGATTGCGGCGCGCAGTCTCGCGGCTTCTTCGAATGGCGTGCAGAGCCGCGCTAGTTTGATTCGAGGGAGCTCGGCGATACGGTCGAGGATTGTTTGGTTGTTCATGGTCTTTTCCGGTTCGGTAGCCAACCGCCTTCTCTGGGACCGTAGTCTATGGGCATGACTTGGCCGGCACGAATGCACGAGACGGGTTCCAGCGCGTGGTTGCCGATGTTTATGTTCCCCGCGCCGTCGATGAACTCCCATTCGCCTTCGTGGACGCGGAGGAGCGTAAGATCGGCGTGGGTGCCTGGAGCCATGCAACCCAGCATACGTTCGGTTTCGGGTCCCAGAACGGCTGCGGGTTTGCGGCTTGACATCACGAGTGCGTCTTCGAGTCCGATGCCGAGCGACATCACCTTTCCGATGGAGTCCATTTGGGAGAAGGCTGTGCCGGCGTAGCGGCTCGTGAGCGTAACATCGGAGCTGATGGTGTCGGGAATGAGTCCGTCGTCTAAGACGCGTTTGGCCGCGTCGAACGAGAAATTCCGACCGCCGACGCCGATGTCGAACTTTACGCCACGCTGGCGAGCGTCGAGTGCTTCGCGAAGGAGTTCGCGATTGTCGCCGATGAGACCGCCTCTGGCGCCGGTGAGGGAGTGGGTGACGATGTCGCCTTCTTCGAGGATTTCCGCGAGGATTTTTGGGGCGGCGTTGAAAGCTTCGTCGGATTCGCCGGTTGTGTCGCCCATATGGACCATCAGGCGGACGTCGGCGTCATTCGCGATAGCTTTCGCGGCCGCGGGCAGACCCACGCCGAGTTCGGCGATCCCAGGCGAGACCATTCTGGCTTTGACGCCGATTATGACATCTTTGCGAGATCGGATTGATGCCACGGCTGCGTCATGTTCGATGTCGAGTGCGGAGGTTACTTCCGGGATGCGGTTGACGCCCAACGATCCGACGTTTAACAGAGCATAGATACGCGTTTTGGCGTTGGGGATGACGTGATTGACCAATCCGCCGATGTTCGCGATGCCGCATGATCCGGCGTCCAACACGGTCGTGACACCCGAATGGACACCAGCGGTGTCGGCATCCTGCATCATGTCTTCGACGTACGGCGATGAGCGACGGAGGCCGCCTGCGACATGAGTATGGAGATCGATGATCCCGGGCGTAACGACCAATCCGGAGGCATCGATGCGTCGCTTTGGTATGTAGTTCTCCGGAACATCTTCGATCGCCACGATCTTATCGCCACGTATCGCGACATCGCCCTTTTTGAGTTCCGCGGTGTCGGTGTTGAGAAGCATCCCGCCCGTGATGAGCAGATCGCATTCGACCGTTTCGGCCATCCTCGCCTCCAGATGATCGCAAGTGTGGCAGAAAGTCTATCAGCGCATCAGGTCGATGATTAAGGCGTTGATCGGCTTTTGTTAATGCGGATGCGGTTCGTGGTGCGCGGCGAAGTAGATGCCTTCGAGCGAGGCTGGCGGGCTTTCGGGATCTTCAGATTGGCCAAATGCCAAATAGTGAGGAGGATCGCCGTCGATGACGATGTACGCGCTGAGCGCGTGAGAGAGCGGGTTGTGACCACCGAGCCAATCGACCACCGGGCCTTCGGTCAGCTGCACCGGTCCGTGGCGAACGGGTCGCCGTACGGCTTCAAAGCTGATTTCGGTAGCGCCAGGTGGGCCGACGCCCCATCTCACCATTCCTTCGTAGTCGGATGGAATGAGGAACCGCCAACGTGGCATGAGCCCCGACCATGGGGCGACTTCGATCGCGGCGCGGTGATGGACATCTTCGAACGGGTGATGTATCTGCCACCGATAGCGCGATTGCGGTTCGTCGTACGAGACTGTACCGTGTGTATGCAGATGTTCGGCAGGCGCGCCGTCGTGTTGGTGATGAGGTTGGTTCGAATCGTTGTGATTCGGCAGCATCAGCTCGCGAGAGCTTTGTTGAGGCGCTTGGCCAGCCGGCTCTTTTTGCGCGAGGACTGGTTGCGATGAATGACGCCTTTGCGGGTGGCGACATCCAATGCGCTGATCGCTGATCGGAGCGTTCCGACCGTTGCTTCGTCCGACGGGGATTGGTCGATCGAGTCACGTGCGGCCGTGACGCGCGTCCGTACGAACGATCGCACGGATCGATTTCGCGTCGCTCGGCGACGCTGAACGCGCATTGATTTGGCAGCAGGCATGTGGAATCTTTCGTTGCGAAATTATCGAATGAACCGTTACCGAGATTCTGACTCGTTCGATTCTATAAAAGGGGAGGGCAAACTGCTACGATCTGGTCGCGGTTCAGTGGATTCGCATGACGGAAGATACGCCACGAACCCCTTCCAACCGGTCGAAGAGCCTCGCCAATTGCTCCAAACCGCTCGTGTAGACCGTGAAGTCGATCCGTGTGCTACCCCGACCTATGTCTTCTCCAGAGGACATCTTGTGGAGATTCATACGTTCGTCGCGGATGACGCCGCATAGGTCGTGTATCAACCCGATTCGGTCAGATCCTTCGACGCGGAGTCGCGTCGGGTAGGTGCCCGATATGTGGCCCCATGCGACCTCGACAAGACGATCATGGTCGATCGTGTTGCGGAGATTCCGGCAATTGTCACGATGCGCCGAGACGCCCCGGCCGCGGGTCAGATAGCCGACGATGTCGTCGCCATATACAGGGTTGCAACAGCGCGGGAAGTTCACTTGAACGCCGGGCAACCCCATTGCAACCACGCCTTTTGCGAGATCTGTAACGCCCTTCTTGTTGGCTTCGCGTTCGCCTGCCGCTAACTGTTCAGCGATGACGTTTTCTGGTCGGCTATCGTCGATCGCTTTGACTACCGTTCGGACGATCACCGAAGGTTGCTGTCGAGTCTTGCCTAGATCGGTTATCAGCTCCTCGGTAGAGGTGTAACCCATCAGATCGGCAATCGCCTCCGTGTCCACGGAGTGTCCCATCCGGTTTAGTTGGTCAACCACTCGCTTGAGTTGTTGGCGGCCCTGTTGCAGATTCGTGCCGCGGGCTTGTCGACTGAACCACTGACGAACCTTGGCGCGGCCGCTGTTGGTAATCAGGTAACCCTTCTCGGTGTCTTGCCAATCGAGGCTCGGCCCGCGTGGCGCGCGCGCCTTTCGGATCTCTACGACATCGCCCGGCATTAAACCGGTGTTCAGCGGTACCATCTTTCCGTTGACCACGGCACCGACGGTGCTATGTCCCAAGTCGGTGTGGATCCGGTAGGCGAAGTCCAACGGGGTGGCACCCGGTGGAAGTTCGATTACGTCACCCGCCGGTGTGAAGACCTGGATACGGTCGGTGCTGAGCGATTCGTCGACGTGGTCGATGAAATCGTCTGAATCTTCCGGATCGCCGGTCAGCGACAACATGTCCTTGAGCCAAGACATCGTGCGGTCGGAAGAATCTTTGTCACCTTCACTGTTGCCGCCTTGCTTGTACGCCCAGTGCGCGGCAAATCCCTGCTCGGCGAGCTCGTGCATCCCGCGCGATCGGATCTGTACCTCTAGCGGCGTGTTGTCGGGCCCAAGAACAGTCGTATGCAACGAGCTGTAGCCGTTGGACTTCGGTTTAGATATGTAGTCGTCGAAGGTGCCCTCGATCATGGGCCACAGGCCATGGACGACGCCCAAAGCGTTGTAGCAGTCGGCGGTGCTTTGCGTGATCACCCGCAACGCGATCAAGTCATGGATCTCGTCAAATGTTCGACCCAGCTCCTCGTAGCGCTTCTTCTTGCGGGCGATGCTGAAGAGGTGTTTGGCACGACCAGTTATCGATGCCTCAATGTTGTTCTGGTTGATGATCGCATCTTGAAGAATCTTGACGGCCCGGTTCGTATACTCCTCGCGTTCCCGCCGCTTGCGCTTCACAAGACCCGAAATCGTGCGGTACTCCTTGTGATCGAGGTAGTAAAACGCTTTGTCTTCGAGACGCCATTTCCAATCGTTCATGCCCAGCCTATCGGCCAAGGGAGCATAAATGTCCATGGTCTCGCGCGCGATACGCTCCTGCTGTTCCGACTTCAGGTAGCGCAACGTCTCGATGTTGTGCATACGGTCGGCAAGTTTGATCAGCAGAACCCTGCGGTCTTCGCCAGCGGTTACAAACATCTTGCGGAGGTTTTCGATCCGCTCCTGTCTGCGATCCTCGTAGTGGCGCCGCTGTCTCGACCCGCCGCTTGAGGCTGCCAACTCGATCTGCTTCAGCTTTGTGACGCCGTCAACGAGGAGTGCCACGCTGTCGCCGAACTCTTTACGGATGTCATCGACCTCGATGCCACAGTCCTCAACAGTGTCGTGGAGCAGCGCAGCGGCGATTAAGTCGGAAGGCAGAGCCAATTGCGCCAGACGCAACGAGACGCTGATGGGATGGATGATGTAGGGTTCGCCCGACTTCCGCGTCTGACCGTCGTGAGCCAAGTACGCGTATTCGTAAGCGGCCTTGATAAATTCGATCTCGTCCTGAGGGAGGTACCCGTGTACCTCTTCCATCAGATTTGTAAGCGAACGCTGGTACCCGTTTCGGCTTGAAGGCCTCGTAGATTTCGAGGTTTGAGAGACGAGTGTTTGGGTGTTAGCCATTTCCAGCTTCGCGTACCGCTTGACGAATCAGCGGTTGTTTCGTGTTTTCCAGTTTACACGTAACGAATAACCTCGCGAAATGCGTTCGGAAACGAGATTCGGATCGCAAACCCTAGAGCGTCTGCGATCCGTCGTTGGTCTTCGCGTTAGAATTTGACCAATTGAAAAGACGATAGGTGTCGATTTACTTGATCGGCACAGAAATCGATCGAAATTCCATGTCTGCCATGCGAAATCTCAGCAACATCACTGCAACTATCCCTAAACGACTTCGGATCGCATTAGCGCTTGTGGCAGTCTCCACGTTCGTTATTGTTCCTTTGGCATACGAACCAGCCAATGCGGCGGATCCGGCTCCTGTCAACCCGCCGGGCCCGATTCCGGCAATCCTCTCAGGTACGGACGGCAATCTTTATGAAGTGTTCACACCGGAAGGCGGCGGATCGATCGTCGGCGAAGACTACTCGTTCATCGCGTACCCGGGAGATGTGCCTAGCGCGTACATCGTTGGCGTGCGTATGTCCAAAGGTGGCGAAGCTTCGAATGCTGGCTTGACGCATCACCGATACACTTTGGGCGGCAGCTACTACTTGGTCGATGCGGTTGATGAGAATGGCGTGACACCGTCGCCAGGATTCAAGTTCCGGAACCCGCCCGTGGCGTGTTTGCCGATCCCTCCGCATTTCTTTGCAAACATTGATTCGATCGCCGTGATAGCGACGGACTCAGAGGGTTCTACTCAGACGGTATTGAACTCTGGAACGAGGGTTAAAGGTGCTGGTCTGAAGGTGTGTGCGTTCGTGGGCACGGTTCCTACCGTCTTGGCGGTCGGTCTGGAGGGCGCGCCGGATCCATTGCCGCCCACGCGAGAGGTTGTGTGGAAGATCGTTGAACTTCCCGTAACTGGCGGTTCTGCACCAACTCGCAACCTCGCGGCGCTCTTGCTCATCCTCGGATTAGTGATCGTAGCTACAGGTGCGCGTTACGCTTGGTCGTCACTGCGCGCAACGCAGTAGCTTTACGGGCCGCACCTTCATCGAGCAGCGGAAACTGCTTCAAGCACTTGGCCGACGACGTCGCGGAAATCTTCGATGTCGTCGGCCGCTTCGACTATCTCTTGACCGAGGGTACGCACATCTTGTTGGACCAACTCGATCTCGTTGTTCAATTTGCGCGTCTCGACTGCTAAGCGTGCAACCTCGGTGCGGAAATCCAGCAGATCCGCAGTCAACTTCTCGGTTTCGACGATGGCCAATTCCGTTTTCTCCAACATCTCGTCGTACAGCTGCAAAGCTTCGTCATTGCGTTCGATTGAGCGAGCCAGTTGATCGTTGATCTCGCGCTTGTTGACGTCGAAGTCAGCGAGTATCTCGTCGTAAAGTTCGAGAGCCCGGTCGTTATTGTCTAGCGCGTGATCGAACTGACTTTGCGCCCGGTCGATCTGTTGGCGGAGCAGCCCTACTTCGTCACTGATCGAGTTGTAGATTCTGAAGCCGATGAAAACGAGCGCGCCGACAAAGATCAACAGCCCTACCAGCAACAGCCACGCGCAGTTTACTCGCAACCACGCTAGCCGATCACTGCTACTTCTACCGATGTCCATCGCGTTCCGAAACCGCTATCTCAACCCCTCCAAGCCAACAGATCTGACAACTCATCCAAAATGGTGTCCAACTCCTCCGCGTCGTAACTGTCGAACGGTTTCGAACCGGGTTGGCGAGTCACCGGCGTCTTGATGATGCCCCTTCGCCAGAACGCTTGTTTGTAGGTCGTCACGCCGAAGAAAAACTCGAAGTTCAGCGACGGCAGGATCCTGTTGAACAGTGCTCGTGCTTCATCTGTCACCACTTGCTGACCATTTTCGTCTACCCCGCCTGCTTCCAGCGCATTCCAGACTGCGACGTGCGCCTCGGTAATATGACCAGCCGGCATCGTCCCGGCGCCGCCACGGCGATACTCGGCCAAAAGGAAACGTCCGCCCATGCCACCCATGATCGATTCCACTTTGTCACCGCACGCATCCAACACCGCGGTCATCACGTTCCCAGGCAGTAGACTCTCTTCTTTCAAAAGACTTGCACCCGGAATCTCTTCAATGATTCGGATGATCGTCGGAGTCGGGATAGTCGGGCCCGTGGGCGGTTTGTTGTTCTGGAGCCATACCGGCAATCGGGTCGCCTCCCACAACGCTCCGTAGAGATCGATCGTCTCCTGGCCGCCGCCCATTCCATTGGCAGGCATCGCGATGATCGAGTCCGCTCCGCACTCTACGGCGACCCGTGCTCGTTTCACGCAGTGTTCGATCGACACGCCGCTTGCGCCACCCACAACCGGCACCGCGCCACCGACCGTGGCGACTCCGACCCGCAGGACCTCGTCGCGTTCTTCGTCGGTCAATCGCGGCCCTTCACTTGCGTTTACCGGCATGACGATGCCGTGCGCGCCGGCTTCGACGCAATATGAGACGCAGCGACGCAGCGAATCGTAGTCGACGCTGCCGTCCTCGTTGAACGGGGTTACCGGTATTGAGAAGACCCCGCGGTTCTTGGAAGTAATACTGCCGCTCGACTGTGATGCCATAGTTGCCTCGCCAAGGATTGAAGTTCGTTGATCGTATTTTAGCGGTGCGATTCAATTCGACCCATGGTCCGCATCTGGGTCCGCATCTGGATCTGTCCGCCGCCGATTCATCCTCAACCAGATTTTCGGGCCATTTCTCCGATCGATGAATTGATTTTCTAGCGATCGAAGGTTCGGGTTAAAATCCTCACAACAAAAGTTGTGCCCGACTTGGGAGATGTTTCATCACCTCATGCTCGATGCTCTCC
Organism: Dehalococcoidia bacterium; assembly: GCA_965224305.1. GTDB lineage: Bacteria > Chloroflexota > Dehalococcoidia > Lucifugimonadales > Lucifugimonadaceae > Bin127. Next base: position 2,680,503 of record OZ245044.1, on the reverse strand, counting down.
CAACTAGGAGAGAAGGGATTCAGGTGCTCCCTAGCGGGAGAGCATTGGGCCGAGGTTTTTGAAGGGTTTAGGGTCAGTGAATTCCGGCAACGGCATGGATTTGTATCTCGTGTTAACTTGATTGCTCAATGCGTGCGACTGAGTTTCGCAGTCACTGACAAGAATTCCTGAGACATCCGATTGTTCATGTATTTTCACGGTGATTCGCCGGGCTCAGACATCAATCGTTGCGTAGCACTGTTACGGTATTCTGACCGAGAACGCGATTGTAAAAATAGAATGTCAAGAAACTCTCCAGATACGCATATTTTTGAACGAAGTGCGATTACGAAAACGAGACAAATTCGAGTCCAAAATTACGAAACTCTCAATAAATCGCGATTGTGTAAAGCATTTGCCGTTATATCATCGTTATCTGCGTTTTCGGGTCGATTTGCTATATTGCGAATATTCCAGTTATCGAACATTGTTAGACGTAATACGCGGCCTAAAACAACGTAAACGCTGACAGTGCATAACACGGATTTCGTCTGACAAGAAACAAGGAAAAGCGCAGAGCAATGAAGATCGAGCGCATCGAATTTCACCAACTTAACGGCGAAGTGGCCGCACCGTACAAGTCATCGATGCAATGGAAAACGCATCGGGGGACCGTCGCAGTGCGTGTCGTTGCCGACGACGGGACGTACGGTTGGGGAGAAACCGGTGGAGACGCCTCAGCAATCGCCAGCGTCGCAGCACCGGTCATCGGGGTGAATCCCGAAAATTTCGGGAGCATCTGGCAATCGATCATTAACCCCCGCTATCAGAGTGGCGGATATGGGGGATTAGCATCGAAAACCGCCAGTGCGATCGATATCGCCTTGCACGACCTCGTCGGAAAGGCCAGAAATATGCCGGTATACGAACTTCTGGGCGGAAAGGTTCGCGATCGCATCTGTGCCTACGCAACAGGTCTTTTCTACACCGAAGCCGACCTCATCGATCCGACATGGTCCAATTTTCTAGACGAAGCGCAAGGATACGTCGAAGCGGGATTTGCCGGGATGAAGATGAAGATCGGCGGATTCACGTTTGCGGAGGACGTTGACCGCGTTGGGTCTCTGCGCCGCAAAGTGGGCGACAACATTCGGATCATGGTCGACGCTAACGAGGCATACGACCCGATGACCGCAATTTCGATGGCGCGTCGCATCGCGGATTTCGGCGTGACGTGGTTTGAAGAACCGACCAGTTCGCAATCGTTAGAAGACAACCTGATGATCACCTCTAGATCTCCAGTCCCGACCGCTGGCGGCGAATCGGCAAGTACGCGCCGCGACGTAGCTCACCTTTTGGGCCGAAGGATTTTCGACATCATCCAACCCGAAGTGGTAAACGTCGGCGGCATCTCCGAACTCAAGCTGTGCGCCGACATGGCCGAGGCATTCGATGTCCGGTTTTTTCCGCACTTCTTCAACACGCACATCAGCCTCGCAGCGATACTACACACTCTTGCGACAATATCTCAAGCGCCGCCAGCACACCCGAAAGAACCCTTCGTAAACGAACCGGTCACGGAATTCGATCAGACATCTCACCCGGTTAGAGAGGCGCTGACCGATCCATACTTCAATCAAACCGACGGTTACATCGATGTTCCGAATGCACCCGGACTCGGCATCGAAGTGAACGAAGACGCATTAAACCACTTCCGCCAAGGCGAAATAGTCGTGGTTGACTGAACTGCCGATTAATTCCGTTTCGCATGCAATTGCCGCCTTGCCCTGGCGCCTGACGTGACCCTTCGCCAACGATCCCGCGAACACAACTGAGAGATATCATTTGGTAGTTCTAATCCAAAGCCAGGGGACCGATATTCGCCCATGATTTCAACGGACTCCGAAACAATGCGCGAGTCAAAACTGCAACTCGACGACCGTCACATCAACTACGCTGAAGGACCAAAAAACGGTCCTCCGATGCTGTTGATACACGGTATTAGCGGCCACTGGCAGGACTGGGATGCAGTGTCGCCGTATTTCTTCTCCGACTGGCGCGTTTACGCGGTCGATCTTCGCGGTCACGGCAAATCTTCCTGGGTCGACGGCGAATACCACTGGCGCCAATACGCATTGGATCAAGTCGAATTCATTGAGCGCGTGGTCGGTGAACCAGCCTTCGTCATCGGTCATTCATTAGGCGGATCGACCGCGTTGGGCCTGAACGCGGAGCGCTCCGATCTGGTGCGTGCCGCGGTCTACGAAGACCCACCACTCTTTGTCCACCAACGATGGGAGGGCAACCAGTTCCGCAACAGTTTTGCAGCAACCTTAGAAGTGTTGGACGCAAAGCCGGATTTCGACGCCGTTTTCTCCCATATCCGGGAGACCAACCCCGAATTCGATGACGCACGTTGCCATGACCGCGCCAGCAAGCTCATGACGATGGACCCCGAAGTATTCCGATCAACCTTGAGCGGTCGAGCACGTGCCAATTGGCGGTCGGAAGACCTGCTCCAACGCGCTCAATCACCCGGCCTCCTCCTCCAAGCCGAACCGTCTTTGGGCTCGGCTCTGTTCGACGATGAGGCGGAGAAAGCAATGAAGTTGCTGGCGCAGGCCGAGCACGAGAAGTGGGACGACTCCGGACATGGGATGCACAATTCGTTCCCAGAACGTTTCGCAGATCGAGTATTGAGGTTTTTAGACCCAATACGAAACGGCTGACCAGCGCGGCGACGATCGCAACTGTGTAGTAACCCCTCAGCCCGATAGGCGATTCCGCGGCGCTCGAATTCCGAGTATCCTTATCCCTGCCAGCAGAAACTCGGCATGCACCAACCGGATAGCCTTGTAGCGACGTGCCGTTGAGGGTCGATAGGAGCGAATATGAGAGACCGTCTCGCGCCGATTACATCATTCGTTCCGTATGTCATCGTCTTTGTCGCAAGTGCTTGCACTCTCATACTCGAGATCGTCGCAGGTCGCATCCTCGCACCAGTTATCGGCGTGTCGCTGTACACCTGGACCAGCATCATCGGTGTCGTGCTGGCTGGCATCAGTGTTGGCAACTACATAGGTGGACTCCTCGCCGACAAGTACCCGTCGCGCCAGACGCTCGGCTTGATACTGCTCGTGTCTGGCGCCTTCACGGTCGTCATATTGCCGCTGATATCCATCGCCGGCGATGTTGTCAGCGATCTGCCGTTACTGCCGCGAATAGTGACGTTGACCGCAGTTTTGTTCCTGCCTGTCAGCCTGATTTTGGGAATGGTGACTCCGATAGTAATCAAGTTGCAGCTGCAGGAACTATCGAGAACTGGCGATATCGTAGGCCGGTTTTACGCCGTCTCGACCGCAGGTTCAATTCTCGGCGTTTTCCTCACCGGATTCGTCCTCATCCAATGGATCGGCACGCGCCCGATAGTCTTGGCTGTGGCAATCACGCTAATCGCGATGGCGTTGATGTTCGGCGATTTGTGGAAACTCCGAGGCAAATTGGCGAACGTGTTGCCCGTTGTCGTCGCTGTGATCGCAGCGTTCCTCAGCTTCACCTATGACGGAATCGCTGAATGGGTCGATTCCGACTGCGATGAAGAGAGCAACTACTTCTGCATCAAAGTCCGCGAGCGTACCATCCAGGACCAAACTGTCAGAACATTGACTCTCGACCAACTCTTGCACAGTTATGTCGCCCAAGATGACCCATCGTTCCTCGTCTACGGATACGAGAAGATAACCGCAGATTTCGTAGCGCTACAAGAATATCGGAGCGGCACGCCGAAAGTCCTCTTCATTGGAGGAGGCGGATACACGATGCCTCGATTGATCGAGCACCGCTACCAAGACTGGAATGTGGAAGTCGTCGAGATCGATCCGGTCGTGACCCGAATCGCCCACGAGTATCTTTGGTTGCCTTGGGATACCACAGTCATCAGCTACCACGAAGATGCCCGCATGAAAGCGCGCGAGCTCGCCAATGGCACCTACGACCTGGTTGTCGGAGACGCTTTTAACGACTTCTCGGTGCCATACCAACTCACGACGCACGAATTCAACCAACAGGTCAAACAACTCCTCAACCCAAACGGCATCTACGTCGTCAACATCGTCGACAACATCGAGATCGGTCAGTTCCTGCGCGCCTACGTCAACACCATGCAGCACACCTTCGACTATGTATACGTGCTCAGGGACGATGATCTATGGGAACAAGACGAACGGCCCAACGTCACCTACGTCGTCGTCGGTTCGTCGACGCCGATATCCTTTGAGGACCTCGTGGAAGCTAATGAAGCCGTCGGATGGCACGAACCGATAACTCACTTCATGCCAGACGGTGTCTTTCTCCACTGGTTCCACAAGGAAGACCCGATTATGCTCACCGACGGCTTCGTGCCTGTGGATCAGCTGCTCGCTCCAGTGTTTCTGCACAGCCGATAGCGGATCTAATGGCGGCAGCGACCTAGGCGTCCGCGTCGAATATCTCGCCCAGCGCTTCGTCGGTCTTGGAAAACATCACACGTTCCTCGTTCGGCAAAGCATGATCGTAACCGAGCAAGTGAAGCGTTCCGTGGATCGCCAGCATCGCCAACTCGCGCTCAAATGGCACGTTCTTCGCCAAGGCTTGGCGTTTGGCCTGCGGCACTGAAATCGCGATGTCACCGATTTGGTTCATGAACAAATCCTCGACCAAGGTCGGGAATTCGCCTTCAATATCTGCCGAGAACGAAAGTACATCGGTTACGTGATCCTCGCCGGCGAACTCGCGATTGAGCCGCCGCAATCGTTCGTCACCAGTCAATAAAACCGCAACGGAGACGGATATTTCTTCGACGAATCCTTCTCGGCGAAGGATGGTTGCAACAGCTTGCCGAACCAAATCGATATTGGCGGCAGAAACAGCGGCTGCCCTGAAATCAATCCCCACGTCCACTTGAATGGCCATATCCCTTGCGGTCAGGAAAGATTCCTCGCTACTGCCTCTCGCAACCTTCGCAACATGCTGAGCAACGGAGAGTATTTGGAGTCAATGTCGGCCAAGTCCGCCGCAACCGCCGTCGCCTCTGCTATTCCACTCCTGATTTCAGGCGCGGACACCATGCTGATTTCAGCGTAGGTCTTAGCCTGCATCAGATTCGGCGTCAACCGCTCCGAAATAATCTCGGATTGCGTGTAGTCACCCCGCGCAACCGAAATCAACGCCAACTCTTCCGCAGTCTCGATAGCCTCGGCAATCGACTCCGTTAACTCGGCGGCGGTGGCCGGTTCATCGCGTGACATCGTGCTGCGTAATTCAAGCCTCCCGACCGGCTCCGATCATTGCTCGAACCACCTAGAGTCGAATGCTAACGACATCGGGGCCCACCAATCGTTTGGCCCCGCTTCCGGAACCTTTTGCTGATAAGTCATCATCAGGTCGTTCCACGCTTCGGCCCTTTGAGACGAGGTGTAGCTTTGGAAATCGCGACTCGGATCGAAATCGTCTGGGGCGGTGCAGTACATGAACAGATGGTTTCCGATGCGGAATATCTCCATGCGCTCGATGCCGATGCCTTTCAGCGCCTCCAGCACCTCAGGCCAGACGTTGCGGTGGTACTCCTCGTATTCGGCAATAATCGCCGGGTCGTCTTTCAGGTCAAGAGCTTGTGCGAATGATTTCATGGGCGTTTCACCGTTCGATTGATTCAGCGGTTTGGTACTCAACTATCCGGATGCCAAGGTCGGTGGCTCCGTTGCGGAGTGTATCACCGAGATTGTGCCCAATCTCAGGCGCACGCAACCAGTGCTTTAGCTGCCGAATTCCGGCAGCTGTACGCCCACAATTGTGCCGTCTTGAGTCCCAGCGAAGAGCATATTGCCTTCAATGGCCGGAGTGGACTTGCATAAAATACACGATGAACTACCCTCTTGCCAGAGGTCGAGTGTGTATCGAGTCCTCCCCCTTTCAAGATCGATCATGTACAGAACGCCATTCGTGTCGATCAGAAACACGAACGCACCTGCGATTACGGGTCCGCCGGCAATTAAGGCGTTGTCGACTGTGAATTCGCGCCAAAGCCGTTCTGGGGTCTCATAGTCGTCGGCTTCGCGCCGTTTTTCTGCCGCTTGCCGATCTGGGTTGACCGCGTGTATGGCTCCGGATCGATCAGCGAACACAACAACGTCCTCAGTTGCCGCGATTTCGCCACGCACGGGTCGATGCGTCAACGTGTCGTAAACCCAGTTGATCCTCCTGCCGGTATATTGGACCACATAGTTGTCGTCGTTGGCGAAGTAAATGAAGTTGCCGCCTCGCACCACGGCAGCCCTGATGGGTTCTGGTTCAGCTTCCCCGCCCCGGTCATAATACGGCATCCCGCGTCCTTGGTGCCGTGCACCGGGGTTTAGGAACCCGGTACTTATCGTGACACCGTGAAGCGTGCCGTCGTCGTTTCCGATGTAGAATACGTCACCTAAAACCACCCCTGCTTCCCTGAATTGGCCTAGCCCTTTGGGCGGCGGTTTGGGGAATACCCATTTGAGTTCACCCTCCTTTTCGCTTTCGGGATCCGCGTCGAAGGCGTATATTCGCCCGTCGGATGACGGCGCAATCACAATGTCCCCGTGAACTGTGGGACGGACATCGAAACTTCCTACATCATCGTTGAATTTCCATCGTTTGCTGCCGTTCTCGGTATCCAGCGCGTAAAAACCCTCACTCGCCGTGCCGAAGAATATCGTGGAGCCGTCGCCGCTTACGGCAACACCGCTCGTGACATCCGAATACATGTTGCGCGACCATCGCTCCTCACCCGATGACGCGTAGATGGCGTACATCTTGTCGTCCTTTGAACCCACGTAAACTATGCCCTCGTGTACCGTGACGTCCGGGACAATCGCTCTAACGGGGCCGGTCCCCGTTGATTTAGTTGGGAACACCCAACGGATCGTTGGTTGTGTAATCGGTTCAGGCGTAGGCGTCGGGGTTATTGTCGGCGTCGGGGTCGGCGACGGTATCGCAGTCGGCTCTGGTGTTGGAGTCGCGGTCGGTTCGGGTGTCGGAGTAGGAGTCGCAGATGGTTCTGCGATCGGGGTCGTCGTCGGTTCTGGCGTTGGTGTCGGCGTTGGTACCGGAGTATCGGTCGGTGTCGGCGTTGTGGTATCCGTAGGAGCAGAAGTAGGAGTAGGAGTCGCGGTCGGAGTCGGGGTTGGTGTAGGTGGAACGGGAGTCGCGGTGGGAGTTGGAAACGGTGTCGATGTGTTGGTCGGCGTCGGTTCAGGCGTGTTTGTCGGCGTAGGTGTCGGAGTGTACGTCGGCTTTGTTTCAGGTACTGGTGTTTCAGTCGGTTCGGGCGTAGGAGTCGCGGTCGCCGTAAATGTCGCGGTCACCGTGAACGTAGCGGTTCGAGTGAATCTGGGTGGGCGCTGGGTCGACGGCTTATCGACGGCACCCGCCTCAGCCTTTGCGACGGTCGCCGCCGACTTTGCTTCGAGACCCGCAGGTTCGACGACTGGAGTTTCGGTCTCTCCTTCAGAGCTACACGCAACTAAAGTCGCGAACACGCCGCTAAGTACAATTGCGACCGCAAAAAGAACGCCGCACCGCGTCCACGAGTCGTATTTGCGCACGTATATCATCCTTAAAGGTTAACGATTTCCCATACGACGAATCCACACTGCACAGTTCTCCCATCCAATCGGCAGCGAAAACGACGAACCCTCTCATCGGATATAGTCATTCATGTCGTCGTTCCGAGCCATGCAGCGCGGTGTATCACCGTGCGGAGGTGATCAAGATATGAAACGCGTTGGATTTTTGATGAAGATAAATCCCGAAATGCTCGATGAATACACCGAGCATCACGCGAACGTGTGGCCCGACATGTTGGACGCTCTCCGTCGCCACGGATGGCGAAACTACAGCATCTTCGCTCGAGAAGACGGATCATTGTTCGGATATGTCGAAGTACCAGATTCCTTCGAAAAGGCTCTCGAAGGCATGGCCGCCGAAGAGGTCAACGACCGATGGCAGGACTTCATGGCACCGTACTTCGAAATTCCAGAAGGCTCCCGCCCCGACGAAAACATGGTCGTCCTCACCGAGGTCTTCCACACCGACTGATTTACCAAATAACGGAGACATCCCATGGCTCTCCCTCCATTCGTCGATACTCATCACCACCTCTGGGACCTCGAGAACAATCCTTATCCGTGGCTCACTGAAGGCATCGACCACTTCGTCGGCGATTACTCGATCTTCCGCCGCACATACCTGATCTCGCACCTCCATCATGACGCCGAAGGACTGCCGCTCATCAAATCGGTTCACGTCCAAGCGGAGTGGGACCATGAAGCCGACCCGGTGGGCGAAACTGCATGGTTGCAGAGCGTCGCAGATGCCGAATCTTCGCGCGGCATGCCAAACGCCATCATCGGGTTCGCCGACCTGTCACAATCCGATGCCCCCGAACTCATCGCCCGACACGCCGAACACGCCAACTGGCGCGGCATCAGACACATGCTCAATTGGGCCGAAGACCCGAAATGGCAGTTCACCGACCGCAACGACCTCATGACCGATCCCGATTGGCTACGCGGCTATCGCGCACTGGCCGACCACGACGCCTCATTCGATTTGCAGGTTTGGCCGTGGCAACTCGCAGACGCCGCAGACCTGGCACATCGAATCCCCGAAGTCCCAATAGTTCTGGACCACACCGGAATGCCGCGTGATTGGGATGATGCCGGAGTCGAAGTATGGCGAAATGGCATGAACGCGTTAGCCGACACCGACAACGTCTCGGTGAAGATTTCGGCGCTCGGCATGTTCTCTGGCGAGTTCTCCGCCGAGCGGATCCGTCAGTTCGTCCTCGACACAATCGAGGTCTTCGGCGTGGACAAATGTATGTTCGCATCCAACTACCCCGTCGACATGCTTTTCAGCTCCTATGCCGCCATCTGGAACGCGTACGACGAGATAACAGCCGACTTCTCCGATTCGGAACGTGAAAAACTGTTCAAATCGAACGCCGAGCGTTACTATCGCATTTGAACCCGAACAATCGTCACTTGTCGGCGTTTGTAGATAATGTTGTATTGGCAACGAAAACCCCGCCGACCAACAAGGAGATACACCACGATGACCATTGCGCACCTGCGAACCTACACCATCAACAACGGCATGATGGATTCCTGGCTCAAACTCTTCGACGAGACCCTAATCGACGTGATGGACGGTTTCGGCATGAAAGCCGAGACAGTCTGGGTTAACGACGAAGAATCGCAGTTCATCTGGATTCGCTCGTACGGCGACACGATGGAAGAGCTGGAAGAAAAAGAAGCGGCGTTCTACGGCTCAGATTGGTGGGTAGAAAACATGCCGCTAATCCGCGGGCACCTCGCGCACCGCGACATTAAGTTGATCAAGTCGGTGGACTAACTCTCGCCGACACTCGCAAGCAGAATCCTCGCTGAAATCGCATCGGCGCGCACCAAGCAGTTCGAACTGCTCGGAGCGCATGGAAGCGTCTCTCGCACCTTCATCGTTCTGGTTGCTCCGATACTGAACCTTCTCGGTTGGCGACTCAGCCATCCGGAGTTCTGGTTCATTCCGTCAACGCTTGATGACGCAGATGCGCGCATGGTGCACGCTTTGCGCTCAGATGCGACACCAGATCGGACCTTGGCCGTTGTTGAAACGCGTGCACTCGGCGCCGACATCGTCACCGGTATCGAGTTCCACCTCCAAAGATGCATCCAAACCGGCATCGCAATCTTCGCCATCACCGACGGCCGCCATTGGCATCTGTATCCGATCGTGCAAGGTGTCACACCCGGCGAACCTGCCGCGGTATGCAGCTTGTTCAGTACAGAAGAATCTGATGCCACAGCGATGACGATGCTGAAGTGCCGAACTCCAGCGTTCGATGAAACCGTCGTTCAAGATCACACTATCTAAAACCAAATCACACCAAATGACAGACCTCACGACGCGCAAAGCTCTCACCTTCGACCTGTTCGGAACAGTCCTAGATCTCGGTGGTAGCCTCACGCCATTCATCGCCGATTTCATCCGAGGGCGCGACGCTCAAGACCAGGTCGAACCCGACTCGTTTTGGGCGGAGTTGAGGCACCGGCAACGCATCGAGCAGTACCAGGACTCGTTGTTGGAACTCGGCCACACCGGATACCTCGAAACGGCACAGAAAGCCTTCGTCTACATCGCAAAGCTCAACGGCCTCACACCAACTCCCGACGAGGTAGACGCCTTCATGCAGGGATGGCAACATCTCTCCCCGTTCCCTGACTGCCTGCCCGCTCTCGAACGGATAAGATCTTCTTACAAACTCGTAGCCTTCTCCAACGGCAACCCTTGGTTCCTCGACTATCTGATCGAAAACCGTATCAAATTTGACTTTGATGATGTGTTCTCGGTCGAGGAGGTAGGCGCATTCAAACCCCATCCGGGGGTTTATCGCGGCGTGGCGCGGCACTTGGATAAGGAGCCCGGCGAACTGATCATGGTTTCCGCCAACTCGTACGACGTTATGGGCGCTCGAACATGCGGCCTTCGCGGCATATACGTCAATCGCTACAACCTGCCCTTCGAAGACACCGACGCTCGCTACGAACCTGACCTGACGGTGCACGACTTCTCAGAGATGGCCGACCTCCTCCTGGCGGTCTAAAAACTGCCTATCCCTATGCCTGACCTCACCGACAAGATCCAACCCGGTCTGAAACACGAACGGGAATGGGTCGTCGTCGATTCCATGCTCTATTCGCCCGGAGGCGACCCGTCACGCGCCACCCTCTCAAGTCCATCAATGATCAACGAATTGGAAACTACGGCGATGCTCGGACTAGACCACCTGATCCCCGACGGCGGATTCACCGTGGGTTTCCATGTCGACATCAAACACGTCGCACCAGCACCACCGGGCGCCCAAATGAAAACAACCGCCGAGCTGCGCGAAGTATCCGGCACCCGCTTCCGCTTCCACGTCGAAGCCCACGATCTAGACAGCGGCAAGCTCATCGGCATTGGCACACACCGCCGTGCTGCGATCTTCCCTTAGAAAGCCACGTAGAAATCGGGCGGTCAGAGACCATTCTGATCCGCTGACGCAGAACCCCCTGCCCTACCGCGCCTGCCTTCCAGATCGGCAGGCGATACCGTCCCCAACAAATAATCACTCTCGAAAACCAGCAACAGATCGATACCGCGTCGCGCCAACAACTCCCGCGCTGACGAAATGTCCGCATCCGGATCGATCACGAACGTAGACACCGAACGCGCAACGTCGGCTACCGTCAAACCGATGCCCTGATTCGCGCTCAACCCCAGCGATTGCACTTCTCGCATCGACGCGACGCCTGTAACCCGACCTCCCTCGATCACCGGTATGTCCGTATCCGGATGCCGCGACAGCACATTCCTGACCGCAGCGTCCAACGGCGTCAACGCGCTCAGGGCGGTTGGCACCGACGTCATGACCGAGCGCACGGGTATACCCACCACCTGTTCCTCACGACGACCTCGACCGCCGCTGCGTGTCGCCGCGATTGAAGTCGGCAAAATGAACAACGCGATCAACATCAACCACAATCCGCTCGTCAAATCGCCGTTTCTGATGATCAAAACGATCCCCGCACCAATCATCGCAACCGCCAACACCTGTCCTGCTCTCCCAGCCACACGCGCCGCAAACCTGCGATTCTTCGTCAATCCCCAAACCACCGATTGCAATACCCGCCCGCCATCAAGCGGCAACCCGGGCAACATGTTGAACGCCGCTAGCGCGAAATTCTGAAACCAGACGTAAAACAGGATCCCCTGCAGCAACGCCGACAACCCAGTGGCGGACGGGTCGCGAAGCACGAAGTACAAAACCAACGCCAATACACCGATCGCCAGCGACATCGCCGGACCAGCCGCCGCGATCAGAAAATCATGCGATGCTCTAGATCTCAGCTCCCGGATAAGGCTGACACCGCCAAAAATCATCAGCGTGATGGAGATAACCGAATATCCAAGACGCTTGGCTGTCAGTGAATGAGCTAACTCATGCGCTAAAACCGACAGAAACAGACACAGCGTCACAACCCCCGCGATAACCCACTCCTGCGTCTCCGTCAGTCTGATCGAGATGAGCGGCAAACCGCCAGAGGCGATCAACATCGTGATCAACACAAACCCGATCAACCACGACCAGTGGACCCGAATCGGGATGTTGAATAGTTGGCCGATGCGCATCGATCAAAACTTTCCAGATGACTTTGCTTCTGCGTCGAAGCGGGAACCCGCTCCGTCTACACGTCTAAAGATACGACGCAACGCCAGAATGATATCTGTCGGACCCACGAAATCATCACACATCGGCTCCAATGACACACATTTCGGATGACTCTCAGAGCCGCCAACTTGTAATCTAACGATTGAATCAATGGTTGACTCATTCGACACCACAATTGCAGCCGCGGAACGCGCCGGCGTCCGCTTCGATGACGCGTCGCCGCCGATTTCTCATCGCATCCGCCAGAACGACGAGTTCGAACTCAACTTCATCGATTGGGGAGACGACACCAGAGCAAAACCCGCCTTGATCTTCATCCACGGGTTCCTACAGCAAGCCAGAACTTGGGACTTCACTTGCCTAGCGCTGCGCTCCCGATTCCGATGCATTTCACTCGACCTACGCGGCCACGGCGACAGCGGACGGCCAATCGAACCTGACTACACGACTCATCACTACCTTTCCGACCTCCATCGTTTGATCAACCACCTCTCGCAGGAGATGGGCATCGACCGAATCGGCCTGTGCGGTCTCTCCCTCGGCGGCAACCTCTCATACCTCTACGCCTCCGAGAACCCCGAAACCATTGACGCCATTGTCGTCGTCGACGTCGCGCCAGAGATGAACCGCGAAGCCCGAAACGGCATACGCCGCTACATCTCATCCCTACCCAAAGACGGACCGTTCGAGGGCCTGGTTGACACAGTGTCCAAATTGAGCCCGATGCGCAACCGAGATGCCATCCGTGGGTCGCTGTTGCGAGCCACCCGCGTTCGTCCCGACGGTAGCTGGGAATGGAAGAACGATCCGCGCCTGTTCGAATACCACCGCCCCAGCTTCGCCTCCGGAGACTACTGGGCGGCACTCGGCAAAGTAACTGTCCCATCGCTATTCGTCCTCGGACAAAACTCGAAACTCGTCACCCCAGAAACCGTCCGCCGCATGGTCGAGACCGTTCCCGGCAGCTCCGCCACATACGTTCCCAAAGCCAGCCACCGCGTGCCCGGAGACAACCCCATCGGTTTCATAATAGCCGTCAGCCCATTCCTCGATCGATACGTGCTGAAAACCGACGTCGGGAGGCATCGCGACGTTAAACTGGCGCCGTCCTAAGATCTTCTACGGCTGGTGGATCGTGCTCGGCAGCGGCACGGTCCAGTTCTACACGTCTGCCGTCTTTTGGCGCGGTTTCCAAGCATTCGTCGACCCCGTCCTCAGAACATTCACCGGGTGGGGATCCGGAGTATTCGCCTCCGCAATGGCGATACTACGAGCCGAGAGTTCCTTCATCACCCCGTTCGTTGGCGCTGCAATAGACCGCTTCGGTCCTAGGCCAGTTCTGGCCTTCGGGGTGTTCGTCACCGGATGCGGATTCATCATCATGAGCCAAATGCAGGAGCTCTGGCACTTCTACGCCGCAATGCTCGTGCTCGGCGTCGGATTCTCCTTCGGCGAATTCATCGTCTTCGTCACTACCATCGTCAACTGGTTCATCCGAAACCGATCTCGGGCACTCGCCGCCTTCATGACCTTCTCCGCCATGGGAGCTATTGCGCTGCCCCTGCTCGTATGGTCCATCGAAACATTCGGGTGGCGAACCGTCCTCGTCTGCATCGGCTTCGGCTTCTGGGTCATCGGCATCCCGGCGTTGTTGATTCTCCGCCGCCGACCCGAAGACTACGGCATGCGTCCAGACGGAGATTCCGATCTGGTCCCCACGAAATCGGACCAGAGTCACCACCGCCTTAGTCGACCACGTGAGATCTCCGTAGGCATGCGTGAAGTCTTGCGTTTGCGGACATATTGGCAGTTCGTCATCGCCATCGCCATCGGCGAACTCGTCGCCATGACAAACCTCTTCCACCTGCCCGCACTCCTTCAATACGAACTCGGCATCTGGCTCGCTTCCATCGCCGCCGGTACCGTAGCCATCGGCGACATCCTAGGGCGCATCACCGTCGGCATCATCGGCGACCGCTTCCGCGCGAAAACGCTGCTCGCCGCCGCACTAGCGATCCAGACCATCGGCGTCGCATCCCTAGCCCTCATCAACTCCAAATTCCTTGGCATTTCGCTCGGACTCACACCCTTGCCGTTCTTCGTCTTCTGCTCAGGCTTCGGCTTCGGATCGTCCATCCCGCTCCGACTCTCCATCCTCGCCGACTACTTCGGACGACGCAACTACGGAACCTTGGTCGGCGTCACCAGCTCCCTCAGCTCCATATGCGTAACCGCCGGCCTACTCTTCGTCGGCTTCATGTCCGACATCACCGACTCCTATCGCCCAGGCTACGCCGTGCTCACCCTTTTGCTATTGCCGACGATCCCCTTGACCCTTACGCTTCAATCGCCCAGACGCGTCGCCGCAATGATCCGCCAAACCGCCCGCCTGCGGGTGAGACGACGAGCATTGGAGCGATGAAAATCAATCACCTGTTTACCGACCTGAAATAGTTGCTATGATTTCGAGGCTTCGCCACCCGGCGGTTTTCCTGTCCGGTGAACCGCATCCTGCTTGGCAGGCGCCTTTCTCTCGGTCCCACCGTCCGCCACGATATCCTGTCCGAATGATTTCTGATTCCGGCTCTTTGCAACATCTTTGTTGTCTACCATTTCAATTCGTCGCCTCGGATTTCGCACCGGGCGGTTTACTTGAATCAGACTGTTTTGGCGGAGCTTCGCGCTCGCGACTCCCTCGATCCTCGCGACCTCCCCTACGAACTTGCTGGTTTTCCGAATCCTTGGTGTTGTTGCTCATTTCGCCTCCTCATGCTCGTGAGCCATACTGTACACGGATGTCGCATGCCACCCAAAGCGATCCTTGTCGTCACTCGACGAATTGGGGTTGTAGAACATCGAGTAAACCATCACCGACCGATAGTGCTTCCCGACGACAAACTCGTACGTCTCCGTGTGCGACTCCCCCGGTTCGACCGTAATCTCGCCAACAAGCCAGTTCCGTCTGATCGCATCCAACGTAGGCCATTGGAGTTGGATATGTTTTCCCTTGACGAAAGTTTCCAAGTACAACGCTTCGACCTCCTCATTGCTGAATTGATCAAACTGTTGAATCCGGAAGAGTGATTCACGGATTTTGACTTCAACCTTGGAACTGTTCCTCAACTCCGTTGTCACTACGATCGCGACATAATCGTCACTCACTGAATGATGCGTAACCGACTGCTTGACGCTCAAATGAGGCTCATTGTGCCGGAACAACCTGAACTGATAAACCGCAAAAACACCACCGACAGAGATAGCAATCAGAGTTCCGACGCTCCCTACGATCGCCGCCGCTTTCGAAACATGCAAATCGAGAAATTCACTCAGCACCCAAACCGAAAACGAGGGTATCGCTGCCACCGTCACCCCTACGATTAGTAAGAAAGCAATGCCGCGGTTGATTTGCGGTTTAAACCTCGCTAACGCGTTGTACATTGTCGTTTCGGTCCCGACTGATTATTCACTTGATGTCACATCCATCACTATAATAGCACGTATAAACTATTTTTGTGCTCGACCATGGGCGTTTCCGTTAGAAAAACGCATCGACAGACCTGTCACGATTAATCCGTCATCGCACCTGCAGTCCCAACCCAATCCCGCGTCACTGAGTGCGACTCGCGCGACTCGCCAACCGCGCCCAATCAAAACCGGCCACCACCTGACCATCTACCCATTTCCCCACCGAATCGCACCCGATTCCGAGATTCCCACCGCCTCCGCGCGATATCCTGATACGCGCATTAGGGGCACCAACCCACGCACGACCGCGCCCCCGGACTTCGTAATCAAAATGATCATCGGGAGCCATCGCGTCGCCTAAAAAACGCCCATCCAACATCTTCTACGGTTGGTGGATCGTTCTCGGCGGCGGTCTTACCCAGTTCTACGCGTCCGCAGTTTTCTGGCGCGGATTCCAAGCGTTCGTAGACCCCATCCTGAACACCACCGGATGGAGCCACGGTGTATTCGCCGCCGCCGTCTCCATTCAGCGTGGCGAGAGCGGACTGATCTCACCATTCGTCGGCATTATGCTCGACCGATTCGGTCCGAAACGCGTCATGATCTTCGGAGTCATCGTCACCGGCTTCGGATTCATTCTGATGAGCCAGATGCAGACGCTATGGCACTTCTACGCATCGGTGCTCCTGCTCGCTCTCGGAATGTCATTCGGCACCTTCATCGTGTTCGTCGCAACCGTCGGAAACTGGTTCGTCCGCCGTCGTGCCCGGGCGTTCTCAACGCTTATGACCTTCTCCGCGGTCGGCGCGGTGGTGCTTCCACTACTCGTCTGGATCATCGACTCCTACGGCTGGCGACCGGCCCTGTTCGGCGTCGGCGTCGGATTCTGGATCATCGGCATCCCCGTCGCGTTCATGATGCGCCGCCGACCGGAAGACTACGGCCAGCTGCCCGACGGCGATTCCGAGTTGCGAGTCGCCGACGGAACCGGCGGTACCCGCCGCCCGGTGCGCGAAATCTCGATCGGCGTGCGCGAAGTGCTCCGCCTGCGAGCCTTCTGGCAGATCTCCATCGCCGTAAGCGTCGGGCAGCTTGTCAGCTCAACCAATCTGTTCCACCTACCAGCCCTCATCGACTACGAAATCGGCGCATGGCTCGCCGCAACCGCCGCCGGTGCCGTCGCCATCGGCGACATCTTAGGTCGCGTCAGCATCGGCTTCATCGGCGACCGATTTGACAAGAAGATCCTCCTTGCCCTGTCGTTCCTCATCCAGATGATAGGCGTCGGAGCCCTCTCATTGATCAACCACGAATTCCTCGGCATCGAGTGGGGACTCATCCCCCTACCCATATTCGTCCTCGGCTTCGGACTCGGTTTTGGCGCGTCCATTCCGCTCCGACTTGCCATCCTCGCCGACTACTTCGGACGACGAAGCTACGGCTCCATCGTCGGCATCGCAAGCTCCGTCAGCGCCATCTTCGGCACGATCGGACCCCTATTCGTCGGACTCATGTACGACTTCACCGAATCCTACCGACCCGCATACGCCATCATGGCCTTCATGATGCTGATCGCCATACCCCTCACCCTGACACTGGAATCGCAAACCCGAGTAGCCGCCAAAGTCCGCCAAGCAACACGAAACCGCGTCCGCCGCATGGCAATGCGTTGAGCGGCGTATGCCCGGGGTGGGGCAACCCTCCAAACAACCAACAACAAAAAATTCCCCCCTTCCAAAATTTCCCGCCAATCCGCGCTTGACATTCCCACAACGCATGTGCCATTATATCAACTAAGCGCCAACAACAGACGACGGTCAGCACCGGCGCCCAGAAGTATCGCCGCGTCGAGGGTAAGCGCTCCTTTTACGAGGGATATCGACAATCGAATAATGAAACCCCGGTCTGCGGGAGGGACGACACAGGACCGCGGCGGGGGCAGGTTTCAATCCTGCCCGTGCCCAAACGGGCCGCGACGGTGCCCGCCAGAAGTTAAGGATAGGTTAGGACGCAACGCAGATCGACAACCCGGCCATTGTGACTCCAGGGCTCGGATGCGGAGCAGATAGCCGGCTCCGACTAGCAAGCCAGACGGACGTACCGTCCCTTTCGCGTAGCGAAGGGGACGCGTGGAAGCGACCACGCAGGGGACGCCCGTTCAAGGTCCGAGCGAAACCCCGTTTTACCCGGCAGACGTCTGACCGCTTCGTCGAGCGGCCGAGGCTACAGCATCGAAGATAGATAAATTGACTGATTACGGGCGCTCCACCTACCGGCGACCGCCCGGATGACCGATGGTCTGGCGACATCGGCGACGCTGTATTTTGTATAAAAAGTTACCAACCAGTTTCGCCCGCGCGAACCCAAGCAACGATGCCGCGATGCTTCGACAACCAAACGATTGTCCCCTCTCCCCTCGCGGGAGAGGGCTAGAGCCTGCCCCGGGCTTGAACCGGGGGTGAGGGGGCGCCCATAAATCAATAACCAAGACTTGACAACAACAAAACCCCTTCTGAAATCACATCAACCGGTGAACACCCACACAGGTCAATTGAACACACCCGCTCCAATCACAACCCATCACAAATCAATCGTGAAACGCGGTTCAATCAACGCACCCTGTTAAGATGATTTCTCGGATTTCACCTCACAACCGAGACCACATCAGGGACAACGTCAAGATATGCCAGGTAACATAATTCTTCCGCAATGGGGCATGGGAATGAACGAAGGGCAGGTCATCAAATGGCTCAAAGCCGTCGGTGATCCCGTCATCAAAGGCGAACCCCTCGTCGAGATCGAATCCACCAAAGTTAGCGCGGAAGTAGAAGCCACAGCCGATGGCACGCTCGGCCGCATAATCGTCGAAGAAGGCAAGACCGTCCCCGTAGGCACCATCCTCGGACTTCTCCTCATGGCCGGCGAATCCGACAGTGACCTGCCCGAGGCAGAACAACCCCGCGAACGATCAAGACCCACAACTCGCCGTTCACGCCGTGCCCCTGCTACCGCCCGATCCGGCGGCAATCTCGTAGTCACCCCACGAGCCCGCCGCCTCGCACGCGAACTAAACGTCGACCTCGACACCATCGAAGCCGGGACCGGCCCCAGCGGCCGGATCAGCGAAGACGACGTCCGAGCCGCAGCAGAAGGTGGAACGCCAACCTCTCATGTCGGCATGGAACCGAGCCGCACCATCCCGCTTACCGGCATCCGAGGCGTCATCGCCCGACGCATGTCCGAAAGCGCTTCAGGCGCCCTCGTGACCCTCAACACCTCCGCCGACGTAACTGAAACAACTGCCACCCAACGCCAACTCACCCGAAAGTGGCGCCGATCACGTGTCCGACCCCAATACCAAGACCTTGCGATAGCAGCCACCGTCAAAGCTCTCAAAGATCACCCCCTCGCAAACGCCCACATCACAGATAAAGAGGTACAGATCTTCGACACCGTCAACCTCGGCTTCGCGCTCGCCGTCCCCGACGGACTCCTAGTACCCGTCATCCGAGACGCCGAAAGCAAAACACCGCTCGAACTCGCCCTAGCAGTCCGAGAACTGGTTCGCAAATCCAAAGCCAACGAACTCCGCGTAGCCGAACTATCAGGCAGCACCTTCTCCCTCACCAACCTCTCCTCGTACGACATCGAAAACTTCACACCCCTCATCAACCCACCCGAAGTCGGCATCCTCGGAGTAGGCCGAGTGATCCAACAACCCACCGTCACCACATCCGGCGACATCGAAGTCCGATCCATCGGATACTTCTCCCTAACGTTCGACCACCGAGCCTGGGACGGCGCACCAGCCGCCGAATTCCTCCAAGCGGTCGTGAAAAACCTAAGCGAACCTAGTTGGATGGCGGAAGGATAGAGGCTCGATGCCCGAGCCCACGACCCTCCGCACAGAACGTCTCTTCCTCCGACCGTTCCGGTTCGAAGATGTCCATGACGTTCTGGCGTATGCCGCTGACCCCGAATGGTCGCGCTTTCTTCCGGTCCCAAGCCCATACATCCTAAAGGACGCAGAAGAATTCGTCGCTCAAAACATCTTGCGGAACCGTGATGAGAGACTTGGTTTTGCAATCGAATATCAAGGCGTCGTAATCGGAGGAATCGATTTGAACGTCGAGGCACCGATATTGGTCGGGTCATTGCACTACGGCTTAGCCCGAGCGCATTGGAATCGAGGCCTGATGACGGAGGTTGCAGCCGCGGTCGTGAATTGTGGATTCGAGGAGTTCGAGTTGCAGAAGATCTATTCCTGGGCGGATGTCGAGAACATCGGTTCCTGGCGTGTAATGGAGAAGATCGGCATGACGAGGGAAGGGACGCTCCGGAGTCAAGGAGTTAATCGCGGAATGCGTCAGGACTACCATTACTACGGGATTTTAAGGAGCGAGTGGGAAGCTCTCAGCGGTTGATATATAGTCAGTTGCCAACGAGATTTCAACTCCCAAAAAGAGGATCAACAAGTGAACCCTGAAAACATGCGAGATTGGCTGTGCGGACCCATGGTCGCAGTCGCAACACCATTCAAAGAGGACTACTCCCTCGACCTCGACGCCCTGCAGACCAACATCCGATACATGGTCGAAAACGGCGTCCACACCGGGCAAGGCACGTTGCTCGTAGGCGGCGCCGGCGGTGAGCATCCCACGATGAACCTTGACGAGCGCAAAGCGGTAATGACCGCAGCTATGGAAGCCGCCAACGGCGAAGCACCAGTCCTAACCAGCGTCCAACACACCGACTACCGCGTCATCATCGAACTCGCCAACCACGCCCACGCAACCGGTCTCGGCGGCGTCCAACTCGGACCCACCTACTACTACGAACCGACAGAGGGCGATGCCTACCGACTCTTCGAGCTCGTATCCAACGAGTCCGACGTCTCGATAATGATCTACCACACCTGGTGGGAAGGCCTGACCATGAGCTTGGGCCTCTTGAGTGACCTTGCCGACATCGAAACAGTCCGGGCGCTCAAATGGTCCGCACCCAACGAATCGGTATATCGCCAAGGCCTCAGCGACCTCGCCGACCGTTTGGTCTGCATTGACAACTCTGGACAGCAGATCTTCAGCCACATCATGGGAGCACGCGGCTTTATCACGCACCTCAGCGGCTTCTGGCCCGAGTACCCCGCAGAAATCTGGAACCTGCTCGAGCAACGTGAATACGAAGCGGCGCGACAGAGGCTCGCCGACTTCAAGTGGAAATGGACAGAGTGGCGTGCCAAAGTGAGCGCCATGACTGGAGGCGAAGGACCGTTCATCAAATCCGCCATGGAGGCTGTCGGCCTCAAGGCAGGCCCCCCTCGCCCGCCGTCGAATCGAGCACCGCAACACCTGCTTGATGAGTTGGAAGTCTTCCTAGACGAGTGCGGCGTCCCGCGCGTCGCATCCCGATACGGCGGGGCGATCGCCGCAGGCTGATGACCCGATAACTCAACCACGAATTGTGTCACCCACTGGGCGCCTCGGCTCGGCGTCCAGCTGGCGACGCCTACAGCGAATACGAAACCAGTGATTTGGACGAAGCCAATTTCCCGAGTCATCGCCTACGCGTCATTTGGGTTGTCGACCGCATGATCGGGTTGTCGCGTTGGCTCCAGCGCCTAGTCGAGATTTCGAACCTCCACAACGTCCTGCCCAATCTCGTCCGCCGGCTCGAAACCTAATACCTTCCCGTAGAAATACAGCTCCGCCTCCTGCGCTCGAATGATGTTCGCCGCCTGACGGAACCCATGTTGCTCGCCGGGGAAGCCGATGTAAGCGTACGGAAGCCCCTTTGATTCGAGGGCTTCGACCATCATTTCGGCTTGGGATGGCGGGACGATCTCATCCTCCAACCCCTGCAAGATGATCATCGGGGTGGCGAGTTGATCCATGAAGTTGATGGCCGAGCGGTCATGATACCGTTGCGCCTCCGCCGGATACGGACCTACCAACGACTCGAGGTAACGAGACTCGAACTTGTGAGTGTCGCCGATGAAGACCATGAGGTCGGCGATACCGTACAGAGCGGCACCCGCGGCGAAGAAATCGTGGAACGTCAACGCGTTGATGGTTGTATATCCGCCCGCTGATCCGCCGCGGATTATGACACGATCCTTGTCGACCAATCCTTGATCGATCAGATATTGCGCGGCGGCTATACAGTCGTCAGTATCGTAGATGCCCCACTTGCCCTTCAGCGCGTCACGGAACTCCTTGCCGTAGCCTGAAGACCCTCGATAGTTCACATCTACCACCGCGAAACCGCGGCTCGTCCAGTAGTGGGTCGAGAGGTCGAGGCCCGTGCCGGATGCGCTCGTCGGGCCTCCATGACAGATCGTGACGAGGGGTGGAAGCTCGTTCTTTGGCGCCGCGAAATCTTGATTGGTTGGTTCGTAGTAAAACGCGTGCGCTTCGCCGCTTTCAGTGGTCGGAAAAACGACGTGTCGCGGAGACGAAAGATAGCCGGGTTCGACGTTCACAGAACTCGGAGAATAGATCGTTTCGCAACTTTGGGTTCCGAGTTCTAGCTTTATGATGGCGGGTTCATCGGTCGGCGATGAGCCGATGAAGTAGAGCGATTCGCCTTGGCTGTCGGCGGTAATGTACGAAACTTCGCTGTACAGTATCTCAATCCTTTGTGTAGAGCCCGACGCGGGATCGATCACGATGACACTACCAGACGTAACACCACCCTTGCCGAGTGCGATCCTCCCGTCCGGCAGGTGTGCGTACGACGAGAAGCCGAACTGCCAGTCTGGCCTGCCGTGGTCAGATTCCTCTTTCAGGAGGTTGACCATATCGCCACCGCGCCATGCGTGTACGTTCCACCACCCTGTGCAATCAGTTACGAAGTTGAGAGTTCCGTCATAGCTCCACAAAGGTTGCACGATGGCCTCGTCTTGGCCGCCGGTCAACGTTGATGTGGTGCTGACGGAGGCGTTGTTCGAATCGAATGAACCGGACACCAAGTAATTGCCGTCCCACGGCATGTTGGGATGATCCCACTCAGTCCACACAATACCGTCATGATTCGCAGCAACTCTCGGCGCACAGTAAAAGTCGCGGCCGCTCGCGATGATTTGGGCTTCCCCGCTCGTCGTGTCGATCGCTACGATTTCGTTGGTTGCTTCATTGCCATCGTCGGTATGGGTTTCTCGGACGCAGAGGAGGAACTTGCCGTTCGGGGTCAGATTCAAGTCAGCGTACCGGGAGCCGCGCGGGATGCCCGGTTCGGCGGTCAACGGTCGCGGTTCGCCACCGTCGTCTTGGACGTAGATTCGCTGATCGGACCAGTTGGTGAAGTACAGGGTCCGGTTTCGAACCGCGAACGATCCACCACCATACTCGTGCACCGCGTTTCGCGAGTTGAACGGTGCAGGCGTGAGATCTTTCGTATCACCTTCGGGGGAAAGTCGCATGATGACGATGCGACCGCCCTCGCTCGGTCGTGCATCGAGCCAGTAAATGTCTTCCTTGTCGCACCTGATCTCGGTAAGACGTCGTTTACCGCCGCTGACTAGCATCTCTGCTGCTATCGGGGATTTCCAAGATCCGTAAGGCGCGGTGGTCGTCATGATTGCGGGTTTTCCTTGATCGTAGGTAGAGCGGTTCGTGCCGTGAGATCAAGGATAACGCGATCGCGGGCGTCCACCCATGATTTAATCGCGGCTACCGTCAGGCGACGGAACCAACCCCTATACCGCGCGCGCGACGTTCACCGTCACGACGTCCACGCCGTGATACTTCTGATGTCGCACCGAAGACGCGTAATGTCGCAAAAGTCGGAATGAGATCTCGCGGTCATCCGCGATGTCCGGCGTCTCGCCTAGATATGACAACTGATCCTCGAGGTTTTCACTTTCGGATGCCGCGATAAACTCCAACTCGATTTCGCGACCAACTGCGTGCGCCGCAACGATCAACCTCCTGGGGCTATCCGCTTCAACTGCATCGTCTGTCGCATCCAACAAGCTCGCCAAAGTCTCTTCGCCTACCAGTGCGATTCGATTCTGACTCATCTCGCCCCATCCCGATGATGCGGCGAAGCCGCGGAGGAATTCGTTCAATTGCGGCAAAGCATTCGCGTCCAACACCAACCTCACTCGCTTCCGCCTAGGTGCAGTAATCTCCATGAACAACATCGCCGTGATCGCCACCAATGCACCAGATGTCATTCCGTTGCCCAACAGCACGCCCAAGAATCCATCGCCCAATAGGTCCGGATAGATCCAACCGTTTTGGAACCCTACACCAACCCAGAACGACAACCCCACTATCAACGCTTTTCGGTGATCCAATCCATCTTGGATTACGATCCTCATGCCCTGCAGAAAAAGCAACGCGATGAGCACCAAAATGTATGCCACCGGATCCGGTATGGCGATGATCAACGCCGCAACTTTCGGGAAGAAAGCCAAAGCCACCAAAGCGATACCGATCACAACTCCCACACGCCGTGCCGCCACTCCCGTCACTTCGGCGAGCGAGACGCTAGTCGAATACGTCGTGTTCGGCAGCGTCCCCAAGATGCCGGACAATAGATTTCCAACGCCGTCCGTATTTAGTGCGCCTTGCGCAACTCTGAAATCGGTCGCCCGAGGATCCCGTTGCGAAACCTTCTGAATCGCCACGCCGTCGCCGATCGTCTCGATCGCACCAATGATGGTTACCACGACGAACGCTGGTAACAACGCCCAAAACTCGACACCGGGAGTCAGTTCGATTCCGGGCCAAGACCTGAACGGCACACCTACCCACTTCGCATCAGCCACCTGTTGCAGGTCATAAGGGCCGAACGGCACCCCTACGAGACACCCGACAGCGACGCCGATGACTGGCGACCACAACCTCAAACCCGGAGGACCGCGCAACACCAAAACGCCCACAACGATCAACGTGACTAGAAACTACCAGAGGAGCGGCGACTTCGGACGTTCCTTCCGGTACATCGCCAAATGCGTCGAATATCAGCGGAACCACCGTCGCTGCGATCAACATGATCACTGTCCCGGCCACGACCGGGGTGAAGATCCGTCTCAACCAAGAAAGACGAGCCGCTAGCAAAAACTGAAATATGGATGAAACGATGATCAGACTCGCCATAGTCGCAGGGCCCGCCTTCACCAACGCCGCGACACATACCGCAATAAACGCCGCCGATGTGCCCATGATGAGCACGTATCCCGACCCGATCCTACCTACCCGCACGACCTGCAAGATGGTGGTCAAACCGCTGATGATCATCGCCGCGAACACGCCCCACGTCACGTAGTCTTCGGATGCATTTGCCAATCGAGCAACAATCACTACCGTCAACACCACCGGCGTAACGATCAAAATCGTCGCTTGTAGGCCTGCACCGATCGCCACTAATGGCGGGGGAATCTCATCGGGTTCGTAGCGAATATGCGATTCTGCTCTGGCCACAGACAGCCGTGCCTATTTTGCTCTCGGAATTACTGGGAGAATTACCCGCGAAGGCATCTCTTCGTTGTGATAGACGACCTGATGGGCGACTCTGAACTCGGTATCCGACCAGTAGTCTTTTCCAGTGTTGTGGTTGCGATCGAAATTCGGGAAATCTGAGCTCGCAATATAGAGACGAATCCTTTGTCCCTTTAGGAACCGGCAACCAATTGGATTCAATTTGATGTCGTATTCGTAGGGGACGCCGATTTCCGTGTAGGCGGTGCGGTCGTAACCGTCGCGGTTGGTGGTGCGGATGATGCCGTAGGTAAGGTTCATGCACAGTCCGCCTTCGTGCACGATGGCTAGTTTGACCGCAAAATCGGTCTCAGGTGCATCGGTGGTTGCCCAGAGTTTCAGGCGGACGGGGCCGATGACATCGAGGTCTTCGGTCATAGGTTCGGTCTCGTAAACGAGTATGTCGTGTCGGTGGTCGTTGGGGGATTGATCGATGGGGATGGACTGGGAGTTCTGGTGCATCAGCGACATCACGGGGTCGCGGGGGTCGTAGTCGAACTCGTCCGACATGGCGCCGGGCTTTTGATCGAAGGTCAGCATACCGTCACCGTAGACGGTGTTGGCCTCGCCAAAAGACGAGAGATAAAGATCGGTGTACTGCGTTTCCGGCAACGGCCAGGCTTCGGCGCCTATCCATTCGTTGCGGTTGAGGACGAAGAGTTGGACAGGTTTTTCGTCGGCAATGCCGTTGTCGATGCCTTTGAGAACATAGTCGTACCAACGGACGATTAGGTCGGTGTAGGTAGTCTGGGCGTCGGGGCCATAGTCGACGGGTCCGACGGTGCCGGTGTAGTTGGTGGCATCGTGTCCCCACGGACCGACTATTAGCCGGTGCTTATCGCGTAGATCTGGATCGCCGTTTGTGATTAGTCCTTCGTAGTTATTGATCGTTCCTATTAGGCGGTCCCACCATCCAGTGATCTGCATAACCGGAACTTCGACCTTCGCATGCGCCTCGTCGAAGCGCATAAAGTCTTGTCGGGTGTTTCGGAGGAAGGTTTGGTACTGCTCGGTAAGCCCGGCGAAAACATGCTCGGGTATGTCTTCGAGGGGTAGCCACCAGATGTACTTGGAACGTTCGACTGCGTTCCAACGGAAGGTGGCCTCTTCGGGAGTGATGGGTCCGTCGCTTCGGCCCTCACGGCGTCGGACGTCTGCGGCCATCATGTACGTCCACTCGAGGCGGCGGCCATTCTCCCAGACACCAAAGGTGATGTCGAGCATGTTCATCGAGATACCGGATGCGAGTGCGGCGGCGAGGCTGGGCAGATTGGAGTGCAGAGTCATCCAAATCGCCCAGGATGCGTTGGAGTGGCCCCACGTTCCGACGCGGCCGTCGGATTGCGGGAGTTTTGCGGCCCATTCGATGGTGTCGTAACCGTCCTGAATATCCGTCGTTTCGTGCTTGTCGCGCCACATCCAGAAGTATTCGCCATCGGAGGCGTATCGGCCCCGCATGTCCTGGACAACGACCGTGTAACCGCCGTTGGTGATGTCGATCGCGTGCTCTTGGTAACGTGGCAGGAGTTTGTTGTATGGGGTTCGGCAGACTAGGACGGGTTGGGGTTCAGAGTCGGATTGGTAGTAGATGTCCCCGCGCAGGATCGTGCCGTCGCGGGTCGTACACTCAGCATCGCGTTGGATCGAGATGTTTGAGGAGGTCATGGAGGGGATGATATGGGATGGGAGTTAAAATTAGGTTGAGTTCCTCCTGTTCGCTTCGGTGGCAGGATTGAGACCGCCACTGCAAAGAGGCGGTCTCTGTGTTTATTTGGTCGTAGTTGGGTTGACTGGTACGCGAAAATCTCGAACAATCGTGTGATGCTCCCTGAGCTTCACCTAGAGGATCGAGACCGTCGCCACTGCGACGGTCTATGTTTTTGTAAGCTCTGATCTTGGGTTTTCTGGAAGTTGCTGACGAAGTCAGAGGGTTCGGGATTTCGTGACCTCCAAGGCTGGCTATTCCGTTGAAATCTGCCGCTCGGGTGCCGAGGCGTTAAACCACACTTCCCTGAAAATCGAACCCGAGTGATACGCCGACGGGTTGAAACCTTCGACCCACGGCTGTATCCTTGCCAATCTCCCATCATGTGCTGACGTCCAAAACAGCGGTACAATCAAGGCTTCTTCGACGATGTACCTTTCGACATCGGCGTATGCTTCGAGCCTTTTGACGGCATCCGCTAATTTCACTGCCTGTTCAAGCATTAGCCTTGCTTGCACGAACTCGGGAGCATCGTTGTCCTCTCCGAACAAGGTAACGAATTCCCACAGGAACTCCTCCTGAGACGGGTAGGAATTGTAAGCGGTGCGGTACACCATTTGAACCTCACCATTGACCAATTCTCGTCTATAGCTTGCTTCGCTGGAGATCCTATGAACGGAGAAACTCAACCCCAAATGGTTGAACCACGCATCGGCGATATTCTCGAGATCGCCACCGAAGCCTTCCTCGAGGTATTCGTGTAAAGACAATCGCATTTTGCCGATGTCGTCAACGTACTGGGATTTCTGCAACAGTTCAGAGGCGTAGACCGGGTCGTATGCAATCGATGGTAGGTTCTCATTGAACCCGGGAAGGTCAGGATGGAGGAGCCCGCTCGCAGGTTGCCAAATGCCGCCCAACGCTGCGACGTCGGTCGATGATTGAAGAGCACGCCGGAAATGAACATCGTCGAACGGCGGGACGGCACTGTTGAACGCTAGGAAAGTACTCGAAGGCGGCTCCGGGATCGGGATGAGTGAAGGATCGCTTCCCGCTGTCCGAGCATCTGGGAAAAAGAACGTGAGATCGACATCGCCAGTTGCGAACCGATCTATTTCACTTGGTTTTTTAGGCACGAATTCGATCCCGCTCAATTTGGCAGGCGGTCCATGAAAGTAATCATTACGGGACAACCACACCTGACCCGTTTCGTATTTGTAGTTGTCGATCTTGAATGGCCCTGTTCCGATGGGCATTTCATTCATTCGGAATGGTGCCCAATCCTTTGTCCGAAGAATGGAGAAATCTACACCCCAATTTGCGACGTTCTCGGGTTTGAGAACATAAGCCACGGGATCGGCCAACGATGCCAAGAAGTTCGATGCGGGGTAGGAGAGGTCAACTTTAAGAGTACGATCGTCAACAACTGCGACGCCGCTCAGTTCGGTCGCCAATCCATCGGCGACGACATCTGCACCTGAAATGGCACCTAGGATGCTTTGGGCGCGTTGGGAACCGGTTGCGGGACTGAGGGCACGAGCCCAGCTCCAAGCCACATCGCTCATGGTTACCGGGCTCCCGTCGCTGAACTGTAATCCCCTCCTCAAAACGATTTCATAAGTCTTACCGCCGTTCAACACCGAGTACCGTTCAGCCAAATCCAGTTCGATCGGGGCGTTGACGTTATCGACTATCTTGAACAAGCCCGAATAAATCTCCGCATGCAAAAAAGCGGAGAAATCGCCGTAGTAAAAGGTCGGATCCGGGACAATCGCGTTCGCCGTTTCCATGCGAAAGACCCCATCTGATGCCATTGGCGCGATGTCTTTGGAAAGACTGGCCCCCTCGCTAAGACCATCGGGCGTGTTGAAACTGGGGGTAACGGTGAAGAATCCGCTGGTTGCGGCGGGCGAGGGATCAGAACCAGCGCATCCCATCATCGCCAAAACCCAGAGGCTTATGACGACCATCAGGATCGCCGACGCACTGATTTTGCCTACCACGGAATACTTCCTTTACTGTGATCATTTTTCGCAATAACTTATGATACGGTGGTGCGCACACTATGGAGGTCTGAATCAAGGAGAAGTTTCGTGAGTTCATGGCGCGGACATGCAAGGAAGTTTTTTGCAACTTTGACTGTTGCCGTTTTTGTCATATTCACGGCTATCGTCATCAACGGAGAAATACAGGCCGCCGATCGAGAAGGTCCCGCGTTGTCCTTTCAAGCTGCAGTCGACGAGGCGCAGGGACGTGTGGTAACGGATGACGGTGGCACATCAAATGTAGAACATCAAGACCTTTGCAGGAAATGGGTATGCGATAGATACGAAATCGACGGTTGGATCTATGTCACGTGGGTTGACGAGTTCGGCGTGAGCCATACGGATCGTGAATGGGGCGTTGTTGCCGTCTACTATGATTGTTACTTCGTTGGTCCCTGGTTCGAGTGCTGAACGTATGCTTGGAGGTAACAGTTAGATACAAAGGCAACGAACGGGATTAGTAGGTTCGTCCTCCGCCATCCCAAGAGAGCCGGTACGACCCGCTGAAAGTCCGGCATGGCGAAACGAAACTGAATTGGACCCGGGAGCCGCTTCGGAGAACGGTCAGATGACTGAGTATCCGAAGACGTGTTGGATACGTTAAAGATCCAGAAATGAGTTGCGGCGCACCTAAGCCATGCGCCGAAACAGGGTGGCACCGCGGGCCACGCTCGTCCCTGTCCCATGAAAACAAAAACATGTGGGATGGGGATTTTCGTTTGTTGGCGAACATCCGTCCCGATGGAGCCAACATAGGTCATGACGCAAACTGCATCCGAATCGAAATCTGAGACGCAAAGACACTTCGATGTCGCGCCCGGAGCCAAACCCCGAATCCTTACGGGTATCCGCCCAACCGGCGCGCTGCATCTCGGTCATTACGTCGGTGCCCTCAAGAACTGGCTCGATCTCCAAAACACCTACGAGTGCTACTTCCTCATCGCCGACTACCAAGCCTTAGGCGACCATTTCCACGACATCGACCTCATCCGCGAGTCGGTTCTCGATGTCACCCTGGATTGGCTCGCAGTTGGACTTGACCCCGAAAAGTCGTCTTTCGTGGTTCAAAGCTACGTGCCCGAACACGCGGAACTCACGATGCTCCTGTCGTTCGTGACGCCGTTGGGAATGCTCGAACGCAATCCGACGCTGAAGTCCGAGATCGACAGTCTGCCAGTCGAACGCAGAACGGTCGGTTTCTATAACTACCCGATGAGCCAGGTGGCAGACATACTGCTCCCTCGCGCCCACCTCGTGCCAGTCGGAGAAGACCAAGAACCGCACGTCGAGATGACCCGTGAAGTTGCCCGCAAATTCAACCGAATGTTCGACCGGGTGTTCCCGGAACCTGCCACCCTCGTTGGCGATGTCGGCAGATTAGTCGGCACCGACGGCAACGCCAAAATGAGCAAATCCCGTGGCAACGCCATCATGCTCAGTGACACGGCTGATGCCGTCAACCAAAAGGTCCGTGGCATGTTTACCGACCCCAATCGCATCCGGGCCGACATCCCAGGCCGAGTCGAAGGCAACCCTGTCTTCGAATACCACGACGCCTTCAATCCGGATGTCGCACAGATCGACGACTTCAAAGACCGCTACCGAAAAGGCAAGGTCGGCGATGTCGAGGTGAAACGGGCGCTGGCCCAAGCCTTGAATGATTTCTTGGATCCAATCCGCGAGCGACGCGAGCACTACAAGAACGACATGCCGTACGTCGAGGACGTACTGATGGACGGAGTGCGTAGAGGTAGGAACATCGCGGCGGAAACCATGCAACGCGTCCGCGACGCGATGCGCATCAGTTCATACACATCGTCATGGTCATAGCCGGAACTGCTGTTCTGTTGCGGTTTCGGCGCATTTCGATCCAACGATGTAATCCCCTCTCCCCATTTTGGGAGAGGGTTAGGGTGAGGGCACACGAACAATGACGAACCAATACGCATACACGCCCGACTTACCAACCTTCGAACGCCTCGCGAACGAAGGCTACAACCTCATACCTGTATACCGAGAGATATCCGCCGACCTCGAAACGCCTGTATCGGCCTTCATCAAGATCGCTCGCGGCTCGAACTCCTTCCTCTTCGAAAGCGTAGAGGGAGGTGAGCATGTCGCTCGTTACTCTTTCCTGGGCACCGAGCCAGATGAGGTGATAAAGACGGGATCGGGAACGGCAAACGGTAACGTCGATCCGCTAAATGTGTTGAAAGAGAAACTGGAACCGATCCGCTATCCCTCGGTCGAAGGACTGCCGAAATTCGACGGCGGCGCTGTCGGTTACATCGCTTACGACGCCATCAAATACTTCGAGCCACGGGTGCCCGAAATTGCCGACGAGGAGTCGGGGATGGGTGTTCCCGAAGCCGTGTTCATGCTCACCGACTCGATGCTGATTTTCGATCACGTTCGACACAGCATCATCGTCGTTGCTCATGCCGCGTTTTCGGCGGACACGGATCCTAGTAACGCGTACGACGGTGCTGTGCAACGTATCGAAGTGCTCATCGATCGCCTCTCCGGTCCCTTGCCCGATGCGGCGATGCGACGCGCAGGTAGGCCCGCCCATTCAACATCGCGTGCCGACGACGCTGACATCGACTACTCCTTTATCGGGTCTGCAGCGTCAATGCCCGCCGGTTGGTACACGGACGGGTCTGACGAGGCGATCGGACATCGTTACATTCCCAACATGTCGCGGGAGAACTATCGGCAGATGGTAGAAGCTTGCAAAACGGCGATCTATGACGGCGAGATCATTCAAGTGGTGGTGTCGCAGCGGCTGACTCGTCGGACTGCGGTCGAGCCGTTCGACCTCTATCGCTCGTTGCGAGCCATCAATCCTTCGCCGTACATGTTCTATCTCGATCTCGACGGATTCCAGATCATCGGCGCCTCGCCCGAGTTGCTCGTCAAATCGGTAGACGGTGAAGTGGCCGTGCACCCAATCGCAGGTTCGCGGCCCCGTGGCCGCACTCCCGAAGAAGACGAGGCGTTGGCAGAAGAGCTCCTAGCCGATGAGAAGGAGATCGCCGAACATGTCATGCTCCTCGACCTCGGGCGCAACGACGTCGGGCGCATCAGTCGGCCGGGCACCGTGCGTGTCACGCAACAGTTGGAAATCGAGCGCTACTCGCACATCATGCATATCGTCTCCCACGTCGAGGGCACCTTAGACGACGGCTACGATGTCTACGATGTGTTGCGCGCAGGGTTCCCAGCCGGCACCGTCTCCGGTGCGCCGAAGATCCGTGCAATGGAGATAATCGCCGAGTATGAACCCGAAAAGCGAGGCCCGTATTCAGGTGCGGTCGGCTACTTCTCATACTCCGGCAACATGGACACCGCGATCTCGCTCCGCACGATGACCCTCCGCGACGGCGTCGCCTACCTGCAAGCTGGCGGCGGCATAGTAGCCGACTCCGATCCCCAGACCGAATACGAAGAGACCCTGCACAAGATGGGCGCGCTGATGCACGCCATCGACCATGCCGAGTCTGTAATGGAGGCATGAACCATGCTCCTTTTAATCGACAACTACGACAGCTTCACCTACAACCTGTTCCAATACCTATCGGAACTAGGCGCTGACGTTGATGTGATCCGCAACGACAAAGCCACCGTCGAAGAACTCGCCGACATGGAACCCGAGCGACTAGTCGTCTCCCCTGGCCCCTCTCACCCCCGCAACGCAGGCATATCCATCGACGCCATCAAATACTTCGCCGGAAAAATCCCCGTCTTAGGCGTATGCCTCGGCCACCAAGCCATCGGCGAAGCCTTTGGCGGGATCGTGGACCACGCCGGCGAACTGAAACACGGCAAAACCTCGATGATCGAGCACGACGGCAAAGGCGTCTTCAAAAATCTCCCCAACCCCTTCGAAGCCGTCCGCTACCACTCCCTAGCCGTCCAACCCAACGCAGTACCCCCCGGCTTCCAAGTCACCGCACGCTCCGCCGAAAGCGGCGTCATCATGGGAATGCGACACCATGAAATGCCAATCGAAGGCGTGCAATTCCACCCAGAATCGATACTGACGCGGCCGGGGAAGGATCTGTTGCAGAACTTTCTTGAGATGTCAGTTTGAGAAGTAGTCGCTCGGGCTACACAGAATTCTGTTATATTTGCAAACATGGCAAACATAACAGAATTGCAGGATGTGCCTGCCACGTTGCGCGTACTCCGCGCCAATCTCGATCTTACACAAGATCAACTTGCAGAGCGGCTTGGGGTTGCGTTTGCTACCGTGAACCGTTGGGAGGGGGGCATGACTCGGCCTCAGAAGGCGGCGCGCGAGGCAATTGTCGCGTTGGCATCTGAGGCTGATATCGATCTCGATGATGCCGCATCAGAACCCGCGTTGGCGGCGGCCAGCGTGACGCGGCGACGAGGTCGCCGTCGATCTGATGCACCATCTACCAAGCCCATGGAGCAGATGTTGTGGGACGCGGCTTGCTCGATACGCGGTGAAAAGGACGCCGCGAAGTTCAAAGACTATCTGTTGCCGCTACTGTTCCTCAAGCGTCTTTCGGACGTCTTCGACGACGAACTCCAGCGGTTGACGGAAGAGTATGGGGATCGCCAGACAGCGCTGGAGATCGCAGAGCAAGACCATGAGGTTTTGCGGTTCTATCTGCCCGAGGAGGCCCGATGGGGAGTCGTAAGCGGACGCGTAGCCTACGAGTGGCCGCTCGACGCCCTTGGACGGAGTACCCGTCCGCAGGACATTGGCGAACACCTGACCACTGCCGTGCGTGCGGTCGTTCGCTACAACCCCTCACTCTCCGGCGTTATCGACCGCGTGGACTTCGCGGCAGAACGTAACGGCGAGCGCGACATAAACCCAGCAAAACTCGCCGAAGTAGTGGAAACATTCTCCGATCCGCGCTACCGGCTCGGTCTCGCCGACGTGCAGCCCGACTTCCTAGGCCGCGCCTACGAGTATCTGCTTCGCAAGTTCGCAGAGGGGTCCGGACAGAGCGCGGGCGAGTTCTTCACCCCGACTGAAGTCGGCTTCCTCATGGCGCACCTGATGCGCCCGCGTCCGGGCGAGACTTGCCACGACTACGCCTGCGGTTCGGCGGGACTGCTGGTCAAGCTGCAACTCGTCGCCCGCGAACTCGATCCCATAAGCCGAATTCCTCTCAAGCTCTACGGACAGGAGTTGGAGGCCGACAGCTACGCCGTCGCTCACATGAACGCCATCATCCACGACATGGAGGTGCAGGTCGAGCGCGGCGACACGATGATCAATCCCAAGTTCAAGACACGGACGGGCGGCATCGAGCCCCACGACATCGTCGTCGCCAATCCGATGTGGAACCAGCCGTTCAATCCGGACATCTTCGAGAACGACAGTTTCGACCGCTTCCGCACCACTGGCGGCGTCACCACCGGCAAGGGCGACTGGGCATGGCTCCAGCACACCCTCGCATGCATGAACGACCGCGGACGCGCGGCGGTAGTGCTCGACATGGGCGCGGTGACACGCGGCTCCGGTGCCAAGCATGAAGACCGCGAGCGCAACATCCGAAGATGGTTCGTTGAGAACGATCTGATCGACGGCGTAATCCTGTTGCCTGACAACCTCTTCTACAACACCAGTGCCGCAGGCATCATCATCGTGCTGTCGAAGCGCAAGCCGACGGCGCGAAAGGGCAAAATCGTACTTCTCAACGCCAGCCGCCGCGTACGGAAGGGACGCCCCAAGAACTTTATCCCGGAGGAAGACATCCGACCTTTGGCGGCGGCGTTCTTGAAGGGCGAGCCGGTTGAGGGGGAGGTCGCTGTCATCACGCGTGAGCAGGTGGCGGAGGCCGACTACAACCTCAGTCCCAGCCGATGGGTGGGGCAGGTAGACGCCGTTGCTCAACGTCCGATCGCCGAGATCGTCGCCGAAATGCGACGTCTCGATGATGAAGCACGGGAGATTGATGCGTCACTGGCGAAAATGTTGGTGCACCTGCAATGAACGAATCATGGACATGGCGTCCCCTTGGGGAACTGTTCCAGATCGGCTCGGGCAAGACAATGTCCGCTGCCGCGCGCAACGGCACTTGCAAGACACCGTTCCTCCGGACATCCAATGTACTCTGGGACCGGATTGATCTGTCTTCTGTTGACGAGATGTCGATCCCCGATCGCGAGCTACCTGCCAAGCTATTGAGAAAAGGCGACCTATTAGTTTGCGAAGGTGGCGAGATTGGACGTTCAGCGATATGGGACGGCGAAGTTGAACCGATATCGTTCCAGAACCACTTGCATCGTTTGCGTCCTATCGTCGAAGAAGTCGCGCCTCGATTCTATGTTTTCTTCCTGCAATCCGCCTTCACGCAACTCGGGATATTCGAAGGCGCAGGTAACAAAACCACGATTCCAAACATATCCCGCAGTCGGCTGGCAGCTCTACGTGTGCCTCAGCCACCCTTAGGCGAGCAACAAGCGATCAGTTCTACGCTCAGTAGGGTACGAGACGCAATCAGAATCCAGGACCAAGGCATTGCCATTACACAAGCCCTCAAACGCGCCACCATGCAAACGTTGTTCACGCGCGGCTTGCGTGGCGAGGCGCAGAAGGAGACGGAGATCGGGCCGATGCCGGAGAGTTGGGAAGTGGTGCCCATTGGAGATAAATTCAAGATTACCCAAGGGTTCTCCCTAAAGCGGAACCTCTCAACCGACGGGCAGGGGATGCCGTTTCTTCGTACATCAAACGTCCGTTGGGGCCGCATCGAACTGCAAACCGTCAGCCGAATGCGCCTATACACCGACCCATTGCCTGAGAAGCTGTTACAACGAGGCGACTTACTTGTCTGCGAAGGTGGAGAGATAGGTCGTGCGGCGGTATGGGACGGTGAGATAGACGAATGCTTGTTTCAGAATCACCTTCATTGCCTGCGCCCAATCGATGCTTCCCGAACCGAACCGTGTTTCGTGATGGCATGGCTCGAAGAAGGCTTCAAGTATCGTAACGTCTATGAGGGTGCAGGCAACCGAACAACTATCCCGAATCTCTCTAGCTCACGCCTTGCAGAGTTAATGATTCCCTGGCCGCATAACACCGAACAGTGGGGAATCGTCGCCATCCTCAACGAGATCGATCGCAAGATCGACCTGCACCAGCGGAAACGAGCCGTGCTGGAGGAGTTGTTCAAGGCGCTGCTGCACAAGCTGATGACAGGGGAGATACGGGTGGGGGATTTAGACACGGATGTGATTAAAGACAACGATAAGTCTGCTGAGTAATGAACATTGTGACATCAAAGCGTCGTCCGTTTAGGTGCACTTGACAAGTCAAACAGGAGGAAACCATTGATTCAAAGGCAAGTAATTCAGCGAACGCATCCGCTGAAAAAAGGTTCGACTGAAGCGACGAGTATCGTCGTAGATGTTGATTTGAAGCAATATTTATTGACATCAAACGAGATGAACCTATTCCAGGGAGAGCTCGAGATTTTCACAGGTGGAGATCGTTTTGGATGGGAAGTCTTGGAAGTCAACCTCGTGGGTAGCAATGATGGACTATGTGTTTTGGCCGCGTCCAAACTCTTGGCCCAGCCCGACCGGGCATTAGAAATGACATCGATTGGTGTAGATTGGGGACAGGTCGTGTACTATGCAGGCTTTCCGGCTGGCATCGCGGTGCCGGAGCTGAAATTAGACGAAGATCAGAATAGCCCAGCAACGACCATCCCGCACGTGTAAAGCGGGTGTATTACATTGTCGACGCCTTCTAGTCGCTTCGCATATGTCGACGGTTCTTTCGCCCCGGGGTTCGAAGGTGCTCCCGTGATCTTCCAGCGTTCGTCAACTAATCATCAATGCCTGCTAGGCATCGCTTTGGGACCGGGTGACCATAGCCGATCTAGTTTCGTCAAAGTTGTGATGGCAGAAATCGGATTAAAGATCATACGTAGCAATCCAATCGGGGTTCCAATTAGCTAGGAAGCACGTCTATAAAACGTTGTGAACTACTGCTCTATGGGACACCTTCGCAAGCACGAGAGTTGAATAATCATGCCCCCACTCAACATGACCGAAGCCAGAACTGTCCAGTTTCCGATGGTGCGGCATGCGGTAGAGATCGAGTGGGTGTCCCTCGATCCGCAGGACGCGACGCTGAAGCGTGGCGGGCGGGTGCTGTTCGGCATGACGGGGAGCTGGGTCCAGAAGGTGGTTGGAGGCCCTGGCTGTGCATGTTAGATTCTATATCGACCGTGAAACGGGCTTACCTCATATTTTCCTTCACGGAGTCGAGGAAAGTGAAGTTGAGGATGTCTTGGCAGCACCCGGCGAAGACCGGCCCGGTCGAGAGGGCTCACGCGTTGCTTTGGGACAGACTTCCAGTGGACGTTACCTGCGGATCATCTATGTACCCGACCCCGACCCGGAACAGGTCTTCGTCGTCACGGCATACGAACTGAGAGGAAAACCGCTCGCAGCCTTTCGGCGGCGCATGAGAAGGAGAGGAAGATGAAGAACACTACCAATTTCCCGTCGGGATGGGACGAGGAACGCGTCCAGCGCATCCTTCGGCACTACGAGTCGCTGAATGAGGACGAAGCAGTTGCCGATGATGAGGCCGCTTTCGAGGATTCTACACAAGCGGTGATGGAGATCCCGAAGGAGCTCGTGCCGGCCGTACGGGCGCTACTTGCGGAGCACGTCAGGTAGGCCGAGATGTGGGTCAGCGTGGCTCGCCAGCGACGCCAGACGGACGCAATCCTGTAATAAGGTCTATCTGGCAAATCGATCTTGAGAGCACATATCCTAGGCTCATCACAGCGTACCCGCTCCGGAGATGCTCGGCTATCTCCTGAAATACGTGTTAAACAGACCATCACACGCGAATGCCAACGAAACATTCATCATCACCGACACCATTCCCCTGAAAAGACGGCGCCGGACCATTGAGAAGACCATCAAACTCGTGCTAGCGGAGATGCTACCCAATAGTTCAAAGCATCGCATTCTGCACCACACATCGGGCACTCACTATGGATTGCAGGTGGCGGACTACTGTTGCTGGTCGATCTTCCGAAAGCATGAGCGAAGAGACGATTCTTACCACTCCACTATCCGCCCCGCAATGCGTAGCGAATTCGACATCTTCCAAAGCGGAACGAGGTTCTACTACTGATGACCGCCGCGAACAAAAAACGACCCCCTCGACTACTCCGTCTCCGGAGAGAGCCCCTTGGGCTCTTGTCATCGAGGGGGTACCTTTGTCTCGATGGTATCACGTGATATCACTTTGGGATAAGGTTGTGCAATTCGCCTGATTGACAGCGTTTTATCGGCATTCAGATCATGCCCCCACTCAACATAACAGAAGCAACAACCGTCCAATTCCCGATGGTTCGCCATGCCGCAGAGATCGGGTGGATGCCCCTCGATCCGCAGGAGGCGACACGGATGCGCGGTGGGGATGACGGGACGATGTTCCGCGGTGAGTTGGAGACCGCGCTTCGCAGGTTCAACCCATGGATGACGGATGATGCCATCCGATCCGTGATCGAAAATCTGGATGCATTGCCCGCAACGATCGAGGGCAACCGCCAGGTGTTGGCGTGGTTGCGAGGCCAACGGCAATGGTTTGACGATGAAGCGGATCGGTATCGGCGGGTCTACCTCATTGACTTTGAAACTCCTGGCAACAATTCATTTCACGTAACTTGGGAATGGACTCTCCGCTCCATGGCACGAAAGAGCAACCGCGCCGATGTTATTTTCCTGATTAACGGCGTGCCGGTGGCCATTGTCGAGCACAAGAATCCCAAAGATGCCGATGCAATCGAGCACGGCGTCACCCAGTTGCAACGCTACGAGATCGAAACGCCAGAACTGATGGGGATGGCGCAGATTTTTAACGTAACTCATCTCTTCGACTACTGGTACGGCGTAACTTGGAACATCTCCCGTCGTTATATGGCGCGTTGGAAGGAAAGCCCTGACGATAGCTATCGCTTCGCGGTCCAGTCTTTCTTTGAACCGACCGATTTCCTGCGCACATTGCGAGATTGGATCCTGTTCTACGTCGAAGACGACGAGATGCGCAAGTCGGTGTTGCGGCAGCACCAACGCCGCGCCGTTGAGCTAATCATCGAGCGTTGTTCAGAGCCGAACAAGCAGCGCGGGTTGATCTGGCACACCCAAGGGTCCGGAAAGACATTCACGCTTCTCACGTCCGCACGTCTCATTTTGGAGCGTAAGCCGGAGTTCCGTACCCCCACCGTAGTCGTTGTCGTCGACCGTACCGAACTCGAGGGACAACTGAGCGGTTGGGTAGACAGATTGCTCGGCGAGATGCAACAGCAGGACATCCCGGTTTGGCGTGCCGAATCGCGCGCGGAGCTTCGCGACCTGTTGCAGAGCGACAAGCGAGGCCTCATCATCTCGATGATCCACAAGTTCGAGGGCATCGAAAAGGACACCAACACCCGCGACAACATCTACGTCTTCATCGACGAGGCACATCGTTCGGTTGCCAAGGATTTGGGAACGTACCTGATGGGCGCGCTACCTAACGCGACAATCATCGGTTTCACAGGCACTCCGATCGCTCGAACTGAATACGGCGACGGCACGTTCAAGATCTTCGGCAAAGACGACGATCTGGGATACCTCGACAAGTACACAATCGCCGAGTCGATAGAAGACGAGACGACCTTGCCGATCCGTCACACAATGGCACCCAGCGACTTGACCGTACCTGTCGAACAACTCGACAAAGAATTCTTTGAACTAGCCGACAGCGAAGGCGTCACCGACATTGACGAATTGAACCGGGTACTCGACCGCGCCATCGACCTGAGGACATTCCTATCGGCAGATGATCGCGTCGAAAAGGTCGCTGCGTTTGTGGCTGAGCACTTCAGAGACAACGTCGATCCGCTTGGATACAAGGCGTTCCTAGTAGCTGTCAACCGAGAAACCTGTGCCAAATACAAACGCGCCCTCGACAAACACCTTCCGGCAGAGTGGTCTACGCCGATATACACACACGATGCCGACGACATCGTAAGACGCCCTCTAGTCGCGGAGTTGCAACTTTCGGCCGAACGTGAAGCCGACACTCGCTTGATGTTTAAGAAAGCGAACACCGAACCCAAGATCCTCATCGTCACTGACAAACTGTTGACTGGCTTCGATGCCCCGTTGCTCTACTGCATGTATCTAGACAAACCGATGCGCGACCACGTGCTGCTCCAGGCGATAGCACGCGTGAACAGGCCGTACGTCGACTCGGAAGGCATAAGCAAATCTATCGGCCTCGTCGTCGATTTCGTGGGCGTCTTGCGAGAGTTGAAGAAGGCATTGCAGTTCGACTCTTCCGATGTCAGCGGGGCGATCGAGAGTCTCGACATCCTGATGGATGACCTTCAAAGCAAACTTAAGCAAGCGCAAGGAAAATACCTCCGTCGCGGATCGAACGCCAAAGATGCGGACACCATCTCCGATGACGGAGAGCCATTCGGCTTCGATCGGCAAGACGCGGATTCTGATCTAGAACGGGTCGTGTACCAGCATTTCTTGGATCCCGACGCGCGAAAAGCCTTTTTCACCGCGTTCAAAGAGATTGAGGCGTTGTGGGAGATACTGTCCCCGTCATCCGAACTACGCGATCATCTCGATACGTTCAAGAAACTTGCTGAACTCTACGCCGCAGTTCGCGAAGCATTCTCAGTCCGTACCGTTTTCGA
Source organism: Dehalococcoidia bacterium (assembly GCA_965224305.1). Lineage (GTDB taxonomy): Bacteria > Chloroflexota > Dehalococcoidia > Lucifugimonadales > Lucifugimonadaceae > Bin127. The sequence continues at coordinate 2,639,836 of OZ245044.1, read as the reverse complement.
TCTGGATCTTGCAAGGAAGACGAGGGGACTTGTCGAGAGATCCGCCAGTTTAGAGGCCCTCGGCGATTCGTCGCGGTCATTGACGTTCGACTCTCGGACCTTGGAGAGGTTACGTCATGAACCTGGTCCGACAGAACCGAAAGTGTTCAATTTCGTTCGTAGCTTCCAGCGGGAAATATCTGATATTGAACCGGTGCTAAAGCCGCTAAAGGACCGCGCCGAGCAAATCTTGAGCGATATCGGGGATCTCAAGACATCGGGGATGCAGGCGATGGAAATGCTCGCCGCTCTCGTCGGTGAGAAGGAAGCTGCCTTGAAAGCCGCTAAGAACAGCGACCTCACCACACGCGGGTTCAGCGTGTTTTGGTCGCTAAAGGATAGCCAAGCCCTCGATTCTGCCGGGATTAGCCCATTCGGATTGGCCCGTGAAGTCGATGCGATTATTGCCCGATTCCCTAACGCAAGAGTCAACACCGATGAAGAGAGACAACTTAGGATGGCACTTTACAGCCCACTTCTGGACCTGAGCGGCGACGAACGGGCGCGAACCGTGGACCGAGTCATCGAGATACTGCTTGATAGGGATGCCAATGGCTACGACTGAGATTGGGCGTGACGCCGTCTGTAAGCGCGTAGAACATTGGGCACGCGTTTTGGACGTACCAATGCCGCGTGTTCGCGTTCGTCATATGATAAGAAAATGGGGCTCTTGCTCCACCTCTGGCGTTATCACTTTGTCGGACGACCTGACAGACCAAGACTCCGGGTTTCAAGACTTCGTGATCGCCCACGAACTGCTTCACCTGCGATTGCCCAACCATGGGAAACTGTTCAAGGCTCTGTTGGCAGCGCATGTACCAGACTGGAGTAAGTACCGTTCATATAGGTAGATGCGTCAATCAACCACATCAGCGTCGTAACCCAACCCCCACCCATGAACATCCAACAAGGCATCCAAGCCGCCGTCGACAACATCGACCTATCCCAATCCGAAGCTGCCGACGTCATGGCCCAGATCATGGGCGGCGAGGCCACCGAAGCCCAGTTCGGCTCCTTCGTCACCGCCCTTCGCATGAAGGGCGAGACGCCGGAAGAGATCGCTGGCATGGCGTCGGCCATGCGAGACGTGTCCTTTCACGTCAGCGCAGGTGTCGAGACCGTCGACACCTGCGGTACCGGTGGCGACGCGATGGGATGGTTCAACATCTCGACCGCCGCCGCGTTCGTGATTGCCGGAGCTGGTGTGCATGTTGCCAAACACGGCAACCGCGCCATGTCAGGCACGACCGGTAGCGCCGACGTTTTGGAAACGCTGGGCGTGAACATATTGCTCGGACCTGAAGGCGTTTTTAGATGCATCAATGAAGCAGGAATTGGCTTCATGTTCGCCCAAGCCTTCCACCCCGCGATGCGCTTCGCTGGACCGCTCCGACCCCAAATCGGCATCCGAACCGTCTTCAACATCCTCGGTCCGCTCACGAACCCCGCCGGGGCCACCCGCCAAGTCATCGGCGTCGCTGACCGCGCCACCGCCGAAAAGATCGCCAAAGCCCTCCAGCTCCTCGGAACCGACTACGCACTAGTAGTCCACGCCGAATCTGGTGCCGACGAGGTCGATATCGAGGACCACACCCTCATGTACCAGGTAACCCCCGACATCCTCAAACGACGACGCACGCGTCCTGCCGATTTCGGCTTACCCGAAGGTAACCGAGACCACCTAGTCGCCGATTCCGTCGAACACAGCGCCGAAATCATCCGAACCGTCTTTGCCGGCACCGGAGGCGAACACAACGCACCGCCTAGCCCCGAACGATCTCGCTACAACATAGTTGCCATCAACGCAGCAGTAGCACTACTCGCAGCCGGTAAAGCTCAAAGCTTCAACGATGCTGCGTTGATGGCTAAGGACAGCATCGACAGCGGAGCGGCGGCGGCGAAGTTGGCTGCACTGGCGAAAGTCAGCAGCGGCCTAAACTAAACTCCCGCCACTACCGATCGCCTCGCCCCGTCCCGCAACAACCGTCCCCTCTCCCGCGAGCCATTTCCCTCCCCATCCCAGGATGAGTGCCCGGGCGGAGCGGGGCCGTGCAACCCAATCCACCAACAGCCGACCATCACCGCAACACCACCAAAACCCCAGAAGCCCAATTCACACAACTCCCACATCAAAACATTCGCCATTTCTCCCGACATCCGCATCTCATCCTTGCCATTTCATGCGCATGGGTTGAGAGTTGGATGTAACATGGCGAAAACCCGTAATGGGTATCGGCTCAACCTCCTCCTATGGCATCGTACCTGCCAAACCGATGAATCTCGAATACCTTAGGCCCTCGGTTGAACGATACGGTGCTGCGCTTCAATACCGCGACTTCCGGTGGGTTTGGCTTGGCAGCTTGGGTGGCCAGTCCGCATTTTGGGCCCTCGTAGTCGCCCGCGGCTTGCTCGTCCTCGAATTGACGCAGTCCTCGTGGCTCGTCGGTGTCACCACCTTCGCGGCGATGGCTCCCCGTTTCTTGATTCCGCCGATCGCGGGTTTCATGGCGGACAGGTTCGACCGAAAGTCTGTCCTCGCCATCTCGTACTCCCTCCAATTCGTCAACGTCGGCGTCCTGACAGTCCTCACCTTGTCCGACTTCCTCGAAGTCTGGCACATCGTCGTCTTGTCCGTATTGAACGGCAGCTTCCGCACCTTCCAAATGACCGCGACGCAAGCCCTCATTCCGAACTTGGTCTCGAAAAAGCACCTCCTCAACGCCATCGCCATGAACCAAGTCTCGCTACAAGGCGCACGGCTGTTCGGACCGGCCTTGATCGCTCCAGCATTGTGGCTCGACGGACCAGGTGCTGCATTCGCGGTGTGTACCGCGCTCTACATCATCGGTGTCATTGGCGTTTTCGCCGTCCGAACCCGATCGACCGGCGAACTGACTAAAGGCTCCAGCATGGGATCGAGCCTCTGGGAGGCGACTCACTTCATATGGGGTGATTCGCAGCTCAAAGTCATCTTCGTCCTGATGGCGTTGCACTGCGCGATGACGATGTCCTTTGAGTCGATGTTGCCCGTTCTCGGACGCGACGTTTTTGGCGACGCCGAAACGAGCGCCAACTTTCTGATGATGGGGGTCGGTGCCGGTGCACTCGTCGGCGTGTTCTCAATCGCGGGGATCCGGAGCAGCCACGGACGAGGAGCGTCGCTCCTCATAACGTGCGCATTCAGCGGCATAGCGATGCTCGTCTTGGCCTTATCCAGCAACATCGTAGTGGCAATGATCGGCACCGCGGTGATGGGTGCTTCGCAGGCAGCCTTCATGGCGATTGGTGGGGCAATGATTCAGACACTTGCGCCTGACGGCATGCGAGGACGAATCACCGGCTTGGCCCACATCAACATCGGCGGCACCATGGCCTTGGTCAACCTATTCAACGGCTATGCCGCAGGCGAGTTCGGAGCACAAAACGTGCTCTTGGTCATGGGCTTGAGTTTCACTGTCGTCGTCGTGGCTAGTATGTCCGTCGGTACGCTGAGAAACATCTACCGCGGCATATCCATCGTCCCCGCGCCGGCCACGTAGCACAGCTTGTTGTGCGATGTGCCAATCCCATAAGCCCAACATCGCGATCCGTATATCATTTTCGTTGGTAGCAATTGGACCCGGAACATGACGCCTATACGAGAAAAATCTATACAAGAGCAATTGGATCGTGTGCGGAAGGACCTGCTCGATCTAACCGCCCGCAACTCGTTGATCAGTTTCGGACGCCAACGAGTTGCCGGATTACAGATCGTGGACGCGTCTTGTAAAGAGGTGTTCAAGAGCCTAGTGGTTGATAACGGAAAATTCGCGTTTCGTCATGATCCTCAAGCTGAGGAGGAGTCTCCCGCACATCTAGGCCGTACTAATCCGCGCAAGGGGTTGCAAACACCTTATTCCGCATCAGTATTGTTGCGTCGGTTGCGTCGCACACATGCCCGTGCCCGGGAAGCGTTACAGGAGACGGGTGTGAACATGCTGTTCCTCTCGCTCGGGATGTTGGAGTGGTACGAAGCAGATTCTAGCGATAGGAAACGAGTTGCGCCGCTTATTCTGGTGCCTGCGACATTGGATCGCGACGACATTAGAGGCGAGTTTCATCTCAAGTACTCCGAAGAAGACCTCGGCACTAACCGATCTCTTCAAGAGAAGCTGAGGAACGATTTCGATATAGATCTTCCAGATTTGCCCGATGACATCGACGATACCAAGGTCGAAGATTACTTTCAGCGAGTAAAAGATGTCGTATCCGGACAGGGTATATGGCAAGTCAACGATGCTACGGTGGAGTTGGGGTTCTTCTCGTTTACTAAGTACCTGATGTACCGGGATTTAGCCTCCGAGAATTGGCCAGACGATTGCAAGCCTGCGGACCATCTCGTTCTCAACGCTCTATTGGGCGATGGGTTCAACCCCGACAGTGCGGAGTCGATCGCACGCAAAGAGTTGGATCGGAAGTTTGAGCCCGGCAAACCCTCCGTTATCTTGGATGCGGATAGCTCACAGCTGTTGGCAATCATCGAGGCGAACGACGGACGGAACTTGGTTGTGCAAGGTCCGCCCGGGACCGGCAAATCTCAGACGATCGTGAACATTCTCGCTGAGGCGATAGAGCAAGACAAAAAGGTTTTGTTCGTAAGCGAAAAGATGGCCGCTCTCGAAGTCGTCAAGCGCCGGATGGATGCCGTGGGTTTAGGAGTCGCATGCCTAGAACTGCACAGCAACAAGGCTCGCAAGTCCGAGGTGATAAATGACCTCAGAACAACATTTGACTTGGGGGAACCTGAACTTGCGAATATCGGATCAGTAACCAGTTCAATTGCAACCGATCGTGAACGCCTCAACGAATACTGTCTTGCCGTCAACACTCCCATTGGTGAGAGCGGCGTAGCCCCAGTCGGAGCGATCGGTCACATTGCACAGATAAAAAGGGCGAACCCCAATATCGACGAGTTGGAGTTGGACATACACGGTGCAAGCGATTGGGATGAGGTAGCGACAGAAAGGAAGATGGGTATCGTGGGAGAGTTGCAGGCGCACCTGTCGGAACACGGTCCTCCGTCGGCAAACCCGATGCAAAGATCCCGTACTGTGGGTCCTCCTACGCCGAATAAGTCGCAAAATGTACGTTCTAAGGAGCGCCAGTTCTCTAACACGCTTGACAGGTTGCGCGCATCAGCAGTTCAATTGGCGAACCGATTGGGACATCCGGCCCCGACGAACATCTCGGATACACGAAAGCTAATCGCACTATGCCACCTATTGATGGATTCACCTGACACCACGGGTATAGACATCGGAAACCCAGTGTGGGCGCGGCATGAAGACGCCTTGCAGTACCTGATCGACAAGTCAAGATCCACTCTCCGAACTCCGGCCGGTCAGGACACGCGAGTCAGTCCAATCCATGCCTACGGTCGAATGACGCAGATCTGTTCTGCTCAACCGGATACACCAAGCATAGTTGAACAAGAACTGGACATCGACGGCGCAAGCGAATGGACAAAAGGGACCGCGTCGCGGAAATTGAAGCTCGTAGAGAGAATGCGGGCACATCTACAGCGATACGGGCCTCCATCTAAAAACCCACTCCACGGTTCGCGCACCTCATTACACCCTTCCTACGCTCAGATTAGAAAGATACGTGCCAATCAAAGGAAGTTGCCCAAAGCAACAGACAAGCTAAAAGAGTCGTCGGTTATGCTCGCATCGAATCTGGAGATTCCGGTTCCCGAATCCATCTCGGAAGTCAGACGCCTAGCGGATCTATGCCATTCACTGCTCAATGCACATGCTCGGTCATTGACAAGTGCGGAAGATTATGACCTCAGAGAATTGAACCGAATCAGATCGATCTACGAAACGAAAGGTGGACATTTTTGGTCATTTGTATTTAAGGACTATCGAGAATCTAAAAAACAGTTTATTAATATTTTCGTTATATCAGCGGAATTTAATTATGACCAAGTCCTAGATACACTCGATAAAGCAATAACATTAACACACGAATGGATCACGTTTAAAGAAGATTGCAAGAGTTATGAACAATATATGAAAGGGTTAACAATATCTGCACAATCGACAAACACAGTTGTTGACAATCAAACTGCATTACAGGTAATCGAAAACTCTCTGATGGAATTGAAGATTGCATACGAATCTATACTGTCGGACTTTGAACTAGATCAATGTTCAGAACTCAGATTTGAAAGGTTTTCTGGCGAAAGTATCGAATATCTAAATATAAACGTTGACAGATTGTGTGGCAGTGATATGGAACATTGGATATCCATTGCGGATTACAACAACGTATCTCAAGGATTGAGAAGGGAAGGATTGGCAACGATCAACAAATACACATGTAACAGAACGATCGATACTGTTAGGAACAATTTAGTCAACTTGGTAGAATATCACTGGTGCAGAAGCCTTTTAGACATGCTTGATGACCGTTCTGATTTCTATCATACAGCATCATTTCTGCAACATAAACTCGCAACGATCGTCGAGGATTATTCAGACTTTCTTTCGGTTGATTGGCTGTCGATTGGTAAAATACATGATTATCTTCGACATTGGCGTTCATCGGACAATTCGCAACTGGTTAAGGGTGTAACGCTCTCAACTGAGCTGATTTCAAGTGCTACCGATTGCGAAGATGTCCTGAACTCCATTAAATCTGATCTTGATGGTTTGGAGAGGGCTTATACTTCTATATTGTTGACGTTAGAAATGGATCATCATGAAGACCTCGAATTTCAATCCTTGCAAAATGATGATTGGGATTTGTTGGATTCGAAGGTGAAGAAATGGGCGAATGGACTTGAGGACTGGGTTAATATTTCGAGCTATAATAGATTCTCATGTCAATTAGGGGATGAAGAACTCAAGGATCTACTTCGATATATCGATAATTGGAAGCCGGACACGGTCGGCCTCGTAGCGCTCGTGCAGTATCGTCGATACAACGATCTCTTAGAACGTGCGATTAAAGAACGCCCGCCTCTTGGACAGTTTGATCGGAGTGCCCATGAAGAAGTGATAAGACGTTTCTGTGGTAACGATCTCGGATTGTTGCGGTCGACGAAGAGCGCAGTGGCTCATCGCCATTGGATGCAAGTTGACCAGTGCGGCACGTATGGTGAATTCAATACTTTGAGGACTGAAACAAGGAAAAAGAGAAGGCATCTATCGATCAAACGACTACTAGACAAAGCAGGTAGAGCCGTGCAAAAGATCAAACCTGTCTTCATGATGAGCCCGCTCTCCGTGGCTCACTATCTGCCACCTGGGAAGATCAGCTTCGATCTCGTCATATTCGACGAAGCTAGTCAGGTCGAACCAGTCGACGCTTTTGGCGCGATACTGCGCGGAACCAGCTGCGTGGTCGTGGGTGATAGCCAACAGTTGCCGCCTACATCATTTTTTAACCGCGTAGCAAAAGACGAAGAGCCTGAAGAAAATGCCTCGGCTTCGGACCTTGAAAGCATCCTTGACCTTTTCTCTACACAAGGGGCTCGTAACAAGACCTTGCAGTGGCACTATCGAAGTGAGCACGAGTCGCTCATCGCGGTCTCGAATCGAGAGTTTTACAACAACCGGTTACAGGTGTCCCCAAGTCCTGACGCTAGCAAGAGCGAGTCGGGAGTTCAATTCCAACACCTGCCGGATACCCAGTACACGACGGGGGAAAGCGTCAACTTGGGAGAGGCTCGTCAAGTCGCGGCGGCCGTGATGAAACATGCTCGCTCGTACCCTTATCTCACTTTGGGTGTCGCGGCGTTCAGCCGAAGGCAGGCCGATGCCATCGAAAACAAACTACATGCCATGCTCGCAAACGATCCTTCGCTCGATGCCAATTTCTTCAACAGCCACTCCGCTGAGCCGTTCTTTGTCAAGAACTTGGAAAGCGTTCAAGGCGATGAGCGCGACGTCATCTTCATCAGCGTCGGGTACGGCAAACAAGCCGACGGACGTTTGCGCATGAACTTTGGTCCGCTGAACAAAAAGGGTGGTGAGAGACGTCTTAACGTCTTGATCTCTCGTGCCAAGAAGCGATGCGTGGTCTTTTCCAACATCACTTATCGTGACATCGACCTGTCAAAAACCCAGGCTCGCGGCGTCCAAGCCTTGAAGACGTATCTCGAATTTGCCGAGACCGGGAATCTCGACACCGCGCAACCTACCGGAATGACAGCCGAGTCACCTTTTGAGGAGTCGGTGGCCGCGGAGCTTAGGACCCGCGGATATCGCGTAGCAGAGCAAATCGGGCAGGGCTCGTATCGCATCGACCTGGCGATCGTTGACGCAGATAACACTGGACGTTATCTCCTCGGCATCGAATGCGATGGCGCGAGCTACCACTCGTCGAAAACCGCTAGAGACCGTGACCGCATACGCCAAGACACGCTTGAGAAGAAAGGTTGGAGGATCCATCGAGTCTGGAGCACGGACTGGTTCTATTCTCAAGACCGAGCACTCGAACGGCTCATCGATGCTATAGAAGATGCAAAGCGTGACGCGCGCAAAGACGATAGTGTCGCCAGTTCAAAAACTCACTACGTTGATTGCGAAGCTGCTTCGGCGACGATAGTGCGCAAAACCGTTCCCAGAAACGCATCCAGCGCTTCAAGTATCCCGTATGAAGTGTGGGATCGAACAAAACAAGCCTCTGATAAATACATGTATGTTGACACTCACAAGGATCTACGTGATCACGTCGTGTCAATCGTAAATACGGAAGCTCCGGTACATATTTTTGAAGTACGTCGCAGAATCAGAGAGGCCTACTATACATCGAGGGGTTTGAGTACTGCGGTCAAGCAGGCTGAAAGAGACGGACAAATCCGTGTCGAAGGTGATTTCTTGTTCTGTGCCGATTCTCGTCCAATCACGGTCCGAAATAGGCGTAATCTAACTTCAACAAGCAGAAAGATCGAGCTTGTCGCCCCTGAAGAAATCCAGCAGGCTATTCTCAAAACAGTAGATCAAAACATCGGCATAGATGTCGATGAATTGCCCATAGCGGTCGCCGACTTGCTAGGGTTCGGTCGGACCACTGAAAGGATTCGCAGGTGTATCTCGGAGCAACTAGAGTTGATGAAAGCAGAAGGGCGCGACCTTGAGATTGCGGGTTATGAGCGACAGATCGAGACTAAACATGCTCACAACCAGAAACATACTCATGACGAAACGACGCGCGAAGTATTGGACACGGCTTGGTTGCTGGACTTGTTTGATACTGAGGAGCCAGATCACTCCGAGTTTTTGGACTTTCTGGAACACCCGCCGGCACCCAAACTCCGGTTCGATGATTTCACTTAGGCCCTAGCACTGCCAGATGACGAAGAGCGATAACGGCAACTCATCGATTCTCAACCGCATCGTGGCGGCTAAGCGAAGACGCATTGCTGATGACAAGGCGGCATCGCCGTTGAGTGCGGTGGTTAATGCCGCTGAGGATGCCAACCTTGAGCGTCCGCCGTTGGATTTCGGGGCCGCGCTGAAGTCCAACGCTTCGGTGTCTGTAATCGCCGAGATGAAACGGTCCTCTCCATCCGCCGGTGTCATGGATATGTCCCTAGACCCAACGCAAAGTGCCGAGACCTATTGCCGCGCCGGCGCAGCTGCAATCTCAGTCCTTACCGAACAGGATTTCTTCCGCGGCTCGTTGAACGACCTAGAACGCGCTACCGAAGTGGCTCATGCCCAAAACATTCCCGTCCTAGAAAAAGACTTCGTGGTCGACGAATACCAGATCCACCAAGCGAGAACTTACGGTGCCGACACCGTTCTGCTGATCACTGCCATACTCGACCCGATTCATTACACCGATCTTTATGCGGTCGCTACAGGAATCGGCATGGAGCCGTTAGTTGAAGTCTTCGATGCCCAAGAGCTCGAGATCGCGTTGACATACGCCGAACCGCGGATCGTAGGCGTCAACAATCGAAACCTGAAGACCCTTACAACATCTCTCAATGTCTTCCCAGATTTAGCTCGGCGCATCCCTGATAACGTCGTCAAGGTGGCCGAGAGCGGCATGCGAAGCGCGGATGATGTAAAGCGCATGGCGGTTGCCGGGGCGAAGGCGGTGCTGGTAGGCGAATCGTTAATGACGGCGGACGGCGATCCGAGCGAGTTGATATCGCAGATGGCGACGATCACAGTTTGATGGAGTGAGATGAGCTACGTTCCGAAGGTGAAGATATGCGGGTTACGAGACGGCGATTCGGCCGTCGAAGCTGCGCACGCCGGTGCCGATTACTTGGGATTCAACCTCGTGGAAGGTGTGCGGAGACAACTGACGCGTTTTCAGGCGCAGGATGTGGTTAGGAACTATCGAATCCGAGCCCGAGACCATCGTGTCTACCGGCTCCGGGAGAAGGGGGCCCAGGTCGTCGGGCTTTTCCGCAACCAGGACGCCAGGTGGGTGAACACGGCCGCGCAACAGATCGATCTCGACTGCGTTCATCTCTGTGGCGATGAGGATGAAACTTACATCCGATCAATGTGGAAACCGGTACTTCGACATATACGAGTCAAGTCCGACATGTCACGCGACGAACTCAGCGATTTGGTCGATCATCATCTCGGCCTCGACCGCATGGTCGTACTCGACAGATTCGACGAACACACACCAGGCGGCGCCGGTAAGACATTCGATTGGAACATTGCCGAAGGAATCGTCAACCGCGAAGGCGTGTTGCTCGCCGGAGGCCTGAATCCAGAAAACGTTGACGATGCCGTGCAACGTCTAGCCCCTTGGGGCGTCGATGTTTCGACCGGAGTCGAGACGGACGGCGTCAAAGACCACGCCAAGATTCACGCTTTCGTCGAAACCGCCAGACATCAAATCAAGCACCCATCTCGACTTTTGAAGGAGCCGCAGTGAAGGTCGCGCAAATCGGCACCAAACATGGTCACGCAGCGGGCGTGTACCAAGTCATGCTCGAAAACCCAGACGTCGAAGTCGTCGGATGTTTCGAACCCGACGAGGAACGGTTGGCATTTTGCCGCGACACTGGGGATTGGGAAGATGCTGTTTGGTTGGAATCGATTGAAGACATATTGGACAACCCAGAAATCGCCGCCGTTGCCTCCGAAGGAGCAAACCGCGAAAGCCTCGCTCACTCCGAAGCCATCGTCCGCGCCGGAAAACACTGCTTCTACGACAAACCCGCTGGCGACGACTTCCACCGCTTTTTGCGCATCATCGAAGATGCCGAAGCACAAGACCTCCAAGTAACGCTCGGCTACATGTTCCGCAAGCACGACGGTTTCGAGCGAATGTCCAACTGGATCCGTTCGGGCTTTCTCGGCCATGTATTTCAGATCCGGGCACACATGTCAACATGGTTACCGGAACGATCGCAAGGCGGTCAGTTTACAGATCGGCAGGGGTTGTCCTATCATCGCGGCGGCGTCCTCTACGATCTCGGAGGACACGTGCTCGACCAGATCGTATGGATGATGGGCAGACCGAAACGCGTCACGTCGTACCTCCAGAACGCAACATCGGAAACCCGGGACTTCATGGACAACACGCTCGCAGTTCTGGAGTATTCAAACGCATTGGTAACCGTCGACATCGCAGCCATGGAACCACGACCGATGGCACGACGCTTCGAGGTTTACGGCACCGAGGGATCAGCGATCATGGAGCCGCTCGAACCCGCGGACCAACTCCGACTCTGCCTAACCGAACCCAAAGGCGGTTACACTCAAGGTGTCAACATGATCAAACTCGAAGATCGACGCCGATACGTCGACACCTTCGCCGCCTTCGTAGCCACGATCAAAGGCGATGCTTCACCGCTACGCACCCCGGACCACGAACTCCTCGTCCAAGAGACACTCATGCGTTGCACCGGTGGTTTGCCGGGGTGATGTATCTACGGTGATGGGATCGAAGAACAAGATTGATGCTTCATTGTGAACGGCAATACCAAAGGCACTAAGACCAGGTCATTTGGTGCTGGCGCTCGGGAAAACCACGACGCCAGTGAATACTACGCTCGCCGGTTGATGCCGATCGATGTTGACGCCGACATTGATCGCAAACCACGTCCAGAAAATCCGCTCCCGCATTCAACACGTAACCAGATTTTTCAAAAAAATAGCGAGAAAATGGACGATCTGCTCGATCGTTCGGTGCATCTGATGGTTACGTCACCGCCGTACAACGTCGGCAAGGATTATGACGGCGATCTTTCAATGAACGAATACTTGGAACTCATTCGCGGGGTCATCAGCGAAACGTATCGAGTCCTTGTTGATGGTGGGCGAGCCTGCGTTAACGTCGCAAACATCGGACGTAAACCCTACATACCTCTGCACGCCTACATAATCCAAATTGCCGCCGAAGTTGGCTTTTACATGCGAGGTGAAATCATCTGGGACAAGGGGATGAGTGGATCATCAACCGCTTGGGGCAGTTGGATGTCGCCTTCGAATCCGACATTGCGCGATACACACGAGTACATCCTGGTCTTCCAGAAACCGCCGTTCGGCCGAAAACGGCTCGAAGGTCGTGAGTCAACCATCTCCCGTGACGATTTTCTCGAACACACCAAGAGCACTTGGAACTTCCCACCAACCTCCGCCAAACGGGCACAACACCCCGCACCGTTTCCGATTGAGCTGCCGCGACGTCTGATCGATCTGTACACGTTCTCCGGAGAGGTTGTCTTGGACCCGTTCATGGGAAGTGGTGCAACCGCCCTCGCGGCGGCCGACCTGGGACGGTCGTTCGTCGGCTATGAGATTTCGCCTGAATACGCTGAGACCGCTCGTGCGCGCTTGTCCGAGGCAACATCTCAAGCCGCTGCCTCGTGATCCCCAACGAAATCGCCGCCGTTTTCGCAACTGCGGTTGCTTCATATCTCCTGGGTTCGCTTCCCTTCGCCGTGTTTGTCGCCAAGCTTGCAGGTGTGGATATCTACCAGATTGGTACTGGCAACCCCGGCGCATCCAACGTCTTCCGTAAAGTGGGACGCAAGCACGGCGCGGTGGTCTCGGCGTTGGATATCGCGAAAGGCATGGTTGCGGTGTTGATCGGTATTGCCCTAGGTTGTCCGGATGAGCTGTTGCCGTTCGCGTCGGCGTCCGCGATCGTGGGACATTGGTTGCCGGTGTTCATGCGTTTCAGGGGCGGTGCTGGTTTAGCTACGGGTTTGGGTATAGGGATGGCACTGCTCGGGATCTGGGGATTGGTCCCGACCGTTGCTGGACTTGCAGTGCTGCCGATAATCCGCGACACACCGAGGGTTGCTGCTGTTGCGTTGGTAGTGGCCGTTGTTATCGCGCTGTTGACGGGTCCGAACTGGATCGCGCTTGGCGGGATGGCGTTGATATTGGCGATGTTGGTCGGACGTCTGCTCCTCGTCGAATTTCCGCGAGACCGTCGTGGCGACCGTCCAGAGCCGCACGTACGGAATTGAGGTCTAAGCTAGGTAGCTGACTTGCAGTCGCCGGCGTCGGAAGCGCGAGTCGCATAGTTGTATATTGAATTGGTGTTGTCGATTGCCACCTTCCGAAATCTGGAGACCCGAAAACATGACAACCACTCAGGAATACAAGGACCTAGAAGCCAAGTATTACATGCAGGTAGTGCGACGGATGCCGCCGGTCCTGATTCGCGGTGAAGGCTCTAGGGTTTTCGACAACGACGGCAAGTCCTATCTCGACTTCACGGCCGGATGGGCGGTGCTCAACATGGGACACTCGCATCCAGCGGTGACTAATGCCGTCAGCGAACAGGCAGGCAAGATCATGCAGATGTCTAACCTGTTCTACACAACGCCTCAGCTCCCATTGGCGCAGTTCATCGTTGAGAACTCGGATGTCGACCGTGTATTTTTTTGCAACTCTGGTGCAGAGGCCAACGAAGGTGCTTGCAAATTGGCGCGTAAGTGGGGCCGCAAGAATTTGGGCGGCGCGCACGAGATCATCACCGCTCTGGACTCGTTCCACGGTCGGACGCAGGCGATGATGGCGGCGACCGGTCAGCCGCACTACCAAGACAACTGGACGCCATTGATGCCGGGTTTCGTCAACGTGCCCTACGACGACTTTGACGCGATCGCTGGCGCATACGTCGAGGGCAAGACTTGTGCGGTTCTGCTTGAGCCAGTTCAAGGCGAGGGTGGCGTGAATATGCCCGACGAGGGTTACCTGAAGCGCGTTCAGGATTTCTGCAAAGAGAAGAACATCCTCTTCATGCTCGACGAGGTGCAGACAGGCATGGGCAGGCTGGGGACTGTATTCGGCTACCAGCGATTCGAAGGCGTCGAGCCTGATGTGATGACGCTCGGCAAGGCCGTGGGCGCTGGTGCGCCGCTAGGAGCGTTCGCGTGCAAAGAGTTCTGCTCTGTCCTCGAACCGGGGGATCACGGATCGACGTTCGGTGGAAACGCGCTTACGACAGCCGCGGGATCTGCTGGTGCTCAGGCGTTGCTCGACGAAGATGGTCCAGGGCAAGCGATGCGTAACGGCGATTACCTGATGGGCAAGCTCAATGCGTTGAGAGAAGAACACCCTGTCATCACCGAGGTCCGCGGCATGGGTATGCTGGTCGGCGTCGAGATGTCGGAGGAGTTGTCCGCTGGCCTGGTCGCCAATTGTCTTGACAACGGACTATTGCTGAACGCGGTGCGCCCAAACATGCTGCGGTTCATGCCGCCGTTGAACGCCAGCACGGAGGAGATCGACGAGGCAGTCGAAATACTCTCGTCAGCGTTGTCAAATGCGGTATGATTCGACCGCTAATTTGAGTGCGGAGAAATCGGAGCGACGGGCAAAGATCTGGTCAGTCGTTTCGAGGATGTCGGCGACCGGCATTTTCTTTTACGCGCGGGTGGTGTTCTCTTAGTGCGTAGAAGCCGCGGCGATTAGGACGTACGAACCTTCGATCGCGGTTCATTATTGCGTTGAGAGCGGCCGCTGGTGATTTTTCCGGCAAGTGACCACCGCGGTCGACAACTTCTTGCGCCAATAGCTTGTAATGCATATCCTCGCCGTTTTTTTCGCGCAAAATAGCAACGGCCACATCTCTAGGGTCTGCGGCATACGCGGATGCGGACGCGCGATCCTCAACTGGTTGACCATCATCGATCGCTATCAAAGAGCGAAGTGCAATCACCTCAGCGTTTATCTTGGAGCGTTCCGCGTCGAGAACTCTGATATTGCCCTCAGTCTCGGACAATCGAGTTTCCAACCCAGAAAGTTGACGCTTGGCTTCTCTCCGGAAAGTTTCCTCCAAGTGGTGCTTGTCCATGTGCGAATCCCTTCGTGCACCTGTTACGAACATAACTCCTTAATGCTACAGGTCGGTATACCTGTTCGTCAACCTGAGCAGAATTCCATTTAGCGAAGCCTATTGACTGCGTTTATGGATCATTTTCCATTCGCCGCAGCCCTGAGATACGAATCCGGCGTCCGACGGTACGATAGTTACCTCGATTTTGCCTTT
Organism: Dehalococcoidia bacterium; assembly: GCA_965224305.1. Taxonomy (GTDB): domain Bacteria; phylum Chloroflexota; class Dehalococcoidia; order Lucifugimonadales; family Lucifugimonadaceae; genus Bin127. The sequence continues at coordinate 2,624,326 of OZ245044.1, read as the reverse complement.
GCCATTACCTGAATCGATTATTTCCGCTTCGGTGTGACCAAAACCGCTGATCCTTTGCCATTTGCACTTCGCCACTGGAACACCACCTATGAACGGTTGTGTAGGCACATTAGCAACGTACGTATTTGACACTATGTCTCTACCGACTCGGTGTGTTCCATCGCTGAATTCTTGGAACGGACCTAGCGGCAGAACATTGTCAACATTGCGCCAGGTGCCGCATCCATGAGACACGAAACCGATGTCGCTCGGGGCGATTTCGACTACCCATCTATCGTCGGAGGTTCCGCTCGTGATTGTGTCAGCTGGTTGGCCAGTGAAATCCTCGACTCGGCTCCACCTGCAACCGGCGTCTTTCCTCGGCACTGCAACATAGGTTCCGGGTTCGATGTTTACGTCCACCAAGTACGAGCCGTCGCCGAACCGATCACGTTTGGATTCGCTTTCGATCTGGTTTTGCATGTCCAACAGTTTCCACTTGCCGCAACCTAGTGATGCGAAACCTTTGTCTCTTTCTGTTACGGTAACGATCTTGATGCCAGACGCGACGGCTTCGATGATGACGCCACTGGTCCACGTGAAGTCCGAGAGGCGCCGCCATTTGCAGGTCGTTAAAACCTCGCCCGCAGTTATATAGGTTTCTGGCACGATATCAACGCCTACCTCGTAGGTTCCATCGGAAAATGTCGAAGACATCAGTCTGCGGTTAATAACGTCGTTTTCGTCCCCGCGATTTTGGTTTGAGTTGTTTGAATCACTAGCCGATAAATCGTTTCCTTCCGCATTTATTGGTGAGACATCGTCAAATCGTTGGTTTGGGTTGGCAACTTTATGCCAAGTTCCGCACCCGAATGAACGGAAGCCCGAATCTGAATCGAGGACTGTAGCAATCGCCTTCCCGGCACTCGCATATGTATTGATGCGATTGAACGCGTCACCATCGAACGATGTCAACCGACTCCAGAAGCAGACGTCTCCGTCTAGACCTTCTGCGACATAGGTACCTGGAACTAGGTCTCGATTCACGACGTAAACACCGTCTTGCAACACTTCAACCGGTTGGTGATCATCGTGGCTAAAATCATCGGGAATTGCGGTCCATGTCCCGCAACCGTCTGAATAGAAACCCACATCGTAATGGTGGATAGTCATTACGGAATGTCCGACAGACAAATCAGTCGTGATGAAGTCTTTTGGCTCGCCGGTGAATGCAGAAAGTCGGCTCCAAAAGCACGTTGAACTGTCGGGCACTTGAGACGAATATGTGCCGGGACTTATCTCTGCGTCGACCGCCCATGTGCCGCGCCCGAATTCGGTCAATTGATCTCCTTTGGCGAGCGATTCAATCGATAGCCACTCGCCGCACCCGAATGCTTCGAAGATGGTGTCGGTATCGGTAATTTCGGCGATGTTCTTGCCGACAGGATTGCGGACCGCTACATGATCAGACGGTCGGGCCGCGTAGCCGGTGATTCGGCGCCAAGAGCACCTACCGGTCTCCGGTCCGGGAGATGCGTAAATGCCGGGCTTGACGTGAACGTTGACGATATGTTCGCCATCGCCGAACGCGGCGGTGGTTTCCTTAGTCGTGACGTTTTGGACCATCGTCCACTCGCCGCAACCTAACGACCTGAATCCCACCACGTCAGGAGGGACTTCGACAATTCCGCGCAACACGCCGGTGTCGGAAGCTTCGATGTCTGACGGCCTGCCTGCGAATCCTAACAGGAAGAACCATCGGCACAGCTGGCCTTCGATCGCTTCGGCCACGTATGCGCCGGGTTGGATGTCGATGCCGACGGCATGGGTACCTGTGCCGATGGCTGCGGCGGGTTCGGCTTCGAGATCTTGGTCCGCGAAGGGTTTCCATGTTCCGCATCCTTCGCTGTGGAAACCGGTGTCGGTGGGCAGAATTGAGGCTATCTGTGGTCCTTGCGAAAGGTAACCTCCGCTGTTGTCGGAGTTGGCGCCTCCGAATGGAGCGGTTCGGAACCAGTCGCAGAAACCGTGATCGGAGTCGGTGACGTATATTCCTGGTGCGACGTCGATGCCGACTAGGTGCGATCCGTCGGCGAACTCTGTGAGTGGTTGATCGTTCTTTTCGGGTTCCCGGAGGTGCCAGGTTCCGCATCTGATGGAGTAGAAGCCGACGTGGTCTTTGGAGAGTTCGACTACCGGTTGGCCGACTTTCCACCAGGTGATTAGTTGGTTCGGATCGGGATGATGTGAGAAGTCGTTGAGGGTGAACCAGAGGCAGCGCCCGTTGTTACCGTCGGCGGTGTAGATGCCGGGTAGCATGTCGACGCCGATTTCGTGGGTTCCTTCGCTGAACTGTCGAGAGATGGATTTTTGGCGGGTTCGCGTGTGTGGTCGCCAATCGCCGCATCCGGTTGTTTCGATGACGGTGTCGTGGTTGGAGATGGTGATGATTGCGCGGCTTAGGAAGGTGGGTTGGCGTTGGTCGTCGTCAGTTGAGGTGATGGCGACTCTGCAGATGCCTTCGTCGATTTCGGTGACGTAGGTTCCCGGCGGGATGTCTTGGCCGACTTGGTGGGTTCCGTCGGTGAAGGTGACGTTTGTGGTGTCGGCTGATGCTGTTTTTGCGAGCGCGATGGGGGTAATGATCGCGGCAAGGGCTACAGCTAAGAGGATGGTTGTTGCGCGGGGTTGCACACCATCGAATGGTATGGCATCGGGGTGTTTGTTTGAGTTTAGTCCGTTGTGTGGCGGTATCGTTAGCGGGCGTCGCGCATTGTCTGGCGTTTCATCTGGGTTCGCGCGGGGAGGCTGTAGATGTCGATGAAACCGACTGCGGCGGCGTGATCGAACTCGTCCTCGGTGGAGTAGGTTGCCAATCCGAAGTCGTAGAGGGAGTACGGTGATCGCCTTCCGGTGACGGTTGAGGAGCCTTTGTAGAGTTTGATGCGGACGTCGCCTGTGGTGTAGCGCATGACGGAGTTGACGAATGCGTCGAGATTTTCGCGGAGTCCGGTGTACCAGCGTCCGTCGTAGACGAGGTCGGCGTAGAGGGGTGCGAGTTGTGCTTTGACCCGTTGCTGGTCTCGTGAGAGGGTTGCGGTTTCGAGTGCTGCTAGGGCTTGGTAGAGGATTACGGCGGCGGGTGTTTCGTAGACTTCGCGTGATTTGATGCCGACGAGGCGGTTTTCGAGGTGGTCGACTCTTCCGACGCCGTGTGATCCGGCGAGTAGGTTGAGCTGCTCGATGAGTTCGACGAGGTCCATTTTTTCGTCGTTGAGCGCGACGGGTACGCCCTCTTCGAACGATATTGAGACCTCTTCAGGTTCGTCGGGCGTCTGGTCGGCGGCTTGCGTCCAGGAGAAGGCGTCTTCGGGCGGAGCGAACCATGTGTCTTCGAGGTCTTCGCCTTCGATAGCGAGGCCCCACATGTTGCGGTCGATGGAGTATACGCGCTGGTCGTCGCCGACTTCGCGTAGTTCGAGTCCGGCACGGGCTGCGAACTCTTTTTCTTCGTCGCGGGTCATGCCCCACTCGCGGGCGGGTGCGATGATGCGGAGGGGTTCGCCGTGTGCGGCGAGGGTTTTGATGCCGGCGTCGAATCGGACTTGGTCGTTTCCTTTTCCGGTGCATCCGTGGGCGACGGCGACGGCACCGACATGGCGTGCGGTTTCGACGAGTTTCTTGGCCATGAGGGGTCGGCCGAAGGCGGTTGAGAGAGCGTATGCGGATTCGTACATTGCGCCGGCTTTTAGGCCGGGGACGATGAAATCGCTGGCGAACTCTTCTTTGACGTCCCAGATGAGGGATTCGACGGCGCCCGCGGATGCGGCTCGTTCTCTTACGCCTTCGAGTTCGGGTCCGCCGCCGATGTCGACGGTGAGTGTGACTACGTCTAGGTCGTAGTTTTCACGGATCCAGACGATGGAGATGGTGGAGTCCATTCCGCCGCTGTAAGCAAGCACGCACTTGTCTCTGGCCATTTGTTGGTGGGTTCCCTGATTGGTGTTGATTGAAAGGGTTGGATGGGCGATGCGCCTCAACTTTCAATCGTAAAACGGGAGCCTTGGTGGCTATCGAGGCGCGAGTGCGGCGCCTTCCATTTCTAGGAGTCGGGCTTTTAGTGGTAGGCCGATGGTTCCGGCGAAGCCGTGAAGTTTGCCGCTGGAGCCGATTACTCGGTGGCAGGGGATGATGATCGGGACGGGGTTGGTGGCCATCGCTCGGCCGGCGGCGCGAGCGGATTTGGGGTTACCGGATGCTTGTTCGGCGAGCCATGCATAGGTTCGGAATTCGCCTCGGGGGATGGTGCGGCATGCGGCTCGGGCGCGTTGGGTGTATGGGGTCCAGGCGGTGTCGTCGATGGGGATGTTGTTGAGATTGACGGATTCGCCTTCGCAGTAGAGGGTGAGGAGTTGTTTGGCTTGGCTTATCGCTTGGTTGGGCGCTTGATTGGGTGTGGCCGGTGTTCCGTTTGCGAGGTTGGAGATGGCTTCGAGTGCTGTGTCGGGTGTCGGTTCGGGTAGTGAAGTTCGGATGATGCCGCGTTCGGTGGCGGCGATGGCGATCCATCCGAGTGCGGTTTCGAAGATTTCGGATGAGGTTGTGTGGGATGTCATGGGGTAATTGTAGGTTTTGGGCGCGTTTAATCGGCTGCGGGTTGGGTTGGTAGCGGTTGGTGATGTTTTGTTGGTGGGGTGGGGGCCACCCATAGCCCCGTCCTGAAGCAAGAGGATGTGTTGTGTGGTTGCAACCCGCCCCGCCGAGGTGCGCTTAGGTGGTGAAGCGGTATTGTTCTTGGGCTTCGTCAGGGATGTAGGCGGGGGTCATGCCGAAGAGTGTCATGACGCGGTGTTTGAGCATTGCTTTTGCGAGGTTGCGCCAGGAATTGGAGAGTTCGGGAGCTTGCTGTTGGGTTACGGGAACGTCGTCTGGCTCATCGGTGTCTTCGGTCAATGCGGTTTCGGTTGGCTTGGTTGTCGTTTCGTTGAGGACTTCGTTCTGTGGTTCGTCTTCGGTGGCGTTGGGGGTCTCGTTGGGGCCGTAGACGCATTTTTCGAAGGCTTCGATGATGCGGCGCGCATCGCCGTATCGCATGGTCATTTGGCCGATTTCGTTGGTGAACTCTCGGGCTGAGACGTGGGCTGGTTTTCGGTAGCCGAGGATTGCTGCGACGCGAATGAATTGGGAGTATGCGCGTACGGGTACCGGTTGTCCTCGGAGGTTCCATCGCCATAGGAAGACTGCGATCAGGATGATGAGGATGGCGGACGTTGCGGCGGCGGTTGGGATGATAGGGATATCGAATGGCAGCAAGCCTTGGTCGGTTTCGGCGGGTCTGAAGTTGCCGCGAAGCCGGAGTTGTTGCTCGAGCAGGGCGAGTTCGTCCAAGTCTTCCAGATATTCGAGGTAGTTGGGGTCGTATTCTGCGGAGCTGGGGAGTCCGAACGGCATGGCGTTTGTCGGAGTGGTAGGCACGAGGACGTTACGCGGGACGGCGGGTCTTCCGGGTGTGACTTCAACGTCGATCCATCCGTATGGCGGTGCGAATATCTGTGTCCATCCGTGTCGGTTGCGGTCCCGGATGAGGAACTGTCCTTGGTCGGGGACGTATTCGCCGGCGCTCCAGCCTGCGATCATGCGTGCCGGCACGCCTACGGATCTGAGCATGACGGTGGCGGCGGATCCGAAGTATTGGCTGTAGCCCTTGCGTTTGGATTTGTCACAGGTCGGGAATTTGGATGGGCAGGGCTCGTTGATGGTTTTGAATAGGAAGTAATGGATTCCGTCGTCGCGAGGTCCGGGGCCTTCGATCTCTAGGGAGTAGACCTGTTGCTGGAGGAATCGTTTAACGGCGATGGTCTTTTCCCAAGGTGTCTCCGCGTTGGCGTCGGTGACGATCTGGTTTGCGAGGTCACGCACTTCTCTTGGCAGGGTTTCTGGAAGCTGGAGGTAGCGGTCAGCAACCCAGTTGGGGTAATCGGTCGTGGAGTTTGCGAGTTCGGCGTTTTCGGCGGTTGAGATGTATGTTGTGGCGCTGTATTGCTGGTTCTCTTCGAGGATTTCGTCGAATGTGACGGTGTTCTGCTCGGTCGGGCCTTTGCGAGCGATTCGCATGAAGTTTGCGTTGGTTCCGTCGGTATCTGCGAAGACGCGGTAGCTGAACTCCTCCCAAGCGATGCCGCTGCGGGATAAGTCCATGGACTCGATGTCGGCGCTGGTGATTTTGAAGCGGGTGGTGTTGGGGCGAGTTGTAGACCCTAGCGGGTCGAGGGCGGGTTGGATGAGGGATATGAGGTCCTCGATTTTCAGCATGATTTCGAGTTTTTCAGGGCCGTTTCCACCGTTCTTGTCGGCCTGCTCTTTGAGGGTGAGTGAGGAGACGCGAATGCCGAGTGTTTCAGGGGTGTTGTCGGAATCGGTGGTGACTTCGGAGAGAGAAGTATCGGACATTGAGAATGTCATGTCTTGGAAGTCACCGTCATCGGAGAGGTTGAGTTCTTCGAGCGAGCTGGATGTGATGGAGAATGTGAGCTGCTCTTCGACGTTGATGATGGGCTGGATGCCGGACTGCATGTTCCGGATTGCGGAGTTGACCTCGTCGGCGGTCATTGCGGGTTGTGTGTTTAGGGTGAACGGCGGGCGTTCGTTGGTGCGTCCGGGCGGCGAGTGTACGGGCGAATCCTCGGCCATCTGGATCAATCGTTCACGGAGCATGAATGCGAACTCTCGGAGGTCTTCGGGGAGTTCTGCGAGTTTGGCGGGGCTGCCGGCGAGTGGGACGTCCCATCTGAGTGGTTCGAGGATTTCTACTTCGGCTTGGTAATCGAGGGTGTGAACGGCTGCGGCTGGTAATACGCGGTCGGTTTTTCCGAGGAGTTCGACGGTGATGTCGATGCGCTGTCGTTCTTCGATGTCGTTTTCGTCGGGGCTGGCTAGCAGTTTGGTGCCGGCACTAGCGGGTAGTGCGACGCTGGGTGCGGTGATCCAGCCCTGCGACGTGTATTCCTGATAGACGCGGGCCGGGTGGACCTTGGCGTAGCGGGAGCGGATCCACATGACGGGGTCGTCGGTGAGTTCGATGCCGCCTTGGAATGGCAGGATGTTGTTCGGGGAGTAGATCTGGCCGTCGTCGCCGCTTGGGACGCCGGCGAGGAGTCGTTCGGCGGTGTCGCGGAACTGGGTTATGGGGTCGAGGAAGACTGTGTTCCATCTGACGCTGAGGGTTTCAGATCGCGGTAGGAAGAGTGGCATGAGTGCGGCGATGACCATAACGGCGAAAGCGAGGATGAGGCCATCTCGTGCGGCGATCCACCGGGCTTCTCTGGGGACGTCAATGCCGGATGTTCGCCATTGGTTTATGCGTCCGACTGCTACGAGGTGTGCGAACTGTGCGACGGCTCCGACCATGAAGAGGTAGAAGGTCTGCTCGTGTTCGCCGATGCGGTGGCTGAGATTGGTGAGCAGCGCGAGGCCGAGCATGATTGCAGGGATCCACGGGCTGTGGAATTTGAAGGTTAGGGTTGTGGTTGCGTATGCGAGTATCCATGTGACGGTCATGAAGAGCAGGGCGAATGGGATTTGGTCGGCGCTGATGCCGCCGTTGACGGCGATGTCGATCCATATTTCGAAGCGGTCCCAGGCGTCGACGGATCTTGCGATAGGGTTTGTTCCTTCGGCGTTAAGGGAGCCTTGCCAGAAGACGATTACGATTCCGCTGGCAATGAAGGCGAGGATTTTGAATGGGAGTCCCCAACTGGATAGGACGCTGCGGGTGGGGATCTGCACTCTGGACATGAAGAAGGCGACGAGAGCGCCGATGAGTGCGGTTGGAACGATGTTTGGGAGGTCGCCCCACTTTGCGAGTTGAACTGCCCATCCGACCATTGCGAGCATCCAGCCGACGAGTCCGAGTGCTATCCAATCGCTGACAGGGATTTCGGCGATGAATGCCCGGCGCAAGAGTCTGCGTCGGAGCAGGCGTCGGTTTCGGGCCGATCTGGTTGAACGACCGAAGATGCCGGAGAGTTCTGCCGTCGCGGTGGTCACGATGCAACCGCCTTTGTTCCGGCGTCGGCTTCAGTTGGTTCGGGGGATGTTTCGGTGACGCCGTAGTAGAGCGCTGAGATGCGTGCGGCGGTTGCGTCGGCGTCGGCGGTTGCGCCTAGGGCTTCGGTGATGTCGTCACCTTTGTAGATGCGGTAGGTGGTGACGCCGGACATTGAGAGACGTGGTATCACTGTTTCGTTTGACTCGCCGCCGAAGGATTTGCGGTCAAGGACGATGCAGATGACTTGGATGCCGCGTCGTTGCAGGACACCGAGGGCTTCGATCCATTGTCCTTCGCTTGCGGCGGTGATGACGATGACGGTGGAGCTTACGAAGAGGTCACGGTCGAGTACTGCGAGGGCTTCCATGATGGGGACGTTGCCGGTAGGTCTGCTTGCGGCGATGTGTCGGAGGATGTTTTCGCGGTGAGAGCCGGTATGTTCGGGCATGGCGACGAGTTCGTTGCTGCCGTATCCGACGTATCCGACTTCGGTAAAGGTTCGGGTGTATTTGTCGACGACGGAGGCTGCGATGGTTGCGCCGTATTCGTCGGTCGAGTCTTTGCCGGAACCGGCTTGGGTGTCGATGTGCTGGTCGAAGATGACCCACATCTCGCCGGCGGAGCCTTGATCGAATTGTTTGACCATGAGTTCGCCGGTACGTGCGGTGGTGAGCCAGTGGATTCGGCCTATGGGGTCGCCGTCGGCGTATTGACGTACTGAAGACACGTCGGTGGAAAGGACGTGCATTCGCTGTCGGCGTGAATGACCATCGGCGAGGAGGACGCGGGAAGACGCGACGTCGGGGATGGGTAGGACGCGCGGGTATACGAGGACTTTGTCGATGCCTTCGAACTCGATGTCGCGAGGGAATAGGTTGAAGGGGTCGGTTGCACGGATGACGAGTGGGCCGAGGTCGTATTCGCCGCGTTGGGTAAGAGCGGCTTCCATGTTGACGCGCTTGAAGGTGACCATAAGTCCGAAGCTGGTGACTTCTCGGAAATGGACGTCGGGCAGCGTGGTTTTATCTTCAACTTCTACCCATGCTTTGGGTGCGCCGTTGGAGTTTTGGATGACGATGCGTTCGCTGAGGACGTCGCCGACGGAGAAGGGACCAGTCGGGCGATTGACGCTGGCTTTCATGTTTATGGCGCCGATGCGTGACCAGACCCAGGAGATGATAACTAGTATCACTAGTAGGTATGCGAGGCGCATTGCGAGGTCGAATCCGGTAGCGACGCTGTTGATGATCATCATTCCGATGAGGGCGATGATGCCGATGAGGACGCGGTGGCGGACCGTGGACGCCCAAAGCGTGCTGATGAAACTCCGCCCTTCGACGCGCGTTGCGATGCGGCGTCCGATCTTGGGTAGTGTTCCCTGCACGAGTTTGTGTTTTCTCTGGATTAGATGGAGGTCTTAGGCCGTGATGGTTGCGGCGATCCGTCCTCCGCTGGCGCCGGGGACGGTGGCTTGTTCTATGGCCTCGTTGACTATGGTGCTCTGGTTTATGCCTCTCATGCGCGCGGATGGCGAAAGGAGAACGCGGTGAGACATTACGGGGACGGCGATTGCTTTGACGTCGTCGGGTATTACGTAGTCGCGTCCTTGGAGCATGGCGTAGGCTTTGGCGCCTTTCATCATGTTGATGCTGGCACGTGGCGAGACGCCGAGCGTGGTGTCTGGATGGGTGCGTGTGGCGGTTGCGATCTCGACGATGTACTGCTTGATGAGATCGTCGATGTAGATGGTTTCGGCGTAGTGCTGGAGGGCGGCAATGTCGTCGTCGGTGCAGGCGGAGGTGAGGAGGTCGATGGGGTCGGTGGCCTCTCTTCCGTCCATGATGGCGACTTCTTCGCGGGGGTCGGGATATCCGAGAGAGATTCGCATGAAGAACCGGTCTAGCTGGGCCTCGGGCAGTGGGAAGGTTCCTTCGTATTCGATGGGATTTTGGGTTGCGATGACCATGAATGGGTTGGGCAGGAGGTGGGTGACGCCTTCGACGGTGACCTGTTGCTCTCCCATTGCTTCTAGGAGCGCGGACTGAGTTTTGGGAGTGGCACGGTTGACTTCGTCGGCGAGCACGATCTGTGCCATTACTGGGCCAGGGCGATATTCGAATTGACCGGTCTGCTGGTTGTAGACGGAAGCGCCGGTGATATCGCTAGGTAGGAGGTCGGGGGTGAACTGGACGCGTTTGAAGTCGCAACCGGTGGTGATGGCGACGGATCGGGCGAGCATGGTCTTGCCGACGCCTGGGACGTCTTCGACGAGGATGTGTCCGCGGCTTAATAGCGCTACTACTGCCAGTCGTACGGCGGCGTCTTTGCCGATGATTACGCGTCCGACGTTATCGACGATTCGGTCAATGGTGTCGGCGTGTTCCCGGTTGACGGTGGATTCGGCGACGGTTGTTGACGATGTGGTCAAGCTAAGGGTCCTTTCGATATCGGGAGGATGCGATGAAGGGTTTGAAGTTGGTTTTTCAATCCGACCCTTGAGTTATCTGTTAGTTCAATCGTAGACTGCGCCAAATATAGCATCAAATCGTAAAATCCCACCCCGAGAGGTTGTCTTCTGACAGATTGCGGCCATCAACTTAGGGCCGAGTCACACAAATCGACATGACGCAATACGAACCAGAGATCGGATCGGTTTCTAAAGTTGAAGGTTTGAGACGCGGGGTGAGGCGTCTTCATGTTGGCGACAACCTTGAGGTGATGCGGGGGATGGATGCGGGATCGGTCGATCTGGTCTATTTGGATCCGCCGTTTAATTCGAACAAAAACTACAAGATCGTTTTTCGTGGGCCGTCGGTGTTGAAGCCTGAGGCGCATCTTCCGGCGTTTGAGGATGTATGGGTTTGGGACGATGTATCGGAGGCGTTGTTTGACGAAACGGTGCACGAATATCGTGGTGAAGCCATCGCCGAGACTGTTTCAGGGTTGCTTAAGGCAGTTGGTCGGGACCGATTGATGGCGTACCTGGTGAACATGACAACTCGTCTCGTTGAGATAAATCGGCTGCTCAAACCGACTGGCAGCGTGTATCTGCACTGCGATCCGACTGCGAGCCACTATCTCAAGGTGATCATGGACGCGGTGTTCGGGCGTGAGAACTTTCGGAACGAGATTGTTTGGTGCTACCGTGGCGGTGGTGTTCCGCGGCGGGACTTCGCTCGCAAGCACGACGTGATATTGCGGTATTCGAAGAGTGATGTTTACACGTTCAATCCGCAGTACTCGGAGTATTCCTATGCCTCGAAAGCCTTGGTTGAATCGCGTGGCGGAACCAGCATCGATGGCCGCGAACGTGACCTCGAGCGTGGCGCGCATATGCCGGATTGGTGGTCGGACATCAACTCGTTGCAGACTTGGTCGCCGGAGCGGACGGGTTACCCGACTCAGAAGCCGGTGAAGCTGTTGGAGCGGATCATCCGGTCGTCGAGCAACGAGGGCGATGTGGTGATGGATCCGTTTTGCGGATGCGGAACAACGATGGTCGCGGCGGAAGCATTGGGAAGGTCTTGGATCGGGATCGATCTTGAGCCGATGGCTTTGAGCGTTCTGCGCGATCGTTTCCGTCGGGGGAAGTTTGCCGACGATTTTGCGGTTAGCGGGTTGCCGACGAGGGGTACTGGCGATTTGGCTGCATGGATTGAGATGGCTGAAAGCGATTCGCGACGGTTCGAACGAGGTGTGATGAGCATGATTCCGAAATGCGTGCCGTGGCGTGATTGGCAGGACGTTGATAGGGGAATCGACGGCGTGGTTCCGATTGCGGCCGCTTTGGGCGGAACTAACCACACAGTGTTGCGGGTTGCGGGTGGTCGCAGGATCGACGGGCAGATACTGGCCGATTTAAAGCGAATTTTGGATTGGGAGACTGAAGATGGTGTCGTGGGGGGATTGCTGGTTACCGCGCACGAACCAAGCGTGGAGAATTTGAAGGACGCCGAATCGGTTGGCGAGTTCGAGATCGATGGGCGAGTTTACCCGAGGCTGGACATCGTGCCACTGGAAGAGCTATTCCGACGCGTTGAGCATCAGTCGGATCTGTTTCCGCTGGAGTAGTGGATTGGTTAACGCGGCGCGGCAGAGTTGCCTAGGAGCTTTGTGAGTAGCTCCATGTGTTCGTCAGGGAGCGTTGGTTTTTCGAAGGCGGCGATGTTGTCTTCGAGGTGTTTGATGTTTGAGGTGCCGGTGATGACGGTTGAGATGCCGGGATGATCGGCGGCGAATTTGTAGCCCGCGGCGATGATGGAGGGGGCGTCTGCTGTGATTAGCCAGTCTAGGCCGTCGCGGAGCTTCGGATTATCGACGTCGATCTCTCCTTGGGCGCGCCATTGTTCTAGCAGCTGATCGTATTCGTGTTGCCTGGTGAGGGTGAAGCGTACAGGAGCCATATTGAGGGTAGCGACACCGTGTTTTTGGGCGAGTGGCAAGGTTTTCTTAGCGGCGTATTGGTTGAGTATCCCATATTTAAGCATGATAGTGTCCCAGATATCGGGGTGCTTTTCGAGTGCGGTCTGGGGCACGGTGTGTTTCGGGTCTTCGGTCATCATCTCGGTAAAGCCGATGAGTCGGACTTTGCCTTGCTCTTTGAGCTTCTGCAACGTGGGTGCGTATCGCTCGGTGATGTCGAAGTAGTTGGACTTATGGATGCCGTGGACCTGCATGATGTCGATGACATCGGTGTTGAAGCGCCTCATGCTCTGTTCTACCGATGCAATAAGTGAATCAGTGTTAGGCAGGATGCCATCGGCAGTCTTCCAAGTCCACTTGGTGCCGATGAGGAAGGAATCGCGTGGGACGCCGTTTAGGGCTCGGCCCAACTGTTCCTCGCTGTCTCCGTAGTTGGCGGCGGTATCGAACATGTTGATGCCGAGATCGAGGGCTCGGGCGATGAGGGCTCGCCGTTGTTTCGCGGTGAGTCCGGCGGCTTTGCCGAACTGGCTAGGGCCGCCGCCACCATAGGAAGCTAGCGAGACGCGGATGCCGGATTTTCCAAGTGTGCGGTAGTGCATGGTTTCGCGATTTTGCGCTGCGTTTCGGGTTGAGTTGGGCTTTTGTTGGGCGATTCGGGGCGATTTGGGGCGCGCCGGATCAAGGTTAGCAGGCACTCATGGGTTGCGGAAAAAGAACCCGCGGCGGAAACTGATATGGGTTCCGCCGCGGGTTTCAGGGGCTGGTTGCTTGGTTCGCCGTCTAGTCGTAGACCATGATGGCGCGGCCCAGTATCTCGCCGTTCTGAAGGTCGTCGCAGGCTTCGTTGATCTGGTCGAGGGTGTAGCGGCGGGTGACTAGCTTGTCGAGCGGGAACTTGCCTTCTTGGTGCCAACGTAGGAACTGATCGAAGTCCTTTTGGGGGTAGGTAGCGCCAAGGGAGCCACGATACTGCTTCTGGTGATACATGAACTGGCCTGGGTCGACGGTCATCTGCGGTGCTGGCATACCGATGAGGACGGCCATTCCGCCGTGGTTGTCGGCGCCGGGACCGCCGCCTCGGACGGACGGGAGGATCTGTTCGCTGGTTATCTGGAGACCGATGGCGTCAAACGCGTAGTCTGTACCGCCGCCGGTGATCTCGTGGATCGCCTCGATCGGGTCGGTCTTCACTGCGTTGACGGTGTGCGTAGCGCCCATTTCTTTGGCGTATTCGAGTTTGGAGTCTTCGATGTCGACGGCGATTAGGGGGTATGCCTCAAGGATGCTGGCCATGATGAGGGCGGAGGTGCCGACGCCACCGACGCCATAGATGGCAACGGAGTCTCCGGGTCGTACTCGTGCCGTGTTCAGGACTGCGCCGGCGCCGGTGAGTACCGCGCAACCGACGATTGACGAGAGATCTTTGGGGCTGTCGTCGGCGATGGGGACTACGTATCCGCCCCATACGAGAGCGTCTTCACCCCACGTGTAGGTTGCGCCGTTGAGGGGTTCTTCTCGGTAGGTTGCGCCGCTGGGTTCGGGTGTCCATCGTCCCCGGATCGGGTCTTTGGGGACCCATGTCACGATTGCGAGGTCGCCTTCCTTGACGTGGGTGACTTCGGAGCCGACGGCCATTACCGTTCCGGTGCCTTCGTGCCCGAGGAGGGATGGTGTCGGAGTCTGCGGGTTGTGCATCTGGTGGAGCTGCGAGTGACAGACGCCGCTGGAGTGTAGCTTGACGTGTACTTGATCGGCACGGGGGTCGGGGATCTCGATCTCGTCGACCTCCAAGGGCTTGCCGTGTTCCACGTGAATTGCTGCCTTGCTTCTCATGTCGATGCGCTCCTGGGGAAGTGTTGTGGTGTCAGTGTTTCCGAGGCATGTTCGTTACTCGGAAATGATAAGCGTTTGCAGGGTTGCACGGGTTGGTTTCGTACGATTTGGGGACGATTTGCGGTCTAACATATCGTCCTACTGTCCAGCCGTGAGGTCAAGGGTGACCTCGCAGGCTTGGAGAGCACCGAGCAGCGGTGAAAGCGCCATTAGGTTTAGTGTCTGGGCTTGTTGTTCTTCAGTGATCGTGAAGAATGCCATGAGCTGTTCGACACCGCTTTGCTCAATGACACACGCGGCGTCCTCTCGCGAGATTTGCGCAACGATCGGCGCGAAGCGCTTGGGCATGACACCGCAACGCGTCAAGGGTTCGGCAGCGTCGAGCAGGTCGAGTATGTGGTCGGGCATGGCGTCTTCGCCGGTGGTGAGCGCCTCGATGGCGGTGAAGACTTTGTCCTTGGTCTCCGCGTCGGCGTGCTCTTCGATGCAGGCGGCGGCGTGCGCGGACAATCCGAAGGGACTGATTTCATCGGTTGTGCCAGCCGCTGGTTCCTCAGGCGCTTGGGGGGCTTCGGTTGGTTCGGGAGTCGCTGTTGGTGGTATGGGTGTTGCCGTGGGAGGAACGGGCGTCGCAGTTGGAGGCACTGGAGTAGCGGTTGGCGGCACGGGTGTCGGAGTTGGAGGCACGAGAGTGGCCGTTGGCCGTACCGGCGTCGGAGTTGGGGGTACTGGTGTTGGCGTCGGTTCGGGCGATGAGCAGGCGACCATCAAGGTTGCGAGCATTGCGCAGGTGAACGCTGCGATCAAGAGTGTTTTTGCGTTCCGGCGTTGCAACTTCATGTCGTTTCCTTCCGATCCGGTTTAGATTCCAAGATCACGATTTGAGTAGGTGTTGACGCAGTGCTCCGAAGGCGTACATTGCGGCTCTACGGCGGTCTGGCGCGCCACTGCCGGCAGATCTGACGTGACGCATTTCGGTTTTCTCGGCGTCGGCGATCACGATGTATGTGTCACCGCGGGCGAGGTTCTCGGCGCTACCTTCAGCTTCGGGAATGCCGTGGACCGCGATGCCGAGAGTTGCACCGGAATGTTGGCGGATGGCGTTGGCGAGTGCTTTGGCGCGCTCTTCGCCGGCCATTTCTTCGGAATTGCCGTTGCCGATCAGTCGGTCGCGTGGAACGTTGGTGTTGGCGACGATGGCTTCGAGGAATCGATCGCCGGCGGAGGTCCGCATTGAATCGGAAACCGCGCCGCCGCTGAGGTCTTCGTAGACGGCGACGGTTTCATCGCGCTGGCGCAGCATGTCGCCGATGACGCTCTCAATGGTTTCGTCGTCGGTACCGAAGATGTGGTTTCCGAGGAGCCGTCTAACTTCGGCTTCTACAGGTTCGATGAGCTTGTTGGCGTCGTCGACGGTTGCTGCCCGGGCGGCGATACGCACATCGACTTGGCCGGGACGCGCAAGCACTCCGACTGTCGGGTTGGATGATTCGGCAATGAGATGTCCGATCTCGTGGTCAACGGCGCTTTCGCCGAGATCTGCCACTTTGAGGACGCGGTAGTGGATGGTTTCGCCGACGTCGTATTTCTGGCGGAGGTAGGGGATTATCTCGTTGGTGATTAGCCACTTCATCTCGAAGGGCACACCCGGGAGGCTGATGATGGTGCCTTTGTCGGATTCGACCATGAAGGCGGGTGCGGTGCCGTTGGGATTGCGGATGACAGTGGCGCCATCTGGGATCTGGGCTTGACGTTCGTTGTTTTTGGTGAGGATGAAGCCGCGGTTTTGGAATCGTTCGTGAAGCTCGGTGAGGGAGTCGGGATCGGTCACGACGTCGACGCCGAAGACTTCCGCAACTGCTTCCCGTGTCAGATCGTCTTGAGTCGGGCCGATGCCGCCGCCGGTAATTACGACATCGGCGCGATTTAGCGCGATGCGGAGGACTTCGGTCATGCGGTTGATGTTGTCGCCGACACATGACTTGTAGAAGACGTTTGCGCCGTTTTCGGCGAGTCGTTGGGAGATCCAAGCGGAGTTTGTATCGACGATTTGGCCCAGCAAGAGTTCGGAGCCGATTGAAACGATCTCAACGTTTACTGACATTTGTGAGGTTCCGCCGATAACAATGGGTGCTGCGCCGATGTCCATTATGCACGAATCGTCTCGAACGCATCGATCGTGCATTGGATGTGATTTTTGGGAAATCGACGAATGGCTTGACAAAAACACGGATAGGATGTATGTTCTATTTAGAACGTGGGTTCGATGATATGCGGAGATACGAGAAATGACTACACAGATTTTGGAACGACCGATTGCGCGTCGAGGACACAGTGATGCGCCTACGGCACGTGTTGAAACCGCCCGCGCCAGCGGTCTGCACACTGACTTAAACATTGATGCGGAGCTGGGCACGCTCACGCGGGTGAAGTCGGAGTTCATCAGCGATCGGGATGAGTTGGGGCAGCGCATCATGCAGTCGGCGGTATCCAGTGAGTGCGACACGTTTGCGGTGAAGTGCCGTTCGGTGAGCCAAGCGACCGATTTTTCAACGCCGATGCGGAGAATGTTGCTCACTTTGACCTCAGGATTCGGCGGCCTCAGCGTTACGGTTTCACCGTCGTTGAACCTGAACACCTGGCCGGCGATGGATTTGTTGGTTTCAGCGCTTGAGGAGGCTGGGGCGGGAGAGCTATGGCAACCGGTTGGTGAGCGGAGCATCGCGATTGGAGCTGCACGTCACGTGTTTGTCAGTGTCGATAACCCGATCAGGGATGATTCGGCACGGGTGTTCCCCAACGTGCTGGTCGAAGTTGTGGGTGCTCACATCATCGATCCGGAATGGTTCGATCGGACCGTCGCGCCACGTTGTGGAGACGAGGCTTTGACGTTTGTGTTTTACGGTCAACCAGGATTTGCGGGATCTCTGTTCGAGAGGGCCTGGGAAGAGAGCCAGCTTCGAGGGCAAGTCTGAGCGATGCTAACGGCGAGTCATCTGCAGGGCAATCAAACAACGTTGAGCAAGCAAAACGTTCGCGAACAACCGTTTTCTTCAATCAACACGACACGGGGATTGCCAGAGAACACCGTTTATCGAGACACTGGTTGTGATTCGGCACCATCCTGCCTCGATTGTCCGCTGGCGCTTTGCAAGTACGACGACGCGAACGGGACGCGGCACGGTCGAACCGTCATGCGCGACACGGAGATCATGAGGTTGTTCGCGGATGGTTTCAAGGTTTCCGCGATAGCGTTGAAGGTCAATATCAGCAACCGGACCGTGTACCGGATCATCCAACGCGAGCTCGGAGCGAAGAATGACGAAACTGATCAGCGTCCAAAACGGATGACTCGAGGTCGCGCTTTGCGTGAACGGGTGCCGGTGGAGCAACTCGACGCTTGGCGTCAGTTTTCGATGCCAGAAATGGCAGACGCGAGCACGGCGTAACGGGAGCCTAGAAACACCCCCATGGGTTGAATGCGCCCTCGCAAAACCACCGGAGCCATGGCGAATTTCGATCGATCGCGAACGGACGTGTCTAGTTTTCGTGATCGTGAACGACAACGGCGAACCCATTGAGTGCACTCGAACCTCAAATCCAGAGTTGTTCTCGCTTGCCATCGGCGGGTATGGGCTATTCGGCGTATTCGCCTCAGTGACGCTTCGATTGCAACGCGCCATGCGATTGCTTCGGTCGGTCGAGGTTTTCGACATCGAGCAATTGCCGGCGGCGTTCGAAGAACGTATCGGTGACGGGTATCTCTACGGCGATTTTCAGTACATGACAGACGAAAACTCGGATCGATTTATGCGCTCGGGAGTTTTTTCTTGTTACCGCCCGGTTGATGAACCGACGATCGGAGACGATGCGGCCCGATCAACGCTTCAGCGAGGACGATTGGAAGCGGCTCATCTATCTCGGCCTTTCCGACAAATCCGCGGCGTTTGATGCTTACGCGAATTTCTACTTGGGCACCGACGGTCAGACCTACGACATAGGTGAATTTCAGATGAGCACGTACATTGATGGGTACCACGACGAATTGAACAGGGCGGTCGGGGCCGAAGACCCGGGTTCGGAAGTGATCACCGAGCTTTACGTGCCGGTGGGCAAACTGGCCGAGTTCATGTCAAAGGCGAGTGAGACCTTGCGACGCGAGGGTGCAAACGTGATCTACGGAACGATTCGCCTCATCGAAAAGGACGACGAGACATACTTGAATTGGGCAACGGATCGTTACGCGCGCATCGTTGTCAACCTGCACGTCGACCACACCGAGGTGGGTGAGGCCCGCGCTGCGGACGCGTTTAGAGGTCTGATCGACGATGCGGCATCGCTGGGTGGAAGTTTCTTTTTGACCTATCATCGCTACGCGACGGAAGAACAGGTTAAGCAAGTGTATCCGCAGTTTGGCAGGTTCTTGGCTCAAAAGCGTTTGTACGACCCGAGCCGCACGTTCGGCAGCGATTGGTACGACCACTACCGCGCCGTCGCGTGATGCTCATGGCCGACTTTGTTCCAATCGCGCGACCGCGATTGGGCGATTGGGATGAATTGCGAATAAACTTCACGGCAACGATTTTCGGAATCGATGAAAGTTCGTTGCCATGAAATATGACGTGATTGTTGTTGGTGCGGGATCAGCCGGTTGTGTGCTGGCATCGCGACTGACCGAGGACCGCAACCGTTCAGTGTTGCTGCTCGAGGCGGGGCCCGACTATCCGGATATCAACTCGATGCCGGACAACATCAAGTACGGCGTTCAAGCTTGGTACGAGTCGTACGACGTCGATGAACACACATGGGGCTACAAAGCGCTAGCGACGCCGATGCAGGAACCGTTCAAACTTCCGCGCGGCAAAGTCGTGGGCGGTTCGAGTGCCATCAACGGACAGATCTGGTTCCGCGGTATCCCAGAGGATTACGACGATTGGGCTGCTTTGGGCAACGAGGGTTGGAGTTATCTCGACGTTCTGCCCTACTTTCGAAAGATCGAGACGGACCTCGATTTTCCGGGTGACGACTTCCACGGCTCCGATGGGCCGATACCGGTAAGACGCTACAAAGAAGACGAGCTGTTCGCGAGTCCGAGGGCGTTCCTTGACGCGTGTCAAGCGGCCGGATATCCGTACACGCATGATCACAACCATCCGGAGTCGACTGGTGTGGGTTTCTTGGTTCTGAATCGGATCAACGACATTCGCATGAGCACTGCGGTGACGTATCTGCAGATGGCGAGGGACCGGATGAATTTGACAGTGCGGTCTGGCGTGCTCGTTCACCGAGTGTTGATCGAGAACGGAAGGGCGGTCGGCGTTGAGGTCGAATCGGGTGGTGAAACCTATCGTGTGGAATCGGACCTGACCATTCTGAGCGGAGGAGCGATTAACTCGCCGCAACTATTGATGCTCTCGGGCGTTGGACCAGGCGACCATTTGTCAGAGAACGGCATCTCGGTCATCTCGGACGTCGCGGGTGTCGGACAGAACCTTCGAGACCACATCGCGGTTTTCGTCAAGTACGAGAGCGATCTTGACGAGCCGGTTCCGGAGCGCCCGGCGCCGCTCCAGATCGGGATGCGCTACACGACGCCAGGTTCGCCCTACCGCAACGACATGCATATGCGGCCGATATCGATCCGCACCGAACATGTTCCGGCCGACTTCGACCCTTCGATAGCTAAAACCCCGACCGGTTTCAGCATCGCGTTGCAGAAGGCCGTCGGGAAGGGCGAGCTTCGTCTGGCTACCGCCGATCCGCACGACCAGCCGATCCTCGATTATCGCTATCTGAGCGAGCCGCTCGACATGGAGCGGATGAGGGGCGCTGTACGACTCTGTGCGGAGCTATCGGAGATGCCGGAGTACGCGCCAGCGATGATGCAACGAGTGGACCCTGCCGACGACGTATTAGCCGACGACGAGGCGCTGGACAATTGGCTGCTGTCCAATGTTCGGACGCAGCACCACTCGTCGGGGACTTGCAAGATGGGGCCGGCGTCGGATCCGATGGCGGTTGTGTCGCCGCAGTGCGAGACGCACGCGGTCGATGGGTTGATGGTGGTGGATGCGTCGGTGATGCCGGACGTTATTCGTGCGAACACCAATGCGACGACGATCATGATCGCGGAGAAGGTTGCGTCGGGGATGTGAGAATGTTTGGGAAGGCCAGTAAACGGTTCGTTACCATTGCTACCTCTAATATCGCACTCGCCGTAGCTGAATGACTTCTTCAAATGTTGGTTCTGGGAACGGATAAATTGGAACGCTTTTGGCGGCGAAATCCGAATTCTAAGCGATGGTTGCAGGAATGGCTTCGAGTCGCCCACGACGGAAACTGGCGAACCCCGCACGATGTTTTGGACCATCATCCGAGGGCCAGCGTCCTGCCTCGTAATCGTGTGGTTTTCAGGATCAGAGGCAATCGCTACAGAATGGTTGCGGCTGTCAACTATCGATTCAGCACCGTAAGTATCCGATTCGTCGGCACTCACGCCGAATACGATACGATTGACGCGAGGAACGTATAACGATGCTGACTTTGGAAAAGATCACCAACGAAAGCGAACACGCCGTTGCGATAGCCCGCATCGACGAGTTGTGGGAGGCGGAACTCGGCACTCCAGAAGGCGATGAACTAGATGCTCTAGTGAAATTGGTGGTGGCTTACGAGAAGGAAACGGTCGACTGGGGCGAGCCAGACCCAATCGCGGCTATCGAATTCCGACTCGACCAGCAAGGCATAACGGAAGACGACTTGATTCCCATCATCGGCAACCGTGAAAAAGTGGCGGAGTTGCTGTCGGGGAAGCGGAAAATCACCGAGGCACAGGCGCAGGCGTTGCATGACCTGTTGCGAGTGTCGATGGACGTTTTGATGATGATCAGCGATAAAACGGGATCTGGGGTAGCGGCCGGAAATTCGACTTAACCCTACTCCACCTCATCAGCATATTGGTTGTAACCCAACCCCCGAACATGCGGCTCCCTATGCAACAGATGACGGAGGCGCGATAACTCGTCTGGGTCCCAGTGCATGGCTTCGGCTACCGCCTCGTCCCAAAGCCGACGCACCTCACACTCACCGTCGCGGAATTGCGGCACCTCAATGCCTTTCGTGCGCTCCCAACAATCAGCAAGCGTGCAGATTACCCGAGCGTCCTTAATGTCTGGCACTTTGAGGTTTCGGGCTTCCGCTGCGCTGTAGGTGGGGAATGTTATATTTCGGCCCGGGTTTCTCATCAGTTGTAGCCGTCCCGCCGTAGAGTTGATGAAAACGGCAAGTGCCTTAGCAGTTTCTGATGAAAGTCCGGTGATCGGCATCCAGCCGTTACCGACGAATTGTTTGTCGCTAGCGGTCGCGGTAACGCGTGCCGTGCTATTGTCTTGACCCGCCGTTATCAGTAAGTAACCAGCTTTCTTCAGCATCGAGGCCGTTTTAGGATCGATGTCCCTTTCGGACATGTGTATGTCTTGATTCCGTTTCTTTGGGATCCAATGTTCATCAGGCGCGCTTTTGATGCTTTTCTGTCCGTCGGTACCGCTCTTCGATTTCAGGATCGGGAAGCTCCCTGGAAGGCCGGGTTCTGCGCGGCTCGTACGAGCCGCGCAGAACCTGGCCTGTCGCCTGTGGCGACAGGCCAGGTTGATTTTCGATTGCTAGAAGGTCATCGCAGTTGGCGAATCGTGCAGCGGCGGTCGCCAATTCGGGAGAACGCCACACGGCTGCGGTCCAGTCGCCAGTCGCCATCACCTCGGCTGGCCAATACGAGACTTCTCCCCAACCATTTGCGATCTGGCCCAGTTCACACCCCGAGAGACAGCGATGCAGATCCTCGACCTCGTCTTCGTCTGTCGGCAACCTGTCTAGCGAGACGAAGCGAGTAGGGAGATTAGAGTCTTTGTGCCGCTTAGCTATCAATATGCTTTCGTTAATGTTGGTGTTCTGGCTCATATTGATGTTGCGAGGATGATGGTTGGTAACGACGGTGTGAATGTGAAAACGTCTAGCCAAAACGATGCGTTCGTATAGACCGGAAGGACTTGACAAAGCGATTGTAGGCATCACCATCGCCATTAGTCCGTCCCGTACGTCTAAGCATTTATCTGCTAATGCGACAAACAGTGGTCGAAGCGCATTTTTGTCGACAAAGTCTTCCATCTCCGCGTCGTTTGCGACCAAGTTCCCCTCCATGGCATCGACCCTTTTGCGTAGCAACTGCTGGATGTGCTTCGGAAATTTCTCGCCCAACTTGGCGCGGTTAGTGAACGGCGGATTCATGATCACAATACGGGCGTTCTTCGCGGCAACCACGGCGTCTTCTAGTTCGGCATCTTCATCCTCACCCCAGACTCTTGATGAACGGATACTGTCATCGGGGATGTCGAGTTCGCCGTCCCTACGGACTATCGCTTTCTGCCCTAGCAGTTCGAGTGTTCCGACGGATACGCGCGTCGTATCGTGCTGGTTCGGACCGTATGGCATGAGGTGCAAACCCATCTGACGATAGCGGATGTCTTGGTTGCCGGTTGTCAACTGTGACGCCGCCAGTTGCAGGGAGACCTGATTGATGTCCATACCCTTGATAACTTCCTCGACTGCGATTTTCTGGAGTTGCGCGATTGTCGTCTCATTTGCCCCTTGCTCAGCCGCACGTCGTTTCATGTCGGTAAGGACAGCCGCCAAAAGCGTTCCACTGCCGCACGCTAGATCCACAGTCTTGTGTTCCCGCCAAACCTGAGGACTCGTCCAATCCTGGTCTCCGCAGGCATCCAACGTCAACCGCGCCGCTATAGATGCCGCTACCGGTCTCGTGAAAAACGCGCCGTCGCTGGCTTGGTTGCCCATGACGCGGTTGAAGAGTGGGCCGGCGTGGTCAGCACCCATATCGGCGTAGGTCTCTGCAATGCGTTCGGCCTCGGCGGCGATATGGTGCAGGGCGCGTTCCAGACCACTCGTTTTGCCCGTTTCTTCGATCGCGTAAATGGCATCTAAGGCTGGTTCCAACACTGGACGGAAATCGTGACTCAATATCCGTCCCCATTCCCGGTTAATCCTTCGTATTACGTTGGTGTCGTTCTTAACATCGGCGAGATCGCTAATCCCCGACAACCAACGACCAGCACTTATCCGCTGATGAAGCATCGCCGCGTTCGTCAATAGCAACGAAGCTATAGTGCAACCGTCCGCTTGCTTCTTTAAACTCGCTTCGTTCAGATTGTCTAGGCCAAAGTGCCGGTTTAGGGCATCAACGAGATCGTCGCTTCTCAATTGATGCGATGCCTCGCTGATGCTGGACTCGAGTAGGTTGAGGTCTCTGATGACTCGGTTTTCGCTCAATCCGGACTTGGTCAGCAGGTTCATCTTTATGGCATCGCCGTGTTCGTCTAAGCCGCTGAGTCGGAGCATTTTCATGCCGGATTCTTTAGCGATCTCTTCCCGGGTTCTGCGCATTTCGCGCTTTTTGGAGGGGAGAGGCAAACGAATGCCAGTGCCGACGTTGAGCATCTTCTTGGCTTCGTCCTTGCTCTTCTGGATGTCGACCGCCCCGCGCGTTCCATCAGGAGCGGACTTTGCTCTCGCGACAGTGTCCATGCGCAATTCGAGACTGCCATCGCTGTTCTTCTTACCAGCGATGATCTGGGTAGGTTCGACGGCTCCGAACTCCTCCCCGTCGTCGCCCAAAGGATTGATATTTTCGCTTGCAGTGCTATC
Source organism: Dehalococcoidia bacterium (assembly GCA_965224305.1). Lineage (GTDB taxonomy): Bacteria > Chloroflexota > Dehalococcoidia > Lucifugimonadales > Lucifugimonadaceae > Bin127. Next base: position 2,600,325 of record OZ245044.1, on the reverse strand, counting down.
GGTCAAGGGTTCGAACTCTTTAACCAACGTGCTTTTTCTGTCAAGCACACGCTCTACCGCCTCTTCGGCGGCACCGGGCCGGCCTTCGTGTTTTCGATACTGAATGCGGCTGCTGTCTTGGTTGACGACCGCGACTAATGTGGCGACCTTTTCGGGTTCGCTTGGCAGGTAGAGTTCCAAAAGGTCGGACAGATTGTCCTCGATGCGCTGGTCGTGAGCGCGCAGCGCCATGAGGATCTGTCCGAGTTCCGTCCATCCCTCTTCCTTATCGCTTGTGCTGAGCCACTTCTCAACATCGGTGTTAGGCGGTATCAGTATCGGGCAGATGATGTAGCCCAACTCTTTGTTCGGCGAGGTTCTCATGGCGCGTCCGACGGCTTGTATCACATCAATGGGGCTTTTCCTCGCCTCCAAGAACGCAACTGCGTTCAACGATGGTGAATCGGTGCCCTCCCCGAAAATTCCGACATTCATGATGCCGTAAGGGGAATCTTTACTCGCATCAGCGAGTTTCTGCTTCGCGTTGTCACGCGCCATAACATTGCTCGTGGCATCTAGATGTTCCAGCTTGTAGTGCTTGACCGATTGCCCGTTGGCGTTGTTGTGTATCCACTCCTGCACCCAATCACGCACTGGTTGAGTTTGCAGCTTGTCGGCCACCTCTTTCGACTTGGCGACGCTGTTCATAAACGCGATGCAAGAGTTAATGGGAACATCGCCATTCTGCCCGCCTTGTGTAGCCCCGCCCATGGCGAGCGCGAAAGCGAGTCCTCGCAGGTATTGGGTGCTGGTCATGGCTTTTCGCCCCTTCAGATCAGAATCCAAAGCCAGCAAATTTGCCTGTCTGTAAGCCTCGGGGTCGTTCACTCCTAGCGCGATGATGCGATAGTCGGACAGCCAACCGTTGCGTACCGCTTCGGGATAACTCTTGCGGTAGAGTTCCACCCCAAACACCGCCTCATCATCCATAGTCCGTACTATCCAGTCGGTGTTCCTAGTGTTTTTGACACCAAAAACCTTGGGTGTGGCGGTCTGATAGACGCGGTAGGTTGCGGGAAATGCGTCGTTGTCGTGGCACAGAGTGAAGTCTCGAATACTCTTTTCGTGCTTTGCAATTCGGCGTAAACCGGCGGTGCGGTGTGCTTCATCTGCGATGAGAACCTTGGCGGCAACCTTGGACATCTTGAGAGCTGCGGCTACTCGGTGGCCGCTCTGATATGTGCCGAACACGATATTTAGGTTGCCGGTGTCCTTGCCGTCGGTAATCCACGATGCGATTTCTTTTGGGTCCGTGGTAACTTTGCCCTTGACTTCCGACGCGCTGAAGTTGCTGTTATCGGCTATCGGATTGCTGAACGTGTCGATGGCATCTTCGCGTTTGGGGTTGTAGCCCGCGGTTTGATCTGAACAGACGGCGAGTGCCCTGATGGGTGCACTAGCGTGTTGCAAGTATTCGCGCCGGATCTGGGCGACCAGCGCGATCGACGGGCACAGCACTACCGCCAATTCGCTGGGCGACGTGAGTTTCTCGACGATGTGCAGAGAAATACGTGTCTTGCCGGTGCCGCATGGTAGAACGATCTTGCCTCGCGCCTGACCTACCGGCAGCCCGCCACTCTCGGACCGTTCATGTTCACGCAGAATTCGTACGCTCCCCGAAACCGCTTCGTTCTGCATGCATGACTTCGACTGTATTCCGAGTTCACCATCAACGTCAGGCTGGCAATGTGCACACTCTTCCTCGACAAGGGAGTTCTGCTTTTGTTCCGAAAGATCCTTACGAATGTTGGACAACTTCAATGGCTTGTCATGCATCGACAACGCTTGCCTGGCGTTGGCGCTTATTCGGTTGTCACCGTTCGTCACGATCCACCGTTCCGACCAGAACGAACCCGAAGACGTACTGACGAATATATCGGTCTCTCCCTTGTTTATGGGGTCACCGCGACCATTAGCGTCGAGTTTTCGTGCCTTGCATTGAATAGCGATGTACTCGCCATCGCTTCGCCGTTTCGCCACCACGTCAATACCGACATCTTGGTTCGTCGTGCCTGGAAGCAACTCTTCGCGTTCTTCCCAGTCAACCCACGGCCATGCCTCAACGACATCCCATTCCCCGATATACGGTGCCATACTGGCTGTTAGAAATTCCAGCCATTTCCCGTCAGTGCTTTGGCTACTCGTCTCGTCTATCTTGTTGATGGCATCGTCAACCAACGTTGTTGAACTAATGTCCCACATGACCTCTCGATTTCCTCTCGCACTTTGCTGACAGCGTTACCGGGTCCAGCGAATTTGTCAACAATTGCGTTGATTATGGTAACCCGGCGTTCAATCCGCGATTTCACCCCTGCACAATATGAACCTTCACGGCCCCCGTGCCCTTATCGAACGCTGTCTCAAATCCCGCAGCAACCTCCTCCAACCCGTAGCGGTGCTTGACCGTGTCTCGGTAGGGATGGTTGCCGGAGGATAGGATGCGGATGGCAACTTCATAGTCGTGGACGCCGTCGATGATGCCATAGCAGTTGGAGGAGATGATCTTGATCTCCCGCAGCATCGGGTCGAAGAGGTCGACCTCCATCGGCACCTTTATGCCGCCAAGGTAGACCATGGTGCCCTGGTTGCGGGTGGCGTTGATGGCTTCGTGGAAGGAGACGGTCTGATGTCCGCCGACGGATTCGACGACGACATCAGCGCCAACGCCGTCGGTTAGCTCGCGAACGCGCTCGGTCAACTCACCGGGTTCGGCGCCAGTTACGATGTCAGCACCCATCTTTGCCGCGAGTTCAGCCTGCTGTGGGTATTTTGCCGACGCAATGACCTTGCTTGCGCCGAATGCGTGCGCGCTGGCGATTGAGGAGAGTCCGATGGGTGCGGAGCCGACGACTGCGACGACGTCGCCTGGCTTCATGCCGGCGTAGCGGAGTCCGTGCACCGAAACCGCCATCGGTTCAACCAGTGCGCCGTCCGTCCAGTCCATGTCGTCTTCCAGTTTGAAGAGGCCGAGGGGGCGGCGCGTCATGTACTCGGCGAAGCCGCCGCCCGAGTCTTCGACGAAGTTGAGGCAATGGCGGTACTGTCCGTAGTTGCAGTAACGGCAGTCGAAGCAGGCACGACCGGAGCAGACTGTGTCGATAGCGACACGGTCACCGACCTGCAAATTGTGGTTGCCTTTCGGCAGCTCAACGACCTCTCCAGTCACTTCATGACCGGACGGTACGTCTTGTGCTTCCTCACGACGAGCGGTCATGTGGAGATCAGAGCCGCAGATGCCCGTCTGCCTAACGCGGATCAGCGCCGCGCCTTCGAACATCTCGGGCATCGGGACATCCTGCGTCCGGTAAACACCGGTTCCATCGTCGAGCGACGCTCTCATTGTGGTTGCCATGTCGTTGCCTCGGTTTCTCGCAGTTGAGTGGGATCGATTTTGACATAAGGATATGTGCAATCAGGCTAAGCGCTTAACCGATAAACTCGTTGCCAACCCCTATGACAACCGATATGACAACCCGCCGACGCTATGAAAATCACTAATGTCAAGATGTCCATCCTTGAGATGGACGGCACCGACCAGTATTATGATTTCGTCAAACTGCGCGGCCTGCGACGCGAACGCTGGCTCCATCAAGCGGTACCGGCGCGTGAAAAGACGCGCTATGAGTACGTCCTGCACGTCGAAACCGACGATGGCGTTGTGGGTGTCTGCACCACACCCGGTGATGGTCATACGGGACTACATCCCGCCGATGTGCCGCAGCTGCAAGCCCTTGTTGTCGGCGAGGACCCGTTGAAGCGGGAGTACCTGTATCAGAAGCTGCATCAGGGGACGCGGTGGGTTTACCGGTCGCCAAGTTGGTTCGGCGGTTTCGACAACTGCCTTTGGGACATCGCTGGGAAGGTGGCGGGGCTACCCGTCTACTCGCTGCTCGGGAAGGTGAGAGATGAGGTCCATGCCTATTACAACACCCGCGGGACGACGATCGAGGAGGCGATAGAAGACGCGTTTCGGGCTGTGGAGTTGGGCTTTGTGGCGGTCAAGGATCACTTCTACCATCCGGTCGAAGAGAACATTCGGTGGCTGACGGCGATCCGAGACGCGGTTGGTGATGAGATCGATTGCATGCATGATCCGGTCGCGATCTATACGTTTGAGGAGGCGGTGAAGGTTGGACGTGCTTTAGAGGACCTCGATTATCGGTGGTTCGAGGAGCCGTTGCCGGAGCGGAGTCACAATCTCTTGGTTCGATTGGCTTCGACGCTCGATATCCCGATCATGGCAACCGAGACGTTCATGTACGACACGGATTTATGCGCTCAGTACTTAATCTCCGGGGCTACGGATCTGATACGTCAGAATGCGCGGCATGGGACGACGAATTTAATGAAGCTGGCGCATCTGGCCGAGTTGCATGGCACAAACGTGGAATTGAATGGGCCTGGTGGGTTGTACGGATTGGTGCATGCCCATCTGCTTTGCTGCACTCAGAACACGTCTTACTACGAGTACTTTCCTGGTGGTCGGCATGACGTGGACGGCGAGCAGATCGGGCTGTTGAATCCGGTTGTCCCTATCGATGGGAAGTTGAGTCCGCCGGATGCACCCGGTTGGGGCGCGGATTGGGATTGGAAGCAGTTTGAGAAGCGGACAGTTGAGGTTGTGGAGTGAGTCGTGACGCTGAGATCAGGAAGTTCGTAGTTTCGCTTACCAAAGCTGATACTCCGGATGATCAAAGTGTCAACATATACGGAGATGCCGTTCGCCGCGCCAATCTGATACGTTGGTTCACCACATTTGCCGATACGTATCAATCAGCGATTTTTGTCGGCGAGGCACCCGGTAGGGACGGGGGCGCGATTACGGGCATTCCCTTCGTTTCGCCGAACGTCATAACGTCACCACAAGACAATTGGGGAGCTTTTTGCGCTCGCTCTGGCTATCAAGTACCGGCAAGCGAAGACCCAAATCAAAGAGAGCGGACTGCCACAAGGTTTTGGAAGCATGTGCCGACCTGTTTCGCGGGATTGCCACGTCCGTTGACGTGGAACATCTACCCTTTTTGGCCGTTTGCGGTTGGCAAGAATAACAGGCGAATCAATCGGGCACCGACCAAGCATGAGGTGGAATTCGGTTCCGAGTGGCTGGTGCGAGTCGTCGCGATGTATCCGAAAGCTCAAGTTGTTGCAGTAGGAGCCAAGGCGCGCGATACCCTTGAATCGATTGGCATTGATGCGCCACTAGTGCCTCACCCCTCCCGAGGGAGCGACGAAAAGTTGGTCGTGGCGCTTGAGCATGTCGCTGAGACGCTGCGAAGATGACAGAACGACAATGTCATTTGTGATATCGTGGAGTCAACTTCCCCCGGATTTTCGTATGAAGGGGCACAGACCGCCACTTCGGTGGCGGTCTCTATTTTTGTTAGGGTTCATTGCGTGCGGACCAACGTATACATCGACGGTTTCAACCTCTACTACGCCTGTTTGAAGGGATCTGGTTACAAGTGGTTGGACATGAGGCGGCTTGCGGAGTCACTCTTGCCCAATGACCAGATCGGGCGCGTCTGTTATTGCACTTCCCGACTCGAAGTTCACAATGGCGATGGAGGTCCGCGCCACCGACAAGCCACTTACCTCCGCGCCCTCCAAACTTTGCGCGGCCTTGACATTGTGACCGGCACGTTTCGAATGCGAACCAAGCGGCGCCCGTTGTCAGAACCAATCCCCGGCGTCCCACCCATCGTCTCGATATTTGAATGGGAAGAGAAGAAGACCGACGTCAATTTAGCGACTGAGATGATATTCGACGCCTATTCGGGGACTTGCGAGCAAGTTGCCGTCATTACGAACGACGCCGACCTTTCACGCCCCTTACAAAGGATCCGCGACGATCTGGGCATCAGCATTGTGATCGTGAATCCTTCCCGCAAGGTGCGGACACCGCGAGACATGTACCAGTCCGCGAACCGCGTCATGAGGATCAGGGATTACCATCTCCAACGTAGCTTACTACCCCCTGCGTTGATAGATTCCCAAGGCAGGACAATCACAAAACCGGCGACGTGGTAGCCGATACCGCCGCAGGTGATCAACATCAGCGCGTCTGATGGGGACGGCAACAATCCAAAACGCACGATGACTGAGATCTCCCAAACCCGCGACCCCAAGCGCTACGAGCGAATTAAGTTGCTCAGCGGTTTGGCGAATCTCGTCATCTACATCTTGGCGCCTGCGATCATCTTGGTCACCGGCGCATCAGCGGCCATTCGAGACTTTATCTCAGACGAAATCACTGGCATCGTAGTTTTGGGGGCGGTCGCCTACATCGTCCTCGCTTCGGTCGTTCTGGAAGTGATGACTTTGCCATTGGGGTACTTTTCGGGGCACGTGCTCGAGCGGCGTTACGGTTTGACGCGACGGACTGTGCTTAGCTGGTCTAAGGACTGGTTGAAGGGTCTGGCACTGCAGACGGTGATGCTGGCCGTTTTTGTCGCGTGTCTGTACGCACTCCTCGCCGCCGATCCCGACTACTGGTGGGTCTGGGCATCGTTGCTGTTCTCCGCCATATCCGTGTTCATCGCCGCTATCGCTCCCATCGTCCTGATGCCCATTTTCTTCAAGTTCGAACCTCTTCCTGAAGGCGAATTGAAACAACGTCTCGAACGACTTTCAAGCCAGCTCAACACCTTCGTTCAAGGCGCTTACATATGGAAGCTCGGCGACCGCACGGTCAAAGCCAACGCTGCGCTGGCTGGTTGGGGTAGGACTAGGCGGATCATCATTTCGGACACATTGATCGAGAGTCATGAACCAGATGAGATCGAGGTGATCATTGCTCATGAACTGGGTCATCATGTTAACGGGGACCTCTGGAGGGGTATTGCGGTACAAATGGTGATCATTTTCGTGTCGATGTGGGTGATTGATTTGGCTTTGGGGGCATGGTCGGGTTCGTTTGGGTTAGATGGGACGTTGCACGACTATGCGAATCTGCCGCTGCTGGCGTTGGTGAGTACAGCGGTGGGTATCGTGGCACTCCCGCTTGCGAACACTTATTCGCGTCGGCGGGAGACGGCTGCGGACGATTTCGCGATAGCGACTACCGATATGCGCGCCGAGTTCATCAGCGCGATGGAAAAGCTAGCGAAGCAGAATTTGTCGAATGCCGAGCCGCATCCGTTGATTGAAACGGTCTTGCACAGCCATCCGAGCGTTAGTCGGAGGATTGCCAGGGCGCGGAGTTAAAGTGCGCGGCGCGGGCTACCAAACCGAATAACCACCATCCACGGCTATCGCGGTGCCGGTTACGAAGTCGGAGGCGTTGGAGGCTAGAAAGACGGCGGTTCCGGCGAGGTCGGTGGGGATGCCCCAGCGGTCGGCGGGGGTGCGTTCTTGGACGAGTTTGTAGCGTTCGGGGAAGAGTTCCTGGAACTGATTGGTCATCTCCGTGACGATCCAGCCGGGTAGAATGGCGTTGGCTTGGACGTTGTGTCGGGCCCATGCGACGGCGCAGGATTTGGTGTACTGGACGACTCCGCCCTTCGATGCGGCGTAGGCCGAGGCATACGCGGTGCCGAAGATGGACATCATCGAGCCGATGTTGATGTATTTGCCGGCTCCCTTATCTCGCATGTGGTCGAAAGTCAGCGACGAGACGTTGTGCATCGAGGTGAGGTTGGTGTCGATGACGTAGCGCCAGTCGTCGTCAGAGAGGTTCTGGGGCTCGTCGGAGCGTCGGTTGGTTCCGGCGTTGTTGACGATGATGTCCCATCCGCCGAGTTTGGACATCGTCTCATCTAGTGCGGCTTGGATGGATGCCCGGTTGGTGACATCGCAGGAGAGCGCGAGAACGCGGGAGGAGTCGCCGGCGGCGGTTGCAGTAAGAGATGCGACGGCGGATTCGAGCTTGTCGGCGTTTCGAGCGGCTATGGCGACGGATGCGCCGTGCTGGAGGAATCCTTCCGCGATGCCGAGTCCGATGCCGCCGTTACCGCCGGTTACGAAGGCTACTTTGGTATGGAGGTTGAAGAGGGAGTTGGTGGGTGAAGTCATGGAGAGTGGGCTTGGTAGTTTTATCGTTCTCAACGATTTACAGGATAACGAAGAATGCCATAGCCAAACCGTGCGATACTATCTTCGATTGTCAAAGACACCGTGTTCAGAGGTGAGCAAAGGAGAGAGCATGACTAACGAGAAGCCGTTGGGCAAACTCGAAACGATGAACCCTCGCGAGATCTGGCGGCATGAGGCGCAAGATTTCACTCCGTGGCTCGCTGAGAATCTCGACCTGCTGGGCGAGGAACTGGGATTGGACTTGGAGTTGGGCGGTACGGAAGCAGAAGTTGGCGATTTCTTCGTGGATATCACCGCAACCGTGTCTGGTCAAAACGCTAGTGTGATTATCGAAAACCAACTCGGGCCAACTGATCACAACCATCTGGGGCAACTCTTAACCTACGCCTCGGGACGAAACGCCGACATCATAATTTGGTTGACAACGGAATTCAGAGATGAGCATCGGCAAGCTCTTGACTGGTTAAACCAACGCACTGACGACTCGCTCGAGTTCTACGGCGTAACCGTCAGCGTCAAGAAAATTGGCAGCTCGCTTCCGGCACCAGAGTTTCGCCCCGTAGCGTTTCCGAACACTTGGCAGAAGGTGACGAAAACACGGGGACGAGACGTTTCGCCTCGTCAGGAAAAATACCGCGCTTTCTTCCAGAAGTTGATCGACGAATTGCGAACGGAACATCATCTTACAAATACAAAGAAAGCAAGTACCGCCAATGGGAGTTTGTTTCCTTCGGGTTACTCGAACATCATTTATGCCGCAGTTTTCGGAGCCAGATCGCGCCCGAGAGTCGAGATTTACCTCAACCATAAACGCGAATTCAACAAGCGACTTTTCGATTCGTTGATCGAACGACGAACTAAAATCGAAGAGTCCATGGATGCAACTTTGGAATGGGAACGCCTGAACCAAAAACCGCGTCCAGAATCGCCTTTTACACCAAAGGGTCTATCGAAAGTTCAGAGCAGGAGTTGACGAAACTTCGGAAGTGGATGGTTGAGAACCTTTTGAAGTCCAAGGCCGTATTCGAATCACATTTAGATGAACTGGTTTAGTGGCTCTTGAAATAGGCGGCGATTTGCCAGTTCAACGGACGCGCAACCGATGCGGTCGAAAAACCGGTCTACACTTGCAACGCAGGTCGTCTCTACAGCCGTAAACGTTGTACATTCGTATCTACAACTTAAACGAGATACTGGACAACCAAGATGAGCCAACCGTCTTTCGATAGCGAGAAGTTTCGCGAACTTGTGCTTTACGTCACAGATAAAAGCAGAGACGATCGGTGGTTCGGCGCAGTGAAGCTCAACAAGATCCTGTACTACTGCGACTTTTTGGCGTACGCTCGGTTTCTCAAACCGATGACGGGTGCTAATAATGTGAAGTTGTCGGAAGGTCCGGCTCCGCGAGAGCTGTTGCGAGAACGAGACGTTTTGTTGGACGAAGAGTTGGCCGAGATGCGGTATCAGCGTGTTTTTCGATACATGCAACAGAGGTTGGTGCCGATTAAACCAGGGCACGTGCTGGGGCCTAGATTTGACGACCGCGAACGGGTCATCGTTGAGATGGTTTTGGAGTTCCTTGGTCCGCTGAGCGGGAAAGGGGCCTCGGATGTCTCCCATCGAGAGATGGGGTGGATACTTTCGAAAGACAAGGAAGTAATTCCTTACGAGTCGGCTCTGTTGATCAATCCAGATGATTACGATTTCTGGGCTTGGCATCAGGATGAGCTGGCTTCCATCGGTACCTAAAATCCCCATCCAAAATGGCTGAACCCATCAGGATCTACACGGATCCCAACGCGCGTGCACAGTTGACTGAGTTGGGCATCATTGCCTCTCCAGAGGACGATGCTCCCGATCAAATAAAGGATGCCGTGTGGTTTGCACACGAAAAGGGGTCGCTCACTTGAACAGACCGTCCGTCGTCGGGGCTACTATCCGAGTGCAAGAGTAGCGGTCACCTGGCCGATATCCGATGAAGATGAAGAATGGTCGTTGGAGTTGGCGCTAGGTTTAGTGGCTGGTCAGAATTGTTTTCTTCAACCGAAGTATGAAGCGTGAATTGAGAGATTGAAGATAGACGAGTAAGCGGATGCGCTTTACTTCAGTATCGACTACTCGCGGATAACGGAATCCGAGACAGTGTAGCCTGGGGCAGAGCTCGATTACAACGATGCGAATCAGGTGGTGCGTCGTTGAGATGTACCACTTGCCCAGGGGTTCATCTGTGGTGAGACGTTACAATACAGAGTTTGAATCCGACTAAGCCAGGAACAGGGCTCGCAATCACTCGTGTTGTGCATTACTGACCTTCGAAATGATAGTAATCTGATCCTTTGACTAACATTTTTTGCTTTGTAACGGCATGCACTACCCCTTCCAGATTGGACACTGCCCCTTCATGGTCTTGACGATGAAGTTTGGCCTTAATGGTGTCGCCAACCTTTAAACCGTGTTGGCCGTCCCAGAACTCGAGTTCGTATGTTTCGAGCTGGTTAGGATCAACAGGAGGTGTCCACGCTGCATCGGATGCGGAAGCTAAGAAGTAATTTTTTTCGTTGACAATACGCAATTGTTTCGAAACTCCGTTTACCGTAACAGTGGCTTGATGTGTCAGGCGGTTGATCAAATAGTGTTTCGCATCTACTAGCTTTTCAGCGATATCCGTCACCTGTACCGGTCCACTTTCATAGGGTTGAATGCCCCAACCGCCATCCGAGTATCTCTCTATAAAACCCAAGCCGGTCCCGAGAGGTGTCTGGACAATGCCGTTGGTTTTTGCGTCGTTGAGCCACTCAACTTCGGGAACTGCGTCAGGATTACGTGGTTGTGAACCTTCGGGCAGATATGCGAGTCTGCCGATGAGATACTGAACCGCTGGGTCTCTTGACTGTTGTAGTTCTTTGTAGGCAGCTTCAAGTGTTCGCTTGAAGAATTCGTCATCCGTGATCTTGAATGCGCACGATATCACCTCTTCAAGTGCGCTACGGTAAGTTTTTGTGTTCACTCAAAAGCCAATGCCGATAACTCTCAACGGATCGCCTCTTGCGCGTGTCGTTTGGAGAATACGACAAAGCTACCATAGGATGCATCGCGTGACGCAGTACGTGTTCAACGCGTTCCGACACAGTTTCATTGGGGCCAGGCCGGACAACGCTCGCCACTGCGCACAACAATTCTCTATGTACTGAAAGTGAGATCAAATAGATCGGATTTACCCCATTGGGTTGCTCGCCTATCGCCCAATAGCGCAATGCGTTGAAGGCGTTATCGTGACCGGTTTTGGACAGATAATCGTCGAGCGAGCGAAGATGACGCAAGCCTGGAATATTGGCGTTGAACCCGAAGAAATCGATCGCATCTTTGAACGCTTTGTCTAGAAATATTGCTGACTTCTCATCACACTTTATTAGGGCTCGATAGAGCCTCTTCAAGGAATGGGTGTCTTCTCGTGTTGCGCCAGTGTCCGTGATTAGTGCTTTCAATCCCCTCTCTATAGCCAGGTGGGCTATTGGCGCACGGTTCGTCAGTTGGACGATGTTCTCCTCTATCAACATGTCTCGGTGCATCGGAGCAGAGTCGAGCATCGCGATTACGTCCTCGATCGATCGCTCAATCCTGTAGCGTTCCATTGTGTCCATTTATGCAATTTTATTTGGTATTTGGTTACCCATTCACATCACAACCCACAAACCTCCGCTCAGCCAACCTACACGCCTCCAACACGCTGAAACTGCCCGCTGCCGGATCCAACACCACATCCCCAGGAGCCGTAACTGACTCGATCAACGCCTGCTGCAACCCCACCGGCTTGGAGTGGGTGACTTTGGAGGAGGGTTTTTCTGTCCAAACGTCGGGGATGTCGTGGCGGGTCCAGATGCCTTTGGCTCTTTTGGGTTTCTTTTGGAGAACGATCAGGTACTCGGCGGTGCGTCGGGTGCGGTAGCCCATGCCGATGCGGCCTTTGTTCCAAGTGATGAGGTCGACGGTTTCAAGGCTGGTGCCTTCGGTCCACTCGTAGATGCCGGAGCAGAGATGGTATTTGTCGATCCAAAGGAAGAGGTGTCCGCTGGGACCGAGGACCCGGTCGATGGCGCGGATGAATTCTCCGATGGTTTCGGAGGTCATCTGGGGCAGTGCCGAGCGTTTCTGGCCTCGGAGTACACCTTCGTTGCCGTAGCCGAGTTTATCGAGAACGCCGCGGTATTGAGGGTCGAAGAACGTCGCGGCGATAGATGCACCGGGGAGTTGGGCGAGAAACTCGAGGCCGTCCATGGCGACGCGGGTGTCGCGCGGGATGGACGGCGGGAGTTCGTTTTGGGCGATTGTGCCGGTTCGTTCGTTCGAGTAGACGGTCATGGGGGGAGTCTAGACGCTACGGGGAGCACTCGGGTCGTTTCGGGTGAAGCGCGTAATTCCGCGGCCTACCTTGTATTCGCCTTCGGCCCCAAGGTGCATCCGAGTTTCAACGTGAATCTTCCGCCGCGCGGATCAATGTTTCCAAAATTTCCTTCCGAATTCCATCGTCTTTCAACAACTCATTGATAAAAAACTTACGGTTGCCTGTAGCATCGCTTTTTCTTTGCAACAGAATCCTCTCATATTCGATTTTCAGGACTACGCAAAGTTCGGCACCCGTCATCGCCTGTTTTTCGTCGATTTTGCCCTTAAATCCATTGATGATTTGTCGTTTGTCCGTCTGATTGAACGAGCAGAAATGGATGGAGGTTTTGAATGCGATGTGGGGGGAGATTGCGTTTTGAAACTTGACTAGGTTGTTTAGCTCCCCACCCACTTTCTTCGTGTCGAACATATCACCGTCTTTGAGTTCAACGATGTAAACATGCCCCTTGCGCGTATCAAATACAACCAGATCGGGTTCGGATCTTGCCATCGTGACGCGTTTCGAATTTTTGATGGCGCGCTTATTGGCCAAGTAAGCCGCGTGTCGGGAAGGCGGCGCTTCAAGAAAAGCATCAAGGTGCGTGATAGTCCGCCCGTCTTTTTCGACCTCTGCGTACACGATTTTTTCAAGCTCGGTGCCCGCGGCAATCACTGCTGACTGCGTCCGTGACAAAAGTCTCCCGAGCACCGGGTCACCCACAATGCGCGTGTACCCACCATCTGCCCTTCCCACGTAATCTTTGATTTTGGACATGGTGTTTACCTCGAAAGAATCATGTCACCGTTTCAATGTCGGCTTCAATCAACAGACATTAGAGGGAAGTTGATCTGAACTCGTTCATCTGAATCTAGACACTAAGCGCCGACGCAAGTCTAGGTTTCAACGTTTCGGTCAACCTCATTGCAACGCGTAGGTCGGCTCTATATCCGTAACGTCGAACCCCGCCTCGGTCAGTAGCAGCCTGATCACTTGCTCCGTCTCCGCATACTTCCCCTCTCCGAAATGCCGGAAGCGGAGGTTGCCTTTGGGGTCGAGGATGTATTTGGCGGGCCAGTAACGATTGGTGAAATAGTGCCAAGTCTTGTAGTTGTTGTCTTGGACGATGAGCCAGCCGAGGTCGTTCTCTTCGGCGGCGGCGCGCACTTTGTCGATGTCATTCTCGAAATCGAATTCTGGAGTGTGCACTCCTAGGATGGTGAGCCCGGCGTCAGCGTAGCTCTCATACCATGCCCTCAAGGCCGGCCACGTATTCTTGCAGTTGTATCAAGTGTAGGTCCAGAAATCGACCAACACCACTCTTCCGCTTTCGCGGATCTCTGCAATCGTGGTCTGCTCGCCGTTAAGCCACTCCTGCGTGCTTTTCAGTTCGTAATCTGTCCGGTCGTTCACCGGCGGATACTGTTTCATCGCCATTCCCGGTAAGATCGGTTTCTCCCAATACGGCATCTCGGCTTCGGCAGCTGTCGCGGTCGGCGGGACCACCACGGTAGGTGCAGTCGTCGCCGTTGGCGCCGGCGTCTCAACTGTGGGCTCGGAAGTCGGAGACGCGGGAACCTGCACCGCCTCTTCGCCAGCATCACCGCCGCAACTCACCAACTCAGCGGAGACGAGCACCACGGCGAGCGCCAACAAGGCGGAGCGGGAAGCTATGAGACGGTTGCGCAACAAAGTTAAACTCGCATACATCTCGCAAGACCAGGATCGAGGATCAATCCTTAAATGTCAACGATACCATCTATCGACCAGCCCATCGTCGTCGCACCGACGCCCACTCCGTTCCGAGACGACGCCGATCAATCGCTCGATTTCGACGCCCTCGAACGTAACATCGGTCGTTGGCTCGACACCCCGCTCTCCGGTTTCGTTGTCGTAACCGCGAACGGCGAGGAAACGATGCTCAGCGAAGCGGAACGACTGCAAACCGTCAAGACCGTCTCCGCCGCCCATGACGGTCAGAAATTCGTAATCGCCGGCGTTGATGAACGCTCCACCATCGAAACTCTGCGACTATCCGAGAACTACGCCGAAGCTGGTGCCGATTTCATTCGGATGCGGATACCGCGGAACATGCCGGCGGCGGATCTGGTCACGTACTACAGTTACGTGACCTCGCGCTGCCCGCTCCCGGTCGTCGTGATACACCAGACCTTTGCCCGCGGCGGCGACCCGGCAGCACCGCCGTCGGTGATCGCCGAGCTCTGCGGCATGGACAACGTCTTCGCCTACATTACCGACCACTCAATCCTCTTCGAACAACAGGTCATCCCCAGCATTCCGTCCAACGTCCGCAAGTGGAACTGCAGCGGCGCGCTGCTCGCGTTTGGGACCATGATTGGCTGCGACGGCGCGTGCATGTTGCTTGGCAACATTGCGCCCGCGCTCTGCATGGACATCGTCAGCGCGGGATTTCATGGCGACTACGCGAAGGCGGTTGAGTTGCAGCGGGTTGCATCGAAGTTGAACGTGACTGTGATGAATACGATCGGCGCGCCGAAGACGGCGTTAGCGATGCTGGGTTGGGAGTACGGCGACCCACGGCGGCCGTCCGCGCCGGTTTCGGCGGAGTCGAGGGCGGCGATCGAAGCGGTTCTACACGAGACGGGTTTGCTGACGTAATGGGTGTCGGTCAACCGATCCTGGAACTTCGTGACCACATAACGGACGAACATCACACGTATCATATGCGACAACCGTGCACCAAAAGTACTACAATGGAATCGATGGGCTATGTACGAACCGAAATTTGACAGACAGAAATTCCGAGAGTTAAC
The DNA here is from genome assembly GCA_965224305.1 of Dehalococcoidia bacterium. Taxonomy (GTDB): domain Bacteria; phylum Chloroflexota; class Dehalococcoidia; order Lucifugimonadales; family Lucifugimonadaceae; genus Bin127. The sequence goes on along the minus strand of OZ245044.1, from coordinate 2,585,079 downwards.
ACTTCACATCGCGCATCGAAGCCACGAGGATCCGTGGTTCGGGGCAGTGAAGCTAAACAAGATTCTTTACTATTGCGACTTCATCGCTTTCGCACGGTTCTCGGAGCCGATTACCGGGGCCACGTACGTCAAGTACCCTGAAGGACCGATCCCGCGCGAAATGCTCAAAGAACGCGCCGCTTGGGTTAGCGAAGGGTTGGCGGAAATTCACATGCGCGAGGTTTTCAGGTACACGCAACACCGGTTGGTGCCCAAAGGCGATTATGACGAACTTTCGGGGGACTTCAGCGACAACGAGAGAGCAATCGTTGAAGAGGTGCTAAGCGCGATGCAATCTATGACCGCGAAAGAAGCATCCGACATGTCCCATGAAGAATTGGGGTGGATTTTGGCTCAAGAACGGACAGACATCCCTTACGAGACTGCTTGGCTGGTGCCGAAGAGCGACATCGAGATGTGGTCTATGGATACGGTGAATTCGGGAGGTCCGTGATTTCAAAGGACATTGACGGGGATCCGTTCGTCCCCCTCCCTCCCGTCGTCAATATTCCTCCCAATTCTTGGGCTCAGTTGAGATCGTCTGAATTCACTGAATGGTTGCCAATCGCGTCGCGTAGTTTTGCTAACGGATTCATAGAGTGGATTTGTAACAACGGTCGACGACTTGCAGACACTCCCAACGCTTCATCCTTTTATGACCAAAATGATGATTTAGTTTTGAGAATTAGATTGGCGCATCCCGAAACTCAAGAGATCCGAGCGTGGCAATTCACATTCGAACTCCTTGATGAACGCGGTGGCGAGTACTACGGACTCAAAAAAGTTGAGTTATTAATGCTTGCCGACTAGTGGGAAACCGAATGACCTCGAAGATGCGGTTTTTCGGGCGACGGAGTGTTAGTTTAGGCGGGCGGCAGAGCGTTCGTGTGAGGCGCAGAGCTACTTGGTTAACAATTGCGAAAACCCATCATCTAGAATCGATGAGTCGTCGCGACCCGAAACTGCACCGCTCCGCATGAACCTACACGAATACCAGGCCAAGCAGATTTTCAAAGAGTATGGGATTCCGGTGCTGCCTTGGCGCATCGTGGAATCTGCGGAGGTTGCGAGGGATGCAGCTGAGGAGTTGGGGTGTCCGGTGATCGTGAAGGCGCAGGTGCACGCGGGCGGGCGAGGCAAGGCTGGTGGCGTGAAGTTTGCGGCGTCGGCTGATGATGCGGTGGATGCAGCATCGGCGATGTTGGGCACTTGGATGGTGACGCATCAGACGGGACCGAGCGGTGTACCGGTGAACAAGGTGATGATCACCCCGGCGGCGGATATCGCGCACGAGTATTATTTGTCGATAGTGATGGACGGCGATGAAGGTGCGCCGGTAATCATTGGGACGCGCGAGGGCGGCGTTGAGATCGAGCAGGTGGCGGAGGAACATCCGGAGAAGATCGTTCGCATCGTGGGCGACCCCCTCATCGGCCTTCTCCCATATAAGGCGCGAGACACCGCATTGGCTCTCGGTTTTCCTAGCTCGCTCGTTCGACCCGCAAGCGCTCTGATTACCAACGCGTACCGCATTTTCACCGACAACGACTGCTCGCTGGTCGAGATTAATCCTTTGATCGAGACCGCAGACGGCAAGTTGATCGCGTTGGATGCCAAGGTTGGAATTGAGGACGATGCATTGTTCCGCCATCCTGATCTCCGAGAGCTCCATGATCCCGATCAATTGGACCCGCTTGAACGCGAGGCTTCGGAGTTTGACCTGGCGTACGTGAAGCTAAAAGGCGGGCGCGTGGGGTGCATGGTGAACGGCGCGGGTTTGGCGATGGCGACGATGGATATCACGAAGTGGGCGGGCGCGGAACCTGCGAACTTCCTCGACATTGGCGGGTCGGCTGATCTCGACCGCATCGAGCACGCTTTCAAGATCATCGTCAGTGATCCTGATGTCGAAATCATTTTGGTCAATCTCTTTGCCGGCATTGCACGGTCCGACGTTGTGGCGACTGGCATTATCAACGCCGCGAAGGATGTCGGCGCCACCAAACCGATCGTGGCCGCGATGCGGGGCACGAACGCGGAGGAGGGGTTGCGGCTGCTGGACGAATCGGATATGGATATCACGCCGGCGGCAGATATGGCTAGTGCGGCGGAAATACTACGCGAGAAACTCGCCAGCATGAGCGGGAGCAATTAACGATCCCCTCTCCCCCCGTGGGAGAGGGCTAGGGTGAGGGGGAACCCAAAAAACAATGCCAGTCCTAGTTGAAGACCCATGCCGACTGTTGGTGCAGGGGTTGGGCCGCGACGGCTCGTTCCAGGCGCAGCGCATCTTGGAGTACGGCACCAACATTGTTGCTGCGGTGCATCCGAACCGAGCCGGGATGAAGTTCATGGATGAGGTGCTGTATTTCGAGACCGCTAGGGAAGCCGTCGCCGCGACCGGCGCCAACACCGGGCTCGTCTTCGTCCCCGCGCCATTCGCCATGGACGCCATCCTTGAGCAGGCCGATGCTGGCATTTCCCTCATCGTCTCGATAACCGAAGGCGTGCCGGTTCATGACATGATGAGGGCGAAGGCGTATTTGGGTCGCACTGATTCGCGGTTATTGGGTCCGAACTGTCCCGGGTTGATACATCCGGGCGAGCGGATCAAGTTAGGCATTATTCCGGGTGCCGCGGTAACTCCGGGCAACGTCGGCGTCGTCTCACGCTCCGGAACACTCACCTACGAAGCCGTTGCCCAACTCGGCGCGGTGGGCATGGGGCAGTCAACCTGCGTCGGTATCGGCGGTGACCCGATTCCGGGAACCAACTTCATCGATGTCCTTACCGAGTTCCAAGACGACGACGAAACCGAAGCCATCGTAATGATCGGCGAGATCGGCGGCACCCGTGAGCAGGCAGCGGCTGAATTCATAAAGCAGAACGTGACCAAACCTGTAGTCGCCTCGATCGCCGGGCAGACCGCTCCAGCCGGTAAGCGGATGGGGCATGCGGGTGCCATCATTACCGGGAAGGCCGGTCTGGCATCGGAGAAGAACAAGGCATTGGAGGCCGCAGGGGCTACGGTTGTGGAATCGCCAGCGTATATCGGCGAGGCGATGAAGAATATTCTTGGGTGAGGGACGGTGTCCTGGTGTGGATGTGGCTGTGCAACCGCGGTCGTCGCGGTCTCCTCTGATTTGAGTTGATCTCATCGGCGAGTTTCGCTCATACGCGGCAAAATTGGGTGATGCGGTGAATTGGCCGCGGTCGCGCGTGGGTTTGTCGGTTTTTTCGCACGTTTAAATTGAGACGTTTTTCGTTGTAGCCCGTTGATTCGGCGACTAGGAGTTGGCTGATGGCAATCGACCCGAAGAATCTTGAGGGCGGAGAGGGGTCGGGTGATGTTACTGAGCATCCGCGGGCGATTTCGCTAAATGAGGCATCGAACATCGCACGGCGGGTTCAAGACCTGATCCGTGCTGGGGATGAGAACACGGCGTTGAATCTGATTCGGCGCCTGCATCCTGCCGATATGGGGAACATATTGGCGGGGTTGCCGAGAACAAGCTGTGACACTCTACTGCGCGTAATGTCGCCAGACACCGTCGTGTGGATGCTGCGGCAGATGAATCCGGTGGAGGCCGGTCGAGTTGGCACGCGACTGGGTTCGCAAGTGCTCTCGTTCGTTTTCAGACAGATCCATCGGCAGCAAGCGTTGACGGCGTTGCGCCGGTTACCGTTCCTAAGATCTCGAGCGGTTGCCGAATCGCTTGAGGACGATCTGGAAAACGCGGAGGACTTCGATCTGGCGCCAAACACAGCGCGGGCATTGATGGTCGAGCAACTACGGACGGTGGGGATCGATGATCTGGTCGAGGGAGTGCGGAACAGTGTGCGGGAACTCGGCGAGTTGCGAAACAAGCTCAACTATGTGTACGTGGTCGGGGATGGCGGAGATTTGTTGGATCAGATCAGCATGGTTGATTTGGCATTGGCCGACAATGCAACACCAATCCGGGATATCGCTTCGCCGATTTTTACGACGGTGGCGGTCGAAACTCCGGCGGACGAGTGCGCTCGATTGCGACGGCACTACGACGTTTCGCAATTGCCGGTGGTTGACGGCGATAGGTTGATCGGTGTGATCCTCTCGGATTCGCTATTGGGTGCGACGGTTGAGCACGACACGCGACAGATGCAGCAGGTGGCGAGCGTTGCGGGCGAGACGGTCGGTGGTCCGCTAGCCAGTTCGATTGGAACCCGCCTGCCTTGGCTCACGGTGAATTTAGGACGTTCCTCGCCGCGGCGACGGTTGCGCTCTTCGAATCGACCTTGACGCAAGTCGTGGTGCTGGCGGCGTTCCTGCCAGTAGTAGCTGGTCAAGGAGGCATTGGCGGTACGCAGACGTTGACGTTGATCGCGCGGGCGATCACACTTGGCGAACTGGTCGGTGTTGACGCCCGCAGATTGCTGTTCCGAGAGGCGATACTGGGTATCATTCACGGACTTTGGCTCGGTCTTCTCGTGGCCGTCATCGCGATAATCTGGAAGCAGAACATCGGGTTGGGTCTGGTCCTGGGACTCGCGATGCTCGGCAACATGATGATCGCGGGCTCGACCGGTGCAGCAGTGCCGCTATTCCTGCGGCGTATAGGACAGGACCCCGCGGTCGCCTCGGCGGTGGTGGTCACAACCGTCACCGACGTCGTCGGTTTCTTCCTCTATCTCGGCATCACAAGCGTCTTGATCAGCTTAATCCTGTAGTTCGCCGGCAATTCGCGTTCGGTGAGTTGTATCTTGGATACCCGATGGAACCGCGCATCAGCATTATCACATTGGGAGTTACCGACCTGCCTAGAACGGTGGAGTTCTACCGTGACGGATTGGGGTTGCCCCTTATTGCCGAAAACACCGAAACGATCGCCTTTTTCCAGAACGAAGGGGCCTGTTGGTTCTAAACCCGCGCGAGGCGTTGGCGGCCGATGTTGGCGTGGATACGGAGGGAAGCGGATTTTCCGGCGTGACATTGGCGCACAACGTGCGCTCACTCGAGGACGTTGACGCCTTGCTCGCAACAGCCGTGGCCGCAGGAGCCAAGTTGGTCAAACCGGCCGAAGATACCTTCTGGGGCGGTTACTCTGGTTACTTTTGCGACCCAGAGGGCTACCTGTGGGCGATCGCCTGGAATCCGCATTTTTGGATTGAGAGATTGGCGGATGGTTCTGTGGTTCGTTAAGTGGGTGGGTGGCTGTTGCGCTTGGCAGTGTGGGTTGGCGGCCGAGAGGAAAATACGAGCGGGCGGGGGATGCCCAAGGAGGGGCAACTCCCGAATTCAACTTATCATTCGGGTTTTTCAACAAGCAACTGTTGCGATAGATTCATGCACCCGAATCTATTGGGCCACACTTGGGCGGTGAGTGCGCTAGGAAGAATGAATTACATCCCAAATGAAAGCACCTGCCTCGTGAAACAGATCGAGCTTGGTGATCTAGGCACAGGCCGTGTGCCGGGAGTTCCTTGCTTCTTCGGCAAATTCTTCGAACAAGCAGCTGTCGTCCGCTTGGAGTTGCAAGACCACGTTCCGGGAGTGACGCTAAAGGTTCATTAGGAAGTGTCGCAAAACTACTTGATGTATTGGACTACTGTGCCAGATCAAACCCGACGGTTACTCGATTCAGCCGATACTACTACTGAGAACGGTGCTATCGGGATCGCTTTCGTTATCATCCATCGTGAAACGGGATATGCCGTCGATTCAGTTCACGGCAAATCTGGTGGAGGAGGATTCGATTGCTGGTTGGTAGACGAAGAGAGGTCGGAGTTTGCCGCAAGGCTCGAAATCGCAGGAAGATTAAAACGCACCCCAAAACAGATCACAGCAACCGTTCAAGAAAAGCTAGCGCAGATTGAACGATCTGATTCTTAGGGGACGCCTGCTTACGTATTTGTGGTCGAGTTCAGCACCCCGCTCGCAGAGATACACAAAAAATGAGCAAGATGCTGGCATACCACAGACAAGCCATGGACCTTATCGCCCGTGCCACCATGCCACTTGGCCCAGAAGCCGCTGACGAGGCACGCAAACACGAATTATTCCAACAAGCTTTGCAGTTGGAACTAAACGCCATCGAAAAGCTGGAGAAGCAAATATATCACGCCCTTTCGTATTCCCTTGTCCATCGTAGCGCAGCAACCCTCGCTCTAGATTGTGGCGACGCTCGTCTAGCTAAGCGATTGGTTGTCAAGGCCCTAGTGCATGATCCGCCGGCCGAGATCGAAGTTGAATTAGACGATGTTTTGGAACAGGTCAAGTTCGGCCGACACCTTGAACGTCGCGGCGTAGAATCGGGAGACGACGGAATGCAAATGAGCATTGCTGGGCAATCCGTCGGTCCAGGTGTTGTTCTCTGGAGCGGCTTTATGGGACGCGTCGGTGACTCGCTTCGATTGCTTCGAAGGATCATCGAGCGAAAACTCAATAAACCGTTTCGGGAAGGCGGAAACCCTTCAAAAGACATAGCCGAAGGATTCCCGATGCTCGTTTCCGAACCTAGGGCAGGTAGTTTTGCTATTACCTTAAAACTAGGTCAACCCATTCAGCACACCCTCCCCGGGATGTCTGGCGCGGCCGAATACATCGATGAATTTATGGATCTAATGGAGATGGTCAACAATACGGAATTCCAAGCGATACAAGAGCGCATTCCAGAGTTGCCGTACATGAACAACTTCGTGGGTCTCGCCAAAAAAATAGCACCAGATGGAGAGCGAGTTAACCAAGTAGGGTTCACTGCTCAACGAGCAGGCGAAGATCGCTACGTATCTGTAACCAAGCCACGGTCAGAATTGTCAGGTTTAACGGTACCGGAACAAGCGTCGTTAGAAGTAGACCATGTCGGAATCCGCGGAGTATTGCGTTTCGCCGACGCAACGAAAGGCAACAAGAGCACAATCAGAATTATCGACGAAAAAAAGAAATCACATGTTGTTAATGTGGGGCAAGATTTGATGAGTGATATTGTGCGTCCAATGTGGGATCAAGAAGTCGTCATTAAGGGGACGCGCTCCGGCAAAAGGATTGAGTTGAAAGAAATCGGACCCGCATCAGACAATTGACAATTCGCGCCCGTTCAAATTTCGATATTGCAGTGCCCGGCGTTATTGAACCATTGGTTTGCAGGATGGGTATTCGTTTGGTACTAACCCCGTTCTCTTGCGCTCTCGTCGTCGACGCGTTTCCATAGGTTTCGATTTATGCGGACCTACTCTGTGAACTTCTCCAACGCTGCCAACACCCCCCGATTCCGACCATTCACATTCGGCTCCGATGCGAACATCAGTCGATAATACGCGATCATCTCGCGCACCTGACCATCTTTCGTGTCTAGTCCGATCATCTCCACCATCAAACGCATCACCCACGCCCTTCGCCGACGGTTGGAAGCCCCACCAAACAACGAATACTTAACCCCGAAATCTTCGCAAAACCCACGCCCAAACCGAAACACTACCCAACAACACCGCCTTCACCGCGACGTCCCCGAATCTAGAGGAACTAAACGACCGCGGTTTCTTTGTAGAGATGGCAGGAAACGACTCGGTTCGGCGCGGTTTGATAGAGCGGTGCCGCTTCTTTGCAGATATCCATGGCATGTGGGCAACGGTCGGCGAATTGGCAGCCTACATATTCGGCACTCATCGTGTCGTCGGCACCGTCGGTTGATGGCGAAACCACCTCCAGACCTTGCTGCCACTTCTGGTCGGGGTCGGGCATCGGAATGGAGCCGATGAGAAGCTGAGTGTACGGATGCTGGGGTTCTTCGACAACCGGAACCACGTCGCCCTGTTCCGCCACGACACCGCGGTACAGCACGACGATCTTCTCGCTAATCTCGTATGCGGTGGTGAGGTCGTGGGTGATGTAGATGATGGAGATGCCGAATTCGGTGTTGAGCTGTCGGAGGTTTTCGAGGATGGTGGCCCGCAGGGACGCGTCGACCATCGAAACCGGTTCGTCAGCAACGATGAGTTTGGGATTCAGCAAGAGAGCACGTGCCACCATGACGCGTTGGCGCTGTCCTCCGCTGAGCTGGTGCGGGTAACGCCCTAGAGTGTCTCGGGGGTTGAGACCGACCTGCCGGAGGGTAGTCTCAATGATCTCGACGGCTTCGTCGCGCGACGATGCAAGTCCCGTTTTGCGGACGGGCAGGTGGAGTGCGTGGTCGACTTTGTAAAAGGGGTTGTAGACCTCAAACGGATCTTGGAAGATGACTTGGACATCGCGCCTGAACTGTCGACGTTCGGTGCGAGAGAGTTCGCTGACGGATTTGCCCCGGTAGAGCACTTCGCCCGAAGTTGGCGGAATTAAACCGAGTATCAAGCGGGCGATGGTGGTCTTCCCGCTCCCACTTTCCCCTACCAGCGCGGTGATTGCCGGTTCGTCTTCGTCGATTGAAATCGAAAAGTCGCGGAGCGCGAGTGTCTTGCGGCTGAACCATCCGGTGCCGAAGATTTTGCTCGTGTTCTTGAGTTCGATTAGCGATGGCATGGCGCATCAATAGAGTAGACAGGCCGCGTGTTGCTCTGCCAAGTTGTCGGTTGGACTGTCAGTTTGTCCATCGTTAACGACCTTGAGTACCGGTACTTCCATTGAGCAGATGTCCATCGCTTGCGGACATCTCGGATGGAACGGACATCCACTGGGGAGGGCGTATAACGAAGGCGCGGTGCCGGGGATGCCGCGGAGATCGCCGCGTTTGCGGTCTTTGCGCTCGAGAGAAGGGAGACTGTCAATGAGCATCTGCGTGTAGGGATGTTTTGGCTCGCGAAGGAGCTGTCTGAGAGTTCCGGTCTCCACTAACCTTCCCGCGTACATGACACCGAGCGTGTCGACGAACTGCGCCATCAAGCCAATGTCGTGACCGATGAGTAGGATCGCGGCGCCAAGTTCTTCCTGGAGCTCGGCGAGCGTCTCCATGATCTGGCGTTGAACTACGACATCGAGCGCCGAGGTCGGTTCGTCGGCGACGATGACTTTGGGTCCCATCGAGATGGCGATAGCGATAGTGACGCGTTGTTTCATACCGCCGCTAAGTTCGTGGGGGTACATGTCGCCGACTTGTTGGTTGAGCCCGACTTTATTGAGGAGTTCGAATACCAGTTCGCGGTATTGAGCTGAGGAGTATTGAGCGTCGTGGTCCCTTATCCCGTCGATGATCTGATTCTTCACTTTGGCGACAGGGTTGAGGGAATTCATCGCTCCTTGTGGAACGAGAGCTATCGTCGACAGTTTTGCGGTTCGCATCTCCTCCTCACTTAGAGAGAGCAAATCGGTGCCGTCGATTACCGCGGAGCCCTTGGTGATGCGCCCAGGTGGTTTGATCAACCGCATCAACGCGAGGGCAGTGGTGGTCTTGCCCGATCCAGATTCCCCAACGAGTCCCATGCGCTTGCCGGGCATGATAGAGAAACTAACTCCGTCGGCGGCTTTGATCTCGCCGCTGGATGTGTAGTAAGAGACGCCTAGGTCTTTGACATCAAGAGCGGCGTTTTGGGCGCCGATTGTAGAGGTTTCGACACTCATCCCTGCCTCCGCAGGCGCGGGTTCGCCAACGGGTCGAGGCCGGCGGTGATCAGGTAGAGGCTCCCGAAAACGAGCGCGAGCGCGATCACGGGCGGTGTCCACCACCACCAGATCCCTCTGAACGGTGCGGAGTAGAAAAGTGCCCAGTAGATGGTGTTGCCGAGCGTCGGCTGGTTTTGAGGTCCGAGTCCTAGGGCATCCATCCCGATGGTCGTGAGCATCGCGGTTGCGACGGCGGTAGCAAGGCTGGCGGCAAGGAAAGGCAACAGATTCGGAAGCATCTCGAGAAAGATCACTTCGAGGGTGTTGGCACCGGATATCTGAGCTACGGAGATGTATGCACGTTCGCGCATGGTCAGAACCTGTGCTCGGATGGTTCTGAGGGGCCACATCCAAACAAAAGCCGAGATAATGAGGGCTTGTTGAGTGACGTCGATCGAAGATTTCAGGGTCACGGCGACAACGACGAGAATCATCAAGACAGGCACGGTGATGAGCATGTCAGCGACGCTTTTGAAGACGTTGTCAATTATCCCGCCGTAAAATCCACCGATGAACCCCAGCACGGTGCCAATAGTCATCCCGATCAATGCGGCAAGAAATCCAACGTAGATAGTCAGCGGCGTGCCGAGCATCGTTACGGCCCACACGTCTCGACCTTGGCTGTCGGTTCCTAACACTGAGAACGCGCTTCGATCTTCGCCTTTAACACGGTACTCGACCGTCTGACCCGGGCTCAAATCGATCTCAACGGTGCCTGCACGCGCCAACTCCGGATCTACGAACTGAGAGCCAACGATGCCGAAAAGAATCATGAATGCGAGCAGGAAGAGACCGGCCCATAGCGTTGGATAGGCTCGCATCCAGCGGAAAGGTGCCGAAAGTGCGCGAACGAACTGGCTGCCTTCCTGACGCTCAATCGTGGTGTCGAGCATTGAACCTTGGGTCTCTGGCTGAGCGGTCGTCATCCTGTGCTTAGCTTCTTGGGGCGTAAGTGATGCGCGGGTCAAGGCGCGGATAGATCAGGTCGAGGATCAATGTAGCGAGAGCGATTGAGAGGATCACGAGGTAAACGATGCCGTAAAGCAAGGTGTAGTCGAAGTTGCGGATCGATTGCAGGAGCATCGTGCCGATGCCGGGGTATCCAAAGACGACTTCAACGAGGATGACGCCGGAGACGACGTGGCCGAGCGTCAGAGCGAAGGAGGTGACTTGCGGAAGCATGGCGTTTCGCACGCCGTACCAGGCGAAGAGTCGCCAGCTTTTTGCGCCTTTGGCCTCGGCGAGCAGCATGTAGTCCTCTCCCTGAGTCGTCACCATCATGCCGCGCATGCCGATGGCCGAGAAGCCGATGCTGACGAGGATGATGGAGAGCGCGGGCAAGATCGCGTGTTTGGCCGCGTCGAGGTAGAATTCAACGTCCCAACCGGGAGATGAACCGACGGTGTAACCACCCCCTAAGGGGAACCACTCGAGTTGGAAGGCGAAGAAGTGGATGAGCGCGATACCGACGAGGTAGTAGGGGATGGCAGATAGGGCCATTATTGGAGGGAAGAGTAGTTTGAACGCTCTGGATGCTCCCGGCCAAGCGACGAGCGCACCTAAAGCCATACCGAGAAACATATAGATAAGCGAAGACATGGTAACTAGCACGAGCGTCCAGGGCAATGCTTGCGATATGACTGAACGGACTTGCGTCGGGAAAAACGCGATGGAGAACCCGAAGTCGAAGCGCGCGAAGTTCCAGATATATCGAAGGTATTGTTCCCAGAGCGGTTTGTCCAACCCAAAGCGCTTCTCAAAGTGTTTGATCATCGCCTCGGTGTTGCCGCTGGACACTGCGCCGCGGGATGCGAGCTGGCTCATCCGCTCTTCGATCGGGTTAACGTCGGCGATGCGCGGCAACACAAAGTTAAAGGATGCAGCACCCCAGACAACGAGGAAAAAAACCCCGATGCGTCTTAGCAAGTATTCGGCAGTCACAGTAGTTGATACGCCGCGCGTCGCTCGCTCGCGCACACGATGTGTTAGATTTCGGAAGCAGAGGCATCCAATGCCTTTTCGGAGCGCATCTCTGCAACCGTCGAACGGTGGAATGGCAACAGACTACCACAACCGCAAGGCACTAGATTCGCATATCGACAAAAAGGAAGAAATCGAGTCATGTATAGACGTATAAATTCGACGACGCGAAAGGCTTGGCTGTTTCGCTTATTTGCGCTTTCGCTGGTCGTCACAACCGTGATGATCGCCGCGGTAGCTTGTAGCGAAGAGGAGCCGACCGCGACACCTGTCCCTCCGACCGCAACATCGGTACCGCCGACAGCAACATCGGCACCTGAGCCGACCGAAGCACCAGACGATGCGGCGGACGGCGATGGGATGATGAAAGAGCCCGCGCCGTTGATCGACCCGGATTCCGTATCACGCGAAAAGACGTTGATCGTCATGAGCGGCGGTCAGGACGGCCGATACCCGGACTGGGAGAACTTCAACAACTACGTCCCTGGTGGCGTGGGAGGTTGGCACACCGGACCGCTCCAGACAATGAGCGAGCCGCTGATCATGTTCAACCTGCTGACTGGTGAGCACGAGCTGTGGTTGGCCGAGTCGATGGACGTTAGCGATGACTTCCGAGAGGTTACGCTGACGATTCGTGATGGCGTCTACTGGAGCGACGGGCATCCCTTCACCGCTGAAGACGTAGCATTCACGTTCTCGTTGGTGCAGGAAAACCAAGACTCGATGGTTCACACCGCCGAGATTCACCTCCTCGATTCAGTAGAGGTGATCGACGGTGACAAGGTGAGATTCACGCTGAAAGAGCCGTCACCAAGCTGGTGGGTTAACACGCTGACAAGCAACCACGGTCTGTCGGAACACATCCTCCCGAAGCACATCTGGGAAGACAAGAATGCGCAAGAGTTCACGTTCTACGACATAGCTCAGGGCTGGCCAGTATCGACGGGTCCGTTCGCGCTGGCATCGGCCTCGCCGGAGCAGAAGGTCTTTGTGCGACGTGACGACTGGTGGGCTGTGGAAGCGGGCTTCAAAGACCTGCCGGCGATCGAGAAGGTCGTCTACATCCCGCAACGAGACGAGACGGCGCGGGCGCAGATGATCATCCGCAACGAGATCGACGCCATGAGCATGGTTCCGGTGGACACGCTGCTTGACGTGTTTGAACAGAACCCAAGCGTCGTCAGCTGGAGCAAGCAAGAACCACCTTACGGGTATCTCGACTGGTGCCCGATCGGATTGTTCGTCAACAATGCCGGCGACAGCCCGGTGGCGCAGAGCAAGGACATCCGATGGGCGCTCAACTACTCGCTGCACCGTGAGACGTTGGTCAGCAATGCAGAACGAGGGGCGGGAACGGTAGCCTTCCACATGGTCACTCCCTATGCATGGTTCGATCCCTTCGAAGAAGTGTTGCAACCGATCTACGAGAAGCACACTCTCGACACTGAGGATCACTATGACCTGATCGACGAGCGCATGGCTGCGGCTGGCTATTCCAAGAACAGCGACGACATGTGGGAAAAGGACGGTGAAGTAATCGAGATGAGCATCGGATTCCCGACTTGGCTCGCGCGTTATGGCGTCCACATCGTGAAGCAGTTGGAAGACGCGGGCTTCGCGGCTGAGATGGATCAAAGTCCGGGCACGGGCGAAGCATTCGGCCGCGGCGAGCGCGACTACCAGTTCGGTTGCAAAGGACCGTCTGGCGTGTTGGGCGCAGACCCGTACTACATGCTCTCGCTCTACTCTTCAGCGACGTTCCGCGACATCGGCGAGCCGCCCGTGAACCCATGGGCGACGGCGCGCTGGCGCAACGCGGAGTTCGACGAAATCGTAACTGAGATGTCGAAGATACCGGCCACGGATCCGCAGACGATGGATCTGTTCGAGGATGCGATGGAGATCTGGTACGAAGAGCTACCAGACATCTACGTGTCACAGCTCATCATCCGTCACCTTGGTAGCGAGAACTACTGGGAAGGCTGGCCATCGTTCGACGACAACTACGGCGTCCTGCACCCGTGGCAGCAAGAGTTCCTAAAGATCGTCACGAAGCTGCAGGCGAATTAGGAGAATCCGGTAACCTTTGTGTTGGCGAGGGGCGGTCGAAAGGCCGCTCCTCGTTGTTTTTGCTGTTGACCGCTAAGCGCACCAATGGGTGCGATTGATGTTGCGCTACGACTGGAATAGGCGGATGCCGAATGTTTAGAATTCGTAGCCGTGGTAAACGAGCAGGACATTGAGGACTGGCTACGCTGTCCGAAGGTGATAGTTAGAAAGGTGCCGGCTGTTGGCTTTGCTGAACCGCGCCCAGATGAGAGTCACCGGCGGTGTGACCTAGACTTGGAAAGCGTTGACACGCTGGATGTCAAATTCAGCGTCTTCATAAGGCAGAGCACGCAGTTTGTAGAAAATTTCTCGATCGGATTGAGGCACCGTCCAGACGTTGATCCCGCTTTTGCGACCATAACGCTGATTCGCTACAACGGACCACACGGAGAAACTGCTAGGCACCCCGATGGGCACTATGCGGTTCCACATATCCATCGGATAACGGCCAACGATATAGCGGCGGGCAATCTTTTCCCTCAAGAACGGTATCGGGAGCCAACGGATACGTACGAGGCGTTCGATTCGGCGTTGCTAACTTTTTGGGAGGACCTACACGTAAGCAATTTCGGCGAATATTTCCCACATCTAATCAGGCCGCGACTAATCGATGAATGAACTGGCAGCAAAAGCGATATTCGCATCAAGAGGGAACTCTTCGTTCGACTTGTATGAACGTCGTCCGGGCATATTTCAACTGATCGCACCAATTCTGCACGAAGACGGTGACATGGTGGATATCTACCTGCAGGATAGTCCGGATGGGGCAGACAAAGTTCGGATCTCGGATTTCGGCATGACGTTGATGCGGCTGTCGTACTCGTTCGACGTCCACACGCCGACGAGACAGCGGATCTTGGAGGGCATCCTACTCAACAACGGGATCAGGGCTGACTCAGGCAATCTCTTCTTGGACACGCCCGAGGACTTCGTCTACGAGTCTGTTTTGCAGTTCGCGGGTTGCGTCCAAAAGGTGACGAACATGCGGTATTGGACCAGAGAATCGGTCCGAAGCGCCTTTTACGAAGATTTCGACGGTTTCGTGTCCGATGAGTTGGAGAGGTTTGAACCAGTGAAAAACATTTCACCGATCGATGATTACCCGATTAGCGTGGATTGGTCGCTGACCTACAACCGGCGCGACTTCTACCTTTTTGGCGTACTCGGTAATGAGAAAGCGAAGAACGTGGCGATCGCGTTGCTAGAGTTCCAGAAAGCGAGATTGCCGTTCATGAGTTTGGTGGTGCACGAGAATTTCGACGATCTGGGCAACAAAGAGCGTCTATATCTGACCAAAAACGCCGATACCCAGTATCCGATCTTGAATGATTTTCGAGAGAAGGGGATTGCCGACATTGAACGGCTTGCGGGGTATAACGGAGCTGTGATTGGTTGACCGGTGCCGGCCGGCATCGTGTCCGCTAGGATTTTCTCAACCGGCGCAATCCCGGGATTGCTGCTTTCAGGATGAAACCGAAACAGCTGGCTAGCGGATACAATTTGGCGCGGCACTGGCACACCCTTGTGTTCTCCCTCGGAGAGGGGCACGAGGAATGGGTGGGCAATCACCGCGATCCGCGAGCAGGAGGCTCCGGATGAACGACCAACAACGATATCTGTTTGACCTGAAGGGTTACCTCGTCGTGCCCGATGCGTTGTCACAAGAGCAAGTCGCCAAACTCAATAGCGTGTTAGACGAGCACATCGCGGCTGAGTGTCCGCCGGATATGCGCACGCACAGGTTTGGGCCGGTGCTCGAATGGGGAAAGGACTATCGCGACCTGATAGACAACCCAGGAATTACCCCTTACCTGTCCGAATTACTGGGCGACGGTTTCCGGCTCGACCACGTTTACCTCGACGTGATCAGGTCGGGCAAGGGACCGATAGGCACTCGGCTCCACGGCGGCGCTATACCGTTTAATCCAACGCATTACTTCCGCTTCGAGGGCGGCGAGATGCACAACGGTCTCTCGGTTGTGGCCTACAACCTGAAGGACGTGGGACCGTACGACGGTGGTTTTGGCTGCGTGCCGGGCTCGCACAAGAGCAACTATTCGTTCCCGGATGAGTGGAAGGAGATGGATGAGCCGGGGCCACTGGTCGAGCGGGTCACGGGTCCTGCCGGGACTGCGATCATTTTCACCGAGGCCCTCACGCACGGCACGCTGCCTTGGGCGGGTGCGGATGAGCGTCGGACGATATTCTTCAAGTACAGCCCGCACTCCGTGTCGTGGTCGGCGCAGTACTTCGATCCGGACGACTATCCGGGGCTTACTGAGGTCCAGCGCGGGATCTTAGAGGGGCCGAATGCGCGGTACCGGGGTAGGCATTAAGCCGATGGGTGGTGGGAGTTGAGTTGGGTGTGGCGGTTGGGTGGATGATGGGGGTGTTGTTTGCGCGGGGAAGGACATAGGAAATTAGACAAAACGGCAGTGTCTAGGATGTGTCACCACTGCCTGGCCCTCGTGACCTCTGGCTCCAAGCGGCACCGACTCCTGCGCCCACGGCGATTCCTACTGCCAAGCCAACGGCGACGTTATCTAGCGCCACGCCTATTGCTGCGCCAATCCCAGCGCCAAGGGCGATGCCGACTCCGATGCTGGGGGCTTTCGGTCGTTGTTTCATCTCGTAGCTCCACTTTTTGCGTCCATTCCTTATGACATGACCGCAGCTGAGTATTCTACAAGGGTGAACGCGCAAGTCCGCCTGGGTCAGTCGATGCCGAGGACACTACCTTACTTCTGCGTGCGCGGGTTCGGACTGCCGTCTTGGGCGTTCAGGTGACACATCCGGCAGACCGCGAGGGTTTTGCGTTGGGAATGACACATAGACCCGCCAGATACCGCTTGTCCAATTTCTAATATCATTCCCTTTGCGTGCTGGGGTTTTGGTTGTTCGGGGCTTCCCGCCTCGGCGGGCATCCCCCGCTGTCGCTCCGTGCCCGTGCCCCGCGCCTCACCCCCTTCGCTTCGCGAAAGGGGCGAGCAGGTCACAGACCTGCCCCTACGATCCTTGGTTTGATGCCAGACAGATTCGATCTTGACGTCTGATAGATCAAGTTTGGCGGATCGTTTGGAGATGTGGTGCATCTCGATGCCGTTGGATTCGTTGTAGTCGAGGATGACGCCGGGGGAGACTTCCTCGGATTCGATGATGCGCGAGTCGTCGAGCCTCAGGTATAGGGCGTCGGCTTTGGTGTCGTGTTTCAGGTTAAACATGCGCGTCATGCTTCCTGTTTAGCGGCTATGATGATCATCCGACGGGTGTCAACCGAGTAGGGCTCGCCTCGGAAACCTCCATAAACCTGTTCAAGGCCCAGGCCGGCTGCAGCGAGCATCTTCGTTAGTTCGGTCAAGCTGTAAAGCCGCATGTGCAGATCCGACAACTCGTGCCGAGACCCGTCAGGAAGTATTTCCGTGTAGGTGAGGTGGTTGATGCTTTTCTCAAGGTCTAGTTGACGGCGTTCCAGTACGATCCGACCATCTTCGTGTTGGTGCCAGTCGAACTCCTCGTTGTTGATGATTACCCACTCGCGATTGAGGAGGTCCATGAGGAGTTTGCCGCCGGGTTTTAGGGATTTGCCGATCTGATGGAGGACTTGTTGGTCATCGTTCTCAGATTCGAGGTATCCAAAAGAGGAGAACATGTTGATCACGGCGTCGAACTGGCCTTCGAAATCGTCGGGGAGTTCGCGCATGTCGGCTCGGCAGAAATTTAGCCCCCCTTTGCCTTCGGCATCTCCCCCGTAACCGGAGGCAACCCGCGCGCTTGTTGCGTTTTGACGTGCAACTTGGAGCATCTCTTCGCTCAAGTCAACTCCGGTTACGTCGAGCCCAGTTCTGGCGAGGGCGACACTGTGTCTACCTTGGCCACAGCACAAGTCGAGGACCCGATGATGCGGTTGGATATTTAGGGCGTGGATGGCGAACTGGGTTTCGAGGTCGGTGCGGTCTTGCTGGAGCGTGTGGCCGTAGACGCGCAGGTAGTCGCCTTTGAAAAATCGGACGTACCAGGGTGTTTCGGCTTCCCTCGTCATTTGGTTGCGCCTAGCGGCGACGCGTAGCGGGTGTCGTCTGTGATCCCAGCGTCAATGTATGCTTCGTGTCGTTCGCGGCATTTGTTGCACACGGCGCAGTGGATCACCGCGTCGTCATCGGCGAGTTGCGGGTTCGAGCAGGTCAGCGTCAGGTTCAACGGTAACGAACCGGCGTGTTTGGCCAGTAGCGCGTCTTTGTGGATGTGGCGGAGTGGGGCTTCGACGGTGATGGGGTGGTCAAGGCCCATGCCGTTGGAGTTGGCGATGCTGTCGAAGAATTCTGGCGTGGCATCGGGGAAAGGGTTGCCGGCGAGTGACCCAATCACTATGCGGTGGACGTTGTTGAGGCTGCACCAAATTGCGGCGAGTGTTATGAGGATGATGTTGCGACCGGGAATGTATACGGTTTCGTCGGGAGCGTCGTATTCGGGGACGGTTTCGCCGGACATCGTCCAGTGGGTTTCGCCGTAGAGGGTCTTGACTGGCAGTGAAAGGGTGGTTAGGGGTTTGATTTTGGGGTTGTTTAGGGCTTGAATGAAACTGTCAAGCATTCGTTTTTCTGCCCACTCCCACGGGATGCCGGTTTCGACGTAGATGGGATGTGCGACGCCGCGTTCGGCGACGTGCGCAAGAAGTACGCAGCTGTCCATGCCGCCGCTTGCGAGCACTGCGGTGGGTGGGTTCACGACTGACGCCCCCGCGTCCCGGCCCCGGGCACCCCCCCCTTCGCTTTGCGAAGGGGGAGGTAGGTGGCGTAGGAGTTGGCCGTCTCCCAGAGACGGACCTCGGCGATTCGGAGTCGGTCGGAGGACGTCATCTCGTGGATGTGCGCGGCGAGGTTCTCGGCAGTGGGGTTGCGGTCGATGACGTAATGGGCTTCGCCGAGTTCGGTTAGGACGGCGACTAGGGGATCGTCGCGGTGGAGGATCATGCGGTGATCGAGGTTGTCGTCGATCCAGGTTTTGACGATGTCTTTAACGTCGGAAAAGTCGACGACCATCCCTCGATAGTCGGTATCTTCGGTCTGGATATCTACTTCGACGCGTCCGTTATGGCCATGGAGATGACGGCACTCGCCCCCGTAGTTAAGCAGGCGGTGTCCGTAGCTGAAGTCGATGGTGGTCGTTACCTTGTAGGTCATCGTTTAGACACCTTTGATGTGCCGGCCCGAATCGACTCTGATGATTTCGCCGGTTATGGAAGAGGTCTGTAGCAGGGTGGCGATGATTTCGGCGATGTCTTCGACGGAGGATTCTTGTTGTAGGGGCGCTTTGGCGGCGATGGCGCGGTTCCAATCGGTCGGAGTGATTTCGGGAGGACGCATGGTCGGTCCGGGTGCAATGGCGTTGACGCGCACTCCGAAGGGAGCGACCTCGGCGGCGAGACATCGGGTCATGAAGTGGATGGCGGCCTTGGCGGTGAGATACGGGAGGTAGTCGATGTACGGCGTTTCTTCGGCGGCCCAGTCTCCGAAGAAGATGATGTGTCCGCGGTTGGGGCCGGGATTTCTGCGCATATTTCGTGCCGCCTCCAC
This sequence comes from Dehalococcoidia bacterium, assembly GCA_965224305.1. Classification (GTDB taxonomy): domain Bacteria; phylum Chloroflexota; class Dehalococcoidia; order Lucifugimonadales; family Lucifugimonadaceae; genus Bin127. The sequence continues at coordinate 2,565,807 of OZ245044.1, read as the reverse complement.
GCCGATGAGGTAGGACCCTTTCGCGGTGGTCATGGCGCGATCCCACGCGGCGCCGTCGAGCGAGTCGAAAGGTGCGTAGGGGTAATCAGAGGCTAGGTTGACGACGTAGTCGATGCCGCCGAGGGCCCCGATGGTCTCCTTCACGGCCCCGAGAACTTGGAACTCATCGCTGAGGTCGGCTTGGATGAGGACGGTATCGACGGTAGAGATGGAAGCGGCGAGTTGTTGCGCTTCGTCGGCACCGCTGCGGTATGCGATTGCGAGGTTGATGCCTTCCCGGGCCAGACGGTGTGCGACGACTTGACCGACGCGTTTGGCGCCGATGATTAGAGCCGCCTTGGGTCTGTCGGATTGGTTCAGATCTGGCATGTCATGTGGTGGCGGAGGGGACAGGATTCGAACCTGCGGTCACCGTGAAGTGACACTGGTTTTCAAAACCAGCGCATTAAACCGCTCTGCCACCCCTCCGGTGGGCGTGGACTGGGTGATGTTTCTGATTCTAATGCTCTGTATGACGCGTTTAAACGCCTGTCGATGTTGTCGGCAGGGTTGAGGTGGTTGTCTTGGATGATGTGTTCAGGTTGTGGTTATGGGTTGTGTGCGCCCTTTGTCCTTCGGACATGTCCCCCGTGAACGGGGGCAAACGACACGGTGCCGGACGTTTGCCCTGTAAACGGGCATCCCCTGCGTGGTCGCTTCGCTTCCACGCGTCCCCTTCGATACGCGAAGGGGAGATTTTCTTTTCGAATCATCGCCGCGTCGGTGTTGGGTTCGCGCGGGCGATAACTGGTTATTCTCTTCTCATACAAAATACAGCGTCGCCGATGTCGCCAGACCATCGGTCATCTGGACGGTTTTGGTAGGCGTACCGCCCGGAATCAGTCAATTTTTGTCTATCTTCGATGCTGTAGCCTCGGCCGCTCGACGAAGCGGTCAGACGTCTGTCGGGTAGAACGGGGTTTCGCTCAGACCTTGAACGGTCAAACCCCTCTCTTTAGGCTTTGGCCCAAAGGTCTCCCCTTGATCTCAAGGGGAGAGGTTCGTCCGTCTGGCTTGCTAGTCGGAGCCGGCTATCTGCTCCGCATCCGAGCCCTGGGGCCACAATCCCGCAGTGGCCGGGTTGTCGATCTGCGCTGCGTCCTAACCTATCCTCAACTTCTGGCGGGCACCGTCGCGGACCGTTTGGGCAAGCTTCTGATGCTTACACGATCCTGTGTTGTCCCTCCCGCAGACCGGGGTTCAATATTCGTTGTCGATATCCCTGCGAAAAAGGTGCGCTTGCCCTCGACGCGGCGATGTTCTGGGCGCCGGTGCCGATGGCCGGCGGCGGTGGTGCTTAGTTGTTAGATTCAAACATACGTTACATATTTATCAAGCGCGGGTTGGAGTTTTTGGAAGGGCGTTGTCTGAACCGCAGATTACGCAGATTGCGCTGATGGGTTATGATGCACCGCGGCCCTTTTCCCCCTTGCCCCCATCCCCTCTCCCGTCGCGGGAGAGGGGATGGGGGCAAGTCACCTCTACCCTCGGTGGGAGAGGGGGTGACGGGCGACGTTGAGGGTCGCCGGTGGGTGGTGTTCTGTGGGTGTTGTGGATTTAGTGCTGGCAGTTTTGGCAGTAGTATGCGGTTCTTCCGGCGATTCGTCTTGACGTGACGGGGTGTCGACAGTCGGGGCATCGCGATGTTGGGTTGCGTGTGATTCTCATGCGGTCATCATAGGCATCGACGACGTAAGGGCTGCCGTCTTCGCTTGGGTGTGTGGATATGTATTGGATCGCGTGTTCGAGGACGGCGATGATGTTGGAATGAAGTTGTTGGAGGCGTCCGGCGCTTATTCGGTTGCAGCGTCGAAGGGGAGAGATGCCGGTGCGGTGAAGGGATTCATCAGCGTAGATGTTGCCGACTCCGGCGATTAGCGACTGGTCGAGGAGGGTCGGTTTGATGCGTGATCGTTTGGCGCGGATGCGTTCAACGAACTCATCCGGAGAGATGTCCCAAGGGTCGGGCGCCAAACGCGGGAATGCCATCGATTGGTCCGGGACTGCCCACATTCTCGCCCAACGGCGGGAGTCGTTTAGTTCGATGCGTCGGTTGTCGTCTAGGTAGAATGCGGCTCGGCGGTATCGGACGGGGTCGTCGTTGGGGTTTCGGATGTGGAGGGATCCGGTCATTCCCATGTGGAGGACTAGATCAAGCTGGGTTTCGTTGACGCTGATGAGTGGTGATACTAGGTATTTGCCGCGGCGGTTTAGGTTGCCGATCTGAGTGTTCGAGACCTTGTTGGCGAAGGTCTCGATGTCGGCGGCGGGTGCGGCGATGCTGTCGGACCAACCGATTTCGACGCGTTGGATGGTGGCACCTTGGATGTTGGATGCGACGAGGTAGCGTCGGATGGATTCGACTTCGGGTAGTTCGGGCATGGGGAGGTCAACCACATCGTAAAATCGTTGCCTGAAAAGGCGACGATGCACTTTGTCTCGTTGCGGCGACTGCGAAATGTAACTCGGGTCGGAAGCGAAAATCGGACATGGTCCGTCGGCAAGGCATGACTTCAATCGATCAACGAATGGCACGGGCACATCGCGTCTTTTGGAAGCGCGGGAATGGCACTTTAAACGTATTGACCTTTAGTCACTGGAGTATGCGAAAATACGCTACTTGGCAACATTGAGGGTACAAGTTGAACCGTCGGTTCTGGAATGGTCTATCAAACGGTCGGGGCGCGAAGAGTATCTTTTTGGCAAGCATGGACAGTTGGACGGCTGGTTGAACGGCGAGATCCAACCGACGTTGAAACAACTGAAGGCGTTCGCCAATGACGCATACGCTGCGGAAGGGTACATGTTCCTGAGCGAACCACCGACCGAAAGAATGCCAATACCTGACTTCCGAACCGTTGGCAGTGTTGCCACCGCAGAAATAAGTCCAAATCTTCGAGACACGGTGTACATCTGCCGAAGGCGTCAGGATTGGTACCGCAGGTATGCGGCGTCCAGCGGATACCCGCGCCTTGATTTCGTAGGTTCTGCCGGCACCGATGATCGTCCTGACGATGTTGCGTCGTTGATTCGCGATGAATTGGGTTGGAGCCGGGAGGTTCGACGCAATTCGGGCGATCAGAATGCCTATCGACGGGCAATCGTGGATCGTGCAGAAGAGGCTGGGATATTGGTGATGGTCAACGGCATCGTGGGCGGCAACACGCATCGCCCACTTGATCGGAACGAGTTTCGGGGATTCGCTCTGCATGACGATTACGCCCCGCTCGTATTTGTAAACGCGGCCGATGCTTTGACTGCCCAAATGTTCACTTTGGCGCACGAATTTGCGCACCTATGGCGCGGGCAGTCTGCGTTATCCGACAGCGATGCCTTACCGACTTCGACCAATCCCGATGAGATATGGTGCAATGCGGTTGCCGCTGAGGTCGTCGTTCCGCGAAGCGAGCTGGAATCCGAAATCAACGATTCCCTAACGCCATTGGCGCAGTTACGCAATTTGAGCAATCGATTCAAGGTAAGCGAACATGTGATATTGCGTCGTTTTCGCTCTATGGGCATGCTCGGACGCGGCGCCTATATTTCGGCGTTTAGTGAATCGATGAGTGGCACGAAACCCAGAAAACCAGGGGGAATTATCGGTACACCAAACCGTTACGGGTCAACAGGCGGTTTGCCAGAGCAATAATCGGCGACGCATTCGCATTGAACACGACCTACTCGGAGGCATTCGGTCTGCTCGAGATAAAGAAGGGTTCAACGTTTCACAATTTTGCGAGAGTTTTGGGTTTCTAGGATTGGCGAAATACTTGCTTGACACAAGTGCGTTGATCCCGGCTAATCGCACATAATATGACTTGACATTTTGTCCCGCGTTTTGGGACTGGCTGATAACCGCGAGCAACACCGGCGCAGTATTAAGCATCGATCAAGTGTCCGACCAGATAGACGCTCAGGATCCAGATTTGTCACAGTGGATCAGCGCGAAAGCCCCGAGATTGATTGCGGCTACAGATCAGGAGACGTTGAGGTCAGTGAGCGAAGTCGCTGATCACGTCAACGCTGGATTTCGCCACACCGATGCCGCAAAGGCCGCTTTCAACACGAGCATTTATCCGTTCATAGATCGCGTACGCGAGGGTTCACGATTGCACCATCGTGACGCTCGAACGGTCGGCTCGGAACATTAGAGACGTCATTAAACTGCCCGACGTGTGCATTGATCTCGGCGTCAAGTGTATTGACACGTTCGAGATGCTACGGCGCGAGAATCCAAGTTTCGTCTTGTCTTTGCAATCTGTGCGAAGACAATCTAATTTGTGATTTTGGGCGCGGCCGATTTTCGCGGACCCTTTTTGGCACTGAATCGGCTCGCCGACCATTTGCGCTCTATTGGTTGCCCTGCCCCCTCCGCCCTGCGCCGCGGAAGTTGCCGGTTTGTTCGGAGATGAATTCTTGGGAGCCGGCGATGATGTTTCGGGCTTGGATGGCGCCTTCTTCGACAGGGCCGATGGCTACTACGCCCATGCCTTCGGTGAGGTCGGTCAACGTGCCGGATGTTGTTGAGAGAATCACGGAATCTTCGTTGGCGGTGAGTCTGAGGGTTCCTTGGGTGGTTTCGACGTGGACCATGTCGCCGTCTACTTCGGCGATGTTGCCTTGGATGGCGGAGACGGAGTTGTCCCCACCTGCGGCGCCAAAACCGCCAATACCGAACCCGCCGCCGGGGTTTTGCGGTGCTACGTCGAGGCTGACGATGAAAATCTTACCGCCTTCGCCGCGTCTGACGACGCCGTTGACGTTGGTGCCAGTTGAGAGTTCGGAGACGTTGAGGCTACTGATGAGGGTGATGTTCGTGTTTTCGCCTACTTCTACGTCGGTGGTCTTTTCGGTGTCTTCGAGATCTTGGACGGTGATTGTGGAGCCGAAGATGTAGGTGATGATGCCTTGAGTGGGTGGTGTGCCGAAACCACCGCCTTGTCCGCCGCCGCCTGCTTCGATGCCGGCTTCAGCGAAGACTTCCTGCATGAGTTCTTGGAGTCGAGCCTGTTCGGCTTGGCTAATGTTTCCGGATTGGGCTTTTTGCAAAAGAGCAGCGATTTCGGGGTTGTTCTCCATCGCCTCTTGAATGGCTTGGAAGTTTCCGCCACCGGGGCCTCCGCCGGCGGCGAATCCGCCCTGCCTGCCTTGACTGGGCGCTTCATCGACAACGACTTCAGGTTCGTCGGTTTCGGCATCGACGATCTCGTTTTTGGTGTCGGGTTCGGGATCCTCGTCGGTTGAGACTTCGGGCGCTTCGGACGACGCCTCGTTGCCCTCGGCTCTTGATCTCTCGGGCGCGGAGCGAGTGCTCGGTGTGGGCAGTTCGCTTCTTGAGGCGATAGGTGTCGTCTCGTCGTCTGGGTCCCGTGCACCCACGATGAAGATTGCGACGACACTGATGATGATACCGACGAATACGACGACGGCTAAGAGGATTGCGAACGGGCTTTTGCCTTTCATTTAGTAGTCACCATTTCATAGTCGCCGTTTCATAGTCGCCGTTTCATAGTCGCCATTGGGAGTTAGGTGCCCGATTATTCGTATCGGAGTGCTTCGATGGGGTTTAGCCTTGCGGCTCTGACGGCGGGGTATATGCCGAAGAAGAGGCCGACGGCTATGGATACGATGAGGGCGATGATGGGGATGTCGCTGGTGACGCGGGTAGACCACTCGGTGCCGATGAGGAAGCGTCCGTCGATGGCGGTGGCGAGTGCGATCCCCACGATGCCGCCGATCATTCCACCGCCGACGGTGAGGAATACTGCTTCGGTAACGAATTGTGCGACGATGTCGCGACGTTTGGCGCCCATGGCTTGTCGGATTCCGATTTCGCGGGTGCGCTCGGTTACGGATACGAGCATGATGTTCATGATTCCGATGCCGCCGACGAGGAGCGAGATTCCGGCTACGGCGCCGAGGAATACGACGAGGGTCTGGTTGGCTTCGTCGAAGGTGTCGAGGATTTCCTGCTGGTTGAAGACGGTGAAGTCGTCGGCTTCGGTGATGCGATGGCTCAAGCGGATGACGGTCTCGATCTCTTCGATGGCTTGGTCGACTAGTTCGACATCTCGGACCTGAATTGAGATCTGGTCGACCCTGATGTCGCCACCGGGTATTCGTTGTCCGGAGAGGCGGTAGTAGGCGGTGGTGATGGGTATGAAGGCTTCGTTGTCTACCGATCCGAATCCACTTTGGCTGGCGAGGACACCGACGACACGGAACCGCCGGCCGTTGATGCGGACCTCCGCGCCTGTGGGGTCTTGGTTTCCGAAGAGGTCTTCAGAGACTTGGGCACCGAGGACTACGACTTCTGAGCGAGCTTCGACGTGGGGTGCCCCGATGAATGTGCCGGTTGCCATGTCGAGGTTTCGGACGTTGAGGTACTCGGGTGTGATGCCTGTGATCGATGCTTGGGTCGTGTTGTTGTTGATGTGGATGGTTCCGAAGGTGCCGATTTGAGGGGCTACGGCTTTGATGGAAGGTGTGTAGAGCGGGTCGCGGAGGGCATCGACATCGTCTAGCGTCATGGGTTGTTCGGTTGGTACGACGGTCAGAAGATTGCTTCCTAGGCCTTGTATGAGTTCGGTGATGCGGTCGGTGGATCCGCGCCCGATGGACATGAGGGTGATGACAGAGCAGACGCCAAGGACGATGCCGAGGAGTGCGAGCGCGGCACGGAGGCGGTTGGCCGTCAGGGAGTAGATGGCGGTGCGGATTATGTCTAGGGGTGACACTGAGGTGGTGGGTTATTCGGCGGGCGCGTGGTTTTGGTTTTTGTCGCTAATGACGCGGCCGTCGCTAAGGGTGATTACGCGGTCGGCTCGGGCGGCTACGTCGTGTTCGTGTGTGACGACGATGACGGTGATGCCGTTTTCGTGGTTGAGATCGGAGATGATGTTTAGGATTTCGGCGGAGGTTGAGGTGTCGAGGTTTCCGGTGGGCTCGTCGGCGAGGAGGACTGAGGGTTGTTTGACGAGGGCACGCGCGATGCCGACTCGTTGCTGTTGGCCGCCGGAGAGTTCGGTTGGCCGGTGGTGAGTCCGGTCACCGAGTCCGACTAGGGAGAGGGCGGATTCGGCGCGTTCTCGTCGGTTGGGCCAATGACCGTACATCATGGGGAGTTCGACGTTGGCCAGTGCGGTCAGGCGTGGAAGGAGGTTGTGGGTCTGGAATACGAAGCCGACTTTTCGGCTACGGATGTCGGCTAGACGGTCGTTGGACATTGCTTCGACGGCTTGTCCGTCGATGTGGTAGGTGCCGGTTGTTGGGATGTCTAGGCATCCGATGATGTTCATGAGCGTGGATTTGCCGGAGCCTGAGGCACCCATAATGGCTACGTATTCGCCGTTACCGATGTCTATAGAGACGCCGTCTAGGGCTCGGACTTGGATAACTCCGGCGCCCATGTCATAGATCTTGGTGACATCGCGGATGCGGATTACGGGTTCGTGATTGTTGAGGGCGTTGGTCATGGACTCATTGGGGACGGCGAGTGGCGACTCAGCGTCTTGGTCCGCCACCGCCGGCGAAGGCTCTGACGGCACCGAAGCCGCCGAATTGGCTAGTGTCGGCACCGACGACGGTCATGAGGATGGTCTCGCCCTCCGAGACGCCGTCTTCGATGACGGTCCAGAAGTCGTCGGAGATGCCGAGCGATACGTTTCGAGGTTCGAGTGTGCCGTCAGATTTGGAGAGGAGGAGGATGGGTTGGTTTACCGAACCGAACAGGGCTTGGATGGGGACTAGGAGTCGGTTGGTCTGCTCACGGATGACGACTTCCGCGACGGCGCTGAGGCCTTCGGGAAGTTGGGTGTTTGCGGGCTGGTCGGTTTGGATGGTTACGGGGTATGTGACGACGCCCTGGTTGGATTCGCCGAAGGCTGCGATGTCGCTGATGCGTCCGATCAGGGCTTCGTCGCCGAGGGCTTCGAGTTCGATAGAGACGGCGTCTCCGACTTGTAAGAAGAGGACGTCAACTTCGTCGACGGTGCCAGAGATTTCGACGATGGAAGGATCGGCGATGACGACCGCGGCGGCGGCTTTGCTGACGGATTGGCCTTCTTCGACGGGGATGTTGGCTATTACGCCATCGAACGGTGCGATGATCTGGGTGCCTTGGGTAGCGGCGATTGCGATTGCGAGTTCTTCGCGGGCGGTTGCGACTTCGGCGCGTCGAAGAGCGACGGTTGCCGGATCGGGGTTGATCAGGCTGTTGAGGTCCGCTTCGGCGACGGCGAAATCAGCTTTGGCGACGGCGATTTCTTGGCGCGCGCGTTCGATGTCGAATGGATCGGGCGAGGCCAGGTCATCCAACGCCTTGACCGTGTCGGCCAAATTCTCTTGTGCGGCGAAGTATCCGGTTCGGGCCACGTTGATCGCTACATCGTCACCATCGATCAGGTTTTCAAGCGTGCGGATCTTGTCCTCTAGATCAGCTCTGGCGACTTGGATGCGCTGATTGACGACTACGATGCTCGGCGATTCGAGGTCTCGAAGCGCTTCTAAATTCCGAATAGCCTCTCCTAAATCAGATTCGGCTATTTGAGCTTTCGAGAACGCGATGGATACTTCTAGGTCATCAGGCCCGGCTCGGAGGTCGGCGAGGTGTTCCTGCGCATCCAACACATCGTTAACAGCAACGTCGAATGCTTCTTTCGCTACATCACGCGATATGCTGGCCTCGGTGCGGCGCGCTTCCAATTGCGGTTCGAGTTGCTCTAGCTCTTCTAACAGCGTTTCCAATTTGTTCTGCGCGTCTACGTGTGCGAAGTATGCGACTTTCTGCTTGGCGAATGAATCGAGGATTTCGTCTTCAGTTGCCGGTGTCAAAGCCTCCTGGAGTTGCTCCTCGAGGTCTTCCAACGAAGATTTGGCGTTTTCGAGCGCGTCTTGGGTATTGTCGAACTGTTGTGAATTTGCGAACTTAGCGGTCTGGTAGGCCTCGGTTTTCGTGAGGAGGTCATCCCATCCGTCGTCGAATTCGACGTTCACGCACTCGGAGGTGATACCAGTGCCGTTTTCCGTGCAGTCGAACCTGAGCTCGGTCAGAAAGAACACGGTCCAAGTCGAAACTACGGCTTCATCCCAAGGAGTCGTCGGATCGTCCACGAACCAGTTTTCGGACGCCGAATTTCGTTGTCCCGGGCCTCCTGGATTGGCGCCGGGGTCCATGATCTCTGACAGCGTTTTGCCGATGTCGGCGAATATCTCGCCCGGGGACCGTATCCACTCATACCCAGAGATGTCCATTCCCAGCCACTTGAAGAACACGTTTTGATACGTGTCTCGTGCCCTGTAACGATCGAATTCGAGTTTGCGAACGTCGGCGCCTACTTCGATCTCGATTCGGCGTAATTGATCTTCCGCAACTTTGATGTCGTTTTTGGCTTTGGTGATCTCTTCGCGTAGGTCTGCCACTTCTTCCTCGTCAAACGGTTCTTTGGTTGCCCCGAATGCTTCTTGCGCATCGGAACGGGATAGCTTTGAGGTGGCGACCGCAGCTTCCGCTTGGGCAATTTCCAGTTTCTTGGCTGTTATTTCGTTGCCAACGTTCTCTTCGGCGTCACGCAACTCCTTTTGAGCGTCCACAATCGCCTGTTCCGCTTCAGCCAATGCGAGATTTGTTTTTTCCAGATCGAGCTCGGCTTGATTTACTGCGACTTCGTCGACGCTCAGCGTCTCCTCGAATGCCGTAACCGCGTCGTCGCGTGATTGGTCGGCTTCGGTGGCTGCGAGTTCGGCGGCGCGGATGGCGGCGCTATCTTGTGCGATCAGGCCGGCGAATTCGTCGATCAGGTCGGCTAACGCCTTTTCAGCTTCGGCAACTTCGAGCTGCGCGTTCGCGAGATCGAAATCTGTCGGCTCCAAGAGCGCAGACAGGTTCTCCTGTGCTGTTTCCAATTCCGACGTCGCTTTGGCGAATTCGAGTTCGGCGGTAACGAGGTCTGCGTTGGATGGTTGCAACGTGTCCGCTAGTGCGTCTTCGGCGTCGGCCAATGTCTGAAGCGCGTTCAGGACTTTTAGCGTTGCGTCGCTGATGGCCTTATCATCCGGGCTTATCAGCTCGTCTAGCTTGTCTTCGGCGTCTTGGAGTGCGACGCTGGCGTTTTGAAGGCTTTCATTCGCAGCGACGATCGCTTCGTCATCGAGTGACATCAAGATGTCGCCCTCCAACACGAAATCGCCTACTTCGACTTCGATCGAATCGATCGTGCCGGATGTGCCGAAGGACAGTCGTTCGCGGTTGGCGTATTCCAGGGTTCCGTTGACGGAAACGGAATTGACGAGATCGCCTCGTCTGATGGCGAGGAGTTGAGTCTCGGCATCTTGATCGACACCGTAGTTGGCAAGAACTGCGTCGATGGGTGATTCGCCTTCGATCAGGTCTTGGACATAGGGGTAGAGATAGAAGGTGCCGAGATATGCGACGATGGGGACGGCGATGAGCACGACGGCGGCGATGAGCCACTGACCGCGGGTAATCTGCTCCAACGGATTGGTGGCGGTCTGATATACGTCGCCGTCGGTATTAGTGGACATTTGAGGAATCAGATCGCCGGGGGGATCTTCTTCGGCGGCAACGGTATCCGTTACGTTACGTGACGCGCCCGCGGATGCGTCCATTGCTGGAACTGGTTGAGCTGTCGGAGTGCCGTCATCGCTGCCCGGGTCTCGACGGTTCGGACGTCCAGACACGAGGAAGAATCCGAGCATTCCTGCCAACCAGCAGTTGCTCCAATGTCTTGGCTTTCGATCGTTCATCTGCTTCGCATCGCCCTATCGACATTAGAGTAACCTTATTCACGCGCGACGGTATTCGGACAGTGAGAGATAGCGATGATTGAAGCCAAACTTGCACGGGATTATGACATTCGATTTGGGCACGGTCTGCTCAAATCAGACTCTGCGAATTGGGGGCGGTATGTTGTTATCACGACGCCCTCGGCATGGGTGGCGACGAAGGACGAGCTGGACCACGAGCCGGCAGGCATCGGCATCAACGAGTGGCTCGACCGGACGCACCTGATTGAAGTCTCCGACTCACTACCTGACGATATCGATTTAGTCGTGGGTCTCGGTGCCGGTCGGGCGTTGGATCATGCGAAGCTGGTGGCGCACCGCAAGGGGAAGCCGCTGGTTCAAGTGCCTACGGTTGTTTCCACGGGTGCCATCATTCATGGGTTCGTTGCGGATTGGGACGGTCGACAGATTATTGGACAGCTGGCGGTGGTGAACTGCGAGCACGTATTGGTTGACTACGATGTCGTGCTGCGGGCGCCGGAGCGATTGAACACGGCGGGATTGGGCGATGTTCTGTGTGGATATGCGGGACTTTCGGAGTGGCGGCGCAACGCCGAATTAGGCAAGACCGGTCCGGTAGATGAATCGAAGACGGCGAGATCGATAGCGCTGTACGACCAAATCGTCAACGAATTTCCTGCGTCTCTCGACGCGGATGGCGAACTTACGCCCGCGTCGGTCAAGGTGATCATGTCGGCGGTGCAGGCGCGCGACGATGCTTTGGTGAAAGACGAGCGTGCTCCGGGCGCGGATCATGCGTTCTGCTTCGTCGTCGAGATTGCAAACGACAAGTACTGGATTCATGGCGAGATGTGTGCACTTGGCGCCGTGATTATCGCTTGGCGTACGCAGCAGAGCCCGGAAACGTTGACGGGGTGGCTGGATAAATGCAAGGTTCGGTGGCGTCCTTCTGATGTCGAGATAACTCGTGAGGAGCTGGGCGCGGGCATTGCCGTTTGGCCGAAGTGGATGGGGGATGGCTCGGAAGACAAACCTGCGTCGCCCTCGATAGTGGTCCAAGAGCCGATGACTGAGGAAGAGATCGATGCCTGTTGGGAATGGCTGAACTCCAATTGACCGGGCACGCCGGGGGTACGCTTAATGTGGGCATTGACGATCGCCGGAGGCCGTGGCGAGCGGCTGAAGCCGCTGACTGACAATATCTGCAAGCCGATGGTGCCGGTCAACGGTGTGCCGTTGCTACAGCATCAGGCGAGTTGGCTATGTGAGAACGGCGTTACCGACATCGTTTTCCTGACCGGTTACCGGGCGGAGCAGGTCGAAGAGTACTTTGGCGATGGCTCTCGGTTTGGATTTCGCGCCCACTATTCGCCAGAGGATCAACCGCTTGGCAGGGGCGGCGCTGTGAAGCAAGGGATGGGTTTGGTGCCCAAAGACGTTGAAGACGTAATCGTCGTCAACGGCGACGTGTTGAGCGATCAGCCGTTGGCAACGCTCGTTCAACAGCGCCGCGAACACGATGCAACCGCGGCCATAACGTTGATACCATATGTCAGCTCGTTCGGAGTCGTCCTCGTGTCCGATGACGGAGTGGTGACGAGTTTCGCCGAGAAGACGGAATTGCCGTTCTGGATAAATGGAGGCATTTACATCTTCGAACGCGGCATTGGGGGTGCGTTGCCGGATGTCGGCGACCATGAAACGACGACGTTTCCTCGGTTGGTGAGCGAAGAGAGAATGCGGGCTGTCAAATCGCGTGCGAATTGGATATCAGTCGACAGCCACAAAGACTTGCGAGAGGCGCAAGAGATGATGTCTCAGGGACTGTTGCCCCAGTCAGATGCTGATTGAATCCGGGATCAGGCGATGATCAAACTGGAACGCCGTCGCGGGCTTCTCTAACGTAGCGCGAAACTTGGATCGTGGCGACATCGATATTGTTGTCTGAGGTGTTGATAACGAAATCGTAGATGTCTGGGTCTTCGGGATCCGCGCGGTGCATCTTGTGGAAGTATTCTCTCTGCAGCTTTTCACGCTCGGTAATGATGCGTTCGGCTAGAGCGGCATCGTGCAATCCTTCTCGCGCCATGACCCGTCTTACTCTGTCATCCCACTCGGCGAAGATGCCGACGCGTGAAACTTGTTCGATGTCGGCGAGTTCCACGGCCCCGGCGCGATGCACGATCACCGCGTTGCCGTCTTTCGCGACTTGATTCAGGTCGTAAGCCTTTTCGAGCGAGTTGACGGCCAACGGTCCGTTCCTGTCCCAAGTCAGCGGCATGTGAATGTCGGCGGCGCCTTGCAGAAGCGGGTCGTCGCCCGCGGCACCGATGGCGAAGTATGATGCGGCCCGTTCGACCCACGTCCACAACCGCTCGGAGAATTCGGCCTGCGGTGCCGCACCCGCCGCGGCTAGCGCGATTGCGTCAGTATCGCCGTCCACCGAGCGCAAACGAACGCGGTCAAAGTACTTCCACCCGAACATCCGGGCGATCTTCCTGCCAACGTCAAAGGCACCAGAGCCGATGTGGCCGTCTATCGTGATCAACGTTTTGCGCATCGAGGCCCAACACGTACTTAGCGGACGATGGGATACATAAAAACGTCCGCGCGAGCGCAATACTAAATGTAATCCGCCGTTGTCGCAATGCTTGGCTACGATTTGGGCGACCCGCTCAGCCTAACGCAGTCTTTAACCGCCAAGGAGGACGTGCAAAATTCGCTCGAGTAATGCTTTTGATCACTCGCGATCCGAGCCGACATCGAAGAGCGTTGTCAAGCCGAATCCTCAAGTCTGTCGACGAGGTTTTTGCAGTGGGTGTTGTTGGGGTCGATTGCCAAACCCCTTTTGGCCGTGGCGAGAGCCGAGGCGAGATCACCGACATGCAACTGCAACCACGCCAGTCGCGAAAGATCAGTCGCACTAGAATGGTCTGCAGCGTCCAAATCTCCGAAAATTCGTTCTAATGCCGTGACGACGTCTTTGATAATGAATTGTTTCTCATCCCGCGTGACCTGGTTGTGGTCCAACGGATTCTCGTTCATATCTCGGAGAATGCCATTGATTCGATTCGCGGAATCGCTCATGACTTGAGTGGGAGTACGATTTGAAGAACAAGCGTGTGCAAGGGCATCCAGCTCGCCGTTCATATCGTCACATCTTCTTCGTAAATCCGCTACTTTCCGCCATACCTCCCATGCCGGGAATTCAGCGTCTTCGGGTCCTTCCAAGTAATTCTCCAAATACCTTTCCTGTTCGTCATCGCCCAATCCCAGCTTTGCGGCCCGATATGAGAGCAGCACCGATCCCGGAGAGTAGCTTGTTGTGATGAATTGCAATACCGGTAGATATTCTTTCACGGGTTTTTCGCCAACAGAAATCTCGTCAGCCACATTATCAAACAATTGTTTCATTCGCCTGCCGAATTCGGGAGCCGTTCGTCGCCTGCTCGGTCCCAACAATTGCAAAAGTTTCGAGTCTTCTTCGATTGAAGCGCGCCAAACCGACACTTGCAATTTGCGCGCGCCAAACAGGCGCGCAGCTAACGGCACACTCAATTCGGGCTCGCCTGACTGGGGATCTGTTACTTGATCAATGAACGACGTTTGGACAAGTTCGGTAATCGCCGAACGGACATCGATTCGTTCGTTCGCAGGTCTCATTAGAATTGCTTCGAGTGCCAACGACGGTACGCTGGAACGCCATCGGCACAACGTCAGGAATACGCGTTGTGCTGCCGTTGACAGGCGGTCATAGGATCGTTGGAATAGCGTGCGCAAAGCTTCTTCTTGTCCCGCCATGATCCTTTCGGGTTTGCCGATCTGAGAGTCATTTCGTGCAATTTCACCCAACATTAGCTTGATGATGTACGGATGCCCATCGGACACATCGATCAGCTTTTCGGTATAAGTCTTGTCAATCTTTTCGAAAATCCCCAAATACGATGCGCGTTGGTGAATCAATTCTTCAGCTTCCCGTTGCAACATTCCGGGCACGCGGACTACGTAATCACCGGTGAAACGACCGTCTCGAGAGGTGATCAGTACTTTGTTTGGACCGCGTACGTACAGGTCCAACCAACGGAAAACCTCCAACGGAGATGTGGTTGTCTCAAAATTGTCGAACACGAACAGTTTTTTGAAATCTGAATCACACAGTTGTTGAGCAAGGTAATCTTTTGCTTTGAATCCTTCGCTATTCCGCTCTCCCGGCATGAGCAGCTGGACGTACTCGTCGGCGAAATCTTCAACTGAGACTCCGTGAGGTTGCACCTCTTTCGGTCCGTCTGGAAGCAAGTCGACATCCCGAGCACTGAACCAAACGATGACATTGTACGGGCACGAATCAGACATCATCATCGTGTCGAGCACCCTCAGGGCTGTCGAAGTTTTGCCGATCCCGCCACGGCCGGTCAAGGTTACGGTGAAGTGGTGATCCGTTGCTCGGAGCAGTTCTTCTAGTTCCTTCTCTAATTCCGGTCTCTGAACGTAATCGCCTTGTAGACGGGGAAGGTTATGGAAGGTATTTTCCCTTACGTCCAGCTGACCCAATCCTTGAGTTTCGCTGGGTGGAAGTTGATCGGCAGGCACCAGGTACTTTTCAGATGGCGCATCTTGACGTTCGTTCGTCAAGTAGCAAAGCATTTCATATTTCTTTTCGTCAAAGCGACCGTTTGCTATCCAGAAGTTCGTCTTTTCTGGTTTTGAATCGATTAATTCGGTTTTTCGTAGATCTGTTAGTCCAACGTAAACGCCGTTCGGATACGTATAGCTGGTCTCGCGTCCTAACGCCTCAAGCTTGGCGTTAGTCGCGCCCCAACCGCTAACGCGGTACTTGTTGGATTGATTTTGGCGGATGTACGCCCACGGCACTTCGAAGACGTGCAGATTCGAAGCGATGGTTGCGATTGATCTCCGCAACGGCATGCATGCATCGGCCTTAACAGTTGCCAACGGTGCCCCATGTGCTCGTGCTCCATTGCGGAGCCTTACGAACGCCTTAAACCAATGGAGACCTTGAACGCCGCGCCTGTTGGTTTGGATTGGTTCTAATGAAACCGCCTTGAGAGCTTCAGATATATCTTCTACGGCTCTGGCTTGCCAACTGGTTGCCGGCAACCACTCTATCAGTTGGTTTTGTGTGAGATAAACCTCAGGATCAAGGAACTGAGCGCTGGGTCCGGTAAGTACTTCATTTAGTGTTCGTTCCCAGTCGCCCAAACCGTCGGCGCGAACCAAGCGGTACTCTTGGCGATACCGGTGCCTACCCTTGTCGTTACGAACCGCTGCCACCAGACCGGCGATCGAGAATTTGAAAATCATTTCGCCGGCGTACATTAGCGCGTCGAAGTACGCCGAGTCCGACTCTTCCTTTTCGTTCTCAGCCCGATTGAGTATTTGCTGGATTGGGTCTAGCATTGATTCCGTCTCAAAAGGATGATACGCGCGGCGCAATGATAGCAATGATAAATATCTGATCGCCGTACTCGTTGTGCAAACCGATGAACCGCGGAGTCACTGGCGCGGATTTCTGCAGTGTGATTGCCGAATTTCGTATCTGTGTCGCCGCTGCGCTTCTGATGACGCATACAGGTTCAGTCGATCGCGCTCAGGCCGCCGTCGACGCTGATTGAGGCGCCGTTGATATAGTCGTTGCCGATGATGCTGATGACGGCTTGGCAGACCTCATCCAATGTGCCCGTCCGCCGGGCGGGACCAAGGGTTCGACTGGAATACGAAGGGCCATCGTCAGTTCCGTCGTCGGATAGTGGCAGGATCACGCCCAACCGTAGTTCGTTGACTTGGATCCGGGGCGCCAAACTGACCGCCAACGCCTTTGTCATGCCGGTGAGAGCGGAGTTGGTTATGGCGTAGGTGAAACGGGACCGGTAAACCCGTCGGCGGTCGTTAATGTTGAATATCTTGCCGATGTCATCCGGAGCCAGGTCTCGGTTCATTGCCTGTGCCAGCAACATGGGGGCGCGGACGTTGACGGCCATCGCATGATCGAATTCGTTGGGTGTAACGTCTTCAACGCCGACGCGGTCGAAAAACGATGCGTTGTTGATGACGATGCGTGGAATTTCTCCCCACTTTTCGACGGTTCGGGTCCACAAACTTGCGCATTGATCAGCGTCGGATAGGTCCGCTTGGATCGCTTCGCTTTTGACGCCGAATCCGCGTGCCATGTCGCGGGTTTCGTGGGCTTCGTCCGTGCTGTTGTTGTAGTGGACCACGACGTGGCATCCCCTCTCCGCCAAAGACAGAGCCAAGGCGCGCCCGATGCGCCTCGATGCGCCCGTTACCAGCGCAGTCGAATCTTTGATCTTCATCACGCTTCCTACCTTGTAAGAGAAGTCTGCACAACCTCGTCATTCCGACGAAAACCAGAACCCACATAGGTGGCGCAAGCGGGGACTCGCCATACTCGCTTCCATGTTAGCCTTCGGGCAATCAGAGTTGAGTTGATCAAGGAATCTAAGATGATCTACGAATTCAGGACGTATGACCTCAAGCCGAGGACAGTGCCTTTGTTCGAGGAGAGGGCGGCGGCGAAGATAAAAGAGGGGCGTCAGAACTACTCGCAGCTCTTCGGCTTTTGGACGACTGAAGTTGGACCAGTAAACGAGGTAGTCCATGTCTGGCCCTACGATGACCTAGAGCAACGTAGGAAGATTCGTACGCAGGTCGCTGAGGATGGAGTGTGGCCGCCGGACAACGCCGAGTTCATTAACACGATGCGGTCCGAGATATTTCTTCCTGCTCCGTTCATGAAGAACCGCGGTGAAGCCAAGCTGGGTCCGGTGTATGAAATGCGCATCTACACCTATGCACCACCGGATATTCCTAAAGTTATTGCGAACTGGGGTGAACATATCGGGGAGCGAGAAAAATACTCGCCGCTGGTAGGCGCGTGGTATTCCGAACTCGGGGCACTCAACACATGGATACACATGTGGGCATACGAGAGCTACGACCAACGCGCCGCCATCCGCGCCGAAACTCGCGCCAAAGGCGTGTGGCCCCCTCCGGGCGGCATCGCTCCGCTCACGCAGAAAAACAAGCTCTTGCTCCCGATGAGCTTCTCTCCTTTACAGTGAGGCCTTTGCAGAAGTATGTCATTCCGGCGTAGGCCGGAATCCAAAGGTACGGGCGGTGGTGCGATCGGCGCGCGCCCTTTGTCCTTCGGGCATTTCCCCGCGAGCGGGGAACCCTGCATCGTACGGATCTGACCGATGATGTTTTGCAAAGGTCTCGTGGAAATAAGAACGGCGTCTGAAAATCTTCCCGGACGCCGTTCTTGTCACCTTCACCCTGATCCCTCTTGGTCTCCCCGTGCAGGGGAGGGCGATGGCTCGCCAGAGGGGACCTCTGGGCGTTGACTTTCTCCCTTCCCCTGCGAGAGAAAGCCTCAAGGTTGCTGATGGTTGTTGGTCGTTGTTGGTGTTTTAGGGGCGGCCGGGGCTGGTGGCGGCTCTGTGTCGGTATCGGCGGCCTATGGCGATGAAGGTGACGACGGCGACGGCCGCGGTGCCGAGTAGCAGGGCCCAGAAGGCGAAGTTCGAGGTCGGCGCGGTGCCGCCGGTGTCGGGTATTTCTGGCGCGAGCTCGGGCGTTGCGGTCGGGAGCGCCGCTGGAGCGCCAGCGCTTCCGACGGCGACGGAGGCGGGCAGGTTGCTGAGGTTGCCGCAGACCGTCGTGCCGGCCGTGGAGATGCGAACCTGCGCGGCGAGTATCATGAGCGAGTCGTCACTGTTGATCGCTACCAGCGCGAGGTCGGAGATGTTAGAACGCAACGCGTCCGGGAGCGGCACGCATACCCGTGCCGGGGTGTCCAGGACGTACTCGCTGACCATCTCGCCGGAGCCATCGACGACGTGCACTCCGTACATCCTGCCGCCGAGGCTGTAGCGCTGGTGGGTCTTGCCCGTGTTCGTAGCGGCATCGCCTTCCGCTATCCTCAAGCCGATTATCTCGCCGTTAGGCACTGCGCCCGGCCCTGCTTCCAGCGACGAAGCGTCGCCGGTGAATGTGCCGCCGCCCTCCGGCGTGAAGACCTGGTACTGCTCGCCTTCTGAATCCGCCAGCACCGTCGGGATTTCGCCTTCAGGGTTGCGAGGCTCCGGCGTCGGCTCGACCGCCGCGGACGCGCGCCGGACTGTAATCTCGAACTTGGCCTCGCACCGGATCTCGTCCGTCGCGGGGGCCCGGCAAGCCCAGAACGCCGGGGACACGCTTATGGTGTATGTGCCGGGCAGTTCCGGAGCAGCATAGATGACCTCGCGGCCGTTCCCGTTGAATTCGCCGCCGCCGTCCCCGTCGCTCCACAGGAACCCGATACCGTCGGCGAGGCCGTTGTCCTTGATGTCCTGCGCTCCATAGACGTCGACGCCTATGCGGATGAGATCGCCCGCACTTACCGTCACGGACCGGATCGTCGGTTCGATCCTCGATATTGGCGCACGACTCGTGTCATAGGTATAAGTAAGGCTGGTCGCCGCGACTGTGCCGGTCGTCGAGTCCTCGATGGACGATCCCGGCGGGTAGCGCAACATGCTCGATTCCAGCGAAACTCGATCGGGTGCCCGATCCGTCTCCAGCAGCGTGTACTCGAAGCAGAGCATGCCGCTCGGAGTTGTTTCGACGTAAACCGCATATCTGGTCTCGTCCCCGAGCATGAAGCTGAACTGCGGCTTTCCTTTCACCACG
The DNA here is from genome assembly GCA_965224305.1 of Dehalococcoidia bacterium. Classification (GTDB taxonomy): domain Bacteria; phylum Chloroflexota; class Dehalococcoidia; order Lucifugimonadales; family Lucifugimonadaceae; genus Bin127. Next base: position 2,546,295 of record OZ245044.1, on the reverse strand, counting down.
ACGTCGCGGTCGAGTTGAATCTTGAAGCGCAACTTGTCGCCCGCTGTGAACTGCTGGTTCGGGTTGTCGAACCGCATGCTGACGATGCTCGGCTTCGGATCCAGCACGAACTCGAAACCCGAGAAACACTCCTCCAGACCGAGACACAACTGGAAGCGACTGGTTCCTCCCCCTCCCCACGAGGGACTGGTTCGTTCCCCTCTCAACGCGGTAGGCAATTCGACTTCGCTGCCTTCCGGCATCGTAAACGCATCGGTCGTCATCGTCGATCCCGCGTCAACTGGCACGACCGACGAGACCGCGCCATCCTTGACGACCTTCGCGACGAAGTTGTAGGGCGCGCCCTCGCGGACATGCAACTGTTTCATCGTGGCATCGGCAGCGTCATCCACGACCGAGACGCCGATCTGGAACGGCGATCCGGGGTTGGATTGCAAATCGATCGTCTTTAAGGTGGATACTCCGCTGAACAGTCCGCTGGGCAAACCTAATAGCTCGTTGTCGTTCAGATGCACATTCCGTAGGGCGCGCAAACCCGAGAACAGATCGCCCGGGAGCGTCGCGATATCGTTGTCGTCCATCAACAACGTTCGCAAGGCGCGCAAACCGTTGAAGCTGTCTTCATGCAACGTGGTGATGTCGTTGTCCTCGACCGACAGGAATAGCAGGCTGGACAAACCCTGCAGGGCGTTGGCGTCGAGCGAAGCGAGTCCGTTGGACTTGAGGTCCAAGCCCACCAAGTTGGTCAAGCTTTTGACGCCCGCTGGAATCTGGTTGAAGTCGGGATTGTTCGTCACCGCCAACAGGCGCATCGTGCTGTCGGGAAGCCCGGTCAGGATTCCGGAAGCGTTGCCGGTCAAGCCGACGTTGTCGAGCCTGAGCATTTGTAATCCTGGCAACCCCCGTAATCCACCCGAGTCGATTCTTAGCAACGGGTCGTAGAGGCGACGGAAGTTGTATTGAGAGATTACCCCCCCCCTCTTAGTGAAGCGAGCGAACGATGCGCCTGTGACGGAAGAGTCGAATCTGGAGTCTTGGATCTTTATCTCTTCGAGTGTGGTTGGCAACGCTCCAATAACGGCGCCATCGACCTCCTGCCCGTCCCATCCGAACGAGAATCGGTTGACCGCGTGATAACGGTCTGCTGCTGCGAAATCATCGAGGAGCAGTTGCCAAGCCGTTTTGCCTCGGCCCGTGACCTCGACATCCAAGTCGATTCCGCCAACACCCAAACGGCGGGCGAATTTATCGTGAGACACTAACTCCGTCGCCTCGCAACCTCCCGTACGACGCCCGAATGCGGTTAGGATATCGCTCAGCTTTCCGCTTTGTATCCAGCTTTCGGACAAGGGATTGTTGTCGAACGCGAAACTCCCGATGCAATTGTTGGGGGAAAGCTCGATGGTGTCGTCGATAAAGTTCGTCACAAAGGCATCGGGAAACTGCGTCAGCGCGTTGTTGTTCACGTAGAAATTTAACAACTCACCTTTGTTGTCCAAACCGACACCGTCAAGCGATGTAATGCGGTTGTCGTTCAGGTGTAGGTTCAACAAAATTGGGTTGTTGTCGAACAGACCCTGCGGTAGCGATGCCAACTGGTTGTTGAACAACCGCACTCCGTACAACTCGGCGTTGTTGTCGAACAGACCGCTCGGCAGCGACGTTAGCGAGTTGTTGTGAAGTCGCGCTTGGCTTAATCTTTTGACTTTGTCGAAGATGCCGGACGGCAAGGAGCGCAAATTGTTGTCGCTGACGTTTACTTGCGTAAGCGTGGTGTTGTCGCCAACTGAACCGTCGGAAGTCATGCGGTCAAAAAGTCCCGCCGGCAAAGTTTCGAGATCGTTGAAGTGGAGCGAAACAAATCTCATCCACGATAAACCGTCGAAGAGCTCCGCCGGCAACGACCGGATTTGGTTGTAGCTGAAGTCGAACCTGTACAGTGCGGTCATTCCATCGAGCGCGTCGGAATCGATGGTAGAAATCTGGTTACCGGCGAATTCGAGGCGGGCTGTACCGCTCGTGAAGCCTTGGAAACCGTCGAACCAACCAGCTTTGAAATGTGTCAGTCGGTTGTCATTCCCGACCAATATCCTTAAGGCGGGCAGGCCGCTGAAAACGCCAGACGGTAAGTCTTCGATGTTGTTGCCGCCGAATCGCAGATCGGTCACCGCGTCAAGACCGTCAAAAATATCTGCCGGCAATTCGCTGATCTCGTTGTTCTGGATATCAAGCGTCATCAGCCCCGTCATACCGGCGAAATCGCCCGACTTCAAAGACGTGAGTGCTGGTTGCCGGACGCGCCGCATTACCTTGAGGTTCGCGATGTTCTCAGGTGTATAGATCTGGCAGCCTTGCAACGGAACTGCGGACCCGTTTACCGTATGTGAAGCGTCTGCAAGGTTAGCCTGGATACCTATTTGGATTTGGTCGGTACGCCCGCAGATGCCTCCAGACGGGCCTTGGGCATTTAAGACGCGGACATCCGAATCCGCTGACGCAAGCACAAAAAGCGCTAAGACTGCAAAAAATGATGAAACCGTTACTCGACGTGCTAGTCTCGACCGAGCAAGTAAACTTCGTCTACCCCCACCCTCTATATTGAACAAATACATCAGCATTATACAGCTCTTTCAGGACAACTCAGGTAGTTGGATGGTGGTTCGATCCCGCGAAACGTCATGATACACGTTTCGTTCGTTAAACTTCGCAACACTGGCCTTAAAGCACTCTCGATAAAGCGAGGTGGTTTTGGGAAAGTTTCAACGGTCAGTGGAGAGGGCAACATGAGCTCAAATCGAGGTGTTGCGAAGGTGTTCCATGAACTCGTCGCGCGTGGCGGCGTTGTTGCGTAAGGACCCCATCACCGCGCTGGTAATCATCCTTGGGTCCTGCTTTCGCACGCCCCGCATCACGGTGCACATGTGCGTGCCTTCAACCACCACGCCAACGCCCCTCGGTTCGATCAACGAGTCGAGGAAGCTTGCGATCTCCTGCGTCATGCGTTCCTGCACCTGCAAACGTCGGGCAAACATGTCGACGATACGAGGAATCTTGGAAAGGCCGACGACCTTCTTGTCGGGAAGATACCCGACGTGCGCGTAGCCGTAGAACGGTAGCAGGTGATGCTCGCAAAGGCTGTAGTACTCAATGGACTTCACGACCACCATTTGGTCGTATTCGACGTCGAAGAGCGCGCCGTTTAGCAGTTGCTGGGGGTCGATCGAGTAGCCGCTGAGCAACTCGTCGAACATCTCGGCGACGCGGAGCGGAGTGCGCTCGGTGCCCTGCTGGTCAAGGTTCTCGGGACCGATCGCCGCGAGTATCTGGTTCACGCTGTCGGCTATGCGAGCCTTAGTCGAGCGGTCGAGAGTAGCGCCGGCGTCGAACATTCCGGGCTCGTACCCGTTGGTTAGGGCTAGCGAGGTTTTTTTTGGTGTGGATTTTTCGGTTGCCACGGCGAAGCTCAAGCCAATTTGGGTGTTCGGTGCAACGGGTATAACCCCCGTTACGACTATTATCGCCGACGATTCTAGGTGTCGCCGAGAGGTTACTGTATCCTACCATCTAGTCAATTGACAAGCCATTTAGTCGCCCGCGGAACTGGGAGTTGCAACGTGAAGATCACTGAAATCGAGACTTTCGTAGTCGATGCTGGTTGGCGTCCGTGGCAGTACTGCGCGGTCCGAACGGACGAGGGGATAACCGGTTACGGGGAGATGTCGGATGGCCGGAACCCTTACGGAGTTGTCGGCACTGTGTCGGATTACGAGCCGATCCTGCTGGGTCAAGATCCCTTGGCGGTTGAGGCTCGGTACTGGGACATGTATCGCATGTCGCGTCAAGCACCTGGAGGCATCGCAGCGAGGGCGATCGCGGGTGTGGAGCTTGCTTTGTGGGACATCAAGGGCAAGGCGATGGGCGAGCCCGTCCATAGCTTGTTTGGCGGGCCGACACGGAAGCGCCAGCAGGTCTACTGGTCGCACTGCGGTTCCTCCCGTTCACGTAACCATGAACTCATTGGTGCGCCGCCGATGGACTCGTTTCAAGCAGTGACCGACTTGGGTCAGGAGGTTAAGGAACGAGGTTTCAAGGCGCTCAAGACGAACATTATCTTCTTCGATGACAACAACCATGGATATGGATACGGTTTCGGCACCGATGCTCCGGATCAGACGATAAAACCGGGGTTGCTCCGGCATGTTGAGAAATACATCGGCACTTTTAAGGAGGCTGTGGGGCCGGATGTCGAGATCGCCCTCGACCTAAACTTCAACGTCAAACCGCAGGCCGCCAAACAGATCTGCGCCGTTCTCGAGCAGTTCGACATGATGTGGATTGAGATTGATATGTACGAGGTTGATGGGTTGAAGGAGGTTAAGGACAGCACGAGTTGCACGATTACGTCTGGGGAGAACTTGTTTACGATCCGGGACTACCGACCTTATCTGGCGGCTCGGGCTATGGATGTAGCGATGATCGATGTTCCTTGGCAGGGGTTTGCTCGGGGTCGGGATGTTGCGATGTTGGCGGAATCGCATGAGATAAATGTGGCTCCGCACAACTACTACTCTCATTTATCGACGATGCAGGCACTTAATCTATGCGCGACGGTGCCGAATGTGCGGATCTGCGAGATCGACATCGATGATGTTCCGTGGAAGGACGACTTGACTGGCGGTCCGTTGACCTTCCACGATGGGGGTGTTCTGGACATCCCGACGAAACCTGGCTGGGGCGTCGAATTGGACGAGGAGGTCGCTCGTGCGCATGCTTGGGTGCGGGGTCGAGGGCCGGGTTATCGGTGAGACGACGACCGCTAAATCTTAGTAACGATTTCTTGCGAAGCGATAACGTACTAATTCTTCTTAAGAATTTCTTGCGAAGATTTAGCCGCTCTATGTAGCTACAGCGGATCAGCGCCGGTCGCGAGCACGTCCATGTATCGGTCGTAGCCGAAGACGCGATTGCGGACACTGCCGGTGATTTCGCGCACGATTCCGAGATCCGCGAGGGTTTGGATGCCGGCGGTTGCGCCGGGGCGTGACAACTGGGTCCGGTTGAGGATGTCGTTGATGCGGAGGTAAGGTTGCTCCATGAGGATGTCGTGGACTTGAAGCGCGGTGAAGCGACGGCGGCCTGTTTTCTCGATGCGCGCACGGTCATCCGCAAAGATGTCGGAGAGCTGGGTCGTCGATTCGATTACGGCATCGGCAGCATCCTTCACGACCTCAAAAAAGAAGCCGAGCCAAGCCTCCCAATCGCCTTCGAATCTAACCTCATTCAGCAATTCGCCATAGCGCCTCCGCTCATCTTTGAGACGTAGGCTCAGATAGAGCGTCGGTACTGAGAGCAAGCCCGATTGTAGCAACATCAAGAGCACGATCATCCGTCCGACACGACCATTACCATCTCGGAAGGGATGTATGGTTTCGAACTGCGCGTGGGCTGTGCCTGCACGTATGAGAGGATGTATCATGCGGGATCGCGGGGCATCACCCTTGATATAGTCGAGCAGATCCGCCATGCATGCGCCTATTCGTTGATGTGGCGGTGGCGTGATAACCGGTCGCCCGTCGCGTGTGGTGATGTAGTTCTGCTGGTTGCGGAATTCACCCGGCTGTTTAGAACTTCCTCGTCCGCTTTGCAAGAGCCTCCGATGGATCTCTTTGATCAACGCGGTGTCAATCCTTTCACCTTCGGCGAGCCGGCCGGTGCTGTAACGGAGCGCGTTCAAGTAATTGACCGTTTCTTTGGCGTCGTCGATGGGCACTTCCTCGAGCTTGTGGCCCATTTCCAGCATGAAGAGGTCTGGGAGGCTAGATTGTGTTCCCTCGATTTGGGACGAGAGGACCGCTTCTTTGCGAAGGAAGCTGTAGATCATTAAGTCGGCGTTCGGGAGATTCAACGACAACGTGTTCAACCCGCCAATCGCAGTCAGCGCGTCGGCGAACTTCGCCAACAACTCGCCGGACATCTCGACAGGTGGATCGGGGGGAAGTGGTTTGGGCAGGAATGCGCTGACGCGGCGATCGCGGTCTGCTGCAGTTTCATAGGAGCCGGTAGGTCCTCGACGCATGATGAGGTGTGCCTCCGCTGAGATGTAAATCTTCGTATGGATATCTTACGAAGTGATACGGGCATAAGTCTTATTATACATTGAGAATCTATAACGTGCTAATTCTTCTTAAGGAATCCTTGCGAAGATTTAGCAGTGTCCGTAGAGCCCAATCCAAGTTCAAGCACGCTGTGTGCGACGAATTCGACGTCGGGCTGATGCATGAGCAGCCGTAGCCGGTAATTTTCGAGCGACCCATTCAATCGCTCCTTAAATGCGATGACCACGACTCTTTCGAGGTTTCTACCCATCGCGTAGCCGAACTCGATAGCTGGGTTGGTTGAGAGATCAGGATGGAGGACGTGAAGCTCTTGGCTGTTTTCGAGCATCAGCCAGCTGCGGTCTCTCGCGGCAATCAGATCGGCTTCGGTCTGGGTGGGGCCGCGCGCCGGACCGCGGTCGTATTCGATGGCGGGAAAGAAGACTTCTTTGTCGGGGAGGTTGTTTTGGATGTACCAGCGGCACCAGCGGACGATGATTTGGCGGTCCTGTTCGGAAACGCTGGTGATGGGGGTTGCTAGGTAGATGTGGGGCATTTTGCTTCGGTTATTTGCGCGCTTTTAGACTTCGCTATTGGGATGTAAATCATGACTAATCATCGACCGGTTCGTTCCATTCGCAAACTTCAGCCAACTCGCGAGCCTTGTGTTTTTGACGATCTCTGTCGGCGGTGACTTCTGTCGGCAGAATGATCAGGGCGTGATATGGATTTTCCGGATTCGGATCAGATTTGACCTCGCAATTTAAATGTCGGATGTCATCTGCGGTTTTGGTCAACCATCCCTGAAACGGATGGACGTACGATTTTCGTCATGTCAGATGTCGACGCGAAATCTAACCGGTCGACTGACATATACCGTTCACCGGTGTTCGGCAAAAAGTCCCTGTAACTATAGTTGCCGCGTTTCGCTTTCCGAGCATTCGATTCCGACGATACGCGCCGCCCCACCCGCTCTCGGCCTGCCACGGTCTTTGGGACCATCATCGAATTTAAGGCGTTCCGCTCTTCAATAGATCCAATGCTTCACGCAAGAAACTGTCAGATATCTCGTGTACTGACATGTAACGGCTACTTTCGCCGATCTCAAGATTAGACAATACCAATGCGCCACCATCAGACTCGCACAAGAGCAATAACCATTGTCGACGACCATTTCGAACATCGATGGCAACGGCACCGTCTGGATCGGCTGATACTTCGTATCTGGCGGGGTAAATGGAGTACAGTTTCCGGATTAATCGTTCTGCTTCATCGACTAATGATTGAGGTGGGATCGGGAATTGTTCGATTCTGGCTTCTTCCGCTACGACCCCGAGGTCGTCAAGAGCTGCCTGCAATTGCTCCGGCACTTCTGCCGTACCAAAATCGCTCGCGTCGCCGGCGCTCGAATGCTCGGCGTATGGTGGCCTCACCAGGACATAGGCGATGCCGCCAATGATCTGCGATTTCTGAATTGCGTACGCTGAAAGCGGATAAGCATTAACCTCATGAGTTGGTCCAAACGCCTGCCGATTCCAATGGTGCGGCTGATGAGGTGAGCTTGTTTCGCAGTATGGACAAAAGGCGCCAATGCTGGTTGATTGAGCCATGTGAGCGGTGCGATACTCGTCAACCGCTGGAAGCCGAGGCCAATCATCCGCCCATGCCAGTTCGAGCGGAGCGGATCGAAATTCGGGGGCTTGGTTGCTACGTTCACCCGTTATTGTGGTTATGTCAGACATCGGCAATGTCCTCATCAAATCGAACCGGGAAATCGTGGATCATTTTCCACGCGTACTGCAAAGACGCAACGATTTCTGAATGTTGTGGCATCTTGTTGGTTGCGGTGTGCAGATTTAGACTAGCGAAGATCTTTGTTGTCGATGCGTCGTTGAAACGCGGCGCGACAGATTGCGTAATCCTTGGCCCGTTTGCGTCAATAACCGTCCTATTCGCCCCTGCGGTCAACTGCCAACCGCCGGATTTAAAAGCATGTTCAGTCAACAACCGTTCGGCAATATACGCCGACGCCGCCATCCCAGATTCTTGGTCGTAAACCAAGTCGACATTGAATCCGACAGCAACAAGCACCTCCTCGCTAGGGGGCGTGTGATCTATGGCGGTTTTCACGATTTCGGCCAATTGGTTCAAGCCTGACAGATCTGGGTACTCTTGAACAACGATCGACCTGCCTTGAGACAGCACAACCGATATGCGGTCGCGGTTGAACGCGATCCTGATACCAGGTACTTGAATGTTTGGGCCGACGTTCAGGGGCTCAACCACCCCTTCTTTGCTGACCGAATCCAGAAAAGCGTCTAGGCTTTGTTGAGTCCGGAGCAAACCAACACCAACCAACACTATGTCCATTTTCAAGACGTCTTGTATCTTGACGGCCATTGTTATCGGTTTTTCCTAGTCGGATTTCCTGCCGAGCGTGAACATGAAGAGACCCGGAACCGCCCGGGATCGCCACCTGTTCTGCCTCACGGTCTTCAGTTCATCGAGTCGCGGTGTAGTTTATACCTACGATGGTATTTGCCGGGGCGATGCCTTTTGCAAGGGTGGGCGGTGCCGTCAGATTCGTTTATCCGACGGTGGCGGCGATTTCTTGGTCGGTTAGGCCGGCTTCGCGAAGCACGTCCCAGTTGTGCTCGCCTAGGGCGGGGGAGGCTTTGAGGTCGGGCATGCCGGCGGTGAAGTTTAGGATGGGGCCGGAGGTTCGGTAGCGGTGGCCGGTGTGGTGTTCGAGTTCGATGATGTAGTTGTTGGCGACGGCTTGTTCGTCCCAGACGAGGTCTTCGTTGAATCGGATCGGGCCGCAGGGGATGTCTTTGGCGTTGAGTTCTTCGACCCACTCGGCGGTGGTCTTGGAATCGAATATGCGCTCGAAGGTCTCGATCATGTCGTCGGCGAGTTTTTCGGCTTCGGGGGAGTCGGAGTCGTAGTCGGGGTCGGTGACGCGTGGGTCTTCGAGGTTGAGGTGGTTGAGGAGGCGTGCACGGGCGGCCCAGTCGAGGGTGCCGAGGCACAGTCCGCCGTCTTTGGTGCGGTATGCGCGGTAGTAGCAGCGGTATATGGATGGTCGGACGACGCTCTGGTAGTCCTGCTGGAGCTCTTGGTAGTTTTTGCCTTCGTCGACGAGTTGGGGGTATCGCTCCTGGTACCAGGTCATGGAGGGTGTTGGTGCGTCGAGCATGTGAATGAGCCTCATGCACTGCATGGCGAGGGCGTTCATCATGAGGCTGGTCTCGACCTTCTGCCCTTTTCCGCTGTCGCCACGTCCGATGATGCCGGCCATGACGCCGGCGGCGGCGCAGTACGCCGATGAGAGGTCGATGTAAGAGGATGACCAGACGACTTCTGGCTGACCGTCGGGAGTTATCTTGCCTTCGGATGTGACGGCGCCGGTGAAGCCCTGCATGACGAGGTCGAATCCGGGCGCTCCACCGAGGGGGCCTTTCATGCCGTAAGCGGTGATGTCGACGTAGATGATGGCGGGGTTGATGGCGGAGAGGGACTCGTAATCGATGCCCAATGCTTTGGCGGTGTCTGGTCGGTTGTTGGATATGACACCGTCGGACATCTTGACGATTTGGGCGAGGGCGTTCTTGCCGCGTTCGTCTTTGAGGTTTAGGGTGACGCTTTTGACGCCGCGGTTGAGAGGGAGGAAGGTTCGGCTTTCGCCGGGTGCGAAGGGTTGGGTGGATCGCCACGGATCGCCGTTTGGCGGTTCGATCTTGATGACTTCGGCGCCCATGTCGGCGAGGATCTGGCCGGCGAATGGGCCGGCGACGAAGTTACCGAACTCGATGACTTTGATGCCTTCGAGCGGTCCTTTTTGGCGGTTGCCGTTTTGGTTGGCTCCGTTTTGCGATGGGTTCTCAGACATGATGATGCGAATATAACACCGAAGGTGGTGGATGGTTGGTGTGTGCGACGGTGAGGGCGTGGGCCCTGCCCCTTTGTCCGGTGTCCCCCTCACCGTTACCCTCTCCCACGGAGGGGAGAGGGGATTCTGCAAACGATGGGGTGTGGCGTAACATCGATAGCGTTGAGTTGGAGTTGAACGAATGGAGGCTCGTCGTGTATACGACGGATATGTATGAGGGCATGATCGCGGAGACGGTCACTGTCCAGGCTGAAGACGGTACTGCCATAAACGCGTATTTTGCGCGTCCGTTGGGGCCGGGGCCGCATCCGGGGATGGTGCTGGCGCACCATATGCCGGGTTGGGACGAGTGGTATCGGGAATGCACGCGGAAGTTTGCGCATCATGGGTATGCGACGATTTCGCCGGATTTGTATCACCGTATCGGTCATGCGTCGCCGGAGGATGTTGCTGCCCATGCACGTTCGGAAGGGGGTATTCCCGACGATCAGGCGGTCGCGGACCTTGCGGCTTCGATGCGTTATTTGAGGTCGTTGCCGAATTCGAATGGCAGGGTTGGGGCGTTCGGGACTTGCTCCGGGGGGCGTCACGTGATGTTGGCTGCTTCGAAGGTGGCTGGGTTTGACGCGGTTGTTGATTGTTGGGGCGGGCGAGTCGTGATGGGCGATTCTGATCTGACTGAAAACAATCCGGTGGCGCCGATCGACTACACGGCTGATCTTTCGTCTCCGGTTCTTGGTCTGTTCGGTGAAGACGACCAGAGTCCGTCGCCGGAACAGGTGGCGATCCATGAGGCGGCGTTGAAGGAGCATGGGAAGTCGTACGAGTTCCACATGTATGCGGGTGCGGGTCATGGGTTCTTCTACTACGACCGTTCGCCGTATCGCCAAGAACAGGCGGTTGACGGTTGGCAGAAGATTTTCGCGTTTCTGGCCAAACATCTTGGATAGAGCTCGATCCGACATTCTCAAGGAGAACACATCATGTGCACGATGATTGCCGAGAAGACCGCTGTGACTGGCTGCGGTAAAGGAACGCCCGGTTGGATGCAGGTCAATCAGGTGACGGTGTCCTATGATCATCCATCCGAGATGACACTGGAGCACGCGCTGAACATCGATTTTGTGGACGCGTCGCAGAAGCTCGGTCCTAGGATCGCGGTGGAGCTGACGCCTCAGTCGGCGCAGCGGCTCGTGGAGCTGATCAACATTGCGCTCGGCAAGGGCGCGGTGGTGGATCCTGCCGCGTTCGAGTAGTCGTTGGCCCCCGACAATGTAGGGGGCTTGGGCGCCGGGATGGTGTCGGTTGTGCGCGAATCCCGATAGCGTTGGTCGTTTTCGTTTGTCGGGAATGACATTAATTTCGCACGAGATTATTAGAATCAAATTACTGCACCTGATCATCTCATTTGATCGTCTCATTGGGGTGGAGTTTTAGGCATTGCTGAATTTCCTCAAGCCGCAGAGCAGTCTGACGGACGCTGATCGAGAGCGCGGCTACTCGGCGATGAACAAGCAAGTGTTCGCTGCTGCTGGCGCTGAAGGCTTTGTTTCGGGCGGTTTCATCTCCGCGTTCGCGCTTTTGATGGGCGCGTCGAACTTCCACATCGGTATTCTGACGGCTATTCCGTTCGTTGCGCAGGCCCTGCAGATACTCGCGGTGGTCGTGATCGAGCGGGTGCAGATGCGGAAGGCGATCGTGATCGTGACGTATGCGATCGCCTATTTGACTTGGGTCCCGGTTGCGCTGATACCGCTGTTCATCGATGTCCCGCATCAGGGCGCGATGATTTTGTTGTTGGCATTCGTGGGGATTCGCGGCGTTGCGACGGCGTTCGTGGTCACGGGTTGGAACGGCTGGTTGCGCGACATCATCCCGGTGGACCATGCGGGTGAGATTTTCGGTCGGCGGTTGAAGATCGCGACGGTGGCGGCGATCATCACGGGGCTTGGCGCGGCGATATTCGTGGACTGGTGGAAGGGTTTCGCGGCTCCTGGCGAGGAGGCGTTCGGGTACTCGATAGCTTTCGTATTCGGGGCGTTGATACTCGGTCTCGGCTCGGTTGGGTTTATGGCTCGAATTCCGGAGCCTCGGATGAGGACGCTGGGTACGAATTCGGTCGGTGGGATGTTGAGAACGTTGACGGGACCGATCAAGGATTTGGAGTTCCGGAAGTTCATCGTCTTCCAGTTCGTGTGGTTTTTCGTGATTCACCTTGCGGTGCCGTTTTTCGCGGTGTACATGCTCAAGCGTTTGGAGTTTCCGCTCTCGCTGGTCGTCGGTTTGGGAGTGCTGAGTCAGGTGAGCAGCATCATCTTCTACCAGGTGTGGGGGAACTGGGCAGATCGTTTCGGTAGCAAGGTCATACTGTCGATCTCCTCGTCGCTGTACTTTTTGGTGATCATCGCTTGGACGTTCACGACATTGCCGGACCGGCACGGCGGGACGATACCGATTTTGATCGTGTTGCACCTGCTGCTGGGCGTCGCGATTGCGGGGGTCAATATCTCGGTCACTTCTTTGCGGCTGAAGATGTCGCCGGTGGAGCAGTCGACCTCGTATATGGCGGCGGGTTCTCTGGCGTTGAACCTTGGTGCCGGGATCGCGCCGCTGATCGGCGGGTTGTTCGCGGACTTCTTCGAGATACGGAGTTTCAGGATCGCCATCCAATGGATCGATCCTTTTCGGGTTGTCGATATCCCGGCGTTCTCGTTGACGGGTTTCGATTTCCTGTTCGCGGTGGCGTTCCTGCTTGGTTTCATCACGATTCCGCTGTTGGCGAGGATCCGCGAGGAAGGTGAAACAGACACTGAGACGCTGCTTGACGAGTTGCAGACGCAGACGAGGGAGAATCTGCGCTCTTTGAACTCGGTCCGGGGTATGAGCTACGTTGCTCAGTTCCCGATTGCCGGCATGCGTTACGTGCCTCGGGTGTCGGGATTAGACATTGCGATCGGGGTTACGGCGTATGAGATATCTGCGGCGACGAAGTCGTTGATCGATGCCACCATTAGCGGCGGTGCGAGGCTGAGGAATGACGCCATGTGAGGGTGGCCGTGAGGTCGGCGTCGAGGAGCGCCAGGGATGTGAGAACGCAGGGTGCGCAGATCGCGTTCGGTGTGACGCATGGTGCGGTGAAAGCGATTGCGGGCGCGGGGACAGGGACGACTAGGCAGGTTCAAGCGGCGATCAGGACGGCGATAACGGCGACGAGCGAGGTTGCGGGCAATCCGCTGGATGTGCTGGCCGGTGCGGTTAGAGGCGCGGTCGCGGGGACGATCGAATCTGGCTACACGGATGTCGATATACCTCAAACCGTGATTGGCCAGGCGCGGGCCGTGGCGCCGGATTTGGGTGTGACTGAAGAGGAGGCCGTGCAGGTGGCGGTGGAAGCAGTGGTCGAAGCGATGAGCGACTTTCCGGTATATGAGCAGGCCGAGGCGTGGGACGCGATCTTGCGGGAGTTGATTGCGGAGGACGACCAACGTCAAGCGGCGCAAGGTGAGGACGCACCGGGGGCGCCAGATCCGCCTTCAAACCCGTAATTTGGGAAAATGCGGGCCCGAATCCAGTTTGATTGCATCGGGATCCGATACTCGGGCGATTCGAACTGGTAGCATTGAAATATCGACCACCTATAACCTTAAAGTTTGCGCGCGCGTGTACGCGCGTGCGCGAGAATCCAAGCGTCGCCGGTTTGGGTCCGAGAGGACCTCATTTTTTACCGGAAACCGCGGGCGACTGCGGCCATGGGACGCATCGAGACGACTGAGCTGCCTGTTTGGAGGCCTATGACCACCGAAACCACAATCGCAACAAGCGGCAACGGACACTCCGGATCCGCTGAATACACGGCCGAAGACATCACGGTGATGGAGGGCTTGGAAGCCGTCCGCAAACGTCCGGGGATGTACATCGGCACGACGGGACCCGAGGGCGTGTTCCATCTCGTCCGAGAGATCGTCGACAACAGCGTAGACGAGGCGATGGCGGGGTTTGCGACTACGGTGGATATCCAGATCCACGCGGACGGTTCGGTGACGGTTAATGACGATGGTCGTGGCATACCGGTCGACATGCATGACAAGACGGGGAAGTCGGCGCTGGAGACGGTGATGACGACTTTGCACGCGGGCGGGAAGTTCGGCGGTAAGGGCTACCAGGTGTCTGGCGGGTTGCACGGCGTGGGTGCGTCGGTAGTAAACGCTCTATCGGCGTGGACGGTTGTCGAGGTGCGGCGCAACGGGTATGTGTATTCGCAGCGGTTCGAGCGTGGCGTGACGGTGAATGACATGACGATGCGCATGCAGACGTCGTCCGATCTTCAAGGAACCGGGACCAAGGTTACTTGGATGCCGGATGGCGATGTGTTCCCGGAGGTTGCGTACGACTGGGACGGCATTACCACCAGGTTGCGTGAGATGGCGTATCTGAACCAAGGGCTGACCATCCGTCTTCGCAGCGATTGGCACGAGGAGACGCACTGGCCGCACAACGATGTTACGTTCCGGTTCGATGGAGGCGTTCGGAGCTTCGTGCGGACCTTCAACCGTCGGCGAGGCGGGATCCACGACAGCGTGATCTTTGCGGCGGGGACGACTGACGATGTCGCGGTCGAGGTGGCTTTCCAGTACAACCAGTCGTTCGTGGAGAACTGCTTATCGTTCGCGAACGTCATCCGGACGGGCGACGGAGGGACGCATGTTACCGGTTTCCGTTCGGCGCTGACCCGCGTGGTGAACGACTACGCGAAGAAGAATCACATGCTGAACATCGGTAAAGACGGTGTGGCGACCCTTTCGGGCGAGGACGTTCGAGAAGGTTTGATGTCGGTTATCAGCGTCAAGGTGAAGGACCCGCAGTTCGAAGGTCAGACGAAGGGACGTTTGGGCAACCCGGAAGTCAAGAGTGCCGTTGAGCAGCTTGTCGGTCGGCACTTGACCCTGTTCCTTGAAGACCACCCGGACGAGGCGCGCATCATGATCAACAAGGCGTCCACCGCGGCGCGTGCTCGCGAGGCTGCGAAGAAGGCCCGTGACCTGATCATTCGCAAGAATGCGATGGATGGTGGGTCGTTGCCGGGCAAACTTGCTGACTGCTCGGAGAAAGACCCTTCAAGGTCTGAGTTGTACATCGTGGAGGGCGAGTCGGCGGGCGGATCGGCGAAGCAGGGCCGTGATCGTCAGTTCCAGGCGATTCTGCCGTTAAAGGGCAAGATTCTGAATGTCGAGAAGGCACGTCCGGAGCGGATGTTTGCGCACGAGGAGATCACAGCGCTCATCACGGCGATTGGTGCCGGTATGGGTGAGGATTTCGATGCGGAGAAGCTGCGTTACCACCGGGTCATCATCATGACGGATGCTGACATCGACGGTGCGCACATTCGGACGTTGCTATTGACGTTCTTCTTCCGCCACATGCGCGAGCTGATCGACGATGGCTACCTGTATATCGCCCAACCACCGTTGTATCGGGCGTCGAAGGGGCGTCGAAGCAACTGGCTCTTCGCTGATGCTGATCTTGACAACTGGATGGCGGAACGGGCCTTCAATGGCCTGTCTATCGTCTCCGAGGATGATGACATCGATATCGTGGTGAAGAGCAAGCAACTGGGCGGCACGGTCACGCAGTTGAGGGCGTTTCGGGAGGCGTTCGGCATTGTCGACGCGCTTGGGGTTCCGGAAGACGCGTTCTTCGACCTGTTGCGGGATCCTGAGTGGCAGAATCTCACGTTCACGCAAGACCGGTCGTCCGAGATAATCGCAGATTTGGATAACGATCTCTTGGGTGATAGCGGGCCGTTCCAGGTCGATTTGTTCAACGACAGCGTAGATGATGAGCAGACTCCTTTCACTCGCGAGGTGAAAGAGGAGCCTGAGGAAGAGGAAGAGGACGCGCCGGTAACGTACATGATCCGTGGTTACGAGCTGACCCAGGACATCTACAACAACCCGGCAATGCGGCGTGCGAAGCGTTTGTACCCGCGTGTAGCCGACTTCGTTTCGGCGGAGACATTCTCACTCAAGCGTGTTGATACGGTCGTTCTCGATGCCATTAACTGGCAAGATTTGCCTGAGGCGTTGGAGGAGTATTCGGACACGAGTGGCATCAACATCCAGCGTTACAAGGGTCTTGGTGAGATGAACCCGGATCAGTTGTGGGACACGACGATGAATCCGCGGAATCGATTGATGTTGCAGGTGACCGCGTATGACGCGATTGGTGCTGATGACATTTTCCGCACTCTGATGGGTGAGGAAGTAGGTCCGCGGCGTGACTTCATCCGAGCGAATGCGCTTGAGGTTCGGAATTTAGATGTTTAGCAAGTACTAGAAAAGTACTCCAGAATCCTATTTCTAAACAACATCAATAAGGCCGTTGAAACTGTCAACATCCTCGCGATCTGCCGGTCTCTGAACTGAAATCGATACCGTTTTTAAATCGATGATCTTGTCAACATCCTGTTGATGGGATGTCAAGATCTGGGAACGTTGATCCGCGGTGATGGATCTTGGGATTTTGGTTGTGAGTGAGTTGACGTTGAGTTGTCAGCAGATCGCGAGGATGTTGACAGTTAGTTGACATCTTCAACTTGGAAGTGTTGGGTTGGTTCTGCGGTTTCATGTTCGGACTTTTCATGATCACGTTGTCCGATGAAGAGGGTTGCGGCTGTGAGGAGGAGCCAGATCAGGAGGCTGATACCGGTGATGCGATGTGAGATGGTGGCAGCGTCGCACCAGACTAGTAGCATAGTTGGGCCGAGGATGATTCCTAATGCGGCGATTGGCTTCATCAGTTCACCGAATATCTACTCGGTGGGTGCCATCGAAAGGATCGCCAGTCCGATGAGAGAGTTGCCGATGTTGCCGGCGCGTCCGCGGTAGTTGTAGATGGATTCAGGGGTTTCAGCTCCAAGGGCGTCGTCGAACACGATGAGGCTTGGGGAAGGATGGTTAGGATGCCGGAGACGATCATCGCGATGCCTGCGAGGGTTAGGAAGAGTCTTGATGCTCGGAGACCGATTGCGCGAGCTTGGGCTAATGCGGGGCTGATGAAATAGCTTGACGCCAGTAGCAGACCGCAGAACCATAACCGGGCTGTACCGTGCCAGTTGTACATCGCGCTATTCTCATCGATGGCTCTGAATGTTGCTTCGAGGGTCGGGTTATCCACATTGGCTTCGAGGCGCGTCCATACCATGGCGACGGCGGCTAAGGCGGTCAGTATGAGAATGAAGCCGCCTATCGTGCCTTCCAATCGGCCACTGTCCGGTGTCGATTGGCGGATGATCAGGTTCGTCATGCGGTTAGTCGAGCCATTTGCCGATTGCGGCGGAATCGACTTCGACGCGGCCGTCGAATTGGCTGGTCAGGATGTTGAAGAGGGGGATCGAGCGTTGGTGTAGCTTGTCGCTGCCGCCTTGGTTGCGGTCGAGGACGCAGAGAGCGATGTCGATGTCGGTGGGAAGGGCGGCGACAGCATCTGCGGTGTCGAGTAGCGATCCGCCGGTCGAGATAGTGTCGTCCCAGATTGCGACACGGTCGCCGGGGGTGATGTGTCCTTCGATCTGCTTGCCCATGCCGTGCTGCTTTTGCTCGGAGCGCACGAAGTAGCCTTTGAGGTCGTATCCGTTGGTGTGTGCCATCAGGGCGATTCCGCCGATGATGGGGACTGCGGCTACGGCGGGGCCTCCGAACCGGTGGATGTCGCGGTTTGCGAGCACCTCGAGGAAGATCGATGCGATGATCTCGACGCTCTCGCCATCGGTGGTCAGCAACCGCCCGTCGAAGTAGTAGGTAGATTTGGCGCCGGATGCGAGATTGAAGTCGCCGTAGCGCAGCGCCCCGAGTTCCAAAGCACGAGCCAAGAGCCGTTCGGCACGTGCTATGGCATCTGCGTAGTTCATCGGTAAAGACCTTTTTCGATGATAAATCTGCGAACTAATTCGGGTAAAGCATTCGCGGCGTCTGCGAGGTCTCCGCGCCGGATCATGGATCGGATCTCTGAAGCGCTGACGTTGACCATCGGGCCGCGGATCACCAATGTGTTGTTAGGTAGCGAAACCGTGGTGTCTAGTGGCGAACCGGGGCGTTCGACGACTGCGAGGGTGCATTCGCCGATGAGTTCGTCGTAGCGGTGCCAGCGGTGGAGGTCAGCGACGGCGTCGGCGCCGATGGCTAAGATGAATTCGCAGTCGATGCCACATTGTGGTCGGAGATCGTTGATGGTGTCAATGGAGTAGGTCGTTTTGTCCCGCACGACGTCGACGTTCGAGACTTCGATGCGGCTCTCACTTTTGATGGCCAGTTCCACCATGCGCAGTCGATCAGATGGTGTGGCGATTGGTGCGTTGGGACGAAGCCATGGACGTCCGGTTGGGACCATGACGACTGACTCTGCTTCTAGTTGGTCGCGCAGGCAATTGGCGATCGCGATGTGACCGTTGTGGACCGGGTCGAACGTCCCGCCGAACACAACGACGCGGCGCGCGGTCATCGCCACTCGAACTCCCATTCGCCAACCTGTATCACGTCGCCGAACTTGGCTCCGGCGCGGCGGAGAGCGGTGGTCACGTACATCCGCTCCAATCGCTGGTGATACTGCACCAATGCGTCCCAGTTGTCGAGATTCGAACCAATCGCGAGGCGGACGGCGCGGTCGTAGACGATGCGATACGAGTTGCCGTCGGTCCGGACGACCATTCGCGTATCAGCCATGCGGGGTTGGAATACGGGCAGGTTGTCGTCGTCAAGGGGATCGTGGTTTTCCGGGAGGGGCAGTGCTTCTGTGGCTTCGTTTCGGCTTGCGTCTTGTTTTCTGATGTCGGTGAGGCGATATGAGACGGCTGCAACTAGATCGTCGATGCCACGGCGGGTGGCTGCCGAGATGAAATGTACCGGCGTGTCTTCTCCGACCGTTTTACGTACCTCTTCTTCGATCTCGTCGCGGAGGATTTCGACTTCCTCGAGGTCGAGTTTGTTGACGGCGACGATTTGTGGCGTCTGCGCGAGCGTGGTGTCGAAGGCGTCCAGCTCTTGGTTGATGGCGCGAATTCGGTCGCCGGGTTCGCCTTCGCTTCCGTCGACGACGTGTACAAGCAAGCGAGTACGTTGCATGTGTTTGAGGAACTCGTGGCCTAGTCCGATGCCGTCGGATGCACCTTCGATTAGGCCTGGGATGTCGACCGCGGCGAAAGCATCGATGCCATGTTCAACGATGCCGAGGACGGGTTCGAGGGTTGTGAAGGGGTAGTCGGCGATTTTTGGTCGGGCGGCGCTGATGGCGGTCAGTAGGCTCGACTTGCCGGCGTTGGGCATTCCGACCAAACCTACGTCGGCGAGGATCTTGAGATTGAATCTCAACTTGACGATCTCGCCTGCTTCACCGGCCTCGGCGAGAAGTGGTTCGCGATTGACGGATGTGACGAATGCGGCGTTGCCTAGGCCACCACGGCCGCCTTTGGCCACTTCGAGACGCTGTCCGGGATGCACGAGATCGCCGAGGAACACTTCGGGCTCTCCTAGGCGCTCGCCGAGGCGCCAGACTTCGGTACCGACCGGGACCGTGACATCGACGCTTTCACCGTTGGCGCCGTGACGCCTGTTTCGTGCGCCTTTACCACCGTTTTTGGCGATGAAATGGCGCCGATATCGGAACTTCAGCAGGGTGTTCAATGAAGCGTCGGCGACCAAGAAGACCGATCCGCCGTTGGCGCCGTTTCCGCCGGCTGGTCCGCCGAGCGGTCGCAGCGCCTCCTTGAGGAACGTAACGAGGCCGTTACCACCGTTGCCGGCTCTCGCTTCAATCGTGGCTTCATCGATCATGTAGCGATTCTATAGGGGCGATTCCAAACTGGGACGGATCGAACTCAGCGATGGTGGGACGTAAGAGACAATCTCTCATCCATTCCAACCGCGTTCGTGGTTTTGAAATAAGATAGTGGCGACGCGGCTCAAAGCACGGGAATTGGGTCGTTGGAACATAACCACACAACGGGAGCAGCAGAGTTGGAGAACGTCAGCAAGGAAATACTGGAGCGGATGCTGGAGCGGATGTGGTTGATACGTCATTTCGAGATGCGCGTCATGGAAGTTCACTCCGCTGGCGAGTTCACAGGAGCGGCTCACCCCTATATTGGTGAAGAAGCGGTTGCTGTCGGGGCTTGCGCGGCTCTCAAGGACACCGACTACATCGCGGGGAATCACCGATCTCATGGACATCCGCTTGCGAAGGGTGGTGATGTCAGGCGCGCGATGGCGGAGCTTTACGGTCGAGTCGATGGCTACTGCAAGGGCAAGGGCGGATCGATGCACTTGGCAGACTTTTCGATCGGCATCTTGGGAGAGTCGGGCATCGTCGCATCATCTGTTCCGGTGGCGACTGGCGCGGCGCTGGCGGCCAAGATCAGGGGAGAAGACTTTGTGTCAATGGTGTTTTTCGGCGACGGCGCATCGAACCAAGGCGCGTGTCACGAATCGATGAACCTTGCAGCGCTGTGGAGTCTGCCGGTCATCTTCCTGTGCGAGAACAACCAGTTCGCGGTCACGACATCGTACCACGACTCGGTATCGGTGGAGCACATCTCGGACCGGGCCTCGGCCTACAACATGCCGGGCGTGTTGGTAGATGGTCAGGACGCGGTCGCGATGTACGAGGCGACGCGCGAGGCGGTTGCACGTGGCAGGGCGGGCGAGGGTCCGACGCTGATCGAGGCGTTGACCTATCGCTATGAGGAGCACTCGCTGGGGTTGGGTCGTGTGCGCCGTGGCGAGTATCGCACGCAGGACCAGATCAATGAGTGGCGGGAGCGCGACCCGATCGACGTTTTGGAACGCACTCTCACATCGCAGGGCATTCTTTCGCGAGAGGAGTGCGACGCTATATCAACAGCAAAAGAGGCGGAAGTGGAAGAGGCGGTGGAGTTCGCTCGGAACAGTCCATATCCGGAACCCGAGGCTCTGTTCGAGGACATGTGGGCGGATCCGATTCCGGCTCCGTAACCGCCTGCTGTCGGGAAAAGTGAAACCAAAGAAATCGAAAGCACCCCCAAATGGCATCCAACGCGATCTACATAGAGGCAATCAATCAGGCGATCATCGAGGAGATGGCGCGCGACGAGAGCGTCTTCATCATGGGCGAGGACATTCGTCGCTCGGTGTATGGTGCAACGGCGGGACTGTTCGATCAGTTCGGCGAGCACCGCGTGCTGGACACGCCGTTGTCTGAAAACGGGTTCTTCGGTGCTGCGATAGGATCCTCTCTGGTAGGGATGCGTCCGATCGTGGAGACGCTGACCAGTTTCATGTGGGTTGCGATGGACCAGTTGGTAAGCCAGGCGGCGAAGATGCGTTACATGTTCGGTGGGCAGGCAACGCTGCCGGTCGTGTTCCGGGCCACGATGTTCTATGGCGGAGGTTCGGCGGCGCACCATTCGGATCGTTCGTACCCAATGTTCATGAACATGCCGGGGTTCAAGATTCTGGTTCCGTCAACTCCGCGCGACGCGAAGGGTCTGTTGAAGACGGCGATCCGTGACAACGATCCGTGCATCTCGTTCGAGGACGGGACGTTAGGTGGATTGTCGGGGGAAGTTGAAGAAGGCGATGCTGCTCTGGTGCCGTTCGGCGTTGCCGACGTGCCTCGATCCGGGACGGACGTTACGGTGGTCGCGATTGCGGGTGCGGTGCCGATGGCGTTGCGAGCGGCGGAGGAGTTGGAGGAAGAAGGAGTTTCGGTAGAAGTTATAGATCCGCGCACCTTGGTTCCGTTGGACAAGGCCGCGATCTTGGAATCGGTTGCCAAGACGGGCCGATTGGTGGTGGCTGACCCAGCGCACAAAGTATGCAGCGCCGCATCTGAAATCGCATCGATCGTTTCGCAAGAGGGTTTCTGGGACCTTCAGGCGCCCATAATGAAGGTGGCGGCCGAGCAGGTACACATCCCGTACACCCCGGTGCTTGAACGCTTGGTATACCCTTCATCGGAAAAGATCGTCGACGCGGTGCGCGCCACGTTGGAGGATTAACCATGCCGCGCACACCCGATTCGATCGTCACAGCGTTGCTTGAGCGGAATGCCCGAGTCACCGCTCCGCGACGAGAGATCATCGACTGCATATCTCGATTGCAGCGGACCTTCACGGCCGAGGATGTGTGTGGTCAGTTGCCGCACATCGGCCGGGCGACGGTTTACCGCACGCTCAAGATCTTGCAGGATGCGGACATCATCTGCAAGGTTGTGATGCCCGGCGATGAGATGGCATACAGTGTCTCAGCTGACCTTAACCACGAACCTGGCGCGGACAACATACCGTCTCACCACCACCACGCGGTCTGCACCGTCTGCACGGCTGTCCGCTATTTCAACGCCGAGGCGATTGAACGCGCGATCAAGGCGTTGAGTTTGTCAGTGGAAGGGGTGATGGGCGAGATCATCGACCATCGCATCGAGGTTTACGACGTTTGCCCGCGTTGTGTCGCGACCGATTCTTCGTGAATGCGTTTACGCGGCGATGAGCCAATGACGCAGGCATTAGGCATATTTTTGATCGTTTCATCCATGAAGCACGACACTTGTTTGAAGGCCGGCAGGGCGTGAGATGTCGTATCGATTGGCGACAGTTTAGTGACGATTTATTGATGTTTAATGTGCGATTTGACGGGCGATATTCGAGCCGGGCAAATGGCGAGAAAATCGGTTTAATTTGAGTTGTCGTATTTCGAATCGAAATGTGGTCCGTATAAGGTCGATTTTCTGAGAACCAGATAGAACGCTTTTACCTGGGCGGTTTGAGCGCCCGCAAACTCGGCTAACGCGAGGCGAATAAACGATGACTGAAAGACGGGCATCCGACGAAGAGTCGGGTTCTGGTCGGCACGAACATTCGGGCCATTCTCATGGTCACGGCGGCGACGATGATGGCCATGACGACCATTCCGGTCACGTGCACGAGCACGCGCACGATGGCCAAGGGCATGACGACCATGGTCACAGTCATGACCACGACCACGACTTTCGTGAAGCGGGTCGGCGCAGCCTACTGATCTCGCTATTCTTGATCGGTGGCTTCATGATCGCCGAGTTGATCGGCGGTATTTTGTCGGGCAGCCTTGCGCTGTTGGCGGACGCGGGTCACATGGCGACTGACGCGATGGCGATTGCGCTGGCGTTGCTTGCGTTGTGGATCGGGGATCGTGTTGAAGATGCCTCGCGCACCTACGGATTCCGACGTGCGGAGGTCCTTGCCGCGTTGATCAATGCCCTTTCGTTGTGGGTTATCGTCGCGTGGATCTTCTTCGAGGCGTATCACCGTTTCCGGGGGATAGAAGAAAACGACATCGACGGGCCGTTGATGTTGGTCATCGGTGCGTTGGGTCTGGTGGTCAACATCGCCGCGGCGTGGATATTGCACCGGAATTCCGAACACAGCTTGAACGTCGAGGGTGCATATTGGCACGTGATGGGCGACCTGATGGGTTCGGTTGGAGTCGTGATATCCGGAGTAGTTATCATCACGACGGGTTGGCAGATGATCGACCCGATTCTTAGCGTCTTGATTGGTGTCTTGATCCTTTGGAGCTCATGGGGCCTCGCCAAGAAGGTGTTTGTAGTGCTTTTGGAAGGTGTTCCGAAACACATCGACGTCGAGCGATTGTGCGGGGAATTAGAGGATCTGCCGGGCGTGACGCTTGTTCATGACGTACACGTTTGGACGATCGCATCGGGTTACGAGTCGATGACGGCGCACGTTCTTGTTGACCCTGAACTGACCAAAGAGGACACGGACGTGTTGCTTCGAGAAATCAGAGCGATCGCGAGGGACGGGCACCGGATTCACCACCTTACGGTGCAGATCGAACAGACGCTGTCGGGTTGCACGGAAAATCACCTCGTCAGCTACTTGCTCGCTCGAGCGCGTCAAGTATTTTAGTTTCAGTTCGGTTTCAATTCGGGCGGCCCGACGGGTGTTGGGCGACCTTGCGGTTCGCCGGAACGCGCATCCGCAACAACAATAAAAGGCACCGTCTAGGTGCCTTTCCGGGGGTTTTGGCGTTCGTCGACGTGGATGACCCGCCGGAGCGGTGAAGCTCGGCAGGTCATCTAACGTTTATCGAAACTATGCGTGGTGCTCGTGTTCGTCGCACTCGTGCGCGTCGTGCATGTGCTCGCCATCGTGGTGTTCGTGTTCGTCGCATTCATGCGCGTCGTGCATGTGCCCTTCCTCGTTACCGTGGTGCTCGTGGTCATCACATTCGTGCATGTCGTGCATGTGTTCGTCAGCGTGATGCTCGTGTTCGTCGCATTCGTGAGATTCGTGTGCGTGTTCGGTCATTTTCGCCCCTTTCGTATGATCGTTCAATCGATTAAGCAATGAGTTGACTAATTGCAACCATTTGTTTATACGTTGCAAACGGTCAACTTAATTTTATGTTACATCGTTGATGTCATTGCTCGTGAATAAGTCTTCGACGAGATGGGCGACATCTGGTGACGGAACGATGGTTGAGCGGGGTATTTTACGATTTATTGCCGTCGACCCAGCCGATGAGGACTGAGATTCATGGGAAATTTGACCCACGGGGCACCCAACTCTGAATACGAGGGAATGGGCATTTCAATATCAAGAATTGTTTCGCACAAACGCTACTTTGCTATTGTGTTCGTTTTTGCGGTGTTGCTTTTTACGGTGTTGGGGACGAGCGTTGTTTCGCTGTCTACCGGAATGATTCATTCGCAAGCCGCCGGGATTTGTGGCCGGACGGAGGCAGTGCAAGTGGCTACTTTGACGGAAGTCCAGAAGACCCGCGCCGCCGCAACATGCTCCGATGTGACGGATGGGGAGATCGGCTCGATCACCCAACTCGTCGTAAACGGTGCGACCGAACTTCGCGCCGGAGATTTCAGCGGTTTTGCCAACCTCTCCGACCTTGAGTTCGCGGGCGACAGTCTCAGCGTTTTGCTGGCGGACACCTTTGTGGGTTTGAGCGGTCTTGACCGACTGACGATAAACGACGACAAGCTGACTACAGTCCACAGCGACGCGTTCAACGGATTGGACAGCGTCACCAACATCGACCTGCACGGCGACAGCATCAGAGCTATACCTCGGGACCTGTTCGACGGTCTCGACAACTTGAGTCGCTTGCTCCTTCACGGCGACCGAATCACATCGCTTCCAGTCGGTGTCTTTTCAGGTTTAGATCGATTGCGCGTTTTGGACATCCATACGCAGGACGTCAAATCGGTGACGAACGGCGTCTTGAGCCACTTGCCGAATCTGCGAGCGCTTCATCTGCGTAACGAAAACACGGATGTCTTGGAAACGGGTGTCTTCCGAGGGTTGCCTCGGTTGGAACTCCTGATACTGGAAGGCAGCGGCATCAAAAAGTTGGGTTCGGGAGCATTCGCAGGCTTGGGCAATCTTAGTCGTTTGCACTTGAACGGCAACGAGATTGGTTCGCTACCCGCAGGAGTGTTTAGCGGCCTCGAAAATTTGACCTTGCTTCACCTCCACGGCAACTCGCTCAACACTATCCCAGCCGATATGTTCGCAAACCAGGGCAAGCTGCAGCAACTCTATCTGCACGGCAACGACATTACGGCGCTGCCGGCGGGTATTTTTAGCGGGTTGGATACCGTGAGGGAGCTGCACCTCCACAGCAACGAGTTGACCCAACTTCCGGACGACATTTTCGCCGATATGGCGAACCTCGAAGAACTATTTCTGCACGAAAACCAGCTTACTGACATAAGCGGTTTGAAAATCGCACACCTGAAAAACTTGGAGTGGTTCCACGCCGAGAGCAACAAGCTCACGGCGCTACCTGACGACCTCTTCACGTCACCATCGTGCTCGTTGAAGGCGATCGGTATCGGGGACAACCCGTTCGACGGTGTTCCGACTGCGACCATCGACGGTGTTGAGTACGATCTCCTCGATGTGCTGCCGGCATCGTCGAGGCCGGGTTGCACAGACGCGGCGGGCGTTACCGACCTGTATATCCACGATATTCCGCTAACTTCTGGTGACTTGGCGAAGCTCCGAGACAACTTTGGCGATATGGAGCGTCTGACGATCGGCAACACCGGCATCGACGGCGATGCGGTGCTCGACCTGATGTCAAACATGAGGTTTACCGCACTCCAAGGGCTCGGCGTCGACTCGAACGATCTCAGCAGTTTGAATTCCGAAGACGCAGAACCAATCGCCAGCGCGTTCCAGCGTTTCGAGGATTTCGAGGCATTGGACATGGCTGAAACGGGCATTAACGGTGACGTCGCACTAACCATTTTGGAGAGTGTAAGTCCGGAGTTCAGTAGGTTCTCGTTCTCCGACAACGATCTCAGCAGTTGGAGCGACCCCGAGTTGGCGGATCGATTGGTTGCAGCGTTCTCACGATTGCCGAACTCTCGCTGGACCGTGGTGTTGCTCGAAAATGCGATGATCAACTCGGATGCGGCGGACGCGATTGTGCCGAGCCTCGCCAGAAAATTCGGTGAAAGTGCCGAAGTGAACCTGGATCTGTCGGGCAATCAGCTGACTCGGATTGATGCGGATTGGTTCGCGGATTGGGAGTTCCGATCCGACCTCGACCTGTCTGACAACCAGCTGACGACGATTGATCCGAGCGTTTTCGCGCCTTTGGCCGATCATCTAGTATCGCTTGACCTGTCAGGTAACCCGCTAGATTCGATACCGGCACGCGAGGAGTTCGAAAATATCCTTCCCAACTTGGAGGACCTCGTACTACCAGTCCCCGAAGAGGTCGAAGAGCCGGAGATGGTCGAGGCTTCGGTGCAGAGCAGACTGCCTTACACAGGTGGCGGAGTGCCTACCGTCCACTTGGTAATGCTGCTCCTGTTAGTCGGAATAGCGACCGCGATGGCCGGCGCCGCGCTGCCAATTATTTACAGGCGTTCGCGTTTTCGCTAAGCGGCGGAACGCTTTAAGAAATTCGCCGTCTGATCATCGCGACGACGGCGAAGATGATGCCGGATGCTAGTGCGATCGACGCGCCGGATGGAAGGTTGCCGTAGTAAGAGGCGTAGAGGCCGGCGATGGAGGCGATGAGTGCGAAGATGATGCCGAAGCCGATGATGTGGAATATCTTGTGCGCCGCGAGGGATGCCGCCGCGGCGGGTGCTATCAGCATCGCCAGCACGAGGATTACGCCAACTGCCTGAATCGTCACCACCACGACTATCGAAATAAGTGCCAGCAGAATGTAGTCCATTAACGCGACGCGTATTCCGGCGACTTCCGCGCCGACCGGGTCGAAGCTTACGAATGCCAGTTCTTTGAAGAAACCGACGAAGACGATCAGCGTCAGTATGGTCACTCCGAGTGTCACGACGATGTCCATTGTGGTGACGGCCAAAATCTGACCCAATAAGATGTCCTCCAGGTTGACGGAGACCTGGGAGCCCCAGATCGAAATCATCACGATGCCAAGCGCGAAGAGGCTGGCGAACAGGATGCCGATGGCGGCATCGGCGCGGATGCCGGTCTTCCGAATCACGAAACCGATGAGGAACGCGAATGCGAGCGCGGCGGGGATCATGCCGAACCATGGGCTGAGACCCGCTATCAGAGCGAGTGCCATCCCTGGAAATATCGAGTGCGCCATGGCGTCGCCCATGAATCCGTATCCGCGAGTGATGACGAAAACACCGACCAATGGACATGTGATGCTGATGATGACCGCGATCGCCAGCGCTCGCAACAGGAACCCATATTGGAAAGGCTCGATAACGTAGTTGATGATGTCCATGTTCGGATTGTTTGGATTGCGAATTTCGGACGCCTAGATGTTGTCGAATGCGGTGACGTGAGGCCCGTAGAGTTCCTGCAAGACCTCGGGGGTGAATGCTTCGTCGGGCGGACCGTAAGCGCAGATGTGACCGTTGAGACACAGGACCAGGTCCATGTTGCGTGCCATGTTGGCCAGGTCGTGCGTTGACAGGAGTATCGTCTGGCCTTCCTCGCAGAGTTGTCTTAGGACGGCGACCAATTCGTATTGCGAACCGACGTCTACGCCGCTGAACGCCTCGTCGAGAAGAAGGACCCGAGCGTCTTGGGCTAGTGCGCGAGCCACGAACACGCGTTGTCGCTGACCACCGGACAGGGAGTACACCAATTCGTCTTTTCGGTGCAGCAGGCCCACTCGGTGTAGGGCGTCGCTGACCGCGTGGCGGTCTGCGCGGGATTGGTATCTGAAGGGGCCCATCCCCGCCGTTCGGCCCATCATCACGACATCCCAAACGGTCACCGGAAACTGCCAGTTCACATCTTCTGACTGCGGAACGTAGCCGACGAGTCCGCGGGACCGCGTCGGGTCGATACCGAAGATGTGGACTTGGCCTGAAGTCGGTGGGATGATGCCGACGAGGGTTTTCAGGAGTGTTGATTTGCCGGCACCGTTTGGACCGACGATGCCGACGAATGCGCCCGATGGCACCGAAAACGTGACGTCTTTCAGCACGACGTTCTGACCGTAGGAGACCCGCGCATTGTGTGCGTCAACCGCGGGTAATGGGGCCGTGTGAGTCATGTTTTCGGCGTCTCGGACGGGTAATCCGCGTTGTTGGTTTATTTCTGCAACGTTTCGACGATGATACCAACGTTGCTGCGCATCATGTCGATATATGTTGCTGCATTACTGTCATCTCCGCCGAGCGAACCGGTGTAGAGTCCACCGATTATCTCGATCCCGGCTTCGCGCGCCAAGGTGCTGGCGAGACGATCGCTCAACTGCGCCTCGGCGAAGACCACGGTAGCTCCCTGTTCTTCGACCTCTTCTACCAATTCCGCCAATTCCTGAGGCGACCGTTCAAGTTCGGTACCGCCGCCGGGGATGATCACGCCAGCGACGTCGAAACCGTAACGATCAGCGAAGTAGCTGAAGGAGTCGTGGGTCGTCGCGAGAAGTCGGTCGTCGTCGTCGATAGTCGCGACTTGGTCGACGATCCATGTGTCCAGGTCTTGGATTTGCGCGATGTAGGTGTCTCGATTGGCGTTGTAGTAGTCCGCCGAAGCTGGGTCGGCCGCGGTCAGCTCTTTGGCGATTTGCCTGACGGCTACGATGACGCGCTCGGGGTCGAACCAGAAGTGCGGGTCGAATTTGCCGTGTCCGTGACCATCGTCCTCATTGTGGATTTCGACATCGTCTTCGTCGTGTTGTACGCCCTCTTCCTCCTCGTCGTTCTCGTCGTCTCCTTCGTCGTGGTCATCGGCTGTTTCGAAGGAGAACTCTAAGGGATCGATACGTTGTCCAAGTTCGATAACTCCATCGTGGTCGGCGGCCGCGTTTTCGACGAGATCGGAAAGCCAGCCCTGCTCCAATGAAATCCCGACCGCGAATACTAGATCGGCGTCCGCAACCTGAGCGATATCGCGAGCCCCCGGCCGGAATGCGTGCGGGTCGACGCCTGCGGGAACTAGGTTGAAGACATCCGCTCGATCACCGGCCACGATGGATACCCACTCGCCGATGATGTTGCTGGTTGCGACGATGGATATCGGTTCTGGTGCTACCGTTGGCGGCACGTCGGTGGATGTTGCGGGCGCCCTGTTCGGGGACTGCGTCGGATCGGGTGCTGGTTCTGAACAGCCCACGGCTAATGCAACAATCGCGACCATTAGAGCGGTCCCAAACCAACGCAGTTTGGGGGCGCGCAAAGGCGAGTGAAACGTTGTGTCCATTGTGCTTCTCCGATGTCTGCAGAGAGGTTATGACATGTTGTATCACAAAAAACGATAACACGTATCGCCCATTGCGTCCGACGGAATAACGTGAACAAAGGTCGCATTAGAATCGATTCATGATGAGAGAACCTGCGGATCGCTTCGATCTGGATACGGCTCGGAATGATTGGGACAACGCGTCAGATGCCTACGCCGATGCTCAAGATCGGGGAGTTGACTACTACCGTTTGAACTTTTTCGGGCCCGAGATGGTGGAGGCGTGCGGCGATGTTGAGGGCCTAGAGGTCTTGGACGTCGGGTGTGGAGCCGGCTACTTCAGCCGTGAGATGGCGAAGCGTGGCGCGAAACGGGTGGTTGGTGTGGATCTGTCGCCGAACCAATTGGCACATGCCAAGCGGTACGAATCGGTTGAGGGATTGGGTATCGATTACCTTTTGGCCGACGCTGCGAAAGTAGTTGATGGTTTGGTCGCAAGCTCGTTTGACCTCGTCACCGCCTGTGTGTCATTGGTTGATATGCCCGATCCGGAGCGCGTGATACGGGGTGCCTATCGGGTTCTGCGGGATGGCGGTAGGCTGGTCTTCACCAATACTCATCCGGTAACTGATACGCTGTCGCGGGAATGGGTTCGGGACGCCGACGGCAACAAGCTCGGTCTTCGGATCGCCGACTACTTCGACGAGATGCCGATCGTGTTCAAGTGGGTCAACGAACGTTTCAAGTATCCGTTTCAGACCACTGGCAGCAACTTCACGCTGCAACGCTGGATGCGCTGGGTTATCCGCGCCGGCTTCATCATCGAGGACTTCGTCGAGCCGTATGCGTCAGATGAAGCGATCGCAGAGTGGCCGGGACTTGATGACACGCGGATCGTGCCGACGTTTTTGATTGTTGTTGGGCGGAAGGATGATCGGTTGCAACCGTATTGACGTTGTGGCAGCGGATCATTTGATAACTTAATTGCCAATGGTGCAGGAAGCTGCGTTAACTTGGAGGCTATTCATACTCGCTGTGGCGCGCTCGATAAAAATGCCGTTCGTTCCGAGCACGCTCAAAAAGGTGCGCGAGATTACTGGTTGCTCGGTAGCGGATGCGGCCAAGCGTGTGCGGAAGGACGTTGATACGATACGACGCTGGGAAAGCGACGCGTATGAAGAACTACCGACGCTGGCTCAGGCGAAATCGCTTGCTAAGTTTTATCGCTATTCAGCTGGGGTATTTCTTTTGGAGGAACTGCCGGACTTCATTCGGGTTCCAGACACGCACGATTTTAGGACTTTGGCTCAAGGCGAACGAATGGATTGCGGATCGTGGAGTCGAAATCTTAGATATCTGATTAGGCAAATGGAGGCGCGGCAGGAATTCGCGGTTGAGGCAATCCGACGAGCCGAGTCAAGTTACCAACGTTGGGTCGGTAGTGTTACCCGCGACGAGACGACACCCGAGGATCTCGCTGTCAGAATCCGGGAGTTATTGGGGGTTGAACGCGATAGTCCGAATGCGGTCGCCGAGATCGAGAACGTTTTAAAGGAATGGATACGCAGATTTGAGCAACGGGCTGGGATTTTCGTGTTTCAAACCGACAACAACAAGATGCCGATCGAGGTTGACGAGATGCGCGGCCTATCGATGGCGGATCAACATGCTCCCTTCATAGTGCTCAACTCAAAGGATAGCCATGCGGGTCGCATCTTCACTCTTTTTCATGAATTCGCTCACCTCTGGCTAGGAACGTCTGGCATTTCCGCTTCTGACGGGATCGAGTTCCGCGGGACGTTGAGCGTCGACCAATTGATAGAGCGATATTGCAACAGAGTTGCGGGCAATGCCCTGATGCCAGCGGATATGTTTCGGCAGACGTGGGATTCGGCGTCGCCCAAGACTGATTTAGAAAAAATAGAGTTCGCCAGCGGGATTTTCGGCGTCAGTCGTCTTGTTGCTGCTGTCAGAGCTCAGGATCTGCGACTGATCAGTCGTGGAACCTTTTCGAGATTTACGGAACAGTTTAAGTCGAATGAGGGCAACGTCCGAAGTTCGACGAGTGGTGGTGGCGGCGGGAATTACTACGCGACGTTAAACCGAAACGCGGGCGCGAAATTCATCGGGTTGGTTCTCGGCGAATACTACTCCGATGAAATCTCGATTAAAGAAACCGCGGCGTTGCTGGATATGAGAATGCCGTCGGTGTTTAGTCTGGCCGAATACGTCGGGTTCAAGCCTTGATGCTTTGGACCCCGCGATACGTGATCGACACCTCAGCCGTGATCGATCTCTATCGCCGACGATATCCGAGGCAAATTTTCGGTTCATTGTGGAGTGATATTGACGAACTGGTTGCGTCCCAACTGTTGGTAACGGTCGAAAAGGTGGTCAAGGAAATTGAGGTTCAGCCGAGGAGCCCTGATTCGAATTCACAGAGTGAGGCAGCCAAAGTCAACCGTCAGATGTCTGATTGGATTTCCAACGATGTGACGAAAGCAGAGGATCTCAATCCCCAAGGGAAAACCGACGTTGAAACATTGGGATTGACACTAGCGACCACTCACCGCGAGTGGTCGGAAAATGACGATGTTGCAGACCCTTACGTGATCGCTGCCGCGAAGACTCTAAGCTGCGCTGTTGTCAGTTCTGAAATCAGGTCTCACCTGACAGAACAATTGGCGAATCACAAGCGAACTGACGGCGTTTATCCCAAAAAGACGAAAATCCCCAGCATCTGCGATATCTACGAGGTGTCGCACCTAAATTTGGTTGAGCTTTTCGATGCTGAAGGTTGGCAGTACTGAATACCATCCCCTACGGCAACGGATCGCCCGGGTCTCGTTGGACGATTCGGTTCACGTAGACGCCCGGGGTTCCGACGCGTTCGGGGTCGATGTTGCCGGGTGCGACGATTTCGTCTACTTCGGCGATTGTGACGTCTGCGGCGGGAGCCATGACGGGGTTGAAAGCGCGCGAGGTGCCGACGTATTCGAGGTTTCCGAAGGTGTCGGCTCGCTTGGCTCGTATGAGGGCGAAATCGGCTCTAAGCGCGTGTTCGAGGAGGTGTGGGCGTCCGTTGAAATCCCGGATCTCTTTGCCTTCTTCGACGGGTGTCCCGACTCCTGTGGGCGTGTAAAAGGCCGGGATGCCGGCGCCGCCTGCTCGGATACGTTCGGCAAGGGTGCCTTGAGGGATGACGATGACCTCGGCGCGGCCTTCACGCCAAGCCTTCTCGATTTCGCACAGCGGGCGGGTTTGTCCGGGTATCGGGAACGAGCAGATGATGCGGTTAGCCAGGCCGAGCTCGAAGAATATGCCTTGGTCGATGGGTTCGAGATGCGGCGGCCAGCCGTAGCCCGTCGTCTTCGAAATGCCCGCTACGTTACCGATGATCGTTATTTCACGCGGACCATGATCGGCAAGCGCGAGCATCAGACGAGTAGGTTGCCCGCCAGAGCCGCCGAACCCGCCGATCATCACCGTTGCGCCATCAGGCACATCGGAGACCGCTTCGGCGAAAGTGTCGACGACTACCGGGAGCATGGCTAGACGGGCATCGTGCGGTTGGAGTGTGTTCGGCCGACGGCGGCGATCTCAGGGTTGGCTCCGGATACTACCCGGATTCCGCTGTCGATGCGTTCGGCGATTGTTTCGGCCGAACCGCCGCCGAGGAACGCAACGCCGTTCTCTTCGCAGGCCTTATGGACGCGCTCGCTGGCTTCTTGGACACGCGGGTCGAATGGCATGTTGGGTCCGCCGCGGTCTACGCCGTAGGACATGTGGAGGTCACCGGGTCCGCACTCGGCGAAGGTGAGTCCGGGCACTGCGAGCATGGTCTCGATGTTAGAAACGCCGCGGACGGATTCGACTTTGATACCTAGCATCAACTCGCCATCGGGATTGAGCGGGTACGGGTCGGCCTTGGCGATGTATTCCGGATTGTCGAGGCCCCAAATCTTCGCCGCGCCCGGTTCCGAACCGACGCCGCGAGTGCCGCGGTAGAGACCGTAGCCGACGCCGTTGGCGGCGCGTGGGTAGCGGCAAGACTCGACGAATGCACGGACGGCGTCGGCTGTTTCCGCCTGGCAGAGGAGGATGCCGTGAACGCCCCGAGCGAGGATTTGTCGGAACTGCCAGGCGTTGTAGCGAACAGTTTCTTCGGTTGAACCGTCGACTGGTGCTTCGACGATGACCGTTGGTGTACGGTGACCGCTGTTGGTCGGTCCTCCGGCGACCATTCCCTCCATGTAGTTCTGCAATCCGCCGAGGTCGAACGGACCGTGCTCCATGCCGACGTTGATGTAGTCCGCCCACGTGTGAGCATCTTTCATTCCCTGCTCGTGCGTGAAAATCGCACCAGTGTGACCGCCCGTGTAGTAGATCGGCTGGTCTTGTGAGAGCAGTTCTACAGCCCTGTTAACCCGTTTCGCAGACATTTACCTCGACTCCTTGGAATTCGACGGAGTCGATCTGGTCAACTCCCATTTTCGGAACCTGGGATGGTTCCAACTTTCAACACATGAGTTTACACTTTGCCCATGACTATCCACACGACGAAACACCCGACATTGCGAGAGTTGGAATCCGGCCTCCCACACATTCAGGCGTCACCCGCTGACGAAGGGCGTCTAGAGATGATTTCGGCAAGACCGGGCGTCGAGGAAAGAGAGTTGGTAGAAGTTGGGGAGCTTTATGCGGAGTGTGGGCTGGTTGGCGACAACTGGCTAGACCGAGGGAGCAGCAGCACTGCGGACGGGTCGGCCAACCCGGAAGCACAACTGACGATAATCAACACTCGCGTAACCGAAACGGTGGCCGGAGATAAGACGCGCTGGCAATTGGCCGGCGATCAGCTTTTTGTCGATATCGACTTGAGTCACAACAACCTCCCGGTCGGCTCGCGACTGAGCATTGGCTCGGCGGTCGTCGAACTGACGGCGGCGCCACACACCGGTTGCGTTAAGTTCGCCTCACGTTTCGGTCATGACGCGTTGAGATTCGTCAGTGGTTCCGAGGCGATGCGACAGCGGCGGCGGGGAGCAAACGCCAAGGTGGTCCAAGCCGGCACGATCCGGGTCGGCGACGTCGTTCATAAGGTCGAAGCATAGTGGCATTTGGGAATCAATTGTCGACTGAGACAACAACCGAATCACTTCCCATCGACATCGTCATCCAAGTTCGGGACCTCCGAAAAAGCTACAACGGTTTAGTCGCGGTTGATGGCATCTCGTTCGAGGTCCATCAAGGTGAGATATTCGGGATGTTGGGTCCTAACGGCGCCGGCAAGACGACGACGGTCGAGATTCTCGAGGGCTTGCGCGACCTTGACAGTGGCGAAGCGTACATAAACGGCTTGGACGTGACTAAGAATTCGAAGCGCGTTAAGGGGATGATTGGAGTCCAGCTTCAACAGAACGCGTTTTTTGACAATTTGAACTTGCGTGAGACGTTGCAGTTGTTCGCGACGCTTTACGATTCCGAAATGTTGCCTGAGGAGGCGTTGGAAAAGGTTGATCTTGCAGACCGGGCGAAGTCTCAATACCGGCACCTGTCGGGCGGTCAAAAGCAACGGCTTTCGATCGCGGTTGCGCTAGTGAACGATCCGGTGGCGATGTTTCTCGACGAGCCGACGACAGGTCTCGATCCTCAGGCGCGTCGAAACATGTGGGGTCTCATCGACGGTCTCCGGTCCGAGGGCATGGCGATCATGCTGACGACGCATTACATGGAAGAGGCGGAGATTTTGTGCGACCGGGTGGCGGTTATCGATCATGGGAATATCGTCGCTATCGATACGCCGCAAGCGCTTGTCGACCAACTGAAGTCGCGGGGTGCCGAATCGGTGCGGAAGGATGGAGTGCTGACTATGGAAGACGTGTTTATTGACCTTACGGGACGGAGTCTCGTTGAATAGAGACTTGCATTAGGGACGCGCTCGCTGCGTGAGCGTCGGAGCAATCGTTTTGAGAATTTACCGGGCCTTCATAGTTGCAGAGTTGAAGATGTTCTTCCGGGATCGTGCGGCGCTGTTTTGGACGCTGGCGTTTCCGACGGTCATGATGGTGGTGTTCGGGCTGTTTAATTTTGGCAGTTTTGAACCGCCGGAGGTTGGGATTGTTGACAAGGCCAAGAATGAGGCGTCGACGTCTCTGGTGGCTGCTCTAACGGGTGGATTTGGCGGTGAACCGCTTTTCAATGTGCCTGAATCGGACGATGAAGACGCCTTGCAAGCGGAGGTTGAGGCTGGCGATATTACCGCGGTGATGGTCATTCCGGAGCACTTCGGTTCTGCGAGTGCTACCTCGGTGATCGACATTACTTTTGATGGGCGTAAGGCGCAGGAGGCGGAGGTTGCGCGGACGATCATTACACAAGTTTTGGACGATGTGTTCAAGGAAGTGACGCAGGTGCCGACCGAATTCCGCGTCGAGAATTGGGCGAGCATCTCGCTGACCGAGGTCGCTGGACGCGGGCAGGGGTACACGGGGTTTGTGGTGCCGGGCATCGTCTCACTTGCCATCATGCAGAGCGCGCTCTTCGGGGTCGTCTTTACTCTCGTACGGCTTCGCAACCAGGGAGTTCTCAAGCGATTACACGCCACGCCCATCAGTCCCAGGCACTTCTTGGCGGGCGCGCTTTTTACCCGAATGCTGCTGCTGATCATGCAGACCTACGTCCTGTTGCTCGTCGGCATCTTCGTATCGGGCGTCGAGGTATCGCCTGGATACGTCATGTTCTGGCTCGAAGTCATCCCGCTGGTGCTGCTTGGCGGTGTTGTTTTCGCCTCGCTTGGTCTTGCGGTCTCCGGCATCGCCAAGACCGAGAACACTGCCGCGCCGCTCGCCAACATCATTTCGTTGCCGATGATGTTCCTCTCTGGTGTCTTCATTCCGCACTCTGTGATCCCCGACTGGTTGGTCGCCATTGCTAAATGGCTGCCGCTCACCTTCCTGGCCGACGCTATGCGCGAGATGGTGAACAGCGGTGAGACGTTGTTTGTACAGGGTGGGTCGATTATTGGATTGGCGGTATGGGCGGCGATAGCTTTTGTACTTGCGGTGCGCGCGTTTAGGTGGGAGTGAGGGGTGTCGTCGAAAATGAAAGGCAACGGTGCGTGCGTTGCTGCGCATCATAGACAGATAGCTGACACAGACGAGTTAGACGATAACGCCTCCATTGCCTCCTCGTTGACCATCCCGCGGCGCTTGACGATCAGACTATACTAGTCTAGACTAGATCAAATGTCCTTGAGCGAATTACCGATGCAAACATCCGACAAAACTCACATTTGGCGCGTTGCCGAGGCGAAGGCGCGGCTGTCGGAGGTTTTGCGTCTGGCCGAAGAGGAGGGCCCGCAGCGGATTGGGACTCGAAAGACGTTCGTGGTGGTGCCTGAAAAGGATTGGGAGGCTCGGGAAAAACCTCGGATGCCGTTGGGTAAGTGGTTGGTTGAGAATATGCCGCGGGGTATCAACTTGGAACTCCCTGATCGTCGTGAACCGGACCGAGACAATCCGTTCGTGAACGTTGGGGACAGTTGAGCGGTTTTCTCCTTGACTCGAACGTAGTTTCGGAAGTCATCAAACCGGAACCCGAATCGCGCGTCGTTTCGTTCTTGGCCGCAGAGCCCGATCTGTGGTTGTCAGTGTTGGTGGTGCACGAGGCGCACTACGGACTAAACTTGCTGCCTCCCGGACGTCGGCGCGAAAGTCTTGAATCGGCGCTTTCCGCTGTAATTTCAGAGTTTGATGACCGAATCTTGCCGGTCAACCAGCCGGCAGCAGTGCACGCCGCGCGTCTGAGAGTGAACGCCCGCGGATTGGGACGAGTGTTGAATCTTGCTGACGCTCTGATAGCAGGCACTGCGATGGCCCATGATTTGATCGTTGCCACGCGCAACGTCAGAGATTTCGAAGGCCTGGGCCTCGAAGTTTTCAACCCGTGGCGATCAGGTTGAACTCGCGATTGAAAGACGATTTCGTGCTGGTTCGCCGGCTCCTCAACCCAACGCACTCAGAAACTCGCTCATCGCCGCGTAGTATCCGTCGGGGTCGTAGTAGTCGGCACCGTTGTGGGGTGCGCCTTTGATTGTGTAGAACTGTTTCGGGCCTTGGGCCGCGTCGTATACCATGCGACCGCACTCGATCGGGACGATTTCGT
This sequence comes from Dehalococcoidia bacterium, assembly GCA_965224305.1. GTDB lineage: Bacteria > Chloroflexota > Dehalococcoidia > Lucifugimonadales > Lucifugimonadaceae > Bin127. The sequence continues at coordinate 2,508,461 of OZ245044.1, read as the reverse complement.
CGAACTCGGAGTGCATTACTAGCACGGGGCATCGCACTTCGCGAGCGTGAGACACCGTGTCGAAACGGTTGTGGATGAGCTTTTCGATCGGCAAGTAGCGCCACGGCGTCATAGTCTTGACCAAATCGGGTATTGAAGATATCGGGCACTCCAATATCAGAGCGTCCGGGGGTTCGGTTGCTGCCAATCGCGTCGCGACGGCACCGCCTAGGCTGCGTCCGAAGTAGATGATTGCGGGTTTCACTTGGTTCGTGTTTCGAATGCGCTCGTCGATCCAGCGACGCGCGGCGAGCGCGTCCAAAGCGATGCCCTCTTCGCTCGGGCTGCCCTCACTCAGTCCGTATCCGCGGTACTCCAAGGCGAATATGTCGATGTGACGAAAACGCGTCACGAATTCCCGGTACTGATCGAGTCGAACGCTGATGTTGCCGCCGTTCCCGTGGGTGATGAGCATCAATATGCGCTTCCGATTCGGGTCCTCACTCTCCTTGCCTTGAATGAACCAAGCGTGTGTCCGGTTTCCGTCATCGGCCGTGAGCCATACTTCCTCGTATCGCAAGCCGACGTGTGACGGGTTGCCGCGCAATTGCGGCTGTGGGAAGAAGATGAAGGATGCTTCGAGAGCTGTTGGTGTATGCATTGGGCGTACGCAAATCCACCTCCGCCTACACCGGCTGGTCAGGCCCGATGGACCTTGGGCACCTCGATCTTCAGGTGCGTTCGAGGTTTCCATCCCAACACGCGTTCGGCTTTTGTGAGATTGTGTTCGACCTGATCTTCGTCGCCTGCGATGAAGAAGGGTTCGAACGATCCATGGCCGATCTGCACGAATTCGGCTGCCGCCATGTAGGCATTAGCGAGGTCCTCTTCGTCGGTGACTAGGAGAAGTCGTGCACCGCTCGGGTCGACTTCATGCTGCGCGCTTCGGTAGTCGATCCATTGCTCGCGCGTGCGGGGTCCGGTGATCCGCAACGCGGCCAGGTTCATGTCGAAGTGCCGGGCGAAGTAGCGGCAGATGAGTTCGCCGAAACCTTTTGACAGTCCGTACGCGCTTGGGGTATCCAGCGGTATATCGTCCTCAGACTGATACCAGTCGCGGTATCGGAAGTGGACGCTCATCGAGCTGGTGTAGACGCCGTTGCGCAAGCCGTTGTTGAAGCCGGTCCAGAGGAAGAGGTGGAGGCCCATGTTGTTGACGGTGTAGTTCTCGCGGATCACCTTCTCGTCTTGATCCGTCACCGAACCGCCCTGTGGACTCTGCATCACCAGCCAGATGAAGGTGTCGACGCCGTCAACCGCCTCTTTGATGGCGCCGGTGTCGGTGACGGAGCCCTTGACGAACTCGATGCCGTCGTGGCGAGGTGGGTCCAGATCTAGCACTCGGAGGTCGTGGACTTCGCGGAGATAGGGAGTTATGAAGGTGCCGACGTGTCCGGAACCGCCGACTAGGAGGATTTTCATGGCTTGGCGTTGCCTCGCGTTGTGTTGGTGTGTGTCTGCGGTGGATTATACGGGGATGGGGAGCGAACCAGGCACCGGCCTAATCCAGTGCTGGGGCGTACTCTGTTTCCGGTTGTCGAATTTCGCTCTCTTCGGGTTGAATCTCCGGTGGTGCGGGTTCGTCTGTCTCTACTTCGACGCGCTCGAATCTGATCTTTAAATGTGTGCCGGTGGCTTTGGCGTATTTTTCGAGCGTCCGCATCGACGGATTCGCCCGGCCACCCTCCAAACGGGCTACTGCAGATTGTGTTGTGCCCATACGTTCGGCGATTTGGGTTTGAGTTAGATCAGCGTAGGCTCTTGCACCGATCATTGAGCTGGCGAGTTCATAAACTGGCTCGGATTCTTCGTGTGCTGTACGATAACCCGGGGAGTTCATCATCTCCTCGTGGAGTTTGTCGATGTAGGTCACTTGTCAATCTCCTGTGCGCGGCGCAGTGCCAACTCGATCTCTCGTTTTGGAGTTCGCTGCGTTTTTTTCGTGAACACTCTCAGTACGACGACCCGTCGTTCATGAACTGTCATGTAGAGTGCTCGTGAAATCCCGCTTCTGCCTCGCAGTCGCATCTCCCAAAGCGGATCCCGGATGTGTCTGACATGCGGCATACTGACGAATTCGATCCCGTGTTCTTCGATCAACCTGGAGATCCGCACGAATTCATCAATCATGTCGACCGGCAGCGCCCTGATCTCTCTCCGCACGGTCGCATTCAACGGCTCGACAGTCCATTGCTTGGAAACCATAATATATCGCTTATGCTATGTTTTGAAGGCAGTCGGAAGGAAAAATCCGAAAGCTAGGAAATATCCACCGAATACCTACATCCTAACGACGCCGTCACGACCTCACGCCGAACGCGTAACCTCAACCGTCGCTTTGGCGTTCTCAAATCCCACAAGCGCCAAGGGTTTGTGCACGGCGATGGTTGCCGAGGTGATGGAGGAGTGGGTGTTTAGGACCGCTTGGGCGATGCGGTCTGCGAGGGTTTCGACTAGGCGATATTCGGCTGCGGCCGCTACTTCCGCGGCTTTGACGCATGGGGTGCGGTAGTCTGGGGCGTCTGCCAAGTTGTCGGATTGTGCCGCCGCGGAGAAGCTGCCGCGCAGTTCAATGTCGACGACGACCCGCTGCGGCATCAGGTGCTCCCAATCTTCTGCGCCAACGACGCACCGCAACTCCAAGCCGCGGATTGTCAGCCGATCGGGTCCGATATCAGACGGCGCAGAGGTCATGGCTCGATACTATCCGCGATGCGCTCGATCATCCCCAGCACGATTGCGACGGTGCCTCCGAGGGGTGTCGCCTCGACGTGCTCGATGGTGTCGGATGGATGGTTGATGTACTGCAGATCGTGGGCGTAGAGCATCAAGAAAGGCACGTCGCGCTCTTCGAACCCGACGTAGTCTGATGCGCCCCACTCGAACGGCTCTGTGATTGTCAAATCGATTTCTAGATGATCAGCAGCGTCGTTGGCGTAGTCCGTGAGAAGCTCGTCTCCGAACGCGTGGAGGTTTCCGGTCGCGACGACGTCGAGATTGATCATCGCTTCGATTCGAGCGATCTCGGTGGTCGAAAGATCGTTGGCGTAGTAGGTGCTGCCGTGTAGGCCGGTTTCTTCCGATCCGAAAAAGATGAAGCGCAGATCGAAGGGCAACTCTTCGTCCGCCAGTTCTTCCGCGATGATTAGGGCGGTTGCCGTGCCGCTGCCGTTGTCGTTGGCTCCCTGCGACCATGGCGTGGTGTCGTAGTGTGCGCCGATCACCACAACTGGATCTCCGACAATTTCGTTGTTCAGCTCCGCGATTACGTTGCGCGATGGTCCATTTCCTGTCGGGTACACCAACAGCTCTGCGGTTAGCTCGTTACCGTCGTTCAGCGCTCGCTGCAGTCTCCTGCCGTCCGCCTGTGGGATGCCTCCAGCGAAAATATCCGGCTCCTGCGCCAATCTTCCGCCGAAGTAGAACCGCGGTTCATTGTTGAAAACTACCACTCCGATTGCGCCCCGATCGGCGGCGTTCGTCTCTTTATCCTCGAATGACAGAGTGCCTCTTTCCATCACGACGATCTTGCCGTGAACGTTGACACCTTCGAAATCGTCGTCGTCTCCAAGCCCGGCGAATACCATCTCGCCCTGTGCCTGACCGATTTTGAAGGGCTCGAACGGAAGGAAGAAGATCCGATGTGTATCGCCATCTCTCCGGGAAAAGGTCACGCCCGGTTCGCTGCCGTCGGACCCGGGTAGGACCTCAAGCGATCCGCCGGGCGACGCGTCGAAGACTTCGAAATCCTGGATCTCGACCATGTATCCGAGATCTGTCATCTCGTTTGAGAGGAACATCGCGCCTCGAAGTTCCTCTTCTGTGGCACTCTGCCTGGGACTTAGATCCTCTGCCAACATGATGGTCAAGTCGTACGCCCTGCGTGAGAGCGAACCCCCATCGTCGGCATCGACGAGGGAAGTTTCGGGTCGCGATTGCGGTTCTGCGGCAACCGTGGGGCTTGGATCCGATACCGCCGTGGCAGTCGCAGTCGGAATTGGTGTCGGCGGCACCGGCGTGTCCGCGACCGCGGACGGGGCCATCGGGGTGACGGTCGGGGCTGCGGTAAGAATCTGCGTCGCGACTACAATCGTTGTCGCCGCGACCTCCGTCGGGACTTCTGTCGGGACCATTGGCGTCGCCGTCGGTTCCGCATCCGACGAGCACACTGTTGCCGACAACGCGCTGATCGCGATCACACCGGTGGCAAATGACGACCGGAGTATGTGGTGCAGTGAGATTCGGATCATTGGATGGGTTTCAATTATCGAGGACGCTGTATTCACAAACGAACGCGGTTACAGTGTTGATTGGTAATCGACAACAATCAATAACGGTGAGATCAAGTTGAATCGTGTAGAGATGCCACACACATTCGCTGGCAACCCCATCGATCGGGCTGATACGTTGCGACGCGACGAATCGGAAGTCAACAACCTCATGCGTTCCGACAACGCTAGAGTACTGATACTCGCAGGTCTGGACCCGCTGATCTGTACCGCAAGCGAATCCTCAACCAAGCTCGGGTGGCTCAGTTACGGCGACGCCCAAAAAGTCGTCAACTCCGAACCCACCTCTACGACGCTCCTCGGTGTCAATCCTGAAGGCGAGGCACTGGTTGCATGGAACATGAACGGCAGCGCGCGCCACGGTTCCGATCAAATCTCCGAGTCGAAGATGGCTGAACGTGGCCTGGAGATCTGCGATGCCAGAGAATCTGCCATGGTGGTGTCTGCTGCCGAGACTGGCATCCTCGCCCAAGCGCGTTCGAACCTTGGATGGCACGGCACCCACGGTTTCTGTGCCCGATGTGGCGAACCGACCGAGATGCGTCGCGGGGGACTGATGAGAAAGTGCACGGGATGCAACGCCGAGCACTTCCCTCGCACCGATCCCGTCGTCATCACCGTCGTCACGCACGGCGACCAATGCATTCTCGGTCAGTCCGCCGGCCGTCTCAGCGCGATGAAGATGTACTCCGCGTTGGCAGGGTTCATGGACCAGGGGGAATCGATGGAAGAAGCTATCCGGAGGGAGGTGATGGAAGAGGCGGGAATCAAGGTCGGACGCGTCCGATACCACTCGACCCAACCCTGGCCATTCCCGTCGTCGCTGATGATCGGCAGCCACTCTGAGGCGCTCTCTACCGACATCAACATCGACGACTTCGAGATGACGGATGTCCGTTGGTGGCACCGCGAAGAAGTGCGCCTTGCATTGGCCGAAAAGAGCGAGCTCCTGCGGGTTCCTGGACCGATTGCCATCGCCCACCACCTGATCAAGGCTTGGGCAACTGGCGAATCTGGTAATTTCCGTACAAGTTAGCCGTTTCCCAAAGCCGATTCCTTTTCAAGTTCCAAATATGTTATTGCCTGTGAATCATGGGGCGACCGGCAGAAAATCAGCTCCGCGAAGAACCAATAAAGGGAACTATCGATGAAGCTCAAGACCATCCGTGCCGTCCACCTCAACCTACCCCCGGCGCGTCCCAAATCCACCGCTCGACGTGCTCCCTGGCCGGAGAGCGCGCCGCGGGCGATGCCGATCAACTTCTACTCACAGTTCTCCCGTCTGCCACAAGACATGCCCGGCAACGTTGGCTTGTCGGAAGTGTGGGTACAAGCGATCGCCGAAGACGGCACTTTCGGACTCGGCAAATGCTCATTCGGGCAGCCGGTCGCGGCCTATATCGACCACGTCATCGCCCCGGTGCTCGAAGGTCAAAACTGCATGGCGATCGAGCTCATGAACGACTTGGTGATCCGCGGTGGACACCGTCACGGACTCGCGGGTATAGTTTCGACCGCGCTCGCCGGAGTCGACATTGCCCTTTGGGACCTTAAGGGCAAGCTGCTGGATAGGCCTGTGTACGAGCTACTCGGCGGACCCGTTCGGGATCGGATAGCACTGTACGCAACCGGCGACGACCTCGACTGGTTTCAAGAACTCGGTTTCACACGGTTCAAGATAACCAATCCGGCGCACTACTCCCAGGGAGACGAAGGTTTGCGCATCATCGAGGAGCACGTGGCGAAGTCGCGTGAAGTCGTTGGCGAACGCGCGGAGCTGATGATTAACCCAGTCATGTCTTTCAACGTCGAATTCACCCTCCGACTAGCCGAACGACTCCGTCCGTACAACCTCCGCTGGCTGGAAGAGCCGTTGCCGCCTCACGACATCGAGGGCCATGCGGAACTCAAGCGTGCCATCACTTGGATACCGCTCGCGACCGGAGAAGACCATAGGGGGCGTCACGCGTTCGCCCAGCTGATCGAGCGTCGCGCAATCGACATCGTGCAACCTGATATCGGTTGGAGCGGTGGTGTCACCGAAACGATGAAGATCTACGCCATCGCTGAGACCGCCGGCATCGCGATGATCCCGCACGGTGGAGCGGTTTCGCCGTGGGGCCAGCACGTCGCCATGGCGGCTCCCGAATCGCCGATCGCCGAATGTTGGATCGGCTCGCCGCCCGGGATCCCACTTGAGGAGCTAAACAGAGTACCGGGTATGGCGACCGCCAAAGACGGCTACATTGTCCCGTCCGATGCTCCCGGTTTCGGCATGGAAATCCCAGCCGATTGGATCGGTGACTGGGAGTACCGAGGACGCTAGCATCCTCCCCTTCGCAAAGCGAGATCGCACGGGGTGCCCGAACCCATCCCACCACGGTCCGTCATCCAGTCCGACTTCGCTTCAGTTGTAGAATCAACGTACTTTCCCGATCGAGTCGCAATCCGCGTCAAAACTCGATGCCCATCCCTATCTTCCGAACGCCTAACCTACCGTTGGATATCCGCGAGCAACATGAATACGAAACGCCCGCCTCACGACGTGGCAGGCTGACTCGCATCGGCACCATCGACTACGGCGACGCGGACGGCAGGTTGGCTCGCCTCCGTCGAAAGATCCGCAACCCGTCGCTTCTGACCTTCTTCATCATGGCAATCGTCGCAGTCTCGATCCCGCTTGCAATTGTCGGACCAGGCTTCTTCTCGGGCGCAAAAGAAGGCATCGTCCGCATCCGGCAAGGGCCCGTCCTCCAATTCCTAGAAGTCTCAACACCCAGCTACGTCTACCCTTACCTCCAGCGCAACATCCAATTGATGATGAACGCCGAAACCGAGTACGAGTGGCGCCGCATCTCCTTCAAACTCGGCCCCTGCCACGAAACCAACCTCAGCCAGTTCCCAGCTGGCAAGTACACCAACGCCATCTCCAGCGCCTGTAACGATCTTCACAACATCCAATTAGACTTCGCCGCAGACTGCACCTCGGCAGTCGACTGCAATATCCCACTTGCAGCAATTGCCCGTCTAGACGCCGTCAGCGTCAACCTCCAAGAAGCCTTCTCCGATGCCTACTCGTCACGGCATACCGAGGGACTCGGCCAAGGCGAATAAAACATGTCGCCTTTCTTGAGCAGGTAACGAGGGTGATGTCCTAGCTTGCCCGCGTTCACTGAGGAATCGTCCAAAACCCGCTTTTCCACGCCGGGTCATCCCTTACCGATACTTAGTATCTCGCGTAAAATCCTAACTTGCCGATTCTTGTAGGATCGGTCGCCATCACGACGGCAACCTTCACGAACCCAATCTGAAGACACCGCGAGAAAGGATACGCCCGGTTGCACATCCACGAGACGCTGTTTTCTATTGGCCTGCTAATCATCGGCGCCAAACTCCTTAAGGGCATCTTCAAGCGGTTCGGACTCAACTCGATCATCGCCTACGCCGCAACTGGCGTCATTCTCGGGCCCGTAACCGGGCTTGTCAAGACTGGAACTGAAACCGAGATCATCTAAGGACTCGGGATCTTCGTATTCTTCTTCCTCATCGTACTCGAAGAGCTTGACATCAAGGGATTCTTATCCGCCATCCGAGGGAGGTTGTTCCTGGTCGCCTCGCTTTTAATAGTCATCTCGATGCTTGTCTCCTTGGCGGTCACCACCGACTACTTCATCGACCTAAAACTCGGCCTCAACTTCACCCAAGCCTTGGGCCTCGCAAGCCTACTTTCAATCTCGAGCCTTGGCCTCGTCGCGAAAGTCCTCATCGATGAAAACAAACTCAAGGAACCCGTCGGCGTCCAGGTCTTCACCGCCGTCATCATCGCCGAACTCATCACTCTTTTCGTCTTCGGTTTCGCGATCAGCGAACACTTTTACGGCGATGGTGATGGACACGCCATAAACCTCCTCGACGTCGCTACCCTCATCGGACAAATCGTAGGATTCGCCATCATCATCTGGTTATTCTCAACCAAATTACTGCCCAAACTCATAATGCTCCTCCACCGTGTACTACAAGTACCACAACTCTCTTTCGGACTACTCCTCGGCGGGCTATTCCTCGTAGTCTTCGGCGCAGAAGAGGTCGGACTTCACGGTTCGATCGGAGCTCTGCTATTCGGGGCAGCTCTGTCGATACTCCCATTCCAGGTCCGACACGACATCATGCCAGGCATGAAAGGAACTGCCGAAGGCTTCTTCGTCCCCCTCTTCTTCGCATCTGCAAGGCTACACCTCAGCTTCGAATTCGCCGAACTGCCGATCCTCACAATCGTCGTCCTCACCTTTGTCGCTCATCGGCAAATTTGCCGCCGCCGTCATCAGCGCCTCCGTCACCCGCCTCGAAGCTCCATTCGCCACCGCTTCAGGCCTGATGGCAAAAGGCATTGCCGAAATCGCGCTACTTCTGCTGCTTCTCCACACTGGCGCCATCGACAAATCCATCTTCTCCCTTCTCGTTCTCGTCATGTTCGCCTACATCCTCATCACACCAATAGGCATCGCCAGCGCAATCAAGAGATTCAAACTCGCCAAAACCCCAGCATCCCTAGAAGACATCCCGCCATCACTATACCGATTCGCACTCGAAGGCATAAAAGTCAAAGACATCCTAGACCGCTCCCGCTCCTTCCCGGACGCATCCCTCACAGTCAAAAACTTCGCAGAACATTGGCTGATACCAGAACAACACGACTATGTCTTCGTCGACCACGGCGAACTCGCTGGAATAGTCTCCCTGAGCATGCTCCGCTACCTACCCCGCGACGAATGGGACACCACCACCCTCACCCAAACCCTCCGCCACAACACCCCCACCGCCACCACCGAAGACTACGTCGAAGACGCCCTTCAATCAATGACCGAAAACTCCATCACCATACTCCTAGCAACCGACGCCGAAACCAACCAATTCATCGGCCCCATAGCCTCCCACGAAGTCCTAGAAATGGTAGTGGAAGACGCCCAAGGCGGTTAGATTTGACCCCTCCGTCCGGCATGAAGGGGGCAACCGTCCCCTTCGCGCAGCGTAAGGGGCCGCGAGCAAGCAAAGCGACGCGAGCGGGGTATGCCCGGGGGCGGATGGGCAGGTTTGCCCCCGTTCACGGGGGAAATGTCCGAAGGACAAAGGGGGCACACCCAAGCCGCCGTCATCGCGGCCAGCTAACGTCATCCCCGCGCAGGCGGGGATCCAGAGGGGCCGGGCAGTCGTTTGCCCCCGTTAAACTAGGCAATCATCCGATCAACCCACACCGCGCCATATACTAAAAACACACGATCAACGTTGAGCGAATGGCTCCGAGATCAGATGATCCAAGAACTCAAAGCCACCTACGCCAACGGCGTCTTCGAACCGGCAACACCGGTCAATCTTGACGAAGGTACAAAAGTCGTCATCTCCGTAACGGAAGAAACCGAATCCCGAACCGATTCAGATGGCCTCGAATTAAGCGCCGGAGGATGGAGCGACATCGTTGACTGCGAGCAACTCATCCACGACATTTACACAAGCCGGTCCGCAGATTCTCGCGGCCAACCCTTGCCCGACCTACAGTGAAATACCTCGTCGACTCCGATTGGGCAATCCATCATCTAAGGGGTTCTCAGACCGCCACCGATCGTTTAAAGCGACTGGCCAACGATGGTCTAGCAATAAGCGCCATCTCCGTCGCCGAGTTGTACCACGGCGTCTTTCGCTCAAGAGACCCCGAACTTGCCGAAACGAATCTGCTACGCTTGCTCAGCGACCTTGAAGTTGTTGGGTTGAACGCCGAGATTTGCCGCCTGTTCGGAAGAGAACGAGGTCGACTCCAACTCCAACGCACACCCATCGGCGACTTCGATCTGTTGATCGGTTGCACCGCGATCCACCACAAACTCACCGTCCTGACAAACAACCGCAAAGACTTCGAACGGATCGACGCCATCCAAATCGAAACACTCTGACACCGGCATCGCGCACAAGTCACGATATCCACGCCGAACCCCATTTCGGCCAGCAAACGTCATTCCGGCGAAAGCCGGGACCCAGAGGGGCTGGGCAGTCGTTTGCCCCCGTTCGCGGGGGAAATGCCCGAAGGGCAAAGGGGGCACACCACACGCACTCCGTCGCGCCAATTCCCTGCGAAAACCCAAGCCAACCGTGCAAATCACAAAAACGCCACAAGGCCTGAACTCCGTCTCCCCGTCGCGACCACGGGCTAATTCCTGTCTACGTCGATTTCGGAGGCCCAAACGTTTGAAGGTTGATTTCATCTGGTGAGGGATCCGGGATCGGCGAAGGTTTCCAGATTTCCAAAGGAAAATCGGTTGAATCGTGTCAGAGCGACGAACCGGTGGCGGCTTTGAAGTTCGACTACCGTATTGCAGTTGGGTTCGTTCGTGTTTGGGTACGGTATGACATACCCAACGACCAACGCTGTGCTGATCGATTCCGCGACGTAGCATTTGATACAAATAACGCAATCATCACATTCATTCCGGCGGAAGTGCGGTGCCACTCATTGACCAACAACCCATACCCCAATGGACGATTGGAGTAGCATCCGGAGTGTTGAAGAAATCCTGCGTCCAAGTGAACACATATAGGTGAGTTTCTTTGCCAAGTTCTTCTTGTATGGCATCCTGATTGCATTTGTATGCGGGATATTTACGTACCAAATCGCTGGGGATTTCGATCCAATCATCACCAACGCCGAAAAGTTCCCTCATGTCGCATGGGCAATGTTGATCTGCGGCGTCCTCGGTGGCCTGCTAGTTGCGGTATTCTGCAATCGCAACGACGGCAATAAATGAAACGACGTTATTTCTTGTAAATGTTCCTGCTACCCGTTGCCAATCTTCACACTCGATCCCGGATGCCAATGTGCCACATCCGTTTCTTTCGGTGACGTGAAGGTGGTACGATATTCGATATGAGAGTTGCTGGCAAACAACCGAAATTCTTCGCGGTCGACTTTTATTGCGGCGCAGGAGGAACCACCCGAGGCATGATCGATGCAGGCGGGTACGTTATCGCAGGCATCGACAAGGATGAAGCATGTCGAACCACCTTCTTGAGCAACAATCCCAACACGACGCTGGATCGTCAGGCGCCCGAGTTCCTCGCACTAGATATGTTTCGCGCTTCGTTTGATTATCCCAACGGACAGCAAGACGAGGTCCGAGAGATATTGCGCACCTTGATCCCAAAGTTTCGAGGTTCAATGCCCCACGTACCTTTGATGTTCGCTATCTGCGCTCCCTGCCAATCATTCACCAAGTTCGTCCAGCGGAACATGTCGAACGAACGACAGCAAACTCGCGATCGCGACCAAAATCTGCTTTCGCAGACTTTGGATTTTGTACGGGAGTTCCGTCCCGAATTGGTGATGTCTGAAAATGTCGCATCGATCAGAACGGGTAAGTACCGTCACATATGGCAGGGATTTCAACAGGACCTACGGGAATTGGGATACGAGGTCGGCGATGGTCAAGTGTGCGCTTCGCGGTTCGGGATTCCTCAGCGCCGTAGGCGATCTTTCGCAGTGGCAATCGCGAAAACCATTGTCGAGCGAAAAGGGTTGGATTTAAGTATTCCTGAAGAAGACCCCGATGCCGATCCAAAAACGGTACACCAAGCGATCGGACACCTGCCACATTTGAACGCTGGCGAGAGTTCAGCAAATGTACCGAACCACATTTGCAGAAATCTCTCGGAACTCAACCAAAAAAGACTGACTGCATTAAGCCCCGGAGAGCCGAACTTCAACTTACGTGACAGCGTTTTTGGCGATCTGTCATTGGCCTGCCACCGTCGTCTAGAAATCACCGGCAAACGCGGATTCGGGGACGTTTATACCCGCATGCGTCCGGACCGTCCTTCACCGACCATCACAACGAGATTTCACAGCGTCTCGAATGGCCGATTCGGCCATTACGCAGCTGACCAAGTTCGCGCATTATCCCTCCGCGAAGGAGCGACCCTGCAATCATTCGGTGAGGACTACCGTTTTTACGGCTCTGGTATGGACTCAATCGCCCGGATGATCGGAAATGCCGTACCGCCAGTTTTGGCGCAGTTCATGGCACGTTGGGCGTTTGAGTTTTGGCGGAAGCGTTTGGCGAATCAAGGGGAACAACAATGAACAGCCAAGAAACGTGCATGCGACTGCTTCGTTGCGAGTCCGAACAGGAAATTCAATGCGTCGTCGATTCGATGCCTGAGATGTGCGACCCTACGAATTGGAAGCCAATCGACGGACGCTACACGAACTTTAACGTGGTGACCAATCAGGCGTCAACAGGTAGCAAGGCATTGACCGAGCTATGTACAAACATGGTAGATGCCGTCCTTATGAAACATGCTTTGGACCAGGGAGTGCCATTGCGTGGTTCAGACGCACCTCAGTCCGTCCTTGACGGCGTGAAGACACTAGTTGGCCTGCCAGGCACTTCGACGGGCAGGCTTTCCGACGCCGACAGCGACGCCCCGCTTCGCGAGTTCGCCACGAACAACCTGGTCATTGGCGTCACTGGCGGCAAACGTCGCGACGATCCGCTATGTTTCACGTTCGTCGACAATGGTGAGGGGCAGCACGCTAGCGAATTCAGAAACACTTTTTTGTCGTTAAGCACAGGCACGAAAACCGAGATCCCGTTTGTTCAGGGCAAGTACAACATGGGATCGTCTGGCGTGTTGAGTTACTGCGGCGAACGTTGGTTTAAGTTGATCATCTCCCGACGCTTTACCCAGGACGGAACTTGGGGTTGGACCCTGGTTCGCAGACGGCCATCAAGCGGGGCGCCAATAGCCGAATACTTTTGTCTAAACGAGACTATCCAAGAATTCCATGCCAACGCCATTCAACCGATGATGTTGAATTCTGGTTCCGTGGACGAGGTAGTGACACCACGTTCGGGAACAATAATCAAGTTGTACGACTATCAAATGGAGTCGAGCGTATCGTTCCGCAATATCCGCGAATCACTGAATTTGAACCTTGTATCCACAGTGTTGCCAATACGCCTTATGGATTACCGGTATCGAGCCGACAAATCGCGTGGTGGACGTCGAGCCCAAGGAGTCGACGAACGTTCATTGTTAGGCATTGAGTATCTACTGATAAAAAGCCACGCGCATGAGATTGACCGACAAATCGATGAACAAGAAACGGTTCAAGGCGAGCGCAACCACATCGGAACGATTTCTGATCCGTATCTTGGGCGTATCGACATCAGCGCGATCGTGTTGCCGAAAGATTTGCCAGGTTGGTTGAAGCCCAACAACACAAGATCTCGCGTGTTCCACTCGGTCAACGGCCAAGTCCAATTTACTGATGGACGGCAGTATGTTTCGACGCAATGCGGATTCCCCGGGCTCAAAGATAGGATCATTTTGATCGTTGATGCCAGCAGCCTCACCGAAGCCGCGCACAATGACGTATGGAAGGGCGATAGGGAGAACATCAGACGGACAAGACAAGGCGGACGTTATGTTGATGCAGTCACAGGTGTCATACGAAGCTCTCAGTTTTTGAAAGAGCTACAACACCACCTACGTGAGGAGGAATTGAACGACGTTATAAGTCAAGGATCTACTGAGCTGTTCCAGTCACTCGTAGATGAAGATCCAAACGTTGCACAACTGTTGCCGTTCGGCGAATTGGTGTCCGCTCCAAGTGGTCCTCGCCCTGGGCTTCGTGAATACGTCGGGAGATTCAACCCCACATTTTTGCGATTGATCGGTCGAAATTTACGAGAAGACGGAATCGATATCCCGATAGGTGGGAAGCGTCGTGTCACGTTCGAGACCGACGTAGTTAACGATTATTTCGATCGGGCCGATAATCGCGGCGATATGTTCGCAAGCGGAAGGTTGTCGAAACTTGGGTACGATTGGTCGTTGTCAAACGGTAGGCTCAGCGTCAACTTCACATGCCAAAACGACGCGACGCTAGTTGACAAAAATATCGAAGGCAAACTGGGTTTGTCGGACGATTCGATGTTTCAACCTGTCTTCGAGGACGTGAAGTTCAATATAGTCGCCGAGCGCCAATCAGCAACACCTGGACCTCGCAGACCGCCTCGCGATGTCGACGATACGCCAAGAGTCGCGCCCCCGCAGACAAAGTGGATGACGCGTGACGGTCGAACTATCGACGAGATTGGAACTGACGCGTGGCCACAAGGGTTCGACGATCAAGACGGAGGAACCACCGAAGATCTCGGGGATGACGTGAAAGTGTACTGCATAAATTACGATAACGCTCACTTCTTGAATTTCTTGGCCAGGCAACCTAACGAGTTGTCGAGACGCGTCGCAATAGAACAGTATCGTCTGGCCATGTTGGTTTCGATGTTGAGCATCGAAGATGCCTTTGGTCGCATGGAATCTGGCGGACCAAAAACCGAATTAGAAGAACACATCGACGAGATAAGACGTCTGCACGCTCAGAGTAGCGCAACAGTCGCGATGACTTTGACACGAACGCTGCCTGAAATAGTCAACCCGGACGCGTTGGAAGACCCTGATGACAGCTAAGTGCTCGGTGCCATCAGTCACCTGCACCATTCTTGCCAAACCGCCCACATCATCGACTACCTCCCAACCCCCTTCACCGACGGCTGGTCCCCTGACTAATCCCACCCACCTCCAACGGAAAAACCTCCAAACAGTCTAAAACCTGCCCCATCCCACCCCACCTGCGTCATCTGCGTTTCAGGGACCCCTCGACGGCAGAAGGCCACCGTCAAAGTGAATCGGGGACAAACTGGCGGGGCATCTGCGAAAATCTGCGGTTCGGACAACAAGCGCCATCAGCGTAATTCGCGGTTCAAACACCAACCAATGTCACCGTTAACTCACATCCGTTTCCCATTGGTATCCCTACGTTAAACCTCATAATTCAAACACATCATTGCTAATTACAACCCATGTCTTATATAATGGAACCGTTAACTCTTTGGTCCCGGATCGAAGGATCTGGGCACTTATCAAGTCGAGAGACGACGAGAGGAATCAGGACCAATACGTTGAAGGCATCAACGGACACTTTCAAAGTCATCGAATCCATCGGTGACCGCTCCGGGAGTTGCTACTTCTCGCCGGCATTGATCGCGTCTGGCTCAAGGCGTAAGCAACGTCCCCCTCCCCTTCCCCCGCCCCGCCCAACAGGGTTACGCGGGTCGCCGATTTTCGACCGCGCGGGAAGCGATTACTGCATAATAGACTGGTCGCCACGCATGTTGCAGGCGTGGCAATACAAGCCAATCGACTCAGCCAGAGTCGTCAAGGGCCAATCGAGCCTTCGTGGACGCGTACGATGTCAATCCCATCTCGTTGCATGGGAGAGACGACGGCGTGAGCCGGGGTCCAACTCGGTGATTGTCACCGCATTCTTAACCAGATGCGAGGGGCATGTTTTAGGGGTTGGCGCCCTAAGACGCGTGCGGAAGATTTTTTCTGGCTGCCCAGCAATCCCATCCCTCCGGGGCCAATCCCCGGCGCAAATCCAAGACCGTTCACGTAAAAAGACCTGGTTAAATACCGCCCAGGCCTTTTCACGCGTTATTTCGTCATTTCCGCGCACTCCCCCGTCATTCCCGCGGAGGCGGGAACCCAGAGAAAACAAAGCACGCCGACCGATCCCCTTCGCTGAGCGAGCGGGGGGTGCCCAGGGCGGTGCGGGGCACACGTCATTCCTGCGGACTCACTCCCTTCTCGATTCCCAAGAGACCGACGACTGAGCGGGGGATGCCCGGGCGGACGTGTGAGCCCTTCAACGCATCCGACATCCTGCCTGTCTCGTCTATCCATCCATGCGAATTCCCCCAACCCACCATCATCAACCCCTTCCATATAATCGCAACCATTACGATCCGAACGTTTCCCTCTCAACCCGACCTCGCATGACAACCCAAATCCAAACCACCAATCGCGATCCCCTCATACTTGTCATCGACGGCCACTCCATGGTCTTTCGAGCGTGGTTCGCTCTGTCGCGAGGCGGCGGGTTGACCAACAGCGCCGGTGAGCAGACGCATGGTGCTTATGGGTTCTTACGGAACCTGATTGCGACGATCCGTGAGTACAGTCCGACTCACATCGCGGTTACTTTTGACACGCGGGCGCCCACTTTCCGCGACGAACTTTTTGACGAATACAAGGCGCATCGCCCGCCGATCGATCCGGAGCTACACAAACAGATTCCGATGGTCGAGAATGTCTTGGGCGCGATGAAAATCCCGGTTTTCGCCATCGACGGTTTCGAGGCTGACGATGTGGTCGGAACCATCGTCAAGCAAGCTGAGTTGGCCGGGATCAGATCGTTGATTCTCACTGGCGACGCCGACCAGCTTCAACTCGTCAATGACGAGACCAACCTCCTGATGTATTCAGGCTTCGGCGACACCAGGGTCTACGACGTCGACGGTGTGAAAGACCGCTACGACGGTCTCGGCCCCGAATTTGTCGCGGAAATCAAAGCCCTCGAAGGTGATCCTTCGGACAACATCCCCGGCATCGCAAAAATCGGGCCCAAGGCCGCACGGACCGTCTTGAACCGCTTCGGCCACTTCGACACCCTCTACGCCAACCTCGACGCAATCGGCGAGATACCGTCCAAAGAACTCCGCGGCGCCAAGAGCATCATGACCCGCCTACGAGACGGCGAAAAGATCGCCTACGACGGGCTCAAACTCACCACCATCGTCACCGATGTGCCGATCGACATCGACTTCGCCGAATGTCGCATCGGTGGCTACGACCGAAACGGTGTCGTGACCGCGCTGACCAACCTCGGTTTCGGCGAGACGATTGTTCGTAGCATCCCATCTGCCGAGGATGCGGAACGTGGCGTGTTCCCGCTACCGACCACAGGACGCGCACAAGGCAACCTCTTCGGCAACGGCAATGTCGCGACCGTAGCTAAACCCGCAACCAAATCCGACGGCCCGCTCGGAAAATACTCGATCGTTACCTCCGACGAAGAACTGCAAAACCTCGTCAACCGCCTCGGCAACGCCGAAGGCTTCGCGTACGACACCGAGACCAACGGCACTCGCGCCATGCAAGACGCGATGGTCGGAATGTCGTTCTCAAACGCCGAAGGCGAAGCCTACTACATACCCATCGGACACCGCTTCGGTGAACAAATCGACCGCTCGCGCGCCCTCGAATCCGTCGCCCCGCTCTTCGCCGATGCCAATGTCCCCAAAGCGGCGCATAACGCCAACTTCGACATGATGGTCCTCAGTCAAGCGGGTATCGAGGTGAACAACGCGAAGTTCGACACCATGATCGCCGCATCGCTCTGCGGTCACAACCGTTACGGGCTCAAAGTCCTCGCACTCGAACTCTTCCGAGCCGAGATGACGCCGATAACCGACCTCATCGGCACAGGTCGCAAACAGATCACGATGTCAGAGGTCGATATCGAGTTGGCGGGACCATACGCTGCCGCGGATGCCGACTTCACACACAGACTATGGCGACACTTCGAGGCAGAACTCGACGGACACAACGCGCGGAACGTATTCGAAACGATTGAGATGCCTTTGTTGCCAGTCATCGTCGAGATGCAACGCACCGGCATGGTCGTCGAGACCGACGTCCTCAAGAAGTTCTCAGCCGCGCTCGGCGAAGAGATCGCTCAGATAAAACAGGTCGCGAACAACCTGGTGGGCGGACGTCAGTTCAACATCGCATCCAACCAGCAGATCAGCACCATCCTCATCGACGAGTGGAACGCGCCACCGACTCGGAAACTCAAGACCGGTTGGTCGATGAATGCCGATGCTCTTGACCGGATGCGCAACGCCAAGGGTCTAGACGATCGCATTTACCAACTCATCGATGCCGTTCTCCGCTACAGAGAACTCGCCAAGTTGAAGTCAACTTACGCGGATGCGCTGCCCAAGATGGTCAACCCCGCTTCTGGTCGCGTCCACTCCACGTTCAACCAAGCCGGTTCCGCCACCGGACGACTCGCATCGAACGACCCCAACGTCCAGAACATCCCAGTCCGAACACGCCTCGGCCGAAGAGTCCGCGACGCTTTTACCACCATCTACGTTTCTGGTTGGCAACTTCTATCTGCAGACTATTCGCAGATCGAGCTACGCATCCTCGCTCACATGTCCCGTGAACCCAGTCTCTTGGAAGCCTTCCGCAACAACGAAGACATCCACAACGCAACGGCACGCTCAATGTACGGCGTCCAAGACGTCACCAGCGACCAGCGACGTATCGCCAAGATCCTCAATTTCGGCGTCATCTACGGCCTAGGACCACAAGGCGTCGCACGCCAGACCGACCTCACGCAGCAACAAGGCCGTGAGTTCATCGACCTCTACTTCGGGAGATACCCTGGCATCCGCGACTTCATTGAGCATCAAAAGCAGGTTGCCAAGATGCGAGGCTACGCCGAAACTCTGGATGGGCGGCGTCGATACCTCCCGGACCTGCGGTCGTCGAACCAAGGCTATCGAGCCGCTGCGGAACGCGTGGCCGTAAACATGCCCATCCAAGGGACAGCCGCCGACGTCATCAAGATCGCGATGATCAACATCGCCGACGAACTCCGCCGTCGTGGTCTCGAATCCCGCATGACCGCCCAAGTGCACGACGAACTCATCTTCGAAGTGGCACCCGGCGAACTCGAAGAGATCACATCTCTGGCCCACGACATGATGCCGGCCGCAATGTCCCTGGAAGTTCCCCTCCTCGTCGACACCAAGACCGGCATCCGATGGGGCGAGTTGGAGTGATCCGCGTTTTAGACGACTGATACCTCGTGACCACAGGACACGTCTTCATCGCTACCAGCTTGGACGGCTTCATCGCGCGCCGCGACCATCAGATCGATTGGTTGATGAAGTATGGTGATGGTGATGAAGACGGGGGCTACGACGATTTCATCGACCGCGTTGACGGCATCGTGATGGGACGGAATTCGTATGAAACGGTCCTCACCTTCGGCGAATGGCCGTACCACAAGCCAGTTGTCGTGATGAGCAAATCGCTTTCGCAAAGCGAAGTTCCATCCGAATTAACCGATAAGGTCTCGATAACCGACCTCGATCCGCTAGGACTGATGGATGCACTTAATGAGAATGGGTGGTCCCGAGCTTACGTTGATGGCGGCAAGGTCGTGCAGTCGTTCATAAAGCTTGGGTTGATTGATGACATCATCATCACGGTGGTGCCGACATTGATTGGCGATGGGGTACCACTCTTCGGCGAGATCGATGAGGATATCGATCTTGAAATGGTCAGCTCGAACTCGTTCGCCTCCGGAATGGTCCAGTCGCACTATCGGTTATTGCGCGACGGATGAAGACTCAGTTTCCGAGTTGACGCAGCTCTGGTTTACAACTCCGCCAATTCCCCGAACGGAAGATCAAGTTCCTTTCGAATAGCCCCAGATAGGCGGTTTAATCGTCGGGTGTTTAACTCTTCCGACTGCATCGTGTCGGTGACTATGGCGACGGCGACGTTGTGGTCCGGATCGCCCCAGGCGATCGATGTGCCCATTCCGCCGTGCCCGAACGTCCGAGATTCAACTGTCGCCGCCACACGGTTCGGTTGATCGTCGAATAACCAGACGCCTTGGCCGATGCGCGCGGGCATCATGCTCTGAATGTCGTAAGCGGATGCATGAACCGAGTACACGTTCTCCGCCGCTTCATCGCTCAACCACACTTCATCGTCAATAGTCCCGTCGCCACCACAAACCGTGGCATACAGATTCGCCAAGTCGCTGGCGGTTGTAATGCATGACGCACCCGGCGAGAGGATCTGGTTTTCAAGCAACCAATCCATCTTCCGCGGCATCTCACGATCATAGTAGTCCGCGGACGTATGGAGGCGCTGCACACGTTCAAGCGTCGCCCGGTCTATGAAATCGACGACGAAAGATGTGTTCGTCAAATTGAGGGGCGAAGCGACTTCGCTCTCGAACAAGCCGACGAACCGTTTCCCCGTCGCCCGGCTCGCAATCTCGGCGACTAACAACCCGAAAGTGATGGAGTGGTAATGAATGACCTCACCCGGTTCATACTCGAGCGGCATCGAAGCGAGAATGTCCATCATGCGGCCCCAATCTCCCCAATCGACATCGCCACGACCGAAATCCCGCGGCAGGCCAGCCGTATGTGTAAGTACATGTCGCAACGTCACACTCGACTTGCCTCGCTGGGCAAATTCCGGCCAATACTGCGCGACTGGGGCGTTGATTTCCAAGATTCCCGCGTCCAACAGCCGCCAAATCGTCGCTGCCGCCATCGCCTTTCCGGATGAGAACGCTCGGAACAGAGGTTGCGGTTCTGGCGTATCTCCGGAACCCTTTTCCGAACTTAGGTACGAAAGCAACTCCTCGCCATCGACAAATATTGAAACCGACGCGGTTCGATGCAATCCCATCTCTTTCTGCAGTTGCAGCTCCGCAAAGAGTTCAGGCAGATCGACCTCAGGCTCCGCCAACAGATCGCGCTCTTCGATCGCCTCTTCTTCATCGGCTTCAGCCAACAGGTCGACAGCCGCAACGACCGCTTCGCCTTGCTTTTCAACCTCGACAACCAGCGGTGCGACCTCGACCAGGGCTTGTTGGGTCGCGACGACTTCGCGCTCGAGCGGGGGATCGTAGAGCGCGGCAGCCTCTGCTGCAATCTCCTCGGCGATGTTGCCAAGTTGCGTCTCGTCGACCACTTCGACAACCAGCGATTCGGTCTCCTGTCGCGCTTTGGCCTCCTCCTCCTCGGCCAGCAATTTCCTATATGCCGCGATCTGGGCTTCGAGCTCATCCAGTGTTGTTCGGATTCTCGAGATTCCGTCCAAAGCCGAAGGGTTGTCTTCACCCTCTGGCTGGATCGTCGTTTCGGCTGTCTGGTGAGGGTGGTCTTGGGACAAGGCGTGGGCTTTGCTGACGCTGTTTTTCGAGCGCCACTTTCTAACGCTTTGCGGCGGGAATGTTTCGGATGTTGAAGGTGTCTTGCAGCTTGTTCATCCCTTCCATCCAACTGGCCTGGGTTTCCTGGGACCACGTCGGATCGAAATCGGGATATTTGTCAAGCACCCTGAACGCCAATTCTCGCATCGCCAGACCGGCAGAGTCCATTCCGATGTTCGCGGTGGGTGCAGGTTCGTTATTCTCTTCCACATTCGCTGGACGCGAGCCGTGCCGTTGGGTTCGCGACGTCGAACGCGAACGGGTTCCGGCTTTCCGGTTCGATATCAAATACGGGGAGAGTGGAACGCCGGCGTGTCTGGCGGCGTGAATGAAGAATGTCTCGCATTTGATCAACATCGATTCCGTACAGCCGAATTCCCGCAATGCTTCTCGGAATTGCGCTTTGGTGGCGTGTTCCAAATCGAGTCTGAACACTGGCGTGTAGTAGTTCTTAAGAACCTGTTCCAGAACCTCGTGATGTTTTTCGCCTTCGGTTCTGGCTAAGCTGTAGAGCGCTTCGCTGGGCCGTCCTTCCGCATCGATGAGTTTTAGAGTACGTAACGCGCTCGTTATCTGCGAAGTTGCGGTTCCTGAGAATTTGGAATCGAAAACGGAACGGTCGATTCTGTCTGGCATGCTGATTGCAAGCGATTCCAGAAAAGTTCGGAATGTTCGGTAGGCGACGTAGGGAGGGACGGTGTTTGTTTCCGCAGCCATGATTTCAAACTGGGATCTGGGTTTGAACCTTTGGTGGCCGAAAGTATATGGCAGTCGTATTCCAAATGCAACCTGAATGTCGGAATATTCCGTTTCCCTAACGGACACGCGAGGGACAGTTTCTTTTCAATGGCTTTTTTGGAATGCAGAATTTCACCTATCACGATGTTACAGGCAGCCTTGAGGCTGAAAAGGGCCGTTTGAGATGCGAATCGCGATAGAAAACATTCTCCCCGATCCGGAACGACCGGAATACGACCGGACCCATCGAGCGTGGGCGCGGCGGCGTCGGCAACGACGGATGCCGGTCGTCCTCGCCGAACAAGGAAAGTTCTATCTCCTGTGCGGTCACAACGCAATCGATGCGGCACAGCGTGCCGGCGAGGACATCGTCGAGTGCGTGGTTCGCCAAGGAGTTTCAGATGAAGAACGAGAAGAATTTCGCTTGGCAGACGAATATTTCTCTTCGCTTCTGCCGCCCATCAAAATGGCGGAATCCTTCATCAACTACCGCGAAAAGTACCACGTGACTCAACAGGAACTTGCGCGGCGAACCGGTATCACCGCCGGCACCATCCACCATTACGAGAGCCTTCGCAAGACGCTTTCACCGAAACTGCAAGTACACGTTGACCGGGGCAAGTTGACGTTCAAAGAGGCGCGATGCATCGCAGACATCGACGGTCACCAGCGACAGGAAGAGTTGGCGCAACCCTTCATCGATTCAAGGCTCAGTAGCGTTCACGTCGAAGAGCTGGTCTCCAAAGCTAAGGCCAACCCGACGATGGATCCATCCGACCTGATCGCCGAATACGTGGTCGCCGAACCGGTCGCCGAGGATCGCGTCGTTGCATCCGTGACGAACGGAGCGACTGAGAACGGTCACAGCCTGATCCATGTCGAGAGACTGAACGGGCGCTACGAGAACGATTTGGAGGGAATGCAGAAGGACGCGTTCCTGTTGGCGGGCAGTCTGGAGAAACTGGCGAGTGCAGAGATACCGGAGTATCAACGCCTTCGTTTGGTCAGCACGCTCCGGATACTGTCGAGTCGGCTTAACATCGCATTGGATCACTTGAACCGATACAAGACGAACGGGTCATCGAATGGTAGCAACGGCAGCCGTTCACGTTTTGCTCATGCGGTAAAAGTTCGCTGATTCGTCGGCAAACATCCGGCGCGAGTGTCATGTTCGTAACTGGACGGGGAATGTGAAATACATTCGTTAGCGACTGCGAGTAAACTCTTTAAATTCAAGGCACGGTCGATATTTTTCGACGGCTGGGCGGCCATTCGGCACGGAACGCCCAACACATTGCTGTCGACACGGCCTGAATGAGTTCCGATGCAGTGAACCTAGGCCGAACGCGAGGACGGGGTGCTTTCTAAGCTTCCTTAAGCACCCCATTCCTCGTTGCCAAATCAACGACCCTGAACCGCCCGATTTCGAGCGGCTTAGATTTTAGCGAGGAGGTATGTTTCCGACCTCGACGTTCGTTGCAAGTCGTCTTAAACTTTCCTCGGCATGGTATAGGATTGCTTCAATCGCCAGCGATACCGGTGGGTAAACTCCGCTGGCGCGAGAAGCGAATATCAAATTCCTAGGTGATGCTGAACCATGCTTGAGAGATTTCACGTTCCGGAAGATGAAGCCGTCCGCGTAATGCCCGACCGGATGCGCGATGCGACTAATACCATCTTCAGCGCAATGGGGCTGTCCGATGCGGATGCCGAACTTTCGACCGATGTGTTGATGTACGCCGATTTGAACGGGGTGGATACGCACGGTGTGTCGAACATGCTGCGGATGTATGTGCAGGGTTACCAAGCTGGCAACATCAACCCAAATCCCGAGATGCGGATCATTCGAGAATCGAACGTCACGGCCTCTTTCGACGGCGACGGCGGTTTGGGTCTGCACCAAGCGCCGCGGGTGATGGACATCGTCATTGACAAGGCGAAGGAGCATGGCATGGCGGCGGCGACGTTGATGGACTCGGGGCATCTCGGCGCGGCGGGTTATCATGCGGTTCGGGCCATCGATCACGATATGATCGGCGTATGCATGACTGGCGGCGGTGGTTTCGCGATGCTGCCCACTTTCGGGGCTGAGCCGCGTTTCGGCACGAACCCGCTGGCATGGGCTGTTCCGGCTCGCAACCAGCCTTACTTCATCTTCGACGCAGCGACAACGCAGGTTGCGGGCAACAAGATCCGTCTTCTGCAGCGGATGAATGCTCCGATTCTGCCCGGTTGGTTGGCGCGGGACGACGGTTCTCCGATCATGGAGGAGGAGCAGGTTCCAGAGGAGGATATCCGCGGCGAACGTCGGCATTGGTACATGTTGCCGTTCGGTGGGACCCGCGAGATGGGTTCGCACAAGGGCTATGCCATCGCCTGCATCGTCGACATCATGACGAGCACGCTATCTGGCAACGGTCCTGGCTTCGTGACTGAGGGCGGCGGGCACTTCTTCTCGGCGTACCGGGTCGATGCTTTTACGGATCCAGACAAGTTCAAGGACGATATGGATCTGTTCTTGGAAGGTCTTGCGACAACTCCTCCGGCGCCGGGCCACGACCGGGTGGTCTACCCAGGTTTGATCGAGAGCGAGGAGCGGGCAGATCGATCGGTGAACGGGATTCCGTACCATACCGAGGTGATGGAGTGGTTCGATTCGATCAATGCGGAGCTGGAGTTGAACCTTCAACTGCCGTAAAAAGATGTCCGGATCGGACCAAAACAGGGTTCCGTCGGCTGTTGAGCTGCTGCAGCGGCTGATTCGGTTCGACACTTCGAATCCGCCGGGAGATGAGCGTGAGTGTGCGCTTTGGTTGAAGGTGCTTCTGGACGAACATGGTGTCGAAAACCGTCTGTTGCACGCTCCGGGGTTGCGGAATCGGTTAAATATTGTTGCTCGTGTGCCGGGTCGTGGCGATGCTCCGCCTTTGTTGCTTCAGGGGCATACCGATGTGGTGAGCGTGCATGGTCAGCGATGGAGCATGGACCCGTTCGGTGGTCAGATCGCGGATGGGTGTGTCTGGGGGCGTGGCGCGGTGGATATGAAAGGCGGTTTGACGATGATGCTCCACACACTATTGCGTGCAAGATACTCGAAAAACCCGCCTCCAGGGGACATTATCCTGGCTGCAGTGGCTGATGAGGAGCTTGGTGGGCGGCAAGGGGCTGCGTTTTTGGTGCATGAGCATCCGGAGTTGTTCGCGGGTGTGAGGCATGCTTTAGGTGAGTTGGGCGGGTTCACGATGCACGTTCGTGGGCAGCGTTTTTACCCGATTATGGTGGCTGAGAAGCATATATGTCGCATTCGCGTCACATTTGTGGGTCAGGGTGGTCATGGTTCGCAGATTCATCGGGATACGGCGATGTATCGGGCGGCTCGGGCGTTGCGGCGGATGGAGCGTCGGCACCCTCCGTTCAAGGTGGTGGATGCTACTCGGGCGATGCTTGAGGCGATGAGCGAGGTGTTGCCGCGGCGCGAGGCTTTAGCGTTAATGGTGGCGCTGAATCCGAGGACAACTGGGGTTGCACTTGGTTTTATGGGCGAAAAGGTGGGTAAGATGATGGAGCCGTTGTTCAGGGACACGGTTTCTCCGACGATCATCGAGGGTGGAGTGCAGGAGAATGCGGTGCCGTCGGAGGTTCAGATTTTGTTGGATTGTCGGTTGTTGCCGGGGTCGACGCAGTCGGATATTGTGCGGGAGGTTATGACGTTGGTGGGGGAAAACGCCGAGATTCATGTGGAACGTTACGAAGAAGGGCCGCCGACGGTTGATATGTCGCTGATTCCGTATCTTAGGGGGCTTTTGGAGCGTGCGGATCCGGGTTCGAAGGCAATCCCGTACATGGTCGCCGGCGGCACGGATGCGAAGTGGTTTCATGAGCTCGGGATCGACACTTATGGGTTCACGCCTATGCGTTTGCCTGCGGATATGGACTTTATGGGGCTTTTCCATGGTCCTGACGAGCGCATACCGGTGGATGCTCTGAATTTCGGGACGGCGTTGATGTACGAGGCTGCGGACGGTTATCGCGGCTGATTCTGCTGGTATGAAGTTGCCGCGAATTGCCGCTGGAACGGCAAGCTTGGTTTTCGACGTTTGTTGAAACTTGTTCAAAAAGGTGGATGGGGGTTAATCGGGTTACCAGCTGTCGGTGGAGGAGGTTGGGAGGGAGTGGATGATGCGCGCGGATTCGATGGAGGTGTTGGTTTTGGTGAAATTGAGAATTATGGAGGTGAAGGAAAAGGATGGAGCGATGCGAGTTATCTGAAGTTGTGGCTGATGTCACGGACATCGGCTCTTGAGGTGTATGTGGGGGTTAGAGGCCATGCTTGGTGGACCATGATGTTCATGGTGTCGTTTTTCCGGGAGATGGTGCCTTGGGCGACGACGATTGGCATTCGCAGTTCGTCGCGGTAGTTGGCCCAGGTTTGGGGCGGGATGGCTAGAGGTATCATGCCGAATTCATCTTCGAGGGTCATGAAGACCATCTTGCCGAGAGGGCGTTGGCGACGCAGGACTTTGCCGGCTACGATTACGTGCTCTTCGTCTGACTTGTCGTCGAGTTGTGTGCTGTTCAGGATTTGGTTTTCGTTCAGCATGTCACGCATGGTCGACATGACATGTCCGTCGGTCCATAGGCTCAGGGTCTCGTATTCGTAGGTCATGCGGTCGCGATCGAGAGCGGGTCGGAGCTGGGCCATATCTTGGATGACTTCAAACTTCAGGTGTCCCTGTGCGCCGCTGGCTTGGTAGCGGAGTCCGACTTCCCAGAGGGCTTGGCGTCGGTCGGAGAAGCCGGGCAGATCGTCGCAGGCACCGGCTTTGACGAGGTTTTCGAGTGCGGGGCGCTGCACTCCGGAGCGGGAGACGAGATCGGAGAGCGATCGATATGGGCCGTTCCAATCTCGGTTGTAGATGATTTTCTGTGCCGCTTCGGCGTTGAGGCCGCGGACGAATGTGAGGCCGAGTCGGAATGCGCTCTCCCCTTCCGGAACGCATTTGGCATCGCTGATGTTGACGTCTGGGCGATGCAAGATGACGCCCATGCGCTTGGCGTCCTGCTTGAGAGTCTCGAGGGGCCAGAATCCCATGGGCTGGGCGTTGAATATGGAGGTGTAGAACTCGGTGGGATAGTGACGTCTGAGCCATGCCATGTGGTACGCGGTGACGCCGAATGCGAGTGCGTGGCCTTCGGGGAACATGTAGTGGGGGTTGAACTTGAGGAATATCTTTTCGGCGATCTTCTCCGAGACACCGCGTTCGGCGGCACCGTCGCGGAAGCGTTCCCAGTAGCGATTGACCAGCGCCTCGTTGTTGCGACGTTGGAAGGCGCGTCGCATCTGATCGGCTTCTGACGAGGTGAAGCCGCCGATGTCGATGCCTAGGGTAACGACTTGGTCTTGGAATAGGATGATTCCGAGGGATTTTTTGAGTGCGCGTCGTTCGAGCGGGTGGTCGTAGTTCCACTTGCTGCCGTTTCGTCTGCGTATGAACTCTGACACGCCGTCGTTGGCGCCGACGCCGGGTCTGACCGCGGCTACTTCGAGGGCGAGGTCGTAGAGGTTGCGGGGCTTCATGCGGGTGATGGTCTGCATCTGCGCGGCGGATTCGACTTGGAAGACTCCTACGGTGTCGCCACGTCCGAGGTCGTCGTAAACGGCTTCGTCGTTGAAGTCGATGCGGGTGAGGTCGACGTGGGATCCGGTTCGCTTCTCGATGAGTTGGAGGCACTCCTGCATCTGGGAGAGCGCGCCGAGTGCTAGGAAGTCGATCTTGAGGAATCCGGCACTGTCGGCGCCGTGTTTGTCCCACTGGCAGATGTAGCGTCCGTCGATGGCGCTTTGTTGTACGGGCGTGATGTCGATGAGTGGCGTTGAGCTGATGATCATGCCGCCGGGATGCTGGGCGAGTCCCTTGGGGAAGCCTTGCATCTGGGCTCCGATCTCGACGAGATCGCTCCATCCGGGGAGGTCGATCTTGTCTTTCAGCTCTTCGATGCGCTCCATCTCGGATGCGAGGTTGCGTGCGTTGTGGGATTCGGCGCGCTTGGCGAGTATGTCGAGTTCGAGCGGGGGGAGTCCGAGTGCTTTGCCCACGTCGCGGACGACGCCCTTCAGCTTGTATGTGGGAAGCATGGCGGTGAGAGCGGCGTGGTCCCATCCGAACTCTTCGAAGACGCGGAGTATTAACGCCTCCCGGATGTCGCGCGGGAAGTCGAGGTCGATATCGGGCACATTGAGGAGTTCGTCTTCGGAGATGAATCGTTCGAGGGGGAGGTCGTATTCGAGCGGGTCGATGTGGGAGAGACCGATGAGGGTTCCGACGAGCATGGCGACGGAAGATCCGCGCCCGCGCCCGGGTGGCTTCTCCTCTATCGGCACTTCGGCGGAGGAGTGTCCGAGCTCTATGGCGACGTCTTGGGCGAGAGAGATGACGCGTCGGTAGAGGAGGAAGAAGCCGGCTAGCCCGTGGCGTTTGATGAGGCTGAACTCGCGGTCGAGACGATTCTGCACCTTCTCGGTGATGTGTCCGTAGCGTCGTTTGGCGGCCTCGTTGCAGACGTGTTCGAGGTATTCCTGCTCGTTCGAGAAGTCGTCGGGGACGGATTCGCGTGGGAATCGGTAGTTGATCTGCTTGGCGTTAAAGGATTCGCATCGGTCGGCGATGTGGCGGGTGTTTTCGATGGCTTGCGGCCACTCTCGAAAGAGTTTGGCCATGCGTTCGGGCGACTTGAGTTCGTAGTGGGAGTTTGCTTTGCGTTGGCGATGGGATGTTTCGAGCGTGAGGTTGTGCTGTATGGCGATCAACATGTCGTGCAGGCGGCTGCGGGTGCGTTCGTGGTAGCAGGCGCCGCCAGTAGCGACGACTCCGACGTTGTTTCGTTGTGCGAGTGTTGCGAGGGCGCGGTTTCGTTCGAGATCGCCGTGCACGAAGTGGCGTTGCAGTTCGATGAAGAGGTTTTGGTTGCCGAACCATCTGATGAAGCGCTCGATCATGGCGTCGGCGCGGGTCATTGCGCCTGTTGTGGCGGTGTCTGCGATGCGGCTGCCCGGTTCTCCGACGAGGGCGATGAGGCCGTCGGTGCGTCTGGGCAGATAGCGTGAGTAGAGGACGGGATCGGTTCGTTCGGCGGCGATGTGTGCGAATGTGATGAGGTTGCACATGTTGGCGTAGCCGCGTCGGTTCTCGGCGATCAGGGTTATGGGCGAAGGCGGATCTTTGTCATCGTCGCTGAGCATGAGGGTGACGCCGATGATGGGCTTGATGTCGAGTTCATCGGCGGCTTCGGAGAACTCGAGCGCCCCGGTGATGTTGTTGCGGTCAACGAGGGCGAACGCGTCGTACCCCAACTCTTTGGCGCGTCCGAGCATTTCATCTGTGGATGATGCTCCCTCCATGAACGAGTACCAGCTCATGGCTCGCAGTTCGACGTATTTGGACACGGTTCAGTATTCCTGTCGGAACCATTCGCCGCTGCGGAGGTCTCTGAAGATGGTCAACACTCGCCCGGTGTCCATGAGGAGTCGGAAGTAGCGACGTCGGATGGCGGTTTTGCGCCACCACTCGTCGTCCAGTTCCCAAAGGTCGATGATGTGCTCGACCTGAAATGAGATGTTGCGCCCATTGCGTTTTTCGGCTACGTTGACGGGATTTCCATCTGGGGTGCTGGTGACTTGCACTGGTGTCGGCAGGTTCAGCGGCTGGTAAGTTCTGCCAATGCTTGTCGTCTTTCTGGGATTCGTGACCATGGTTCCACATCCACTACAGTCTTGATGGGTGACGAGTTCATTTTTGCGGTGAGCTGTCGCAGCGCGGTATCGAGGTCGCCCACTTCGTGTTCGTTCCAGAGGCCGGATTGTTCGGCTCTTGCGGCGCCTAGGCGTGACAGTTCGACGGTGATGAGTTCGATGGGGCTGCGTAACGGCGATGCGTCGCTCGGCACTATCGTTTCGATGCGCGTCATGACGACGCTGTGTGCGAGCATGGCCGAGTTGGTCGGCTCTTTGAAGGTGTGTGTGTAGCTCCATTGCTCGGAGTCGGACATCTCGCAGGTGAGGTCCATGCGACCGGCGGCCTTGTCGATGCGTTGGACGGAGGCGAATGCGCGGTCGAGGAGCGTTCGGATGCCGAACGAGAGGGCGTCCATGCTGGCGGCGGGCCATGGGAACTGGAGCGAATCGATGATCTTCTGCGATCTTTCGATGGTGTTCAGTCTCGTGCGATCGATGCCGTTCACTAGCTCCAACGCACGCCGACCGTCGGGTCCAAGCTGCGCCTGCAACGCCGAAACCGATTGCGCCGCCAAGTCGCCCATCGTATTAAGTGCGAAGTCGTGCATCAACTCGATGGCTCGGGGTTCCAGCGGCAACAAATCGACGGGCATCGGAGCTAGAAACTCTTTAACGACGACTCGGTTGTTGGGCAATCGTAATGGTTGGAACGGTTGTGCTCTTATGGCGGCACAGTACGCGTGAAAACGTCCCGGAGCGACCCCGATCAGAGCGTTGAAACCATGTTTAGCCGTCGCTTCAGATATCAGCTCCACAGTCCGATCTTGCCCACCGTAAAGCTCGGAAAGACCGTCGATGGCTACGAACGCGCTACCCCTCGCCGCGTTTTCTACCCGGTCGCTGACATTTAGCAAACTTTCGATGATTTCGTGCCACCGCGCGTCGTAAAAGGCTTCATCTGCACGGATAACCGCCGCTTTCGGGTTTTGTGACATCGCTCTGACCAGTGATATTCCGCGCCGGAGTCGGGCGTCGGATGAGGCGTACAGGACGACTGGTCGAGATTCCTCGCCGTGATAGATGATCACCGTCTTGGCGCGCAGATCTGGGGATCTGGCGACTTCGCACTGAAGCGGCAGGTGAGGCACTTTGACGCAAGCGATAGACATGGAATCGACTCGCGCATATTGTAGCATAAATATACTATAATGTGCGCCCTTCCTACTTGAGTAACGATGACCGCGGCCTGAGAAGATGGGGCCCGACAAGTCAATGAAAAGTCCGAAGCGCCCACACATCGCCACTAGGCCCCCTGTCGATTAAAGCTAGAAGCACCGGAGTACATGGCACTAAAGCCTGGCATCCTCCACTCTGGTGTCGATCTTTTGGGCTGCGCTTGCTCGCGACCCTTTATGCTGCGCGAAGGGGACGGGCTGGGCTAGAGGCTTTTGCGGGCGGCTTGGATTGTTGTTTCGATGTCTTGTGTGGTGTGGGCTAGGGAGATGAACCAGGCTTCGAAGGGAGATGGGGGTAGGTAGATGCCGTTGGCGAGCATGTTGTGGAAGAAGCGGGTGAATTGCTGGCGGTTGTTGGTGGAGGCGGTTGTCATGTCGGTGACTTCGGAAGGTCCGAAGAAGAGGGTTAGCATGCCGGTGGTGTGGTTGATGGTGGCGGGGGTTTCGGCTTCGGCTAGGGCTTCTTCGAGGCGGTGGGCCAGGTGTTCGGTTTTCTGTTGAAGTTTGTCGTAGGTGCCGGGTTCGGATAGGAGCTGGATGGTGGTTGCCCCGGCGGCCATGGCTACGGGGTTTCCGGAGAGGGTTCCGGCTTGGTACATGGGTCCGAGTGGTGCGACGTGGGACATCAGTTCGCGGCTGGCGCCGTATGCTCCGACGGGGAATCCGCCGCCGATGATCTTGCCGAGGCAGGTGATGTCGGGGTCGATGCCGTAGATCTGCTGTGCTCCGCCGTAGGCTACTCGGAATCCGGAGATGACTTCGTCGAAGATGAGCAGGCAACCGTCGTCGCGGGTGATGCGTCGGAGGCCTTGCAGGAAGTCGGGGTCGGCGGGGACGACGCCCATGTTTCCGCCGATGGGTTCGATGATGACGCAGGCGATGCGTTCGGGGTGGGTTTCGAAGATGCGTTGGACGGTGTCGAGGTCGTTGTATGGGGCGACGAGGGTGTCGGCGGCGAGTTTTGCGTTGATGCCAGCGGAGTCGGCGATGCCGGAGGTTGCGAGGCCGGATCCGGCGCGGACCAGGAGGGCGTCGTCGTGACCGTGGTATCCGCCGTCGAATTTGAGGATCATGTCGCGACCGGTGGCGGCTCTGGCGAGTCGCATTGCGGACATCGAGGCCTCGGTTCCGGAGTTTACGAATCGGATCATCTCGATGGATGGGACGGCGTCGACGATGAGTTTTGCGGCGGTGACTTCGATCTCGGTTGGTGCGCCGAAGGATGCGCCGCGGGCGGTGGCGTCTTGTGCGGCTCGGACGACGTCGGGGTGTGCGTGGCCGAGGATCAGCGGGCCCCAAGAGCAGACGTAGTCGATGTATTGGTTGCCATCGGCGTCGGTGATTTTGGATCCGCTGCTGGAGGTGAAGAAGAGGGGGTTTCCGCCGACGGATCCCCATGCTCTGGCGGGGCTGTTAACGCCGCCGGGGATGAGGTTGGTCGCGGTTTGGTAGAGGCGTTGGGAGTTGTTGGTGTCGGGGGATTTGGGCGATGTTGTCATGGCAACCAATCATGGTAGCGCATGGGGTTGCGGCCTCCCATCCTCCCCGGGCATCCCCTGTGGTCTCGCTTCGCTCGTCCGCGTTCCCTTCGCTGCGGGAAGGGGAGGTTTGGTGTTAGCGGTTGCGGCGTTTGAGGATTTGGATGGGGTCGGCTAGGATGCGTTTGACCATTGAGCGGGTCATGGCGTCTATGGCGTCGCGGGTTTCGGGGTCGATGTTGTCGATTTTGGCGAGGGTGCGCTGGAGTTCGGCGGTGCGGATGCGTTCTGCTGATTCGCCGATGTCTTTGAGGAGGGGCTGGATCTCGATGTCGTCGATGAACTGTTGGGCGGCTTCGGCGACGATTGCTTCGGCATCTGCGCTGGCTTCGGCGATTTCGGTGCGGTGTTCGGCTTCTAGTTGGTGGAGGTCTTGGATCGTGTAGAGGTCGACGTTGGGGATGTCGGCTACGGATGGTTCGACGTCACGGGGGAGTCCGAGGTCTAGGATGCGGAGTCGGGAGTTTCGGGACGAAGTGGCGCTGGCGACGTCGGATTTTGAGATGACGTGGCTGGTAGCGCCGGTGCATGTGATGACGATGTCGACCTGTGCCATCTCGGTCGGGACGTCGTTCAGGACCACGGTGGCGGCCCCCATGTCGGTGGCTAGACCGTGGGCGCGTTCGGTGGATCGGGATGCGATGCGCATGTCTTTGATGCCGGCGCGGATGAGGGACATTGCGGTGAGGCGTCCGGTTTCTCCGGCTCCGATGACGAGGGCGGATTTTCCGGCGAGGTCGCCGATTTCGCGTTCGAGGAGTTTGACGCCGAAGGATGGTACGGAGACTTGTGACCATCCGATGCCGGACTCTTTGCGGGCTTTACGTCCGGTTCGGAATGCGACGTGGAACATGCGGGACAGCACTGGGTCGGCGGGTTTGTCGACGTTTGCGAGTGCTTGGAAGGATCGAGAGACCTGTCCGGCGACTTGGTGGTCGCCTTGGACTAGGGAGTCGAGACCGGTGACGACACGGAAGAGGTGTTGTACGGCGGGGTATCCGGTTTTGGTGTAGATATAGGGAGCGAGATCGGTGCGGTCTCCGTTGGGAGCAGGGGTGTTGTTGCGGGAGCCGAGGACGGAGAGGTATGTGATCATCTCCTCCATGGTTGCGCCGGCATTTCGGGTGACGGCGTAGAGCTCGGTCCGGTTGCAGGTGGAGAGGATGGTTGCGGAGTCGTGCGGGTCGAGGCGACCGGCGAACTCGCGGATGTGCGCCCGGAGGTCGTCATCTGACACGGTTACGCGTTCGAGGACGTCGAGCGGCGCGTTTTTATGGCTTAGGCCTGTGAGTACGAAGTTCAAGGAGTGGCGAGCGCGACGGGAGGTAGGTCTAGGAGTCAATTATCTACATTTGGTGTTTGGACGGGGATTCGGGGGATTTTGGTGGTAGGGGGCGAAGGTTCCGCCCGTCAGCGCCGGGCATCCCCTGCTGTCGAGGGAGGGTTTGAAACCCGTCGCTACCGGATAGTCCCCTGAGGGCAGGTTTGAAACCTGCCCCTACCAGAAGGGGGCGGCGGTACAATCTAGACGAGCGATTCAAAGGGGCATGAATGGACATGGTTAACGAAATTCTTCCGCCGGATCAGCGTGGGTATGCGGATGCGAGCATCTTGGTTACGGCTGAGTGGTTGGCTGAGCATATTGACGATACGAATGTGGTTGTTGTGGATACGGATGATCCTGGCGAGTATGCGAAGGGGCATATTCCGGGAGCGTCGAATCCTCCTGACAACTATTACAAGACGTCGATGGGTGATCGGACGCATATACAGGGTCCGGAGCAGTTTGCGGCGACGATGGGCGCGCTGGGTATCGGCGACGATTCGCTGGTGGTGGCTTATGACCGGACGGGCGGGCTTTATGCTCTGCGGTTGATGTGGGCGTTGCACTATTACCGGCACACGAATGTGAAGATGTTGGATGGCGGGTATCAGCGGTGGGTTGCAGACGGTGGTGCGAGCAGCACGGCTGCATATCAATCGGATGGATCGGCAGTCTTCACGCCGCGTGAGGCTGATCGGTCGATCTATGCGGATGTGAATGATGTTTTGGAGGCGATTGGTTCGGATGACACGACTTTGTTGGATGTTCGGACGGATGGCGAGTGGGATGGGTCGAACAAGCGCGGCGGGAAGCGTGGTGGTCGGGTTCCGTGCGCCGTGCACCTTGAGTGGGTGAATTTCCATACGGGTGGCGATGTGCCGACGTTGAAGCCGGCTGAAGAGATTCGGGCGTTGCTGGCGGATAGTGGGGTGTCGACGGACGGTAGTGTGATTACGTACTGTCAGGGAGGCATCCGTGCGGCGCAAGCGTACTGGGTTTTGAAGCTGGTTGGTGTTGATCGGGTAAGGAACTACGATGCGTCGTGGCGTGAGTGGGGCAACAATGAGGAAGTGCCGGTGGAGAACGAGACTTAGTGTGGTCGCGTAGCACCGCGCGGCGATTGGGTCCGTATGTCATTACGATTGTGTGAGGAATCGAGATCGCGCCTAGCCGTGTTGGTGAATGGCGCGCAACAAAGGGTGGAAGGAACAGATGAAAGTATTGGGTGGAAGCAGACGAGGATCGGCGTTTGGCGCCGTATCGATCGGGATATTGATTATTGCGTTGGCGACGTTGCTGACATTCAGCGCGTGTGGAAGCGATGAGCCGGAGGTGGTGGATACTGCGACTCCGGAGCCGGTGGAGCCGACTGAAGAGCCGACGTCGGAACCGACTGAGGAGCCAACCGAGGCGCCGGTTGCGCGGACTGAGCCTATCGAGTTGCTGGACAAGGACGTTCGGGGCATCGATGCTTGGATCAACAGCGATCCGACTTCGATCGCGGAGCTGACGAGTCAGGGCAAGGTGGTGCTGGTGGACTTTTGGACTTACACGTGCGTGAACTGTCTGCGGACATTGCCGTTCCTGCGTGAGTGGCAGGAGAAGTATTCGGACAACGGTCTGGTGATTCTCGGCGTTCATGCTCCGGAGTTCGAGTTCGAGAAGGAGCTTGAGAACGTTCAGATGGCGGTTGATGATGAAGGGGTAACGTGGCCGGTGGCGTTGGACAACGAGATGTCGACATGGAGGAGTTTCAACAATCGTTACTGGCCGGCGAAGTATCTGGTCGGGACGGACGGTGAGATTCACTACTCGCACTTCGGTGAGGGATCGTACCGTGAGACGGAGCTTGAGATACGTAAAGTGCTGGATGCTTCGGGTTACGACGTAAGCAGCATCCCCGTGGGCGAGGTTGAGAACACTAATCGGGACGACGCGGCGAGGTCGGTGACGCGTGAGCTTTACGGTGGCTACGATCGGAACTACAGCGTATATGGGTTGTATGCGGCTCAGGACGAGTACTACGTTGAGCCGGACCGTGAAGTTGAGTATGAAGATATATATGCGGTGCTAAACAGCTATCCGCCGCAGAAGTTCGTGTTGAAGGGTCTCTGGCGCAACGAGCAGGAGGCGATAGTGCACGCCCGCGAAACGATGGATCTGAGCGACTACATCGCTTTCCGTTTCCATGGTCGGAGTGCGAACGTGGTGATAGATCCGCCGGAGCCGGGGGATTTCAAGGTCTACGTGGAGCTGGACGGTCGTCCGCTGATGGAGAACGAAGCGGGTGGCGACATTCAGTTCGATGACGAGGGTTGGTCTTACTTCAACGTTGATGAAAGCCGCTTGTACAAGATCGTTGAGACGCCGGAGTACGTAGAGGACACGTTGAAGCTGAGCAGCGATTCGCCGAACTTTGCGATATTCGCGTTCACGTTCGGGGTTTACGACAGTGGGTTCTGATAACGGGGTCTGCGATTGGGAGTAATGTGATGCGTTCGGGTTACTTGACAACTTTGGCGGCAGCCATGGGGCTGATGGCGTTGTTCGCGGTGGCGTGTTCGAGCGAGGCGACAACGCCGCCGCCACGGTCGACTCCGGTGCCGACGGTGGCGCCGATTCCGACGAATACAGCTGTGCCCGCAGTTGCTCCGGTGTTGCCGAGCAGCGGCTTGGAGGAGCCGGAGCAGGAGTGGGTTACTCGAACTGAGAGCGAAGAGTTGCGGCTGATACTTGCGACGCCAGACTTAGCACCGGGGACGCGTCGGTTTGCGATGGTATTGACTGACGGCTCGGGGATTGTGGCGTTTCCAGTGGTTCAGGTTGCATCGTATAAATACCCCGATGGATCTGACGCGACGGCTGATCGTGAAGGTCCGGTGGAGACGGTGCTCGCGCGTTACTTCGGATTTCCGTATGGGACTCGGGGGATTCACGTAACGGAGTTGACGTTCGACGAGGTTGGTTTGTGGGGCATCGAAGCGAGTGTTCCGCAGCCGGATGGTAGCGTGGCGACGATCGAGGTTTTGATGGAGGTACGCGATGCGACGATGTCGGTGGATGTTGGCGAGGTGCCGCCGCTAGTGGACAGCCTGACGCTGGCGGATGTCGAGGATGTGTCGGATTTGACGACGGGTTCGCAACGTGACGAGAGTCTGTACCAGATATCGCTTGCCGATGCGTTGCAGAACGGGAAGCCGACGGTGGTGGTTTATGCGAGTCCGGCGTTCTGCACGAATGCGGTTTGCGGTCCGCAGGTTGAGGTGCTGAGCAATCTGAGCGCGTCGTATGGCGACGCGGCGGACTTTGTGCATGTCGACTTGTTTTCGAATCCGAAGGAGATCCAGGGCGATCTGACGCGGGCGAAGCTATCGCCGTTGCTTGACGAGTGGGGTTTGGTGTCGCAGGAGTGGACGTTTGTGATGAACCGGGACGGCGAAGTGGTTGGTCGGTTCGAGAATTTCGCTCCGCAAGCGGAATTGGAGCCGTCATTGGAGTCGGTGTTGGAGGCTGATGAGCCTGAACCGACGGCTACGGCAGTTCCGCCTACTGCGACATCTGAGCCCGAGGTAACTGAGCCCGAGGTATCGAAGCCCGAGCCTGCTGAAGCGCTCGAGTTCGAAGTGACCTTTTTGACGACTTGGCGGGACCTTTTCGATCAGTTCGAGGAATCTGAACAGTCTTGCATTCGTGACGGTGTTGGCGACGAGCAGTTGGAAGTGATACTGGGTCAGCAGGTATTGGCGGAGGGCGAACAGGAATCCTGGGAGTTGACATTTATCGACTGTGTCGATCCGGCAACTGCGAAAGCGATCTGGTTGGCGAACTTGCTGGCAACCTCTGATGGGCTGGATGAAGCGGGCGAGGCGTGTATCCGTGGATTGGTCGCGGATGCGGACATTAAAGCGGTCATCGCTGCAGATACGCCGGGGGCGAGCGAAGAAGAGGTTGCGGTTGCTGCGGAGTTTTTCGGCGGGTTGTTTGAGTGCAGCCTGATGTCCATGTTGGGGGATCTGGGGAAGCTGGATGGCGACGAGGCTTGTCTAGCGGAGTTGCTGTCGAATGCGGATATGTCCGAGTTTTACCTCGCAAGCCGTCCGGATGCGAGCCCTGAGAGCGCGGCTAAGTTTGAGGAGTTCATGTTTGGGTTGTTTGCGTGCATACCGGGGTTGATGCAGACGGCGATGGAAGAAGCCGGCAATGCACCGATGCCGACGCAGTGAGTCAAAGAAGCGCCGTATCTGAATCCTGAACCTTGTATGTTTGGGGACGGATGCTAGATTTGATTGGCGCGAGTCAGATGATGCGCCTGTGACCCGAACGGGGCGATTCTCCACCGGTTAAACGGGCATATACCCCGATCGGATGCCCGTTTCATCGTATAGGCGTAACATTGAATCGTCTTGTGTAGTTCTTGTTGTGTTTCGTCAAGTTATCGAACAGCGACGTAGGCGACGGTGATGAGTACCAAATCGACATCCGACGGTTCTGTTGAGATTAAATCGTTGTTCGTGCCGCTTGATGGCACGGAATGGCATGAGCGAGCCATATCTTACGGGTTGCTCATAAGCAAATGGTTCGGCTCGACGCTCGATCTTTTCTTTTCGTTGGCGGATGTTCCGCCATTGACGCGTCACGGTGAATGGCGTCAACGGGCCCACCTTTCACTGGACACGACGGGAAACACCGGGAATCGCGACGCGTCGATAGTGAACACCGGAGCGATTCACGAATTCGGGAGGATTCTCGCCAACGATTATCTGAACGAGCTAACGCGGTGTCTCGAACATGTTGGTGTGGATATCACCACCGATTTGAGCGCTGGAAGTCCGGCTCACATCTTGTCTTACAAGGCTCAACAGACGGGCAATTCGATGATCGTGATGTATGCGCGTCCGCAAAGTCGAATTCGGCGTTACGTTCGGAAGAAGATGGCGGAGGAGCTGATGTCGGTGGCGACGGTGCCGGTATTGATGGTGAACGACGATCCGGATGTTGATATTCGGAATATCAAGATCGCTCCTCAATCGGTGATCGTGCCGCTACGCGTCGAACGAGCGATGCGCGCATGTTTGCCGTACGCTATAGCGATTGCCAAAAAGAACAGCGTTCCGATCCAAATCGTCGAGAGCAACATTGAGTACCGACGAAATCGCCGCGAGTTTGACCGAGCACGTGAGTATCTGTCGAAGGTGTTGGAAGAGAGCCCGGTCGAGCACTCGTTTCGCGCCTCCCGGCTGGGGATTACGAACTCGTTGTCGTCGGCTCATATGTCATCGCCGTATTCGTGGATCGTGATGGGATCGCGATTGCGCTACGGGTTTACGAGGAACTTTTGGCCTTCGGTTGCGGACAATATCAGGCGGGACGTTTCGTGTCCGGTTTTGGCGGTGCCTCAGGCGGAGGTGATACCGAGACGAAAGAGAGAACTGATGCGCTGGATCACGGAATGGCTTGCACTCCACGACGCGTCGTCGATTCTTGATGCTGAGGTGTCGAACCGTGCGCAAAGGCGTGGTTGGGCTCAACAGATCACATCGATGTACGCCTATGACGACGAGGATCGAAGGGACTCGTCGAAACCGCCGCAGTGGCGGACATGACCCCGTCAGGAGATCGTTAGGTTCCGGTTGACGATTGGTTGGAGGATCGGGAACGCATCAGGTAGGAGATCAACGCTCC
Organism: Dehalococcoidia bacterium; assembly: GCA_965224305.1. GTDB lineage: Bacteria > Chloroflexota > Dehalococcoidia > Lucifugimonadales > Lucifugimonadaceae > Bin127. The sequence goes on along the minus strand of OZ245044.1, from coordinate 2,468,957 downwards.
GATGGTGGTTCCGAACCAAGCGTAGGGGGCGATGGCGAAGCCGATGATTGCCCAGAAGAGGGTTGGTGCGCCTAAGAAACGTTCGGCGTCGCTGATTTGCCAGTAGATGATGATTGCGGCGGCGGGAATGAGCATGAGTGCTCCAACGATGAAACCGAACCATACGATTTTCATTTCGTCGGCTTTGGCGATGCCGCCACCGACGAAGCCTGCGACGAAGGGGCTGATGGGTATCGCGACGAAGTGAACGGCGGGTATGGGTATGGCCACGAGCATGATGGCGAATGCGGTTATGACACCCTTAAACATGGTTCTTTCGTTCTGGCTGGAGGTGGCGCGGGCAACGGTCCGTGAACTGAGTATATTTTCGGGTTGGTATTCGCGTTGAAATTCGGAGTTTTGAATGGTGGTATGATTTCCGATTACTTATTGCTCTTCGTGAGTGGTTAGGCAGGCGAGATTGACGATCACACATCCATCTACGGACATCTTGATACTCGGCTCGGGCGCGTCGGGTGCCGCGGTTGCGTGGCGTCTTTCGCAGTCCGATTTCGATGTCGTTTGCTTGGAGCAGGGGCGTTGGATCATGCCAGAGGAGTATCCAAACGAACACGCCGACTTTGAGATTCAAGCGCGCACTAAATGGGCGGTCGATCCGAACGTCCGGGGTCTCGATGTGGACTATCCGATAAACGTCGATGAATCTCCGATCGACCCGTTGATGTTCAACGCGGTTGGTGGCAGCACGATCCACTGGACAGCCCACACGCCGCGCTTCCACCCTTCCGATTTCCGGGTCAAGACTCTGGACGGGGTGGCTGATGACTGGCCGATCACGTACGAGGATGTCGAGCCGTATTACGACGCGTATGACGAGTTGATGGGATGTTCTGGTATCAACGGCGATCCGGCGAATCCGCCGCGGAACGAGCGTCCGATGCCGCCGTTGCCGATCGGTCCTGACGGCGAGCGGATGGCGCGGGCGTTTGACCGTCTCGGTTGGCACTGGTGGCCGTCTGACAGCTATGTGAACTCGGTTCCGTATCGTGGTCGTCAGGCGTGTAACAACTGCGGCAACACTGGGTTGGGCTGCTCACGCGGTGCCAAGGGTCAGACGGACGTCGCGATATGGCCTGAGGCGATCGCGAATGGGGTTGAGTTGCGCACGGATTCTCGGGTTTTCCGTATCGAAACTGATGCGGAGGGACAGGCTACTGGCACCAGTTACTACGATGCGGATGGGGAGGTTCATTTCCAGCCGGCGAATGCCGTGGTCCTGGCGATGAACGGTATTGGTTCTCCGCGGATCATGCTGAACTCGACATCAGATGCGTATCCGGATGGTCTATGCAATTCGAGTGGATTGTTGGGGAAGAACTTGATGTTCCACCCGTATGCGATGGTTAGCGGGTTGTTCGAGGATGGGTTGAAGACGTACAAGGGTGCTCTGGCGAACATGATTCTGTGCCAGGAGTTTTATGAGACCAACCCGGAGAAGGATTTCGTACGCGGTTACACGTATCAGGTCGCGAGAAGCTCGGGCCCGATTTCTACTGCCTGCGGCTATATGTTCGGTCGGGTGCCTTGGGGAGCAGAACACCATGCGGAGTTCGGTCGGCGGTTCGGCGACGTGACGGTGTTGGGTGTTATCGGTGAGGACTTGCCGGAGGAGAATAATCGTGTCGAGTTAGATCCGAAGTTGACGGACTCGAACGGGGTTCCGGCGCCGAAGGTTTTCTACGAGCTGAGCTCGAATTCGCGTCGGCAGTTGGACGATGCGATTGAAAACGCTGAGAAGGCGTTGCACGAGGCTGGCGCCAGCAGAGTGTTGGGAACGCGGTTGTTGAAGGTGGCGGGATGGCATCTTATGGGCACGGCTCGGATGGGTGACGATCCGGCATCTTCGGTCGTCGACAGGTGGGGGCAGGCGCACGATGCTGACAACGTGTTCGTAGTTGACGGTTCGGTTTTCGTGACGTGTGCGGCGGTCAATCCGACGCCGACGATAGGTGCACTTGCGTTAAGAACCGCTGACTACATCGACCGTGAACGATCTGATCTGAAGTCTCGAGAGCGGATGTCTAGCGATGTCAGATAGCGAAACCTACATGACGGATACAGACCGCTTGGTTCTATCGGCGGTGATGGACCTGATCGTTCCTGCGGTGGACGATTTGCCGGGCGCGGGCGTGATGGGACTGGCCGCGGCAGCAGAGGAGCTTGCGGGCAGGGAGCCGAAATATGGAGTGTCGTTGCGGCGTGTGATGGAAGCCTTGTCTCTTGAGCCGTCAGCGCGAGCGGAGGGTGGTTTTGCGGCGCTCGACGAGGAGCAGCGGCTAGCCGCGCTCAACGTCTTGGAAGCGAACATGCCGAGATACTTCGACGATTTTGTGGATCTGGTCTACATCGTCTACTACAGCGACGAGCGGGTCCACAAGCGGATCGGTTGGCGAAGCGGTCCGTTGCAGCCGCTGGGTTGGGAGATGCCGGCGTGGGATCCGTCGGTGCTGGAGACGGTGTCGAAGCGGAAGCCGTTCTGGCGGAAGGGGTGATGGTCTAGGATTGGTTAGCCGTTTTCGGTGGCGTGATCCTCGGGGTCGACCGGTAAGGGTCCGGGTTGTTCTTGAATGTTCGGTGGCCGGGATTTCACGGGATTCACGGTGAAGTAGTGCAAGATTGCGATGGCGACAGCCACGATGGTTAAAACTACCGAGGCGCCGTAGACGAATCTGACGGGTCCGGCGTCGAGATTTTCCCACAAGTAGAAGAGTGCGACGCCGTAGCCGACCAGGCCGAGCGCAGTGTAGATGTACAGGTTGTAAGTTCGGTATTTTTCGGAGCTCGCGCCTTTGGCGATCAAAGCGAGAACCGTGTATATGCCGAAGGTAATGGCTCCGACGATGCCGACGACGGCGAACTCTCTACCTGCCGTCTCTATTGAAAGAACTCTCACGGACCAGAGGGCTTCCAGGGTTTCGCCAGCGACGATTGCGGTCAAGAGGTATGTCGCCCACTGGAGCACACGCAGTTTCGCGGGTATCGACGCGAGCGTAACGAAGCCTGCGAAGGTGCCGCAGAGTCCGAGTCATAACAGTGAATAGGTTACTTTCATTAGTTCGTTGGGTCCGACGTTGAAGTCTGTCCAGACGTACCACAACAGTAGCGCCAGGCCGATGCTCGCGCTGGTGCCGGACAGGATCGGTGCCAGAACGGAGGCCTTGTATCCGCGATCTCTGCCGAACCCGCCCATGTCAGCGATGAAGATGTTTGCGATTGCGAGGACGATGATTCCGGCGACAATCAACTAGCTGTTCAGAATGTCCAAGAAGTTGCCGCTGAGATCGAATCGTAGCGACACGAGGCCCATCACCACCCACATCACGACGGAGATTACGATTGCCCATCTGAAGACGGTAGTGGTTAAGGAAAGCGCTCCCCCGCTACGGTCGAATCTGAGCTGATCGTAGCTGATTTGATCACGGAGTTTCGCTCTCATGCGTTTTGTTTCCTGTTCGACACTCAGCGAAATTGATGCGATTTACGTTCGAAGGCATCGTTCGTACCATGTTAACGGCAAACCGATCGGTGTGGGATCCCTGTGTTGCCTGGGGCATTTCCGCCATGATCGGGGGCAATCTGGCCACTAATCCGCGATAACATCAATCTACACGGTTACAAATTGGAAGCATCGGACGGTCAATGCCCAAGCTTCAGCGTCTCCTGTACATCAATAGCGAAAGCACGAATCCGCAATCGGCGGCACTTTCGGCGGCGATCTATGAGCCGGTCCAAGGTTCGCTGACGGAGCTCGATCCGACTAGCGACGGAATTCCGTATGCGTCGGTCCAAGCCGCCCTGATTGATGGTTGGCGCGTTATCCAGGCACCGGACGTTTGGGCCGGGATTGGGACTGACGACGCGGGCGAGGTTATCGGTTTTCAGTTCATCCTTGAGAAGATCGAAGAATTAAACTCCTGATCTATATTGCTGAGTCGTGCGACCTTCAGAAGAGAACCAGATATGACGACTGCAACGTTAGCAACCGACCACCGCCTGACCGATGACGCGATGGCGTCGTTCGTGATCCGCGGGTATCACACAGTGCAACCTGATTTGCGGGAGGGGTTGAATCAAGAGATTTACGACGCACTTGAAGCGCTGCCTATAAATCCGGGCGACGCGGTGCTTGAAACGGTTCCTCAGCTGAATGAGGTTTGGGACTCGCCAGAGGTGGTTGGTGCGCTGACAAGCATGTTGGGGCCTGATTACGAGATGTTCCCGCATCGGCACTGTCACCGCAATGCGCCGGGAACTCCGAGCCAGCAGATTCACCAGGACAATTTGAACGATCTTCGAGTAACGGGCGGTCAGGTTCGGGCGCCGGACCGCGTGGATTTGGCGTTGGCGATGTACTACCCTCAAGACGTTGAGCAGAACATGGGTCCGACGTGTATTTTGCCTGGGACGCATGTTTTGAAGGCGTTGCCGGAGCGGATGGCGTCGCAGGGGAATTTCCGGGATCAGTACATAGCGACGGTCCCCGCGGGTAGCGTGGTGATTTTGCACTACGACATCTGGCACGCAGGCACGGCGAACACCGGCGATCGTGTGCGGTACATGCTGAAATTCCTGTTCCAGAGGACGAGCAACCCGTCGGTTGCGTCGTGGAACCATGATCAGGCGAATGATGCCACGATTCGCGGTAGGTTGGAGGCGGAGAACCCGATGGGGATGCAGCGGGCGCTTTCGGCGAAGCAGAAGCATTTCCGGACTCGGATGTGGAATCGCTTGGCGGGGGATGAATCGTTGGATCTTTCGTATCGTGACAAGTGGGCAGGTGGGAGCTGGAATTGAGCGGTACTCTTAAGTAAATAACCAATTCATTGTGATACGCATGTTATAGGAATAGCTCTTGTTGAAACCACAGGCCAGATTGGGCACACGGGATGAAACAGTTACCAGCGACACGCCGAACTCGGAGCACTGGACTAATCGCATACATCAAGGTGATTGCATAGAAATCATGGGATTCATGCCGGCGAATTCAGTCGGAGTCGTGGTGACATCGCCTCCTTACAACATAAAGAACAGCACCGGTAACGGCCTAAAGAACGGCAGAGGTGGCAAGTGGCCAAATGCACGGCTGATTGAAGGGTACGCAGACCACAACGATTCGATGCCATATGACGAATACGTCGCTTGGCAACGTGAGTGTCTTTCGGCGATGATGAGGCTATTAAAAGACGACGGCGCGATTTTTTACAACCACAAGTGGCGAGTCCAGAACGGTCTTTTGCAGGATCGCGCGGACATCGTTGAAGGGTTCCCGGTTCGGCAGATCATCAATTGGCAGCGCACTGGGGGCTTCAACCACAACCCAGGGTATTTTTTGCCAACGTACGAAGTCGTATATCTGATCGCCAAACCTAAATTCGTCTTGGCACCTAAAGCCGGCGGGATAGGTGATGTTTGGTCGATCCGTCCTGCGCGCGACAACCCCCATCCTGCACCGTTTCCGTTTGAATTGGCCAAAAGATGCATACAATCTACGACTGCTGACGTGGTACTAGACCCGTTTATTGGTAGCGGAACCACCGCGGTTGTTGCGGAATTTTGCGGTCGGGATTGGATCGGGATTGAATTGTCGGGAGAATACTGTCAGTTGGTGCGGTCTCGAATCGAGGATGGTTGGCGTGACGATTTCGCCTAGAAACGCTGTCGAAAAGAACCTTTTCGCCGAATTGCGTGAAATCTGGCGCTCTGGGACTTGGGAAATGCACAATGGTGGCACTGGTCAACCCGGGGCAATGCTTGAACATGTGTTGGGTATAAATGTCAACAATATTGATCTCCCAGACCTTCAGAGATGGGAGGTGAAGTTCCACGGCGGTACTGCGCCCATCACGCATTTTCACAAAGAAGGCGAACCCAAAGGATCTGTCGGTAATCTGGTAAAGCAACATGGCTGGCGAGATGACAACGGCAGGCTGAGTTTCAGGCATACGATATGGGGCGAAACCAATCGAGGATTCGAGGTGGTAGATAAAGGCGACCGCATTCACGTCGTTCACAACGGTGTATCTCAAGTTTCTTGGAGCCGCGACTTACTGATCGTTACAGCGTCATCGAAACTTAGAAACACGGTGTTGGTTGCCGGAAAGGGTTCTCGGATCGAAGGCAAACGGCACGTCGAATTCAAAGACACCTACCTCCTGGCCGATTTCAAACCTTCGGCATTCATCAGTGGTTTGAGTGATGGGTGGATTGCGATCGATTTCGATGCCCGAGAGCAATCCGCGGGGAGCAGGGGATTCAGAAATCATGGCACGAAATTCAGGTTGAAACATCAGGATATGCATCGAATGTTCGCGCGCGTAGAACATTTGACATGACGTTTTTCACATGTCACCCATGAATCCAACGTCTGATTCACCTTCTTCTTCGATCCGCGGTTCGGAGCTTGCTAGCGATTTCACGGTTTCGCTGGATATCGATCGACGGATGTACCGCGAAGACATCGCGGGTTCGATCGCGCATGCCGAGATGCTGGCGAAGCAGGGGATTGTTTCGGTTGAAGATGTTGAAGCGATAGTTGAGGGGTTGCGGCAGATACGGGAGGAGATCGAGGCGGGCGAGTTCGAGTGGAAGCTGGAGCTCGAGGATATTCACATCAATGTCGAGGCTCGGTTGTACGAGTTGATCGGCGACGCAGCGGGTCGGCTTCATACGGCTCGTTCGCGAAACGATCAGGTGGCGACCGACGCTCGGCTGTATGTGATGCGGGTCGCTGGCGAGTGTCGTGCGCGGTGTCGTGCGCTGCAGCGGGCGCTTGTGGATCGTGCCGAAGAGAACATCGCAACCGTCGTTCCCGGTTATACACATTTGCAGCGTGCGCAGCCGGTGTCGTTCGGGCATGTTCTGATGGCTTATTACGAGATGTTTGGGCGCGACGCGTCGGCGTTTGCGTCGGCGCACGAATCCGCTGATGTGTTGCCGCTGGGGAGTGGCGCCTTGGCTGGTGCGACGTATCCGCTCGATCGAGAGTTTGTGGCCGAGCGGTTGGGTTTCTCGGCGGTCAGCGCCAACTCGATGGACGCGGTATCGGATCGGGACTTCATACTCGATTTCATATTTGCCGCCGCTAAGACGATGACGCATCTTTCAAGACTGTGTGAGGACATCGTAATCTGGTCTTCGGAGGAGTTCGGGTTTGTTCGGCTGAGTGATGCGTATTCGTCGGGATCGAGCATGATGCCGCAGAAGCGGAATCCGGACTATGCGGAGTTGATCCGTGGGAAGTCGGGACGGGTGTTTGGGTCGTTGGTGTCGGTGTTGACGACGCTGAAGGGTCTGCCGTTGACGTACAACCGGGATCTTCAGGAGGACAAGCCGCCGTTGATGGATGCTTACGACACGGTGGCTGGTTGTCTGTCAGCCGCAAGGGGCATGGTTGCCGAGATGACAGTACGTATCGATTGTATGGATACTGCGTCTCAGGGGCAAGATATTTTGGCTACGGACTATGCCGATCACTTGGTTCGCGACCATGGTCTGCCCTTCCGCGAGGCTTATGTGCGGGTTGCGGCTCACACTCGAGGCGGGTCTGCGGGCGATGTTGAATTGCCGGACATATCAGCTGCGGATTCGGTTGCGGCGCGCGATGTTGCGGGAGGGACGGCGCCGGGTCGCGTGCGGGAGGCGGTGATGCGTGCGTACGGAGAGCTTGGGTCGGCGCGGTTGCGGGGGGAGTGGTAGATATTCAACAAAACGCGAGTCTTGAGACTTTGCATGGCTGACGGTTTAGTAAGTTCGCATAGTTAGACATCGGATCAGGTTCGTCACACAGCGCTAGTCAACTCAGGACAGTTTCAGTTTGTTCAATGCCATGGCTTCCAGCGTCGGATCTTGGCGCGGGGTTGCAATTCTCATCGTTGCTTGGATCGTCGTCGCGGGCGTCATCCAATCCGTTTCGCCGAGCATCGAAGAGGTTTCGACCAACGATCAATCCGAATTCTTGCCGAATGAGACCGGGGCGCTGCAGGCGATCGAGCTCGAGCGCGAGAAATTCCCGGCGTTCGAGGGTCTGCCGGCGATATTGATCTATCGCAATCCGGCGGTTCTGACCGACCGAGACATCGCCAAGGTTGCCGAGATCGACGCGGTGATACGCGCCGACGAGACGCGCGACAACATTGCGCTCGTCATTTCGGATTTTGGCCAATCTGAATTCGGTGGTGGACCAGCCCGACCAACCCAACCAGCAGCGCCGGAAATCTCGCCCGATGGGACTGCGATCACGATCACGGTAGTGATATCGGGTTCACCAGCCGAAGAAGAGTTCGGGGAGACGGTTGAGTGGCTGCGCGAACTTGACGACGCAATAGCTGTTGAGGTGCCGTCGACGTTCGAAGTTACCGGTCCTGCCGGAATCCTTGCGGATGCGATCGTGGTGTTTCAGTCGTTCGACTTCCGCGTGAGCGCGATCACGATTGTGTTGGTGCTGGTGATCTTGCTGGCGATCTATCGTTCGCCTTTGTTGGCGCTGCTACCGGTGATCACAGTTGGAGTTGCGCTTACCGTGGCCCAGTCGATCGCTGCGTTGCTTGCGGACAATTTCGAACTGGCATTGAATGGGCAGGTTACGGCGATTATGGCCGTGTTGATGTTTGGTGCCGGAACTGACTTTACGCTGTTCATCGTGGCGCGGTATCGGGAAGAGCTTCCGGTGCGGGAGAACAAGTTCGAAGCGATTGGTGCGACGATGTGTGCGGTCGGGCCGTCCATAGCATCGAGTGCTGGAACGACGATCGTCGCTATGATGGCGTTGGCACTGGCGCTGTCGGGGAGCTTGAAGACGATGGGACCGATGCTGGCGATGGCGATTGCGGTGATGCTGGTGTGTGCGCTGACCTTGATACCGGCGGTTCTTGTGGCGATGGGACGTGTGGCGTTCTGGCCGATCAAGCGGATTGAACCGAATGACAACGAGTCGGGTATCTGGAACCGCGTCGGGATGCTCGTATCTAAGCGCCCTGGCGCTCTGCTGACGATTACGTTGGTGGCGATGGTTGCTTTGTCGGCTGGGTTGTTTGAGTTCGCTCCGCGGTTCAGCTTTGTGGAGGGTTTCCCGGACAGCGCGGAGTCGAAAGCGGGCTTTGAGACGCTGAAGTCGGCTTACCCGCCAGGCGAGTTGGCGCCGACGACGGTGTACGTGTCGAAAGAGGGTGTGTCGGTTCTGGATCATCTGCAGGCCATCGAGGACCTGTCGGCCGCGTTGGCCGCTGATCCGATAGTGAACAGCGTGACGTCGATCACGCGGCCGCTCGGCGAACCGTTGCCGGTCAATATCGCACAAGTCCAACCGCTCGTGGCGATGTTTCCGGATGATCTGAGTCAGATCGGCGAATTGATGGCGATGCTACCGCCAGAGCAAGCGCAGTTGGCAGGCACGTTTCTGGCCGGACAGAGGTTAATTTCGACCGACCGTACGACGACCAAGTTCGAAGTCGTTCTTAACGAGGATCCTTACGACACCGAGGCGATGGATGCCGTTCCGCGACTGAGAGAGACGGTGCGCAACGCGGTTAACGCATCGAGCTTGAACGGAGCGACGGCGTTGGTTGGCGGTGAATCGGCGACGAATTTTGACGGTCGAACTGCGACTATTCGCGACTTCAAAGTTATTGCGCCGATTGTGATCGCGGCGATCTGGATTATCTTGGCGATACTCCTTGGCAGCGTTGTTGCACCGACCTACCTGGTTATCAGCGTAATCCTCAGCTTCGTTGCGGCGTTGGGGGTTTCCGTTCTCGTGTTTAAGTACATTTTTGGGCACGACGGGATGGCGTTTGATTCGATACCGTTTATCTTCGTGTTCCTGATTGCGCTTGGTGCGGACTACAACATCTACATCATGTCGAGGGTACGTGAGGAGACGCGGACGCGAGGATTGGCTGAGGGCACGCGGTATGCGATAACGCGGACTGGTGGCGTCATCACGTCGGCGGGGATCATTCTTGCCGGCACGTTCTCGGTTTTGACCACGTTCCCGTTGCTCGACCTGTTCCAGCTCGGTTTCACGGTGATGCTGGGCATTTTGATCGACACGTTCGTGGTTAGGGCGATCATGGTGCCGGCGATAGTGATGAAGTTGGGCGAGTTGAACTGGTGGCCTTCCAAGACGCCGAGGGAAGTCAGTCCCTAGCGATCCCGCGTTCGTCGAGCAGCGCCAAGAACTCTTCGTAGTTCGAAATCGTTTGCAGAGTCTTGACCAAGTCGCCTGCGTCGGTGGACTGTTGTCTCAACTCCCAGATCTGACGCGCTAACGGACTAGTCGAGGATGGTCCGTCGGCGTAAAGGCCGTGGAATGCGAAGTAGGCTTGGTTTATTTTGCGGATGTTGTGGCCGTTTTCGACTAGCTCTAGGCGTCGGGTTTCCATGTAGGCTTCGGCTTCTTCGATCTCGCCTTGTTCTATCAGTTCGTCGGTGTGATGGCGTGTTTCGTGCAGGAATTCTCGGATGTCGAGCTTGTCTTCCTCTTCCTCTTCCTCGGAGTCTTTTTCGTCGTGACCAGGCATGTATGGAGGTTCCAAAGTTTCGACGTTTTCGCCGGTGAGTTTGTTGTAAACGGTGCGCCCGATCTCTTTTCCGACGAGGTTGGCGAGGGTCTCGTTCAACGATGTCATGTCGCCGCCGGACCAGTACCCGCGTCCGAGGGGATGGAAGAGCAGATAAGCGTGAAGCCACTCGTGTGCGGACACCTCAAGCAGTGCCTGCAGGCTGTAGTCGGAGGGGACTAGGTTTGGAAACGACGCCAATCCGCCTGTCGGGAGGATGACCGCGGAGAGATTGGCGGTGTCGAAGATCTGCGTTTCGATACGCTCTTTGTCTTTCTCGGCCAAGTCGGGTTTCAAGATTCTTACGGAGTCACGTTGGATGACGTCGCGTCGCGAAGTGACGAGGACGTGCGGTGTGTCGTCGATGCGGAAATCGACGGGCGGCCAGATGAAATCGCCGTTTTTGTTGAGACCGAGGGCGATTAGTTCTGAAGAGATCGCTGATTCGAGGAGCTCCTCGACAGCGTCGCGTATTCCGTTGCGTTCTTGGATGAGCGAGTCGACGCGGGATTGCGCGACAGATGCCGTGGGCGCGTCTCCGGTTGTCAAGGTTGTCTTGAGATCGTTTCTGGCGGAGCGGAGTTCGCTTGCGAGGTTTTGGTAGCGATTCAGGTTGGCTTTTCTTTCTGTTTCGTCGATGTCGGTCCATGGGAGCGCGGAGTATATGCGGTGGGCCCACTTGGCTGGCAGATGTCGGGCTTCGAATGATGTGAGGTTGTAGCCGGAGCCGGCGGCGGCGATTTCGACCTTGGTAAGTAGGCGTCGGTCGCCGCTGTGCATGATGATGACGACGATTCCGAGGGCTGCCAAGATCGCCAATGGGATCTGATACGCGAGCTTCAGGCAGGATCGTCGGAAGCGCCCGCGTCGGAGTTGCTTGGCGCGACGTCGTCTGACGATGGCGTGGTAGCCGCGGCCGCGGGGCGCTCTCATGCTGCGTAGTCGGCAGAGGTTGTAGCCTCGGAATATGGTTCGCAGGGTGGTCATCGAAGTGATCAATGGATGAACGACTGTGAATCGAGCGGTGATTTACTCATTATTCAACCATTACTGAACGAATTGATTCTTAATCGCAATTTGGTGTAACTTATTTGCATACGAGTCGATTACCCATTTGAAATTGCAGGAGCAGTCGCGTGAGCATAGCAGTGGTAACGGATAGCACCGCGGACATCCCGTCGGACCTGGTCGAACAATCCGGTCTCACGACAGTGGCAGCGTTCGTGAGATTCGGGGATGACGAGTTCAGGGACGGCGTTGGCATTTCAACGGAAGATTTTTACTCGCGGCTGGCGCGCGACAAGGACGTATTTCCAACTACGTCGCAACCTTCGCCCGGGGATTTCAAGACGGTATATGACGGGTTGCTGGAGGAGAGCGATGAGATCGTATCGATCCACATCTCGTCGGCAGTTAGTGGGACGTATGCGTCGGCGGTTGCGGGGGCGGCGCAGGCTGATCCTTCAGGCGATCGCATAAAGCACGTCGACTCACGAAACGTATCGATGGCTACCGGCTTCATCGCGTTGGCTGCGCAGCAGATCATAGACGATGGGGGGAGCGCCGAGGATGCGGTTGCTGCCGCGAATGACATGGTGCCTCGCGTCCGGTTCGCTGGCACCCCCGACTCGCTCGAATACCTGAAGCGAGGTGGCAGGCTCAAAGGAGCGCAGGCGTTGATGGCGGGAATCCTTAATATACGCCCGGTTTTGGCAATTGTCGATGGGGAGGTTAGTGTTCTCGCGAAGCCTCGATCACATCGTCGGGCGATGTCGAAACTGATTTCGGCAGTTGTCGAAGAACATGCGCCGCTTACGAATTTGGCCGTGATGCACACCGATCAATCGTCCAAAGGCGAGGCGGAAGACGTTCTCGTCGAGCTGCGGAGTTCGGTCCAATCCGGCGGTAGAAGCATGACGGCTACCCTTGGCCCGGCGATCGGGTCCCATTTGGGAACAGGCACGATCGCAATTGCGGGTTCTTGGTAAATAAGGTGCCCTCATCCCGCGCCCTCCTCCCTTACCACGGATGAGGGCGCGGGATGAGGGCGTTTCCATCGGTGCATACGTAGGTCACACTCCAACATTCTCACGTTGGAAAAAGGGGGATTCGACGTACTATTTGGGGCATGACCGATCCGATCGTTGAGCGTCAGATCACGACGCTTGTCAATGTGCTGAAGTTGGAAGCCGAACGGTGCTTCAATAACAGCGCGGTCGTAGGTGGGGGTTTGGATGTGATGTTGCGGAATCTGGGCCGGATTGCGGGTCGGATACGGAATTTGCCGCCGATGAACGGGCGACGGTATGCGGTGCTTTCGCCGGAGGAGCGACGGGCTTGGGCGACTGCTGCATATCGAGCGCTGTACGGCAATCGTGGTCGGCCGGATCGACCTGTCGGAGTCGTCGCTCGCCCGGAGCCACATGCCAAGAAGCGCTCTAAGACGAAGAACGATGGGCTGAAGACGGTCGCGCCGCCTGCGGTTGGTCTCGAGGTTCCGGTGGGTTCGTTGCGGTTTTTGCACCGATCGGCTCGGCAGGCGTTCGAAGCGCTGGGTTTGGCGACGTTGCGGGATGTTCTGTGGCATTTTCCGTTGCGGATGATCGACTATACCAAGCAGTCGAATGTCGTGGATCTTGTGGCTGGCGAGGAGGCGACGGTTTTAGGCGAGGTGATCAGCTCTGATGTGCAGCGGTTCGGTGGGCGCAACGGTCTGGCGCGGGTGCGGATCAAGGATGGCACCGGAGTGCTTTCGGTGACGTGGTTCAACATGCCGTATATGGCGGCGCGGTGGCAGGCCGATGATCGGATCGTTGTAAGCGGCAAGGTGGGAGACTATCGTGGTCGTCCGACGATGGAGAACCCGGAGTATGACGATGTGACGCGGGGTGGGCGTAACAACGAGCGCGGCTTTGTTCACGCGGGTGCGTTGGTGCCGGTTTACCCGTTGAGCGCCGGATTGAACCAACGCACGGTTCGCAACGGGGTGATGCAGTGCTTGGACAAGGGGTTGCGTTTCATCGAAGAGCCGCTGTCGGATGAAATCCTCGCGGAGCACCAACTGATGGGTTTTTCGGATGCGATTGAGGTTATGCACCGTCCCTTATCAGAGCGGCAGCGTTGGGGTTCGATCAGACGGTTGGCGTTCGACGAGTTCCTTTACAACCAAATCGCGGCGATCCGGCGCCGGACGCGGTGGCGGAACTCTGTTGCGGCGGTGCAACTCAGTCCGGATCGGGGGCTGGTTGAGGAATATGTGTCGTCGTTAGGTTTCGAGTTGACGGTGGATCAGCGTGAGAGCGTGGATACGATATTGTCCGATATTGGTTCCGGTTTTCCGATGGCTCGGTTGTTGCAGGGCGAGGTCGGCAGCGGGAAGACGGTTGTTGCGATTGCGGCGATGTTAAGCGCGTCTGGTTCAAACGGGATGCAGTCGGCGATGGTGGCGCCGACGGAGGTGTTGGCGGAGCAGCATTTTATCGGGATGCTGGAACAGTTGAGGTGTCAGCACGCGTTGAGCGTCCACGGTCCGGTTTATGAGTCGTCTGTGCACCGGGTTGAAAGTCGCAATCGGGTTGAAAGTCGCAATCGCAATCTGCGGGTCGGTTTGCTGACGGGAAGTTTGACGCCGCGTGAGAAGCGGACGATGCATGCGATGTGTGCGGATGGGGAGGTCGATTTGGTTGTCGGGACGCATGCGTTGCTGTCGGAGGGCGTCGATTTCGAGAATCTGGCGGTGGTCGTAGCGGATGAGCAGCAACGGTTTGGGACTGAGCAACGGGCGATGTTGACGAATCGAACGCCGCGCCCGCACATGCTGGCGATGTCTGCGACGCCGATACCGCGCACGTTGCACATGACGATGTATGGGGAGATGGAGCTTTCGACGTTGAGGGTGATGCCGCGCGGTCGGAAGGACATTGAGACACGTTGGGCACAGACGCCGTTCGAGGTTGCCGCGGCGTATGCGATGATTCGGAGTGAGGTTAATGCGGGACGACAGGCGTTTGTGGTGTGTCCGTTGATTGATCCGTCGGAGAACATTGCCGGGGCGTCGGCGGTTGTGGAGTATGAGCGGTTGAGTCGCGATGAATTTCCGGACTTGCGGGTCGGGTTGTTGCATGGTCGGATGAGTTTAGTGGAGAAGCAGTCGGTGATGGAGTCGTTCAGGGAGCGGGAGATCGACGTTTTGGTTGCGACGCCGGTGATTGAGGTTGGTGTGGATATTCCGAATGCGACGGTGATGATGATCATGACGGCGGATCATTTTGGGATGTCGCAGTTGCATCAGATCCGGGGGCGAGTTGGTCGTGGAGAGTACAAAGGTGTGTGTGTGCTCGTTTCTGATGCTGAGACTGAGATTGCGCGAGCGCGGCTTCAAGCGGTGGACGAGACCTTGGATGGGTTCGAGTTGGCGCAGAGGGATTTGGAGATACGTGGGCCGGGTCGAAACTTGGCGGAGGTTCAAAGCGGATGGAGCGGTTGGCGTTTCGCGCGATTCGATGATTTGGAGTTGTTGGGGAAGGCGCGGGGAGTCGCGGATGGGATACTTGATGCTGATTTCGATCTGCGGCTACCGGAGCATCGGGTGCTTCGGCGCGAGGCGGTGCGGACGATAGGGGGTGCGGTGTCTCGGTTTTCGTAGTTAACTTCGCGCGGTAAGAGGGACCACCGGCAAGACGACGTGCGACGGGTGGTCCTTGTCGAGGTGGAGGGTGTTGCGGGCGGGTTGAGTTCGTGTGTGGCGGCCCATCGGTTCGCCGGTGTTGGGGTTGATGTCGAAGCGGGGGAAGTTGCTGCTGGAGATGTCGACGCGGATGCGGTGGCCAGCTTTGAAGAGGTTGCTGGTTGGGGTCAAGAGGACAGTGATGGGGTATATCTCGCCTTGAGACATCATCTCGGGTTCTGTCCACGAGTTGCGGTAGCGGGTGCGGAGGATGGAGTCGCACAGGTTCATGTGGTACCCGTCTGGGTAGTCTTCGTTCGGCGGGTAGATGTCGAGTAGCTTGGCAGTGAAGTCGGTGTCGGGCGCGGTGGATGAGATGTGCAGGTGGACTTCTATGGGGCCTGTTACTTCGATGTCTTCGGTTAGCGGTTTCGTTTGGAAGACGATGACGTCTGGGCGGTCGGATAGGAGCGGATAGGGTGGGTTGCAGGCCATGTAGTCGGGGTGCTCGCGTTGGTGCATCGGGCCTGGTGGAACTAGGGAGTAGGCGTGTTCGAGTACAAAAGCGGCGCGTAGTCCTAGAGTCGGGATTTCGTTGAATGTTGGGCCGCCTTCTTCAGATTTGTCAATTGCGCTGAAACCGGCTACGTTGCCGCCGAGGGTCGGGACCGGGTTGTCGGGTTCAAAGGTGTAGGTGGCAGATGCGTCTTGTTCGGAGGGGACATCGGGACTGAGGTTACCGTCAGAGCGGAGGTAGAAGTTGGTGAATTGGGCTCGGGCGAGCGGCCACTCCTGCTCGATCCGCCATGTTCCGCCGTGGTTTAAGCGTCCGTCGGCGTTTTTCGTGCCGTCGCCGCCGCCCATTACGAAGAGGAGGATCGGGGGATCGTTTTCGACGCCGTTGTGTTCGTCTTTGAGCCAGCGGTCGAACCATCTGCGGCGTACCGGGTTGAAATACGACATTCCCCACTGCGCGTCGGTTCCGAAGTCAACGTCGCCTTCGTAGGAGGCGTCGGTGCGTTGGGTTCCGTGGGCCCATGGACCGAAGACCATGTGCGTCGGGCTGCTGTTGAGCCGGGTTAGTTCCACGAAGAGGTCTGCGGTGCCGCCTGCGAACGGGTCCCACCATCCTCCAGTGAGGATTACGGGGATGTCGGCGTGGCGATCGAGATATGGTGTCTGGTCGTTGTTTTCGTTGGCCCACCACTCGTCGTAATCGCCCCTGGTGTAGTAGTTGAAGAGGGTTTCTTCGAGGCATGGAGCTTGGGCTAAAGCGGTTTCGCCGCGTTTCCACGGAGTATTGGAGAGGAACTCGCGCATGTTTTGGAAGGCGTTGGCGACGGCTCGGACGCCGTCGGGGTTGTCGCGCAGTTCGTGTGCATCGAGAGCGTGGTTGTGGATTGCGGCGGCCATGTGGAAGCACATCGCGCCGCCCTCCCGGGCTTCGTGGGCGTAGATGTTGGTAGGTGCCTGTTCGACCCATTGGGCGGTCAGATGGGGAGGTCGGTGGAGAGCGGCGACGGTTTGGACGATGCCGCGGTGGGAACTTCCGATGGTACCGATCTTGCCGTTGGACCATTGCTGTCTGGCGATCCATTCGATGGTGTCGTAGCCGTCCTCGCCTTCCCAGAAGTTGCACGTGTGGTAGTAGCGCCCGTCGCCTTCGGATTTGAATCGGCTTCGGAGGTCTTGGATGATTAGGGCGTATCCGTGGCGAGGGTAGTAGTCGCGGACGGTGTCGTACTCTTCGTTGGACTTGTCATAAGAGGTACGGATGAGGAGTGTAGGGACGGGATCGGTGATGAGTTCGCCGTCGGTGGTTATTGGGAAGAAGATGTCCGCGGCGAGACGGATGCCGTCGCGCATAGGGATCATCACCTCTTCGTGATGATGGGGGTTGGGGTTGGAATCTGAGGCGGTCATGGGTGGGTGGCTGGATCGTGATATGTGTGATTGGAATGATAGGTTATGGGTTTTGAAATTGGGTTGTGGGAATTTACATGGATGGACAGGATGGGCAGGATGTTGGGTTAGGTTGGTGTCCAGCCGTCGGTGGAGGGGGTGGATACTCGATTTCAGCGATGTTTTCGGCTGTGATGCCGGCATCTGTGAAGGCTGGCGTTGTCTGAATTGGGATTCTTGGGATTTGGTGTTGGTTGTGCGCCGGCAGAGTTGGGTTGCCGTAGTTACGGACCGTGGACTGGCGCACTTCGACGCGGTTCCAATGGAGAAGACCTTACGAAATAACATGTCGGGCTAATTCGATCAAAACGCATTTCTTCGACTTTTAGACCGTTACGCAATGATCTGATTTAATCTGTGTTACATGCACGGTATCGAATGATGTTGGAATGCGTAAGCGAAATCCGGACACGCATCTCCCAGATCTGAGGAAACACCGTGATCATAACTGACAAATGTGCTAAGATATGATCAAGCCAGTATTGTTAATTCTGGAGTCGCCAAGGTTGTCATGCGCTTCATAGATTTGTTTGCTGGATTGGGCGGGTTTCACGTTGCGTTGAAGGGGCTCGGACATGAATGCGTTTTCGCTTCAGAAATCAACGGTGAACTTGCCGACGTCTACGAGCGCAACTTCTGCATTCGCCCTGTCGGGGACATCAGGGAAGTAGACCCCGCGGACATTCCGCCTCATGATGTCCTGTGCGCGGGTTTTCCTTGTCAACCGTTTTCGAAGGCGGGAGGTCAACGAGGACTGCAATGTCCCCAATGGGGCGATTTGATCGACTACGTCGTGCGGATATTGGAGTATCACAAACCAACCTTTTTCATTATTGAAAACGTTCCGAACCTGGTACGACACGACAACGGAAAAACGTGGGTTGCAATTAAGGAAAAACTTTTTGACTGTACGTACGACGTAGATGATCGCATGTATTCGCCACACCAATTCGGGATCCCGCAAATCCGCAAGCGGGCGTTTATCGTGGGGAAACGCAAATCGCTTGAAGGCTTCAGTTGGCCGGATCCGCATTTCGACGGCGAAACGTCCATTCGATCAGTGTTGGATAGTTCACCATCTGATGCTCGACGATTGCCACGACCATTCGAAGAATATTTGGGAGTTTGGCAAGAATTCATAGGCAAGTTTCCTGCTGACGAAGAATTGCCGACATTCCCCGTTTGGGGAATGGAATTTGGTGCCACCTATCCTTTCGAAGAAGAAACACCGTACTCACTAGGGTTCATGGGACTAGATCGTATGCATGGTCGTTTCGGCGTTCCGTTGGACGGTTTGGATGCGGGAGCTACCCAGGACGCATTGCCGAGATACGCGCGCGCTGAAACTATGAAATTTCCTTCATGGAAGATCGACTACATACGAAAAAACCGAGATTTATATGCACGGCACAGAAACTGGATCGATCCATGGTTGCCTAACTTGCAATCGTTCGCGCCGAGTTTTCAAAAACTGGAATGGAATTGCAGGGGTGGTGAGCGTGACATCTGGAAGTACGTCATCCAATTCCGGGCATCCGGCGTAAGAGTAAAACGCCCAACGACCGCTCCATCACTCGTTGCCATCACGAGCCAAGTACCTGTGATCGCTTGGGAACGACGTTACATGACCGCGCGAGAATGCAGTCGATTGCAAAGCATGGACAGTCTACAGCATATGCCATCGTCTAAAGCAGCGAGGTTTAAGGCTCTGGGAAATGCCGTGAATGTGGAAGTTGTGCAGAGCATCGCTCAGAATCTGTTATCGACTGACGAAACTCAGTCCAAAGATGGGTTTGGACCATCAAAGGAAATCCGATTGAATCCAGATGCTGGTGAGGAACTGGCACTTGCCGCGTAACGTGTCATCCAAAGATCTGAGGACAATCAATATCCGGCCGGGCGTCAGCGTGTTGTCGGTGTTGCAACACTTGAATTACAAACCTTGGTTTGCGCTTGCCGAATTCGTGGATAATTCGGTGCAGAGTTACGTTCAAAACGAACAGCTTTTGAAGGCCTTACATGGCGATGATTTCAAAATAGCGGTGCGCATCGACGTAGATTCAAGCAACCCGGGCCTCATTTCGATCAAAGACAACGCCGCAGGAATATCTGGGTCAGAGTTCCCTAGGGCATTCAGACCTGCGGCGGTGCCAACCGACACATCGGGACTTTCAGAGTTTGGGATGGGCATGAAGAGTGCCGCATGTTGGTTTTCGCCTCGCTGGAGTGTTCGGACGAAAGCTCTAGATGAAGCCGTGGCGCGGACGGTGAGATTTGATGTTGACGAAATCGTCCACGACCAACTTGAAGAGTTGGAAATTACTCAGGTCACGACGAGACGGGAACTGCATTTCACTGAAGTGACGCTCGAGGAACCGCATCATATTCCTTTCGGACGTACAGTCGGCAAAATCAAGGACCACCTAACCGACATCTACCGCGTTTTCATCCGAGATGGTGTGCTGGACCTCTTCTTCAACGGTGACCGATTGGAATATTCCCAACCGAAGGTCCTGGTGGCGCCTTTTGTCAGGGACGAGAGTGGCGGAGAAATATTGTGGGAGAAGCCGATTGAATTTGACTTTGGCGCAGGTTTGACGGCAAAAGGATTTGCGGCCCTTAGAAGCACTGGAGATTCGTACCGATCAGGATTTACGCTGTTCAGGCGTAACCGATTGATTCAAGGCAGCGCAGACGAAGGATACAAACCGAGGTTGATTTTCGGACAGCCCGGTAGTTTTCGTTCGCAGCGATTGTTCGGTGAATTGCATCTAGAGGGTTTCGAAGTAAGTCATACCAAAGACGGCTTTCGTTGGGACGAAAACGAAGAGACGTTCCTCGAGTTATTAAAGGACGAACTGGAATCCGATGAACTTCCCCTCCTTCAACAAGCAGATCTATATCGTGCTTTGGAGAGCCGGGGAAGGCGGCGAGCGGCTGCACAACAAGCAGTCAGCCGAACGGTTGAAGCTATGGAAAAAGGACTTCCTGAGGTCCTGCCGGATGTGGCCGACAAACCGCTTGTGGAAACTCCAGAATCGCCGCTCGCGGATCAACCCACTCTAGCAAGCCGCGAATTGAAGATTGATTTTCGCGGCAAGGAATGGCTTATTAAGGTTGAACTCGCCGATGAACCTGCCGAGAGCCAATGGTTGGCCATCAGCGATCAGTTAAATGAGAGCGTGAAAGACAATGTTCTGGAAATACGCGTCTCGCTCGCGCATCCGTTCATGGTTAGTTTCGCCCAAACCGACCCTGACGATGTCGAAGCCTTACTTCGCGTTGCCGCCGGATTAGCGTTGGCTGAACGAGTAGCAAGGCTGTCTGGTGGTAGGAATACCGGCACTATACGGCGAAACTTGAACGACATTCTTCGTGACGCACTTTCCAAACTCTAAGCGCGCGCTGATGTTACTGACCGAGGAAATGGAATGGCAACAGGACCAAGCAACGTGGTGGTGACCCGAATGTTAACGAACGGGCTACCGGGTGCCCGGTGGCAACCCAACGTCGGACCCGAAGCGAAGGGAGTGATCGAAAGAAAAAATCTTGATCCAGTCGAAGGTGAAGCAGTAATCGAATCCGCATCGTCGATACTGTCACGGGGGGTAAAACCGAGTGAACGTCTTGTTAAGCGGACTGGTTTGGTTGTTGGGTACGTGCAAAGCGGCAAAACACTGTCGTTCACAACCGCCATCGCCATGGCGCGCGACAATGGTTACCGTCTAGTAATCGCATTGGGTGGGACATCCAACCCGCTTCTCGATCAGTCTACGGGGAGATTGAGGAAAGATTTGTTTGTGGATGATGTAGCCGGATACCTGAGATGGACGACGTTCAAAAACCCAACTGATTCCGAAAACATTCGGCGATCAATTGAACAAGCGTTGGATGAATGGCGAGATGATCTCGTGCCAGACAACGAGTGCCCAACTGTATTGATCACGGTGATGAAACACCACGGTCATCTGAAAAACCTCGTGGCGTTGCTTAGGAACTTGGATCTCAGGGACGTACCTACGTTGATCGTGGATGATGAAGCGGATCAAGCAAGTCTCAACACGCTGGTAAATCGTTCGAATGCGAGCACAACCTATGTCAGGCTGCTTGAACTACGAGACGCGGTTCCCGTACATACGTTTTTGCAGTACACGGCCACGCCACAAGCTCCGTTGTTAATCAATATCATTGACTCGCTTTCACCTGATTTTGTCGAGGTTCTGGAACCGGGCAATAACTACGTCGGCGGAGACGACTTCTTTCTGGGAACCAGTGAGTTGACCCGGGTCATACCTGTTGAGGAAGTGCCGGCAAAGGACAACTTGGTGACGGCGCCACCGCCGTCATTGCTCGACGCACTAAGGATATTCCTCGTCGGCGTTGCTGTCGGATTGATCAGCGGTCGAAGCGCCAGCAATGTAAATAGGTCGATGCTCGTCCACCCTTCCCGTACAGTTGCAGAGCACAGAGAGTATCGTGGTTGGATTGGGCTTATTTTCGACGAATGGCGACAGGTGTTGTCATTACCTGCAAATGATCCCGATCGTGTTGATCTTATTGAGGACTTCCGCGACGCGTACATGGACCTGTCATCAACCGTAGCCGAATTGCCAAAGTATGCCGATGTCGTCAAAACGTTGCCCCGGGCGTTTCGTCTAACCAGCGTTGAAGAAGTCAATGCAAGTGGAGGGCGCACTCCGACCATCGACTGGACGCGTTCCTACGGTTGGATACTGGTAGGCGGTCAAGCTATGGACAGAGGATTTACCGTTGAGGGCCTTACAGTCACGTATATGCCTCGGGGCCCGGGAGTACGAAACGCCGACACGATCCAACAACGCGGACGTTTTTTCGGATACAAAAGGCAATACTTGGGTTTTTGCCGCGCTTATTTGGAAGAGGAAGTATCGAACTCGTTCAGGCAATATGTTGAGCATGAAGACGAGATGCGGTACCAATTGCAAGAGGTGCGAAATTCGGGTGGTTCGCTCAAGGATTGGAAACGTGCCTTCGTACTGTCACCCGCGTTGAAACCGTGCAGGACAAACGTGATCTATCACGGCTACGCAAGAGGGGGTTACGCGGACGATTGGTTCACGCCTCGCGTCGTGTACGACGCAGACAGGGTGGTCGCCGAAAACAGAATAATCGTTGAGTCTTTCTTGAATGGACTGCGTTTGGAAACTGATACAGGCAGCGCTGACAGAGATTTAGCGCAAATTCATGAATTTTCGTCGGGAGTCCCACTTGAGACAGTAGTCAACGAAATGCTCGTGCCGTATCGCTTTACTTCACCGAAGGACAGCAAAGAATATACCGGAGTGTTATTACAACTCGCACATGCTTTGGATCAAAATCCAGAAGAAATGTGCACAGTTTACCGGATTAGTCCTGGCTATCCACGAAGAAGAACCGTCAACCTAAACGGCGAGATCGGGTATCTCTTCCAAGGTGCCGCGCCCGTTTTCCCGGAACACTTACGCGGATCGATATACCCCGGGGATCGTGAGATACATGAATCCGAGAATGTGACAGTTCAGCTGCATTTTGTTGACTTGCAGCAGAATAAACAAATTGTGGCTGAAAATGTGTCGATCTTAGCCATCTGGGTGCCTCAGCGATTGGATCTGTCTTGGATCGTGCAGGATCAAGGGTAGATGGCGCCCACGTTACAAAGCTTGTTTCGCGACGTCGTTGTTCCACCAGAGGAAGGAAATAGTGTTCGCTATTATGTTGGGCCGGTAGACAACTATGAAACACACTTCTTTGGACGCACCAGCGCAGGTTACGCCTGCTTGCTTTTGAGCACGACGCTAGACTATTTCAGATCCCCCATGCGATTGTCTTCAATCGAGGTAAGCTACGCGGTCCCTTGCAACATCACGCTTGGCGATGGCACCAAGCGGGTCAAGACACTCACGGTGATAGTTTGCACGGATACGGATCGAGCGATGCAGAGGTACTTCGTCCACGTCTGTCAGACGCTGCTGGGCATCGTCGGTAAATCTCCAAGTCTTCGATCAGTGGTGGAAGCTGTGACATACCTCGTTGATTTGTTCCAAAAACTTACGAGACCACCTCGAAAATCCGCCATGGGGTTGTTCGCAGAATTGTTCGTGATTAGCGTAGCAAATGACCCGAACGCAGCAGTGGCAGCGTGGCGGAGTGATGCGGACGACCGCTTCGATTTTTCGGTGGGAGATGTCCGTCTCGAGGTAAAAGCCAGTGGGAACAGGGAACGTGCGCACAATTTCTCGTTAGAGCAGTGTACGCCGCCTTCCGGAACTTGCGGGTTGCTTTCCTCTCTTTTTGTCGAATCTAGCGGCGGCGGTATGTCGTTGCTTGATTTGATTCAGCAAATCGAAACCCAAATTCGCGGGAACACTGATCTGATTTTCAAATTGCAAGAAACCGTGACGGAGGGTTTGGGTGACCACGCTTCCACCGCGTTAGCGATGCGATTCGATGCAGAGGTTGCCAAATCGTCCCTCAAAGTGTACCCATTGGAAATAGTTCCCAAAGTTCCAGAACCTTTGCCTTCTTCTGTAAGTCAAGTTAGATTCCGAAGCGACTTGTCAAATGTACCGACAGCGGACGTATCGTCGCTTAGGACCAATAACGAGATCGTCGCTGCGATTTTGCCAAGTTGGGTTTGAGTCTCTTTTCGACGCCAGCCGTGATTTATCGAAAGGTTGGGGATTGCTTATCCGGTTGGTTGAACCCCCTGCGTCGCTGCGCTCCGCCTCCCCAATTTGCTTTGCTGCGCAAGAAGGGAGGATTCGACTCCCCTTCCGAATGACGTGATACAAATCAACTCGCAAATGCCAACACGCGCTCAACAAACTGTCGCGTTAGCTCCCGCTGCTCTCGAAACCTCTCATCGTCTAGAAAGCCGTGGTAGAAATTCGCGTGCAACATCTCCGCGGATGTGAACAACGGGCGCAATGACGGGTCTTCGTAGTCCTCGCCAATCAGTTCAACTGCATCGATGGTCGCCTTGTGTCCGGATGGTGTGATACCGCGTAGTCGCATCTCCGCGAGCACGACATGGGATGCGGCGCCCCAGAGTTTCTCGGATGCTTGTAACACATCGCCTTGCTCAAATTCACGGTCGGCGTCGACCAAGAATTTACGGGCGGTCTCTATGTGTTCGGAGGTGATCATGATCTACGCCTAAGCCTAGTTTAACTCGCAACGATATCCCTTACAGTCGTGCCCATACTAGTTCAATCAACGTCCGCTCAGCCGAGGATTTCGCTCAACCGCCTCGAGATCTCCGCAATCTCTTCTTCTTCGCAGATGCGGACGTCGATGCGGACGATCTGGGGGTTGGTTGCGTGCCCCGTGGTGGCGATGGCGGGGTCGCCGTTGCGGAGCTCTTGGATGAGCCACTCGGCGTCTTTGCCGGTTGCTGGGTCGACCTTGACGTGGACGTTCGGCATTGGTCGGTTGTCTTCGTCGGGGAATTCGATGTATGAATCGGCGACCATGGAGAGGCCGGTGACGCCGCTGTGGAGCATCGCCGATTTGCGGTGGTGCTCGGTTAGGCGTTCTTCGTCGTCTTGGTTTGCCCACCAGATGAAGGATGCGATCTGCCCGACGACTTCTTCTTTGGAGACTTTGGCGACTCTGCCGATGCCGTGGGCCGGGGCCGACTGCATGGCGATCGCGTCGATGAGGTCCTGGTCGCCGGCGATGATGCCGGAGCCCTGCGGTCCTTGGATGCCTTTGCCGCCGCTGAAGCAGACGACGTCGGCGCCGATGTCGATGAATCGGTAGAGGTTTTCGCGCGGTGGGAGGCAGTTTGAGGCGTCGAGTATTACGCGGGCGCCGTGGGCATGGGCGATGTCAACTACGTCCTCGAGTGAGATATCTTCGACTGGCGCGTATCCGACCCAGTAGACCATCTTGGCATCGGGATTGTCGATGAATGCCTGCTCG
Source organism: Dehalococcoidia bacterium (assembly GCA_965224305.1). Lineage (GTDB taxonomy): Bacteria > Chloroflexota > Dehalococcoidia > Lucifugimonadales > Lucifugimonadaceae > Bin127. The sequence goes on along the minus strand of OZ245044.1, from coordinate 2,443,772 downwards.
TACTCCTCGGCGGTGACGACACGTGCGCCGCGTCCTTCGCCTGCGGGTTCGCCGACCTCGACAAATTTGACGCCGGCGGTTTTTACGGCCATGGCGTAGCCGTGGTTGACGTACTCGTCGCCCTTGTAGTTCTTGGCTCGTGCAAAGCGTTTGGCGACGCATGGGACCTGTCCGCCTTGGACGTATGGAAGTTGTTCGATCAGGGCCTCGTCGGTGCCAGTGATGATGGCTGCGGCTGAGACCATGAGGCCGGCGGCACAACCTGAGACGATGTATCCGTCGTCTGCGTGAGTGATTTCGGAGATGACGCGACCAGCGGATTTTTGCAGTTCTTTCAGGTCGACAAAGTCGTTAGCCGCGGTGCGCATAGCCTGTAGCGTCGTTTCGGGAATCAAAGTGCCACCCATGACGGTATGGTGACAGGTTGCGTTGATGAATTTTCGAACGCCTAATGCTGCGTAAGGATCTTGTTCGAGTTGCTCTAGGGTCGGCAGTGTCATAGCTTGTCACTCAAGGTCGGATTTCACTGCCGCATAGCATACATGGTTTTGGGATACGCTGGCACTGAATTTTGCTTTGCGCCCTCACGAGATGGATGGGGTGGCTATACTGAATCAATCGGTTGGGCTTGGGATTGTCCCTCTGCAAACCTAGGCGATGGAAAGGGTCGAGTTCAAGGTTGTCGGACGAGTTCGTACATCTGCACAATCACTCTGAGTATTCGTTGCTCGACGGTTACGGCCACGTCGAAGACATGGTCAACCGGGCCGCGGAACTTGGTCAGCCGGCGATGGCATTGACGGACCATGGGAATGTCTACGCCGCTATCGATTTCTACAAAGCCGGGAAGTCCGCGGGTGTCAAGCCGATTATTGGGATGGAGGGATATGTCGCCTTCGGATCGCGGCATGAGCGGACCGCTGCGGAGGGGGCGAGCGGTGGGTCGCAACCTCACGTCACGTTGCTGGCGGAGAATCTGACCGGTTATCGCAACTTGTTGCAACTGGCGACGAAGGCCCATCTGGAAGGGTTTTACTATCGGCCACGAGTAGACCGGGACCTTTTGGCGGAGTACTCGGAGGGGGTGATCGTTCTGTCTGGGTGTCTATCGGGCGAGTTGGCCCGGGACGTGTTGCGGACGAACAGCGATTTGACAGCAGCGCGCGAGACTGCGGGTTGGTATCGGGAGGTTTTCGGCGATCGCTACTACTTGGAGTTGATGTACCACGAGGGCGTTCCTGGTCAAGACGATGTGAATCGGGCTGTCGTCCAGATGTCTGAAGAGATGGGGATCGAGTTGGTGGTTACCAATGACTGCCACTACGTCTACCCGGAGGATTCGCCGCATCAGGACACGCTGACTTGCATCGTGACTTCGAGCAAACTTGCGGATCCCAGACGGTTGCGGATGGAGGATCAGAGCTACTACGTCAAGTCGGCGGCGGAGATGGCGGCGGTATTTCCTGAGCATCCTGAAGCGCTTCGCAACACGTTGGCAATCGCGGAGCGTTGCAACTTGGAACTTTCACAGCGCCGGACGAAGTTGCCGCAGTACCCGACGCCGGACGGCTCCTCATCGGCTCGGTACCTTCGAAAGGCTTGCTACGAAGGTGCAATGGACCGCTTCGGCGAGATAACCGACGCGGTCAAGGAACGGCTCGAAAAAGAGCTGCACATCATCGAAGAGACGGATTTCGCGGACTATTTTCTCGTGGTGTGGGACATCTTCCGTTTTGTGAAGCGTGAGGGGATTCTGTCGACGGTTCGAGGTTCGGCCGCATCGAGCTTAGTGCTGTATTGCTTGCAGGTCACGGACTTCGACCCGTTGCCCTATGGGCTGTTCTTCGAGCGGTTCTTGAACGTCGAGCGTCGGGAGATGCCTGACATCGACATGGAGTTCGCCGACGATCGTCGCGGCGAAGTTATTCAGTACTGCTTAGAGCAGTACGGTCCGGATCGCGTGGCGCAGATCACGACATTTGGCACGATGAAGGCGCGTGCGGCGATCCGCGACGCAGCTCGCGTGATGGAAGACGGATCGATCGACAACGCTGAAATCAGTGACGCTTGCAACAAGCTAGTTCGTGTGGTCGCTAACCATTCTCCGGTATCGAACAACGACGATGAAGACGAGGCGCCGCCCCGCGAGTTCAGTCTCGGGTCGCTGCGCGAACAGAGCGTTGAGTTGCAGCAGCTGATCCGCCAGAACGCGACGGCCGCCGAGGTGCTTGAGAAGGCGATGGGAGTTGAGGGGCGAGTCCGGAACGTCAGCACTCACGCGGCCGGGGTGGTGATATCTGACGAACCGCTGGTCAACTACACAGCTTTGCAGCGTCCGCAGAAAAGCAACGACAACGGGCTCGCAGCAACTCAGTTCTCGATGTACCAGATCGAATTCGCCGGGCTGCTCAAGTGGGATTTCTTGGGGTTGACAAACCTATCGGTCTTGGACCGCTGCCTCAAGATAATCGCCGAAAACCGCGGCGAACAGATCGACATCTACGAAGTGCCGTTAGACGACAAAGCGACGTTCGATCTGATGGCCGAAGGCGACACCTTCGGTTCCTTCCAGCTCGAGGGTGGCGGCATGACGCGCTACATCAAGGAGTTGAAGCCGACTTCCATCGAAGATGTCGCAGCCATGATCGCGCTTTATCGCCCCGGCCCGATGCAACACATCGATAGTCTGATCGCTCGCAAGCACGGTCGACAACCTATCGAGTATCCGCACCCGAGCATCGCTCATCTTCTTGACAACACGTACGGCGTGATTGTCTATCAGGACCAGGTCATGTTGACCGCGCAAGATTTCGCTGGTTACACGCTCGGCGAGGCGGACATTTTGCGGAAGGCGATGGGTAAGAAAGTGCCGGCGATAATGCGGGAGGAAGAACGAAAATTCGTCGATGGCGCGATCAAGAAGGGCCATTCTGAGCAGGAGGGACGCGACCTCTTCACGTACATCCTGCCGTTCGCGGGGTATGGATTTAACAAGGCCCACGCCGTCTCCTACGCCTACATCACTTACTGGACGACCTACTTCAAGGCCAACTACCTTATCGAGTACTTCGTAGCGATGCTCGATTCATTCGCGGGTGCGCCAGAGCGCGTCCAGCGGTGCATATCGGAAGCGAAGAAGCGCGGCATCGAAGTATTGCCGCCAGATATCAATGTATCGAAGACCTCGTTCACCGTCGACGAGAACGTCGGTGAGCACGGCGCAGTCCGATACGGGCTCGCGTCTATCCGAGGCGTCGGCCCCGCAATAGTGAACGAAATAGTCGAGATCCGTGATGGCGACGGCAAAGGCCCATTCGTCGATATCGCCGACTTCTGCGACCGGCTAGCGGAGAATACTCCTCCCGAAGCCTCCCTTGGCTGCCTCGTCAAAGCCGGAGCCTTCGATGCCATGGCTCCGCGCCAACAGTTGTTGGATCAGGCCGGACAACTGGTCGCGCATATGCGCAAGACCGGCGCCGCTCGCTCGTCAGGTCAACACTCGATGTTCGGCGGCTCCGATTCCAAAGAATCGTTCCTTGGAATTGTGTTTGATCCGCCGGAAGAAAACGGCGGCGTTGAGATGAAGACGTTGCGCGAGTGGGAGAATGAACTGTTTGGGTTAGTGATCACCGAAAGTCAGGAAGAAGCGGCAAAGCGCGCTGCTATCGAACACGAGGCTCCAAACGCGATCGTGTATGCGAGCCACGAAAAGCTGAGCATGGAGGGATCACGCGTCACGGTCATCGGCAAGCTCGTTTCGATCGACCGTCGCACTACGCGGAACGGAAGTCCATTCATCGCGGCGAAGATGGCGCTTCTGGACCATGAAATCGATCTCACCGTCTGGTCAAACACCCTGGACCGCACCTTTAACATCTGGCACGAAGACGTCTATGTAACCGTCCGCGGTTCGATCCGCATGTTCAATGGGGTCGCGTCTGTCGATGTCACGGGTGCCGAGGGCTATGTGCCATCGCCCGGAGCGACGAGCGGACAAAATGACACCAATTCAGCAGTACCGCGGTCGAATGGCCGCGGGAATGGCCTTGCAAACGGCTCGACCACCGGCCAAACCATGAACGGTCATGCGAATGGTGCGCCGTATCATGAAGAACCGCGCTCGCATCCGGCCGCGACGCACACTAACGGTGGTCACATGGAAGTACCTAACATCGCCTCGCCCGATGAACCGGCAGTAACGATATTGTTCGACTGTGACGGCGACGCGTCGCCCTCTCGCGAGTTGCTTCATGAAGTTCTGCTTGCATTGGGCGAGCACAGAGGCGACGGCAAGGTACTCGCCAAACTCTCGATTGCCGGCAAGACCGTCTCGATGGATTTTCCGTTCTTCAGCGTCGAACCTACTCAAGAACTGCACTCCCAGCTCGTTGCCATCGTCGGCGAACGCAACGTGGAGATGCAGGTCGGTGCCGCCAACTAGCATGCGAGATCGATGGGTCGAGTTCGCCACCGCGCCGGATCAAATCATTGCCGAGACGTGGGCCGGCTTGGTCCGCAACGAAGGTTGCCCGTGCGCGGTGAAGTCGGACGGCATACCTTTTCTTGGAGTTTCGATGTTGCCGGTTCGGTTGATGGCACCGGAGGAGCGGGTGGAGGAGGCTCGGGGGATTTTGGAGCGGTATGTGGAATGGCCGACCGATAACGACTAACGCGGGCATGGGGTGTTGGGCGATGAGTGCGGGAATTGGTGTGTTTGCAAGTTTTCAGTTTGAATACTGTGCAGATTGAAAGTAGCACTTTCAATCTGCACGATAAATCGGTAATATTTCCATGTAAATTGAAAGTTGCACTTTTAATTTACACAACATTCAGATACAATCAAAGGCATGATTAGGCGCGACATCACTCCCCACTTAATCTCGCTGTTCGACCAATACCCGTTCGTTACAGTCACCGGACCGCGCCAATCCGGCAAGACAACGCTGTGCCGAACCGCGTTCCCAAACCTTAAGTATGTCAACATGGAGGCGCCAGACGTGCGCGAGTTCGCGGAATCAGACCCGCGAGCGTTCCTTGCACAGTTCAACGACGGCGCCATCATCGATGAAATACAACGCGTTCCCGAGCTTCTTTCTTATTTGCAAGTGATCGGCGACGAGTCGGGCCGCAACGGGTTGTTCGTCCTTACCGGCAGCGAACAGTTCAATCTGTCAGCAGCGATAAGTCAATCACTTGCCGGACGCACGGCCTTACTGCGTCTATTGCCGTTTTCGTTGTCCGAGAGGCGACGAACAGGGGCGAGCAGAGAGATTGACGATGTCCTCCACACGGGGTTTTACCCTCGCATTCACGATCAAGGGCTCGATCCGATACAAACACTGGGCGACTACTTTGAGACCTACGTTGAGCGCGACGTCCGTCAACTGAGCGAGATCCGCAATCTCTCGAATTTTCGCCGCTTTGTTCGCTTGTGCGCAGGGCGGGTCGGTCAGTTGTTGAATCTCTCTTCGTTGGGGTCGGATGCCGGTGTGACACACACGACGGCGCGGGAGTGGTTGAATGTGTTGGAAACGAGTTACATCGTTTATCGGCTCCAACCATTTCACTCCAACATTGGGAAGCGACTCATCAGATCGCCAAAGCTGTATTTCTACGATGTCGGTTTGGCGAGTTATCTGATCGGGATCGAAAATGCCGGTCAGATCGCGACGCATCCGCTGCGTGGATATCTGTTTGAGAACGCGGTTGTCGCGGAGGCTTTGAAGCATCGTTTCAATCATGGACGGCAGGCCAATCTGTCTTTCTACCGAGACGCGCAGGGGTTGGAATGCGACCTGCTGTATCAGACCGGGTACGGGTTGAGTGCCATAGAGATCAAGTCAGGAGCGACGATATCGTCGAGTTACTTCGACGGGCTCAACCGCGTCGCGAAGCTGGTGCCCGACATCAAGGACAAAGCTGTGATCTACGGCGGCAGCAGAGGTCAATCACGAAGTGATGCTGAGGTCGCTACGTTGGATGGTTTACCCAAATTGCTGAGCGGGTTCGACGCGGGTGTTTCGCGTGGTTCGTTGCGCTAGTTAGCTTTGAGAAACGTGCAAATTGAAAGTACTACTTTCAATTTACACGAAACGGATAGGGGCGATCGTATGCAAATCGCGCATTACGTTTTGCAATTTGCATAGTTTTGAGCCAAGCGAATCAGGCGTGCAGACCTGGGGTTGGATCCCGTTTAGCTCTTGCGGCGCCACTTCCTCAGACTTGCGGGGGTGTCGACTGGCGGGGTTTGGTGGCGGCCCCATTCTACGAAGGAGACTTCGGCGATGTAGACGTCGCCTTTTGAGTCGACGGCTACGCTATGGGGCCAGAGGAACTGGTCGGGACCTTGGCCGAAGTGAGGGTTGCCGAAGCGGTCGAGCAAGTTGCCTTCCCAGTCGAAGACGCTGACGCAGTTGCCGATGTTGGCGACGCCGCGTTGGACTGGCGCGGGGCCTTGCTCTCCAACGAAGATGGTGGCGTCGGCGCCTTTGCCGACCACTTCGATGGCGCAGGCTTTGTGGACTGGCCACTGGCGGACGAAATCGCCTTCGGTGGTGAAGACTTGGACGCGGTGGCTTTCACGGTCGCACACGATTACGAGGTCGTCGTCGAGCATTGCGATGTTGTGGGGGAGGTTGAATTTGCTGTTGTCGGTGCCGGATTTCCCCCACGAGAGGATGTGGTTGCCTTGGGCGTCCATGCGGTGGATTCGGGAGTTGCCATAACCGTCGGAGATGAAGACGTCGCCGGTGGTTGGGTCGACTGCGGCATCAGTTGGGCGGTTGAACATCTTGCCGCTTTGGCGGGGGACGTCTTCGCCCGTGCCGATGGTCAGGAGGAGTTCGCCGGAGGTGGTGTATTTGTGGATTTTGTTTCCGACGTCATCGACGAGCCAGAGGTTGTCTTCGTGGTCGGTAGAGATGCCGTGGGCACGCATGAACCAGGTATTCCAGAACTGGAGGCGGTTGCCGTACGGGTCCTCGGTGGTTCGAACGGATCCTTGAGGGTCGTCGGCGCCCCACATGTCGATTAGATTTCCGTCCGGGTCGAAGACGAGGATGGGGACGTTGCCGCGGTTGAACACGTAGACGCGGTCGTTGGAGTCGACGGTCACTGCGGTCGCTTCGCGCATCCAAATGCCGTGTGGGACTGTGGCCCAGCCGGGCACTGGTTCGTAGTTTGTGACGTGGTCAGGCGGTAGCGACAAGGCTAAGTTTCTCCGTTCGTTTTCCCTGGTGGGTTACGAGATTGCGCGGTGCTAGAATTATGCACCATCTCAATCGGAATCGACACCCCCGCGGGGCAATCGCACAAGGAACAATTGCAACATGCTAGCTGATCTCACGGGACGCACCGCTCTGGTTACTGGTGGAGGCCAAGGTTTGGGTTTGGGCATCGTCGAGCGGATGGCCGGACAAGGCGCCAACATCATCATCGCGGACCTCAATGACGACAACGCGGCGGCGGCCGTTGCGAGGGTTGAGGAGCTGGGTTCGAAGGGTTATGCGGTACATATGGATGTCACCGATCAGCAGAGCATCTCCGAAGGAGTTGCGTTGGCGTATGATGCGGCGGGACGGATCGATATTCTCGCGAACAATGCGGGTGTCTCGGGTGCGCCGGGATCGACGGGAGTTGAGTGGCGCGATGTTGACTGGGAGTTCACTTGGAAGGTGAATGTGAAGGGTTTGGCGGATGTGACGGAGGCGATTTTGCCCCAGATGCGGGAGCAGCAGTACGGGAAGATCATCAATATTTCGTCGGTTGCGGCACGGGCGGCTCGTTATGTGACGGCGTATTATGCGACGACGAAGATGGCGGTTATCGCGTATACACAGGCTTTGGCTCGGGAGTATGCGGCGGACAACATTAATGTGAATGCGATTGCTCCGGGTCGGATTTGGACGGCGTTCCACCAGGAGTGGATGGAGAGGCGGGATGCGATGGGCGATCCAGTTGTTAGTGGTCGGGCGCACCTCGATGTGTTCGAGGAGGCTGCGGCGGAGGTGATTCCGCTTGGTCGGCCGCAGACTCCGTCTGATATTGGTGCGTTGGCGGCTTTCTTGGCTTCTGAGGACGCACGGAACATTACGGGTCAGACGATTCAGTGTGATGGCGGGCAGGTGATGGTATAGGCGGTGCCCCCTTTTCCTCCGAAAACAAGGGCAAGCATCGCCACCCTCACCCTAAACATCTCCAATCAAGGGAGATGTGATTTGTCCGCAGGGTTGGGTTTTCGGGTGATAATACGGGGTGTTGAATGACGGGTTGGTTGCGATTGCGGCGGCGTCATTCAGGGAGGTTCGAATATGTCAGAGACGATGGATCCGATTGGGTTGACTGAGCGGGTTGATGGTGGTGTTGGTAGTGCCCGGTTGTTGGATGGGGGTGATGTTGTTGCGGGTGAAGTTGGGAGTTGGCGGTTGGTTTTTGTTATTGGTGCTTGCGGGTTGGCGAGTGGAGGCGTGGTTCGGATCGGGACGGATTCGGATACTGATTGGGAGTTGCCGCAGGTGCATGATCCGGCTGGTGCGGACTATTTGAGTGTCAGCGGGCCTTCTGGCGGGGAGGTGGCTACTCAGGTGGTGGATTTGACGGCGGTGAATTTGGTTAACACGGGTCGGGCGCTGGTCGAGGGTGAGGAGGTTTTGGTTACATGGGGCGACCGTACTGGTGGCGGATCTGGTTCTCGGAGTCAGACGTTTATCGAGCCGCGTCGTTATTTTTGGATCGAGGTTGACGCGGATGGTTCGGGCGACTTTGTGCCGATCGCGGAGCGTCCGGAGTTTTCGGTAATCGGTGGCGATGCGGTGCGGTTGGTGGTGATTGCACCGTCGGATGCGACCGCGGGAGAGGAGTTCCGGGTGAGCGTGAAGGCGGAGGACCGTTGGGGCAACCCTGCGAATCGGTATCGTGGCAACGTTAGGTTGAGCGGTTCTGGAGTTGCGTTGGGCGCGGACGAGGTCGAGTTCGATGAGGAGAGCGGTGGCGTTGTGTGGATCGATGGTTGTCGGATCACTGAGACGGGTGAACATCGGGTCGTGGCGCGAGACGAGGACGCAGATCTGGAGGGGGTTAGCAATCCGATCATTGCAACTGAAACAGAGTCTCAGTTCAAATTGTACTGGGGTGACCCGCACGGCGGGCAAGTTGTTGATCCGTACAAGATCGGCGACTTTTTCGCGTATGCGCGGGATGTTGCGGGTATACATTTCGCCGGATTTCAACGGAACGATCCGGCGATTACGACGGGGGCTTACGAGGTGCAGCAGGAGTCGGAGAGGGATAACTACGAGCCGGGTAGGTTTGTGCCGCTTCCGGGGTATGAATGGTCGGCGACGACGGATCGAGGCGGGCATCACAACGTATATTTCCGCCGGTTTGATCAGGATTTGCGTCGGTCGGCGCATGCGGCTCATCTAGATGCTTGGGATTTGGACACGGATTTGCCGCATGTTCGGGAGATGCATGCGGCGTTTCGCTACTCGGATGTAGTGGTGACGCCGCACGTAGGCGGGATTGCGGCGGATTTGCAGTATCACGAGCCTCAGATCGAGCCGGCGTTGGAGATCACTTCGACGCACGGGCAGTTCGAGTGGTTTCTGAAGGAGTCGCTTGAGCGGAACTACAAGATGGGTTTCATCGGCGGTAGCGACTGCTACACGGGTCGTCCGGGCGACGATCAGCCGGGTCATCAGTTGCGGCGTTATCAGAAGGGCGGATTGACGGGTGTATACGCGACGGAGTTGACGTTGGATGGGATATTGGCGGGCATGAAGGCGCGGCGGGTGTATGCGACTTCAGGCGTTCGGATCGTGGCGGTGGTTTCCGCGGATGGGCACATGATGGGATCGGAGTATTCGACGGGATCGTCGCCGGAGATCTCGGTGAAGATCATCGGGGCGGGTCCTTTGGAGCGGGTCGAGTTGTTCCGAGGCTTGGAGTTGCTGCACTGCGAGGAGATGTCGCCGGGGACATCGGAGAATCGGGTCCGGGTTACGTGGGAAGGAGCAAGCCGGCGGACGAGCTACTCTGGCGTGGTTTGGGATGGTTCGGTTACGACGTCGGGAGGGTTTATCAAGAATGTAGAGAAAATCCGGTTCGACAGTCCGAGGTCGGAGGTTACTGAATCGTCCGATTCGAGTGTGAGTTGGTCGTATTGGGGGTGTGGCTATACGAGTGGGTTATTGCTGGATATTGATGGAACGGACGAGACCGGCATCGAGGTTGCGTTGTCGAGTGATGTGATTGCGAGCTCGCAGTATGGCGATCACGGTAACGATGGTGCGCGGCGCATCACGTTTGCGCCGACAGACCGGGTTCGGATACCGACGACTCTGGGTGCGCTGACCGATGGTCCGAAACGCGTTGATCTGGGTCAACTGGACCGTGCGGTTACGGTGGAGCTGGCGCCGGAACCGGGACCGGAGCGGGTTGAGTTTTCGGTTGTCGACGATTCGCCGAGACCAGGTATCAATCCGTACTGGGTCCGGGTTACGCAGTCGGATATGGAGAAGGCTTGGACGAGTCCGGTTTTCGTGGACTTTGTGGCGCCAGTGTAGGGGTATTGGCGAAAATGCGGATTTTGTAGAATCGGGCGAACGCACTTCTGCGGCTTGGTACCACTCAACCGTTGCATCATTACGTCCATCGACCCAGAAATCCCGAGCCGTCTCCCGTTGTCAATTGTTGCGCCGTCGCGCCTTTCCGATTCATCATTCAAGCTCCGAAACGGGTTCAATCGTCCACTTAACCTAATAGCACTCTCGGTTGCTTCGATGCTCGTGTTGCTCGTTGTGGCGAGTTGCTCCGGCGATAGCGAGCCGACCGCAGCGCCTACTGCTGCACCACCGATGGCGACTGCTGCGCCGACGCCCGAGCCTACGGATGCCCCTGCTGCGACTGCGACGCCGGGTGTGTCGGGCGAGGCTGTTGGGAACAACGGCGACGAAGTCACGAGTGAGGATGTTCTCGCGACCGTGTTCAAGGATTGGGGCTCGACGTGCCTCAATAACGTCTACCCAACGAACGCGCCGCAGCTCGACGATGTTGCCGCCGCCGATCTTTCGACCGATCCCAATGGGCTTGAATTTGCGACGATCAAAGAGAGTGAGGGTGCAAAGCCGAAACTGGATTGGGAGGTTGACGTCCAATACACCGGATGGCTAGACGACGGTTGCATATTCGACAGCTCTTACACTCGTTCAGAACCGACGGTGTTCCCGGTCAACGCGGTCATACGGGGTTGGCAGATGGCCATCACGCAGATGAACATCGGGGAGCGGCGACGGGTGGTGATACCGTCGGATCTTGCATACGGAGATGCTGGCTCGCCGCCGGTGATCCCTGCGAACGCAACGTTGACGTTCGACATCATTCTCATCGGAGCGACCGACCCGAACGCAACGAGCGCGGAAGCAACGCAGACCGCGGAAGATCTGCTGATGCAGGCGACTGCTGAAGCCGCTGATTTCGATGCCGAGGCTGCGATGTTCGAGCCGATCATAGTGGACTACGTTCAGAACGTGGCGGGATTCTTGGAGGCTCTTCCCGCGGGCGAAGTGACGTGTATGACCGCGTATGCGGGTGGCATCGAGCAGGTTGAGCGGATATTCTCGAGCCGGTCCCAACCGCCAAGCAGTTTGATCGCGCAGTTCGACGAGTGCATGAGCGATGTTTCGACTCGTAACACGGCGGCGGGGAGGATCGCCATCATCGGGCCTGGTCTTTCAGATGACGCTGTAGCTTGCATCGGGGGAGCGATCGAACATCCGACGCTGAAGCCGCTTTTCGGCATCTTCGACGAAGCGCAGGTGTCGGGGGAGTGGATTTCAGCGCATTTCTGTTTGACTCCAGATGAGCGATTGGCGTTTGAAGAAGCGTTGTTTGCCAAACAACCCGACCGTCAACCGTCCGGCACCGGAAGCACGTTCATCGATGTTCAAGAGTGCATGGTCGAGGAGCTTGGAGAGGAGAGGTATTTCGAGCCGGTGGTTCAGCCGGATACTTCTGACCGCGTGGCGATGGATGGGTTCTTCACCAACTTCACGGCCTTCCTGATCGCGGATATCCGCTGTCGTCAAGGTGACGAAGGATACGAGCTTAGCGACGGTGCTGTGATGTCGGTCGAAGCGGCGCAGTGTGTTGCCGATTCGCTGGGTCCGATCCGTTTCGGCGAGGTTTTGCTGGACCGGGTTTGGGTGCCGACAGTGGACGAGCATTTAGAGGTTGTGGAGGCGTATTCAGGTTGCGACGTGCAAACCGATTTCCTGGGGCTGCCGGAAGGATTCGGCAATTTGGGATCGAGTGAACTCTCGTGTTTGCTTTCCGAACTTTCGAATCACGAAGACCCGCGTCAAACATCCCTCCGCGCGTTCGCCGAGATGGGCGAGCGAACCGAGTTCAAGGCCGGGGATCTGGTCGCGGTGCTGTTTGGGGCCGATAGCTGCGCCATCGAGATTCCTGGTCTGCCAGACGGAGCGGACATTTCCGACACGGCGTTGCTGTGCATAACGGGCAAGATGGACGCTGCGCTTTATCCGCAGGGTCGAGCGGCTGTGATTGCCGGATTCGAGGAAGAGCTGCAAGGCTCTGCGGACTGTTTCGAAGGTCAGTAGGGCTGGTTCGATCGTGGTCGATCGGTTATTTTCTGAGCCCACGCTAGCCGAACTGTACGACGCGTTCTGCGCCGGGAGGCGAGACTTCGGCTTCTATCTGCCGTTGATAATGTCAGCGAAGAGCGTGCTAGATGTCGGCTGTGGCACGGGCGCGTTGCTGCGGTTGGCTTGGCAGTCCGGTCACACAGGACGGCTTTGCGGTCTCGATCCGGCTGACGCGATGCTTGAGCAGGCACGCATGCAGAAGGATGTGGAGTGGGTTCTTGGCGATCTTTCGTCGGTTGATTGGCAGCAGGAGTTCGATGCGATCGTGATGGCTGGGCACGCGTTTCAGGTGTTGGTTGACGATGATGAGATCCGTGACGCCCTTGTCGCTATTCGGTCCGCATTGACGTTTAACGGACGCTTCGTGTTTGAGACGCGGAACCCGCATGTGAGGGAATGGGAGGATTGGGTTCCGGAGAATGCCTTGACGGTCGAACATGATGGCAGCATGGTGACGATGGCGCACAAAGTGGAGACTCCGATTTCGGGAGATGTAGTCTCATTTACTGCTACGTTCTCGAGTCCGAGTTGGGACCGGCTACAGGTAAGCAGGAGTACGTTGAGATTTATGGTCAACGATTCGCTGACGGGATTCCTCGCTGGCGCTGGTCTGGAGATCTAGGAGCAGTTCGGAGACTGGGACCATCAGACGATGACGTCGGTAAGTCCCCAGATCATCAAGGTTGCCCGTCGGGATTGAACCATCGATCGACGTCAATTCATGCACAGTATCTGCGCCAATGTCGTCAGATCTGTGATGGTCATGTCGGGCACGGCGTTGGTGTGGCGTGTTCCTCCGCCTCGGTTTGGATGATTCACCCAGACGCTCTTGATGCCAAGCTGGTTTGCCGGACCAATGTCGTGGTACAGGCTCTCGGCCACATGTAGCCAATTGTGATTTTCGACTGCCATGAGGGTTGATGCGAACTCGAAGTTACGGAGGTCAGGCTTGTAGCTCTGAACCTGTTGTGCGGTGACGACGAGATCGAAATCGACGTTCAGCGCTTTCGCGGACGACGCGAACAGATCGTCGTCCACGTTGGAGATGACGGCTAGCTTGTATCGGGTTTTGAGTGTGTTAAGTGCTTGCTCGGCATCGCGGAAGACGGGCCAGTTGGACATCGATTCTGGGAGGTTGGATAGTTCTTCATCGGAGAACTGGAGCCGTAACTCTGTTCCGATGTTGGCCATCACCCTTCGCAAGACTTCGCGGTATGTCAAGTAGCCGGGGGTGCTCTGGATTCGTGGTTCGATGGTTGAGAAGAGAGTCAGTAGCTCTGGGTTTGACTTGTGCTCGCCGTGACGTGTTAGGACTTTTGATACGGCGTCGCAGATTCCTGATTCCCAGTCGACAAGTGTTCCGTAGCAGTCGAACGTGAGCCATTCGAACTGATTTGGATCAAGCACTGGTGTTCTCCTCGAAACAACGCATCTTGAAATTGACGCACCCCCCGATTCTTGCTGAAACGGCCGAGATAAGATAAACGTGACATTGGCAGATGTGACCAACTGGGGGCGAATGGGGCTGTTGGCTACTTGAAGAATGTTAAAGCTCTGCGGTGCCAAGTGTTGCTAAACTGTAGCGATGACTAATGATGTATTAGATGTCGGCGATATACGTATCACGTCTTTGAGCGACGGGCGAGTGGTGTTTGATCCTCGGATCACGTTTCCGGAGACGCCGCTTGAACACTGGGAGCAGTATTACGACATCTTCCCGGAGTACTTCTCGAAGCCGTATTTCTTGTTGAATCTGGGTGCGTTTGTGATGCGTTCGAGTGGCAAGACGCTGGTCGCTGATACGGGGTTTGGTCCGCATGGCCAGATGCTGGGTGCGGACACTCCGGCGGATCTGATGAATGACTTCGAGCGGAAGGGGATTGGGACGGACGAGGTCGATACGGTGTTCTTGACGCATTTGCATGGTGACCATGTTGGTTGGAACACTCGGCCTGAGGATTTGTCGAAACCAACCTTTGAGAATGCCCGCTACACGGTTCACCGAGCCGATTGGGAGCACTTTACGTCGGAAGAGGTGCTTTCGGACTTTCGGGGCGATGCGGTTAAACGGAGCGCGATTCCGTTGGATGAGGCTGGTGTGTTGGATTTGATGGAAGGTGAGACGGAGCTGGCGCCGGGGGTAACGGCGATTCACACGCCCGGGCATACACCGGGTCATATGAGCCTGCTGATCTCGTCCGGGCGCGAGCGAGCGTTGCTCATCGGCGACGTTTTGGGCTCACCCATGCATGCCTCCGACACGGAGTTGATGTACTGGCCGGACACGGATAAGGCGCAAGGCATTGCTACGCGTCACCATTTATTGGATAAGGCGGAACGGGAGAAGATGATCGTTTTGGGTAGCCACCTCAGTCCTCCGGGATGGGGGACGATGGTTCGATGGCAAGGGAGACGCTACTGGAAGGGGATGTGACTGATGAGTGCGGAGGTTCTCAACGTCGGCTCAATACGCGTTACCTCGCTTAGCGACGGCACAGTAGTTTTCGATCCGAGGATGATGTTCCCTGAGACGCCGTTGGAGCATTGGTCGCATTACTACGACTTCTTCCCTGAGTGTTTCTCAGGTCAGCACTTTTTGATGAACCTCGGCGTGTTCGTGATTACGTCAGGTGGGAAGAATGTGATTGCAGACACGGGATTTGGTCCGCATGGGAAGATGCTTGGTTCTGATACTTCGGCAGAGTTGATGGACGACTTTGTTCGCAAAGGCATTAGAACCGACGACATCGACACTGCTTTCATGTCGCACCTCCATGCCGATCAAGTGGGGTGGAACATGGACCCGGAGACGACCGATGTGCCGATGTTTCCTAACGCTCGATACACTGTGCACCGCGCCGACTGGGAGCATTTCACAGTTCCGGACGATGACAGTGAGTTTGGGATTGAGCCGATCGAGCGGAGTGTGATTCCGCTGGCGGAGATCGGGGTGCTGGACTTGATGGAGGGGGAGACGGAGCTTGCGCCGGGGGTGACGGCGATACCGAGGCTGGGGCATACGCCTGGTTACATGGCTTTGATGTTGTCTTCGGGTAAGGAACGGGCTTTGTTCGTGGGTGACATCTTGATCAACCCGATGCATGCGACGGATACTGACCTGCCGTTCGCGCTAGACACTGATCCGGCGGAGGCGATGAGGATTAGGCATGAGGTCCTCGACAGAGCGGAGAGTGAGGGGTTCACCGTGTTGGGGAGCCATTTGAGCGCGCCTGGTTGGGGGACATTGGTGCGATGGGAAGGTCGGCGTTATTGGCGAGAGATTGGTTAGGACGTGATCGATCGGCCACGGTTCGATTTTGGAAACGGTCGCTAGTTTGGGGTAATTGAGAATGAAGCGATATGACGTATCAGAAGTCGAAGAGAAGTGTTTGGAAATCATTGACGAGATAGAAGGGACCGGTGAAAGCCTGCTGGTGACGAAAGACGGGGAGCCGCACGTCGAGATCATACCTTACGTCGAAAAGGCAGAGCAAACCTCAGCCCGGTCCTTGGATTGAGACACGCCACCGGAGGCACAGTCTCACGGAAGTTGAACCGATCAATGAGAGCTCGACCTAAGCGCCGAGCTCTCCTCGTTCCTCTGCGATGGCCATGATGTTTCCGTCCGGATCCTTAAAGAACGCCATCCAGAGCTCGTAGTTGTCAGTTGAGTGGATTACGTGGGGTTCGCTAGTAAACTCAACGCCGCGCTTTTTGAGTGTCTCGTAGCCGACCTGAACATCGGGAACGTTGAAGTAGATAACGCTGTTCCCGGTGGACGCCTCCCCCGGCACTGCTGACACCATCAAATGGATTCCACCGCAGTTGAATATGGCCAATCCGGGAGGGAACTTTGCGATGAACGTTATGCCGAGAGCATCCCGATAGAAGTCGATTGCACTGTCTAGATCGTCAACGTTGATGCTGATCTGATAAATCGAGTTGATCCTTAAGTCATCACTCATGGTTGTCTCCCTGTGCCTGAAGGTTACTTGACAGCACTAAATATTAGCAGTATAAAGTATATATGTCAACCTTCGACGAAACCGCTGAAACGTTCGACTCGTCTTCTGGCGAGCTAGGTGAGCGATTAATCGCTTTGGCCGAACTTCTGCGCCGCAGGATGCGACCAAGTTACCACTCGACACGGCTGACAGCTGCACGGATGTCAGCAATGCGGATCATCATTGAGAATGATGGGACAACTGGAGGTCAGATCGCACAAGCGGAGCAGGTTACCCAAGCCACGATCACCAGGGTGCTCGATGGTCTCTACGACGGCGGGTTCATTGAACGCACGCCGTCTCGACACGACCGGCGAATAGTGGATGTTCGAGCCACCGATGAAGGTCGCAATGCGTTCCGGGAGGCTGTGGCTTCGCATATCGAACGCCTTGCAGGTGATCTCGCCACACTCGATGCCGACGAACGATCGACGGTGTCAGATGCGTTGCGCCATCTCGAGCGGGTATTTCAGAACAGTTAGGAACCGGTATCTGATGCTCGACACGGGCTTAGTCGAAGAAGTCTTTGTCTTCGTCGGATAGGTACTTCTTGGCGGCTGGGACGTTGAATTCGACACCTAGTCCGGGGGTGTCCCAAACCTTGATGTGGCTGTTTTCGACGATGGGGTCGGGCAGGCCGTCCATGATGTCGTACCACCATTCGGGTTTGCCGGCGGGGTACTCGAAGGCGATGTAGTTGCGCGGGAGGGTTGCGGCGAGGTGGACGTGTGCGGCGATTCCGATGATGCCGTCTGCGACGCCGTGGGGAGCCATCATGATGCCGTGCATGTCGGCGAATTCGGCGATCCACTTGAGTTCGGCGATGCCTCCAACGTCAAGGGGATCGGGGCCGATGACTCGGACGGCCTTGGATTCGATGAGGTCTTTGAAGTTTTGCCTAAGGTAGATCTGCTCGCCGGTGTGGATTGGTGTGGAGGTCTGCATTTGAACCTCACGGAAGAGTTCGGGCAGGACGTAGGGTGTGTAGTCGCCGGTGATGGTGTCTTCGAGCCACATGATGTTGAGCGGTTCGAGTGCTTTGGCTAGGCGGAGAGTGTCGTGGACGGTCATTCCGGGACCGCAGTCGAGGGCTAATCCGACCTCGTCGCCGAGGACGTCTTTCATCGCTTCGACGCAGACGATGGTGTGTTTCAGGCCTTGTTCGGTGAGCGGTCCTCCGACTGGGGGACGCACGCCGCCGACTGGTGGGCCGTCGTATTTGGGGAGTTCGCCATAGAAGTAGTTGGGGACCTGTGCGGCCATCTGAGAGTGGAACGAGATGCCCTGTTTGATGATGGAGAAGCCCTCTTTGAACTCCTTCATCTCGGCCATGTTTTCGGCGAAGTGTTCAGGGTCGTTGCCCTTCAAGGGGACGCGGATGCCACCGTTGTAGACGCGGACCTTGTCTCGGACCTTGCCACCGAGGAGCTTGTAGACGGGCACTCCGGCAGCTTTGCCGGCGATGTCCCAGAGTGCAACTTCAATGGCGCTGACGGCTGCGCCCCATGGTTTGAAGCTGCCGAGCCGTCGGATACGGCTTATGACGCGCTCGACGTCGGTAGGGTCTTGGCCGAGGATGGCATCTCGGTAGTAGAGAACGAACGGCTTTAGGTAGGGTTTGGTCCACTCGGCTTGGCCGAGGCCGTCGATGCCGTCGTCGGTGGTGATGCGGACGATGGGGTTGTCGCCAATGATGGCGCACTTGAGATCGGTGATCTTCATGGCAGGACTCCTTGCGTTGCTGAGGGAATGATACGGGAATCCCAGCGAGAGCGAACGGGATTGGCTAATCGGGTTTCCAGCCGTCGGTGAATGGGGTTGGGCTGGTGTCGATGATTTTGGCGGTTTCGATGGAGGTGTGGGTGATGCGATTGATCGTGGAGATGATGTTGCAGGGGGTGTTCGCCTTGAGAATCTTGCTGGTTATCTCCGCGCGTTCCTATCAACAGGTCGTTTACATTGGTAGGGGAATATTGCGCGAGCCACCAGTTGCTCAGTTCGGCGAACGAGACGGTACGCGACGATATTTGTGAGGATCATTCATGACACCAAGGGAACGGATCGACGAGAAGGTGCTTAACGGATACATCGCTCCAGCGATGGAGAAACAAGCACCACCCGGTTTCACGGTCGGTCCTGAGATTCACGGACAGGCGATGCTGGGCAACACTTCGCCAGACCTCGTGGTCAAGATGCCTTACGACCTGCGCATGATCGTCGAGACTGAATACGATAACCCGGCTATCGACGATGCTATTCAACGGTTGGGTTACGATTTTTACGACCACACACGCGATGTGAAGAACGTGATTGCACTGGGCATTCCTAGGAGGTTAGGGAGCCCGCGCATGAGATACTCGGAACGCGATGTCGAGTTGATGAGTGATTCGCCGCAGTTTCTGATGCAGGTTGTGACAGGACGGTGTCCGAACGACCCGGACATCGCGATTACGCCCGAGAACCCGGTTCCGGTCTCTTTGCGCGATGTGATTCAATACGCGTGGTTGGCGGCTATCCCGGAATCCTACACCGCTGGCGTATTGTCTGAAGTCGTTGCAGAGTTTCGCACGGCGCGTAACGAATTGGCCCGGGCACACTTGAAGCCCAAGATGATTCTGAAGATTCTTTGATCTCAGAGAACGCGTTTGGGTTCAAGTATGGCAACGCAGATAGCGAATCACCAGCACAAAGTGCTGCGGGGAACATCGTGGGAACTTTGGTGAGCATGATTGAATTGCACCGGAACCTGAAGAGATGGGGACAGTTGTCGGGAGTGTTGCCTATTGATTCACCCAATCTCTGGAACGAGATTTCTGGCGAGGGTATACCTAGCAGGATTGCTGTTCAATGGCGGAAAATTGAGGCCGTAGATTTCAAACCTCTGTCAACGATCGCTGCCGACATGCTTGAAGACGGTGATCTTTCACCGAAGTTGGCGGGGACGCTCAAGGCCGTCCGCGCAACGATTGAAAACTACATAGAAGCTGGTTTGAGCGCAACCACGAACGTCGCGGCCGCGGTGTGGCAAGAGCTTACTCCTGACCGTGACGAACGGGCGGTCAACTATACACGTCCGCATCGGGCCGAATTTCTGGCGAACATGACGGCGGCGCGCTTAATCGAACCTGCGAAGGCTAGATATACGGAGGTCTGCGCGGGCACTGGCACACTGGCACGCGCGACTGAAGAGAATATTCGCTTCCGACATTACGCAGAAACGGAGGACAAATCGAGTATCCACGCGGAACGCATGGAACGTTACCTCCAACTGACTGATATCAGTCAACAGTCGATTTCGGTTGCGACAGCGAATCTTACCTCGTTGGAACCGCAGACCAAGTTTGGCGAGGGTGCGATATTTGCCATTACTGCCTCTGGTGGATCCCTGAACTTATTGGGGCCTGACGGTGTCGGGAACGCGGAAAGTAGGTTGATCGGCAGTTACGGTGAACAGGTTGCGATGTTGGCGATAGAGCCTGGAACAGTTGGGATATGTTGCAACAATGATCCGTATTTCCGACCGCGCGGCGGAGCTAAGAATCCTATATCTAGCAAGGACATGCGGAAATACAAGCGACAGGCTGACCGGCGTGTCAAAGGAGTCGCCAACGGACAAGCCGGGCTTGCGACGTTCATGCACGTCATTGAACATGCGATGTTAGCCCGTGGTGCGCCACACGGCAAAGTGCTTCCTTTGACCGCGGCTCATGCGAAAACTTACGAGGGGTTTCGCCGAAACATCGAGAATGAGTACAGCGATGTGATCGCGATTAGCACCGCGGCCGGCAAGGGCGAGTCGATGTCAGACGATACCGGTATCCAAGAGATGTTGCTAGTCGGCACCAAGCAAAGAAAAGAAGATGGTTCACGGTCCCTGGTTTGCGTAAATCTGACCGATGATTTTCAAACGAAGCTGGAAGCCAAGATGTACGCTGATGCCATACGACGCGAGATCGAACACTCAAAACCGTTTGGCGAGATAATTGTTGGACGCGTGGTGGGAACTTACAACCGAATGGACAACCTAGGTGATGGTTGGCCTTGGTCTTCTCTCGGCACGAGCGGTCGGTATACACGACTCACAGAATTCGTGATGCAAGGGGTGGCATGGGACCCGGCGACTAGCTCTGAAACCGAGTTCGCGTTGCCAATGACGACCTTAAGTGGTGTGTCGGACGCGGGTCCGACACACCACTTGCTGGGATGTCTCCCAGCAAGTCGTGATCCCCGCGGCGCGTTCGTGATGGTTCCGGCGAGCGATACTGAAGATCGAATCAACCCTTCATTGTGGCGAGTGGATTCGAAGACGCAGATCAGTATGACGTGTCAACCCACTCATTTCGGCACATCAAGAAGCGACTCCGTTGAGGTCAACCGAATGATGGCGACGGCGGGACATTTTCACCTGTCTCGCAATTTGCGTCAGAGCGCGCAGACCATCGCTATGGCCTACACCGAAATCGAGTGCATGGGAGGGCGATCTTGGACCACGACTAAGACCGACGTAGATGTTGCTAAAGCGATAGCACTTTTCCTAAACAGCACCTTTGGGATGTTGATTAGGATCGGCTACGGTCAGTCGACTGACATAGGGCGCTCCTCGATTCAGATCCGCGCAATTCCTGGGCATCCTGTTCCGGACTTCACCATTGACACTGCAGCCGGCATGAATGCACGCGCAACCGCATCCAAGAACTTCGACACCTTGCGCAAATTGCCGCTGAAGCGCATCAGTTTGAGCGCTGTAGATACCAATCGCGCGAAGATCGATGAAGTGGTTACGAAGATGCTCGGGATCGAATGGAACTTCGAGACGGAAACCATGTTGGCGGCGTGGCGGAGCCTGATGTGTCAGCAAACGATGGTCCACAACAACACGAAGGAGACGATGGATGAACTGCGGGGTGCGGGGGTGATTGGGTAGGGGATGGTAAACGACTAGGTAAAGGGAAACTGATGGTTGGTTGAGAGAACGGAAGAGTGAAGGTGACGGAGTAATGGGTTAAGTAACCCGAATGAATTACCAAAGGCCGGCATCCGTGATTACAAAAGTCGGTTTGCTTTTGCCCACGCGCTTGGCATTCGCTGTGATTTGCTTATCATTCTCAAGCGAAGCGTTGATGGATTCGGCGTCTTTAACTGATGGATCGACTTTTGCTTTAACCACGGTTCCTACGAGTTCGCCAAGAAAATCTGCGTCTTCGTCCCTAGTTTCGCTTACATCAAATTCCGCTAGACGGCTGTCGGGTAGGTAACCGATGAACTTACCACCTAGGGTGACGACTCGTTGGACTACATTATCTTCCTGCAATCTGGCGACACTTCGCCGGATTTGATCAACGTTTTTGAAACTAAATTCACGTCGTTTTGATTCGATCGCGCAAGTCGCTTCGTTTTCGACTAGCTCCTCGAGGAATTCCCTGATGTCTTTAATGACCCTGGGATCGGTGTCAACCAAAGTTTCGGCAAGTTCGTCGTCCGTCATCAGCGTCGCTTCCATGATCGTCTTGACCCTATCAACAGCCTCCGCTACTGGATCCGCTTCCGCCACCAATATCAGCTGGTCAGATGCCCGTTCGAGCTGGAATCCAAAAGATCCTCTAGCAACTCCGGTTATCATCATGCCGTAATTGTCGACGCTTGGAATCACGCCCCTGCTCCCTAGTTGCTGCTGGGAACTGGCACCCATAGCTTCGATCGTGTTGTTAAACAGACCAACGATTTTCGTCCCAAATCCTGCCATTATTCCTTGCTCACCGATAACGGGCGTGCCGCGAAAAGTCAGTCGCGTCGGTTCGAACTCGGTTCGCACGTCATCGAATCCCGCTAATTCCTCAACGACCTGTTGCCTACGACCCTGCAGGCCGATTCGATCAATGACGTTTTCCGGGGGGATTCTCGCGAGCATAGAGTCGAGATGCGTCAATTCAGAACGTAAATTTCGAAGTTGCTTAACTTCCACTTTGTCCTCCCCCGTGCAATAGCGAAGCGATATCGCGTGAAACGTCTGCGTCGTTTTGTTCTGCGAGATCGATTTGAACGTACCCTTTCCATTGGTCTTGCCTGGTGTGTGAAAACAAACTAGACCAGTAGACGGCACTCTCGATGAGCAGTTCAAGATTTGTGTGTTCTAAAACAACGAAATATGCGTCAATTCGGAACCTAGTCTTGATGTCCTGTCGCTGGAACAACGCGTCATGTCTTGCGAATAAGCTATTTTGCGTCAAACCTCGCGGAAGCACAAAAAACGTGACGATGTCGATGTCGGCTGGTGGAGAACCTGTAACGGTTTCTTTGTCCTCGACGAAACTGCCATCGATCCATTGGAAACCCTTACATAGTCCCGCCTGATGGCACATAGCACGGAAGCCTAATAACCCCTCAAGCAGAATCAGACGCTCATTTGAGATCCCGAAGCGGACGACGAAGTCTTGCTGGGTAACTAGGTAAGGTGAACGCGCTCCGCCAACTGGATTACCGGGATCGCTCGGAGGGAGCAATCCATCGAGTCCCCACGCAGGTACACTTTGCGTCGGTATCATGGATTTTACACGCTGGTTGGGAGCAGCTGATCTTGTTGGCTGGTTTCTCGTGCGGTGTTTCGGGTTAGTTCGATGTAGATGGTGTCGGGGCAGATTTCGAAGTCGTCTGTCCCTCCTCACGAGATGGAGTTGTGGGGCAAGATGGAGACAGTTTCACAGAATGCGCGGTCTTCGGGGTTCGAAAACGCCTTTACCTGCGATGTCGGAGAGGTCGAGTTCGCTGGCGATGCCGTCTTCGAATTCGGCCCAGATGCGGTATTGGTCGCGTGGTTCGACTGCGATGGGTTTGACCATCTTTGGCGTGGTTTCGCGTGTTTGGTGGGATTCTTATGTTAGCAGGGGTTGTGGGGTATCGCGCTCCTTTGGTTACCTGTCATGTCGTGGCTGGAGTTGCTCTGCATGGCACATTACACCCGCTAGCGGGGGCAAAATGGGTACACCTGCCGCCCTGCCCGCGGGCATCCCCTGCGAACTTCGCTTCGCTTGTTGGCGTCCCATTACGCTTCGCGAAGGGGACGGGGGTTGGCGCGACGCTACGAATTGTAGCTTTTGGGGCGAATGGAGGGAAGTGGCGACCCCGAGCAGATTTGAACTGCCGATCTCCTCCTTGACAGGGAGGCGTGTTAGACCACTACACCACGGGGCCGCGCAATCGGACGGCGGTAAAGCCAAAAAAGGCATGACCGCCAGTCCTTTTAGGTTAACTCAAATGCGTTTTTGCGTCAATCGAGTTGGTGACCGCGAACTGACAGGCTCAGTACTTCTTGAACAACTCGCCCCAAGGTGTCTTGAGCGCATCTGCGACTCGTTTCCGGCCGATGAATCGGAGCCAGAATTCGTTGTGGTAGAGGTTGGAGGCTACGAAGGCCCAAGGGGTTATCGGGGAGCGGAGGAGCATGCCTTCCAATGGCTTTAGCGGGCCCCAGTAGATGAGTTTTTGGCCGCGGGAGGCGAAGGTGTTTTCGTTGGGCGAGAAGTCCCATTTGACGTTGGCGATGTCGTCGCCTTTGATTTCGATGTCCCTCGGCTCGCCGATGCCGAGTCCCATTTCGTGGGCGATGCGGACCTTGGTTATCGACATGGGGTCGAAGCCCATCAGTTTTGCCGCTACGGCGTCGATGGCCACTTGGTCGGCGGAAGCGAGGATGATGTTTTTGTTGTGGATCCGCATGGCGCGCGGACCTGGTCCGTCGCCGGCAAATGTGCCGTCCATGACGGCGAAGAGTCCGCTGTGGATTTCGCGTTGAATCTGGAGGAGGTCGACGAGGGTTTCGTGGATCTGGGCGTGTGTCCAGTGCCGGTAGCGATGCAACAAGCCACCGAAGGCGTTCTTCATTGCGCCTGTCATCTGGGTGAAGACGTGGGTTTTCACGGTCGGCAACTGGACGATGTTTGTGCCGAGCATCATCTCGGGGATGTAGATGCCGTCTTTGTAGATGTCGTTGAGCACGAGCATCTCGGCCTTGGGCATGTACCGCACCCACTCCATCTCCGGTTTGTCGAGGATGACGTGTGGGATGTCTAAGCGGTCTTCTACCGCGGCGTGCTTGTTCTTGATGCGGCCTTCGATCGGGTCCACAACCACTGTGCCGTTGTGGGCCGCGGTAAGGTCGTCGAAACCGTCCGAACGCAGTTTGTTGGCTACGCCTTCGATTTGCCACGGCGCGGTTGAACATGCCGGGTAGTAGTGCTGCCAGGAGATGTTGACCTTGAGGAGCGTCGGAATGTCGGGGGTTAGGGAATCTTGGTATCCGGCCAAATCCATCAGATCCGCGTAGTCGGATAACACCGTCTCCGGTTTGGTGTAAAGAACTGCGACGGTTCCGAGTTGCGGTTCGACGTGCGGGATGTCTGGCGCGGTTACCAGACGTTCGTCGGATGTGGTGCTGATAGGGGCTCTCATAGGTTTGCCCTCACCCTAACCCTCTCCCGCCCAGCGGGAGAGGGGATGTTGGTGTGATCTTCTTCACGGAAGGGAGAGAGAAAAGTGGCTCTGTTATGCCGCCTCGTATTGATGCTCACCGGCGAGGACGTAGCCGTAGGCGGAAAGTGCCGCGATTGCGCCTTGAGAGGCTGCGGTCACGGTCTGTTTAAGTGATGTTCCGTCGGTAAGGTCGCCTGCGGCGTAGATGCCGGGGACGCTGGTACGCTGTCCTCGGTCGACGTGGACCTCCTGCGTCTCAGGGTTGAGGTCAAGGCCGAGCATGTTGGGGACCTCGAGTCGGGGGTCGGCGCCGGCTTCGATAAAGATGCCATCAAGGTCAATGACGTCTTTGCCGTGGTCGTCGGCTCGAGACTTGTTCATCGGTTCGGTCTGCTCGGCATGGATCTCGATCTTCTCGTTGTCGTCCATCGGGCGGGAGATGCGGATGCCCGTCAGTCCCGCGAGGTCGGTTCCGATTAATTCGGTGACGTTGGTGTTCAACAGAACGCGGACGTTCGGGATTTGCGACAGGACCTTGAGCTGGATCGGCTCTGGTCGCCACAGCTCGTCTCCGCGGTAGATGAGGTAGACGTGCTTGGCGTATCGCGCCAGCAGGATCGCACCTTCGACGGCGGCGTTTCCGCCACCGACTACTGCGGCGGCCTCTTTGTTGCGGTAGAGGGGCGCGTCGCATGTAGAGCAATACGAAACACCCTTGCCGGTCCACTCGGCTTCCATGGGCAGTCCGAGGGTGCGGCGTTCGCGTCCGACGCAGAGGATTACGGAGCCGGCATCGACGATATCGCCGCCTTCGAGCGTGCAGACGAAACGGCCATCATTTTGCTCGACCGCTTCAAGGTTGCGCGAGATTGTGGGGACTTCGAGCTTGTCGACCTGCTCCTTGAATTTGAGCATGAGGTCAAAGCCGTCGATGTCGGGCGTGCCGGGGTAGTTCTCGATCAACCCGCCGATTGCGGTCTCGCCGCCGAAGGACTCGGAGGCGATGATGGTATCGAGTTGATATCTTGCGGAGTACAAAGCGGCGGCGAACGCGGCGGCGCCTTGACCTGCAACAAGAACATCTGCGTTGTGAGTTTGGAGCATTTCGACGATCCCGACCAGAAAAATACGGTGCCAATTCAGACGATGGCTTCTCTCTTATAAAGTCTATTTCATGGGCAATTCGAGCCTTCGAAGCGTAACCAATCCAAGGCGGACCGCGCATTGTGCGACGGTCGAGATGTGAGCAATGTCTAACAATAAAGATATGACGATTGTCGAAGGCGGCGGGGTCGCCACGGCACAAGGTTTCCAAGCCGGCGGTGTATTCGCCGGCATCAAGACACCCGGCGAGGACAAGTACGATCTAGGGATCTTGTATTCGGACCGAGATTGCACGGTGGCGGGGACATTTACTCAGAACAGCATCGTTTCGCCATCTGTCACGGTTTCCAAAGACGTGGTTGCTCGAGGATCGGCACGCGCCGTCATCGCTAACAGTGGTTGCGCTAACTGCTCCGTCGGTGAACAAGGCCTATTGGACGCTCGGGACGTGGCCACGATCGCGGCGGGCCAACTTGGCGTCAATGCTGACGAAGTCCTCGTCGCCTCCACGGGTGTCATCGGAGTGGAGCTTCCGATGAATATCATCCGGGACTACACGCCGCGTATCGATGTACGAAATGGCGACGACGCGGGTTTGGAGTTCGCCAAGGCGATCATGACTACTGATACGCACGCTAAGCATATTGCGGTGCGGTATGAAGCTAGCGATGGTTCTGTGGTGACCGTCGGTGGGTGTGCGAAGGGTGCCGGGATGATTCATCCGAATATGGCGACGATGCTTTGCTTTATTACGACGGATGCTGATGTTGAGCAATCGTTTTTGCAGTCGACGCTGTCTAATGCAGTGACGTTGAGCTTCAATCAGATCGATATCGATGGCGACCAGAGCACTAACGACACGGTGGCATTTCTCGCCAACGGAGCGTCTGGCAGTCCTCGGGTTTCTGGAGGAGATGAGAATTCGGCGAAGTTCGCGAGCGCGGTGAAGTTAGTTAATCGCCACCTCGCGATCGAACTGGCACGAGATGGGGAGGGTGCTCGGCACTTGATTACCGCGGTGGTTGAGGGGGCCGAATCTGAAGTAGATGCGCGAATGGCGGCTCGGTCTGTGGTTGCGTCTCTGCTTGTTCGAACTGCGGTTTATGGTCGGGACCCCAACTGGGGCCGCATCATGATGGCCGTTGGGAAGACCGGCATCCCGCTTGTCGAATCTCAGATCGACATCTTTATCAACGGCATACAGATCGTGGCCGAGGGCAAAGCCATCGCGTACAACCCCCAGAGCGTGATCGCTGCTCTAGACCAACACGAGGTTGAGTTACGAGTCAACCTGAATTGCGGCGACGGTTTTGGCGAAGCATGGGGATGTGATCTCACCGAGGAGTACGTAGTGTTCAACTCGGCGTACACCACGTAATGCCAGACCAAGATTGCATCGTAGTAAAGATCGGTGGTTCGACACTCGGCGAAGGGGACTCGACGATCGATGATGTCGTCGAGTTGTGGAAGCGGGGGATGCGGCCAGTCGTTGTCCACGGCGGGGGCAAGACGATCTCCGAGTGGGTGGCCAAACAGGGCGTTCGCTCGCAGTTCGTGCGGGGGCTGCGTGTCACCGATTCGGCGACGCTGGAGGTTGCGATTGCGGTGTTGACCGGGCTGGTAAATTCCAATCTGGTTGCGGAGATAATGCGCGCCGGGGGGCCAGCGGTGAGTGTGTCAGGTGTTTCCGACGGGATGTTCAACGCAGTGATTCAGGATCCGGAGTTGGGCTACGTGGGCAGGATCGAGAAGACGAACCCGGTTCCGGTGCAGGTGATCGTAGATTCGGGTCGGATTCCGGTGGTTGGCCCGGCGGCCCTCAACCTTGATGCGACCTCGCTCGGCGATCAGATACTCAATATCAACGCGGACACAGCGGCCGGGCATCTTGCGCGTGCGTTACAAGCAAGATCGATGGTTTTTCAGACGGATGTCGAAGGGGTTTTGGATATGCGGGGCAGAATTATTCCGCAGATGACTAAACGTCAGGCTGTCGATCTCATCAACAGCGGCGTTGCCGGCGGCGGGATGATACCGAAGCTGGAGGCGTGCATCGAGTCGTTGGGCGGGACGAAATCGGCGCACATCATTGATGGTCGCGTACGTGGGGCACTGGTGAAGTGTGCGGAGGGGCAGCCTATTGGGACACGGATTGTGTGAGGATTACCGGATTCAAGAGAGCACAGCATGGTGTTAAGGATCGTGGTGATATGTCTGAATATGTGAAGATACCCGATCAATTGAAAGACGCGGTTTCCCGGCTGAATTGGGCGGATAAATTAACCAGCCAATTGCGTACGTTTATTCACGAGTACGAGAATCGGGAAATTGCCCGATATGTTCCGACGTTCGATGAAGCGTTAGAAACATACAAGCTTAACTTGCCCGATCCTACTGCTTTTCCACCACCTAGAGACATGAAAATTCTGATCGGCGATGTCGTTGGCAGTTTGCAAAAGGTTCTGGATTACCTAGTGTTTGAACTTGCGCAGTACAACGTCGGCGAGGAAGTGCACGGCACTCAATTCGTTATCGCAAGGAGTACCAAAGATTTCAATAAGAGAAAAATTCGGGGTCTAAACGGTCTTAAAGAGCACCAAATCAAGATCATCGAAGAGTACCAACCTTACAACGGTGGCGAATGGTTGGGTTTGCTCAATGAGATGTCAAACAGGGATAAACACCGCGCTTTGCACGCGGCGTTCAATTTCGATCATTTCGAGATACACTTCGACACAGACGTTGACGCTGAGGATTACGATGCCTGGATGTTGTTCGAGAACGTTGAAAATCGCGGAGTTGATGTTTGCATCAGATCCGTTGAACCCTTGATACGTTTGGCAGACGGCCGTCCCGCCGTGGAAACGCTAGAAGTTATGCATGAAGGGGTCCAACAGGTTTTATTGCGGTTTATCGGTGAATTCGAATGACGGCAACGCGCCGCGCGATGTGAGGAGCCAAGAATTCACCACGCCCATCCGTCCTCTGGCACGTAGCCGACTAGCTTCGTCGTGTGCTCTAGGTCGCGGAATCGAGTTGCGTTGTCGGAGACGCCGTAGACGATGTCGTATCGCACGTCGGCAGAGGCTCCGACGCAGCGCCAGACGATCTGCGCGGCGTCTCGGTGGCTTAGATAGACGGCGGCATTCCGCGGCGAATCGGGTTCGTTTTCCGCCGTCACCCGTCCCAATCTGATGCAGATCACCGACATTCCGTGCGCCTCGGAGTAGTAGCGGCCCATCGCCTCACCGGCGAGTTTGGCAACGCCGTACATGTTTCCGGGTCTTGGCGGTGATGAGTGATAAACGCGTGGGGTCGGTTCGGGGATGTCGTCGTAGCGCGCCTCAATCATGGACAAGAATGGCTCATCGACCTCGTATCGCATCTGCGTGGCGCCGGAACTGCCGAAGACGAATCGTTTGACGCCGGCATCCTTTGCTGCTTCGTAGACGTTGTAAGTCCCTTCGATATTTATGGACAGTTGCGAAGCGTCGGATGGGCCCAAGTACGCAGCCATGTGGACCACGCAATCTACGCCATCGAAAGCTGGCCGAATAGCGTCGGGGGCGGTGATGCTCGCACGAGTCGTCGGATAGCCGGGAACGTCTTGGCGGTTGAGCGCGGACACGGTATACCCCCGCTGCGACAACTCGCGTCCGGCAACACCGCCGATCAAGCCGCTCATGCCCGTGACTAAAACCTTGGATATCGGAATCGTGTTCTCATTGCTCATGCGCCCATGATACGGTGTTGCGGCGCGTTTTACGGTTGGCGAGATTCCGACAGGTTTATACTTTCAACTTAAGCAAACTCAACGATTAAATCGTCCATGACTTCGAAAAACAACACAACTCGACAGGAGGTTCGTTGATGCCGGAAACTTCACCCGCATCAACGCAAGAGTTGGAGCGCGCGGCCTTAGATTCGCTGGCCGCGGCGAAGTCCGAATCTGAGATCGAAGACTGGCGTATCGAGTACCTCGGACGCCGTGGCGTCCTTTCGACACGACTCCGTTCCGTCGGCACGTTACCACTCGAAGCCCGACGCGAGGCCGGTGCCGACCTAAATCGCCTCAAAAATCGCCTCGCCAACGCTTTCGACGAGACCGTCCAACTCGTTTCGCAGTCAAAAAGCCATTCTGCTCCCACTGACGCCATCGACATCACCTTGCCCGGAAGACGATCCAACCTCGGCGGCCTGCACCCGTCAGAGATGATGATGCGCGAAATCCTTGAGGTCTTCAACGACATGGGATTCCAGACCGTCGAAGGGCCGATCGTCGAGCTGGAGAAGTACAACTTCGACATGCTCAACGTGCCACCGGATCACCCGGCCCGCGATCTTCAAGATACGCTCTGGGTCGACCGCGTGTCCAAGAACCGGGTGTTGCTCAGAACTCAGACATCGCCGATGCAGATCCGCACCATGGAGAAGCAGAAGCCGCCGGTTCGAATCGTCTCGCCGGGGCTATGTTTTCGTCACGAGGCGACAGACGCCACGCATGAGTGGCAGTTCCACCAAATCGAAGGACTAGCGGTTGATGAAGGCGTGACGATGTCCGATCTTAAGGGCACGCTCTACGAATTCACCCGCCGCATATTTGGTACGCAGCGCAAGATTCGTTTTCGTTGCGACTATTTCCCGTTCGTCGAACCGGGCGTCGATGTTTCGGTGGATTGGGACGGCCGATGGGTCGAGATCATGGGAGCGGGAATGGTGCACCCAAAGGTTTTAGAGGGCGTCGGCTACGACTCGTCGAAATACACAGGTTTCGCCTTCGGCATGGGCCCTGAACGGATCGCGATGTTGCGCTACAACATCGAGGACATCCGTCATTTCTTCTCCAATGATCTGCGCTTCCTCAGCCAGTTCTAACGTTTACCGGATCGGAACCGCCTAATGAAAGTCCCGCTCTCTTGGCTTCGCGAGTACGTCGACGTAAACATCGACGTCGATGAACTGGCACATCGTCTCACAATGGCCGGCAACGAGGTCGATTCGATCGAGCGCTTCGGTCATATCGAGAACGTCGTTGTTGGCGAAGTGTTGCACGTCTCGCAACACCCGAACGCGGATCGGTTGCGGCTAGTCCAAGTCGATGACGGCGACGGAGTGCACGAAGTGGTTTGCGGCGCTCCGAACGTGGTTAAGGGGCAGAAGATCGCGTATGCGTCGATTGGCGCGGAGCTTTTCGATGCCTACAGCGATGAACCCAGCAAAACGCGAAAATTGCGGAGATCGAAAATACGAGGTGTCGAATCGTCTGGCATGGTGTGTTCTGAGAAGGAGCTTGGTATCGGAGACAACCACGACGGCATTTTGGTGTTGCCTGAGAACTCCGCAATCGGTACGCCGATAGGCGACATCCTCGGTGACGCGGTGCTCGATATTGAGTTGACGCCCAATCGTCCTGACTGCCTCGGCGTGGTTGGAGTTGCCCGCGACATCGCGGCGTTGACCGGTGTGAGTCTTCGGATGTCGACTTTGGTTTACGAAACGGATGCTCCTGCCGTCGATTCACTCGCGCAGGTGACGGTTGTGGATGGCGATCTTTGCCCGCGTTACTTGGGCGGAGTGATACGGAACGTCAAGATAGGTCCGTCGCCGTCATGGTTGCAAAAGCGATTGCTCGCAATCGGAGAGCGGCCGATCAACAACGTCGTCGACGCAACCAACTTCGTGATGTTCGAACTCGGCCAGCCGCTCCACGCGTTCGACTACGACAAGGTTGTCGATCATCACGTTATCGTCCGCCGCGCTGCTGAAGGCGAGATGTTGACGACTTTGGACGGCGTCGATCGGAAACTCGACGGCGATTCGCTGCTCATCGCCGATCCGAACGGAGGGATCGGCCTCGCCGGAATCATGGGTGGAGAGAACACCGAGATCTCCGACGCTACGGTCAACATATTTCTAGAGGCGGCGAACTTCAATCCTCAAAACAACCGCCGTACGGCGGGCATGTTGGGTATGCGCAGCGAGGCGACCTTGCGGTTCGAGAAGGGATTACGCGCAGGGCTCGCCGAGGCCGGGATCAGACGATGTCTGCGTATCATTCAACAGGTCGCAGGCGGCGCGGTTGCGCACGGATTGATCGATGAATGGCCTGGTCGGGGTGAAGAACAGAAACACGTCGTCTTGATGCGTAGCGACATATCCCGAGTGATGGGGGTGGAGTATCGGACCGAGTTGGTCGAGGCGACGCTCGAATCGCTGGGTTTCGAACTCGAAGCTATGGATAGCTGTACTTCCGACGGCAGTGCCCGTGGTTGGCGGGTGTCGATACCGTACTGGCGTTCGGACATCTCAATCCCAGAAGACCTGGTCGAGGAACTTGCGCGGGTGATCGGATATGATGGCTTGCCGGCAACGCCGCTTTCAGGCCGCGTGCCGCGCTGGGAGCCGGGTTCCAAGCACGTCTTCCGCCGAAAGATAATCGACGCTCTAACGGCGTATGGCATGAAGCAGACGATAACCTACGTCGCAATTTCAGATGAATTGGAGGAAAAGGCGCCTCCTCCTCCGTCAATTTCAAATGGGATCAGGTCGCCCGACGGCATTAAGCTGGACAACCCAGTTTCGGGCCAACACGCTACGTTGCGCCGATCTCTACGCGCTCCGACGTTGGAATCGGCAGCGCGAAACACGCGCACTTGGCGCGGACCTGTGGCGCTCTTCGAATCCGGCATTGTTTTTGCCCCTTCCAACGACAACTCGAGCGATCCGTTGCCGTCACAGGTCGAGAGACTCGCTGGTGTGATGACTGGCCCTCGAAGTACATCGCTATGGGGTGGCAGCGATGGCGATTTCGATTTTTACGACGCTAAAGGCGCGGTGGAACACGTCTTGGAGACTCTCGCGATCGATGCCCGATTCATATCGCTAGAAGATGCGACATACGCGCAGGGTCGGGCCGCAGAAGTGATAGCAAATGACCGCAAAGGCACGGTTCTCGGAACGGTGGGGGTTGTAGACGCGGCGGTTTGGGATCGTTTCGATGCCGAAAGTAGCGGCGCGGTGATGTTCGAACTCGATGTCGAGGTGTTGCGATCCTTGATTGGCGACAAAACGCGAACCGACGACTACAAGCCGTATCCGAGGTATCCGGATTCGCAACGAGATCTCGCGTTGATAGCTGATAGCGATGTCCGCGTCGGGGACGCGTTGCGTTTATGTTTGCAGAACCGTCTGGTGAATTCTGCGTCCGTATTTGATGTCTACGAAGGCGGTGGCGTCGGAGAAGGCAAAAAGTCGCTGGGTATCAGGGTGACATACCAATCAGATGCGCGAACGCTGACCTCTGAGCAGGTAACGCGAGCCGAAGAGCAGATCGTTGTGCGACTGGAGCGCGAACTCGGCGTAACTTTGCGCAGCCAATCAGCTCCACTTGCTCGCACGACGGGAGAGGGCGGATCGCCCGATTTAGGCGAAAACAGGGTTTAGGCTTCTATTGATGAAAATGCACGAACATCGTTCCCACGCACAAGATCGACCGCATCGTCATCACTACGATGCAGAGATGCTGTCGGTTGAGGACGCGCGCGACCGGATTCTCTCGTACTTCGGACCGCTAGATTCGGTTGAAGTGCCGTTGCTCGACGCGGTCGGCCTCACGCTCGCGGAAGACCTTACCGCCGAGTTCGACATACCGCCGTTGGCTAACTCTGCGATGGATGGATACGCGGTCAAATCTACGGATGTCTCCTCAGCTTCGAAGTTCAACCCAGTGCTGTTGCCAGTCGATGGTTACATCGCCGCGGGTGAGGTCCCGGAAAAGCCTTTGTCCGAACGGTCGGCGGTCAGGATCATGACCGGGGCACCGGTACCCGAAGGTGCTGACGCGGTAGTGCCGTTCGAGGATACCGATGAAGATGATCGACGGAGCAACGGCAGCGACATTTCCGAGATTGGGATTTGTCTGGGCGCGGAATCGGGCGACAACATCCGTCCGGCGGGCGAGGACGTCCAAGCTGGCCAGACGGTCGTCAAGAGTGGTGCCGACATCACAGCCGGTGTCGTTGGGGTTGCCGCGTCGCTAGGCAAAACATCAGTGCAAGCGATTCGGCGACCGGTGATAGCGATCGTTTCGACGGGTGATGAACTGTTGGAACCCGGCGACGAACGGAAGCCCGGCAAGATCTACAACTCCAACGCGTATAGCATCGCTGCGTTGGTGGAGAAATACGGTGGCATCGCTCGCATCATCGGCATCGCCCGCGACAGTATCGAATCACTGGAAGCATTGCTCGAAGAGGCAGTCGAATTTGACATGGTCGTGACATCCGCGGGGGTGTCCAAAGGCGACTACGACGTTGTGAAAGACGTTTTGGCGAAGAATGGCGAGATCGCACTGTGGGCGGTCCGGATGCGGCCGGCGAAGCCTTTGGCGTTCGGCGCGTTGGACGCTGTTGACGGTCGAAAAGTGCCTCACTTAGGGGTGCCCGGCAACCCGGTGAGCGCGATGGTGGCGTTCGAGCAGTTTGGACGGCCTGCGATCCGCGTAATGCTCGGCAAGGCTCCGCTTCAGAAACCGACGATCAACGCAACGCTCGACGATCCGGTTTACAACCATGACGGGCGCCGGGTGTATGCTCGCGTCGATGTCTACAAAGACGATGCAGGCAACTACCGCGCTCGTTCTACCGGGAATCAGAGCTCAGGCGCGCTACACTCTATGGCGTTGGCTCGAGGGTTAGCAATCTGTCCAGACGATGTCGCAAGCATTCCGGCCGGCTCCGACGTCGTTGTGGAAATTTTGGAGTGGCCTGATGACGACCTGTTGAGCGGTACGATAGATCATTCGTAACGGATCGGTAATATTAATGTGGTTTAAGCGACAGATATGACGGATGTAAATGCCAAATGTGTTGCGGACGAACAAGCGTAAATCAGGACAGAGGGAATGACAACAGGTACCGAGATCACAAAAGGATCTAGTGTCAACCAAACGGATGGTGACACCTTATTCGCGATTAACGAGCGCACGTACGAGGACGCCGGCGAATCGTATCTCTTCAAAGTGTGGCAACGGCTTTGTTGGTCCGGGGAATGCAGGTTGTGTCGACCGAGCCAGGAAGGTAAGCCGATAGTTCCGGGCAGGACGACGGAGCGTAGCATCTACAACGCAACCAAGATCTGCCCAACCAAGGTTCAGTTCATCACGCCGGGAATGTCATTGTTGGAGGTGATATTCCGCATCTTGATAATCAACGGCAACCAACCGATGAAATTCAACGATATCGTGGCCCGTCTCAAGGAGCACTGGGGTGCGGAGTTTCCGCAACGCGTCGAGTCGGTTGATTCGCTCTGGAGAATCATGGATGCCGAAAACGAATATCACATCGGTCGCGCAGAAACCGACTAGCTGCTATTCATTTGCTTCGATTCGGTGCCCGGACAAGCAGTTCACGTAACATACGAGGATGCTTGACCTTGCCGGACGAACCGATTTCTGGAACATCGGTTACCCGTTACTTGGTGCGATCGTATACCTAGTTGCGCCGATTTCCGTCGCATTCATAGCCTACGCGCTCTACCGCCGCGTGCAGTTCTGGCGCGTCGGAGCCGAATACGACGAACTAGGCTCACACTCCACGCGAATCCGAGAATTCCTGCGCGCCGGTGCTTTCGGGTTTGGCGGCCATGGGAAGTTTCACCCGCACCGCGAACGATACGCCACGGTAATGCATTTCGCGATCTTCTGGGGTTTCGCTGTCCTGTTGCTGGCGACCGCAGTTGCGGCGATCGAATTCAATTTCGAAGAGTATCTTGGAGTGACGTTTCCTACCGCACACTTCAGGTTACAGACCAGCTTCGTTTGGGATGTGTTCGGAGGAATTCTCGCTGCCATCGGAATCGGCATGGCGTATTGGCGTCGGTACGTCGTGAAGCCAGAACGACTGAACTCCTTTGGCGACGATTCGCTGATCCTTGCTTACCTTGTTTTGCTGCTGGCGACCGGGTTCGCACTAGAGGGACTGCGTATTGGGGCGACCGAATTGAATCCGAACTCCGATCTTTATGCGCCGTCCGACGCTCTGTGGTCGCCTGTCGGTTGGTTAGTCGGCATGTTGTTCATCGGCGTGGGCACCTCGACCGATGCCATGCTTGTGTTGCACAAGGTGTTGTGGTGGACACACGCGGCAATCTTCGCCATCGGTTTGGCGTATGCCGCGATCAGCTTCAGCAAGTTGTCGCACATTATCGTCTCCTCACTCAACATCTATCTCCGACCCTTGCGACCGCGCGGCGCGCTTAAACCGATGGGTGATTTCGAAACCCTAGAGTCGTTCGGCGCGTCCGACCTCAAGGATCTGACTTGGCAACAGATGCTCAGCTACGACGCCTGCACCAACTGCGGTCGATGCCAAGACAACTGCCCGGCTTGGGCTTCCGGCAAACCGCTTTCCCCGCGTAAGGTAATCCAGGACATGCGCCGATACATGGAGCAACGAGCGCCCGAGCTCATCGGCGCGAAGGCCTCTGGAGAAACGGCTCCAGCGTCGTCCGTCTCGATGGTGAGTGATGCGGTGGGCGAGGAGGTTCTGTGGTCTTGCACGACTTGCGCGGCATGTGTCGAAGCGTGCCCAGTTGGTATCTCACACATCGACTCGATAGTGGATATGCGTCGATACCTGATGCTCGAGCAAGCGTTAGCGCCTGATACTGCTTTGACCGCTTTACAGTCGATGGAGCAGCGCGGTCACCCTTGGAGCGGGACGACTTTGACGCGGGATTCTTGGCTGGAAAGCATCGAAGGCGTTCCGACCATTGACGAAAATCCGAAACCTGAGCTGCTGTTCTGGGTCGGTTGTACCGGTGCGTTGGTAGAACGGGGCGTGAGCGTGACGCGGGCGATGGCATCGGTGCTGAAGAAAGCTAATGTGAACTTTGCGGTGTTGGGGGCGCAAGAGACGTGCACCGGCGATCCGGCGCGCCGCATGGGCAACGAATACCTATTCCAGATATTGGCGGGCCAGAACATTGATACGATCAACGGTTACCGCATCAAGACGGTTCTGACCACCTGTCCGCATTGCTTCAACACGATGCGCAACGAATATTCGCAGGTCGCCGAGGGTTTCGATGCGGAATGGGACGTTGAGGTACTGCACTACACCGAGTATGTGGAGCGCCTTATTGCGGAAGGGCGGCTCTCGATGTCGGAGGTTGATACAGCGTCGCAATCCGATCAAAACGGTTCTAGTGCGATTACGTATCATGACTCTTGCTACCTCGGGAGGCACAACGACATTTACGATCAACCGCGGGCGATAGCGAACGCGGTTCCGGGCGTCGAGGTGCGGGAGATGTCGCAGTGCCGCTCGCGTGGTTTCTGCTGCGGCGCCGGCGGTGGACGGATGTGGATGGAGGAATCTGGTGAACGCGTCAATCACATTCGGACCGAACACTTCTTGGAAACCGATACCGATACCGTCGCGGTTTCTTGTCCCTTCTGCCTCCAGATGTTCGAAGAAGGCATCTCGGCCAAGGGGCAACAGGATAGCAAACGCGCCCGCGACCTCATCGAGATCGTCGACGAGGCGACTTGAAGTCGCAGTTCGGCTCCGAGGGACTGATCAGTCAGGGTAGGGTGCGAATTCGCTTACACTTGATGTAGTTGAAACGAACACCGATGGAGGGACAGCCCATGCCATACTTGGTCAACCACATCCACCTGAAGTCATCCGACCCCAAGAAGACCGCCGACTGGTTCGTCGACGCCTTCAAAGTCCAAATCATGTCCGACACGGTCCGAGACTTCGGTGATCGCTTCATCGTCACCCAGACGGAGGGTGGGCTAGCCATCAACATCTCCAGCGAACGAACCGGCGAGACGCTCGGCCCCGCCGATTCCAATGCCCACTACGGCTTGGAGCACTTCGGCTTCGATACCGCCGACATGGACGCCGACGTAGCTCGCCTCGTCGCAATGGGTGCCGAACTCAAAGAAGGCCCGATCGCTCTTCCCGACGGCAGGAAAATCGGCTTCATCGCCGCCCCCGGCGACATCCGCATCGAGTTGATTCAGCAGGTTAGTTGACGGGTTAACGGAAAGATGCCCTCTCTCCTTGAAATCAAGGGAGAGGGCGGACCCAACGTTGGAACTCGAACGTCGCTGATTGGTCAAGTTCCAACAACTTCATCGCTTAGGATTTCGGATTCGGCGTTCCGTTCGTGTAGTATGCAGTCACCTGTTCAGGATATGGGAGAGCCAAAGTGTCAGACAAGAAAACTGTCAAAGAACAGATACGTGAACTTGAAGAAGAGCACGCCGACGAGATCAAAGAAGCGCAATCGCAACCCGGACTTCGTGAGATGGAGATTGTCTACGGGCGTAGTTCGAGCCGCGCAATATCGGTTGCCGGTAGCACGGCTAGTTCTGAGCGCTGACCTTCAGTCTCATTTGATTGAATTCTGGCGGCGATTTTCGGTCTTATCTCATTTGAATGCCCCTCTGGAGTGAAATACTGCGCGAGTTGGCAGGGACACTGCGGGATGACGGGACACCCGATTTCGACACCGTTCGCCGCAAGTACCTGGGTTTGCTCAACTGGTACATCAACAAAGATTCGTGCCTGAACCGTGACACGATCCTCTATGCTTCTGCATGGATCCAAAAACCCAATGCGGATGGTCAATCAACTTCGATCACTGATGAAGACCTCCAAGCTTTCATGGAAACTACTGCGGGGTTAAAAGGTCCTGGTTTAGACCTGATCTTGCACAGCCCGGGTGGATCAATAGAGGCAGCAGAAGCAATCGTGACCTACTTGAGGTCGAGGTTTGCCGATCTCAGAGTGATAGTCCCAAATTTGGCGATGTCGGCCGCTTCGATGATCGCGTGTGCAGCGGACGAGATTATCATGGGAAAACACTCATTTTTGGGACCCACTGATCCACAAGTACCAATTGCGA
The DNA here is from genome assembly GCA_965224305.1 of Dehalococcoidia bacterium. Taxonomy (GTDB): domain Bacteria; phylum Chloroflexota; class Dehalococcoidia; order Lucifugimonadales; family Lucifugimonadaceae; genus Bin127. The sequence continues at coordinate 2,404,618 of OZ245044.1, read as the reverse complement.
CACCCTTCGGATGGCGATATGTCGCTGCCAACGATGTTTTGCGCCAGTTTGAACAAGCTCGTTTAGCTGCTGGCAATCCAATCGAATTCGCCGCTTGGCAACCGATGTTGAATCAATATGGCCCAGACGTGCTCGTCAAATGCAGACAGTCTGTGGATTTGTCCAAGGTGCTTGTGAAGACTTGGTTGGAACGTCATCTGATGAAAAGTGACCCCGGACGAGCGAGCGATTTAACGGATTGGCTGACGGTTGGCACAAGATCTGGTTCTCATGCACGCCACATTGCGCGCCAAAGCTTGATCGACCAAGGCGTGAGAGTAATCCCGCTTGAAAGCAACGATGTTTTCGAAGACTTGGTGCTTTCAGTATTTCACGCGTCGACTCACATGATGGCAGCAACCAAAGTGACGAAAATCGTGGAAAACCAATTGTCTCGGGCCTACATAAAGTTTGAGGACGAGGGCGCGGCAGCAACTTCTATCTGATTAACTTCATTTCACCTCGTCTTCAACTCCGCCGTAATCCCAATACTCCCCGAGATGCTCCTATAGACGGGGCACGAGTTGTGGTGCACCCGCATCACCCGGTCGATCGCATCCCGCTTCTCCTCAAGTAACTCCGCATCAATCTTCAGCTTGTACGTGATGTGGATGCGCTTGATGACTAGGACGTTGCCTTCCTTCTCAATCTCACCGATGGTGTCAGATTCGAGGTAGCCTTCGCCTGCCGGGATACCGCGCGCCTCAAGGGCGCCGCCAAACGTTCCGGTCATTCAACCGCTTGTGGCAGCTACGATGTAGTCCAAAGTCGTGGCGTGCGGTTCGGAAATGTCGGGACTGACTCCGTAGTGCTCAGCGACCTCGGAATGAACGCCGAACTTGACCTGGCCGTCAATCGGCAGATGCGCGATCCGGAACGGGCCTTTGATCCTCTCCAACTTCACACGGGAACGGTAGGCTACAGCGTCGTTTGTGGACATCCCCAACTCTTTCTGGGTACATTCGGGTGGTAGATTGGTTTAGCATACCGCACGACAACAGCACCATACGACAGGATCAGAATCACCAACCGATGAAACGTTTTCTCCGACTGCCACCAGTATTTCCCGCGCTTTGCACCATCGTCGCCGGCGTGGTGCACAGCACCATCTGGGCGTTCGAGCCACTGCAAGAACCGTGGAACAACATCAGCGGTGGCATCATCATCGCCATCGCAATTCTCATGTTCACCGTCTCAATCCTCGCCTTCCGTCGTCGGGGCGAAAGCTTTGACGTCGGCAAACCGACCGCGAACCTGATCACAGACGGTATCTACGCTACCTCTCGAAATCCCGCTTACCTCGCCATGCTGATCGCAATATTCGGCATCGGGTGTGCCGCTAACTCGCTAGCGATAATTCTGGCCACAATCCCGTCGTTCGTGGCATTCAACTGGTTCACGATACCGAGAGAAGAGCGTTACCTACTAGGCAAACTCGGCTTCGCTTACGATCAGTACCGCAATCGGGTCAGACGGTGGCTTTGATTCCCGTGTTCAATGAACCTTGGCGGACAACGGATACGAGCCAAGGACCTTTACCATTGGCGCCAACTCCCGCAGTCCCGTCAACGTCTCGGCGATGTCAGGGTCCGTCCGGTGCCCCAGGAAGTCCAACAGGAATACGTAGTTGCCGAGTTCTTCGCCTGTGGGTCGCGATTCGATCTTGGTCAGGTTGATGTTCCGCCGCGCAAATGGTTCTAACGCCATGTAGAGCTGTCCCGGCGTGTCGCGGTTCATGAAACTGAACACAATGCTGGTTTTATCCGCACCGGTTGTCTCATGATCTGATTTACCCAGAATCACGAAACGCGTAACGTTGTTCTGGCGGTCTTGGATCCCCGACCTGATCACTGGCAACCCTGCTAACTCCGCGGCGCGTCGCGGTCCGATGGCCGATACTTCGTTAGTTCCGGTTTTCACTTTGTAAACCGCCTCAACGGTGCTCGCGGTGCCAACGCGGGCGGCTTCAGGAAGATGGGCATCCATGAACGTGCGACATTGCGTCAACGCCTCGGGCTTGGATCTTACGATCTTGATCTCCGACAAATCGACCCCGGGATGGGCGATCAGACACTGTTCGATGCCTAGCAACATCTCGCCTTTGATTTGAACGTTTGGTGTCCCGACGAGGAAGTCCACGATGTCGATGACAGCGCCGCCGACGCTGTTCTCGATCGGCACTATTGCTTCATCGACTTCGCCGTCTACCAGCGCGCCGACAACTTGGTGCATCTCTGGATACCCGACCCGCTCCCAGTCTGCAGGTGTGTAAACATGGCATGCTTGGTCGGTGAAAGTCCCCTCAGGGCCAAGGTGCGAGATGCGTTTAGGCGACAAGTGAAGAGAACCTCTGACCAGTCAATACGTACGCCAGTTCGTCCAAAGTCTCGACCGGACATGAAGCGATCACCTCTTCTCCGCCAAGAATAACCGTGTCTTCGGTTGGCACGAACGGCGATCCGATGCCGGACACGATTAGGGCGATAATGATCCCGTAAGGAAGAGCAAGGTCACGGAACCGGTTGCCAACCGACCTGGCGTTGCGAGGAATCTTCATCGATACGAGCTTTTCGTGGCGGTCGTTCAGAGTCATTAATTCGACCATGGGATGTTCAAGCAACGTGCCGGCCAGATTGGCCAAGATGATGTCTGTGCGGCTGATGATGGAATCTACCCCAGCCGTCAAGAACAGGTTCGTGTCAGCGCTGTCGTTAACGATCGAGATCACGGTTTCGACGCCGAAGGTGAATTTCGCCAATTGGCAGGATGCGAGGTTGACAGCGTCGTCGCCAGTGGTGGCGATCAACGCGTCGCAGCGATTGATGCCTGCGCTGTGAAGCGTGAACTCCTCGGTGGCATCGCCGAGCAACGCGACGTTGCCCAGAGTCTTCTTAACGATATCGACGCGGTTTTCGTCAATATCGAGCAACAACACTTCGTGCCCGGCATGCAACTGTGAATATGCGCTGCGCGTGCCTAGTGCTCCGCATCCAACGATGATGACATACATTTCAAACTATCCGTGGTCGAGGCGTCAACTACCACGTTGGAGTTGCGCCATTCTCCTCAGAGCTTTCCGTACCCATGTTAAGCGTGTCGCGCAAATCCGACAGCGCAAGTGTGTACGGGTTCACGATTTGAATGTCGAAACGTTCGTAGATCTTGCCCAACGATTCGTTGGTGACTACTGCGATGACATTTTCTACGTCGTACGTGATCTTCGCTTTAAGGGCCGCGAGTCCGTTCTCGGCAGGAATTCGTAGGGCCGCGATGAAAAGATCTGTACCACGGATATCCATGGCTATCATTGTTTCGTCCAGCGTCGGTTTGGCTTCAAGCAACGAGACGTTGCTCCTAGCTACGAGTTGGCTCGGTAGCGATCGGAGGTGTCTACCCTCGGCTTCTACGATCAAAACATCGTGCCCCGATTCGCTTAGGATGTTGGCTATCACAATGCCCAAGCGATCGTGTCCTGCAATTACGACTCTCATTTCAACTAATTTATCGAAGAATCAGTCGTCGCCAGTAGCACGCATGAGAATCTTCTGATCAGGTTGCCCGGATGTGGCTTCAAAGCCCTTGGCAGATTCGCGGACCAGCACCACTGCGCACGGCGCGTTCGCCATAAGATACTCCGCATCCGAGTCGATTGTTCTCGCGTTCAACGTCGCCAGAACCTTGACCGAAGCGACAGTTGCCTCGGCGCCGTAATCCAATGCCTCTCTAACCAATACCGGCCCGATGGACCGGGATTGCAGTATCGACCCTCGAACTCCTCCGCGTAGCCGGGTCGCGAACTCGGCGTCCCGTAGAACGCGTTCTCCCTCTCGATATCGTGCGGGATTTGGCGCATCTAGGGCGAATCTTCGATCGACGACGATGACGTACACGAACTGAAGGCTTCGGTTGTTGCCCGCAAGCAAGTTGACAGCCGTGTCGATAGCCACTGCATCGCTCTCGTCGCCGCGGACCAGACACATGACGCGAGAGTACTTCATCCGGTCAACTCGTCAACGAGGTTCTTATGTCCCGTAACTACTATCTCATCGGTCGGACGCGTGCGTTCATCTAGGTCCGGAACCAATCGCGCGTTTTGATCGCGGATCAGAGCCAGGACTGACAAGTGGCTCTGATCTCGGAACTCAGTAAAGCCGGCTTCGCGCAACGTCATGTCCTGGAATCGATCCGGCACTCTCATTCTACTGATGCCTTGAGACCCGCCGAGTGACAAGTAGTCGGTCACCTTGGGTGTGAACAGAGTCTGCGCCAACCGTGTTCCGGCCTCTTCTTCGGCGTTGATGACCCGGTCGCAACCGATGCGTTGCAACGTTTCCGCGTGGAGCCGGTTTCTGGCTCGTGCAACCACCATAGGTATATTCAACGATCTGAGCAAAACCGCGGTCATGATGCTGGATTCGACGTTTCGTCCGATCGCGACGATTGCGACGTCGAAGTTCTGGACCCCTAGATCGCGCATCAGGACTTCATCGGTGACATCACCGGCCACGGAGTATGTGACCCGACCGATCAGCTCTTGGATTCTGGCTTGGTCATGATCGATCGCCAACACGTCGTGACCAAGCTGGAACAAACCAGTTGCCACTTGAGCACCGAAACGTCCAATACCGGCTACGACTATGTTTTGGGTTGCCATTTTCGACAGCGGAAATCGCGCAGAGTGAACAGAATGGGTTGGTAGGTCAACCGATTCTAACCTCTTCGGTCGGTAAGGCATATCGTTGCTCGTCATGCCGACCCGCCATTAACAGCGCAAGCGACAAAGGTCCGAACCTGCCGAGGAACATCGCGCAGATTACAAGCACTTGAGTCGGCCCGTTGAGTTGCGACGTGATTCCGGTGTCCAAACCCACTGTTGCAGCTGCGGATATCACTTGGAAGAAGACGTCGCGGAATGGCAGGTCTGATTGGAGTTGCTGCGCCAGATAGGCAAGCAATACGACTATCGCCGCCGAGACTGCACCGAGAACCAAGGCGCGTTGGATCGTGGTTGGTCGGATTCGGGCGTTGAAGATGTTCGTGTTATCGCGGCCGGACATGGTCGCGAATGCGGCGATCAGCATGACCATGAAAGTGTTGACCTTGATGCCACCGGCGGTAGTTCCGGATACGCCGCCAATGAACATCAAAACTTCAGTGGCGATGTCCGTAGCGTTGGATGCTTCTCCGTAGTCGACGACCGCAAAACCGGCGGTCCGAGCGGAGAACGAGTGGAAGAAGGCGTCTGCGATCTTTTGCACGACGCTGCTGTTGCCGGAAGTGCCCGGGTTGTCCCACTCGCCAATTGCGAATGTGACGAAGCCAGCCAAAAGTAGGCCTGCCGTACCGATCAAAATCAACTTGCTTTCCAACCGTAGCATCTTGAAATTCTTCGTCCGCCATACGTCGCTCCAAAGGATGTACCCGGTTCCTCCGATGAAGATCAGCGATGCGAATATGAACAGCGTGAAGTAATCGGAGGCGAAACCCGTCATGCTGTCACCGCCAACCACATCGTTCGGCAACACCTCTATTCCGGCATTGTTGAAGGCCGAAACGCCATGGAAAAACGCGAGCCACACCGTTTGCCAGAGTTCGAAGCCCTCCCAGATGTTGCGGACGAATGTCCAGTACACCCATAGCACTATGATCGCGATTAACTGGATGGCGACAGCGAAGACTACGATGTTGCGAACCAGTGTCGTGATGTCACCGAGTTGACCCCAACCGAGTCCTTCGCGCACGATAAGGCGGTTCTGCAATCTGAGTTCCTGACCCACAAGGATGATCAGGAACGCGGCGCCTGTCATGAATCCCAACCCGCCGATGAAGATCAGCGTCAAGATTATCGCCTGACCGAAGAGCGTCCAGTGTTCAAGCGTATCGACCGTCACCAACCCAGTCACGGTGACCGATGTGGTCGCAGTGAAGAGGCAAGTAAGGATGTTAGCCGCGCCTGGTGCCTTGCTCGAAATTGGGAGTAGGAGCAGGAATGTGCCGATCAAGTCGATTATTAAGAACCCGTAAATCAGCGACATCGGCGATGTCAGCCCCCGCACGGATATCGTGCGCGATGCAATCGACACATCTACGGGCGAAGTTGCAGCTTGACGCGGGACACGAACAACTTGGTCCCCGATTCTTGTTCGATTGTCGTGAGGGTCCATGTCGGAATGTTCGCAAGAACAGCAGAAGCAACGTTCGCCAACATACTAGATTAACTACCCGAATACAGGCGATTCGCGGCGCGTGGCTGGCACTAGCGGAGATTACCCAAGAACCCGAGCGATCTTAAAATCCTGTCCGCAACGCTTTCTCAGCAGCTTGCAGAATCTCTGCGTGGTCGTATTTTTGCATGTCGGCGACGAAGCGCGAATCGTTCACCACGCGGCGCATCTCAGCCGCGCGCTCCACCATTTGAGGCACTGCGCGAACAACGTTGTCGACGATCGTTATTGAAGCATCGCGCGATGTCCGGGAAAGCGGATTGAGGTCAACCGTGATGACCGACTTGCCGGCTGCCCGCAGCGCACCGCATCGATCGCCGTCCTCCAGCGGTACGAAGACTACGTCGGCAATCGCAATACCTTCGGGATTTACGTATCTACGGTCGCTGCTCAACGTCGATATGACCGCGTCTTCGGTCGGTTGGAGGATGTCGGTCCCGCCGAACTTTGCCAGGTGCCGTTCAATCGCCGAGACTCGTTCTTCGCTGTGGTGAAAAAGATTGATCTCTAAACGTGCACCTGTGACTTGGGAGAGTCTCACCAGATCGCCCGGCACCAATGCCGCAGCGTTGCCGTTTACCGATATGGTCGGCCGTTCCGCATCTAAGAGCATCGCAACTGCGGCTCGGATTGCGGTCTCGGCGAAGTCACGCGTCCGCTCACCGATCAAATAGTCGAACGCTTCACCCCGACCATGTGCGATCAATCCGTGTTCTGAGGTGATTCCTGACCGCACGCCCTCAACCAATCGCTCGCGGATCAGAAGCGATTCCTGTCGTGGGTGTGAAGCTAATGCCGCTTCCGCTTCGTTTCCCTTGTCCTCAGGTTGAGAAACAGGGTGAGGACCCTCGGGCACGGTCAGATTTCTTTCGTGAAGACCTTGAACTGGGCGCTTGAGAAACCATTGCGCTCCAGAAACGAAGCGTCGCGTTCGTCCTCGTCCAGCAGCACCGAAAACATGCTTTTTACGCCGTCGGCCTTGGCCTTTGCCGTGAGCGCCGCCACCAATTTCGACCCGATGCCCTGTCGACGGTATTCGGGATGCACCGCCATCGCGACGATGCGCACGCCCGGCGGCAGACCATAAGAGGAAGACTGCCGCTCGGACATGAGAAAAGCGACGATGTCGCCCGCCCGCTCGGTATCGAGCGCCACAAAGCAACCCCAAGGGACGTACTCAAGCGAATCGAGAGCCACGATTTGCAGGACCCTGCCGACGTATTGGTCCCACGTCAATGAACGGTCAGGACCACGGATCTCTTGGTCCAACGCCAACACACTGTCGGCGTCACCCTGTTGCAATTCGCGGATCTCTATCAATGCGACTGCCTCCGGCGGATCAGTTGACTACGTTCTGAGGCGTTCCGTTCAAAAATGCCAGTGAATTTTCGACCACGCCCTGGTTAAGCAGATCTAAACCCTCAGGAGTCATGTCCGCAATGTGCGGCGTGAGGACAACATGCTCGCACTGGGTGATCGGGCTGCCTTCAGGCAAGGGTTCGTCTTCAAACACGTCGAGAGCTGCTCCCGTCAAATGGCCTGCATTTAAGGCTTCGACGAGGGCCGTTTCGTCGACAATCGGCCCACGTGCGACGTTGACGAGTATTGCGGTGGATTTCATCAATGCGATTTCGCGCGCCCCGATCATTTTTCTCGAATCTGGTGTCAGTTTCGTGTGGATCGTGATCACGTCCGACGAGGCAAGCAACTCGTCGAGGTCGACGAATCGCACGCCGAGCGCTGCGGCTCGCTCATCCGACGGGTTGAAGGTGTATGCAATAACGTTCATTCCAAACGCGTTGCAGAGCCGTGCCATCTCGGCGCCGATGTTGCCGGTTCCGACAATGCCAACGGTCTTCCCGCCGAGAAAAACGCCGTCCTCTTTCACCCACTCGCCCTTGCGAGTCATCTCGGTGTACCAAGCGGCCCGTTTCGCGGCTGCGAACATCAGACCAAAAGCGTGCTCCGCTACTACGGGCGCCGTCTTGCCGGGGATGTTGGAGACCGTGATGCCATGGTCGAGCGCGGCATCCAGATCGATCGAATCTGTGCCGATGCCACAGACCGAGATGAAGCGCAGGTCAGGGAGCAAATCAAAGGCATCCTCCCGCCATTCCAAGTAGCTCCGAGAGTTGATGATGACGGTAGCGCCACGTGCGCGTTCGATTTGCAAGTCGAAACTGTCGGCGCGCGTCGGAAATATCTTGAGGTCCGCCACCGCTTTGAGCTCTGCCATGCGCGGCGAGCCTTGACACTGCGCCGGATCGTCGGATGGGACAACTATGAGCGGTCGATCACCGTTAGACATTACAGGTGAGTCCTGATTCGGTGCGCCAACGGATTCCTGCCGCCACAGTCATCCCGAGGTGACAGGAGTCCGACGCAACGCTTCGAATTCAGTTAGACGCGTTCTTGTTCGTCGACCTGAGGTGCGGTTTCGAACTCGGCCATTACAGGCATCTCGTCTTCATCGGCAGACGCGTTTTTGGTCACGCGTTGTCGCAAAGTCGATGCGATCCCGGCGGCCTCGGCACGTATCTCATCAAGACGCTGGCTAGTTGTGTCCAGCAGGTTTTCCATCTGCTCGCGAGCGGTTCCGGTGCGGTTCATGAATTGTTCGCGTGCCGAACCGGTGCGGTCCCAAATCTGCTCACGCGCGCTGTCGGTGCGGTCGAGCAAATCAGCCCGCATCTCGGATCCAGACTTGGGTGCAAGCAACACTCCGACTGCGAAGCCCGCGATGCCCCCTATAATGACGCCTGCGAGAAAACTGTCTCCACTTCCGTTAGCCATTTTTGTCTCCGTTTCTTTCGATCTTTCAGGTGCGGAATTGTTCCTCACCTGTTTATTGTTTCGTCGTCACGTGAACGCCGTTTGAATCGTTGGCCGATCAAATAACCAAGCGGAGTAAGCAACCAGCTAACGACGTTGAATCCGCCATCGGAATTGTCCGTTCCGACTTTGTTTCTGTTTCGGACCCGTTGCCTAAACGCTGTAAGCGAATCGCGAGCCGCGACAACCGTGTCCAACAAGTTGTCAACACGATCCATCGCTTCGTTCAATCGACGCGTCGCCTTCCGGACACCGGACAGGATCAGGAGCACCGCGATTGTCAGCACGATGCAAACGACAACGAATGCGACATCGCGCGCGACCGCGGAGATACCTGTGATGTCATTGAGATCCAACTATCGAGTTCCGATTCAGTGAGACTTGGCGAGTGAAAAGACGATTTACGAGTCCTTCGTCGCTCTAGGTGAGATTCTATATAACCCTTATCCCGCGAAAAACGGGAAATGTTTCATTCAAACATCGTGCCGGGTTGGCAGTGACGACAGAAGTTAGTGTCGCGTTGTCGTGATTTCACTGAACTGATAACAGTGCCGCATTTTGGACAGGGAGTTCCCGATTTACCGTGCACGCTTAGAAATCTTCGCTCTTTCCGCGGGTGGTCCGCACCAAATATCTCTTGCAACCTCGTCGCTGCTTGAGTCGGCACTCGGTACGTCGCATCATGTAACCTCAGAACCTCTTCGCCATTCAACCGTGTCACCTTTCTGAAGGGATAGATCCCAGCTTCCCAAAGTACCTCATCAGCGTACGCGTTGCCGATCCCGGCGACCAGTTGCCCACGTGTCAGAACGCCCTTCACTTCGCCACGATACCGTTTCAGTGACACTGTGAAATCTGGGAGAGAGAGCGGTTCGTCGAGCACGTCCGGCCCTTGATCTGCGACGCGCGTGATCTCTCCCAAGCGAGTCGACTCGAGATAATAGATCTGACCCATTCGCTTAACGTCCGTATAGCGGATTTGCGCGTCATCGCCTAAGTTAATCGTCAAAATCGTCGATTTCAACATCCGCTTGCCGGGGTCTGCCAACGACAACTCGCCGGTCAACATTGGGCTGACAACCATCGACATTTCGCCGGACAAGGACATGATCAACAGCTTCCCCTTGCGTCCCAAGTCTTCGATCACTCGTCCCGCCGCGTGTTCGCCCAATGACGAGCCCGCCAAATTCCTGACGACCAATGGCCGTAACTCGCGCACCGAGGTGATTTCCCGTCCCAAAACTCGAGGCGCTAGATACTCTCGCAACACGTGCAGATCTGGTGCTTCTGGCATGTGGTCATTATCCGCGATCGGGAGACCGACCAGTCCTTAAACGGTCTGACATCGCGCCCAACGATTGCATCGAGGGAGATCGCCTCATGGATTATCGTTGTATCTAGATGTCGCGGATCCTTTTCAACATGCTGGGAGCAATTCCCGTACCCGCCGCAATTCTTGCCGCGCTTGCGTTCTCAGCACTTTTCGCAACACAAACCGCGTCGGCACAACCTCTGACTCTGACCTCCGGACCCTACGTAATCGTCGCCGACGAAAGCGCGGGCAACTATCGAGTGATCGTCCACCAATCCCCCGGACGGGTCATCATAGGCACACTCACTTACGCTGTCCAAGTCCACGAACGAGACACCGATGCCATCGTGCCTGACGCCATCGTCAAGGTCTACGCCACGCCGTCCGAACACGGTGTCCGACAGGTGGCTCCAGCTCTCAATTCCCCAGTCGATCGCGATTACTACGTCGGACGACTCGAGATGGAGGAAAAGGGCGTCTGGGCGATTGACGTCGTCATCGAGCACCCGCAACTAGGAGACGCTAAGCTGACGCTTGCAACCGAAGTGTTCGAGCGCTCCCGCGGCGGTTCCAACCTGGTGCTGGGCACCATCCTGTGGATCTTCGTCTCAATCGCTTTCGTAGGTGTCACCGTCTATTTGGTCAGGAAATCTAAGCGCGCGAAGATTGAGCTGGAGCGGGCACGCAACCGCGCCCAGTGATGGAATGAAGTAACCGAGGGGTTGCAATGACGCAGATATCAAACGTTAGGATCAGGCACGTCTTCGGATCTTTTGAGACCGAAGGCGAGTTCTGGGAAGAACGGTTGGTGATGCCGCTCGACGTTTACGAGGAGTTCCGGGATTCGAAGCGGCGTGCGGGTGTGATGACCGATCAATCGAAGCTCAACCGCATCGAGCACGACGCGTACTTCATACAGATCGAAACCGACGATGGTGCGATCGGCATCGGGGGCCCGGTGGATGAGACCGTCGCTTACTTGGTCGACAAGCACCTGACGCCCCTATTGCTGAACCGTGACGCGATGGCAACTGAGTTTCTGTGGGACATCATGCACCGTTCTCAGGTCCATGGACGACACGGTCAGGCGATGATGGCGATCTCGGTTGTCGATTGCGCTCTGTGGGACCTTAAGGGCAAAGCCTTAAACGTTCCCGTCTACATCTTGCTTGGAGGCCCCACTAGGCAAGCGGTACCGGCGTACGCGTCAATGCTCGGATTCAACGTGACCGACATGGGTTTGGTCCGCGAGCGCGCGGAATGGGCGAAATCTCTCGGGTACACCGCGCAGAAGTGGTTCTTCCGATACGGTCCGATGTCAGGCCATGACGGTTTCAAAGCCAACGTTGCGATGGTCGAGACGTTGCGCGATACGGTTGGCGAAGGTTACGACATCATGCTCGACTGCTGGCAGGCGATGGACGTTAACTACGTCGTCAAGCTCGCCGCCGCGATCGAGGATTGTCAACCTCGCTGGCTCGAAGAGGTCGCGATGCCCGACCGCATCGATTCCTATCGCAAGATCCGCGAGAAGACCAACATCCCGATTTCCGGTGCCGAACACACGTACACCCGATGGGGCTTCAAACGCTTCATCGATGCTGAAGCGCTTGACATCCTCCAACCCGACATCTTCTGGGCCGGCGGCATCTCGGAGACGTTGAAGATCATGGCGCTCGCCACCGCGGCCGACCTCATCACCATCCCGCACGGACATTCATCGCCCGCCGGCATCCAAGTCTCCGTAACCCAATCACCGATCCACACCCCGTATCAAGAGTTCCTCATCAAGTGGAACCGCATCCACCAACACTTTCTCGCCGATCCCGTGAACCCGGTCGATGGCATGATCACGATTCCGACCACTCCGGGCATCGGCATGGATTTGGACGAGGCCAAGATCGAGCGGGAAGAGGCGCCGGGTTGGTAAACGCGAAGATTTCGAATTCGTCAGGTGGCGAGCATCGTCTGCTGGGCAAGGATTGACAAACCGGTCGAATGGCCGCGAGTAAGTCGGTGACTTACCTACCCGCCAAACCGCTCGATCACCAAGCAGGCGTTCTGCCCACCGAAGCCGAAACTGTTGGATAGGGTTACGTCAACCTTGGTTTCGCGGGCCATCTTCGGGATGTAGTCGAGATCGCAGTCGGGGTCGGGTGTGTCGAGGTTGATCGTGGGATGCAAAACCTGATCGCGAATACTGCCGATGCAGGCTAATGCCTCCATCGAGCCTGACGCACCTAGCGCGTGGCCGATCATAGATTTGGTACTGCTGATGGGTACGTTGTAGGCGTGGTCACCGAATGCTCGTTTGATGGCCAACGTCTCGGATTTGTCGTTTAGCGGTGTCGATGTGCCGTGAGCGTTGATGTAGTCGATTTCCTCGACGTTCCGTTCTGCGTCGGCCAACGCCAATTTGATGGCGAGAGCGGCGCCTTTGCCCTCGTCGTGTGGCTGCACCAAGTGGAAGGCATCCGATGATACGCCCCAACCGGTGATCTCAGCCAAGATATTAGCCCCACGCGCCTTCGCATGCGCCAAGCTCTCCATCACGAACATCACCGACCCTTCAGCGGGCACGAAACCGTCGCGGTCGGCATCGAATGGCCTTGATGCTTCTTCGGGCGGACAATTGCGGGTGGACAAGGCATGAATCGTGGAAAAGCCGCCCATGCCGAGTTCGCAGATGCCGGCTTCCGCGCCACCTGTCAAAATCACATCTGCCGCACCTCGCCGTATCACCTCCGCCGCTTCGCCAATCGCTTGTGTGCTAGCTGCGCACGCGGTTACGCATGTATTCGTGTAACCCAATAATCCGAAAACGCGGCTGACGTTGGCGGAACACATGTTGACGAGCATTACCGGGATGTAAAACGGACTGATCCGCAGCGCGCCCCGGCGGGCCATAACAACCGATTGCTCATCTGTCTCGGGCAGCCCTCCCGCGCCGGATCCAATCAACACGCCGACACGTTCTCGATCCTCGGTTTCCAGATCCAACCCCGCATCTTTGATCGCCTGATCTGACGCGTGTACCGCGTATTGAGAGAACCGACCCATACGCCGCACGTCCCGGCGGTGTATCAACCCACCTTCGGTAGGGTCGAAATCTTGCACTTCGCCCGATACCTTGCACGGAAACTGCGCCGGATCAATGATCGCCATTGGTCGCGCCCCTGAAACGCCGTTCTTCAGGTTGGTCCAAAACTCATCCGGCGATTTACCCAAGCACGTGATCGCGCCCATGCCGGTGATTACTGCTCTGCGTTCTTCCGGGTATCTACTCATCGTTAAGTTCGGGTTGTGTGTTCGTCGGCGGATCCTCTATCAGATATCAGACAAGCTACATTTAACCGATTCTACCTTTAGCCGTTCCGGTGTCCTCATACGCCAGCATGTAAGGCCTCGCCAGATCTTCGTACATCTCCGGTGCGATCTCCAACAAATGCTCACGTGCTTCGGCTGCGACGAAAAGTGAGCCGGCGACGATGATCAACCTGATTTCGGGGTTTGCAAGCACCAATTCGGACGCGGTTTGGAGCGCAATATCGACGCGAGATGTCTCTCGAAATTCCAAGCCGTTGTCGCTGCCAACTTTGGCAACTCGCCGTGCCGGAACGGATTTTGGATGGCGTGACTGCGTCGCAATCGTCGTATGAGCAGATTGCGCGAGTTCAAGCATCATCGCTTCGTGATCGTGCCCTTCGGTCGAGCCTACGATGAAGATGTTCGGAATACCAGCGGTGTCCCCGCGGATTTCTCCGTTGCTGGCGCCCGCAACTCCTTTGAAATAAGCACCGACTGTGTCTTTTAGGGCTTTGAGTGATGCGTCGTTGTGAGCTCCGTCGAGAATGACTGGCGGCCATCCTTCCACTTCGACGATTTCGGTTCGACACGGCCAGACCGCATCCGACATGCCCTCGATGGCCGCGTTCAAATCAAACGTGTGCCCTCTTCGGTAGAGCAGATTCAAAACGGTGGCCGCTGTTCTTGCGTTATCGATCTGGTGCGAGCCGAGCAGCGAAGTCCTGATTTGAATGTCCTTTTGGCCGGGGTCTGGATAGGGGAGCAATATCGGTGCTGTTGAAGCAACATCGGATGCTAAGACGTTCGTCTTCGGAGGTCGCCAACGCTTGATGGTGAACTCTTGGCGGAGATCGTCATCGAACCGCGGAGCCGTCGCGGACACCGGTGATGAGGCACAGGCGCTGAAAAGCTCCGACCCAACCTCGGATGCGCGCTCCCGTAGCACGCGCCAAGTCACAGGATGATTCTTGGCGACAACGGTCGGTCTGCCCAGCTTAATGATGCCCGACTTTTCCCGTGCGATCAGCGATATCTTGTCGCCCAGTATTCGCACATGGTCTTTGCTGATCGAAGTGATCACAGCGACTTCTGGGTCGACGACATTGGTGGCGTCCAACCTGCCGCCGAGTCCAGTCTCGATAACGGCGATGTCAGCGTTGTCGCGAAAGTGAACGAACGCCATGGAGGTCAGCAACTCGAACACGCTCACCACGCCGAGGTCGCCGGAGTTCTCGATCGCTTCGACGCAAGGCCAAAGCTGGTCGATCAAATCCGCAAAACCGCTTTGCGAGATGTTTCGGCCGTTTACCTGAATCCGCTCTGTGAACGTGTGAAGGTGCGGGGAGGTGTACAGACCGGTTCGGAATCCCGCCGCCGTCAACCCGGCGGCAATCATCGCACAAGTGCTGCCTTTGCCCTTCGAACCTGCGACGTGCACCACCGGCGTCGCGAGGTGCGGAGCGCCGAGCATCTCCATCAATCGTTCGACTCGCCGCAGGTGCCAATCGGGCGGCTGGTTGGCGCGCGACTTGCGTTCGAAATCTGCCAATGACAGCAACTGATTTACCGCTGTCATGTATCGATCGCGCTCGTTTGACACCATGGAGTAAGGGTAACGTTTTGACACCATGGAGTAAGGGTAACGTCTTGGGACTTCGGCAAAACGAAACGGCTAATCAACGGGGTCGATTGATACGATGAAGATAAATCGCACGACGACGATATCAATCACCTGTCGGACTCCCGGATATGAGCTATCGAGCGCAAATTGAAGATGCATTGGTTGGGCACGGTGCCGACTACTGTGAAATTCGCATTGAGGAATCGGACTCGACGCGTTTGACGTATCGCGGTCGGACGCTTGATGACGTCAATGTGACCAGCGCCAAGGGCGGCGCGGTACGAGTATGCGTGAGCGGGTCTTGGGGTTTCGCAAGCTTCAATGATCTGGGGGACCTCAAAGAACGAGTCTGCGATGCGGTTGATCAGGCCCGCAGTTTAGCGGCTGGCAACAAAGGCGAAACGACGATGCTCGCCGATGTAGAACCGCACGTCGACATCGTCGAACCTCACATCGTCAAAGACCCCCGAGTAATCCCGCTCCAAGAGAAGATAAGACTCGCCGACCACTACAACGACATCGTTTGGTCCGAACCCGGAATCGTGAGCTCCGACATCATTTATGGCGACAACTCTCGGAAGGTCGCTTTCGGCAACTCCGATGGGACCTACGTCGAGCAAGAGTTGGTTCACGCGATAAGCCGAATATCGGCGCAAGCGCGAGAGGGTTCCGACGTGCAGCAGGCGGGGTTCAGCATCGGCGCTTTAGGCGATTACGGTGTATTCGAAGACCTTGATGGCGATGTTGCAAAGGCGGCGAAACGCGCAGTCGGTTTGCTCATGGCGGAGCCGTTGTCGGGTGGGCAACGCACTGTGATCCTCGACCCGATCCTCGCGGGAGTATTCGTGCACGAAGCGTTCGGTCACCTTTCCGAAGCCGACAACGTCTACGAGAACGAAAAACTCAAGGAACTCATGTACATGGGCCGAAATTTCGGCGGCAAGCATCTTAACTTTACCGACGGCGCCGCTACGCCAGGGATGCGAGGGAGCTACAAGTACGACGACGAAGGAACGGCTGCTACTGTGACGCCTCTTGTCAGAGATGGCGTTCTTGTCGGGCGACTTCATTCACGCGAGACCGCCGCAAAGACGGGCGAAGCACCAACCGGCAACGCCCGCGCCATCAACTATCGATTTCCGCCAATCGTGCGCATGACCAACACATTCATCGAGAACGGCGAAGCGACTTTCGACGATTTGTTGGAAGGTGTCGACGAGGGCGTTTACGTCAAGAACTGGTACGGAGGGATGACCCAGCACGAAATGTTCACGTTCTCCTCGGGGGAGGCGTACATGATCCGGAACGGCGAGGTTCAGGAAGCAGTTCGCCCGGTGATGTTGTCCGGCAACTTATTCGAAACGCTCGAAAACATCGACGCGGTTGCCAATGATCGCGAAGTCAATCAAGGCGGCGGTTGCGGAAAAGGTGGACAGATGCCGCTCCCGGTCGCCAACGGCAGCCCCCATATACGCATCCGAAACTGCTTGATCTCGGGGGCATAACCAAGGGCATCGACGATTGTGCTTGATAATTCGATATCAGCGATCAGCAGCTTGAGGAGCGATTAGTGGACAGTTACGAGAGATTATTGGACCGAGCGAAGGCTGCCCATGGTTCAGCTGAGGTTTTCGGCGTAACATCCGAACGGCGTCACGTCGAGTTTGAGGCCAACCGCCCCAAAAACATCGGACAGAGCCAATCTTCTGGCGTTGCGCTACGCATCATCAATTCAAATGGGCGGATAGGTTTCTCATCCACGAACGATGCCGACAAGATAGACGACCTCGTCGACCGTGTCGGGGCGCTCGCTGAATACGGTGCCGAAGCCTCGTTCGAGTTTCCGAATGCCGCCGATTACTCCTCCGTGGATAGCTTCGATCACGGCGTCGCTGATCTCTCGGACGAAGAAATGCTGGCATTCGGGCGGATGGCTGTCGACGCGATCTTGAACCAATATCCCGAAGCCTTGTGTTCGGTTGATGTAAACAAGTCTTCTGGCGAACAGCGGTTGATTAACTCTGTCGGCGTCGACGTTGGCCACCATCAGACCAACAGCGGATTCTTCATGGACGTTGAACTGATTCGCGGAACCGACATGCTGAGCATCTGGGACGGCATCGTAACCGCGAAACCGATCAATCAAGACGATGTAGACAACATCGTCGCAAAGATGCTTCGCCGCTTGCACAACTCGCAGAATATCGTCGACTCTCCAAGTGGTAAAGACTTTCCTGTAGTCTTTTCGCCCGGCGGGTTCACGAGCGCGTTCCTCCGGCCTTTGTTGTCGGGTTTCAACGGCAAGAACGTAGCGACTGGTTCGTCGCCACTGATCGACCGGTGGGGCGAGAAGATGCTCGATGAACGCATCACCATTTGTGACGACCCGCTGCATCCCCTGACGCCGCAAGCGCATGCCGTTGACGATGAAGGTATACCTTCTCGTCGCCTTGACTTCGTTCGTGACGGCGTGATCGGAGAGCCATTCCACGATCTGCAGACCGCCGGTGAGACCGGAACAGCGTCCACCGGGTGTGGTCTCCGCGGTGTCGCGACCACGCCATCTCCCGCTACGTCGTACATCATGATGTCCGGCGGCGAAACGCCCAACTCCGAGATCTTCGATGGAGAAGGCGTGTTGGTGGAGCAACTGTTAGGTGCTGGACAGGGGAATGAACTCGGCGGCGACTTCAGGGCGAATTTATCGCTCGGTTTCCTGATCGAAGACGGCGAGATCGTAGGGCGCGTCAAGAACACGATGATTTCAGGGAACGTCTACGAAGCCTTGAACCATGTCGAGGCGATCGGCTCGGAGCCGGAGCCGGTCTTCGGCACCCGTGTGGTACCTTGGGTTCGAACTCGAGGCGTGGAGGTCGCGACCGCATCCTAACGCGTTTCGACGCAGATATTGCTTACCGATGAACACCGACCCTTCAATTAACGCTGAACCCGGACTCGATGCCGGCTCCGGAGTGTCCGACGTGCTCCGGGAACTGTCGGGCATTGACGATGCTCAAGCACGTTTAATCGTCGCAACTTGGAACGAGTGGCAGGTTAAAGACGTAGCGGAAACCGTCGCCGAACTCCGGGAAGTGGTCGAGATTGATCGCTCGTTGGAATTCGATGCCCTCTTCAGAGCTGCGCTTACGTTTCCGGAGGCAGAAGTGCGATTGGAATGCGTGCGCGCCCTGTCGAATGGCGGCAGTTTCAACATCGCGAACTCATTGATCGATGTCTTGGAACGCGACGAATCGGCGGAAATACGCACTGCCGCTGCGGAGGCACTCCACGCGTTCTCCGAGCCGTCCCAGTCAAGAAACGTGTCGCGCACAGCCTTCGCACGCATCGCTAACGCGCTCCGAAACGCTACGGACGTCGACGAGCCTTCAGCGCGGGGAATGGCGCTCCGGACGTTAGCGGCCATGCGGCACGAAGATTCGCCCGACATCATCGACAGCATGTTCGACGAGGCGATGGACGACCCGGCCCTCATGTCGGATGTCCTATTGGCGATGGGAGAATCCGGAGACCGTTCTTGGCTACCGACGATCGAGGACGGTTTCTTCAGCAACAACCCGAACGTGCGCGTATCAGCGGTGTTGGCATTCGGCAGCATCGCGGGCGACGACGATGTTCAAAGCTTGTCCGAACCCTTCGACGACCACATCCTTGAAGTCCAGAAAGCGACGATCCAAACGCTGGTGCAAATTGGAACGCCGCAAGCGCGGGAGATGCTTTCGCTCGCGGTTTCCAGCAGCGAACCGGATGTGCAACAACTTGCGCAAGCCGCATTGGACGCTTTGAAGGCTGAGGACGACCTGATTCACGCCGTATCACCCACTATGGTTGAGCGTGGCCTGTTCGGCGTACCTTCAGCCGCGCTAAATCCATCGCGAGACGTGTCGCGCTACGACGCCCCAACAGAGGAGGGCTGGGTGAACGTGAACCCAGAGGGACAAGAGGTAGATGTCGCTGAAACCCCCGAGGACATCGGCGAAGACTACGAAGACTACCTCGAATCCGACGAGTTCTTCAGAGAGTCGAACGTCGATTGAACCTCATACCCGCAAAGATATCCGCATCGCTCCTATCTGCCGACTTCGGATACCTCGCCGATTCCATCAAAGCCGCCGAGAAAGCAGGCGTTGATGAGTTCCATTTCGACGTGATGGATGGCCACTTCGTCCCCAACCTCACCTTCGGCCCGCCGATCTTGGAAGCCGTCAAGCGCCACGCCACCAAACCGATCGACGTTCACATGATGGACCGTTCGCCAGAGCATCTCATCCCTCCATTGGCCGAAGCCGGCGGCGACATCATCACCGTGCACATCGAAGGAGTAGCGGATGTTGACCAGACCATCGACATCATCCTCGAAGCCGGTGCTGCACCTGCTGTGGCAATCCGACCGCGCACTCCCGTATCGGCGCTTTGGGCAGTTGCCGACCGTATCAGGCGAGTATTGGTGATGACTGTCGAGCCCGGCCTCGGCGGACAAGAATTCATACCCGACACGCTCCCGAAGATCAGCGAAGCACTCTCGATGATGCAGTCCGTCCACTCCGACAATCGCTTTGAGATCGCCGTCGACGGCGGCATCAAGTCCGGAACCATTGGCTCTACCCGCAACGCCGGAGCCAACACCTTCATCTCCGGCTCGAGCATTTTTGCCCACAAAGACGGCATCGACGCGGGAGTGCAAAAGTTGCGAGATCGGCTCAAGAGCGTCAACCGCCAAGAGCGCCAATAACCAGCGGGACGAAACCGCAGAACACGGTTCAGCGCATACCGCGCATCATGTTTTGAAGCGCCCGTTCTCCGCCGGGCCCGCTGATGCGTTTCATCATCTTCTGCATCTGGCGATACTGACCCAAGAGCTGATTTACCTGCGATGGCGATGTCCCAGAACCGGTTGCAACACGCCGTCGTCGCGAACCGTTGAGCAACCTCGGATTCGAGCGCTCTTGCGGCGTCATCGACAGTATGATCGCCTCCACCTGCGACATGCGCTTCTCGTTGACGTTTTTCATGGCGTTGGAGCCGCGTAGCCCGCCCAGACCCGGGATCATCCCCAACACATCGGATAGCGGACCCATACGCCGTATTGAACGGAACTGCTCCAGCATGTCGTTGAGATCGAACTCGTTACGTCGCAACCGCTGTTCCAACCGCTTAGCTTCGTCTTCGTCGATCTGATGCTGCGCTCTCTCGATCAGCGTCGTGACATCGCCCATGCCGAGGATGCGTTGTGCGATCCGCTCCGGATGAAATGCCTCAAACTGCTCGGGGCGTTCGCCGACGCCGATAAATTTCACTGGCAGCCCGGTGACCGACTTCATCGACAGCGCCGCGCCGCCGCGCGCATCACCATCCATCTTCGTCAACAACATCCCCGAAAGTCCGATACGCCGGTTGAACTCGGATCCGGATCTCACGGCGTCCTGACCGGTCATCGCGTCAACAACCAAGAAAGTCTCTATCGGATCGACCGCCGATTTGATGTCTTCCAGTTCCGACATCAGGTCATCGTCGATGGCCAATCGGCCGGCGGTGTCGATGATCAACCAGTGGGTTCGATCGCGCCGGGCACGGTCCAACGCGTTCTTCGCGACCTTCAACGGCGTGGATTTACGCGCGTTCTCGTTGTACACGGGAACACTGATCTGCTTGCCTAGCGTCAACAACTGCTCCACGGCAGCCGGACGTTGTAGGTCGCAAGCCGCCATCATCACTTCCTGGTTCCACTCACGCCTGATGTGCAGCGCCAACTTGGCAGCCGCAGTCGTCTTCCCCGCGCCTTGCAGACCGACGAGCATTATTACGCTGGGTGGCGTATCGCCCCGCTGCAATTGCGCGCTGTCGCCGCCGAGAACTTCGACCAGGTTGTCCTGAACGATCTTGACGACCGTCTGGCCCGGTGTCAGCGATCTAATGACTTCTTCGCCCTGAGCATCTTCCCGTATCTTCGACACGAAGCCGCGAGCGACCTTGAAATCGACATCGGCTTCCAGCAGCGCCATACGGACTTGTCGAAGGGCGGCCTCGATGTCTTTTTCCGACAACCTACCCTTGCCGGTCAAGGTGCCCAGCGCGGATGTCAGTCGGTCAGATAACGTCTCGAACATTGGAACCTACTATGACAAAAGCTCGCGATTGATGGTCACCGACACCGGCGTCCTGTCCCAACCGGAGAAGATATCGCTCGCCAACTGCTGCACAACCCGGCTGATATTCGAAAATGTGGCAATCCCTACCGGTTTGCCGTTGTCGTCAACCACTGGCAATCGCGAAATCCGACGTTGCGACATGACTCTGGCAGCCTCTACCACATCCGTGTCGGGCTGCGCGGTGTGCACCGGGCTGCTCATATGCAACAGTATCGGGCATAAGTTCGGATCTTCGCCTGAGCCAACGCAACCAACAGCCACATCCCAGCTGGTTATGATGCCTTCGACAACGCCTTTACGGACCACCACCAGCGAGCCAACATCATTCCCTCTCATCTGTTTGGCAGCTTCTGCGACGCTCAATTCCGCCGTTATCGTCAGCACTGGGGCTGTCATTATCTCTTCAAGACGCATCGTAGCGGTTCACACATCGACTCGGAACAGTTATCATGCAAGATTGGGCATCGCGCAGGACGTTGTATGTCTGGGCGACGCCGCAAGCATCAATTCTAGACCCTGTAACACAGACCAAACTCGCCACATGAAGATAATCCTGATGATCACTCTGTTGTTGCTCTCCGCGGTCGCCATCGGCGTCGCCGTAGCCAACATCGATCCCATCTGATTCGATCCCGGCAACTGATATGCCGAAAATCAACGCTAACATTCAGTTCATGTTCAACGAATATGAGCTGCTCGACCGTTACGACGCCGCGGCGCGAGCCGGATTTGAAGGCGTCGAGATACAAGCTCCATATTCTGAGCCGGTCGAAGCGATCCAAGAGCGGCTTGAGCGCAACAGCTTGAAGCATGTGATCATCAACCTCCCGGTCGCCGATCCCGATACTGGTCAAAACAATCTGCCGCTCCTACCGGACAAAATCGGACTCTATCAAGAGCGGGTCGCGTTGGGCGTCGAGTACGCCGCCGGCCTTGGTTGTATCGGTGTTAACACTGGCATCGGCCCGTTGTCCGAAGGTGCAGACTTCGACACCGCTTATCGCACCTACATCGACAACTTGCAGTACGCAGCCTCAGAGCTACAAAAAGTCGGCGTTTTGGCGCTCGTCGAGCCGATCAACACTAAGGATCAACCAGGTTTTCTCATCCACAACTCCTACCAAGGCATGAAAGCCATCGCAGACGCCGATCATTCCAACGTCTTCCTCCAGTACGATTTCTACCACATGCAGATCATGGAAGGCCGTTTAAGTGAGACCTTCGGCGAACTCCTTCCCAGCATCAAACACGTCCAATTCGCCGATACGCCTGGTCGTAACGAACCCGGAACCGGCGAGATCAACTATCCGTTCATATTCCGCAAACTCGACGAATTGGGCTACACGGGCTGGGCCGGGGCGGAATACAACCCGTCGGGACGAACCGAAGAATCCCTAGATTGGTTCAAGGCGCTTTAGCGTCAACGGATTGCAACACATTCCGGGCTGTACAAACCCGTCGCACCCATTTACGGCCAGTGGAAACGTTAAATGCGCGCCAATTTGATTGGTTGCAAAGTAGGATTTACATACGCTGAATAGCATGAACCTCTATGCCTGAATCAATCATCACGTTCGATGATCGAGAGCTTGTTCTCGAGGCCGAGGATACGTGCGTCTTTTACGGCTCTACACTGGCCGTCGAAGACGTGTCGTTGCAGATCCCGCGCAACGCCATCGTTTCATTGATCGGCCCATCTGGATGTGGCAAGAGCACTGTATTGCGTTGCTTCAACCGCATGAACGACCTGATCCCCGGCACTCGGATTACTGGCAGCATCAAGTATCAGGGCGTCAACGTTTACGACGAAGACGTCGATCCTACAGACATTCGTTTCCGCATCGGAATGGTCTTTCAACATCCTAACCCGTTCCCGAAGAGCATCTACGACAACGTCGCCTTCGGACCTCGAGTAAACGGATTGACCGATGACCTCGACCGCGTAGTGGAAGAATCGTTGCGCCGCGCCGCGCTGTGGGACGAAGTGAAAGACCGCTTGGACGATAGCGGACTCGGCATTTCAGGTGGGCAGCAGCAACGTCTCTGCATCGCCCGTGCCCTCGCCGTCGACCCGGATGTCGTCCTGATGGATGAACCGGCATCGGCACTCGACCCGATCTCGACGCAAGCGATCGAAGACTTGATTCGCGAGCTGTCGTCGGAAGTCACGATCATCATCGTGACCCACAACATGCAGCAAGCGACTCGCATCTCCGACTACTCGGCCGTCATGATGGTCGGTGAAGACCGAGTCGGGCACCTCATCGAGTACGGTACCAATGAACAGGTTTTCGGAAATCCCGTTGACCCGCGCACAGAAGCCTATGTAACCGGCCGCATCGGCTGAGAAATCGGGGGCTGCACAGCATGCCCAATGAACAACTAGACTACCAACTTGCCCACCTCGAAGCCGAGATTGTCCTTCTCGGCGGGTTGGTAGAAACCGCCATTTTTAAATCAGTCCGAGCGCTCAAAAATCGCGACTTGGACACGTCGAGACAAGTCATTGTCGAGGATGACCGCATTGACGATTTGGAAACGAAAATCCAGAACGAATGCGTTGAGCAGATCCGGCGCCAAGCTCCGCTCGCGGTCGACCTTCGGCGAATCATCGGCATGATGTTCATCGCCAACGAGCTTGAGCGGATGGGCGACTACGCCGAGGGCATCGCCAAAGTCT
Source organism: Dehalococcoidia bacterium (assembly GCA_965224305.1). Taxonomy (GTDB): domain Bacteria; phylum Chloroflexota; class Dehalococcoidia; order Lucifugimonadales; family Lucifugimonadaceae; genus Bin127. The sequence continues at coordinate 2,380,437 of OZ245044.1, read as the reverse complement.
CCATCAACATGGGTCACGAAGCGCCGCTAAAAGAGCTCGAAGACATTCCGAAGATGGCCGACCTCGCAGTCTCGATGATGAAACGCAGCATCGACGCGATGACCACATCTGATCGAGCCGATTCGGCCCGATTGGCTATCGAAATTGAAAATGACGACGATATGGTCGATCAACTCTACGTGAAGGTGCAAACAGACATCTTTGCGTTGGTCGAAGATGACCGCGAGCGCGCCGTGCGCGGAACCTACCTGATGTGGGCAGCGCACAACATCGAACGCGTGGCCGACCGGGCAACCAACATCGCCGAACGCGCAATCTTCATGTCAACAGGCGTGATTGTGGGCGGCAACGCAGAAGCGCAAGCCGCGGTCTCAGGGGAACCGTCGACCATTACCTAAGGCTGCGCAGCCAAAAAGTCGACAGCAGCCGTAGCCCAGCCGAAATCGGTGCCTCGCATTCCCCGGCCCGTTACTGGCGAATAGAACTCGCGGAAATCGCGACTGATCATATCGATCGATTTGGCCTCGATCTCCTCGGCGACATTTTCGAACCCATGCCGTCTCAACCCACGAGCGAGCAGCCAATTGAGGTTCATGCACACCGGACCACGCCAGATCGTCGATTCGCCCTCGGGATCGAACGTAGATTCTGACCTGGCGACGCTAGGAACTGGATAAGGCGTCCAAAACTCATCCTCGTTCGTCAAGTAGCGCTCGACAACCTCCGACACCTTTTCGCGATCCTGACCGTTGATGATTATGGGGAAAATCGAACCCACCGCCAGCGTCTGGTCTGGTACCCTCTCCGCACCTCGCAAGTACATCCACCGGCCAAGCGACGCATCCCAACACTGCTCGTTCAGAGCACGCGTCGTTATGTCCCGCGTTTGCTCAGCCGACTGAACCTCGTCATGCTGGTCGAGCAATCGGTGCATCGTCGCGATCGCATCCCAACCGTCGGCATACACCGCGTTCATGAACGGCTCGATCAATATGAATCTATTCCGTTCCCGCAAATGCGCATAACTGTGGCCCTTGCCAAATAGCGCATTGTGCCAGTCCAGCAGCCAATTCTTGATGAGCAACTGCCGGCGTTTCGGGCGACTCAGTCCCAACTCGGCATCATATGCCGGCGAATTGTCCAACCCGCACTCGTACGGGGAAACAACCCCGATTAATCCGTCTGAATCTGGATCCCGATCTCTGCGCAACCATTCGTAGAAACGTCGAACCTTCGGCAACATTATCTGCAGATAATCCGCATCGCCAGACTCCTCGCATACTCGCAGAAGTGCCTGTGCCAACACGGGCGGATGAATCATCCCCGAGTTGCGACGTCGCCAGTCGCCGAAGCTGCTCTGCCCGGCGAATGAGCTGAAAAATGCCCCCCATCGCCCCCAGTACGTGATGTGACCCACGAACCCATTGTCCCGCTGAGGAATCAGCAGCGTTGCCAACTCCCGTTTCGCCAACTCGACATCGAGCGTCGACAAGGCGATAGCGTGAAAGCATGAATCCCAGAACCATTGCCACTCGTAGCGCCCGATCGACGGCATCACAAACGTGAATTGCTGCCGGTAGTACGGATCAAACCCAGTTCGAACATTCTGCAGCAGTTGGTCAAGCGCCCGCGATCGTAGTTCTTCGATATCCATGTTGATTCAGGTTAAACAACCTATCGACATCGTGGCTCCCGATACGCCAATGTCGCAACAAACCCCGCGATATAACATCCCTACTTATGATCAAGAGGCACAGCAATTCCAACCTGACCGTAGCCGCAGACATTGGCGGCACCCAAATCCGCGCCGCTCTCGTGACGAGAGACGGCCAGATATTGGGCGAAGCCCATGACGTTACGACGCCGGAACGGGGAATCGAAGACGCTGCTGAACGACTTTCGAATCTAGTTCACCACGTAGCTGGCGATGCCGACGGTGTGGTCGGCTTAACGGTTTCAACCGCCGGCCCGATCAACCCGGCCTCCGGAACATACGACCATCCACCTAACCTCACTGGATGGCACGGCAAATCCATGAAGCCCGATCTCGAACGCCTGACTTCGTTGCCCGTTGCCATCGGTCACGACGCCACGCTTGCCGCGCTTGCTGAGACTAGGTTCGGACCGTTCAAAGATGCAAAAAACCTCGTATACGTCACTATCAGCACAGGTATAGGAGGCGGCATCGTCGCCAACGGCGAGATGGTTACCGGTTCCACCGGTCAGGCCGGCGAACTTGGGCACATCACTGTTCGTACGGATCCCGATGCCCTCAGCTGCGGAGTCGGCTGCCACGGCTGTTTCGAAGGCAACGCTTCCGGCCCTAACATCGGCAGGATGGGCAGAAACGCCGCAAAACTCTATCCAACTAGCGCGACAAAGTTGATTGAACTCGCAAACGGCGATATCAACAAAATCGATGCTCGTCTAACGTTCGAGGCCGCTGAACTAGGCGATCCAGTAGCCGAACAGGTCGTCCTGCAGGTCATCGAAAACGTTGGTCGCGGCATAGCCAGCATCCTCGCCGTCCTCGACCCCGACGGCGTCATCGTTGGGGGCGGAGTCGTGCACAGTTTGGAAAATCGTTGGGACGAGGTGATCGACGCTGTCAGGACCTATGGACTGCCTCGATACGAAACGCGTGGCGTGCCGGTATCCGTGACCCAACTCGGCGACGACGTCAGCCTCCTGGGGGCATCCGTCCTAGCGTTCTCACGCTTCGGCTAGCACCAATCGCCGGACGCCGCAGCGAGGTGTGTCAGGCACCGCGTTACGATTGCCGTCACACCCCTCAACATATAATCGAGGGTGGTGTCGGGGAGTGGCGCAGCTTGGTAGCGCGCTTCGTTCGGGACGAAGAGGTCCCGGGTTCAAATCCCGGCTCCCCGACCATTTTCCAATCATCGGGCGCTCAGGACTCGGCCACTCCGGCCGATCAACCGCCTCTCGGCATGTCGTACCGCAGCGTCTCGTAATCGTCCGTGTCATCTTTGGTCGGAGGTTCGTCGTCATCGCCTGACGAACCGTCTGAATCTCCGTCAGATTCGGTTACGTCCGGCGAGTCATCGCCATCGGATTCCGGCGGTGCCATGCGTGAGCGATAGATCATCGCACCAGCGCCTATTCCCGCTGCGAGAATGGCCAACACGACGATCGCAACGATCCATCCGGTTGATCCGGTTGCTGATGAATCTTCTTCATTCTCATCGATCGGAGGCGCAATCGTCGGTTCAGGAGTCGGAGTTTCCGTCGGCGTGGCCGTTGGCGCGATTGTTGGCACTAATGTCGCGGTGCTGGTCGGCGTTGGCGTGTTCGTCGGTTCTTCAGTCGGTTTCGGCGTCCACGTGCTCGTCGGTTCCGGGGTGTGAGTCGGCGTGTTCGTCGGAACCGGCGTATCCGTCGGAACCGGCGTTGCCGTGTCGGTCGCCGTCGGCACCGGTGTTGGTGTGTCAGTTGGAACTGGCGTCGGTGTATCAGTTGGCACAGGCGTGTCGGTCGCTGTCGGAACCGGCGTTGCCGTGTCGGTCGGCGTTGGCGTCACGGTCGGCGGGAAGACCACCGCGGTCGGCGCAGGTGGCGGCACGGGCGTGTCGACTGGAGTCGGCACGACGGTCGGCGGAACCTCTACAGGTGTCGGCGTAGGAGTAGGAGTCGGCGGCACAGGCGTCACCGTCGGCTCAGGCGCCTCAGGTTGCACCAAGAAGATCACTCCATCGAAGGTGCCAGCTTTCGCACACACTTGCGCCGGGACGTTGTTGGCGGAATCAGCGGTTTGGCGAGTTGGCGAGTTAAGAAGCTGCTGCACGCCGTTGTCGAGTAAAAGCATGATCTCGGTATCGTCCAACGCCGCCGCGGATGCCTCGGGCACAGGCAGGCAAACTTCGGCCGCCTGAGTGAACGTCAGACCGGTCAAAGGCAAATCGTCTGACGATACGTAGTCAGCTCCGTACCAGTTGCCGACGGTGTCAAATCTACGCACATCCGATTGCAGCACAGATGCAGACGCGCCTTCAATTAGACGGACACCGATCCAGTCGCGAACGGGTATCGACAACGGCGGCACGAAGAACGACGCCCCGGCAGTATCCGGAACATCGTACCGTCCGCCGCGTTTGTAGGTCGCGACGCTATAGTCATCCCCCAAATACGAAGTTTGCTCTGGATCGGGTTGGCCGCCGGTATAGAACCGAACATCTTGGTCTTCACCAATCACTCTGACCGGTATGCGAACTCGGACCTCAACTGCGCCACTCGGTATCGCTTGCAAAGCCGTCGCGTATATAGCGAAATCACCTTCCTGATGCGGTGCCGTGTAGATGGTGGAACGTGCTTCAGGATCTTCAAGACTACCGATCCGCGAAGACCAACGCACGGTGATGTCGTCGCGGTCGAATAGCGAGTTGTCCAAGCCGCCGTCGACGTTGAAGAGATTCACTCCGACGAATACGTCTTGTCCTTTGCGAAGATTGATGTGATCCTGGTAGGGAAGGGTGTCGCCTAGCAACGCGCCTTCGCGTGGAGATACGACAGGCAGTACGGTCGGCGCCTCGGTCGATGGCGTTATGACCGTTTCCGGCGACCACGAACCGGCTTGCCCGAGCAGGTTGCGTGCGCGAATTCTGAACGCGTATTGCACTCCCGAGTCGTCAATCTCGACTACCCTCGGCGATGACGCATTTGCATCCTTCGGCTTCAGTTCGAACCGCTCGTCGATCCGCCGCCAGTCGAGGTCGTATTTGAAATCGGTGAAGTTGTCCCAGTGGACGACTGCTTGTTCATGACCGACGGCGACCGCAGGTGCGAGCGGAGTGGTCGCTGGAACATCCACCTCGATGGCGTTGGTCACCGAAACCGCGACTTTCGTTCTGGCTTCAATTCCGCAGAGATCCCTGACCGCAGCAGTTAAGCTGTAGACCGCAACCGATTCGTAGTCCAACTGGTCGGTGGTAGTAATTAAGCCGCTCGCCTCGTTGATCTCAAACGGCGCGTTCGGCGGGTCGGTCTCTGCGATCGAGTAGGTCAAATACGAATACGGATCAACGTCGGTGGCCAACACAGATCCGACGCGGATCCCCGCGACCTGCTCCTCACGGACTTCGAAACCGTAATCGTCCTGGCGGAACGTCGGCGGGTTGTTCGCCCGCCCCGCGTCCGAGGATGGCACGACTACATAGTCTGCAGACCACTTAGATTGTTCCAGAGTTTCCTTGTCCACCGCCCGTATGCGGAAGATCCACTCGGTCCCGTTCGCCAAGTTCTCGACGATGCTCCGATCACTATCGATGCCCCGCAAGTTTCTCGCATCAACCAAGCTGTAGTTGTAGTTGCCGTCAACATACGCTGACCATTGAACGTCGTAAGTGGCATCGATCGTCTGCCCCCATACCAGGAACGCCCGCGCATTGCCCGCACAGATCTGATTCACAACAGGGATTGCAGGTCCTTCGAGGTCAACCACTTCGATAGTTAACGTGTGACGAATCTGCGCGCCCCCGAGGTCCGTTGCCGCGCCCTCAATTTCGTACTCCTCGGTCTGCTCAAAATCCAGCCGTTTGTAAACGTAAACATCGCCGGTCTTAGCGTTCATCGCGAACGGGCCACGAACCGGGTTCAATATCTCGTAGTTAACAATGTCGTTGGTGTCGCCCCCGATGGCCTCAAACTTCGCGATTGAACCTATGTATTCACGGTTTTCATCGATGGTGACGCGATCAACTGTTGCGCGCCAAGTGGGAGGATCGTTGCTCGAGCCTGCGAGCGCGCGCGGTTCCGCCGACTCAACTGCGGTCCAGTCGCTCCAAATGTTTTGGGAAGCTGTCGACGAATGCTCGGCCATGCCGCGCACTTGAACGTCGTAGTCAGTTCTGTTCGCCAACCCCGTTATTTCGTACCTGTACTTACCCGGATCCGACACCTCGTTCCAGCGCGATCCTGCCGCATCACCGACCCGCCAACGCAACTGGTACGTGTGCCCCGCGTCCGGACGCCAAGAGAGGTGCAGCTTTGAGTTTCCGGGTACCACCTCAAAGTGATTCGGCGTCTGAGAATGTTCGGCTCGAACGATTTCGTTGCCATCCGTGGCGAGCCACAGCAACCCGGCGTTGGTCGCCGCGAATAAAACAAAGGCAAACGCCGTCAACGCCGACAGTTTACCTAATTTCATGCGAGCTCGTGTACGCCAAGATTGGCTGGATACGGTGTATTTCATCGGCGCGATCAGATCAACTGTGACGTGGCGAGTAACTCAATGCCGTAAACATAGCAAAGCGGGTACACAAGAATCAGCGGTTTACAGCGCGCCGAAAATGGCAATTCGCGCAGCTATCGCCTGCCGTATCGCAGCGAGTCGTACCTGCGCTGATCCCCGCCTCCGTTGTCGTCGTCATCCTCCTCCTCGGCCGGATCTTCTGACCGGGTACCGGCTTCGCTATTGCTGGGCGGAGTCGGCTCGGGATTTCGGGCATTAACCAATTGGCGGTTTGCTCGACTGTTCAACGTGATGAACATTGCTATCGCGGCACCCAAGATCAAGAACGCGGTCACGGCGAAGATAATCAGTCCAACCGGAATCTCGTCGTCGCTCTCGTCAGAACCAATCGGACCTTCTACGTCTTCGGTGTCATCAACTGGCTGTTCAAGTTCCGCTGTCGGCGACGGAGGCGATGGCGCCACGGTCGGGACTGACGTGTGGGTAGGTACAGGCGTTAATGTTGCGACTTCCGTGGGTACGGGTGTCGATGTCGGAGTAGCTGTCCGCGTAGCCGTGGGCTCTGACCTTGCAACTGGAACGGCAGTACCCGTGGGTGGTACCGGAGTGGACGTCGGCGCTTCGGTCGGGACGGCGGTCGAGGGAGGCTCTGGCGTTGGAGTGCTAGTGGGCGTCGCAGTCGGCTCTGGTGTATGCGTCGCGGTTGGTTCCGGTGTTGGAGTGTAGGTCGCGGTGGGTGGAACAGGTGTCGGCGTCGGTGTCGGCGTCGATGTGCTGATCGAAACTGCCGTCGACGTATCCGGTGTTGGCGTCGGAGTCGGTGTGTCAGTCGGAACCGCCGTCGGTTCAACGGTCGGAGTTACGGTTGGCGTGTCTGTCATGACCGGCGTAGGAGTCGACGTTGGCGTGGGGGTAACGATGTCTTCGTTTGCGATGCCTAGGAAAATTTGACCGTCAAAGAGTTCGGAGTGCCCGCATGCCAACGCAGGATCGTTGAAATCTGGATTCGGCTGGAAGCGCACCGGTAGAGCCATCATTGTCAGCTCACCATTAGGCGTGATGCGCATAACCAGTATCGATTCCAAGGATGCGTTCCACTCGACCGGCACCGGCAGACACATCGCGGCGCTACTGATGAACGACATGTTGACAATCGGGGCGCCATCCTTGGACACGAACCGCGAGGTGAAGATATCGCCGATGGCAGTGTATCCATCGAGCTGGCTCTGCAATGTGGATGCCGGCTCACCCTGTTCGATGAGCACACCGATCCATTCGTAGCTAGGTATCGAACCTTCACGAACCTTGAACAGCGCCTTTGATGCTTCAGGCGGACGATACTCTCTGGCCGCGAAATACGAGATCGCGCCGTAGGTCACACCGTCGACCTCGAAGTCGCTCGGAACTTCATCGCTGTACTGGAAGGGTTTGATCAATCGGTTCGAACCGACGACGTGGACAACCGTCTCGAGATTGTGTTGCACGATTCCCCCCGGCACCGTCTGCTTAACCAAGATCGTTATCTCGTACACGCCTTCATCGTCCGGAGCCGTGTAAGACACAACGCGACCGCGATCGTCGGAAAGGTCCCCTTTGCTGACGCGCCATAATGCGGTAATGTCGCGGCGATCGATCAACGAGTTGTCGAGACGGCCGTCGATGCCGAACAAGTTGAAGCCCAATCGAGCCGTCTGCCCACCCCTGAGCGTGATTCCCGGTACGTAGATCTCAGCGCCGCCCAATACCTGACCTTGCCGCGGGACTACGACCGGCTCGACAGCCGGTGAAGGAACGTTGGGATCAACGAATGTCTCGGGCGACCAATCACCCGGTTCACCGAGTTGGTTGACGCGGCGCAATCGGAAAACGTAGGCGCTGTCAGGATTGGGTAGATCAACAATCCGCGGCATCGTCGCGTCGGTGTCTTCCGGTCGCGACCGATAGTCGTCGTTCGCCTTGCGCCAGTCGAGGTCGTAAGAAACGTAATGATCGGTTGGCCATATCACGACGACCTGTTCGTGTTTGACGATGATCGAAGGCGCACTCGGCACCAACGGCGTTGCATCGATGTTCGGGTCGTCGGGAACGGTGATCGTCACGTCCACATAGTCGCTTGCACCGCAAAGGTCCTTCGCACCGACGACCAACGTGTAGGTGTCTTGTGTTTCATAATCCAAACGACCTGTCGTGGTGACAATGCCTGTGAAAGGATCGACCGCAAACGGCGCATCCTCAGGCACCGACTCGAAAATCGCGAACCGCATCGAGGAGAATCTGTCCGGGTCATTCGCCACCGTGAACCCGACGTGCACCCCCGCAGGTTGTTCTTCGACAACCTCAAACGCGTACGATTCTTTTCTAAACTTCGGCGCGCTGTTCGCCACCCCGCCGACAAATACCGGCTCTTCGGAGGACCATTTGCTCTGCTCACCGGTCAGCTTGTCTAACGCTCGAACTCTAAACACCCAATCGGTATTCGACGGAAGGTTTAGCACGGTGTCAACAGGTGTATTGATCCACACAGGTCTGTCTGCATCCGCGGAACCCGGTCTACGTTGAAGCTCATAGTTGTATTTGCTGTTGTTCCGGCCCCACGACACTTCAACCCCGGTGCTCGACGAACACACGCGGCTGAAAATCGGCGACGGCGGACCCTCCGCGTCGATCACATCGATACGGATTTCCCGCTCGATCTCCGCCCCAGCAAGGTCAACAGCCCGAACCTTGAACCGGTATTCTTCGTACAACTCGTAGTCGAGTTTGCCGTAGAGATATATCTCGCCATCCCGCGCATTTATCGCAAACGGGAAGATGCTAGGCAGCGGGAACGGCTTGACGATCTCATACCGGACCTCATCTCCACGATCCGCATCCGCGGCTTCGATCGTCGCGATCGGATAGTCATAGTTGCGGTTCTCAATGAGCTTGATGCTCCGCGGAACGTCTTTCCAGCCGGGCGAGCGATTGGGATCCAATCTACGTTGCGGAGTAGCGACATACCCTCCAGTAGCAGAACTAAGCGTCCCATCGCGTCGGCTGCGGATCCGAACCTCGTATCGCGTACCGTTGTCCAGATTCCGCATCCGGTGACCGTCAACGTCAACATTTCGCCAATCACCGGCCGTCGGCCAATTACGATTAGCATCCGGCCGCTCGCGGAAAGCCAACTGATAGTCGTGGTCCGGACACGGCCGCCAAGTCACATACAGTTCGGCGTGTCCAGGCACCACCACGAATTCCTTGGGCACGACCGGATCCCCAGCCGGACACACGGAACTCGGAGCGCCACTGACCGGCCTGCTCCAGTCCGTCACGTACGGTTCACCGTCCAATTTGGTAAATGGCCCCAAACTCCTCGCCGCACCGCGCACCTGAACGTCGTAGTCGGTGCCGTTCTCTAAGTCCTCGATCTCGTAAGTCGACGCGTCTCCCACGTCGACCGGATTGGACCATTCGTCGGCGACACCACCGACGACAACCCGCCATTGAATGTGCGTCCTGGAACCACTACAACGATCCCACGTCACCGTGAGCTTGGAATCGCCAGGCAGAACCCGCACATCGGTCGGGACTTCGGGCAAACTGGCGCAATGATTAGGCCTAGCGAAATAATCGTCGCTCCACGAACCCTCGTCGAACCGGTTGTCTTCGTGGTGGGTAGGCCGGAGTTGAACGATGTAGCGCCGATTATTGATCAAGCCCGTTATGTCGAACTCACCGATGCGACCGGTACCGGTCGTTGTGGGCCAGTCAAATGGATTGCCAACCGGCTGCGTTACGTCGCGCCATCGTATGTCGTACGTATGATCCGGGCACACGTCCCACTGCACCAAAATCCCGCCGTCATGCTGCCACATCTCCACGTTGCGCGGCTCCACCGGCGGCTCTTCACACCCTGCCGGCATCCTCTGCCCCAGCACGTCTTCCCCGTTGTGCGCCGATGTCGCGACAACGCTCAGCGCTATCAATCCAGACGCAATGATGAATGCTGCGGCCGATCGGAGGAAACGTTTGGCGTTCGCGCCAGAATGACTGCCAGAATCAGGTGTCTTAAAGCCGAAATGCATCGAATATTGGTAGTCGATGGTCCGTGATTGTGATCGCGTCGCGCATCGCCCAGCCCATTGGATTGGCTAGCGTTGCCGTTAACATAACAAAGCAAAACGAGCAAAAACTCTGGGTTCAAACGCGATGAAACTGCTAATTATCCGACATGGCAAAGCATTCGATGCCGATCCACGACAGTGGCCCGACGACAGCGACCGACCATTGACCGCCAAAGGCGAACGCCGCTTCGCCAAATCCACGCCCGCCATTAAAGCCCTCGTCGCCGGCGACGTCACCGTCATCTCCAGCCCCTACGCCAGAGCTCTGAAAACCGCCGAGATCCTCTGCGAGAAAACCGGTTGGGGCGAACCTCAGATCGACGAACTCCTCTCAGCCCACTATGGCCCGAAAGAAGCGTTAGAACTCCTCGAAACGCTAGACGTCGCGGGAAACTACGTCATCGTCGGCCACGACCCCACCTTCTCATTCCTCCCCGGCTACCTCATCGGCGCCAACCGTTTGGGCGCAACCGAACTAAAGACTGGCGCGGTCGCATTAATCGAAACCGGAACAGCACCACTCGTCCAAGGATCTGGGACGTTGACGGCACTCATCCAGCCGAAAACCCTCGCGCGCTAACTCACAACCCTCCGCATCGGCAATATCAACGCCACTAACGCACCTGCCGCCGCGATCGATCCGCAGTAAATGACGATCCCTTCGAAATTGTTGATTTCGAAAATCTTGCCCGCGAGGATCGGCGACATCGATCCAACCACCGAACCGCCCGTAAAGATCAACGCCGTCGCCGAGCCCTCCGAACCGCGTTCAACTTGGTCCATCGTCGCCGCAGTGATTATCGGCATCACCGAGAAGAAGAACAGCCCGAGTGATGAAATCAATAAAGTGAAACCGATCCCGTCGGTGATCGGAAGAAACATGAACACCAACCCAGCCATCGACGCCATCGCAACGAATATCACCGGCTTGCGACCGATCCTGTCCGACAACCAACCCATCACCGGCGTCGATACGATACCAGCAAACGTCAGTAGCGAAACATGCCAACCGATCGTGAACGCCGACATCTCCAGCGTCTCTTTCATGTAAACCACGATGAACGCTTGGAACGACGTGTGAATCGCAGCCCGGAACGCTCCCAAACTCACAAGCCCGAGAACCCTATAGTTCGTCAACAACCGCCGAGCCGAAGCCCAATACTCGGTCAAATCTAGGTTGTGGTCCGCCTCAGCGCCCCCAGTCTTGAAACGCCACAGCACCGCAATCGCGGTAAGGAACATCGGCACCGATACGCCAACCGCCACCCATCGCCACTCGAACCCGACAAATTCGAAACTGCCAATCGCACCGCCGAGCAAAAACCCGATGATCGCCGGGCTCGCCGTGTTACCGACCTGCGCGCCCGTCAGGTGCGCCGACATCGCAACGCCGCGCCGGTTCGGATACCGTGCCGCCAACGTGCCGAACGCCGGCGCGTGCCACATGCTCGTCCCGAAACCCACGACCGCGATCGACACCGCAATCAACCACACCCACGGACTGATTCCGATCAACAAGTAACCCGCACCGACCATCAACATGCTGATCGTTAGCAACCACGTGACACGCTTCCGATACATGTCCGCCAGCATCCCGGCAGGCACATTCGCAATCCCTGAAGAGATCGAACTGATCGCGAACATCGTGCCATAAGCGACATCGCCGATGCCGAATGTCGAGCGGATGAACGGCATCATCACCAACAACGCACCCTGCCCGAAGTGCTTGATGCCATGACCAGCCGAGAGGCCGACCATCAACCCCAGCGACGGCTCGTCCTCCCGTTGATCGAGTCCAGTTTGCGCGGCGTTATGCCCCAACGATGAGGCTTCAACCGAGTCGGCGCGAGTTGTTGACAACGCTGCGTTCCTTTAGAAATCGGCAATTAGGAAATGGGCGACCGCGGTGAACGACCGCGATTCCTACCCACGCGATGGGACGCAAGTTTAGCAACAATCGACCATTGTATCCCGTGCGGATAGGGCCGAATGTTCCGAGAATACCGACGCCGGGTTAACCGGTTTCCGTTGATTGACTACGCTATGGACAGCGCTTTACTCTACGGGCCGCTACGCGAGCCCGAAGTAGCGACCTCACGCCCACCGAGAACCTGCAACGGACGGTTGTTGTCGCCCGTGATCGCCTTGAGCGCGTCCACCTGCGCCTGAGATACCGTGCCGATCTCGAGCATGATGAACCTGTCGACAGGTTCCGCGCACGGCGGCGTGGTCATCGAGCCCTTGTACGAGTAGTAACCAAGATCCTTCGTGCCCAACCCGCGCGCGTTCAGGACGCCCGTCACTTCCGAAGTCCCGACCTCGGCCGGCACGTTGTCGATGATCTCCTGCACCACCGGGTTCGCTTCACCGATGTCATACATCATCGAAACGACCGCAACGTCGCCAAACACTTGGCTGTGCAACAACTGAAGCTCCAGCGGATACGACTTCCCGTCTATGTGATGCTCGCTCGGCGTGTGCGGAGTGACCGTTTCGAGTTGATACGTCCGCTCGCCGAATCCGAGACGGTTGCCGGTCGGGTAGACCGCTTCGACTGTGGTACCTAAGTTCGAAACTGATTCAGCCTCTTTGCGATAGGAGAACGACAACGGCGGCGAACTGCCTTGCGAGTACCCGGTGATGTCGATCGGTGATTGCTGTGTGCCACTACCGCAGCCCGCATTCTCCTCCGATATCGATGCCCAATTCTCTGGCGCGCCCGCCCCTGAATATCCCCACTCAAACGTCTCTGCAACCTCTTCAACCACTTCTTCACCGCCGCACGCGATCAAGACCAACGGCAACGCCAAGATCGAAACCACGAGCGCACCACCAAGATATCGTTTTGCCGACCTCAATTTCATTCTTTACCTCGGATTTTTGCCTTGTCCCGAAAAACGTACGTACGGGACCGCATTCGCGCATACTTGATTGATTCTAGTTAGTCCTCAGGGCATCGGTACTGGGAATCTTCAGAAAGCAGACGCTGGATGTCGAAAAGCGACGTGTCGTAACCAGTTTCGCCTTTGGTCGCCATATCCGCAACGATTTCGCCCATCACCGCCGAGAACTTGAAACCGTGACCCGAACACGGACTGCAAATGATCACGTTCTTATGCCCGGGGTGCCAGTCCAAAAGAAAGTGATAGTCCGGCGTGTCCGTGTAGAGACAAACCGCCGACTTCACGATGCGACCGTTGAGCTGCGGAACAAGACCCGAAATCGCGTTGCGCAGTGAGCGTTCGTCAGACTCGCGCACCGTGCGATCGAGGTCGGCGGGGTCGTCGAACATCTCGCCGTCATGGTGGAACGCCGCCTTAACGCCGCCACCAAAGTCCGGTTGGCAGTAAAAACCTTTGCCCGGCGACCACTCCCAAGAGTGGTTCGGACTGTTTTCGGGGCGGAAAAGATCCGGACTGCCGGCCGGCTCGAACCAGAACAGTACCTGACGCTCCAGCCGCAGCGGCAACTTCAGCTTCGACACAAAGTCGATGTTCCAAGCACCTGCCGAGAACACCAGCTGATCCGCCGTGTACTCGCCGTGGTCGGTGAAAACTCTGACCCCCTCGCCGTCCGGACGCCAGTGCCTCACCGGCTCGTTGTAGTGCAGGTCAGCGCCTTGCTTCGCGGCTTGATCAAGATGCGAAGCAACACACTTCTCCGGGAACAGGACACCTGAGTTCGAATCGTACGCGCCGACCATGTTGTCACGCGGCTGGAACTGCGGCCACCGCCGGCGAATCTCGTCCGGTTCGAGAATCTCGACTTCCATGCCGTGCTCTTTAGCCGACCGTTTCATCCCCACCACACTGTCGCCTTCAGGACGTCCAATCGAGACACCGCCGACGATCCGCAACAGTTCGATAGCGCCGCCATTGGAACGCGCATCGTCTGCGATCGCCGCTTCCAATTCCCGCCAGACCTCATAGCTGCGAACCATCATCGGCACGTAGTCCGGATGCTCCGCGTAGATCTGTCTGATGACGCGCGTGTCCCCGTGGCTCGAACCCAACCTGTGAGGCGGCGTGAACGCATCGAAGCCGATCACCGATACACCGCGTTTCGCCAGCTGCCAAGCAGCCGCGCTACCGTGGGCTCCTAGGCCGACAATGATTACATCTGCAGATTTGTTGCCCATCGGTTTTCTTCCTCTCGGCGCGTCAGTTGAGCGACGGCGGTGCCACCGCGAACACGACTTGGAACGGTTTGCAGTATATGACTACGCTGTGCTGATCGTCCACATTCACTTCGCTCGGTATCGGGTAGTTCTGGTTGCCGATATTACCCTTCAACTTCCCCAGCTCAACATACGTCACATCATCCGCGTGAACATCCCCTCGGCCCATCGGATCCGGATGCGTCGTCAGCAACAACCGCAGATCCGGACCATTGATCACGTTGAAGTCTTCGAAACGCAACACGAAGCCATCCGTGCCGAGGTTGTAGATAGTGGCCATCCCGCTACCTTTGTGAAAAGGGTCACCATCGCGGAACCGACCAAACTTCACCGCCTCCGTAGCCAGCATCGCACCCATCGCCTCCATCATCTCCTCTTCCACCTCCGTCGGAGCCTCCATCGTTGCCTGCGCCTCCACCATCTCCATCCCCGCGGGCATCACCGCATTCATCAACGCCGGGAACTCCTCGTCGACCGTCTTATCGATAAACAGCGGCGACCCCAACCATCACGTCACAGCCGCACCAGGAATGACGATCACAGCAACGATAATCACCGCCAGCGGCTTATGCGAACCGATCCAATTGGTAATCGTTTTCATGGAAAATCACTTTCTCCAGCTTCGCAAATAAATAACCCCATTTACTTCGATTCTAGCCCCGAAACTCAAACTCGAACAACCAAAACCACCAACCCAAAAAGCAAACAACACATCTCCCTTCCTTCCGGAGGGGGCGAGGGGCCACGTCCCCTTCGCAAAGCGAAGCGAACGCAGGGGATGCCCGGGGCGGCCACGTCCCCTTCGCGCAGCGTGAGGAGACGCGAGCAAGCCATGCGATGCGAGCGGGGAATGTCCGAGGGGCAATGGGAACCCGCCTCTTCGCGCAGCGAGCCAGACGCGCTAGTGAAGCGCACGCAGGGGATCTTTTGCCACTTCACTCCGAGGTCATCTGAAGTACCTGACGGACGACCCCCTCGACCGCCCGAATCTGCAGCCGGTCCCAAACGTCCATGAACACGCCACAGTCTCGATGAACTACATTCACCAGAAACTTCCATTGGGTCACATCCGTCGCGAATCCTTCAGGATCATAGACCTCATCAAAATCTAACGGGACAAGAACTCTGACGTGCCTAGACATCGGCAACACCTCGACCAAAAAGTTCGCTGACTGGTCGTAGTAAGACACCGACCTTCGCTCGACGACCTCAACAAATTCACCCATTTCTTTGACCAAATCGCGAACCTCGTTGAAAACCGATAGCGCACGACTGCGCACCTTCAAGCTGTCTGGATCCCTTCCAGCGGCTCGATCGAGCAATTCCATTAGCTTGTTCTCAGCGATCAATTCAGGATCTGCGCCATGGTGGGGCCAGATTTTGAGCGCCCGTTCCGACAAGAATCTCGATCGTGCTGCCATCTCGATTTCTGTCCATTGCGACTGTTGCCTCACAAATTCATTCAATCGCACGGCACTTTGATCAAATCCGCCTTCGACACGCTTCTTGTCATCGAAGATCTGTTTGAATAGGTGCTGTTGTACGCCGTGAGAGTAAGATTCCCCAAACGGTGTAACCAAGTCTTATGAACGACCTCCCATTCGTCCCCAAGCATCGTCCGCCATTCTGGGACATCCTTGATCTGCTGCGGCATTATGTGCTCAATCGAATATTGGTGCGTAGGGCTCGGCTCTGAATAACCTGCGTTTTCAAGTTGTGACAAGATGTGTGCGCAAACGCGTAAACCGTACAGGTCAATTTGTGCCAACTCGTGCGCGAACGCGTTATCCGAAGGGAAGCTGTAAGTCTGTCTTGCGACGGCGACTTGGAAAGAAGCAAACGGACGCTCAGCGTCGATCGATTGAGCCATCCGAGCGAAAACGGACCAATAGTTGCGGGTCTGCCACCTGAGTACCGATCTCCTGACCAAGTAACTTTCAACTAGATTGAGTGCCTTGACGAATTCCCGTTGGCTGAGCGCTCCATGTTCGAAACACTCGTACAGACGCATCACCAACGCGGCTTGGACGGAACCCAATCGCCTCACTTGCCGCATCGCATCCCTGATCGGTCGGTCCTCGATAAGATTCGGTTGCAAGAACCACGCGTATCGGCGATCTGAAAGAAACATTGCCTCGACTCCATCTGAAAAGCTTTCTTCAGAAAACTCCTGCCAGAACTCCTTGAACTCAGCGTAGGTTCGATCCGCACGTATTTGAGTAGTTGATTTTCGCCGAAACGCGACGTAGTCCCGCAGAAATGCGTCGGGATTACTGCCAGCTTCGCGAAACAGGCTCTCGATCCTGCTCCAATACTCTTCATAAATTTGAGTCTGCTCGGATTCTGACAGACCCATTAGCAGGTAGTTGCGGATTAGGTCGCTCTCCGTGAGAGCTATTCCGGTTGAATTCAAGCTTTCGAAAACAAGTTGAGGGTTGTCAATACGCCGGTCTAGTGTGACATCGACGATCTCGAGGCGTGCAATACCTCGATAGACTCGGGCGACATCGCCTTCGGCCGTTTTGAGTAACCTACTGAACTCGTCGTATGCGTCAACGATCATCCCCGATTGGTTCGATACCTCATCGGCATTTTTGCCAGCTATCAAAGCGCGCAGTGTCTCGTTGTCCCGTCGCCGCAGTGCCAATTTGTAGTGCCTATCGCCCCTCTCTTGCAAGTTCTTTAGGTAATAGGCGTCAATTTGATTTGGCGTCGGTTCATCCCCGACCCACCCGGTCTCGATTATGTGGTCGCGCAACGCCGTCAAAAGAAGCATCAAAGTAGTTAACCTTTGTTGGCCATCGATAACCAACCAACTTGCGAAAGCTGCGCCCGCAACATCATCCGCGTATACGAACGATCCCACGAAATGACTGCCACTGTCCCCTTTTCCTGCGCGCAACACGTCGTTCCACAATTGCTCGCACTGCTCAACCTCCCAACTGAAGTCTCTTTGAAAAACGGGTATCTTGAACTGGTGAGCACCGTTGATGACTTTCACGAATGGGTTTTTGACCGCTTTCAACCTAGTCTCCGATTTTGGCTTGATTCGTTGGCGCTGATGATGGTAAACCATGAACTCCTCCCCCAACCAACCCCCAAATAACCAGCAACAAAATCACAACCCGTCTGCGTAATCAGCGTAATCAGCGGTTCAGACACCCCCGCGCCCCCGCCGCAACAAAACCCATTGCGAATCCCCAATCCGCGCTTGACATTCACGCAACGCATGTACCACAATAACAACCAAGCGCCACAGCAGACGGCCATCAGCACCGGCGCCCAGAAGTATCGTCGCGTCGAGGGTATGCGCACCTTTCACAAGGGATATCGACAACCGAATATTGAACCCCGGTCTGCGGGAGGGACGACACAGGATCGTGTAAGCATCAGAAGCTTGCCCGAGCGGTCCGCGACGGTGCCCGCCAGAAGTTGAGGATAGGTTAGGACGCAACGCAGATCGACAATCCGGCCATCGACAACCCGGCCACTGCGGGCTTGTGGCTCCAGGGCTCGGATGCGGAGCAGGTAGCCGGCTCCGACCGGCAAGCCAGACGGACACCCTCAAGACGTAGGGGCGACTTTTTTGGTCGCCCTCGCGCCCCGGGGTTTGCCCGTTCAAGGTCCGAGCGAAACCCCGTTCTACCCGGCAGACGTCTGACCGCTTCGTCGAGCGGCCGAGGCTACAGCATCGAAGATAGACAAAAATCGACTGATTCCAGACGCTCCACCTACCGTCGACCGTCCGGACGACCGATGGTCTGGCGACGTCGGCGACGCTGTATCTTGTATAAGAAGTCACCAACCAGTTTCGCTCGCGCGAACCCGAAAACGACGCGGCGATGCTTCGACAACCGACGATTGTCCCCTCTCCCCTCCGTGGGAGAGGGCTAGAGCCTGCCCCGGGCTTGAACCGGGGGTGAGGGGGCGCCCATAAAACAATGACCAAAACCTGAACAAACAACTCAACACCAACCACACCAACCCTGCCGACGACCCCGGCAGACTATTAAACGCGCGCGCAGCCAAATCGCGCCCCTCTGTTACGCCAGCACATCACTACACCCCAAAAGTCGCGGTTACACTTGCAACAATCCTCTTGATCACGCGACCGTTGGCGACCGTATGTCATCCCCCTTTAACCCCAATCGCCTAGCCCGTCGCGCTCGGGTTGGCGTGCGTCGCCGGCGTGGATTTTACGGATGGAACGTGGTCGGCGCAATGTTCTTCGGCATGCTCCTCGTCATGGGAACTCGCAACGGGTTCGGAGTATTCGTCAGCAACTGGGAAGAAGAGTGGGGCGTCACGACCGGCGAAATCTCAGTGGCGGCGGCGATTGGATGGATCGTCAACGGATTTTCACAGCCGATCTTAGGCAAGATCGTCGATCGCTACGGCGGAAAAGTCGTCGTCGTCACCAGCACCCTCGTGCTCGGCGTCTCCTACCTGCTCCTCGCCTTCATCGACAGCGTCATCATGCTCGCAGTCCTCTTCGGCGGCGTAATCTCATTCTTCGCTGGTGGTATTTCACCGGGAACCGCAGGAGCAGTCATCACCCGCTGGTTCCAACGCAAACGAGGCAAAGCGATGAGCGTCGTCGCTGCAGGAGGTTCGGTCGGCGGACTGATAATGGTGCCGTTCCTCACCCAGCTGATGCTCGCGACGAATTGGCAGACTGCATGGGTAGTTTCCGGAATCTTGGTCCTCGGGCTTGGCCTGCCGGTTTCCATCCTGATACTGCGGAACTCACCAAACGATATGGGCCTGTTGCCAGACGGAGAAGTCCGTGCCATAGGCGACGTCGCCTCCGCTCTACAGCGATCTAGGTCACAGGCGATGATGCGAGGCGGCCCATTGGGCTCGGACAGCTGGGCAGATTCATTCAAATCCTGGCCCATGTGGCAGCTCTCGATCGGTTACTTCGTCTGCGGAATCACAACCGCCAGCATCTCCACTCACTTCGTCCGATGGGCGATAAGCGAAGACATCTCACAGGCCAACGCCGCTTGGGCATTTGGAATACTGATGGGCATCAACGCCGCTGGCGTAGTTGCGATCGGCATCTTTTCAGACATATTCCAGCGCCACTTCTTGCTCGCCGCCGTGTACCTCGTTCGAGGCATCGCGTTCACCACGCTCGTGATACTCCCTGGCGAAGCCGCAATGTGGACATTCGCTTTGATCGGAGGCGCTTCGTGGCTCGCAACCATTCCATTGACGACCGGATTGACCGCCGACGTTTACGGCGTTCGCAACGTCGGCATGTTAGGCGGTCTCATCAACTTTTCGCACCAGATGGGCGGCGGCGCAGCCGTTCTGATCTTCGGACTGACATTCGACCGATTGGGAACCTACGACCCAGCATTCATTGGCGGCGCGCTCTGCCTCCTCATCGCCGGCCTCGTCATACTGACCATTAAAGAGAAGAAGTACTCGGTCAGATACGCCCCTGCGAGGGGCACCGCGACCTAGTCACCCGATGCGCCCACCTATCTTCGAGCCGGATGTTTCGAGTTCGGTGTTCATGCACCACACCGAGTCGGTCGATCCGATGCTGGCTAAGTGGATAAACGATCTGCTGCACGACGTCCTCGGATGGGGACCGTGGACTTTCATCGTGGTGCTCGGCGTCGCCATCGTCTTGATACCCCTATGGCTCATCTACAACGCTGCAAAACACCCGGCAATCGACGACACATTAGACGACGAGGACTGATACGAATCTTCGGAAATGGTACCCCGTACGGGATTCGAACCCGTGATCTCCGGCTTGAAAGGCCGACGTGCTAGGCCGCTGCACCAACGGGGCGGGGAACACCACAACACCTCATCTCACACCCGCTTAAGAATAACATCGGCCGTTGAACGCTCGAACGCGAGCCGACACTTCACTTCAAATACTCAGCCCGGTCCTGAGGTTCATAACCGATGGTCTCGCGGGCGTAGTCAATGTCCCAAAAGCGCCACCGGTTATTCGAAACCCCGTAGAAAATCTCGTAGCTGATGTCGGCAGTCAGGCACCGGTCGACCAGATGCGCGAGATCGCGATGCGACAACCATGTCGCGAAGGCGCGGATATTCGTCGGACGGTTATTTGGCACGACGCTGCCAATCCGCAGACACGCAACTTCAAGCCCAAAGTGTTCGTTGTAGTAGCGCCCGGTCGCTTCGCCGAAAACCTTGCTCACCCCATAATCGCTATCCGGCCGAATAGGAACCTTATGGTCTACCTGCGGAATATTCGCCGGGTCGTTGTCGATCAGAGAATAGTCGCCTAGACCGATGCTCTTGTACGGCTCATCCAACTCGAAATTCCCCACGGCGTGGTTGGAACTTGCGAAAACAACCCGTTTGACTCCATGCTCTCGCGCCGCTTCATACACGTTGTGCGTCGATGCGATGTTGTTGCGAAGAACATCTGGCCACGGTGTCTCCACGGGTGCATTCGCAGCAAGGTGTACGACCGCGTCTTGACCCTCAAAAGCGGGAGACATGGCGTCGTAGTCGTAGCAATCGGCAACTGTGAAACTGGCAAGCGAATCGTCGTCCAACTGTCTCGCATCGACACCTGCAATCGTGTAATGGCCAAATTCTCCGAGATGGGTGCGCAACACACCCCCGATCAGTCCGCTTGCACCAGTTATGAGTATTTTCATGTTGAATTGAGATACCTTTCTGGTTTCCCTTGGGCGTTTCGCCAATCCGTCGTTAACATGTTAAGTCGCATAGACTGCGTAGGATGTCCTCGTTGCGGATGCGAAGATTATCGATTAGGAAAACGTATTGGAATCGCTAGTTGAGGCGGCAGGTGCCATCGGGGTACAGGTCGATGACGCCACTGCCGAGCGCTTCCGGCGTTATCGTGAGTTGCTGATCGAGTGGGGGCGGCGACATAATCTAACGGCGGTAAAGGACCCCGAAGCGATAGTCGAGCAGTTATTCATCCGTTCCTTCAGAATCGCGGTTCAAGCTGGCGGAAGCGTATCGACCGCCGGTTGGTTCGACGGGCGCCGGATCATCGACATCGGTTCGGGTGCCGGTATCCCGGGTCTGCCTTTGAAGCTGTTAATGCCCGGAGCCGACCTGACATTGCTCGAAGCGAACGGGAAAAAGTGCGATTTCATTGAGCACGTCGTCGCGGATCTCGGCTTGGACGGCGTAGACGTTATCAACGAGCGAGCCGAAATCGCTGCCCATTGGGATGATCAACGCGAGCGTTACGATCTCGTCACCGCACGCGGCGTAGCCAAGCTCCCCGTGTTGGCTGAATATACCCTTCCATTTCTTAAATCAGGCGGGGTCGCGGTATTGCCGAAAGGCCCGAACTCCGAAGCCGTGCGAGCAGAAACAGACGATGCCGCATACGCGGCGGACGAGATGGGAGCTGCACCCGCGATCATCCAAGCCGTCGCACACCCGGGCAAGTCGCCGACCGACCACATCATTTACTGGCTCAAGATCCGTCCGACCGCCGACCGCTACCCCCGGCGTGCTGGCATCCCGGCGAAAAGCCCGTTGGTGGTTGATTAAAGGAATTCGTGCGCTTCTTTAACAACAATTTAAACCGCGGCAGCAACGGTCAGGCTTACAGCATCGGCGCGGTGGTGCGACGGGTGTTTTCGGTGCCCACGATGTTGAGCTTGGCGTTCGGGTTGGCGATTATCAGTTTTCTGCTGTGGCGCGTACTCGATTTCGAACGGGATGAATTCGTTCAGCATCTTACCGGCATAAATTGGTGGCTCTTTGTATTGGCTGGGTTGCTGTATTACGTCAGTTTCTGGTTCCGCGGGTGGCGTTGGCAACTCATATACAACTCGGTCGCCAAGCGTTCAGACAATGCCGAAATGAAGCGGTCTCGGGCCCCAAGCGTACTCACCATGTCGGGATTGATCCTGTCCGGCTGGTTCGTCAACTCGGTGATGTTTTTCCGCATCGGAGATGCGTATCGAGGTTGGGCCTTGGCTGATAGAACTTCCACCGACACGCCGACGGCTTTGGGCACAGTGTTCGCCGAACGGGTGCAAGACATGGCAGTCGTTCTCGTGCTCGTCGTTGTATCCGCAATCTGGGCGTTGCTGGTCGACGGATTCGCCGCGTCTGGCAGGATCGTCGACGTCGCGGTGATCGTCGTCGCCGTGGCGTCAGGACTTGTATTGATGCTGCTGCTCATCCTCTACCTGATGGGCAAAGCGGGAGAAAAATTCGCCGCCTGGCTGCCGGAGCGGTTCCGTGAACTGTATCTGCACTTCCAAGACGGTACCCTTGACAGCTTCAGAGGAGGTGGTATGTCGAAACAGATCACGCTCGGTGTGTTGGGATGGGTGATGGAGGTGCTGAGGTTCTATTTCGTGGCCCAGGCGATGGGGCTCGACATGGCGATGAGCATCGCAATGTTCGCCGCGCTCGCCAATGCCATCATGACTACCATCCCGGTGCCGGGCGGTTTGGGATTCGTCGAAACGGCGCTGATCACGGTGCTGCTTCTCGTCGGACTTAACCACACCGACGCGTTCACTCTTACTATTTTGGACCGCGCGATTTCGTGGCTCAGCATCGTCGGGTTCGGTGGTTTAACATTTCTTGTGATGACGCTGAAACGCACATCCGACAATCGGTTAACCGTGACTGAAGAGGTTAGTGCGGGTGGGGGGTGAAATCAGGTCGGAAGATGGCGCCCCTGACAGGACTCGAACCTGTGGCACACGGTTTAGGAAACCGTTGCTCTATCCTCTGAGCTACAGGGGCTTATGGATTTGATCCGCCAACATCATTTTAATGGGGCGGCGATTACCGAGGCGCTGAAGGAACCTCGATGACAGTAGAGGCACGCCAAAACATCTTGCAGGTCCTGCCCAGCAACGATTTTCAGCGCGCCCGACGGAACGGCGAATCTGCGTCGCACCTAGTTGCGGTCATCGACGTCGGATCCAACTCGACTCGCATGGAAGTGCTGCAACTGACAACCGACTACGATCTGCGGGTCGTTTCGGAAGTCAAAGCGCTGCTGCGATTGGCGAGCCGCAAGTCAAAAGATGGTCGACTGCTGCCATCCGCTGTTTCTGAACTGTCTCGCCTGATCGATGATTTCGCAACCGTGGCAAGAGCATCGGAAGTCGACGCGATCCGCGCCGTCGCCACCTCTGCAATGCGCGACGCGACTAACGGCGATGAAGTGGTTCAGCGGGTGCTTGACGAAACGGGCATCAAACTCGAGATCATCTCTGGCAGCGATGAAGCAGAGTTCGGATTCCTTGGTGCCGTATTCACGTTGCCGGCCCACGACGGAGTGCTGTTCGACATTGGCGGCGGAAGCGTTGAGTTCTCGTTCTTTGAAAACCGATCCCTGCAGAAGGCATACACCCTTGATCTCGGCGCGCTGCGAGTCAGCAACGACTTCCTGAATTCGGAACAGCCTAAACGGGAAGCGGTCATGGCCTTGAGGCGACACATAAAGACGATGTTGCGCGCCTCCGGAATGCCCCCGATAGGAGAAAAGGGACAGCTGATTGGTGCCGGTGGGACGATCCGCAACCTGACCAAGATCGATCGCGAAACACGAAAGCATTCGTCCGGGCGTCTGCATGGCTCAATCGTTCGATACAGTTCGTTGAAGACGATAGTTAACGGCCTACGCGGGTTGGATCGCGCGAGCCTGGCTTACATGCCTGGGTTGAACCCGGAACGCGTCGACAGCATCCTAGGCGGGGCAATCGTCGCCTCCGAAATCGCCAAGTTCTTCAACAAAAAGCCGATCCTCGTATCTGGTCGAGGCATACGCGAGGGTCTGGCGATGTCAGGCGTGATCGAGAAATTGCCATCGATCGAAGAGGTCCGGCGACGTTCGGTTTACGCTCTGGGAGCAAGATTCGACACTTGGGATCGGTTGCGTGCCGACAGACGTGCCGCAATCGCCCGAAAAATGGCAGCGTTGATGCTAGACCATTTGGATAATGAGATGACGCAACTGATCCCGCACGTTGCCCGGCTCATCGACACCGGCCGCAGCGTCAACTACTACGACCGCTACGTGCACGCCGCCAACATTATCGAACAAGGCGAAATCGGCGGGTTCTCACACCGTGACATCGGATTGATGTCGGCCGCCCTGCGTTTCGGCGGCAGCTACGCCGCTCCGATGTCCCAGTACCGTCCTGAACTCAAGAAATCTGATCGGACCATAGTCCGCAGAGCGACCAGCATCCTCCGGATATCGGATGAGATGGAGCGCAGGCTCGGCGCGGACCGATATTCGCAGATCGAGATGATATTGGTCGATGGGAGTTTCGAAGTTCGGGCACCAGAGTTGAACGCTTGGGACCCGAAGCGATTCGCAACCCGCTTCAAACGCACCTTCAAGTTGGATTTCGTGGTGGTTCGTTAGGGATCGGAGCTAGCGCGGCGTCGCCTTTTCCGAACGCCGATCCAAGCGATGCCGGCGATCAATCCCAGCGGCCAAGAAACCATGTGTGTGCGTGCGTTCTCGGCGCCGGCGTTGCAACCACTTCCGATGGTTGCGGGCCTGATGACCCTCTTTTCCGACGGTTCGGGCGCACGTCCTTCACCAAGCTCGTCGAGGTCTTCTTGCGCTTCCGCCGTTAGCTTGGTGTTGCTGCAAGCTCGGACTTCCAACGCCCCCTGCTCGCCATCCGCAAAGACGAGATAATCCAAGTGCATATTGAACCGGTATCCGCAACCCACCGATCTGACTGTAGTCAGGTTCATGCTCTCGGAAACCTCGCCTTTCCACACGGTACGGACAATGAACTCGACCGTTAGGGGTTCGTCAGGCGGAACATCAGCCGAGTCAATATCCAATGGCCAGTTCTTGAAGTGCATCCTAACCACTCTGCCGAGGAATACCGCCGAAGCTTCGTTCAGACGATCTTCGGTGGAATTCGACTCATTGCATTCGCACGCGCCTATGCTTTCCGCGTTAACCCAGAGCGAGAAGGCGAAGGTGCTGACAACCAACATCAGTCCCAATGCATATGTGAATTTGCGCCGCATTGTCAGGTAGCCATGACAACACGTTACTCGGCATACAGGTTCCGCGCCTCACCTTCGCCGACGATTCCGGAATCCGAACCACGCGATACCGGCGATCAGCACCGAGAGCGAGCTACGGATCGATTTCCCCTGGCAATTCGCCGCGTTGCAAACAATCCCAAGCCTCCATCAACTCCACGTGGCGTTCTTGAGCGCAAGTTAATGTTGGCCGCATCCGAGCCGGGGGGAGATTCCCCGTAACGTGCCAAGAACCGATCTCGATGGCGGCTTCGGAATCCGCGTATTTGGCGCGGAAGTGAGGGCGAGGGTGATCGTCTGGGAACGTCCTTATGACGATTCCACGAACCCGACACAACTCAGGCATGAATCAGATTTTGTTTAGCGCGTTCTGGATACTCGTCTGCCGAAATTCCGGTAATCGTCAAATAGAGAGAATCGGCGCACAATTCGTGAAAATCACTGTTGCCCCACTTGATCACATCGTGGTCGGCGACCCGGACCTTTTCGAAGAATCCGCGGTCCTCCCACTCTTTGAATAAACCGCCGCGTTCAATTAAGTTCGATAGATCGACTTTGCCTTCGACGCCGTCTTCGAATTTGACCCAAATCCTGTAATCTTTTCGTGCTTCGACTTGAACAGGTTTGATCATCGATGTTTGCATTTGATCAAGAGGTCGATACCGCGATGGTACCGCATCAGGTTTGTTGCCCGACTCAACTGGACATATCCTCGAAATACCGCGCCAATTCGTCGCGTTGGAATGTGGTGATTGGCGTGGGAGAGGAGTCTGATTCGCTTCGGGCGAACACCGTAGGTCCGATATCCTCCGCTCCAACGACTTCCACTCGGCCGATAACGTTGGCATCGATGTCTGCGCTTTGGAGCGCATCTCTAACCGCGTCTTGATGATCGGCCTGAACAGTCGCCAGTAGCGCACCAGACGATATCAAGCCCCATGGATTGATGTCCAACGCATCACAGATTGTCCGGCAGACAGGCAAGACGTTGACGGCCGACTCGCCAATCACGATGTCGACGTTGGAGGCGAACGCCAGCTCTTGCAACGCAGTCGATAATCCGCCTTCGGTAGGGTCGTGCATCGCAGTCACGCCTCCGGCCGCGGCGGCTGTCTGAGCGTCTTTGAGGACCGAGATGCCGGGATTGGTGAGCAACTCGGCAGCGGCATCGATTTCCGATATCGGGACCCCCGCGCTGACGAGTTCATTGCGGCACTCGTTGGCAAGTATGGAAGTGCCTTCGACGGCGATGCCTTTGGTCAGGATTACAGCGTCGCCGGGATGTGCGCCGGATGCGGAGACGGTGCTGCCTGTCGGTGCTTCGCCGAGCATGAAGCCACAGATGACCGGCTGAGTTACGGCAGGCGTGATTTCGGTGTGGCCGCCTGCTAGCTGAACGCCGATGTCGTGCGCCGCCCCTCCGATCTGACTGAATATGTCGCGGATTTCGTGCTCAGTTGAACCCGGCGGCATCATCAACGTCGCCAAAAACCACTTAGGAGTGCCGCCTGCGACGGCGATGTCGTTGGCATTGGCGTTGACCGCGTACCAACCGATCCGGTCAGTGGCGAAGGTTATCGGATCCGTCTTGGCGAGTAGCGTATTCTCGCCGAATAGGATGTGTGCGGCGTCTTCACCGAGCCTTGGACCGATGATCAGCCGTTCATCTAAGCTCGTCTTTGGCAATCCGTCGATCAAATTTTGCAAGAGACGTCCCGGCAGCTTGCCGTTCTTGAGTATGGGGCTCTCTTGTGACACGGAAATCGCTCAAACTTTCGTCGCCTCAGGTTTGAGTTTCGCACGTCTGGTTGGGACGCGCTATCACTCGTCAGGAGTGAACGTTGGGATCTGCGGGATAGGTTGGTTCGCGAAGAACGGCGCGACGGAATCGAGCAAATCGTCAGTCGAAGCGCCTTGGGTCCCGCCCCAAATCTCTTGCGCCCCCCCGATCCGGTACCAATCGTAGTTGGGGCAGAAGAAACGGATCGTCTCTATCCCGCGCAATACGAAGAAATCCAATCTGTATATGGTTTGGCAAGTTGCTGTGTTGCCAATCGGAATGGCGAGATCGAGCGCGTCGATGATCTTCTTAATCAATTCGCCGTCTTTGATGTCTTGGATCGCCGTCTCTTCACCCCCGGCGGGACCACGGTACAGGACTGCGCGCCGCGCTTCGTGCAAACGCAGTTCGAGAACGGGGTTTATCGTTGGTTGTACCCGACTCTCGACATCGGTGCAGTTAGCAATGATGTCGTTTTTGAGGTGCTCGTCAGGGTCGCTTTGTTCCTTGCTCGCGACGTGGAACGTGTAGACCTTTTCGTCGTTGCCGAGCGTCAATATCCAACCTTCGATCGGCCGTGCAGGGTTGTCACCTTCGATGGGACCACATCCAAGCGTCAAGTCTGGCCACGTGTGCTCTACTTGGCTCAGTATCTTTATGTCGCTCTGATCGATGCCTTGGTCGATAAGATTCCCACGGGCTTTGATCTCGAGTATGGTCGGGGCCATCGGCACCGGTGTCGGCGTCATCGTAGGCGTTGCCGTCGGCTGCGGAGTTGGTTCAATTGTCGGTGTGGCGGTGGGTTCGGGAAGCGGTGTTTCGGTCGGAATAGTAGTCGGTTCTTCAGTTGGTGGGACCGGCGTATCGGTGGGTTCAGCGGTTGGTGTGTCGGTCGTTTCGGGAGTAGGTGCGATCTCGACGACCGGTGTTTCTACGTCGGCTGTCGGCGGAATGGCGGTCGGTATCGGGTTGTCATCTGAAGTTTCCGCTGACGAAGTCGGGGTGTCTGTAGCAGGAACTTCCGTAGGTTCTGGGGTAGCGGTATCCGCGACCATCGCCTCAGCCAGTTGAGTCGGCTCCGCAGTCGGGGTATCGGACGCCGCTGTTGATGTCGGCCCCGGTGCTTGCGTCGGCCTCGGAGTTGGTTGAACGCCGACTTCGGGTTCGCGGCTGTTCGACCATATAGCGGCAACCGCGATTGCCGCAACGATCAATGCGAGAACGATACCGACGATCAATGTTTGCCTGATCCGCGGCCCGTAACCCGAGACGCGGAGGCCATCATTGTTTTGATCGTCAGGTTGGTTCATATTCCGAGATCATCGGTTGGATTCGAAGCGCCCACCGCACCACTAACTCTCTACGCTACAAAAATGAGGTTGGATGTTGCGATGACACGAGACGCGACCTCACGGATGATTTATTGAAAAATTCTGCAACCGGGTTGCAATTCCTGACTTGATTGGTAATAATTATTTATTGGTGATTCGAGCGGGAAATCCAACCAGACAAATTAGGTTGAAAAACCAAGCGAGGCAAGAACAATGATAAGTCGTCGTGCATCTCGTTCCCGTGTAACCCGGAGCAACGTTTCGAGGTCCAACAGCAGAATCCTGCGCGCTGTGCTGTTGAGTTTCGCGCTGTTGACGGTGAGCGTAGCGCTCATAGCGTGCGGTTCAGGACCCTCTGCTACTCCCGTCGTCGTGGAGGTCGAAAAGATCGTCGAAGTCGAGAAGCCGTTGGCGGAACACAAAACTCTCACCGTGTACTCCGGACGTAGCAAATCGCTCGTGGATCCGATATTGGAAGAGTTCGAACTGCTGACCGGCATTCCCATCGAGGTTCGCTACGCGAGCACGGGCGAGTTGGCAGCTACGCTACTCGAGGAAGGTGACAAGTCGCCTGCCGACGTGTTTTTCGCTCAGGAACCAGGCGGTCTAGGCGCCGTGAAGTCACTGTTCATTACGTTGTCCGACGACATCTTCGACCGTTCCGCGGCGTGGGCGAGCGATCCTGACCAAAAGTGGGTCGGTATCTCCGGTCGCGCCAGAGTGATCGTCTACAGCACCGAAAACATCTCCGAAGACGAACTACCGAAATCCATTTGGGACTTCACCGATCCCAAGTGGAAGGGCCGAATCGGCTTTCCGCCAACCAACGCTTCGTTCCACGTGATGGTCACCGCCATGAGATTGGACTGGGGCGAAGAGAAGACCCGTCAGTGGCTCGAAGGCATCATGGCCAATGAACCAATCTTCTACGCTAAGAACACGCCAACCATTGCCGCGGCAGGTGCTGGTGAGATCGACGTGGGATTCGTGAACCACTACTACCTTCACCGCTTCTTGGCGGAAGAGGGTGAAGAATTCACGGCTCGAAACTTCTACACCCCGTCGAACGATGCCGGTTCACTCGTGATGGCTGCCGGCGCGGGAATCCTAGCATCCACCGATGCACAGGAAGAGGCCGAGCGCTTGCTGAAGTTCCTACTCGGCGTAACCGCTCAGCAGTACTTCGCGAATCAGACTCACGAGTATCCTTTCAATTCCGCAGTGCAACAGTCGGAGCATCTCCCTGATCTGGGCGATATCGGCGAACGCTTCGATCTCGATCTCGGTCTGCTGGACGACTTGGCTGGCACGCAACAACTACTACAGGAGGTTGGAGCACTTCCGTGACCCGCTCAACAGCGGAAGTAGCAAGACCTGCGCTGAGACCTCGGCGCGCCGTTCGACGCGGCGCGCGCGGGGCCCCGGTTTGGGTAGCCATCGCGGCTGGCTCGGTAGTCGTTGCCGCGATGCTACCCGTTGTTTATCTCTTCATCCGTGGCATCGAAGGCGGCGACGTCACTTGGGATTTCCTAACCCGACCGCATTCAATCAGCGTGGTCTGGCGGACCATAACCGTAATTTCCACGGTCACTTTGTTTTCGCTCATTGTAGCGATCCCCGCAGCTTGGTTGACCATGCGAACGGACTTGCCTTTCCGCCGAGTTTTTTCAGTGGCATTGGCGCTGCCTCTGGTAGTGCCGAGTTTCGTGATGGCCACAACCCTGATCGAAGCGTTGGGACCCAAAGGCACTTTGCAGGAGTTGCTCGAACCGTTCGGCGTGGAACGATTGCCGTCGATCTACGGTCTTCCCGGCGCCACATTGGTTTTGGTGCTGATGACGTACCCATATGTGTACCTGACCGTTCGCGCCGCGATCGCCGGATTAAACCCGGAATTGGTCGAAGCATCTCGCAGTATGGGTTACACGGTTCTCGGCGGATTCCGTCGCGTGACTTTGCCGTTGTTGATGCCGGCGATCGGATCCGGCGGCATTCTAGCCGCGCTTTACACACTGAGCGATTTCGGCGGTGTGGCCCTGATGAGACACAACACTCTAACCGTCTCCATCATGACCAACTATCAGACATCGATCGATCGCACAGCAGGCGCGGCGATGTCAATGATGCTGGTGGCGTTCGCGGTCGCACTGCTGTTGATCGAGTCGACGATCCGCGGCCGTCGGCGCTACGACGATGCTTCTGGCAACGTAGGGCGAACCCAACGCGAGATACGCCTCGGTTGGTGGTCCGCACCGGCACTGATCCATGTGTTGCTACCAATCATCGCCGGTGTAATTGTCCCGGTTGCGGTGTTGGTTGATTGGCTGCAGCGGGGGTTCGCTCGGGGTATCGAAGGAGCGCCGATTGTCACTCCGCTTTGGAACTCCTTGCAGGCATCAGGACTAGCGGCGGTGGCAACCGTCGTCATGGCCCTGCCAGTGGCATTCGTAACCGTGCGATACCGTAGTTGGTTCAGTGACCTGTTGGGGAGGTCTGTATACATCGGTTTCGGATTGCCGGGAGTCGTGGTCGCCTTGTCACTCGTTTTCTTCGCCGTCAACTTCGCTTTGATCGCGTACCAAACGTTGCTGTTGCTCGTCTTCGCGTACGCGGTTCTGTTCCTCCCGGTTGCACTGGGTTCGTTGAAGTCGGGATTGCTGCAAATCAATCCGCGCCTCGAAGAAGCCGCACAATCGCTAGGCAAGACGCAATTGCAGTCTTTCATCCGTGTTACGCTGCCGATAATGATGCCCAGTATTTTCGCTAGTGCAGCGATGGTGTTCCTTCTGACGATGAAGGAGCTGCCCGCAACTCTGATATTGGGACCGACCGGTTTCGACACCCTGGCGACGTCAATATGGTCGGCATCTTCCGAAGCATTCTTCACCCAAACCGCCGCATCGTCTCTGATACTCGTGGCCGCTGCCGGCGTTCCGACTGCGTGGCTGGTTTTACGCGAGCACTCTCGCTCCCGGTGACGCTGGCAAACGTCCTTCCGAAGCCGGTTGCCGCAGTAATAGCATTACCGACAGATGAACCTATTTCGACGTCCCAAAAGAATAGAGCGCGCAATGCACCAAGCGCGTATCAACCGCTCGGGTGGAACCGGTGCGATACATCTCGAGCAGGTTCAGACGCGGTATCATCCGGACGAACCGCCGGTGCTCAACGGTTTCAACTTGCAAGTCCAGGACGGCGAAATCGTTTGCCTTCTCGGACCGAGCGGCGTCGGTAAGACGACGGCCCTACGGGTCATCGCCGGTTTCGAACGGGTGATCAACGGGTATGTGCGACTCGGCGGACGATTGGTGGGATCGCCGTTCATTCATGTGCCGCCGCACGAGCGTGCACTTGGGTTGGTGTTTCAGTCCTACGCTCTGTTTCCTCACCTTACGGTGGCCCAAAACGTTCAGTTTGGGATCAAAAACGTCGGAGAAGCTGACAAACGTCGTCGATCGGTTGAAATATTGGAGATGTGCGGCATCTTGGAATACGCAGATCGCGACGTTCATGAACTGTCCGGCGGCGAACAGCAACGCGTCGCCCTTGCTAGAGCCATCGCTCCGGATTCCGTTGCCGTGCTGCTCGACGAACCGTTCAGCAATCTCGATCCCAGCCTCGTCGTGGAACTGCGGCGTCAAGTTAAAGACATCATCCATGAAGCTGGCAAAACCGCAATATTGGTGACCCACGACCGCGAGACCGCTTTCTTAACCTCGGATCGCGTGGCGGTGATGCGCGGCGGGCGGTTGGAACAAATCGGAACCGCCGAGGAGGTATATGCGCATCCGACGTCTCCACATGTCGCGCGCGTTATCGGCCGATCGTCGTTCATCAAGGGAACCTTCAGAGGCGGACGGGTCTATACCGAGGCCGGGGAATTTCCAACAGATGCCGCGAACGGTTACAAGTTTGCGGACGGCGATGAGGTCTCAACGTTGATGCGCGCCTCGGAACTCCGTTTGCGAAGACACGATACCCAAGGCTCCGAAGAGGACGGTTGGACGCTAGAGCCATTTACGCCGTGCGGCATCGACTGCCGTTGCGTCGCGAGAATCGAATCCCGTGAATTCCACGGAGATTTCACCGATTTCAGCGTGCGCTTGCCTTCGGGCGATACGTTCCAGGTTCGAAACCGCTCCTACGCAATGCAGCTACCAGACGGCGCGCCAGTAACCGTAACCGCGGTACGGGGCGCGAATTTGATTGTCTATCCGTTAGATACGCGTTGACACTAATTTGACGCATTTATATTGATATTACAAGCGCTATTACGTTCATTCGATTGCTTAAAATAATGATTGCGACGCCAATCGGAATGTCGTTAATTAGATATTGCCGGATAAGGATTTTAGTACCGGGCAATCGCATTGCGATCCGCCGGCTATCCAGAAATTATTGCGGACAAATTGGCGTGTATGAACCGCATCAACGGAATAGTTGCAATGTGGTATAACGTATCACAACGTAATGTCCGTTTCTGCGATAACTGAAGGAGGTGCGCCCAATTGACTTACAAAATACGTATTCTGCTCGCGATTTTGATGGTTGTTGCCTTTTCAGCCATGGCATGCGGCGTTATCGGCGATTCAAATGATGACGAACCCTATCGCATCGGCGTCATGGAATCGTTGACCGGACCCGGCGAGACATACGGAACCGTGGCCAACCAAGCCAAGCAACTCGCGGTGGACGAGATCAACGCCGCCGGCGGTGTGAACGGCCGCATGATCGAACTGGTGGTCGAAGACTCCAAGTGCGGCGCACAAGATGCGATCACCGCGTATAACAAGTTGACCGACGTTGATGGTGTCAAGATCATCTTGGGAACGTCCTGTAGCGGCGCGATGCTGGGCGCGGCACCTTTGGCAGAAGGTGACGGCGTCGTGCTGTTCTCCGGCCTAGCGACCAACCCCGACATTGCAACCGCTGGCGACTACATTTTCAGGACGTCGATGAGCGACGCGCAGCTGGGTGTCGACACCGGCAATCTCATGTGGGCCGATGGTATCCGCAATGTCGCGACGATGACCGAATTGACCGATTACGCGGAAGGTGTCAGGCGAACTACAGCCACGCAGTTCGAAAAGCGCGGCGGGCAGATCATTGGCGAAGAGCGATACGCTTCGGACGTTACCGACTTCCGAACGCAGTTGACCAAGTTGTTGACTGCCGATCCAGACGCTATTCACATCGCCGCACAATCCGAATTCTCCGGTGGAACCGTCGTCAAGCAGCTCCGAGAATTGGGATACGATGGCCCGGTTTACGGCGAAGTCGTCGTCGTCGGTGCAACTGCGCTCGAGATCGCCGGAGACTCGGCCAACGGTGTCAAGGCGGTTGTTGCCGACCTAGACCCGGGCAACTCCAAAGCCAAACAGGTCATTACCAACTTCAAGCAGAAATACGACTACGTAACCTTGGCTTGGTATATCGGATCGGCATACGACGACGTCTACATCACTGCGGAATGTCTCAAGCAGACTGAAGACGATCAAGACGCCGACGGTTTCAGAGACTGCCTGTACGACATCACTTGGTCTGGCGCCATCGGCAGCAACTACAGCTTCGACGGGAACGGCGAGGTCATCGGCCTTTCCAACGTCGTAGTAGAAGTACTGCCCACTGGCGAAAGAACCGGCGACAACCAGGGATACGAGGTCTTAGGCCCGGCACCGTTGGAATAGCCCATCGGAGAGGTAAGGTAATCGAGCGAATCACATGACTGAAGTTCGTTCACACCTTGCCAACCGCAGCAATCTCCTCGCTGTAGTGCTTGTCGCGCTCGTAGTCGCGTACATCGGTTGGAAGATAACGGAATCGCCCGAACAGGCTTTGCAGTTCGCCTTTAACGGGATGTCCGTGGGAGCCGTCTACGCGCTCGTGGCGATGGGATTCACCATCGTCTACAGCACGGTCTGGTTCTTCGACATGTACTACGGGGCGGCGGCGGCGTTGGGAGCCTATGGGGTCTTTTACCTCCGATCTTCAGAGACCCTCGGCGGGTTGTACGAGGTCAACAACCCGGTCGTCAACGGCATCTTCGCGCTCGTCGTGGCCGGTGTGGTCCTATGGGTGTTGCACACCGCCTTCTACTACCGACTTCGAGCGCGCTTCAGCGACAAAATCCTGCGTACCGGCGGTGGAATCCTGGCAATCGGCGCCGGGGCGTATACCGGTGCCGTGCTGACTTTCCCATCGAACCTTCACATCACCCTAGCCCCGGTGATAACGGCAATCGTAGCGCTCGCCATCGTGGGCAGCGGACGCGAGCTCTCCACCCGAACATTTGGAACCGGCCGTTTGAAGGTAGTGACTGTCGTAGCGGCGATCATCGGCATTGCGCTGGGTGTTGTTCTCGGCATGTGGCTCGCCGAATCACCCGGGTCGAAGCTGTATCTCAGCTGGGGTGTTTCCTGCTTCTTGGCCGGAGTAGTTTCTTTGGCGCTTTACCGCGGACTTTATGTCTACATGCGTGGACGAGCACGTTCTCCGCTCGTGATGCTGGTCGCCACGCTGGGCATCTTGCTCGCTTTCAGCGCATTGATAGTGATCGTATTCGGGCCCACCCCGCGCCCGTTGCCCGCGCCATTCGGCAACAATGCCGAGAACATTCTGGGAGCCAGCATCAAAGGCTTCAACCTTTTCACGATTGCCGTCGCCATAATCGGTTTCCTCGGGCTGACGTGGTTGTTGAAGATGACTAGATTTGGCAAAAAGGTACGGGCGATCGGAGACGACGAGGAGGTGGCGAAGGTTGTCGGAATCAACACCACAGTCATCGTTGCTATCGTCTTCTTCATCGGTGCCGTGTTCGCCGCTTTGGGCGGGTTGCTCAGCGGTCACGACACCGCGATCCAACCCCGTATGGGCTTGCTTCTGCTTCTCAAAGGTTGGATCGCATCGGTGGTCGGCGGCATCGGCAATCTGCAAGGCGCCATCGTCGGTGGCTTTATCCTCGGCATGCTGGAACAGTTCGGCATATGGGATCTGGCTGGAGAGTGGCAAGACGTCGTCTCGTTCGTTGTCCTGATACTTTTCCTATCGTTCTGGCCCACCGGCATTCTACCCCGGAAGTAGGCGCTAACGCATGGACAACAGTCCCACAGCAACCAATCCGTCAATCCTGGAACGGGGATTGAACGCGGTCAGGGAAAAAGGCGACCTCGAACTCTACGCCAACGTGTTCATCATCGGATGGGCCGTCATATTCACTCTGTGGCAAGGCGTGGAATTCGCCGTGACACTCGGAACCGTGTTCTGCATCTGGGCCATCCTGTCCGTCAGCCTCAACCTTGTCGTCGGATACACCGGACTGCTTTCCGTGGGTCACATCGGTTTCTTCGGGATCGGCGCATACGGGATGGCCATCCTGACCTCCGACACTTCCTATGAACTTCTCAGAACCGAAGCGATACCGCAGTTCGGTTGGCCATTCTTCGCAGCCTTGCCCGTTTGCATCGTTATGGCTGGAGTCGTGGCCCTAGTTGTGGGAACCGTGTTCAACCGTTTTAGGGACGACATCTACGTTCTGGTATCGTTCGGTTTTGCAATCATCGCGTTCAAAGTGTTCTTGAGCTGGCGCAGTTTGACCCGAGGTGCTTTTGGCATTCATGACGTCCAACGACCGAAAATCGGCGGTTGGGAGCTCAACGGCGAGTTCGAATTCTTGCTGCTGTGCGCCGTGTTCCTGTTGATCGTCGTCGGCATTTCGTGGTTCCTCGTCTCGTCCTCATTCGGACGCGTCTTGAAGGCGATAAGAGAAGACGAGCAGGTCGCTCAAGTGTTCGGGTACCAGACTACTTACTACAAACTCGCCATATGGGTGACCTCGGCGATGATGGCGGGATTGGCGGGCGGACTTTTCGGAAGCTTCACCACCTTCGTCGATCCAAACTCCTTCATTCTTCTCGAATCGATGTTGCTGGTGTCGATAGTGATACTCGGCGGCTTGGCATCGATACGAGGATCCTTGCTTGGCGCTTTAGCGTTCGTGCTGCTGGAAGAAGGAATGCGTTTCCTGCCGTTTCTTCCCGACGAGTTCATCGGACAAGCCCGCCAAGTGGTGTTGGGCGTGCTGCTCGTGTTGCTGATGCTTTTCAGACCGCAGGGATTGGCAGGGAGGTACAGACTGTGACCAATCAAAACGTCGACCTCAGCGAATTCTACGGGATCGAAACTATCGGCATCACCAAACAATTCGGCGGAGTCAAGGCGCTAGACGACGTTTCCTTGACCATCCCCATATTTGGAATCACGAGCATCGTCGGCCCGAACGGTTCCGGAAAATCAACGTTTGTGAACCTCGTTACTGGAGTACTGCCTTACGACGAAGGCATCGTGAAGATCGAGACTAACGCCTTCAAAGTCATCCACGCTCACAAGACGCCAGATCACGGCATTACCCGTACCTTCCAAGAAGTCCGACTTTTCGATCAGATGACCGTGTGGGACAACATGATGGTTGTCTTGACAAACCGCAAACTCTTTCCATCGATGATCGAACGTTCCAAATCTGAGCACCGGGACAAGACGGAAGCGATTCTCAAGCAAGTCGGGATGTGGGAGAAACGCGACTCGATGGCGAGCGAGCTCTCCTACGGCCAGCGAAAACTGTTGGAAATCGGGCGCGCCATAGCGCTCGAAGTGCAGGTATACATCCTCGACGAGCCGTTCGCAGGACTCTTCCCGCAGATGCTTGAACGCGTCAAAGACCTTCTACGCGACCTTCGAGCCGACGGACGTACCGTCGTATTCATCTCGCACAATATGGACATCGTGAGAGAGCTTTCCGACTACATCATCGTCCTTGAGAGCGGCAAATTCCTAATGTCAGGAGAAGTCGAAGACGTCCTCACGCAGCCTGAGGTGATACGCGCATACCTCGGTACTTGACCCTCAGTAAACACCAGTCGAAACAATGATCAGCACAAACGAGCCATCTGCTATGCCCGTGGCAACCGGGGATGACGAGAATTCTCACCTTCTGGAACTCGTCGACATATCGGTCCACTACGGCGCGGTCGTCGGCCTTGACAAGGTATCGCTTGCGGTCGACAGAGGTGAGTTGGTTGCGGTCATGGGTCCCAACGGTGCCGGCAAATCTACGGTTCTCAAAGCCATCATGGGATTGGCGCCAGTGGTCGGCGGCAACGTTTACCTGCGCGGCGACCGCTTGGATGTCGCCACTCACGAGATTGTCAAACAGGGTGTAGCCTTCGTCCCGCAAGGTCGGCGCGTCTTCACCCACCTCACGATTGAAGAGAACTTGCAGATGGGATGCCTCCACGTCGATGATCGAGATGAGCAGGAACGACGCTTAGATTCAGTCATGGAACTCTTCCCCGTCCTCCGAACCAAACGCCGCGACTACGCCAGCGCGATGTCAGGAGGGCAGCAGCAAATGCTCGCAATCGGCCGCGGACTCATGGCCGGAACAGACGTCTTGCTACTCGACGAACCGACGCTTGGGTTGGCGCCCATCATCGTCAAAGAAGTCTTCGAAAAGGTTGCCGAAATCAGCCAAGTCCTAAACACAACCATCATGGTCGTTGAGCACAACATCAAAGGCATCTTGGATATAGCCGACCGCGCGTACGTCCTCAACCAAGGTCGGATCGCCCACGATGGGACGCCTGAGACGGTGCGCGAGACGGATATCTTGACGGATGTGTTCCTGGGTCGGGTTGACGAAGAGGATTGAAACATTCCGCACTTGAGGCCGGCTAGCACCCTAACCGAGGGTAGCATAAACAGTTCGCCTGAACCGCGAATTGCAGCAGAACCCATGCAGGCGGTTGATGACAAGAGGTGCCGTTTCGGTTCCGTACGATTTTCAAAACGCAATGGTAAGCGTCTGAATTACCCCTTACCGCAGAGGCGGTGGATCGAGTTGGTCTATGGCTTGATGGATTATGTGGAGCATTTTCCGATTCGTTGCTGCATCTTTTACAGCTATTCGGAACGCTTTCGGGCTTAGACTTGGTGCGGTTGTGGAAGCGTTGCGGAGGAAGAGGTTGGATTGTCGGCAGTGTGCGATCAAAACTTCGGCGTCTGGGCCGTTGTCCGGGGAATGTAGCAGCAAGAAGTTTCCGACGCTTGATGTAACTTCTATTCCGCCGATGTCGATGAGTTGGTCAGCCAACTGTTCGCGCAGTTGATGAGTTTCGCGGTATTTTGCCGCATAGTAATCAGGATCTTGCAATGCCATGACTGCGGCCAATTGGCCCGGTAACCCAACCGACCATGGCGGGGTGACAGCTCTGAGTTGCTCGATTATCCGCTCCGGACCACAGAGATATCCGACCCTCAAGCCGCTGAGCGCATAGGCCTTAGACATTGATTTGCAGACAATGACGTTCTCGCTTTCGGCGGCATGTTGCTCCAAAGAATGTTCCGATCCCACGTAGTCAACGTAGGTTTCATCGATCCAGAACCCCGTTTTTGCAGGAGCGTTGTCCAGAGCTTCGATCAATTCATTTTTGGGGATGTGTTGACCGGTTGG
Source organism: Dehalococcoidia bacterium (assembly GCA_965224305.1). Classification (GTDB taxonomy): domain Bacteria; phylum Chloroflexota; class Dehalococcoidia; order Lucifugimonadales; family Lucifugimonadaceae; genus Bin127. The sequence goes on along the minus strand of OZ245044.1, from coordinate 2,341,306 downwards.
GTTGTTGGGTTGACGATGATTACCCAGTCGTAACCTCTCGCCAAGCGTTCACCTAAGAGATTTAGGTCCACTTGAAATTCGTCGTTTCGTTGAAGAACAAACCTGTCCAACTTGCAACCGATGACGTTCTCCAACAGGTGCGAATACTCACCGTAAGAAGGCTCGAGTACCAAAGCCTTGGAATCGGCTTTGACGAAATACCGCAGTGCGCTGTATATGAGGCTCGAAGATCCCTTCCTGGGCAGGACAGTTTTGGGTTCAACCCCCGGACATCGGCGATGCGCGCAATCAATCCCTCGCTATCGGTTGGTGGCGAAGTTGTGATGGTCCAGTTGAGGTTGTTTTGTAATGCTTCGACGACCTTTGGCGATGGAGGGAACCAAGCATCAAGAACGTCCGCACTGATCACCTTTTTTACGCGGGTCAAGTCATCGAATTCGTGTCCGATGGCATCGAAAAATGCGCCGCCGTGAAACGCCGATGTTGGTTTATCCATCGGGATTTCAAGATTCCACTCGATGACGCGATCCAATCTCCGAGCCAAGCCGTTCGTGGCTTCAAGTCGATCACGGGACGTTTTGATATTGCCCACCAACTGTTCGAAAGTAACTGCGCCGGAATCGGCTTTTTTGCCTTGCGATGCAAAGCCCGCTTTTTCATACAGGCTGGTCAGACCTTCACGACCGATAGCGACCAAGTTCTCGCCACCCCTCGACTCGATCCATCGCAGCGCGCCATACATCAATGCGGGAACTGCCCAACTACCGTGGAATTGACGATCGACCGTAAGTATCCTCAACTCGTAGAGACGATCGTCGAATGGGAGTGGAACTTCGGTTCTTTGAAAGTATTTGTCGACGGAATAGCGGCCGCCCTAGGGTGGTGTAATGCTGATGAAGCCGGCTAGAACTCCACCGATCTTAGCGACGATGTAGCAATTGAAAGCGTCCAACTCGTCGGTTAACATTCCTCCATCGTTCTCGCTGTGCTGACCCAATTCAGTCGCATACACGGTATGCCGCATGCGGTAGATGGTTTTGAGGTCTTCGCCACTCGGGATCGCGATAACGACCTTGCGTTGATCAGACGGATTCAGGTGCGTATGCTTCATTTCGATTCCAGGCGTATTTCGTCTCATATGCGATCAACTCAGTTTAATCACCTTACGCCATATTGAATTCGGGTACGGGATCCGGCGCACTGCGTCGTGCTCCAGTCCCGTACTATTGAGTAATGGAATCTATAAATGGTACGAATCTCGACTTTGTTCCAGCCAACCTCCACCGCGCCGCGGAAACAATCGCCTGCTCCAACTACGTCGTCGTTATGACCGGTGCCGGCATGTCGGTCGAGAGCGGTATTCCTCCGTTTCGCGGCACAAACGGCCTGTGGACGAAGTACGGTACTCCGTCGATGGACGGATACCGCCAGTTCAAGGCCGATCCCGACGCCTATTGGGATCGGCAGATCAATGCACAGATCGACGAACATATCCTCGAACTCAGGGAATCTTTACGCAACGCCAAACCGCACGCCGGCCACTTCGCCTTAGTCGAGCTCGTCGACCGAGGTTTCATCAAATCCGTGATAACGCAGAACATCGATGGGTTGGATTTGAAGGCGGGTATGGGTGAAGCGTTGATCGAGATACACGGCAATCGATCACGCCTGCGTTGCATCGGATGTGCCAAACGTACCGATCTCAACGACTTCGTGCCGCTGTTCGTTCCCGACCCCTGCGACGAGTGCGGGGAACCTGTGAAGTTCGACGCCGTGATGTTCGGCGAGCCGATAGTTCCGGAGGTGATGTCAGCGGCGCGGGCAGAGATCGATCGCGCCGACTGCGTGGTGGCGATAGGGACGTCGGCGACGGTTAGGCCCGCAAGCGGGTTGTTGTGGGTGGCGAAGCATCGGTCAAAGGGCGATCAGTCGAACGGCGCCGAGCATCTGCCAGATTCGAAGTTGATCGAGATCAATCCGAATCCCACCAAGCTATCGTCGATCTGCGACGTGGTAGTCAGAATGAACGCCAAGACAGGTGTGCCAGCGTTGTTGGGCTCACTCGCGCAAACGAGAGTTGCGTCTGGATCAGTGGGCTAGCTCAGGTGAGCGTTGCTCTTGCGAATCAACATCATCCCGTCGCGCACAGTGAGCATCACGTTGACGACCCGTTCATCGGCCTGAACGATTTCGTTAAGCGTCTTTATCGACTTCGTAGCGCCTTGTTCATCGTCGTCGTCGGGGTTGTCCGGGCCCAAGACGCGGCCGCCCCATAGCACGTTGTCGACCACGATCACGCCGCGGGGCGCCAATAGTTCGAGAGCCTTCTCGTAATAGAACGGGTAGTTAACTTTGTCGGCGTCGATAAACACCAAGTCGAACGGCGGCGACAGCGTTTCCAAGGTCTCGGTGGCGGGTGCCAACCGGAGATCGATCCTCTTGCCCGCGGGATGCCTCGCCCAATGCTTGCGGGCGATGGAGGTGAACTCTTCGCTGACGTCGCAGGTGATGACCTCACCGTCTTCGGGCAAGGCAGACGCCATCATCAAAGCGCTGTAACCAACGAAGGTACCGACCTCCAATACGCGTTTGGCATTGCTGATCGTGACCAGTGTGTTCAGAAAGTAACCGACCGTGCGACCGGACATCATACCGGCAGCACCAGTCGATTCCACATCTATGGCGATGTCATCGAACACGCTGTCCGGAGCGGTCGTATGCGTCACCACGTACTCGTCAATTCCATCCGGGAAATCAAGCATCGATTGTCGGTTCCTTTCGAACGTTTTTCCGCATTGTTGCTTAGGGGCTTGTTGCTTAGGAAAGGGCGCCGATTACTGCGCCTGAGACGGTGATCAATAAGGCTGCATGCGCCATCTGGATGATGGCTAGGCGGTTCTTCATTGCGAACATGTAGTGCGGGCCAATGGACATCCCGGCGATGCCGATGCCGAGAATCAATCCAACGATCACCCCGATCACAACTCCGCCTCCGACGTGGTTCAAAATCAGTGCGATGCAGAAATTCGAGATGAGGGCCATCACGAACGTCACCACGTACATGACGGGCGATGAGTTCGCTCGCAATTCCTCCTCGTTCAATCCCTCGTCATTCATCCAAATCATTCCGAAAACCTTCGGCAAGTACCAGACCATTGATAGAACCATGTACAGCACTGATCCGATGACAACTCCTACGAGTTGTAAGCCCTCGATTGCGAATTCAAAATCCATATCCGCCGCCTTTGTCTTACGCTTTGGGATTCCTGTCTCAGATACTGCGACGATTGCCGCAGGTTTGGACGAACGTATTTTAGCCCATGATCATAACCTCGCCGACCATCGCCAATAGAACCGCTGAAACATGGAAATACGAACGGCGCAGAAACGCTCACTAGGGTAAACTGATTGGCAAAATCAGACTGAAAGCGTGGCGAATATCGACTGAAAGTCGGTTGATGTTCTCGTATTTGGTCTGAACACCCACAAGGTGCTTCGGTAAATTGCAACGCAACGAAACCGATACTCCACGAAAGGATGCGTGCGATGAGAACGATATTTCGGCAGGATCTGCGAATGCTGCTGTTGATCCTAGGGAGTACTCTTCTGATACCCCTCGCAGCCTTCGCAGCGATGGCTTGTACGGACGATTCGGGCCCCGCGACGGAAGGCTCAGTAACGATAGCGGTTGCGGAGGTGCCGCCGCTAATTCAGGAGCCCCGCAGGGACATTCGAGCGACCGGCGGAATCGGTAAAGACCTGTCGATCTATGAGACGATCGTGCGGGCTCCGCACGTCTCGCCGCCGACACCTCCGCCTCAGGACCACACGGCATATTCTCCGTCGGACCTGGGTGTAGCCGAGTCTTGGGAAGTCGCATCCGACTTCAACAGCATCACGTTCAAGATCCGTCCAGACATCGCGTGGCACAACAACGGCGGAGATTGGGGTGACCTGACCGCTGAAGACGTGGCATGGACCTACAACTCGGCGTTCGCTCCTGACTCCGTCAACAACGGAGCCGAGGAGATCGGACCAGAGATGAAGGTCGGCTTCGACGTGATCGATGAGCTCACGGTGCGACAGAACATCGAGCCGGGAGGCTTCGACCCGACATGGGCATGGCTCCAAGGAAACGCCGGCTTCAACGGCATCGTCATCGTGAGTAAGAAAGCGTTTGACGAGCTTGGCGCAGAAGGCTTCGGTACTACCGCGGTCGGCACCGGCAAATACCAGGCAACCGAATGGGTCGCAGACGACCAAGTGGTGCTGGAATCAGTGCGAGACCACTGGACCGGTATCGAGCCGTCCGTCGGAACCGTGAAATTAGTCCACATGCCAGAAGCAGCATCACGTGAGGCTGCTCTGCGCGCCGGCGAGATCGATGTCGGTGCACTCAGCCCGCAAATCATCAACAACGTCGTCGATGCTATCGGCGGGTCCGTCCAAGAATCGGAATCCCGTCGCCTTCAGGCTTCCAAATGGCAGGCAACTACTGGTCGACCGACTGTTCCGACTGTGAAGGCGGTGCGATGCCTCGTCCGGGCTGGGAAGAAGGCCTGGAGAAAGGTTTTCCTTGGATCGGCGATCCATCAGACGCGACTTCCATGGAGAACGCACGGAAAGTCCGATGGGCAATGGCGATGGCAATCGACCGCGAATCCCTCATTGAAAACGTTCTAGAGGGACTCGGCAGAGTCATCTATGCCTGGCAGAACGTTCTTCCAGGCGAATCAATCCACAAGGACGAGTGGATAATTCCGACCGACGTCGCGATGGCCAAACAGTACATGGCTGAGGCGGGTGTCCCGGACGGTTTCGACATGGAAATATGGGTTCCAAGCACATTCCCACCTGGCGTTATCGCTGCTGCGGAAGCGGTGGCTGAGATGTGGAGAAGCCAGCTCGGTATCGACGTAACCATCGACCGATCCGAGTACGCAGCACGTCGCCCCCAGACCGTTGATAAAACAATCAACGTCCCGTTCACGCACGGCATCAACTGGATACCAGGCGCGACGTCCGCAAGATACATCTGCGCCGCCGCCGGTCACATCGTCGGTTTCACGATGGAGCAACCCGCGTGCGACACCGGTCTCTCCAACGCGACCGAGCAGTCGCTGCAGCAGCGTATTGCAAATAACGTCGAAGTGCAGGACTATCTGTCTCACCAGATGCTCTTCATACCGATGTTCCAGCAGAGCGCCGTCCTATTCGCGGTCTCGTCGAATGTTGCATCATGGGATCCGTACAACTCCCAAGACGTGCTTCCTAACCGACCCGAATCGATAGTGCTAAAAGACTCTGAATGAGTGACCTGTCTGGTCCGTCGCCAACGATTCGGTTAGTTGGCGACGGACCGGATGGGAAACATGCCGTGAACCGACGCGGCGTGGCGTCGCCTTGCAACTAAGAGCGGCGAAGATATTTGCTTAGAAGCAAAACGTGGCTAGATTCCTAATACGACGTACGTTTTACATGATCGCGGTGATGATCGGTATCTCGATGATCGTGTTTGGACTCTCCCGACTTACCGGCGATCCGCGTCTGCTTTACATGACGCAAGGCACTCGTTGGTCGCAAGAGGTGTGGGACGCTAGGGGACGGGAACTAGGACTCGACAAACCGATGGTCGTCCAATACCTCGTGTGGGCAGGTAACGCGGTTCAAGGCGACTTCGGGCAGTCGCTGTGGCACAAACGGAACTCGCTCAAGATCATCATCGAGAAGGTTCCCGCCACGATCCAACTTTCAGGCATCTCCTACTTAATGGCTATCATTATTGGCGTAACACTCGGTACCATATCTGCCATCTCCCGAGGGACATTGATTGATATCGGAGTCCGCTCCTTTGCGCTCATAGGTCAAGCAGCGCCGCCATTCTGGCTCGCCTTGGTGATGATCTATGTGTTCGCCGTTTACCTCGATTGGTTACCGACATCCAGACGGGGTGACTGGACGCATTTCGTTTTGCCGGCAACAACACTGGCATGGCTCGGTTCTTCGGCATTAACAAGACTCACGCGATCGTCCTTGCTCGAGGTACTTGACAGCGAATACATCAAACTCGCACGTGCAAAAGGCGTTTCAGCTAGAAAAGTGATCCTCAAACACGCTCTCAAGAACGCACTCGTGGCTCCGCTAACTGTCGCAGCTATTTTGCTAGCGAGCTTTCTGGCAGGCACGGTTGTGGTCGAAACCGTTTTCGCTTGGCCAGGTCTAGGAAGGCTCGCCGTAGATGCCACAAAAAATAACGACTTTCCCTTAGTCACAGGCATCACGGTCATATTTGCCGCATTGTTTCTGTTGTCGAGTCTTGTGGCCGATCTACTTTACGCGTATATCGATCCCAGAATCCGCATTTACTGAGCAAGCCGAGCACAACATCCGAAACACCTTCCAACCCTGATGGATCCGCCAATCCAAGAGTCCCAGACAGTTGAGCGCCCGCAATCTGGTCCAATGCAAGATGTCGTTCGTCCGGGGTTCTACGCGCTGCGAACGTTGTATCGATTGTTCAGAAGGTACCCGGTGGTGCCTGTCATCATCGCGGTTGGACTTGCTGTGATGGCAATATTCGCGCCCTACATTTCTCCGAGTCATCCGCTCGAAAGCGATCTCACCTTCATCGCAAGGCCGCCGGTTTGGTTGGAGGGTGGTTCATGGGACTACATTCTGGGCGCCGACAAAATCGGTCGCGACCTGCTAAGCAGGATCATCCACGGATCGCGTATCTCGCTCAGTGTCGCCTTCATAGTCATAATTTGCGGCAGCGTCATTGGAAGTGCTATCGGTATCGCGTCTGGGATGGCGGGAGGACTTTGGGATGAGATCGCGATGCGAGTGGTAGACCTCGTTTATGCAACACCGTTCTTGCTGATCGCACTGGTGGCGGCCGTCGTGTTCGGCACCAGCCTCCAACTCGTGCTGATCCTTTTAACCATCTTCTCCTGGCCCATATTCGCCAGACAGACCCGTGGACTTACGCTACAACTAAAAAACATGGACTATGTCGCCAGCTCAAGGGTCGCCGACGCGTCCCCACTCAGAATCGCATTCCGACACATTATGCCGGGTGTGTTCAACACTGTAGTGGTCATCGCAACCCTTCAGGTTGGTTCTCTGATTCTCACGGAATCCGTGCTCTCATTCCTAGGTGTAGGAATACCCGCCCCTCAACCTGCATGGGGCAGCATGGTCGCGGACGGAAGAGAGTTCATCTCCACCGCCTGGTGGGTGCCTATAATGCCAGGAATGGCCATCTTCCTCACCGTCTTCGCCTTCAACTTCATCGGCGACTGGCTCCGCGACTACCTCGATCCGCGGTTGCGGCAGATTAACTGAATATTCCTTGCGCAGGAAACGTGTTACCCGGCTCTGACGAATGTCCAGTGCTTAACGGGCGACCCATGGTGTCAGTCAGTTTTCGGTTCGCTTGACTGACTGCAGCCCTGGCGGTTTGCCATCCGAAGTCTGCGAGGCTTTTGGTGCCGGTCGACGTTTTCTGCCTCGAGATTTGATTGCCTCGATTTTTGCGTTGTTGCGTTTGCCAAGCATGAATTGCATCCTTTCTCTCACTTTATGTCATACAGCGACTCGGCCGCCCACCCTTTTTGGTCTCGCGGGCTCGTACCGGTTGTCTGATCGTTGAAGAACGCATACAGCGACACGGCATCGAAGTCGTTCTTTACGATAAATTCATAATTTTCCGATCCCGTTTCCCCTGGTTCAATCACAAATTCATCTTCTTCCCACTCGCGATCAAACTCCAGAAGCATCGGAAACGCGATGTATTTTTCGTGATTCGGTTTCGCTCTGAATTCCGAATATAGCCGCTCCACCTGCCCATCTGGGAACGGCGTTACTTGTTGCAACCGAAATGTAGCATTGCGGATCTCAATCTTGACTTTCGATGTGTTTACTAATGAAGCCCGTGCCCACATGTGAACATAGCTGTCACCGACTTGGCGATGTGACACTTCTTGAGTAATCGTCAAATGCGGCTGGAAATCCCTGAATATGTCTAGTTTGTAGTACGCAACGACACCACCTACCGAGATCGCTATCAGCGCGATGACGACCTGAATAACTCGAGTCGAATCCGAATACTTGATCCCTAGCCAAGCCTCCGATAGCCAAGCCGAAACGACGACAATCGTCGTCGCTGCAACGGCGAGCAGAGCCGAAACAAACAACATCTTCAAGCGAATTGAACTGTCCACACCCACAGTCTAGCAACGATTGAACGTAGCGTTGCGGATCGGACTCCCATCACTCCAACCAAGTAAACTACCCCCATCACGAATCCCAATCTCGATCCCCAAAGGTCAATCAACCATGAAAATCACAGATGTCAAACCTCACGTGGTCAAAATGCCGGACACTATGCCGTGGGTCTTCGTCAGCGTCGAGACGGATGAGGGCGTGACCGGTTGGGGCGAATGCACCGACTACATCGCCAATCCTCAACTCGTGCGTGGTATCGAAGCGGTCAAACCTTGGGTCATCGGCATTGACGCGTCGCACATCGAGGAGATCTGGCAGCGCATATTCCACATGTACTCGGATCTCAACGGGCGTGGTTTCGTATCGCATTTGATAAGCGCCATCGACATCGCGTTGTGGGACATCAAAGGCAAGGTCCTGGATCGCCCGATTTACGACTTGTTGGGAGGTCCAGTCCGAGCGTCAGTTCCGCTCTACACACACGTCAACGACACATCGCACGGCGACACCTTCGAAGACCATTTGGCCGGGATGATGGAAGATGCCCGGCGCACCAAGGCTATGGGTTTCGAAGCGATCAAAACCGACCCCTTCCCCTCGCGTCGACAATACGGCAAATTCCGTGGAGCCTTCATGGTCGAAAGGCTCGATCCTGCTGCAATTCGCGACGCCGTCCGCTGGATGGATGGACTTCGTGAAGCGGTTGGCGATGATTATGAACTGATGGTAGACGCCCACGGACGCTTCGACGTCGCTTCAGCCATCGAAGCCTGCCGCGCCTTAGAGCACATCAACCTGGTGTGGCTCGAAGAACCCATACACGTCGAAAATCACAACGCGCTCAAACACGTCCGCGAAAACGTCAACGTCCCGCTCTGCATCGGCGAACGTCACTTCACCCGCTGGGACTACTGGCAAATCCTCAACGATCGGCTGGTCGACTACATCATGCCCGACGTAGCATGGTGCGGCGGCATCAGCGAGATCCGACGCATCGCCGCGATGGCCGAAGTAGCGTACGTCCGTGTCAGTCCGCACGACGCTCTTGGACCTATCGCCATCGCCGCGAGCTTCCAAACGTGTATGACGATCCCCAACCTCTACCGCGAAGAGTGTGTCCACCACTGGTTCCCGACTTTCGAGAAACTGATCGATCCCATGTTCGACATCCGCGATGGATCGATCCACCCCAACGGTCGCCCTGGTCTAGGCATCGAACCGAATCCGGACGCCATGGAGGAGTACAGCATCGACGTCGACTCGCCGGAAGCCCAGCGAATTGATTGGTACGGCGGCACGGGAGACGATGACGAATAATACGCTAGCCCCGTCATTCAGCCCCTCATTCCCCCACCTCTAGATACCTACGTGCGCGGGTATGACGGGCTAGCGCGGGTATGACGCCTCTTCACCCAGCCAAAAACCTTGCCGCGATACGCTCAATCGTACGTTTTGTACGAATCGTCATCGCTCCTACAATGCTCTCGATAGCCTTCAGATCCAGTTTCGAGTCCAAAAACTTACCCTCCGGCAACCAGTAGAGCTCCCGACCTCTCAACTCCAACCGATCGTCGTCGCTCGCAAGCCCCAAGACAGCATCCCTCGCGTCCCGATCGACACTCCGCTCAAACATCGCCACTTGGACCGTGCCGACACTATCACCGGCGACAACTTCGAACGGAGCGCACGACGCGATCGCCACGACCTCATCAGCAGTACGCAGGAACGTCGGCACATCGTAACCGAGTGAAACCTTCAACCCAGCCTCGATCACGCCCGCAATAACCGTCGCATCATCTTCAGCAACATCAAAAATCACATTCCCGCTCGCTAAAAACGCTGACACATTCTCGAATCCCATCTCTTCAAAAGCCGCACACAACTCCGGATTCTTGATGCGCCGACGCCCCAGATTCATCCCACGCAGATAAGGCTACATAGCGGTTCACGATCGATTTCGCTCATCGCTTCACTCTAGCCCCACCATTCCCGCGCACGCGGGAAAACAGAAGGGAAGAGCGGCCGGATTGCCCCACTATCGCGGGGGAAATGTCCGAAGGACAAAGGGGGCACCGTCAACATCCTGTCCATCCATGCAAATACACACACCGCCACTCGAAAAAAATCCTCTCCAGCTTTGTTTCACTGGAGAGGATTCCTTGTTTTAGGGATCCCCGTGTGGGTAACCCTGCGAAACCAAGGATAATTTCTTACCGTGGTTTCCCTACAGACACGTCTATACTAATACGCCATGAGACAATCTGCAAGCTCAAAACAGAAATCGATCCTCGACCAACTCGCCGAACGTGAAATCAAGCCCGGCATCGTCTTCGGCATCGATGTCGGCATCGCATCATGTGGCTGGGCCGTCATCGACACCAAAAACGAAGCCATCCTCGGCATGGGCTCGCGCTGCTTCGAAGCACCCGAAGACCCGCAGAAGAAGACCCTCTACAACGAGCAACGTCGCACCAAACGCGGAATGAGACGGGTTACCTCTAGGCGCGCCGGGCGCATGAACACCGTGCGACAGGTCATCAAGGATGCCGGACTAATCGCATCACCAACCCACGAACACTTCCAATCTCTCGGCAATGACGCACCTGACCCTTGGGAGGTTCGAGCCCTTGCAGTCGAAGATTTAGTAACCCCGCAGGATGCTGCCGCCGCACTCATACACGTCGCCAAGCATCGCGGCTTCAAATCCAACAGCAAACGGGACGCCGCCGATTCAGAAGGAAAAGTCGTCCTCAAGGCAGTTAGCGAGTGGGACAAGAAACTTGACGGACGCACCTTCGGTAAAGCCGTCTACGAAGACTACAAAGACGGTCGCAAACGCAACCGAGAAGGCGACTACCAGTTCACCGCATCACGAATTCACACTCTCGAAGAGGCCAAAACAATCATCGCCGCTCAGCGAGCACGCGGCGCCGAATGGGCGACCGAGAAGTTCGAGGAACGATACCTCAATGCCGCGTTTCATCAGCGACCATTGCAAAGCAGCGAAGATCTGGTTGGCGATTGCCCGTTCGAACCTGACGAGAAACGCGCCGCAAAGTTCTCATACTCATTCGAGATGTTCCGACTCTTGCAGACACTCATCAATCGATGCAAGCTCTCAACTCCAGATGGTGATGTACCACTGACACCCGGTCAGTTGAAACGCGCAATCAAGGAATTCGGCAGAAGCAAGACACTCTCCTATACGAGACTCAGAACGCTAATCGACCTCCCAGACGCTAGATTCGCAGGTATTCCCGACAACGACCCGGCCAAGCTGAGAAAAGACGTAACTGGCAACAGCAATGGCGCCTGCCCCGGATCATACACTCTGTTCCAATTGTTGGGAACCGCAACTTGGAATCAACTAACCAAAACGCCTGAGATTCTGGATCAAATCGCCGCAATCATCACCTTCAACGAGAGTCTGGATGAAATCCGCAAGCGATTCGACAGTCTTGACCTGGACTCAGAGACAGTTGAAGTGCTGATGGAGGGAGTGAACGACGGCAAATTCGCATCGTTCAAAGGCACTGGCAATATCTCGCCCAAGGCAGCGCGCAAACTGATCCCCGAACTGTTGCGAGGACGAACCTACGACAAAGCTTGTGACGATGTCGGTTACGATCACGCAAAGAGGTTTGAAACCGGCATAGAAGACATCAAGAACCCGGTTGTCCAACGCGCGCTTACGCAGGCGATTAAGCAGGTCGAGGTCTTAGTGCGTTGCTACGGACGACCGTCCCAGATACATATCGAGTTGATGCGCGATGTCGGAAAATCGGCAGATGAGCGCGGACGTATAGAGCGGGGGTTGAATAAGCGAACTAACGACCGCGAAAAGAGTCGCGAAGAGTTCCTTGAACTCGTCAATCGAGAATCGTGCTCCTTCGACGACTTGCGGATGTATGAATTGCTCAAAGAGCAGAAATGCCGATGCCCATACTGCGGTACATATCTTCGCCCTGACTACATCGTCGCATCCAATGTGCAAGTTGACCACATCTACCCGCGAAGCCGTAGCCACGAAGACGCCTTCGTGAACAAAGTCGTGACCTGCATCACTTGCAATCAGGGCAAACGTAATCGCACGCCTTGGGAGTGGAAGGGGCAGAACGATGAGAGCTGGTGGACTGAGTTTGAAGCGCGCGTCAAAAGCATCAACTGCAAGCCGGAGAAAAAACGCAGACTGCTGTCAAAGAGTTTCAAAGAGCGCGAACAGGAGTTTATAGAGCGCAACAAGGTTGATAACAGCTACACCGCCCGCGCGCTTCACTCCGAACTCATGAAGCTATACCCAAAGAGTTATAGTGGCGGCACAATCATCAAGGGAGCGCAACGGCACGTATACCCACGCCCCGGCCAGTTCACCGCGATGTTGCGTAGAGCATGGCTGTCGGGCAAGTACAAGAAGAACCGCGATGACGATCGACACCACGCCATGGACGCGCTTCTAGTCGCGACGTTAGGCGAGGGGTTGCTTCAGAGGCTTACCGATGCCTATCAACACCTTGAACTGCTAGGCAAGCAGCACAAAACCACTCCCAACATCGATCCTCCTTGGCAATCCTTCGCTCAAGAGGCGATGAACGCCTACAACGCCGGATGGCTAGTGTGCCGTACCGAGAACCGGCGCGCAAGAGGAGCGTTGCACGAAGAGACAATACGGACTTCGCGCATCCAAGAGAATGGGAAGCAGGTATTTTACGAACGAAAATCCATCGACAACATCACTAAATCCGATATCGCGCACATTCCCGATGATGTGATTAAAAAACGCGTCGAAAGATGGGTGCAGAACGGCATGCCTAAAGACGACCGTCCAAAATCCGCCAAAGGCGATGAGATAGGCAAGTTGCGGCTACCCACCAACATTAAGACCGCTAGACAGATCAACCGCAAAGACATGGGCGGCAAAGATCCGCGCAAGCAGGGCGGTTACGCCGAGAATTCCAGCTCCAGCATGGTTCGCGTCGACCTCTTCAAGGTGAACGAAATTAGATGCGATGCCGCAGGACGACGTATTAAGCCTGGCTACTACTTGGTCCCAATCTATCTCTGGCAGATCGTCGACAAGGACAGCCAAACTCCGCTGAACGCGATCCTAGGGGGCAAACCGGAGGAAGAATGGCCAGAGATGACCCCGGAAGACTACGTCCTGTCACTTTACAAAGACAGCTACATCAAATTGAAGAGACGCAACGGCGATCCAATTAGTGGCTACTACCGTTCGACAAATCGCAACACGGCCAGCATCGCGATTTCTCCACACAAAGAGAGGCAAAAGATTATCCAGAGCATAGGCGTAAGAAGTCTCGATTACTTGCACAAACATCAAATCGATCGGCTGGGAATCCCACATAAAATCACGGAAAAATCCACGTCCTGGCCCGGCCACCAATACGATCGCTGATGTCCCATGCCCTGGCGCGGTATTCATCTAACCGAAGCGGCATCGCTCTCGCGCCGCCAAGCTGGAATCCAGATCCGACGCGACGGACAAGATGACGTTCGCATCCCGCTGGAAGACATCGCCTGGATCGTCGTTGACACTCGCGACGTCACGATAACCTCCGGCTTGCTGTCGTCGTGCGCCGAGCGCGGCATCGCCATCATCTTCACCGACGACCGGCATATGCCCTCCGGTTCGCTGCTCCCATTCCACATCAACTACGCCCAAGCCGAAGTATCGCACCTCCATTCCAATGCGCCGGGCGTGTTGCAACGTCGACTCTGGCGTAGAACCGTACGCGCCAAGATACTGAACCAGGCCGCCGTCCTCGAAAAAGCACAAGCACCCAACACGCGCACACTCAAAACGATGGCGAGGCAAGTCAAACCGGGCGATCCTGACAACATCGAGGCCCAAGCCGCTCGACGCTACTGGAGGTCGCTCTTTACGGAGTTCCGTCGGGATAGCGAAGCGTCGGACCGAACCAATGCCCTGCTCAACTATGGCTACGCCGTCACGCGCGCCGGCATCGCTCGATCTCTCGCCGTAGCCGGACTGATACCCGCAATCGGCATCCACCACCGATCGCAGACCAACCCATTTAACTTGGCTGACGACCTCATCGAACCGTTTCGACCCACCGTTGACTGGTTGGCTCACGAAATGCGCGAGCCCGACGATTGGGGTGATGTCAACGACGACGGACTGAGACTTACAAAGGAAGACCGCCAACGTCTCGCTGGCATCCTCACGCATCAGATACGCATCGAAAACGAAGAGATGAACGTCCTCAACGCGATTGATCGATGCGTCGCATCTTTCGTACGATCATTGAGAAGTCGCAAATCTGGCGACTTGGAACTGCCCGAATTCGTATGAATCGATGCCCGCCGAGGAAGCCCGCTACGTGTGGCTCATGGTATTTTTCGACCTGCCGGTCAAGTCCAAACAGCAACGTCGCGTCGCCACGAAGTTCCGAAAGTTCCTCCTCGACGACGGCTACATCATGCTCCAATACTCGGTCTACACCCGCATCTGTCGCGGGCAAGAAGCGGTAACCAAGCACATGGGACGCCTCACCAAGTCGCTCCCGGACGAAGGATCTGTAAGGTCGCTCCAAGTAACCGATGCCCAATACGCCCGCATGAAGACGCTCGTAGGCACCCGACGCGCCGAAGAAAAGCTCGGCACCGGGCAGATAGTGCTCCTATAGCCGCACCGAATCACAGACTGAACCCGGGTCGAATCCTGACCCGAAACCGTCGTCAGAGCCACCGATCACGCCGTAGCGGCGCACACCCGTCCAGTTCGGGTTGAACTGGACGGAGTATATCACCCTATTGTCTGTAGGGAAACCACGGCTCACCCACTGCCGCTTCGGCAACGTGACCTTAGTATATCACCCTATTGTCTGTAGGGAAACCACGGCCACGACCGGGTGTGGCACCAGCGATGTAATAGTATATCACCCTATTGTCTGTAGGGAAACCACGGCTCTCTCCATTGCTCTACTCGCACTCTTACTAGTATATCACCCTATTGTCTGTAGGGAAACCACGGCTCGGACGTGACTACATCGGAGTGGGGCAGGAAGTATATCACCCTATTGTCTGTAGGGAAACCACGGCCGGACCGCAGTTGAGCCATAACTTGCACAGAGTATATCACCCTATTGTCTGTAGGGAAACCACGGCACCTGTGTCACTGATATCTCCGGTCGTCTCTAGTATATCACCCTATTGTCTGTAGGGAAACCACGGCGTTCCAACGGTTGGATACGTTCGGTCAACAAGTATATCACCCTATTGTCTGTAGGGAAACCACGGCCCCTCGGTGCCTCATGTTCGTCATGGCTCCAGTATATCACCCTATTGTCTGTAGGGAAACCACGGCTTGAGACGTGCGGTCATGTGATGGGCAGTCGAGTATATCACCCTATTGTCTGTAGGGAAACCACGGCCGTGGCGTGCTGGGGAGTGGTGCACATGCCAGTATATCACCCTATTGTCTGTAGGGAAACCACGGCAAGATTGGCGTTGCGTCTAGCGGCGTGTCGAGTATATCACCCTATTGTCTGTAGGGAAACCACGGCAGGCGATGTAGCGATATTGGCTGACTCGTCAGTATATCACCCTATTGTCTGTAGGGAAACCACGGCACGGCGAACGGCCGAACTCAAAGTTCACACAAGTATATCACCCTATTGTCTGTAGGGAAACCACGGCTATGCTTCGGTTGTATCGGCCTGTTAAAACAGTATATCACCCTATTGTCTGTAGGGAAACCACGGCAGACCACAGGCGACACCGCGTCTTGCACGTAGTATATCACCCTATTGTCTGTAGGGAAACCACGGCTTTTCGATGAACTCGCGCCGGGCGTCCAAGAAGTATATCACCCTATTGTCTGTAGGGAAACCACGGCATCGAATAACAGCGTCCTCAACCAGTCATCAGTATATCACCCTATTGTCTGTAGGGAAACCACGGCTCAGCGTAGGCGACGACATGAGGTTCTACGAGTATATCACCCTATTGTCTGTAGGGAAACCACGGCCCACCTGCAACCATTCCATCGCCCTACTTCAGTATATCACCCTATTGTCTGTAGGGAAACCACGGCGCCACATGCGCCACCGAGCCAATAGCCACGAAGTATATCACCCTATTGTCTGTAGGGAAACCACGGCACTTTGTCGAAGTTTCCCTCACCGACCGCTAGTATATCACCCTATTGTCTGTAGGGAAACCACGGCCTGGCTTGGTTCATTAGGTTGATTGTGTGTAGTATATCACCCTATTGTCTGTAGGGAAACCACGGCATGTCGTGCGCTGGCATTGCTCTAGCTTCTAGTATATCACCCTATTGTCTGTAGGGAAACCACGGCGCAACAGAACATAACCATCGCCGACGCGTTTAGTATATCACCCTATTGTCTGTAGGGAAACCACGGCGTCGATGAAAACGTTCCTGGCTTCGTTGCGAGTATATCACCCTATTGTCTGTAGGGAAACCACGGCTCCAGTGCGTCCGACGAGGTGTACTACGGGAGTATATCACCCTATTGTCTGTAGGGAAACCACGGCGAAGTGTGGGAAGCGGTTTAGAAGTAGATGAGTATATCACCCTATTGTCTGTAGGGAAACCACGGCGGTGTCGGCGGTTAAGTAGCGCATGACACCAGTATATCACCCTATTGTCTGTAGGGAAACCACGGCAGCAGGAAAGGTTGTGAAGCCAGAGATAAAAAGTATATCAACCTATTGTCTGTAGGGAAACCACGGCCGCTTCTCAATTGCGCCATAACCTGCACCGGAGTATATCACCCTATTGTCTGTAGGGAAACCACGGCGAGTCGGTCCCGTTCATCATCGGCGGCGAGAGTATATCACCCTATTGTCTGTAGGGAAACCACGGCCGCTGCGCAACTGCGCCATAACCTGCACCGAGTATATCACCCTATTGTCTGTAGGGAAACCACGGCGAAAGTCAAGAGGAGACCATGAAGATAGAAAGTATATCACCCTATTGTCTGTAGGGAAACCACGGCGTGTCCTTTGTCAGGCTGGCTTCGTTCATTAGTATATCACCCTATTGTCTGTAGGGAAACCACGGCCTAGGGCGTTCCCTCTCTTTTCGTAGCCGAAGTATATCACCCTATTGTCTGTAGGGAAACCACGGCCGGAACATTGGGTATAGATGTTAGTTTCAAAGTATATCACCCTATTGTCTGTAGGGAAACCACGGCCAAAGGAACCCGCGCAAGCCTAAGATCGATAGTATATCACCCTATTGTCTGTAGGGAAACGACGGCAAATCGCGGAACATTGCGGCGTAAACCCGCAGTATATCACCCTATTGTCTGTAGGGAAACCACGGCCAAAGGAACCCGCGCAAGCCTAAGATCGATAGTATATCACCCTATTGTCTGTAGGGAAACCACGGCCGCCAGACGCAGATATCCACGCTGTTGAAAAGTATATCACCCTATTGTCTGTAGGGAAACCACGGCGTATTTACGCAGGGTATTTGCAAGTGTGTAAAGTATATCACCCTATTGTCTGTAGGGAAACCACGGCGGTCAAGCTCTGCGATGTGCGATCGGAGTGGAGTATATCACCCTATTGTCTGTAGGGAAACCACGGCCTAAACTATTCGAGGTGCGTCGAGGGCGTCAGTATATCACCCTATTGTCTGTAGGGAAACCACGGCGTGACTGCGGCGGACGTGTTGCACCTGCGGGAGTATATCACCCTATTGTCTGTAGGGAAACCACGGCCGTTCCGTACATATCCATTACTTGAACCGCAGTATATCGCCCTATTGTCTGTAGGGAAACCACGGCACATAGTGATACCACTCAGGCGGTCTGATTAGTATATCACCCTATTGTCTGTAGGGAAACCACGGCCCTCATAGCATCATCCTTCGATACGGCGTAGAGTATATCACCCTATTGTCTGTAGGGAAACCACGGCGCATTTACCAGTTTCCTTTTCCAGTTTCACAGTATATCACCCTATTGTCTGTAGGGAAACCACGGCAATACTGTAGAGGAGTTCGACGAACCAGACAGTATATCACCCTATTGTCTGTAGGGAAACCACGGCGCTTGTATAGAGCGTCCCATTCCGCTTTTGTAGTATATCACCCTATTGTCTGTAGGGAAACCACGGCCCTTCATCGCTTTGGGTGAAAGATCGAATGTAGTATATCACCCTATTGTCTGTAGGGAAACCACGGCTACTCCGACGAGTTACGGAAGGTCCTAGGCAGTATATCACCCTATTGTCTGTAGGGAAACCACGGCCCTCAACGATTGCCTGCGCCATTCATCGAAAGTATATCACCCTATTGTCTGTAGGGAAACCACGGCATAGCAACCAGAGGGTTTGCAACGCAAAGGAGTATATCACCCTATTGTCTGTAGGGAAACCACGGCCTGGATTGCCCATTCAATTGCTTGATTAAGAGTATATCACCCTATTGTCTGTAGGGAAACCACGGCGCTGTGTTGTTTGAATTTGCGTAATCCCTGAAGTATATCACCCTATTGTCTGTAGGGAAACCACGGCTCGGCTCCGCATCGGCGCGGGTCAGTTCGAAGTATATCACCCTATTGTCTGTAGGGAAACCACGGCTACTCCGACGAGTTACGGAAGGTCCTAGGCAGTATATCACCCTATTGTCTGTAGGGAAACCACGGCCTAATCGTCAGCCTCGCTTGCATGAGTCCGACAGTATATCACCCTATTGTCTGTAGGGAAACCACGGCGACAAAGCATCAGGGTTGACTAGCGGAAACGAGTATATCACCCTATTGTCTGTAGGGAAACCACGGCACTTATACCCATAGCAAACAGAGAGCTCGATAGTATATCACCCTATTGTCTGTAGGGAAACCAAGGCCGCGACTATCGCAATGGATCGTTGATTCTGGGCCGTGGGCATGGCGTTCTCCTCCGGCAGGGTTGATGCTAACAGTATAGTGCGATAGAGATGGGTCAGGAACGCGGCTCGGTCAGTCCGATCGTAGACGGATCAGCCGAGTCAGCAGGTGTATTGCTCTCGCCACGAAACCGAGACTCACCGTCACCACCGCTCCGGTGCTGAGACCGACTATCCAGTCGGGACGACAGCCCGCCGGCGAAAACGACTGCCCCAGATTGTTCACGATTCCGCAGTTAGGGAACGCGTTGGCCGCGGCGACACCTGCACAGATGCTGGCAAACGCGACGCTGACCGTCAACAGCATCGCAGAACGGGTATTTACCATTTCTTCGAGATTCTTCAGAGACATTTCTTGTCCTCATCGTTCATCTTCACCTCCTATTGGTCCCTGCGCCCCGACGGAGCCGAACCCTACTACCCACACTCCCGTTAGCAACACCATCATGGAGATGGACGCCATGAAGAACATTCTCTTGAACGTCATCGCACTATCCCCCTTCTGTTTTTCACCAGCCCAACGAAATCCTTGTGTCACTAACTACCAGGGTAGTTCCGCCGTATCAACCCCTGTTTAGACCCTTTTTCGGCGACTTTGCGACGCGGTTGTGCATACTTATGAGCAATGCTTGGCAAAAGATTGAAAATCATCGACGCGCCTCCTGAGGAGAGACCCCTCCGGTACTGACAAAGCGACCGCTCGACGGCGAAACCCTTACACCCCTAAACCTAATCCTAATCCGCCACTGCCAAGCCACCAGCCAGGACCCAAACGCACCACTAACCCACATAGGTATCCAACAAGCCCAAAAGCTAGCCGATTTTCTGTCAGACTATCCGATCGACCACATCACCACTAGCGAATATCTGCGAGCCCGGCAGAGCATTGAACCGTTTGCGAGCCAATCCGCTCTAACAATCCACACGGATGCCCGTCTCAACGAACGCACCCTCTCCGCTGAGCCCGTCGGAAACTGGCAAGATGTCGTCCGCAACTCATTCAACGACCACGAACTGCGCGCGCCGGGCGGCGAATCTACTCGCGAAGTCCTAGCTCGCGCATGGGCCGCGATGGACGAAATCCTCAACGCCGATCACGCAATGCCGCTAGTCGTAACAAACGGCAATCTCATGGCGTTAGTCTTGCACTCGTTGTATCGCACATTCGGGTTTGAGGGATGGAAATCTCTCAGCAACCCTGACGTCTATATTTTGCGGAAAACGGGATCGAGCAAGACGACTTTCGAGAGGATATGGACGAATTCTTGAGCCTTCAGATGGTGTGCAATCTGCCATTTGGATGCCCTCCGCGTGCGCCGATCAACTTCGCAAACGTCGCCCATGCAACAGGATCAACCGCTGCCTCAGGACCAACAAACGACGCCGCAGTAACCATTTCCCGACTCGCCAGGATTCCACCCGGTTTCAGTACCCGTATCACCTCGCTCAACGTTCCTTCGGTGTCCGGGATGTGCATCAATACTGCGTGGGTGTTTGCCGCATCGAAGTAGTTGTCCTCGAAGGGGAGGTCGGTAGCGTCGCCGACATGGAACGTGGCGTTGTCGTGCCCGCCGGCGGTTGCAGATGCGCGGGCCATCATGATCTGCGACTCCTCCATATCAATCCCATGCAACTCCCCAGGCTCAATCACCTTCGCCAAACCCACCGAGATCGTTCACGGACCGCAACCGAGGTCTAGGACTTGCGAACCGGATTTCAGGTGGGGCAGAAGGTGTACAGCGTGAGTTTCAGCGTTGCGACGGTGCAGAATCTGTGTGAACTCGTCGCTGTAACCCATCGCATACGTGGATTCGTTGGATGTTGCCTGAGACACTCGTAGTTTCTCCCCTGTTCTTGATCCATGAATCACTAGGTCGCCTATCGATTTAAAGCGATTTACGAATTTTGATATGAAGTATCACAATTTGAATCTAATCCGAACCCTAGCCCTTAGTTTTTCAGCTTCAGAACGAATGCGCCATCGCCGTCGTTAACCTACTAAGAACAACGATGCCTTACGAACAACATCTTCAACCCTGTTTGTACGCTCCAATTATCAATATGCAATCATCACGTTCAAACAATCAACCCGCTCGACTTCTCTCCATCGGAGTCCTGTTGCTGTGCATTGTAGGACTGCCGCTACCCGTAGCATGCACTCAATCGGAACCGACCGCCACGCCCGTATCTACCTCGACGCCAAGACCAACCGCTACGCCAACGGAACCTCACCCGTCAAAGAGTGCAAGAGGGTCTTCAAGTACAAAACCGTCTACAAGACGTAGTGCAGAAACGTCTCGCACAGCCATTGATTCAGAGTGCTTAGGATCTTCAAGGCAACTCGCGGGCAGGCGCGGCTTCAGCGAGCCAGACGTCGCGATACCTCGACGCGCCGTACTGCGGAAACGCCAGTCCTTCGATCCAATCCTGCACGCGGATGTCCGAGCTGTACTCGTCGATTCGGAGCGGCAGGGCCAAGGCGCGGTCGAAGATGTATTTTTCAATCTCGGCGTACCGAGCCGCGCGTTTCGCCGCATCCGACCCCCTGTCGCGGCTTCGATCATCCCCTCCAGCTCCAACAGATCCCCAACGGATTCGCCTTTGCCGAACGCCGCGACGAAGTTGCGCATGACGGCGTGAGGGTCCGGGTACTCGGGCGTGAAGATGATCATTCGGACAGCGTTGTCCGCAGGGTCTCCGGCGTAGCCCTCTCCGAAGCTCGCGCCCTCGCCTACCAAGTTCAAGCTCAACCCGAAGCGTACCGCCCAATCTTCGACTAGGAAAGCGATGAAATCACCCGGGCCTGCGACATCGAACTGCGCCTCGTGGATGTTGCCGACCGCGGCGTATTTCGAATCGGCGAACTCCTGTTCCGAGACATCCGGGCGAAACTCGAAGCCGTCCACCAACGAATCGACGGACAAGAAGCTGGACGGCAGGATGTAGCCGTCCGCCTCCACCGGGTACGGAAACAAAGCATCCCGATCGGTGCCGGCGACCAAGGCGCGCCTGAACTTCACATCGTCGAACGGCGGGTACGCCGGGTTGAACAGAAGAAACATTAGACGCGGGGGTTGGCGAGCGGTGACCAGTTTCACGTCGGGACTGCTTTGGTCGTGCTCGGCATGATCGTGTTCGTCGTCGGCAGCGTGCGAAGGGGCGTAGTAGTAGTAGTCGATATTCTCGCTGAGGAACGCTTCATCGTACACGGACCTCACTGTCACCAATCCGAAGCTCTCATAAAGATGGGACACCGGCACGATCGCGTCCAGCTCGGATTCCCCGCGCCAATAGTGAGGGTTCGATTCCAGCGCGCATCCGCCCGTGTCGAAATCCGCGCTGTAACGAGAGAGACGGAACGGGCCAGCCCCTAAGGGAGCGCTGCCGCCGTTTGGCAAATCTCTCAAAACCGAAACCGATCCCAGCTGATCCCAGACAACACCCCAGCCCTCTACGTTGGCTCTCTTCAACACTGATGCGATGGGATCAGCCAGCAAGAATAGAAAATCGGAACGCGGCCGTGCCAATTTCACCGCCAGCGATTCGTCGTCTATGACCGACAAGCCGCTCAATTCTCCGTACGAGCCTTGAATATCGGCGGCGCCGACTATCGAGCCAAGCACGTCGTTCGCCCGACTCGTTTCTGTAGACAGGCGCATGGCCCGCTCCCAGCTCCATTTCACGTCTTTAGCCGTGATCGGACTGCCATCGCTGAATCTGATGTCCTTCTTCAATCTGAACTCGTACGTCAAGCCGTCGTCGCTGACCGAAAACCCTTCCGCCAACGCAGGGTCCGCTATGTTGTCGGGGTGCGATATTTCCATCAATCCCGCATGTATCTCTGAAACCAGCACAAAATTCGACGGGGAACGGAACAACATCGCCGCGTCAATCGCGGGATCGGCGATGCCGCAGCCCACCGCATCCACGTATAGAACATCGCCCTTAGCCCCTGGCTCAACTTCCGACTCCGTTCGCTCGGGGGTATCGACGTCATCGGCAGACGTCGTTTCGATCATCGGCGTCGGCGTCGGAACGACAATCGTCTGCATCGTGTCGGGCGATGAATCACGCATCAAAACAGCAACGCCCAGAGCGACGGCGCAAGAAACGACGATAATTCCGATCACTGCGAACAGCCAATAATTCTTCATGAGACTCTCCATGGTCCTGCCAACGTCTGGGAAGTCAACGCATCAACCCCGCAACGCTTTAGCAGGTCATTCCGCAATTCCGACGCCGGGGTCCTCTACCGAACGGTCTATGCTTACGTCTCGAAAGACTGAACCGCCGAACCGCGGGAACCCCAACCCGGCAAGCCACGGCTGCACTCGAAACTCGTATTCGTATTCGTCGATTCTCAACGGCAAAGCCAGGGCCTCATCGAGAATCAGCTGCTCGATCTCCGCGTATCTGCGGCGGCGTTCCGACGGGTCGGATTCGATTGCCGCCTCCTCGATCATAAGTTCGACCTGCTCCAGCTCCTCAGACGAGTTATCAGCGCCGAAAGGGTCGATGAAGACGCGCAGCACCGCATGTGGGTCGGGATATGCCGGAGCCAGCATGATCAGGCGCAGCGGCATCGACGAGTCGTTGTCGGGCAGGTCCCGCCGTGGCGCAAGCCTGACGTCCAATCCGATGCGTTCGCTCCACTGGTCGAATACCGACGGCAACACGCGCTGGACAATGCCGCCCGACGGAAACTGCACCGAATGGTTCGTAGCGCTCTGGGAATACTTGGACACGGCGAGATCATCGGCGGCGGCGTCAGGATCGAATGGTATCGCCACGATCTTGTCCCCATCTTCGGCCATAGACGATGGAACAAGCCTCGGAGATGAAACGTCCGCATAGGGAAACACCAGGGAAAGATCGGTGGCGGCCACCAGCGACCTTCTAAAATCAGCATCGTCGAAAGGCGGTTGAGCAGGGTTGAAGATTACGAACCACGTTCGCGGGGCATCACGGACGATCGCCGATCGACCGTAGGGGGTTTCATCCTCCCCCGACTTTTCACGGAAGGACAATCCAACCATGTAGTAGTCGATGATGCCATTCTCGAAGGCGTCTTCATCATCGAGAGTCAAGAGCGCTTCTGCAGAAGGCGTGACGGCAATGACACGATCGACGGCAACATCGGGCGACCAGTAATGGACGTTCTTTTCCAGTTGGCACCTGGCGATCAGAAGATCGGGCGTGTAATCGATCAGCTTGTAGGGGCCGGCGCCGACCGGCATGGTGGAAAGTGTGAACGGTATCTCCGAATCCGACATGCCCGCGTCATTGTCCCAAGTGGTGGGCCAGTCGTCCGCGTTCCCACGCTTCAGCACCGACGCCACAGGATCGGCGAGCAAGGATACAAAGTCCGGTCTGGCACTCGATAGAGAAATCTTGATGCGCCGGTCGTCGACGATTTCCACCCCCGCCAAATTTGCATCGGCTCCCTCGATCGAGCCGAAGACGTCGTTCGCGCGGCTGCTGCCGTTGGCTTTGGAAAGAGCGCGCTGCCAGCTCCACTTGACATCCGATGCGGTCAAGGGGCTGCCGTCGCTGAATCTCAACCCCTCGCGCAGGCGGAACTCGAAGGTTTTGAAATCAGCGCTTTCAGTAAAGGATTCGGCGAGTTCCGGGCGCGCGTCCAGTCCATCGCTGGTGTGGGACAGCAACCCCGCGTGGATCTCGGGAATGATGTCGAACACGTTGACGGATCGGGTGTCGAAAGGATGATCGAAGGCGGGGTCAGCCGGCCCGCATCCCGTGTCCGCCTTGACGAATACCTCGTTGCCCGCTCTAGATTCGATACTCGACAAATCACCTGCAAAAATCTCTGCCGATGCGTCGGCGTCGGCAGGCTCTTGAGCATACGAAGGGAGAGATTCGGGTTCGGCTCCACCGTCTTCGGCAATGCGTTCGGATTCTATCGCCGGCGTCTGATTCTCCACGCCCGGCGCGGTAGCATCGTTGTCTCCAGCGTCTCTGCAGCCCAGCGCAACGAGACTCGACACGCCGATCAAAGCCAATATCGAGACGATTGCGAATGATGATCTGACTGTGCTTGACAACCGCGTTACTCCGTGCTTACTTTGCCTACGTTAATGATTTGAATCGTAACTAAATCAGGAGGAGAATATGATCAAATACAAACTAACTGCGGCAATTGGAGCTGTAATGCTCGCAGTCGCTATTGCGGTAGTCGCAGCGACCTTTTCGGAGCAAGTGGTCGATGCGAAAGCCGTTTCGTCCGAGAGCCCTGCTGCGATGAGCAAGCTGTGCATGGAGGTGCCGCTGAACAGCATATTTGCAGGCGATTCCGCCTGGCTGGGCGATTCCTGGGACGAACAAGCCCAAGCCAGCCACAACTCGGGGCGCAGTACGAATGCAAGAAGGTGAAGGCGGGTTGCGCCAAGTGGTACACCTACACCAACTGCAACCAAGACGGGGATTGTTGGACTGAAACAACCTGCGATAAATGGAACTATCGCACCGTCTGCTATTGGATCTACAACTGATCAAGAGGAACGACGCCCTCGCCAACCGCCCACGACGAGGGCGTCGTCATCAATGTGAAGAAACCTGTCCCTTTGCTAACAGCAAACGAAATACACGAAACAGTGAATATGACTTTCTATTACGTCAACAAGAACGCCCAATCAAACGGAGACCACGATCTGCGGACGCGTGCCAGGCGGTGAATCTGCTCGCGAAGTCCTAGTTCGCGCATGGGCCGCGCGCTGGACGAAATCCTCAACGCCGATCACGCAATGCCGTTGGTCGTTACGCACGGGAACTTGATGGCGTTGGTCCTGCACTCGTTGGATCGCACCTTCGGGTTTGAGGAATGGAAATCGCTAAGCAACCCGGATGTGTACGTGCTGATCGACAACGGAACCGGACGGATGTCGTTTCGCAGGGTATGGCAACTCTCGTGAATCGATGCTGAGCCGCAATAATCAGCGCTCAGTCCTCACAAGAACCTCTTCGCCAACCGCTCCACCGTCCCCTTGGTCCGAATCGTCATCGGGCCCAAGATGCCTTCGACAACCTTCAGATCCAGCTCCGAATCCAAGAAATTGCCTTTTGGCCACCAGTAGAGTTCACGTCCGACCATCTCCAGCATATCGGCTTCGTTCGACAACTCCAGCACCGAAGCCCGCGCCGACTCATCGACCTTGTCGCGAACCGTCGCAACCTGCATTTTGCCAGCCCGTTCTTCCGTGACATCCGCGAACGGCGCATACCCAGCGATCGCCCGCACCTCATCCGCACTTCGCAAGAACGTAGGCACCTCGTAACCAAGCGACTCCCGCAACCCGGATTCGATCGAACTCGTTACCGAGTCGGTATCGAAATCATCAGCGTCGAAGATGACATTGCCGCTCGCCAAATACGCCGCTACATTCGTGAACCCAATATCTTCGAAAGCCGCGCACAGTTCCGGATTCTTGATCCGACGGCGACCAAGGTTCATCCCGCGTAGGAATGCTACGTAACGGTTCATGTTTGATGAAAGCGCAACCCCGCTCCCGCGGCGCGGGAGAGGGGAATTCAGCATTCAGCTAGGGACGATACTGATCAATCCCTACCGTCGAAACTCCGTCGCCGGTGGGCATCACGCAAGTCTTCGCTCTGTCGGCGCCAACGACCACGATGTGCCAATTTTCCGGACTGTCGACCACCGGCACCTCGATCTCGAGCCGCTCCTTCTCCGTCAAGTCTTCGAGCCAGCGCCACATCGGGCTGATGCGTGCCTCGCCCTTGAGCGGGGTGTACTGGATCATCTTGCCCAAGCTGTGGTTGGCGTTGAGGTGGATGAAGCCCCGGGCGTCATCCTTCGAGAAGCCCTGCTGACCCACCGGACCAGCCACGTCGGGCGGCATCAGTATCAACCGCTGACCGCCGCCGTGCATTCCGAGGCCGCGAGTTCCGAAGATCGAGCCGTAGGCCAGCGTTTTGAGCAAGTCCTCGGCTTTAGTGTTCCCTTGGTCCTGAACGTCCAACTCACCGTTTGTAATGAATACGCTGACCGTGCTCTCGCTCGTGCGGAAGCCTTGGGTCACATGGAACGGCTCCCACGGGCTCATGTCTTCGTTCTCGGCGATGCAGTGCACGAACTTCCGGGTCGTGCCGATCGTGTCCATGTCCATCTGCCCCGGATACCAGTAGCCAATATTGCGAAGGCAGAGCGAGAACGCTCGACCGATCGTGATGTTGACCTGGTTATCGCGACCTGGACCGAGCGCCGAACGCGCATTGATACCTATCTCCTTAGCGATCGGACCATTCACGATCAGCAACGGAGCCTGCGGACTAGTCGACATCAGCAAGGATGTGCCGC
Organism: Dehalococcoidia bacterium; assembly: GCA_965224305.1. Lineage (GTDB taxonomy): Bacteria > Chloroflexota > Dehalococcoidia > Lucifugimonadales > Lucifugimonadaceae > Bin127. The sequence goes on along the minus strand of OZ245044.1, from coordinate 2,313,845 downwards.
CATGCGAACCCATCTTCGACAGCGCCTTGACTCCGGCGATTATCACCGGCATATGCTCCGGTTTCGCACCTGCCATCGCCGCATTGATCGCGATCTTTTCAACCGTCGCAAGACCGAAACCCGGGGGCATGTCACAGATCAATTCATCTGCATCAAGACCGGTTCCGGCTATCAACTCATTGACCGCTTCCGCTGTCGGGGGATGCAGCACGAACGAGTCGCCCCAGTCGCGCATCAACCACTGCTCATTCATCTTGAGAATGGCATCCCAACGATCTTCACCCTCAAAGCGTTGGATGTCTGCAACGTCATCGCGCTCGCGTCGGCCATGCTGCTGGTCGACCGTCAAAACGTCGATGATGTCGTCGATCGCGGCCTCGGTCTGCGAGACACACTCCTCGATGGCAAGATTGCGGTAAATCCGAGGCACGATTACAAACTGTAGATTGGGCATGCCCAGCGCTCTCGAGCTGGCTATCGCATCTTCTTCAAAACGACCTGAGACTATGGGAATGGCGGGCTTCCCCATCTTCTCGATCTGGATCATGTCGTGGACCATCCACGACGCGCAAGTCCCTCAGTCGGCAGTGGCGCCGATTACGACGTCACACTCCTCTCCCGCTTGCTTGACGATCGGCGGTGGTGCCGGATAGTTGCCGCCAGTGTAGAAATTCACCTGCACATTCTTGAAACGCTCTTGGATCATCTCGCCAGCGCGCTTCAACGCGACATCACCGCCATGCGTCCCACTCCAGATCAGTCCGACCGTGCGGTCATCGAGCGTCTCCGGACGTTCATTTATCTTCAACGAATTCATCAGCCCGCGCTGCTGGGCTACCGGGTTCAAGACTTCTAGCAAGTGCATAGATTGAGTCTCCTCATGAAAGGCATGTGTTCAGTTGTAGCGATGATATCGCATCGGATGCGAATGGTCGCCGTCTACAAAGCCACTACCCTGAAACCCAAGTTCCCAGTGCTCGAGTCTGGCGTGTTCGCCGTTCGAGCGCCGACGCGGTAGCGATTGCAGTAGGAATCGTGACAAAGATAAGAGCCTCCCCGTATCACCTTCGCCGTCCCATTGCGGGGGCCTTTCGGATTATCTCTGGTAACTCGCCTGGCATTGCGATGAAACGTAGGCGAAAACCAGTCCGAACACCACTCCCAAACATTGCCCGCCACGTCGTAGAGACCAAAATCGTTCGCCGGATAGCTAGCAACCGGCGAGGTCCCATGCCAGCCATCCTCAAGTGTGTTCGTGTTCGGAAACTCGCCCTGCCAGATGTTGCACATGTGCTCACCATTGGGTTCCAACTCGTCGCCCCATGCGAACCGCGCCTGATCCAATCCGCCACGGGCCGCGTATTCCCACTCCGCCTCCGTCGCCATTCGTCCCCCGACCCAATCGCAATACGCCATCGCATCGGTCCAAGAGACATGCGTCACCGGGTGATCAGCGCGATCTTCGACACCCGAACCCGGACCCTCTGGCATCCGCCAATACGCGCCGTCGACTCGCCACCACCACTCCGAACCTTGCACCACCTGCGCAACATGTCGCTCGACCTCCGGCGTAACGAAATCCTTGAACACGAACGACCACTCGAATCGCTCGGCATCCGTCACATGCCCCGTCGCATTCACAAACGCGTCGAACTCAGAATTCGTGACGGGCACAGCCTCAATATTGAACCCGTCTACAGCGATGTCACGTATCGGCCCCTCCCCATCAGCAGGGAAGCGGCGATCGTCAGTCCCCATCCGGAACTCGGCGCTGGGCAGACGGACGGGGTCCTGGGTTGCGCCGCCGTTCAATCCCTCCGTAGCGGGACACGGAATTTGCACGACCGCATCGGATACCGGACCGCCTTCGCGAATAGGAGCGCAGCAGGATTGAGTTGGTTCTGGATCGGAAATCATGCGATTGGGTCGGTCGCTGGTTCGATCTCGACCGCGCCGCCGTGTCGGGCATCAATTGTCAATACTTTGCCGTTCAAAAACGACATGCCGATCAACGGCATAGTGCCAGTGTTATGCACCTTGACGCGATAGTTTTGTTGACCCCAGATGACATTTACGGCATATACGTCAACGTATTTTTCGGTGTTGTCTGCGAATGTAACTTTGTCGACATCAACAACGTCGAGACCCAAATCGTCGATGTACCGCGTAGGCAGTCCCAACCACTCAGTGAACCCAGTGTCAATCTTTGCTTCGATAACACCCAAATCGCCGCCAGGCCGTTCCACAAAGATTGGCGTAATTGCCAGCAAACGTTCGCCCGATAATCTGACCTTCCCTATCCTCACACGCAAAACAGCCTTTCTACAAGCTCAATCGACACTGTCGCCGATAACGCGACTCGAAATCTCAATGCTCACGATTTGAGGAGGTAATCGAAAACGCACGCGACCCAGGCGCTTCGTGATAGATATTCACGATCGTTGCGTCGGGTAACTGAGATCGAAGCCGTTCGATCGATTCCTCGAGATCGCCGATCTCCCACTTGCCACTGCTCACGTCAATCGCGACGTTCTTACCAAAGTCAGCATCGGTTAGGCGTTGGACGATCTTGTCGGAATAGATTTCCCACGCTCGATCCGACATCATTAGCATCTCTTCTTGTGTGGGCAACGCGAGCATGATGTTGTTTCTCCCAAACTTCATCTTTGAAAGTGATTGTATGCGAGCAACTTTGGGTTGCGGCGTTGGTGATGCATGACGCAATCCGCCAACCGACAAGCTAACATTCCATACCAGCAAAGCGACATAAACCAACAAATCCGAGGAACCATGAAAACCGAAGCAGCCGTCTTACGCGTTCAAAAGCAACCTGTCTCCGTCGAGATGCTCGACATTGATCCGCCCAAGCGCGGCGAGGTGTTCATCAAGATCGCCGGCGCCGGTGTCTGCCACTCGGACTACCACTACGTCGACGGTCACCTCACGAACTTCCAAGGGCCAATGATCCTCGGTCACGAAGGCGCGGGCGTCGTCGCTGAGGTCGGAGAGGGTGTCGATTGGCTCAAAACCGGAGACAAGGTGATTCTGTCGCTCGACTCGATGTGCGGACGTTGTCGCAACTGCACAGCAGGCCATCCATCGCTCTGCGAGGTCAATTTCAGAACCGGCGGCAGCATGCCCGACGGCACTACGCGTTTCTCCAAAGACGGCGTTGCAATTAATCACCGGACGCCCACCTACACCGAGTACACCATGGCTCCCGAGGACAAATGCGTCCTCGTCCCCGACGACACCAATCTCGAAGCCGCATGCCTAATATCCTGCGGCGTCATCACCGGCGTCGGCGCGGTTGTCAATCGTGCCAAAGTTCCAACCGGCTCGACAATGGCCGTGTTCGGATGCGGAGGCGTCGGACTCAGCGTCGTGCAAGGAGGCAAACTCGCCAACGCCGCCCAGATCATCGCGGTAGACACCGTCGACTTCAAACTTGAAAAGGCCGCAGAGATGGGCGCCACCCACTTCGTCAACGCGGCCAAGGAAAATCCCGTAGCCAGAATTCTCGAGATGACCGGAGGAGGCGCAGACTACGCGTTCGAGGTCGTCGGCCTCCCGGCGATCGCCAAACAAGCGTTCAACTCCACCCGACCGCTCGGAACGACGGTCCTTGTGGGGGTATTCCCAACCGGTGCCGAGATGGCCGTCGATGGCTGGGAGCTGCTCCGCGGCAGATCCGTCTTGGGCAACTGGCACGGCGACGGTCGCCCGCGCGTCGATTTCCTGTGGTTGCTCGAGATGGCCAAGCAGGGCAAGCTCAAACTCGACGAGATGATCACGAGATATCGACCTTTGAGCGAGGTCAACGAAGCGTTCGCAGACATGACGGCTGGCGAAGCGGCACGGACGGTACTTACCTTCGATAACTAGACGCACCCGTGGCGATAGCGTCGCGTCAAGCGTAGAATCACTGCATCCCGAAGTGCAATCCCGAACCCAACCCTGCGCCATGTCAATATTCGATCGTATCGGCTTCGACGCCTCCGCCAACCGCCTCGAAGACGCGCTAGATTACGCTGAGGAAAACGGCTTTTACTACGTTGACTTCAACGCCGACACGGGTCCGAACCATATGGAGACATGGTCGGCGGAGCGCATTGCCGCGGTCCGCGGCCGGTGCGAGACGACCGGCATCAACATCGGTCTTCACACCTTGAGCGCGGTCAACGTCGCCGAACTTTCGCCGTACGTCTCCCGAGGCGTCGAGAACTACATGCGCGCCTCCGTCGATCTCGCCAACCGTCTCGGCTGCAAGTGGACCGTCGTCCACGCCGGCTACCACTTCACTTCCGATCCCGAAACCCGACTCGCCGCCGCAATCGCCAGACTCGACCGCATCTCGACTTACGCGGCCGACACTGGTCAACGAATACTGCTCGAAAACCTCAACTTCGAACCCGAACACGCCGAGATCCACTACCTCGCCCACACCGTCGAGGAATGCTCGAAGATCTTCGATGCCATACCGCCAAGCAAGCTCGGATGGGCGTTCACAGTCAACCACGCCAACCTCGTTCCTGAGGGTGTTGACGGATTCCTCGACGCATTCGGCATCGAACGCATCGGAGAGGTCCGACTCGCCGACAACACCGGCGACTACGAGATCCACATGATCCCCGGAGAAGGCAACATCGACTTCGATTCGTGCCTAAACCGACTTGAACGCAGCGGCTACCGCGACCACTACTCGATGGCATACGGCTCGCCCGAAGAAAAGATCGCATCTCGCAATCACCTAACGTCACTTCTCAACTAGCAGATCCCCTCTCCCCTCCGTGGGAGAGGGTTAGGGTGAGGGGGGACCCCTCGCCTAGGAGAAACCAATCATGGCATTGGCAGCACAGACCGGCAGCACACCCCACGGCGAATCGACTCGCCCGCCAGCGACTGGCCGACGAGGGATGGTCGCATCAGCATCCCAACACGCGACCATCGCGGGGTTGCTAGCCCTACAGGCAGGTGGCAATGCCGTCGATGCCGCGGTCGCAGTCGCTGCGGGCCTGAACGTTGCCGAACCCTTCATGTCTGGCATGGGCGGTGTAGGCATCGGCCTCGTCTACATGGCTGACGAAGGCAAGACGCGAACCATCAACTTCTCTGGTCACGCTCCCAACGACATCGACCCGTCCGGAATGACCCGCGACGATATGGAGTACGGTCCGCTCTCAATGCTCGTCCCCGGCAACATCGCCGGTTGGCTCACGATGCATGACAAATACGGCACGCTGCCTCGCTCCCAAGTGTTCGCGTACGCCATTGACCTAGCCGAAAACGGCGTCCCCATGACGCCGCTGATCGCCACAACCGTCGCTGACAGCAAAGACAAAATCGACGAACTTACCGAGGAAGGCGCAACTCCAGCGCTCGACTATTCAGCAGTCGAAGCCGGCGCGCTTCTGCGTCAGCAGCAACTCGCCGAGAGCATGAACCGGGTCGTCGAGGGTGGCTTGACCGAGTTCTACCAAGGATCGCTCGGCGACGAGATATGTGCCGGGCAAAAGGCATTCAACGGCGTCATCAACCGCGAAGAACTCGCGGAATACCGACCTTATTGGGAAGACCCGATCTCGACTACGTATCGTGACTACGAAGTCCGTGTCCCCAAGCCGAACTCCTCAGCGTTCCAGATGCTCGAGACGCTGAACATTGTCGAAGGTTACGAACTCGAACCGGGCACCGCCTTAACTGAACACCTCCTAGTCGAAGCCGTGCTCAAAGCCGCGGACGACCGCACGCTCTACTCCGGAGATCCGAAGTACGTAGACATCCCGCTTGACCGACTGATATCGAAGGATTACGCGGAAGAGGTCCGATCGAACATCTCAACCGACAAGTTCAGCGGCTTCCCGCCCGAACGCTGGAACCGGTCCGCCGTCGAAGCCTCGTTGCCCGGCGTTTGGAACCCGCAATCCGCGGCGCAGTCACCGATGACCACTCACTTCGCAACCGCCGACCAGTGGGGCAACGTAGTCACCATTACCCAGACCCTAGGCGGCGGCTTCGGCTCCTGCCTTGCACCCAAAGGCACCGGCGTCTTCATCAACAACATGGGCAAGTGGTTCGACCTCAACCAAGGCAGCCCGAACGACATCAAAGGCGGCCGCGCCGTTGATTTCGTGATCGCCCCCTCGCAGATCTTCTCCGCTGACGACGCCACCTTCGTCGCCTCGATCGGGACGCCCGGAAGCTACGGCATCCTCCACACCACCATCCAGATGATCCACCAGTTCCTAGACTGCGGCAAGAACATCCAAGAGGCCGTCGAAGCTCCCCGCTTCCGGTACTACGACATCGGCGCCCTATTGTTCGAATCCCGCTTCGACGCGGAAATGCTCGAACAACTAGCCGACATCGGATACACCTACGACCTCCTACCGCCATTCACCAACGCAGTAGGCGGCGCCCAAGCCATACACCGCACATCGCACGGGACATATCTCGGGGCTGCGGACCCGCGTCGGGATGGGTTTGCGTTGGGTTACTGAACTACTCCGTCCCCTTCGCGGAGCGAAGGGGACGCGAACAAGCGAAGCGCAGTTCGCAGGGGATGCCCGAACCCCGTCATTCCCGCGCAGGCGGGAATCCAGAGGGGCAGTCTATGAGAAGCAGGTCCCGCACCGCCTGTTAGACACAACCTGTTAGACACAGCCCAGTTCCGAGCCTGATTCGCAAACGAATTGCCTCCGTGCATCGCTTTTCAGTGTGCTCAATTTCCGACCATCACTACTGTGATATGTTGTATTAGTATATTTGTATGATAATTAAACGAGTGCGACGATGGCATCGACAATTGAATGGACCGACGAAACTTGGAACCCCGTAACTGGATGCACACGGGTTTCGCCAGGCTGCGACAACTGCTACATGTTCGCCTTGTACCCCCGTCTGCGAGGGATGAAGGTGCCAGGATACGAAACTGAACCGGGCGAGATTCGCCTTTTGCCCGAACGTCTCGACGCACCCATGAAATGGAAGAAGCCTCGGCACGTCTTCGTCAACAGCATGTCCGATGTCTTCCACCCTAACGTCCCTTTCGAATTTGCATTGCAAATGTTCAAAGTCATGGAGGACGCGTCTCAGGTGCACGGGCACGTGTTCCAAGTATTGACAAAACGGCCTGGTCGAGCAGCTGGATGGTGGGACAAGTATCAAGACCACTTTTCGAACGGCTGGCCACCAAACATATGGATGGGCACTTCGGTCGAGAGCCAGAAATACGCGCCACGAATCACCGTGTTGGAACGTATCCCCGCTACTATCCGGTTCGTATCCGCTGAACCACTATTGGAGCAAGTTGATTTGATTCATTGGTTGGAACGAGGAGCACTCAACTGGGTGATCGTAGGTGGCGAGAGCGGCCGTAAGGCGCGACCGATGGAACTAGATTGGGTACGACGCCTCCGAGATCAATCTTTGAACTCTGGCGTAGCGTTTTTCCTGAAACAGTTGGGCGGCTCTCGAGGCAAGCGCGGCGGAGAAGAGGCAACCGTAGACGGACGAACTTGGCACCAGATGCCAGTTGCGGTTTAGCGATTTGACCACTCAGTCGTTCGGCGGACCTTGGACTCAAGAGAAACTTGAGATTCTTCGACGTTATCTCGATGCTTATACGACGGCTCTCAAGAACCAACCCTTCAATCTGATATACGTCGATGCGTTCGCCGGGTCTGGGAGTTGGCGTCCAGGGACGAAAAACGCGTCCGACGATTACGGAGAGTTCAACGAGATGCGGCAAGGCTCCGCACGGATTGCCTTGGATATCCGAGACAAGACATTCGACCGTCTCGTATTCATCGAGAAAGATCCAGATTACGTCGCATCTCTAAACGTGTTGAAGCGAGAAAATCCGCTTCAACATATCGACATTCGTAATGACGACGCCAACTATGTTATCCCGAACTTCTGTCAGGACATGGTGGACAACGAGCGAGCAGTCGTATTTCTCGATCCGTACGCAACCGACGTTGATTGGTCAACGATTGAGTAGATCGCTGAAACTCGGAAGATCGATTGTTGGATACTTTTTCCTTTGATGGCCATCACACGTTTGATGCCAGTTAACAGGGAACCAGATGAGACCTTTTCTGCACGGCTTGATCGCGTATTTGGCGGTCGAGAAATTTGGCACGACTTCTATACGCGTGCCCCGCAACAGTCTTTTTGCGGTGACGGAGAAGAACTTGAACGCAAACAAGACAGCGATCAAATCGCTGACGCTTTTCGGGAACGCTTGATATCGAAATTCACCAAAGTGGCACCCACGAGACGAGTGCTCAAGAATTCTGTGAATTCCAATCTGTTCGACCTATTCTTCGCGGCCAGTAACCCCAAAGGAGCTAGCATCGCCGTGAAGATCGCCGATCACATCCTGAAACATTGGTGACTTCTCGCGCCGCCGGAATCCGACGCCAACGCAAAGCTTCAGTTGGGCACGATACCCGGGAGAGCTTTTTTCACATGGCGGAAATCGCCCCACCCCACTCACTCCGCGAGCAACATCCGCCCGCGCTTGTTCAGCGTCCGAATCTCACGTGCTGAGAGCTTGATCTTCCGCTCCTGACCATTCACCAACACCCGCCGCGACTGCAAATTTGGCTTGAACTGACGCTTAGTCGCATTCAGCGCGTGGCTCCGATTGTTGCCGAACTGAGGTTTCGGCCGAGGACCTAGCTTCAAGGCGGCTCGGATCTGCTCTTCGGACATATACGTGGGCATGGCGCGTTTTTTCGATTTTGTGGTATTAGCAGGCTCCGCCAATCGATTGCACGCGACGCCGCAATCGGAGCGGTTAACAAAGTTTAGGATAACATCGCGGACAGTTCGCAAGTGCCATTCGAACCATCACCAAGCGCCGAGCCACCTACACACCGGGGATTCCTTGATGCCAACGGCCACCACGACAGGCAACGGCTACCTCCTGCGCGATCTCGCCCAAGCCGCTCTCGCCGCAATCACCACCAACCAGAACCAACTCAACGCTCTCAACGTCTTCCCCGTCCCCGATGGCGACACCGGAACCAACATGATGCTCACGATGCGCGGCATCGCATCAGACATGGAATCCTCCGCCACCGCCGACGTCCCAGCAACTGCCACTGCGATGGCTCGGGCGGCGTTGCTATCTTCCCGAGGCAACAGCGGACTCATCATGGCCCAGCTCTTCCGAGGATTCCGCAACGCTATGATCGACGTTGCCGAAATCGACGCCAACAATATCGCCCACGGACTAACTCTTGCCGCCGAAATGGCATACCGAGCCGTGCCTAACCCCGTTGAAGGCACCATGCTAACCGTCATCCGCGAAGCTGCCGAAGCCGCCACCAAAGCCGCCACCGAAGGCGCAAATATAAACGACGTCATCGATGCCGCCGCAAAGCAAGCCATCGACACCACCGAGCGGACCCCCGAGATGCTCGCAGTCCTCAAAGAAGCCGGAGTAGTTGACGCCGGCGGATTCGGACTCTCCATCATGTTCATCGGCATGTCCCAATACCTCCGCGGCGAAGGCGACGGCTCGGTATCCGTCACCGCGCCCGGTATCGAAAACCTCGTCGGAGAGAGCGGCGTCATCGTCGATACATCGTCCCTCGACATCGCCGAAGAAGAAGCCTGGGGCTACTGCACCAACATCGCCATCGAAGGCACCGCCATCGACATCCCGCATCTCCGCGAAGAGTTCGACAAGATCGGACGATCCACCGTTATCGCAGGCGACGAGACCATCGCCAAAGTGCACGTCCACATGGAAGATCCCGGCGAGGCCGTCAGTCTCGCCATCCGTAACGGCGCCCTCACGCTCAACGTGAGCATCCAAAACATGGACGCACAAACCGCCGAGTGGGCCGAGAACCGACGAGCCGACGCCGCCACCGCGGAACAACCCGCCGAACCCGTAGACGTCGCCATCGTCGCAGTTGTAGCCGGAGATGGCATGGCCAACTACTTCCGACAGGCCGGCATGGGCTCCGTTTTCATCGTCGAAGGTGGCGACACACTCAATCCCAGCGTCGCCGATCTCCTAAAGGCCGTCGATGCGGCACCATCCGACCAAATCATTCTCCTTCCCAACAACAAGAACATCATCGGCGCCGCCCAACAAGCATCGGAACTCACCGAAAAGTCATCCACCGTCATCGAAACCCGCTCGATGCAAGAAGGCATCGCCGCTATGACCGCCTTCGACCCTGACGTCGACCTCGATGAAAACGTCGAAGAGATGACCGACATGCTCGAGGGCCTCCACGTCGGTTCCGTCTTCCGAGCCTCTCGCGATGCAACCATGGGCGGGGTCTATGTAGACGAAGGTCAATTCATGGTGATAGTCGACGGAGAAACCGTGGCTGCCGGCGACGACGAACTCGCGATGCTCATCTCAGGCGTCAACGCCGTCATGCATCACGGCGCTCTAGTAGCCGTTTACGTAGGCGAAGAGATCGCCACCGACACCGCCCGCACAGCCGAAACCAGCCTGACACAAGAGCTAGCCCACTACAACCGCGTAGACATCCAATTCATCCGCGGCAACCAGCCCCACTACGCCTACCTCTTCGCCGTGGAGTAGCGTAGCGAGCGTTATGTCTCACGTTGAAATTGGAGACCACGCCCCTAACCGACACTCGCTCCGGGGCGAACAGCAGACTTCGCAAAATCTGATCTCTATTTCCCAGTCTGCACCGGCCCTTATTATCGCCCTCTAGACGGCCGTCGCTGAAACGTTGACAGATCAGTCGCTGAAACGTTGACAGATCAATGGGGAATGGGATAGGATTCCAGTTCTTAAACGCCTTTGGCAAAAGATGCTATTCCCAACCGTTGGCGTTTTCATTATTGACCAGAATTCACTCGGGCTGACATGATTAGAAGATTACGTAGCAATGAAGATTGCCAACTTCAAGCTAGATTGCCCTTGCCGCACCGTAGCGTCGGCAATGTTTCCACCCCAGATTTCCATGAATCACACAATGTTCAGCGCGGCTGGATGAAGGGCACTTCAGGCCGAATCGTCTGGTTCAGCGTCTTCGCACTCTTATCGTCGGTACTGCTGTCGTCGTCGGTGCTGATGTTCCCATTGGCCGACCCGGCAGCGGCACAGTCCGCTTCCACTGTGGACTACGACGATGACGATGACGGGCTAATCGATGTAAATAATCTCGCACAGCTGAACGCCATTCGCTGGGACTTAAACGGTGACTGGGATGCGGTGCCCGACAACCAGACCAGTTACTACAACGCATTTCCCAACGCAGCGGCGGGCATGGGTTGCAAGACCAGCGACCACGACGGCGACACCACCACTCCTGACGAGCCGGTATGCGGTGGATACGAGCTGAGAAGCGACCTGACATTCGACAGTGACGGCGACGGCAACGTAGACGGGACCGACCACAACGGCGACTACTGGGATGGCGGTGCTGGATGGGATCCCGTTATAGTCGACCAGCCACACACCGACACGTCTAGTATCGTGTTTGAAGGCAACAACCACACTATTGACCGCCTCTTCATCAATCGACCGACTGAAGGTGATATCGGGCTGTTCGGACGGATACATTATCGGCTCTGGGTTCAGAACTTCAACTTGACCAACGTTGATGTAACCGGCAATGATCGTGTCGGAGCGTTGGCGGGCACGACCATAGAAGGAATAATCGTGGGGATCGTGGCCGAGGGTGCTGTCGTCGGAAAGAACACAGTCGGTGGGCTAGTAGGACGCAATCACGGCTTTATTTCCAAGAGCAATGCTCAGGCTACAGTAGAGGGCAACAGATTTGTCGGCGGACTGGTTGGCGAAAGTCTTCCGGGCGGGTGGTTCGTAACTTCCATTCAAAAGAGCTATGCCACCGGCGACGTGACTGCGAATCACCACGCCGGAGGTTTAGTAGGAGTGATCGATGCCGGCTCCGTTGCAAACAGCTATGCCACAGGACAGGTCATCGGACTGTCTGTCATCGACAAGGTCACCGTACCATCGGCCACTGTTGGCGGACTGGTCGGCACCGCCAAACGCGGTGCTGTGGTTTCCTCCAGCTACTCCACCAGCACCGTCGTTGGATACATAGCCGGCGGGCTTGTCGGAACAAACCACGGCACCATTGTCGACTCCTATGCTGAAGGATCGGTCTATGGAGATTTTTACTCCGCAGGACTAGTCGGACACAATAAAGCTTATAGCTCCGTACGCCGAAGCTACACATCCGCCGAGGTCGGTGGAGTCTGGGGAGCCAACGTACATATGATTGGCGGATTAATCGCAAATAGCGACATATGGAGCGACGTGCTAGAAAGTTATTGGGATCCAAAGCCATCACGACAACAAGCTAGCGCAGATGGCCAACGGATGAAGACTAATAAACTCAAAAAACCCACCGGATACTCCGGAATATACGCCGATTGGGCACCGAACTCCAAACACATCTTCTCCAACTGGGGGAAGGAGACGCATAACCCCAAAGACCACTGGGACTTCGGAACGTCCCGACAATACCCCGCACTGAAAGTGGATATTGACGGTGACGGCACAGCCAGCGTGGCAGAGTTTGGCAATCAGCGCAACAACCGCGCTCCAATCTTCTCTGAAGGACCGACGGCCCGTCGCAAAATAGCGGAAGACGCTCCCGCCAACACCAAAATCGGCATCCCCGTGTCCGCGGTCGATCCCTACGGCGGTAGCAAGCTTGCATACTCTATCGGCACCACTACCGACGACAACCACTTCAGCATCAACTCCAGATCCGGGCAGCTCAAGACAAAGGGCGCACTGGACTACGATGTGAAGAACTCATACACGGTCACCATATCGGTCACCGACGGTAGCCTCACCGACGGCATCGCTGTCACCATCGACTTGATAGACATTAATGACCTGAGCGGGCTGTCGTCCACTGAGCATATGCTAACCCAGCAGCTCGGACAGCTGTCGCCGATCAGCGAGTCGCGGCACGGGAAAATCAGGGCCGCACCCGACGGATCCGTGGTGATCATGTGGAGCGTAGAGCCAGAAACCCCCGCATACACCGTATACGACGTCCGACGCCGCGTCGCCGGCGCCGGCAACCGATATCGAGTCATATTGCGCAAACTCAAGGACAACGACAAACGGGACTTGGACCCCGCGGTCGGAAGCCTAGCTTTCAAGGACAGCGACAATACGCTCCTGCCAGGACAGACCTACCTGTACGGCGTCATAGATTACGACGAGTTCAGTTATCAATCCAAGTGGAAGGACCTTTACGACGACACGCCGGCACCGCTTCCAGCCAGGACCAAGCGGGTGGTACGCCAAATACCGACGCCGGCACCGACATCCACGCCGACGCCAGTTCCGACATCCACACCGATGCCGGCACCGACATCCACACCGATGCCGGCACCGACATCCACACCGACACCGGCACCGACATCCACGCCGACACCGGCACCGACATCCACGCCGACGCCAGTTCCGACATCCACGCCGACACCGGCACCGACATCCACGCCGACACCGGCACCGACATCCACGCCGACACCAGTTCCGACATCCACGCCGACACCGACACCGACATCCACGCCGACACCCGCGCTGATTTCAGCGACGGACTACAAGGCCACGGCATACGTCATCGAGAACCTAGGCCAGATCCTCGTTGAATGGGATGCGGTTCAAGGAGCCGACTACTACATAGTCAAGAAGGACGCAACGAGTTATGAGTTCCCCCGCATGCTATTCACAACCAAAGGGACGGCGGCGTTCGACCGGGTGCCTCAACGAGGGGTTCGCTACGAGTACCTGATCATGGCCTACGACTCCGCGGGTAATATCCTGACCATTCTGGAGACGGAAGCAACAATGCATTAGCAGCCGCACAACTGCATCGCTTGGCACCCGGCTCCCCGAGCCGGCGCAAGTGATACCCGGCTTTATCCCCCGTCATCACAAGAACGCCTCAAAGATCCGTCGCAATCTCGTTTCCAGCGTTAACGGACCCGCCAAACAGCCACGCCACGTTCCAACCGCAGTGGCGGCGACCGGTTCAGTTTGTGAAATAGGCACGCTCTTTGAAACCGCCCGCCATGGTTGACGCAACGGAGATGCCACCGGGCGGCGTCACGGATACGCCCGCCAGCATGATTACCGGCGATATAACTCGGATAGGCAAAGTAAGAGACGACCCCTTAATCCACCCCTAATCCACCAGATGAGCCGTCAAATACTCTCTGTCCATCTCGATCCCGATCCCCGGTCGCACTGGGTCCAGATGGATCTTGTCGCCACGAATATCTAGCGGCACATCCATTAGCACGTCATACGCGTGCAGATCGGCCCGCATCGTCTCCACTCGGTAGCAGTTCGGCACCGTGATCATCACCTGCGCGCCGGCGATCACGTTGATCGGGCCACTAGCATCATGCGGCGACACCGGTATGTAGTACGTCTCCGCCTGCGTGCAGATCTTCTTCAGCTCCGATATTCCACCGGTCCACGTGATGTCCGGCATGATGAAGTCGGCCAATCCCTGTTCCAGGATCGGTACAAATTCCCAACGAGTGTGAATCCGCTCGCCCACGCAGATCGGGACGTTCGTCGCGTCTCGGACCTGCTTCAACGCCGTGTTCGATTCCACGCCCACTGGCTCCTCGAACCAAAAGATGTCGTACGGTTCCAACGCCTTCGCCAATCGGATCGCCGTCGGAACATCGAAACGAGCATGGTTGTCTATCAGTATCTCGATGTCCGGACCGACCGCATCTCGCATCAACGCGATTCTTTCAACGCCTTGGTTCTCCGCGACATCGCTGAGCCGACCGGACATATACCCGTCGATCTCGTCCGGGTGATGCGGGTGCCAAGGGTCAGTCTTGATCGACGTCTGACCAGTTTCGACGATGGCCTTGCAGTGCTGCGCCAGCTCATCCGACGTCACGCCATCCTGCGGATGGCAGTAAACATCCACCGCATCTCTCACCGGACCGCCCAGCAGCTCGTAAACCGGCACACTTAACACTTTCCCGCGGATGTCCCAAAGTGCAATGTCGATACCCGAAATCACACTCGTCGTTGCACCTCGCGAGCCCATGTAGGTGAAGTGCCGGAACACCTTGTGCCAGATCTTTTCGATGTTCTTCGGATCGTCACCCTCCAACAGCTCCGACACATGTGAGATCAACGAAGCCACACCCCGGTTCGCCTGATCCCGAGTGCACGTAACCTCGCCCCAGCCTGTTACTCCTTCATCCGTGTCCACCGACACAAACAGATAATCACGGTGCCTCATCATCCCGCCGCTGTCGTTAGCGGTGGGCAGAAACGGTGCCGGTGCAGACACCAAATAGGGCGTTATCTTCGTTATCTTCACTGCTCGATCTCCCTCAAGATTGCATCGATTATCTGCGACATATTGTCGAAATTCCGTGCGCCTCGGAACTGCAAACGGACTTCCTCACCATCATTGTCTACATATGCGAGGAAGATTGTTGGAGTGGATTGTACGCCCAAAGCCTCGCCACGCGCCCGATCTATCTGCCACGTCGCATTGTGTCGACCCGACACCAGACACTCGTTCATAGCGACCACATCCAAATCCAATTCCGCCGCCAAATCGCCCAGCATCTGCTCTGAAATCTCCGTTTGCCGTTCATAAACCCCATCCACATACCCCAAGAAATGCTCCGCCCCCTGCTCGCCCGCACACTCCGCATACTCCGCCGCGATCGCCGACTCCTGCGACAGAATCGGAAAGTGGAAATATATCGACTTCACCAGCCCGTCGGCGATATACGTCTCACGCATCTGGGCAACCGTCCCGCGGTGCCAACTACCGCAGTGCGGTCAAAGGAAATCCGAGAATTCGAACATCGTAATCGGAGCATCCGGATCCCCTAACGAGTTGTAACCCCGATTGGCCACGTTGACCCGAGTCTTTTCGACCGCAGTCTCGATCTTCGACTCAACAGCAACTTCCATCGTCGCTGTAGGGGGAACCGCTGTAGCCGTCGGGGGCACCGCGGTCGCCGTCGGATCAGCTGACTCCTGCGAAGCCGGCGGCACCACCAACTCCGCCGTCAAGGCATTCTCGCTAACCGCATCACCATCTTCGCCAACGCCGCAACCAAAAACCGCGAACGCGCTGAACAAAACCAGAGCTGCGAGGGCAAACAAACGGAAAGACATCGCATGGATTCTACTTTGCCAGTACCATCGATGACTTAATAGCTGCAACTCGAATCGTTGCAACACGCCGGAACGCCACCGTATCATCAAACCAGACTCCATGTCCAACCGTCTGAACCGCCCATTTAGACAACTCGGCGACAACCGAACCACCATCCATTCCGACATGCCCGCTGTCTTCTCAGACGCAGAAATCGCACGATTCATCTCCGAGCCCAAGCAACTCCCATCTGATTGGCGAACTCGGCTCAACATGCGTCCCAAGCGCGGACACAAAGAACTGCAACTAGACCTCACCGGAGAATTGGAAAGCGAGTTCCGAATCATCCTGCGACAAGCAACGTCAACCCGTTAGACTTTTCAGCGATCCTAGCGGTCAGAATCCCACAATCAAATCGGTTCTTCAGATTGCGTCGCTATAACGGCAAAAGCCATCAACACACCAACCAAATCGAGGGCGACACCTTCTACGACTTCCGTATCCACACCGCCACGCAACGATGTCAAGATATCGGCGAACGCGAAGACACATACGCCGAGACCACCGACAGGTACAGCAATCTGACGGAAGCAATAGGATGTATCCCTAATCGCCCCAATGAACGACCAGTTGAACCTTGTCTGAAGGAATTCTCGGTATGAACCCGCCATCCTAGAGCTAGAATTCCAACAAAAAATCTCCGGAAATCTCCGGATCATCCCCGAAGGCATTGGCCGGTTCCGCATCTTCACACCGTTCCGATTCGACGACGGCGACCATCTCGCAATTGTGCTTAAACAGCACGACGACCAATGGACGCTCTCCGACGAAGCTCACACGTTTATGAACCTCACCTACGACATCGATGAACAAGACCTGCTTCGCGGAAACCGACAAACAATCATCTCCGACGCCCT
Source organism: Dehalococcoidia bacterium (assembly GCA_965224305.1). GTDB lineage: Bacteria > Chloroflexota > Dehalococcoidia > Lucifugimonadales > Lucifugimonadaceae > Bin127. The sequence goes on along the minus strand of OZ245044.1, from coordinate 2,296,783 downwards.
GTCTGTGTTCCATGTCGAAGACCGAGACGGCGAACTCATGATCGATGTCCCCGATCAACAATTCGGCGACGCTCTTTACGACTTCGTCCAGGCCCTCCTCAAGATCACTGATGTCTCGTTCCTCACACGCGAGCGCGTCCACAACACGTTCGCCGAAGATTTCCGATCGCTCTTCACCGAGCTAATCCCCGAAGATCGCCGCGTCTTCGACTGGCACGACACTCAGCACGCCCCCGAGGCCAAATATGCTGTCGATTGCCGCATCAACGGTATGCCGCGCCCGATTTTCGTGCACGCGCTGTTGAACGACGCCCAAACTAGAGACGCGACGATCACCCTGCACCAATTCGAAAACAACGTACTTCGACAAGACGTTCTGGTATCGGTCCATCGATTTGCAGGGCGGCGTCACTCTAAAAAACTACCTGTTGCGCACCGCCGAAGGAGGCGGCACGTCCTCGACGCCCGACGGCGACATCCTCGAAGATGTCTTATCCGCGCTCGGCGGCGCGCCTGGCGAAAGCGTGAAGAGGCGGCTCTACAACATTCAGGACTGGTCGCGTCAGATCAACAGCAACCTGAAGACATTGATCAGCACGAATGAGACGTGGTTCGCATCGATTCTCAAAGGTCTCAACCTGATCGCGACGTTGATAAAGGCGGGAGCGTCGGTTGTTCCCGCGCCCGTTGTTCCCGCGCCCAGCGGCAATGGCAATGGCAAGGTCCCTGAAACACCGGAAGATCCTCCCCCGGCAAAAAATACAGTCGTATCAGAAATACCATTAGGACCATGGAGAAACAATGGATCGCCGACTTACGGCGCCTGGGTAAACGAAGGTGGCGGGTTCAGAAGTCGGATCGTCAGACAGCCCCAAATTAGGGACTTTACAATAACTTGGAGCGACGGTTCAACAACGGTGAAAACCAAGACGCGAACCCATGTTTTTGAGCAAACCGAAAGCAGTAGTGCGCGCGGCGCGAGCGCGGTTGTCCCGACCCGCAGGCGTCGCGTCTCCAATCAACACAAATACCCACGTGTACAACTTCAACATCTCGATGGGCGGCGAGTGGGGAACGTTCGAGCGAGATTTTAGGCGGATGATTCGGAAGTTGCAACGAGAAGGTCAGTTGCCGCAACCATCCGCGACGTGAGATCGCGGATGGTTGGTCCGGCGATGTCATTCGCTCATCCAGCTTCCGCTGTTGCTGTTCAGGTGTTCTCCGTCTTTCAGCTGATCCCATACCTTTTCAATCTCGGACACGGGCATGCCAAGGGACATGCCAAGGGAATTGCCGTCGTGTCCTTGATGTATTCCGACGGCGCGCCCACGCCGATCCACGTAAACCCCGCCTGAATCGCCGCCGAAAGACCGTAGACCGGCCTCGAGTATCGAAATCAGTTGACCGCCGAAGCGGCGGTGTCGAAACCCCGCAAACTCGCCACTGCTGGCGTCGGGGTAGCGATCCAACTTCCCCGAATAGCCGATAAGCATCAGGTGATCACGTTCATCTTCGTCGGTGAGAATGTACCGGTCGAAGGGCGGAAGGTCGACGACAACCGGCAACTCGACGGCGACCAAGTCTCGCAGACTGTCCCTGCCGGACACCTTGCCCCGCGTCGTCTTCAAATGACCCGCGTCGTCCTGGTAGAGAATATCAACGACGGATTCGCCATCCACGCAATGCCCGGCGGCTATCACCCATCCGCCTTCGTAGACCCATCCGGCGCAGTAGCCGCCGTTTGACGATTCGACGCCGACGACGGACCGACGCACATCCCGATAGGTCTCGTTCCATCCCTCGTTCCATATTTCGCTCCACGGGACAGGATCGCGTCCTTTCTCTATCGCTAGGATGGAGCAACCGCTAAGAAACGGGCCTATCCTCCCGTCGGCCCATTCAACCATCCCGAGTTCACCCATCACGGTGACGGTATCGCCCACATGGAGACGGGCGAGAGTCTCGGCCTGTTGCGCTTTCGTCAGAGGCTCAATCCAACAACTACCGTTGTCGTCAAGGTCAATATCGACTATGTAATGGAGAACATCGCCGTCGTCGTCGACCATACGAAACCCAACCGGCGCCTTGGAAATCTCCACCTCGCTGATGTGCACAGACGTCAGACCGGCGTTGTATCGGTTCATCCAGTTCAGGTCGAGCCGTCGGGGCAGGCTAGTCCATCCCTTCATGTGTTTCGCAGGCACCGTGAGTGCAATCCCCCGTCCGTCCTCAGGGTCACCGACGGCGATCCCAGACCTTCGATGTTTTCAACTGGCACGGTGAGCGTCACCCCCCCGTCCATCGACACGGTAGCCTCGTCCGTTCCATGATCGTACGTGACGGCGATGTCGTCCGCGCCGACCGCGCAACCCGCCAAGGCCAGCGCGACAAGCGCGTAGATGGTCACGTGCATGTGGCGCAGACCGGTGGCGATTGCTTCTCGCGCAGATTTCGCGCGGTTGGATATTTTGTTGGTCATCGGTTTCTCTTCGGGTGTGGTTTCCCTGATTTCTGTTCTGATTTCTGTGTAGCCTAAGCCAGTCATTGTGATCCTCCTTTGTGATCGTCGTTGCATCGGCTATGACTTTCGACACTCCGACGATCATGGGTAGGCACATCACGCAACCCGTGCTTCCAGGCACACCCGCTAGCCCCTAACTACTCATTCCGTTCGAAAAATGGGAGGTCCTCTTCAACTCGCTGGCCATATTCAGCGATCAAGAAGCCATCAACCGCAAAGTCCTCGCACGCTTCAGCGACGTCTGCGACAAACAGTTCTCCAGCCTCACGAGCAACCAAGACAGAATCGAGCGCTTCATCAAAGACGCCATCCTAACGAACCACTGACATGGAACGCTCTTAGTTACCGTTCATCCCCGATCCCATAGTCCAAAGGCGAGAACCAATGAGTAAATTCGCCCTCCGAGAACCAATCAAAGCCAGAGACATCCGCAAACCATGGTGCTGCCGTATGGAAAGCTCCAACGACGATCGCCGCAAAGGCTGGCGCGGCAAACGGAGGTCCGATAAGCAGATGTTGGAATTGGCGCGCCGCGAGTCTCACGCAAAACTCCCCTCGTGATCTACTAACGGTTTGCTACAACACCGCCGTCTGATACGCCCCCGCGCTGCTAACCTCTCCGGCCGAAGCACAAACCGAGCCGAAAGGCGCACCCAATGACAGCGACCGACACCAAACCCGAAATCTGCATCCTCGGCCTAGGCGAAGATTGCAAATTGTGCGGCGACAATCAACCTACTGACGACCAGGTCCCTCCCCGATCCTAGCCAAAATCCGTTGCTTCAACGGCTCAACGAGATCCTCAGGTATTTTCCAACCGATGTGGTTGTACTGCCGGGTGTCGAAATGGATTTTGTCAAACATATCCTCACGACAAGTGAAGATAACAGGGATTTTTAGCCCGTAAGCAAACCCCGCTTCGTAGTAGACGCCCCCACGTGCACCACCTTCACCATGTGTGAAATCAGCCACAACAAATCGAGAACGTCGAATCTCGGCAATGATTTCATCGTCAATCTTGTTGGCATCAGGTTTCTGGTCGATTCGCAACGGCTTATACCCTGCGGCCTCAACGGCCGGCCCGATACCTCGCTCATATAGACCGTTAACGCTCTGACCAAACCACATCGCCACAAACGCCTGAGAAGAGTCAACTTCTTGTTCTCTTTGGGCTATGTGTGCGTGGCCGGGCACGGTGACTTGGACAGATAGTGAATTATCGGACAAAGTGAATTGTCCCTTTATTAAACCTCGATCGTCGAGAAAACGCGCCAAAAAATGATCTCTTGTTGATCAATTGACTCTGAGACTACCATCGCTCTCGCGAACTCGTCATTGCCTAACCCGGTGGCAGAGCCAAGGATTGGCGCCAAGTCGACGAAATAACGTAAGAGTCGGTCTGCTCGTTCGTACGCAACAAGGTTAGGCGTCACACTAACTCGCCGAATCACATCAGTAGTCACCAACGGCCACTCTTCCCCTTGTTGCCTCATCTCAACCAGCATCGTGGTCAGTCTTGCTCTGACCCGTTGTACATCGATAGCCTCGCCCATGTATTTGAGTTTCGTTTCCGCCTCCCGAGTGATTTCGTAGTTACCACCGGCGCGAGGCGAGACAAAGTAAATTTTGTCTTCCAGTACTTTTATTTGGCATTCGGTAGCCTGGTGCTCAGGCCAGATGGCACACTGCGGAGCACTTGTGTTTGTAGTCACTGCTGATCTATCCAATGATTTAGTTCAACTTTGACAGAACAAACGATTCAAGTCAAACCGCGTGCTCAACAGCGATATCGTTCGATGAATCTTGCAGGACCGACGCCTTACCCTCACGCCCATCCTTATCCATCAACCTACCCGCCGGGACAGGAACCGGCTCCGAGTGCCCGTTTGACATCATCCGATCTCGCTTCTTGTCCACCGATGTGTACTGCCTTGGGAACAACCGCTTAGCGTCAACATCCCTTACCGTTACCATCTCACCTAGGAACTTAGAGACATAGAACTCGCCTTCTTTGGTTTGTTCCGTCGCATCTATCTTGCCACGCGCAATCGAGATGTATTCGCTATCAATGTCGATTCCCGCACAGTAACGGCCCAAAGCCCTCGCGGCGATCGCTGTTGTCCCAGTTCCCAAGAACGGATCCAGCACAAAATCACCCGGATCGGTCGTCATCAGTATCAACCGCTCCATGAGATGAATCGGCAACTGGCACGGGTGCGGATCGCGTCGTTTGTTGTGCCGTATGCGGTGGATATCCGTCCACACATCACTCACCAACGCACCGAACGGATGTCTTTGATCACTCTTGCCGCCGTAGTCTTTTAAGTACTCTTTGCAAACCCGACAACGCTTGTGCGGAGCGCGAACCTCGTAGAACTTGAAACCACGCGGCTGTTTTGTGTAGAAAAGCACACCGTAGTGCGCCGGAAGCAACGTCCTGCCCACCGGGTTGCTCATCGCATCCCAAGCGATCCAGTGCTTGAAGTGAGCCATCTCATTCAAGATCGCACTGTAGTACGTCAACCACTTCGGGATGTTGTGCACCAGAATCGAACCCGTAGGTTTGGTAACCCTCACCATCTCACCAATCCACTCGCGGCACCAAGCCACGTACTCATCACTCAACCTCCCATCTTTGTAGCTGCTGTAACGCTTGCCCAAGTTGAACGGAGGGTCCGCAAACGACATGTCAAATGTATCTTCCGCGATGTCGCGCAAAATCTCTAGGCAGTCCCCCGGTATCAGACGATCTGCTTGGTACTCGTTTCTGACTTGTCCATTAACTTCATGCACGGTGTGCGACGATCTCATCAAGTTCATCTAGCATGTTGATGTTCAAGCAGTAGTGCGAGTCTCTATGCAATCTCCGTAGATCGGGACGGCGAGCAAGCCATCCACCTCCATCGACTACGTTGATGAACGCCTTGTCGGTGCGATTTCGATTGTTCCATCTTTTGACCTCGTCAAACATCGCCTCCTGCTCGTTCGCTCGTGTGGTTTGCGAACTCGAGGTAGTCTCCATATAGGAAATCATGATCAATATCTGAGGATTTTCAACATCGGGAACGGCAAGGTCGACTTCCTTGCCGAGAAATGGCACCCTGCCCTTCACGCTGGACAACCCAGTTCCAGCCAACGCGACGTCGAGTTTTTCTGAGACTATACGCTCGATCTCATCGCCTTTCTTGTCGCTGTAGTCACCCGCCAGCATCTCTCTAGCAATTCTCGCGGCAAAATCGCGATCTTGGAGCAGGTCGGACCATTTTTCTGGAAAAGCCAGTTGGTCAAGATAGAAGTCTGCCACATGTTCTGCAAGTGTGGGGTTGTCTCGCCCTTCCAAGAATAGATCTGCGACGCTTGATGCGAAATTATCATCGCTGACAACGTTCCGATGAATCCGGTTTATGTCCCATTCGTTGCCGTAGTCCCCGCGCGCGTGTCGTTCGGCCGCTATAATCCTCTTGAACTTTTCTTGCGACAGATTCGTCATCTTTAGAAGAACCTTGAATAGGTCGATATCTTCCCTCATGAACGCGCTCAGACCGTTGGTCGGATCCGAATCGTAATCGAAACCGACCAACCGGCCGGCAATCTGACACACGCGCTTGCGCATTTCGGCTTCAAACTCTGGAAGTTTGAGCAATGGAGTACAACTCGCGATGTACTCTTCGAATGTCGCTTTCTGCGGTGCCAAGTTTCCCTCTGAAGTGAAGGCGGGGTAGTTCAGACGATTCTAAGCCCTGTTGGGTGCCCTTGCACGATCCGCAAGGCGAATCGCTCGCAGATCCATCCAACACCAATCCGCAGATTTGCTAAACTTTACCGGTTTTCTCGAATCGTACACTTGCCCCCATATGAAACCCATGCCCCAAACCCAGTGCGCCCAGATCTCCAACTTCGACGAAGCACAGATAACCGAACTCCGACAACGAGGCGTCACCGTCACCAAAGCCTACCTAGGCGACTTCGGATACACCACCCAAGACCAAACCGACCTCGTCTGCGACGCCATCAACGATCTGATGCACGACACCTCCGACTGGACACCCATCATCTGGGATCAGCTCGAACCCGAAACGCAACATCAACTCATGCTCCTAGCCGCCGACAGCGACACCTTCATGGAGAAAGCAAGACTACCGTCTGGCATGGGCCACGAAGAACGAATCAACTGCATCATCGGCCTAAGCGAAGATTGCGAATTGTGCGGCGACAATCAACCTACTGACGACCAGGTCCCTCCCCGATCCTAGCCAAAATCCGTTGCTTCAACGGCTCAACGAGATCCTCAGGTATTTTCCAACCGATGTGGTTGTACTGCCGGGTGTCGAAATGGATTTTGTCAAACATATCTTCACGACAAGTGTAGATAACAGGGATTTTCAGCCCGTACGCAAACCCCGCTTCGTAATAGACGCCCCCACGCGCACCATCTTCACCGTGCGTGCAATCAGCCACAACAAATCGAGAACGTCGAATCTCCGCGATGATCTCATCGTCAATCTTGTTGGCATCAGGTTTCTGGTCGATTCGCAGCGGCTTGTATCCTGCGGCCTCAACGGCCGGCCCGATACCTCGCTCATATAGGCCGACAACGCTCTGATCAAACCACATCGCCACAAATGCCTGAGATGAGTCAACTAAAAGTTGCATGTCAGCGATCCGAGCATGGCCTTGTAGGGTTACGGTACCCACTAAAGAACCCGTTAACCCGAGGGGACTTAACCAACCTTGTTCTGCAAGAAATCCGACCAAAAAATCGACTTCACGTTTATCGATGCACTCGCACTGAACCATGACTTCGATGATCTCTGAATCACTCGGGCTCCAAGTGGTTCCAAGCCCGCATGGTCTCTCTGCAAAGCACCGCAGTAATCTGTCAGCGCGTTCATATGGATGCAGATCCCTCCTAACCGTAGCCTGCTCAATCGAGAGTGGAGTGAACCCGGTGGGAGACGTGGGATGCAGATCCCTCCTAACCGTAGCCTGCTCAATCACATCAGTAGTCACCAACGGCCACTCTTCTCCTTGTTGCCTCATCTCGACGAGCCGAGTCGTCAAACATGCCTTGAGCCGTAGCGTCTCGATCCCATCGCCCATGTACCTCAGTCTCTCCTCCGCTTCATCACTGATTTCATACTTACCGCCAGCACGAGGTGAATCGTAGTAAGTAGTCCCTTTCATGAGGGAGTCTTTGTTGCGCATTTCCTTGGCGGGAGACTCCGGCCAAATCGCACACCAAGCTTCGTTGTTCGTCGTCAATCTGGACTCCTATTTGGACCAAACGTAGCTGAATAATAGCACATATGAATCGTGAAATCAAAAAATGCCTTTCATCCTCACCAACCATCTCACCCCCGCACATTAACATTGAACCCGTAGAAACTCCCCGACCTCGCGGACCGACACCAACCCACACCTCGGAGCCCCTCACCCCATGATGAACCGCAACATGCTTCGGCAAGCTCAGCAGATGCAGAAGAAGATCCAAGAGATGCAGGAAGAGATCGCCCAAGCCACCACCGAAGCATCCGTCGGTGGCGGCGCTGTCAAAGCCGTCGTCGTCGGTGGAACCCACGTCGAATCAATCGAGATCGACCCCGACGTCGTCGATCCCGAAGACGTCGAGATGCTCCAAGACCTCGTCACCGCCGCCGTCAACCAGGCCATCGACCAGTCCCAAGAACTCGCCGCCGAAAAGATGAAAGACATCACCGGCGGATTAAACATCCCTGGACTCGGTTTTTAACTTTTCCGACCGACGATTACCAATGGCCGCCTTCCGACCCGACCCTCCGCGCCCCGTATCGCCCGTATCGCCTCGCACAGATGCTCCCCGCGGCATCGCCGCACCCGTCGCACGAGTCATCGAAGCCTTCCGCCGTCTCCCCGGCATCGGACCCAAATCCGCACAGCGCCTCGCCTACCACCTCGTCCGCATGCCCGAAGCCGAAGCCGCCGAACTCGCCGAAGCCATCACCGGCGTCAAACAGCGCATCAAACTCTGCGAGACCTGCGCCGACATCACCGAAGCGACCACCTGCCACATCTGCACCGACCCCAACCGCGAGCGGTCCACCATTTGCGTCGTCGAAGAACCCCTCGACGTCACCGCCTTCGAGCGCACCCGCGCCTACACCGGCCTCTACCACGTCCTCCACGGCGCCATCTCGCCCACCTCCGGCATCGCCGCATCCGACCTCAAGATCAAAGAACTCCTCCAACGCCTCCAAGCCGACACCCCCGATCAGGCAGTCACTGAAGTCATAGTCGCCACCAACACCAACCTCGACGGCGAAGCCACCGCCATGTACCTCCAACGCGCCATCACCCCCGCCGGCATCAAAGTAACCCGCCTAGCCCGCGGCCTACCCTCCGGCACCGACATCGAATACGCCGACGACGCAACGCTGGCGCACTCGTTGGAATCGCGGTCTGAAATCACCTAGGGTGAGGATATCGTGGTGCCAAGTCGCGCGGAACCCTAAAGAGCAACGCCTCCCCTTCGCGGAGCGAAGGGGAGGCGTGCGAAGCACGCAGGGGATGCACGAAAATCACCGCACCATTCTTCTCACACAACAACATGGCGACACTACCGAGATCTGAAACCAGAGTGACCCAACCTATGCCTAAAACCACCAGCTTCCACGAAACAATCCGTGAGCGTGCAAACAACGACTCCGAATTCCGGATCGGCCTTTTGGAGATCGCCGCCGAGGCTATAGTCTCGGGAGATCTCGACGAGGGGAAGGCCGCACTTAGGCTGTACATCAAGTCCACTACCGGCTACGATCCCGTCGCAGATCTTATCGGCATGCACCCCAAGAGCCTCATCCGCATGCCCGGTCCCGAAGGCAATCCCCGCGCCTCCAACCTAGTCGCAATCCTGTCACACGCCGTAAAGACCGAAAACATACACCTTGAAGTTAAAGCCACAAGCGTGGACGCAGATCGTACTTTAGCCCCTGCGTCTGCTTGATTCCCGACTCCAACGCTAGACCGAAACTTCGTGGTTTGGTCAATCGCGATTTCCGGCAGAATACCAGTCACACACTCATAATATCGCAACGAGCACCAACCCGCTCCCACCCATCCAGAGTGACCCCATGAAAATCGAACAACTCGAAACCTTCCTCGTCGACCGCTTCCTGGTCGTCCGCGTCACCACCGACGACGGCACCCAAGGCATCGGCGAATCCTGCTACTGGGCATACCCCCGCGCCGCAGAAGAGACCATCCATGCCCTCGGCGAAGCCATCATCGGCATGGACCCGGCCGACACCGAGCACATCTTCAACTACATGCACCGCTACAACGGCAGCTTCCGAGGCAACAGCATCGCCGCCGCAATCTCCGGCATCGACATGGCGCTCTGGGACATCAAAGGCAAGCGCCTCGACGCTCCCGTCTGGGATCTCCTCGGCGGTCGCGCTCGGCAGAAAGTCCGAGCCATCTTCCTCGGCGTCGGCGGCGAAACACCCGACGCAGTCGCCGAACGTGCAAAGACTGCCCTCGATCGCGGATACACCGCCCTTAAGTTCACCCCCATGCCCCGCGAGTTCCAACTCCTCAAATACCCCGTCCTCGTCGACAACGCCATCGACATGCTCGCCGCCGTACGCGAAACCGTCGGCAACGACTTCGACATCGGCATCGAAATCCACCGCAACATGCGACCCTCCGAAGCCGTCGTCTTCTGCGAAAAGGCCATGCCCTTCAACCCCTATTTCATCGAAGACCCGATCGTCCCCGACGGCGTGCTCGCCATGTCCGAAGTCGCCACCAAGATGCGCCTCCCCCTCGCCGTCGGAGAACGCAACACCGGCATCTACGAGTTCCGCGAATACGCCCAGATGACCAACTGCTCCTTCTTCAAGCCCGACATCGCAGTCGCCGGCGGCATCACTGGTGTCAAGAAGATATCTGCCATCGCCGAAGCCCACCACATCCTGATTGCGCCCCACAACTTCCAAGGCCCCATCGCCACCGCTGCCTGCGTCCAACTCGGCATCTCGTCTCCCTCCTGGGACGTCCTAGAAGCCGTCGACGAAGACAAACCGCCACGCTCCGACATGGTCGAAGCCCCCATGGAAGTAGTCGACGGCTGGTTCACACTGCCCGAAAAACCCGGCCTCGGCGTAACCTTCAACGAAAACGCCCCCAACCTACACCCCTTCAACCCGGCCAAAATCCCGCCGCCCATCCGCGAAGACGGCAGCGTCGGCCTACGCTGAACCGAACAGGCGTAGCAAGACAAAATCCCCTCTCCCTCGATGGGAGAGGGCTAGGGTGAGGGTGAAACTCCATGCCACCTCGACGACGATACTTCAACGCCGAAGGCATCGTCGTCCGCGCCCGCGACCTCGGAGAGGCCGACCGCATAGTCATCCTCTTCACCCCCAACCTCGGACTGCTCTCCTGCGTAGCGCGTGGTGCTCGACGAACCACATCCCGAACCGGCGGACACGTCGACCTGCTCCGACACATCACCGCTCACATCTCCGAAGGCCGATCCGACCTCCACGTCATCAGCCAAGTCGAAACCGTCAACGCCTACCTCCGACTCCGCAACGATCTCGACCGCCTGACCCTAGCCTCCCACTTCGCCGAAATCTGCGAACGCTTCTCCCTGCAAAACGCCGCCAACCCGCGCCTCTTCACCCTCCTCCGAGACTCCCTGACTTACGCCGAGTCGTGCGACAAACCTTTGATGCGACTGCTCCGACTGTGGCACGAGATGACGCTGCTGTCGTTAGTCGGCTTCCAACCCCAACTCCACCGTTGCGTCCGCAACAACACCGAAATCCCCCCGGGTGATCACTGGTTCTCTCCAACAGAAGGCGGCCTGATCAAACGCCCCGACCAATTCCAAACCGCCAACAACACCACAACCCCCGACCCCGTAGCCTTCCAACCCAACCCCGAAGATCAAACCAACCCCCAAACCGTCCCCATAGTCCCCGCCCCCAAGAACACCATCAAACTACTCCGCCACATAACCCGCACCCCGGATTGGTCGCGCCTGACGAGCCTACGCGTGGATGACCAAGATGTGAAGGCCGGACTACGCCTCACCGGCGCAATGCTCCGCTATCAACAAGAGCGCGGCATCGGCAGGGCGGAGCGGGTGATGGGGGAGGTTAGGATGTGACCATTAAAACCCGCCTTGCTTTGATGTCTTCGAGTTGAGTCTTTACTCTCTCATTGAGATCTGAATCCAATAAAGCGTCAATCACCGGATCCATCTTGTACCAAGCCGAAGGAACGGTTTCCATCTTGTCAATGAAGTCAAGTAACCGTACAACACTATCTGGATGGGATTTTGCAAGATTGAGATCAACAAAATGCGATGCGAATGCGTCCTCCAAATTGTCTTCTGGCATTTGAACAGCCAAATGCACCGCCTCCTCAAACACAGGTTTTAGACCTTTGGGCCAACACAACATCGCGTTTACTTCGGACCCGACGATCGGACGTGGGACTCCCAAAAGACGATTTTGCCAGTACCGTTTGAGCCAGCGATTCCACAATTTCAGCTTATGAGAGTCTTTCATACTTTCCAGTATCTGCCCAATCTGCCAAGCGAACGTGCAACGATCTCTGTCATCGCAGTTCTTGAAAAACGCCGGCCCCCATTTCGACAACGGATCGTCAACGTAGTAGACCATCATTGTGGCATACTGTCGAACGAAAGCGTCCCTGCGGCTCAACCAACCGCGGTGTTTCGAATTGCCTAGCTGTTTAACAGCCTGCAAAAAGTAGGGTCGCATAGCTTCGCCCACATCGGGTCTGAGCGTACTCCATGTAAAACCATCCCAAACTGGGACAGAAGCGTCGTTGTCCGGATGAAACAGAGGCAACATTCGATCCGTCGTCCAATCGTGGTCCAACGACATGAGATATCCGAGCTGTGCCGCAAGCATTGCTTTTCCAAGGTTCCCGCGCCTGCCGTCATCGTTAACGACCAGATCAAACATCTCGCGGTCTTCCGATGGCAGCCCCCCGTTGTGCTTCCTAGCACGATCACTCTGAACCCACAATGCCGACATCCAGAAACGCACAACCATCCCAGCCGATGAATTCAACGCGTGTGTGGACCAATCTGTCTCACCGCCGATCCCCGGGGCTTCAACGTCAACTGCATCCCACAGAGAACGCGCGACCTTTTTAACATCAGGCAACAACCGAACGGCATATGACTTGCCGCCATTTTCAACCAAAGCATACAGAAAATCTGCTATATCTCGGCCTACAGATACGTACAACTCATGTTGCTGAATAACATCGAGTGCTGCCGAGTACTGTTGTTCGTCAAGCTCAATCTCTGACCATCTTCGTATCAGCCGTTGCCAGAAATCAGGGTTCCATCTGCACGCCTTAGCCAACGCTTCTGCGAACTCGATCCCCCAATTGGGGTTGATTTTGGCGGCACTCGCAATGCCGTACGTTGCGTCGAAATCTCTGAGGTCTTCAATGTTGGAAGGTCCGTAAGCTAACACTTCATCAACCCACTCAGCCGCCGGACGCGAAAGTAGCTCATCTTCAGGCCAAGGACTAGTAGGAGCTCGCCATCCCCAAGCCTCAACGTACTGCAGAAGATCTGGATGGTCACGAGGGTGCCAATGCGGGTTGCGCTCTTGTGCCTCGCGAAAAGCAATCTGTGCTAACTCACATTCAAGGTCAGACTGATGCATGATGTAATAAAAATCGTATAGTCTACGTTGGTAAGATTGTTGGCATTTATCACTATTTTCTAGTAACGTTCGCGCTTGCTTCTCGATCGTTTGAATCAACTTGGCACGAGTTTCAGACGAGGCTTTAGGGTACGTCACCTTGATCAATTCGCAAGCCTCATGGCGAACTACGAGATCGTTTACGAAGTCAGAAACGATCAACCACTCGATTTTCTGGTCAGGGTTCACTACGGCATTGCCCTCATCGTATGGTATGCCAGACGACGCAACAAAGGTACATCAGACACTATCAATCGATCGACGATCTCCGTGCACGTATGCGAGGGTTTATTGTGTGCCAGCCAAGCAAGTGCATCGCGTGCGATGTTGATAATAGCTTGCTCCTGACGGATTCCGTAATTGTTATCGTCAACTTCGATTTTTTCGCGTGCAAAGCTACTGCTACTCATATTGCGATCCGCTTGATTCCAAGTTGCCAGTTTACGATGATGACTCTCCAGGCGATGCAATGCCATTGCTACTAATCGCTCTGCAACGATATCAAGGTACGGCCGTAGTAGTTCGAATACGGTAGGTATCGCAGTCTGCGAATCTCCAAACCTAATCTCCAAACCTAATTTATTTTCTATACTGCCTTCGTGAGTCAATACGCCCTTTAGGTGTGAAACGCACTCTAAAATATCTACAACGTCGTCGAAACGATTAAGCTCTATACAGCGTTGAGCCAAGTCCGGAGCCCAAAAACCATTATCTATCTTCGGAACTGTTTCAAGCAGAATCGAAACCCACTGTCCAAGCATCTGAGCCGAAAGTGTTGGACCTCTATCAAAACTTACGTGCCTTGTCAACGCGTACCAGAATTGCGGATGGAGACACATGTTATTGCTGCCAATCAATCGGAATACGTCGTCAGAGTTGGGCACAGCAAACCTTGATGTTATCCATCTGGCCCGCACGTGATCAAACCGGCTGAATTCGTGTTCTTCGAACAGTCTTCGCAGATGACCACGATTCTCCAACCAAACTATCCACTCGACTGAACTAGCGTATCTTGCGAACGCCTCAACATTCGCTTGTGCATCGTTGGCGTCCTGCAATGCGAAGTCAAGAATGTCCGCTTCCTCATCCGACAACGCTCTAGGAAGCGAATTCGTAGCACTGCGAATCGTTTCGCTCCATTGCATAGCACCTCGGTTAACTACTTCGGCGAGCTTCTCGACAGCGACATTCAAAGCACCGTAATCTCGTTTAGGGAACCAGATGGGTTCAATGCCGAGTCTCAGCCATTTGGACGTATCACCCGTATCTGTCAGTATGAAGCGCGATGGGACATCAGCGGAGACCGGGATGGCGCGAGCCAAGTATTCCATGATCGCGTCTTGATGACTATAGCCGACGAAAAGCACTGGTCTAGTTTGAAATAGTGCGACAAAAATCGGCGCGCCCATCCACCGGTTAAGTAGGCACGCCCGAAATCCTCGTCCGTCAAGACCATGTCGGATGGAACTGTCACATCTCCGTGTACGTGTACGATCCCCTTAAAGTTCTCTCCACGCGGCAATGCAGATGCCCGGTAAGTCATAAGTTCAGTGCTGAATATACGTTTGAATGCTTCCTCGAAAAGCAAATCGAAATTCGTAGTGACCATTCGGATGGAATCGGCACCACCTTGAAACAGATGCAACAGATTTCTATGCAGTGACGTAGGTTGTGGTTTTGTCGCAGTCAGCACACCCGCCGCAATCTCGTGAATATTAATTCCATGATCACCAACCAGCCGTCCCAAGAATTGATCAACTGTTTCATTGTTTTCGCGTGTTTCGCCAGTGTGTTCAGCTATCTTATCTGCCAGCCCCTTAAAATCAGGTAAGTTCGCCGGCTTACCCATCGACACACCCGCTCCTGCAAAGACGACTAAGTCGCCCTCACCGATAGCATTGATTAATTTGCGTGGAAGATTTATGTCACTAAGTCGCATAGTACGCTAGTATAGCACATAAGTAAGATGACATGATGTCTTACTGCTTTATTAACCACCACACACAAACCACGTCGCGATACACCGCAACGTCAACCGCGCATCACAGCCACACAAAGTTTGACCGCCCCGTTCCTAGCTGACTATATCTTCCGCCTGTTCCCCCAGTGTCGGATATTTGAAACCCTATCGATGACACCCGAAACGAGTGGCGATGGGATCAGCTGTCCTGACTATTCGCGTATCTACCGAAGTAATCGTCGACTTCGTCGCGTAACTCAATGCCTGCTTCTTCAAAGCAATCGAGTAAATCATCGTGAACATCGTCGCCTGCCAAGAAATTCCAGAAATCCTCCGCAACGTACACGTCACGCTCCAAGTCGAACATGCCTTTAAGCGTCCATCGGCGATACGGCGCTGGATGGTAAGGATTGTACGGAAGAGCGATCGCAGTTCTAACCGTCAAACCAGGGCAACGGCGAGTTTCTTTGGCGAACCAACTGAGTATCTGTCTCTTGTATTCGACAATCGAACTACGGTTTGGTTTGACCGTCTTCAAGTCGATCAAATAGATCGTAGAGCCTGAGTCCACTAATCGGATATCGCATTTCACATCCTTAACGCTCGCGGAATCAGTAGTAGTTCGCATCGCTTGCTGAACCCTGCCTCTTTCCAACTTTGAATTTGGATCCACATTTGCCGCCGTAAATTCACCCACAATTGCGGTGATTTCAGATTGCGCTCCTGCATTTATCTCATCATCCAACTCGTACTGCGTTTCAACCTCATCAAATCGACTCTGCGCGATCGCTGCTGCAACCGGTTCAAAGATCGCACTCCCGAAATTTGTGTTAAGTGAATGGATAAAAGAAAACAGATGCATCCGATCGCGACCCAATAACCGCGTGTGAAACGGCATGTATCTCGTCTCAGGATTGTAGGTTTCCATCTTCCGCAACATCGCTGAGCGGATCACTTCTTTGACAGCGGTCCTTGTTCGACCAGCAAAACGCGCCATCATCTCTTCCTCTTCATGTGGAAGATCGTCTCAGAGTACGCCGAGCGATTTTTCTCAACGCGGTTCAAGACAGGCCTGCGGTACGACTCTACGATTTCAAAGGATGATCGTTCGGCGATTTCGGGATACAAACCGTGTTTGTCGTTAGCAACTAGGAAAACGTCGCAATTTTCAATCATGACGTTCGCACAGCTGATCAAAACGTTGGATATACCTTGAACATACGACTCTTTCGCAGATCTCGACTGACCGTCCGACAATCTACCTACCTCAAGCCGATCACGGCGATTGAATCCCAGCAACTCATAAGCGTAAGCGTGCTGCTCGTGGTAATCGATGAGCCCAACGTATGGCGGACTCGAGAAGATGCCTTTGATCCCCTTGTCATTCACGATCCCCGCTAGTCCGGAACTCTGGTCGGCTATCGCCGCTGGGATGTTGAGTGTGCGAGCATCACCAGTCAGGCAGTACTGCAACGTGTCAGTCTTGAGTGCCGCAAATTCCTTCAAACGGGCTGCAGTGTCCTTCAAGTACCTCGTCCACCAGCCGTCAATCGACATCAAGGGTCTGCAAACCTTGCCATGCTTCCGGCAATAATATGGCGACCAAACCGGTGCCTGTAACGTGGCTAGGTCCGCGTGTGTCGTTGCGCGGCAGGTACGCGCCGTTCGGCTCAAGATCAGCTTTAACACTTCCGCCACCTCTCCGCGAACAGTGTCGTCAATCACGCGCTTAGCTAGGTCGATCTGTTGCCTAACAGGGGGCAAGTACCAACGATCAAGAAACTTGCCAGATCGTGACGGGGTGACCTCAACGCCGTAAACGTTGACCATCGCAGCGTACTCGAAAACGACTTCGGGTAAACGCTCATTCACGTACGATTTCTCGTCGAAACCGTTTCGCCTACTTTTTAACTTGTACTCGGGAGATGGAAAGTGCTTACGGTTGAACGCCGACAACCATTCGCTGAATTCCTCGTCCAGTCTCTGTACGCCACTTTCTGCGATACGTTCACTCAATGATTGACTGACCTTGTTACCCAAAGCCACCACCTGCTCAACATCGAACGAACTCGACAACTTGATGTTGCTTACCCAGGCATTGAACTCGGAAACATCGACGCCAATAGCGTGCATTCCTAGCTCGTTTGCTTGAACCAAGGTTGTGCCACTACCACAAAATGGGTCAAGCACTACATCACCAGGCCGAAACCAGACGTTGGTTTTGTGTTCATCAAGATGGTCGTCAAGAAAGTACTCAACCAGTTGGGGGATGAATTTGCCCTTGTAAGGATGGAGACGGTGGACATGCTTAGTCCTCTCCGATTCCTTGTACTGATCGAAGGACAATGCCCAGTTGAGGTCATCACCCAACTTCGATTTGAACCGAGTTTCCACGGTGAATTGATTTTCGTAATATGTTTCTAAATCTGACAGAAGAATCGCAATTGTGCCACTTCCGCCCACGTTTCTGATACGGCCGTAGTTGATCAGGTACTGTATGTTGGCCGAAGTCACAGTGCGTCCCGTCTTGGTGCTCGCCCAGCTGGCAGCTTCTCGAAGACTCAGTCGAAGTTCGTGAACCGAAGGCTCTGTAAGGGTTTCCGTTGTCATGGGTTGAATGCAATCATGATGAGTGAAGCTTGTCGTCAATCAACTTTAACAGCCAGTTTCTCGTCTCGTGCTGCACAATGTCACAAGTCCGAAACGCTCCCGAAAAACTAATATTGCCAAAATTCACCACCCCACCCTTGCCCGAACACAACTCATGTTCTATAATCTGCCTCAGATGGTGACCGTTGCGTTATCGCGAACCATTCCGCAGGTGTCGGTGATCCTCCGGCGCCTATTGGGTGGGGCAGGGCGGGTGGACGTTTCTACGTTTCAAGCAGCCTACTTCGACCTTGCCGCCCTCGGAAACTCGTGGTGCGCCTCGGAACCTGTCTAGGGATCAAGAACCCATCCTCGGTTTGTGGGGGTTGGTTGGCACGGGATGTGCGGCTCTTGGAACGGCCGATCGTCGAAAACGGGATTGAGGCTTAAACTCAACGTGCGACCAGCTCTACATGTCACACAGATCCAGGTTGGCCCGCCGGTAGGCATGTGCGTGCCCGCCAGCGGGGTGCTGGTTTTGGTTATGGACCCGGCCGGGTTACGTGAACGAACGAATTGATGTGGAACGCCGCCCCAATCCGACGATGGAATGCGGTGAATAAAGGAACGAGATGCAACGAATCGTCCCAAAGCGGGACACGGCGAGAAAGTGGACTACTCGCCCTCTTCAGGAATGCCCGAAGATTGCAGGTACTTGAAAAGGTCGGAGTCGGTCTCCAAGACGACCAGCGACTGGCCGTCGAGGATCTTCTCATAGGCCTCTAACGACCGTCGGAAGCTGTAGAACTCCGGCGCCTTCTCCAACGCTTCGGCCAAGATGGTGATCGCTTCTTGCTCAGCCTCACCGCGCAATCTGGCCGAAGTACCGTTTGCCGTCTCCAAGATGATTTGGACATCGCGGTCGACTTCGGCTCGTATCTCGCGGTCTCTCTGCGTACCTTCTGCGCGCAGACCTTCGGCGATGCGGGCACGCTCGGCTCTCATGCGGGCGAAGACTGATGCCTCGATCTCGGTCGGGAAATCGGCACGCTTCATGCGGACATCTACGATCTCGATGCCGAGTTCATCGACAAGTGGTCGGAAGTATGAGATTGAGGAGGAACCGATGATCTCGGGGCGCTCCTCACGTTGCAGCGCGTCCTTCTCTTCGTCGGTAGCCGGCCTTGCACGAGACGTAACACCGTCAACGGTTTCCTCGGTTAGAAAAATCGCCAGCCTCAGGTCGCGCAGATTGTTGTTGAACAAATCCAATGCTTGCTGACGTGAAATCTCAGACCGGTTGCTAGCTTCGGCGACGCGTCGCATTACCTGTTCTCGGGTCTCGGAGATCACCTCGGACTGCGTGTCTTGAGCAACTTCACGACGGAGCTGCGAGTTAACGATGTCGGAAACGCGGGAGACCGCTTCATTCTCGGTCCGCAAGCGCTGGAAGAACTTGAGGGGGTCAATAATTCGGTACCGAGCGTAGGCATCGATAACCAGGTTCCGCTTGTCAGACGTAAGCAGCGATGCCGGTTGAGCGTCGACACGCAACAATCGGCTGTCCATCTTTACTACCGTCTCGACGAACGGCTGTTTGACATAAAGTCCGGGACTTCGGTAGTCGCGCTGGAACGCACCGAATCGGGTGACGATCGCCAGCTGCGTCTCGTCGACGGTGAAGAACGCTTGCGGCACAAGAATGAATGCCGCAACGATGACGATGATGATCGTGAGTAATAGCCGAGGCATTACGTCATTCGCCTCCCGCTGAATTGGTCAGCGAACCGCCAGATAGAGTGCTCAAACTGTCGAGTGGCAAGAGCGGCAACGCGTTCGAGCCGGAGTTGATGACGATCTTGGATGTGCCCGCCAAGATACGCTCGAGCGCTTCTAGGTAAAGCCGCGTGCGGGTGACGTTTGGCGAAATCTCGTAGCTGGACAGGATGGCTTCGAATCCTTCCGCTTCACCACGTGCCCGTTCAATTCGACCACGCTTGAAACCGTCCGCTTCTTCGACGATCTGCGCCGCCGCACCAGTCGCCTGCGGTATCTGCGAGGCTTTGTAAGCCTCAGCCAAGTTGATGTCGCGCTCCCGGTCCTCTCGTGCCCTGACCACGTCCTCGAACGCGTCCTGTACCTCGGCCGGCGGGTTGACGTTTTGCAGCAGCACCTGGAGTATGTCGATGCCAGTGTTGTAGTCGCGGGAAAGTTGACGCATCTTTTCCAAGACGCTCGCCTGCACCTGCTCCTTTTCGGTCGTCAGCACGTCGTCAATGTTGCGTGCCCCGACCACCTGCCTCACAGCCGTCTCGGCGATGTCGCGCAGTGTCTCACCTTCGGGGAGTCCAGCAGCCACACCTCGATCGGGATCGCCTGGGTCATCAACTTCGAAGAGGAAGCTACGCAGATTAGATATTCGATACTGGACAACCGCTTGAACGTCGACGATGTTCTCATCGCCCGTGATCATCTCAGATTCGATCTGGACCGGGGTGGAACTCGTACCGTTCGCCGCACTGCGGAAACCGAGCTCAAGACGCCTGGTGTTCGTGACCGGCACAATGTTGCGCACGCCGATTGGGCTAGGCCAGTGCCAGTGAAGACCCTGGTCGGCAATCGCTACGAAGCGACCAAATGTCCTCAAAGCACCCTGTTCTTCCGGACCGACGGTGTAGACACCAGTCGCCAGCCACACAACGGCAATTATCGGTATCAATAACAGAACTACCGCGCTTGCCCTGCCAGATCCGCCGCCGCTCTGTTTGGAATCTCGCGAAGGTCCGTCGCCGCCACCGAAGCCAGGGACACCGCCAAGCGCCTCGCGGATGCGTTGCATGATGTCGCCGAACGTGACTTCAGGTTCTTCGTCGCGTTCAGGCGGGCGATACATCAGCGATTCGTCCGAACCTTTGTCGGTGGCTGATGCTTGTGGAGAATTGGACATTTAAGGGGAAATCGCGTATTGGATCACGCCAACAGAGGATAGATACGTGGAATGCGAGGGGAGAGTTTTCGGTCGGAGTTCAGATCCGTATGCGATACGAAAGGAATATGTCCTTAAGACGCAATTATACGTGACGGAACTCCGAGAAACGGTCAACGTATTCGGTTGAGGGCCCGCTATCTTTTCAAAGCTTAATCACCCTTGAATCAAAACTCCCCCGACAGTTCGCCGGGGGAGTAAGCCAATCGTAATGTCGGCGGGATGCTACGAACCGTTCGCCGAATCGAGCGCGGCGACGATGCGTCCGGCGTTCATCGGGGTCTCCCGCAAGCGGATGCCGATGGCGGCCTTGAGGGCGTTGCCAACTGCCGGGACCGGCGGGACGATCGGGACTTCGCCGACGCCGCGGACACCGTACGGGTGCACGGGGTTCGGGACTTCCACGATGACCGTCTCGATGTTCGGGAGGTCGAGCGAGGTCGGCATGCGGTAGTCGAGGTATGACGAGTTCGACATTACGCCGTCGTCGCTCATGTAGTACTCCTCGTTCAACGCCCAGCCGATGCCCTGTGCCGCTCCGCCTTGCATCTGACCTTCGACGTACGACGGATGGATCGCACGACCAGCGTCTTGCACGATCGTGTAGCGGATGACATCGGTCTTGCCGGTCTCGGGGTCAACCTCGAGATCGCAGATGTGCGTGCCATATGCTCCACCGGCCGCTTCAAGATCGACGCTGCCGGTCGACGTCACCGGACCGCCAGTGTCATTGAGCTTGCCGGCGAGGTCTTTGAAGCCGATGTTCAGCTCGGGGTCCGATTTCGACGAGAAAACCCCGTCTTCGAACTGCGCCTCATCTTCATCGATGCTCCAAAGCATCGACGCGCGAACCTTGAGCTTGTCGATCATCTCGATCGCGGCGTTGTATGCCGCGTAGCCCGTCGCGTAGGTGACGCGGCTGCCGCCCGTGACGGCGGTGAAGCCGACGGTGTCCGTGTCGACGACGGTCGGATTCACGTCCTCCGCGGAAATGCCGAGCGTCTCGGCGGCCTGCATGGCGATCGATGCTCGAGTCCCGCCGATGTCGGTTGAACCCTCAACCAGCTCGACCGTCCCGTCGTTGTTCAAGGCAAGGTTGACAGACGACTGCAAACCGACGTTGAACCAGTAGCCGCTTGCGAAGCCGCGGCCACGCAATCGCCCCGGAGAAGCCTCGCCGATGTCGGAGTTCCAGTGGTCGGTCTCCTTGGCGGCGTCCAACACCTCTTCCATTCCGATGCGCGGGAAGATCGGACCATCGCCGCGGCGGGTGCCTTCTTTGGCGGCGTTGTCACGTCGGAACTGCCACGTGTCGAAACCGGCCCGCTCGCAAAGATCGTCGATCAGAGTCTCAATCGCGAACGCTACTTGCGGTGAGCCCGGTGCTCGGTAGGCCGCGACTTTGGGCTTGTTGACCAAAACGTCGTAACCAACTATGCGCATGTTTGGGATGTTGTAGCACGAGTAGATGCACATGCCGGATGCACCGACCAGCGAGCCGGGGTATCCGCCCGCTTCCATGCGGAGCACCGAGTCGGCCGCGATGAGCTTGCCGTCCTTAGTGGCGCCAAGCTTCAAAGTGATCTTGCCACCCGCTGCAGGGCCGCTGCCCTCGAACACGGAGCGTCGCTCCATGATCATCTTGACCGGCACATTGCCCGCCTTCTTCGACAGTACTGCGGCTACCGGCTCCAGGTATATCGGGATCTTGCCGCCGAAACCGCCGCCGATCTCCAGCGGGGTCACGCGGATCTTCGACTCGTCCATCTGCATTACGCCCGCAACCTGCTGCCTGACAGTGAACGCGCCCTGCGTGCTGGTCCAGATGCGAAGACGACCGTCCTCGTCCCAGACCACTGTCGCGTTGTGCGGCTCGATGTAGCCTTGGTGCACCATCTGCAGGCTGAATTCGCCCTCGATGACATGGTCGGCCTCCGCGAGCGCGGCATCCGGGTCGCCGAATTCGTGGGTGAACTCCTTGACGTGGTTCGGGTGTCCGCTTTCCTCTGCGCCCGGCGAACCGATGAGCTCATCGAGAATCGCAGGCATGTCCGGAGAGATCGTGTCGTCGACGTTGGTCGCCGCCGGCAACACTTCGTACTCGACCTTGATGGCCCGTGCAGCCTCTTCAGCGGTGTAGCGGTCTACCGCGGCGACGCCTGCTACGGCGTGTCCGGCGTAGAGCGCCTTGTCGCCGGCGAGGATGTTGTCCACCGCCCACTTGAGGTTGGTGGCTCCTTCGCCGAGGTCCACCATCTTGTTGTCAGCATTCGGCAGGTCGGCGTTGGTGACGACTGCGTGCACGCCATCCATCGCCTCGGCAGCCGACGTGTCTATCGACTTGATGCGAGCGTGCGCGTGAGGGCTGCGCAAGACGGCGCCCCAGATCATTCTCGGCAACTTGATGTCCGCACCGTATAACGCCCGTCCGGTCACCTTGTCGAGACCGTCGTGGCGTATCGGGCGTGTGCCGATTACCTTGTATTCGTTCTTGGGTTCAAATGTCGCAACCATGGTCGGACCCCCTTGTTTGAGTTGATGATCGCCTGTTTTTGTTGTCGGTGAATAGCCGGACGACCGACGTGTCGACGTTTGCACGCCTATCGGTCGGTCGTCCTGCAAAGCTGTTACGCCATCTCGGCGGATGCCTTCTGCACTGCGCGCACGATCTTGTCGTAGCCGGTGCAGCGGCAGAGGTTGCCCGCCAGCCAGTAGCGGATGCGGTGCTCGTCCGGTGCAGGCTCGTTGTCGAGCAAGCCCTTGGACGCGACCAAGAAACCCGGGGTGCAGATGCCACATTGGAGCGCGGCCTCTTCCAAGAACGCCTGCTGCAACGGGTGCAATCCGTCAGCCGTCGCCATGCCCTCAACGGTTTCGACCGATTTGCCATTGACCTCGGCGCCTAGAACCAAGCAGGAGTCGACGATGCGCCCGTCAAGCGAGACGGTGCAAGCGCCGCAGTTGCCGTCCAAGCAACCCTCTTTGGTGCCGGTGAGTCCGACGATTTCACGGAGTGTGTCTAGGAGACTCATGTACGGTGGCACGAGAAACTCGTGCGGTTGACCGTTAATCGTGGTACGAACATGTACCCGAGCTGGTCCTGGAGTTGTTTGTGTTGTCATTTACTTCTTAACCTCTCGCTCGCGCTACGGCTTTGTTAATCATTCGTCGGGTGAGAACCGCGGACAGGTGTTTGCGTTGCGCAACCGTGCCGCGCATGTCGGCGATCGGGGTCGCAGCATCGCCAGCGGCTTGCGCAGCGGCCTCGATCACCTCATCGCTGACCGCGTTGCCGACCAGTGCGTCGGCGGCAGCCGGAACCATCAACGGTACCGGTGCGACCGCAGCCAAGGCCACGCGTGCCGCCTTGAACGTGTTGCCATCGCTGCTTAGTTTGACCGATACGCCGGCACCCGCAACCGCGATGTCCATCTCGTTTCGCGGGATGAAGCGCTCGTAGGCGGCACCGAAGTTGGCACCTGGTGCAGGAAGCACGAGGCTTACCAAGATCTCGCCGCGTCCCAAGACGTTCGAGCCCGGGCCGGTGCAGAAATCTTCGACAGCAACATCGCGGTGGTTGTCGTGGCCGCCCGGTCCTGCGATGTGGCAGACCGCGCTGTAGGCGATCAATGGACAGATACCGTCCGCACTCGGCGATGAGTTGCAGAGGTTGCCACCCAATGCCGCCCGGGACTGGATCTGAATTCCGCCGATCATCTCCACCGCATCGATGATGCCGGGGAAGTTGTCTCGGATCGTTTGGTCGCCGTAGATCTGGTAGCACGGCGTTGCCGCACCGATCGAAACACTCCCGTCGGGGTAGTGACTGATCTGTGTCAACTCTGGGATGTTCTTGACATCGACGATCGCGTCGAGGTCCCATCTGTTTGCCCGTGCCTGTACCAGTACGTCCGTCCCGCCTGCGATCGGACGTGCCCGGTCGCCATGCTTATCCAGCAATGCGACGGCGTCATCGATCGATCCGGGAGCCTCATATGCAAAGGGATGCAAAAGCCCGCTCCTTTTAACCTGTTGGTTTGTCAGCGTGTCCCGCCGAGTTCGCTACTCAAGCGGAAAAGCGCCGATTTTCTCGCATATGAGTTTAAGTGACAAACCGCCCAACTGCAAAACGGTTTGAGAAAGTCGTGCGACGTTTCGAGAGGCAATGTCGTACCTCGTTTCGAGAGGCAATATGGTTTTCATGTAATTCCCGCACGCTCTTTTCGTCATCCCCGCCGCTCTCTCCGTCTTTCCCGCGCACACACTCCGTCATCCCGCCCCCTCTGGATTCCCGCCTGCGCGGGAAAGACGGAGGGTGCTGCACAACCCCGTCATTCCCGTGGCACCACCCTGTCATTCCCGCGGCTCCATCCCGTCATTCCCGCGCAGGCGGGAATCCAGAGAAGGCAAAGCACGCCACCGTTGCCGACGCCGTATCCGCCCTTCCTCCCGCCCCCTCTGGATTCCCGCCTGCGCGGGAAAGACGGAGGGTGTGCGCGGGAATGACGGAGTGTGGCGGGAATGACGGAGGGTGTGCGCGGGAAAGACGGAGGGTGGCAGGAATGACGGAGGGTGGCAGGAATGACGGAGGCGGAGGGGGTAGTGTAATCATCATGAAGAGCGGATACGTATACATCTTGGCCAACAAAAGGAACGGGACGTTGTACGTCGGTGTCACTTCTGACTTGGTAAAGCGGGTCTGGGAGCATAAGAACGACTTTGTCGACGGCTTCACGAAGCGATACGGCGTGCACAGTTTGGCTTGGTACGAAGAGCATGACACTATCGAGGACGCGATCGCGCGAGAGAAATCCATTAAGCGTTGGCGGCGAGAGTGGAAGCTCCGCCGCATCGAGCAGATGAACCCCACCTGGCGGGATCTCTACGAAGAGATCATTTGACCCACCTCCGCTCCGTCATTCCCGCCGCTATTGTCGACGCCGTGCCCTCCCTCCCTCCCGTCGCCTCTGGATTCCCGCCTGCGCGGGAAAGACGGAGGGTGTCGCACAACCCTGTCATTCCCGTGGTACCACCCTGTCATTCCCGCGCAGGCGGGAATCCAGAGAAGGTAAAGCACGCCACCGTTGCCGACGCCGTATCCGCCCTTCCTCCCGTCCCCTCTGGATTCCCGCCTGCGCGGGAACGACGTTGGGCGCCGCGGGAACGACGTTGGGCGCTGATCACAGCCGCCGAAGCGCCAGTTTCCAGACCGCCACCGTCACCAGAATCGCAGCAATCCCGGCAATTACGAACGCGAATGGCGCGCCCCAGAGTTGAGCCAAGGTGCCCATTACCAGCGCTCCCACCGCCTGCGCGCCCCATGTGAAGTTCATCAGGCTCATCACGCGCCCTCTGAAAGCGTCGGATGTCAGCGTCTGAACGACGGTGGTGCTCATCGTGCCTTTGACCACCGATAGTCCGCCTAACAATCCGGCAATGGCGAGCGCGTACGACAAAAGTTCGACCGCGCCGAACGCGATGTAGCAGATGCCGACCGAAACGCCGCCGAGCGCGAGATAGAGCGGTGGTTTCGACCGCGCTCCGATGAAGGTGATGGCAAATGTGCCGACCAACCCGCCGATACCGATGGCGAGGAGAAACCGGCCATAGGTGGCCGTGTCGCCGTTGTATACCTCTTGAGTCACGACCGGCAACAACGTCTCCAAAGGTGTCGCGACGATGCCGATGATCACGCCGTAGCCGATGATGACGGCGATGGCAGATTCGCGCCGGACAAACTTGATGCCCTCGACCATATCGTGTACGCGGGCGCGCACCCTTTTAGTGAAGGATTCGCCGCCGACCGTTTCCGGTGCCGTTTCCGTTACGGTCACCCGCTCGTCACCCCTGCCGGCGAAGTGCGGGACATGATCCATCTTTAGCAATGTCAACACCGTCAGCACATAAGACGCGGAGACGATGAAAAACAGTCCTTCCATCCCGACCGCGGATACCAGCGGATGGAACAGCGATGGTCCCAAAATCGCGGCGCCGCCGAACACGACCGAATACAGAGCTATTGCGCTTGGCAGCTGCTCCTTAGGTACCAGCGATGCCACCATCGCGCCGCGGGTTGGAATGTCGAACGCCAACATGACGCCTGTGACGGCGGAGATAGCCAAGAGATGCCACGCCTCGATCGTGTCAGTAGCTATCAACACCGCAGTGACCAACCCGGCAATCGCGAACAGAAACCGAGTGAAGCGCAGCAGTCTGAGACGGTTGACGGTGTCTGCGACGACACCGCCCCAGACCGAGAAGATCATCACCGGGGCCATCGTCGCCGCCGTGACTGATCCGAGAAGTATCTCCGAATCGGTCAGCGAACGCATCAGCCATAGCCGACCGTAGACGAGCGTCCACATTCCGACATTCGAGAACGCGGCGGCGATCCAGAACAGTCGGTACTCACGGTAGCCGAAGACTGCGAAACCGGTGCGTCTCAGCACTCGACGATACCGGCTGCTCGATCGATGTCGTCTTGGAAGCCCCTAACCGCGCCCGACAACACCGCGCCCGACAACACGTCGTCGATGCTGACCGCCTGATTGGTCTCGCCCGACTCCATCACGCCGTACGCCAACGCGAGTGCGGCCATGCCTTCGTTGCTGCCGACTTCTGGCGAACCGCCGTTAGCCACTGAGCGCGCCAGATCCATGTACTCGATGGCGATTATCTTGGCGTCGATCTTGCGGAAGTCCATCTCGTACGACGACATCCGGCGTTCACCGTCCCAGAGCGTGGACGTCACATCGTCGATCTCGAAATCGGGGACGAGGTCGAGTAAGGCGTCGCCCTCGACAGATGTTCCGTCTTCTCGGACGATGCGCGGACCCGTTCCGCGTCGGCTCGGTGGGCGATAGAGCGTGCCTTCGCTGCCGACGACGACCGAATCGCCGAGGCTGTAGCCGTGCGACGCGTCGGTGATGATCAGCTGACCGGCGGCACCGGATGCGAAACGAATCGTCGCGAACGCGGTGTCGACCGCGTCCTGCTCGATGATGTCGCCGATATCTTCGCCACCAGCTTCTTTGCGATGCGTGTACATCGCGGCGAGGCCTGGCGCTTGGTCCGACATCGGGCGCATGATGCGCTCGGGGTCGTTGACGTCGGTTTCGGCGTAGACGCGGACCGCGGGACCCATTAAATAAAGGAGAAGGTCTGCGTTGTGCACTCCGGCATCGAGTACCACGCCGCCCGCTTGATTTTTCTTAGCGCGCCATACCGTGCTGTGCATCACACCGCGATGCGCGCTGCCGATCGAGAAATCGACCGCGAAGAACGGTTGTCCGATCGCGCCAGCATCGATCAACGACTTTGCGAGTCGGTTCATCGGATCGCGCCGGAAATTCTCTGAGATGGAGAGCACCTTGCCCGTCTCGTGCTCGACCGACTGCATCATCCGACACGCTGTGAGAGTCAATCCCATCGGCTTCTCCACCATCACGTGAAGTCCAGCGCGCATCGCCTCTATCGCCAAGATATGGTGCGCCGGGGTGCTGGTCACGATGTCGACGGCGTCGAGCGCGACTGCGTCTTCGGCGCCTGCGAGGCTTGCGAAGACTTCGGGCTTTTCGGGCATCGACGCGGCGATGGCGTTGGCGACGGCCTCCGCCGAGTCGATATGCGGGTCGCACACCGCGACCATGCGCACATCGTCGAAGTATTTTCGGAGCTCGACGTAGCCGGTCGCGTGGCGCATTCCCATGCCGCCCGCACCGACCAAGGCGATGTTCAAAGTCATGGCTACAATCCTATCCTTGTGTTCCCCCTCGCCCTGACCCTCCCCTCGTGGGGGAGAGGGGGCGCCCCTTCTTTCCCCTCTCCCTCGATGGGAGAGGGCTAGGGTGAGGGTGGATAACGCAGTAACATACGCACAATGACATCACAAGCAACCTCCACGTCTCGGGTCGCTATCGTCGGCGGCGGGATCATCGGATGCATGACCGCCTACTATCTGACGCGCGCCGGTGTCTCCGACGTTGTCATAATCGAGCGTGAAGGCGTTGCTTCCGGTGCCAGTGGGTATTCCGCCGGGATGCTGACGCCTTATTCCGGGTCCAACGATGCGGGGCTTCTCGCACTCTCGGGAGCGGCGCTCAAACTTCACGCCGAACTCGCCGAAGAGTTGCCTAGAATTACCGGCATCGATCATGGCTACGATATGGCGCCGTATCTTCGCTGCGCCTTCGCCGAAACTGGTTTCGACGTTGCCAGACAGTTCATGGAGGATCGCGTCGCGGATGGTCTCGACGCCGATTGGTTGACGGGTGACGAGGCGCGCGAAGTGTGCGATTGGTTGAGTGACGAGGTCGAGGGGGCATGCCTGACAGCCATCGAACCGTCGGTCGATTCAAGGCTGCTGACGCGGTCGGTTTTGAGAGCATCCGAGATCGCAGGTGCGCGCTTGGTCGAGGGCGAGGTGGTGGGGATTCACCCTCACCCCGACCCTCTCCCATCAAGGGAGAGGGGGAATGCAAGCACACCAGCCCCACCTTCGGAGAGCGGGAACACTGATCCACTCGTTCTACCGTCGGAGATGGAGAGAACAAGTCCCCTCTCCCCTCCGTGGGAGAGGGTTAGGGTGAGGGGGAACACAGGCGTGACCCTCGCCGATGGCACAACTATCGAGGCGGACGCAGTCCTTCTGGCGATGGGCCCGTGGTCGAAATCTGCCAACAGTTGGCTCGGATATGAAATCACGGTCGAGCCCCAAAAAGGCGAGCTTCTCTACATCGACGAAGCCAAGGCCGGGATGTCCAAGCCTCCGGTCACGATGCACAACATGGACGACGGCGGGGTGATATTCCCAAGGCGTATATCGCCGACGATTCTCGGTGCGACTAAAGAGGACGGCAGAGGCTTCGACCGCGAGACGTCGGACTATCCGTGGGAGTTCATAATCCCGCGCGTCCAGCGGTTGTCTGAACGCATAGACGAATCAATGGTGTCGCATCAGACGGCGTGCCTGCGTCCGATGCCTGCCGACGGCAAGCCCTTCGTCGGGGGAGCGCCGGGTTGGGACAACGTCTACATCGCGTCCGGCCACTGGTCGGAGGGCGTCCACTATGGTCCGTTGACGGGCAAATCGATAGCAGAGTTGATCACGGACGGGGCGACCTCTACCGACATCTCGGCGATTGATGCGGCGAGGCTATTGGGCTAGGATGGACGATTCCCCTCTCTCCTCCGTGGGAGAGGGCTAGGGTGAGGGGGCACTGGGGACAGAGGAGAGGACGGCGTGATCGGGCTATTGAACTAGGATGGGCATGATTTTGGATGATGTGAATGGATGTCTGTCATGCTGAGCGGAGCTGAAGGCGCAACCTGAAGCGCAGTCGAAGCATCTCTCGGGGAGATTCCTCGGCTTCGCTCGGAATGACAGGCTGCCTAGCGCGCATTTCGTATCATGTGTATGGTCAAGGGAGAATTGAAGGAGGCGGGCTTGTGATAGCTTGTTGATCAAATGGTCAGCCTGACTTTTGACACCCACAAAATCGTCAAGGATCTGCAAGATGCGGGTTTTGACGAAGCGCAGGCCGAAGCTGTAGTCAATGCGCTCGGCAGCGCCATCGATCGGGATGTTGTCAAGCCTGAGGACCTGAAAGAGTTCGCAACGAAAGCGGACATCGCGGAGTTGCGGCAAGACATGACCCAGGCGATCGGGGAACTGCGCGCCGAGATGAAGGCCCTTGAGTTGCGCATGACCGTGAGACTAACTGGTGTTATGGTCGCTCTGGCCGGACTCACCGTCGCCGCGCTCAAACTCTTCCCGTAAACGCGCGCACACCCAATGTCATTACCGCACCGCGCGCGCAGGCGTATAGTACGCCCCTTTCGCACGGCGAAAGGGGCGCGAGCGAAGCGAGCGGGGTATGCACGGGGAGCGAGAGGATGTGTGTTCTCTCACTCCCTTGGAGGGGCTAGGAGATGTGTGTTCCCCCTCTCCCTTGATGAGACCTTTGCGAAACCACCGTGATTCCCGCGCACTCCCGGTCATTCCCGCGCAGGCGGGAATCCAGAGGGGCGGGGTAAGCGGGGATGACCGCATTTTGACCACCTTCCCACTCTACTGAACAGTTTTGCAAAGGTCGCTTGATGGGTGAGGGTGACGCGGTGGAGATGGGGACGGGCATCGTTCGAAGCGGGCTTTAAAGCGTGAGTAAAGCGTGCAATCGATTAGAATCTATGGCGAAAGAGGCGTGGTGATGTATTGCGTGCTTTTGTGTACACTGGTAAGATGTTGTGCGTAAGTTGAAACGGCACGCGCTTGCTTCGATTCACGCGCGCGCTATGGCCGCTAACGACAGACTGACGACAAGTCAAGCTTGTAAAGGAAAAGAGACGTGATGAAATCTCCTACATCACTGATTAGGTTCAGGAACGCGGTGGGCGTGGTGCTGGCATTGTCGGCAGTCTTCGCCGTCGTCATTAGCACAATTTCGCTGACCAGCGATGATGCGCAAGCGCAGGTGGATGATGATGCCATAATAACGGCACGTGCAACGGCTTGGTGGAATTTGCTCACCAACGTAGAGAGGGTGAATGTGTTGCGGGGCAATGGTTTTGACAACGACGCCGGTGAGTTTGAAGAGGGGCGTCAAATTGGTGACCCCAACCGCACGAACACAAATCCGAACTCGGACCCTCCCGGACATCCATTTTCCCCCGCCGAAACCGCCCAGCGCATGTTCGCCGAACTAGAAGAAGTCGATAAGGATGCAGTCAAAGAACTGGTTGACGGAGACGTCGCCAATCGCGACATTTACGCTGTCGGCGACCACATCGCCCCCAACCTCCAAGCATTGCGCGGTTTTCAGAGCGTAGAGATGTGGTGGAACCACCTCGACTGCACCGAGGCTCGTATCGCAGTTGGTGAAGACAATAATGCTTTGGTTCTGATAAACTTCAACGATCCGTTCTCGGAAGCTTCGTCTGGTCCGGAACCCAGCAACGTCTGTGACATCGTTGACGTAAGCGGCACCAAAACGGCAAAGGTGAAAGCCTACTCCGAAGTCAAGGCCACGGCCGATAAAGTTGGTCAACATATCCTCGGCCTCGACAGTCCGGGTTCTTCGAACTCTGGCGACATTCCTAGGGCCAAGGCGTGGTGGGACAAGCTCAGCCCGGAGCAGAGGGTCGACTCTCTGTACGGAGCCGGCGCGACGGATGGCGACCCAACGCGAACTGACACCGTTACCATTCCGTTGACGCGCCCAGAAAAAGCCGAAGCCTCATACGACGGGCTAGATGACGCAACTAAAGCCCTAGTCAACGATCGCTGGCTCTGGATCTACAACGACGGCGGAAACAGCGTAATTGAATGGTGGAACTCCATTAGTCGGGCCGCGAGGGTTGTAGCGGTTGGTGTAGGCAACGACGCGGAGTGGGACCAGATCAACCCCGATAACGATGACAACGACGGTCAAGCACTCCAAGCCAGGATCCTCGAGCTCGGTCAAGCGATTCTCGGCATATCCCCGGCAGCTCCGGATGTCGCAGCATGGTGGGCCACGCTCAGCGACGACGAAAAGGTCAACGTCGTTTACGGCAACCCGCCAACCGTGATAGATCCCAGTGGCAACCCAGTGGAAATAACCGAAGATCACAAGAAAGTCTTCCAGATGAAATACGCAGATTTGAGCGACGTCAAGAACGTCGTGCCAAACGTCGACCTTGCCGCGTTGCTCATCCGCCGCGCAGTAGCAACGACAGAAATGGAAATCGCCGGCGAAAAAGTGAATGTCTACAGCGCCAAGTCCATCGTCGCCGCAATCGCAAATGAGATCTTCGACCCGCCGAAGGAGCAGGACGCGGACTCGAAAACCGCAGGAACCGTCGCTGATGACGGCGATTTCGACTGGCCCTACGGGTCCGGCAACGGTCCGGCCACCGTCGCCGACTGGTGGGACACAGCCGACTGCCGCGTCAAGCGCTTGGCCGTCGGTGAGGACAACGCGTACCTCGATCCCGCGGTTACGGCGGATGATACGCAAGATCCGCCGGTCGTAGCCAAAGATGCCGAAGCTAGCGACTACTGTGGTTACTTCCCGGGTTCCTCGAAGATCCCGGCTGATGGCAAACCGCTAACGGTAGCCGCTCAGAAGCGAATTGAGGAGGTAGGTAGAGCCCTACTCGGTCTCGGCGACGACCCCGGTCGGCCGTCGTTCAATGAGGCTGCAACGGGTACTCCGGTTTTTTCCGGTCTCGCAAAGGTCGGGGGGACATTGACCGCTCAGAAGAACGACATCGCTGATCCGGACGGCATCGAATCCATCACCTACAGGTGGTTCTATGGCGACGCTAAGGATTACAGCGCGAAGTCTGCGATACACACCGGTGACACGTACGACGTAAAAAGCGAAGATGCAGGCAAGAGCATCAAGGTGGTTGCGATCATTGTTGACAACGAACGCTTCACCGAGACGAGGCCTGGCGCCGTATCGGCAGATATCGCCGGTTCGCCGGGCGAGATCTCTCGCGTTGAGCCGGCCATCCGTGGCATCACGGTATCCGGTGGCGACAAGATCACGCTGTCTGTCGACATCTACGGTCTGCAGGACGCAAAAGACAACGGCATCGGTGGGACCTTCGAGTGGGATGTCAACGGCGATACGATCGACGGTGAAACCGGTCGAGAGCTCGGTTACACGGCTCCGGATTCGCCGGGCACGTACTTGGTTACCGCATCGCTCAGCGATGCCGGTTGCCAACCTGAAGACGAAGCTGACCGCGCAACCGCGTGTTCGGCCGAGTTCAGCGTGAAAGTCCGACGCCCGTCGGCACCCGCTCCTGAGGAAGTGGCTCCGGCCAACCCGCCGGGTGAGATACCCTCAATCCTTGCGGACTCCGACGGCAACCAGTATGAAGTGTTCACGCCTGAAGAAGGTGGCACGTTCACTGGCGAAGGCTACTCGTTGAAAGTCGATGCGGGCGCGGTCCCGAACGGCGAGTTCCTCGGTATCCGAATGTCGGACGAAGGCGCAGCATCGAACGTCGGCATGACGCGCCAGCGCTACACGCTGGGTGGCAACATGTACGCGATCTCCGCCGTCGACAGTTCTCAGGCAGTAATCAGCTCCTACGTCCTCGACGACCCGGCCTTGGCCTGCGTGCCGCTCCCGGACGAGTTGCGGTCGAACATCTCCGACCTTGCGGTAGTTGCGATCAACGACGATGGCTCGCTGACGATCCTCGCCGCTCAGGTGCGGATCAGCTCCGCCGGCGCGATGGTGTGTGGCGCATTGAGCAACCTGCCTGCCACCGTGGCAGTCGGTAGCGTAGGCGCTCCGGCACCGATCCCGACGCCAACGTCCGAGCCCGAGCCAGAGACGCCCGACACCGGTGGCACGGCTCCGGCATCAAGCACGATGGTCCTCTGGTCATTGTTGCTCGGTATCGCAGTGCTCGTACTCGGCAGCGCGCTGGTAATCGCCCGCCGCCGCGAGGGCGCACGCACCCGCTGAGATCGCACAGCAAATTGCTGAAAAGAACGGCGTCCGTAGAAATACGGACGCCGTTCTGATTCTGCAGTCACGTCCCCTCTCCCTTGACGGGAGAGGGCTAGGGTGAGTGTGACACGGCTGAGTCAAGTCCCCTCTCCCTTGACGGGAGAAGGCTAGGGTGAGTGTGACACGGCTGAGTTAAGTCCCCTCTCCCCTCCGTGGGAGAGGGTTAGGGTGAGTGTGACGCGGCTGAGTCGAGTCCCCTCTCCCTTGACGGGAGAGGGCTAGGGTGAGTGTGACGCGGCTGAGTCGAGTCCCCTCTCCCTTGACGGGAGAAGGCTAGGGTGAGTGTGACGCGGCTGAGGCAAGTCCCCTCTCCCCTCCGTGGGAGAGGGTTAGGGTGAGGGGGAACCGGGGACAGATGGGCCGGGATTACGTTAATTCCGGATTGACTGGAAAATCACGTTTTCTACCACGTTTGGCTCTGTCAAAACTTCGTTGTTCCAAAATCTCAGCACTCGGAAACCTTGAGCTCGCAACCAACGAGTTCGTTCCGCATCGCGGGTCGCTTGAATCGCATCCTGATGATGCCCACCGTCGACTTCGACGATCAATCGGTGCTTGAAACTTGACTTTTGGCGTCTTTCGGCACCGTGAAGATGATAGTAATCGAAAGTGCCCGAGTTCGATCACGCTCGCCCCTCTGTCCCCGGTTCCCCCTCACCCTGACCCTCTCCCACGTAGGGGAGAGGGGACGCGCCTGCATTCCACTCTCCCTCGATGCTAGGGTGACGTGCCTGCATCCACTCTCCCTTGATGTGAGGGTGAAGTGCCTGCATTCCCCTCTCCCTCGATGTGAGGGTGACGCGCCTGCATTCCACTCTCCCTTGATGTGAGGGTGAAGTGCCTGCATTCCCCTCTCCCTTGATGTGAGGGTGACGCGCCTGCATTCCCCTCTCCCTCGATGCTAGGGTGACGTGCCTGCATCCACTCTCCCTTGATGTGAGGGTGACGTGCCTGCATTCCCCTCTCCCTCGATGTGAGGGTGAACCGCAGAGGAGGGGGTCAGGGTGAGGGCGAGTGCCTACGGGGCGTCTTCAATGAGGTTTATGAAAATGACGTCATGCACCGCTTGTGTATCAGTAAGCACATCGTTGTTCCAAAATCTCAGCACTCGGAAACCTTGAGCTCGCAACCAACGAGTTCGTTCCGCATCGCGAGTCGCTTGAATCGCATCCTGATGATGCCCACCGTCGACTTCGATGATTAGTTTGTGTTTGAACGATACGAAATCGACGATGTATCTGCCGACAGGTGCTTGCCTACGAAACTTCGCATCTGCGAAGCCAGGTGCGCGCAACCCTTTCCAGAGATGTCGCTCTGCCTCGGTGGCGTTACGTCGGAGTTCTCGGGCTCGTTCGGAGATCTTTTTTCCTTCTCTCGACATTGCTGAGATGATTTTAGAGAGGGGACGTGTTTAATCCCCTCTCCCTTGATGTGAGGGTGACGTGCCTGCATTCCCCTCTCCCTTGATGGGAGAGGGCTAGGGTGAGGGTGAGAACCGCAGAGGAGAGGGCTAGGGTACAGGGGCGCCGATTGACCAATGATTGTCCCCTCTCCCCCTCGTGGGAGAGGGCTAGGGTGAGGGGGCGTCCATAGACCAATGATTGTCCCCTCTCCCCTCCGTGGGAGAGGGCTAGGGTGAGGGGGGCCCATAAATCAATGACCAAGGCTTGAACAAACTCGTATCACCGATCTGCCACTCGGTCAAAGGGCTAGGACTATCCCAGCACCTTCGAAGCGCCGCGCGTCTGCGAGATTTTTGCCAGTTGACTGCCGTTGACAGTGGCTATCGGCGTCGCGCCTGTACGATTGGCTTCTTCGACGGCGCCGCGTTGGAATTCGCTAGTCGTGATGATCAACCCATGATCACCGAAACGCATACCGCCGCGCAAGAGCTGAATATCGCCGCCGTGGACGTCGCGGTGCCAGTTCAGGGCTTGGACCGAGAAGTTGATGTCCATCACCTCAGCCACGTCCATGCTGGCGTGGATATCGAGTTCACCCGGCCTCATACGGTTGGCGACCACCACATCTGTCATCCCGATACTAGCGAGGAACACCACGATGAAACGCTCGAACCGCTGGTTGGAGAGCGTGCGGATACGCCGGAGCAGTGCTTCGTCGGATGCGAGATGGGAAGATTCCCCCTCAACCAGATCCTCATCCACCGACGGCAATGGTGGAGTAGCCGGCTTGCGGTCTGCTCCCTCCTCGTCTGGTTCAACGGCGCGTGTTTCAGACGCGGCGGCGGAGAAGTAGCGAAGCCCGTAGGTATTGTTTCCAACGCGGACGAACGTCGATTCCCCACCGTGCTGGAGCATGTTTTGGATGAGCTGAGACCGAACCTCCGCCTCATCCTTAGACCTCGTGCCCTTCAACACCCCTGCCGCCCGAAGCATCGTCGTCATCTCGTTGATGCTCAATGGACGCTTCGCGTGACGCAGCATCTCTTTGGTCGCGTCTCGTAGCGACCACATGGCGCCGACGTTAGACCGCGCGATGGCGGAAGCGATGCTGATCGGGTTGATCGTTGACGCCGTCGTAGTCGCGATCGACGTCCCGGTCCGCAGGGTCCGATCGAGCATCGATGGTAGCGTGAACCGACCTGATGGAGTGCGCACAATGCCTAAGGTTTCGGCGCCATCCTCGGCGACGTGCTCGAGTTCGACTTTCACGGATTCATCGTCGAGCGGCTCGTTGGCATCGATAGGAATGCGCGCCGATTTAATCTGCCGCAAGATCTCAGCCGGCGACAATGGCTCGCCGGCACGTCTCAAAACATCGAATGCGGCGTCTAGCAACCGCATTGGTCAACCTCCTATACTGCTTCGCCAGCCAGCACCCCAGTCAACCTCTCGTGGTCTACAGCAACCTGGCCGTTTACGACGACGAACGGGATGCCCTCGGGGAACTGCTCAGGATCTTCAAACGTTGCTCTGTCAGTAATACGTTCGGAGTCGAACACTACGATGTCTGCAAACTTCCCAACCGCGATCTCGCCGCGGTCTTTGAGTCCGAAACGCAACGCGGCGTTCTGCGACAGTCGCTGAACCATTAGTTCAAGCGAGATGTTGTGCCGCCGTCGCAGACGACCAATCATGCGCGGAAAGCAGCCGTAGGCGCGCGGGTGGACCATGCCGCCGGTCGGAATGGCATCGGACCCAACCATGTAGTCGGGACGCTGCATCAGGTCCATGATGTCGGCCTCGACCTGCTGCCAAACGCGCGTGCTGGCCGGGGGAGCACCGCGGAACCCGCAGTTCAGATCCTCTTCGAGCATAACGCGACACATCATCTCTTCAAGCGAAACACCCCATTGCTCTGC
Organism: Dehalococcoidia bacterium; assembly: GCA_965224305.1. Taxonomy (GTDB): domain Bacteria; phylum Chloroflexota; class Dehalococcoidia; order Lucifugimonadales; family Lucifugimonadaceae; genus Bin127. The sequence goes on along the minus strand of OZ245044.1, from coordinate 2,259,161 downwards.
GACATCATTGAATGACATCCCTTCGATATCCTTGTTCGCCCCAGAGCCGATGTTTGACCACACGTTTCCCGACAACCCGCCTCGGGTACCGCTTCGGATGCCGGCTATCACTTCTTCTCGGCTTTCACCGTCGGCAAGAAGCTTCAACATCGCCTCCGGGCCACCTTCGTGGAACCAACCGGGGAAGAAGGACTGCGGGAAGCTCGAGCCGACTGGATAGGGATAGGTTTCCAGCGTTACATCTACACCGTCGGCCTTGGCACGTTCTACTGGCTCCAAAAGTGCCTCTAATTCACCGGCAGAATTGGGCTGCGTCCGGTAGTGCTCAAGGTGAATCTGCGCACCCGTCCGACGCCCAACCTCCATCGCCTCTTCGACGCCGCCACCCGCGAACCCACGATCAGTGTTGTGGTTCCTAAGGTGAATCGACAACGGACGCTCGTACTCTTTTACAACATTCATGATGTTGACTAGTTCATCGGTGTCGGAGTACGAGTTCGGGTAATAGGACAGACCAGTCGAGAAGCCACATGCGCCCTGCTCGAAACTTTCGCGGATGATGCGTTCGGCGCGATCCCATGCGTCACCGACCAGCGGTTCGTCGATCATGCCGCCGACCGCTTCTAGGCGTACTGGGCCGTGGCCGAGGAACATGGCGACGTTGCAGGAGGTCTTGTGGTGGTAGTTCGACATCGCCGTCGCATACGATGACATATCCAACTCTTCCGACGCATAACCCAAGATACCGCTCAAGTAGTGCATATACATCAGATAGTTGTCGTGCGAAAGCGGAGCCAGAGTCAGGCCGTCCGGTGCAATGATCTCGGTGGTGACGCCTTGGCGGATGCCGCAAGCGTGCTGCCCGTCTCTGAGCAACGCGGCATCGGCGTGGGAATGCACGTCGATGAATCCGGGCGTAACGGCCAGACCGGTGGCGTCGATGACGCGTGTCGCGTTTGCCGCCGAGAGGTCGCCGATCGCGGACACCCGCTTGCCGTCGATGCCGACATCGGCGGGAATGCCGGGTGCGCCGGTACCGTCGTACACCGTACCGTTAATGATCAACAGATCGAATTGCATTGCACTACCGTCCATTCATGATTTTTCTGCGTGCCCATGGACTCGCAGAATATCGTAACTGTCGACTGTTAAGCCGAATTGGAAGACGGGTGTCGAAGCTACTTTAGCTTGCCGTAGTGGTCCCGCTTCGCGAACGTATTCGCCCAAGACGCCGTGCCCTGCAACGATGAATCTGTAAGAACCACCGGATGCTCCAGCATCTCCTCCTCTTCGCCATACAGCTTAAGCGTGTTGTAAGCCCGGAGGTAGATGCAGTCCTTATCCAGAATCTCGCACTTGCCAGCACGAGTGCCGCCACACGGGCCGTTGCGCTGATTCTTCACGCACTGCGATTCCGGGCACAACTCTCCGATATCGGGAAGGGAACAATCACCGCAGTCCTTGCAACCGTAAAGCGGCACCTTCATCATCTGCTCCGCCGCGTGCGCCGCCTTTTTCGCCACGTTGTTCTTCTCGATCTGACGATAAACGGATGCGCTTGCCTTGAACGCCGGCGCATCGTGGTCGAATACGAAATGCTTGCCGAAGCGTCCAATGCGATAGGACAGGTCCGGGTGAAAAGCACGCCTGAGCAACGATGCCGGTCGACCCCGACTCTCCGCGTACTCGCGGTTCATCTCCTCGGACGCTGTATTGGGACTGTCACCTGGCTCAAATAGATAGAACTCGCCGGGTTGAGAATATCCAATCTCAGCCGCCGCATCCCTCCACTGATCGCCGGTGATCCCCTCTGCGATATCCAGAATCCGTTCGATCCGCTCGTAATTCAGCCTGCCGCTGAGGTAGACACCGCTGTAGCCGGTCCCGCGCAGCACCGCTATCTGCTTCGCTGCCAATTCCTCGAAAAACCCCCGGCCACGGTCCTTAGCCTTCGCCGCGCGATTGGCAACCTCAACCAGTTCAGAATTTACCGCCACCCCAGGGATGCCCCAGCGACCGAAGAACCTGGCCGCCGGCGCGCTCAACACAAATATCGAACCCAAGACCGCCGGCACGGCACCGCTCTCTCCATGCTTCAAGTTCAGATAGCGGATCAACTCGTGATGTTTCCGAGCGTCGTAGCCGATCTGAGAAACGAACCACTTCGCACCAGTTCGGATTTTTAAGTCCATCTTGTAAAGCTGCGTCAGATACTCACCTTCATGCAACTTGAACGGATTCACCGCGGCACCAGGATTGAACTCCGTACGACCAAGCTCAGTTTCGGTGCTCCGTCGTCCGGGCAGCGACACCTTTAACCCCTCATTCATCCGACGGATCATCTCCAGCAACCCAACCGAATCGGTGTCGAACACCGGCCTCGCCTGACCAGCAAATCCCGACACCGGATAGTCGCCCGACAGACTCAGGACATTCCGGAAACCCAAACTCGACAGCGACCACAACCTGCCCTCAAGTGAATTCCGGTTGTAGTCCTTGCACGAGAGATTGATCACCACCTCCGCGTCCCGATCCAACAGTTCACGCCCTAACGTCTCTGGCGTGATGTGCGGATTCCCTCCCGGATTGTCCGTAAAACACACCGCGTCAACCCGACCACCATCCGCCGCCGCTGTCGCCAACTCCACCGAATGCCGAGCACCCGCCTCCATCGCCAACCCACGCGAAGTCTCTACCTCAATCGCAACCGCGAACCCATCGGCGAGACGTGCTGTTATCCCGGTGTCGGGCGCGGAAAGATCTTCATCAGATGCCATGAAGTCTAATTATCGCACTGGCAGATGTCCGATCGATATTGTGCGGCTATTGCAGCCCGGACTTGGCGACCTTCGAGATTCGTATCGGCAATACCGCTTGGGGAGGACGCTCAGTTAGCCCGCTTTCGTCGCACAGCCACGAGTCCCACGTCAATCCCTATCGCCACTCTCCTCATGTTCACGAACCAAGTTTCGAAAGGCTATGCCGGCTTGTGCATCCGGCACACTTTCGGCGAACGATCGGACGATGCTGTTTAGACGCTTAATCTGTCTGGTATGCGACCGTTGTGTATCCCATATCCGGTATAGCCAACCACCCATTCCGAGGACCACGGCGACGATTAAGGCTGTCGCCACCCGAGTAACGATATCTTCGGCGATCACGTGTGTTTTTCCACCAGCCGCACTACCACCAGCCGTTGATTTTCCAAGCGGGATCCATAACGTTCGGCAAGGTCTGAAACGTCGGGCAACTCGGGTCGTGGAGACCTTGTGATCGCGTGACGTAATTCATCTTGGTATTCCCTTTGGATGTTTACATAGGCCTCGTAAGCTTCGCGAATCTCCGGAATACCCAACAGTGCGTCGGCATCAATTTCTCTATTTCTCTGCATGGTAGTCATATCTACCCTCCGCTACCGATACAAGCTACTCCCACGTATCTTACAATCTGCGTATTCTGGTGAACTGACTTCGGTAAACTGCGTTAGCAACTTCGTCGGGCCGCACAACACAAGCAAAACTTAGGCTCGACCCACTAAGCACCCTAACCGTCACGATGGTTTCGTGAGATTGGGAGGATCCAATTCAACGGCAAGCCGATTGCCGTTCCTCAATCGATCTGCCGCAATCGCGGATCCAACCGGTCGCGCAACCAGTCGCCCAAGAAGTTCAGCGACATCACCGTGAAGAACAGGAACAACCCCGGAACGATCGACATCCACCAGTTAGTAGTCGTCAAAAACGCTCGTCCCTGAGTTATCAGCAGTCCCCAACTTGGAACCGACGCCGGCAACCCGACGCCCAAGAACGACAGACCCGACTCGGCGACGATCAACGCACCCGTCCGCAACGTCGTAACCACGATCACGATGTGCACTATCTGAGGGAATAGGTGGCGCCACAAAATCCGCAGATCACTCGCTCCCATCGTCCGGGCCGCGATCACGAAGTCGCGATTCTTCAGCGAAAGTATCTCGCCGCGAATGTTTCTAGTGCCCGACGACCACGAGAAAATCGACAACAACAAAGTCACGGACCATAGGCTGGGTTGGATGCTGACAGCCCAGATGATGGCGATCATCAACAGCGGCAATGATGACCACAGATCGACCAATCGCATCAGCAATTCGTCCAAAAGTCCTCCGAAGTAGCCTGCCAACATGCCGGTGATGGTTCCGACGAAGAGACCGAACAGGACCGCGACGCTGGCGACGATGAGCGATACGCGGGCACCTTCCAATACGCGCACCAGCATGTCTTGCCCGAGGTTGTTGGTGCCGAGGGGGTATTCGGAGGAGCTTCCCTCGAACCATAGCGGGGGAATGTCACGCGCTCGCAGATTGCCTTTGTCGGGTTCATGCGGGCTTATTTGTTTCGCGAAAACCGCCCCCAAAACTACCAAGACCAATACCAGTACCGGCAAAATTGGCCAACGTTTCAAGAATCGCCACCAATCGGCTGGCGAGTACCACACGTAACCGCTCGAAACCAATACCGGTGCGCTCTCCGCCGTGCGAATTTCGCCTGTGGTGTTCATCACGAGTATCGAATCCTAGGATCGATCACCAAGTACAGCATGTCGGCGACGAAATTGAGCGCCACGTATCCGCTTCCGAATATCAGCGCCGTCCCGGCGACGATAGGCGCATCGTTGTCGAGCGCTCCCTGGACCGCCAATCTGCCAATCCCAGGCCACGCAAATACCGTCTCCACAAACACCGACCCAGTGATGAACGCGGCCAACACAAGGGCCGAGACAGTGATCGGCTGAATCAACGCGTTCCGCAGCGCGTGCTTCATGATCACGGTCCCGCCGGAAGCGCCTTTAGCGCGCGCCAACTTCACGTACTCGGAGTCGAGCACTTCAAGCATCGATGAACGCGTAAGCCTCAGATATGTCGCCCAAGGGTCGAAAGCCAACACGAAAGCTGGCATCACGAAGTGCTTGGCTTGAGTCAACAACGGTGTCGTCGCAGGAGCCTTCGTCGCCGAAGGCAGCCACTGCAGATATCCGGCGAACAATAAGATGCACAAAATCGCTAGCCAAAACGCCGGAGTGGCCTGCCCGATGAGAGCGATCGCCCGGCCGAAATAGTCGATAGCGGTGCCCCGCTTAACCGCGGACACTATCCCCAGCAGCACGCCGGGTATGGTTCCCAAAACCCAAGCCACCCCGGCAAGTTGCAGACTGTTTGGCAACGCCTCAGTTATCGTCAACCATACTGACCGTTGCGTGGCAATGCTTTCTCCCATATCGCCTTGCAAGATGTTGCCGAGCCACACGAAATACTGAATATAGACCGGTTTATCTAACCCCCACTTCGCTTTCAGTTCGGCCACCGTATCTGCCGACAGTCCGTAGGTGTCGTCGCGCACGTAGGCAAGCAGCGGATCGGGTCCCAACCTTGAAAGCCCGAACACCAAAATCGTCACACCCCACAACGTTAAAACTGCGAAGAGCAGACGACGTGCCAAATACGTACGCATCAGTGAACTTTCGGCCTCCTAGTCGGCAACCTCGAAAACGTTATATCCTCCCTCTCCCGCGAGATGCGTGAGATGGAGGATATCGACTTGGCCCCTGACCGGTCTCATCGGGATAAATCAGGGGCGTAAGTCTTGTCGATTCCGAGATCGACTACGGGAGCGTGATCTTCTCAGGGGAGTTGATCGCCTGGCGCAAACCGGGTTCCATGTCCCAGGATCCGATTGAGTTCGGGTTGTAAACGATCAAACTCGGCGCCGCAACGACTCCGAAACCAGGTAGCCAGTGCCTGAGGAAGTCTGCGAAGCCTTTGTTCAGCTCTATTCGAGCGGCACGGTCAGGCTCTGCCGATACTGCCTTGTAGTTGGCGGTAGCCTCGGGGAATTCGAGGCCGTGGCTCTTGCCGCCACGTGCGATAGCCGACATCTGGATACCGCGCGGGAAGTCCCACGGGGTAGTTGCGAAGTTCTCCAGCGGGCCAGTGTCAGTCCACGCCTGGGTCGCCGAACGACCAACCAGGGTCGGGCGGAAGACCGTGTACTCGTAGTGCAGGACGTCGACGTCGACGCCGATCTCTTCCCAGAATTGAGCGATGGCGTCGCCGATGTCGCCGTAGAAGTGACCGACAGGCCACGCGAACATCGCGATCTTGAACCGGTTGCCGTCAGCCGCACGCGGGTATCCGGCCTGGTCGAGCAATGCCTCAGCCATGTCCGGGTCGTATCCCACGCCCCAGCGTTCCTGAACCCAATCGGGGTGGTTGATGTCGAAGTACGGGATTTCCACAGGCCAACCAACTCCGCCGATTACAGCCTCGTTGATGAGTTCACGGTCGACCGACATTGCGAGTGCGGTGCGTACCAAGCGCGCCTGATCCATGTCGTCCATGCCGGCAGGGTTGTTGCCGTCATTAGGCGAGTGAGGATTGCCCAACCAAGGGAGGTCGTGTGTGTAGGTGACGATTTCCAGCGGCTCACCCGTCGTGGGGTGGGTGGTCTCCCACAGGTTGCCGGCAAACATCACCGTAACCATGCGGGCAGTACCCGATCCGTTGCGAACCATGCCGAAGCGTTCGACGGTCGGGATGTTGCTGGTGCCAACTTCGGCGATGTCGGCTTCACCGTTCTGGAGCATCACGATGCGGACGCTCTCGTCGGGTACCGATACGCGGGTAATCTTCGAGATCTGGGCGGCTTGGCGCCAGTGCGAAGGCAACGCGGTGTACTCGGTGCGGTCGCCGCGGGTCCAGCTGGTGAATTCGAATGGGTCGGTGCCAACGATGTTGTCGTTGTTCCAGTCCTTGCCCATCTCGGTAAATGCATTCTTGCTGACGATGCCTGCGCCTAGACCGTCTTGGCCAAAGAAACAGGTGTCCCATCGTGGGTCAAAGTTCTCCCAACGGATGCGGACCGTGCTGTCGTCAAGCGCCTCGCTCGGGTTCGACCCTAGAGGAAACCAGCCCAAGTGCATGATCCGTCGGTAACGCTCGTCTGGCCCGAACCTAGCTCGTTCGAGAGGTTGGGGTTGGTGTCGTTGGTCGACCACGCGACGTCTTCGGCGGTCAGCGGTCCGAATCCTTTGTGGAATTCGACGCCTTGTCGCACTTTTACATCGACGTAGGTCAGATCTGAATCGAATTCGAAGCTCTCTGCGAGCAGGTTGTCGGCGATGTTCGTGCCAACAGGTTTGAAGAGAGTTTCGACGACGCTGAGAGCCTTGGCGGCGCAACACAGGTTACCGGCGTTGAATCCGGACCAGTTGCGTTGGCTGTCGGCGATCGCCCATACGAGTTCACCAGCGGCTTGCCGTGATGGCGGCGCGTCGGACGCAGCCGGTACGGGGGTCGCGGTGGGTGGCAGGACCGCGGTGGCGGTCACGACGACCTCTACCTGTACCTCTTTCTCGACCTCGACCTCTTTTACGACCTCAACCGCGACTTCGCGGATGACCTCGATTTCTTTCACGATCTCGACCGGGACTTCCTTCTCGACTTCTCGGATGATTTCCTTCTCGATTTCGATGGGGACCTCGATCTCGACCTCTCGGATGACTTCCTTCTGGACTTCGACGGGGACCTCGACCTCGACGGTGCGGATGATTTCGGTTTGAACCATCACTTCGACAATTCGTTCGCCGCCGCACGCCAAAAGCGCGATCGATGCGATCATCGTCAGAGGCAACATGACGCGTAGCCAAAGGCTGCGCGACCTAGCTTTGGATTCCGAATTAATCTTCATCGGTAACCTCTCAATGATTCTGTATTGCCGCCACAGGCGCGTCCTTCCAACCGCAAGGACTAAGTGGCGGTATGAGGAAATCAATGCGAAATCGTCGGATATGTCAACCGTCGCCGACAAAGCTCGCCAACCTACTGCGAGTTGCGGTGCGAATTCGTGCGTACAGCCAAGATCAATTTGTGCGAGGCTACGAGGTCGATCCAAGAGGCGAGATAGGTCTGGTTGACGGCAGAATATGATTGAAGCGCCCAACACACCCACTTCGCCGCTACGACACATGACTAAACGCTTCTTGGATTTCGCGTCTCTAGCCCTGGCTACGGGTCTGGGCGTCGCGTATCTGACGCCGTTCGCGAAAGCGACGCTGGCGAGTGCGGTTACCGTCGCGGTTTATGCCGCGTTGACTTGGGGTGACGATGGGTTCAATCCGATCCTCATTGTGGTGATTGCGGTTGTGTTCTTTGTTGGCGTGGTAGTTTCGGCGCGAGTGAAGTCCGAGGAGGATCCGGATCCGAGCAAGGTCGTGATCGACGAAGTTGCTGGCCAACTAACGGCGTTTCTGATATTGGCCCCAGTCGAATGGTGGTCATTGCTTGCCGCGTTTCTGCTTTTCCGACTGTTCGACATCCTGAAGCCGTTCGGCATCAGACGGCTGGAAGCCATCCCGAATGGTTGGGGCATCATGTTGGACGACCTGGCTGCAGGATTGCTCGCGGCGTTCATTATCAACGTCGCGGTATTGATCGCCAAGGTGGTTGGTTAAGACGCTCGACAAACTGTTGGCAAGGACGGAAACGCGGTCAGATCTTGGCGAACCGCGATCTCCCATTCCCTCTAGATTCCCGCCTGCGCGGGAATGACGGTAGCCGGCGAGCGACTACCTGAACCTGCGGCTGTTGGTCGGGTTGCGGTGTTGCGAGATGTGGTCGCGTTTTCCGAGGGTCCGTTTCGCTAGGACGCCTTCCTTGACGGGCCACGACAAGGCGCCGGCGCGCTCGGCCCAAGCGCCGTATTCGCGGAGCATCTCTTTGGCGCGTTGCGGTTCAGACGCGGCGTAGTCGTGCTGCTCGGTGCGGTCTTCGGGGATGTTGTACAGCTCCCACGGGCCGTCCCACTCGGCTACGAGCTTCCAATCGCCGATACGGATGCCTCGGTTGCCTTCGTGCTCGACTGCTACCGGTTTCTCGCGGGACCAATCTTTGCCTCTTAGTATCGGGACGATTGATTCGCCTTCTAGAGGAGTGACCTGGTTTCCGGCGAATTCGGTCGGGTAGACAGCGCCGACAGCGTCGTATATGGTCGCTGAGATGTCGGTGATGTGCATGGGGACGTTGTCGACGATTGCGCTTTCGGTGATCGTTTCGGGCCAGTGGACGATGAATGGCGTTGAGATTCCGCCTTCGTGGATCCACCGCTTGAAGAAGCGGAAGGGGGTGTTCGAGACGTTCGCCCACGGGAGTTCGACGGCTTGGAACGTTGTGTCGGGTCCGGGTCGCAGTTCGGGGATGTCGCCGACTCGCACGGGTTGGCCGTCGAGGGTGGGTTCGGATGCCCATTGCGACGGGTCGGGCCAATCGTCGTCCTCTTGGAAGAGTTCGGCGCAACCGCCGTTGTCCGATAAGAACATGATGAGGGTGTTCTCGAACTGTCCAAGGCGTTTAAGGGTGTCGATGACGCGTCCGACACCGCGGTCGACCTGTTCGATCATGGCGCAGTAGACGGCCATGCGGATGTCTTCGTACTCCTTGTTCTGCACGTCGGTCCACGGCGGTGCGTCCTGATCGCGGGCTGAAATCGGCCATTTCGAGTCGACGATGCCGAGCGATTTCTGCTGTTCGTGTCGGTAGCCGCGGATCTCGTCCCATCCGCGCATGTATTTGCCTTCGTATTTGGCGATGTCGTCTTCCCACGCGTGCAAAGGCCAGTGGGGAGCGGTAAAGGCGACGTATTGGAAGAAAGGTTCGCCGTCGGTCATGGCGTCGTCGATCTGAGAAACGGCGTGATCGGTGATGGCGTCGGTAAGGTGGAAATCGTTCGACTCGACTTCGATCAGTGTGTCTTGAAGGAGCAGAGCTTTGGGGTTCCAGAAGGAGTCGGCCGCCTCGACTAGCCCGAAGTATTTGTCGAAACCTCGTTGTGTTGGCAGCGGGTGCGTCTCGTCGCCCGGTACCCATTGGTCGCGGAGCCGCCGGTCGTATCCTCCTCCGACGTGCCATTTGCCGGACATGAGGGTTCGGTATCCGGCTGATTTGACGACTTCGGCGATGGTTACGCAGTTGTTGTTCAGGTATCCCTGATATGCGGGGACGCCCAAGTCTCCGGTCATCTGTCCGATGCCAGCTTGATGGGGATTCAATCCGGTGAGTAGAGCGGCACGCGACGGACAGCAGCGAGCGCCGTTATACATCTGAGTGAAGCGGATGCCGTTGTTTCCGAGGGAGTCGAGGTTAGGGGTGTTGATCTCGCCGCCGTAACAGCCGATGTCGGAGAAGCCGAGGTCATCGACCATTATGACGATGACGTTTGGGCGGGATTGATCGGCTTTAGGTGAGTCTGCCACTTGTTGTGCTCCTGAGGTAGCGAACGATCCCTACGAGAAATTCGGCGCGTCCGTCTATCGATTCTGCTAGATTCTGAACGCAATCTGAACTAGATGGTTGGTTGGGCTTAACCGATTTACCCGAATTTCCATCGAGTACCTTCGAATAGGTACATTCGCTACCGCTTGATTTTTTTCGAATCGGCTGCTGTAACTCTGACTTCAGTCGCTTTTATTCGGTAGCCGGCGGGATTTTTGTTGCTGCGCTCAACCTCAGATGAACGCATGTCTTCAAGCATTTCGGACTTTAATGCGTCAACTCTTTCACGCCGTTTAGGCGAGAAATCCTTTGTCAATTCGTCAAACGGACGGTGGCCGCTCATCTTATTAATCCTTCCGTGCGCAGTTCGTCTAAATACACATCGTAAAGTCGGTCCGCAACAGGCACGAACTCCTCATAGAACCGATCATTCCCGGTTTTGTCGCCACCAAATAGCAAAATCGCAGTTCGCCTAGGATCAAAAGCGTAAAAAGTACGAATCGGTCTGCCACCGCTTTGAACGCGAAGTTCCCGCATGTGGCCGTGCCGTGAAGTCTTGACGTCGGAAGAAAACGGGTACGGCAAATCTGGGCCTTGATCCTTCAGTATTCCGACGATGGCAGAAATGGATTCCTGTTGTTGTTCCGTCAACTCGTCCCACCATTCTTCGAATTGGTCCGTTATTTCAACGTCCCAAGCCATGACGCGATTGTATCGCTAACCCCTTAAAAAGCCCAATGCGACTGTGCATGTGATCTTGAGTTGCCATGCCTTTCAATACTCGGTGTCCAGTTCCATGGGGTAGAGCGGGATTCGGCGGTGGTGGTAGGTGAAGGTGGACATGTCGGCGGTGGTTACGCCGGGGGTGTTGACGAGGATGACTTTTCCGGCGATTGGCTGGTATGCGGGTCGTGGCGAGACTACTCCTTTGGCGACGACGATTTTGTAGCGTTCGGGGATGATTCCGATGTGATACATCTGCGACCGGACGGTGTTGCCGGCGCGTACTGATGTCAGCAGGAGAGTTTGACCGCCGTCGGTGTCTAGGCGGACGCTGACTCCGGAGTCGTAGAAGCGGAAGCCTCCGTGGGAGGCGCCAAGCTCTTCGTACTGTCCGTCGGTAATGGCTCGGACGGTTCCGGTTACTCGCACTGGTTTGCCGTGCATATCGTCGGTTTTGCCACCAACGTCCAACGTGACGGTACCGCCTACACCTGCTTCGACGCAGGCTTCTACAGACTCTGGGTCGTAAAGGGTCTGGAGGAAACCGGAGATGCCTCGTTCGACGACTTGGGCGAGGATGTGGGTCGAATCGGCTGACGAACCGCCGCCGATGTTGTCGCCGACGTCCATGAGGACTATCGGGCCTTCTCTGGCGGCTTCAGCGTCGTCGGGCATTGCGAGGGCGGTGCCGTCGGTTGCGACATCGTCGGCGTCGTTCAAGTCGCGCGGACCTACGTATTCGGCGAGGGCCGTGTCAAGAGCGTCGGAGATCGAGGCGACATCGACGTTCAATTCTGCGCGTCGTTCCCAAGCTTTGGCGGCCATTTCTTTAGCGACGGATTTTGCCAGTTCGCGATCGCCGTCCGCGATCGCCACCCACGACATGCCCATTTTTTCGATGTCAGAGTAGGGGTAGCCTTCCGCCACGCTGGTGTCGAGGATTCCGGGCGTTTCGTTGGCCGCGACGCAGTCGGAGACGAAGGACTTCATGGGGTCTTCGCCGGTGAATTGCTTGACGATGTTGACGTACATCGGGGGCATCTCGATCCATTGGACGGGGTCGATTTCGCCTTTTGCGGCTCTCACGATGAGTTCGGCGGTTTTGCGGCCTCGGACCTTGGGGTCGAGGTGGGGATTGGTGCGCCAGACGATGCAGACGTCGGTGTGTCCCACGATCGGCTTTGAGACGTTTCCGTGCATGTCGAGGGTGACTCCGACGCGCATGTCGGGCCCGACGATTTCGCGCACGGCGCGGCAGAACTCGCCGTCCATGTCGGGGAATTCTTCGCTGACGGCGGCGCCGTGGTTGGAGATGAGGACGGCGTCCCAAGGTCCGCCGTCGCGGAGCATCCCGAACATCTCTGCGGTCAGTCGGTCGTATGCGTCTTTGGTGATGGTGCCAATGGGACCGGTTACGGCGTACATCAGCGGCACCAACTCGAACCCGAGTTCTTCTGCGGCCTGCATGTAACCGGAGATTGTGTAGCTGGCATCTCGGAATTTGTCGAAGATTTCCTCGCCTCTCAAAATGCCGGTGGCTTCGAATGCTTCGTAGTCGGCCGGGACACTGGAGAACGTGTTGGTTTCGTGAGATATGCCTAGTAACGGGATGCGCATCGAATGCTCCTTGATGTGGACGATGGTGGCTTTGTGGCAAAGGTTAATCTATCACCGTCACACATTTCCGGTGCTAGACTTTGAAGCGCATTAAAGCGAACTGAGCCAACCACTGGCGCACACGGAGACACCGATGAGGATTACCGACATTAAGAACTACCCGGTATGGGTCGGGCAACGCAATCAGATGCTGGTTAAAGTCGAGACGGACGAGGGGATTTACGGCTGGGGAGAATCCGGTTTTTCGGGTCGCGAGCTCTCCGTGAGCGGGATGGTCGACCATTTCCGGGAGTGGCTCATCGGCCAGGACCCGATGCGGCGCGGGCGGATATGGCAGGAGATGTATAGAGGACAGTACTTCGAAGGCGGCCGTAGCATCACTGGCGCGATGTCTGCAATCGACATCGCTCTCCACGACATCGCAGGCAAGAAACTCGGTGTTCCCGTGTATCAACTCCTCGGCGGCAAGCATCGAGACTGGATCCCCACCTTCGCTTCCGGAGGCGGATCGACCCCGGATGAAGTAGCCGCCATGGGCAAGGCCATCTGGGACCAAGGCTTCAAAGCCATGCGCCTAAACCTCCAAACCATCGGCGAAGAAAACGACCCTACACTCTTCGAACCCCGTGAATCTATCGCCCCAACAGCCGAAGCCCTCATCAAAGCGCGTGAAGTTCTCGGGCTCGAACCCGTTGTAGGCATCGACTACCACCACCGACTCTCGGTCGCCGAAGCCGCATCGTTCCTGCAGATGATGCCCGCTCACACCCTCGACTTCATCGAAGAACCCATCCGAGACGAATCTCCAGAGGCCTACGAGGAGCTGCGAAAACTGACCGTGGTCCCATTCGCCATCGGCGAAGAATTCGCCTCCAAGTGGCAGTTCCTCCCCTACATCGAGAAAGGCCTCACCAACTACGCCCGACTCGACATCTGCAACGTCGGCGGATTCACCGAAGCCATGAAAGTCGCCGGATGGGCCGAAGCACACTATATTGACATGATGCCCCACAACCCCCTCGGGCCCATCTGCGTCGCCGCGACCTCCCACTTCGCAGCCGCCATCCCCAACTTCTCATGGCTCGAAATCCGACACTCCGTTGGCGAACCCGACACCAACTTCTACCAGAGCGAAGTCTTCCCCGTCCAACCCGCTATCAAACCCGGACGCATAATCCTCGATGACAACGCGCCCGGCCTCGGCATCGAAGTCGACGAAGCCAGCCTAACCGAGCCATTCAGGTTCTGGGAGGCACCGCACCTGCACCGGCGGGATGGGTCGCACACTAACTGGTAGTCCGATCAAGAAGGCGCGCAGTAAACGGGCTGTTCCATTGCCTCGCGGCCCCGCGATGAATATCGGTCGGCCCGTTTGTGAAGGTGAGCCGCACCAATAACGATGCAGTTACTGGAGAAGCAGCCCACAGAGTTGGTCCACCGCGTTCCGCAACGCCGGCAATTGGAGTTCTTTGTAATGTTCACGGCGGTGGATCGGTTGTTTGACGTGTCTTTCGCCACCTAGCAACGTGATGATCTCTACGTCAACATCAAATTGCGACATGATAGTGTGTGCGCTGGGACTCCCCATCGGGGGATGCTTCTTCAATTCACTGTAGTCCCCGCCCAATTGACTTTCCAGCTGGAACAGCCCAAATCGCAATTCCGGATACACGCTTCGAAGCAGTGATGCATCGACCATGATCCGCTTCAGCATGGCTACCTCGCTGTACGCTTTGCACTCGATCGCGAGTTTGAACTTACCGTCCACATAACACTGAACATCGCATCCCAGTCCGTACATGTAGCTATCAATGTTGTCTATTACGTGTTGTTTGACGACTGGGTGCTTGATGGTGTCGATGTATTCGCGGTTGATCGGAATCTGGTGCTTGCCCCTCCGGAACTCGAAGGTGTCATCGTCGCCGCGAGCGTATCGCCATGCGATCGTGACCAAACTCCTCGCCAATCGTTCAACTAGTTTGCCTTTCTCAGATCGTAGCGTGCCGCCGGCCCTGACTTGCCAAAGTCCCTTGATCGTGTCTTCGTAATCCGAGATTGTGGCACGAAGCTGCTGGTTCAACCAAATTGTGGAATCAGGTCCACCGCTAACGTTCATAGTAGCAACTCCCCAAGACGCCGCTCCGCCGTTTCGCAATATTCTTCGGAGATGTCGATACCGAGGAATCTACGTCCAATCTTCTTGGCAACGACGGGCACGGTGCCAACTCCGGCAAACGGGTCGAGGACGAAGGCACCCTTGAAGCTGAAGAGTTTCAGGGCACGGTTTGCCAACTCTTCCGGAAACATCGCTGGATGCCCATACGCTCGCATGTTGCGTTCTGGCGCAATGCTCCACTTTGCGTTGACCCACTGCTTGAACTCGTCCGCAGTAACGTCGGCATTTACAGAATTACCTTTTGCCTTGAGTGACCCTTTGCAGAAAACCTCGATGAACTCCCATGTGTACTTGAGATATGGACTGCTAGGACTTTTCCAACTGCCCCATGCGGTGTACTTACAGTTGTAATTGTTCTTTTCCCACAAGATCTCTCCCTTCCATATCAGACGTCTTTGAATGAAAAAGTTGCTGATGATGTGATGACTGGGGATGTAGTCAGAGAACAACGGTTGCACGTTGACGGCGATGCGGCCGCCTACCTTCAACACCCGTATGCACTCATCGAAAATCGCGAACAGTTTTTCGAAATACTCGTCCCATCTTTGGTCGTCACGGCCGTCTGTGTAATCGAGCCCGAAGTTGTACGGAGGTGATGTGAACACCAAATCTACGCAGTTGTCGGGAAGGGCTTTCAGCACATCAAGACTATCCCCGGCCACGACCTTGTCGACGAATTCCGGCGGCGGAGAGTTGACCATCGCGTCGAACTTGCGATCGTTGGCGTAGAAATGACGACCGCGCCTCAGTTCTTTCGCTTGGCGGTCTTTGACCTTCCGCTCTCGGTTGTAGTCGACGTAATTTCGTTTGCGACCCTGTAAGCCATAGCTCTTGTTGGACTCGATAGCTGCCAAAGCAGCCACCAACGGAGCCCCGCGTCCGTTCTCTTCGCTGCCAGATACGAGCTCATCGACGACTTCGCGGACTTGGCGGACATCTGCTCGATGCAAGTTCATCCACAAGACACCGCTCTCCGCAGTAATGTAGAGGTCATCATGATCGAACCTGCGATTGAACTGCCTGACGAGTTCCAGCTTTTGGTCGGTGACGCTGCCAGCTTCAAGCAACGGTATCGTTTTGTATTCCATACCACTAGGTCTCGCTTTGGATTTGTGACATTCGTTGTTTTTGGAGCAATCGTTAGAATGATGATATCCGATAAAACCTCGTCATCGCGTATATTGACAGACAATTCAACTCCACCGGGAACCTGACGCAAAGCGGAAAAGGTTGTTAGGCTAGGGCGCACTTCACACGCAACCGCAAGGCGGACTCCATGTTAAACGTCGGCTTCGTAGGCGCGGACACGATCGCCGACCTTCAGGCGCGCGGGTAGCGGGTATCTGAGCGGTTAGACACTCGGATCTACGTGGTTGCTGATAACGGATCTGGCGTCGCCGCAGTCCGCGTGGCGGAGCGGGGTGCGGAGAAGGCTTATAGCGATGCAGGCGATATATGCCGACTATCGGGTGGCAATGAGCCTAGCGCGCGGTAACTTTCTTGGTCCATTTTGAGTTCTTTATGGTTGGATGGAAGGCGCGTATCGAGTATGCGTAGGGAGTTCCGGTTTTCAGACTGTTGCTACGGTCTACGTATGCTATCTGTCCTGCGGCGTCGTTGGCGTCGTCAGCGTCGCCGTCGGCGATGGAGCGTTCTATGACCTTGAACTTGCCGCCGGTATCCACGCGCCTGCGTATCCCGTAAGTAGCATCCGAATCAGCGTTCGCAGGTGCGCTCCAGCTGACGAGAAGGGATCCGTCGTCCTGTAGCTTAGCGCTCACACTGCTGGGCCTGTCCAGCCGGGCGGGGCGGGGCGATGATGGTTGCGTAACACTCTCGGCGGAGCGTTTCTGCGCCTCGAACTGCGGTTGCGTCATGCTACCCGTAACTCCCGAGGCGGACGCGGAAAACAGATCGGATTCCATTGCCGGCACATTCCTCCACAGATACGACGCAAGTTGCCCATCATTCCCGCGGCTAACATTGATAGTAATCCGGTAAACGGAATAGCCTTCTTTATTGCCGCGAGTGGGTCCACTGGTTACATGTCGATAGTAGGTATTGCCGTAGACACAACGGGCCGGATTCGCCTGGAAAAACCTCTGTATTGCGACTCTTTCGCCATCCTTATAGATAGCAAAAACATCTCCCGAGATGCCGTACCAAGAAACGATCACGGCACCGGCAACACCTCCAGTTTGGGAAGACACCAATTGATAATCCAGCCCCGATTGCGCGTGCGCCGTTTTCACGGATGCCACTCCGAAGAGCGCAAAGGCAACCGCTAGCACCAGCCCTAATGCCAAAACAATCTTAAGCTTCTTCATCTCTATCTCCTGTGTATATCTCTGAGTGTCTGGCTTCTCACCGGAGTTGAGGGGTGTTTTGCGCCCTCAAATATATATCGGTTGCGTGGAGATTTCCAATCATTCCGCCTTTGCCCGCTCACTCGTGCCAGCGGCGCGGGAAGCGCGAGCCAGTCGTTGCCGCGACGGCAGCCGGCGGTTGCAGGTGGGTAGTGTAACGCGACACCAGTTCGTTTGTGGTTGACACGGCGCCTCGTCTGGCGGTCTGAGCGGCATGCACAGCTGTCCGACGTTGAAGCCGGCCTTGGCTACGCAGTATTTCACGGGTACGGGTTTCGTGACGTTCGATAAAATCTTGCCGTCAAGCGCATTGGCGAACGGTTCAACTCAGACCGTAAATCTGACGCAAAGCGGAAAAGGTTGTTAGGCTAGGGTAGCACTTCGCACACCATCGCAAGCCACACTATATGTTAAACATCGGCTTTATAGGCGCGGGCAAGATCGCCGACCTTCACGCGCCCGGGTATCTGAGCAATCCGGACGCTCGAATCTACGCGGTTGCTGATAACGGGCCCGGTGTCGCCAAAAGCCGCGCGGCGGAGTGGGGCGCGGAGAAAGCTTATACCGACTACCGGGCCATGCTCGACGACCCGAACGTCGATGCCGTCGAAGTGCTGACCCCACACTCGATGCACGCCCAGATGGTCATCGAAGCATTGGACGCGGGCAAGCACGTCAGCCTGCAGAAACCGATGGCCGTCACTCTTGCCGAGTGCGATGCGATTGTCGATGCTGGTAGCAAGTCGGACAAGCTCTTGAGAGTCTTCGAGAATTTCGCATACTACGAACCCATCGTCAGGGCCAAGCAGATGCTCGACGACGGCGTGATCGGTGAGCCGGTATCGATGCGGATGAAGACGGTTAATGGTCATCGGAAATACGGGTGGGCGATACCGGATGCGACGATGGCTTGGCGCTTTGACGACGCGGTCGGCGGCGGGGGCAAGGCGATACTCGACTACGGATACCACATTTTTGCAATGGGTCGATGGTTCCTGGGGGAGCCGGAGCAGGTCTTCGCTTGGATTCGCACGTCTTACACCGATGAAGGGTTTGAAAACGATTCTCCGCTCTTGGTTTCGTGGTCATACGAGGGCGGAAGGACTCACGGCTCCTGGGAACAACACGGAAGCAACGACATGGTGGTCAGGTCCGACTACTACCCCGGCGACGAATGGTTCGAGTTAAGCGGCACCAGAGGGATCATCTGGGTGAACCGCTGCTCCGCCAAAATGCTCTACGACACTCCACCACTGACCTTCTACGTCGACGGCGAGATGACTCGGACCGCAGAGGATGAAATCAACGCCGATTGGGGCGACTCGTTCAAGCAATGTACCAACCAGTTCGTCAGATGCATCCTTGAAGGCGGTCAACCCAACATGTCAGCCGCCGATTCCCGCGAAACCTACAAGTTCGCCCGAGCCAGCCAGCTCGCGGCGCGTGAGAACCGACCGGTCACTCTCAGCGAAGTTCAAGATTGAGGTTTGGTGCTCAAAAACAAATGAAGAAGCCGCCGGTTGGAGGGACACGGCGGCTTCGTTTGGACAGGTTTGGTAGTCGTTTTATCTAGCGATCGGCAAAACGGTTACGCCTCGTCAATGTTCTCGGAGAACGAACGCTCACCACCATCATCGCCCCCGGACCGCGCGGCGATGCCGGCGAAGACACCAACAACGGCTAGGATCGATACGGCGGTGACGCCTAGGAGAATACCCGAATTCTTTTTCATATGATGAAGTCCTCTTTCCAAAATTTTCTGCTGGTCGGCAATTCGTTCATGATCTTGATTGATCACCAATACTGAGTTGCCCAACGTTTGCTAGTTACGTGCGATTTACCCGCGCAGTTTCAACATACGGTACGTTCTGCGCCGCGTATAGTCTTTATCTGAGCAACGAATGACAGTTAACCCGCCAACATCGCGGGCCCCGAACCCGTTAAGGAGACAGATGGCGGTAGTAATCGATTTTTCCGGTAAGCGCGGCGTAGTGTTCGGCGTGGCCAACCAGCGAAGCATCGCGTGGGCGATCTCAGAACGTCTCATCGAAGCTGGTGCCGAACTCGCCTTCACCTATCTAAACGATCGGTTGCTCGGTCCCGTCGCCAAGACCGTCTCGGCCCTTGATGACCCCCTCTTAATCGAGTGTGACGCAACGGACGATGGCGATGTGCAGTCGGTATACGACCAGGTCGGCGAGAAGTGGGGGAGCATCGACTTCGTAGTTCACTCCGTCGCGTACGCCGAGAGAGATGACCTCGGCGGCGACTTCTCAACCACCGGCCGCCAAGGCTTCCGAACTGCGCTCGAAACCAGCGCCTACACCCTCATGCCAGTCGTTTCACGCGCCGTCCCCCTGATGCCTAACGGCGGAGCAGCACTTACGATGACCTTCGACGCCTCGCAACGCGTCTACCCCGGCTACAACATCATGGGCACCGCAAAGGCCGCTCTTGAGAACGAAGTGCGTCAACTAGCCGCCGAGTTCGGAGAGCGCAACGTGCGCGTCAACGCCATCTCCGCCGGACCGCTACCGACCCTCGCCGCGCGCAGCATCCCCGGTTTCCGCGACATGACCCGCGCCCACCGCGACCGTTCACCCCTCAAGCGCAACATCACCCACCGCGAAGTCGGCGACACCGCCCTCTTCCTCCTCAGCGAGATGTCCAGCGGGATTACAGGCGCCGTGATACCGGTAGATGCCGGCTATGGGATTATTGCGCTCTGAGCTGGAACTGTCAACCATACTCTTAACATCTTTGCCATACAGCTAGTACTAAAGTTACGAAACGCTCTATCCTCGTAGTAGTTG
This sequence comes from Dehalococcoidia bacterium, assembly GCA_965224305.1. Taxonomy (GTDB): domain Bacteria; phylum Chloroflexota; class Dehalococcoidia; order Lucifugimonadales; family Lucifugimonadaceae; genus Bin127. The sequence continues at coordinate 2,239,166 of OZ245044.1, read as the reverse complement.
ATTGAGAGATTCCGCGTCAAAGCTGAGAGATGACAAGCCCCCAGATACGACGACAAGAACGTGTCGTGAATGTCGAACTGGCGCGGCTTTTGCGTGAACGTTGCGGGCTCGACGCACAGGCCGAGGTCATCATCGACGGACGACAGCCCGACATTCTGATCGTCCGGGACGACGCCACACCCATCATCGTCGAAACCGAGTTCGAGCCAGCGCGTAGCGTGAATGACGACGCTTTGGCCAAGCTTGGATTATCCGTGAATGGCCAACCAACCGGGGTTACATTCGCCCTCAAGTTGCCGCAGGAGCTGAGAAATGTGGGGCAAGATCATCTATTCGAGAGGGTCGCAAAATCCACGTTGAGGTGGCAGGAGTGGTATTCGGACATAACAAGCAGTGCGGCAATTGGCGGTACCTACGACGATCTGTGCGAGCACATCAGGCGTGCGACGCCTCGGATGGATATCATCGCCGATGCCGTCAACGAGCTTGAGGCCGGGGCCACTACCGCTGGAGCGATACTCCAAGCAAACCCAACCACAATGCAACGGGTGGCGATGGTATTCGATCGTGAGCCTGCGCTGGAAGTCGCCAACATGGCGGCATTGATGGTGATCAACGCGATGGTTTTTCAGGAGCGGCTTGCAGGCGTTTCTATCGATACTCCGCTATTGCCGCGCGACGCAAACGATAATCCTGACCTGGTTGGCGCAATCACACCTGTATGGGCTGAAATCCTGGAAGATGACTACTGGCCGGTCTTTAGAACTGCTTATGATGTCTTGCGTTCAATACCGGTTTTCGAAGCGGGGATATTCGCCGCCGCGTGTCTGAATTCGGCGCGTAGGATTTTATCCAATCCTGTGATGAGCAGGCACGACCTAGCGGGGCAGGTTTTCAACCGGTTGGTCGCTGACCGCAAGTTTTTGGCGGCGAACTATACGACGATCCCGATTGCGACCATGCTCGCAGGACTGGCTTTGGATGAAAAGTTGTGGTCTGACGTTGACTGGACCGACGTGAACGCGCTACGTGAGCTCGTAGTGCTGGATCCTGCGTGCGGAACAGGGACCCTGCTGATGGCTTCGTATCGAGAGATCGCACGTAACTATCGCTCAGCGGTGTCTTCGGGCAAGTTCTCGCGGACCGAAGAATCTCTTCACAAAACACTAATCGAAGACTCTTTCCACGGTGCCGACGTTGTCGATGCCGCGATACATATCACGGCTTCAACATTAGCGTCCATGGTCGTGTCAGTTCAGTTCGACAAGATGAACCTGCACGTGTTTCCCTTGGAGGTTGACGAGATCGATGGTCCTCGGCTAGGTTCGTTGGACTGGATGGATAGCGAACAGATACGGGCGTTGTTTTCGGGAGCGGGAGAGCAGGTGAGTGCGCTGAGCGGCATCACATCGACAACGTTGCAACGTCCCGAGCCCAAGTTGATCATCGCGAATCCGCCGTATCGCAGGCACAACAGCGCTACCGGCGAGGGCGATGCCCGCACCCGAGTGTTTGGGCATAAAGACGTATTGAGCGAACGCAAGCTCGCAAAACGCCTATCTGCGCTGCTATCTGACCAGCCGGGGAATCAGATTGCGGGTTTGGGTTCCGCTTTCCTATGTCTCGCCGACACTCTATTGAAATCCGACGGACGCTTGGCGTTCGTTTTGCCCGCAAGCAGCGTCGCCGGTACATCTTGGGCGCAGATACGGCGAATGCTTTCCGAACGCTATCAGGTCGAGTACGTGATTTCGAGTCATGATCCGACCCCGACTCCGATGTCTTTCGATACCAACATCAACGAAGTATTGCTCATCGCCAGAAAACTTCGCGATGATGAGAGGGCGTCTGGTCGCTCGCGGTTTGTAAATCTGTGGCGCCATCCAAAGACCGAAAATGAAGCGCTCGCGTTGGTCGGCGCGATACAACGATCACCTTTAACTCTCCATCGAGTGGATGGTCCACCGGTGGGCGGCACACCCTTGTTTCTTGGTAACGACCAGTGGGGTGAGATCGTGGATTCGCCTCTGGGGCGTTCTCCTTGGCTAGGCAGCCGTTGGAAGAATGCGACATGTGGACAATATGCCTATGCACTTATAAACGGGGAAATATGGAGTGCGAATGGAATGTCTAAAGTCGCTGAGATGCCAATTTGCGCGCTTGAAGACGTAGCATCAATTAGCGCGTATGACCTCCAAGTTAGAGGCACAAGCGGTGCATTCGACATCTACGCGGGAGATGAGCCTTCAGCGCAATTCCCCGCGCTTTGGCACTATTCCGCGAAAACACATCGTAGTATCATCAATAATCCGAATGCGCGATTGTCGCCGAAACTTGGCAAAAACTATGGACGCATTTGGGACGGTTCCGGACACTTGCACGTAACGCGAGACATCAGGTACACCTCGCAACGAATCCACGCCGCGTACACCTCGCGCAACGTATTGGGTATACGATCATGGTTCACTCTGCACGTGAAAATGGGAGACGCAACCGACGAGATTCGCCGAGCTATACCTCTTGCTCTATGGCTCAACTCTACGTTTGGGATGTTTTGTCATGCCGTACACTCAAACCGTTCTCAAACCGGAAGAGGGTTGGGTAGTCGCACGATGCTGAGGACACTTCCAACTCTCGATGTACGCCAGCTCGCGGACTGGCAGATAGATGCCGCTGAATCTGTATTCCGCGACTTCAGAGACGTTTCATTCGAACCGTTTTACCGGTGTGATGTCGATGACAATCGTTCGCGTCTCGACGAGAGTCTCGCGCGAGATGTTTTAGGTTGTTCAACTGAGACGGTCGATGCTGTTGCACGCATCCGGTCGTTGCTTGCCTCTGAGCCTTCAATCTACGGAAGTAAGCGACCTGCCCTACGCTGACTACGCGGGATCGGGCAGGAGGATCCACCCAATCTGGGTCAATCTTCGCGGCAACGACTTGGGACGATCGCGCTCCCGCCTAGTGCCTGCTGTAAGGGATGCCCTCCAACAAACCGGCGTCATGCATCGCGTTCCATTCATTTAGGAACGTCGTGTTCCACTCATCGGTGAACTTGGCCTGCAACATCTCCTCGAATATCGGCCAGAACACGATGATGCCGTCGGCGCCGTCGCGGAAGGCGGCCTCCGCCGTATCCTTAGAGCGTACCAACGCGGCCGTTATGTAAGGGCGTTGCGCCCAATCGGCAAAGATGTCTCGCAGATCGCGCACCAGGGCCGTGGGATCGCCCGAAACATCCCGATAAGGCTCGCAGAACGGCAAGACGTGCGTCACTCCCGCCTGGGCTACGGCAACCGCTTGATTGATCGTGAAAACCGTTGTGCAGAACGTCTCGACACCGGACTTCTTGAGTTCGGCAAATGCTCCGAGCGCGTGCACCGTGCAGGGGATCTTAAGTATTACGCGGTCGGACATCTTGGTGAAGACCTCTCCCACATCTAGCAGCTCCTGAGTGGAATGTCCGTCAATCTCGACCACCACCTTCTTGTCGGTGATGTCGAGGTAGCGCTGTATGACATCCGTCATCTGACCGTACTTCTTCACCATGTCGTTCAGGACGACGGTGTTGGTGACGATGCCGGCGGCGCCGCGGCTCATCCACGGCTTGAGGTCTTCCGGGTCACCGGCCAGCCAGACGGCAGGACTCGCTACTGTTGCTCGGTTCATCTCCGCTGCTCCCATCGGCATGAATGCCGAGTCTGGTGCTCCGTTCGTCGAATGTGTTGTCTGCTGCATGTAGCTACTCCATGGGATGACTTCGGATCAAATGGCATGGACGCCTTGATTGCTTGATTGAAGTTTAAATGGAATCTCCGAATTCATTTGCCCGTCGTAAACTTCGAGACATTCCTAACGCAATAAATTCGGGGGTTTCGATGAGTAGCGATCCTGCACACGCTAGAAGGCTGTATGACGACGCGGTAGTTATCGACGCGCTTAACGTTAGCAACTGGGACAGCGATGCGGTGTTCCAAAGTCTGAGCGCAGGCGGTGTGGCGGCGATCAATGCTACCCAAGCCACATGGGAAGGCTATGAAGAGACGCTCGACCTCATCGCAAAGTGGTATGTTCGATTGCGCGAGAGATCTGACCAGATCCTGTTGGTGGAAACGGTCGACGACATCCACCGCGCGAAGCGTGAAGGTAAGACCGGCATCATCTTCGGGTGGCAGAACACGTCGCCGATAGAGAACGATCTCGACCGACTGGCGCTCTTCCACAAACTCGGGGTACGGATCATGCAGGTCACGTACCACGAGCGCAATCTGCTCGGCGACGGATGCATGGAGCGTCAAGACGGCGGCCTTACCAACTTCGGATTAGATGCCGTAAAAGAGATGAACCGGCTCGGCATTCTGCTAGACCTGTCGCATGTGGGCATCGCGACGACGCAGGAGAGCATCGAGGTTTCGGAGAAACCGGTGGCGATCACCCACGCCAACGCCAAGAGCTATTTCGATCATCGTCGCAACAAAACGGACGAGGCGATCAAGCTGATGGCAGAAAAAGGCGGCGTGATCGGGGCAACCTGCATTCGGGGCTTTCTCCGCAACTCGCTGACGGCGCAATTCGAAGACTTTCTCGATGCCATCGATCACCTAGTCGACATGGTTGGTGTCGACCATGTCGCCTTAGGAACCGACCACACGCAGGATCAGCCGGAAGAGTTCTGGTGCTACATCGGCGGGCAGCAAGGAACGAAGTACCCGTCGACGTTCACGCCCGACAACGGGGCACCGCTACCGTGGTACGATCAATACCCGGACGATCTCAAGACTCCGGATCAGCTGCCGATTATGGCGGAAGCGCTGCTGGATCGGGGCTACTCTGACGAGGACATGTTGAAGATACTGGGTGGGAACTGGTTGCGGTTGTTTGGCGAGGTTTGGGAGGGGTGATGTGCAGATGGACTAATCGGGCAGGACGTAGTGGGCGCCTCGGCCTCTCCCTTCGATCTTGACCAGTCCTTCGTCGCGCATTGCGCGCATCAACTTGACGGTTTCATTTCGCTCATTACCAGTGATGGCCCTGATATCAGAGTTAGTGATCGATCCGCGATCGGCAAGCGCTTGCAGCACTATCTTCCGCGCCACATCGATGCCAGACGCCTCCGTTGCACTTCGCGGTTCAATCGGATCCCAAGCGGAGAACTGTTGACCCAATCGGTAAGAAGCGGTTTGTCCTCTACCCCGAACATCCAAGTAACCGCGTTCACTCAATTTGGCTAGTCGCCTCGCGGCGTCCGCGGTTTCTACCTGCAATATGTCCGCTGCTGACCGACGATTCAACTCATCGCGCGACATCAGGCTTCGCATGATCATCAGATCGTCTAGCTCAAGCCGACCGCCGCTCAAGTTACATTCGGCGACGAATCGCGCAAAACCCCGATGAACAGTCGTCTGAAGCGTCAATTTCACCATCCCAATATCCGATTCATACCGCGGAAAATCCTTGCCCGCCCTAAGGCTTTCGTCGAATATCCGATCCACACCGAGGCCCATGCGGTTTACGAGCCCTATTGATTGCAATACGTCTGCCAAAAGATGATTGCGGCGCACTGGAGGGTGGCGGAGCACGTTTTCCGGCGAGACATCACCGACGAACCCACCCGGGTTGCTTATCTCAACGCGATCCGGATACAGCGACACGTGAACCGAATCACCGAGAAAATAGTCTCTGTGCACCAATGCGTTCAACACCGATTCACGGATCACGACCCAGTTCAAATCGGGAATTTCGAAGTGATGAAATCCTGCCGATTCGATCGTCGTCAATCGAACATTTGGTTCGATGACACTTCGGACCTCGTCGATCGTTTTGAGAAGCGGTTCGCGGATGTCTTTCCGAAAATCGTACTGCGTCGGTTCCCGAAATCTGGCTATTGTCAACTCATGTTGCGGAACGTACCGAGCAACGGCTGACTTTTGGCCCAGCAAAAGGATCGCGGCCAAGTTGACTCGCTGACCTTCGGCCAACCCGAGCGCCTCCAGCAATTCGGCGTCCCTGAGACCGTTCAAATCTGGGTTGACATCTTCAATTCGGATGATTTCTCGCATCCGATTGATCTCTGAGGGATCAATGACTTCTAGATCGCATCCGGGAACGATCTGAGCGGTGCTGTCTGTCACTCGACGACTGGTGAGAATTTGTGCGAGGTTTGATCCGGTCAACCGTTTCGACTCTTTGCCGACCCGTATCCTCGCGACGCCGTCCGTGGTTGTGTGCAACTGATCACTTCTCGGCACTCTGACGATTAATATCCTCACCTCAGATTCGTGCACCTCTTCGATGTCGACGGTGATGTGAGGGTCTGTGCCGTCGTAAATGTCGCGCTGTAGGTTGTGACGGTTTAGACGACCGACTCCAACAATTGCTGAAGATCGGGTCCTCTTCCGATCAGCGACTCCCAATACCAATGTCCCACCCTGTCCATTCGCCAACGCCACTACAGACTCACGAATCGAACGTGATTGATTGTGGACTTCACGGCCACGCGCGTCTCCCCTTTTGAACTCAAGATGTTCCGACTCAAGGTCATCGGCCGATTCACCGTCGAGACGCTCGAGCAACTTGCTGAGTTCTTTTGAAGTCAAGGTTGTCATCTGGGTTCATTCAAGAATGATTCATCATTCATTCTTTTGATTCTATGATTCATTCATGAGGATTCCATCCAAAAATGATTCATCATTCATTCTTTTGATTCTGAGAATCATGTCTCGATCCGGACACGCTCAGCCAAGAATCGTCAGACGCCCCGGACATTGTCCGGGGCGTCTGACGATTCTTGGAGCTGCGACTAGGCGTCGTAGCTGAGGAAGAACTCGTAGGGGTGCGGGCGGAGGCGAACCGCGTCGACCTCGGTCTCGCGTTTGAAGTCGATGTAGGCTTCCAGCAGGTCTGGCGTGAAGACGCCGCCCTTGAGCAGGAAGTCGTGGTCGGCTTCCAATGCGTCGAGAGCATCGGACAAGTTTCCAGGAACCTGGTTCAAGGTTGACGGGTCCATCTCGTACAGATCCTCTTCGATCGGCTCGCCGGGGCTCGCGTTAGTGGCGATGCCGTCGAGTCCGGCCATCAACATGGCGGAGAAGGCAAGGTACGGGTTGCAGGTCGGGTCCGGAGGTCGGAACTCGACACGCTTGGCCTTCGGCGACTGGGAGTACATCGGAATGCGGGCCGCAGCTGAACGGTTGCGGGCCGAGAGCGCGAGGATCGTCGGGGCCTCGAAGCCTGGGACCAGGCGCTTGTAGGAGTTGCTGCTCGGGGCAACCAACGCCATCAAGGCGTCGCCGTGCTTGAGCAGACCGCCGATGTATGCGAGGGCGAGCTCGCTCATGCCTGCGTATCCGTCGCCGGCGAACACCGGCACACCGTCTTTCCAAATCGACTGGTGCACGTGCATACCGGTACCGTTGTCCTCGAACAAAGGCTTTGGCATGAAGGTTGCGGTCTTGCCATGCTTAGCGGCGGTGTTCTTGAGGCAATACTTGTACGCCATCACAAAGTCTGCCGCTTGTTTCAGCGGTGAAGCCTTCCAGTTGATCTCGCCTTGACCTGCGGTTGCGACTTCGTGGTGGTGCTTTTCGATCTCGATGCCGAAACGGGCCATGGCGTCACACGCCTCGTGTCGGATCACTGTCTGAGTGTCGGACGGCGGTGCCGGGAAGTAACCGCCCTTGTGCCGGATCTTGTGCCCGAGGTTCGGGCCGTCGCCGTTGAGGTCGGTGGCGTTGCCGGTGTTCCAGATCGCTTCTTCGGAGTCGACTTCGTAGTGGGCGGAGTTGGATGATCCGCCGTAGGAGACGCTGTCGAAGATGAAGAACTCGGCTTCGGGACCCCAGTACGAGGTGTCGCCGATGCCGGTGGACTTCAGATATTCCTCGGCCTTGGCGGCGACGTGGCGCGGGCTCCGGTCGTAGGAAGCTAGGGTCAGCGGGTCTCGCACGTCAGCGATGATCGAAACCGTGCTTGGGATGAACGGGTCGACGGTCGCGGTGCTGGCGTCGGGGAAGAGGAGCATGTCCGATTCGTTGATGGCCTGGAATCCGCGGATGCTGGAGCCATCAAAACCGGTGCCTTCGGCGAAAAGGTCCTCCGTTACTTCATGCTTGGGGAAGGACACATGTTGCCAAGTGCCCGGAACGTCGATGAAGCGCAGGTCCAACCATTGCGCACCCGACTCTTCCATCACCTTGATCACATCATCGGCGTTTGCCATTGTCTTCGTCTCTCCTGAATATGATCGGATCTCACAGGCGCGATTAAGCGCCAATTGAGTTCAAGGTAATAAATATTTGTTTCATATTTGTTTCACCGCGCGTCGCGCTTAAGTCGGGTTGAGCGCCTTTGCGAATCGAGTAACATTTGGCGAGTGTGGTCGTCGACCCTTACTCACTGAAGCAAACTCACTGTAACCGCCGAAAATTGAACCAACAACACCTACAAGCCGTCAAGATGGGCGTTGCGGCCGTAGACGATTGGCGGGCAGAGAATCCGGCGGATCGCTTAGATCTTTCAGGCGCGGATTTGGCTGGAATGAACTTTGCAGGTTGGAACCTGGCGAGGGTCATCCTGGATAACGCCGACCTTACTGGTGCGTGCTTGCGTGACGCAGACCTCTCCGAGGGATGGGCTCGGCGCACTAAGTTCGTTGAGGCAGACCTCAGCAACGCCGCGCTGTTTCGCACTAGCTTGGCAGGCGCTGATCTGCGGGATGCCAACTTCAGCAACACGAATATGTACAGGTGCATCATGAGAGACGCGGTGTTGAACGACGGTACATGCTTTGAAGGTGCTTGGACCGCTAAAGTGATTTGGCCTGACACCAATAGATGATTAGAGCAATTCTCTAACTGCAAAAGGAGTGAACACGTGCAGACAGTGGATTTTGGAAAGACGGGCTACGCGGTATCTAGATTGGGTGCCGGATTGGCTGAGATCGGATCTGAGCTAGATTTCGATGACGTTGAGCAGGCCGGGAGCGTCTTGAACAATGCGCTCGATTTGGGGATCAACTTCCTCGATACCGCGGCATGTTACGGGATTTCAGAGGAGTTGATTGGACGCACCGTCGCCAACCGAAGAGACGAGTATGTGCTTGTGACCAAAGCTGGCCATGCGCGCGGAGATGCGTTGAATGGGAGCGATTGGACGTATGAGACGGTCCGGGACTCAATCGACCGTAGCTTGCGTCGTTTGAACACTGATTATGTCGATTTGGTTCAACTTCACTCTTGCGGTGTTCCCGATCTAGAGAAGGGCGACATCATTCGAGCTCTTGAAGATGCACGAGATGCCGGGAAAACCCGACTCATCGGCTACTCCGGCGACAACGAAGCGGCGCACTGGGCGGTAGATTCGGGGGTCTTCGCTACATTGCAGACCAGCTTCAATGTTGTCGAACAGCGCGCTTATACAACGGGTCTGCTGGAGAAGTGCGCCGACAAGGGCATTGGCGTGATCGTCAAGCGCCCGATCGCGGGAGCGACGTGGGGCATGGCGAAATCCGGGATGTCCAGCTCGCGGCGCGGCTACGACAACACATACCTACAAAGATGTCAAGCGGTTCAATCGGCGGGTGAAGTGGCCGGCGAGCCAGACGACCCGATAGTGGCGGCGATGGGCTTCACGCTTGCCCATCCAGAGATTCACGTCGCAATCATCGGCACGAAGAACCCGCGGCACATGGCATCGAACATTAAGACCCTCGACGATGCACTCAGCATCGACGGCGCCTTCGTGGACACTTTGCATGAACGCTTCGCCGAACTTGACGACGACTGGCGACAGCTGACGTGAAGATCGAACGCATCGAGATCCATCCTCTAGTCGGCAAACTGGACGAGCCGTTCGGTTGGTCGCAGCGGTGGACGGATGAACGCCGTACCACCGTGGTGAAGATCGTTGCGGACGACGGTTCGTATGGATGGGGCGAAACTGGCACGAGCTCTGATGCGCTAGCGGGAGCCGCGTCTCGATTGATCGGCGAAAACCCTGAACGCATCGGTGCGATTTGGCAGTCGATTGTTAATCCCACGTATCAGGGCGGAGGGTTCACCGGCTTCTCGTCGAACGTCGCGAGCGCGATCGACATGGCGTTGCACGATCTGGTGGGGCGTTCTCGAGGTTTGCCGGTGTATGAACTGCTCGGTGGCAAGGTACGTGACCGGATATGTACTTACGCCACAGGTCTCTATTACGTTCCCTCCGATTTGAAGGACCCTACATGGTCAGATTTCCTCGAAGAAGCTCAAGGGTATGTCGATCAGGGTTTCTCGGGCATGAAGATGAAGATCGGCGGGTTGAAATTGGGCGACGATGTTGATCGCGTTCATGCGCTTCGGCAACAGGTGGGTGACGGCATTCGGATCATGGTGGATGCCAATGAAGCGTACGATCCGATGACCGCGATTCAGGTGGCTAATCGCATTGCCGACGCGGACGTTACGTGGTTCGAGGAGCCTTGCTCATCGCGGGCGGACGATGACAATTTGCTGGTGACGACGCGCTCGCCGGTCCCGACATCGGGCGGAGAGTCGGCGAGCACGCGACGAGAGGTGGCGAAGCTGCTAAAGAAACGCATCTTCGACATCATTCAGCCGGAGATTGTGAATGTTGGCGGCATAACGGAGTTGAAACTCTCGGCTTCGATGGCCGAGGCGTTCAATGTGCGATTCGTGCCGCATTTCTGGAACACTGCCATCAGCTTTTCAGCCATTCTGCACACGCTCGCCACAGTTTCGCAGTCGCCACCCGCGCACCCGAAAGAGCCATACGTCAACGAGCCGGTAACAGAGTTCGATCAGACGCCGCATCCGATCCGGTTCGCGTTGACCGATCCGGTGTTCAAGCAGACGGATAGTCATGTCGCAGTTCCTGAATCGCCGGGATTGGGCGTTGAGGTTGATGAGGACGCGTTGGCGCATTTCAGGGTGGGGGATGTGGTGGTGGTTGACTAAGTCAACCACCCCTTCTCCTCGATGTGGGAGAGGGCCAGGGTGAGGGGGGAATTGATTCTCCCCTGCCATGTTCTTGAGCGACGCTACCATTGGCAACCGCAGCGTCTTAATGCCTTCCGATCGGCGCAAAGCGCCTTTATAGGATCTTATGTAACTGGATGCCGAATATTCAGGGAAAACCCACTAAATGGACAGAATGGAACGTTACAAGATCGAAGGATCGATTAAGGACGTGATCGCGATCCTAGACTCCGCTCCGATGCAACGAGATATGGTGCCGGAGGTGAACTTCGTTCAACTCACAAACCGTGTGCCAATCGCCCATCTAGCGATAGAAAGAGGGTTGAAAGCATTGATCGCAGAAGCCGGCGCACCGCGTGAAGAAACCCATTCTCTACACAAGCTTTACCGCGACCTGAAAGAATGCGATGAACCTTCAGCAACGTTTCTAGACTTGGCTTTCAGCGATGCAGTTGATTTCTTTGAGTACAACACCAACGCCAACGGACTTCGTCATTTTCGCTTGCTCGATGGATATCTGTCCAAAACCGGCTACGCCAACGCGTTCAACGCATTAAGTTACTGGGCAATCGGCGAAAACCCTAAAGGCGAAGATCCTATCCCGTATATTTCACCTCTAATACATCGAGAATTGCTTTGCGCTCTAGCGTCTGTAATCGGTCCCGGACCCAACCAGACCGTATCGCAACGGGTCGAGGAATATCTCCTCCATGCGATGTATCGAATGGAAAACATGGCATACGTTTCAGACGATGAACACAAGAAGCAAACAATCCATTGGTATCTGAATTGGCTTTTCAAGGTACACAAGACTCGGCGTAGCGCCCTCCAAGATGCGGTATCCATCGAATTCAACGTCTCGGACAACGAATTCATCAAACTAACACTCGAAACCGCCCACGCGGAACTTACGCAGTCGAACGATCCCGCGGTTCGCTACCTCATTTACAGATTCTCCTATCTATCCAAGGGATTGCAAAGACGCAATCCCGATGCAGTGCCGGAAGTCCAATGGTTCAATAACAACGAAACGCATGGCATGGTTGCAACGCCGGCCGGAACTAGGCTGGGATATGTTGAGAAATATGCCGACGGGGGATGGGGCATTACACCCTCGGAAGATGGTTTGGTCCGAGTGACGGAGGTAGCCGAAAAGTTGGTAGACGCGAAACATTATTTGGTCAACCGTTTAACCCACCATGTTGATGTGATCGTGAACGGAGAAACGAAGCCGCTACGAATCGTTGGTCGAGGGCGTTGCTTGTTCTTTTCGGCATCCGACGCAGAATGGACAGATTCCGTTGACTTAATCGATCTAAAGCAGAAATACGAACTGGAATTTTGGGATGGGGATCACGGGTTGAGGGCCGGAGATTCGATCACCGTAAAACTCCGTCGGAAGGAATCCTCCAGAGTTGTCGATATTCTAGAAGGCGATGTGGATTCAGTTGTCGGACACAACGTTTCGATTGAAGGAATCCGCCACGCCGCTCTGGACGAGTAACTATAACGACTTCCAACATCAGATATGAACATCAACATCAGCCAAAGGATCACGTCGGCTCGAATTACACATCAGAAAGACCGACTTCAGACAGGTGTCTAGACAGGCAGCGGATCCATCATTAGTTTCGGATCAATCCAACAAACGCTGCGAACTCGACGACTGGCGGCGGCGAGGAGCGCGGGCAAATGTGGCATCGGGCGCGAAGCGTGGGTATTCGGGTTGCATGCCGGACAACAGTTCCTCGATAGTGAGTATCTGGACACGCGGGTATCGATGATTGGGGTAGTGTTCGGGCGCGTAGATGCCGGCCGAGGTTGCTTCCTGAATCATCGGGCGTGTAGGCGGGTTCAGCGTGATGAAGAGTCCGATTTCGGGGTTCTCGCGGGCCATGTCGCCCTTGAGGGTGGCTATCATGTCGCGGCGGACATGGCCGCTTTTGACCTGCACGATGATGCGCTTGGCCTTCCCGCTGTTGTCGTCGAAGAAGTTGATGTATCCGTCGATGCCTGAGTCCGCGCCTCTGCGTCCCCGGTTGGATGGACGAGCGTCCACGAGTCCTAACGCCCAGTACTCGAACTGGTAGCGTCCGTCGTGTTCGCTTTCGACGGCGAGCGCGCGGGCGCTTTCGACGTCCTGAGGGACACCTACTACATCGTAGTCGGAGAGCTCGGAGTTAAAAGTATCTCGGAGTCGACTCTTCATGAGGGATATTGCAAGGTGGGTTATGTCTATGCCTATCCATCGACGCTTGAGTCGTTCGGCGACGGCGACGGCGGTTCCACAGCCGCAGAACGGATCGAGAACTAAGTCACCTTCGTTGCTGGAGGCGTTAATGATGCGTTCGAGCAGGGCTTCGGGCTTTTGGGTATCGTAGTCAAGTCGTTCTTTGTGCCAAGACCGCAATGGTTGTATGTCTGTCCACAAATCTTGTGCCGGATATCCTTGGTTCTCGTCCAAATAGACCTTCAGCCTTGGAACACCATTACGCGTCCAATAAATTCTGTGTTCCTGAAGCAACTTGAGTATCCCATCGTCGCCGTACATCCAGTGTCGGCCGCTAGGAGGTGGGATCAATCCGCGATCCTCGAAATTACGCGCCGGTCCTGGCCCGGCACCAGAAAGATCGCCCGACATGAAAACACGCCCATCGGGATCTGTGTAGCGGTAATAGTTCTTCACATAGTCTGGGTCGAGCTCATGGAAGATTTCGTTCCAGTTAAAGTCAGCGGTTTTGTTGTACAGAAGGATAATGTCATGAACTCTGCCCAAACCTTTCGCGTCGCTATGTGAAGTCGTGCGACGCCAAATTATCTCATTACGAAAGTTCCGTTGATCGAAGACAGCATCCATCATCAACTTGAGATAGTGACTCGCGGTCGGGTCACAGTGGAGGTAGATGCTGCCCGTCGGCTTCAGGACGCGGTGGAGTTCGGCCATGCGTTGGGCCATCATGGTCAGGTACGCCATCATGTCGTTTTGACCGAGGAATCCGCGCATGGACTGGAGAAGGTCGCCCAGTTTTTCGGGGCCGTCAGTAATGACGTCTTGGAAGGCGTACTCGGACTCGATGCTCCACCTCCAAGTGTCCTCGAAGGCGGATATCTGGGCGGCGGACTCTTCGCCACTTCGCTCTCGGAATAGGACGTTGTAGGTGGCGTTGGAGTTGAAGGGCGGATCGAGGTAAATGAGATCGACACTCTCATCCGCGACGTTTTCGCGAAGGATGTGGAGGTTGTCGCCCAAGTAGAGCTTGTTCGCTGCCGTATCCATGAGGGCGGATTGTACAGACTGCCCTACCACATGAACCCGCATGTGTGGCGAGATGCTCGGTTAGGTGAATGTGCGTCCCCGATTCGTTTGACCGACTTTCTAGATTCCCGCCTGCGCGGGAATGACGGTGGTTGTGTGCGTCCCGCGGTGGTTGTGTGCGTCCCGCGGTGGTTGTGTGCCACGCATTGGGGCGACACATCTCCGAGAAACTGTTCCGAGCCACGCGTTAGCATTGAGTGCATGTCTGTTTCGACTGCCGCTCCATCGGATCAAAAACCTATAATCTTGGACTTCTCGCGCTCTGAGTTGGAGCGTGAGGTGGTTGATGTGTTGGGTCAGTCGAAGTTTCGTGCCAAACAGATCTGGCAGGCCTTGCATCGGGAGTGTATTCCAGATTTCGAGTCGGTGACGACGTTGCCGAAGGGGTTGCGGGAGGAGCTGGCGCGGAGATATGCGTCGAACCCGCTTGAGAAGGTGATGTATCTGGCATCCGCCGACGCCTCGACTGACAAGGCCTTGTTCCGGCTGGACGATGGGGAGTTGGTGGAGACGGTTCTAATGCGCTATTCGGCGGACGGGCACCGTAAGGCGCGCAAGACGGTTTGCGTGTCAACGCAGGCTGGTTGTGCTTTGGGTTGCACGTTTTGCGCAACGGGTCAACAGGGTTTCCGTAGGCAGTTGACGACTGGCGAGATCGTGGCTCAGATCATTTTCATGCAACGAATCGCACTCGCCGAGGATCGTGCTCAAGTGGCAGATGGAGAGCGGGAGCTGGGTAGCGTCCAAGGTGTGACGAACGTCGTCTTCATGGGCATGGGCGAACCGTTGGCTAACTACGAGAACACAATGTCGGCGATCCGATCGATCAACGACGCGAATGGTTTGGCGGTCGGTGCTCGGCACATCACGTTGTCGACGGTGGGGTTGGTTCCTCAGATATTGCAGCTGGCCGGTGAGAACATCCAGATCAACTTGGCGGTATCGCTTCATGCTCCCGACGATGAAACCCGGTCGGAGACGATGCCGATCAACCGCCGCTACCCGTTATCCGTCCTGATAGACGCTTGTCGTCGGTACGTGGAGATGACAGATCGGCGCATTTTCTTCGAATACGTCCTTTTGCAGGGACAAAATGACTCCACGAGCCACGCTCGCAAGCTAGGTGAATTGGTTACCGGGATGCTCTGCCATGTCAATCTCATTCCGGTAAACCCGACGGCTGATGGGCCGTATCAGCGGACCAGCCGCGAAGCGGCGGACAGGTTCCAGAAAGTGCTACTTCGCTACGGCGTGCCGTCGACGGTGCGTATCGAAAAAGGCATCGACATCGATGCTGGCTGCGGGCAGCTGCGGGCGCGAATGGTTGATGCTGACGCGCTGGGCGTTACTGCGGGGTAGACAACCGAACGCGGTGGTCTGTCAGGTCTGTCTGGCGACACGTATTGCGCGCTAAGCGCCGTGCGCCGACTAACGTAACCAAGATTCCCAACAGCATCACGACGATCAACGCGCCGATTGGCAGGTCGCGTCCTCCGGCGTCGGGGTGTGCAGCTTCGTTGGGTTGACCCGGAAGCGGCGTCGGCAACGCATCGGGTGCACCGCGCGCTTGGCGGCGGTGACATTGGCGGGCAGGACGCTGAGGTTTCCGCACAGGTCGGTAGAGCCGTCAGGGTTGATGCGGACCGTGCTCGACAGAATAGTGAAGCTTTGGGCGCCAGATACCATAGCGACGATCGCGACGTCATCGATCCTGCTCCGTAATTCCCTGGGCAATCGTACGCACACCAGTGATGGCGCGTTTAGCTGATAGTTAGATATCGGTTCGTTATTGGCGTCGATGGCCGAGATGTTGTACCAGTAACCGCCGAGTGTGTAGCGTTGGTGCGTTTGGCCCACATTCGAGGCAAGTTGGGCCCGTTGGATGCTGACGCCGATGAATTCGCCGTTCTGGACAAGCGCTGGCCGGTGCGGTGAGGTTGAAGCCGTCGCCGATGTATTGTCCGCCGTCAACTGGTGTAAGGACCTCGTACGCGGTTCCGTCGTCGCCCGTGAGGATGGAAGGAATGACGCCTGTTGGGTTGACGGGTCGAACCGAGGCGGTGTCGACACTGGCTTTACGGTTTACCTTCAACTGGAAATGAGCAGTACATTGCTCAAAGTCGCCGAAGCATTGCTCGGAGCTGACGCGAGCGATGATCGTGTAGTTCCCCGGCGATTCGGGCGCGGTATATTCGACTTGGCGACCGGTCCCGGTGAAGGTGCCTCCGACATGTTCGTCGTCCCAGATGATGATGACCGAATCGGCGAGCGAATTCTCGAGAATGTCCTGCCTACCGTAGACGTCCACCTCGAGCCTCACGGTGCGGCCGGGGTTAATGGCGATATCTCGAATGGTAGGTTCGAGGCGCAGCTCCATGGCGACGCTCTTTGGGATGTTGTAGTTGGATCGTTGGCATCCGCGGAACGAGAAAGTGTGCAGATCAATGTTCGGTAAGACGGCCTCGAATTCGTCTCGGTCTAGTCGTGTGTCAAACGGATGACCTTATAGAAACAGGGTTTCTAGGTGGTTTCTGACGGGCAGGAACCATTCAGGTCTCACAGTCGTCAGTTCGTTGCAAGAAAGGTCGATCACATCAACGAATTCCCAATTCCTCTTCCATCCGGACCCGAAACGCGTCAAGTAGTTGTTGGAAAGGTCCAACGTGACGCCGCTGTGGAACCCGGGTTCGCCCAGCTCCGCGATTGCTTCTTCGGGGACTCCCTCATGCGTCCGCTCGATATACGGGACGATGGCGCTGGCCGTTTGAGCGTTGATGGCTGTATCGGACAAGTCGATGAGATCCCATTCATCCCACAATCGATCCCACGCTGGTGTCAAATCGTGCACCAAGTCGGAGTGGTTCTAATCCTCAAGATTGTTGCCTGCCAGCGACAGTTCTCTGATGTTGGGGTTGATGTTCTGAACGATAACGAGCGCGGTGTCGCCATCGATTCCCGTGCCGGCTAGATAGAGCTCCTCCAGATTCACTAATCTGGCGAGAACAACTCCCAAAGCGGCTCGTTGCGCCGGTCCGTTCAATGCGCTGAGATCGTTGTGCGAGAGGTCGAGGCTCTTGAGTGTAACCAGGCCCTGCCCGCGACGGACGTTGATCGCTTGCTCCGCCGTTATGCCGGTATTCGCGACCGACAACGTCTCCAACGCCTTGTAAGGTTCGATCAAATCCAAGTCGGCTTGCGTCAACGGAATGTCGTCCAGTATCAGATGCCTGATGCCCTGATCCGGACCGCAGCCGTTGACTCCCGGTTGAGGGAGCGTTGGCAAGATGTTGTACTCGACACCATCGACCACTCCCATAGGGATTTGTTTGATCTCGAAGCCACTGATATCAAACGTTGTCATTCCACATGGCGGCGAAGCGATAAATCCGGCTGGCAAACTGACTAACGGGTTGCCGCCGAGTTCGAGTTCTTCCAACATTGTCAATGGATCGAAAATGTCATCGGGCAGTGATGTGATTTTGTTGTTGCTAAGATCCAGTTTGGTCAACTCCGTCAACCCTGCAAACGCGCCACGTTCCACGGTCGTGATATTGCCCGCGTAGTAGAGCAACTGCTTCAAGGTACCGAGTCCGTTGAAAAACCCCGCTTTGATGGTCGTCAAGCTTTCATCCCAGACGTCGATGGTTTCCACGCCCGGCAGTTCACTCAGAAAACCAGACCCTAAGATCTCCTTGCCACCCCGATCCAGACGCAATGTATTGAAATCCATTGGCAGGTCATCGAAAACTCCTGAAGCAACTGTTTCGATCTCGCCGCCGTCGATGTAGAGGACATCTAGGCTGGTCAAACCATTGAATACGTCGGGTTCTAGCGTGCTCAGCATGTCGCCAGCTAACGCTAGGCGCTCGAGTTTCATCAAACCCGAAAACGTGTTCGCATGCAAAGTCGCTAGCGAGTCCAACACCAAATAGATGACGCCGTAATCTTCGTCTTCTTCATCCTCAGCTAGCGGTTCGTCAACGACCAATTCGCCCACGCCGCTGAACGCGCCTGCCTCGACGGTTTCGACACTTTCCCCAATAAAGACCAGCCAAGTCAGGTTGCCCAGCCCGTTGAACATGCCGGCTCGGATCGTTTCAACCGCGTCAGCCTGGATTCTGAGGTAGTCCAAGTTGGTGGGGTCGTCAAACGCGTTCGTGGCGATGGTTGCGATATTGTCTCCTGAAATTCTGAGGGTTTCAAACGCAGTCGAACTGCCCAAAGCACTAAGCGTATCCTCATTGATCGCCGTGAGTTCATTGACTTACAGACTGAGGGACTCCAAACTGGTCAGCCCGTTGAATGCGCCTGGATTGATCGTTGTGACGTCGGGGCCGGAAAAGATGAGAGACTGCAATCCGACTAGGCCTGTGAAACTGTCTACTGCTAGTTCTGTCGCGGTGCCATCACGCACGTACAGGAATTCCAAACTGCCTAGATCTTTGAAAACTGTGGCTGGGAACGGATCGATATTGCTGCCACTCAACCCCAAAAACTCTAAACCGGTTAGGCCATCCAGGTCGCCTGTTGCCAAACTACCGAAGAAAAAGCGGATCCAGAGAAATTCAATGGTTGCCAGATCGGCGCTCGTCACCTCGTCACATGAGACATTTCCCAGTTGCCTGAGGATCGCCGATCGAACCGATGGGGACCTATCGCATATGCCGGAAGCCTGCGCATCGACTGTTTCCGATCGGTGGGGCAAGACGTTTGACCCAAAAATAACGGCGAACAACAGCAGAGCTATTAAACAGAATTTAGTGATCGACGCGCGGGAATGCGTTTGCAATGGCACTGAGTCCTGTTAATCCCTATTCAGTCCGCCACCATCGAGCGGCAATTGTGACCAATCAAAATGGTCACGAAAATCAATCGTAAATTGAAACGAAGTCTCAAGTCGCGGTGCGAACATGGCTCATTCGAACATCGCTATCGTGACACCATTGCCGCCGGCGTTTCGTGGCGCGGGTTGGAAAGTCTCGACATGGGATTCGCGCGACAGGACGTCGCGGACGGCTTGCCTGAGTGCGCCGGTGCCTTCGCCGTGGATGATGCGGACGCTGGTGAGTCCTTGCATGAAGGCTCTGTCGATGAACTGCGGGATCATCGATTCGATCATGTGAACACGGGACCCTCGAACGTCTAGGTCGCCCGCGACATCGGAAACACGGGTCATCCTCGTCGGCGTTGGTTGGTGCGTTGAGGTTTGGGCCGACGCGGACGCGTTGGTGGCAACCTTGACCAGCGTCATCATATGCGGGCGCGCTTGAAATCGCATCGATCCGGACAAGATGACGGCGCGCCCGTCACGGTCCAGCTCGACGATCTGACCAGTTATGCCCAGACTCTCGACTTTGACGGTGTCTCCGATCGAGAACTTCGGCGATTCGTCATGACGAGCAGGGCTTGACCGGTCGCTCGAAGTTGCGGGTTGCAGGTCACCCACCCAGTTTTTACTGCCAACTGATCGTGCAACATCGGCAACCGATTGTCTCGCTTGGTGCCAAGTCTTGTCGCGCTCCGCTTCGCGCATTAGACGACGCAATTGTCGACGTACGCGTTGCGCCTCGTGTTTGAGCTGGTCGCGCGCCTCGTCGATCGCTTTGTCGCGTTCGTTCTCGGCATGTTGCAGATGTGCTGCTGCTTCGGCGCGCATTCGCTCCGCATCAGCGCGGTCTTCGGCGGCTTGCTGTTGGACGTCGCTGATCTGGTCTCGTTCGCGTTGCAACGATTTAAGGAGACTCTCGGTCTGCGACCGGAGGGGATCGAGCATCGTTACGGCGTCATCGATGATTTGTTGTCCGAGCCCGAGACGTTGGGCGACTTGCATGGCGTAGCTCTGGCCAGGGAAGCCCATGATGAGGCGATAGTTGGGGAGCATCGTCTCAGGATCGAGCTCGACTGAAGCGTTGGCCAGATGGTCGTGTTTTGCGGCGAATTCGGATACTGGACGATGGTGTGTGGTGATGCAAGTCCAAGCGCCATTTTTGACCAAGCGATCCAAGATGGCGCGGGCGAGGGCGGAGCCTTCTTCGGGATCGGTTCCTGTACCAAGTTCATCGAGTAGCACAAGAGATCTATTCGAGGCGTGTGCGAGGATTCGTATCACTCGTTCCATGTGGGATGAAAACGTGGAGACGGATCGGTCGATGCTCTGGGCGTCTCCGATATCGGCGTACACACCTTCGAAAACGGGTAATACGGATGCTTCGCGCGCCGGTATCTGCAATCCTGATTGGTGCATCAGGGCCATCAGCCCGAGCGTCTTGAGCGCGATTGTCTTGCCACCGGTGTTGGGTCCGGTGATCACTAATCCGCGTCTCATATAGTCGAGTCGCATAGTTATCGGCACTGCGTGATCGCCGAGAAGGGGGTGGCGCGCCTCGAGCAGAACCAGTCCGATGGGTTCGTCCGAAGCGGGATTGGAGTTGGTATTAGGGCGAACACCACCTATTTTTAACGACAAACGGCCCCTCGCTACCGCTGCATCGAGGTTGGCGGCGGATTGCAGGGATGCCATCGCATCTTCGCCGTGAACGGCGATCGAGCGCGACAGTTTTCGGAGCACGCGCTCCGCTTCCTTCTCCGCCTCGTATGCGGCTTTACGCCACTCGTTCGCCGCGTCGACCGCCGCGAATGGTTCGATGAAAGCGGTTTGTCCGCTGGAAGAAACGTCGTGGATGATGCCTTGCACGAATCCGCGATGCGAGGACTTGACTTCGAGAACCAAGCGATCGCCGCGTGAAGCGATCACGTTTGATTGCAACACCGGTTTCAGATCTTCGCGCGATGCCAATCGCTCCATGATTCGCATTGCGCGTTGATATGAGGAACGCGAACGCTCGCGCATCTGGCCTAGACGGGGCGTGGCGCTGTCGAGCACATCACCGGAATCGGAGAGGGCTTCTACGATACCCGTTCGCACCTCGCGAAGGTCGCGGATCTGAAACGCCATGTCGGAGAGCAATGGTGCCTCATTTGCGATCATCATCACCGTCGATCTGGCCACCCACATCGATTGGAATATGCCGCAAAGCATCAGCAATTCTGAACCGTTGAGGGCACCGCCGAGGATGGCGCGACGCAGCGGCTCCCGAGGGTCTCGCATCCCTGCCAAGCCGATGTCGCCCTTGCTGTTGAGTAGCATGACTGCTTCGGCGGTCTCGTCCTGCAGGCGCGTGACGTCTTCGGGGTGGCGAAGAGGCCGCATTGCGCGTATTACTTCGCGCGACATGTAGAACCTTGCTTCGCTGGCGAGCATGTCGCGAACGCGATCGAACTCAAGGAGGGTTTCCGCTTCCCGAAGCATCAGGTCAGCTTCGTCGCCTGAACTGGGTTGCGAATGTTCAGATTCAGTTTTCGTATCGGATAATGTCATGCAACCCCAATTTTAGACATGACGCTTTAGTGGAATTCGTCAATAGTTAGGCAGTTGGACCTTGGATATTGCCGCTGAAATGGTCGTTTCGGCAACAGATCAGAGCTTGGAGCGCATTCGCGCGGCAGGCGATCGATTGATGGCGCTCTCGAACTTGCGGTACGAGGGGCGATATGTACCGGCGGGTGAGTTCCGCCGCATTCACGTGATGGAGTTTGGGGATGGGCCTCCGGTGTTGTTGATGCACGGAGCCGGCAGTGGCGGGGCTGTTTGGCATAGGCAGATCGCCGCATTGGCCACGGACCATAGAGTGATCGTTCCTGATGTCCCGATGTTCGGTATGTCCGAAATTCCGGATCGCGTGCACGCGCCTAGGGCGCAGATCGCAGATGTGATTTTGGGCGTGATGGATACTCTCCGTATCGATGTCGCTGACATTGCAGGTCACTCGATGGGAGCGTTGGGTTCGATTGGAGCGATGACCCGCGAGCCGGAACGATTCAACAGCGCGGTGTTGATGTCGTCGCCAGGATTTGGCCTGGGGTTGAACTGGTTGCTGCGGCTCGCATCGGTCCGCATGGTGCAACGGTTTGTGAGATACGACTCCAGAGGCGACCGTAACTTCTTTTTCGATCGGTTCGAAGCGCAACGATCCGGCCCCTCAGTTGAGCGTGATATGTGGAAAGAGTTGCATTTTCAAGTGGGCAGTCGGAACGGCGCCACTGAATCATTTCGCCAAGGGTTGAGGAGTTTCACCGGATTCGCTGGCCAGCATGACGTCTTGTCCGACTCGGAACTCGCAAAGGTTGAGGTGCCGACACTGCTGATCTGGGGAGATTCGGACAGGATTATCCCGACCCGTCACAGCAGACGAGCGGTCGAGTCGTTGCCAAATGTGAGGCTTGAGGTCCTTGATGACTGCGGTCACTTAGTCCAGTTGGAGGCACCGCAACGCGTGACACAACTCATGGTCGATTGGTTTCGAATCAACTGAAGCAATCGCCTACTGACAAACCGCTTTCGTGCGCTGGGGTTTTCAGGCCGCGACCGACTCGGACGCGCTTGATTTTGACGGAACCACCGTCGGTAGAGACAGTCATTCCTGTGGTGTCGATGTCGAGGATTGTTCCTGGCGACGCATCTGCACGATCGGAAATCGCTACGGTACTGCCGAGCAATGCGATCTTTTCTTCGTCCAGAGTCGTCCACGCGCCCGGTTGGGGATCGGAGCCGCGGATCAAGTTATGGATGGCGTTGACGTTTTGCGACCAATCGACTTGCGCGTCCTTGGAACTGCACCAACCTTCGTAAGTGGCACCCAACTCGTCTTGGATGATTCGCGGGGCGTTTCCACTGGCTACCAGATCCACCGATTCCGCTAAAGCCTCGACGCCCATTGGGAACAGGTGGTTGAAGTAGAGGGAACCGACGGAGTCGTCGGATGCTATTGCGACGCGTTTCTGCAAGAGAATCGGTCCGGTGTCGAGACCCGCGTCGGGCCAGAAAATCGACAGGCCGGTCTCTGTATCGCCATGGATGATCGCCCAGTTGATCGAGCTTGGTCCCCGGTGCAACGGCAGGAGCGAGGGATGGTATTGAATGGTGCCGCGGCTCGGTGCGTCGATGATTTCATTCGGAACGATGTCGGTGACGTAGGCCATGACGCAGAGGTCGGCGTTGAGAGATCGGAACACTTCGATGCATTCTAGGTCTCGCATCCGATTGAACTGCCAGACAGGGATGCCGTGATCCTCGGCGGCGGTTGCGAGTGGCTCTCGTGTATGGCGTCCGTCGGGCGCGGCGAAAACACCGACGATTTCGTGTTCGCCGCGTTCTGCCAAAGCCTCGAGGACCGCTTTTCCAAACGCGGATTGACCGATAAGAGCGATTTTCATTTGACGACGCTTATCCTTGAATGTGTGTCGGCGGCAAAGTGGCAAGCGGTGGCGCTCAGTGTCTGAACCTACCACATCATCAGAATTCTTCGCGCGGGGATTGAAGTCGGCACAGCTCGGGCAACCGGATGCAGCGGCGCGGGATTTTGAAGAGGCGGCGTGGCTAGATCCCGAGAACGCAATGATCCAGTTCAATCTCGGAACGGCGCATTTGAGCATGGGTTTCTTCGAGCAAGCGGTGATAAGTTTCGATCGGGCGTTGGAGTTGGAGCCCGAAAACTCGGATGCATTGGGCAACCGTGCGGTTGCGAGGACTGCGTTAGGGCAGGATGAACTCGCGGAAGCGGATATCACTAGGGCGATCGAACTCGGCGCGCCGCCCGACGGTATACATGCGGTCGTCGAGTATGTGAAGCAGCGTCGGAGGCCGTCAGGATAGAATCAGGTTTCAATCCCATCCCAGAATCGTCAAGCACGAGAGGCGGAGATAAGCGATGTCTAAGACGCGTGTCGGCATCATCAACGTTACCGGATACGCCGGTTCCGAACTGGCGCGCATCCTTTACCGACATCCAGATGTGACGGTCGAGCAGGTAACCGGTCGAAGCGCGGCTGGCAAACAGCTCAGCGAGGCCTATCCGCACCTTCTCGACGCCGACATGACGATCTCACCCAATCTCGATGCGTCAGTTGATTTCGTGTTCTCAGCGCTCCCCCACGCGGCGAGCGCCGAAGCGTTGAGCCCCTTCATCGAGGCGGATGTCAGATGTGTCGACATCAGCGCAGACTTCAGGTTGAAAGACGTCAACGTCTTTGAGAGCTGGTACAAGACCGAACACCCATGTCCGCAACACATTGAGAGCGCGGTCTACGGAATGCCGGAACTGCACCGCGAAGATGTCAAGCGCAGCCGGCTGATCGCAAACCCCGGTTGCTATCCAACTGGAACGATACTCGGACTGGCTCCGGCTTTCGACTCGGACATCATTGAAACCGATGTCATCAGCGACTCGAAATCCGGCGTCTCAGGCGCGGGCCGTAGAGGCGACATCGCGTACAACTTCAACGAGATCAACGACAACATGTCGGCATACGGGCTGAGCGGCCACCGGCACATGCCCGAGATGGCCCAGGAGCTGAGCGCGCTGTCCAAGCACGGCGAGGTTAAGGTGACGTTCGTCCCGCATCTCGCGCCGATGACGCGCGGCATCCTTGGCACCCACTACGCGACGCTAAAGAGCGAGGTCTCCCAAGCAGACGTGACCGACATTTACCGCACTTTCTACGCCGACGAGCCTTTCGTCCGCGTAGTTTCATCCGCGCCGTCAACCAAAGAGACTTGGGGCAGCAACCATGTCCTGATCAACGTCAACGTCTACAGCGGCCGATTGATTGTGGTAACCGCGCTCGACAACCTAGTCAAAGGTGCCGCTGGAGCCGGCGTCCAAAACATGAACCTCATGCTGGGGTTACCCGAAACGACGGGGTTGGAAACGCTGGCGATTTATCCATAGTTCTCTGCTCTGCTCCGATTCGAAGAGTGGGCGGAAGGCGATCATGCATCTCCCTTCCGCCACCTGACTAGCAGATGATGACCGCCTCGGCGTCGCAGGGCGTTGTTGATGACGGTTATCAGTTGGCGGTCGGTGATGATTCTCGACTTTTGCAGCAGGCGTGCTTCTTCTTCTTTGGAGTGGAGGAAGGATTGGGCGAGTTCAGTGACGTCGCGTCGGAGTTCGACCTCAAGTCCGTGCTGGGTCGCGATCTCTTCGGGATCAGGGGCGTCGAGTCGGAATAGTGCGCTCAGGAGGAAGCGGCCACCGGGTTTCAGGACCCTTACCACCTCGTCCATGTCGTAGATGTCAGTCGAGACGACCAGGTCGACCGATTCGGTTTCGAGACCCGTGTTTTCTACAGGTGCCACGATGAAGTTGCAGCGATGATCGACGCCTTCGATGCGCGCCAGGTCTGTAGCGGTAGCGATTGCGTCCTCGTCGATGTCGTTGCCGTAAACGGTGCAGTCGTAAAGGGATGTGAGCCACCTTGCGTTTCCGCCGACTGCACAGGCCATGTCGAGGATCACGGTGTTTTCGTCTGGTTCGATGTCGACGATTCCCACTTTTAGGATGGTCTGGTTGGCTCCGAGGTGCATGAACTCGCCGAACAACAGACTGTCGGCGGTCCCGTTCTCGTCGTACCAGCGTTGAAGGCGTTGAGTTTTGTTCATCATCTCTTGCGTTTCGTCGATAGCGTTGTTCGATTTATTTTCGAGTAAGAAGGCTTTGTAATTCGGTCAAACAAGTGATTCGGGGATGTTCGTCGAAACCGGCGTGATTGTTGTTGCGGTCGAGCAGTACCGGTTGGATCCCCGCTCCGACGGCGCCGTTGATGTCAGATTCGAGTTGGTCGCCGATCATGAGGGCGGCGCTCGGCGACGTGTCGTTCGCTCGGCGCAAAGCCTCGGCAAATATGCGGCGGTCAGGTTTTTCGCATCCGACTTCGCTGCTGGTGACCGCGAAATCGATACTACCTGATAGTCCGAGTTGGTCGGTTAGTTCAGAGCCGCTGCTCGGTACGTTCGACACGATTCCGACGATGTAACCGCTAGAACGGAGCGCTTCGAGGTTGAACAAGACGTCGTCGTAGAGGGCCATTTCATATTCCTGCGTCGCCACCGCGTGCCAAATCTTGTCGGCTAGGTTGAGATCCACTTCGATGCCGCATCCCTGTAAGACCAACTGCTCGAATTTGGCGAAGAATTGATCGCGCTCGGATTTTTTCATCTCTCGGATGGGCGTTTTGGTGTTTTCGTGGGTCATGTAAGCCTCGGCGACCGCGTAGCCGGCGTCGATGCCCTCTTTGGTTACCTCGATGCCGAACTGCGATGCCGCGCGTGAGTGGATAACGTAACGGTCAGGAGACCAAGTAGCCAACGTGCCGTAGACGTCAAAAAGTATCGCCTTTACGTCTTTCAAAACATTCGTCTTTGGTGTCCGTTGAGTTCTAACCTTCATTATCGAATTCGGCGTCGAGAGTCTCTTTGGCAAAAACGATCGCCGAAACGCGGCGGGCTCCGGCGAGTTTCAACGCGGCGGCACAATTCATGAGCGTGTTACCGGTGGTGCAGACATCGTCAATGATTAGGACATGCGCGTCGTCGAAGCGGTAGTTGGTTTCGAACGCGCCTCTCAGCGAAATTGCTCGTTGTTGCCTAGTGAGTTCGACCTGTGATGGTGTGGCCCGAGTCTTGGTCAAAGCGTCTTCGATGAACTGTAACTGTAGCTTGTCGGCGATCTGACGCGCCAGGATCGATGCTTGGTTGTAGCCACGCTCTCGCAGACGATCGCGATGCGCGGGCACGGGTGCGACGCAATCAAGGTTCGCTCGGGTTGCGAATTTGTGCGCGGACATGGTATCTGCCATCGCCGGGGCGATTGCCGTTACGTTACGGTATTTGAGCGCGTGGACGACGCTTCGTATCGGACCGCCGTAACGAAATGTCGGGACCAGCCTATCCAACGGCGGCGGAAGAGTGACGCAGTCGCCGCAGAGTTTCATGTTCTCTGAAGTTCGCTCTCCGCACTTGATGCATGTGTTGCCGGCAAGTTTGGGGGAGTTCTCGATGCAATGATCGCACCACAAAGATCCCTCGGCGCCGCAGTGAACACATGCGACAGGGACCAAGAAATCGACAACTGCCCTGATCGCTTTAGCCGCGGTTTCGATTGCGGGTGATTGCATCTCTTCAATTCCCGTGATTTCCTTAACCACGATATTCGTATATTGTCACCGGGCCTTCGCTGAACACGGGGTGCAGATTGAGTTCAGCCGAGTTGTTGAATTTCTCGATGCCGCTGGAGGGGTAGGCACCGCGTTCCAGTTCTCCGACGTAGACGTATCGAACATCGAATTCGTCCAAGAACTCACGCGCTTCGCGGATGTCTCTGGTGGTGTAGAAGTTGTTGATGGCAGCCCTGCGTCGCCGCACTTCCCAGCGGTACTCGTGTCGTTGTTGCGTCTGGTGCCAATCCCACCCCAAGATGGTTGGTAGCCCGGTATATATCGAGATACGGTTGGCCCACGTGTACAGGTCCCACTGCGCCTCAACTACCACCGGCGATCCATCCACATTCTCGCGCAACCACTCGATTCCGGGTTTATCCGAAGCGATTTCAATCTCGACGCCCCTCGTGTTGTAGAGCGCTTCGTCCATGTAGGCTTCGCCATCGATGCCCGGTCCAATGATGTTGAAACGGTCGTCCAACCGAACGTCAGTCGCCATGACCGGGTAGATGAATACTCCAACCGCGAGGATAGCGAAAACCGATATCCATAGCGCTTTGACGAAGCTCATGTTGCGTGTGATGAACGCGCCGACGTCCCAGAGTCGCCACGAGGCGTAACTCGCTGCAATCGCTAGCAACCACCACGCTTGGATGTAGAACTTGAAGATCGTGTTCTGGCGTCCGATGTCGTTCTTGACGGTAATGATGTCAACTCCTGCGGCGATCAACATCGCCATCATCGTCAAGGCAACGGTGATGATTATGTAGCGTTGTCCGGGATGTCTTCGCAGATATGCCATGAGCCCCGTCAGAGCCAATATCGCGGCACCTGTGAGAGTGGCAATTACGGTGATGAAGTGCGGATATGAGATGATGACGGCGATCCAGACCACGCCGAACGCGCCTACGATGACCGTGTTCGCCCAATTCGGATAACCGAAATCGTTTTTGAGTATTCCAACGATTGAATCGAAGCGGAACGTTCCACGGCGCCATTCGATGACCAGCCAAGATCCGAGCGCGAAGAGGAATATCGCGTGGATTGCGACATAGCGCCAGAGCGATGTCTGGAACTTGCTGAGCTCAACTCCATTGTTGAAGAGTTCGAAGTTGCTGTGGAAGGGGAGATACACGCCGTATCCGACGATGCCGACGATCGCAGTCTTGCCGATCGCGTGAGCGATGCCCATCAACTTGCCTCGGTGACCGTAGAGAAACTCGCCGGTGAAGATGAAACCGGCAGCGAGGAGGAGTTGAGTCGGGTAGTCCCAAGAATTGATGAGGCGCAACGATCCGACGACGACGCCTAACAGAACCAACGAAGCAAGGGTCTCGAAACGCGACAACCTCTCCATGCCGGCGCGCAGGAAGGCGGATATGGAAAGCCCCAAT
Source organism: Dehalococcoidia bacterium (assembly GCA_965224305.1). Taxonomy (GTDB): domain Bacteria; phylum Chloroflexota; class Dehalococcoidia; order Lucifugimonadales; family Lucifugimonadaceae; genus Bin127. Next base: position 2,210,421 of record OZ245044.1, on the reverse strand, counting down.
GCCAAGACGGCGAAGGGGATGGCGATCATATGGGCGTGCAAATCTGCGTAGAGGAATGTGAAGAAGGGGAATTCGGTGATCTCGTTGCCGCCGGTGTCTCGTTCGAAAAGTCGCGTGCTGCGCCAGTAATCGAACTGAGGGAACTCATGTCCTTTGAAATAGGAGTCGTAAAGTCCGGCGCCGACTTGGGCTAACCCGTCGATGTTTGCCGCTACGACAGCCAACAATGCAGCGATGATGCCGAACATTATCGGAGCTTTGCCGAGCCGGATCGTGCCGCGTGCCCGCATCGCCATCGCGACCAAGTTGTAAGCGATCGTGTAAACGGTAGTTGCGGACAGGGCAAAAATCAGCGGCACCGCCAGGTTGTATGCGACCGAGGGAATGATTCCGGTCATGCGAATCAACGACGCGACGATGAACTGGCCGTAGTAGTAGTAGTTGAGATACCCGCCGGCGAACCACGGGTCGTAGGGCGGCATTATGGTCGATCGTGTGATGGCGTTCAGGTAGGCGAAGTCCATCGGCTTTTCACCGCCGCGCCACGCATGCCACAGATCCGGGTTGGCGAGTCGGATCGCCAAGAAAGCGAGGAATGCCACGAGGAACACCAACTCGGCGACGGCGATAGACTTCCAGTTCGCTTTCATGAAGATGACGATCTCGTCTCCGATCTTCCAGAAGATGGCGAAAGAAACGGCTGCGAGCAGAATAATCCCGATTCCGACGGTGATGGAGCTAAAGCCGATTACGCTGAAACTCGCGAACAACCACGCGATGGTTGCGACGATCAGCAGACCTAACGGTTTGCTGAAGAGGTACCCGCGGTCAGCGAAAGGACGGAATACGACATATGTCAGCGGCCAAGCGGCCAAGGCGATGATCTGAACTGCAAGGAGCCACGCCAGCCATGCCAACTCATTCGGCAAATCCTTAAGGAAATAGATGGTGTTCCAACTATCGCCCGAACGTTGGATTCTCGCTTGGTCGTCGTCGTATACCAGCCCGACTCCACCAACGAGAACGCGGCTGAGGTCGTCAGGGGATTGACCGTCGTAAATCCGATTAAGGTACTCGGTCTGCTCGAGTTTTTCGATGTTCTGGAAAAGGATGGCGTGTGGGTGCTCGTAAACCGTGAAGCTCTCATCAGCCCACCCCAACCAGTCCCAGTTGTAAAGCGAACCGCGGGGTTTGGTGTAACCGTCCGGGACCCCGAATGGCACTCTGGCGTAAGGATCGTCCCAATAGACGACCCCGAATAGTTCGGGCACGCGCACCGATGAATAGACGGCTTTGAAACCCAACTCCCCGTTAAACAGTTTTTCGTAGAAACTGGTCGATATCGGGTACCGTTCTGGCAATCTAGGAATTGTGGCTGCAAGTCGATTGCTGTAGAGCACGATATAGTCGGCGTCCTCCAACAGCCGCGCAACGTTCGAGAACTTGACGCGACTGTCGGGTTCGTACATCGGCAGTTCGCTGTGCATCTGGAAGCCGATGATCCTCGGTATGCCTTCTTCCCAGTGCTCTTTTAGGACGACCGTCCCTGGCTCGGCATTTTCGCGCAGCCACTTTGACACGTCTTGTGCCGGGTGCGCCCCGCTGAAGACGTTCAAATAGGCGATCGTATAGTGTGCGAGCAGAAGGAATGCCATGAAGCCTAGGGCGTATGCGCCGAATCTGGCAACCTTGTGCAATTTCGGCAGGAGGTCGGTGTGAACCCACCAGATCGCGGCAGCGGTGAAGACGATCAAGAATGGCGTCACCGGGAGCATGTAACGAAGGAACTTGACCTCGAACTGACCGTTGATGAACAAATACGGGAGCAAGAACGACAACACGACGACAAACGCGAGGTCGCGCGTGATGAATGTCCGAGCCAAAGCCCAAATCAGACCTAGCCAGACTGCAATGCCCAGCGATATGCCCAATCCCCACGTCGAGAGCTGGCGCATCTGATAAAGGAACGCGGGCGTGTCGATATATTGCCGCGTAAATGGAAAATCGACTATCCGTCTAACCATTTCAGACTGTTGGAAGATGTTGGAGAAATACATCTCCCAGTCGATGATCATGTAAGGCTGCGTCACCAACAGGGCGATAACCGCCGTGGAACCCGCCAAGACCGCGTATCGAAAAACCATTCTCACATCGTTGGGAGTTACGCCGACGGCTCCGCGTGACGCAAGGCTTGGTCCGAACAGAACAAGCAAATGCGCGGCCCCTACGGTGAGTGCCACCGGAGCCGCCGAAACCTTTGTCGCGATCGCCAGCCCGAGCATTAATCCCGCCAGCAACGCGTCCGATTGTTTTCGTTCTTGGACTAACCTCGTCGAAAAGTAGACCGTGGCTACGATGAACATCGTCATCGGCGCGTCGACGGCGGTGTAGTGCGCGTTCTGGATGTGGATCACCGCCAACGCGGTCAACAACGCGGCTAACAGACCGGCACGGCGATCTCCGACTAGGCGCGAGGCCAACAGGAATACGAAGAAGACGGTGATCGTATCAGCGACGGCCGCGAGGTTTCGACCGGGGAATCGGAGGTCGAAAAGGTTCCAATCTTCGTCAGTGAAAGGCGAAGCTATCGACTTCCAAGCCGCTAGCGCATATAGCGGCAGGCTGCCGTAGTTGAACCATTTGGGATTGAGGCGAGATTCGGCAGTCAGTAGGCCCGGTTCGGTCAGTTGCGAAAAATCGAGCCGCTCGGCGCGCCCCAAAAAGTCGCGCTCGTCGGGATGGTAAAGTCCGCCCTGATCCCAATCCGTACCGGACATGCGCAGGACGAGCGCGAGAACCAAGATGATGCCCAGAGCTGCGTCGATCAGGTCCAGTCGGCGTCGGCTCGGCGCGACGTACCCTGGCGCACCGGCACCGTCTTTGGTATCGACAGTCTGGATGCCAGAGTCGACTGACTCAACCGGTAGGTGTCTGCGCCCGCCGATGCGGATATCGATGCTCGGACGCCACTCGGGCACCGATTCGATGCTCGCGCCGGACCTAGGTTCGCGGGCGAATTCGTCAGCCGCAGACTTAATGGTGCGGAGTCGGTCAGAGTCGGAATTAGTTGGGGTTGGTTGAAGTTCCATACGAACGTTGAGATTCTAATGAACACAACGCGCCCGACCGTCCCGATCCGTCGCGCGGTCTATAACATAACTCTAGACCATCGAATCAATTGAAGGGCTTAACGATATGCCGTCTACTCGTCAAAACGAACGTGTGGCGTACTTCAACGGCGAGATCGTGCCGGAAAGCCAAGCGGTCGTGCCATTCAGGGACCGCGGATTCAAGTACGGCGACGCCGTGTTTGACATGACACGCACATTCGGTCACCGAATCTTCAAGCTCGATGAGCACTTGGACCGGTTCTACAACTCTCTCAAATACGTGAGGATCGACCCCGGCATCACCAAGCAGGAGATGCGGGATGCCACGCTCGAAGTGGTCGAAGAAAACCTGAAACTTCTCGGCGACCACGATGACTACTGGGTCGGACAACGCGTCTCACGTGGCGTCGATCTCGTCGGGGGCGATATGTGGTCGACCGACGGCGGGCCTACTGTAATAATCGAGTGCACTCCGTTGCCGCTCGGGCCGCGCGCGCGGCTTTACCGCGACGGTATCGACGTCTGGGTGCCGTCAACGCGCCGGGTCAGCCCCGAGGCGTTGAGTCCGCGTGCCAAATCGCACAACTATCTGAACCTGATCATGGCGGACATGGAGGCCAAGGAGTACGATCCTGAGGCGTGGGCGATACTTCTCGACAATCGGGGTTTCCTGACGGAGGGTATAGGTTCAAACGTCTTCGTGGTCAAGGACGGCGTTGCGTACACGCCTAAAGCCCAGTTCGTGCTTGGCGGCATATCTCGAGAGACGGCAATCGAGCTCGCGGACGTGATCGACTTGGAGGTCGTCGAGACCGATCTCGACATGTTCGACGCAACAACTTCGGACGAGATGTTCCTAACTTCGACCTCGCTCTGCATCTGCCCAGTTCGTAAGGTTCAAGGATCGACGGTGGGTGATGGCAAGGTCCCGGGGCCGGTCACCAAGGCATTGATGGACGCTTACGTTGATCTGGTTGAATTCGATTGGGTCGGTCAGTACTTGAAACGGCTTGAAGACTGACCAAGCCCACCGAATCGAAGGGTCTCGACAATTCTGATCGAGACTCCGCGTCCTCGACGCGTTCTTCAGACGGCAAAATCAGTCGGTTTGACCGCCGTAAACCTTTGACGCTCGGCGCGGGCGGTTTCGCGTTCCTGCTCTCCTCGCTATGGGCCGGATTACCTGTCGCGGTGAAGATAGGGCTAGAAGATTCGCCACCGCTGCGACTCGGGTTCATGAGATTCGTGCTCGGCATGGTCGTCGTCCTCGTGTGGGCGGCTATCTCGCGCCAGAGCCTGAAAATCACCCGTTCGGAGCTGCTGCCGTTAACGCTGCTCGGTCTGCTGTTTTCAGTTCAGACGGCGTTCATGAACCTCGGGCAGTACAACACCACAGCCGGTCACGCCGGTGTCGTCATCACAACATTCCCATTGTGGGCTGGAGTTTTCGCTCATTTCCTGATACCCAGCGACCGATTGTCGCCCCGCCGCGTCGTTGGGGCCGTCATCGCGTACACCGGCGTCGTGGCGCTATTCGTGAGGAGCATCGTCGGCGATGTAGACGCGTTGGGCGCGCCGAATGTTTGGCTGGGCGACCTGCTGATCATGTTCTCGGCTCTACTGCTGGGATTGCGTCAGGTCTACCTGTCACAACTTGGACAGGGCATATCGACCGTGAAGATGCTTGTGGCGCAAGGGATTTTCGGTTGTGCCACCTTCCTCGTCGGGTCGTTGATTTTCGAGGCTGAACCGGTTCGGATGACACTGTTGCTCGCCACATCGCTTTTCTATCAAGGCATCATCATCGCCGGATTCGCGTTCATCGGCCAGACGTGGCTGTTGAGCAACTACCTCCCTAGCAGAGTGACGCTGATATCGCTGACATCTCCAATCACCACGGCGGTGTTATCTTGGTTGATACTCGGCGAGAGCATCGGGCCTGAACTATGGGCCGGAGCAATCCTTGTGATTGCAGGATCCTACATCGCCCAAAGAAATCAGGCGGACACCAAAAAACGGTCGGACACCAACTGAATAAACGGGTACCGCTACCAAATGACGAACATTCCAAATAACTTCGTCGTCGGCTCGACCGCCTCGGTCAGCCGTCTGATCACGAACGAGATCGTTCGTGAATTCGCGGTTCTAAGCGGAGATACGCAGCCGTTGCATTTGGACGATGACTACGCGTCTAAAACCAGGTTCGGTCAGCGTATCGCGCACGGCGCGTTGCTGGTCGGAATGGTGTCGGCAGTACTGGGCGTCAAGATGGCTGGTCAGGAGGCGACGATCATATTCCTCGGCCTCAGCGTCAACTTCGTCGGCCCGGTCCACATCGGCGACGAGGTTACGGCTCGTTGCGAGGTGGTGAACGTCAGGGATAGCAAGCCGATAGTGAAGCTCGCGGTTACCTGCATCAACCAAACCGGCGATGAAGTCATGAACGGTGAAGCGGCGGTCTACATCGATCCGCATCCGATTGACGGTTGAGTGTCGATTATTTTCGGGCAACGATCGATCGAACTTCCGTAGCACGTTGAGGCAAGTCGACGCGGTGCGTTAAACGTTCATCGCTTTTTGCAATGATTCCGTTGCTCTCGTACACTTAGACGCAAGTGTCTCGACAGGTACGGCTCGCGCGCACGTGGATCGCCATCGTGCCCGTTTGGCTCATCGCCGTCATTGAGGAAAGCAACTTGGTATCACAGACCGAATACTCCGCAACCGCTCCCACTTCCGATGATTTCACCGTCCAAGACGCGGTGACGGAGTACGTCATGACAATCGCCGATTCCAAAAAGAGGATGGTTCATCCCGAATTGACGAAGTTTGCCCGTTGGATCGGTCCCAACAACACACTCGAGGCGTTGCGACCGTCGGATATCAGCCCGTATTCCGCGACCTTTGGCGCCAGCGCTTCGGATACCAACAAACAGCGCGTGGCAGCTGTCAAAGACTTCCTCAACTACGTCAAGAAAAAGGGTTACATAGACATCAGCCTCGCTCCGCACATCCGCGTTCGCAAGCCAACGATGAATGCCGCGCGTGGCGGTGCGATGCGGCGGCGCGACACGGAGGTCCAGATCACGCAACAGGGCTACGACGAGATGGTTAACCGCCTCGAAAAGCTCCGCGTGGAGACGATCCGGCTAGCCGGCGAGATCGAACGAGCTGCCGCCAGTGGCGATGTCCGAGAAAACTCGCCGCTCGAAGCCGCCAGGGAAAATCAGGGCATGGTTCAAGCCCAGATCAACCGGTTGGAATCGACCCTCAAGGTAGCGACGATAATCGACGAATCTGTGCGACGCGCCAGCGATCACGTGCAGATCGGATCATGGGTGCGACTGACCAAGGGTGGCACCGACATGACCGTCGATTACCAGATAGTCGCCGCAAACGAGGCAAACCCCTTGCGCAACAAGATCTCAGATATCTCGCCTGTCGGCAGCGCCATTCTCGGCGGCAAGCCAGGTGACGTGGTGACATTCAAGGCGCCGGCAGGAGAACAGAAGTTCACGATCGACTCCATCTTCTGATCTTCACCAACACGCGTTTTTCGATTAAACGCCCTGCCAGATTGAATCCGGACGATTAGTAGAGCTTCTGCCGTGGACGGATTTTTCGACAGCGTCGCCGTTTTGGCAGGCTTCACTATTGCCGTTTTCGTCCTGCTGATCATCGACTTGGTGGTCCTGAGCGGGAAAGACCACCATGTCGGGATGCGCGAAGCGACGCTCCTAACGATTTTCTGGACATTGATGGCAGCCGGCGTGGGAGTTTGGGTGTTCATCCAAGGTGGAAGTGAACTCGGCATCGAGTACGCCACCGCTTACGTCGCGGAACGCGCTCTCAGCATCGACAACCTGTTCGTATTCCTCGTCATTTTCAACTACTTCGCTTTGCCCGACCTCTTCCGGTCGCGAGCGCTGCTATTCGGAATCGTCGGGGCGTTGGTCGCGCGAGCGGTCTTCATTTTCTTCGCCATTGGCATCATCTCAATCTTTGAGCCGGTACTATACGTGCTCGCCGCGCTCCTCATCTACACCGCCTACAAACTCGTCACCTCTCACGACGACGACGTCGACCCATCGAAAGGCATCGTAGTGCGCGGCTTCCGTAAGCTGTTCCCGGTTAGCGATGATTATGACGGTCACAATTTCTTCACTCTCAAAAACGGCGTCCGAGCTGCAACGCCATTCGCACTGGTCGTTGTAGTCCTCGCAACCACCGACGTCATATTCGCGATCGATTCGATTCCGACCGTCGTCGGCATCAGCAAGAACCAGTTCATCATCTGGTCATCCAACGCCATGGCGGTGCTTGGCATGAGGCCATTGTTCTTCCTACTCGAAGGACTCGTCAACCTCTTCCGTTTCCTTTCGTACGGTCTGGCTGCCATCCTCGCCTTCATCGGCGTCAAGATCATCGTCGAAACCGGTTTCCATGATCAGTTCCACGACTTCGTGCACTCGTTGGGCGTCTCCGACGATCAGATAACTGTTACGATCACTCTCGCGTCATTGGCGATCGTCATCGCCGTATTGATATTCAGCGTCATCGCATCAGTCGTGCTACCGCAGTCGGATGGCGAGCACGCTGGCCACGACGAGGCGCCGGCGTGATTGCCGCAAGCGGTTCGACGCGCTCGCAACTCGCTGAAGAGCTCAGTCGAGTAGTCGCCGGCGAGGTGCGTTTCGACCGATTCGCACGGCAAATGTACTCCACCGACGCCTCCATCTACAAGATGACGCCCATCGGCGTCGTGCTCCCTCGGGACGCGGACGATGTGAGCGCTGTAGTCGAGACCTGCTCATCGGCAGGCGTTTCTGTCCTGCCCAGAGGCGGCGGCACCGGTTTGTCGGGGCAGACAGTCAACCGCGGCGTTGTCGTCGATTTCTCGAAGTACATGCACGACGTCATCGAGATCAACCGCGAAGAAGGATGGGTTCATACTCAACCTGGCATCACCATCGACGAACTGAACCGCCAAGTCGCACACACCGGCAAGTACTTCACTCCGGATCCCAGCACATCGTCGCGAGCCAATATCGGCGGAGCGATGGGCAACAACTCGTGCGGCTCTCATTCCATCGTCTACGGCAAGACCGTCGATCAAGTCCAGCAAATGTCGGTCGTTCTTTCTGACGGATCCCGAGCGACGTTCGAGGTGCTTAACGCCGCGCAGTTGGAAGGCAAGATGGAGCTCTCCAACCTAGAAGGGCAGATCTACCGCGGCATCCCAGATGTCGCAGATCGTGCGGCAAACGAAGTCGAACGACGCTTCCCGAAGATTCTGCGCCGGGTTGGCGGTTACAACATCGACCGCGTTTACTCTCCGGGCGAAGGTCCGATCATCGATCTGACGCAGGTCATGGTTGGGTCCGAAGGCACACTCGCCGCCGTCACCGACTCGCGTTTGAAGCTTTGGGACATCCCGAATTCCAAAGGCTTGGCAGTCCTTCACTTCCGCACGCTTCGCGACTCAATGGAGGCCACGGTTGCAACTCTTGAGCATGAAGTCAGCGCCGTTGAACACATCGGCGACATCATCATTGCCCAAGCCCGCAAATCGCTCGGATTTTCGCGCGGTCTCGGATTTCTACAAGGCGACCCTTCGGACATTCTCGTCGTTGAGATGACCGGTGAAAACGCATCCGAAGTGCGATCTAAGTTGGAAGCGTTCAGTGCCTCTATCCAACGCGGCACCGCGACCTACGCGGCACCGCTTTTGCTCGAACCAGACGAACAACGGAAGGTATGGGCGATGCGTGAGGCGGGTCTCGGATTGATGATGAACGTCGAAGGTGATGCGAAGCCGTTGCCATTCGTCGAAGACACCGCCGTCGCTCCCGAACTGTTGCCGGAGTACGTAGAACGTTTCGACGAGATCGTGAAACGGCACGGCACCGAAGCCGGGTATTACGGACATGCCAGCGTGGGGTGCCTGCACATCCGGCCGCTCGTAAATCTCAAGAAAACCGCCGGCATCGAACTCATGTACACCATCGCGGACGAGATATCCGATCTCGTCCTCGAGTTCGGTGGCTCCCTCAGCGGCGAACACGGGGACGGCATCGTAAGAGGCGCATGGGCCGAAAAGATGTTCGGCAAAGAGCTAGTCGGCCACTTCCGCGAGGTTAAAGGACTGTTCGACCCCGATGGGATCATGAACCCTGGCAAGGTGTTCGATACGCCAGACATGCGTGAAAACCTGCGCTACGGCGCCGACTATTCAGCGCAGATACTGCCGACCAAACTCGATTGGAGCGCGGATGGCGGATTCGCTGGAGCGATCGAACGATGCAACGGAGTCGGAGCTTGCAGGAAGGTCAATGCTGGCGCGATGTGCCCCTCTTACATGGCCACACGCGAGGAGGAGCACTCTACGCGCGGCCGGGCCAACGCGCTGCGCGCCGCCTTATCTGGAGCGTTGCCCATCGACGAGATCCAATCCGAGCGGATGTACGAGGTGCTCGATCTTTGCTTGGAATGCAAATCCTGCAAATCCGAGTGCCCGTCGAACGTCGACATGGCGAAGATCAAGTATGAATTCCTCGATCTTTACTACCAAACACACAACGTGCCGTTGCGGTCGAGGCTGGTTGCCGACATCCATCGACTTAATGCCCTCGCTCCAGGGCCCTTGGCGCCGTTAGTTAATCTGGCGATGAGGAATGCGCCCGCGAGGTGGGCGTCCGAAAAGGTTTTGGGCATTGACCGGCGCCGCAAATTGCCAAAGATCGTCGGCAAGACTTTTGAACAGTGGTTCAAAGTCCATCGACCCAACACAACCGGGTCGCGGGGCGACATCGTGCTTTTCCATGACACGTTCATGAATTTCAACCATCCGGAATCGGGCAGAGCCGCGGTGAAGCTTCTCGAGGCGCTCGGTTACCGGGTGCGTCTGGCCGATCGCGTGTGTTGCGGCCGACCGATGGTGTCTGCCGGAATGCTCGACCGCGCAATCGAGAACGCTCGAAGAAACGTCGCGACGCTAAAGCAGTACGTTGAGGCAGGTTCCAAGATCGTGGGCTGCGAGAGCAGCTGTGTATTGACCTTGAAGGACGAATACCCCGATCTCCTTGGCTCGGACCCGGCGGTGCGAGCAATAGCGGATGCTTCAGTAATGCTCGAAGAGGTTTTGGTCGATGCCGTCGCCGATGGCGGTCAACAAATTGACTGGAACGATGAATCGGCCGAAATCTTGTTGCACGTGCACTGCCACGAACGTGCGCTCATCGGCACCACGCAAGCCGTTTCCGCATTGAATCAACCACCCAACTACCGAGCTGAACTCATCGACGCCGGGTGTTGCGGCATGGCCGGTTCGTTCGGATTCGCCGAAGAACACTACGATGTATCGCAACAGGTCGGCGAAGATCGACTGTACCCAGCGTTGCGCAAAGCAGGCGCTGACACCAAGTTCGCGATTACAGGCGTTTCGTGCAAGCAACAGATCGAAGATGAGTTGCATCGCCCGGCGCACTTCCTCGCCGAGGTGTTGGCTGACGCCGTAGCCGACCGATAACCCTTACCGGCGCGTAACCGCCAAGTGAGATTCACCATGTCCACCGTAGGCATAATCGCAAACCCCGCCGCGGGTAAAGACATCCGCCGATTGGTGGCGCAAGGCCGCGTCGTCTCCAACCAGGAAAAATCCAACACCCTGAGGCGAGTTTTCGCGGGCCTCCAATCCCAAGGGGTGACCAAAGTGTTCGTCATGCCGGATATGGCTGGACTGGCTCGAAACGCCATGTCCGACACTCGGGATACTCTGCGGTCAGAGTTCATCGACCAGACCCCTACCGGAAGTCAGCGCGACTCGACGGTTGCGGCCCAAATCATGCGCGACGCCGGGGTTGATTGCATCGTGACGCTGGGAGGCGACGGAACGAATCGGTTGGTCGCCAAGGGATGCGGCGATGTGCCATTGGCACCGATCTCGACTGGAACCAACAACGTCTTTCCAAAGGAGATCGAAGGCACATTGGCCGGCATCGCAGCCGCGACCGTTGCCAAGAATCCCGATAGTCGGGAGCGCGCATGTCGTCGATCCAAGAAGATAGAGATCATCGTCAATGGGGAGTTACGGGACGTCGCGCTGGTAGATGCCGCGATCTCGCGCCAAACCATGGTCGGTGCCCGCGCGCTATGGGATGTCGGCACACTGGAGGCGGTGTTCCTGACCCGTGCTGAGGCATCGAGCATCGGGATCGCGTCCATCGGCGCCCGGCTAGCGCTGATCGCCATCGATGAACCAAGGGGACTTCACATCAGCTTCCCGAAACCCGGTGGGTCCTCGGAAAACTCCGTGATGGCGCCGATCGCTCCTGGCATGGTTCGCGACGTGCCGATCGCTGAATGGCATGTCATCGAACCGGGTGAAACAGTTGCGGTTCAAGCATCGAGAGGCACAATCGCTCTTGACGGGGAACGCGAGATAGAGCTGCTCCAAGGTATGCGAGCAGCGGTCCGCATCAGCACCGAAGGTCCGTGGGTCGTAGATTTCGACAGGGCTCTTGAGGCCGCGTGCGCAAACGTCGATTAACCGGCGTAGTTCCAGCATCGATATGCGCAAAACGGCGCATCGATTTGTGCATGTCGAGCGAATGATTTAAGGAACTGCACATCGTGAGGACGACATGTATAAAAATAACCAAAAATTATGCACGTTGCTCCTGATGCGTCAGGTGATTGTACATGTCGGCTGAGTAATGTACAATTATTGGCGTGGAATTGTACATATTTTAGCGATTTACGCGTTCAGTGCCTGATTTCGATCCGAAGGAACCATACAACGACCTTCCGCCGTTACCACCGTCCACCGAGATAGAGACGATCGGCGTGATGCGATCACTTAACTTGGCTAGCAGAGCACTGGCAAACCTGAATGGCACCGCACTCAGCGTTGCGAATCCACAACTGCTGATCGACGCGTTCGCCATCACCGAAGCGGTGGCCAGTTCGGAAATCGAAAACGTCAACACCACTAGCGACGAACTGTTCAGGTTCATGGCCGTTGGCAATGAGCGCGCCTCTGACGCCACTAAGGAGGCGGCGCGCTATCGTCCGGCACTTTCGATGGGCATCGATCGTCTGCAAAGCAACCCGAGACTGGACACTCAGCTGTTCGTCGACACATGCAGTCAGATATTGGGCACCCCTGTGGACGTGCGCGACTCAGCCGTGTTCATCGGCAATCCACGCACTCGGTACGTCGTGTACACGCCGCCCCACGGCAAGGCCACGTTGCTCCGTTTTCTGGAAAACCTTCTCGATTTCGCCAATGAGACCGCAACCGGTTTGGATCCGATCATCAAGATGGCGATCATGCACTACCAATTCGAGGCGATTCATCCGTTTCCGGATGGCAATGGCAGGACGGGGCGCATTATCAACATCCTCTATCTGATGCTAAAGGGATTGCTGGATCAACCCGTTCTGTACCTGAGCCGTTACTTCCTGCGTCGCCGACGAGAGTACTACGCGGGCTTGCGCTCTGTCACCGAATCTGGCGCATGGGAGGGATGGATCCGATACATTTTGGCGGGGATCAAAGAGGTGGCTGAGGAAGGTCGGGACGACCTGATCAGGATACGTGAATTGCGCCGTGAGTACGCCGACAGAGCGAGGGTAGATACGCCTACGGCATCGTCGGAGCAACTCATGGACCTGCTCTTCTCGCGTCCTTACACGACTACGAGAATGGTTCAGGAGGTTGAAGGCGTTACGCGGGCAACGGCTAGGTCGCGTCTAGAGGCACTGGCCAAAGCCGGCATGTTGGAGCGCGTCAAATCTGGCCGGCATCAACTGTTCAGGAATCACCATCTCATCGACATCCTAGTCGGCCTGTCCGATGACATGGAGTACGTCGTTTATTTCGGCGGCGGTTGAGCTGGATATGCACAAAAATACATCAAAATTGCACATATCGCTGCCAATACGTACAACCGCTTTACACTAAGGCATTGATATGTACGATTAGCACCCACGAATCATACATATCGATCCTCTACTCATCGCGTATAGCCTCGATCAGCGCAACGACATCACGACTTCGCGCCTCAAGCGTCGACCAATCTCCATTCGCGACCACATCGCTGGATACCAGACGCGATCCCATTCCAACGGCACATACACCGGCCTCGAACCAAGGTCGCAGCGAATCCTCGGTGATGTCTACGCCGCCAGTTGGCATGATCGAGGACCACGGCATCGGCGCCAGGACATCTCTGACGAAGCCCGGACCTCCGACTGCCGATCCGGGGAATATCTTCACAATGTCGGCTCCCAGCTCTTCGGCATTGGATATCTCCGATGCCGTGCCGCAGCCGGGGATGTAGGGCACTTTGCGACGGTTGCAGACCTTCGCAACGTCCGGGTTGGTAACCGGCCCGACGATGAAGCTGGCTCCGTTGCTGATGTAAATCGACGCGGTGCCGGCATCAAGCACGGATCCTGCGCCAAGTATGGCATCCGGCAACTCGGCGGCGCAGAAGCGGTCCAAACTGGAAAACACTTCCCACGCGTGATCGCCGCGATTCGTGAACTCGAGGACGCGGATGCCACCTGCGACGCATGCGCGAGCGATGTTTTGGGTCTTCGCGATGTCGCCGTTGTAGAAGACCGGGACAACCCCGATGCAGTGCATTGCGTTCAGAACTTCGAGCTTCGAGTGCCGTGCCATTCTTTATCTCCTGAGACCGTTTTGCCCGTCAACTTTAACGAGTCTATCGCTTGCTCGTACTGGCGCCGCGAACTCGTTGTGTTAATCTCATTTCGCGTGTAATCGAGAGAGGTTTGTGAACATGGATGTCAACTCGGTAAAGGCGAAACTCAACCAAAACTTGCCGTCGCTCGGCACCTGGTCGGCGAGCGGAGACCCGACGGTCATCGAGACGTTGCTGCACACAACCGACTTCGACTGGGTCACGCTTGACTTTGAACACAACGCGATTGATGTCTCCACTGCAGTCCACTGCCTGCGTGCCGGCACCGGTTCCGGCAAACCGATTTTCGCACGCATCCCGAGCAACGATCCGATCTGGGTCAAACGCGTACTCGACATCGGCTTCACGGGCATCGTCGTTCCCGATGTCAAAAATGAGGAAGAGGCGGAACGCGCCGTCCAAGCCGCGAAATATCGTCCACGCGGCCTCCGCGGCATCGGGTCCACCCGAGGTCAAATCGTCTACGGTAGCGATTATTACGCGAAGGCCAACGACATCATCATGGTCGTCTGCATGATCGAGGACTGGCGAGCCATTGACCGCATCGACAAGATCATGCAAGTGCCAGACCTCGACGTCTGTTTCGTCGGACCTAACGACTTGGCCAGTTCGCTCGGCGTTCCAACTGGGCTCGACAACAAACATCCCGACCATGTCAAAGCCGTTGAAACCGTCGTGGCGGCTGGCAAGAAACACGGTGTCGCCACGGGTATTCACTGCATCGATGGCAACGAAGCCGCCCGTCGCATACAACAAGGCATGACGTGGTTTCCAATCGCCTCTGACGTGCGACTACTCAAATCCGGCGTCGACGCCGAACTTGCAAACGTCGCTTCCGGATCCGGCGAAGATAGCGACGACGACAACGCCACGTTCTACTAGAAATCACCAACATCAACCCGCAGGCAATCCTCAAGGAGATTAAATCGATGTCATCAGTCGTCACGTTCGGCGAGATTATGTTGCGACTTGCAACGATGCGTCGCGAACGCTTCACGCAAGCGCGCGAATTCGAGGTTACATACGGCGGTGGCGAGTGCAACGTGGCGGTGTCTCTGGCCAATTTCGGCATTGAGTCGGTATACGTGACCGCGATCCCGGACAACGACATCGGTCAAGCATGCATCAACTACATCCGGCAGTGGGGTGTCGACACTTCCGAGATACTCCGTCAGGGCCAGCGGCTCGGCACCTACTACCTTGAAAATGGCGCTGCCATGCGGGCTTCGAAAGTCATATACGACCGCGCGGCGTCCTCGATCGCAGAGCTGCAACCGGGCGAGATCGATTGGGAGCGCATCTTCGACGGCAAAGACTGGTTTCATTTCACCGGCATCACCCCTGCCATCTCGGAATCGGCAGCCCAAGTTTGCGATGAAGCCGCGGCGACCGCAAAATCGATGGGTTTGACCGTCTCCGCAGATATGAACTACCGCAAGAATCTGTGGTCGCCTGCGGAAGCCCAGGCGGTGATGCGGCCCATGATGAAGCACGTGGATGTCGCCATCGGCAACGAAGAAGATGCGGAGATGTCGCTTGGCATCGCTCCCGAAGGCGTCGATGTAGAGAGCGGCGAGATCGACGCCACCGCGTACGAACCGGTCGTCAAACGGTTGGTCGACGATTTCGACTTCCAACAAGTCGGAATAACGCTCCGCGAATCTCAGTCCGCGGACGATAACGACTGGTCCGCGCTTTATTTCGACGGCTCCGAGATCCTTATGGCATCGAAATACTCGGTTCGCATCGTGGACCGCGTCGGCGGAGGCGACGCATTTTCGGCCGGGCTAATCTACGGCAACCTTCAGGACGGTTGGACATCCACACAGATTCTCGACTTCGCAGCCGCGGCTTCCGCGCTCGCCCACACCTTCCATGGCGATTTCAACCTTGTGTCCTTCAGCGAAGTGATGAGCGTGGCTGGCGGTAACGTTAGCGGACGAGTTCAACGATGAGCATGGAAATGCGAGGCCGCGTCGCACTGGTCACTGGCGGCTCCAAGGGTATCGGACGTGCGTGCGCTTACGCGTTCGCTAAAAAAGGTGCCAACGTGGCCGTAACCGGAAGAACTCTTTCCGAACTTGAAGAGACGGTTGAAAACGTTCGTGAACTCGGAGCCGAAGGGCTCGTTTGTCAGTCAGATTTCACCGACCGCGCCCAAGTCGCTGCGATCGGTCCAGTCGTGTTGGCCGAGTTCGGACGGATCGACATCCTCGTCAACAACGCCGCGATCATCCATCCGCGGATCGACCTAACTGACCTCGAAGACGAGACTTGGTACGACGTGATCGAGGTGAACCTCAACGCTGCGGCGATGCTCACCAAGTCCGTAATCCCAACGATGATCGAGCAGAAGAGCGGCACGATCATTAACATCTCCAGCATCGGGGGTCGCAGCGGCGCCAGGGGTCGCAGCGCTTACCGCGTAACCAAAGCCGCGCTCATAAGCCTCACGCAGTCGCTCGCCGCTGAACTCCATGAGCACGGCATCAACGTCAACGCGATATGCCCTGGCGGAACGGACACCGAAGGCTACCGTGAAGCCTTCAGCAACCGCGGACGAGAGGAACATCCCAACCTGATGCTGCCGTCGGAGATTGCCAACCTAGCGGTTTTCCTAGCGTCTCATCGGGCATCCGCGGTCACCGGAACAGCCATCGACGCGTTCGGCGGCAACAACCCGCTCTTTGGGTAACGATGCCTCGCGGCTCCTTAATCCTCACAATCGATCAGGGAACCACGTCGACGCGCGCGATCGTTTTCGATGAATCGGCGTGTCCGATCGGTTCCGCTCAACAGGAGCTGCGCCAGATCTTTCCGCGGTCAGGCTGGGTGGAGCACGATCCCATTGAGATCTCCGAATCCGCAATCGGCGTCGCCCGACTCGCCCTGGAAGATGCCAACGCCACAGCATCAGACATTGTGGCGTTGGGCATCACGAACCAACGTGAGACCACCGTGATTTGGGAACGCGCGACCGGCCGTCCCCTGTCGAACGCCATCGTGTGGCAGGACCACCGAACCGCCGACATTTGCAACGCGATCAGCGACGCCGGATTAGCTGACGATATCTGGTCGAGAACCGGCTTGATCGTCGATCCGTACTTTTCTGCGACGAAGATGCGTTGGATGCTCGACCATCTACCGATACCCAATCTCCAAACCCGCGCCGAGATCGGCGATGTGCGCTTCGGCACCGTCGACTCATGGCTCATCGACCAACTCGTCCGCGGCTCCGTCAACACGCCGCAAGACAATGTCCCGCATCTAACCGATGCCACCAACGCCTCGCGCACAATGCTGTTGAACATCCACGACCTCTCGTGGGACCCTGACCTTCTCGAAATCTTCAACATCCCAGAGGCCGCATTACCAACGCCGCTACCATCCGCCGGAACCTTCGCCGCCACACATCCGTCGGTTTTCGGGCGCGAGATCCCCATAACCGGCGTAGCAGGCGACCAACACGCCGCGCTCTACGGCCAAGCGTGTTTTACCCGAGGCGACATGAAGTGCACGTATGGCACCGGCGCGTTCCTGTTGGCTAACAGCGGCGCGAACCTCGATCTCTTCACCGGTGCCGCTGGACCCGGGCAATTGACGGCTGACGATCCAGACGAGGCGAATGTCGGACTGTTGTTCACGCTCGGATGGCAAGCCGGCGGATCTAAAACATACGCGCTGGAAGCATCGATCTTCAACACCGGATCGACGATGCAGTGGCTACGCGACGGGCTGGGAATCATCGCCAACGCCGAGGAATCGTCCGACATCGCGGTGATGCAAGGCGACAACGATGGTGTGTATCTCGTTCCCGCGTTCTCCGGCCTCGGCTCACCCCACTGGGACCCATACGCTCGAGCGTCAATTACTGGCATCAGCAGAGGCACAACCAAAGACCACGTCATCCGCGCCGCGCTCGAATCGACCGCCTACCAAGTTAAAGAAGTGGTCGACATAATTGATTCTCAGCTACGAATGCCGCGGCGAGGCAATCGCCGGGAACGCGTCCTGCGAGTCGACGGCGGACAGACCCGCAACCCGTTCCTGATGCAGTTCCAAGCCGACCTCCTGGACCGACCGATCGAAGTTTCGGCGGTCGATGAGACCACCGCGCTCGGCGCCGCGTTTCTCGCGGGCCGCGCCGCCGGCATATGGCGTACCGAACGCGAACTGGCGAGTCTGTGGCAATGTGATCGTCGTTACGAGCCCGACATGTCCGAATCTGAACGCATCCGCTTGATGTCGGGTTGGAACGAAGCTCTTCGTCGCACCAAGACCAGCTTTCGGGAGTGACTTCGGAGCAGGAAGGGAACAACATTTCGCCCGGTCACGTCTTGTTTATACGGACCCCATTCGTATACCCAATTTACAAGGTGACCGAGATGAAACAAAAAGTCACATCATCACTGCTTTCCTACTTCGGAATTCTGACCGTGCCGATCGCGGTTCTGACAACGGTACTAATCGCCGTCATCGGGGCGGCGATTGCGTGCGACTGCGAGCCTGAATCGACGGAACCCGCCACTTCTGGTGCAAAGCCCCGATCCAGCATCGAAATACCGTCGAACAAGAAACCCGACGCGTCGGTCGGCGGCACCGTTACCTACCGTGAGCGGTTGGCCCTATCGCCGGGCGCATAGCTCATCGTCGAACTGCGCGATGTATCGTATGCCGATGCCTCGGCACCTCTAATCGCTCGTCAGACCATCACCAAGATTGGGCAAGTCCCGATCAAATTCAAAGTCGAATACAACCGTCAAGACATCGAATCCCGAAACAGGTACGGGTTAAGCGCGACCATCTTCGAAGTCGACGGGCGGATGGCGTTCACCAACGACACCGCCTACGTGATCACGCGCGGGAATCCCGAAAACGTTGACATGCTTCTCGTGCTGGGCCGACCGCCGCCAGGCTCGGTCGACGAGAACGCCCCGGACTGGCGCTCATGGATCGAGGTCCCCGCGCAGATCCACCGGCGCTCACTTGATGGAAAATGAGCGTGAGCCCACACTTCGCGTCACTTACTTGCAGTCCACCGTCGAAAACTGCGCTCGACGCGGCAACGAAAGATTCAAGGTGGATGGCAACGACATCATCGTTACCGTCACCCTCATGCAGCACCCGGAAACGCCGTGGTCGGGCCATTGCGACGACGAGTTGGTAGAACTCGATACCATCAAACATATCGGTGACCAGCTGGTGCTCGGTCAGACGTATCAAGTGATCGTAAACGAAAGACACATCGCTACAATCACGGCACCCGAATCGAGGATCCACGACGCGACGATCGATGATGCGGCGGCACGCGGTTAACCGCCGAACCCGTCTCGGTTGAATCCACCCTTTCGGAGATTAGAATTAAAACCTACGCGGCGTTGCGACAGAATCGGACCACGTAATTCCGGGGAAAACCGGATTCCAAAGGGAATCAGTCGTATCGCCCTTCCCAAAACTGTGGGGCTGTAGCTCAGTTGGGAGAGCGCGTCAATGGCATTGATGAGGTCAGGGGTTCGAATCCCCTCAGCTCCACCAAGTCTGAATTGCTACGAAACTCCGCGTACGTTCCTTGCACTTGCAACCTGCGAATAGGATGACAGTTCGGGCGGTACGACATGCTTCTTGCATCTGACATCAGCAAATCCTATTCAGAGAGGACCCTGTTCAGCGGGCTCACGTTGAGCGTCGCGGGTGGAGATCGGGTTGCGTTGATCGGGTCGAACGGTTCGGGGAAGACGACGCTTTTGGATATTCTGGCTGGCGAAATCGCTCCGGAAAGTGGAAGTGTAACCAGACAACGCAACGTTACCATCGGCTATCTGACGCAGGAACCCGAGGCGTTTAGCGACAAGCCGCTGCTCCAAGAGGTTCTGGATGCGGGTGTGGAGGTGAATGCTCTGGTGGACGAGATCGCCGTGGCGTGGGAGGCGTTGTCATCGGAAACCGACCCGAACGAACAGAGTCGATTGCTGGACCGCGTCAGCAAGCTCGACGAGGAGTTGGATGCGGCTGGCGGTGACGACCGCGAGCACGAGGCAAAAGCGATCTTGTCTGGTCTGGGTTTCAAACAGGACGACTTTCTGCGGCCGATGAGCGAGTTCAGCGGCGGATGGGTGATGCGGGCGGGACTCGCCCGGACTCTCTTCCGGAATCCCGATCTGTTGCTCCTTGACGAGCCGACCAACCATCTTGACCTTGACGCAAACGTATGGTTCGAAAAGTATCTGGCTGGGTTTCACGGCGGCGTGATCGTGACGTCTCACGACCGCGAATTTTTGAACCAGGCAGCGACCAAAGTTCTTGCCATTGAGCCGGACGAGGTTGTGCTTTTCCGTGGCAACTATGACGAATATCTTGTTGCACGCCAAAGCGTCCTTGAGATAAAGCGGGCATCCGCGGCTAGACAACAGCGGCAGATACAGAAGCAGATGCGCTTTGTGGAACGTTTTCGGTCCAAGGCTACGAAGGCGACCCAGGTTCAGAGCCGATTGAAGCAGCTTGAGAAGATCGAGATCATTGCGTTGCCGAGGGCGACCAAGAAGGTGAGCTACTCGTTCCCGGCGCAACCACGGAGCGGCGCCGAGGTGATATCGCTGACCAACGTGCGCAAGTCGTACGGCGATAACGTGGTCTATCGAGGCGTCGATCTGACGCTTTCGCGGGGCGACCGTGTGGCGTTAGTCGGCCCGAACGGCGCTGGCAAGACTACTATGCTGAAGATACTCGCCGGCGTCCTACCTTTTGATGAGGGCGAGCGAAAGACCGGCTACAACGTAATCACGACGTATTACGCGCAGCACGTGTTGGAACTGCTTAACCCGCGCAACACGATCATCGAAGAGTTGCAGAAGTCGGCGCCGACGGAGTCGGAGCAGAACCTGCGAACGACGCTCGGGGGCTTCCTGTTCAGCGGCGACGATATCCGCAAGCCGATTTCGGTGCTGTCCGGCGGCGAGAAGGCGCGGGTGGCGTTGGCCAAGCTGCTGCTCCAGCCGAGCAACCTGCTCTTCATGGACGAGCCGACGAACCACTTAGACATCGCATCGAGGGAGATTCTTGCGGACGCCCTTGGCGACTATCAGGGCACGATCTGTTTCATTACGCACGACCGGACGCTGATACGGCAGGCCGCAAACAAGATCGTGGAGATCGACGGTGGCAAGCCCGCGGTTTACCCGGGTGACTACGATGGTTATCTCTATCGCAAGCAGCTTGAGTCGGATGCGAGGAGTGCCAGCGCGGCGGTTAACGGAAAGGTCGTCGATGCCTCGGTGTACGACTGGGCCAAGAGCAGCAACAGTTCGCCGGTCAACGCCCGGATCAGCGCTGATGAGCGGCGGCGGCGCTCGCTGAAAGAAGAGGCTCGCAGGCTTGCGAAGCTGATTGAGGATCTGAGTCGATCTCTGGCTGAACGCGAGGCCCGGATATCGGAGTTAGACGCGGCGTTCTCTCGTCCGGAGTTGTACGACGATCCGAACCGGATTGCCGCTTCGGGGAAGGAGTATCGGGCGTTGAAAGCGGAGGTGGAGTCACTTTGGGGTGAGTGGGAGAAGTTGTCGGTGGAGGCGGAACGGGTGGATGGGGAGCTGGTGGGGTAGGTCTAGCGTAAGAACGCGAATCAGTCGGGTTTATGCTACGTCCTCCCGTTTACGAGTGCTCGCCCCGAACTTTCTCACTCGTACTAGTATTCGCGTCACGCTCAAGCAGAACTAAACCTTCCGAGAGAAGTGTGGTATTTGCCTTAGATACTGCGGCGGATGTGGAAGTCCATAATCGAAGCGTTCGCGGTGAACGCCTTGGCTGATCTCGACCATGGACACTGCTAGAGTATGACTGAGCAACCGCTGATGTCCTACCCTGCAGACTGCAAAGATGAACCCGGTCGAACTCGTTAGCGAAGAATCACGCCTCGCCGAAGTCATCGATCAGATTTCGAGCGCGCGGCGAGTCGCATTCGACATTGAGTCAAACGGGTTCTTCAGATATCACGAGCGCGTCTGCCTCGTGCAGCTGGCGACAGCCGAGGCCGTCTTCCTCGTTGATCCCTTGGCGATAGATGATATCCGACCGCTTGGCGACCTTTTAGGTGACCGATCAGTAGAGAAGGTCTTCCATTCCGCCGACTATGACCTGCGTAGCTTCGATAGGGACTGGAAATTCCGGGTAAACAATTTGTTTGACACCAGCATTGCTGCCGCCCTGGTTGGTACTGAACGTCTGGGCTTGCAGTCCGTAGTGAGGAAGTACGCCGGAGAGGAGTTCGAAAAGAACCGCAAACTCCAGCGGTCAGACTGGACGATGCGGCCGCTAAGCTCTGAGGCGTTGAAGTACGCAGCAAACGACGTCTTACACCTTCTGAAGGTCCGCGAAGCATTGTCAGCGCGGTTGAAGGAGCTTTCGCGGTTCGCGTGGGTCAAGGAGGAGTTTGCGCGTCTTGAGAACGTGCGGCATACTCCTCCGGATCGCGAGTTGGCGTTCCTTTCCGTAAAAGGTAGCCGCGATTTGGACGGGAAGGGTCTAGCAGTCCTGTGCGCTCTGTGCCAATTTCGCGAACGGGAGGCAAAGCTTTTCGACCGTCCGTTGTTCAAGGTGATACAGGATTCCGTGTTGGTTCAGTTGTCGTCCGAGCCGGCATCCGACCTCTCGACCGTCAAAGGGCTGGGTCGGTACGGTCGCCGGCCTGCAAACAGGCGCCTAAAAGCCGCGATCCACAAAGGACTCAGGTCACAGCCCGTGACTCCGCCGAAGCAGACGCGAAGTGAAGAGAGATGGTGTCCATCGGAGAGAGAAAAGGTCAAGAATCGCCTTCAGAGTCTCAAGACGTGGCGGAATCAGCTAGGCAGAGAACTACGGTTGGACTCAAGCCTGTTGTGGTCGACAGTGAGTCTGAATCGCTTGGCTCGAAACCCCGGTGACCTGCACTCAGAACTCGTTCGCCCTGAGGTCCGGAGTTGGCAGAAGCGCGAGTTCGGGGCCTCGCTAAAAAGTGTTCTCGTAACTTTGAGGTGAACCTGTTCAGTCAGCAATTCCGCTAGGAAGACGTTCATCCCCGCGCCAGCATATAATCCCGTCAGTGGAACGCCATCAAAGAGACGTTTGCATAGCCTCAATGACGATGGATTCGGGAACAGATCGTAGCCATTTCTCGGTTGCCCCTCCCCTCTGGATCCCCGCCTGCGCGGGAATGACGGTCAATGTGCAAACTTCCTCGAAAGGGGGCGAACATGCCTGAGAAATACGACACGATCATCGTCGGCGCAGGTTCGGCCGGGGCAATTCTTGCGACACGCCTGACGGAAGACTCGGACCATTCGGTGCTGCTGATAGAGGCGGGTCCCGACTACCCGGAGTTCGACGACATCCCGGACGAGGTGAAGTACGGTTACGGGCATGCGATTCCGCCGTGGCAGAACGCAGTCAGCGATCATCGCTGGACTTTCGTTGCCCGTTTTACGGACGAGGCGATGCCCGGTCTCGTGCCCAGAGGGAGGGTCGTAGGCGGTTCCAGCGCTGTGAACGCACAGATATTTCTGCGGGGTGTGCCGGAGGACTATGACAGCTGGGCTTCGTGGGGCAACGACAAGTGGTGCTTCGAGGAGCTCATGCCGTATTTCCGAATGGTGGAGACGGACACCGACTTCGCGGGCGATTTCCACGGATCGGATGGCCCGATCATCGTACGACGGTTCAAGTCCGATGAGTGGAACCCGGACCAACAGGCCTTCTATGAAGCGGCACGAGCGGACGGCTTCCCGGACTGTCCCGACCACAACGCTCCGGACTCGACCGGGGTAGGCCCGACGCCGCTAAACAATCCCGGGAGGGTACGGTGGAGCACGGCGATCGGCTACCTCAGTAGCGCGCGGGAGCGACCTAACCTCACGATCTTGGCTAACTGCCTCGTCCACAAGGTGCGGTTCGAAGGCAATCGCGCTGTTGGTATAACTTCAGAAATCGACGGCATGGTCGAGGACTATGAGGCCGGAAACGTCATTCTGTCGGCGGGCGCGATTGGCTCGCCGCACTTGATGCTGCTCTCCGGGATCGGGCCGGCGGAGAGTCTGGAAGGCGAAGGAATGCCAGTGTTGCACGACCTACCGGGTGTGGGACAGAACCTCCGAGATCATCCGCATGTCAGGTTGACGTGGCGCACGCGCGACGACTTCGAGCAGCCTACGGACATCCCGGGCATACAGTTCACGCTGCGTTACACCGCCGAAGGCTCGCAGCTGACGAACGACATGCTTATCCACCCGGGTTCACGCAGCATCATAGGCCAGAGGGCGTACATTTCCGGCTCGAGCGACGAGCGTGGTCTCGCAATGGTCGTTTGCCTAGACCTGGCCGTCGGGTCGGGAAGTCTGCGCCTTCGAACCGGCGACCCTCACATCCAGCCTTTTTTGGACTACAACTACCTGCAGGAAGAGTTCGACCGGTCGAGGTTGCGCGAGGGTGTGCGGATCGCGCTCGGCTTCGGAGAGCACGAGAACTGGGCCAGCCTGGTGAAGGAGCGCGTTGAGCCGACGGACGCAGATCTCGAGTCGGACGAGGCGCTGGACGCCTGGATCAAGCGGGTGATAACGACCAGTCACCACGTCTCAGGCACCTGCAAGATGGGCCCGGACTCGGATACGATGGCCGTGGTCGACCAGTTCGGCAATGTGCACGGGATCGAGAAACTGAAGATCGCGGACGCGTCGATCATGCCCGACTGTATCCGGGCCAACACCAACGTCACCTCACTGGTGATCGGCGAGCGTGTGGCTGCATTCATAGGAGAAGGCCGATGACGGCGCGGTTCACGCTGAGCGCATTTGGCGACGAGATTGCCGAAGATGTGGACGAGCAGTTGCGGGTCCTCGACGAGCTCGATATCGGTTTCTTGGAGTTAAGGAGTGCGTGGGGCACGAATGTCCTCGATCTGAGCGACGCCGACGTCGGGCGTTTGGTGGACCGCGGTGAGGCAAACTCAATTCGCGTGAGTTGCATAGGGAGTCCCGTCGGCAAATCGCAAATAGACCGGCCTATCGATGAGGTGGTCGACGATCTGGAGCGCATTCTTGAGATTGCGAAGATGCTTGGAACCGACCGTATTCGCGTCTTCTCCTTCTCCCCCGAAACCGACGGCCAGCAGGCCTCACGCGTCGACGAGTCGATATCTCGTCTCCGCGTGATGTCTGGAATAGCCGCTGAAAGAGATGCCGTCCTGCTTCTTGAGAACGAGGGCGGCCTCGTCGGCGACACACCCGAGCGCTGTCACATGATCGTCAAGGGAGTGAACAGTCCGAATCTCAGATATGTTTGGGATACTGGCAACTATCCCCAAGCAGGCGTCGAGCGCTCGGTAGATCGTGGATGGCCGCTGCTGGCCGCGTACACGGAGTGCGTGCAGGTAAAGGACACGCGGATATCGGACGGCACGATCACGGTCGCAGGTGAGGGTGATGGGCAGGTGCGCGAACTGCTCCACAATCTGCGCGACGCCGGTTATGTGGGCTTTCTTGCGCTTGAACCTCACCTGTTGGTTGCCGGACAGCGCGGTGGGTTTAGTGGTGCTGAGGGGATGAGGATGGCGGCGGATGCTTTGCGGGGGTTGATGGCTGAGGTGGGGTGCGTGGAGGTGCGCGGCTAGCTCGCGTTCGGCCTTTGCACCCGCACACGGATGAAACATGCGAGAGATCGTGCGGCCGACGCGCAGCCATAGCTAGGTTCCCAATTTCCGACATCGTCGTGCCTCATCCCGACGAGTCGACGGCAACGAATCGCGCAATACCCCACGATGATGTGATTCGGATCAGGCCCTGGCAATCCACCCGCCCCTCGCTTCGTCCAGCCTCAGCATGATCGCCGTATCTGGCGACCATGAATCTCTCTAAGAGACGGAAAATCCCAGATTAGAATGTGGGTTTGCAATACGTTGTATCAAGTCGTCTCTGAGGGGGTTCGATTGTGAATGATGGTCTCAAGAATAAAGGCCGGCCAATGGCGATTGACTTGAGACGTATCGGAACGCGAACGGTCCCCGAGTAGAGTGTCGCAGTGTTGTCGATCTTTGCGGTCACGTTGTTCGGGCCAGGCGTTTCAACGACGGCGCAGGAGACGACGAGTTGCCAAGTAATCGACTTGGGGACGTTAGCGACGGGCGCTGACGGTAGTCTCGAGGCTGAGGGGCGATGGACGACCGAGGACTGCGACTCGAGTTTTCATCTAAACAGTGACGCTCACGACTATCAATTCACAGTCGACGAAGGAGGCGGCCGCTTAGAAGCCCGGATCGAGCGCGATCTTGTTCCCGGCGTTTATGCGGTCGAGGCTACTACCGTCGGCGGGCGTCGGCAAGGCGCCGCGGACTTCAGTCTGACGATCAGTCGCGTCGAAGGTTGTGAACCGCAACACCTCGGTGCTCTGGAACTTGGAACCGATCTCACGACGATGGGGACCTGGACGCTCGACACTTGCGGTTCTAGGTTCGTCGTCGAACATCCGGCATTTGGCTATTCGTTTGAAATGTCGACCGGCGGCAGAGTCCGCATCGACCTGAGATCAGAAGAAGGCGACGCCGTATTGTCGCTGATCTCGCCGACCATAGGCGTGATCTCCGCAAACGACGATGGCGGCGAGTATCGAAATTCGCGCATCGAACGGTACCTCCAGCCCGGAAGCTACTTCGTCGAGGCGACGACGTATTGGGGGCGTGAAGCCCAACTCGCATCCGCCGACTTCGAACTCGTCATTCACCTCGTCGACGAAGAGGAGAGGCAGGAGAGTGGTTTCCAACTCAAGATTGAAACGAGCGTCGTCCCGGACCGTGCGGTCGCTGGCGAGCCGTTCGATGTTCACTCCGGATAGGCAACGTCGGCAATGGTGCAATGACCGAAGACGACGGTTCTGTGGACGTGTATGCCATCGGACCCGGGGCGTGGGATCAGACGGAGTTGGTCATCGATTCGGAGACTGGTTGGCAACCCGGCGTCTCGTACCAATCGGGCGATATCAGCGCAAGCAATACCAGCGTCGAATCCGACCAAATCGGACCCTTCGAATTAACGATCAACGAACCGGGCCCGTCATGGGTATGGCTAGTGGTCGTCATCCACGACGAATCGGGTGAAGCGATCGGTTTGCACAGCCAATGGCGCGAACTGTTGATTCTGAGTGGGAGGACATTCGAAGAGACGACGGTTTCGGTCAATGGTGCTGAGTACGAGGTTTCGTCTGAAACCGACGAAGACGGTCAAGTGACTGTGCTGGTGAGTGCAGCCGAAGGCGCCGAGAGCGAGAACGAACCGTCGACACGGGCGAAGGCTATCTACACCGCCGGCGTGGAAGCCGAACTGTTGCACGGTCTCTTCGATCGGCCCAAGATCGCGGCGTTGCCGGAACCGGAGGAGCGAGCCACAATCAGCGTGTTCGACCCCTCGTCGCAAACCTTGTTGATGAAGTTCGCCGAGGAATACTCAGAAGCGGTCACGGCTGTCGGGTTGCTCGAATCGGTCGACAACGGCGAAGCGATAAACCCCGTAACTGTCGAGGGCCTATTGATCGACAGCGCCGAGAACGCATCTGAGCAATTCGCTACCTTGGCGGCATTGTGGAGGCACATACAAGAGGGCATTAACGACGGTGAGGCGCTGTGGTTTACGCAGGCACTCACCATCCACTCGCAGCTCTCATTCGCCGAGCGCGTTTTGGCGCCAACTGTTGAGACCGGCGAGATTGTCGATGCAGCGCGCGCGGCCGCGGACGGATGGGATGACGAGGACGTGCAATCGATGGTTGACGCTATCGCCGCAGACGCATCCTGTGGCGCGGGAGCACCGGAACTGAGTGCCGCGCTGCGTTCGGCCGGTGTCGAATCCGCAGGCGAGTTGGTCGACCTAGGCGCCGAGTTAAGAGTCGCGTTGCCCATGTACGGATTCGCGACCGACGCCGTCCTATGCCCGGCATCGGCGGCGGACCTCGAAACCTCTGATTTCATCGCGACATGGTCGCCATCAGACGTCGCAGAACTCAGCGCGTTGCTGGCACCGGCAACGGAACCGGCGCCATCCCCACCGCGCCTGCGAATCATCGCACGACTCCCGGACGACGGACGCATCGAACATGCCGTCGAATTCGATGAAGGCCAGCAGGTTTCGCATGATGTGCGCTACCTCACCGCCGATGCCAGAGTCGGAATCTGCCACACGAGCAGTATCGTCGAATTGGAAGAAGATTCGATAGGTAAAACCCGAACCCGTCGGCTGAGAGACGGCCGGTTGGAGTTGGGCTCCGTCAATACGGGAGGTCAGGTGATCCTCCCAGACATCCGCTACCTGCCGACGGAGATGCCTCAAGGCGTCTGGGTCCGTAGCGGCCAAATCGAAGTCCCGACGGAGACCAAGCTAGAGTGAGGAGATAGTCAATCCGAATAGCGGGAACACAACGATCGATCGGCTCGATTCGGCTGAAGAAGACTCGCGTTGCCAAGAACAATCCCGCGTCAGTGTCACTTCGCGAGCCGCGTTGCAAGCGCAGCAGTCACGTCTATCCGCACTCGATTGCAGCAACCTCCCTATAACGACGTGTGCCTACATAGAGTTAACCCAAACTTGGCTTACCCGATTGCCCATTGAACTACCAACTGGCCCAGGCGGTGCGCGTCGGGGCAAGCGGCTGTCGTCTGATGATCCGTGCTTCCTCTGCGAAGTCATCGCTCGTCGAGAGGAGAAGGGCATCGTCGAGGAGACCGATCAAACGCTGACATTGGTGAACTGGAAGCAGTTTGAATTGGGCCAGGTCTACGTAATCCCTAGGAGACATGCGCCTACGCTTTTCGACTTGATCGACGAAGAGGCGACAGCGATCATGCGCGCGGTTCGAAGAATTGCTGAGGCGTTGCTAAAGATGTACGACCCCGACGGATTGAATCTCATCCAGAACAACGGCGTCGTGGCTGGACAGGAGGCACCTCAATTCCACCTGCACGTGGTACCCCGCCGCGCGGAGGGCTCTGACTGGGGCAACGGGCCGCCGCACATCGCCGTCTTCGATGGCAAAGAGCCGACCAAACCCAGCAGGGACGTAGTCATAAGCCTAGAACGCGAGTACGAGATCGCCGATGAAATTAGAAGGCACTTGCCACAAGGGTCTGAGCAAGGTAAGGCATGAAGCGAACGGCCGACGTCATGAAACAGACGAATGTCCGAAACTGGCTGGGTGGCAGTGCGTTCCTAAACGTGTTGCCGATAGGCCATTCCTATCCCTTATAACTGAAGCGCGGGTTACCGTCCGCGAAATACCGAAACAACAAGATGACACGCAATAATCTTCCATGAGTACACCCGACCTCCACCTGCAGACTATGTTTTTGCTCAACGCTGACAGGCGTATCATCGGGACGCGTGGGCCTGAACCCAGGCCGGGGCCGCTGTTGTCGGTTATCCGAGATATGGAAACGTGTGTTTGGGCGGTAAGTGCGGACGTGTCGCGAGATGTGGCCAATGAACTCGACAGGCTAGCCCGGGAAGAGCCGCCAGTTTCAGACTTTCAGCACGCTCCTCTACACGCTGAACGATACCTTTCTCTGCTTGAAGGCAGTGTCTATTCAGGGCCAGCATTCGCGTTCCCAGAGGAGATTGAGACACCTAACGACACGGTTCTCATCGAGGACGTTTCGTTGCTTGATCGCCACTTCTCGGGATGGGACGCAAGCGAGATTCCGTCGAGTGCGCCGATGATCGCGTTGATCGAAGACGGACACGTTGTGAGCGTATGTTTTTGTGCGCGGAAATCAAACGTATCCGCGGAAGCCGGGCTTGAAACGGCCATCGGGTTTCGGGGGCGCGGGCTCGCCGCTCGAGTGGCCGGTGCATGGGCTTTGGCAGTCCGAGCTAGGGGCCGCGCTCCGCTGTACAGCACGTCGTGGGCTAACAAGGCATCGCTGGCCGTTGCCCGCAAATTGGATTTGGTCGCATATGCCAGTAGTTGGAGCATCTCCTAGACAAACCGGAAGCAACAACGCACATCAACCGATAGAAACTTGCCAAGTATCCGCAGTGACGGATCGCAGCGTTCAGCACAGACAGATAGCCGGATGGCACGTTCGTATAATGGTCAGTTGATGTGCAGATTGTTGACGCGGGTACTTACCACCATCGTTTGACCAGCGACCGCAATCAACGGTGAAATGCGCCCAAAAACACCGACGGGGCACTTGGAACAACCCTAAGAGACGAGACATATGGGCGCGAATTTGAAGTTTACGGTTTCTGTTGCTGCCATCGGGCTAATGCTGGTGGCGTTGTTAGCGTGCAGTTCCGAACCGTCGCCCACCCCCGTTCCCGAACCCACCGCAACCTTCACACCCGTAGTCAACACCCCAACAGCGGTTCCCGAACCAACGTCCACCTCAACGCCGATAGTTGACACCCCGACAGCGGCACCCGAACCGACGTACACCTCAACGCCGGTAGTCGACACCCCGACGGCGGTACCCGAACCGACCGCCATCCCAACGCCAGTCGTTGACCTGCCGACGGCAGTTCCTGAGCCAACGGTCGCCGATACGGTCGTATCTCCGACCGAAGAATCTCTGAACTTCGATCCATCCGTGGTTCGCGGCACTCTTGCAAACGGCATGGCGTATTACGTGAAGCGCAATGTCGAACCAATTAACCGCGCCCAGTTGTCGCTGGTGGTGAAGGCCGGGTCCGTCCACGAAGAGGAGAATCAGCGTGGGCTGGCACACTTCGTAGAGCACATGGCCTTCAATGGAACCGAACGGTTTGAAAAACACCAGATCGTTGATTATCTCGAATCAATCGGGAGCACCTTTGGCGCCGATCTAAACGCGTATACCTCGTTCGATGAAACCGTGTATTTTCTGGAGATCCCCACGGACGATCCCGAAATTCTCGAAACAGCGTTTCAGATCTTGAGCGATTGGGCATACGCGATTTCCTTCGATCCTGAAGAGGTGGAACTGGAGCGTGACGTGGTCCTTGAGGAGTGGCGTCTAGGGCAAGGTTTTTCCTCGCGCTTTCAAGAAAACTGGTTCCCACCGATCTTCGGCGCCTCGCGCTACACCGACCGGGCCCCGATCGGCCTTACCGAGATCATCGAAACCGCGCCCGTGGAGCGGTTGAGGACGTTCTATGAGCGGTGGTACCGGCCTGATCTGATGGCCGTTGTCGCCGTAGGTGACTTCGACACCGACGTGATCGAAGCCAAGGTGAAACAGCACTTTGCATCACCACCCGAAGGGGAGGCCACGCGGGCGAGCGCCGTCGCCGGTTCTCCAACGAGTCGGCCGCGCTTCGATGTACCGAATCACGATGCGCCACGAATAAACGTGTTTTCCGATCCCGAGGCACCGGCGACTCAGCTAGTCCTGGCGCGCAAGTTACCTCCCGAAACCGGTCAAGACTTGGGGGCGTTCCGCCGTAACGCAGTTGAATCGCTCGCATTCATGATGCTGAACGCGCGTCTCTTCGAACGTGGCCAATCCGCCGATCCTCCGTACCTGCGGGCGGAAGGCGAACGTGGAGCATTTGTCGAGGCGACAGACATCGTGGAGTTCGTCGCATGGGTCGAACAGGACGGCATCGAGACCGGGTTCGCCGCTCTGCTGGAGGAAATGCAACGCGCACGGCAGCACGGCTTCACCGAAAGCGAACTGACCCGCGAGAAGATCAACCTGTTTAGCTTGGTGGAAAACGCGTACAAGGAGCGGAACCAACGAAAATCTGGCGACCTAGCCCAGGCGTACGCGGACCATTTCCTCGGCGGGACGCTTGTTCCCGGCCTCGAGGCCGAGTGGGAGCTTTACCAAGAACTGCTTCCGCAGATCTCGTTAGCGGAGGTCGACGACCTCGCATCCACATGGGCCCAGACCGACAACGCCGTGCTATTGGTGATGCGGCCAGAAGTGACTGACGCTACAACCGACGATGAACTGGCGGCGGCGATCCAGACACAACTGGAAGCAGCCGACACGCTGCAAGTCGAGCCATACGTAGAAGCCTTCGAAGATGTTCCGTTGCTAGCGCAAATATCAACCACGGGGAGCATCACCGAAGAAGAGGTGATCGAGTCGATCGATGCTCAGATGTGGACGCTTTCCAATGGCGTCACGGTAATCGCGAAGCAGACCGACTTCCGAGATGACGATGTGGTATTCACGGCGTTCAGTCCGGGAGGGCATTCGCTGGTTGCCGACATGGACCACGTGTCCGCTCTGTATGCTGACCAACTGGTCAATGGCAGCGGCGTCGGCCTGCACGACAACGTGACCCTTGGCAAGCTTCTGACCGGCAAACGAGTCGCCGTCTCACCCTACATCTCGGAACTGTTCGAAGGCTTTACCGGCAACGCTTCGCCACAAGACATGGAGACCCTGTTCCAACTGATCACCCTCTACGCGACTGCGCCGCGCCTAGACCCCAACTTCTTCTCGACATACCAAACAAGCCTCCGCAGCGTTGCCGAAACGCGTTCGGAACAGCCAGATGCGGTATTTTCGGACGCATTGACCGAGGTGCTGAGCCAGAACCACTTCCGCGAACGCCCTCTCACCCTCGAACTGCTTGACGAACTCAGCATGGAACGCGCCCTGGCCGTTTACTCCGACCGGTTTGCGGACCTCGGCGACGCAACCTTCGTTTTCGTAGGTGCATTCGAGTGGGAAGATCTGCGGTCGCTAACCACCACGTATCTCGCGAGCCTGCCTACGACAGGTCGCATCGAGGAGTGGCGCGACGTTGGGATCGATCCTCCGATGGAATTGGTGGACCACATCGTTCGCAGCGGCATCGAACCTCGCAGCATCTCGGCGGTCATCTTCGCTGGAGACGCGGACTGGGACCGTCAGGATGCGCTGACGCTGAGAGCAGCCGGCGAGATGCTCCAGATCCGACTGCGTGAGCGACTTCGAGAGGAGCTAGGCGGCACCTATTTCGTCAGCGTGAACGCAAACCTCCAACTACTGCCCGATCCCGAGTACCAGATCTCCATTTTTTACGGCAGCGATCCCGCCCGCATGGGCGAACTCTTGGCCGAGGTGTTCGAAGAAATCGACTGGATCCGCAACGTCGGCGAACAGCAATACCTCGACACCGTCAAAGAGCTCCTTCGCACCCCGCGAGAAGAACAACTCCGCGACAACAACTTCTGGCTGAATCAGATTCGGGCCACCACCCAACGTGGCGAACAATTCGCGGACATTCACCTTTTCGAAGAGTGGCTAGACGCGATCACCCTCGACCAAGTCGTAGCCGCTGCCCAGCGCTACCTGACCGACGACCGCTACGTCAGAGTGGTCCTCCTACCTGAAGAAGGTTAGCCGTCTGCGAAACCCTCACATAGAGATCCGGTTGCCCCACTGGATCATTGCACTCCGCTCACCAAGAAGTACGGACCAGCACATCTTTCGATGAACCCTGCTCCAGCGTGGTCGTCTGGCGCACCGATCACTCCGCCGCCACCGCGAATCATGTCTCCTAGTTGCCAGGTGACTGGATAGGACGGCTGCCCCTTACGCCCGAACAAATCGACGATCAGAAGCGTGTCCGCCCGCCTGTCAATTTCGAATATATCTTTCTGCCAGACGAGTACCTGGCTTTGAGATTCGAGGGCGTCGGCTGATGTGACTCGAAGACAGCCGTATTCATCTGTCAGAATTCCGGCAAGCTCGGCGGTAGTCCTGGTGGCTTCCACTAAGTTTCGCGGAGGTGATTCTGTCGCCGATGCGATTAATGCCGGATCGTCTGAACCGGAAGTGGAACCGAGGGTCAACAGCGAAATCAACAGCCAGAGCAGAATCGAAAAGTTCAATGTTCACCTGCGGACGATGTCGCAGTCTCTGTGACGGCGGCTCGGCGGTTCGTGGACGCATGGTAGCACCGCGCGACGAGCGTGCGACCGCGTTTGGCTGCCTAGCCGACTTTCAATGCCATTAGATACTCGTCGATGTACTCACCATCAACGAACATGGCCTGCGGAGCACGTCCGTAAATCTCAAAACCAAAGGACGCGTAAAGCATTTTTGCAGGTTCGCTCGTCGTCGTCACGGAGAGTTGGACGAGTTTGAGTCCAGGCACCTGGCGCGCCCGCTCGAGAGCTTGCTTAAGCAACGCTCGACCGTATCCATTGCCCTGTTGTTCGGCGGCCACGTACATACCGACGATCGTCCCCAAGTGCGCACACTTGGGTTCTTTTTCTCTGAAAAATCCAATCGTGCCGATGAGTTTGGCATATGCGAAACAGCCCAAGACGAACGAGTCGCCCGAACCGGGGGTCTCAGACAGTCGTTCTGCGAAGATCTCTAACGGCCAGTCTCACTGGTCATCGTACGAGGAGCTGAACGCCATCGGATGCTCCTTGAGGGCTCTGAGCCTGAGAGTCCGGTATTCTATGGCGTCAGTCTTGGTTAATTCGCGGATCTGCATGTAAGGCTTTAAGAGCATCGCTGGTACGCCATCGCAGAAGGTTACACGCGTGACATCGATCATTTAAGGAAAGCACCTGCGAATGGCGAGCGCTGTTCGCCACGTTTAATCAAAATCCTTCTGCTAATCTTCGTGTCCATTACTTGACTAGAAAGGAATGTCTATGGAGCCGCGCATCAGCATCATCACTTTGGGCGTTGCTGACCTTCAACGCTCAGTGGAGTTTTATCGGGACGGATTGGGATTGCCACTCGTTGATGAAAACACCGAGTCGATCGCCTTTTTCCAGACTCGCGGGACGTGGTTGGCCCTCTACCCGCGGGAAGCCTTAGCAGCCGACGTTGGAATACCCACCGAAGGCAGCGGTTTTTCAGGCGTAACGTTAGCTCACAACGTGCGGACGCGCGAGGAAGTCGACTCATTGTTAGACGTTGCCGTGACCGCGGGTGCCACGTTGGTTAAGCCGGCTAAAGACGCCTTTTGGGGTGGCTACTCAGGCTACTTTGCCGACCCTGAAGGTTTTCTGTGGGAGATCGCTTGGAGTCCGCACTTTTGGATCGAGTGAGCGTTCCGAACGCCGACCTCCTACTTCTTAACTACCTGACCAGCCGTTGGATATAAGATATCTCCAGCCACTAGATAACGTCGGGGGAATCGTAGAGATCATGTCACATCACCAACCACTTGCAGGTCGCGCGGGTATCGTCACCGGCGGGGCGCTCGGCATCGGCGGCGGCACCGCTAGGCGATTGGCGGCGGATGGTGTCAATATCCTCATCGTCGACATCGTCGAAGATGCCGCTCAACGGAACGCCCAGCGGATCAACGACGCCGGCGGAACCGCAACCTACATGATCGGCGACGTCGCTCAGGAAGATGTCGCCAAGTCGATGATCAAGCGATGTGTGGACGAGTACGGGCGTCTCGACATATTGATCCAGAACGCGTACGGCGGCGGTGTCGGACGTGACGGCTCGGCGGTCGAAATCGAACCTGATGCGTGGCGATCTGGCATGGATCTGCTCGTCGGCGCACAGTTCTTGGGCGCGAAATACGGCGTCCCAGCGATGGAGGCGTCTGGCACGCCTGACACGTTTGAGATTCCTGAATGGAAAGGCGCGGGACGGCGGCACGGCAACCCGCCCAATATGGAAGTCGGCCGCATCGTCAACATCTCATCGGTGCACGGATTGCTGCAGGCACCAAGGGCTTTGATCTACGAGGCTGGAAAGGCTGCGGTAGTTGGTTTGACGCGGCAGATGGCGATAGATTTCGGGCCGCTGGGTATCACTGTCAACGCAATCGCACCGGGGCATATCGTAACCGAGCGCGGCGAGGCGATGTGGGCAGAACTCGGTAATGACGCCGGGTTCGGGCTATTTGAACGGCACTATCCGGTTCGGCGCACTGGTGTGCCGGCTGATATTGCGAACGCGATCGCCTTCCTATGCTCTCCCGATGCCTCGTTCATAACCGGTGTCGTGTTGCCGGTCGATGGTGGCATGTCGATTCAGCTGCAAGAAAACATCGTCATGCACACCAAGGACTACATCGTCGAGAATCCGGACCTCCGCACGCACTTCGACCATCGCCGGATGGGATAAGGCTGGCATCACGTAATCGTTACTTCGTCGCTTACGCGGATGGTGCCGGGGTTCTCGGCGGCTATGGAGATGGCGAATTGGGGTTCGTCTTGGCCGATGATGCGAGTCAGCGTGCCCATGATGTCGATGTCGCGGTCACTGGATGACGGGTCTACGTGTGTCGCTAGGCAACGTACGACGGTCTTGCGGGCTTTGAACTCGACTTCGCCGATGCGGATTTTCCGTCCGATCCATTCCAACTCCTGCCACGGGGTGCAACCTTCGATGGCGATGTTGGAGCGAAAGCGCAGTTCGGAAATGTCGGACATTCCGGCGGCTTTAGCTAGCTCGGACAGGCTTTCGCGGGAGTGGAGCGTTGTCAAACCTGCCGATGTGTCGTGGAATCGCCCATCGCTGCCATTGCCTACGAGGCGAAGCGGGAGGTTGCGTCGGCCCAATGCGGATGGGGTGCGATCGAGCCCGGCGTACCAACGGTTGAGGTGATGCTCGAAACGGAGACGATCGCCCGGTTCGTCGATGGAACCGTCAACTAATTCGTCGGTTTCAGGGATTTTGATCCATGCTCGACGCGTCGCGGGGTCGTAACCGCAACGTAGGAGTGCGAGTGCGGGCGTGTGTTGGAGGGATGCGAACCAGGTTTTGCGTCGCCACGCGACATCGTTCGGCGGACCGGCGTCGTCGAAGCGGAAACCCAACACGCGGTCGCCCACTACCCGTCCATCATCGGAGACCTCGAGCGCGTCGCAGGGCTCCGCGGGAAAAGATTTGATGGGATGACGGTATAGAGCGGCGACTCGCATGACGGAAATCCTATCGTGCATTCGCCGTCGCGCTAACCCTCATCTGGCGAAGATGGTGGGATCGCGACACGCCGGAAAGCGAGCCAGATGGCGAAGTCGTAGGCGATTTTGATGGTTCCGGCTGCGATCCAAGGGGTGATCGTGAGTGCGCCTGCCCATAGCCAACCGGTGACTGTTGCGCTGGGGATGCGGCCTAGTCCTCGGCCCAGGTTTGCGGTTCCGGCCATTATGGCGTGTTCGTCGGTTTCGGTGATGCCCATCATGTAGGCCTGGCGCGTTGGGACGTCCATTTCGTCGAATAGCGATCTTAGGAGCCAGAGGATTATGGCGACGATGACTGTGGGGGCGAACGCGAAGAGGATGAGCATGATGTTGCTGGCCACTTGGGTGAAGACGAGGGTGTTGAGGAGACCGACTCGTCGTGCGACCCATGGTGCTAGGACGAGCGAGACCATGTTCAGGGCCTGCGACCCGATGAGGAGTCCGCCGATCGCCGCGGCGGACATGCCGAACTTGGTGAAGAGCCAGAAGCTGAGGAACGATTCGAAGACCATGCCTCCGGCGAAGGAGTCGAAGGCGAAAAGGCTGGAGATGGTGAGGATCGGTCGACGTGCACGCGCCTTGAATGGGTTTACGAAGAGCGAGGGTTTCGCACCGGAGGTTTCATTTTGGTCACCAACCAGAGTGTTTGATTGCGGGTGGACGGCTTTCGAAAGAACCAAGTAGACGAGTGCGGCAAGTCCGTGCATGCCGACATAGAGCCAGAGGATGGCGTGGTAGGCGCTGATCGGCTCCCACTCGAAGGTGTTGATGAGAAGTGTCGAGAGACCCGCGAGAAGCGCGCCGGTTGCGCGGCCTGCGGCGGAGGCTATGGTGAGGTTTGAGAACGCTCGGGTGCGGCGCTCCTGAGGAACAACTGCGGAGATACCGGTCTGTTCAAGCTGCGTCATGGCGCCCAAATGCGCTCCGCTGGCGGCGTAGGAGCCGAAGAAACCACCGATGACCAGGAGCCAGAAGTCGTTCGAGAAGATCAGCAGGACTCCGGCGAGAGCAGTGATCAGCATGTACGCCACTGCCCACGTCCGTGTCGAGATGCCCCGACTGGTGAGCATGACGACGACGGACATCACAAAACCGCCGGCGAGGCTGAACCCGAAGAGGATGCCGACTTGGCTATTGGTGAAGCCGATTTCGGCGAGGTAGATGACCGCCAGAATCGCCATCAACCACCGGGCACCGTCCCTTACGAACCGTCCGACAAAGAAGAGATACGCATCAAGCGTCGGCCCGCGACGTTGTAACGGAGATGATCTCGACGCCATTAGTGGAAGGTATCACCGACTAAGGCGTCCCCAAGTCACGTTCAATCGTCTTCGATCGCGACGACTCGACCACCGATATTGCGCAGGTTTTGGACCGCTGGATGGGTGGTAATTGCGTCCTCGGTGTTGAAGGCTTGGGATTGGTCGGATAGCTGGTTAGAAGGTGGTGCGGAGAATTGTGCTGGTGCGGGCGCTGGTCGCGTTTCGGCAGGTGCGGGAGTGCGCTCGGGTGCTGGCGCAGGCGAGGGGTTGTTGTTGGTTTGGGCCGGCGCGTTTGGGGAGGGTGCTTGCTGAAGTTGAACTCGGACGTCGTTGCCATAGACGGATTGGAACGCCGGACGGAGTTTGGTTCGGATTTCTTCGTTCATCCAGGCGTCGCGGAGGCGTTTGGCGACGTTGGCGTATTTTGGTTGGAGTATGAGGACGCCGTTGTTGGGTCCGATGAAGTTGACGGTTGCGAAGGTGGTGCGGACTTGGGTTCCGGCGGCATTGCCGATGGCTTCTAGGATGGGGGAGATTGCTGAGGCGTCTGTTGGTGCGCGTTGTGAAGTTGCTGGTTCGGTTTGTCGTTCGGTTTGGGGCGGGGTTTGTGGTGGTCGTTCTTGTGGCGCGCGTTGGGCGGGAGCGGTTGACTGTCGCTGTGCGGGTTGGCGTGTTTGTTGTCGAGCGGGTTGGGGAGTTTCAACGGCAGTTGGTTCGGATTTTTGGGGTTCGGCTATGGCTTGGAGGGCGGCGATTTCGAGGGCGAGCGGTGACGATGCTTCACCGAAGCGTTCGTTGCGTCCGAAGATGGTGATGGCGTGGAGCATCTGTTCGGTTGACGCGTTCATCGCTTCGGGTTCGAGATCGGGCGCGTCGCCGAGTTCGCCGTAGATGCTTGCGATGCCGTGTTTCGCGAGGAGCGCTCCACGGAGAGCGGAGATGGTGCTGTCGCGCAACCCTCTGAGTTCGGCGCCTCGGGATGCTTCCTCTTCGATGATTTCGAGTGAACGTTTGGCATCATTGCGGAGGATGGCGCTGGCGAGGTTTCGGGCAGATGACGTGTCGCCGATGCCGAGTAGTTCGCGGGCTTGGGTTTCGGTGATTTCGCCGGTGCCGTAGGAGACGGCGAGTTGTTCAAGGAGGTTTTCGGCGTCGCGGAGGGAGCCCCACGCGGATCGGGCTACGAGTTCGAGGACGGCGGGTTCGCATTCGATCTCCTCTTCGTCGCAAATGAGGATGAGGCGTCCGATGACATCGTCTGGAGTGAGCCGCCGGAAGTCGAAGCGCTGGCATCGTGAGATAATGGTCGCCGGAACCCGGTGAATGTCGGTGGTTGCGAGGATCATGACAACCTGAGGCGGCGGCTCTTCGAGCGTCTTCAACAGAGCGTTGAAAGCCTCGGTGGTGAGCATGTGGACTTCGTCGATGATGTAGACCTTGAACTGCCCGAGGGTTGGTCGGAGCAGGACTCGCTCGCGGAGGTCTCGGATGTCGCCGACGCCGCGGTTAGAAGCGGCGTCGATCTCGATGAGGTCCATGTACCGCCCCTCGTCGATTGCGATTGCGTTCGGGGTGTCCGGTAACGGGTCGCCGTATTCGTCAAGTTCGGCGTTCAGTGCTTTTGCGAGAATGCGTGCGGTTGAAGTTTTGCCGACACCACGCGGTCCGGTGAAGAGATAAGCGTGGGCGACGCGGTCGGATAAAACGGCTCGTCGGAGGGTGTCAGTGACGTGTTGTTGACCGACGACGTCGCTGAAGCGGGTGGGTCGCCACTTTCGGTAGAAGACGGTGCTCATGTTGTGCTGGATGTGGGGTGGGGTTGCGTGTTTATGATACGTGGGCATCCCCCGCTCGGTCGCTTCGCCGGCTCGGTCGCTTGGGCCCTGTCGTCGTTCTCTTGGGTTGCGCGAAGGTGGGTATCGGCGTGCTTTGTTTTTCTCTGGGTTCCCGCGTCCGCGGGAATGACGTGGGGTTGTTTGTATTGCAGACGCGAGGAAAGGCCGGGGCGGTATTTAACCCGGTCTTTGACCGTGTAGAGAATTGAACCTGTTACCAACAGTCTCAAACCCGCGCATAGATAGCGCGGGTGATTGGTCCCAGAAGGATAGGATTGCCGGACAGCCAGCAAAAATCTTCCGCACGCGTTGCAGGCCGCCAAGACTTACAACATGCCCCTCATCGCTGGTTAAGTCGATGGTGACAATCACCGAGTTGGACCCTGGCTCACGCCGTCGTCTCTCCCATGCATCGAGATGGGATTGACATCGTACGCGTCCCCGAAGGCTCGGTTGGCCCGCGTGTCGACTCTGGCAGAGTCGATTGGCTTGTGATGCCACGCCTGCAACGTGCGTGGCGACCAACCTTTGATGCAGCCTTCGCTTCCCGCGCAACCGAAAAATGGCGACTTGGTTATTCCCATTGGATGGG
Source organism: Dehalococcoidia bacterium (assembly GCA_965224305.1). Classification (GTDB taxonomy): domain Bacteria; phylum Chloroflexota; class Dehalococcoidia; order Lucifugimonadales; family Lucifugimonadaceae; genus Bin127. The sequence goes on along the minus strand of OZ245044.1, from coordinate 2,170,020 downwards.
CCGAGTAGAGGGGACATTGCTTACGCCTTGAGCCAGACTCAATCAATGTCGGCGAGAAGTAGTAACTCCCGACGCGATCATCGATGGATTCGATGATTTTGAAAGTGTCCGTTGAAGCTTTCAACGTATTGGTCCTTATTCCTCTCGCCGAGTTTCGACTTGATGAGTGCCCGGATCCGTCGATCTGGGACCAAAAGTGTGTACATTTCTGATGGTAGTACAGGTGTGAGGTACATGTCAAATGCGGGTTTGGGAGTGTGGAATTGTCAATGGGGTACTAAGGGAAAATGGGCTGTGATGCCCCGCGCCCTTTTGTCGCCGCGTTCTGGGTTCCCGCCTGCCCGGGAATGACGGTGGGGGTGGGATAGCCGCAGATGGGCTATGATGGCCGTGCTCAACTGATCCGTTTGGCCGGGATAACGTGGTGTTGCGCGTTTTGTCGGTTAATGTTTTGTCGGTTAAGAGGATATCGAGGACACGAGCGCCGACTCCGACCTCGTAAGGCGCTGGCCGTCCGCCCGGTTTAAGAACTACGCCCGTCTCGTTTTTGGGAGATTCTCGGGACTGGCGTAGTTTCTTGCTCGTACGGGACTCCATAGGTAATGGGCGGGGCGGCGTACAGTCGGACGTGTTAGTCGGGATGGTGGACTTAGTCAAATTTCGTCAAAGATCAAATTTTGCGCGCACGAGTGCGTTGCAGTGCTAAAATACCGTGACGCATACCGACCTCAAAGGAGGAGTCAAGATGTTTAGCATTCGAAGTTTCGCGTTACTGCTGTTAGGAGTCGCTGGTTTAGCGGCTGTGGCATGCGGTAGCGAGAGAATTGTTGAGGTGACGGTTCAAACCGAAATCATTCGCACGGTCGAGGTAGAAGTGCCGGTGGAGATTGAGAGGGAGGTGATTCGTGAAGTCGAGAAACAGGTCCCGATCGAGGTCGAGAAGGAAGTGATCCGCGAGGTCGTGAAAGAGGTTCCGGTGGAGGTTGAGGTCGAGAAGGAAGTGATCCGCGAAGTCGTGAAAGAGGTTCCGGTCGAGATCGAGAAGGAAGTCATCCGCGAAGTCATCAAAGAAGTCGCTAAAGAGGTCCAAGTCGTCGTAACGGCGACGGCCCAGGTCACGACGATCGATGCGCCGGTGATGAAGGTCAACATCGAAGGTGTCTCCCGCGGCGCCGGCGACGACGTCGAACCCTCCGGCGTGCTCATCGCCGCCATCGGCAACTCATACTTCATGAACTCCAGCCCGCGCTACTGCCCGGCATGTTCGGTCACAGCCCGTACGGGTGCCACCGAGACATTGCTCGAAGCGGTCCGAGCTGACGACGGCACCGTCGCCCTCGGTCCGTTGCTCGCCAGCGACTGGGAGATGTCGGCAGACGGCATCTCTTACACCGACTTCACACTTCGTGAAGGCGTCCAGTTCCACGGCGGCTATGGCGAAATGACGGCTGCGGACGTTGCGTTCTCATGGAACGACTCGAACCCGAAGTTGCAACCGGACAGCATTCACGACACCGGCGGCGATCTTGCCAACCTAGTTCGTGAAGTCGAGGTTATCGATGACTACAAGGTGCGGTTCAATTGGATCGCCTTCGGCGGTCACACCCTGTTGCAGTACGTCACCAACTTCTCGGAAGGCATCTCGGTCTTCTCCAAAGACTTCTCCGACGAAGTGGGTCCGGAAGGCATGCGCACCAAGATGATTGGAACCGGTCCGTTTGAGGTCACTGAGTGGACGCAGCACAAGGGCGTCTTCCTGAACGCAGTGGACAACCACTGGCGTAAGCGGCCATATGTCGCCAGCGCAAACGTGTTGCAGGTAACTGAGGCTAGCGTTCGCAAGGCGATGCTCAAGACTGGTCAGGCTCAGATCGGCGAACTCGCTCTGACCGACTGGAAAGAGATGTTCGAAGAGGGCTTCGCCCAGGCGCCAGAGGGTTTCTGGGGCGACAACTCATATGTTTACTCCGGTAACTACTGGGAAGACAAACTCGCTATCGATGGTCAGCCCTTCACGAGTAGCGAGCCCGGCGACTTGCTCTACAAGCCGGTTCCGGACACTTCCTTGGCTTGGATCGGCGACCCTGCGGATCCGGCATCGATGGAGAGATCCAAGAAGGTGCGAACCGCAATGGCGATGGCGATCGACCGCGAGAAGCTGATGACCGCATTGACCGACGGTTTCGGACGCCTCGCGTACGCGCCGGGTTGGGACGTTAATCACCCGTTTTACAAGAGCGAATGGACGATTGAACATGATGTCGCCGGCGCGCAGGCCCTGTTGGCAGAGGTAGGTTTGTCTGACGGCTTCGATGTTGAATGGTGGGCTGGCCCCGCCGCCGGTTCCGGCGAATCGATTCAAGAAGCCATCGGAATCGAGTGGTTGGCGAATCTGAACATCAACAGCACTTTCGACAAGCAGAACTACTCGTCGTTCAGGCCATCGTTGGTGAACCGGACGAACAAGAAGATATTCTTCAGCGGCGGTGGAGCGCAGTTCCCGCCGACTTGGCCGCAAGACCTGAACGCGACTTCGTTATCGCGTCCTGGCGGTTACAACCGTGCGATGGAGATACCGATCTTCGCCGAGACCCATCTAGCGATGGCGGGTGAATCTGATCCCGAAATGCTACGCGAACTGATAACCAAGATGTTCGACTGGAACCGTGAATGGATGGTTTGGGTCGGCGTTTACCAGAGCCCGGTTGCGGCGCTGTACAACCCGAGTCTGATTTCCGAGTGGCAGATGGTCCCTGAAGGCAAGGGCGTTCTCGGAAGAATGAACAGCTTGGAGTGGGTCAGGCTGGCTCAATAGCTGAGGGCACTTCGGCATCGAGGCGATAGATGATCACACCCCCTGCCACCTATTGGGCAGGGGGTGTGATTTCCTCGCAACCGCGTTGCGAGTGCAAGGGTGACTCATTGTATCGACCGTTCGTAGCACGCGTCAGGATTAGCAGGCTCAGCGGTCACCAAGACGACTGATGCGCAGATTCATATTGAGAAGAATCCTTGCGTCGCTGATAGCGATGTTCTTGGTGACGATCATCATCTTCAGCTTGTCGCGGCTCGTCGGTGACCCGGTCGCGATGTTGATCTCCGAAGGTGGATACGGCATCTCCGAATCCGCCCTCAATATCCAGCGTGAAAAACTGCATCTCGACAAGCCGGTTCCACTTCAGTACGTTTTTTGGTTGAGCGATGTGCTCAGAGGGGATCTTGGCCATGACCTTTCCGACGGGTTCCCGGTCACGCACAAGATTCGTGAGAAGATAGCGCCGACTGTTCAACTCGGCGTTTCGGCATGGATTATCGCAACGATCGCAGGACTATCGTTCGGCGTGATATCGGCAGTCAAGCGGGGATCATTGGTGGACTACGGAGTGCGTTTGTTCGCCAACTTGGGCATCACGCTTCCCGCGTTCTTTGTCGGTATCATGGCGATACTGATATTCGCCGTCCAGTTGGGATGGGTGCCAGTGACCGTTATTGGTACGATCGGTTCCAACGACTCAGGGGAATATTTAAAGGCGTTGATTTTACCGGTGCTGACGTTGGCATGGAGCGCGGCGGCCGGATATATGCGCCTGATGCGTTCGGCGATGCTCGAGGTTCTTGATTCGGAGTACGTGAAGCTTGCCAGAGCCAAAGGTGTCGATTCGACCACTATCATATGGAAACACGCGTTGCGAAACTCGTTGATAGTGCCGATAACGGTTTCGGCGTTGTTGCTGTGGAATTTTGTGACCGGGACGGTCGTTGTCGAGGCGGTGTTCGCTTGGCCCGGATTGGGTCTGCTGGCGCTTGATGCCGTGGTGAACAACAACCTCAATCTAGTGGTCGGCTGCGCGCTGATCTTCGGCTTCGTGTTGATCATGGCGAATTTCGCTGCGGACGTGCTGTATGTATTCGTCGACCCGCGGATCAGACTGAGTTGACACGATGGCAACGCAAACGGACATAGAACGCTACCTACTGGAAAGAAGCCGCGTTCCGGCGCCGCTAAGAATCGCATTGCGTGGTCCGATGGTCGTCTACGACTTCCTGGTGCGTTACCCGATCATCTGGGTGACAATATTCACCATCCTCGTGATCTTGGCTGCGGGAGCACCATTTTTCGCGGAGCACGATCCCATCAGAGACGCCGACTTCTCACGCGTCCGGGGTGCACCGTTCTGGCTCGAAGGCGGAACCACGGATTTTTTGCTCGGCACTGATCAGGTCGGACGCGATATATGGAGTCGCCTGCTCTATGGCGGACGGGTTTCTCTAATGGTTGTGGCGGTTGCGATGACTAGCGGGATGATTATCGGTACCTCTCTCGGTTTGGCGGCTGGATTCATAGGCGGGATCGTGGACGAGATCGTGATGCGGCTGGTGGATGCCTGGATCGCGCTTCCGTTCATCATGCTGGCTCTAGTCATCAAGATCGTGTTAGGGACATCATTGATGGTGATGTTCTTCATGCTGATATTGATATCGTGGGTCGGATTCGTGCGCCCGGTGCGAGGCGAAGTTTTATCTTTGCGCGAGCGCGACTATGTGTCTGCAGCGCGCGTCGCGGGTGCTTCTGGGTTTAGGATCGCGTTCCGTCACATTCTTCCCGGAGTGAGTAGCACGGTGATCGTGCTGGCGACGTTAGGCGCTGGCGGGCTAGTGTTGACGGAGGCGACGTTGTCCTATCTAGGCGTGGGGATTCCTCAGCCGACTCCCACGTGGGGCAACATGATCTCGGACGGGCGGGAGTACTTAGATTCCGCGTGGTGGATTTCGACGATGCCGGGCATTGCGATATTCCTGCTGGTGTTGTCGTTGAACTTCACGGGTGATTGGTTACGTGACCGTTGGGATCCGCAGTTGCGGCAGTTGTGAATCCTCCGCCTGATCTAGTGGCGGTTGGGCATGTGACGTGGGATGTGTTGCCGGGCAAACTTGGGGATCGAAAAGCAGGAGGTGCGGTTGCGTTCGCCGCGGCGACTGCGAGGAGTTTCGGCATTAGCACCGCAATCGTAATCTCGTGTGCGGATGACTATCCGTTGGCGGACATCGTCGATGCACCTGACAGGTGTGTGCGAATCCCTTCAGACGACACGTCTACTTTTGAGAATCGCTACGACTCGCGTGGCGATCGAGTGCAGGTCTTGCATCGCCGCGGAGGCGACATTTCGGTCGCAGACATACCGGAGGAGTGGCGCAGTCCCGACATGCTCTTCGTCGGGCCGTTGACTCAGGAACTGCCGGTTGACTGCTTGAGTTGGTTTCGACCGCGGGTCTCGTGTGTAGTTCCGCAGGGTTGGTTGCGTTCGTGGAACGAGCCGTTGCCATCAGAGGTGGAGGTGTCGAAATCGCCGCCGATTGGGATAAGCACCGGTTGGGACATCTGCGTGGTTTCGGAATCTGAGATCGAGCCCAGTTCGCTTGATAGATGGCGAGAGTTAGCGTGCCACTTGGTGGTTACCAAGGGTGATGAAGGCGCTGAACTATATATGGGTGATGAAGGCGATTTAGTGCCGGTGCCATCGTTCGCGGATGAGGTTGAGGGTGCCGGGGTGGATACGACGGGCGCCGGCGATGTCTTCGCGGCTGCGATGTTGATCCACTACGCCACAACTGAAGATGCGAAGGCATCGGCCACCTACGCATCAGTCTGCGCCGCGCTTTCCACGCGCGCCCCAAGCTGGAGCGCGGTGGAAGAGCAGACGATCAGGTTCTTCTAAGCTCCGTGTTCAACCCATCCGGAATGGCGGATATCGGTCTGTTGTGAGTAGGTAGGAGTACGCTAAAACGCGATACCCCCAACGAGCCACACCCACGACGAAGTCGAAGATGCTTCTCGGGTATCTACCGGTGATGATGATGGCGAACCACGAAACAATCGTGAGCAACATTACGATAGCGAACAAGATGGCGAGAACGATGTAGTGTGGAATCGCAAGCAACCACTTGATCAACGGCAACCACCGGTTCAGGTCGGTCTTGACGTCAGGGTACGGAATCTCGAGATGGACCGACTGCTCCTCGTCGGTAGACGGATACTCGTCTACGAGCAGGAATAGATAGGCACTTACTCGAGCACTGAAACGCGTAGCCTCAAGCAGGAAGTTGAAGACCCAACGAGGGTACTTCTGCCTGAAGAGGATCATGAGCAAGATGCCGAGTGTAATGGCCGGGAACCAAACACTTGACCATGTTTCGCCCTTTGCCTCCGGAGGCCATGCCTGGCCTCCCTCCACCGGAAAAAAGACCGTATATCCGGTCGTGGCTACGAGCCCCATGATGATGACAATAGGAATGATCCAGATCACTCTGAACAGAGTGGTTAGTCGGTTGCGAGTTCCGTCCCCGTAGTCGACGCTGAACTGCACTGGGTAGTCATTGTTCATAGTACTCTCCTCAGGAGTTGTGGAAACCGGCAGATCGCGCGATCCAAGAACACTCTCAAAGTTCGATCGGCGGTTGAACGATGCGTAGTGTACCACTAAATGCGTTGCTACATGTTTATGGTGTGTTGAGACCGCTAGTTACTATGAAGGTGAAATCTACCGGGATGGAGAGTTGATGAGCGTTGTTGCTTGACTAGCTCGACGGTAGAGATGGAATCGAGATAGGGAGTATTGATATATGGGCGAACTTGCTAATCGTGCGCAACGCGTTGCGGCGTTGTTGAAGGCTGCCGATCAGACTATAGGCATCTCTGAGTCTTCGGGAGGCGGGTTGATATCTGCATGTCTGCTCGCGGTGCCTGGTGCATCGGCTTACTTCGTGGGCGGGGCCGTGACGTATACGCGGACTTCTCACCGAGGCTTCTTGCAGGTGCCCGACGATTCGCTATCGGGCATCAGGTCTGCCACCAAGGAGTACGCTTCGTTGAATGCTCGCTCGGTTCGGAAGATTTTAGGCACGACGTGGGGCTTGGCGGAGACGGGCGCCAGCGGACCGACTGGTAATCGTTACGGGGACGCTGCGGGTCACACGTGTGTTGCGGTTTCCGGGCCGGTTGAGCGGTCGATAACTCTTGAGACTGGCGAATCTAACCGCGAAGCCAACATGTGGGCGTTCGTGGACGCGGCGTTAGGGCTGTTGGAGGAGTGTTTGCGGGAAGCAGGCTGAATCGTTTTTGCTCGACCGTCCCGGATTTAACGCCATTGTTTGGGGCGTTCGTTAACGTGAGCCAGTTGCGCGGTCTCCTCGATTCTGCGGGCACGCGTCGCCTGACGTTTGGCAGTGGTTACCCACTCCAAGATTGCTCGTTTCACCCATCTCGGGAAGGCGTCGAAGTTTTGCGCTGAACCGGGGAGTTCGGCGAACGCTTCTTCTAGATCCGGAGGAACCTCAAGGTTCTCGACCGAATTGAGCGCGTTCCATGTGCCATCATTTTTCGCGGCTTCGACCTTTGCTAAACCAGCTTGCATCATCAATCCGGCTTGCATCAACTTCGCAACCCGGTCTTTGTTCGATTTTGCCTAGTTCGATCCCTTTCGGCGGGGAGCGAACCAGAGCATAGAGCGTTCTTCGTCTAGCGAGTTCGTGCGGCTGTCAATGCACCCGTAGCAGAGCGCTTCATCACGCTCGTGGTTCCCGGCGAGCCAGGCGCGCCACTCATCGCGTGTCTCGCATTGGACGGAGTGTTTTGGTGCGATTGCAGACATTTCGAGGGTTGGATTCGCCTCACGTCATCTGACGTCGGACCAGTTCTTTGAACGGCCCCTCGATTTCGGAGAGTTCGTCGAAGTTTCCTTGTTGAGCGATGCGGCCGTTTTGCATGACGTAGATGCGTTCCGCTTTTCGGATTGTAGAAAGGCGGTGCGCGACGACGACACGAGTGGCGGCGATGCTTTCGATGCCGCGCATGACTTCTGCTTGACTTCTGGCATCGAGCCAGCTTGTAGCCTCGTCGAGGAATACGACGCGGGGACGCCGGACGAGCGCGGCTGCTATTCGCACTCGCTGGATCTGTCCCCCGGAAAAGGTAGAGGAGTTGTCGCTGACGGGAGTGAACATGCCCATCGGCATTGCTTCGATGTCCTGTTGTAAGTTGGCTAGTCGGGCAGCATGCCAACCGTCTTCGATGGTCAGGTCGTCGGCCATGCCGATAATGTTGTCGAGAATGTCTCCCGGCATGAGCGAACCATCTTGAGTAACGACACCGATCTGGCGTCGTACAGATCGTCTGTCGAGGTAGGCAAGTTCGCGCTCGTCGTAGTAAACAGCGCCGGATGATGGGTCTTCAAGGCCGAGCGCGAGACGGAGTAACGTGCTTTTGCCGGACCCCGATTCGCCGCCGATGGCGACAAATTCACCGGGGCGGACTTCGAGTGTGACGTCGTCGATTATCAGCGGCCCGTCTTCCGAGTATTGAAAGCTGACGTGATCGAACTGGATATGTCCGCTGAGGTTGATTGTTGCCGTTCCGCGGGTAAGCCCGTGAGGCAGGGCGTTTAATATTGGTTCGACTTGCTCGTAACCCGGTTTTATCGAGGCTATCGATTCGAATGAGTAGCCCAATCGGACGACGGCTGCGTAGAACAACATGGCCGCGGAATAGACGACGAGAAAGTTGCTTAACTCGATCTCATCCACGCCGCGCCACGGGGCTGTGCCGAAGAGCGTGGCCGCCACCAATGCGGGCAGAGCAGAGCTGAGTGCAATGTTGTGTTCACCTAGGCGGGCGATCTGGATTTTGTGTATCCGAAGCTGGCGGTATTTTCTGGCCCACGATGCGAATGCCGAAGCCTCCGCACCGGCGGAACGAAGTTTGTTCATTCCGTTAATGAACTGATACAGTTCGCCCCCCAAGCGTCGAGCAACCTCGTAACGACGGCGTATCGGCGAAATCTGTAGTATTCCGATCGTGACGGTCAGGGCTAGTGAGACGATGGCGACGATGAGGCTCATCAATGCGAGAGTCGAATTCGTAGTAAAAGAGCAAGCCGACCGTTGGGAGAAGAAACGCGACAGAGAGTAAAACGTTCGCCACGATCCCGGAAATTTGATCCCGTATCTGCTGAAACACCGCCAATCTAGCAGCGAGTTCGCCGGCGGTGTGCTCGTTGAAGAAGTCGGGAGGGAGGCTTAGCAATCGGTCCCATGTGGCGGCTGCTGCGCGCGCTGTCGCGCGTCCTTCGAGTCGCATCATCGCCGTTCCGCGCAGCATTTGGAGGAGTGTTGCTATGAATGTGATGGCAATCAGAGCGACAACTATCTGAACCAACATGTTGCTTGCGGCGGATGGGAGGACCCAATCAGTAAGCTCTCCAATTGCGATGGGCGGTCCGAGCATCAGCAGGCTTGCGACTAGTCCGGTTATCGCGAACCGTACGAAGTCCGCGGCGGTGCCTTTGCCTACGAATCCGACGAATCCGACGAAGAAACCAGTGCCAATTGATTGGTCTCTCGGCAGCGGTTTATGGAAGAACCACGCAAATTCGTCCAAGGTGCTGGCGATTTCGGCATCGACTTTGGTTGATTGGCCGGTCGCTGGATCTACCAAACGGTATCGCCCGAAGCCGCTTGGCAGCAGGGCTACGGGCGAGTTGTCATCTTTTCGGAAGCCGAGCATCGCCCCACTGTCGCCGATCCACCAACGATCTTCGGGTAAGAGCCGAACTTTCCGGTAGCGAATGCCTGATGCGTCGGCGATGTCCCGCATGGTGGGTTCGGATGCGATTGAGACGCGGCTTTGCGGGGATTGGAATTCAATGCCTTCGTGACTGCCGACCACCCGGAGCGCGCCGAGGAGTACCGAGCCGCCGATCTGTTCCGCAACACTTGGGCCGCCCAACACGCCGAACAACCCACGTCTTGCGCTCTCTTCGTCGATACGTCGATGCATGGTTCGCGCCGACTGTTCATTTGCTTCGTCAGCGAGGAGCAAGAGTCGATTCAACTGTTCGGCAGCGAATATGAGATGGTGGAATTCGGCGATCGCTTGCGCGATGCGATGATCAACGCACAGCTGCGTAGAAGAGACGCCAGAAACGGATGTCGATTCGCCGAGGGTGAGCCAAGTAGCGGAGGTTAACGGAATGAGACCTGTGCCATGATTGTCAACCTCTTCGGTGCCGAGGTATGCGGCGTCTTCTGCTCTTGCCCAAGTAAGTCTGGCCGGGCAAGCGGCTACGACATTGCCCGTTTCCAAGTCAACTTGATCGCCGGGAACAAGCAGGTGATGCGACTGAGGGCGCGGCTCGATCTTGTGAGCCACTGAAGCTGAGAAGTTCGTGACCCAAGTGTCGACTTGATCAGCGAGTTCTTCAGGCTTTGCGCGCTTCCAAAGCTGATCCAAAGGCATTCGTCGGAGCCTTGTCTTCGGCAATCCCTTGGCGAAAGTGGTCAGTGAGGTGCCTCCGTCGCCGACGCCGAAAACCAGTCGCCCTTCATCGGCACGCAGGATGTGCTTGGCGGTCGAGATAGGAACTCCGTTTTCGTGCTCCATGATGAAGACGTCGAGGGCGCCTTTTTCCACGAACCATGCGGAATCCCGCTCGCTGAGATCAACCGGGCGGTTTCCAGCAGCGTCGACGGTCTCGCCGAATGCGACTGCCAGGCTTCGAAGATCTTGGTTTGCGGTCCGGGTCATCTGGTATGGCGCATTAAAGTATTGCTCAGTGCGATTGGATCAACTCGTAATAGAGACCGTTTTTGTCGGCGATCAGATCTTCGTGGTTGCCTCTTTGGACTTCTACGCCGCCGTCGAGGACGATGATCTGATCACAGTCGCGGATGGTGCTGAGACGGTGAGCAACGATTAGGCAGGTGCAGCCGCGGCGGCGTAGAGCGTCGGCGATGCGCATCTCACTTACAGCGTCTAGCGTGCTGGTCGCCTCGTCGAGCAGCAGCACCGATGGGTTGTTCACCAGCGCACGACCGATCTCTATGCGTTGCTCTGCCCGCCGCTGAAGTTGCGTCCGCCTTCTTCGACGTGCGAATCGTAACCCGAATGGCGTTCCATGATTTCGTTATGGATTAGCGCGTCATCGGCGGCGGACACGAGCTGTTGGTCGGTGACAGTAGGGTTCCAGAGGGTCAAGTTGTCGCGTATCGAGGCCGAGAAGAGGAGTATCTGTTGATCGACCGTGGCGACGGAGCCGGTCATGACGTGGCGTGGTACCTCGTTTCTCGGCACCCCATCGAACAGTATCTCGCCCGACCATGGAGCAAATTCTCCGTTTACTAGACGAAGCAGGGTCGATTTCCCAGAACCGGACGGGCCAATGATCGCGACCCGCTGACCAGGCTCGATGGTCAGATTGAAGTTCTTGATCATAGGAGGGTGGTTTGGTCGGAATCCGAATGTAACGTCGCGGAGCTCAAGTTTTCCAGCCAACCGCAAATTTCCGTTCAATGTAACGATCCGTCCCGGTCCGGCATCTCCTTGATCGCTGATTGCTGGGTCTTCTTCTGCATTCATTACGTCGTTGATTCTTTGCAAATCAGCCTCGAGGATTTGAAAGGCGTCAGCGAACCGCGCGAAGGATCCGACAGGAGCCAAGAAACTGGCAGCGACGGTGTAGAAACCCATCAATGTGCCGACCGACATATCGCCAGATATGACGCGCCACCCTCCGACGCCAAGAACTAACGCTGCGCCGAGCAGAGTGAAAAAACTCGGCAGAGCGGCGATGACGTAGCCCAATTCGGCGAACCTCTGGCGCGCCACCAACTCCCGCGCTTGATAACCGGTGAGTCGGGTAAAGAAATCGTCTTCGGATGCCGTCGCACGCAAGTTGTCGATGTTGCGCAGTCCGAACACTCCGATGCCGAACAATAGGGATTGTTCGCGCCGCAACTGCCGGTTCTGATCGATTCGCAAGCTCGACACAACGCGCATCAGTATCACGTTGCCTCCGGCGAGCGCAACGACCAGCGCTGCGAGAAGCGGATCGAAGTAGACCATGAGCCCAAGGAACAGCACACTCATGACGAGTTCAATCATGACGCCAACGAAGTCGCGAGAAGCCCGAACCGCGACTTCGTCAACGAGTTGAACTCGGGTTGCGAGGTCGCCGGCGTAACGATGCGCCAGATAGTTCGACGGCAGTCGGAACATTCGGTACAACAATCGCTCGGCGTGGACGACCGAGAGGCGAATCGAAATACGGCGTAGAGCGCTCTGCCGTAACAGCGTCAAGAGGTAGATTAAGAGGCCCGCAACCACGGACGCGACAACTAAGATGACGCCAATCGATTCCGCCGTGCCGCCAATCACATTGTCTACGAATGAACTCAAGATGATCGGCAGTGCCAAACCCGGTATCGCCAGTATCAGGCCGCAAAGTGTCACATATGCAAGCGAAGGTTTCACATCGCGCAGCCATGTCCACAAATTACGCAAGATTCCCGGTGGTGTTCCACCGGGAGTGAAATCGGGGCCGGGCTTAACGAGCAGGACGACGCCTGTATAGCTCTGGCTGAAGTTCTCTTCACCTACAACGCGGCTGGGTCATTAAGGTAGTACCGGCCATTGTTGATGCGTTCCAAAACTACGAAGTGGTTGAACTCCCAGAAGAGGATCGCCGGGAAGTCAATGTCTTTCAGACCGGCGAGGGACCTGCGCCAACCTGAGATTTCGAGGCCGTACTTGCGACCAGCGGTTACGATGTCGGCGGCACTACTCCCGTCACGGTTGACGCCACAAGCGGTGCGGAGTTCTTCGATCGTTACCCATCTTCCGTAGTACGCGAGGATCGCACCTAGGCATGCGGCCCGCACTCGGTGACCTCGAGTTGCGGGAACAGCGGCGTGCGCACCTTCCATCTAAAGATTCGACGGACCAATGACCGTAGCATTTTGAAGTTCACTGGGCCGATCTCTACGGAATGATGAGACTAAACGGCGAGCCGCGTTCGTACACGATACGGGCGTTGGAGGCAGTGCCATCGGTGTAGTTGGATGCGGGTTGATCGAGCAGCGCCAATCTGATTGGATGTCCGCGGTTTTCGTTTGTCAACCCAAGGTCTGACAACCATGAGGGGGAAATGATCGGGGTATCGGAGACTGCCGCGACCTCGGCGTTGAGCGTCGAGTCGTCGGTAGCGAACGGCGCGTTGATCCGAGCTTGCATCCCGGTCTTTAGGATGCGAGCCAAATCGGATGATACGAAAGCGACTGCGATCATCTCATCATCTGCTTCGCCACGTATGACCGCGACGATTTCGTCGGCGTGGACGCTTTGCCCAACCACGAGATCGTTCCGCATTACCTCGCCGGATACGTGACTCACGACGAGCGCGCCGACAGATTGTAAAGCGGTCAATTCGATCAAGTCTTGGTTAGCAAGCGCGATTTGTTCCGCGTCGGAATTGTCACCGTTTTCCTCGACCAGCGCTAGCTCGGCGCGGGCCAGTAAAATCTCTCGATCGAGTTGATTGTCCGTCAACTTGCCCAACGATTGACCAGCTCCCACGTCGTCGCCGACATTCATGAAAACTTCGGCGACGTTTCCGGGAGTGTTGGCGCGAATCAAGGGAGTGTTGGCGCGAATCAAGTAACGGTCGCCTACGAAGACCATCAAACATTCGGTCGACATCCCGCGTTCCGAGGTACCAAAGAATCCCCAAGCCAGTAGAGCCAATATCGATGCAACTAAACCCACGAGAACCAACCACTCATGGGGAGCGGTAACGCTCAACAAACCGTCGATTGGTTCTCGCCGTCCTTTACGAGCCACTGCTTCGCGCCGAAATAGACGATCGCTCATCTGCAACGATTGACGGTGATCGTCATGAACGGGGGTCGCTGTGTGATCGCTTGGCAATGGAACTGTCTGTTTCGGCGTTGGGTATGATTTTGCTTGTTTTTACTTTAGCCGCATCGTCTGAGTTGAAGCACCTTTCGAGTCGATGACTCGGTTAATGCCAATGGTCCTCGGCAATCGTTTGCTGCTGAGGCGAGGCGGCAATGTGCAACGCAAGAGATCTCATCGGTTGCAAGTTTCGGTAGACACGCAATTGGCAATGGATGCGCGACAAATATACCTGATCCGATCGAAATGAAATGACACACCGATAATTCGGAGTTTGCAGTATTGCGGATCGGATACGAACCAATTTTGGGTCGATTTGCGCGACGATTAAGTTTAGTCGGACGTATACCGCGCCCTTGCACCCGTTCGGGCGGGTATCGCTGTGATTTCGCGTCAAAACATGCGGAACTGGAGAGATTGTGTTTTTTAGACTATCGGGCGCGTATAGTTGCGCTGGTTGCCATTCTGTTCACATGTGGGAGTTTTGCATTGGCAAACTCTGAGATATCCGATCCAACCTTTGTAGAAGAGGAAGAACAACGCCTGAATATCTTCAAGCGGACGGAAAACCACGTACAGGGGCGCGTGCTGAAAGGGCTTCTGGAGCTCGTGCCGTTGCTCGTGACGGTGCTGGTTATTGTCTATCTGGTCAATGCCACCAACAATTTTTTCAGGGAGTTGCCATTCATCAAAGACCAACCTTGGGACGTTCCCGGCATTGGCCTCTTGATTTTGGTGATCATTTTCTACCTTGTCGGATTGTTGGCCATTTTTGGTGTTGGGCAGTTGATCCTCAGCGGCGTACACCGGTTTATGAACTTCATCCCGGTGGTCCGCACACTTTACGGGGTTACGGAACAAGCAATGGCCTCCGTCGGATCAAGCGCAAACTTCAGCCGCGTCGTGTTCATAGAGTGGCCACGAGACGGCATGATGGCGTTGGGTTTCGTTACCGGTAGAGCCAGGGCGCCAAGCAAGGAAGAGGACCTAGTCTCCGTTTACGTGCCGACTGTGCCGAACCCGACATCAGGTAACATGGCATGGGTCTTGGAAGATGATGTGGTAGAAACCGATATGTCGGTTGAAGACGCGATGAAGCTCATCTTTTCTGGAGGCATCGTTCTTCCGGAGTCAATCTCAATGGCAAGAATGCCGAGGCCGTCTCGTTCCGGCGACAGTTTCGTCGGCAAGTACGATCGGGGATGAAGCCTCTCCACAGCAACTTGTGAATGGACGGTCAGAGACTCATTTGTGTCAATACTCTAGGATAGGGTTGATGTAATCTAAAGTACCCTAACGTAAAGGGGTTGTTATCTAATGGAAATCAGCACAGAACGAGTGGGTAGCACTCTGATAGTGATGCCCAGTGAAAACCGGGTCGATGGTACCAACGCTCGTGACTTCCAAATCGGTTTAGAGGCGGCGATTGAAGAGACCGACAGCGCGGTTATTTTCGATGCGCAAACCCTGACTTACATCAGCAGCGCGGGTTTGAGAGCGATCCTCTTGGTGGTTAAGTCGATCAATCGCCAAGGTGGCAAGTTTGCGGTGTGTTCATTGTCCGATCCGATCCGAGAGATTTTCTCGATTAGCGGGTTCGACAACATCATACCGATTGAATCTTCGCGTGACGAGGCGTTGGCCGCCGTCGGCAAATGACACTGCCGCAGGCGCTTTGTGATCGCGAATCCGCGGAGGCGCCGACGTTTGACTTGGAATGCTGAGCACGGAGGTCTCCGTTTAGTTCCTAATGCCTAGAACGAAAAAAATCTTGGTTGTTGACGACGAGCCGGATCTCGAACCGCTCATGCTTCAACGGATGCGCCGTAACATCCGTCGCGGTGAGTATGAGTTCGTTTTCGCACACGACGGAGTCGAGGCGCTCGAGATTCTGATGGCGGACAAGGAGATCGACATGGTCGTGTCCGACATCAACATGCCTCGGATGGACGGTTTGACGCTGTTGCAACAGATCCAGGATGTCAGTCCGGATATTCGTGCGATCATCATCTCGGCTTATGGTGACATGGAGAACATCCGAACGGCGATGAACCGTGGGGCGTTCGACTTTGTAACGAAGCCGCTGGATTTTCAGGACCTCAGACTAACGATCGAAAGGACGCTGCAACACCTTGACGAATGGCGAGAGGCGCTCCAGTCTAGGGACAAACTGGTGGCGTTGCAGAACGAGTTGGACGTCGCCAACACCATCCAACAGTCGGTTTTGCCGGCGAGTTTCCCGGAGCATGCCAATTACCAGATATACGGTTCAATGCAGCCAGCTCGAAACGTCGGCGGAGATTTCTTTGACGTTCAGATCTTGCGGAACGGCAAAATCGGTCTTGCGATAGCTGATGTCTCCGACAAGGGTATACCGGCAGCGCTCTTTATGATGTCGAGCCGTATGTTGTTGAAGGGTGCTGGTCAGCGCTTCGAGAATCCAGGCGAGGCGTTGGGAGAGGTCAATAATCTTCTCGATGCCGAAAACGAAGCGTCGATGTTCGTGACGCTCTTTTACGCGATTTACGACACGAACACGTCGAAATTTCAATACGCGAATGGTGGTCACAACGAACCTATAGTGGTGCATCCAAACGGCAGTACGACGGTGATACCCCCGACCGGGGGAACTGCCCTCGGCATCATTCCCGAACTCATCTACAAGGAGGACTCGATAAAGCTCGAACCGGGCGACACGGTGATTCTTTATACTGACGGGATCACCGAGGCATTCAACACAGAAGGCGAACTGTTCGGTTTGAACCAGCTATGCGAGATTTTCCGAGATCGACAGCCAAAAAGCGCCGAAGACGCAAGCAAGATCGTGTTTGACGCAGTCAACAAGTTCGCGGGCGATGAACCACAATCCGACGATCAGGCTTGCTTAGTCTTCAGACGCACGTAGAACATACGATGAGCGCCAGAGCCGCAGTCGAGTTCATGCCGGAGATCGGCGAACTAGATGCGATCCAAGAAACTATCGGATCGATCTCAACCGAGGGGAATTGGCCCCCGGACTTGGCGTATCAGATCGAATTGATTCTTGAGGAGCTGTGCATCAACGTCATCAACCATGGCGAGGCGGACGGCACCCAACCGATCAAGGTCGTGATAGTTTCTCGAAACGACGAGATCACCATCGAGATGTCTGACAACGGCAAGGCGTTCGATCCGACGAAAGACGCCAAGACGCCGTCTAAGGTCACTTCGATTGAAGACAGCAACATCGGGGGATGGGGAGTGCATCTGGCGAATACGTTTTCGGACGAAATGCGTTACGAGCGGGTCGACGGGATGAATTGTTTGACCTTAGTCAAACGGAGGACGGGTTGAAGATACCGTTGCCTGAATTGGCTGCCTCAAAGTCGGCCGCAATTCGGGTAGCGGTCGCAAGCATCTCCCTCGTTGCCGTTTTCGCGTGTTCGGACGCCCGGGAGGATGTTGCAACTCCTTTTGTTGGTACGGTCGAGACCGCCAACGAATTTGAACTGCTGAATCCGAAATCCACTGTCGCCTCAGACGCTGCGAACGATCGCAACGGCATCACGGACGACAGAATCCTCTTCGGGCAATCGGCGGCGTTCAGCGGCCCGGCATCCGAACTCGGGTTAGGAATGCGCGCTGGTATATTGGCCGCGTTCAGCGAGGCGAACGCGGCGGGCGGAGTTCATGGTCGCCGGCTAGATCTCGCTTTTCGCGACGACGCATACGAACCAGAAGCCGCAATCGCTAATACCGCGGCTCTGATAGAGGAGGACAAGGTTTTCGCACTAGTCGGAGCGGTCGGGACTCCAACTTCGAGGTCCGCAGTTCCCGTTGCCGCGGCTGGCGGGGCGCCGTACGTCGCGCCGTTCACGGGTGCCGAGTTTCTTCGCAGTCCCGATTACCAGCACATATTGAATGTTCGCGCCTCCTATTACCAAGAGACCGCGGCCATGGTCGAGCGCCTGATGGAGGATCTGGGCATCACTCGGATCGCGGTTATGTACCAAGACGATTCGTTCGGCCGAGCAGGGTATCAGGGGGTCAGATTAGCTCTGGAACAAGAAGGAATGGAGCCAGTTGCAATCGGCATCTATCCTCGCAATACGAAAGCGATTAAAACAGCGTTGCTCGACTTGAAGCAGGGCGAACCGGAAGCGGTGATCATGATCGGTGCCTACGAACCCGTCGCCCACCTGATATCTTGGGCGCGGCACACTGAGTTCAATCCCGAATTCATGACCGTTTCGTTCGTCGGCAGCAACGCGTTGGCGCGCGAACTCGGCGATTATGGGGAGGGTGTATACGTAACGCAGGTGGTTCCATTTCCTTGGGACGATTCGATACCGATTGTTGCTGACTACCACAAAGCGTTAGAAGCTTATGCACCCGAGGGATCGCCGGGATTCGTGTCGTTGGAGGGGTACATAGCCGGTAGATTCGTGATTGAAGTCGCGGAGAGGTGCGGGCGCGACATCGATCGTCGTTGCTTCATGCAGAATTTGCGGAACGGCGACATGGTGGACCTTGGAGGATTCGAGTTGCAATTCGGTGCGATGGATAGTCAAGGTTCCAACGAAGTCTTCCTTACCGTCATCGGTGCCGACGGGAATTACCACCCGATCGACGCGATGATTGCCAATTAGCCGTGATCGATAAAGCAAGATCCGTGCTCGAAGGCCGCTTCCGACTGTCGGCTCAGATGTACGTCGGGGTCGGCGGTGCCGTGTTGCTGACATTGAGCGCGAGTCTGGTGGCATGGCTTTCGTTCGACCGAATCGGCGATGCGACGAACCGGGTTCGAGAGGAAAGCGTCCCAGAAATGGTGGCGTCTTTCGGTATCGCGCGATATACGGGAGTACTTGCTGCTGCGGCACCTCGGCTCACTTCGGCGGTTACTACCAGCGAGTTCGAGCAGGTTTCACAAGAGATCGAGGCGACTACGGCGTTGTTCGAGCAGCAGTTGGGATCTTTGTCATCCGCTGACCATGGCGGGCAGCAGCTGGTGCTGGTCCGGCAGTACGCCGATCAGTTGATCCGGAGCATCGACACCATCAAGGCCGAGAAGAAGGAGTTGCTGGAGCTGGATGATCGTACAACTGCCATCAGTGTTGAACTGGCTCGCCGACAGCAAGAGTTGGACGAAATCCTGATACCCGCGATCGACGACCAATTGTTTTACACGATGACTGGCTACAACGAACTGGGCGAGTCTCCCGTTTCGGCATCGGAGCACTTCTCTGAGACCGAATTCTATCGTTATAGAAACGTCGCCGATTTGCAAGCGGCGGCGAATACCGCGACACAACTCTTGGCTAGCGCTTTTACGGTTTCCGATGCGACGTTTATAGAACCGCTGCGTGAACGTGCCGAAGCGGCTCGAAGCCGGATTGAGAGAAGTCTGTCTGTATTGCGGAGCACGAGTTACGCTCCTGTGATCACGCTGATATTCAACCGATTATTCGATTTGTCACTTGGAGAGCAGGGCGGCTTCGAGTTGTTGGCGAGGGAGCATGAACTGAATAGCCGTCAACATGATCTCTTGGAGTTGAACCGCGAATTGGCGGTGCTGTTGGTCGACGAGGTAGATGGATTGGTCGAAGCGGCGCAGTTTAGCGTTAGTCAAGAATCGACCGCTTCCGAGCAATCGATATTGCAAGGCCGTTTGTTCCTCGTAGGCATTGGCGCAGTGAGCATCATTGGTGCGTTCCTGATTGTCTGGCTATTTGTCGGCAAGGTGCTGTTGCGACGGATCCAGACGCTTTCCAATCGGATGTTGCGCATGGCGGACGGCGACCTCGAAACGGAGGTCGAGATTCACGGTCGGGACGAGGTCGCGGATATGGCCGGCGCGTTGGAGGTATTCCGGCAACACGCGCTGGAAGTTCAGCGGTTGAATCTGGTAGAGCAGCTCGCTGAAGAGTTGCAAGGTAAGAACGACGAACTTGAGCGCGTGTTGGACGATCTGCAAAATGCTCAGGATCAGATCATCACACAGGGCAAGTTGGCCGCGTTGGGTGAGTTGACGGCTGGTGTGGCGCACGAGATCAGGAACCCGCTGAACTTCGTGAATAATTTCTCAGAGGCGTCCGAGGAACTGATCGATGAACTGAAGGAGATCATCGAAGAGAGTTCCGATGACATCAATGATGAGCAAATGGAACTTATTGAAGAGATTGCCGATGATCTGGTCGCGAATTTGAGACGAATCAAGTCGCATGGCGATAGGGCAAATCGCATCGTCCATGGGATGTTGGCGATGGGGCGTGAGTCCGCGGATGTTCAGCCGTCCGAAGTCAACAGCCTGATCGAAGAGTACACGCAGCTCGCTTACCACAGCGGACGAGCAACCGACCCCGACATGAACTTGGATATCAAGATGGATTTCGACCCAGAAGTTCCGACGATCTTCGCGATATCACAGGACCTTGGTCGCGTATTCCTAAACCTGGTTACGAACGCGTGGCACGCGACCGAGGAAAAACGCGACGCGTTGCGGGAGCAAGACGCCGATGCCGCAAGAGGCTACATTCCTGGGGTGCAGATCTCGACAAAGTTCATCGACGACAACATCGAGATTCGATTCCGCGACAATGGAACCGGCATGCCGCCTGAAGTGGTAGAGAAGATATTCAATCCGTTCTTCACGACAAAACCGACTAACCGCGGGACGGGCCTAGGACTTTCGTTGTCAAACGACATAATTCGCAGCCACGGTGGCACGATACAAGTCGAAACCCAGTCCGGTGAATACACCGAGTTCATCGTCCGAATCCCGAAGGACAATCCCACGTCCAGCGCCGCCGCTGCCAAACTGCCTCTCGAAGCCGGGTAACCACAGGATCACACGCTCGCCGCGCCGAATCGCCGTTTAATGCATCGGCGAACATCGAAATCGGCAGGCACCGTTTCCTGGAATCTTGTCAACGGATCGGGTTGCCCTCAAACGATGCGAGGTATACCTTTGAAATTGCATCAAAAAGTCGGATTTGCGCGGGTGTCCGCAGTGTTTGCGATGGCGGTTATATTTTTGCTCGCGGCACAGTCTCCGACGACGAGTTCGGTCGCATCGGCGGCCATCGTAGAAGGTGGTTTTTGCGATAGGACGGCTAAGATCGGTCAAGGAATCGTCGACGAAATCAATGACGAAGGGATTGCCACGATCACGTTATGTTCGCAAGTTTCGGACGATCATCTGGCAGCAATTAGTTCGCTAAGCCTCAATGGATTAGGTATCTCAAAACCTAAGCCAGGCGACTTGGCCGGATCGACCTCGATCGAACTCACGAACAACCGGTTGGAAATATTGTCGGCAGGCTTTTTCGCAGTTTCACCGATTCTGACCATACATAAAGATGAGGATCTCAAAACTGAAGACGTTGCCAGACGGGGTATTTGATCATCTCACCGGACTGGTTACTCTTGAACTGGATCGCAACAATTTCATTGAATTACCTCCGGGGTTGGAGACGCTAACCAATGAGAATTTCCCCGATTTGCGAACGTTGATCCTAGGTCTTGACTATCCGAACGAAAGTTGGCATTTCGTTGATTTGCCCAGCGGATGGGTTCAAGAATTGCCGACCGGGATCACGGATTTGCGCTTGAAGAACATAGGTCTTACCGGCGACTAGGCTGTATGGATCGCGACGAATTTGACGGAGCTCACCACTTTGGAGTTTAGCCACCGCAGAATGACAATCCCGAAATTCGCCGAGACCATAGAGCAGCTGAGGATTAATTCGACGCCGGGAGGCTTGTCACTTCTAAACCTGTCCGCTTCAGGCGATCATGTTCAAAATTGCGCCACGTCCGCCAATTCCAAATCCTTAGGCGATTTGTATGCCAGCACCAGCCAAACAGAGAAAGACGCGTTTGCCGCGGCGTTCTCGGGTTTCATTGTCCACAACTTCACGATTTGGAACCGACGATGACCCCTGAGATACTTAACGTGATCCTTAACTCACCTGAGATACTTAACGTGATCCCTAACTCAAAGGACGCGAGAACGACAACCTTCCATTTCGAATGTGCAAACTTGGAAGGTTTCACAGGAGCATTGCTATCGAAGTTCACAAATCTTACGTCGTTAACCATCGCGTCTTCGGACCTCGTAACAGAGGACTTCATTTCGATAGTTGAGAATTTGGAGCCAACCGCGATCTCGACTTTGATTTTGCAAAAAAAACAACAAAATCAGCAACATCGATCTAGAGGATTTCATGTTCAACATGATCCTGGGCGACTTAAGGAAACTGGATTTCTCGCCGTATTTTTCGTGTGATGGGCCTTGGATAGACGACTGGGAAGATGCCGGGTTCACTAGCTCACAAATCGGCGAAATTCGACCGGAACCCGAACCGGAACCCGTAGATTGCCTGGAAGCTGAACCAGAGGTCGAAGAAGAAGCAGACGAAACGCTGATCGACGAAGGCGCAATGATTCTGCGCATCGAACCGGCCATCCAGGGGATCAGAGTTTGGACGGAGACGGACTCCGTGTTGAGCACCAACGTCTACGGGATGCAGGATAAGCTGGACAACTCGTTGGCCGACCGAATCAGTGTCGATAAGGTGCGCTTCGATTGGGAAGACACGCGGCGGAGCGGCACAATCAGTGAGGCCATAAGACACGCGCTGCGCCAAGATTCGACACCCGATGATCGGGAGGTGCACAATTCTGCGCCTCGCATTCCGGGTACGTACGTCGTGAAAGCAAACATCCCGCATTCCAACGGTTGCCGTGGTCCGAGGGGCGATGAGACGGAAGAACAGGCGGAAGCACGCTGTACGGCCGAGTTCGAAATCGTGGTCCGATACAAACAAGAGACCGAGACCGAAATCACTGTCGCCAAGAACCCGTCCGGTCCGATACCGGGTTACGTCATGGACGAGCGCGGCAGGCAGTGTCCGGTTTTCACCCCCGAAGAAGGCGGCTCGCTCATCGGGGACGGATACTCAATTACAGCTGAACCGGGCGCGGTTGAGAACGAGACCAATATCGCGGTTTGTATGGATCCGATCGGTGCTGCGAGCAATGCCGGCATGACACACCAACGGTACACACTAGATGGTGGTGCGTTCTCGGTGAACGCTTTGAACACTGGCGGACAACGCTTCACTAACTACCAGTTTGTGACCCACGCAGAGGCATGTCTGCCGCTTCCCGACGACCTGCGAACCAGAATTTCGAATGTCGAGGTTAACGGGGTCAACATCGACAAATCTCTCACGGTTTTGAGCACGACATTGACATTCTAAGGCGACGAGATCCAGGCATGTGGTCTGGTCAGCAAACTGCCTGCGAAGCTGGCAATCGGGCTGAAAAGCGCACCGGGGCCGAAGTCGTTGCAAGATTTCGAAACCTAAATCGAAGAGCCCGAAACTGGTGGGCGCGCACCCGACAAGACTTGGGTGTTGCTGTTGTTTATCCTCGGCGCGGCGGTAGCCACCACGAGCGTATTAGCAATCGGGCGCACACGAGACTCGGTATAAGGACTGGGACGTCGTAACCACGAGTTACGGCGTCTCGACTCAATCGTCGTCGAACATCTCTGGCATCACGACAAACTCTGGATACGCTTCGATGTGCAGTTCCCCGACATCCTGACCGATCTGTTCGACATCTCGCGGAACTCGGATGCCCAGTGGACTTAGCTCGAGCGCTTTCCACAGCACCCAAGACACCGCGAAAACGAAGACGCCGACTGACAACACGCCCACGAGTTGGGTGATGAAATCCCCTCCTGCGGCGATGCAAACGGCCATCGTGCCCCAGATGCCAGCGACCAAGTGAGCTGGTATCGCCCCCACTACGTCGTCTAGCTTCAGTTTCTCCAACATCTTGGTGCCAACCGTGCACAAAATGCCACCGACCGCTCCGATGATGATCGCCCAGTAGTGCTCTGTGAGGCCGGGCCCGGCGGTGATCGACACGAGACCTGCTATTGCGCCGTTGAGGCCGACGACGAGGTCCATGCGGCCGAGGATGAAACGGGAGAATGCCAAAGACACAACGATGCCAGCAGCGGCAGCGAGGTTGGTGTTGACCAACACATTGCTCATTGCCACCGCGTCGCGCGCGGTTCCTAACGCCAACTGTGATCCACCGTTAAAACCGAACCAGCCGAACCAGAGTATGAAAATGCCTAACGTTACGATCAACACGTTGGACGGTGGGGTTGGTCTGACATCACCGTTGCGGAGAAACTTGCCTAGGCGCGGCCCCGCGATCATGACACCTGCCAATGCAGCCCAACCGCCGGTGGTGTGCACGATTGTTGATCCCGCGAAGTCCTGAAACCCCATCTGATCCAACCAACCACCGCCCCAGGTCCACGCGCCGACTATCGGATAGACGATCGCCGTCAACACCAATGTGAACAGGAAAAACGGCCACATCTTGACACGTTCGGCCAAAGCCCCCGAAACGATCGAGGCTGTAGTCGCCACGAATACCATCTGGAAAAACCAGTCCGACATCGTGGAGTAGCCCTGATCAAGAACCGCGGGCAAAGCGTCCGTATCGCCGTCCAACAACGCGACCTCGTCGGATGACGGTCCGTACATGAAGTTGAACGAACCGATGAAGTCGCCGACGTTCACGTACATGAGGTTGTAACCGATGAAGAAGAATGCAAGGCCAGCGATCGAGTAGAGCCCGATGTTCTTCAGGCAGATCATCGACGCGTTCTTGGTTCTCACGGAACCGGATTCGAGCATCGTGAAGCCTGCGCACATCCACATCACCAGCGCTCCCCAAACCAAGAACGAGAACGTGTTGAAGATGAACGATATCTCTTCGGCACTCTCCGCGAAGCCCACGGTTGGTTCTCCCAAAAAGAAGGCTGGAACGATGAGTAATCCACCCACTGAGACGACCGGAATCTTTTTGATCGATCTCACCGCACCATCCACCAAGGCAATCAACTGACCCCTGGTTCTGAAACCTAAGTTGCGCACAACGTCTGAATACATGCCAATCAGACCTCCAACGTCGGTGGTTAGTTGCGATTGAGATCGCCGACAGCGTGCCCTTACGAGCAGTAGATACAGTATGTCAGAATTGCATCGATTCC
Source organism: Dehalococcoidia bacterium (assembly GCA_965224305.1). GTDB lineage: Bacteria > Chloroflexota > Dehalococcoidia > Lucifugimonadales > Lucifugimonadaceae > Bin127. The sequence continues at coordinate 2,145,217 of OZ245044.1, read as the reverse complement.
GCCGAAATTGCGTTCGAGTTATGCGTTATTCGACGGGTATGCTGAAGGCGGTACCGTAATCACCGCCTCCTCAGAACGAGATAGGTGACCGCCGCCAACGCAGCGATGCCAGCGAGGAGGAGGATGATGACGAGCGTCGAACGGTCGCGACCCGCGCTGGCAATGCCTGTAAGTGCGTTTCGGATGCGAGGAACCGCGTTCCTGATCCCCGAGACCTCAGGCGCTTCAATCGTTGGAACAATCGCCACCGGCGTCGGAACAACAGTAGGCGTCGGCGATGGCGTAAGGGTCGGTGTCGGCGAACGTGTGGCAGTTGGCGACGGAGTTGGTGTTGGTTGTGGTGTATTCGTAGGCGTTGGTGTCGCTGTGAACGTGGGTGTGGGAGTAGACGTGGGAGTAGACGTATTGGCCGGCGTGGGAGTGCTGGTGTGTGTGGGTGCTGGTAGGTGTCGGCGTGTAGGTTGGTGAAGATGTCGATGTTGGGCTCGGAGTAGGTGTTGGTGACGGGGTATCCGTTTGTGTCGGTGTGGCCGAAAGAGTCGCGGTGGCTGTGTGCGTCGCGGTGACAGCTTCCCTGTCTGTGTCGGTTGATGGGCGGGAATCGCGTTCGGGCTCCTGAGTTACAGTCGGTGGTGGAGGCGGAGCAGTTGGTACCGGCGACGGCACCGGTGTCGGCATCACGGTGGGAATGGGGGTAGCCGTATTCGTTGGTACCGGCGTGTCAGTCGGTCGTGGCGGACGGCGAATTGGAATTCGAGTTGGAGTGGCGGTCTTTGTAGGCGTGATCGTCGGCGTATTCGAGGGGGTCGGGGTGACGGAAGGGGTGGCGGTCTGGCTCGGCGTGGGAGTGATGGTTGGCGTGGGAGTGACGGTTGGCATCGGCGTCGGTGTCCCAATCACAGGTGTTCCCCCTGCAACGGCACAAGCAACGTTTGATGTCGCAATAACCCGTCCGTCTAAGCCTTGGCTCCCGTCGAGAAGGTCGACTCGGTAGCAATACTCATGCCCGGATTCAGCATTGGTGTCCACGAAATCAGTCACGATCGGACCGGTATAGCTGGGGTCCCAATGCGAACTGCCAATCGAACGGAGTTCATTCTGGTTCGGACCTCGATAGTACTGGTATCCACGCATGTTCGAAGGGTTGCTTTCCCAGTTGACTAAAACACCCTCAGGATTGGTTTCGGCAGTGATCTCGAAAGTGTTTTGTTGCGGATCGCCCAGTTCGTCTTCTTGCCAATCATCCAACCATGACGGCTTTGTGAGATCGACCATGGCAATCCGTTCCGATGCGTGGTACTTCGCCTTCGAATCAACCTGCAACCCGATCACGAACAAGCCGCCTAGCACCAACCAGCCAGCTATTACCGCTAAATATGGATATGTAGGTTTTAATCCCTTGAACCGACCCATGTGTCTAGTTAGGTCACGATTCGGAGAATAGATTCTCGCGAAATCAGTTGCCTAAACTCGCTTGTCCTTTCCGGCAGGTAGCGTCATCGTGAATTCCGCGTATTCACCCGGCGCGGTGTCAACGATCAGGTCGCCACCTGCTCGGCGGGCCACGTCACACTAGCAACCGGCAATCCTAGACCTGCGCCCAACGCGCCGTCACGAGTTGAAAAGAACGGGTCCAACAGCTTCATCTGGGATGCTGGTTCCATTGTCGCGGAATTTGACCTCAATCATGTCGCCGACATGTTGTGTCGACACTGTCAACGAAGGCGTGTAGTTACCGTCGAGCGATTCGCTTTTCATCTGCATGGCGAAACAGGCGTTGGAAACCAAATACTTAACCGCTTCACCAAAATCGTGAGCCGCCAACATCATTTCGTCAACAGAATTGTCGAGTTTAAAGGACGGTTTGACCTCGAACCCTCCGTGCTCCGTACCGAACGAGATGCACGCCGCTTGCACAGCCATTCGCAGTTCGGTGTTGAGATCAGTAGGTTCGGGATCGCCACCTACAACTCCAAGACCGCGCATCCGATTCACGATGGCGAGAACACGTCCGCCGTTTTCTTGGACTCGGTTCAGGCTATCAGTCAACTCGGCTTTGACCTCTTCCAATGCCTCCGCGTCTTCCTCGGACAATGCGTCGCGGTAGTTGTCGACGATCTCGGTCAATTCGTCGAACAGTTCCATGGAGCCTTCAGGGAAGTTATTCACGAAGTTGAGCGGATTGTTGATCTCGTGGGCGACGCCGGATACAAGCTCGCCCAATGCCGCGAGCTTTTCGTTAGCCACTAACCGGGCCTGCATTCGCGTCGTTTCCTCATTCGCCTTTCGGAGTTCTCCCCACAGCTGCTCTACCAAGTTGAGACGTTGCGCCTCAAGCGCCTGCCTTCTGAAGACTTCCAAAGCCCCGGCAAGTTCACCGATCTCATCCGCTCCGACTTCGGGCATCGGCGTTTCAAGATCGCCTCTTGCCATCGACCTCATCCTTTCGGACAAGCTGAACAAGTCGGCGCAGCAAATCGTTGCCTACCCACAACTATGCCGCCAAGATTGCCGCGAGAACGGTCGCGACGCTGACTACCGCGAACAGAATCCGGCCTTGATCGAACGTGCGCCCCGCCGACTCTAGGTCGGAGACCGACACGCCGTTGGCTTCTGAGACGAGTTGCGTAACACCCACACTCAAGCGCGCATCAGCGTCGTCGAGATTTGTCGATAGTTCAGCGATTCGTGTTCGCAACAGTAGCTGCGACCCACGCACCGCGAACACTCCATCATTGCCCCCTGCCAAGTCTGCCAACGATTGATCGATGCTGACTGATGAGAGATCCACGAACTCGTTCCACAGTTCGTCTAGCGCCTCGTCATCGGTGGTTGCAAGTGCTCGGTACAACACCAGCGACGCGGTTTCATTGGCTCCACCGCTGACCGACAAGTTGGATAAGCGAGAACCCAGCTTCACGGCTGCGGCGTCAGCTTCCAACTGGGCTTGGCGACTGAGCGCGATCTCGTCAACGATCCCAGCCGTTTCGAACGCGCTTGAATAAACGGTGTCGGCACTGGTCGCCAGAGCGGGATTGCTGTTGACGACCTGCAACGACGCTTCGACGCTTCCCAATATGTCGGCAACCGCATCACTTCCGCCGGCGATCACACTGGGATCGGATTCCGAGAACAGGCTCAATCCGAGCGACCACAGATGACTTGTGTCGCGGTCGACGTTCCAAGCTGCCTCGAGTACCGGCGCCGACTCTGAACGGATGCGGAAGTTTAGGTCGCCGCTCTGCTCAAAGTAGTAAACGCCGATCGCGCTAGACACCAAGGTCAAGAAAACGGCGGAAACCCAATGCGGTGTAGAGCCGCGTGCCTATCAGGCGCCAGCGGTCAATCAAGAAGCCCATAACAGAATCGTAGCAAACAGCAACTTATTGCGACGAGATTTGGGAAAATGTTCCAGGGCCGTCTCCAACCTCAGCATTTTCAGATTGAAGACTCGAAATTTCGTAGGATCGGTGGCCCGATATCGCCACTTAAAGCTGTCGTAGTCTGGGGTCCCAACGGTCACGCAGCCAGTCGCCGATGAAGTTGACAGACATGACGATCAACAGAATGGCCAAACCTGGGAAAACGGCCATCCACCAAGAAGTGTTGAGGTACTGCCGTGCGTCGGAAACCATGTTCCCCCAAGTTGGGATGTTAGACGGAACACCTGCGCCGAGGAAGGACAGGCCGGCTTCTGTGAGGATCAAGCCACCGACTCGTAGGGTGATTAGCACAACCACGGTGTTGACCATGCCCGGAGTCAAGTGCCGCCACATGATGCGGAAATCTGACCCGCCAGCAACACGAGAGTAAGCCACGTAGTCTCTGGTTTTAAGCGTTAGGACTTCGGCTCGGACGTTTCGCACTACGCCGGCCCAAGTTGCCAGAATCAAAAGAACGAGAAGAACTGATACGCTCTGTCCGAACACGATCGCGGCGAGGATAGCGATGAGCAAGAATGGAAGCGCGTTCCAAACGTCGACTAAGCGCATCATGAGCTCGTCGAATAATTTCCCGTAATACCCAGAAACCATGCCAAGGGACGCGCCGACGGCGACACCGACGATGAGGGAGATGGCGGCAACAGAAAGGGAGATACGTGCGCCGTACATGATGCGGGTCAGGACGTCGCGTCCGAGATGGTCCGCGCCAAGTATGAAGCGGTCGGTGATACGTTCGTTTTCTTCGTACCACTCGGTGTACCAGATCGGGGGGGCTTGGCGTGCCCTCAGATTCTGCTCATCTTGTCCGAAGGGTGCAAGCCATGGTGCGGACAACGCCATGAACATGAGCAAGGCGACGATGATGATCGGGAGCAGGGGCCATCGACGGAGGACGTACAAAAACTTGCTGCCGAAACTTTGTTCATGCGACGTTGTCGGCGATTGACCGGTGCTGTTAATGCTGGCGGTGTCGGTTGCCATGGGTCAGTTGTATCTGATTCGCGGGTCGATGAATAGATACAGCATGTCGGCCAAGAAGCTCCCTGCCACGTAGAGAATCGCGAACATGAATATCACGCCGGTGAGGAGGGGGAAGTCGTTGTTGTGGATCGAGTCGACTGCCAACCTGCCGACGCCGGGCCAAGCGAAGACGGATTCGACGATGACGGAGCCTTCTAGGAAGCCGATGAGGATCAGAGCGGAGACGGTTATAGGTGGGATGAGGGCGTTGCGGAAGGCATGTTTCCAGACGACGGTATTGATGTCGACTCCCTTGGCGCGGGCGAGTTTCACGAACTCGGAGTCGAGGACCTCGAGCATCGAGGAACGAGTGAGTCGAAGGTAACTCGCGGCTGGCAATAACCCGAGAGTGAACATCGGCATCGTCAGGGCTTTGACTTGGTGTGGCCAGAACGTTTCGTCGACGGGTCTGCCGCCGGGTGGGAGCCAGTCAAGAGTTACGGCGAAAACGAGGATGCCAACAATGCCCATGAAGAACGCGGGAGTTGCTTGGCCCAACAGAGCGACGGTCCGGCCAATGTAATCCCATACAGTCCCACGGGCGATTGCGGACATCACGCCGAGGGGTATTCCGATGAGCGTGGCAAGTATGAATGCTGCGATGCCCAGTTGGATGGTGGCGCCGAGTTTTTCGAAAACCACGGTGCGGACGTCTCGTTCGGCGAGGAGAGTTACCCCGAAATCGCCGGTGATGACACGGCCGAACCAGATGAAGTATTGGACGATTAGAGGTTTATCTAGGGCGAGTTTTTCGGAGAGTGCGGCGATCTGTTCTTCGCTCATGCCGTAGCCGCCGGGCTTGGCGTAGAGGAGCAGAGGATCGCCTGCCATTCGAGACAATATGAAGACTATGAGTGTCGCGGCTACGAGCGACATTAGAGCAAATACAAAGCGTTGTGCGAGGAATCTACGCATGTGATTTTGCGACGGCCATTCGAACTTGTCCCGTCTCCTAGGTAGGAGGCCGCATCAAGCAAATGATATTGGACGACGCGGTCGCGTGTTGATCAAGCGCCGAGACGAACGGTCGTCTCGGCGCTTGATCTCAATTCGCCTTAGCGTTGGACGAGTTTGATGTTCTCAAACTCGTTCGAGCTGGCGAAAGCGGACGACGTACCTACCCACTCGGCGATCGAGTTGGGGTTGTAGACCGTCAACACCGGTACCTGAACGGTTCCGGCGAAGATCATCTGGTCATACAGGTAGTCGACGAGTGCCGTGTTCAAGCGGATGCGCTCAGCGGGGTCCCCTTCGATCGCGACCGCTTTGAAGGTGTCGGCGATTTGCGGTATTTCGATACCACAGCCGAAGCCGCCACGGGTAAAGCTGGTCTCGGTGAGACCGTGCGGCCAGTCGAACGGGATGGCCGTGGAACCTTCGTCACAGTCACCCGCGTACGGGATCGTGTTGGTCCTACCGACCAAGCTCGGGCGGATGATCGAGTATGCAGACTTGAAGACCTGCAGGTCCATGTCTGGCCACAGCTCTTTCCACATGCCGGCGATAGCGTCGTTCAACTCGGCGTTGGTTCCGCTGGAACCACCGAGTTCGCCACCGGTCCAGATACCGATCGGGAATCTACCCGTGGGCCATGCGGTACCAGCCATGTGCTCAAGGGCCTCGTCCGTGTTGTACGGGATCAACCACTCGTCTTTGAAGTAGCTGGCCGTCGTGTCGACGTACTCGAGCGAGCCAACCGTGCCGAAGCCGTCAAGGATGGTCTCTACGAGCAGTTCACGGTCGATGGCCTTCGCCAACGCCCATCGAACTTCGCGAGCTTCTTCCATGTCACCAGGTTGCTTGCCCTCGATGTTGCAACCGACCCAAGGCAGGTCGTGAACACAGTAGCCCGAACCCGTGCGGTTCAAAGGCTCGCCGGTGCGCGCGTGGTTCTCTTCCCAATAGTTGCCGGAGAAGATGACCTGGTGAACACGACCGGATCGGGTGATGCTCTCAGCCTTGAAACCGCTCTCCACCAACGGGCGGATGTCCTTGAGCGGGATTGCGTCGGCGACATCAACATCGCCGGTGCGGAGGAATGCCACACGGGTTGAGGGCTCAGGGACTTCGGTGAAGCGGAGGATCTGGATCTCAGGGTTTGTATACCAGTGGTCGTAGTCGACGGCGGCGAGGACCGCGCGGTCGTCCTGGACCCACTCAACGACCTCGAACGGGCCGGTTGAGACGATGTTCTCTCGCAGCCATTCCACGCCGTTTTGGTCGTGGGCGGCCTTTGAGAAGAACGCGGTGCCTTGCGCTTGCTCGTTCAAGAAGTTACCGTTCCAACGGGGGTCGAAACCGCCCTCTGTGAAGTTGAACTGCACGGTGTAGTCGTCGATCTTGACGGTCTCGCCAAAGATGGCGGCAAAGTCACCGGCCTGACCATGGATGCTGGTCGGGTTGGTGTTGGCGTTTGAGTCGTTCATCGTAAACACGACGTCGTCGGCAGAGAAACCACCGTAACCGTCGTGGAAGATGACATCCTCGCGCAGGGTGACCGTCGCTTGCGACAGGTCGGGCGCTAGATCCCAATCGATAGCGAGCTTGCCGGCAGTGCGGCCATCGTCGTCAACTGCGAAGAGTCCTTCGCCGACGCCCCAGTACTGCATCGCCTCGACTGGCGCCTGCGCGCTGCCAAGACCAACTCCGGGGGCGATGTTGAAGACGGCGACGCGAATCTCGCCGTACTCGTTCTTTGGCTGGGGTGCAGGTTCGATCGCCACGATCGGGATCGGAGTCGCCGTCGGGATCGGAGTTGCGGTTGCTACCTCAACTACGGTACGAGTGACCTCGACCTCGACTTCACGAACGACTTCCTTCTCGACCTCAACGGGAACCTCGACCTGGACTTCGCGAACGACTTCCTTCTCGACCTCAACGGGAACCTCGACCTGGACTTCGCGGATGACTTCCTTCTGGACCTCAACCGGAACCTCAACTTGGACGGTTCGGATAACTTCGCGTTCGACGGTGACCTCTACGATCTTCTCCGTCGTACACGCGAACGCGGCAAAAGCAAGCATCGCTGCCAAAGCCGCTAGGGCAAATTTCTTAGAGACCATTGTCCCTCCTATCCGGGTTTACTTAAATCGCAACTCTAAATTGTATTTCGGTGATTCCAACTGACAACTTGTGCCAAAATGCGCGAAGTTCGACGATTTGCGTCGATAATCTACAACGACGCAACGTCATCTGGAACAATTCGTGCCGATCAAGCCTTAACACGACCGAATCGGTGCGTTCATGCACCCGAAAAACCAATCAACGTGGTTTGACCACGACGTGGCGTTCCGGGCCTTGACCTTCGCTTTCGGTAACAACCTCCGGATTATCCGACAGCGCGATATGCACGATGCGTCGCTCTTCAGGTGTCATCGGATCGAGCGATCGAGCTCTCCCACGCGACGCCGCACGGGCCGCGTTCTCGGCAATCGTGTGGAGCTTTTGGGTTCGCCTGAGTTGATAACGTTCAACGTCGATAACAATGTTCGCCCGTTGCTCCAGCTGGCGGTTCACCAACATCCTGACGATGAATTGCAGATCGCGCAACGTTTCGCCTCGCCGACCGATAAGCAGACCTGCGTCAGCTCCTTCGATCTCGAACACGATCGAACCGTCGCGGAGTTCGTCAAGCACATAAGCCTCGACATCCACATTCATTGCAGCAATCAGGTAACCCAACACCTCGCCGGTGGTGGTCTCTAACTCCTCGCGGTTTTGAATCGGCTCCGCTACGGGTCCCTGGCGTCTCCGGACCGGTTCCTCGACTCTAGACTCTCGGTCGTTAGCCTCGACCGGCATGGGTTGGGGTTCAGGTTCCTGAGACCGAGGTCGCTCGGCTTGCCTGCGCTCCTGTCTCGGGCGTTGGTTATTGGGACCGCGCGGACGGCGTTGCCGATTCGGAGCGGGTTGGCGGTTGCGGCGCGGAGCAGGACGCTCGCGCCGCGGCGCCGACTCTTCGGCACCAGATTCCTCGTCCGACGGTTCTTGTTGACCGCGGGTTGGCCGTTCTCGACGCTGGCGAGTTCGGTTTTGACGAAGTTGGCGAGTTGGGGCGGACGGTTCGGCCTCAGCAACGCCCGTGGCCTCATCCATATGCGCCTGTCGTTCGGCTGCCTCCATTGCCTCTTCGGCAATGACATCCGAGAGTTTTGCGACTTCGATTTCGGCTAAGGCGCCGCCGAGTCCGAAGATTCCGGATCTACCCGGATTGATTACTCTAATGTCTACGTCTTCGAGCTCTGCGCCTAGAGTTTCGAGCGCGACGGCGGTTGCCTCTTGTACGTTCTTGCCCGTAAATACCCGTCGAATGGTCATCGTTTGTCTCCTCCTCGTCCGAGTCGTCGATGTCTTGGTTTTTCTCAGCGAGCTCAGCCTTTGCTGCTATCGCTTCAGCCCGCGTTTCTGCTGTGCCTAGATACAGTTTGCCAAGCAGCTCAATCGGCTGTTGGCCGCCGACGAAGTACTGGATGACCACGCCGACGATGTTGGATAGCAATATGTAAATTCCCAGACCGGCCGGGAATTGGTAAGTAAAGACGCCGATCATCACCGGCATCATCCACTGCATAATTCGTTGCTGCGACTGCTGCCGCTCGTCGACCGCGACGGTTGAAGTCATCTTGGTGGTGATGAACATCGACGCTGCGACTAATACTGGTAACACGAAGTTCAACGGCAGATAAACCTGCGAAACCGTGTCGGCCAAATCGATGCCCAAGAACAAACGGCTGAAGGGTACGTCGGCGCCGGCGGGATTCCATGCGTAGAACGATGCCGACAAGTTGGCCATGCCCTCCGGAGTGGTAGGCATGGTGCGGATTATCGCTCGGTAGAAGCCGATCCAGATCGGCATCTGGATGACCATTGGCCCGAGGCATCCGATCGGGTTGACACCCGCCTCGCGATACAACGCCATCGATTCGCTCGATTGCGCTCGGCGACTATCGGAGTCTTTCTTGTCCTTGTACTTTTCCTGGATCGCCTTCATTCGAGGTTGCAAAACCTGCAACTTCTTCATCTGGCGTGTTTGGCGCATCGTGAGCGGGATCATCATCATTCGCACGATGACGGTGAAAACGATGATGCTCACTCCGTAGTTGAGGAACAGATAGTGATACAACAGCGCGAGAGCGTTGATCATCGGGCGCATAATCGCCTGATCCCAAAGAAGTCCGATCAGTTCCATCAGGCGATGCCCCCGTCGGTTGGAGATCTTCCGCTAAAGCTCAGTCGCATCGCCCGCCATCCTTTAGAGCGACGCAGCCCTGCAACGTCTGGTCACTTGGTGAGTACCACTTCAACTCACCGTCCAATGTGTGAATGTAGACGAAGTCGTTGATGAGAACGGGCGACGATTTCACCGCGCTATCGGTCGGGAACGTACCGATGATTTGTCCATCATTGACGTTCAACGCGTGAACATCCTCCTCACCCGAGGGAACCGCCAGCACTCGTTGCGAAAAGTCATTGCGGACTCTATCGAACAATAGCGGCGAACCCACGATCTGCCCGTCTATACGTTGCCCCCAGACCGGCAAACCAGTCGAGATGTTGAGAGCATGTACGTGACCGCCCAGCGTCGACACGTATATCGCCCCGTTCTGGTCATCAGGAACTGCTTTGGCCCAGACCCACGCGCCCGTGTCGAACTCCCAATCCGCAGACTGCGTTCGCGGATTCAATCGGTAGAAACGGCTTGAAAGGTCGCCAAAGTAGATCGCGCCTTCATGGAAAAGAATCGGGCCCGTGATCGCGCCTCGAGCTTCATAACTCCACTTCACCCGCGCATCCGATTCGCTTTCGGTGATATCGATTGCGTACAGCGTCCCCGCATCGGTGCCGACGTATGCCGTGTTCGTCGTATTGTCTACCGCTGCTTCGCCCCATACTTCGCCATCCAATGGAACTCGCCAAGCGACTCGTCGACCCGCGTTAGGATCGGCGCTGAAGGCATAGAGATAGCCCGGCGGATCGCGTTCATCATCCGCAGGACCCGTTCCAAGTAACAGCAGGCCATTGTCAGTCAGCTGAAGTTGTCCCACCAATTTGGCTCTAAGAGGGTATCCTCCAGAGTTCCAAGACAGCCCGCCGCCGTCGGTCGAAACTCCGAACACCTCGCCATCGCAAGAGCTGCCGGCGCAGGTGTAACCAGCCGCATAGACCGCGCCGTCCTCGACCACCGGAGCACCGTAGATGGCACCGAGTCCTTTCGGCTTCTTTCGCACACCGTCCAACTCATACGGGTAGAGCCAATTGACGTCCCATGCGTGACTAACGGCATCGACTCTTACTAGCACACCTTCGAGATTTCCGACGTAGATGAAGTTACCGTCCGACACCGGCGCCGACCAACGTCCTTGGGGGGTCAGGTCGTTCAAACATCCCGTCAATGCAACGGCGCTCAAGATCGCAAGAACCAACGCGAGTAGCCAGAGTCGGAGTCGTCGGGCGGCGAATATCGACCTCATCGAACTCGAGTCTCGCTACCACTCGTGGCCGAAATCGCGTCTTCGTTGCCGACCGGGACCGGATCAAATCCGCCGGTGGTAAACGGGTTGCATCGTACGATGCGCTTCGCTCCCATCCAAACGCCCCTCAACACGCCGTGAAGCTCAATCGCTTCAGCCGTGTACTCGGAACACGTCGGTTGATAGATGCAGGTGCTAGGCAGGTAAGGCGAAACGGCTAGTTTGTAGAACTTGATGAGCGCCAAAGCGGATTTCGCAATCATTCCATCACCTCCGCGTTCGCTTTGAGCGCGGCCGATTGCCTGACTTGAAGCGTTTGACAAGCTTGTTCAACGACTCCGCCAGCTTTTCGGACGTTGCGTCTGCAGTTGCCGGGAAGGCGTATATGACGTAGTCCCATCCTTTGGGGTGGTCCGATTTTCCGACGATCGCTCGTAGACGTCGCTTGACTCGGTTTCTAACTACCGAACCGCCGACGCGTTTGGGGATTGCAAAACCGTAACGCGCATCGGCGTCGGGTTGTTCCGTTTTAACCGCAGTAATTGAAAGCAGTCCGTCTCGGCCCCGTTTGCCGTCTCTAAGTACTCTGCGGAACTCTTCGCGACGGCGCAACCGTCGATGCTTCGAGAGCCCCATCTGTGTTCATTTTTGGTTGCCGTTAAAGCGGCGTTGGCCTAGCGAAACGACGAACTCAAACAGTTAGGCGATTACGACCGCGAGCACGTCGGCGCGCCAATATCGCTCGCCCGCCTCGGCTGGACATCCGAGATCGGAAGCCGTGGACGCGCGCACGCCGGCGCTTTTTGGGTTGATACGTTCGCTTAGGCATGGTGTTTTAGGTCGCAATCGTCGATTGTAACATCAGCGATGCCGCAAGCCCCTGCGGGAAGCAACGCAACGAGATTCAGAAGGCACACGAGATCGGTCGCGGAGTGCTGAGCAGCGAAGTCGGGCCGCCTTTTCCCTGGATTTCAGGCAGGGGCTTGACGCCGAGACTGCGGAGTTCCGAAATCGGCGCGATCCGGAGCGCAATTGGACCTGTGGATCTCTTCCACCGTCTCACGCAGCAACTCCAGCGAGGCGATAATGGCCTCCAGTTGGTCGGCGTCGAGTCGCTGCAAAATCGGTTCGACTCTCAGGCGTCCAACGTACCAATAATTATCGATAGTTTCTCGGCCCTTTTCGGTCAGTTCACATGCGACGACCCTACGATCATCCGGATCGAAGCCTCTCTGAACCAGCCCTTTGTCAAATAGACGCTGGACGATGTTGGTTGTCGCCGAAACGGTACTGCCCAGGTATTTGGCAATGCCGCCCATACGCACTTGGCTGGCGTATCGGAGCAGCATCAGGGTCTTTATCTGAGGAATGGTCAAATTCAGTCCTCTCCACTCCTCAAGTGCCACGACTTGGTTCGCGCGGTTCAGAAATTCAACCAGCTCAACGAATTTGTCGATCAAGTCTTGTTCGTGTCTGTCTTCTATCAACTCTCGCTATTGACCTCAGTGGTCTCCAGTTAATTCGTATCTGCGCCGGTTCGATGCGTCACTGAAAATCTTGGCTCATTTTTGTGAGTTGATACGTTCCGAATAACCGAAAAGATTAGGTTGTCAAATCAACGTTGTTACGATGGAAAGTCAGTAACATCGTAGTAACAGTATGAGTGACATCGAACTGCAGAAAATAATATCACAATACCTATCAAAATTAGCATTGTGCGAAAATCCGTGTTAGGCTTAACGTTCTTTTGTGTCGTTATCGTTGCGCCACCGAATCGCACATATTCTCGTGCACATGGCTTGGGCGTCAGTGGCTTGATCAGAGGTTGGAGCCGACGATGAAGGCTTCAACTTGCTTGTCCGAAAATCGAGGCGTATGGAAAGCCCAATCCGACGGATAAATACCCGCTCACTGAACTACGGCCCGATATCGTAAGAACCAGTGTCGCTGCTTCGGGAGGTGGGTGGGTGGCTGTGAGGTCACCGGTCCTTTTCGAAGCCCTCGCCGTCCAATGCAATGTGAAGTCGGTCGGACGCATGGTTGAGGTTCGCGAGTTCTTCTGACGGCAACTCGACCTCAAGTGCTCCTAGGTTGTCTTGCATCTGATCGGCAGTATCCGCGCCGGAGATTGCGATGGTGATTTCAGGGTGCGATAAGACCCACGCCTGCGCTACCTGCGCGGGCGTCGCGCCTATACGCCTTGCAACTTCAGCGTTGGCACCGATCACGTCAGCGGCCGCACCGCGTACGACGCGGCTGAATGCGTGGGATCTGCGGCGACCCCAAAGCGACATGTTGTTAGGCATTCGGTCTGGATCGTAATCACCCGACAACAGGCCTACAGCCAACGGGCTGTACGCCATGATGCCGAGACCAGTGGTGCGGACCATGGGAAACATTTCGTCCTCAAGTTCCCGATTGAGCAGGCTGTACGGGTTTTGCACGGCTATCAGACTTCCCGCGTTGATCCTGTCCTGAACACGCAACGTCTGTACCACCTGCCAAGCTTGGTAGTTGCAGACCCCGGTGTAGCGTATCTTGCCGTCGCGAACTAGGTCTTCGAGTGCGCGCGTTCGCTCCTCGTAGCCGACGGTCCCATCGAAATGATGGATCAAATAGACGTCGATGCGATCAGTTTGCAAGCGTTTGAGCGAGCGCTCCACTTCGCGCATGATGTGCCAACGGGAAGTGTTGTGATCGTTAACCCCCTGCGCAACCGGACTGGAGACCTTGGATGTGATCACGATGTCATCGCGATCGCCGCGGTCCTTCATCACCTCGCCGAGGATGATCTCCGATGTTCCGGCCCGTCGTCGGTTGTCGCCAAGTCCGTAGATGTTGGCGCAGTCGATGAGGTTCAATCCTCCGTCGAGAGCGGTGGCGATAGTCTTTTTGGCTTCATCGGCATCGTTTTGGCCGCGGAACCCGAGACCCAACGCCATGCGCGTCACCATGACGCCACCCTTGCCGAAATTCACGTACTCTCGTTGCATCTACTGAGTAACCCTTCTTGTCAGGTCGCTTGGCGGCCCTTTGCGTTAAGGAAGTTCGATTTCGACCTCTAACTCGGCGCCGATCGAACGATACCAATCTATAACCTCGCGGTGGTATGGGATGCCTTCGTTGAGCCGTTTCTCGGTCTCTTCGCCTTCGATTAGTCCGGGGTACAGGACGCGTTCATGGCCGGCCGCTGGTGGTGTGTTGGCAAGGCGTTCCAAGGCTTCGTCCATGTTGTCGAGGAAGTCGTCTTGATCGCAGAAGGCTTCGATCTGGAAAGCGGCGAAGAAGTGGTATCCACCGGCGTACTCGGTGCCCGTCCCGGCCAAGCCGGCCCCCGACAACGTCTGACACATGATGGCGCAGACTGCGCCATACCCATAGCCTTTGTGCGACCCGTTTTCGCGGGTGCCGCCGAACGGCAAGAGATAGTATTCGTCCGGTGGCAACATCGGCTCTTCGTATGTTGCACCGTCTGTATCGGTGATCCAACCCGGCTCTAGCTCGACTCCGATGCGACGAGCGAGTCCGATCTTGTTGTTGGCGATCTGAGTTGATGCGATGTCGAAGAGGAATGGAGCTTGTGAGCGGGCCGGTGCGGCCCATGCGATCGGATTCGTCCCCAACCGCGGCTCAGCGCCAAAGGTCGGGACCATGCCGCCGGTGCGACGCGGGCCGGTAAAATGGCCGCCGGTCATACAGAGTCCGATCATTCCCTGTTTGGCGGCCTGCGCGGCGTAGTATCCGCACCCGCCGAGATGGCCGGAGTCGAAGGCGGTGACTGCGCCGGTCCCGTATTCCTTCGCCTTGTCGATGGCGATCTGCATCATTTCGGCGCCGATGTGAATGCCCAAGGCGCCATCGGCATCCACATTCGCCGTCGTAGCGGTCTCGCGAACCGTTTTGAGTTGAGGTCGAGGATTGAGTGTGCCGGCCATGTAGGACTGAACGTAGTTGCGCATCATGTTGGATACGCCGTGGGTTTCGACGGCACGTAGGTCGTTGGTGATGAGGACATCGGTGCACGCTTTGGCACCGGTTTCGTCGAGACCGCATCGCATGAAGAGCGCCTCTGTGCAGGCACGCATGCGATCTACCTCGACCAACACTTGGTCCCCTACTGGGACGTGAAACTGTTCCAACACGACTATGTCGCTCCTATTGCTTGTCAATCTGTGCGCAGTTTAACCCACGAGTCAGAGCCGAGCAAAACGTATGAGGGAGTGACTTTGTCATGTTCGGTCGATGGTTTTTTAGGCATTTGAGGAGCGGACTTTATCATTGGCGATGATGACTTCTCCAGTTGATCGAACCGTCGCAAATGGCATCAGAGTGCCGAGGTCTGTCACCAGAGCTTTGCTGAGTGCCATGCGACCATTGCAGGCGCCGAAAAACGGCTTGGTGCTGGTGCCGCTGATTTTTTCGGTGAATATCTGGTTTGCGGTGGATGATGTTGCGGGGATGGTAGAGATCGTGATGCGGTCTGTCGGAGCCACGATCGCATTCATATTGCTGTCGGGCGCCATATATCTGATCAACGATTTGGCGGATGTAGAGTGGGATCGAGCGCATCCGGTCAAGCGACGTCGAGCGATCGCGTCTGGGGACCTTCCAATACGAACCGCGTATGTTGCGGCGGTTGGCGCGTTGATCCTCGCGGGGGCGATTTCATTGGCAATCAGCATGCCGCTAGCGATCGTCTCTGCTGGGTATCTGATATTGAATCTCGCCTACACGTTTAAGTTGAAGCACGTGGCGATACTGGACGTGATGAGTGTTGCGGCGGGGTTTGTTTTGCGTGCGTACGCGGGGTATGTGGCTATTGGCGGTCCGGTGCCGTGGTTCGAGAACGGTGTGCCGGGCGTCGATATTGACGTTTCGCCGTGGTTCTACATCATGACAGCGTTGGGTGCGCTATTGATTGCGCTTGGCAAGCGACGCGCCGAGTTGAAGACGGCGGGAGATGCGGCGGCGCGGCAGCGCGGCATCTTAGGCGATTACACGACAGAGTTCATCGATGCGCTGATCATGAGCACAGCGACTTTGGCGATATTCACATATGCGCTTTACGCCATCGACCTGGGCGACACGGGGGCGAACGTTCCCGCGGACAACACGATGATGGTGACGGTCCCGTTTGTGGCGTATGGGATATATCGATACCTTTATCTGCTGTACGTGAAGGGTGAAGGTGAGGCGCCAGAGATTGTTTTGTTGCGGGATCGTCCGTCGCTGATCAACGGTTTCTTGTGGTTGGCGACGGTATCGACGATACTGTTGATACACACGATTGGCACCGCTAACGGCGGCGGGAGTTAGGAGGCTTAGGAATGACTAAATTGAGCGAGAGTGAGATCGCGGCGATGCTGGCGGAGCATCCGGAATGGGATTTGGACTCGGAGAGCGGTGCGATCGTAAGGAATCTCGAGTTTCCAACGTTTGCGGATGCGATTGCGTTCATCGACTGCATTGCACCGATTGCGGATGAGCATGACCATCATCCCGACATCGATATTCGTTACCGACGGCTAAGGGTGGCTTTGATGTCGCACGACGTGGGTGGATTGACCAGCCGTGATCGACGGATGGCTCGGCTGATCGATGCTGAGGTGTAGCAGAACCGGAACGCGTCCTGGCGGCTAAAGCGCAACCGGCCCTTGGACGTTGGAAACGGTCGGCTCCGCGGCCAAACGCCGTCGCCAATCGGCGATTCGCTGTGGATCGATGCCTAGCGCCTGCGCCGCGGCTTCATCGATAACGGGCCTAACTTCGCACTCCTCGGCCTGTCGCATGGGCAAGAGCTCCATCTCGCAGGTGTCGTGCCAAGCCGATTCCAAGTCATCCCAAGCTGGATTGTCAGGTCTGGGGATGCAAAGCTCTCGGAGATGCTGAAGAGACCAACTAGGATAAGTGAGCTTCCGTGCCCGTCGATTCAGCAACATCAGTCGCGCGGGAGTGGAGTTCAGCCATGCGGCCAATGCCTTGGCCCTTTTCTCGTCGTCAACAGTGACTGGCATCCACCCCGAACCAAACGACGCGACTGGCGACCAAAGCGCGGTCAGCCGTCCACTTAGGGTGTCCATTTTTGTAGCAATTAACAGGTGGTTCCGTTGCGCGAGATATCTCCCCGCGAGCTTCGTCTTACCGGGTCTGGCGATATACCAAACTTCAGGTTCTCCCAGCATGGTTCGGCGTAGCTTGCTGCTGATGGAGTGAAAGCCCGGCACCGCTCCAGACTCGTCTTCATCACCTCTCTGGTCAGCGCCGCGAATCGCTTGTCCTGCAGGTCCTATCTCGTGTCGATATCCGAGAGGTTCAAGAGCGGACGAAGCCTCGATCTCGTAGACGGCGTAAAGCAGATCGCCGTCGAACCACTGCGCCGGTGTCCAGTCGCCCTTTTCGACGCGTTCACGTGGCCAGCGCGTGACCCGACCCCACTCGCCGATATCTCCACTGGCGATGGCATTCGCGGCGGCGATGGCTTCTTCCGAGGTACTGGGCATCTTGCGGAGCGAAACGAACTCGGTAGGCGCATCCTCTCTCGATTCGGATCGGGGGGGGCATTTTTTCGCCGCGCAATGATCAACGATTCGTGAATGCCAGTGTTCTCTGAGAAGTTGGGGTTCTTCGGATCGTGGGACGTGATTATTCTCTCGATATGGAAACGGTTGGCAATGAATCGACGCCCTTCCATTCCGCCTGAGCTGGTGCAGGCAGTAACGGCCATCACCTTCGCAAACGTGCCACGACGCTGATGCAAAAGGCGATCGGCGATGGGAGTGAAGAAGGTTTCGATGCTGTTGGAATTAATAACGCTAGCGGCTTCAGGGTCGGTCTTCCGAATCTCGTCGCGCAGGTTCAGCTCGCTCTGCTGCATTTGACGGGTTGCCGTTTCTCCGTATTTCTGGTTGCGTTGCGTGTTGTTCGTGAACGGCGGATTCATAATGACCAGATCCAGGTCGTTCAGTGGAAATTCGTTCGTCTCCGCGCGGTCGACCTGTTCGGTGTCCAGTTCGTCCATGTTGCGCGGCGGACGACGGAGCAGTTGTAAAGAAGTATTTTTATCCGACCTGATCATCTCTAGAGACCCGAGCCGTACGCTACCGTCGGTTTGTGGACCGTGATTCAGGGTCAGCAGGTTCATGCGCTGGTAGTTGACGGTCGGCGCGCCGAGGGTGAGGTTGCAGGCTGCCAGCTGGATGGCGTGCAGATTGATGTCGAGCCCGCACAGAACGTC
This sequence comes from Dehalococcoidia bacterium, assembly GCA_965224305.1. GTDB lineage: Bacteria > Chloroflexota > Dehalococcoidia > Lucifugimonadales > Lucifugimonadaceae > Bin127. The sequence goes on along the minus strand of OZ245044.1, from coordinate 2,127,050 downwards.
TTCTACGAGCGTGCGGTGCAGGCTGGAGATATCGTCGGGCTCAAGAGTTTGATGTTCTTGGGCGCGATCCTTGATGACGTGGAGCGCGGCCATCAGCAGAGTTCCGGTGCCGCAGGCGGGGTCCATGATGCGAAGACGTGCGATCTGGTCGGGATCGCTCCAATCTACGAACTCTTCGTCTAGAGCCAGCCGGGCCAACATGAGCGCGGAGAGGTTTTTGGTGTACAGCGCGCCGTCGGATTTGCCTGAAGGCAAGATGCGATGGTAGAGAGGTCCGGCATGGTCGTAGCCAAGTTCGCTGAGTGAATCGGCAACTCGATTGGCACATTCGGCGATGCGTCGAAGGGTATCCGCGACGTATCGCCGATCGGGGAGTGCCTCGAGAGCTGCGAGCGCGGGTTCGAACACCGGGGCGTAGTCTCGTCGCATGATTAGCTGCCACGCTTCACCAAGCAAAGCGGCGGAGTTGGATGCGCTATTGACGTTGTTAAGCGTCGGCAGGCTCTCGAAGCCAGGAGTTTCGCAGAGGCGTCGGTGCAACAGGCATGCGTTGGCAAGCAACAAAGCCGCAATGGTGCAGATGCTACGGGGTTCGGCTTCTCTGGCCAGTCCAATCGCGTCGGCGAGTTCGTTCTGAAGCTCTCCTTCAGCAAAGATACTCGCCGCGTGGCGCACGACGTGTTCAATGTCTTGAGAGATCTGCACGCCCGGTTTGCCGAGTCCGAATGCGGCTACTACGTGGGTGTACAGCCCCTGGCTGACATCGGAGAGTTCCAGAGTCAGTTGCCCGTAGGGTTCGCCCTCGTCGTGCAGACCGTCACCAGGAGGGGGAGACCTGCACGAACCGAAGCGGATCTTCGGCCAGCCGTCCGTCATGGGACTGTAGCGCGCGCAACACCTTGCCCAAGGCCTGATAACCGCTCGTTCCCTCGGCGAGTGCGGACTCGATGTTGCTACCGGGGGCGATGGAGATCGGCACGATGATGTAGCCGAAACGTTTTCCTTCGCTACGGCGCATCACTCGCCCCACGGCCTGTACGATGTCGATCTGACTTTCGCGGGGTTGCATGAATGCGATGGCGTCGAGGGACGGTACATCCACTCCCTCACCGAACAGTCGGACGTTGCAGATGAGGCGTGCGACTCCGTCGCGCGCCGCATTGTCGAGTTTTCGCAATGCCTGATTGCGTTTAAATGCGCTGTGTGAAGCGTCGAGATGTTCTACCTCGAGCTGCATGGCAGATTCTGCTTCAGCGTCCACGTTGCTTCGAATGTGACGCGTCGTTGCGCTTCGCAGCTGTGGAAGATTCATCACTCTCGCGTAGAACCTTGAGCGGGCGATGGAGTTGGCGAAGCCGATGGTTCTAAGCAATCGTCCGGGCTTGTCCATTTCATCGCCTTCTGTTACCCCGTTGATAGCCAGCGAAGTGCCCATCAACCGAACCGCGTCTTCAGCATTGAATACCAAGGGCGCTGATCGTTGTCTTGGCGACATCTCCTCGGATATTGAGACCAATGTGTTGCGCAGGCTTGGGGATACCGCGTTTTCGTGCACGCCAAGGGCGATTACGCGGTAATCGGACAACATCTCGGCGTTTACGGCCTTCATAAAGGTGAGACGATGCAACTCCGGCCCATACTCGTCAAGATCGCTCATATCGATGGTTTTTATATCTCGGCTCTGGAGTCTGCTGCGTGAAGCCTCGGTATAGATGCGCGGCGTCGCCGTCATGTAGAGACGCTTGGTGGTCTTCAGTTGATGATCCTTATGGACGGCTTGGAAACCGCTCGCCGATTTCTCGACTCCGGTGGTGCGATGTGCTTCGTCGGCGATCGTCAAGTCGAATGCCGGAGCGCCGAGATTGAACTGAGCTTCGGTGATTTGGCGCAGCGACTGATAAGTGCAGAAGATTACGCGCGTCTTTCGGTTTTCTCCAGATAGAAGGTCGGCGATCTCGGCGGGAGCGGATGTCACGGCGCATTCGAGTTCGGAGATTTTGATGTCTTCGCTTTCGCCGCGACCGCCGGCTGAAGAATCCGAGCATACGACTCTGCATTCCAGGTCTCTCGCAGTGTGGCGCAACCACTCCCGACGTGCTTGAGAAACGAGAGCGATGCTTGGCGTGAGAAAGAGAATCCGTCCACCGTCGGGAACGATACGTTCTGCGATGCGTAGTGAAGCGAACGTCTTTCCCGTGCCACAGGCCATGACGAGACGCCCTCGCTGGTTGTTCAGTAGTCCGGTCGTGACATCTTCAATGGCCTGATCCTGTAGTGGCCACGGTTCTCGGATCGGACGCTCAACGCCCTCTTCCGTTATCGGATCATTGACGTGACGGAGAAAATCGATACGCCGAAGCGGTGGGGACATTCCTTCGATTTGGGCCTCTGCGTTGCTAGTCCATCGACAGGTCATCACAGACCAGCGCATCGAGAACGGTGACCGCTGCGTAACGGCGATAAAAGAGTCGATCTCAGCTTTGCCTACACTTGCGTCTTCCTGGTAGAACTTGCACTGGATCGGTATCCAACGGTCATCATTGCTCAACGCGACAAGATCGATTCCAAGATCTCTGCCATCCAATCCAGTCAATTCCTCGCGTTGCGGCCACTCTGCCCAGCGATACACTTCCTTGATTTCGTAGTCTCGATTGTCTCGCAGCACGCGCGCTACCAGATTTTCAAACCAGCGTCCCTGCTCGGACAGGTCCCGGCTCTCCCTTCGAATGCGATCCAGCACTTGCCCGACGATCGTCTCCCCCGGCCGCACGTCGAGTTTCAGTTGGTCGTTGCTAGTCATATTGCAGATCTTCCTTCAGCGATTGTGACATCGGATCGGGTCTGGACGTATCCAACGCTGGATTAGCTGTCTTATGACGTTATGTGTTCCAGCGGTGTTTCGTGATTGCTCACGAGTAAGATTGCCGACGCGTTATCATACTTTCTATTAGCCGCATTGAACCGACGCCCGGAGCCGCAGAATCATGCCTGCAATGACGAAAGAGCAACTTGAACATTTTGAGCACTTAGGGTTTGTTACTGCGGAGAATGTCCTTGATCCGGAGACTGTAATCGATCCGGTTATCGATGAGTATGCGGGCGTGCTGGATAGGTTGGCGGATGAGCTTTACGAAGATGGGAAGATCAGCTCGAGGTACGAGGATTTGGAGTTTGGCGAGCGGGTGACGCAGATCTACGCCGAATCAGGCGAGGTCCATAACGGCTACTTCGACTTCTCGCTACCTCAAGGCGGCATTAAGCCTGACACGCCGTTCTGGGCCGGGCCGGCGGTCTTCAATGCTCTGACCGCGCCTAGCTTGTTGGATGCGGTCGAATCTTTCGTCGGGCCTGAGGTTTACTCGAACCCGGTGCAACATGTGCGCATCAAGGTGCCGGAGAGTCGAGCGCCTCGGGATGAGAATGGGAATGTGAAGTTTGGAATTACGCCTTGGCACCAGGATTGCGGCGTGGTGAATCCGGATGCCGATGAGACGCTGATGCTGACGGTGTGGTTTCCGTTGATGGATGCTGACGAGGAGAACGGCTGCTTGCAGGTGGTGCCAGGGTCGCATCGGGCAGAGCTATTGACTCACTGTCCGGGTGGGAAAAGTGGATTGCAGGCCGGAATCCAGATACCGGAGACTGAGTTTGAGGTCGGCAAGGCGACATCGGTGCCGCTCAAGAAGGGCGACGCACTCTTCATGACGAAGTTCACGGTGCATTCGTCGTTGCCAAACAACAGCGACCGCATCCGCTGGAGTTTTGATTTGCGCTACAACCCGATCGGGCAGTCGACGGGGCGGACGAGTTTCCCGGGCTTCGTGGCTCGAAGCGCGAACAGCCCGCGGTCGGAGTTGCATGACCCGGTGATTTGGAACGAGTTGTGGTCCGACGCTCGGGATTCGTTGGCGAAGGGCGATCAGCCTTCGTTCAACCGATGGGACGGCAGCGAGCCGGTTTGCGCTTGAAGGTCGGTTTTAGTCCCGCCTCAACGCGCTAATGAACCGAATGAAAAAGAGACGCTCCCTCTACTAGAGCGGGAGCGTCGGCCCAGCGATACTATCTGCTGGGGGGTATCAAAACGATATATCGATTTCATCGGGGATGTGCGCAACTTGATTTGGGTCGAGCCTCGGTCATCCTATTTGAGTGGAAGTGATTGTCGTGCAGAGCGTTGCAGTTTACATCGACGGCATGAACCTCTTTTACGGACTGAGGTCGAAGCGCAAGGGCTTGAAGGGTGACAAATAGTCATGTTACTACTGGTTGGAGCTATTTCGACTATCCCTGCATCTGGTTCGGACTCAGCAAGTTTTGGTCAAAGTTCGTTACTTTACCGCCCGCGTAAATCACGATCCTGATGATCCAGACAAACACAGGCATCAGAATACGTACTTGGAGGCACTTACAACGTTTGACGACCTGTTCATCACGGAAGGCTATTTCATAGAGAAAGAACGTCGATGTGGATCGAGGTGGACGACCTACGAGGAGAAGATGACAGATGTCAACATCGCGGTTGATCTTCTCAGCGACGCTCACAATGACGTATTTGACACCGCAATCGTAATCTCGGTGGATGGGGACCTCCCCGCACCAATAACCGCAATACTCGATAGATTTGAGAAGAAAAGAATCATCGTTGCTTTCCCGCCGGATCGACACTCTCATAGACTGCGTCAAATCGCCTCAGGTTACATCTCAATCGGTCGCGATGCTTTTCGGCAGAATCAGTTGCCGTTGCAAATCGCCAAGCTCGACGGATACGTTCTTACGCGTCCGGCTAGTTGGGCGTGAACGAACCTGCTTACAAATACAACCTCAAGATGTGCCGCCTGGTTCCCGCCATTCCGATGTCCTTAAAGCCCAACGCTTGGAATGTGCCGACGCGACCCATGTAGCCGTAGCTGGGGGAGTCGTAGTCGACGGGGTAGGCTTCGATAATCTTGGCACCGTTGTCTTTGGCGTAGTTGATGGCGGCGTCGATCAGGCGAGTCGTCATCCCTTGTCCGCGTAGGGTTCTGCGGATGTAGAAGCAGGCGATGGACCAGACCTCTTCGGTGTCGTTGCCGTCGGAGACGTATTTGCGGGTGCGGAGGTTGGTGTAGGTTTCAAGGGGCGCGATTGAGCACCACGCGACGGGGTCGTTGTCTTCGTAGGCTAGGATTCCGACCGGGGTGCCGCAAGCGATGCTTTTGGTCATTGCTTCTTTCTTGGCAGGTCTTCCGGCGCGTCGGTCGGCGGATGGCATGGGGCGAAAGACCATGCACCAGCAGTGTTTGGGGCCGCCACGGGATTCGAAGAGTTGCTCGAAATCTGACCAACGATCTGGCGAGACCGCGCGGAAGTGGATGTTGGTATTGATCGGGAACATGTCTACAAATAAAACGTAAGTTCCGATCACATATTCGCTAAATGTAGATGGTGATCCTGCTGGCTCAGAGATCCATCCCCATCATCAGGCGTAGCGTGCCGAGCGTGCGGACTTTTTTAAAACCCTTCGTCTCGAAGGTACTAGCGAAGCCCATAAATCGATCACCCGGCGAATCTCGGACGATAGGGTAGGCTTCGATGGACTTTGCACCATGGCCCTTGGCGTAGTTGATTGCCGCAGTGATCAGTTGGCAGGTCAGACCTTGTCGACGAAAATCGCTGCGAACGAAAAAGCACGGGAGCGACCAAACGCCCTCAGTGTCAGACGTGTCGCCGAGTGAGCCCCGTCCGGGTAAGTTTTTGTGGGTTTCTAGGGGTGCGATCGAGCACCACGCCACTGGTTCGCGATCAGCGTAACCGATGATGCCGACTGGAATTCCTTCTTTTACGTGGTGAAACATCGCAACCTTCTCGGCGAGTCGGTCGGCGCATCCGATCGCGGATTTAGCGTTTCGGAAAATCATGCACCAGCAATGATCGGGTCCGCCTGGTCCTTCGAAGAGTTGCTCGAAGTCGGGCCAACGGTCGGGGGTTACGGGATGGAATCTCACTTTGGTCGAATCTCGCCGACTACTTTTGTCAGAGCTGCGCCGTAGAGGAAAATCAGGCTGGCGATGTATGCCCAGAGCATCAAGACGACGACGGAGGTGATCGGGCCGTAGATATGGCTTCGGTAGCTGGCTTGGTTGTTGAACCAGAAGAACACGTGCTTTCCGATTTCGAATAAGACGATTGCGACGATGGCTCCAAAGGCGGCGTCTCGCCATTCGACGCGGGTGTTGGGCAATCGGTAGTAGACATAGGCGAAGACGATGGTGGTGAAGGTCGCAGGCAGAATCGTGGAGAGCGAAGCGAGAACGACAGCGGTGGCGGCGGAGAGCCCGCCGGTTGGGTCGGATATGTCTTGGCTGAAGCGGACTAGGACTTGGATGATGGAGGTTAGGCCGATGGAGGCGAGGAAGAGGATGACGAGGATGGTTACGAGTCCGATGTTCTTGACGGTTACTTGGATGAGTGTTGTCGAGTCGATGCCGAAGACGCGGTTGGTGGCGCGGTACGCGGCGGCGAATAGTCCGTTGGCTCCGATGATCAAACCGCCAAGGGCGATCAGGCCGATTGTGAATGAGCCTCCGAGTAGGTTTCCGACCGCGTCGTCAATCAAGTCGTGCGAGGCCGGAAAGAGATAGTCGAGGGCTTCGGCGAGGATTCTTAATGCCCCTTCGTCTGATCCGACGGCGATCAGGGCCATGATGATTAGGGCTACAAGCGGGAGTAGCGATATGACGGTGAAGAATCCGAGCGCGGCGGCGAGATCCGTACCGCCTTGCCGTAGCAAAAGTCGCGCTGCCTCGTAACAAGCTTTTACGCGCCATGCGCCTCGGAATTTCGGTCGGTCGTTCAAGAAAGTCTCGGCGAGTTCTCCATATTTAGATGCCAAGCGAGATGCAACGGTGGTTCCGCGTTTTGCGGTGCGGCCGATGGCCGAGTGGCTAACCTGATCAGCTTGCTTGGCCCCGAGGCTTCGCGGCAATTCGCGGTCGCTGGCGAGGGGGTGTACGGCGTTTTGGTTGGGCGATGGCGATTCGCTGTTCGCGATGGTCATAGCTAACTGGAAGTAAATACGAACCGGAATGATCTCGGTTCTCGATGAAGGCAGATTGTGGAGGACATTGAAGTGCGATTTGGTCGCATAAAGCAACGCGCCGCACCAGTTTCCGGGTGCGGCGCGTTGGATTGGTTCTTGCGAACCAGACTTCTAGTTCGAACTAGAAGTCCATTCCGCCGCCAGGTGGCATTCCGCCGCCGGGCATGGGTGGCTCGGGGTGCTCGGTGATGAGCGCCGCGGTCGTCAGGATCATGCCTGCGACCGATACTGCGTTCTCGACGGCTGAGCGGGTGACCTTTGCCGGGTCAACGATGCCCATTTCCATCATGTCGCCGTACTCGTCGGTCATGGCGTTGAAGCCGAAGTTCACGTCATCGTTACCGACTACGCGGTCGAGGATGACTGCGCCTTCAAAGCCGCAGTTTCCAGCGATGATGCGGATCGGCTCGCGCAGGGCCTTCGAGAGAATCTGCACGCCGGTCTGCTCGTCTTCGTTATCCAATACGAGAAGATCGAGTTCGTGAGCGGCGCGGATCAGGACAGTGCCGCCACCGGGAACGATACCCTCTTCAACAGCCGCACGAGTCGCCTCCAGTGCGTCTTCGACACGTTGTTTTTTCTCCTTCATCTCGATCTCGGTGGCCGCGCCAACGCGTAGGATGGCGACGCCGCCGGACAATTTGGCGAGACGCTCTTGGAGCTTCTCGCGATCGTAGTCGGAGGTCGTGTCCTCGATCTGAGCCTGGATTTCGGTCATGCGACCGCGGATCGCGGTTGTGTCACCGGTTCCGCCCACGAAGGTCGTGTCGTCTTTCTTGACAACGACCTGTTTACACCTACCGAGGTCCTCGAGGGTGGCGGAGTCGAGCTTGCGACCGATCTCGTCGGAGATGACGGTAGCGCCGGTGAGGATTGCGATGTCTTGGAGCATGGCCTTGCGGCGGTCGCCAAAGCCAGGGGCCTTGACGGCGATGCAGTTAAGCGTGCCGCGGAGCTTGTTCACCACGAGAGTGGCGAGTGCTTCGCCTTCAACATCTTCGGCAATGACGATGATGTTCTTGCTGGACTGCAAGACCTTCTCAAGCAGCGGAAGCAGGTCGGAGACCGCGGAGATCTTCTGCGAGGTGATCAGGATGTAGGGGTCGTCGAGGGCGGCCTCTTGACGGTCCGGGTTCGTGACGAAGTAGGGCGAGAGGAAACCTCGGTCGATCTGCATTCCTTCAACGAAGTCGGTCTCGTATGAGAGGGACTTTGACTCGTCAACGGTGATGACGCCGTCTTTTCCTACCTTCTCCATGACTTGGGAGATAAGGTTACCCATCTCGTCGTCGTGTGAGGAGAGAACTGCGACGTTGGCGATCTGCGAGGAACTGTCGACCGGTGTGGACTGGTTCTTGATGGATTCGCGGATGGTGGCCATGGCCTTTTCCATACCGCGCTTGATGGCCATCGGGTCGGCACCTGCCGCGACGTTCTTGAAGCCTTCGGCGACAATGGCCTGGGCCAAGACGGTGGAGGTGGTGGTACCGTCACCAGCGTCGTCGTTGGTCTTCTTGGAAGCTTCCTTGAGGAGCTGTGCGCCCATGTTCTCGAACGGGTCTTCGAGGTCTACCTCTTTGGCGATGGTCACGCCGTCGGAGTTAACCTGCGGGGGGCCAAACTTCTTGTCAACGATGACGTTCTGGCCGCGCGGGCCAAGCGTCCTCTTGACGGTGTTAGCGAGGATGTCGATGCCGATCTTAAGCTTGGCTCGAGCGTCGTCCTCAAAAAGCAATTCTTTTGCTGGCATTTGCTTGATTTTTCCTTGTTGTTTGTGGTTTGGCGACGAAATCCGTAATTTTCACGCTGGGTCTTCGGAATGTTGACGGCGTTACGACGACGGAATTACGGCTTTAACCGACGATCGCCAAGATGTCGGATTCTCGTAGGATGAGGTAGTCGTTGCTGTTTTGCGAGTACTCGGTACCTGCGTACTTCGAGTAGATCACGCTATCGCCGACGTTAACGCTCATCTTGATAACTGCGCCTTCATCGGTGGTTCGGCCGGGGCCTACAGCTACGATTGCGCCTTGTTGTGGCTTCTCTTTTGCCGTGTCGGGAATGATGATCCCGCCCGGGCTAGTCGCCGATTCCTCTTCGGACGGCAAGACGACCACGCGGTCGTTTAGGGGCTTCAGGTTAACCTTCACTCGGTGTTTCCTCCTTGTTTTGCAACTTCTGTCTTGCAGCGTCGGGCATAATCATCTCGTGAATCTGAGATGGTTTGCGGCCTAACTGCTAGCGTCGAAATTCGTTAGCAGTCGACACACGCGACTGCTAATCGACAATTATATGCGCGCGATTTCGATTCGCAAAAACGGTGGCGAAACCGCTAGCATCTTGGGGCAGAGATGACTCTTGAGCAACTAATAATCGCATCGGCTCGAATCGCCGGTTCATTGCCAGTTCTTCGCTGGGCGTTCGTTGGATCAATCCTAGCGATACTCGTCGATTTTTCGGATCTGTTCATGATGAACCTGATCCAGTTAGGCGGTGTCGGCGATTACCAGACGTTCGATAAGTGGATCGATCAGGTCTACATGCTGACCTTCCTTTGGGTGGCGGTTAGGCAGTGGGACGGTCCCGGGCGAACGATTGCGATCGCGCTGTATCTGTTCCGGGCGATCGGGTTCATAACCTTTGAATTCACCGAAGCGCGGTGGGTTCTGTTGATGTTCCCGAACGTGTTCGAGTTCTGGTTCGTCGGTATCGCCGCACAGCGGCACTGGTGGCCGGACTACGAATTCACCGCGAAGCGAATCGTCTTATGGTTAGTTGTCTGCACTGCACTGAAGATGGCGCAGGAATATATCTTGCACGTTTGGCAGGTGCTCGACAACTACGTGGCGGTTGACGTTGCCGCTGCGTGGTGGGAGTTCTTGACGGGGTTGTTTTAGACCCCAGTCGCTACGCCGAGAAGTCGAACTCTTGCCCGATACCGCTAGCAACCGCTTCACGGTAAACCAAAGCAGCACAGGAGATGTCTTGGATGGCTAGGCCGACGCTCTTGAATAGCGTTACTTCGTCGTCGGAGGTGCGGCCGGGGGTGTCGCCGTTGACGACATCGCCCAGATTGCCAGCGACGTCAGACCACGAGTAGTCGCCATCCTCGACAGGGATTTGCAAATCGCCCGCTTCCGCCATGCACGCCTCCAACTGGTCGCAGATGATTCGCGCACGTTGAATGCTCGCAGTATCGAGTTAACGAACGCCCGGCGCATGGGATCCGATGGCGTTGATGTGCGCTCCCGGTTTCCACCAGTCGGCGCTGACTATCGGATTCGCTGCTGTCGTCGCGAGGGCGACGATGTCGGATTCGCGGCACAGGGCTTCCCCGCTTGAGGCGAGTTGCACATCCAATCCAGTCGCTTCGGCTATCCAATCGGCGAATTCGCGGCGTGTGTTGTCGTCGTCTAGAGAGAACGTGAGGATTGTTTCGACGTTGCTGGCTTCGGCGATCGCTACTGCTTGTTGTCGTGCTTGTACGCCGGCGCCGAGGACGCCTCCGACTTTGGAATCGGGTCGGGCCATGTGACGCGTTGCTACGCCCGAAACGGCGCCGGTTCGCATCGCGGTGAGGTAACCGCCGTCCATTGCGGCGACGACTTCACCGGTTTCGTTGTTTTGAACGAGGATGGTGCCGATAGTTGTGGGCAGACCGAATTTGGCGGGGTTGTCCTTATAAACGGTCACGGCTTTTGCACCGAGAGCGCCGCCAGATTTGAGGTATGCGGGCATGTAGGCGGTCCAACCGCCGACTGCGGGGTCGATCATGACGGTGCGCGGTGGCAAGTTCGCCGAACGCGGCTTCGACGACATCGATGGCCTTAGCCATCGTCAATAACTGTTGCACATCGGATCGGTTCGACAACAATGCCATTGCGGGATCCTTGGATTAGTGGATTTGGGTTGATCGAGTGAAATCATACAATTCACCGGCGTTCGCCAAAACTCGCTCTTCAGTATCGAGAGCCAAACTGGCTGCACGAAGGTGTTGGAGCGCGCGCCGTTGGCTTATCAACGGGTAGTCGCTAGCAAAAATCATCCGCGATTCGTCGACGGATTCAATCGCAGATTCGTACACGCTCGGTGTGTATAGGAAGGGGGATGCTGCTGAGTCGTACCAGACGTTGGACAGGGATTTTAGGACCTCGGGCATTTGGGCGTAAAACGGGAGTCCGCCTCCGAAGTGGGAGAAGACGAACCGGTTGTCCGGATAGGTCGTCGCCAGTCTCAATAGCTTCCTCGGCGTCATCGTTCCCTTCCCGGGATAGTTATGCCCGACCGGTTCAGAAGCGTGGACGATAACGACAGCGTTGTGCTTTCGCACAACCGAAATCAGATCGTCCAGAATCTCATACGGCACGTCCACCCAACCTTGGGTATCCGCGTGCAGTTCGCCGATCCCGACCGCGCCTGCTTTCAAACATCTCTCCGCTTCCAACACGGCGGCACCACCGTCCCAAAACGGGTTGACGCTGCAGACGGGGATGAGTTGGTAAGAATGACGCGCGGCGGAATCGAGAATGTAGTCGTTGGAACGTCGGGCCAGCTCTTGGTCTGTCCACCCGAAACCGGCGATTACCGAGCGATCAACCCCTGAACGGTCTATCTCGGACAAAAGATCTTCGGCTTGGGCGATGCGCGCTTTTTGATTGGCAAAGAGTTCGGCAAAGGTGCGATCACACCTCGAAACCTCGTCGCGATGTTCGACGAAATAGGGCGGAAGAATGTGGGTCAGGCCATCGATGATCATTGCGGATCATCTTAAACGCCCCCCAAAACGCCCGAAAACCGCCCCCCAACTTCGGATCACACCGAAGCAACATCGCGCAGTTTGAGTACTCGCCCGTTTTGGATGACTGTGGAAGCGCGGTCCATGTCGCGGATGTTCTGGGCAGGGTCCCCGTTGAAGGCGGCGAGGTCGGCGTCTTTGCCGCTTGTTATTGAGCCGACTTCATCGTCGATACCGAGAGCCTCAGCGGTGTCGAGTGTGGACATCCTTAAAGCGTCCCAGGTGTCCCAACCGAGTTTCCCGACGGCTGCCCACGCATTCGCAGCCGATCGATCGTGGGTGCCGTGCGGCATCCCCATGTCCTAGCCGTTCGTGAAGCGTACGCCTAGGTCGTGCATCTGGTTGAGGTTCTCGGCGTGGGCTTCGTCGGTCACATTGTTGGCAGCCACGGACCAGTGGATCGCCCGTGGTGGTGCTTCTCCACGATCGGTGGCTTCGTGTCCCAACATGCCATGTCCGATCGTGGGATCTACCCACTGTCCTTGATCGGCCATGCGCTTCGCGGTATCCAAGTCGAATTCCAACCCCTTGGATGGGTCTTGCGAGTACCACCGGGCGTGGATCAGGTTGTGCACGTTCGCCTCGACGCAGTTCTTGACGCCATCGGCAGACAGGCAGTGCGCCGCGACAGTGATCCCGGATCGGGCAGCTTCCCGAACCGCGACGGCCAGCGTTTCAGCCGGATACTGCGGCAATCGCGGGTTCGCGGTTGGCGTGAACATACCGCCAGTAGACATTATCTTGATCGCATCCGCGCCTTGTCGGACTTGATTCCGAACCGCCTTCGCGACATCGTCAGCGGTATCCGCCTGCGTCCCAAAGAACCAGCAGTGACCGGCAGTGATCGTGATCGGCGTCCCCGCGACCAACAACCTCGGACCCGGTATGGCGCCATCCTTGATCGCCTGCTTAATCGCGAACGCCACCTCGTTGCGAGACCCAATGTCGCGTACGGTGGTCGTACCCGCCAACACCGCTTTGCGCATGGCCGAAACCGCCCGCATCGTCAACCGTTGGATGTCGTCCTTTTCCGCCAACGCCAGAGCCTGTGCATCCTTAGTCGCGCTGCAATGCATATGGCAGTGAGCATCCACTAATCCCGGAATCAACGAGACATCGCCGAGCCGGAGCACCTCGGACGTCTCCTTAACATCGGAAGGAAGACTCGATGCATGCAGAACGTCCGCGATCTTGCCGTCGACGATCTTTACTGCGCTGTCAGACAACCACCCCGTCATCTGGGCGTTCGACACGCGGTCGGCGATTACGTATTTCACTGGGCCATGCACGGCGATGCCTGTCACTGATGGTGATGTGATTCGCTGAAATGAGTTTATACACAGTGATGGCGCGGGCGTGTCTTCACGATGTTTTTTCTTGCGAGATGTCAGCTGACTCTACTGACATTGCCGCGCACGACCCTGAAGTTTTGGGCTCCAGCCAATCGATCGCGGCCTACCAACGCGTCGTCAGTCGCGGTGAGCAACGTCTGCTCGTACTGCGATGCGCGTTCGAGAATCGTGCCTCGTCTCGTGCTGTCCATTTCGGAAAGCACATCGTCAAACGCAATTATGGGATCGCGCCGCGCGAACTCCGACACTAGCGATGCTTCGGCTAGACGTAGCGACAACGCCGCCGTACGCGCTTGGCCTCGCGAGGCGAAACGTCGAGATGGAGCGCCCGCGATATCGACGCGGAAATCGTCCAAATGCGGACCGATCACCATGTGCCCAGACGACTGCTCTTTGCGCTTCGATGCCATCAGCGCGTCGTAAATGTGGTTTCGTAACTCGTTGCCTTCGAGATCCGTCGACGCCGCCGGGCGCGCAGTCGAACCGAAATTCGGCTGATACGTCAGACCCAAAGACTCGCCTTCGCTCAACTCCGCATGGATCGGCGCCGACTTATCCCGCAGTAACTCCATCACCTCGCGACGCGTCTGGATTATCTTCACACTCTCTTCGCAGAATCTCCCGTCCCAAAACGCGATCTCCTCCTCAAAGTCCTGCACGTCGAACGAACCTCGAAGCAACGCGTTACGGCTTGCCCGGACACGGTTGAGACGAACCAACGTCTGCACATATTCGGTATCGAACTGACCGATAAGAATGTCCAAGTAGCGGCGACGCACCGTTGCAGCACCAAGCGCGAGGTCGAGATCCCCCGCTTCGAAGATGACCACATTGGCGCGCCCCACGAACTCAACCGGTTGCACCTTGACGCCGTTGATGCGCCACTCCTTGCTCTTGGAGTTCAATCGACTGAAGTTCTCCGTGGAATTTGGATCAATGTGCAGGTCGAACTGAGCGCGCACCGCCTCAGGGCCGTTATTGAACACCCCGAGCGCCTGCACATGCCCGCCATCGCGTGCGATCGAGTGATTGACGATTTCGCGATCGTTGCTGGCGCGTAGCGACTTGCCGACCGAAAGCATGTGCACGGCTTCCAGCAACCCGCTCTTACCGTGACCATTCGCGCCGGTGAAAACTACCAAACCCGGTGAGAGGTTGATGTCGGTGTCGACGTGATTTCTAAACCCGCTTAATTTCAGGCGCGTTAGGTGGATGGCTGAAACCTCAAAAAATACGTACCTCTTGGCGTTGAAATCTTCGACGCCCCCGATATGCGTATCATAATCACAGCGGTGTTCAATCCGTTGCACCACTCCGTCTGAACGACAATTGCGCGTGCCGCGGCTCGACGCAATAACCAACCGAAACGTCATGCGCAAAATCCAGATCGCCTTTAGCGCAATCCCGTTGGTCATGTTCGCCGCCGCATGTGGGTCTGAGTCCGCCGACCCGCCAACTTCAACCGTCACGCCCGAACCGGTCGCCACGGCTACCGAACGCCCCGCGGACACGCCAGAACCTGCGCCAACCGAGGAAACGCGGGCAGTCATGGAGGCCGCCGAGAAGCCAGATCCGACGATGCCACCACCAGCAACCGAACCTCCGGCACCCACGGAAGAACCCGCCGCCGCAACCGCACCCGAACGCGACCTCGACATCGTCACGCTGCTGCCATTCGATGGCATACCGGCGATCGACAACCCCGGTTTCTTCCAAAACCTCGACACCGCCAACAAGTTCTACAACGACGGCGAGTTGGTGTTGGGTGTCGAGATTGACGGCGACGCCCGCGCTTATTCAGTCCCTTTGCTGAGCAGTCACGAGATCGTGAACGACGTTGTGGGAGGCAAACCCATCGCGGTCACTTGGTGACCGCTCTGCTTCACTGGAATCGGGTATTCCAGAGAGGTTAACGGGGAGACGCTCACGTTCGGCGTGTCCGGCAAACTCACGATGAACGCACTCATCATGTTCGACCGCCAGACGCGTTCACTCTGGAGCCATTTCCTCTCCGAAAGCATCGAGGGTGAATACAAGGGTGTCAAGCTAACCAATGTTCCAGTGATCCTGACGACTTGGGCGCAGTGGAGGACGTCTTTCCCGGAGACCAAAGCGCTTCTCAAAGGCGAGTCCAGTTTCGACCCGTACACCAGCTACTACATGCGCGGCGACGCCGGAGTCATCGGAGAATCCAACCGGGATGATCGGCTCTACGGCAAGGAACTCGTGCTGGGCATGGGCTTCGACGACGGCGCAACGGCATTTCCTCACACCGCATTGCAAGAAGAAGAGGTTGTCAACATCGAAGTCAATGGCGAACCTGTCGTGATCTACTACGACTCCCAAACCACCACCGCCACGGCATACTCCAGAAACGTCGGCGATGAGACATTGGAATTCTCGCTGGAGACTCAGGACGAGATCGACGGCGTTGCCCGTAGATGGATGGTGGACGCCTCCGGTTCGAGGTGGCTGCCTCTAAACGGTCAAGCGTGGGGCGGCGATTTCCAAGGCACTCGGTTGGAACCGTTGCACGCCGTCAACGTGTTCTGGTTCGCATGGAGCGACTTCTACCCTGATACGGAGATATACGGTCAATGAGTGTCGATTTAAGAAACTGGGTTCGTAACGTGCCGGATCACCCGAAACCGGGCATTCAGTTCAAAGACCTCACTCCGATATTTTCCGAACCCGCGGCTTTTCGTGCCGCCATCAACTGGTTCGCCGATCAGGTGTTGAAGATCCATCCCGACGTGATCGCCGCGATCGATGCCCGCGGCTTCGTATTCGCGTCGCCTGTCGCCGATCGGTTAGGCATACCGCTCGCGCTAGTCAGGAAGAACGGCAAACTACCCCCGCCAGTCATCAAAAACCAGTATTCGCTCGAATACAACGACCTGTCGACCATCGAGATGAGGTCAGATGCTCTCTCGAAGGGTCAACGCGTCGTCATCGTCGACGACTTGCTCGCGACTGGTGGAACCGCCGTCGCCGCCGCGGAACTCGCCGAGGAATTAGGCGCACATGTCGTTGCGCAGATCTTTTTGGTCGAACTCGCGTCCCTCAACGGCCGCGAACGCATCACGTCCCGCGACCCCGAATGCGAAGTCGTCACCGATATCGTCTACGACTGATCGCCCGAAAAACGTAGCTCCACCAATCGCGCGCCGACGTAAAGACCCGCAAACTCGATCACCGTCAACAGCACGATGAACAGCGTGGCTTCCAGAAAGAATCGTTCGGGGAAGAGTAGCAGCAGATAGTGTCGGAACGGATCTAACTGCCACAAATCGTTGGCGAAGCTAAGCAGATGGAACTGCGTGAAGATCCAAGTGAAGTCGATCAACGCAACCACAACAACTGCGGCGATTACTAAACCCCACACCAAAGCGCACCATCTCAACCATCGCGACATCGAAGCGAAGAAATCGCGACGACGAATCGTCAACCCCAGCGCGGAGCATAGCACCAACACGACGCCGCTCCAAACCGACAACGCGGCCACGTAGCCCATCAAATCCTTCACATCGATGATGTGAAGGATCTCACGCTCATCAAAGAGGCTGACCACCCCTCGCGACGTGTTCACCCGCACATCCAAACGCTCGGCGTCGTTCGCGAAGTAGCCCTTAACCTGATCCGCCGCGGAATCCAACTCCGAGACCGGCAAACCAGTGCGCTCGGGTATCCCATTCCGCCACCAGTTGTAGGTGTAGAGCCAGTCCGAATCGGTTACATAGGCGACGTTGATGGCGATGAGGAAAATCGGCAGCAGCACGGCGAACACAACGCCGAGCACCAACATCGCCCATCCAGGTGCTTCAAGCTTTCGCAATTTGGTCACGAGATTCAGCGTAAATCAACCGCGACCAAATACGCCCCGATATTTAGGACTGCGTAAGCGCACCAGTGCCAAGGTTCATCGCTATTTGGTGAGCGATCTTGACGTTGTACTCAGTAGCCAATTTCTTGTAGTTCACTGCGTCGATAATCGTGCCGATGAAACACAAACCAGCCGTCAGTAGATACAAAATGCCCAGCCCGATATGTCCCAGGACGAATCGCTGGACTCCAGCGATCACAACGAAACCAATCAAAGTGAAAAGCAAGATCGTGGTCTCGTCCTTGCGCTGGCTTCGGTACGCCATCGCAAACATCTGAGCGGATTCGTCTGGGACGTTCTGCACAATTCCTGAAATCGCCTCCTGCTCTCCCGGTGGGATCTCTGGAAGCAACTGCATCACATTTGACATAGTCAATTTCTCCTTTGCGATTTGAAGAGTCTCATTTCAAGCGTCACGACCCGCCAAAGGATGATCGTTACCGCCGGGATGCCGAGGATGTGCGTCTCCATCGCCGAGATTACGTCGCCACGCAACAGGTACGATATCGAGTGGCCTAGTCCGTAACCGGGGCTCTCGATGCCCCAGACGTAGTACGGCCAGAAAATCGTGAAGTGGAAATCTGATTCAGGGTTGCCGAGCGCCAGCACGAACAGTGCAACGATCCAGATCGTGGCCTCTCGATCAATATAGTGCAACTTGCTACGCATCGAATTCGCACCCGATTTCATATCTAGAGATTACACCGTTGCGAGTTGCTGCGAAAGATGTTTAACAGACCATGAAGCTCCAAATGTCACCCCCGGAAAACCAAAAAGACGGTTTCCAGTTCCTGGTAGATACTGTCCGCACTCTCCGAGACCCGGGCGGTTGCCCATGGGATGCCGAGCAGACGCACCAGTCGTTGCGGCCAAACCTGCTTGAAGAAGCTTACGAAATGCTGGAAGCGATCGAGGATGCCGATGCGAATGCCCTCGAAGAGGAACTCGGCGATGTCTTGATACAGATCGTCTTCCATGCCGACATCGCACGTCGCAACGGCGATTTCGACGCCGATTCCGTTTGCCAAAAAGTCGCCGAAAAACTCATCCGGCGCCATCCCCACGTATTCGGCGACGCCGAAAAACTCGATACTGGCGAAGACGTAATCGACGGATGGGAGCGAATCAAGCGCCAAGAAGCCGGTGGCGTCCGTTCCATAGTTGCATCCGTCCCCAAAGCACTGCCCGCGCTCTCGCAATCAGCCGTGTTGCAACGCCGAGCCATGCGTGCAAGATTGCCAATCGCAACCGAATCCGACGACACCGCAAACTTTCCGGAACGACGACTCGACGAATCCGACGATCAATTGGAAGTCCGTGCCGGCCAATTCCTCGCCGCGGCTGTCCGTTCAGTTCAAGCGCAGGGCATCGACCCCGAGACAGCACTACTGAAAATCAACTCCAAACTCCGCGACCGCGTCTTGCGAGCCGAAGAACTCGCCGAAGGAACCGCGTTGGCGGAATTGGACGAAATGGAGCGTAACCGTATCTGGCAACTCACACGCTAACGCGTTACATCTACCGCGCTACCAGCAAACGCCACCACATCCCCGACGACCGTACCGTCAACACCACGACCTTGCAGATCCGCCAACAACCCGTCAACCGCGTCCCCTGGCACCGAGATCAGCAAACCGCCGGAAGTCTGAGGGTCGCACATCAGCAACCTATCAATTTCGCCGACATCCTCTGCCCACTTCACGCTCTCGGCGCAACTGTCCAAGTTCCGATGCGTCCCACCAGGCGCGACACCATCCTCCAAGAGCTCCAAGACGCCCGGTAAAACCGGTAGCGCCGATCGCCTCAACCGCCCGCTCGTCCCGCTCGCCCGCATCATCGTCATGAGGTGACCGACAATCCCGAAACCCGTAACATCGGTCGCCGCATGTGCCCCCGCCAACACCATCGCCTCTGCCGCCTCGCGATTCAACCGCAGCATCGATTCGACCGAGGCGTCCAAAACCTCGCCAAGTGCTTTACCGTTCTTGAGCGCCGTCGTAACAACACCAGTCCCCAGAGGTTTCGTCAACACCAACACATCGCCGGCCTCCGCAGTCGAATTCTGAACCTGCCGCCCTGGCTCGACGATCCCGACGACCGATAACCCGTATTTAGGTTCAACGTCGTCTACCGTATGACCGCCAACGATGATGGTGCCGGCTTCGGCGACCTTGGCGGCACCGCCGCGCAGGATCTCGGATGGGATCTCGGATGGTAGGCTGCGCGGAAAGGCGGCTATGTTAAGCGCCGTGATCGGGCGACCTCCGACGGCGTAAACATCCGATAGCGAGTTCGCCGCCGCAATCGCACCATACGTGAAAGGGTCGTCCACGATCGGCGCGAAGAAATCAACCGTCAGCACCAAAGCGACGCGATCGTCCAAACGGTAGACGGCAGCGTCGTCACCGTGTTCGAAACCGACCAGCAGATCAGGGTGCGGAACGGCTCCATTCATCAGCCCGCCCAAAACCTGGGCGAGTTCGCCTTGGCTAAACTTCCCAGCTCAACCAGCGCAGCTGGCGAGTTCCGTCAGCCGCGGGACCTTTTCATTCATTACCCGATGCTCTCAACAATCAGACGAGACGATACATGCAGCCTCCGTCTCGCTTCTCCCACAATGGTACCCCCGCGATATTCCGTGTCTGTCAAACGCAATCGACATAAAATTGAGACTCCTACCCCATCACACTCACCACGCCCCATTTGGGCATCTCCGTCATGACACAACTCCCACTCGCCGAAGTCCTGCCAATCTCGGCATCCGTCAACGAAGCCGGCCGCCTCGCTATCAATGGCTTGGACGTCCGCGACATGGTCGAAGAGTTCGGCAGCCCGCTCTACATCTACGACGAAACCACCGTCCGAGAGATGTGCCGAGAATTCGTCGGCAATTTCAGGCGATACTACCCGACAACTGACATCGAGTACTCCACCAAAGCTTTCTCCAACCCCGCAATGCTGAACATCATCGAGGACGAAGGTCTGCACATTGACGTCGTCACAGGTGGCGAGTTGGCGTTCGCAATTGCTTCCGGGTTTCCGGTTGAGAAGATCAACTTCCACGGCAACAACAAAACGCGGGAAGAACTCCACGAAGCGGTCGAAGCCGGCATCGGGCGCATCACGATCGATTCGTTCCATGAAATCGAGCTTCTCAACGAAGTCGCTGGTACGGTCGGCAAGACGCAGGCAGTAAATTTGCGTCTCTCTCCCAGCATCGACCCGCACACTCATCGCCTGACCACCACCGGGATCCTAGACTCGAAATTCGGATTCTCGATCGAGACCGGCGACGCTGAGAAATCCGTTGCCGCAACGTTGGACCAACCTAACCTAGATGTTCAGGGACTGCACTTCCATCTCGGTTCTCCACTGTTCGAATTGGAACCTTACGAAGAGGCCATCGAGTACGTCTGCGCCTTCGCGGCAAGGATGAAATGGGTCCACCACCTCGAATTGAACGAGTTCAGCCCCGGCGGCGGCATGGCCATCGGTTATCTGTCGGCGAAACTGCCTCCGACGATCGCCGAGTACGCGAAGACGATTGCCGACTCATTGGTTTCCGCCTGTACAAAATACGGACTTGACCGACCAAGGTTGATCATCGAACCCGGTCGGTCGATCGTCGGCAGGGCAGGGGTCGCCGTCTACACCGTTGGCGGCATCAAACGAATTCCGGACGTTCGAACATACGTCAGTGTCGATGGTGGAATGGGTGACAACATCCGTCCCGCTCTATACGAAGCACAGTACGAGGTGATGTCCGTCAACGATCCCCTCGGCGAGCCTGCGCAGACCGTGACCATCGCCGGAAAATTCTGCGAGTCCGGAGATGTCTTGGCGAAAGACGTAATTCTGCCGAGCGTAAAAACCGGTGACCTTCTGGCATTGCCAGCCTCCGGAGCCTACTGCGTGCCAATGGCCAGCAACTACAACTTGCAGACACGGCCCGCGATTGTCCTCGTCACCGAACAGTCCGAAGCTAGTCTCATCCGCAGGCGCGAGACTTACGCCGACCTCCTCGCCACCGCGATTTTCGAATAATGCTCGCCGCATCGACAGATGTGGGATCAAGCGGCCAATGGCAGACGATCGGTAATCGGGCTGCGATAACGCTGCTAAACGGTGCCATCAAGCAGCAACGAGTATCCCACGCATATCTCTTCACCGGCCCGAACCGCGTCGGCAAACGCACGCTGGCCGTCGACTTTGCCAGCGCGCTCAACTGCACCGCGCAAGACATTACCGCACCCGGTTGGGGTGATCTCCAACCAGACCCGCCGTGTGGTCAATGTTCGGCCTGCGACCGTATCGCTCGGTCCAATTTCGCGGATGTGCAGATCATCACGTCATCGACTCAATCCTCCAAAGACCCGGACGCCAAGGCCGCGCAACGGCGCGTGATGATCGGCATCGACTTGATCAAGGACCTTCAGTCCGACACCATGCTCGAACCCTACGAGGGTCGCGTTAAAATCTTCATCATCGATGAAGCCAACCGAATGTCGCCAGACGCTGGAAATGCGCTCCTGAAGACGCTCGAAGAACCACCCAGCAGCGTCCACATCATCCTGACCGCGCCTTCCACGGAATCGGTGCCGGAGACCATCGCTTCGCGGTGCCACCTCGTCAGACTGCGCTCCGTGCCGCCAGATGTCATCGCCGACGCACTGACGGTACGCCATGGCGTACCGTCGACCGAAGCCCACACCATCGCCAAAATGTCGATGGGCGCTCCCGGATGGGCTATCGCCGCATTGAACGACCCATCGTTGCTCGACGCACGCAAACAGTCTGCCTCTCGCATCATCGACGTCATCAAAGCCGATCTCCCCGACCGATTCAACTACGCCTTCGAGATGACCCGAGAATTTCGTCGGGACCGAGTCTCAGCACTCGAGGAAGTCGCGCGCTGGCTAGAAATACTCCGCGATGTCGCCATGCTCCAGAACGAACTACATCAACACATTGTCTTCGACGACCGCATCGAAGAGTTGGCTGACTTGGCCAAACAACTCACGACGGAAGACCTCGCCCGCGCCACGACAGCCGTCCAAAAAACTCGCGACGCCCTGATGTCGAACGCATACCCTCAACTCGCCTTCGATGCCTTGGTGCTGCAGATACCTTCAACCAGATGATCGAGCTGACCAACGGTCAATCCGGAATCGAAAACTAACCCGCCGCAATCGGCAACGGCTGCTTCGCCAGCCAAGGCATGAACGGCAGCCACGCAGGATCCACACGATCAGCGCTGAAACCTGCATAGGGGTTTGGACGCGGCTCGCGGGGCTGAACCCTCAACGACATGCCCGCTTCGCGCGGCGTCGAACCCGCTTTGCGGTGATTGCACCGCTGGCACGCCGTCACAACGTTCTCCCACGTGTGCTGACCGCCCTTGCAACGCGGTAGGACGTGGTCCAGCGTCAATTCGGGAGTTCTCTTCCCGCAGTACTGGCACAAATATCCATCCCGTTGAAAAACCTCTCGCCGCGACAGCTTCCGCCGGTGCATAGGCTTCCGAACCATGTACACGAGGCGAATCACCTCTGGACGTTCGAACATGCGGGAAACAGTATGAATGTATTCGACGCCGTATTGAACCGTTTCGGCTTTGCCTTTGCCAAGTAGCGAAACGGCGCGGCGCACGTCGCAGATGTTAAGCGGTTGATAGTTCTGGTTAAGCACCAAGACCCGAGAACGTATCAGGATTAACGCTTGATCACTCACAGTACTCATATTCTATAGCCGCATGTGTTTAATTGAGCCAACCAACCCCCTTGGTGCATCACCACTGCATTAACCAGGACGACGGCATCAATCCACGCGCGAAAAAAGAACATCCACTGCGATTCCGATCTCGTTCGGCGCAAACGGTACTATGATGCCCCGGAGGCCAGCGAGAATCTCAACCACCAACGAACCAGTCAACTGTTCGTCCAGCCACGACCTCGGCGCATCGTGAAGGTAGATCTGTGAATACGATGCCGAGTACGACACTCCGCCGTACTCCAACGCACCTTCAGGAACCACGTATGTGAACGCCGCCGCCGCCGCGATCAGCGCCGTCACCAGGATGAATCCCACCATCCCTCCCAGCAACGCGCCACCGATATCGTTAATCCATCGCATTGGCGTCACGTTGATAAACGCCCGAACACTCGAAGAGACCGAGCGCGCAAGCATACCGACCAATGTCGAAACGATGATGTACCCGAACGTCGTGGCGATCGACGTGTAGTTCGCGTGAAAACCAAGCAGCGGAACAACCCGCCCGACCAGTTGAGACCCCAGAACGATCGCACCATACGCTGCCACCAACCAGATCGCAGTCCCAAAAACGCCGACCTGAAAGCCCCAAAACGCCAACAGCAGGATCGTAAGGATGAATATTCCGTCAAGACCGTTCATCGATTGGTGAGCGCGCGATTCAGCGACGCAAATTCGTCCATGCCCTTTCGACATGCAACAGTTCGAGCCCGAATTCGCGCCCCATAGGCGCGTCGAAGGCAACCTTTGAAGCAAGGATTCAGCCTTGCTGTCTATAATCGAATATTAGTTTCGCGGACGATCGAAAACCTTTCCGATTGATGCGTGTTGATCCGCAATGTCCGATCCCCACGGTGCCAACAGCAGGCCCCTAGCCAATCATGAACTCAAACCAGAAAGCCGCTCCCCTGCAGATCGCATTGGATGGCCCGTCGGCTTCAGGCAAGTCGACCGTCGGCGCCATGATCGCCGAGCGTCTGGGGTGCGACTTTCTCGACACTGGGATGATGTACCGTGCGGTCACATATCTCTCCACCAAAAACCGCATCCGGCCCGAAGATTTCGACGCACTACGGAACATCGCCGCAGACACCAGATTCTCGGTTAGTCAAGATGAATACGGCGATTGGCGCCTATGCGCGGATGGACAAGACATCACCGATCATCTCTACGCCGACGAAGTCAACTTCAACGTCTCGCCCGTATCCGCGATTTCAGCGGTGCGACGCGCGCTCGTTCGGCAGCAACGCGACATCGCAGGCGCCGAACCAATCGTCATGGCCGGCCGTGACATCGGAACAGTCGTTCTTGCCGATGCGCCGTTAAAGATCTATCTCACCGCTTCGGCTGCAACCCGTGCAGAACGCAGAACTAGTGATTCAGATGGCAACGCCGATCAACAATCGTACCAAGAAGTGTTGCAATCCATCCAACGCCGCGACGAGATCGACTCCAACCGAGACGACTCGCCACTACACCCAGCTGACGACGCGATCATCATCTCGACCGACGATCTGACCGCCGAAGAAGTCGTCCAAAAAATCTTCGCCCTTATCCCAGCCGGCGCTGACCAAACCGCCACTCCAATGGTGACAGGAGGGCACGCAGCGTGAAACCGAGCCGACAATGGAACTTCACCATCGCCAACACCGCTTTCCGCGGCACGTTGGCCATGTTCGCCGACCTCGAAGTGAAAAACCGAGAACGCCTTCAGGTCGACGGCCCCGTCATCTACGTCTCCAACCATCTGTCAAACTTGGACCCGGCAATCGTAGCATCACTGCTCCCGCGCCGTGCATTGTTCCTAGCCAAGCGCGAACTCTTCAACAATCCGCTCTCCACCTCTTTTCTCAAAGGATGGGGCGCATACCCGGTGAGCCGTTACTCCGCCGATCTCGCCGCCCTTCGCTGGGTGCGTGCGATGCTCGCCCAAAATCGCGCCATCGTGATGTTCCCGGAAGGCACCCGCAGCCGAAACCTCGAAGGATTGATTAAGGCACATATCGGAACCGCACTGCTAGCCGCCCAAACCGGAGCAACCCTCGTGCCGTTAGGCATATACGGAACCGACAACCTGCAAAATATCCTGAAAGTGTTCATGCCAATCGCCAAAATCAGAGTCTCGGTCGGAGAGCCTTTCAATGTCCGCAGCGACATATCCCGTCGCGCCGGGCTCGAACGCGCCACCGACGAGATCATGACAAGAGTCGCAATGAACTTACCTCCCGAACGCCATGGCATCTACGCCGACAAAGTGTCCAAGAGTTTCGAATTGACAAGCTCGATCGAAAATCGTCTGGCTGCAGAACCTGCCGCCGAAGCACGCGCCGCCACCATGTCATCGCCAACCAGCAGAAGATCGGCCTAAAAAACATGTGTGGAATCGTGGGTTACGCCGGTAGCGGCGATGCAAAGACGTTCCTTCTCCGAGCCCTCAAGGACCTCGAATACCGCGGCTACGACAGCGCGGGAATCGCAGCCTTCACCAGCGCCGGCATCACGACGATGAAACGCGCCGGTCCAGTTTCCGCGCTCGAAGAAACCATCAACGGCCAGTTCGGCGACGCCACCGCAGGCATCGCTCACACTCGATGGGCAACCCACGGCAAACCAACTGACCAAAACGCCCATCCGCACATCAGCTACGACGGAAAAGTCGCCATCGCTCACAACGGCATCATCGAAAACCATGCCGAACTGCGTCGATCCTTGACCGCCGAAGGCATCGAATTCACCTCCGAGACCGACTCCGAAGCCCTCGCACACATGATCGCCCGATTCATGGAACACGGTGACTCCCTCCTCGAAGCAACCGAACGGGTCAGCTCCAAACTCGAAGGCCTCTCCGTCATCCTCGCAATGTCCGCTCGCGAACCCGGCGAGATCGTCGGCATCCGCATCGGATACGCCGGTAGCCTCATCCTCGGCCAGTCTCGCCACGCACATATCCTCGCCAGCAACGCCGCCGCAATGCCGCACGACGTCGAAGAGGTGATCCACATCGACCACTGCGAAGCCGTCCGAATAAACCGCGAAGAAATCGAGATCGTCAGCGTCGTCGGCTCCCCTGTCCACAAAGTCACCGTACCCCTGCAACCCGAAAGCCGCCTCACCGATATCGGTGACCACCCGCACTTCATGCACAAAGAAATCTCCGAACAGGCCGCAGCGGTCCAAGGAGCCCTGCGCGGACGGGTCGACTTCAGCAAACGCCACATCGAAATCCCCGAACTCCAGAAACTACCCGCCGACCTGAACCGCATCATGCTCGCCGGCATGGGCACTTCCCACTTCGCCGCCATGGCCGGCGCACGCTGGTTCGAACGACTCGCTGGCATTCCAGCACAAGTCGAGTACGCCGGTGAACTCGCCGACCGCGACCCCGTCATGGACGCTAACACCCTGCTCGTCGCTGTCTCCCAGTCCGGCGAGACCTACGACACACTGGTCGCCATCGAAACAGCTCGACGAAAGGGCAGCACCGTCGCCGTCGTTACCGCCAATCCCCACGGCGAAGCCGCCCGCATCTCCGACATCGTCATCGACATCGGCGCCGGAATCGAAGTGGCAGTACCGTCAACCAAGACCTTCATCAACAGCATGTTGGTCCTATACATGATGGCCCTTCAACTCGGACGCGAACGCGGACACTTGAGCCAGTCCGACTTTGAGAGACACATCGAGTCGATCATCGCCCTCCCAAGGGCCATCAACCGCACCTTGGGACAAGAATCCCTTGTCGAATCCCTCGCCCACGACCGCTTCATCGACGTCAAAAACATGCTGATCCTCGGGCGCGGCGACCTCTTCCCCATCGCCATGGAAGGCGCTCTCAAGATGAAAGAGACCGCTTACATCCATGCCGAAGGTTGCTCAGCATCCGAAATGAAACACGGCATCAACGCACTTATCGAACCCGCGACACCCGCCATCGTCCTCGTCCCCGAAAACGGCGAACTCAGAACCAAGATGCTCACCAACATCTACGAGGTGCAGAGCCGCGGCGGCGAGGTCATCGCCCTCGCCCATCACGGCGACATCGAGGTCCGAGCGCTCGCCGACGCTTGGATACCGATACCTATCGACGACGACGAACACACGCCGTTCCTCATGACGATTCCCCTCCAGCAACTCGCATATCACACCACCGTCGCACGCGGATACAACCCCGACCGACCGCGCAACCTGGCAAAGACGGTAACCGTCGCATGATCGACGCCCACGGGGAAAACCATCCACAGGCAAGTCATTCGCGAGTCAGGCGCCGCATCGAGCAACGAGAAGCCGCGCTCTCACCGTTCGCGTCCATTTCCGCCGACGCCACACGCGACCGGGAAGAAGAACCCTCCTCCGTTCGCGCCGAATTCCAACGCGACCGCGACCGAATCGTCCACTCGAACTGCTTCCGACGACTCAAGCACAAGAGCCAAGTCCTCGTAAACCCTCAAGGCGACCACTACACGACCCGCATGACCCACGTCCTCCAGGTCTCCCAAGTCGGACGCACCATCGCCCGTGCTCTAAATCTCAACGAAGACCTCGTCGAAGCCGCCGCTCTCGCCCACGACGTCGGCCATACCCCATTCGGACACATCGGTGAAAACGTACTCAACGAACGACTACCCGACGGATTCACTCACGCCGCACAAGGCGTCCGCACACTCACCATCCTCGAAAAACACGGCGAAGGACTCAACATGACCCACGACGTGATCGAAGCCGTCAAACGCCACTCCAAACCCGAAGGCAAATTCATCGTCGCCGCCGCCGTCGCCGGAATGTCCCTCGAAGCCCAAATCGTGCGCATCTCCGACGCGATCGCATACCTCGCTCACGACCTCGCAGACGCCGAGCGAGACGGAACTCTCGAAACCACCGACGTCCCGATCGAAATCCGAGCCGCGCTAGGCGACGCACACTCCACACGACTCAACGCAATGGTCGTCGACGTCATCGACGCATCGTGGGACTGCACCGGAGAGTCGACCGATCCCATCGTCATACCTTGGATCCGCATGTCCGAACCCATGCGCGAAGTAACTACCCAGCTGCGTAACTTCATGTTCGAACGTGTCTACCATCCAACGTCTCAGTCCCCCGAAGGACTCCGAGCCCGCGACGCCGTGCACCTCATGCACGACCACTTCAGCAAACACCTCGACGACGTCCCCGAATGGATGCGAGTCATCTCCATCGAACCCGAATACGCCGCCGCCGACTTCGTATCTGGAATGACCGACTCCTTCGCGGTAATCGCTCTCGAACGCATCTCTCCTGGCAGCAGTCGAGGTCTATACCAAGGCCGAGTCCGGGTCCCCCACACCTAACCGCCTGTCCTCATCACCCAGCAACGTCCCGTTCGCGAAGCGAAGGGGACGCGGAGCGAACCGAACGCAGGGGATGCATGGGGGACGGGAGGCGGGACGGGCAAAGTCCCCTCTCCCCTCCGTGGGAGAGGGTCAGGGTGAGGGGGCATCCACAAACAACCACCAACAATGACCTATCCATAAAAAAATATTCACCCCAGAATCAATCAACCTCCGATCACTCGCGCAGGCCAACTAAACGCACCTCCAAACTCCCTTTTCCACACTGCAACACACTCTTGCTTTCCCGCAAATCTCGTTTATACTTCGTACGTCCATAGCGTGTTGTCACGCTCCGCGAACGTCTAGACACTACGTTTCGATCGTCGCCATCGGGCGATGGTCGTTGTAGGCAACCAGTTCGCCACTGGCGGGGAGAGCAGATGACCTTAGTCGACGAAGTCAAGGCAAGGCTGACAATCGTTGATGTCGTCTCGGATTACGTCGCTCTAGAGAACATATCCTCCCGCACGCCCAAAGCCCTCTGCCCGTTCCACGACGAACGAACACCATCCTTCAGCCTCTCCCTCGAACATGACTCTTGGAGATGCTGGGGCGCGTGCGGTGTCCGCGGAGGCATGTTCGACTTTGTCATGCGGGCCGACGGCATCGAGTTCAAAGAAGCCCTCGAAAAACTCGCCCTCAAAGCCGGCATCGAACCAAACTTCCGCGACGATTACCCTGAAAATCGTCGACGCGGCAGATCATCCGCACTCCACGAAGTCAACCAAATCGCCGAAGAGTTCTTCACCCGCCAACTCGAAGGAGCGCAAGGCGAAGAAGCCCTGGCGTACCTCGAATCACGCGGCATCGACGCCCAGACTGCCCGTCGCCGCGGCATCGGGTACGCACCCGGAGGCGTCAACTCACTAATCGCATACATAAAATCCATCGCCGCAGACAGCCAAGCTGTCGTCCAATCCGGACTCATTGCCAAAGGCAACGACGACGCGTGGCGCGACATGTTCACCAACCGCATCACCATCGCCATCCGCGATCCCCGCGGCAACGTCATCGGCTTCGGCGCCCGCGCCATGGGCGACGCCCAACCGAAGTACCTCAACACCCACGAGACCGCAATCTTCAACAAATCGAAAATCCTCTACGGCATGCACTGGGCATCCGATGCCATCCGAGCATCTGGCAGGGCAATAGTCGTCGAAGGCTACATGGACGTCATCGCCGCACAAGAGCGAGGCTTCAAAAACGTCGTCGCCTGCATGGGCACCGCCGTCACGTCCCAGCAGCTGCAAGCCATCTCAACGGTGTTACCCGACGATCCGGATAATCCGCCGTCGGTAGTCCTATGCCTCGACGCCGACGAAGCCGGACAGCGGGCCACTTTGCGCGGCCTACAGACCGCGCTATCTGAATTCGCACGTCGATCCGCGACGCAGACGAACAGTCGTCGCTCGCCGATAGACATCCGCATCGCAAGCCCCGTCGTCTCCGAACACGGCGAACCCAAAGACCCTGACGAAGCCATTCGAAACAACGGCGCCGAATGGATCGCCGCGATCGACCAAGCAGATGAGATCATCGATTTCGTCATCCGCGCCAGTTTGGGCAGCCACAATGCCACAACCGAGACCGGCCTCGAAGCCGCCCTCAACGAAATTGAGCCTTACTTCGAAAGCATCCCCCCGCACACCATCCGTGAACAAAGAAAACTCAACGCGCTGGGCGATCAACTCGGCTTAGACGTTGAAGACTTGACGCACGTGCTAACCCGAAAGCGATCGGCACGAGAAACGATTCATGCCGCATCGAACCCGGACCGGAACTATCACCGACATCGGAACCGCCGTTCGAGCGATAATCGTCCGGTCATACCGGTGCCGGCGGTTGCGATACAGGCACGATGGGAGTCCGACCTACTCGCTTGCATGCTGCAGTACGACTACGCAATCGACCACGCTGCAAACGTGGAACCGCACCACTTCACCGATCCCGTCAGAATGCGAGTGTTTGAAACCCTTCGAGCTGTAGCCAGCATCGATGAATGCCTCGCACGGATCGAAGGCGACGACGAGGCCCTAAACCTAATCAACCGATTGATGCAAATTCCCCTTTCACCAACCGACGAAACGGTGGAGGACCAAGCGGCGATAATACAGATCGCCGAAACATGTGCGAAACGTACGCGTAGAGAGTATCTGACACGAAACAAAAAGAGGGAGGTGCAACTGGCCAAAGAAAACGGAAACATGTTCAGTGAAGAGGACATGATCACCGCGGTTCAAACTAACCGCGAGATCAGGGAACTGGCGAAACCGCAACACGCGGCGCCAAGCCATTAGGAGGCGCTCAGATTGTTTAACGAGAGCGACGAGGTAGAACACGCAACAGGGACGGACGCGATCGAAACCATTGTTGGTGATGAGGTCGATGACAATCCCAGTATTTCCGGAGCTACGCCAAGCACCGAGCGAATGTCATCGCTTAACGGCGCATCGCTAGACGATGACGACATGGATGAAGACGAAACTAGCGCGTCAGTAGACGATGACGACGATTTGGAAGACGACGGCGAGACGCAGACGTTTGGGATGCTCGGCGGTGATGATGAAACGGAAGCCGACCCGATCGATGGCGAGAACCAACGGGCCAACATGCTCCTCTCAACGGCGGGACCCGCGGGCACGCTCTCGGATCTCGACAGCTGGGACGGCTCGGCGAACGGCGCAAAACAACGCGCCGAAGTCGTAGCCCTCGAAAATGTCGCCGCCGACACCGACCTCACCGACGATCCTGTCCGGATGTACCTCCGCGAGATCGGGCGCGTTGAGCTCTTGACTGCGCAAGAAGAGCGCGAGCTCGCGCGAAACTTGGAGTTGCGTCGAATCGTCGCCGAGATGGAATCTGACTTCGTCGAGAAACACGATACCAAACCTTCCGCAACGGAGATAACCATCGAGGCGATGCTTCGGTTGTCGAGGATGCAGACCGCCGCCAAAGCCATGGTCATCTACTCGGGCTTCTGCAACGAGCGGATGGCCGAAATCTTCGCAGTCATCAGCAAAGCCCTCGAGAATCCCTACCGCATCAGAGATGTCAAATACGTCTCAGACATCTTCAACTGCTCGCAGGATGACGCGATCGAGACAATCAGGGACTTGACCCAACTCCCAGAAGCGATTTTCAGTAAGGTCGACGATCCCGAAGCCCGCGAATTGATGGCGAACCTGCCGGCAACTGCTGTCGCCTCAGCCATCGAAGACGCATTAAAGTGCGACGCTTCGACGGCCAAGATTCTCGAGAGCATTCACGAACGCACCGACGACCAGTCGATCTCCGAGGTCTTAACCCAACCTCGGCTACTTGAGATCGTTGCCGACCCGTATCGGATCACCTCCGCCACACCCATTCGCCGAGAATTGGGCGGTTCGCGCAGTGAAGCCTTGGAGATCGTCCGAGAGTTTGCACCGAACTTCAGACACACTGAACTTCAACTCGACAACCCAAAAATATTCGATGTATGGCACGAGACATCCCACGAAACGCGCGTGAGCGCGATGCGAAGCGGATTGCTGTGTTCCGAAAAGCTCGCAGAGAGACTATTGGCCGTAGCCGACGGCGTGGCAACCACACACTTCGCCGACATGCTGATGAATCAGCACATCCGGGATTGCCTAGACCAGCCGTATTCGGAGGAAAAAATCGAGTACCTTGCGAATCATCTCGGTTGCGATGCCGACGAATCGAAAACAACGATCCGAAACCTTTCGTTGCTGACACTGCTGATCGCCAACGAAACACCAGACGCGATCGAGTGCAACCCCGAATTGTTCCAGCTCGCTCAAGCGCTTGGCAACGAGGCGATTCAAAGGCTCTTCTACTATGGACCGCTACTCGACGCACACATGACTACCATCCGCAACAGGGGGACCGCTTCGGACATCCACATCACGAAGGCGAACCTCCGGCTTGTCGTATCAGTAGCCAAGAAATACATGGGCCGCGGCATGAACCTCTTGGACCTCGTCCAAGAGGGCAACATCGGACTGATAAGAGCGGTTGAGAAGTTCGACTACCGACGCGGATACAAGTTCTCGACCTACGCCACATGGTGGATCCGTCAGGCGATAACGCGCTCGATCGCCGATCAGGCGCGCACCATTCGCATCCCGGTCCACATGGTTGAAACCATCAACAAGCTGCTGCGAATCAGCAGGCGACTCGTGCAGGAATACGGTCGAGAGCCAACCCCCGAAGAGATCGCCGTCCACATGGAGACGACTCCGCAAAAGGTGCGCGACACGTTGAAGATTTCTCTACAACCCGTCTCTCTGGAAACCCCGATCGGAGACGAAGAGGACTCGACACTCGGCGATTTCATCGCCGAAACCAATACCGATGGACCGATAGACAAGGCCGCCACCACCCTGATGAAAGAGAGCGTCATGGAAGTCCTAGAAACCCTTGACGTCCGTGAAAAGCAGGTTATCGAGCATCGCTTTGGTATGAAGGATGGCCGATCCAAGACGCTCGAGGAAGTCGGACGGTACTTCGGTGTCACCCGCGAACGCGTCCGCCAAATCGAGGCTAAGGCCCTACGGAAACTGCGGCATCCAACCCGCAGTCGCCGACTCCGCGGATTCGTGGACTAATTCGGCGCTAGCCAAGAATCAATTGAGGTCGTCTCAACACACGTGAGACGACCTCGACAATCAGTACGCAGACGAACCTCGGCTATCGGTCGGTTAACGAACCGCCATTGATATTGATCGCCTGACCAGTTATGTATGCTGCACGCGGGCTGCAAAGGAAGCCGATCAACTCGCCAACCTCGATGTCCTCAGCCGGCCTACCCAACGGGACCTGAGCCGCCCGCTTCATCCATTCGTCACCCCGACCGACCGGATCGAGCCGAGCCGTCTCCGTCATGCCAGGGCAAACACAGTTGGCAGTAATCTCATGCTCGGCTAACTCTTTGGCCAACGCTTGAGTGAAACCGTCGACGGCGAAGTTCGACGCGTTGTAAGCAGCCATGCGAGCGTTCCCACGCTTGCCTGCGGTTGACGATATGTTCACGATCCGACCGCCTTGGCCCTGTTTGATCATCTGAATCGCACCGGCCTTCGAACACAGATACGTCCCAACTACCTTGACTTCCAAGACCGTCTTGAACACATGCTCTTGGACTTCGATCACCGGAACACGGTCTGCTCCATAGGGCGCAGCGGCGTTGTTGATCAAGATGTCCACGCTGTCCAACTCATCGACGGTTTGATCGATAAGTGCTTGCACATCGTCGGCCTTGGTCACATCCATGACGACAGGCAACGCCTTCACGCCGAACGCCCGTACCTCGTCGGCCGTCGAATCGATATCCCGCCATCCCGCTTCCTTTTCGTCCGGTGGAAACGTCGCTGGATCGCGCCCTGTGCCCGTTACGACGACATCCGCACCCATCCTCGCCAAGACGTTGGCTGTCGCTCTACCGATGCCTCGCAGACGTCCTGCGCCGGTAACGATAGCAACTTTGCCGCTCAACTCACGCTCTGATCCAGTCATCGTCAATACTCCCGATGTTGGTTAGTGTTTACGCGTAACCGCTGAGCAGCAATTGTATGGAGTGTTACGCGCCGGTCGGACCCAGTGTCACCAGAATTTCCATGATCACAGCGCTATCACCCTCGCCACGTATGGTCCTGACTACGATGTCGGTGCCATCGGGATGGACACGCAAAAACTCGGTGAAATCCGTCTTGCCACGGATCGGCGTGTCGTCGATCTTGACGATTATGTCATCGATCATGAAACCCGCCGCCGCAGGAGATTCGGGATCAACGTACCTTACACCGAAACCTTCGCTCACAGGCAATGCTCGCTGAAATGCAACGTACGGCGTGACATCGACACCACCCAAGCCCAAGTATCCGGGTTGCTCACGCTCGCCCAATGCCATCAACCGGTTGGCACCTTCAATGACCGTGTTGATATCGATCGCGAAATTGGCGCCTTGCCCGACATCGATCGTGCCGATGTTGATTCCGACGACTTCACCCATCGAGTTGACGAGTGCGCCTCCGCTGCTCCCGATGTTGATCGCCGCGTCGGTCTGAATCAGCCCTCCGAAGATCGTGCCTGACCCGTCGGCAACTGTGCGATTTAATGCGCTGATGACGCCACGGCTGACACTCGGGCCGCCGCTCAATCCGAATGCGTGGCCGATCGATACAACATCCTCTCCTACTCGCAAAGCGTCCGAGTCGCCGAATTTCGCAGGAACCGAATCTTGAGCATCCACAGCCAGAACCGCAATATCCAGCGCGCTATCTTCCCGCATCATCGTCGCTTCGAGAGTCTCGCCGGAATGAAGGATGACGTTGATCGCGTTAGCGCCTTCAATGATGTGCCAGTTGGTGACGATTGAACCGTCTGCGTCGAAGATGATTCCGGTGCCGCTCCCGACGCCAT
Organism: Dehalococcoidia bacterium; assembly: GCA_965224305.1. GTDB lineage: Bacteria > Chloroflexota > Dehalococcoidia > Lucifugimonadales > Lucifugimonadaceae > Bin127. The sequence continues at coordinate 2,092,384 of OZ245044.1, read as the reverse complement.
CGGCACGTCGCACAGAGATTTGCACGATCGAAGGAGTGACCGCCTCAACTACATCCGGAATCCAGACGTCGCGGAGGTCATCGTTGCCGCTCTGAACATCAGGAATGATGACGACGGTTTGGACGCCAACGGGCGCATCCGAACTACAGGCAGAACCGAACACAGAGATGAAAGCCAAACTGCCGATCACCAACGTGAGGCTCGAAGGAATTCGATGTGTAAGTCTCACTTCATTCCTCCTGATCAATCCCGCCGGCGGAAGAAAGACACTTACTTGGATTATACCGGTCGGCTTTCAAACGTCCGCGTCGACACGGTCGCGACATCAATTCGGAGTTTGCCGAATTTCGACGGAAGTTGTAGCGTCGCCGCACGAACTTTCGATGGGTTGGCGGTTGGATTTGGTTCCCAATGGTCGAGCGCCTAAGATCCATTCGGCGATCCGCGACGCAAGAGATGTATCTGGCACCAACAATTGGGGCTCGATGGCTCGCGGGATTAGAATAGTCACTTACGACTCATTCGAACGTCGAGTCGAATCCTCCAAAGAAGCTGCAAAAATGCAGGTAGTCCACGAACGAAGTCTGATTCCCCTTACCTCTTCAAGGATGCGAGGATTCTCCAACTGAATTTAATCAGGTTTACACTTCGCAGGGTTGCGGGTGAGGCAACTCTCCTTGTCGGCGCATTTATTGGATCGCTTATCACAGCCACGGTCATCGCGGGAGCTCCCGTTTACCTACGAACGCTCGAACGCGCCGGCATCGAGGATACGATCGACGCCACAACCAGCACTTACCGGCATCTCCAAATATCGACTCGCTGGCTTCCTTTGGAACGCCAAAAATCAGTCGAAGCCAACGCGACGATTGATGCTGCCGTCGAAGAACATATCTCAGGCGCAATTACCGGGGAAACGGCACTTGTGAAAACGCGTAGGGCGCACTGGGGCAAAGAGGGCGAGGGATTACGACGCAACAACGAGGCTTCTCGCGCAATGTTCTTTTCGATGACCGACGTCGACGATCACATCGTCTACATCGTCGGACAAGCACCCTCAAACCATGTTGTTTACTCTGACGGCGTCGCGACCGTCGAAGCGAGCCTAATCTGGGATCGCGCTTCGCGCTTCGATATCCGTGTCGGCGATGTGATCGACACCGTGCCAGAAGTACGGGGAATCGGTCTCGTAAAGGCCCGGATTACCGGCATATTCACGATTCCAGACCCGTCGGACGACTTCTGGGTCGGACTGTCGGATCCGATACTTCGACCGCAGGCGATCGTCGACGGCCGCGAAAACCCCATCGTGATGGTTGTTCATCCGAGCGTGATGTTGGACACGATTGCCGAGGCCAACGCTGGCTTGCCAGCGGATTTCAGCTGGCATTTGTTCGTAAACAGCGACTACTTTAAGGAAATTTCGCTCAATGAATCGATAACCAAGTTGACCGATTTTGAGGACCGAATCAGTATCGACATCACGCGTGCTGACGTGCTGACGGTTCTCGAATCCCGCCTGCAAGCGTTGCAGCGCAGGATGCTGTTCGCACGCATTCCAATGTTGCTGCTGGCCGCCCTCGCTGTCACGGCGATCGCGTACTACCTGTTCATGGTCGCCGGCATCATCGCTCGCCGCCGCTCCCACGAGACATCCATGCTGCGAAGCCGCGGTATCACGGTGATCCAAGTCATTCGTTCGTACGCCATCGAGAGCGTCATCATCGCCGGAATACCCGCTGTGATTGCACCCCTCGTCGGCATGGGGCTCGTTGCGGCGCTAGGACTACTCCCGTCATATCGAAGCGTAACGGATTCGCTTTTCTTGGATGTCGAGTTCGTCTGGCAGTCTTGGATCTGGTCCGTCGCCGCCGGATTGGCTGTGTTCGCGATACTATTGCTGCCGGCGATTCTGGGCACGCGGCGCGGGATCATCGACCAGTACCAGTCAGAAGCCCGCCCAGAGCAAGTGCCGTTTTTCCAGCGATACTACCTCGACGTCATTTTCCTAGCGATTGGCTCGCTGATCTGGTGGGAAATTACCACCCGAGGCACCGTCGTGGCGTCAAACCGGGAAGGCGAAAACTCGGCAGACATCACATTGCTGTTCTCTCCCGCCATATTCCTGCTTGTCGTGGCGTTGCTTTTCATGCGGTTGTTCCCGATATTGGCGCAAATCGTCGCCGCGATCGGATCACGTTTCACTTCTGCTGAGGTGACGCTAGGGTTATGGAAACTGAGGCGAAGTCCGTATTGGTACGTGTGGCCTGTGCTGTTGCTCGTGCTGGTGTCCGGCTTAGGCGTCGTGTCCGGCACGCTGGCATCGACGCTCGCGAGAAGCACCGAAGAACAGATTTTCTACGAGTCCGGTGCCGATTTCCGTTTCACTCCCAACACGTCGCCCACCATCGAGACCGTTGAATCGGTCAGAAACGTCGAAGGCGTCATCAACGCTACAACTGCCTTTAGAGCTTCCGGACGGTTCGGCACTACATCTTTAGGCTTCCCGTTCAATCTCTTAGCCGTCGACTCTGATCGCTTCGCTGAGACGGCATGGTTCCGCGAAGATTTCGCCGAATCCGAATTTCAAGAACTAACGTCGAAGATCGCCGTCGAGGTCAAACCAGAGCCGATTTTCCTGCCGAGCGACACAGTGAAACTTGGGGCGTGGGCACGAGCCGAACCGCGCGTCGAAAATCTCTTCTTGTGGTTGGTGATCAAGGATGCCAAAGGTCGTTCTCGGACCATCACTCTCGGACAGATTGAGGGCGAGTGGCAACACCAATCCGCTGACGTGTCGAGTCCGTTCGCAGAGCCCGCCGAACTGGTTTCCGTGCAAACGTTTATGCAGGCCGGCCCGGATGGCGCGGTGCCCACGGTCGCCTATGTCGACGATGTTTATACCGAAAACAGCCGCGGCGAGAAGACCATTCTCGTCGACTTCGATGAATTCGGCGAATGGACAGGGATGCCGACTTCAAACGGCCTGGACGTCAAATTCAACGTCGCGGATGAACCGCCGGACCTTACGATCGGGGTACCCGGCGACCAAGGCGCTTCCGTCGCACGTGTCGAGATGGATCGCGGCAACGACCAAGGAGTGCGAGGAATCTACCGCACCGCGACCGGTGAACCGTTGCCGGTTATCGCCAGCGATGCGTTCATGTTCCAAACCAATACGACTATCGGTTCGCAATTCATCGTCCAGATCAACGGCGGTTACGTGCCCGTCGAAATCGCCGACCAAGTCACATACTTCCCGACATTGAATCCGGGTCGAGCTCCGTTCCTGGTGGCAAACGTCGATTCGACGATCGATTTCCTAGAGTTGCGAGGTTTGACCGCCCAACGTCCGAACGAGTTGTTCGTCGACATCGACGAAGACATGCACGACTCGGTCCTGTTGGAGCTACGGAAAGTTTTGGGGTTCACCACCTTTACGGACCGCGCGAGGTTGCTGGAAGACTCATCCGTCGATCCGTTGGTCGTCGCTGGATGGCGAGGCATCAGCATTGTTTCCATCGTCTTGGCTGGCGTCGCCGCGGCGTTCGGTTACATTACATATCTGGCGGCGCACGCCTTCAGAACTCGCCGCGAATCTGCCCTGTTGTCGAGCATGGGGATGAAGGCGTCGTCATTCGGACGATTGATACTGATCGAACATGCCATGGTGGCGGTACTCGGTATCGGCATCGGTGTCGCCAGCGGTGTGTATGTCAGTCGACTCGCAGTAAGTAGCCTCACCTTCACGCAGACCGGCGGCGAACTGCTGCCGCCGTTCGTAATGCAGACGAACTGGGTGCCTGTCGGCATTCTCACGGCGGTGATTTTCGGTGCCACCCTGGTCGCGGTATTCAGCATCATGCGACAGTTCAAAACATTGCCGATCCACGAACTTACCCGCGACGTTAACTAGATCTCGAGATGCGCAGCACGATACAGCTAATGCTCAAGCGGACAATCGCCAACTGGCGATTGTTGTCTGCCGTCATCATTGGTTCGATACTCGCTGGCACGATCATGTCCGCAACGGTCGTCTACTTCGAATCGCTGCGAGACATCGCATTGCAGAAAGAGCTGGCGGACCAAAATCCTGCCGATCTCGACATTCTCATAGAAGCAGATCAAGCCCCGATAAACAACGAGACGCACGCCGAACTCACATCATCGATGGAGTCCCTCCTGCTCGCCCGCGTCGGCAGATTTACCACCGACTACGAACGAGCAATGCGCAGCTGGACGTTCTTCGTGGACGAACCACCGGAACTGGTGCCGCTAGGCGAGTGTCCGTGCCGACCAACAGTGGCGGAACCAGACTCGTTCACACAAAATGATGAACCGCTGATCGAGTGCGATTGCCGCCGCATTCAATGTCTCACGGTCCCCGACGGACCGCATGTGATCGACGTGGTCGCCGGTCGAGCGCCGGAGATCAACGCCCAACCCTCAGACGGATCTGATCTGACAGTCGAAGCCCTCCTCGACGAGGAAACCGCCGAAGAATTCGGACTGCAGGTTGGTGACGTGATACCGGCCCGTCCCCACTGGGACGAAGAACGGATCAACGTCAACATCAGGCTGACCGGCCTCTACCGACGAACACATCCCGACGCTCCGGAGTGGCGAATCTTCGACCAAGCATTCGGCTCCCGAAGCAACACATTGCAGATTGCCCAGTTCGTACTGCCGCAGCAAACCATGTTGGAAGTCATGGGTGTTTACTTCCCGAACATGGGCGCCGAGTACGCATGGTTCCTAGATGTAGAGCCGACGTCTATCCACGCAACCGACACTCAACTCATCCGGCAGACGCTCGAAATCACCGCGAACGAACTCCGATCACAAGTCGACGGCTTCGTGTTGGACACCGAACTCGACAAGACGCTCCTGCGCTACGAAATCGAACTGTTCTTCAACCGCCTGCCGATGTTCATCGTATTGATTCTCATCGTCATGGTCGTTGTCTACTACACCGCTACCCTTGCTGGACTCCTGATCGAAGCGCAATCCGCCGCCGTCGCATTGTTGCGAGGCCGCGGCACAACCTCTAAGCAGTTGCTTCTCATGTTCGCCGTCGAAACGATCATCATCGCCGCGTTCGCAATCGTCTGTGGTCCGGTCCTCGCGACCTGGGGCGTATCGTTCCTCGGCACGCTGCCATTCTTCGGAGAGTTGAACGGCGGCGAAGCGCTGCCAGTCAACCTCACCCAAAACGTCTACACCATGGCCGGCATCGGTTCCGTGATGATCATGATCGCGCTTATGATCCCGGCGATGCGCGTCACGCGGCAAGGTGTTATCGCAGAGCGAGCCGGCCGAACTCGACCGCAACGGTTGGCCTTCATTCAGCGTTACTACTTGGACATCGGATTCTTGGCCGTGGTGCTGTTCCTCTTTTGGCAACTGACCCAGCAGGGATCATTCGTCGCCTCCGACATATTCGGCGAAACTACCGTCAATCAAGTCATCCTCGCCGTCCCAGCACTGTTCCTGGTAGCCGCGGGCGTTGTGCTGCTCCGCATCTTCCCGCTGGCTATGGATCTTCTAGGGAGACTGCTCACGACTGACCTGGTTTCGAGAATCGTTTCCCCTGCTGTGGTTCTGGGCATCTGGCAGATGGCGCGTAACCCCGCTCACTACTCCAGAGTGTCATTGTTGCTGATAATGACCGCAGGTTTAGGAGTATTCGCAGCGAGCTTCGCAGCCACGTTGGAGCGAAGTGCCCGGGACCAAGTGCTCTACGACACTGGTGGTGACATTCGAGTACCGGGCATATCGAACCGGCCGGGTGGTCGTTCATTCAACATCGAAGAAGACTTGCAGGACATCAAAGGTGTAGACGAAGTCACGACCATCTACCGACTGCGTGGCTCCATCACCGCAGGTTTTAACTTCGATCAGTTTTCGGTCTTGGCTATCGATCCCGATGAAATCGGCGACATCGCGTGGCATCGAAGCGACTTCACTCGCGAGGGGTACGAATCAAAGTTCCAAGCCATCGGCTTCGAGTCGGACGAAGGCATCCCGTTACCCGCGGATGCTCGATTCCTGACGGCGCGCGTTAAACCACTGTTCCCAATGCCAGATGTGCGATTGATCGCTCGTCTGAGTGATGCCAACGACCGCTTCTACAGCATCGATTTAGGGTTGCTACTACCCGAATCTCGCTCGAGACAACGCTTCCCGTGCGACCTCCAATATGCCGATCCGGACAACGACGAGTTTCCGCTACCGTCATGGTGTCGCATCGGAGCGTCCGTGCAGCCTGCACCATTCGGCAGAGAGCGCGTCCTGCTGCCCGTCGGCCCATTGAAACTGCATTCGATTGGAGTCGCTACGTTCGACGGGTCGCTCAACAGCGGCGCATTTGACATCGACGACATTTCAACGGTGAGCAATGACGGCACTAAGATGTATCGCTTGGAATTCTTCGATGGCGAATCGAATTTCAACTGGAACCCGATGCGACCGACCGCTGAAGCATTCGCGGACACGTTCGATCCTTCACCCCTGCCTGCGGGCGAGGCCGAGAATCCCGGCATCATGAGATTGCGGTGGGGCGCTGGACAGCTAAACGAGTTCCGCGGTATTTCGTCTGGCAGCACGATCGAACACATTCCGGTGCTGGCGAGCGAATCGTTGCTTGACAAGATCGGCGCCAAGGTCGGCGAGACGCTTGAGGTGTCGATCGACAACGAACGCACATCCATCGATCTGGTCGGGACCATCGACTACTTCCCGACGCTCAACCCCGAGGAAAGCAGCTTCGTCATCATGGATATCGACGCTGCCCAAAATTTGGTCAACGCACGTCGTCATACCGGTGAACGCATCCCGAACGAGGCATGGATCAAGACCGAGGCCGGCACACCTTCCATTGAGCAGCTGGAGATCATGAAGGACGAAGCCGAAGGGGCCCGGTTGCGATACTCCGCGACATCGTCTGTGGAGCGGAACTTGGAACTGCTACGCCTCAGATCAGGTCCGGTAAGTGACCGTTTGTCTCTGCTCGCGGGCGTCAGCGTCGATCCTCTCGTTTCAGAGGGGTGGAGGGCGTTGCTCGGTGTCGCATTTGTCACGGTGTTGATCGTCAGCGCCATCGGTTTCGTCGTACACACACGAGTCGCGTTCAGGCGCCGCTTAGCCGAGTTTGCACTGCTGAGGACGATCGGCCTATCGATGCGTCAACTCCTGATGCTGATTCTGCTCGAACAGCTCATCGTCATCGGCGTCGCGGTGGCCATCGGCATCTTCATGGGAACCCGTTTGGGCGATACGATCATCCCATATCTCGCCCGATCCGGCCAAGACGCCAACGTAGTGCCCCCGATGACGCTTGAAATATACTGGACTGGGTTCGTGACGACGTTCGGCCTACTCGCCATCGTATTCGCAGTGGTCATCGCCATCAGCCTGATTTCCGTCTACACCATGGCCATTCACCGCGTGATGCGCATGGGAGATGCCTAAGTATCATTCGCATGCCTGCCTCCCGGCGCATGCCTGCCTCCCGGCACAAACCGTCCACATATAAACATCCTGGAGTTACAGAACTTGGAAGCGAGCGTTTCTGAATACATAGTCTGCAGCGGGCTCTACAAGATCTACAAAGCCGCTGGGTTGGAGGTCGTCGCCCTCCGGGGCCTCGAACTCACCGTCTACGAAGGAGAAATCATCGCCATCGTCGGAGCTTCCGGCTCCGGCAAATCGACGTTGCTGAACATCCTTGCCGGTTACGACTCCCCGTCCGCCGGCACCGCCCGCGTCGGCGATTTCGATCTGTTGCACATGACCAGCAAAGAAGTCGTCGATTACCGTCGACACGAAGTCGGTTTCATATGGCAAGAGACGTCGCGTAACCTATTCCCGTATCTTTCGTCCGCCGAGAACGTCGAACTGCCGATGGTGCTGGCAGGCGTTCCCCAAACGGATCGAACCGAACGGGCAAAGGAACTCCTCGAAATCGTCGGGCTCGGGCACCGCATTGGACACAAACCAGAGCAGCTTTCGGGTGGTGAGCAACAACGCGTCGCGATTGCCGTAAGCCTGGCGAACCAACCGCCGCTTCTGCTCGCTGACGAACCTACTGGCGAACTCGACGACTTGACGGGTCGGGAAATACTCGACCTCTTCAACGAAGTTAATCAGCAACTCGGCACTACTATCGTCATCGTCACGCACGACCCAGCCGTGGCGACCAGCGTTGGACGCGCCATCACCATACGCGACGGCAAAACCAGCACGGAGACCACCAGTAAAATCTCGTTCCAACGGCGTGTGGGAGGATCCGCAACCGATACCGAAGAGTTCTTGATCGTCGACTCGACCGGTGCGGTTCAGATACCAAGAGACATGCTCAATCAACTTGACATCAACCGCAAAGTCCGAGTCGCTGTTAGCGAAGGAAAGGTGACACTTGAATCAGGAGAGTGAAGGCCGCAACGGCGCGCCAACCATCGAAGCCATCGACGTAACCCGAACTTTCCAGCTCGCTGGCGAAGACGTCACCGCGGTCAAGCAGTTGAGTTTCAATGTCCCACGCGGGCAGTTCATCTCGCTCGTCGGACGTTCAGGTTCGGGAAAAACGACATTACTGAACCTGCTCGCCGGACTTGACCACCCGACGACCGGCAAGGTCTTGTTCGAAGGCCGCGATATGGCACAGTTCAGCGAGCGAGACTTCATCGAACTTCGTCGCAACCGCATCGGCGTCGTGTTTCAATCGTTCGCACTTTTGCCGCTGCTGTCGGCGTATGAAAACATCGAGCTTCCGATGCGAATAGCGGGTCTCTCTGCACGTGAACGCTCCGAACGCACAAATGATGCCCTAGAGATGGTGGCCCTGAGTCGACGTGCCCGACACCGGCCCTATGAGCTATCAGGCGGTGAACAACAGCGAGTCTCCATCGCCCGCGCCATCGCCATGCGCCCCGACATCGTGCTCGCCGACGAACCCACAGGTGAACTCGACTCCAACAACGCGCAGTCCATCTTCGGCCTCTTCCGCGAGATGGTCACAGACCAAGCCATGTCCGTCGTCGCAACCACCCACGACCACACCCTCCTTGACATGGCTGACCGCATTTACACCATGCAGGATGGCGAGATGCAACTTACTGAGGATCGGCTGAGTCAAAAAACCGCATAGTTCAACGAGCCGAACGTCCATCTAGGGTTGGCACTGACACCGTCGTTGATGCACGTGCGTCTGTCTGCCGCCCCATTTCCCCTAGCGACGGACGTTCAACCCGTTGAGCTATGCGACTTTACGGCTGTGAAAGCTCGGCGAAGCCGACCATGCATCACCGCGAACCCGCCCGCAATAACGCTGAACAGTCCGATGAGCAACGTCCAGATCAATCCATAAGCTGAAGATGGCGCGCCGCCGCCGGTCTCGGGCAGTCCGGAACCTTCTTCGGGCTCAGGCACTTCGGTCGGGAGCGGAGCCGGCGCACCTGCACTGCCGACCGCTATGTTGGCAGGTACCAAGCTGATATTTCCGCAAACATTCGTGCTGGAAGCAGTGATCCGCACACGGCTGGACAGTATCGTCAAAGAGTCGTCCGAGTTGATCGCTACGAGTACCACGTCCGAGATGTTCGCTCTGAGGACGTCTGGGAGCGGCACGCATACTTCGGCGGCGTTGTTCAAGGCGTACGAGGAAATCGCTTCGCCCGACGCGTCAACGGCCGAGATTTCGTGCCAGTTTCCGCCGAGAGTGTATCGATGGTGAGTCCTGCCCGCGTTCGACGCCGCGTCGCCCTCGGCGATCCGTAAACCGACTATCTCGCCGTTCGGAACCGCTCCGGGATCGGCCTTCAGCGAGGATGATTCGCCATTGAAGGCGCCGCCGGCAGAGGGCGTGAAGACTTCGTACTGGTTGCCGTCCGAATCGGCGAGGATGGAAGGCAGTTCGCCTGGCGGGTTGACGGGTTCGGGTTTTGATTCGGTCGAGAAACGCGACGAGCGTAAGACCTTCACGATGAAGGTGGCGCGGCATCTGGCCGAAGTGTCTCCCTCCTCGCACGTAGCCAGCGTCGCATGGACTTGATAACTTCCCGGGCTTGCCGGGGAGGTGAATATGACCTCTCGGTCGTTCGGCAAATCGTCCGCGTCCAGACCTGCATCCGCTTCTCGGAAGTCTCCGCCGCCCATCTCCAGGCTCCAGATCACGTCTGTTTTGCCGTCGATGAGCGCATTGTCCGCAATGTCCTGCACTCCGTACGGAACGACACCTATCCGCGCTACTTCGCCGGGTCCGATCGTAAACTCTTTCACTGAAGGCTTGAGCTTGCTGATGCGATGGTGCGCTTGAAGCAATGCGTCGGCGATCTGCACCTCTATGGATGCGGTCTCATCGTCTGCTGACGACCGCGCAACGATGCGTGTCGTCTCGTCGATCAGATCGTCGTCGCGGGCGGCTCGGACAGTAACGGTCTGGGGATCACGTCGGTTTTCGGGCGTGAACACGACGGGATTCGGTGAGAAACTGAGATCCGGATCGAGTGAGGAGAATTCGATGTGGACATCATCGTATGATGAAGAGGTATCGAGTTCGACATCGAATATCGCTGACTGAGCCTCTTTGACCGTCAGTTTCTGAGGTGACAACGAGAAGCTTGGCGGTAAATCTGTAAGCTGGCGAGTTCCTCTGGCGTAAGGGCCTTCGTGTCCCGAGTATTTTTCATTCTTGAGCCAAGGGGCGTAGGTCATCGGAGCTACCGTCGGGTCCTGAACGATGTCCTGAATGTAAAGATCTGTTGGCTCTTCATCTCCCCAGTAGTTGTCAGAGGCATCGATCTTCGCGTTCGATACCCCGTATCTATTTCCTCCATTCAGGTTGGTTAGACGCACCCCCACCAAGTAACCTTTGAAGGTGTTGAATTTGACGTTGATGTCGAACCATGCTTCCGCAGAAGTTCCGCTGTTAAATGCCGGCCCGGCGAAGATCCCGAAGCCCCTCGGCGTTTCGCCGGGTTGCAGATCCGCATCGAAGGTGTTCCCGACAATCTCGGCCTTGATGCGTTCATCTTCGGCGCCTCTGCAAGATGCCACCTGTATCGAAGCTGTGTTGCCGGGAATCCCATGAATGAGGTTGCCGACGATCCTGGCATTGGTATTTATACGCGTGCCGTCCTGGGCAACACACCATCCTGAACCGAGACTGATAGCGGTAGGCGCATCGCGAATTTCGTTGTTGCGGATCTCCAGATGCGATTCGATGGTTTCGCCATCCGGCGAGTTCGGCACAAACGAGTTCGGAGTGTAGAGAATGCCTACGGACCCGGGCACGATCGTGTTATCGCTGACCGATCCAGATGCGCCTCCCACCAGCGACACGCCCCTGCTGACCTCTCTGATGACGTTGCCAGTTATGGTGGCATCGATGTAACCAGACACTTGTATTCCAAAAACTGGAACGAGGAATGGAAAACTAGCAGGGACGTTTATTACCTCGTTGTTGCTGATTTCGACTGGTAGCAGGTTCGTCACTTTTCCCGAAGCATCGATGGTGGGCGCGTATGCCGAAGTTGTCCGCACATGAATGTGTCTCTTGGACACTCTGAAGTACATTCCAATGTCGCGGCCGCACTCGGTAGAACTGGAGGGAGTGCCGACATGATACGGGGCTTTAGAAAGGTCGTTGACTTTGTTGTTGGAGATGGCACCTGAGGAGTCAGAGAAAAATATGGTGTAGAGACGCGCGGCCGTCGGCGGAGATTCGGAAAGGCAATCAAAATTGAAATCAAAGCCTTCGATCGACACGTCAGTCGAGCCTCTCACCGCCACGACACCGATCTCCTGGCTGAGCTGAACGCCTTCGATGACGTGCCCAACTCTAATTATGGACGTATGACCTTCGGCACCACGCAGAGCGAGGTTGGATGCATTTTGAATGAGGATCCCATGGGGATATACGCCGGGTACGAAAGCGAGGGTGTGATCGTTGGAGTACGCCGGTTTCAGCGTACCGACGTTGTTAGCGTCGACATTGAAAAATGTAGCGAAGTTACCCGGCGTGACTTCTACCTCGACCGGAACCGATTGCGCCTCTACCGTACTGGCTACGAGGACGTTATAACCGCCTAACAGGAGGCCGACCGCCAGCAACAGTGTGAATGTTGCGAAGCGCAGATTCACAATCTCGCGCGAGGGAGTATCCCCCCCCCCCCCCCGTATTCACTGACCGTTCCAACATTGACTTCTCCGTCCAATTATCGAGCACGTTTTAAGACTCACACTCTACACCATAAAATAAACCACGGTTCATTAACAACCAACTTTATACAAACAAGCTCTCGCACGTCGGTTTGACCAACGCTTATCGATGTGCGCGCATACGATGTGAATTCGTCAAGGCAGGATTTGTGAGAGACCTCCTGTAAAGACCGAGTAGATGCAACTTACTGAGGATCGGCTGAGTCAAAAAACCGCATAGTTCAACGAGCCGAACGTCCATCTAGGGTTGGCACTGACACCGTCGTTGATGCACGTGCGTCTGTCTGCCGCCCCATTTCCCCTAGCGACGGACGTTCAACCCGTTGAACTATACGACTTTACGGCTGTGAAAGCTCGGCGAAGCCGACCATGCATCACCGCGAACCCGCCTGCGATAACGCTGAACAGTCCGATGAGCAACGTCCAGATCAATCCATAAGCTGAAGATGGCGCGCCGCCGCCGGTCTCGGGCAGTCCGGAACCTTCTTCGGGCTCAGGCACCTCGGTCCGGAGCGGAGCCGGCGCACCTGCACTGCCGACCGCTATGTTGGCAGGTACCGAGCTGATATTTCCGCAAACATTCGTGCTGGAAGCAATGATCCGCACCCGGCTGGACAGGATCGTCAAAGATTCGTCCGGGTTGATCGCTACGAGCGCCACGTCCGAGATGTTCGCTCTGAGGACGTCTGGGAGCGGCACGCATACTTCGACCGCGTCATTCAGCATGTACGATGAAATCGCTTCGCCTGAAGCGTCGACCGCCGAAACCGCGTACCAGTTTCCGTCAAGCGTGTAGCGCTGATAGGTCTGTCCCTCGTTCGACGCCGCGTCGCCCTCGGCTATCCGCAGACCGACTATCTCCCCATTCGGCACGGCTCCGGGACCGGCCTTCAGCGACGATGCGTCGCCGGAGAAGGTGCCACCCTCTTCCGGGGTGAAGACCTCGTACTGATTGCCGTCCAGATCGGCGAGAACCGAAGGGATTTCGCCTGGCGGGTTGACGGGTTCGGGTTTCAGTTCGGCCGGGAGTGCCGAGCGTCGCAAGACTTGTATCGTGAATGTGGCGCGGCAATCGGCCGAGGTGTCCAATCCACATGAAGCCAGCGTGGCGTGAACCTGGTACGTTCCCGGCGCGGTCGGAGCTGTGAAGAGTATCTCACGGTCGTTCGGCTCAGTGTCGGCATCCAGATCTGGAACCGCTTCGCTGATACTTCCCGCGCCTTCCTCCAAACGCCACGTTACGGGTATTCTGCCGTCGATGAGCGAATTGTCTATGATGTCTTGTCGTCCATAGGGGATGACGCGGAGCCGGACTGATTCGCCGCCGTCGATCGTAACCGACCGAATTGAAGGTTCGATTTTGTTGATGAGATGGGGTTGAATCTGAACATCGTCGTCTTGAGGTTGCACGTCTAGGTCGACGATCCGCGTCCGTATGGACAAGATCCTACCGTCCGTCACTGACGTTGCGAAGATGTCGGTTTGCTCGTCATCCCAGTCGTCGTCGCGGGCGGCGGAGACCGTCACGGTCTGGGGATTCCGCCAGTTCGCAGGCGTGAATACCACAGAGTCTGGTGTGAAGCTCAGATCCGGGTGGTTGGAAGAGAAGCTGATGCGGACGTCTTCTTGCGGAGCAGCATCGATACTGACTTCCAGATTCTCGGTTTCACCCTCGTCGATCGCCAACTCTTGAGGCGACACCCTGAAAATCGGCAATGTCGCCCGAACATCGCGCGTTCTTCTTCCGTGAGGACCGCTGTGTCCGCAAAGGTTCGTGTCTGTGGTCCACGGTATGTAGGTCAGTTCGGCTACCGAAGGGTCCTGAATTTCATCACGCATGAGGTGCGCTGGCGAGGCAGATCCAGTTCCCCAGCAGTTGAGAGTGGCATCGATCTTCGCGTGCGCGACTCCAAGTCTTTGCGATTTTGCCAGGTTGTTAAGAAGCACCCCTAGGAGGTAACCACGGAACTCGTTGTACCGGACTTTAAGTTCGAACCACGCTTCATCCTTGGAGCCGCTGCCGGTAGCACTGGCGAGGATTCCCGTCCCCGGCAAGTCCCCGCGCTTCTGCTGTCCATCAAAGGTGTTCCCGACAATCTCGGCTTTGATGCGTTCATCTTCTGTGCCCCTGCAAGATAGCACGTGTATTGCCTTGGATTTCGATCCGGGAGGGTGTGCACTGATGTAGTTGCCGATAATCTTGGCGTTGGCATTTATTCGCGTACCGTCTGCGGCGCGACATCCTTCCCCAAGAGTGATGTAAGAGTCACTTGCCCACTCAATGTCGTTGTCACGTATCTCCAGATACGATTCGATAGTTTCGCCGTCCGGCGAGTTCCTCACATACCAGTTCGGGAGGTAAATAATGCCATTCACAAGGCTGAACAGCGTGTTCTCCGCTACCAATCCACTGGCACCTCCCGCAATCTGGATCCCCTTACTGATGTTCCTGATGGAGTTGCTGGTTATTGTGGCATCGATGTAGCCATGCACTTGTATGCCAATCCGCGTGCCTAAGTCAGGTCGGGTGGGACCGATAACGCTCGTGATTTTGTTACCGATGATGCTGACTGGCATCAGGTTCGTCACCTTGTTAGAAGCGGCGTCGATAGTTGGAACGTAGTTAAGACCTGACTGTACACGGATGTTTCTCAAGCTCGTATTGCGGTTTACTCCGACTTTGCCGCCGCACCTGGCCGTGTCCTCATCAGTCACCTGGGCATCAGTTTTAACGTCGTTCAAACCATTGAGCAGGTTGTTGGAGATAACACCTGAAGTGGCGTAGAAAAAGATGCTCATCGTGGACTCCGGCTCAGGTCTGGACGTATAAAGGCAAGAAAAATCGAATTCAAAACCGTCGAACGTCACGTTGGTCGAATGCGTCACCGCAACTGCAGCATCGTGTTGAATACCAGCGACTCCTGTAATGATTTCGCGCGTTCTGATTCGGGACCTTTGAGCCGTATCTGATAACGCGTTGGCACCGCGCAGAATGACGTTGGACGCGTTTTGAATCCGGATTGCGTACGGGTATTCGCCGGCGGCGAATGAGAGTGTGTGGTTAGCGGCGTACGCGGATCTCAGCGTGGCTATGGAGTTCGCGTCCACATCGAAATAATCGGCAAAGTTGGCCGGCGTGACTTCTACCTCGACCGGTACCGATTGCGCCTCTACCGTACTGGCTACGAGGAAGTTAGAACCGCCTAACAGGAGGCTGACCGCCAGCAACAGTGTGAATGTTGCGAAGCGCAGATTCACAATCTCGCGCGAGGAAGTACCCCCCCCCTTATTCACAGACCGTTCCAACATTGACTTCTCCGTCCAATTATCAAAGACATTTCAACGCTCGATATTATATCGAATACCACCATTCATCAGCGATCAACCATACACAGAAACATCGATTTGTAACCGATACTACTAAAATCTTGGATAGTGTGAAAACCCTCGCACGTCGGTTCGATCAGCGCCTACTGATGTGCGCGTATACGAATCGCCAGGGAGGATGTCGGAGAGGGCTCCTAGCCTTCTTTCGCCCGCAACAACGCCGCCAACATCTCACGAAACGACCGCGGCGACGCTACCGCCACCCTAGCCGCCGAGCTTCCAGACCCAATCTTTACCGTGTGTACGTTCGCATCGACGTGCACAAATAGATCCTCGTCGGTCCGGTCGTCACCGGTCGCCATCTCAAAATCGAACGGCCCGAAACGGTTGATCACCAGATCGTACGCCCGTGCCTTGGTCGATCCTTGTTGCCGAATCTCAACGACCTTCGCACCGTTCATCACTTGCACTGGCTGCCCGCGCAACGTGTTCTCCAAAAGCGACACCAGCTCCAACGCCTGCCAGTTGCCGAGCGTCTCTTCGGTCTGACGATAGTGCCAAGTCAACGCCGTCTCCTTCTCCTCGATGCGAGAGCCCGGTGTTCGGCCCACGTAGTCATGCAATAAACCCGCGACGTCTGATTTCCAGCTGGTGTCCAACACGCCCAACAACTGCCAATCCTTCTCGTCCGCCATCTTCATCCAAGCACCATGTTCCGCGATTAAATCTATCGGGCAATTGCCAAACCATTCGCCAAGCGTCTGATGGTCGCGACCGCTGTTGATGAAAACCATTACGTCTTCTCTTTGGCCGTAGCTGTTCAAGATCTCGAGTATCTCGTCGGTTGGCGTGGCGTCTTCGTATCGATCGGAGAACTCTCGCAGCGAGCCGTCGTAGTCCAACATCACAAGCGAAGTCTCAGCCGTCCTGAAGTCCGCCGCCAGCGACTCAGCGAGCACTGAAGAAGTCAGCATTGGCGGAACGCCGGCCGGCACCGCGTCGGTGTCCTCCAATGAAGTCATAAAGTCTCTGACCCAACGGTGCACGTCGTTCAGGATTACTCGACTGCGCATCGGCATCATGCGCTCGTTCCGCTCTCCGAGGCTCATCTCCAGCGCACGCTCCAATTCGTTGGCGGTGCCTTCGACATCCCACGGGTTGACACGCAATGCCTCTCCGAGCTCGCTGACCGCCCCGGCAAACTCGCTGATAACCAGCGTTCCGCCGCCGTCATCGCGACACACGACATATTCTTTCGCAACTAGATTCAACCCGTCGCGTATCGGCGACACGAAACAGACATCGGCTATCCGATAGAGCGCGCACAACTCTTCCGGAGTCACGGTCTGGTAAAGATAGTTGATGGGACTCATCAAGGGAGAACCGTGAATCCCGTTGATTTCGCTCACCCGACGCTCGACTTCGTTCTTGAGGTCCTGATACGTGTCGACACCCACCCGCGTCGGCAACGCGAGTTGCAGGAACAAGACCCGTTCAGCCCAACGTGGCGACCTTTCCAGAAGCCGTTCGAACGCCCGGAGCTTAAGCAGCAGACCCTTCGTGTAATCGAGTCGATCAATACCAAGAATCACCTGCCGATCGCCAATGTTGCGCTTCAACTGCGTAAGGAATCGCTCGGCATCCTGCGAGTAAGCCTTCTCGATGAAATCTTGCGTATCGATACCTAAAGGATGGGCCTCCACCCGGACATTGTGGTCTCGCATCCTTACCGAGCCAGACTGAGACTCGATACCCAAGATGCGCCGCACGCTACGCAGGTAGTTGTACGTGTAGTCATACGTGTGCATCCCGATCAGATCAGCCCCCAGCAATCCCCTTAAAATCTCGACCCGCTGAGGGAGAATCCGAAACGTCTCATCCGCTGGAAACGGGATGTGCAAGAAAAATCCGATGTGCACGTCCAATCCGCGGTCGCGCAACATCCTCGGCAGCAGCAACAAATGATAATCGTGTACCCACACCGCGTCGCCCGGCTCGGCTAACTCACAGATCACATCGGCGAAGCGCTGGTTTACCCGCTTGTATGCATCGAACTGTTCCGGGACGTACGAACCGAACTCGGTGAAGTAGTGGAACAGCGGCCAGATTGCATCGTTTGCGTATCCGTCGTAGTAGTCGATGTAATCCTGCGGGTCGACATCGACCGGCACCAAGTTCCGTTCTGCGAGTTCACGCTTAATATCCTCGCTCGGATCCGCACCCGGATAACCAACCCACAATCCGCCCGAGCCTTCATGGAGAGGCCGCAACCCAGTGACCAACCCGCCGGAACTGTGATTGAGGACCTGTTCGCCAGATGCGGGATCGACGCCGATGGTTACCGGTAGCCGATTCGACACCAGAATCGGACGTCTCATTCGCTGTCCTCCTGTATCGATGTGCCGCGCTGCCTAATTGGTCAGGAAATCGGCGAAAATATCAACCGCCCGATATCGCCGGTACAAAGTGCACCTCAGTATCGGGTTCCAACGGTTGCAACAAACCCTGACGAGTGGCCGCGTAACCGACGACAGCGGCAAGGCCCGGCTTCAGACGACCGTCCTGCAAGAGATGATCCGTAATCCCTGGAAACGTCGCTTCGAGATTATTGACCATCTCGCCCAACGTCGCACCCGGCACATCCAACTCGCCTTTGCCGTCCGCGAACCGGCGTAATTCATACGGCAAAAACACCTTCGCCATGCTTCGCGACTCCCCGACTTTGACTAATCCAACACGTCGTGTCGACCGGTCCAGTGCTGGATTCGATCGACTTACTCGCGTAATCAGCATACCATCGGCAAGTTAAAGAACTGTTGCAAACCAAACATGACGTCTACAACCAAACAAAAAAGTAGGGGCAATCATTGCGATTGCCCCTACAAAACCGTCAGTAACGGATTGGCGCGTTAGCCGCCGTTCTTGGCCGCCAACGCCTCAAGAATCCGCCCCGGCTTCATCGGCTGCTCTTGCAACCGAACGCCGATGGCGTCGTTGATGGCGTTCGGGACTGCACCGAGCGGAGGCGCAATCGGAACTTCGCCAACACCGCGCACGCCGAACGGGTGCATCGGATTTGCGACTTCCACGATATGCGTCTCAATCATCGGCAGATCCAGCGATGTCGGCATCCGGTAGTCCAAGAAGCTGAAGTTGGCCATCGAGCCATCTTCGTTCATGAAGTACTCCTCGTTGAGTGCCCAACCGATGCCTTGCGCCGCGCCGCCCTGCATCTGGTTCTCGACGTAGGACGGGTGAACCGCCTTGCCTGCGTCCTGGAAAACGCTGTAACGGACGACATCCGTCTTGCCGGTGTCGGTGTCAATCTCAAGATCGCAGATGTGTAAACCATAGGCGTTGCCTGCGGCCGACAAGTTAACCGACGAAGTCGTTGAGATTGGACCGCCAGTGTCCCCCAACCTCGTCGCCAAGTCCTTGAATCCAAGGTTGAGTTCAGGGTCAGATTTGCTGCTGAAAACACCGTCCGAGAACGCAACGTCGTCAACGTCGATACCCCAGAGGATAGAGGCGCGTCTCCGCATCTCCTCAACCATCTCGGTCGCCGCTTCCCAAGCCGCATAACCGGTCGCGTAGGTAACACGGCTTCCACCGGTCGTCCCGGTGTAGCCAATCTCATCTGTGCCGGGCACGCTAGGACTGACATCGTGAGCATCGAGACCCAACACCTCGGCAGCCTGCATCGCAATAGACGCGCGGGAGCCGCCAATGTCTTGCGAACCCTCGTTCATCGCCACCGTGCCGTCGTCTTGCAACATCAGGTCGACCGTCGACTTGCCACCGCCGTTCATCCAGAAACCGACAGCCAAACCGCGTCCGCGCTTCGTGCCCGGTTTTGCATCCCCAAGAGGTGAGTTCCAGTGCTCGGAATCGCGCGCCTGCTCCAGCATCTCTACCAGCCCGATGCGATTGAACATCACACCGTTACCGTTGCGAGAACCCTCGGTCGAGGCATTGTCGAGACGGAACTGCATCTTGTCCCAACCCATCGTGTCGCAGATCTCATCTACAACAGTCTCGATGGCGAAACATACTTGGGGGGAGCCAGGAGCCCGATAGGCCGCCGACTTGGGCTTATTGACAACAACGTCGTACGCGTCGATGCGAGAGTGTGGCACGTCGTATGCTGCACGGATGCAGTTAACACCGGCCCCGACTGCGGAACCTGGATACGCGCCAGCTTCGTACTTAATAGCGGAGTCAAAGGCGAGGATTTTGCCCTCCTTCGAGACCCCCATCTTCACTCGCACCTTGCCGCCCGGCGCCGGACCACTAGCCATGAATATGGCTGGACGATCCATAACCATCTTCACCGGCAGTCCGCTAGATTTCTTGGACAGGATCGCAGCGACCGGCGCAAGATACGTCTTCGTCTTGCCACCGAATCCGCCGCCAATCTCGACCGACTTTGCAACAACGTCAGATTCCGAGAGGCCAATCATCGCTGCCGTCTGGTCGCGCACACCGAACATGCCCTGCGTGCTCTCCCAAACCGACACCTTTCCACCTTCATTCCAGATGGCGGTGGCGTTGTGAGGTTCGATGTAGCCTTGGTGCACCATCTCCAGCGAAACTTCGCGCTCAACCACCAAATCGCAGTCGTTAAACGCCACATCCGGATCGCCGAACTGGTGCCGAACCGCGCTCGCCACGTTGGTATTCGCAACCGGCTGTCCGAAGTGGTTACCTACCAAATCCTCGAGCAGTATCGTCGCGTCGTCCGCCACCGCCTCGTCGACGTTTCGAACCGGGGGTAGCGCTTCGTACACGACCTTGATCCGCCGCACCGCTTCTGATGCCGTGTTGCGATCTACAGCCGCTACACCGGCGACGACGTGACCTTTATATAGCACCTTGTCGGAGGCCATCACGTTGTCTTGCGTGCGCCGCAAGTTCAAGACCTCCTCGCCGGTCTCGACTTCCATGTCTGCGACCGTCGGAAAATCTTTGTGCGTCGTAACCGCAAAAACACCGGGCATCGCCTCGGCATCCGAAGTGTCGATGCTGATAATGCGGGCGTGAACCTGTTCGGTTCGGAGCACGTCGCCCCAGATCAGTCCGGGCAACTTCACGTCCGCGCCGTAAACCGCGCGTCCCGTTACCTTGTCAAGCCCGTCGTGACGGATCGGCCGTGTACCGACGACCGAAAAGTTTTTCTTCTGCTCGAAGGTGGCTACCATGCAGATGGTCCTCCTGCTTTCCTATTTTTGCCAATCACGCCTGTTTGACGGATCGACCAAACAACTTAGTTTTCGCTACACCGAATCGGCAAGCGACGACTTCGATGACGCGATTTTTCGCCGCGTCACTCGGTCCCGCGAGCACGAGGCCAGTGAACTCAATTGAATGTTACTGTAAATCCTCCCGCAATAATCCCAAAGCCCAGTTAAACGGGGTTTACGTCCGCGTCTCTGGAATTATCCCCGCCGGCCGAACCAGCAACACGACGACGAGAATGACCTGCGTCAGGTCAAGGTGTATGTTCAGAAGCACTGAGAAGTTCGGCAGAAGCTTACGGATTCGGGGGCACGTCCTCAAGACGTCGCCAGTGGAGTACGACGGCCGATTTTCAATCTTTGACGATAAAGTCGTCGTACCTTGAGATCGTGTCGATGGTGTAACCGCCTTGTTGCAGGTATCTGGTATCGCTTGAATAAGTTGTGTCCCAGTCGTGCCATGTAGTACCGTCTCTCAATTCCAAGCCGTAAAAATTCACCGACCCTACGGGGACCGTGCCTGCCGCGGACACCTCTAAGTAAGCTTCTAGGCGATCTGCGTCGTCATCGCCGAGATCGGCGTCGCGCCACATCCTCCTCCATCTGTTCATGCCGTATTCTCAGCAGAAACTGTCCCAGCGGCCATCGGACTGCGAGGCGACGTAGACCAGAGCGTTCATAGAATCGTCGCACCGGGCATCGTAGTCATACCAAATACAAGGGTACCGAGTCGAGTCGCACTGCTGTGTGTATACATGTGGTTCGTTGTCATGGAACACCTCGGGGTACACCGCCCAACCGCCCTCCAGCCAGTTTTCCTCACCGTTCCAATTCCTGAGCGCCAGAATTCTAGCCGCGACCCGTTCGTCGGAATTGACGGAAGGGTGGGTTATCGAGATGGCACCGTTGATGCCCTCCGCGACCTCCGACCCTTGATAAGAGTAGCCAGTGTGATCCACACTCGGTGATGAGAACTCAACACCCTTGTAGCGATTAGGGCGCCCAGGTCCTAGATGTATGCCACTGGGAATGGCGTGGCAGGCCGGGAAATAGGGGTCTAGGTCGGGCCACCGCGTTTTCTCGTTCGCCTTCAAATAAGCCGAAAAGCCTTCTGTGCAGAAGGGTATCAGGTCGGCATCGTTTTTCGCGACTGCCTCATCGAACATTCTGATCGATTCTTTGATCGTCGGCAGTTGCGGAGGGTCCCAGATGACCTCCGGGTATCCGGTTGGGTGGGTGATGAGTCGACCGGTGTCCGCGATGAACCCCAAACCTGTCCCTCGCAGCTCCTGCTTGATCGCCTCATCGAGCGGTTCGCCGATGCGTTCATCCTCCGTTTCGGGACCGCCGCCGAACGCGAAGCTCGATCCCAGGCCTAGTGCCAACAGTACGCCGACACACAGAGAACCGATCGACCACCTGCTTAAGATCATTCGAGGCATGTCAGTATTTCATTCTCATAACGTTTTGACACCGTACCATATCACTTTCCGCGCCGACCAGATCGTTGTCCTAAACTGCTATCCATCGCCCCAGGCTTCGGATGGAAATTGGTGCGACCTGAAGACGAACCGCCTTTACGTCCGCGTCCGCGTCTCCGGTATGATCCCCGCCGGCCGAACCAGCAACACTACTACAATCAGCAATCCGATAATTGCTAACCGCAAGTTCGGGTCGCCCAAGAATCCCGGCATGAACTGCGAGCTGGAAATCACCGCCCACAGCACAAATGCCCCCAGTATTGCACCGCGGTGGTTACCACTCCCACCGAGTATCAGCATCGCCCAGATGATGAAGGTAGCGAAGAACGGCTCGAAGGCACCTGGCGTGATCGAGTGCTTTGCAAACGCATACAGCGCACCGCCGATACCCATCAGCGCAGCCCCGTAGGCGAAAGCCTGCAACTTGAATTGAAACACATTCTTGCCCACCATCTCTACCGTGTCCTCATTCTCCCGAATCGCCAGTATCACCCGGCCCCAGGGCGATGCCGCCAACCGCTGAGACACGAAATACACGATAGCCAACACAATCAGAACCAAGGGCAAGAAGACAAAATCGTACCAATGTGGATCTACCAGTCCATCGAGCACCCGAGGAATCCCATTCAAACCTCGCGTACCGTCCGCCAACCAGCCCTCATTCGTGAACAGTAGCCGCACAGCTTCGCCTAGCCCCAGCGTGGTTATCGCCAAATAGTCGCCCCGCAACCGTATCGTGATACTCCCTACTAAGTAAGCCACCGCCGCACAAACGCCCGCCGCCGCAATCAACACCAGTGGAAACCATAGATCAAACCCGATACGCTCCGGTCCCAGCGTAAACGCCAAGTTTCCGCCCCATTCGTACCGCTGGTAAAGGTCTGGATTTGGCGGCGGCATCACGAGTATCGACGCGGTGTATGCGCCCAGCGCGAAGAACGCCGCAATCCCAATATTGAACAACCCAGTGTGCCCGTAGTGCACATTCAAACCGACATTGATGATGGCGTAGATCCCCGCGATCACCAGAAAGCTACCGATGTGCAGAATGATGCCTTCGAACTCCACCGCTTAGCCCTTAAGTCCTGCTCTGCCCGAAAAGACCGTTAGGTCGAATCAGAAGCAACACAATGATCGCCGCAAAAAAGACCGCCGGCTTATACGAAGGTTCCAACCAAGCCGTCGAAACCTCTCCGACAACCCCCACAAATATCGCCCCCGCAAACGCTCCGTAGGGATTTCCGATCCCTCCCGCGACCACCGCCGCAAACAGCGGTATGAGCAACTTCCAACCCGAGATCGTCAACAGCTGACCCTGACCCGTCGCGAACAGAATCCCCGCCGCCGCCGCCATACCGCCGCCAATCACCCAAGTCAGCAAATTAGTCCGCTCAACATCAATCCCCGTCACCCTCGCCAAATCCTCGTTGTCAGCCGCCGCTCGCATAGCTTTGCCCCAGCGCGTCATATTTAGGAACAGATAGGTAGCCAACGTCAGGACGATCGCCGCAATCGCCACGAAGATCATGTCCGGAGGTATGCGAACCTGAACATCCAACAGATCGACGCTCCAAATAAAGAACATCTTTGACGTGCGCGGAAAATGCTCGACCTCGGTGCCCCAGATGTATTGGATGAAGCCACGCAACGCAATCGCCACACCTAGAGACGCCAAAGCCATCACCCCCGGCAACGCACCTCTCCGCCGCATCGTGCGATAAACAAGCTGATCAACCACTACCGCGAAAATCGCCACAAACGCCACGCCGATAGGCAACGCAATGAACAACGTGTAGCTAAACGTGAACGGCCCCACGGAATTCTGGCTCCAAACTTCCGGCACCAAGTTTCCGAACACGAAAAGCGCGACAAACGCTCCCAACGTCATGTAGTCGCCATGAGCGATGTTCGGCAAATGCAGATTCCCATATACCAGCGACAATCCAACCGCACCCAGCGCGTACAACGACCCAACCAACAACCCATTAACCGTCAAATCCAACTGCCAAATCAACGCCCACAAAGCGAGAGCGACCACAAAGATCAACACCGATCGTTCAATTGCCTTGAACCCGCGTTCGCCGACTATCGAGACGACCGCATCGCGCATCGCATTTGTATTGATGACCATCGAAACTAGATACCCCTGACGCGACCCTTAAATTTCGCTCTCCGCTTCGCCATTCGTCGCACCACTCAACCCCAAGAAAACCCTGCCAATGTCGGGATTTCTTAACAACCCATCCGCCGAATCCTCGGCGAAATTCCGCCCCCGTGCCAAAACATACGCCCGGTCGCTGTGCCGCAATGCCTTGATCGCATTCTGCTCCACTAACAAGATCGAGACACCAGTCTGGTTGATCTCCCCTATCTGCACCAACACTTGGTCCACGATCTGTGGCGCCAAACCAGCCGTCGGTTCGTCCAGCAACAGCACCGAAGGCTCTGCCACCAATGCCCGCGCCAACGCTAACATCTGCCGTTGTCCCCCCGAAAGCTGACCCGCCTTGCTGTCCCAACGCTCCCGCAGCAATGGGAACAGATCCTGCACCCGCTCCATGTTTCGCCGTACGTTACTGCGCATCGTGAACGTCCCCATCTCCACATTCTCCCGCACCGACAACGTCGGAAACACATTCCCCGCTTGTGGTACATAGCCGATCCCCATCTCGATCAACCGGTTTGCCCGCTCACCCGTAATGTCATCGCCATGCAACCGAATCGTTCCCGCAGACACATCCGCCAAACCAAAAATCGCCTTGATCGTCGTCGACTTCCCCGAACCATTCGGCCCGATGACAGTAACCATCTCACCAACATTCACAACGATCGAGATCCCCCGTGTAATCAACGTCAGACCATAACCCGCCTCCAACCCCGCAATCTCTAGGGCAGGGGAGACCGTAGCATCTGCGACAGCTTCACTCATGCCGCAACACCTCCCAAATACGCATCCAGTACCCGCGCATCGCCCCGAACCTCCTCCGGCGTCCCATTCGCGATCACCTTGCCCTCAGCCATCACTATCACCCGATCTGACATCTCCATGATCAACGGCACATCATGCTCCACAATCACCCAAGTGATCCCGCGCTCATCCCGCAAACTCGTAATCGTCTGAGCTATGTTCCGCATCAATGTCGGATTCACCCCGGCCGCCGGCTCATCTAACAACACCAGTTTCGGAGTGGCCATCAGCGCCCGCCCAATCTCCAACAGCTTCTTCTGACCAGTTGACAGATTCGCCGCCAACTCCTCCTCAAGATGCGTCAGCTGCAATAGTCCCAAAACCTCCCGCGCCTGCTCACGAATCCGATCCTCCTGACGCCTCACCAGCTGAGGCGCAAACAACGATGTGAACATCGCCTCGCCCAGCTGTCCTTCAGGAACCAACGCCAGATTCTCCAAAACGGTCATCCGACCCAACTCACCTGGTATCTGAAAAGTCCGCGCCACCCCTCGTCTGGCGACCGAATGTGGAGGTATCCCATCCAACCGACGACCATCAAAAAAGATCCGACCACTCTGCAACGGAACCATATCCGTTATCAGGTTGAACATCGTCGACTTTCCCGCACCATTCGGACCTATCAACCCCGTAATCGTCCCTGCCTCGACCTCGAACGAACAGTTGTCAACCGCACGAATCCCGCCAAACGCACAAACCGCGTCCTCAACCTTAAGGATCGGCTCTTTCAATGAAGATTCATGCCTTCTCGCAATGGTTGCGCAACCTCCGTCATTCCGGCGAACGCCGGCGCTTCAGCGGACGGAACGTCCATCCAGAGGGGCGGAGCAACGGGGATGCGACCAAATCCCCGCACACACCGCATCTTCTATACTTTCGCAATCAGATTATATAGCCGTGACGTCCAACTGAGACGGCATCGCAAATCCGACCAATCGCCAAACCACATTCCATCTCAAATCCAGAGAGAACGTCGCCATGACCAGTAAAAACGGAAGCAACAAAACCACCGATCTAACCCCCGAAGACGTCCTCGGCACCCAACAAAGCCCCGAACTGCGCGAGATCCGTACCAAAACCGACGGCCCCGCTGGCGTCCTGCCTTTCACCGCCGACTTCCTAACCAACAGCCCCAGCGGCGACCACTTCGGCATGTCCCAAAACGCCGGAATGGGTTGGAACCCCGCTGAACTGATGCGCAAGCAGTTCATCATCCTCGCCACCGCAGGAGGACTGCGCGAGGAAGACGGTACCCCCATAGCGCTCGGACTCCACACCGGACACTTCGAACTCGCCTCAATGGTCAAAGCTGCCGCCAACGAGTTCGACCGACTCAACGGCCTGCCCTTCGCCACATTCTGCTCCGATCCTTGCGACGGCCGAACCCAAGGCACCACCGGCATGATGGACTCCCTCCCATACCGCAACGATGCCGCACAGGTCTTCCGACGCCAAGCCCGATCCCTCCCTACCGCCCGCGGCGTCATGGGCGTCGCATCCTGCGACAAAGGCCTCCCCGCGATGATGATGGCCCTTGCTGGACTGCGCGACAAACCCGTCGTCATCGTTCCCGGTGGCGTGACCCTCGCACCCAAAAGCGGCGAAGACGCCGGCATGATCCAATCCATCGGCGCACGCTTCGCACAAGGCGAAGTCACCCTCGAATATGCCCAAGACGTCGGCTGCCGCGCCTGCGCCTCCCCCGGCGGCGGATGCCAATTCCTCGGCACCGCCGGCACCTCCCAAGTCGTATCCGAATCCCTCGGACTCGCCATCACCCACGCCGCACTCTCACCAAGCGGCACCCCCGCATGGTTCGACATCGCCGTCCGCTCCGCTCGCGCCCTCGTCATGGCCGAGAACCGCGGCATCAAATCCAACGACATCCTCACCGACGCCGCATTCGAAAACGCAATGGTCGTCCACGCTGCCTGCGGCGGTTCCACCAACCTGCTCCTACACACTCCCGCCATCGCACACGCCGCCGGACGCTATCGAATGAACGTCGACGACTGGCGACGCATCAACGACGACGTTCCCCGCATTGTCGATGTCCTGCCAAACGGCCCCATCGGACACCCCACAGCGCAACTCTACGCCGCCGGCGGTGTCCCCGAAGTCATGCTCCACCTCCGAAACCTCGGACTCCTCGACACATCGGTCCTCACCGCCACCGGCCAATCCCTCGACGAAAACCTAGATTGGTGGGAAGCCTCCGAGCGCCGACAAGACATGCGCAACTACCTACGCAACGTTGACGGTGTAGATCCTGACAACGTCATCATGTCCGCCGATCGCGCCAAATCCAAAGGCCTCACCAGCACTGTTACCTTCCCAAGCGGAAACCTGGCGCCGCAAGGCTCCGTCATCAAGTCCACCGCCATCGATCCCACCGTAGTCGACGATGACGGCGTCTACCGCAACACCGGTAACGCCCGCGTCTTCACCTCCGAACGCGACGCCATCCGAGCCATCAAGACCCGAGACGAGTCGTTCAAGATAAAAGCCGGCGACATCATGGTCCTCACCTGTGGCGGCCCACTCGGCACCGGCATGGAAGAGGTCTACCAGATCACCGCCGCACTCAAACACCTCTCATACGGCAAACACGTCGCACTGATCACCGACGCCCGGTTCTCCGGCGTCTCCACCGGTGCCTGCATCGGACACGTCGGACCCGAAGCCCTCGCCGGTGGCCCCGTCGGCCGAGTGCACGAAGGCGATCTCATCGAGATTGTCATCGACCGAAACGATCTCACTGGCGCCATCAACCTTGTCGGCGAAGACGGCGACTACCGCGGCTCAGAATGGGGAACGCGAGAACTCGAAGAACGCTCAACCCCCGAAAACTTAGCCCCCCACCCCCAATTGCCCGACGATTCCCGACTATGGGCCGCACTCCAGGCCGCATCCGGCGGCATCTGGGGAGGCTGCGTATTCGACGCCGACACCATCATCGAAACCCTGGACGCAGGCCGAGAAGCACTCCAAAAGCAACGCGAATCCGTCGCCTGACGGTTAAGACTGACCAGCATTCAAAGCGTCCACCGCGTCCTCAACATGACGCGGCGATCCAACCAATATCAGCGCGTCACCAACATGCGGGATGGTATCGTCATCCGCGTCCACCACCTCACCCGTGCCTTGCCGTCTGACCGCAACGATATCCGCTTTGCTGTCCGCCATAATCCCTGAATCACCAATCGCTCTGTTCGCAAGTATCCCACCTTCCAGGACCTCGACCTCAGCCGATGTGATCGGCAATCGCCCGCCATCCACCTCGATAGCCGGATTACCTGTCTCGTTCGAACGACCACGATTCAATATCTCGTCCACGATGCTCCGCGCCGCAATGTCATGCATCGACACGACCTTCGTCGCGCCCGCTCGCAATAACTTTGCCTCAGAATCAGGCAACGTCGCCTTGGTGATGATCTCCAGATCCGGCGCGATCACATGCGCCGTCAACACCGTCATCAACGCCGCCGAATCCGGCGATACGGTGCAGACTAAACTCTCAGCACGTATGATCCCAGCCTTCATCAACACCTCGTCCTGACCTCCATCTCCGTGAATCCCCACGAACCCGTCCTCCGACGCGTTCCGAACTTTCCCACCATCTTCATCGATCACAATCACCCGCGACTTGTGCAACGCATTCAGCTCCGCAGCCACGACCGACCCAGTATCGCCGTAACCTACCACGATGTGATGCCCCCGCAACCGACGCAACATCGCCTCCGTCCCTCGCTGCCTCAAGTTCGAAACCAACTGACCTGATATCAATTGCTCCCCCAAGGTTGCAAATGTATACGCA
This sequence comes from Dehalococcoidia bacterium, assembly GCA_965224305.1. Taxonomy (GTDB): domain Bacteria; phylum Chloroflexota; class Dehalococcoidia; order Lucifugimonadales; family Lucifugimonadaceae; genus Bin127. The sequence goes on along the minus strand of OZ245044.1, from coordinate 2,063,338 downwards.
AACGCTCCCACCCCCGTCACAATGATCACCATCGAGAAGATTCGACCGCTCTCGCTCAACGGCCTCACTTCCTCGAACCCCACCGTCGACATCGTGATTACCGCCATATACGCCGCATCCAACCACGTCCAACCCTCTCCCTCAATCACCCTGAATCCCACGACCCCAATCACGAACACGGTCAACAACGCCATAATCCCACGCACCAAATTCCAACGCTGCCTGCGGATCAACCGCCGCGACTCCGTTGGCGCTGTAACTACTAAAGCAGGCATCGTAACTCTACCTCGTCACTTCAGAACGTCCCGCTAAAGTCCCAACTGCTACTCGAACGCATGATCTTCAGATGCGTTAGCAACGGCTCAACGTCAAGACCCAATGCCTCGATATGCAACCGGTCCAACTCTTCTATCAGATCGGGTCTCAGGTGAAAGTTGACGTTGCGCCAAATCTTGCCAACCTTTTTCATCTCAACTGTGCAATCCGGGATGGCAGTGAGTAACTCGTCAGCCAAACCCATTGCGATATCTGGTCGGTTTATCCATGCGTCAGGAATGGTCATACTAGTAATTTCATGTAGATTTACATGAAACGTATCGCTGAACACGCGCCACCATGCATATCCCACATGACCGTTTGTTGCGGCGATCGTCAATTTGAATGAGATTTCGTCGGACAGTGAGAAAATCTTCTCGCCTTTTGGCGAGACGGCTCCCTTAGGAATGCAGTTGATGAAGTAGCCGGCGGTGCTGGGCAGAGCCAATTCATATCCTTCGCTAGAAGTGAAATTGCTGATAGCTCCCTCTTGCAGGCTTATAGCTCGCACCATCTGGGCCACTTCTGGAGTTGGGATTCTAGGCCACTGCGCATATATGCGAATCTCGTCATGCTGGACGCGGTCCGAGATGTCCGTGGTGCATCTTTGATTAAGACATGATTCACGGTCCGCTGATGCCCATCTTTGTATACCAGTGGATCGAACAACGGGCGCAACCATTTTATCGAGCGTCGCGATGATGATGGTGGCTCTTTGGCTGTTTGACGGCGATTTGACCGTTGGGCTTTGGTTGAATGTCGTGTCAGGCCTGTTGTCGTAGTGCCGCAGATGGATGGTACCGCAGCGCTCTTCGAACAGTTGGCGGACGGACCGCTTGCGTTGTCCAAACGCTATCGATAGCGGCACGATCATGGTTATCACTCCACCCTTCGGCTTCGCGAGCGCGAGGGCCGCTTCGCAGAAGAGCGTGTAGAGATCGTTCGCGTTAGTGGTCTTGTAGTGCTTGGCCTCAACCAATTGTTTCTTACGTTTCGCGTCAATTGACCTCGATAGTCGCTCGTAGGGTGGATTGCCGATCACGATATCGAAGCCGTCCTGATCGGGCTCATAGAACAGCAATCTTGCATCGGTTTGCGCGTGCTCGAAGCGCGTGCTCAGCAACGGATAGTTGATGAAGCCTTTAAGCTCGGGGCTGGTTATCGAGTCGTTGCCATTCTCTCCTAGGTACGAAGTCAGTTTCTCTCTCAGCGCCGCGTCGGTGCTGCGCAGTTCAGATTTTTCGGATTCAGAGTGCGCATCGAACCACTTCTTACGATTCCGTGCGAGTTCTGCGAGCGATACGACAAAATCTGGTTCGCAGTCCCCTAACGAAGCGGGCTGGTCGGGTCGCCAACTTGGATCCGCAATCGTTTCGAGCGTATCGGCGCAGACTATACGGGCTTCAAGGTTCGGCAAGGGTTCATGGGACGAATTCCCTTTCTCGGCCGATTCGATCGCAATGAACAATCTCAATCGCGTGATCTGAGTGGCTAGCGCGTTGATGTCCTGTCCTGCCAGCTGCTTCTTAATGATCTCGCGCGTTGCGTCTACCTGTTTGCCGTTCAATTTGATCCGCGCGGTCTTCAACGCGATCAAACAGCTGAAAAGGAACTCCCCAGAGCCAACTGCAGGGTCGAAAATCCGCAGCTCTGCGATACGGTTGACCAACTTGGTTCTCTCAGCAGCTTCTAACTCCGGGACCGTACCGTCGGCATCGCCGAAAAGATCGAGCAACTGCTCATCAGCAATGTTGCCGGGCGCGTAATCCCGAACTGCCACGGCGAGCGCGTCCTTCACCATCTCGTCAGCAACATCCGCGGGAGTGTAGTAGGTGCCCTGCGGTTGTCTTGGCGGAGGCTCCCTGCCCTCTTCAGTAGGCGTGATGAGCTGCTCAAATAGGTTGCTCAACAACTCGGGGTCGAGAGTCTGCTCGCTCTCACCCGGCCGATGCTCGTCAGTCGTCCAGTGATAGCGAGAGAATATGGTGAATAGTCCTGGGCTGTCGGCATCTGTATTCCAGTAGAGTTCCGAACGTATCGCAAGTTCGACATCGTCGCCGTTCCTGGCAAATAGTGAACCGTTAAGGAATGGTGCCTGGTCCAGAATGTGATTTAATGCCGCGAGCGAGTGCGGACTCCGTTGGTCTTCCACAACGTTCAGACGCTCGTGAAACACGTAACTCAGTATCTCGGAGTGATAATTTTTGATGTCGTCAAGGTTGTTCGCGGCGTACCCGTACTCGAATACCTCTGGCGGGATTATCGACTCCTCTTTTAGTATCCACGTGAACATCACGCGTATCAGGTGCTTCAACACCGCTTGACGATGAGCTAACGACTGATCGCGTTGCAGATCCCACGTCCATCGCGTGACTTCTTGGTAGAACTTCTGCCGTAGCGGTGCTACTTCCAGCGGTTGCAACAGATCATCCGCGGTCAAAGCCTGCTCGAGAGAGAGAAGTTCGACGATCTGCGTTATCGCCGTCCGCGCCGACGGCAAAGGCAGTTCCGGATCGAATGCGGCGGTCATGTTCACTTTGCCATCCGCACATGCCGCAAGACGCGCTTCAACAGTGCCGTCCGGCGCTGATGAGTAGATGAGCAGTACCGACATCGCAGATCCCGATGCTCGCGCGAATATCCGAGCGCTTGTCGCAGTGTCCCCTCTTCCCAAACCCAACTCCGAATACTTAAACTTGAGCACCGCGACCGTCAATTCATCGCTTAGCGACAATTGCCCCTCTTGCGCCGTCTTTGGCCCAATGAGATACACATTGTCTCCCCAATCGTTCTCGAAAGTATCCTTTTGCAACCCGATCACAGCCACCTGATCGGCGATATCGTCGCGTATCTCGATTTCATCATCCAGAATCACGTGTCGCAATATCTCGGAAGGCGATGCGCCCCGGGCGACGGTACTTAGAAGCTCGACGACGGGATCGGCCTCCATCGTAAGCACTAGCGGCACTGGCTTGGCGAAACAACGAGTTGCGGTCTCGACAAAAGCGTCGAACTCCGCAATCACCTTCGCACCAAATGAGGCTATCGGACGCCAAAAGTTCCGGGCGACTTGACGAAAGTCGTACTCCTCGATAAACGCAATATCCAACCCTGAACGCTCATATATTCGCCACCGAACTCCGTCGGTCAAGATGCCGATAGTTGATGGCCCGCTAGCAACGTGCTGCCGTAGATACCGTTGAATCTGCCGATCGGGCGACGAAGCGCGACGACCCGGCTGCTCCTGCACGTCAAAGTTGGTATATAACGACTTCGCCTCTAGAATGATCGCCGCCGAAACCAGCTCGGGTTGCACTTCACGGTTGTAGCAGATCTCATCTGGCCGGTTGCCACGATCACCGCCTTCAGGCCTACGGTGGCTAGGAGGGAAACCCAAAGCATTGAGCACCGGCTCAATCAGAAGCTGCCGAGTCTCTGCTTCATTGAGAATGTGCCCACGCTTCTCAACACTCCGATACCCTTCCCTCAAAGCGTTGATAACCGCAACCGCTTCCTCCGAGATTTCGAAATTCACAGGCGCAGGTCGATCAACCTCGGGGCGCACATTTTCGTCCTCGGTTTCAGGTATAAAATTTTCAGTCGACGATGGCAAATCGCTTCTAACTTTAAGCGAACCGAATCCGCGCCGCCTCGCGAGCAGCGATCGCTAACGCTAACGCTTCCTCGACCGTATCCCCACTAACCGTGATATGCCCCATCTTACGCCCAACTCGATAACCTGACTTCCCATAGATATGCAGATGCGTCCGCGGCATCTCCAAGACCGCGGACCAGTCTGGCGACCCGCCAGTTGTCTCCCAAACATAGCCCAAAAGGTTCACCATCACCGTCGGCGACCTCAATCCAACGTCGCCCATCGGCATGCCCACAAGAATCCGCGCCAGTTGCTCGAACTGCGACGTTACGCAACCCTCAATCGTCCAATGCCCCGAATTGTGCGGACGCGGCGCCAACTCATTCACCAACACCGACCCACTTCGCGTCACAAACATCTCCACCGCGACTAGTCCAACCACATCCAAACCTTCGGCGACAGCCTTCGCCACGTGCTCCGCTTCGGCTTTAACGGCATCCGAGCACCGCGCCGGCACAATCGACGTGTCCAAAATACCTTCCACATGCACGTTCTCCGAAACCGGAAACGTCCGCATCTCTCCCTCCAGGTCCCGAGCGCAAACGACCGAAACCTCCATTGCAAAATCCACCAGACTTTCAACAATCACAGGCGCATCAAAACTCCCGCCCAACGCACCAAAAGCATCCGCTGCCTCACCGCTCTCACGTATTACCCGCTGACCCTTTCCGTCGTAGCCCCATCGCACCGTCTTCATCACCACTGGCAAACCAACATCGCCCACAGCCGAAGCCGCATCCTCAACACTCCGCACGACCCGGTACTCAGGCACCGGAATCCCCAATGCCGACAACGTATCCTTCTCAATCTCCCGGTCCTGACAAACCCGCAACACCGATGGAGACGGATAGACCGGTTTCAACTCTGAAATCACCTCGATCGCCGTAGCATCCACATTCTCAAACTCATAAGTAACCACATCCGACCGATCCGCCAACTCCCGCGCCGCATCCAAATCGTCATACGACGCAACAATATGAAAATCCGTAACCTGTGAAGCCGGACAATCGCTACCCGGATCCAACGAAACCGACCGAACATCCATCGCCCGCGCCGCCATCGCCAACATCCGACCAAGCTGACCACCACCAAATATCCCGATCGCCGAACCGGGTGGCAAACTTCGTGGCGAAACGTCAGACATCGACATGACGCCGGAGATTAACCGGCAAGATCATCCTCACCAACATACGTCCCCGCCAAAACCTCCGCTTCAGCATCGGCTCTCCGCTTCTCCAACCGAGCCTGCACATCCCCATCAAATGCCCCGACAATCTGCGCCGCCAACAACCCCGCGTTCACGGCACCCGAACGACCAATCGCCACCGTCGCCACCGGCACCCCGCGCGGCATCTGCACAATCGACAGCAACGAATCCAACCCACTCAACGCACTACTCTCGACCGGCACCCCGATCACCGGCAAAATCGTGTTCGCCGCCACCATCCCCGGCAGATGCGCCGCGCCACCAGCACCAGCGATTATCACCTTCACCCCACGCCCCTTCGCCGACCGCGCGAACTCCGTCATCAACTCCGGCGTCCGATGAGCCGAAACAATCCGCACCTCATGCGCAACCCCCAACTCCCGAAGCACGTCCGCCGCATGACGCATTGTAGGCAAGTCCGACCGACTACCCATAATCACCGAAACCAATGGCCCATTTGCATTCTCACCCATCCTCAAAATCCTAAACCAAACATCCGCACAACGCCCTCGCCCAAACCGCTTGCACACGCCCAGCTGAAAACTTCTAAATAATTACGAGACGGTATCGGTACTTAATGGAGGCCGAACAATGCAGTCAACAATCGCAGACCCGACACGGGCAGCCATCTACAAGAGACGTTGGTGGACACTAGTAATCCTCGCTTTGAACCTGCTCATCATCGGGCTCGACAACACCATCCTCAACGTCGCAATCCCGACCCTCCAACAAGAATTCAACGCCAGCGCAACTTCCCACCAGTGGATGGTCGACGCTTACATCCTCGTCTTTGCCGGCCTGCTCCTGACCATGGGTCTGCTGGGTGACTGATTCGGACGAAAGCGCGCACTCCAACTTGGCCTCGTAATCTTCGGACTTTCCAGGCTGTACGCAGCATACGCGGATTCCAGCGCACAGCTTATCGTCGCACGCGCTCTGATGGGAATCGGCGGCGCACTCATCATGCCTTCCACGCTCTCCATACTGACCGACGTTTTCCCGAGAGAAGAAGGCGCAAAAGCCATCGGAATCTGGGCCGCAGTAGCCGGATTGGGCGTCGGATTAGGCCCACTCACCGGCGGGCTCCTCCTCGAATACTTCTGGTGGGGTGCCGTTTTCTTCGTCAACACATACCCATCGTGGTCATCGCTATATTGGCCGGGCTAATCCTCGTCCCCGAAAGCCGCGATCCCAACCCGACCTCGCTAGACATTCCAGGCGCAGTGTTGTCGATCGCAGCCGTCACCACCTTGGTCTACTTCATCATCGAAGCACCAACCCACGGGTGGACCGACTCCTTCGTCATCGCCGGACTATTGGGTGGAAGGGGACTAGTCGCCCTTTTCATCCTCTGGGAAATGAAGACTGATCATCCCATGCTCAACATCGAGTACTTCAAGAACCCGAGATTCTCCGCCGGCGCCGGCGCCATATCCATCGGATTCTTCGCCCTCTTCGGCATGATCTTCGGAATGACGCAGTACCTACAGTTCGTTCAAGGATTCACTCCCTTGGAAGCCGGAATCAGGATGATACCCATCGCCCTTGGAATGGCAATGGGCGCCGGTCTCAGCCATCGCATCGTCGGAAAACTTGGCGCCAACAAAGTCGTCGCCGCCGGATTCACCGGCGTCGCCGTAATCTTCGCCACAATCGCATTCTGGCAAGTCGACACGAGCTTCTGGATCGTCGGCGCCACTTTCTTCTTCCTCGCTTTCTGCATGGGAAACGTAATGGCACCATCAACTGACTCCGTCATGGGAGCTGTCCCTGAAGCACACGCCGGAGTCGCTTCCGCTATGAGTGATGTCACCCGACAGACCGCCGGTGCTCTCGGCGTCGCAGTCATCGGATCCGTCATCAACACCGTTTTTAGCCAAAAAATGGAACAAGCCCTCACCGAGCTCCCAGGGCTTCCCGCTGAAGCCGCCATCGCTGCCACCGACTCCATCGGGGCAGCCGCCAAAATCACCGCCATGCTCCCAGACCAACTCGCTCTAACTCTCTTCACAACCGCAAAAACCGCGTTCACCGATTCCCTCGGCATCGCCGTAATCGTTGGCGCAACAGTAGCTGTGATCGGCGCCATACTAGTAGCCAAAATCATGCCACCACACCATCTTTCGCTGCCTGAGGACATGCAATCCCCAAACCAAGACGATCTCCAATCCCAATAGACAACCCCAAAAGTCACACAACAACCGAGAAAACTCAGCAATTGACCGAACCTGATCCCAAACCTGGAAGGCCCCGTGACCCCAAACTGGATCGGGCAATCCTTCGGGCAACTATTCAAGTTCTCATGGACGTCGGATACGCCGCAATGTCCATCGAACGCGTCGCAAACGTCGCCAGAGTAGGCAAAACCACCATCTACCGACGCTACGACAGCAAAGAAGAACTCACAGCTGCCGCGATGAGATCGTTGATCGACAACATCGGGCCGCCACCAGACACTGGCAGCGCCCGCGACGTCATCATCGAGATCCTCGTCCAAAACCAGATCGCATTCGAACACGGCCCCGGATTAACCCCCGGGTTATCCATAATGGGCGCCCTGCTCGTCGAAGAACGCCGCAACCCAGAACTCCTTGAACTATTCCGCAACCGAATCATGCGACCCCGAAGAAATGACACCCTTGCAGTGCTCCAACGAGGCGTCGAACGCGGAGAAATCCGCCCTGACACCGACCTCGAAGCCGCAGTCTACGCAATGGTCGGATCCATCTTTGCCCGCAACATTCTTGGAGTACCCCAAAACCGAAACCAAATCCAAAAAACCGTAGACACCATATTCCAAGGAATCTCCACCACGCGTACACCCCATCTCCCTTGATGGGAGGTGGTTAGGGTGAGGGTGAAAAGGAAAAAGCGCCGAACCCAAGCACGCCCAAGACACGCCCATATCGCTCTGCGAAAGACGACGAGCTCAAGGGCGGAGTGACGATGGGGGCGTCCCCTCTCCCTCGATGGGAGAGGGCTAGGGTGAGGGTGGAACGGGAAAAAGGGGCGCGGGCCGCCAACCCAAACAGCCACGCCCATCCTTCAATCCCGAAAATTCCCGCCAATCCGCGCTTGACAAATCCACAACGCATATACCACATTAACAACCAAGCGCCAACGCCGACGGCCATCAGCACCGGCGCCCAGAAGTATCGCCGCGTCGAGGGCAAGCGCTCCTTTTCGCAAAGATATCGACAATCGAATATTGAACCCCGGTCTGCGGAAGGGACAACACAGGATCGTGTAAGCATCAGAAGCTTGCCCAAACGGTCCGCAACGGTGCCCGCCAGAAGTCGAGGATAGGTTGGGACGCAACGCAGATCGACAACCCGGCCACTGCGGGCTTGTGGCTCCAGGGCTCGGATGCGGAGCAGGTAGCCGGCTCCGACCAGCAACCGAGACGGACACCCTCAAGACGTAGGGGCGACCCTTGTGGTCGCCCTCGCGCCCCGGGGTTTGACCGTTCAAGGTCCGAGCGAAACCCCGTTCTACCCGGCAGACGTCTGACCGCTTCGTCGAGCGGCCGAGGCTACAGCATCGATGAGAGACAAAAATCGACTGATTCCAGACGCTCCACCTACCGGCGACCGTCCGCATTACCGATGGTCTGGCGACATCGGCGACGCTGTATTTTGTATAAAAAGTCACCAACCAGTTTCGCCCGCGCGAACCCGAAAACGACGCGGCGATGCTTCGACAACCGACGATTGTCCCCTCTCCCCTCCGTGGGAGAGGGCTAGAGCCTGCCCCGGGCTTGAACCGGGGGTGAGGGGGCGCCCATAAAACAATGACCGAAACCTGAACAAATCAACCAAAGACTCGATCCCACGACCCGACGACCTCAATAGGTCGATTTCAGCGCGCCAAAATTAACATTGATTCTCGTAACACACTCATACGTATAACGAAACCGAGCGCATGACCACCGATCCCGAACCCCTCCCGCCCGAACAAGAAGAACATTCCCGTGCAATGGTCGTCTTCGCACACCCCGACGACGCCGACTGGGGATGCTCCGGAACCGTCGCAAAATGGTGTCGACTCGGATGGGAAGTCGTCTACGTCATGTGCACCGACGGATCCAAAGGCACCGAGGACCGGTCGATCTCTGCCACCGAGCTCAGCCGAATCCGAAAGCAGGAACAAACCGACGCCGGACGCGTACTCGGTCTCAAATCCATCGAATTCCTCGACTTCCCAGACGGCTACCTCGAACCTACCATCACCCTCCGCCGTGAAATCGTCCGCGTAATCCGGAAACACCGGCCCCACATCCTCATCACCACAAACCCTACACGCGACCTCTCGCACTCCAACTACATCGGCCATCCCGACCACTTCGCCGCTGGTGAAGCCGCACTCTCCGCCGTATTCCCCGCCGCGCGCGACCACCTGTGGGACGAAAGTCTCCTGGGACAAGGCCTCGAACCTTGGAAAGTCCACGAAGTCTGGGTCATGATGTTCGGTGAAGGAAGCAGCCACTGGAACCCACTCGAAGAAGAAGACGTCGAAAAAGCCATCGGAGCCATCAAGGCTCATGTAAGCCAACTCGACCAACCCGAAAATGTCCACAAATGGATGCGACGATGGCGAGCCGAAAACGCCAAAAACATCGACGCCCCATTTGCCGAAGGCTTCAAACGCTTCCAACTCGTCCCCGGCTTCACACCCGACGAAGACGACGAGGAACAAGAAGACTCCGAATAGATCGCCGGAACCTGCTATAACCGACTCATGCCAACCGAGCCCAAACGAGAATCTGGAGCCGACGAACTCCCACCAGCGTCCCAAGGCAACCGCGCCCGCCAACAACGCTCACGCAAGAACATGACCCACCCCGTCACCTTCAACGACGAAACTCTAGAAAAATCCTACAACCGCGAACGAAACATCACCAAACAACAACGCAAATCCGAACTCGGCCGCCTGCACTGACCGCGTAGGTGATTAGAACCCATAAACTCCCTTCGCATTCCCTCCGAGCAACATCCCACGCTCCCCGTCACTCAACCAATCAAATCCTTCCCGAACCAACCGCAACTCATCCGCCAACGAAATCCAACCATTCTTCTCCCTCAGGTACCCCGGATATCCCGTGCCCCAGATGCACCTGTCGATCCCGAATGCGTCGATAGCCATCATCACCACACCATGCATATCGCCGAACGGAAATCCTTCCACTGAGCGATTGTGCACATCTGAAATCGTCATCACCATATTCGGAAACCGGGCCAACTCCAAAACGGGCAGATACGCCGACCAACCATCGCCCGCCATCCAAGGCTCCGGATACATCATGTGGTCGATGATCCAAGTAATCCCCGGGTACGCTGGCGCGATCCGCGCCACCTGACCCACATTACCAACGCGATTGTGAACCTTCACGATCCCACTACGTTCCTCAATCGCCCGAAACATCGCCCCATTCCGAACCGGGTTCAAAACCTCGTCATCCGGATAGTAGTCCGGATGAAAACGAAAACCCGACATCCCAAACTCATCCATCCACCGCACTGCCACCGAAGCATTCTCCGGATCCATCGGGTCGACAAGACCTATCGATCGAAATCGAGCACGATCCGCATTCGCCGATTCCGCGATGTACGTATTGTCCCAAGTCGAACCGCTCGATTGCACCAGCACCGCCGCATCAACGCCGTTTACGTCCATATCTGAAATCAACAACTCCGTCGGACCAGCCTCCTCCATAACCGCCGTCCAACTCGGAGCAGTGGGACCAACAGGCGCTATCGGAGGCAGCTCCCATACATGAACATGGCAATCGACTATCATTCCGTTCTCCCTCGGCTTAGCTGTTGCAAAATCGACTCTATTCTGCACCCAATCTCGAACCAATGAACTCAGGCCTGCCGTTGGCGAATTCTCCAGCTGAAATCGCCCGCCTGCCCGCAGCTTGAACCGTCACCAACCTCACCGATGACCCAAATCCCGCGCAAACGCAAACGCTGCCATCATCCGCCCGGATCACGGTACCCGGATCGAGATCTGGCCCTGAAGCCAGACCATCACCAATTTCGATGTCAACAACCTTGTATGCGTCGCTGCCCCACAAGGTGCTGGTGCCCGGCCACGGGTGATAAGCCCGGTTCATTCTAACGATCCGATCGGCAGGAGCCGTCCAATCTATGTCCCCATCACCTTTGGTCAACAAACTGGTTACCGTCGCGTCAGCATCGATCTGCGTTCGCGGCGTGAGTTTCCCGGCCCCGTAATCGCGCAACACCGAAGGTAGCATCTCCGCACCGAGATCGAAAAGACGCTCGGTCAACGCGTCGCATCGGACATCGCTTGAAATACTCACTGATTCGGACTGAGCCAAGATCGGGCCAGTGTCCATCCCTTCGTCAAGCAGCATGATCGACACACCAGTCGACTCGTCGTTTTCGAGGATGGCGGTTGCGACCGGGCTCGGTCCCCGGTGTTTCGGCAGTAGCGACGGGTGGACGTTCACCACGCCCAATCGCGGAACCGACAGGAGTTCGCCGGGAATGAACCTGCCATACGCGACGACGACGTAAACATCCGCTTCGATGCCCCGAATAGTTGCTACGGCTTCGGCGTCCAACGCCCGGGGCGTGATGACCGGGATTCCCAAACCGTTTCCGAAAATCTCCACCGGGGATGGCGCGTTGATGCGGCCACGCCCGGCGCGGCGCGCGGGCCGAGTGCAGATCATCGGGACATCGATTCCTGCGCCGAGCAGTGCGCGAAAAGACGCGATTGCGGCGTTTGGAGTTCCGAAAAATATCGCTCTCATTGCAACACCTTTTGGCGCGTTCGACTGTTGATCCATGTGGTCGGTGATTCGGCAATCGAAGGAACAGGCGATTGGGGCCACAACAGCGGGTAACACCTGATTTTCTTGGCCGTATTCGCCTCGTTCAACCCCTTGGATTTTCGATGTCAAACATTTGTTCAATCGGCGAAGTTCAGTTCAAAAACCGCTCAAAAACGGCGTTTGCGCGTTGCGCGGTTTCGCCAGTGGCGATATGTTAAATCTAGTTGATGATGTTCTCGGACTCTGAGGATGCGGTTCGAGAGCAAGACAATTGGTGCTTGCGCTTGAAGCCCCAATCCGCGACTTAGCGTGTCGTTGATTTTATTCGTTCCCGAAAGGATGATCTGTGGCTGATGACCTGTCAGACAGTGATGCTTGCGCGTTGCAAAATCGGTGGAAAGTTGTGCTCGGGATGGTCGAGGTGCAGATCGATAACCAAGCCGATTTCAATGCATACCTAGCCGATTCTAAGGCGACATCGTTCGTCGACGGCATGTTGCGAATCGCCGTCAAAAACGGTTTCGTGGCTGCTTGGATTCGCCAACGCGTAGTGCGGAGCATCCGTCGATTCGCATCCGAGGTTTTCGACCAGAAAGTAAAGATCGAACTCGACACGATCGCCTACACCAGCAGCGACGTGTTGGTTCGGGAAGGACTCGCCGGAGACTACACCGAGTGGGCCGATGTTCGACTGAGTCGACACCGAGCTACCGTGGCACGCGAGAACGCGCGCTACTTTCCGGCGATCCCGAAATGCACTTTCGAACGTTTCGAGAGGTCGGCGAGCAACGCCCACGCGTTGAACGCCGCACGGAGGGTTGTAGACGATCCGGGCGACGAGTTTAATCCGTTGACGATTGCGTCGGAAACGGGCCAGGGCAAGACTCATCTGATCAACGCCATAGCCAACGAGATGCGCAAGGCAATGATGAATGTCATCTGCCTTACGGGTGAAGAGTTCGTCGACAGTTTTGTGAAGTCGTCGCAGAACGGCAAGGTCGCTGCGGTGCGCGACCGTTATCGCGATGTCGATGCGCTACTCGTCGATGGCATCGAGAGGCTCATCGGTAAAACGAAGACGCTGTCATTCCTGCTCACTATCCTCGAGCACTTGCTGTCGAACCGCAAACAAGTTGCATTCACATTCAACAGCGCTTATCCGATGTCCGATCTGGGAGATGAGATCGTTTCCAGGTTGGCTGGTGGACTCGAGATTTCGATATCCCCGCCGGATTTCGAATTGAAGCGTTCATTGCTTCAGCGATACTCTTCTGAACGCAAGTTGCTGCTCAGCAACGCAGCTTTGGACCGCTTGTCGAAGGAGACCATACGAAACGTTCGCCAGGTCATCGGCGACATCGCCCGCGTCGACGCGCATATGCAGTTGTCTGGGATTACTCAAGCGGAAGGTGTCAGGATGGTTAGCTTGGAGGTGGCCGTCGACGCCGTGCGCGATCGAATAACTGCGCCAGCACCGACGTTGGTGCGGCCGCACGACATCATCGCTGCCGTGGCCAGCGTATTCTCTATCAGCAATGACCAGTTGTGCCGCCCAGGTCGGGGCAACCGGTCGGTCACGGCGGCGCGCGACGTGGCGATCTATATGTTGCGTGAGAAGAGCGGACTCACGAGTTCGGAGACGGGCATACTGATGGGCGGTCGACCGCACTCGACGATATTAGCCTCGCTCAGCCGTTATTCCGAACGCCGCAAGAGCGATGCCCAGCTGATCGAGGCGGAACGACGAACCGAGCAGTTGCTCGGGTGATGTTTAGTTGTTCGTGTCGCTCGCCACAGTTTCGGGGGAGTTGAAGAATCGCCCGCGATACCACCGCAACTCGTCGATGCTTTCGCGGACATCGTCCAATGCCCGGTGAGACTTCGATTTAGGTGGGGGATTCGTTAGATCTGGATGCCAACGGGAGACGAGTTCCTTGATGCTGCTGACATCCACCACTCGGTAGTGCAGGTAGGATTCCAACTTCGGCATCTCGCGCTTCAAAAATAGCCTGTCGACCCAGATCGAATTGCCACACAGCGGGGCTTCCCATCTACCGACCCATTCTTTGACGAACTCGAGCGTCTGATTCTCTGCCTCGTTTATGCCGACCTTCGAAGCTCTGACTTTGTCCATCAGACCCGATTCGGTGTGTTGCCGCTCTGACCACGAATCGATATTGTTGAGATCTTCGACCGAGCGATTGATGGCGATATCGGGACCTTCGGCAAGTATTTCCAGATTCGCGTCGGTGATCACGGTAGCGACCTCGATGATGACGTGCTGCTCCTCAAGACCCGTCATCTCAAGGTCGAGCCAAACCATTCGACCGTCCGCTTTGTTTTTCGATGCCATGAAGTTTGAGAATACCAGCATCGAGGAGGTCCGACGGTGCGATTCGGCGGCTACGCTGATATGCGAGAATCGTCGATGCAGACCAACGAAAATCGCGCGAATTTCCAATCCCTCAGGAGGTTGATGCAATGACCTTTTGCGACGAGATCGAAGTCTCTTCCAAACCGCAGCGCGAAGCCATGATGCGACACCCGTTTGTGCTCGGAATCGGAGACGGGTCACTGTCAGCGAGGCGCTTCAAGCATTTCATGACGCAGGACTACGTTTACCTGATCGACTACGCGAGATGCTTAGCGATGGGAACCGTTAAGGCTCCCGACCTCACCACCATGAGTTGGTTCGCCGGGGCGGTGGACCATATCCTAAACACCGAGATGGAACTCCACCGATCATATTGCTCGCAACTCGGAATCTCCGCAAAGGAGCTCGAAGCTAAGAAACACGCGCCGACGACCTACTCATACACCAGTTACCTGTTGCGCGTTGCCCAAATCGGTAGCTTCGGCGAACTGATCGCCGCTATCGTGCCATGCATCTGGGGATACTGGAAAGTGGGCGAGATGCTCGCCGCGGCTGGCGAACCGCAAAACGCGCCGCACTACGCCGAGTGGATACGCATGTATGCGGGCGAAGAATCACGCTCGGTTGCCTTGGAAGCCCGGTCCATCTGCGACCGCGTCGCCGCAACCGCAGGCAGTCAGGAGCTATCCGCAATGCGAGAGGCCTACATCACGTGCACCCGTTACGAACGCGACTTCTGGCAGATGGCCTGGGACCTCGAGGATTGGGCGGTTTAGTCAAGACAAGAGATCTCCGTCGGCCCGCGCATCCGCTATATTCAACTTGCGGTTTGGTTTGTTACCTGTTAAAAATGGACAGCATGTACTACACAATCCAACCAGTTTCCGAATTCGAGCTTTATTGCGGAGATGCGCTTGAAGTGTTGCCTGATCTTGCCGATGATTCTGTAGATTTGATCTTTACATCCCCGCCGTACGCCGAGCGCAGGAAATCAAGTTATGGAGGCATTCAAGCGGACGCGTACGTAGGTTGGTTCCTTGAGATATCCGTCGAGATGTTACGCGTTTTGAAGCCAACAGGGAGTTTCGTTCTCAACATTAAGGAACACGCAGCGAACGGCGAGCGCCACACTTACGTGTTGGAATTGATACTCGCTTTGCGACAGCAAGGTTGGCTTTGGACCGAAGAGTACATGTGGCACAAAAAAAACAGCTATCCCGGTAAGTGGCCTAACCGTTTTCGCGATTCGTGGGAACGACTATTGCATTTCAACAAAGCTCGCCGGTTCAAAATGAATCAGGAAGAGGTGATGGTGCCGATGGGAGATTGGACTGGCAATCGGCTCTTGAACCTCAGCGACACGGATAGGGTTCGCGACGAATCTAAGGTTGGCAGCGGATTCGGAAAAAGGATTGAAAACTGGGTGGGTCGCGACCTGGCTTATCCCACCAACGTTTTGCATATGGCGACGGAGTGTGGCAATCGCAGCCACAGCGCCGCGTTCCCAAGGTCGTTGCCGAATTGGTTCATTCGTCTGTTCACCGACCCTGGAGATGTCGTGCTAGATCCGTTTATAGGCTCGGGAACGACTGCATTCGCCGCCTTGGAACTAAGGCGTAGAGCAATCGGAATCGAAATCAAACCGGAGTTCTGCGATGCAATTGAAGCGGCGTTCCGACAGCCTTTGCAACCTGCTATTCTCGACGAGGGCGAGAATTACGGTTGAAAGATTACTTGTCAGTCGACGCAAACACCGTCTCAGACGACGTATTGCGGGATTTCGTTGAGCAGAACATCGGCGAATTTCATAGTAAGCGCGTCGACAAGCTGAATGATTTGCAACTGGGCAAGTTGCTCAGACGGAAAAACCCGTATCTTTTCCGCGCCAAAGCAATTGGTACCGTCCAAGACCTTGTGAAACCTATGCTTGACGCCCACTTAAGTTCCCAAGAAGAAACGATCTTCGGTGATTTCTTGGAAACGTTGGCGCGCTTTGTTTGTGAGGTCGCCCGGGGTGGGCGTGTGTCTGGGATCGAAGGAGTGGACCTAGAATTTGACGCTGATAGCACCAGGTACATAATCTCTTTGAAATCCGGTCCAAATTGGGGCAATTCAAGCCAGATAAGACAAATGCGGGCCGATTTTCGACGAGCGGCTCAGATATTGAGACAAGGCAACAGCACGTTACACGTGCAAGCCGTGAACGGATGTTGCTACGGTCGCACTTCAAGGTTCTTTGACCGCGGTGACTATTGGAAGCTATCGGGACAAGATTTCTGGTCCCTCATTTCCGACAACGTACAGTTCTACAAGCGCATCATCGAGCCGTTAGCCCACCGCGCTAAGGAGCGCAACGACGAATTCATGAAGGCTTATGGTGGGGTGGTCAACCGGTTAGTTTCTGAATTTCTCTCGGATTTCGCCACCGCACACTACAAAATTGATTGGCATGCGTTGGTGGAATTCAATTCGAAGAGCGATGTCTGAAGCCGCGTTGGAATTGACCCGCCGCGCCGAATCGCTATAATTGCACCACTGCGACGCCGAGCGGGAGTAACTCAGTGGTAGAGTATCTGCTTCCCAAGCAGAAGGTCGCGGGTTCGAATCCCGTCTCCCGCTCCATCACCTATCGTCTGTCTCTTCTTTACCGATCCTGAACCGATCCGTCAAATCCGATCGGCGTGTCGAGCACCTTCTGTTGTTCACCAATGCTCGTCAGAGCGGCCTCGTTCAACTCGATGCCCAATCCGGGACCTTCAGGCACGATCAGGTATCCGTCGATAAGTTCCAGCGGCTCCGCCAAGAGTTCCGACTTTGGCGGTTCCGATTCGCCCGTGTATTCCTGCAAAGCGAAATTAGGAATGCATGCGTCTAACTGAACGCATGCCGCGGTCGATACGGGAGACAGTGGGTTGTGCGGGATGACTTTCACATGCTGTGCCTCGGCCATGGCCGCAACTTTTTTGCAGCCGCTGAGTCCGCCGCAAAGGCAGAGGTCGGGTCTGACATATGCACACCCGCCGTTTTCGAGCAACTGCTGGTATTCGAAAATTGTTGTGAACCGCTCTCCAGTTGCGATCGGAATGTTGCACTGAGCTTGGACCTCCGCCATCCGTGCCGGGCTGTCAGGAAGCATCGGGTCTTCGTAGAAGAACGGGTTGAACTGCTCTAGACGCCTGCCAAGCCAGATCGATTCCGCCGGATTCATCTGTCGATGAATCTCAACGCATATATCGACGTCGCTCCCGACGGCATCTTTAACCATGCCGACTCGCTTCACTGCTTCATCAGCCCACTCCGTGTACGACTTGTGCAGATAGTAGTCGTTTGGGAACGGGGTGAAACGAACCGCGGTAAACCCTTGTTTTTTGGAGCGCATCGCATCTTCCGCTAGTTCTTCGCCGGTTTCACCGTTGACGTGCATGTAGCAGCGGACGCGGTCGCGGGTTTTACCGCCCATCAGGTCGTATATGGGTACACCCAATCGTTTGCCCTTCATGTCCCAAAGCGCGATGTCAATCGCGCTTAGAGCGCCTTGGACAACCGAGCCCATGAAGTGTGATGAGCGGTAGAGGTACTGGTAGTGATGCTCGATTAGGTTAGGGTCTTTGCCGACGAGGTAATCGGTCATGACCTCGATCATGGTTTTGGTCGGTCGCTGCCAACCGTGGACGCCGCCTTCACCTATGCCGACATACCCATCCTCGGAGTGGATCTTTATCAAGAGCCATCGACTCCAGAGGAAGGTCTCGACTTTTTCGATCTTGGTCATCAGTTTCTCCCGTTGGTGATGTAACCGGAGGTCGCGGCTACTAACCGCCTCAGCGATTGCAGTTTACCGGAAACCCGTCTATTCTTTCTCCGAAGACAGAACAATCTTAGGATTCGTCAATGCGATTACTGATAACAGGCATCACGGGACGCGTTGGGGCCAACGTGGCAAAACGATTCGTCGACCTGGGACACGATGTGACGGGATTGGTATGGCCGAACGATCGCCAATCCGAAAAAGTGGCCAGTATTGGCGCTGATGTGATTGAAGGCGATTTAGCTTCGAATACAGATGTTCAGCGCGCGGCAGACGGTGCCGAAGCGATCTTTCATCTCGGTGCAGCGTTCCAAGCCGGCGGCCCGTTCACGCCTGAGCAATACATCGACATTAACGTCAAAGGCACTTTCAACGTGCTCGAAGCAGCGTCGAATTCGGATCGGTTGCAACACGTCGTCGTGACCAGCACCGACGCGACCATGGACAAGTACCCGCCGGATGGCATCGGGGAGCCGATTCGAGAGGACTCGTTACCGCTGTCGGCAACGGCGTGGTACGGCTACACCAAAGTCCTGACCGAGCATCTGGTCGATCGCTACGTCCGTGCGGAAGCGCTGCCAGCGACGGTGTTTCGATTTGCGAACGCGTGGGGCGCAGGCGAGGCGCTGGATTTCGGGCAGTTCAACTTGCGAACATTCATGGATCAGTTCGAAGGATCGAAAGATCCGGACGGTCGCGCTGCGTACGCAATCATGTCCGCGGCTTACAGCGGCGATCCACATCTAATCGTCGCTGCTGACCGGAACGGGAGATCTTGGAAGAAGCACTTCGTGGAGGTGAGAGACATCATCCACGCATACGAAAACGCCCTCTGCAAACCGGCGACTTTCGGCAACACCTACCAGATCGCATCTCGTGAGCCGTTCGATTGGGAAGTGATGATTCCGTACATAGCTGAGAAACTCGACGCTCCGTACACGCGGGTAAATATGCCGATTACTCCCTCCTACTACGAGTACGACCTTTCAGCGGCAAAGCGAGATTTCGGCTACGATCCGCCGTTGTCACTGCGCGACATGATCGATGAAGCGGTAGCACATCGACATTCAGGTGAAGGATCGATAATCCCTACATCGGTTTGAATCGCTGCATCGCGTAGTAGATCCCGAAGCCGAAACCAATCAGCGCGGGAAGGTGTACTAAGATCCCCGCACCAACCAATAGGGTCGGAAAGATCTGTCCGATCATCTCAACAGCCATCACCTCTGCGACGTAGAAAAGCAACGCCAGTGCCGCAGCCAAGATCCGGAGACTGTTGGCATATTTTTGACCGCTAATCGCTTGCATGATCTGGGCTACGCCCATGACGCCTGCGAACTGCGCCACGCCGACCAAGATAAGCCAGATCGAAGAACTGGTGCCTTCCAATATGTCGAGCGTCCAAAGCGCGGTTAAGATCACTGCCGCCAAGGCCCCAATTCCTACGGCAGTTAAACCACCGAGGATGCCGATGCGGACAATGTCGCTTTGAGTGACCTTGAACATTGCCGGGCCGCCGATGGATGCACAGTCTGGGCATTTCGAACCGACCGGCGCATATACCATGCAACGAGGGCAGATAGGATCACCGCATTGCCCGCACCTCAGATTGGTCTCCATCCCCGAATCACGAGGGCACTGCGTCATATTCAGTTCTAATTCGGTAGAGTTCTCGCTCATGAGATCAGTTCAGTTGTTTGGATTTGGGCGGCTATGCACCCAAGTGTCACGTGACGCAATATCGCGATCGTAGATCATGCGGTTCCACACTAGTCGGGCAGGCGTCAACTCTCCATAAGTTA
The DNA here is from genome assembly GCA_965224305.1 of Dehalococcoidia bacterium. Taxonomy (GTDB): domain Bacteria; phylum Chloroflexota; class Dehalococcoidia; order Lucifugimonadales; family Lucifugimonadaceae; genus Bin127. Next base: position 2,043,375 of record OZ245044.1, on the reverse strand, counting down.
ACAACGAATCTTTGAATCCGCCGGATGTAACTCTCCGGATAATCGTGATTAACGCGAATCCACCACCATACACGGCTACCCAACTCCCGTAACCAGCCCATATCGCCCAAACGGGCATCAAGATTGTCGCCAAAAGCCAAGAGACCGCCGAATCTCGCCACGGTGTGAGCGAGAAGAGAATGCCGGGGATCGTTGCCCAAAGGATGAAAAGTGGTATGCCGTAGGCGACCATCGAACCAAGTCCGACCGAAATCCCCCGACCACCGGAGAACTTCAGAAATATCGGCCAGTTGTGCCCGCACATCGCCGCCAACGCGGCCATCGCTTGCGCGGTTGGTCCGAGGTCCAGGAGCGCGGAGCCACCTAGGTAAACGGGAAGGGAGCCTTTGACGAAAACGTCGAAAAAAGCGATGGGAGCCACCCATTTCTTGCCGACGTGGGCGGATACGTTGGAAGCACCAACGTTTCCGCTGCCATATTCACGGATGTCGATGCCGGCGATCAATCGCCCGATCAGATAAGCCGATGGAACCGATCCGACCAGATACGCCGCGGCGACGAGGGCGATGGATGGCAGGGTGTCCGACATCTATTCGGCCACTACATCTTCGACTCGTTGAGACGATATCCAACGCCATTGGCGCCGTGCATCTCCAATGCTCGTTCATACAGTTTCCGTACGGTACCCGGGGGTGGACCATTCATTCCTGGCACGATCTCGTTGATGGTGTCGTTCGCGTGATAGTCGGAACCGCCGGACTTGACAAGGTCAAATCGGTCGGCAAAGGTTGAGTACCGATCAATCATATCGGAGCCGTACTTCTCGGCATAAACTTCAATGCCAGCCAAACCGTGTGGTTTGAGAGTCGACAAGACTTCTTCGACATTGGGCACGGTGCGCGGGTGTGCGACCGTCGCTACACCACCTGCGGCATGCACCAATTGCAAGGCACGTATCCCGCAGAGTTTACGCCGTGAGAGGTAGGCGGGCCGGCCGGGCGAGAGGTAACGTGTGAACGCATCGGAGACCGATTTGACGTAACCCCGAGCCAACATCGCGCGCGCGATGTGCGGTCTGCCGATCGCCCCTTCGGCGTTGGCGATCACATCTTTCCAGTCGACCGGTAGACCCAGTTCTCTAAGTCGGTCGACGATCTGCTGGGCTTTAGATTCGCGGTCTTGTAGCAACGCCGCCAATTCAAATTGCATTTCAGTATTTTGACGATCGATGAAGTGGCAAGTGAGATGGATCTCAGTTCCATCGACTTCGGCGCTCAATTCGATTCCTGGGATGAATGTGATGCTGGGATGTTTGAGGTTCGCAGTCTCGGCTTCGTCCAGCCCTACCGTTGTGTCGTGATCGGTGATAGCGAATAAGCGTAGCGTCGTCGTGCTGATGAGATCGACCAACTCGGAAGGTGATTTAACACCGTCGGAGGCGTTAGTGTGCAGGTGCAGGTCCTCGCGTACGTGCCACCGCGGCGCGATCGCGAGTTGCGCTCTCGGATCGTGCCTCGCACCGGAACTATACGCCGACATTTGACCTCAAGGCAAAAACGGACACGGGGAGTCGGCCGCGTTTGTGAGTCGCCACCCGGATCAGCTGGCCACCGCCTCCGCGCGCGATTCGCGGATGACAATCACCTTGATCAGTCCGGGGTATTGCAACCGTTGCTCGATCGCTTTGGCGATATCGTTCGAAAGGACGCTCGCATCGGCATCGGTGATCTTTTGCGGATCGACCAACACGCGTACCTCTCGACCAGCCTGAATTGCGAAGACCCGCCTGACGCCGTCGAAACCTCGTGCCACGCTCTCGAGTTCATTAAGGCGTTTCAGGTAGTTTTCGTTGGAATCGCTGCGAGCTCCAGGGCGCGCTGCGCTGATAGCATCGGCTGCGGCGACCAAAAACGATATTGGTGTCGTCATTTCGCGGTCATGGTGTTCGCGGATCGCGACGACGATGTTGTCGTGCACGTCGTATTGAGCCGCGAGGTCGGCACCGATCTCGGCGTGTGGTCCTTCAACTTCGTGAGTTAGAGCCTTGCCTATGTCGTGTAGGAAGCCCGCTGTCTTCGCCGTTTGGGCGTTGGCACCGATCTGAGATGCCAGCATGCCCGAGATGTGTCCAACTTCCGTGGAGTGTAGGAGGACGTTTTCACCGTAGGAGTAGCGGTATTTGAGCCGGCCCATCATCTTGGTCAGTTCTGGATGGAGTCCCCTGATGCCCACGTCGAGTACGGCATCTTCGCCCGCCTTTCGCACCGCGATATCAACCTCTCGTTGCGACTTTCGAACGGCGTCCTCGATGCGCGCGGGTTGGATGCGGCCGTCCTTGATAAGACGAACCAATGCCACACGGGCAACTTCTCTACGGATGGGATCGAAACAGGAAATCGCTACGGTATCAGGCGTATCGTCAACTAGCAGGTCGACACCGGTGTTGGCTTCGATCGCCCGGATGTTTCGGCCCTCGCGCCCGATCAATCGCCCTTTGACGTCTTCCGACGGTATCGGGATGCTGGTCACTGATGCTTCGCCGACTACGTCGGAAGCCAAGCGCTGCAGCGACGCCGCCAAGATTTCGCGGGCTCGGTCGTCGGCCTCGTCTTGGTAACGGAGTTCGTCTTCGCGGAAGCGACGCTTGAACTCGTAGGCGTTTTCGTCTTCTGCACGCTTGAACAGAAGGTCCTTAGCGGAATCTTTCGACATGCTGGAGACGCGTTCGAGCTCAGTTGCGGTGCGCTCGCGCAACTCTTCATCCGCTTTTTGCAATCGTTCTTCGAAAGCCTTCAAGTCGGTTTGTTGCGTGCGCGACTCCTCAGCGGACCTGTCTATCCGCCGTTGGATGCGTTGTAGATCGCGCCGTTCGCGCCGCGCTTGGCGTGCCGAATTTGTCCTTTCTTCTTCGATCTCTTTTCGAAATTCTTCTGCTCTGAGTTGAGATTCTTTGAGAATCTCGTTGCTTCGAGTCCGCGCCTGTTCAATCTGTTGCGTCAGTGCATCTTCCGTTGCCCGTATGGCCCTTGAGTTGAGGCGCGAGTTGCCCCAATAGCCGAGTGCCACTCCGACAATCAGAAACACCAACGCAGACACGCTTGCGAGGCCGGCTACTAAGGCAGGATTCATGGATTGACTCCTTGTTGTAGCCGCAGTTACCTGCGTCGGAATCGCGTCGGAACAGATCCGCTCGGAACGCCTGTTTGCCCATATTCCCTAGACCTGGGTGTTTTCGATGCGGCGGCATTTGGATAATGCCTTGCCATATGGGTTCAACCGTCCGAGCTAAGAACTCCGTCGATTCAACGCGATTCACATTGTTGCTTCTCGTTAAATCTTACGCAATGCGCGACGATGTACGCAACAAGCGCCCTCGAAAGCGAATGAGTTTGCACGAACGCTAAACGCGCGGCACCAGCAACCAGGACGCGTAAACCGATCTTTCGGACGGGCGAAATGCGCCAGTGGAGCCTACTGTTCGGCGACTTCTGGTTCGCCTTCGGCTTCCCCTTCAACCACTGAGCCTTCTTCAACCTCGTCATCGAGATCTTCGGCGATGACACGAGGCGGTTGTATCCAAGCGATGCGCTCGCTCGGATCACCGGCGAGCCCGGCGCCTTCAGGTAACACAAGGTCGGAGGCCAAGATCGCTTGGTCTAGAGATTCCAACACGATGCAATCGGCCACGAGACTTTGCGGAATGCTGCCCGGGCGTGCAGCCAACACAACCTCGTAAAGACCTTGGGTGACGAAACCAGCTCCGCCGCGCGTGCCCGGCGCAATGTCTTGATTGATCAGAATAACGGGAACCGGCGCTTCAATGGATTGGTCCAGATCGACCCGCAAGAAATCGACGTGCAGGACATCACCCGACACTGGGTGGGTCGCGATTTCACGGACCAAGGTGACATCGGAGCTGCCATTGGTCGATTCCACGACCACCGTGGATGTACGTCCGGCTTCGCGCACGACCCTGATTAGCCGGTGTCCTTCAGCTTGGAGCGAAAGAGGTGCTTCGTCTAGTCCGTAAACATGAATGGGAATGATTCCACTTGCTCTAAGGGCGCGATTCTTCTTGCCCATCGCAGTGCGTGGATCGGCTTGCAGCACTAGGTCGGCCATTTCGAAGTTGCTCCCGTATTGAGGATATTGATAGGTATGTCGCGGTGTTCGATGCGCCCAAGCTGACATTTGCGGGCACATCGCGATGTATCAACAACCTTCGATTCTAATCTGCGAATACCGACATTCCAACTTAGTCGCTGAATCAGTTAAGTCGCCGTGGCTCATTGGTATACTTTAGGCATCGCAATGTAATGCTCGTCGACGCATACCGATCTGGACAAACTCGCGACGAGCCATCCAAATGACGAAGCCTACGCTTCGCGCGATTTCAATCGTCATGTTGATACCGATGAGAGTGGACTACGCGGTCCGCATGCTTGTATTTCTGGCTATGCAACCAGAACAGCGGTATACGCCTACGTCCACCATCGCGAAGCAGCAGCACATTCCAGAACCCTATCTGTTGCGCATATCCGCTGACCTGGTGAGGTCCGGACTGACCGAATCCCGACGCGGCCCCGGTGGCGGCATACGATTGGCGAAATCACCAGCGGATATCACGGTCGGCAAAGTCGTCGACTGCGTTGATCACACCTTTTCGGCGATCGATTGTCTCTCCGAACCCGATGCTTGCCTCATTTCCGGCGCCTGCTCGCAACGCGAATTGTGGGGCGATGTTGAACAGATGCTTCTCGACTACCTTTTCCAAATAAAGATCGAGGATCTGGTTGAGAAGCAACTCAAACTTGAAGGCGTTAAGAATTTGGAGCTCAACGTCGGCGCTCCGGTATAACTCCCGTCAGCGAATCGGCGCACGCACCACAGGGCAGAACGGTGTTCTTCGTCCCGCAGTTTGATGGGATAGAATCACGCTTATTCGCCGAAAGAAATCGTAACCGACTCCATTTTGTCTGTCGCTGAAACGTCAGCCGCAGTCACGATGCTGATCGAAGGTCGCTCTAATGCAAAGCAAAAATGGTTCAGTAAACGGTAGCCAGAACGGTACGCAAACGGCCGCGCCGGCGCTCACCCCGGGTCAAGTTCAACGCTACAGCCGCCATCTGATAATGCCCAACGTTGGTAGCGCTGGTCAGCGCGCACTCGTCGGGGCCAAGGTGCTGGTCGTTGGTGCCGGCGGTCTTGGTTCACCGGTCTCCCTTTACTTGGCATTAGCGGGCGTTGGCACGATTGGTATTGTCGATTTCGACACCGTAGATGTGAGCAACTTGCAACGCCAGATTTTGCACACCGACGCTGATGTCGGTCGCCGCAAGGTCGTTTCCGCCAAAGAGACGCTCGAAGCGCACAACCCCGAAGTCGACGTCATCATGCACGAGGAGCCCATCAACGCCGACAACGCGATGGACATCATCCCGAACTACGACATCGTAGTCAATGGAGCCGACAACTTCGCGACGCGTTATCTCGTGAACGATGCCGCCTATCTCGCGGGCAAACCGCTCGTCGATGGTGCCATTTTGGTGTTCGACGGTCAAGCGGCGACATATATACCGGGTCAAGGTTGCTACCGTTGCCTGTTCCCTGACCCTCCGCCCCCCGGTGAAGTCCCCAACTGCGCAGAGGCCGGAGTAATCGGAGCACTGCCCGGGCTCGTAGGCTCAATTCAAGCCTTGGAGACCATCAAGATCGCGATGGGCATCGGCGAAACGCTTTCTGGCCGCATGTTGATCATCGACGCGTTGACGATGGAATTCCGCGAAATAAAGGTTCGACGCAACCCCAACTGCAAACTCTGCGGTGACGCTCCAGAAGTTACCGAGTTGATCGACTACGAGATCTTCTGCGGCATCGCCCCGCCGCAAGCCGTCGCCTGAGCGTGATTTACTGGGGTGAGCGACGGAATCAGCGCCAAGTTCTACGCAGGCTATAGTGGTTCGTAATCCAGCGGAACCAACCCGGAAATTGAGCAAGGCCGCTATTCCATGAGCTTCGCGGAACTCGGTTATTTGGCCGGTGATGTGTCTGACAACATCGGCAACACGCCGATAGTTGACGTTTCTCGGTTCAGCCCGAATCCGCAGGTTCGCCTACTCGCGAAACTGGAATCTCAAAATCCTACCGGCAGCGTCAAGGACCGCGTCGCGTTGTCGCTGATCAATCAAGCAGAACAGGATGGATTGCTGGTTCGAGGTGGTGGCGGCGTCATTCTAGAGCCGACGAGTGGGAACACCGGGATCGGTCTCGCATTGATCGGGCGATTGCGTGGATATCACGTAAAGGCGGTGATGCCTGAGAGCGTGAGTACTGAACGCGTGCAGTTATTGCAGGGGTTCGGCGCCGAGGTCATATTTTCAGCCGCTGAAAAAGGAACGAACGAATCGATAAACGTCGCCAAAGAACTCGCCCAAGAAAATCCGTCGTGGTTCATGCCTTACCAGTACGGCAATCGTGCCAATCCGGACGCGCACTATGCCACCACCGGTCCTGAGATTGCCCGCGATGTGCCCGATGTAGACATGTTCGTCGCGGGATTGGGCACTGGCGGGACTCTCATGGGCGTCGGCAAAGCGCTCCGCGAGCACAACTCGGTTGTGAAGATCGTCGCCGCGGCACCTCACCCTGACGACAAGGTCCAAGGATTGCGCTCCATCGAGCACGGTTTCATTCCGCCGGTTCTCGATCTAGATGCACTCGACGCGCGAATCATGGTAGAAGCTGAAGAATCGTTCTTCTGGACCAAAAAACTCCTGACAGATACCGGCGTGTTTGTGGGCGTATCTTCAGGTGCGGTACTAGCCAGCGCGATCCGGGCAGCACGACGTTTGGAGCACGGCACGATCGTGATGCTGTTCGCTGACGGCGGCTGGAAGTACCTGTCGACCGGCATCTACACCCGAGACTGGGACGATATTCAAAACGAGGTGGAGGGACAGACCTGGTGGTAAATGATGCTCCTGCCAACGCGACGGAACTGTGTTTCGCGACGGCAACAGATATCGCCCGATGGATCCGAAACGGGGACATCTCGGCACGCGATGTTATGGTTGCGCACCTCGCACAGATCGAGCGCGTCAATCCCACGGTGAACGCGATCGTCACGCTGCTCGACGGCGACACCTTGATGGCTTTGGCTTTGGAGGCTGACGAAACGCTTGCGACGTCAGGTGCGGATGACGTCGGGCACCTTCACGGTCTGCCGGTTGGCATCAAAGACCTGCAACCCACCGCGGGTGTCCGGACAACCTACGGGTCGCCCATATTCAAAGACTTCGTGCCAACCGAAGATTCGCTGACCGTTAAGAGATACAAAGACGCTGGCGCAATCGTCATTGGTAAGACGAACACCCCAGAGTTCGGCGCCGGCTCGCAAACCTTTAATGAGGTCTTTGGGACGACCCTCAACCCCTACGATTTAACTAAGACGTGTGGCGGGAGCAGCGGCGGCGCGACGGTCGCATTGGCTTGCGGCATGATGCCGATCGCTCAAGGATCTGACTTCGGCGGATCGTTGCGCAACCCTGCCGCGTGGACGAACGTAGTGGGTATGCGCAACAGCATCGGTACGGTTCCGGTGCACCCGTCCCCCCTTGGATACACCTCCGAATCGGTTACCGGCGGTATGGGCCGAACTGTCGCGGATGTAGCGTTACAGCTAGTCGCACTGGCTGGACCTGACCCTCGCGTCCCGAGTTCCTTGATGCAACCGTCGTCGGTGTACGCCCAACCTCTCGAACGCGACTTAACGGGAGTCCGAATCGCTTGGAGCCGGAATGTTGGCGGTGCGCCGATTGATCGCGCGATCAACGAAACGCTCGATGCGCAACGGCACGTCTTGGAAGACTTGGGATGCGTCGTGGAAGATGCCGAACCGCCGTTGCAAAATGCTGGCGAGATATTCCACGTTTTGCGAGCTGCGATCTTCGCCCACCAGCACGAGGCGAACATCAGGGATCATCGTGACCTAGTCAAAGAGACGATCATTTGGAATGCCGAAGAGGGGATGCGATTGACGGCACTCGACGTCAAAAAGGCCGAGGAGCGCAGGACCGCTCTGTACGCGCGTATGGCGGAGTTTATGTCCGGTTACGACTACCTGATGTTGCCGGTCACGTCAGTCCCACCGTTCTCGGCAGACTTGGCGTACCCGACGTCGGTCGCCGGACAGCCATTGACCAACTATCTCGAATGGATGTCACCGTGTTCGTCGGTCACCGTTACCGGATTGCCGGCGATCTCGGTTCCAGCCGGTTTCGACGAAGATGGCCTACCGACCGGGTTGCAGATAGTAGGGCGCCAACGCGCTGATTTCTCGGTGTTGCAGATGGCGTACGCTTTCGAACAGGCCACGCAGTACTGGCAAGTACGTCCCGCGATCGTGGCGTAACCTTTGGCGGACGCGATCCGCTTGGGAAGGCATTGACATGGATCTGGAACTTGAAGGCAAACTGGCGGTCGTTACTGGCGGCAGCAGAGGTATCGGTAAAGCGATTGCATGGGAATTGGCGCGCGAGGGATGTGACGTCGCGATAGGCGCACGGAATGCTGATGCCCTCGAACTCGCAAGTCGAGAGATCGCGTCAGACACTGGACGAAAAATCTATCCGATTGAATGCGACACTACCGACACCGATTCGGTCAACAGCATGGTTGCGCGTGCGAATTTCCAATTGGGCGGCATCGACATCCTAGTAAACAACGCCGCGCGGCCACTTGGTCAGGCACCGGTTCCGGGCATTGAAGGCGTAACTGATGAGGCCTTCAACGTGGACATCGACACGAAGGTGCTCGGCTATCTCCGATGTGCTCGCGCGGTTGCACCGATCATGAAAGATCGCGGGTGGGGCCGCATCATCAACATCAGTGGGTTGGCATCGCGGTCGAGTGGCTCGGCGGTCGGGTCCATTCGGAACGTCTCGGTCTCCGCTCTGACCAAAAACCTCGCTGATGAACTCGGACCGCACGGCATCAACTCCGTAGTGATACACCCCGGCGGTACCAGGACTGAAGCGACGCCTCGCGTTGCTGCGGCAAGATCCGAAGAACGTGGCGTGTCCGTTGACGCGATTCTCGACGAGATGGCGAACGCAAATGCGGTCCGAAAACTAATCGATGCGCGTGAGATTGCGTACATCGTAGCGTTTGTTGCCTCGCCCAAGGCGGTAGCCATCAATGGCGATGGCATCGCGGCTGGCGGAGGCGTCGGCAACGCCATCTACTACTAAACGCCAATGTCCGCGTCCGCTCTACTAACGAGTGCAAGTCGGGTGCGAACATACTCTAGAATCTGGAAGTCGGGACGGCGTTGCATTGGTTGCAATTCGCTTTCAAGCTGATCGTCCAGATTTTGGCCGCGAATCAAGCACGATTACATCTCCGATCACCGAACCTGCACTGATGTCAAAAAACGAAATCATCGTACGAGGCGCACGCGAGCACAACCTCAAGAACGTTGACGTCCGTATCCCGCGCGACAAACTGGTTGTCGTTACAGGCGTCTCAGGTTCTGGCAAGAGCAGTTTGGCGTTTGACACGATATACGCCGAGGGGCAGCGGCGTTATGTCGAAAGCCTGTCCGCTTATGCTCGCCAGTTCCTCGGCCGCATGGAGAAACCAGAGGTCGACCACATCGAAGGACTCAGTCCGGCAATCTCCATCGACCAGAAAGGCGTGTCGCGTAACCCGCGATCCACCGTTGGCACCGTAACCGAGATTTATGACTATCTGCGTTTGCTGTTCGCCCGCGCCGGCCGGCCGCACTGCCGGAACTGCGGCAAACCGGTCCAGCGCCAGACCGTTCAGCAGATCGTGGATTCGGTAATGCGGTTGGACGAAGATTCGCGGTTGTTGATACTGGCGCCCGTCATCAATCACAAAAAGGGCGAGCACACCGCGATTTTCGACGATGCTCGTCGCTCAGGTTTCGTGCGCGTTCGAGTGGACGGCGAAGTTGTTGAACTGAGCGAAGATATCAGCCTAAACAAGAATCAATGGCACAACATCGAGATCGTCGTTGATCGCGTCGTCATCCGAAGCAGCACCGAGCGGGAACGCCTGACACAGTCGGTTGAGACGGCTCTCAAGGCTTCTGACGGCACACTGACAGTCTCAGTTCTCAACCCGAGCGAACGCCTCATTGAGGAGTTGACCAGCGGTGCCCGCAGCACGGTTGCCGCCGGCACGATCAACAAACAGCGACAACGGTCAAAGGCTGGGCTGCAGCCGCAAGACCTTTCATATTCGGAACATTTCTCGTGCCCGGATTGCGACATCTCGATGTCGGAACTGGAGCCGCGCAACTTTTCATTCAACACTCCCTTCGGCGCATGCACCGAATGTTCTGGGATCGGCTTCCGTTTGGAGATCGACCCCGACCTTGTATTGCCAAACAAAACCTCGCCGCTCGCAGATGGTGCAGTGGCACCGTGGAGCCGGGACGGTAAGAACTCTCAGTGGGCGTGGGGGCCGCTGCGCGCGCTTAACGAACATTTCGAAGTGCCCCTAGATAAACCGATATCTGAACTTGAGCCCGATCATCTCAAGTTGGTTCTGTACGGATCAGGTCGAAAACGCGTTCAACTAAGGCACGAAACTTCTAGCGGCGCGGTGTTTACCTGGAAAGGAAAGATTGAGGGAGTCATTCCAAACTTGGAAAGGCGCCATGCGAACACCGAGTCCGAAAACGTGCGCAACGATATCGAGCGCTACATGTCGCAGCGCGCATGCAACGCGTGCAGTGGCGATCGCCTCAAACCAGATGCTTTGGCCGTCACATTGCTCGGAATGAACATCATGGAGGTGACGCGCCAATCCGTCGAAATCGCCCTGCAATGGGTCGAAGCGTGCAGAAACGGGGCTTGGGATTCGCAGGAACGAGTGGTTAACGAACCCATGACGACGCGAGAGTTGTCGATTGCGGACCAGATTCTCAAAGAGATCGAATCTCGGCTTGGATTCCTGTCTCGTGTAGGACTTAACTACCTTACGCTCGACCGTGCGGCAGGGACGCTGTCGGGAGGCGAGGGGCAACGCATCAGACTCGCCACGCAGATCGGTTCGGGATTGATGGGTGTCTTGTACGTTTGCGACGAACCTTCCGTGGGTCTGCATCCCCACGACGGAGATCGCCTGATTACGACTCTAAAGAGCTTGCGCGATGTCGGGAACACCGTTCTAATCGTCGAACACGACGAAGCAGTGATGCGTGCTGCCGATCACATCGTCGACCTAGGGCCAGGTGCAGGCGAACACGGCGGGCACGTCGTCGCGCAGGGCGAAATAGATGCAATTCTCGAGGCAACCGACTCGATCACTGGCGACTACTTGAGTGGTCGAAAGGAGATCGCGTCACCCAAGAACCGACGCGAGATCGGCGAGAACGCGATTTCCATCGTCGGAGCGCGGGCAAACAATCTCAAGAATGTCGACGTAGATATCCCGTTGGGCGTGTTCGTTTGCGTGACCGGTGTGTCGGGTTCTGGCAAGAGCACACTGGTCAACGAAATCATTCTCAAAAGTCTGTCTCAGCATTTTTATCGGTCCAAGGATCGACCCGGTCCGCACGACGAGATTACCGGTTTGGATCAAATCGACAAGGTGATCAACATCGACCAATCGCCGATAGGTAGGACGCCGCGTTCCAATCCGGCGACATACACGGGTGTGTTCACGCCGATCCGAGAACTTTATGCGACCGTACCTGAAGCGCGGGCGCGTGGGTACACGCCCGGGCGCTTCTCATTCAATGTACGAGGTGGCCGGTGCGAAGCATGTTCGGGCGCGGGATACACCCAGATCGAGATGCAGTTCCTGCCCGACGTGACTGTGCCGTGCGAGGTCTGCGACAGTGCTCGGTACAACCGTGAAGCCTTGGAAATCCTGTTCAAGGAAGCATCCATCTCGGATGTCTTGAACATGACCGTTACTGAGGCGCATGCGCTGTTCGAGAACATTCCGAAGATCGCGTCGAAACTGGTTACCCTGATGCACGTCGGCCTCGGGTACATCCGTCTCGGGCAACCAGCTACGACGTTATCGGGCGGTGAGGCGCAGCGCATCAAGTTGGCCGCCGAACTTTCCAAACGAAGCACGGGGCAGACCCTCTACATCCTCGATGAACCGACCACCGGGCTTTCGTTTGACGATGCGGCAAAGCTGTTGACTGTGTTGCATCGCTTGGTCGATAACGGCAACACGGTATTGCTGATCGAGCATCATCTGGATCTGATCAAGAACGCAGACTGGATCATCGATCTGGGCCCATTCGCCGGGGATGAAGGTGGCGAGTTGGTAGCTGTGGGAACTCCAGAGTTCATCGCCTCGGTCGACGATTCGTTCACCGGCAATTACCTACGGGACCTTTCCGGCATCGTTCCCGACGAGGATGCACCCGGCTCCAACGAGTTCAAACAAAACGGCAATGGTCGGCATGACGCAGTCCTGAAAAACGGAACGGTCGAAATCAAGATCTCGGATATATTGAGCGATCAAGACGTGGCGACGGCACGTTCAAAGGTGTCTCAGAACGGAGCCTCGCGAGGTCGTCGACGTCGTCGCAGAAGTTCCGCGAGCCGTAGTAGTTAATGTGGACCGACGGCCAATCGCAAACCCGGTCTACACCTCCGCGGTTCGTCCAAGACGGGCTGTTCGGTAATTCTTGTTTCGGGTGTGGAGCCTGGAACGAACGTGGATTGAATATCAAATCCAGTCGGGACGGCGATTTGTCGATATGCCGTTTCACACCGCAACCACATCACGCAGCGATGCCGCACGACATCGTAAATGGAGGCGTCATCGCATCGGTCATCGACTGTCACAGTGTGTGCACCGCAATCGCAGACGCGTATCGTCGCGCCGGGAGACATGCCGGTGACGGCGAACGACCGTTGTTTTGGTACGCCACCGCGTCGCTGCATGTGAACTACGTCAAGCCGACGCCGCTTTCGATGCCGTTCACCGTAACCTCACGAGTAACCGAGGTAGACCGACGACGGACGATGCTGAAGGCCGAATTGATTAGCGACGACGGTACGCTCACATGCACTGGGGAGGTCGTCGCCGTTCAGGTTTCGGATCGATGGGCGAGACCTGTGGGCTACTTCGGCACGCGGAGATAATCGAGGACACCAACTTCACCTCGCCAACTGGCTTCTTCGTCACTTGAGGATTCCGATTACTATTTTGAGCACTATGCTCACACGTGAAGAACTAACCGCCCGAATTGACGAATTGCCGCGCGTCGATATCGCACATACGCCTACTCCGTTGGAGGAGATGCCTCGCCTCCGTGAACGGCTGTCCGACGAAAGTGACGCCGAAATTCCGCGGATCTTCGTGAAACGCGAGGACATGACTGGTTTGGCATTTGGCGGCAACAAGGCGCGCCACTACGAGTTCGAGATGCCGCACGTCGTAAACGAGGGTTACGACACGCTCATCAACATCATGGACTACCACTCGAACAATGCCCGGATGACTGCGGCGGCGGCGAACAAGGCAGGCCTCAGGTACGTGTTGATACTTAAGAACGCCGCCCATCGAAAGGTGCAAGGCAACCTGCTAGTCGATAAGTTGTTGGGAGCAGAACTGCATCTGCTTGACCAGTTTCAGTCTGAAAGGGCGGATGAATACGCTGCCGACCTGAAAGTTGAATTGGAAGCCGGCGGTGCGAATGTCTACTTGTTGCAGGACCACCTGTTCCCGCGCGTAGTCGGCATGGTCGGGTTCGTTCGATGCGGACTCGAATTGCTCGATCAGATCGAGCATTTGGGCCTCGAAAACGTCCACATCTACGGCGTAGCCGGTCGATCGCTCTGCGGGTTGATTCTCACCGCGAAAAATCTCGGGTTGGACTGGCGCTTCACCGGTGTAGAAGTGAACTATGACATGCCGTTGGGCGATTACATCTTCCAACACTCGGAGGACATTCGCGAGTTGCTAGACCTGCCGATCACGTTTGAAGAGTCGGACATGAGGGTTTTGAACCAGTTCATCGGTGAGGGTTACGGCATCATGACGCAGGAAGTAGCAGATGCGATTCGGTTGACAGCTCAAACCGACGCGATATTTCTCGATCCGAACTACACGGGTACGACGATGGCCGCCATGTTGGGCGACATCCGGGGAGGCAACACATCGCCGGATGAAACGTTGATCTTCTTGCACACGGGCGGACTTCCCGCTCTGTTCACGTTCGCGTACGAGTTGTCGAACTAACGTCGAAGATCACTCTTGGACGGCGAAAAACAGCCGAACGCGGTTTGCCGAGCGTTCGATCCTGGTTGTCGGTTCAGCAATCAACATTCTCTGATTGTTTATTTTCAGGTATCTGATCCACTTGGCGCAAATCATCGCACCCGCAAGCAAAACCACGGCTTCCGCGAAGACAAACACGAAGAACATCATCAAGGCTAAGAAAATTCCGTAGATCGAGAACAAGCGATCCGCGTCGTGGTGAAGATACGTTACGAAAGCAAACTTGACGAGTTCGAACATGAAGGTGGCAAGGAGCGATACGGGCAAAATCTGTTTGATGCTTATCTTTGCATTCGGCAACCACCAATAAGTGAGAGTCATTACCAAGCAAGTGATGCCCCAAGGCACGGTTACACCCGCGATGTGGATAAAGGAATGTCTTAATGCCTCGGTGTCGAGTGCCACGACGTGGCCGATCTCTTCGAAGAATGAGAATACTGCAGACACAACGATGGAGACCAGCAACAGCATCGAAGTTATCAGCATCAATGCGGCGTCAACCAGTCTTTGGAGGAAGAATCCTCGGCGGCGTTCGATCCCCCACGCAATGTTGACGCTCTGACGTATCGTAGCGAATATCCCTAAAGCGGAAAATGAAAAGTACAAGTCCGCTAACACTGGATGTCAGGGCTGAGTTCGTTTCCGTGTAGGTGATAAATTCCTCTAGCAGCGGAGCTCAGGATTCGGTTTGACTTAACACCGGAATCTGTCGGTTGATGGCTTCGTGCAAAAGTTCGTCGAAACCGCTGTCACCTAGCGTCAAATGGAGCAGAGTCACCAACGCGACCGTCAACGGAAACAGCGACAAAAACGCGTAGAATGCTATCGCGGCTGCCAGGAAATGGCCTTTGAACGCTACGAAATTTCGCACCAGTCCGACGACGGGCGAAACCAATGCGCAGATCTCTCTAGCGTACGGACGAAGGTAGATTAGTATCGAGTATCCGCGCCGCCGCAGTCTGATACCGTGCCGACCTATGGCTATTTGAGCCATTACCCATCAGCTCACAATGACGGCAGAAACGTCAATCGGTCGGACGCGTCTATGCGACGCAGGTTGTCTATCAGCATTCGATTCTGCCGCCGTTGGTCTCGGATACGAAGATGGTTGGCCCATTTCGCAGATAGCATCGCGCCCGCTAAGAGGATGATCGCTTCAACGTAAACGAAGAAGAAAAACATCATCACTGTGCTAATGCTACCGTAAATTGAAGTAAGCAGCCCACCCGAATTTCTTAGGAAGAGGATAAACACGTATTTCGCGATTTCGAAGGCGATCGTTGCCAGGAACGCGACACCGAGGATCTCCAACAAACGGACCTTGGTGTTGGGCAGCCACCAGTAAACGGCGGTGAAAACAAAGTAAGTGATCAAAGAAGGAATCGCGAAACCTGCCACGAAAAGGAACCATTGATCGAACGGCACCCCGTCAGTCGCCAACAGTTCCGCAATCTCGCTGATGAATGAGACAAACGTTGACAGCAACAGTGCCAAAAACAGCAGTGAAGACGCAACCATCATCATCACGAAATCGATGGCTCGCTCGATCAGAAACGGACGCGGGCGCTGGATGCCCCAGATAACATTGACGCTCTTGCGAATCGAACCAAACACCCCCATTCCTGCAACAAACAGTCCCAATCCGGTCAAACTGGATGTCACCGCGGGTTGGTTGCTTACGTTACGGATGAAACCTTCTACGAATGACGGTCCGTCGGTTTCCGCGAGCACGGGGATCTGTGCAACTATGCCGGTGATGAGCCTGTCCTCAAAGCCTTCAATGCCAACCGACAACCTCCATAAGGTTATCAACGCGATGGAAAGTGGAAATATCGACAAAAAGCTGTAGAACGCGATAGCCGCCGCGAGGTAGTGACCGTTCACCGACATGAAGTCGTTGACGTTGTGGTAGACGAACCAAAATGCCTGACCGCCCCAACTGAAACTGCGGCGAAACGGGCTGGATATTCGTGCGATCGTCAAGGATGTCGCCTCCTCAAATCCAGTTCGGATTTCGAAGCGATAGAAAGATAGGTCGAAACGGACTTAGTCGAGTTCGTCGTTGCGGAACGCGGTGATGTAGTTCATGGCGAAATCGTCTCTCCCTTTTAGAAGGTCGACCGCGTACTGGACGCGCGGGGTATCCAAATCAAGATTCATGGCGCGGCCTATCTTCACTTGGATAGGGTCGATGATACCCGAATCTGCGCCGGCTTCGACCGCCAATTTGACGAAGGTTTCATTTACCAAGGCCCGCTTAGGCAGACCGAACGATACGTTGCTCATACCACCGGTGATGTGGACATCGTCTCCGAAGCGCTCACGGAGTTTCGAGATCGCGCCCAACGCATGGGGACCATATGCTTTGTCGACCGACACCGGGAAAAAGAGCGGATCGATAAACATGGCCTCGTACGCGACGCCGCGGTCACTCGCCGCGTCAACGACGCGGGTGGCGTTTTCCAGTCGTTCGTCCGCATTTTCGGGCATTCCGCGCTCGGACGCGGCGGAGATTATGCACGTCGCATCGTGTTCAGCGATGAGGTCGAGGGTTTCCAAACGCTCCAACGCGACCGAGTTGACCATCGGACGCCCTGACGACCTGTCGTATGCCTCGAGTCCGGCTTGGATGATCTCTGAGTTTGAAGAATCGACGCTTGGCGGAATGTCTGCGACGGATTGAACATACTGGACGAGCCATCGCATCGCTTCGATCTGTTCTGGCACGCGGTGCGAGAGTTCGTCAACGTTCAGGTCGAGGTAAGCTGCTCCGGCTTTCGTTTGCCTGTCTACTTCATACTTGATGTAAGCCTCGCCTTCTGCCGCTTCCTCGCTGTCGCCGTTGACGCCCTTCCAAACGGCAATCATGAAGTGCTTGAGGTTCCCTTGTTGATAGGGTTGGGTGTTTTCAAAATGTTTCGGCACGCGGACGAATTTCTGCGCCCCACCGACCCGATACTTGACGGCTTCTGAACCATCGTCGAAGACGTGACCGCGTATGCCGCCGCGTTTGACCACTCGCGTGCAGTGGATGTTTTCGCCGATGATCGTGAAATTATTAGTCGTCATATGGTTGATTCTGGTGTGGTTTCTGTCAGGCATCGCAAGACACCCAAACGAATCTATTCTGGTTTGAGCAGACCTACGTCCGCAAATGATCGCGTTGGTCAGCGGGAAACCGGTTCAAATCCCCTTTAATCGGATCAAAGTTAAGCGCCAAAACGCCTCTATCGCGATATGAAGCGACATCTTGGATTTCCCGGCGGTGCGCTCCATAAACGTGTACGGGTGCTCCGAGATGGTCAATCCGCACTGCTGAGCGCGGTACGCAACTTCCGCTTGGAATCCGAAGCCAGCTACGGTCAGGCGTTCAGGGTCAATTGCCTTCAGAGCGTCACCCCGATACGCCTTGAAACCGCCAGTTGCATCATGGACGTTCAACCGCAAGATCGTCCGGATTCCGAAGTTGGCCCATTTACTCAGCAACACACGCGACATCTTCCAATTCGGATCTACGTCACCTCCGTCGCTGTATCGCGTACCGACCACGACATCGGAGTTCACGAGGGCATCTAGCATCGCGGGAACTTCGGCTGGTGGGTGCGACAGATCGCAATCCATCTGGACCACCCGTTGAACGTTGTTATCGAGCGCGAGCTTGAAACCAGCGATGTATGCGGTCCCGAGCCCCAGCTTGCCGGCCCGATGCACGACCAGGATGCGGCCTGGGTGTTGAGCGGCCAACTCGTCGGCAATCTCGCCGGTCCTGTCTGGCGACGAATCATCGACGAACAAGATGCCGAGTTTTTCAACGTCGAGGGCGAAGAGTTGCTGGACGATATTTCCGATGTTGTCGGCTTCGTTGAAAGTGGGTATCACGACTGCAACCGTTACGTCGTGGTCGAAACCGCCGGCGATTTTGATCGCTATGGATTGCTTGATTGCCATCTGATGGTTTGGACACCGCTAAACTACCTCAAGCTCGAATTCACAGTGTATCGCCTTGGCGGCGGTAGCCACGTTTTTCTCATCGACGATGCACGTGATCCTGATCTCGGAAGTGGTTATCATCTCGATGTTCACGCCGGCATTGGCCAACGCTCGGAACATGCGCGCCGCGTATCCGGGAGAGTTCGTCATTCCGGTGCCGACGACACTGACTTTTGCGAGCCCGTCGTGCGTCGCCAGATCGGCACATTCGACATCATCGTTAGCCGACGTTATCTCGGTTACCCGTTGCAGATACTCTTGGTCCACTGTGAACGAAAGGTCGGTCATGCCGCCCGAAGAGACGTTTTGGACGATGACATCGACGCTGATTCCCGCGTCGGCGAGTGGTGTCATGATCGCGGCTGCGATTCCCGGGCGATCGGCGACGGCAATCAGTGTTACTCTCGCCACCGCTCGTTCGGTCGCAATGCTGGTGATGCTTTTTCGTATCTCCATGTCGTTGTTGCGGTCCTCGAAATTACCGATTCTGGTTCCTGTGGCATCTGGGTTAAAAGATGATGTGATGAGCATCGGCACCTTATGGACCGCCGCCATCTCGATCGACCTCGGGTTCATTTTTGCGCCGAGCGATGCCATTTCGAGCATCTCCTCGTATCCGATATGCGGAATTACTTGCGCGTCGGGCACAAGCCTCGGGTCGGCGGTGTAAATGCCGTCCACGTCGGTGTAGATCTCGCAGATGTCGGCCTCAATCGACGCGGCGATAGCTACTGCGGTCAAATCCGATGCGCCTCGGCCGAGAGTGGTTGTGTCGTCGGTCGGCGTCAAGCCTTGGAAACCCGCGACAACTACAATCCTCCCTCGTGCAAGCTCGCTCAATATTCGATTCGGGTCAATGTTGGCGATTCGCGCGGAACCGTAAGTATCGTCGGTTCGGATTCCGGCCTGCCTTCCGCTCAGGCTGATCGCATCGTGCCCTAGTCCGCGGATTGCTATACCCATCAGCGAAGCGCTGACAAGCTCACCTGTCGAGATCAGGGCGTCGGTCTCGCGCGGGCTCGGGGATTCGTCACCGGACAATCGATTCGCGAGACTGAGCAGCTCGTCGGTCGTGTCGCCCATCGCGGATACGCACACAACCAAATCAGCGCCATCTTCACGACGTCCGCATACGCGAGCCGCGACGTTTCGCAAAAGTTCTTCGGTGGCGAGTGAACTACCGCCGAATTTCTGGACCACTAATGGGTTTTTTTCGTTCATCTCACGAAGTTCTACGTTGAGAGAGTTGCTTCAACTCGTACACCGCTGTTCGAAAGATCCAGAATCAATGCTTTTCCGTCGACCTGCGCTTTACGAGCGTTTTCGCACATTTCATAGCAGATCGTCATGAATCGGTCGGTCGCCAGTGCCATTACTGCCGGACCTGCACCCGACAGAAATACGCCATGCGCACCGGCATCGAGAGCTCCGCGCGCTATCGGCCGGAATCTAGGGAACAATTTGGCGATCCGTCGTGGTTGATGCAGCCGGTCATCGGTGGCATGGCGCAACAAATGCCATTGACGTGTCTCGATTGCATGCACGAGCATCGCGGCGCGTCCGACGTTGAACACGGCATCCGACCGCGGAACCACATCAGGCAATATTCCACGTGCCTCTGCCGTTTTCATCGAGAAGTCGGGCACGAAGACTACGGCTTTCAATTCCTCCGGAATCTCGATCCGGCTGATCATCCATGTGCCCACATCCGATTGGTCATACGCGCGGACTCCGATCTGGCATGCCCCGAAGACAGCTGGGGCGGCGTTGTCTGGATGTCCTTCGATGTCAGCCGCGATGGTAAATGTCCGGTTGAGGGTCTCGGGATCATTAAGGTCATAGCCAGCGAAAACAAACGCTGCGATGATGCCGGTGACGGTCGCTGCGGAGGACGAACCAAGCCCGCGTGCCAGCGGGATATTGTTTATGCAGTCGAAGCCCAATTCGATCTCATCGACGCCGATTTCCCGGAAGGCGTGTCGGGCGCTCTCAGCAATGAGGTTCTGATCGTCGACCGGTAAAGATTCTTCGCCTTCGCCACGGATCGTGATCACATTGCTTCCGGGAGTGACGATCGTTTCATTCCAAAGATCGACCGCAACGCCGATACAGTCGAAACCTGGACCGAGATTCGCGCTCGTGGCGGGAACTCGGATCGTGGCGTGTTCGAGTATGGATTCGGGCATCTGAGAGGATAGGTGCGGCGATAAATCCCGTGTGGGAGAATAACCGATTTATTGTTTTGCCATTGCGCTGGGAGAAGGACGAATGCCACAGATGTGCGCCTAGCAACAAGTATAATTCGGCACTCGCGGCTACTCGCGGCCCGTCGAATGAGGCGTTCAACCGTGTTGCACGCCGGAAGGAAATTGAATAACTAGAAAGTCGAGAGTTGAAACGATGCCCGTAACGGTTCTTCTGGGTCCAATGTCTGATGTTCGAGTGTCATTGCGGCATGCAGAGCTAAGCGAAGAAGTTAAGAAATATCCCGAGTTGGAGCTCAAGTTCGTCGACTCAGAGCAACCCCTTGACGAAGTGTTGCAAGAGTGCAAAGATGCCGTCGCGTTGATCCCAGCTGGTAACCGGACGTTCGATACGGAGTTCATATCGAAACTTGAAAACCTCCGATTGATCCAGACTTTCAGCGCCGGTACCGATTGGTTGGACAAAGCCGCGCTGGCGGAACTCGGCGTTTCGGTGTCAAACAACGGTGGGGCGAACGCCGTCGCCGTCGCCGAACACGCCTTGATCTTGATGCTCTCCGTCGAACGCAAGATCGATCGCCAGATCGAGTCCGTCAAAAACGGTACTTGGATGGCTGGCGTGGGCGGCGACCGAACCGAGTTCCACACGCTCGTCGGGAAACGCGTTGGCATCGTAGGTCTCGGCAGGATCGGATCGCGCGTAGCGAAACGTCTTCAAGGCTGGGAATGCGAGGTGGTGTACTACGACGTGGTCGACCACGACGACGAATTTGTTGAGGCGGCGCACGCGAAGTTCGTCGAACTCGACGAGTTGCTGGAAACGTCGGACATCGTAAGCCTGCATGTTCCGCTTGAGAGAACGACGCACCACATGATTTCCGATCGTGAATTCGCGATGATGAAGAACTCCGCGATTCTTGTCAACACGTGCCGGGGTCCGGTGGTTGATGAAGCCGCGTTGAAGCGCGCGTTGAAGGATGGCCAGATTTTTGGAGCGGGTCTGGATGTGACGGAGGTTGAGCCGATTGAACCTGAAAATGATTTGCCAAACTTTCCCAACGTAGTCGTAACGCCACATTTGGCCACTCGCGCACTCGAATCTGAGCACAACGCAACTGCGAACGCAGTTGCGAACGTAGCTAGGGTGGCGCGCGGCGAGTCGCCGGAGTGGGTCGTTCCGCCCGTCTAGGTTCTACGCCCATCGCCGTGCGCGAATCGTGAATCGCAATTAACATTTAGATTGCACGTGCACGGATGATGTGGGGAAAAATGAACGTTGAGCCACGTTGCGACTCTGCCGGACTTGCGTGATCCAATAAAACCCGAGACCGAAATCGTTGCTGTCAGTAACGAAAAGCCGCGAGAAGCTTGCGGCATATTCGGTGCATACACCCCGGGACACGAAGCTGCGAGGGCTGCGTTCTTCGGAATCTTCGCCCTCCAACACCGGGGACAAGAAAGCGCCGGCATCGCCGCGTCAAATGGTTTGACTTTAAGTCTGACCGCCGAGGTAGGCCTCGTTTCCCAAGTATTCCAGGAAAACGACCTCACCGGCCTTCAAGGGCACTTGGCGATCGCCCACACCAGATACTCCACGACCGGATCGAATCGTCGTCACAACGCTCAACCGTTGCTTGCGTACGGCCCGCGAGGAGCGATTGCATTAGGGCACAACGGCAATGTTATCAACGCATTGCCGCTGCGTGAGTTTTGTCGGGAAGAGTATGGCAGCGTCTTCACTGGAAGTTCTGATAGCGAGGTCATCGCTGAGCTCTACGCCAAAACCCCTGGTGACGATTGGTTCGACGTCTCGGACCAAATCATGTCGATGTTGAGTGGGGCCTATTCGTTGATCATGATGACCAAGCACGAGTTGATCGCAGTTCGTGATCCGCTCGGCGTTCGCCCGTTGTGTATCGGCAAGTTGGACGGCGGTTGGATCTTCGCGTCTGAAACGGCTGCGCTTGATAACCTCGGTGCTGAGTTCGATCGCGAGTTGGCACCAGGTGAAGTCGTCGTCGTCAACCGCGACGGGATCACAAGCCGAGTCTGGCCGAAAGCGACCACCACACACAAGATGTGCATATTTGAGCAGATCTACTTCGCGAGGCCTGACAGCATCCTTGACGGTAGTTTGGCTTACGAAAACCGAATGCGGATGGGTGCGATAGCGTACCGCGAGAATCCGACAGATGCCGACCTCGTCATTGGCATTCCGGACTCTTCAACTCCACATGCCGCGGGATATGCCGCGGAGGCGAACATTCCGTACGCCGAGGGACTCGTGAAGAACCGCTACGTTGGCAGGACTTTCATTCAGCCAGACCAGTACATGCGCGATATCGGTGTCAGGACGAAGTTCAATGCCATGCGGCAGGTCATAAACGGCAAGCGCATCGTAGTCGTTGACGACACGATCGTGCGAAGCACAACGATCAGGCACGTCGTCAGGATGTTGAGGGAGGCTGGGGCTAAAGAAGTACACGTCCGCGTCGCTGCGCCGCCGATCAAATCCACCTGCCACTTCGGCGTGGACATGGCTACGCTGGACCAGTTAATTGCTGCCAACTACTCGATCGACGAAATCTGCGAAATCATCGGTGCAGACACCCTGAGCTACTTGAGTCTGGCGGGTCTGGAAGAGGCGGTTTCGGCTGGTCGCAACGAGTATTGCCGCGGTTGCTTCACCGGTAAGTATCCGATCGACGTTCAACTCGAGATGGACAAGCTTCGCATGGATAGGCTCGTCGCTGAACCAGTTGGCGCCCCTTGAGCGCGGATTGCGGATGACAGAAGTATCTGCTAGGGCGTACGCGGCTGCGGGGGTTGATCTGTACGCTGCGGCTCGCGTCAAACTCCGTATCGGCGACATCGCGATATCGACATATACGGAGGGTGTAGTGTCGGCTCCTGGAGGATTCGGCGGTGTGTTCGATGCTGATCCGAACAGTGAATACCTCATGGTAGCGAGTACTGATTCAGTCGGCACAAAGTTGCGGATCGCCCAAGCGATGCAGAAGCACGACACCATCGGTATCGACATCGTCAATCACTGCGTTAATGACATCCTCCCAGCGGGCGCGGAGCCGCTCTTCTTTCTGGACTACATCGGTCTAAACCGGTACGATAATGATCTGATCGCCGAAATCCTCACGGGCTTGGCGGCTGGTTGCGTGCAAAACGGATGTGCGCTCATCGGCGGCGAAACCGCGTCGCTCCCTGGCATCTACCAAGGTGACGACTACGATTTGGTCGGTTTCATCTTGGGCCGAGTGAGGCGCGATCAACTGCTTCGTCCTAACGAGACAGTGGCAGGTGATGTGCTCGTCGGATTGCCCTCTAGCGGGTTGCACACGAACGGCTACTCGCTTGTCCGATCGATCTTCAATTCGGACGAGGGTCCGAGCGCTCTGGAGGTTGAGGTGCCGGAAGACGGGAGATCTCTGGGTGAGGCCCTTCTGACGCCGCACAAATCGTATCTTGGGCAGCTACGACCAGTGTTGAGCCGCGTCAAAAGTCTCGCGCACATCACTGGTGGTAGTTTCGAGAAAAACGTCCCACGTGCGCTTGCTTCGGGATTGGGTGCCCGAATCGACGCCAAGTCGTGGACGCCGCCTCCGCTGTTCACCTACATTCAAGAGCGCGGGGACATCGCCACCGAGGAGATGTACAACGTCTTCAACATGGGTGTCGGGATGATCGTGTGTGCAGGTCCGAGCGACGTTGACTATCTTCTTAACGAATTAGAGGATGCGTGGATCATCGGTGAAGCGACGCTGCACGACGGCGCTGGCCCAAAGGTCGAGTTGCGGAATCTTTGAATTGGTACTGCGAGTATTGAATTCATGAAAAAAAATAAAAAGATCGCGTTGATTAGCGCGCATGATCGGCAGGGTTTAGTTGAATTCGTGAAACTGGTCGCTGAGTGTGGATACGATATCGTATCGACTGGCGGCACCGCGGCGGAGTTGCGAGCTAACGGGATCGAAGTGATCGAGGTTTCGGAACTCACGGGTGCTCCAGAGATACTGGATGGTCGCGTCAAAACCCTCCACCCGAACATCCACGGCGGGTTGCTGGCACTCCGCGACGATGAGGATCACCAACAGCAGTTGGAGCGTTTAGGCATTCGCGAGATCGATTTGGTCGTCAACAACCTGTACCCGTTTGTTGAAACGGTTCGTAATCCCGAAGCCTCGTTGCGTGATGCTTTGGAGAACATCGACATAGGCGGTCCGGCAATGACTCGTGCCGCGGCAAAAAACCACCCCGATGTGGTCATCGTGGTGGATCCTGCGGATTACGAACGAGTGGGAAAGATGATCCGGGATGGCGAGGTCACGCAGTCTCAACGTCGAAGATTGGCAGCCAAGGCGTTCCAACACGTCGCCGCGTACGACACCGCCATTGCGAGCTACTTGCGGGAAGACGAGGAAACAGCGTCCGACGAGGCGAAGATCCCTGAATTACCAACGGAGTTGACGTTCGGATATTCGCTTGTCGCTAGTCCTCGTTATGGCGAAAATCCCCATCAATGTGCCGGTATCTACTCGCTGCCGGGCGAAGACGGCGGCGTTGTCAACGCCGAACAGATTCACGGCATCGACATGTCTTACCTGAACTACTTCGATGCCGATGCGGCTTGGGCGGTCGCCCGTTCGTTCGCCGGTTTTGGTCCCCACGCCGCGGTAGTTGTCAAACACGCGAACCCTTGCGGATTGGCCGTCAGGCAAAACCAAACGGATGCGTGGGAGGCCGCACGCTCCGGCGACCCCGTATCTGCGTTTGGCGGAATCGTCGCTTTCAGCGAATGCTTGTCGGCTAAAACCGCCGAGAAGATGCACGGTTTGCTGCTAGACGTCGTCGTCGCACCGGACTACGACGACGAAGCTTTGAAGATACTGCGCAGACGCCGTCGCACGCGTGTCTTGAAGGTGCACAAAAATCGTCAAGCACGTTGGGAGGTTCGATCGGTTTCTGGCGGCGCACTCGTGCAGGAACCCGACGAACTTGCCGATGATGGCTTCAAAACTATGCGCGTCGTTACGGAGCGCCAACCGACTGACCGCGAGCAGATCGATCTTTGGTTCGCATGGCGGGCATGCAGGTTCGTCAGATCCAACGCGATCGTTTTTGCCAAGGATCGAACGCTGGTCGGCATGGGAGCCGGACAGCCGAACCGAGTGACGAGTGTGCACTTGTCGGCGCGCGTTGCCGGCGATCGATCCGAAGGCGCAGTGATGGCGTCTGACGCCTTTGTGCCATTTCCAGACGCGGTGGAGGTAGCCGCGGACGCAGGCGTGAAAGCGGTGGTGCAACCGGGCGGATCGGTGAACGATGATGCCGTCATAGCCGCAGCAAATGAACTAGGCGTCGCGATGGTATTTGCTGGCAAGAGACATTTCTATCATTGATTCATCGGGTATTTACGAAGCCGAAGTGTCCAAACTCTCAGTAGACATCATCATTCCGGTGCTCAACGAAGAGCACTCTTTGCCGCATTGCATCGCAACGTTGACCAAACACTTGTCGGAAGGCGTAATTGCCGACTGGGACTGGAACGTCACGATAGCGGACAACGGTTCCGAAGATGCAACTCCTGAGGTCGGACGGCAATTGTCAGATGACTACCCGAATGTGAGATTAACGCGGCTGGAGCAGCGCGGACGTGGACGCGCTTTGAAGAAAGCATGGTTGGAGAGCGACGCCGACGTTCGATGCTTCATGGACGTTGATCTTTCGACGCGGCTCGATTCGTTGGAACCCCTGGTTGACGCTATTGGAAAGGAAGGATACGGAGTAGCTATCGGTTCGAGGTTGTTGCCAGATTCGCGGGTTGAGCGCCGGACATTGAAGCGCGAAGTTGTCTCGAGGTCTTACAATGCTTTGATTCGGTTGATATTTCCTATGAAAACCTTCCGTGACGCCCAATGTGGTTTCAAAGCTGTGTCTCGCGATGTCGCAAACGGCGTGGTGCCGCACGTCCAAAACATGGGTTGGTTTTTTGACACCGAGCTGCTGTTGCTGAGTCTGCGTGCGGGTTACAAAATCAAAGAGATACCAGTTCATTGGGTCGATGATCCGGATACCCGAGTTCGCGTGTTCTCCACGGCAATCGAGGACATTAAGGGGTTGTTGCGAGTTCGTTTCTCACCCCCAGATGTCCCACGCCAAGGACGTTGATGTTCAAAGGATGGAATCTCTCGCCAAGATGCGC
Source organism: Dehalococcoidia bacterium (assembly GCA_965224305.1). GTDB lineage: Bacteria > Chloroflexota > Dehalococcoidia > Lucifugimonadales > Lucifugimonadaceae > Bin127. The sequence continues at coordinate 2,016,687 of OZ245044.1, read as the reverse complement.
GGCTTGGAGTGATATAACCTGTCTCGCAGTGTTCCGTCGGACAGTGGATTGAATCGATGCTCACACCTTCAGAAGAGCTAGAAATTTCTTCGCCGGTTTTGCGCGGCGCGACGGTTTCGATCGACTACCACAACGCGCAGACGATCCTGCGGACCGAACAGCGTAACCCGAGTGTCGTCTTTGAGGTTTATGCCGGGGCGGATGGAGTGTTGTCTGGGGTGAACGAGGTTTTGCCATTCCTTCGAGCCCGCCTGCCAGTATCAAACTCGCAGGTGTTTTCTCTCTCAGATGGCGACACCATAAGCGAGGGTGAGACCATTCTGCGAGTCGTCGGCCCGTACGCCGCCTTTGGCATGTACCGGGACGTCATCACTGGCATATTTGCATCCAGTATCGGCTGGGCGACGGCCGCGAGCGAGTGCGTCCATGCCGCAGGCAACACGCGCGTCATGGTAAGCGGTTCGCCGTACATCCACCCGGACGTTGTTGATTCGATGGAGTACTCCGCCTATGTGGGGGGATGTGCCGCGGTTTCCACGCAAAAGGGCGGCGATCGCACGGCGACCGTGCCGCAGGGCTCCATGCCGCATGACTTCGTGCTGATCTGGGGCGCTGCCGACCGCGCGATGACGGTATATGACAGGCATAGTCGATTAGGCGCACAACGGGTGATGCCGATCCCCACGACCGGGGATGCGATCCAAGAGGCGTTGGACGCCGCATACGCGCTGAGTGGTGGCACGACCAACCCTCTCCGGGGTGTGAAAGTTAATGTCCCAGAAAATCTTGGCGGCGGAACACCTGCATTGGCGACTGAACTAAAGGCTCGGTTGTCGGACGCGGGCTTCGGTTCGGTCGATGTCTACGTTGCTGGTGAATTGACGCCCGAGTTAATCGCGGAGTACGAAGCTTCGGATGCGGAGGTAGGGCTGTACATAGTTGGCCGCCACATCGCAGCTGCGCATCCTGCCCAGGTGGTGGCGGCGATCAAAGAGATCGACGGCAAGGCCGTTGCCCCGCGCGGGATGGCGCCCGGCCGAATACACAACCATCGCATGTTGCAGCGCGAACTGAACTGAACCGATAACGCGTCGACAAGTTCGGTCAGTTTTCGACGGAATCGCGCTCGAGCGTTAGGTGAAGCGCGGTTTGATTGGCAGGCAGCAACTTCGCCCATTCTGCTGGTCTGAGACCCGGCAACCAGGCGATTCGTCCGCTATCGATCGACGCGACCAACGGGATGCGGTCGCGCCAAGACGCGGCTACTTTCGCTTTGATTAGGAAATCCGAGAGGTCGACATCTTGAATCATTCCCAAGGGGTTGAAACGATCTGACGGCCTGCGATTCCTCACCTCTAATCGGTTGTTCACCACAATTTCGGGGTTCAGCCACGCTTCATTGGATGACGCGCTCGGGATCCCGGCATCCTGTGGCACGATCGACGAAGTGATGGTGAACCCACTCCCTAGATCCAACTCTCCCGGTACCGCCAACACGGTAGTGCGGTCCAAGGGTTGCGGGTAGGGGACTACATCGTTCGGGACAGAGTCTGCGTCTTCCATGCGAATGTGCCGATGATCGGTCTTGAAGGTCACTCCCCCCGGCAAATCGTAGCTTGACGCCTTTCCGGATGCGATCATGTCGATCAATCTGGTCACGTGTGCCTCATCGAGCTGCGTATTTGCATCAGCTACAGCGCTATGCATTTCGGTTAAAGCTGCTGCGGCGATGACAGGATGTAGCTGTGCGATGTCAGGGCGCAAGTAGACGTTCGTCGTTTCAATCGCGGATTCGCGCATCGCATCACGGACCAACACATCGACCAATTCGTTGTTCGATTCGATAATCGTGGCGAATCTGGCGATCGCGGCGATCGCGTCGGGATTTACCGCTTGAAGTTCTGGGATGACGCGGTGTCTGATTCGGTTTCGGGCGTAACGCGCCCAATCGTCATTGGACCTGTCATGTCTCGCCGTTATCTGGAGGGTGCTGAGAAAGATTTCAGCGTCTCTGTGCTTGGCCCGAAGCATCGGGCGAACGATATTCACCTCACGGTTGGCAGGTGTGCGTATTCGTCGAACGACGCGCATGCCGCCGGCACCCCTCAAACCCGCGCCTCGTGTGATGCGAAGCAACACCGTCTCCGCCTGGTCTTCGATGGTGTGCGCCACAACAATGGCGTCCGCCCCAACTTCGTCAGCAGTCTTCGCTAGGAAACAATAACGTTCTTCACGTGCAGAGTTCTCGTCGAGAGTTTCGACCGGATGTTTTGATCGGCCGACGTGTAACGCAATGCCTGCGTCGGCGCACACGTTCCGAACGAAGTCTTCGTCCCCATCGGATTCTTCGCCGCGGGTTCGGTGGTTGTAATGCGCCGCGGTCAAGGCACGATATCGGTGTTGCAACCGTTTGCATCCCAGCAGCAGTGCGGTCGAATCAAATCCGCCCGAAACCGCGCAGACGATTGAGTGTTCGGGCAATATGCCTGCGGTTGAAAGTCCCTCTTCGAGTTTCAGCAGGAATGTGCGATCGTCTGATTTGGGTCGCATTTGAGCGTCATGAGGAGGAATGTCGCTGCCCGATCGGTTCGGAACCCTCGTCCGTAGCGATATTTTTGATCTTCAGACGTTCGATACGATTGCCGTCCATTTTGAGGACTTCCATGTAGATCGCGTCGTCGTAAGTTGCCCTTTGACCGACTTCGGGCATTCGCTGCGCATGGTCGATGAAGAAACCGGCGATTGTTTCATACCGTTCGTTATGCGGCACTTCGATGCCCGTTTCTTCGCGCGTTCTTTCAACCGAGAGTGCACCCGGCAAGACGTAGGCGTCATCTTCGAGTTGCTGTACGGCTTTCTCCTCGATGACTAACGTGTCGTCGTCGTCTCCCCGCATCAACTCAAGTAAACCATTGAGCGTCACGATTCCGTTGATACGGTTGTTTGGGTTGTGCGCGACTGCCAGATGTTGTTCGGTTCGGATCATCTCAGTGAACAGGTCATCGAGTTTTGTGGTGTCTGCCAAAACCAAGATGTCGGTTCGCATCAATTGGTTGACCTTGGTGTCCAATTCATCATCCCCTCCGTCAGCGATGAATTTGATGACATCGTTGGCGTACATTGCACCGGCCAATTGATCGAGTTCGTACCAATATCCGATGCGGAGAGGTTTCCCGCGTTGCACCACGAATCCGGGTTGAAACCGGTGCGGCTCTTCCGTGGCGTTTATGTCTTCAACGTGTTCACGGTATTTTTCCAAGAAAGTGCGGATAGTGTCGTGTTCGTTCAACCAGACGATCTGGCTGGTGTGCACGCGAACACGGTGGTCTCGGAGGTCTTGGGCTCCGAAATCGATCAGGTTGTCCAACATCTCGCCGTGGGTGTCGTCGAACAAGCCCTGTTCTTGGCTCTGGTCGATGATCAGGCTCAACTCGCCTTGCGTGTAACCGGGACGAGCGTTAACCGCGGAGACGCCGAACAATCGAAGCAACCCGAGCGGGAGGAGGGTGAACACCCACACGATCGGCTTCGATACCGTCATGATGGCGAGGATTATGTGGGCGACTGCCAGCGACCATGTTTCTGGCGCTATAGCTCCGAGCGTCTTGGGCGTGAGTTCGCCGACGATGTAGACCATCACTGTCGCGGCAGCGGTTGAAATGATCGTTGTAAGGACGGTGTTCTCGCCGCCGCCGATCGAGTTGATGATCAAGCTGGTCGACGCCGTAGCGACGAGCACGTTGAACAGATTCCCGACGAGAAGGATCGTCGCGAAAAAATTCCCGTGCCGCTCGAGCACGCGCATCACAGCGTGAGCTCGTCGATCGCCATTCTCAGCGAGGTGTTGGATGTGCGACGGTCGAGCGCTGAGTAACGCCGATTCGGCAGCCGAAATGAAAGCGCTACCAAGAAGTGCGCATACGATCAATAGCGCGTTGATAACCATGTGCCAATCATAAACGGGAGGAATCCTCGGACGTCGGCGTACGAGTTCATTCACATCCCGTTAAGTCAAAGTCGAGAAGCTGTACCGAGACGTGGTTTGCGTGATCAACGCGTTGCTAATGGCCAAAAGCTACGATTGGTCGGATTTTGAGTCGGGCAGGGCGATGCTGCGGACCTGCGCATCGATCTCATCCCGCATCTCGGGATGCTCTTTGAGGAAGATTCGAGAAGCTTCGCGACCTTGGCCAAGCCTTGTTTCGCCATACGAATAGAAGGCACCGCGTTTCTGAAGGATGCCATGCTCGACGCCAAGCTCCAACAGGTCGCCTTCCATGCTGATGCCCTCGTTGAAGATGATGTCCACCTCGGCTTGCCGGAACGGCGGCGCGACTTTGTTTTTCACGACGCGGACCCGCACGCGATTGCCAGTGATTTCTTTTCCGTTCTTGAGTGATTCTTTGCGACGCATATCGAGACGGACGCTGGCATAAAACTTCAAAGCTCGGCCGCCAGGCGTTACTTCTGGGCTGCCGTAAATAACGCCGACTTTTTCGCGCAACTGGTTGATGAAGATGCAGACAGTATTGGTTTTGTTGATGACTGCGGTGAGTTTTCGAAGCGCCTGAGACATGAGTCGGGCTTGAGCGCCGATTTGGAACTCTCCCATTTCGCCTCGTATCTCGGATGAAGGAACCAAAGCTGCGACGCTGTCAAGCACCACCATGTCGAGGGCGGAAGAACGAACCAAATGTTCGATGATCTCAAGTGCTTGCTCAGCGGAGTCGGGTTGCGAAATAAGCAGGGCATCGATGTCTACACCGATAGCTTTTGCATAGACCGGATCCATCGCGTGTTCGACGTCGACATATGCACACACCCCACCTGCTTTTTGCGCCTGCGCGACGGCGGACATTGCAAGCGTGGATTTGCCGGCCGATTCAGCACCATAAATCTCGATGACCCTTCCTCGAGGTAGACCACCGATCCCGAGAGCAATGTCTAGAGAAAGCGAACCGGTCGAGATGGTTTTGATGTTGCGGAAACTGTGGTTCTCGCTCATGCGCATTACCGCGCCACGCCCATAGTTGCGTTCGATTTGGGCGATCGCCTCTTCGAGGGCTTTTTCTCGAACGCTTTGACCCTTAGTTGTCGTCATTTGCTTGTCGTTCTCAGTAGATTCGGTTTCGATACTCGCGAGAAATTTTCGTTCTAGAGTCGCAGTGCTTTTGCTAGCCATGCTGATAATCCTTTATGTTATGCCTTCGACGTTGCGGCCGCGCCACATATGTGTTAGCACAAGAGTAACACAATATTGCGCCATTGTGTAACGTTTGATCGAAAATCCGAATTAATTTGGAAATCACGGCGGTCAGTTGCTATCCATTGTTGTCAGACATATCGGGTTCAGGGTTCGATAAAAATTCTACTTCGGACAGGAGTTGAATTCGGATCTTTTCCGGAACGTCGTGCCAGTGAACCTCCGTGAGCGCGCTTTGAAGTGCCCATAAGAGGTTCAAAGATATCGAGCCGTGGAATTTCGACTTGACGCGGTGAAATACGACATCGGCACCTAACCTACGAATTCCATCAAACCCGTCGATGCGAACAGCGATAATCAGTTCCGCTGACTTCGGTTCCAGGTTTTTCGACGACGCGATGCGTCTTATGTGTGTGACATACAACCGTAGCATTAATTGCAACGATCGAACCACGAATTGAGCGTCGAATCGATCGGCGAGATTGCGCCGTCGCTCAATACCGCCACTACGATATCGTCACCGGGAACGGCCGGATACTTGGGCTTAAGCGTGATTCGACGTTATCTCTTTCTCAACGTAGCAGCGCGTGGAGTGAAAGGGACGGGGTGGAAACTTACGGGGGCGTTGCAACGGGATCTTCCTGAATTTAAGAACGGGTTGGATTTTGGGCGTAGGGTGTAGATTGTTGGACTGCTATGGGATTGGGTGTGTTGGTTGTCCGGTGCGAATCGGTTGAAAACCGTGTAAGTTTGTAACCGAAAATGTTGCGGAATCTTTAGACTGTGTAGCAAGAAACGCGACGAAGCGACGAGGTATCCATGAAAAAATTGATATTCGTTGCAATTCTGGTGTTGGCGGCTACGATGTTGGGTTGCCAGGGAAGTTGCGGCCGACTGTTCCTGCGCCGACTGCCGGATCGGGTGCGCCGGCTGCGGCGGGGGATGGAGTTGAACCGACGGTGTTGGGAGAGTGCAGTAATGGTATGGTGATGCAGCCGGGTGAAGGTTGTAGCTACGAAGGTGAGGAGGGTCGGCCGGCTGACATAGTTATTTCGGTGGGAGCCGATGGCTCGATATGCCGTGAAAAAGGTTCGGTGATGATGTCAGGGTTCATGGTTGGGGTCAATCACGTGTGTGCCGAAGAGTACGCCGTGATCGACGTTTTAGAGGCGGAGATCAACTTCGCTTCCAATGGTGATAGGAGTTGGACGGTCACGACCAATAAGTGATTGGCGTGGAGGCGTTGGCACATTGACATATTTTCTATTTTTGGTTTAGATCGCTGGGGAAGTCGTGCTAGCGTATTCCATCAATCCTGCTTGAATGGCCCAAAGCAGGTTGACAGACGTGGATCGGGCGATTTCGCCTTTACGTTCCGAAACGCGTTTGCTGCCCCGAATTGTCTCGAGATGTCGACTTCGGGGACGCGACCTTCGTTGGGGGGCTTTCAGTTGAACCGATCGCCCCAAGATCCGAGTGTCAAACTGATCGGTACGATCTGGCCATCGCGCAATACCTCCACCACAATCTCGTCGCCTGGCGATGTGTTGAGCATGATGTAGCTTCGCAAGTCATAAAGATCGTCGATCTTGACGTTGTCGATTCGGACGATGATGTCGCCGTCGCCTTTAGGGAGGTAACGACTGAGGTTGCTGAATCCGGATGAGGGGGTGAAGGTGCCAGAGTCTGGCCGAATGCCTGCTTCGTCGGCCGGGCCATCCGGGGAGACCGCGGTGACGAGAAGTCCGCGTTGATCTTCTTCGAGATCAAGTTCTTCCGCCCATGCGCGGGTGACGACTCGGGACGAGATTCCGATCAGCGAGTATTCATGCACGCCGTTTTCAATGAGGTTATTCACAACCCGTCTGACGAGGTTGATGGGCGTAGCGAAACCTACTCCGCTGTTTGTGCTGGTTAGGCTGCGGATCTGGGTGTTGACGCCGATAACTTCGCCAGCGCTGTTGAGCAAGGGCCCGCCGGAATTTCCGGGGTTCATGTCGGCGTCGGTCTGAATGACGGCAGGGATCGGTATCTTGCTGGTATCGGCTTGGATAGATCGAGAGAGTCCGCTGATGATGCCGTGGGTCATCGAGAATGCTTGGTCGACACCAAACGGGTGTCCCAGTGCGATGGCGGTCATTCCGGGTTTAAGGTTGGCGCTGTCGCCGACAGGCAGTGGGTTTGATACGGTTGCTTCGGCATCGATTTTTAGGACCGCGATGTCGGACACCGGGTCGCCACCGACGATTTCGGCTTCGAATTGGTCGCCGTCGAAGGTTTCTACGATGATCGTGGACGGAGCGACGAAACTGGTCGTAGGACGGACAACGTGATAGTTGGTGACGATGTGTCCCTTGTCGTCCCAGAACCAACCTGCGCCGGTTCCGCTGTCGGGCGCCAGAGTGTTGCCCAAGTTGATGAGCACGACTCCTGATATCGAGTCTTCCCAAATTTCTGTCAATCGGTTTTCCCAATCGGCTCGTTCCATTGCGGCCAGAGCTTCGATCGTTTCGCTGTTATCTTCGTCGCCAACCAGGTCGCTTATCGGCACGCCGTCGATGTTGTCATCTGCGGAGTGGACTAGCGTCAGTGCATCGTCTTCGACTTCGGCATTGGACTGGGCGATCTCGACGACCTCAGTGCTGCTGGATTGCGGAACGCTTTCAGCCATTCCAACGGCTTCTTTGCCGGTTGCTTCAGCGGTCTTTAAGAAAGCGGTTTCCGAGACGGTTTCAGGCGAATCAGGAACGGTGGTCGTTCCCGCGGATGTGCAAGCGATCGCGAAAATTGCGAGTGCAAAGGCAGGAACCAATGCCAAGGTTTTGTGAGGTGTGTTATTCATAGCGCGTGTAAATTTTCGGTCTGTTGCCGACAAAAATCGGCAGCGCTTCGTCGTTTGGGTGTTGGGCAACGCGGTGATGCCACTTATGGCATTTCCCGTGTTCCCCTTGCGATGGATTACGCAGATACCAAACGGAACGGATTTACTTGGGGTACAACCCGGTTACAAAGAGTATCTCACGGGTTCAACAGCGGTCAGCGACCTTGCCGCCAACGCGAAGCCATTGGCATACGACGGTCGCGTCCGAAAGCGAGACCGGTGATCTTCACCCCGGGAGGCGACTGCCGACGTTTGTACTCGTTGCGGTCAACCATCTGGATGATGCGAGACGCGGTTTCCAAGTCGATTTCGGTTTCAGCGAGAATCTCTTCCCTGGAAAGGCGATCCTCGACGTATGCTTTGAGCAACGGGTCCAGTTGCTCGTAAGGCGGCAACGAATCGACGTCAAATTGATCAGGTCGAAGTTCGGCGCTTGGCGGTTTGTCGATCACCGTCAGAGGTATGGGTGGGGCGTCGTCGATGCTGTTGCGGTACCGGGCTAGTTCGTAGACCATCTGTTTGGGGACGTCTTTAATCACTGCGAATCCGCCAGCCATATCGCCGTAAAGCGTTGCGTACCCGGTAGCCATCTCCGACTTGTTGCCCGTGGTGAGCACGATCCAGCCGAATTTGTTGGCGATCGTCATCATTACGTTGCCTCGGATGCGGGATTGCACGTTCTCCTCGGCAGTATTGGTTGCAGTACCTTGGAATGCATCGGACAACATGCCCTCGAACGCGGCGTGTGCCGGTTCGATCGGGACGCGCCAGAGCGAGATACCCAATCGAACCGCGAGATTTTGGGCGTCGATGAGACTGCCTTCGGAGGAGTATCGAGACGGCATCGCCACACCAACGATGTTCTCTTCACCGATGGCATCCGCAGCGATGCAGGCAACGATGGACGAATCGATCCCGCCCGATAACGCGATCGCGACCTTCTCAAAACCGGTCTTGTGGATGTAGTCGCGAGTGCCAAGCGTCAACGCGGCGTAGACTTGGGAAATGTCGTCATTCACCGAGGTTTTTGGTACAGGAATCTGAACCTTTTCCGGTGTTTCGAACCACGGTGAGGAAACCCTAGTCATCTCGTGTGGCGCGACAGTTTCGTCGGAAAAGATGGCAGATTCTGGCACGTCGATGTCGACGGCCGTAACCGATTCTTTGAATCTTGGAGCGACTGCCAACGTTTCCCCGTTTGGTCCGGCGAAGATGCTGGATCCATCGAAAACGAGTTCGTCTTGTCCGCCGACTTGGTTGGTGTAGACAGCGTAGGCACCGTGTCTAGCGGCGAGCCCCGCGATCAAGTCGATGCGAGTTTGTAGTTTTCCGACCTCGTATGGTGATGAGTTGAGCGTGAGGATCAGATTCGCTCCAGCGGCACATTGCGCATCGCCGGGGCCTGGATTGACCCAGATGTCTTCGCAAATATTGACACCGACCGCAACCCCGTTGATGTTGATGATCTGACAGGACGTTCCCGGTTTAAAGTACCGCAACTCGTCGAAGACGCCGTAGTTGGGGAGTTGATTCTTGTGGTAGATGGCGACTAGCCGGCGATCTACGATGATTGCGGCTGCGTTGTAGATGTTCTTGATGTTGCCGTTTCGATCTTCGTCGAAATCGACGATGCCGATAATGGCTGCGATGTCAGCGCATTTCTCCACGAGATCGTCCAAAGCGCGGCGATTGGTGCGAACGAAGTGTTGCGACAGCAGCAGGTCTTCTGGCGGGTAGCCAGTGATGGCAAGTTCCGGGAACGCCACAATGTCCGCGCCGATGCTCCTGGCTTCATCGATTGCGCCAGCGATCAGACCGCAGTTCCCAGCGATGTCCCCGACGGTGGTGTTGATCTGTGCAGATGCGACTCTGATCGAGCTCATTTCCGCGTTGTCACCTCGTATGCGTGCGGATCCGGACGGTACGGTACGTTGACCCGTGTATTCGTCAGATTACGCGTAGGTAGGGATCGCTGGACGGGCATATCCACGCACCGTGGGCAGCGAAGATTTCCCTGAAAGGAAAAGGTCGACGTCTCGGGCGCATTGTCTACCGTTGGCGATCGCGTGAACGACCAGTGATTGTCCGCGCTGCATGTCGCCGCATGCGAAGACCTTGTCGACGCTGCTCTCCAAGTTGGCGCCTGTTTTGACATTGCCAAACGCATCGTATTCGATCTTGAGGTCGTCGAGCAAGCCTTCATGCTGTGGATGCACGAATCCCATCGCAAGGAGCACGATATCGGCGGGAATAGTGAACTGTGAGTCAGGGATCTCGACCATGCGCGGACGTTGTCCGTCTTCGAATATCCAATCGACACGTACGCATTCTAGGTGTGTGACGTTTCCTTCGGAACCTACGAAGCTTTTCGTCATAATGTTGTAGTCGCGCTTTCCGCCTTCTTCGTGGGCCGACGAGGTGCGGAAAACACGAGGCCAATCGGGCCAAGGGTTGGTTCGCGAGCGACGTTCAGGTGGTCGAGGCAGCAGCTCGAGCTGGACGATGTTCTCAGCGAACTGTCGATGCGCGGTGCCCAAACAGTCAGCGCCAGTATCGCCGCCGCCGATAATAACCACGTGTTTGCCCTCGGCGGTTAAGGTCTGTGCCGGCGAGAATTCTTGCCCTCTTAGGCGTCGGTTCTGCTGAGTGAGGTAATTCATCGCGAAGTGGATGCCGTCGAGGTCGCGTCCGTCGATCGGCAAGTCGCGCGGAACCGTCGAACCACCTGCAAGGACTACCGCGTCGTTGGATTCAAGCAGTTCGGACGCCGATATGTCAACGCCAACGTCGGTGTTCGTTTGGAATGTGACACCTTCTTCACTCATCTGTTGTAAACGACGTTCGACCACGGATTTTTCGAGTTTGAATTCAGGAATGCCTAGTGCCAGCAGTCCGCCGAGATACTCGTTGCGTTCGTAGACTGTGAGGTTGTGGCCGGCGCGGTTCAACTGTTGCGCTGCCGCGAGCCCAGCGGGACCGGAGCCGACGACGGCGACCTTTTTGCCCGTTCGGTGATCAGGGGTTTCTGGGACGATCCAACCCTCTTGCCAAGCACGCTCGGAGATCTGCTTCTCGATCATCTCGATCGTCACGGGCTCCATATTTATGGAGAGCGTGCACGAGGCTTCGCAGGGTGCGGGGCAGATCCGACCGGTAAATTCCGGGAAATTGTTCGTGGCGTGTAGAAGTGCGATCGCTTCTTGCCAATCGCCAAGGTAAACAAGGTCGTTAAATTCTGGTATCAGATTTCCGAGGGGACATCCATCATTGCAGAAAGGCACGCCGCAGTCCATGCATCGCGCAGCTTGTCGGCGCGCTGCGCTCTCGTCCCACTTGAGGTATATCTCTCGCCAGTCGTTGAGTCTTTCGCGTTGATCTCGACGCGGCATGGGTACGCGTTCGAACTCTTTGAACCCGCTCGTGCTGCCCATTTCCGTTTAAACCGTTCTGCCGGCCAAGACCGGTGCGGAAAATGCGCCGCCGTTGGGCGGGAACTCAACCTCATCTGCGATGAGCGCGAGCTTCGCCTCTTCCCGTTCGCGTAACACGCGGGCGTAGTCGCGCGGCATTACCTTCTTGAACTGGTGGACTGACGCATCCCAATTTTCCAGAACCGCCGCCGCGACTGAGCTGTCGGTCCACTTCAGATGGTCCTCGATCAATGTCTTCAATTCTTCGGCGTCTTCCGAATCGGGTCGTACGGTCGACAGATCGGCCATGCCGTCGTTGAATCGATGTTCGAATGTGTTGTCACGGTCCCAGACATACGCCATGCCGCCGCTCATGCCTGCACCGAAATTCCTACCGGTTTCACCAAGCACCACTACACGCCCGCCCGTCATGTATTCGCAACCGTGGTCGCCGATCCCTTCTACGACGGAGCGAGCCGCGCTGTTTCGAACGCAGAAGCGTTCGCCGGCAAGTCCCCTGATGTAGGCCTCGCCACCAGTTGAGCCATAGAGTGCCACGTTGCCGATGATTATGTTCTCTTCGGGAACGAAGGTGGAGTTTTCAGGTGGAACGATCACAAGCCGACCGCCAGAGAGTCCTTTGCCGAAGTAATCGTTTGCATCACCGAAGACTTTGAACGTCACACCTTTGACAACCCAAGCACCGAAACTCTGACCAGTCGATCCCTTGAATGTGATATTGATCGAGCCGTCAGGCAATCCGTTGCCACCGTGTTTCATGGCGATGCGACCGCTCATCATGGCGCCTACGGTTCGGTTTCGGTTGCGAATTTCGATCGTCTCGTCGACGGTAGTTGCGCCGCCATCTTCGATCGTCTGTTCAGTTAACCCGATCAGTTTGTGGTCGAGCGCAAATTCGAGTGCGTGGTCTTGCTCCGTGCATTGATAGGCGTGGTCGCCCTCTAACGGATGAGAGTTGATCAAGATGCGCGAGAGATCCAACGACTTCGCCTTGAAATGGTCTACGTCGTCGCGTTGCTTCAGCATGTCGGCGCGACCGATCATCTCGTTGACGGTGCGAAATCCCATCTGCGCCATGCGATTCCGCAACTCTTCTGCGAGCATTGTGAAATAGTTGATGACCGCTTCGGGAGTCCCGGCGAATTTGGCTCGCAATTCAGGATCTTGCGTGGCAACACCGACGGAGCAGGTGTTCAGATGGCATTTGCGCAACATGATGCAACCCATCGTGATCAGGGCAGCTGTCGCCACACCCCACTCGTCTGCGCCGAGCAACGCGGCGATCGCGACGTCGCGGCTAGTTTTTATCTGACCATCCGTCTGCACGACGATCCGATCTCGTAGGCCGTTTGCGACGAGAACCTGCTGGGTTTCGCTTACACCAAGCTCCCACGGTATGCCGGCGTGTTTGATTGACGACAGCGGCGAAGCTCCAGTGCCGCCCGAGTCGCCGGAGATAAGCACTACGTCGCCCTTGCCTTTGGAAATTCCTGCGGCGATGATTCCTACGCCCGACCTGGCAACGAGTTTCACATGGACGCGTGCGTCGGGATTGACGTTCTTGAGATCGTGAATCAGCTGCGCGATGTCTTCGATGGAGTAGATGTCGTGGTGGGGCGGAGGCGAGATCAGTTCCACTCCGGGGGTGGTTCGCCGAATCGACGCGATGTATTCGCTGATCTTGTGGCCGGGGATCTCTCCGCCTTCACCCGGCTTGGCTCCTTGCGCCATCTTGATCTGCAGGTCCTTGGCATTGACCATGTATTCGGTGGTAACGCCAAACCGACCGGAAGCGACCTGCTTAACCGCCGAGTTACGGGAACCAGGGACGTCGAATGGCCCGTAGCGCGTATCGTCTTCACCACCCTCACCGGTGTTGCTGCGTGCTCCAATACGGTTCATCGCGATGGCAAGTGTTTCGTGGGCCTCACGGGAAATTGATCCGAGAGATATCGCGCCAGTGGCGAACCGAGGCAGGACGCTTTCGACTGACTCGACTTCGTCGAGCGGTATCGGATCGAATTTGCTCTCATCGAAGTCGAGCATCTGCCTTAGGGCGATGTACCCCTGGGGCTCTTCATCCGCCGCAACTTCAAACTGTTTGTAGATTGTCTTGCTGTTAAGGGTAGAGGCTGTCTGGATGAGCGATATGGTCCTGGGATTCCACATGTGCGGTTCGCCGGTCGCGCGCCACATGTAGTATCCGCCGAGGTCCAACCGCAGGTTCGAAGGTATCTCGTGCTGGGGATACGCCCTCGCGTGGTTGGCAACGACGTCGGCAGCGATCTCGTCGAGGCCGATACCGCCGATGCGGGAGTTGGTCCAGGTGAAGTATTCGTTGATCAGATCTTGGGAAAGTCCAAGGGCTTCGAAGATTTGAGCACCGAGGTAACCCTGTAGCATGGAGATGCCCATTTTGGACATCGTCTTGAGCACGCCCTCTTCCGCTGCTTTGCGGTAGTTTTCCTCGGCGACGTCTTGCAGCGGCATTGTGCCGTCGCTGGCTACCGATTCGCGGATGGATGCTAGAGACTCGAGGGCGAGATACGGGTTGATACCGCTGGCGCCGTATCCGAAGAGCAGCGCGAAATGGTGCACTTCTCTGGGTTCGCCGGATTCGACGAGGATGTCGGCTTGGGTGCAGGTCTTTTCTCGGATGAGATGGTGATGAACAGCTGCGGTTGCGAGCAACGACGGGATGAACGAGTTTTCGGCGTCGATGCCGCGGTCGGAGAGGACGAGGACGGTGTAACCGTTTTCGATGGCTTCGGACGCTTCTCGGCGGATGCGTTCGAGCGCTGCTTTGAGACCATCGACGCCATCGGTGACCGGGAAGAGCGTCGATATGGTGATGGTTCTGACGCCGGGTTTGGTTGACTGCTTGATCTGCGCCAACTCGGCGTTGCGTAGTATCGGATGATCGATGCGCAGGAGACGTGCGTGGCTTTCGGTTTCGTCGAAGAGGTTTGGACGTCGTCCGACCGGTACCGCCATCTGGGTGACGAGTTGCTCGCGGATCGCATCGAGCGGCGGGTTGGAGACTTGTGCGAAGTCTTGCTTAAAGTAGGCGAAAAGGTTCTGGGGTTTGTCCGAGAGCGCAGCCAACGGTGCGTCGTTGCCCATCGAACCTTGCGGTTGATGCGCGGTCACACCCATCGGACCGATCAGCATCCGCATGTCCTCTTGGGAATATCCGAACACCATTTGCCGGAGATTAACCGTTTCTAGGTCGACATTGGGAACGCTGGCGGCTGGTTCGAGGTCGTTGAGAGTCAGGCGTTGATTGGCCAACCACTCGCCGTACGGTTGGTTGGACGCAAGGTTGTCAGCGACTTCCTCTGATTCGATGATGCGCTTCTGTTCGAAGTCGACGAGGAACATCCTGCCGGGCCGAAGTCGCGACCGGTAGCGGATCTGATCCGCAGGGATGTCCAACACACCAGTCTCCGAAGCCATAACCAGGACGTTGTCCGTGGTCACGGAGTAACGGAACGGCCGCAATCCATTACGGTCTAGGACCGCACCGAGCATGTGACCATCGGTGAACGTGATCATCGCCGGTCCGTCCCAGGGTTCCATTATTCCGCCATGGTACTCGTAAAAGTCCTTGACGTTTTGCGGCATCGACTCATGCCCGTACCAAGCCGCCGGCATCATCATCGCCGCGGTGTGCGACACCGAGCGACCACCCATGTACACAGCTTCGAAAGCGTTATCCAAGGACGCGGTATCAGACGGTACATCGGTTTCGCAAATTGGCATTATGTCGCGGATGTAATTGCCGAAAAGATCGGATTCTAGCGTAAGTTCCCGCGCCGACATCCAGTTCCGGTTCCCGCGCACGGTGTTGATCTCGCCGTTGTGCGCCAGCATCCGGTAGGGGTGTGCAAGTTTCCAAGAACCCAACGTGTTCGTGCTGAAACGCGAGTGCACCATCGCGAAGTGCGACTCGAAATCGAGGTCACTCAAGTCCTTGTAAAATGCATCGGTCTGCTCGGACATAAGCATGCCTTTGTAGACGATCGTGCGAGCCGAAAGCGAAGGAACGTACCACTCGTTGGTGAGTGCGTTGACGATCTCTGATTGAACTTCGGTAAGGGGATTGCCGCCAGCCTGCGCTTCGATCTCGTCTATACGCGCGCGGACCGTCTTCTCCGTCGATTTTCGGACGACGTACAAGCGGCGCTCCAGCAGGGTTTCGTCGATACCTTCAGGGGCGTTGAGGAACAGTTGCTCGATTTTCGGCATCCGGGCGCGAGCCCATACTCCGATCGAGCTTGGATCGACCGGGACTTCGCGCCAGCCCAGAGGTTCAACACCATGCTCTCGAGCCGAATTCTCGAGTGACTCTTTGCAAAACGCTCTGAGGCCGCCGTCTTGGGGCAGGAAACACATCGCGACCGCGTACCGCGGTGCTTCGGGTAATTGAATGCCACACTCAGCCGCTGCTTTGACCATGAATAGGTGCGGCATCTGCACAAGTATTCCAGCACCATCGCCCGTCTTGGGGTCGCATCCACAAGCACCTCGGTGCCCTAAATTGCGTAGAACTTCTAGACCTTGCTGGATGATCTGGTGTGATCGATGACCGTCGATATTTGCAACAACGCCGACGCCACAAGCGTCGTGTTCGTGGGATTTGGAGTACAGCCCTTCCTTTTCGATACGACGAAATTCAGCGTCGCGCTCGGCTGCGCGTCGCCGAATTTCACTAGCTGTGTATTCCAACGTCATCGACCCTCGTTTCAGGTAAGGTCAAACTTGAATCTTAATATCGCGGCGGTTTCCGCGTCGCCAGATCGTTCCAACCGCTAAAGGACGTCGAGGTATCGGTTGGTTTCGAAGTCGGTCACCGATCGATTGAACTCGTCCCATTCGAGATATTTGTTCCGGCAGAAGCTATCGACGGCTTTGTCGCCGATATGTTTCCGCAACAGCTCACTCTTCTCTGCGATGGTAACCGCTTCTTGAAGCGACCTCGGCAACCTAGGCAGCGAGTTGCTGTTGCCACTACCGGCGTCCTCGATAGGGTTCAATAACGGATAGTCCTTCACAATGCCTTCCAAACCCGCGGCCAACATGGCGGTAAACGCGAGGTAAGGGTTGCACGCCGCGTCCGGCGCGCGATACTCCACCCGCATGCTCGCTTCCTGACCGGGCCGATACGCGGGCACTCTGATCAGATCGTTCATGTTGCCCGATGTCCACGAAGCGAAGATCGGGGCTTCGGAGCCGGGAATGAGACGTTTGTAGCTATTAACCCATTGGTTCGTTATCGCGGTGATCTCGGGTGCATGGCGGACAAGCCCAGCGATGAATTTCCGACCAACATCCGACAGGTGGAATTCGTCTTCTTCAGCCGAGTAGAAAGCGTTGTCATCGCCGCTGAACAAAGACATATGCGTATGCATACCAGAGCCTGGGCGGTCTGAGAACGGTTGCGGCATGAAAGTCGCGTGCCCACCTTTTCGTGCCGCCAGCTCCTTAACGACCACTCGGTACGTGACGACCGAATCGGCCATCGTGAGGGCGTTGGTGTGTCTCAAATCGATCTCGTGTTGACCCTGGCCCACTTCGTGGTGGCTGTGTTTGACGGGTATCCCCATTTTTTCCAATGCCAAGACGACTTCGCGGCGCAGTTCGGCGCCGCCGATGTCGGGCGATGTCTGGTCAAAGTATCGGCTCGCTCGATTGAACTGAACCTTTCGATCCGAGGCGGCGGAGTTGCCGACGACTGCTGCGTCGGCTCGACCGCCGACATTGTTGCGGTACTCGCTGATATCGTCCGCGTAGAAGAACTCGAGCTCTGGTGCGACGTAGAAGTTGTAACCGAGTTTGCGAGCCCGCTGTATCACGGTTCTTAATATTTGCCTGCCGTCAGTCGGAAGTGGTTCACGATCAGGCGTGCTGAGGTCGCAAAACATGCTCGCGACGGCGTCCTGGCTTGGACGCCAAGGAAGAATCTGCCACGTAGTCGGATCTGGAACAGCTACGGTGTCGGATTCGTCGCTGCGTGCCAAACCGTCGATCACGGCACCGTCGAAACTGGCACCAGAATTTAAAACGTGCTCAAGCTCATCAATGGTTACCGCGAACCCCTTAACTGTGCCCAAAATGTCTGTGAACCACAATCGAACGAAGCGAACGTCCTGTTGATTCGCAGATCGCAGCACAAACTCTTTTGCCTCATCGTCGGGGGACGTAGTGGTCAGCGTGGGGTTTGGAGTGATTTGGGCCATTTGAGGTCAGATGCCGATCCAATGTTTCCAACTGATACGCGTGCGAGTGTTCCGGTTCGCTTCTTGGGGTTTTGGCCTTTCCGGTAGCGAACACTGAGCGTTCAATTGCCCGAAACCGAATCGATCAGAAAAGTCCAATTTTACCAGATTGGTTAGGCTACAGAAATCGGCTCTCGAGCGCCGCCGTTGTTCGCGTTCACGTATATGTCCGGGGTGCTGAAGCGGTACCCGACGCGCCACATCGTTTCGATCACGCTGTGGCTCACGTCGTCTAATTTGCTCCGCAATCTGCGTACATGCACGTCGACAGTTCGGGTGCCGCCAAAATAGTCGTCGCCCCAGATGCGATTCAATATGTCCTCGCGCCGGAATACACGGCCTGGATTCGACGCGAAGAGCTTCAGGAGTTCGTACTCCTTGTAGGTTAGTTCGATGTTGCGACCGTTAAGAGAAACAGCGAAGCTATTGACGTCAATCGTCAGATCCCCGTGCACGATCTTGGGCGCTGATTGAATCGTCGCCCGTACTTTGACGGTCTTGATTCGGCCTCTTACCTCGTGCGCCGTTGGCGGGTTGAAACACAACTCGATGTATCCCGAGTTGAATTCAAAGAGTTCGGCTATCGAATCGTCGGCGATCGCCACAACCGGGGTGCCTTTGGACGCGATGTCGTTCGACAGGGCTACCGGAAATGAGATCGAGGATCCGACACACCAAACGAGCGCGACTTCATCACGTTTGGGCGTCGTTACGGTGCCATGCAACCCGGGTTCGACTTGCACGAACTCCAGCGATTGGTCTTCGTAACACAATTCGTCGATTAGCGACATTGCGAGCGGATCGGAGAATCCGTAAAGGATCAGGGCGGTCATGCCGTATTCGTAGTAATCAGGTTGCGCCCGGCAAACTAGGTTTGATGACGGGATGAGTTCAGGATATTACAGAGGGACGGATACACGTAATTCGCCCATTAACGTGGCCCTGCAATAGTTGACGATGCCTCTCAAAATTTGTATGATTTATCGGTTAGCAGTTGCACCGCAACGGCGGTTTGCGTTGGAGCGCGGGCCGGGAAACACCTTGCGACGCAAGTCTGTTAATTGGAGACTGCGTTGCCGACGCTCAATCAGCTAGTAAGAAACCCACGAAAGCGGACTCGCAAAAAGCCGAAGACACCGGCGTTGCGAGCGATCCGAAACTCGTTCACGGGGCGAACCCGCGAATTGCAGAAGGGCGCGCCGCAAAAAGCTGGCGTTTGCTTGCAGGTTCGCACCGTCACGCCGAAGAAGCCGAACTCTGCGCTTCGAAAAGTGGCCCGCGTGCGACTCTCCAACAACGTCGAAGTCACGGCTTACATCCCCGGCGAGGGACACAATCTGCAAGAGCACTCGGTGGTTCTTATCAGAGGCGGCAGAGTGCGTGATTTGCCCGGCGTCCGCTACCACGTCATTCGTGGTACCAAGGACACCGAGGGAGTCGAGGGCCGACGGCGCGGTCGTAGCAAATACGGGACTCCACGTGGAGTGTAATCGGGGTGGTAGGTATATAATTTGTTGCTGAATTCGTAGCAGTTTGTTAAATCGGAAGTAACTCGGGTTCACGATTCGTCGAAATCCGTAACTCTTAAATCGGCTGGCAAATCCCTCGATCACGAAGTAGCGCCAAGGCGCGGCAATTTCGAGGCCGACCCGAATTCACATCGACACCCGGACTGGATAAGCATCGTTTAACTGACACGTATCGCAACAACGCGAAGCGAACACGAGATGGCAAGAAGACGCAGAGCCGAAAGGCGCCCCACACAACCCGATCCTCGCTATGGAAGCGAGGAGCTCGCGCGATTTATAAACCGCGTGATGATCGGTGGCAAAAAAAGCACCGCTCGCCGCGCCGTTTACGAAGCGCTACACATGCTCGGAGACCGATTGAACATGAACGCGTTGGACGCGTTCGAACAAGCGATGGCAAACGCCACGCCTCTGTTGGAGGTTAAGCCGCGGCGTGTCGGCGGCGCGACGTACCAGGTGCCGAACGAGGTCCGTCCGGAACGTCGCGAGGCGTTAGCGCAACGTTGGCTTGTAACGGCGTCACGCACGCGCAAGGGTCAGCCGATCGCGCGGAAACTTTTCACAGAATTGTTGGACGCCGCCAACAATACTGGAGCGGCGGTGCGGCGAAAAGACGAGTTGCAAAGAATGGCTGAAGCTAACCGGGCTTACGCCCACTTCAGGTGGTAGATGGAGATTGCTGGCGCCGGTCGATGGATCGGCGATTTTCAGACGGATAGGAAATCAGGACGAGTCACTCGGATGCGCGAAAGCGCGTGAGGATTGAGTGCAGGTGTCGGAAACTGTTGATCCTGAAATCTGGCATCGAGAGGCAATGACCACGAAATTGAAAAATCCAGCCACCTCTGAGATCGCTGCCCAGGCTGGCGACGACCTTCGAAAACTGCGCAACACCGGTTTTATCGCGCACGTCGACGCCGGAAAGACGACGGTAAGCGAAAGCGTCCTTTACTTTACGGGCGAAACCTACAAGATCGGCCGAGTGGACGACGGTACCGCGCTGTTGGACTACATGCCGCAAGAACGCGAGCGCGGCATCACAATTACAGCCGCAGCCCAGAACGTCTCGTGGCGCGACCATCAGATAAACATTATTGACACCCCCGGACACGTCGACTTCACTGCCGAGGTGGAGCGTAGCCTTCGAGTATTGGACGGTGTGACCGTCGTGCTCGACTCTGTTGCGGGAGTTCAGGCACAGTCGTTGACCGTTTGGCGGCAAGCTGACAAGCACCACGTCCCTAGGATCGTGTTTGTCAACAAGATGGATCGCATCGGTGCGGATTTCGAATACGCGGTGTCGACATTGAGGAACCGCCTCTATGCGAACGCAGTACCGATCCAAATCCCGATCGGACAAGAAGCCGATTTCCAAGGCGTGATCGACTTGGTCGAAAAGCGGGCCTACTACTACGAGTGGACCGATCCCTCTGCGGAGGTCGACAGAAGCGGACGGCTCGAACCTCGTGAAGCCGATGTCCCCGCCGACTATCTTGAACAGGCCAATGCCGCCCGCGAAGAACTCGTGGCGAAGGTTGCCGAATTCGACGACGATCTTGCCGAGCTCTACTTGATGGGCGAAGAAGTGCCTGCGGACATCCTTAAAGCATCGATCCGCAAGGCGACGATCGAATTGAAGATTTTCCCGGTTCTGGCTGGCGCCGCGCTCCGCCACCGCGGGACGCACCAACTTCTGGACGCGGTATTGGACTACCTGCCGTCGCCGATGGATTTGCCGCCGGCCGTCGGGTTCGAACCGCTGCACCCGGACAAGCAAGTCGAGCGTCACCCGAACAACGACGAGCCGCTCAGCGCGCTAGCGTTCAAGGTCATATCCGACGAGCACGCAGGCCGGTTGATTTTCTTGCGCGTGTATTCCGGCGTGTTGAAGCGAGGCATGTCGGTCTACAACCCGTCTACTCGCAGTCGCGAGCGCATCGGCCGTCTCTTGCGAATGCGTGCAGATGTGCGCGAACCGGTTGACGAGGCCGGAGCAGGCGAAATCGTGGCCGCGATTGGCCTTAAGTCCACCAAAACTGGTCACACCCTGTGTGCTGTCAACGCGCCCGTGGCAATGGCGCAGATCCAGTTCCCCGAACCGGTGCTGTCAATCTCGTTAGAACCGGAAAGCCGCTACGACAAGGACAAGTTGACCGGGACATTGATGAAGCTGGTCGACGAAGATCCGACCCTGATTCTTTCCACTGACGACGAGAGTGGCCAACTCCTGCTTTCAGGTATGGGTGAGTTGCATCTTGAAATCATCCTTGACCGCATGAGGCTCGAATTTGGTGTTTCATGTAACCGAGGTCGGCCAAGGGTGGCGTATCGAGAGACGGTTGCATCGACCGCCAAGGCGGAAGGCCGCTTCGTTCGCCAGACAGGCGGACGCGGTCAGTACGGCATATGCTCGTTGCGCGTCGAACCATTGCCACGTGGATCTGGTCTCGAATTTGAGAGCGAGATCACTGGTGCCACCCTCAACAGAGAGTGGCACTCCGCAATCGAAAAGGGATTCCGTGAAGCCGCCGCTTCGGGAGTCGTCGCTGGATATCCGGTAGTGGATGTCAAAGCGGTTCTCACGGACGGTGCACAACACGACACGGACTCATCCGAACTCGCGTTCCAGATCGCCGGATCGTTGGCGTTCAAGGCCGCGATGCGCAAAGCGTCCCCGCAGCTTTTGGAGCCCATCATGCGCCAAGAAGTCGTAATGCCGGCCGAGATGCTCGGTACTGTCATCGGCGACTTGAATTCGCGCCGCGCCAAGATTCAATCGATGGAGACAGTAGAGCCTAAGCCTGGGCAAGCAGGGATCGGCAGCGTCATGGCGTTCGTTCCTTTGTCCGAAACGTTCAATTATTCGACGGACCTGCGTTCGTTGACGTCCGGATACGGGGATTTCAACATGGAGCTTGATCATTACGGCGTGATGCCGCAGCATGTTCTAGAAGCTTTGGAAAGATAGGCAAAAGAGCTATGGCGACAGGCAAGATGCGAATAATGCTCCGGGGTTACGACGCCCCATTGTTGGAGCAGGCTACCGAGCAGATCCTAGACGCTGCGACTCGTACAGGCGCTCAGATTTCAGGGCCAGTGCCGATGCCGACGCGCCGCCGTCGGTTCACGGTCCTCCGATCGCCGCACATCACCAAAGATGCGCAGGAACATTTCGAACTTTGGCTCCACAAGCGACTAGTCGACATCGTGGAACCGAGCTCCAAAACGATGGACGTGCTCCAACGATTGAACGTTCCGAATGGCGTGGAGGTCAGCGTAAAGGTAATTCAATAGAGCCGCAGGGACCCAATCGGGTCGCTCGGCTTATTGAACTGAACGGCTAGAGATGACGACGCAAGAACAAGACACAGTTGAAGTAGAGTCGGCAATCGCGGACGACATCGCCGTTCCGGAAGCGCCTCAATCCATGCCTGGATTGCTTGGCCGCAAGATCGGCATGACGACGATTTACGACGACGAAGGGCATGCCAACGCAGTGACCATGGTCGAGGTTGGCCCATGCGTTGTTACGCAGGTAAAAACCGAGCAGCGCGATGGCTATCAGGCGGTGCAGGTCGGTTTCATGCGGGCCAAAAAGGTCAACATGCCGATGCGGGGTCACTTCGCACGGGCTAACGGCAGCTACCGGCACTTGCAGGAATTCAAAGTCTCAGATCTCGGCGAATACGAAGTTGGTCAGGAAATTCGGGCCAACGTGTTCTCCGAAGGAGACGCAATCAAAGTGACGGGAACCTCTAAAGGCAAGGGCTTCCAAGGCGGAGTCAAGCGGCACGGTTTCGCTGGCGGACCGAAGACGCACGGACAGTCGGACCGGCACCGCGCAGGGGGTTCGGTAGGCGCGGGAACATCCCCCGGTCGGGTTTGGCCCGGCACCCGCATGGCAGGGCACATGGGCGATCGCACCGTGACGACGAGCGGATTGAAAGTGGCTGGCGTAGATGTCGGTCAAAATTACATATTGGTCAAGGGCGCAGTTCCGGGCGCTCGCAACAGCCTAGTACGCATCGAAAAGCAAGGTTGAGGCAGAACTGGCGATGGAACTATCAGTCAAGAACAGGAACGGCGACGTTGTCGGTAGCGTCGACGTCAGCGACCGCGTTTGGTCCGCGCCATCGAACGACGCGCTATTGCAACAGGTCGTGGTTGCGCAACTCGCCAATCGGCGCCAAGGGACACACGAATCGCAAACTCGCGGGCAAGTCTCGTACTCCAACCGCAAAATACGCGCACAGAAACACAGCGGCAGTGCGCGCCTCGGCAGTCGAAAATCTCCAACGTTGGTAGGCGGCGGCGTCATTTTCGGTCCCCACGCCCGAAGCTACAGGCAACGATTACCCAAAAAGATGCGCCGACAGGCATTGCGAGTTGCACTGAGCGACAAGGTTCGCGACGGACGGTTGACCGTTATCGAAGAATTCGGGTTGGACGCGCCCAGGACGAAAGAGGTCGTCAATTTAGTCTCCTCACTAGGCCTAAGAGGCAAGATATTGTTGGTGGTTGAAGAAAACGAACCGAATCTGGTCCTGTCTGTCCGCGGCGCCGAGCGCGTCGACGTTATCTACGCCGATGGACTTAACGCGACCACGGCGGCAGCGGCAGGAAACATCGTAGCTACGCGTGGCGCGGTTGAGCGCATCGATAGCCTTTGGGACGATGCCAAAGTTCCGGCGGAGGCGGTGTGATGAAGATCGCTAGGACGCTCCAACGACCGGTAATTACGGAAAAATCTACGCTGCTCAACGAGCAGAACCGCTACGTGTTCGACGTTGACATGAAAGCGACGAAGTACGACATCGCGCGCGCCGTCGAGTGGGCGTTCGATGTGAAGGTTGTTTCGGTCAACACCTATCGTCGACGAGGCAAGATGAAGCGTCGCGGTTTCCGCGAGAAGAAACGGCCCGACGTCAAGCGCGCGATCGTCACTTTGACGCCCGGCGATACCATCGTGCTATTCGAAGGCGCATAGTTCACGGATCCTCAGATATGCCATTGAAGGAACATAAACCCACATCGCCCGGTCGTCGAAACAACGTTGTCGACGACTTTTCGGACATTACCAAGAAACGACCTGAAAAATCGTTGCTCGCGCCGATGACGAAGAAGGGCGGACGCAACAACCAAGGGCGTATCACGGTGCGCCGCCGCGGTGGTGGTCACAAGCGCCGATACCGCTTGGTCGATTTCAAGCGCAACCGATCCGGTGAGGCCGAAGTTATGGGGATCGAGTACGACCCCAACCGCAGCGCGCGGATCGCCTTGATCCAATACGAAGACGGACAGAAATCGTACATCGTAGCGCCGCAAGGACTCACAGTAGGCCGCAAGGTCGAAGCCGGACCCGACGCTCCGGACTTGCCCGGTAACACCAAGTCTTTGATGAATATTCCGCAGGGAACAATGGTCCACAACATAGAGATGACGCCGGGGAGTGGCGGTCAGCTCGCAAAAGGCGCCGGCACTGGTGCACAGGTAATGGCCCACGAAGGATCGTTCATTCTGCTTCGGTTGCCTTCGGGCGAGATGCGTCAAGTCAGGCAAGAGTGCAAAGCCACAATCGGCGTAGTATCCAATCCGGATCACAAGAACATCAAGCTCGGCAAGGCTGGCCGTTCCCGACACCGTGGGAAGCGTCCGAGCGTACGAGGAACCGCGATGTCTCCCGACGCCCACCCGCACGGTGGTGGTGAAGGCCGTTCCGGCATCGGGTTCTCGAAGCCGAAGACACCTTGGGGCAAGCCAACCCTTGGTTACCGAACGCGACGTAACAAGCGCACAGACAAGTTCATCCGACGCCGGCGTTACGAACGCTGATTCGTCGGACGTAAACGATTTTGAATCGATAGTTGAGTTAATAGAACATGAGCAGATCGGTAAAGAAGGGTCCATTCGTGGATCCCAAACTGATGAAGAAGGTAGCCAGGGCGCGGCGGGAGCGGACTCGTGGCGCGATCCGCACATGGGCGCGCGCGTCGACGATTATGCCTGACATGGTCGGCCTGACGTTTGCCGTGCACAACGGCCGGACGTTCGTACCGGTGCTGGTCACAGAAAACATGGTTGGTCACCGATTGGGAGAGTTCTCGGCAACCCGCGTATTCCGCTCCCACTCGGGGAACCGCTGAGGAATCCAAGCGATGGCGTTCGCACGAGCCAAAAATATAGGAATATCCGCCCGCAAGTTGCGACTTGTGATGGACGAGTTGCGCGGCAGGAAGGTCGACGACGCGCTGGCCTATCTCCGCTACATGACGACCCCGAGCGCGCACATCATTTACAAGGTTTTGCATTCGGCTGCTGCTAACGCGGAGAACAACGATTTGCAAGATCGTGAATCTTTGGTAGTAAAGAAGATCGTGGCCGACAAGTCGGTAACGATGCGGCGCTTCCGACCCAAGGCACGAGGCCGCGCGGGCGCCTTCAACCGACCAACGTCGCACATCACAATCGAGGTAGACGAGGGATAGGCGAAGCTCAAGCGGCGCTGGCTCCTGACGATCGGAAAATCAATGGGACAGAAAACACATCCGATAGGTTTCCGCCTAGGCGTATCCGCCGAATGGCGTTCTAACTGGTTTGCGGGCAAACCCGAAGGGTACCGCGAATTGGTGCAAGAGGACTATAGGATTCGACAGATCGTCGCTGAAGAGTACGAAGGCGAAGGTGCGATCTCCCGAGTCGATATCGATCGCGGCGGCGGCGACATGAGTATCCACGTCTACACGAGCCGTCCCGGCATCGTCATTGGTCGTAATGGCCAGCGTATCGACCGGTTGCGACACATCATAGAACGCTCCACCGGGCGCCGCGTCAGGATTTCAGCGGACGAAATCAAGGTTCCCGAACTTGACGCCAAACTGGTCGGGCAAAGCCTCGCCGAACAGCTGGAAAGACGAATACCTTACCGACGTGCGGTCCGTATGGCCATGCAACGAACGATGGACTCAGGTGCCGAAGGCGTCAAAGTTGTTGTTTCCGGTCGCCTAGGCGGCGCGGAGATCGCACGAGTTGACAAGCAGATGGAAGGCCGAGTGCCTTTGCACACGATGCGGGCCAAGATTGATTTCGCAATCTCGGAAGCCCACACGACGTTCGGCGTTATCGGCATCAAAGTCTGGATTTTCACTGGAGACATGCCGACTGATGGTCGAGCCCAGCGAACGGCCGGAACTAGCGGAGTGTCGCCGATCGGACTGGGTCGGGCCCAAAGGCACCGAAGATAGAAAGTTGGCCGATCGCACACGCGCGTTTCGGCAGTTGAGGTTTACGACAGATGCTACAGCCCCGAAGAACAAAGTTTCGCAAGCAGCAACGCGGCAAGATGCGCGGCGTTTCGAATCGTGGTAGCAATCTGGCTTTCGGGGACTTCGGTCTCAAAGCCATGGAAGCGAGCTGGATCACTTCGAGACAGATCGAGTCTGGTCGACGCGCCATCACAGGATATGTCCAACGTGGTGGCCAGGTCTGGATTCGGATCTTTCCGGACAAGCCTGTGTCGTCAAGACCGGCCGAAACTCGCATGGGCGGTGGCAAAGGAGCGGTCGATCACTGGGTGGCACCGGTTCGCCGCGGACGAATCATGTACGAGATCGCGGACGTTTCGGAAGACGCTGCGCGCGAGGCATTGCGCCGAGCTGGTGCGAAGCTTCCCATACCAGTGAAAATCGTTTCTCGAGCGGACGAGCTCTAGGTTGAGACGGAATCATAAACTCCCGAAGGTTTTGATCATATGCACATCTCAGAGGTAAGAGAGCTCGCCAACACCGAACTTTGGCGCGAGTTGCTGGAACAGGAACGCTCAATGATGAACCTGCGATTCCAGAAAACGACGCGTCAATTGACGAATACGAACGCGTTGCGCGACGCGCGTCGCAACATCGCTCGCATCCATACCGTTCTCCGAGAACGGCAAATTGTCGAAGAGTTGGGACTCACCGAGGGTTCATCCTAATCACGTCCGAATTGCGAGATTTATCGCATTTTTGAGGAAATCAAATAGATGGCAGGACAACGTAAGACGCGCACCGGCACGGTGATCCGCGACAAAAACGACAAGACTATAGTCGTCGCATATTCGTGGTCGCAACGTCACCGCGTGTACAAGCGAAACCGTCGTCGTATCACAAAATTCGTGGCGCACGACGAGCACAACGAGGCTTCTGTGGGCGACCGAGTCATCATTGAAGAACACCGCCCGTTGTCCAAGACGAAGCGATGGCGTCTGCGACGGGTCGTCGAGCAAATAGACGTCGTCGATCCCGATGATTCGCCTGAAGAGGTCGATCAGCAAGACGTCGCAATTGGAGACGGGCAATGATTCTGCGAGAGACACGCCTCAGAGTTGCCGACAACTCTGGCGCCCGCGAGGTGCTTTGCATCAACATGACCGGAGCCAGCAACCGCCGATACGCTGGACTGGGCGACATAATCACGTGTACGGTAAAAGCTGCCCAACCCGGCGGCGCCGTGGGCATGCACGAGGTCGTCAAGGCCGTCATCGTCCGAACCACCAAGGAATATCGCCGATTAGACGGTTCGTACATCAAATTCGACGACAACGCCTGCGTGATCGTTGCCGAAGACGGTAACCCACGCGGCACGCGCATATTCGGACCAGTAGCCCGCGAGTTGCGAGAACGCGAATTCAACCGCATCGTTTCGTTGGCACCAGAAGTTCTGTAGACGAAAGAAAATGCCTAACAAGATCAAAAATGGGGACACCGTCCTAGTGGTGTCCGGTAAAGACAAAGGTGCTCGAGGCGAAGTGATTCACGTCGACCTCAAGAAGCAGCGCGTCTTCGTTGAAGGCGTCAACTTGGTCAAACGTCACATGGGACGCCGTCGAGGCGTGATTCAAACCGGCATCGTCGAAGGCGAGGCTTCCATTCACGTCTCCAATGTCGTTTTGGTCGATGCTGACACTGGCGAGGTCGGACGTGTTCGATGGCGTGAGCTCGAAGACGGCACCCGCGTAAGAACTGTAAAAGGTGGGCGCAATGGCTGAATCCAACGGCAGTACAACAATGACCATGCCGCGTCTTCTTGCGCAGTATGGATCCGAGGCAGTACCGGTCTTGACGCGCGAGTTCGGATACACGAACCCGTTGCAGCTCCCAAAACTGGAAAAGATCATCGTCAATATCGGACTAGGCGAGGCGATCGACAACTCCAACGCCATCGATGCCGCGACTGGCGACTTGGCAACGATCACAGGTCAAAAGCCGATCGTGAACCGCGCCAAAAAATCGATCGCGAATTTCAAGTTGCGTGAGGGTATGCCTATCGGCGCGTCGGTAACGTTGCGATCTCATCGCATGTGGCAGTTCTATGATCGGCTGGTCAACGTCGCGTTGCCTCGTGTAAGAGACTTCCGTGGCACCAACCGAAACTCGTTCGATGGCAACGGCAACTACAGCATGGGTCTGACCGAACAAGTTGTGTTCCCCGAGATTGACTACAATCGAATAGACCGGTTGCGCGGGCTCCAAGTTGTGATTGTTACAACCGCCCGCACCGATGAGGAAGGTCGCAGGTTGCTCGATTTGCTGGGCATGCCTTTTGCGACGAGACCCGGAAGTGGCCCCTTAGATTGACAACTGTTGCCGAATTCGGCATGGATAGAAGAGATCGAAACATATGGCTCGCAAAGCGATAATAGAACGTGAAAAGAAGCGTGCGCTTCTCGTTGAGAAGCACGCCCGAAATCGTGCAGAACTCAAGTACATGGCAAACGATCCTCAACGATCGTTTGAAGAGCAGATGGAAGCCCGACGGCGCTTGCATCTGCTTCCCAAGAACTCCAGCCACGTCCGCCGGCGAAACCGGTGCTTCGCCACTGGCCGTCCGCGGGCATACATTCGGTTCTTCGGATTGTGCAGAATAGTGTTTCGCGAACAAGCCTTGCTCGGGAACTTGCCGGGTATCCGCAAAGCTAGCCTTTAGACGCCGAACTCAATAACAGACAGCGAAGAAATTCAACAGATCGAACAATGCCAGTTACCGACCCAATATCAGACATGTTGACCCGCATCCGCAATGCGGTGATGTCGCATCACGACACGGTGAAGATCCCACATTCGCAAATGAAGCGAGGATTGCTGCGATTGATGCGTGACGAGGGATTCATCTCGAACGTGCAGACGCACCGCGACGGGGTAAAAGCCGATTTCGAGGTCACTCTGCGGTACTACGACGACAACGACGAATCGGTAATCACCGGTTTGAAACGCGTCAGCAAACCGGGTAGCCGCATCTATGTGGGTAAAAACGAGATCCCGCGCTATTTCGGTGGTCGTGGGGTAGCGTTCATGTCGACGTCGAAAGGCGTGATGACTTCGGACCAGGCTCGACGTTCGGGCGTGGGCGGCGAGTTGCTGTTCTACGTCTGGTGATTTTGACGGATCAAGTAGTCCAAACGGAAATTTCGAAGTGTCTAGAGTAGGTAAAAACCCAATAACGATACCAAGCGGCGTTGACGTAAAAGTCAGCGGCAACACGGTGACGGTCAAAGGCAAATTGGGCGAATTGTCCCAAAACCTGCACCGCGGCATCAAAGTCGAGGTTAACGGTTCTGAGGTCGTGGTAACGCGTTCCAACGAAACGAGCGAGCAAAAATCGTTGCACGGGTTGGCCCGCAGTCTCATCAACAATATGGTCACCGGAGTGGACGACGGATTCAGCAAGCGCCTGATCATGTACGGGACCGGTTACCGCGCCGCGCAGAAGGGCAAGGGACTGGAAATTCTCGCAGGTTACTCGCACCCGGTAGAAATCGAACCGATCGGGAAGAACGTACTCGGAGTCGAGGGCAACACCATTATCACGGTCACGGGTCCCGATAAGCAGGAAGTCGGACAACAGGCGGCAAACATCCGTTCCGTCCGCAAACCGAGCCGTTTCCAGAGCAAGGCCGGTCGAATTCCGTTGTTCGGAATCGCATACGTAGGCGAACAGCTGCGCTTGCGGGTTGGCAAGACCGTCGCCGGTGTGGGAGGTTAAGCGCTAGATGGCTAACAGGAAATTCGACCAACGACCTCGTTGGATCCGCCACCGTCGGGTACGCCGAAGAGTCATTGGCGGTGGTGACAGGCCGCGACTTTCGGTGTTCCGAAGCAACAAACAAATCTACGCCCAAATCATCGATGATGCGATCGGCCATACGTTGGTTAGCGCTTCATCTATCGAAACTGATGCCGATGGCGGCAAAACCGACGCTGCAAAAAGCGTTGGTGCCGCGGTCGCCAAGCGCGCCTTGGAACAAGGTGTGAACAAAGTAGTGTTCGACCGAGGTGGGTATCAATATCACGGACGTGTTAAGGCGTTGGCTGATGCTGCCCGTGCGGAGGGTCTTGAATTTTAACCATGGTTACTCAAACCGGCACATCGCGTGAATCGCGCTCGGACGGGAACCGTCGCGGCAGAACGCGCCGACGCCCGCGCCGAGAAGAAGCGTCTGACAGGCCCGAGCTTTTCGAACGAGCGGTGAAAATCCGCCGCGTCTCGAAAGTAGTTAAGGGTGGTCGAAATCTATCGTTCAGCGCCATGATGGTAGTCGGCGACTACAACGGACGAGTCGGTGCCGAACTCGGCAAGGCCGCTTCCGTACCGGACGCCGTGCGTAAAGGACGCCAAAACGCCGAGAGGGCGATGCAACAGATCATCACCAAAGACGGCACCATCCCACACGAGGTTTTCGCCAAGTTTGGTAGTGCCAAAGTTTTGCTGTTGCCAGCCGCACCTGGAACCGGTGTAATCGCCGGCGGCGGAGTACGCGCAGTAATTGAAGCCGCTGGTATCCAAGACGTGCTTTCGAAAACCTACGGCGGCAACAACCCGGTCAACACGGTCAAAGCAACGATCAAAGCCTTGTCGATGCTCAGAGATCCGCAAACTGAACGAGCTCGACGCCTTGGGCTGGCGGGTGTGCACACGCCAACGGTAAGTGCAGACACCGACGGATCCGAAGCTGAAACGTCGGAAAACGGTTCTCCGGTCGAAGAGCAATCGCCGGATGATGCCGCGGTCGTTGAATCTTCTGCTGATGATTCTTCCGAAACGTCCGAAAATGAAGCCCCGATGGGCGAACAATCCTGATGAGTGAAATACGCATCAAACAAGTTCGTAGCGAGATCGGGTCGATTCCGAAGCACCGAGCAACATTGAAGGCGCTCGGTTTGAAGCGCATCAACCACGTTGTTGCGCAGCGTGACACTGTACAAATTCGGGGAATGGTAAACAAAGTCTCACACCTAGTTGAGATCGTTACCTAAGAAACTGACGAGTTATCGAAATGCCAGGATTGCATCAACTGAAACCGGCCGCAGGTTCCCGCCGAAAACGCAAGCGCGTTGGCCGCGGTGACGGCAGCAACCGCGGATCATACTCGGGGCGCGGAAGCAAGGGACAGCTCCAAACCGGTAAAGTGCCGTTTCTTTTCGAAGGCGGTCAACTGCGTTTGGTAAAGCGACTGCCGTTCATGCGCGGTTTCACCAACAACTTCCGCGTGGAATACACGCCGGTAAACGTGGGTAGTCTCAACGCGTTCGACGACGGCGCACATATCGGCCCCGACGAATTCGCAGCTATTCGTTTGGTGCGCAACGCGAACTTTCCAGTCAAACTCCTCGGCGACGGCGACGTCGAAAAGAGCGTTCACGTTTCGGTGCACGCATGCTCGGCGAGTGCGCGTGGCAAGGTTGAGTCCGCGGGCGGCAGCGTCACGGTCTTTGATGCTCCCGACACGGCCGAAGAAGCCGATTCGAGCGAATAGTCCGAACCGGACGGTATCTTACAAATGCAGACCACCGGGGCCCAGACAGGACGCCAATCCGCATTGCCGGCGCTGTTCCGCGCAGTTGTTGATTCATGGCGCGTCCCAGATCTCCGTTTCCGTATCCTCTTCACGCTTGGCATCTTGGTCGCGTTCAGGTTCTTGGCGCACGTCCCGAACCCCGGCGTTGATCTGGAACTGCTTGCACGGGCTTTTGAGGCCAACCCAGTCTTCGGAGTCTTGGATCTCTTCAGCGGCGGCGCGCTGAGCCAGCTCAGCATCGCGGCGATGGGTGTCTACCCGTACATCACCGCATCGATTATTTTGCAAGTCCTCACGCCGGTAATTCCCCAACTCCGCGAACTGTCGCGTGAAGGCGGAGAAGCCGGGCGCCGGACCCTCAACCGATACACCCACTATCTCACAGTGCCGCTCGCCATCCTTCAAGGCTGGGCGTTGCTCAACACGCTTGAGTTGCAAGGCGCGATAACTGGCATCGGATTGGGCGGCGACGATGCGATGAACACCGTCACCATCATCCTCTGCATGACGGCAACTACGATGCTGTTGGTGTGGATGGGTGAGATCGTCACCGAAAAAGGCATCGGCAACGGAATATCGCTGATCATCTTCGCTGGCATCGTGGCATCGCTGCCGCAGACAGCCGGCCAAATGTGGGCCCTTAGAGATCAGGCCTTCCAAGTCACAATGCTCGTCGCAATGATGCTGATCATCATTTTCGTGGTGGTCATTTTCAACGAAGCACAGCGGCGAGTTCCGGTCCAATACGGTCGCAGCGTTTTCCGAGGTGGTCAGATGTACCGGCAGACCGGCGCATCGTTCATACCGTTGCGCGTCAACGCCGCCGGCATGATCCCGCTGATTTTCGCATTCTCGATCGTCACCCTGCCCGCAACGATCGCGACCTACCTCGCCGATCCCGGCAGTAGCAGCTTCACAGCGCAGGCGGCAAGTTGGGTCACGCGCACTTTGACCTTCACAAGCGACCCTTATTGGTTGCTCATCTTCGTGCTCACCGTTGGGTTCACATTCTTCTACGCGTTGGTCGTGCATAACCAACAGAACCTGGCGGAGAGCCTTCAGAGAAACGGCGGATTCGTCCCCGGAATACGCCCGGGTCAACCGACGCGCGACTATCTTATGCGCATCGTATTGCGCATCACTTGGGGTGGGGCAATATTCCTCGGCATAATCGCCATTACGCCATGGATTGCAAATCTGATCACTAACCTCGAAGCATCGCTGACGCTCATCCAGAGCACCAGCATGATCATCATGGTCGGTGTCGCACTTGACACGATGCGACAACTCGAAGCGCAGCTGATGATGCGCAACTACGAGGGATTCGTCAGGTCGTGACATTCGCGGGCCGGCAAGTTGATATGGCTGAGGCGAATTGAAATGCGGATCGTATTTCTGGGTCCTCCCGGCGCGGGCAAAGGCACGCAGGCTGAAATGTTGACCAGCGAACGCGGATACGTCCACCTGTCCACCGGCGACATGATCCGCGACGAGATGGCCCGAGGCACTGAGCTAGGCAAGTTCGCCAAGACCTTTTACGACAAAGGCGATCTGGTCCCGGACGGGACGGTCATCGACATGATCAAGGAGCGATTGGCAGGAGCCGAGAACGTCATTCTCGATGGCTTCCCGCGCACGGTGCCGCAGGCCGCTTCGCTCGATGACCAACTTTACAGGATCGGTGTGTCCCTAGGTAGGGTCATCTACTTCGGCGTTGATGTCGATGAGTTAATCGATCGACTGGAAAAGCGCCGCGACATCGAGGGTCGTGTGGACGACGAGCCGGAAGCGATCAGGCACCGCATGGATGTGTACGATCGCGAAACCGCGCCAGTCGTCGATTATTACCGTGATGGCGACCGCGTCACCCAGATCGATGCGCTTGGAACCATTGATGAAATTCGTGAACGGTTGATCGGTGCGCTGCAATAGAGTCAGTCGCCCGATGGCGATCCGACGAAAAGAGTCAGTTGGGTTACAATTGCGTTTGAAGTTGCATTTGAAGTTGCGTTTTGAAAGATAGTCTTACTAGCAACCAAGATACGGCTCGCCGTATCGCGCTCAAAAGCAAGCGCGAACTCGATGCAATGCGATCCGCGGGCCAAATTGTCGCGGTGGCGTTGGATGCTGTGTTCGACGCGCTGGAGCCTGGAATTACCACTGCCGAACTTGACGACATCGCTCGTCGCACCATTCGCGCCGAAGGGGCGAAACCAGCGTTCTTAGGTCTCTACGGTTTCCCTGCTGTTGCCTGCATCTCGATTAACGCCGAGATCGTACACGGCATCCCGTGTGAACGGGTAGTGTCCGACGGAGATCTGGTGAGTGTGGACTGCGGTGCTATTGTGGATGGGTTCTACAGCGATTGCGCGCGTACAGCGGTTGCTGGCGAGAATGCCGACCACGAGCGGTTGCGACTGGTCGATGTTTGCCGAGAATCTTTGGGGCAAGGCATCGAGCAATGCGTGCCGCACAATCGGGTCGGCGATATCTCCAACGCGGTTGAGCAGTTCGTTCGCGAAGCGGGCTTCGAATTGGTGCGCGAGTATAGCGGTCACGGCGTCGGGCGCGAATTGCACGAGGCGCCGTCAGTGCCGAATGTTGGCGACGCAGGGTCCGGACCCATGCTGATGGAAGGCATGACGATAGCTATCGAACCGATGATAATGTCGGGTTCTTGGGAGACCAAGGTTCTCGACGATGGATGGACCGTCGTTACCGCTGACGGCTCGCTGTCAGCACATTTTGAACATACGGTGGCGATAACCGCCGATGGGCCAGAGGTCTTGACCTCTGCTCGGAACGGTTGATCCCAATACGCTGGATTGGTGCAAACATGCCCAAAAAAGAAGCAATAGAAGTACAAGGTACGGTTACGGAAGCGCACCCCAACGCGTACTTTCGCGTGCGTCTCCCGAACGACCATGTGGTCCTCGCACACGCATCTGGGAGGATCCGAAAGAACTACATCCGCATCTTGCCTGGCGACAACGTCATGGTGGAACTATCCCCATACGACCTGACGCGCGGCAGGATCACCTATCGATTCCGCTAGACCGCGAGCGAGGAAATGAAATGAAGGTCAGAGCTTCAGTAAAAGCGAAACAACCTGGCAGCCGCGTCGTGCGCCGCAAAGGGCGCGTGTACGTCATCAACAAGCAGAACCCGCGCTTCAAGCAGCGTCAAGGTTAAGAATCTGAGGAGTGTTGCAATGGCAATCATCGCAGGAGTAAACATCCCGGACAACCTCCGGGTCGTTATTGGACTGACGTCGATCTACGGGATCGGACGCAATCGCGCCACGGACATCACCGCGAACCTCGGCATCGAGGCCAGCAGGCGCATGCGCGACCTCAGCGACGAGGACTTGGCGAGTATCAGAACCAGCATTGACCGCGCAGGGATCGCGATCGAAGGTGATCTGCGCCGCGAAAATCAAATGAATATCCGCCGGCTTGTGGACATTCAGAGCTATCGAGGCCTGCGCCACCGACGTGGTTTGCCGGTCCGAGGCCAACGAACCAAGACGAACGCTCGCACCAAGCGCGGGCGCCGCCAGACCGTGGCAGGTAAGCGCCGGGCACCATCGCATTAGAAACATCGATGACTCGCAAGCTACTGTCACATTAATAGGAGCGACAATCTAGGCTATGCCCAGAACTCGACGAAGAAGCAGAGAGCGGAAATTCGTTCCGCAAGGGCGCGTGTACATCATCGCGACGTTCAACAACACACTTATCACGTTTACGGATCCGAATGGCGACGTGATTTCACAGAGTAGTTCAGGAGCTATGGGGTTCCGCGGATCTCGCAAGAAGACCGCATTCGCGGCGCAACGCGCTGGCGAATCGGCTGCTCGTGCGGCGATTACGCACGGGATGCGCACCGTTGATGTAATGGTCAAGGGGCCAGGCAACGGGCGTGAATCGGCCATCCGCGCCATTGCCGGTGCCGGCATCCGCGTCAGCTCCATCAGCGACCAAACTCCAATACCGCACAACGGCTGCCGACCACCGAAGAGGCGACGCGTCTAAGGCGGCAGGTTAGCGAATTACGCGTTCATCGCGCACACCGATTACAAGTATCGTCGGTTAGCTGGCAGATTAGTACCAAAACGGTAATCGTAGATAGACAGCGAATTTAGAATCAAGAGGTTAGCGTGTGACCCGACATTGGCGGTCCACCGCTCGAATCGTGCTTAATCATCACTTCGCTCGCCACGAGAAACAGGGACGGTAATGGCAAGAAACACAGATCCGGTTTGCAAAATTTGCAAATCGCAGGGAGAAAAGCTCTTTTTGAAGGGCGAGCGTTGCTACACGCCCAAATGCGCGGTCGACCGTTCCCGCGATAGTTCCGGACGCCGAGCCCCTAGCGGCCCTGCCGGCGCCCAACGCCGCCGCCGTCGACTTTCGGATCATGGCATCCAGCTTCAACAGAAACAGAAAGCCCGACACATCTACGGCATCTACGAAAAACAATTCCGAGGCGCGTTCGACGAAGCCGCCCGACAACCAGGCGTCACAGGTTCGAACCTACTCAAACTTTTGGAACGCCGGCTCGACAACGTTGTATACCGAGCGGGGTTTGCGACTTCGCGCCCGCAGGCGCGCCAGACCGTCAACCATGGTCACATCGTGGTCAACGGCAAAAAGGTCGACATCCCTTCGTTCATCGTGAAACCAGGCGATGTCGTCGGTTGGCGGGAATCGTCGAAGAACACCAGACTTTTCAAAGCCGCCAACGACAACGTTGGCCGACGGCGTCAAGCCACCAATTGGATTACCGTCGACTCTGATAACTTGACTGCGGCTATCGACGCAGTCCCGTCTGAGGACGACGTCGATACGACGATCGACACTAGATTGATCGTCGAGTACTACTCAAGGAGATAGACGAGGAATATGATCAGCGGCATCCGCTCGCCAATCGCAACCACTGTCCAGTTCGCGGACGAAGCAGAAGATTACGTCCCTAATCTCGAGGTAGTTGAGACTACTGGAACGTACGGGAAGTTCCAGATCGCTGGTTTGGAGCGAGGTTGGGGCACGACCTTGGGCAACGGACTTAGGAGGGTGCTCCTAGGTGCCATGCCCGGAACGTCGATTACTTCCGCACGCATCGTCGGGCAGCAACACGAATACGGCTCCGTGCCGCAAATGCGCGAGGGCATTGGCGAGTTTCTCATTAACGCCAAAGGCATTCGAATACGTGCCCGTGCTGAGACGACGCAGAAAGTCTTGACGCTTTACGCTTCCGGCGAGGGTGAAGTCGTCGCCGGCGACATCAAACCGCACAGCGTGTTCGAAATCGTGAATCCCGAACACCATTTGGCTACCTTAGACACCGACGACGGTGAACTGGTGGTGACATTCGGTGTCGAGAAGGGCGAAGGCTACCGTTCATTCGATCACGAAGAAGCCGCTGGCCACGGAATCTTGCCGGTTGACGCTATCTTCACGCCGGTGTTGAGGGCGAACTTCGAAGTCGAGGCCATGTCTGGGCGACTGTCTGGCAGAGACCTTTTGACGATCGAAATCTGGACCGATCGGACGGTCGAACCGGTCGAAGCGCTCCGCACCGCTGCGGACATTTTGAAGTCCAAACTAGACATCATCACCGCGCAGCCCGAATCCGAAGATCAACCAGATTCTGATGCGATGTCGGAACTCTTGGAGACCGAGATCAAAGACCTCGGCGACGAGCTAAGTTCTCGCATCATCAACGCGCTTTCGCGCTACCCTATCCGGACGTTAGGTGAGTTGATGCGTTTCACTCCGGATACGCTAAAGCAAGAAGTCCGCAATTTCGGCGAAGTATCGTTCCTAGAACTCCGTGACTTCATGGTTGAGAAGGAATTGTGGCCGGCTGAAGAAGAAGAGCAACCTGAATAGGCGTTAGCCTCCGTCGAACTAATTGGGAGTATCTGGACAAAATGCGACATCGCCGATCAGGACGTAAATTCGGCAGGGCAACCGCCCAGCGAAAGGCCATGTTCCGTGTGATGGTCACCGATCTGCTTCGGCATGAGGTGATCAGGACCACGCATGCCAAATCTAAAGAAGTGGCACCATTGGCCGAAAAGATGCTCACGCATGCTAAACGCGGTGACCTCCACAACCGACGTCAAGCCGCTGCTTTCATTACCGACAAAGAAGTGCTGTCCAAAGCGTTTGACGAATTGGCTGACCGCTATCGCGAACGCAACGGCGGTTACACCCGCATCATCAAGCTCGGTAAGCGTCAAGGCGATTCGGCCGAGATGGCTCTCATCGAGCTCGTCGATTAGTTTCAATCCTTGCCTTGCGTCGTTGAGTGACGCTACCCACAATGCGAATAGCGTTGATTGTCGAGTACGATGGCGCTGATTTCAGCGGGTCCCAGTTCCAGTTGAACTCGCGAACGGTACAAGGCGAATTGGAATCCGCAGCCGCGACGATTTTCGGAAACGATGTCGGTCGCATCAGCCTTGCAAGTCGCACCGACGCCGGAGTACACGCATTTGGGCAAGTCGCCTCGCTCGACGTAGAGACGGGTATGTCAGACGAAGAAATGCGTAGAGCAATGAACGGCAATCTACCAACCGATGTCTGCGTAAAGCTCGTTACGCGTGTCCCAGCCGACTTCGATCCACGACGCGACGCCGTTGCGCGTGAATACAGATACGCAATCAACGACGGTCCGACGCATTCCCCGATCAATAGACGGCGCGAATACCACGTAAACCGGCGTTTGGATGTTGCGTCGATGGCAGAAGCGGCTCGACACCTCATCGGCGTTCACGACTTCGCATCCTTCGCTGCGAGCACAGCGAATCCTGGTTCAACGGTGCGACAGGTGGAAACTGCAACGGTAACGCGCACTTCCGAAAATCGGATCGCGTTCGATATCCGGGCAAACGCGTTCGTTCGTCAACAAATACGACGCATGGTTGCAGCTCTGATCGTGGTGGGCAACGCGTCAAGAACCGAAGACTGGATCGTGTCGTTGATCAATCATCCGATGCGAGACTCAGCATCGCAAAACGCTCCACCTCATGGGTTGACGCTGGTGCGCGTCGTATACGAATCCTTCCCTTCGTCGGAGGTCAATCCCAATGTGGCCTGAGCGATGATCGCAAAATCGGGGATGAAACTTGGGCCCTTACAAATTAGAATCGATATGTTATGCCAACCAAATTGAAGCACTACAACCCCAGCGCGTCCGAGTTGAGAAACCGGTGGCGCGTGTTCGACGCCGATGGCAGAGTGCTTGGCCGACTAGCCAGCGAGATCGCCATGGTGTTGATGGGAAAGCATCGAGCCGATTACGTCCCTCACATGGCATCGGGCGACTTCGTGGTCGTCGTAAACGCAACCAAAATCGAATTGACTGGTCGCAAGGCTGACCAGAAGATCTACCGACGTCACAGCCAATATCCCGGCAACCTTAAAGAGATACCGTACTCCCGGATGTCGGAGCGCACTCCTGGGCGGATCATCGAACTGGCTGTCAGAGGTATGTTGCCCAAGAACAAGCTTGGGCGTAAGATGTTAACCCGATTGAAGGTCTACGCTGGTCCAGAGCACCCCCACTCAGCGCAAGTCATCGGATCCGAGCGCGCCAAGATGCGAGAAGCAGGGGAGTAATAAACCGATTTTTGGGAACTGGCCCGGCAGTTTGGCGATGAGATCAATCCGAACATCCCCCAACTTTCGTAACATCACACGGGCTCGCAAACGTCGGACAGATTCGTGGGAAGTCTCACCGATAGTCCATTCGTACGATCCGCGAACGCGAGCCTATCCGTGCGGTGATATAACCGCGTGAGGAGCGCAACTTGACTACCGAAACCGAGAACACCAACTACTACTACGGCACTGGCCGACGAAAGACGTCCATCGCGCGGGTCCGAGTTTACAACCGTGCGGGTGGCGTGACTGTCAACGGTAAACCGTTGAACGAAGCCATCTCCGTGGATCAATGGTTGTCGGACGCCCTGATGCCGTTGTCCGTTACCGAACTAGCCGGCAAGGTCTCCGTCGTCGCCAAGACGCAAGGCGGCGGTACCCACGGACAAGCAGTCGCACTTTCCCACGGGTTAGCGCGAGCTTTGATCGCGTTCGACCCGCAGTTACGACCTGTCCTGAAGAGCTACAAACTCTTGACTCGCGATTCTAGAATGCGCGAATCGAAGAAGTACGGACTCAAACGGGCACGTAAAGCACCGCAGTACACCAAACGTTAAATTCCTCTTTTAGGTATGCCCATACGCCGCGCGACTGCTCGATGCACACGCCGCGCTGGAATTGAACAATCTTGCATCGGAAACGTAGCATTTCAGCTATGCGGAATCGCACAATCCTCAGTAGGAAGCTATGTATGCCTGTATCCGCGCGCCCAATCATGAGGCGCCTCAGAGTTTGGGGCGTCGTCTTAACTTTGTCGGCATTCCTAGCAGTCGGAATGATCGCTCTGGAGAACCGTGCCAACCGGTCCGTTCATGCACAAGCTATCGTCCCACCAATCCTTCAAGCTATCGTGTTTAACGGAAACGTGACTATCAACGGCGAACAACCGGCGTACTCCGGGTTTACGATCACGGCTCGGATCAGTGATAAGTGGGATTCGCCGCCCGTCGTGGTCGGCAGTCTGCCCGACAGACCCTCCCAATACGCCCATCTTCTCGTGGCTCCTGAGAAGGAGCTGGACTTGGTCGGATCCCAAATCGAGTTTTGGCTGGATGGCCAAGTGCTCTCCACAACTACCAACTGGTATGCCGTAATCAACGAATTTTCTAATCAGATCTGTGGCGGCTGCACTTGGACGTTCCCGATTCTCCGTCAAGTGGATCTGGATTTCCCGAACCTCCCAGAAGCAACACCGACCGTCACTCCAACGTACACGCCTTCTCCCGAAATACTCAGACCCGCGTTCTTCACCGGCAAGGCGAGAACGCCAAAAGGCCCATTGCCCGAGGGATCAGAAATCTACGCTGTCGTCGGCTCAGATTTCCGGTCAGCAAACATCCAAGTATTCGGTGGAGATTACTTCATCACTATCGATGTTGTAGACAAGATATATCGAGACGCACCAGTGGTGTTCTATCTCATCGATCGAAACGACCCGACAGGCGCGCCACGCTTCTTGGAGGCATTGTCGCCTCCAGGAGCATTTGTCGGAGGCCAGCAGTTCGAGAACTTCTCGCTGGTCTTCCCCGATCTGTTGCCCACTTTGACGCCAACACCGACGCCGACGGATACGCCAACGATTACGCCGACGCCGACGGATACCGCGACGCCAACCGCGACCCCGACGCCGGTTCCAACCGCGACGCATACGCCGACACTGACCCCGACGCAGACGTCAACACCGTCTCCGACCAATACCCCTACCCCGGTGCCAACCAACACCCCGACGCTGACACCCACGAGCGCGCCAACCGTCGTGCCGTCGCCGACGCCTACCGACGTTCCAACCGCCACTCCGACGCCTGAACCTACGCGCACGCCGCGCCCGACGACAGCCCCCGGAGAGCCGACTAGCGCCGTGGCGACGATTGTAAGGCCGACGCAATTCGTTCCGGAAGTCGGTGTAAACACGACCGAGACGCCTACCGAAGAAAACGGCGGCTCAGGATTCTGCAACGCAACGCCCAACCAAAACGGCAGTATCGAAGCCACGTTGCCGTTCGGGATCGTGGCGCTTCTAAGCGTGTTCGCATGGCGCATAGCCGCCACGCGCAAAAAAGAAGACCACGAACTTGATGCCAAAGATGGATCTGTCCTGAATCGGACAAAGTGAGGTTAGCCGAATGTACTACTCAATCGAGCGTGACAAAACCGAGAATCAACCTCCCATCGACACCTCCATGAAGGTTGGATTCCGGAACCGATTGCGGGCGGGAAGTACCCGAGCTTGGACATTCACGTTCGGTTTATTGTTGATCACATCCATCGCGATGGTTGCCACGATGTTCGGCGCACGCGATGACGCTCAAGCACAGTCTCAGTTACCCCCGCAACTCGCCGCCGTGATTTTTGACGGTCGAGTGACCGTCGCGGGCTCACCGTTCGACTTGGAGGGCTTGACGCTGTACGCGAAGGTCGACGAATGGATCTCGGATCCCGTTACACTCGGCGACGGCACACCTGATCTCAACGGCTTCGAAGACCTCACCATCAGCCCTCCAGCCGAGTTGCTTGGCCGCGAAGTGAAGTTCCTGCTAGGCGGCACGGTCGAAGCCACGACCTCTAACTACTATGCGATCATCGCTTCCGACGGAAGCATCTTGATAAACGAGCCGATCGGCCTCCCAATTTTTAGGACCGTACAACTCGATTTCCCTGCGTTCCCCGAAGCGACAACGCCGTCACCCCTACCCTCAGACGGCCAATCTGGCGCTGGTCCGACAGTGACTCTGTTCACTGGCCAAGCTTATACGTCTGCGGGACTCGTCCCTGACGGATACAAAATCTACGCAGTGGTCGGTGCCCGAATCCGGTCCAACAACGTGACCGTGTTCGAAGGAACCTATAACCTTGGAATCACGACTGAGGACAACAGTGATGATGGTTTACCAATCCGCTTCTTCGTGATCGACAAGGGCGATCCGACCAACCCGAACAAAACTCTCGAAGCCGAGACACCCGGCGTCTTCACTGCTGGTCAACCAGCTGATGTGCGGCTATTCTTCCCAGCGCTCGCACCCACTCCGACGCCCGAGCCCACCGCAACCTACACGCCTGAGCCGACTGCGACACCCGAGCCTACCGCGACGCCGGAACCGACTGCGACGCCGGA
Source organism: Dehalococcoidia bacterium (assembly GCA_965224305.1). Lineage (GTDB taxonomy): Bacteria > Chloroflexota > Dehalococcoidia > Lucifugimonadales > Lucifugimonadaceae > Bin127. The sequence goes on along the minus strand of OZ245044.1, from coordinate 1,973,754 downwards.
ACCCACGGCTACGTCTGAGCCGACTGCGACGCCGGAACCCACGGCTACGCCTGAGCCGACTGCGACGCCCGAGCCCACCGCGACGCCGGAACCGACTGCGATGCCGGAACCCACGGCTACGCCGATACCGCCAACGGAAACGCCAGTCCCACCGCCGGAGACGCCGGTTCCACCAACTGCAACGCCAGTCCCTCCGACTGAGACGCCAGTTCCGCCGACCGAAACTCCGGTTCCATCGACTGCGGCGCCGATACCGGCTACTGCAACCGCGGTCCCACCGACCGTAGCACCAGAACCAGAAGATACCGGCGGCGGATTCAACGCGACCCTGCCGCTAGCGATAGTCCTCGTATTGCTGTTGGTAGCGATCGCTTCCTACTTCGGATGGCAATACTCGAGGAAGGCCAACGAACAGGATCAGGCATAGGCCAACAGCAACGCGGACAGGCAACCAAGAAGCGACCGCCGAGATGATCTCTCGGCGGTCGCGTTTTTGTTAACGTTTTCGTTGGTTAACAGCGACCAATCGAAATACTGATATTGCTTGGACCGTCGAGACGACTAGCCACGGTAATCAACAGACGGTTCCTACTAGCATGGAATCAACCTGACACGAAACTCAATCCGGCATCAGGCCGCGCCCTATGGTGACCACCCCCATCAATCACGACTAATCGATTTTGCCCACGCGCCCGTTTTCGACGTCCGCGCATCATTCTCGCGACGTTGGTCTTGGTCGTCGTCCTGACCATCGTCGCCCATTCCAACGATCCCGAATTACATCAATCGAATAACGTGTCGGGAATCTTTACAATGCCGCTCGTTTTCAATGGCAGAGTGACGATAGACGGCCAAACTCCCACATACTCTGGGTTCGAAATAACTTCACGAATCGGCGACGTGTGGGAGTCATACCCAGTCACTGTAGGTGCGGATCCCAACAAACCATTCGAGTACGCTCATTTGGTGGTCTTTCCCCCGGCCGAGCTTGATCTGGTCGGCTTTGAGGTCGAGTTTCGGCTTGATGGCCAAGTGCGCTTCACAACCACCAACTGGTACGCCGTAAACAACGAATTTTCCGGTGAGGTGTGCGGTGATTGCACTTGGACGTGCCCGATTCTACGTGAACTCGACCTTGATTTTCCGTCCTTGCCCGATCCGACGCCAACACCCATCCCAACGGCTACGAACACGCGCGAACCGTCGCCGTCCCCGACCTCAACCGCGACGCCAAGCCCGTCTCCAATCGCACCAACCTTAACCGCGACCGCAACTCCATCATCGCGTCCACTAACCTCAAATCTGGTGCCATTCCCTCCGACAGGAATCCCATCGCCTTTGACCAACAATCTGGAGCCCGAAGACACCGGGCGGAGGATTGAACGCGACCGTGCCGCTAGCCATAATCCTCGAATTGCTGCTGATAGGTATCGCTGCCTACTTCGGATGGCAATACTCAAGAAAGTCCAATGCAGAGGCATAAGCTAGCTGCAACGCCTGACAAGCAACCAAAAAGCGACCGCCGAGATCAACTCCCGGCGGTCGCTTTGATTTCGAGCTTCGATAACGCTACGCCCGAGGACGCAAGACCACGAGTTGACGGTCTGCAGGCAGCGAGCTCCTGGTCACGCTGACGCGCAACTGCGGCTCGTTGTTCATTTGATCGTTACCTGTCTCTCCGAGTAGCGATTTCAGTTTTTCGCTGGGTTCGTTGCCATCCGCCACGAGACCATTCACCAAAACGTATGACGGATCCAACGCTCCGATGATCGAGGACAACTCCTTGACATCGATCTGCAACCTGGCAACGTCCAGCAACAGCACATCAACGCTACCGATGCGTTGCGCGGTCCGAGCATCCGGAGACGATTTCGCTAATCCCAACATGTAAACCGCTAAACCCTCGGCGTCGATACGGAAGGATGTAATCGTCTCCTTCGATACCGACTCCGGGTTCGCCGTCAAAGCAATGCCCCTCAATCCCAAGTCGCCAATCTCGTACTCGCCCGGATGCGAAATCGTGTCGCTTCCGCCGACTTGATTGCGAAAAGAGGATTTGCGAGGATTGCTCTTCAATATCGCAGTGACCACGGTGTCGTCAGCCGCGGATGACGGCACGAACGTCGCTTCTTCCTCGTCGGCGGGATCGCAGATCACCGAGCCAGAGGCAGTCTTCACGAGAAAAGCGTTCTGTCCGTTGAGAGAAATCTCCATGTGTTTGCTGGGTCTCCGTTGAAGCGTGAGATACGTAACTAAGGTACTGAGTGTACTTCGCTCGAAAACGCTCAGTCACAACCTACAATCATGCAACCTGCTCAACCGCACAACGAACGGATTTCCCGTGGCGTGAACACGACCTCTCCGATCATCTACACGATCGGTCACAGCAATCACAATTGGGAACGGTTCGCTAATCTGCTTGCCCCGTATGAGATCGAAATGTTGGTCGATGTCAGTTCGTATCCCCGATCGCGATTCGCGCCTTGGTCGAATCGCGATCGGTTGGAATGCAACCTAACGCGGATCGGCGTGGAATATCTGTGGGCGGGCGATTCCTTGGGCGGCATGCCGAGAGGCCCAAACAGGTCAAAGGAATCGGAACATCCGTTCGTTGACGAATGGTACGCACAGAGAGCGAAAGAACCTGATTTCAAAGCCGGAATTGAAGAAATTTCCAGATTGGCAAGAGGGAAACGGTTAGTTGTAATGTGTTCGGAAGGTGAAGCAACGCGATGCCACCGTTCGTTGTTGCTGGCGCCGAAACTCATCCGCGAAGGTTTCGAACTCCTAGACATCCACCCGAAGGGATTCGGCGCTTCAGCCCAGATGCCGGCGGACGACGACGACCGCGAACGTATTGCATCAATGGCGCATTGAGCCGCGCGGTGTTAGATTCTGTTAATGGGAGCGCGACCAGTTTTTGGCGTAAGGTTACGCCATACGTTCGACGCCTTGGCGGTCGATAAACGCCGTAAGACCCAACCGTCTTGACATGGCCCTGCCTGAACGAAGAAGCACAATTCTAACCTTCATCGTCGACGACTATATTTCGACTGCGATGCCGGTTTCATCCAACGCGGTCGCCAATTCCGGCGGCTTCAACGTCAGCAGCGCGACCATCCGCAACGAGATGGGCTTTCTCATCGACGAGGGATACCTATTGAGGCCTCATTCTTCCTCCGGCGCTATCCCGTCCGAGAAGGGCTACCGCCACTTTGTTGGTGGATTGGGAGACTCTCCGCCGCCGCCAGGCAACTTGGTCACGCTATTGCAGCACCAAATCGACGTCGCTCCAGATGACGTTGACGCATGGGTGCAGATAACTGCCTCGGTGATTGCCGACTTGATCGGTGCACTCGCCTTCATCACCGCCCCGCGCGCCAAAATGCCCAATGTCAAACAGATCGAGTTGCTGCGTATGCACGACATGTTGATCATGCTGGTGCTCGTATTGCAGGAGGCGCGGGTTTACCGGCAACTGATCGAGCTTGAAGAGGCCATCACCGACCCAATGCTCGAGCGAACCAGAAATAAAGTTTCAGCAGAAGTCTCAGGCAAACGCGTTGAAGAGCTTGTCGCGAGTCGAGATCGCGAAGACATCGAAGACGATTTTGAACGGCAAGTATGGCAAGCCACGATCGAAGCGCTGGTACGCGCCGATTCGGGTCCCGGCGTCCGCTACATGAGCGGCTTCCGCCATTTCATATCAGATCCCGAATTGGCCGCACAACCCGAGAAAGGCGCACTGGCACTCTCGGCTCTCGAAAACGACGACGCGTTCGCCGACCTAACCTCCGGAGTGATCTACGGTGCACAACCAGTCGTCGCTATCGGATCTGACAACGCTCGCCCTGAACTGTGTGACTACAGCCTCATCATGTGCGGTTACGGCGGCGCAGTCAACGCAAGAGGCGTGGTCGGTACGATTTCGCCAATGAGGACCGCATACGGCCGAGCGATCCCGACGATCAGCTTTGCCGCCGAGTCCTTAGACGCCATCGTCAACCGAGACCGCACTGGCAGCAACTGATTGACCTATACATCCGGCACATCTCTCCGCTAGAACGGCACCAATTCCATGAGCGAAAAACGCGACTATTACGAAGTGCTGGAAATTCCTCGTACCGCAAACGAGGAGGACATCAAGAAGGCATTCCGGCGAAAAGCGTTGCAGTATCACCCCGACCGCAACCGCGAAGAGGGTGCGACCGAACGTTTCAAGGAGATCAATGAAGCGTATCAGGTCCTCATCGACTCGGAGAGCCGCGCCCGTTACGATCGCTTCGGACATCTGGGGGTGAACGGTCAGGCTGGCCGAGGCTTCGAAGGATTCAACGATTTCGGTGGTTTCGGCGACATCTTCGAATCGTTCTTTGGTGGTGCTGCTGGAACTCGAAACCGGCGCGGCAGAGACGTCGAGTTGGCGCTGAGCGTTTCATTTCGCGACGCCATCTTCGGTACCAGCCGTGAGACCGACGTAATGCGACGCGAGGTCTGCTTGCGGTGCCACGGAACCCGTGGCGAGCCCGGAAGCACAACCAAAACATGCCCAACTTGTAATGGCACGGGCAAAGTACGACGCGCCCAACGAACCCTGTTCGGCAATTTCGAGCAGATCAGCGAATGTTCGACGTGCCGCGGCGCCGGAACCAAAGTCGAGCGCGCATGTACGCAATGCAACGCAACCGGAGTATCCAACAATCGACGCAAAATCTCCATCGATATCCCACCCGGAGTCGACGATGGCACGCGTATCGTCATGCGGGGGCAAGGCGATGTGGGTGAGTTCGGCGGGCACGCTGGCGATCTATACGTCCGAGTTCACGTAGAACCTGACCGTGTGTTCACGCGCAGCGGCAACGATGTATTGATCCGCGCAGAACTGAACGTCGTATCCGCAATGTTGGGCGGCATGATCACAGTGCCCACCCTCGAAGACGACAAAGAAGTCAGAATCGAACCCGGCGTCCAGACTGGTCAGCAGTTCATCATGCGCGGTTTGGGTGTTCCGCGCCTGCGAAACGACGGACCACGCGGAGATCAGATCGTCCAGATCGCTGTCATCACGCCGCGATCCTTGACTCAGAAACAAAAGAAACTCGTCCGGGAACTCGGTGAAACCATGCGCGAGACCGACGAACACGCCTTGGATCCGATCATTGTCCAAAACGAAATCTCATATGGTAATCAAGGTGCCGACGACGGGATTTGGAGCTGGTTAAAAGGCGCGTTCACCGGTTAATCTCGCGTAGCTTCCAAACTGCGCGCCGACGCCAACCACGCACTCTGTATGAATTCGCGTGAACCTGACCCAGAGAATTGGCTGGAGATTAGCGTAAAACTGCCGGCCGAATACGCCGAACCAGTTACTCATCTCTTCACTACCTACGGTGACGGCCGCGTCTTCGTATCGCAATCCGGCGACTGGGATGCCGACGATGTCGGCGGTGACGCCAACCCGAACGACACCGTCACGGTCTTCTGCTACCTCAAGAACGACGACACCGTTGAAAACCGCAAGGGAATGATCGGCATCGGATTGCGCCTGATGTCGGAACTGACCGACATGGAGCCGCACCACGAACGCATCGTCACCGCCGACGAATGGGCGAACCAATCCTTCCCCACGATCCGGGTGGCCGATCGGATAACCATCTCGCCGTGGTCCCTAGAAGACGGCGTTCCTCCAGATCCGGAGAACGACGACGTGCAAGTGTACCTGTCGCCGGGATTGGCTTTCGGCACCGGGAACCATCCGACAACGCGGCTCTGTTTGAAAGGGATTATCGATGATGCTGATGCAAACAGAATGGCCGGTGCCCGCGTCTTGGATGTGGGTTGCGGTTCGGGGGTGCTGACGATCGTCGCCCTAAAGTCGGGTGCCGGTGAAGCGTGGAGTTTAGACATCGACGAAACCGCGATTAGGGCAGTTCGAAACAACCTCGTGATGTCTGATGTCTCCGAACGCGCTCACGTTTTGTGTGGTTCGTTACCTCACACAGAATTGCCTGATATCAAATTTGACTACGTGTTGGCAAACATCACCTCGCGTGTCCTCATCGATCTCGCAAACGCGATCGTCGATCAAGCCAATCCGGGCGGCACGATACTGGCATCGGGCATATTGGCGGAGCAATCAGATGCGGTGCGCGATGCATTCATCAACACGAGACGAATCGAAATTTCGGAAACGCGACAAGATGGCGATTGGGTCATGCTACGCATCGCCAAGTCGAATGACGAAACGAAATCCTAGCCATGCACCGATTTCATATTGAGCCAATATCAGCTCCTCCGATGCAAGTCGGCAGCACAATTTCGTTGCCCGAAAACACTTCGCACCAAATTCGTAACGTCTCGCGGTTACATCCAGGTGAGAAGATCGCAATATTCACGGGCGATGGACGCGAATGGACAGCCGAGTTAGCTTCAATCGAAGTCACCGAACGAGGTCCACAGCCAGTTACGGTCCACCTCTCGGGAGTCAGCGGACCCAACGTCGAAATGAAGACTCACGTTGTTATAGTGATGGCATTAACACGCCCCCAGCGCTACGAGTTGGCACTAGCGAAATGCACCGAACTCGGCGCGAGCGAATTCCTACCCGTCCTCACCGATCGCGTACTCAAGTCTGATTCGACGATCGGTGAGAATCGAATGGCTAGGTGGAATCGCATTGTCCTAGAGGCCGCCGAGTTATCCGGAAGGGTGCGCGTCCCTCCAATCGCCGATCCAGAATCAATGAATTCGGTGTTGGCACGACTTTCCGATGATGGAGCGACCTCAATATTGCTGTGGGAAGGTGCTCGCGAACCGATGTTGGCCGATCTCCTCGCAACACTTCGCAGCGGGTCTCAACCACCCTACAAACTTGCACTAGTATTCGGTCCGGTCGGCGGGTTTGCACCCGAGGAGGCGCAGCGCGCAACCGACATCGGCGCGGACATCGCGAGCCTGGGAATCCGAATTCTCCGAACCGAAACCGCGTCGATCGCCGCGATGTCGATAACCGCACAAATACTGCGTTAAATCGGTGACTATCGTCGGCAAAGCCCTCTGACGATAGATGAATCCAATTCCGCCAGTGCGTCAATTGGCGAATCGTGCTATTATGCATCCGCGCCACGGCATCGGAGTCGCGCGCATTCGTTAGGGAGCTAACTCGATGAACCTTCGTCCGGGGCCCGCCAAAAAAGCCATCTTGATTGGCACCGATGGCGCAAGCATGGAACTGTGGCGACGAATGGCGGCGTGGGGAAGGGCTCCAAACATGGCCAAACTGTTGGCCAACGGCGTCTCCCGACCGATGCTCGGGACGCATCCGACGCTCACCCCTTGCGGATGGACATCTCTTTTCAGCGGCAGTTGGCAGGGCGCGCACGGCATCATGTGGTGGGGATCGCATCGGGATGGCGAGTCGATGAAGACGGCGCAGTGGACAATGGCCGCCCACACGTCAGAGTCCGAACAGATATGGACCACCGCCGAGCGCGCCGGCAAGACTCCGATCATGATCAAACAGGAGATCACCTGGCCCGCCACGCTGGAACGCGGAATGCAGATCGAAGGCTCCGGGCCCGGCGTATCGAACTACCACCAGATCGCTGGCTACCACCTCTTCGTATCGGGGAATTGGCGACCCCGCCCCGTCGGTGGCACCATCGACCCCGAAGCAACCGATCCCAGCCGCGGCGGCACCGACGCACCATACGACTACGTTGAATTGCGACCAGCAGCAGGGTGGAATAACATCCCGCCTTCAACATTGGACCCGCTTGAGACGGTAGTCACCCTGACACCGCTCAAACGCGGCCGGACGATCTTACACCGGGGGCACGAAGGAACACCGCAGGATTGGAACGTCCTCGTCTATGCATCCGGCGATGACGGATACGACCGTGTTTTGGTTGCCACGAACAAAGACGGCAACGACGCATTCGCCGATCTCGGTGTTGGCGAGTGGTCTGATTGGCAACTCAAATCATTCGAGATCGACGGTGATGACGTAGAGGGCTACGTCTCCTGTAAGCTCATCACCCTCACCCCAAACGCCGACAATTTTGAACTCTTCTTCCCGCAGATCTGGCCTCGACGCGGCTACTCCAACCCGCCCTCAGTCTCTGACGAGATCGACGAAAAGGTCGGTAACTTCCTCCAGAACCCAGCTCGCGACGCACTCGGCTTCGTCGACGACCGGACCTACATCGAACTCTGCGACTTCCATCATGGCCGCATCGCCGATATCGCCGATATGCTCACTCGCGACCACGATTGGGACATCCTAATGGCGGAAACCCACGCCACGGACTACTCCGATCACTTCTTCATGGGTTCCGCAGACCCTATCAGCGGAGCACCACCCGATGTCGTTGAACGATGCCTCAACGGTTTGAAGGACACGTACGAGTCGACCGACAAAATGATCGGCAGACTTATGGCCCTCGCCGACGAAGACACAGTCATCTGCATCGTTTCCGACCACGGCGCGACACCAAATCGGTCCGAACCGCCCGACATCAAGGACATCCTGGTCGACGCCGGACTGCTCGTTTTCACAGACATTCCCTCCAACCAAGACGCCTCACGAACCGGTCCATTCGGGCCCGGCGAAGTCCCCGACCGCGTCTCATGGGACGTCATGATGCAAAACAAATTCGATGTCGATTTCGAGAAGAGCGTCGCCATACCGATGAACTCCATCGACATCTTCATCCCTGTCAAAGGCCGCGACCCCGAAGGACATGTTGAACCCGAAGACTACGAAAAAGTCCAACGCAAGATTATTGACACGCTAATGTCTTACACCGATCCAGAAACGGGCGAACACCCATTTTCCGTAGTGGTAAGCCGTCAAGACGCTGAGATGCTGAACATCTGGGGCTCCTCCGCCGGCGACGTCATCTACGCGATGCGGCCCGAATTCGACGGCGTGCACGGCAAGCACCTGCCATCGTCGGTGTTCGGCATCGGCAGCCAACACTCGACATTCGTGCTCGCAGGTGCCGGTGTCCGCCAAGGTGTCGAACTCGAACGCAAAGTCCAAGTCGTCGATGTCGCGCCAACGCTATGTCATTTACTGGGTTGGCCAATGCCCAAAAACGTAGAAGGCGGTATCGTCTACGAGGCTCTGGAAGACCCAGACTGGTACCTCAAACAATAATGAGTTAACCTGTTTCAGAGCATCACAATAAATCCGAAACAAAAACGAACTTACCCACAAAAGCAGAAACGATCCGAGGAGGAAACGTAATGCGAAGAATCTGGTTATCAAAATCAGGCGCGGCGATGGCGATAGCCCTAGTGCTCTCAGCCATCCTGTTCGCCTGTGGCAGCGAGACCGTCGTAGAGGTCACACGCGAAGTCGAAGTCATCCGCGAGGTCGAAAAAGAGGTGATCAAGGAGGTCGAGGTCGAAAAGCAGGTCGAGGTCACCGTACAAGTCGAGAAGCAAGTCGAAGTAGCGGTTGAGGTCACCCGCGAGGTCCAAGTAGTTGTGACCGCGACGGCGGAAGCCTACGGCGCGGGTGCAGGTGCCCAAGTCGAAGCCGCAGCAACAGCGGTCGTCGAAATACCGGCCACCCAGACCGGCAAACTCGTCTGGGTCGCACCCAACATCGGAGCGGGGTGGTTTACAAGTTCCCCGTACGATGACTACACCAGCGACCAGTATGGTGTCGCCGACGCTCTCATCTTTGCCGACCCGGCACCGATTCCGCAACGAGGAACGTTTAATCCGGCCATCAGCATCGCCAACGGCTGGAGCGTCGCCGATGACGCGCGGTCAATCACATTCAAGATCCGCGATGGAGTCCAATTCCATCACGGGTGGGGCGAGTTGACTGCCGAAGACGTCGCTTGGTCGTTCAACGACGCCCTCCGTGAAGGCAACACAAACTCCCGCTCGGGTTTCGTAGGTGAATATCAAGGCTCATGGGAATACGTGGATGACAACACCGTCATCATGCATGTCAAGGAAGGCGCAACGCTAAGTCCGGTATGGCTCCTCGAGACGTCCAACGTCTGGCGGAACACCCTCACAGCAACATCGAAACGCGCCATCGATGAACTTGGCGCATCGACCGGCGGCATCAAGATCGGTCAAGGCCCATTCGAGATGATCGAGGGCGAGGCTGACAACTTCATCGAGTTCAGAGCCGTCTCCGATCACTATCGAATAGTGCCGTCGATCGAAGGAATGCGCATGGTTTCCATTCCCGAGCAGGCAACACGTGTCGCGGCATTCGTCAATGGCGAGGTCCACATCGCGCCGATGACTGCCCAGTTCGCCATCGAAGCGACGGATCAAGTCGACGGATCAAGGATCCAACCTCTGGGCGAAGGTCAGACGCTCCACATCTACATGGGAGGCAACTTCTGGCAGAGTTCCGACCCGGTAGACCCTGCGACTGAGTTCCCGCGCGAAGGCTGGACACCCGACGCAGATCACCCGTGGATCAGCGACCCCAATGACCCGGCCTCGATGGAACGTGGCAACAAGTTCCGCCGCGCCCTCAGCATGGCCGTCGACCGCGTGGCCATCAACGAAGTCATCGGAAAAGGTCTATACCCGCCCCACTACACGTTCACTGGGTTCACCAGTGATGACCCGCTTTGGAAACCGGAATGGGAAGTCCCGTTCGATCCCGAAGGCGCACGCGCCTTGATGGCCGAAGCCGGCGTTGAAGAGGGTTTCGACATGCCAGTGTGGCTCGCACCTGACGATGGTTCGCTGCCATTCGACATCGCCGAGGCCGCGGTGCTCCAGTGGTCGGCAAACTTGGGACTTAATGTCGCGATCGAAGCAACTGCATACGCGGCCCGACGCCCAACCCTCATTGGGCGCACCATCGACATTCCGCTCTACCACCACATGAACCTTGGGTACTTCGATGAACCCAAAGGACGGTTGATGTCGGCTGCCAAAGGTGGTGCCAACAGAGGTATCGAACTTCCCAATGCGATCTTGGAGAAGACATATTGGGCAAACTTGGTGGAAACCGACGCGCAGAAACGCGTCGAGAACAACATCGTTCTCACTGACTACTTGGCCGAAACCTCGTTGGCGATGTCGATAGTCCGCCAAAACAACCTCTACGCCGTCGCACCCGACATTCTCGAATGGATGCCTCACACTGACACGTTTGGTACCTTGAACGGACTCGAGACCATCGTGTTGGCAAGATAGCAGCATCAACTCGGTCGGCCAGCCATGCTGCTGGCCGACCGGCGGGGGCCATTCTGCATAGGGTCTCGGGTTTCTGAAATCCGATGGCCTCTGCCTGTCCTAACCGGAGTACTGCGACCGCGAAAATCGCGGTATATCGATAACCATGTGGCGCATCATCGTGAACAGACTGGCGTTCGGGATGGCGATCGTGCTGTTCATCACGATCGTCGTTTTCGGCCTTTCGCGCGCCGCTGGTGACCCCCGCAACATCTACCTCGACGAATACGCCACACCCGAAGCCTGGGACGCATGGGGCGAACGGATGGGCCTCGACAAGCCGTTATACGTCCAATACGGCGTTTGGTTGTGGGATGCATTACAAGGCGACTTCGGTGATTCGCTTTTCTACGACGTCACTAGCATCCGGTTGATAAAGGAACGCGTTCCGAACACTCTGCAACTAGGTGGTGTTGCATTCGGCGTCGCCATCCTGATTGGGATTCCTATGGGGGTCATTTCCGCCGTCAAACGCGGATCCCTCGTGGATTACGGTGTCCGGGGATTCGCTCTGCTCGGCCAGTCTGTACCCGTCTTTTGGATCGGGATCATGATGATCCTTATCTTCTCGGCGCAACTCGGTTGGTTACCCTCCAGTCGCAACGAAGGGTGGAACCACTTCATAATGCCATCGATTGCGCTCGGTTGGCTCCCAGCCGCAGGCCTCATGCGCATCACTCGTGCCGCCATGCTAAACGTCCTTGACAGCGAATACATCAAACTCGCTCGAGCCAAAGGGGTATCCGGCGGCAGGATAGTCTGGATACACGGGTTCCGCAACGCGATAATTCCGCCCCTCACCGTGGCCGCACTGATTTTCGCCGCCTTCTTGACCGGAACGGTGGTCGTCGAGACAGTCTTCGCTTGGCCCGGTGTTGGTCGCCTCGCGGTCCAATCCATAAAAAACAACGACTTCCCAGTCCTTAGTGCCATCGTCATCCTCTTCTCATCCTTCTACATCCTTCTAAACCTCGTCGTCGACCTCCTATACGCTCAATTGGACCCGCGGATACGATTCAACTGACTTCTCAAGAATGACCATAGAAGCAACATACGTCCCGTCACCACTCGACGACACGTTACCGCGCAACCCCGTGTTGCGGACCCTCCGTATCGGTTGGTCATGGACACGCCGATATCCTGTCATCCCATTCCTGATTCTCGTCCTAATGGTCGTATGCGCACTCTTCGCCGAACAACTTTCGCCTCACGATCCTCTTCGAGGTAATCTCCGCGCATCGCAGATACCCCCGATTTTCAACGAGGGCGGAAATTGGGAATACCCGCTCGGCACCGACCACCAAGGCCGCGACATCTTAAGCCGACTCATCTACGGAGCTCGAATCTCCACAATCATCTCCACCGCGGTGATCCTCGCCGGTGGTATCGGCGGCACAGTGATCGGCCTACTCGCCGGTTACCGCGGCGGGTGGGTTGACCAACTAGCAATGCGCGCCGTTGACTTCACACTCGCGATGCCGTTTCTCCTTGTAGCCCTAGTCGTCGTCGTCGTTTTCGGCCAAAGCCTAGAACTCATCATCGTCCTGTTGATACTCTTCGGATGGGACAACTTCGCCCGCGTCGTACGCGCCGAAACCCTAACGCTCCGCGAGTCCGACTACGTGAGCTACGCCCGCATCCAAGGCGCCTCCCAAGCACGCATTCTCTTCCGCCACATCCTCCCCGGCGTCGTAAGTACCGTCCTAGTCATCGGCAGCCTCCGCGTCGGCTCACTCATACTCACCGAATCCACCCTCAGCTTCCTCGGCGTCGGCGTCCCACCCGACACTCCCGCCTGGGGCATCATGGCCGCCGACGGCCGTCAACACCTCTCCCGCGCCTGGTGGATCAGCACCATGCCCGGAATCGCCATATTCCTCGTCGTGATGGGCTTCAACTTCCTCGGCGACTGGCTACGAGACTGGTTCGACCCAAGACTGCGCCAGCTACGAGTGCAGTAAACGCCAACCTGCTAATCGTTAGGAGCAGAGGGCGTCCACCGCACACCTACTCCCGCTGCAACTCCCGCCGCATCAGTTCCCCCATCGCTTCAGTTGGCGGAACTCCCTCAAACATGACCTTGTGGGCCGTCTCAGTTATCGGCATCTCAACACCCAACTGCCGCGCGATCCGCAACGTCGCACGCGTCGTCGGCACCCCCTCCGCGGTCTGACCCAGATACTCTAATGCCTCTTCAACACTATCCCCTTCCGCCAGCCGTGTGCCCAGCCGATAGTTCCTGCTCAACGGGCTGTAACAGGTTGCAAGCATGTCGCCAATCCCACTCAAGCCGGCAAATGTAGTCGGATTGGCGCCGAGAGCCAATCCCAATAGCGTTATCTCGTGCAACCCGCGCGTGACGTATGCAGCTTTAAGGTTTGCTCCCATGCCGGATGCATCGATGAATCCCGCCCCGATAGCGATGATGTTCTTCAGCGTTCCACCTAACTCGACGCCAATGATGTCGTCCGAGGCGTAGACGCGGAATCGGGCCCCACTGGTCATAATCTGAACCCGCTCTGCCGTTTCGATCGAAGCCGAAGCCGCCGTCGCAAGTGCAGGCAATCCAATGGCTATCTCAACCGAAAGATTGGGACCCGACAGCGCGCAGATATTTCCCATCGCTTCATCGACCGACATCGTATGGAAAACCGAAATGTTCTCGGCGATAACCTCGCTCATCCGCTTCCCGCTCTCGATCTCAAGCCCCTTGGTGGCACTTACCACGATCGTATCGGGAGCAATCTCCGCGACATGAGCTTCAATGACTTGCCGCATCGCAACTGATGGAACCGCAATGATCACGCAATCAACACCCGACAACGCAAGCCGCGGGTCATGGTGGACCGACATCGCATCAGGGAATGTCATCCCCTGTAGATAACGTTTATTCTCGCGATCAACCTCTAACTGAGCAGCACGCTCTGCAGTTCGGGCGAGAAGCCGCGTCTCGTTTCCTTGAGTCGCCAAAAGCACAGCCAATGCCGTGCCCCAAGAACCAGCACCTATGATCCCGATTGCGGAAATCGGATCAGGCTCCCGGTCTGCTAGAGGTCGATGGCACCTCAGCGGCGTTTATGTCGAGGCGGTTCTCTGTCCCTTTGCGCAATCGGGTTATATTTTCTCGATGGCTGAACAGGATCACGACGACCGCAGGGATGGCGAAGGCCAAGTATTCGATTGGCGCCTTCAACACGAAGCTGTCAGTTATTGGAATATCCACGATCGCGAGGACGACCAACGCCAAGATTCCCAACGACGCTCCAATAATCGATCCGAGCGAAACGTACCGTGTCAGTAGCGCAATCGCCACGCCAATCAACGTGACGGCGCCTGCGGTAGGCGACAACACCACCAGCGCAGCCCAACCAGGCGAAATGCCTTTCCCACCTTTGAACCCCGCAAACACTGGCCAAGTGTGCCCCAAAATGACAAATGTCCCCGCAATCCCATGCAGCAGGAAGGATTCTGGCGCCAGGATCAACGACAGCGCGATCACCAAAGCGCCTTTCCCTAAATCCAGTGCGAACACCAAGGCTGCCGCTTTCTTGCCAGCGGTTCGTAAGACGTTCGTCGCCCCCATCGACCCACTGCCATGCTCGCGCGGATCAACGCCTCTCCACACGCGGCAAACGATGACGCCCACCGGTATCGATCCGATGAGGTATGTTGCAGGCACAATAAGCACCCACGCCAACAGTTCGTTCATTTCACCTCAATTGCCGCCACGGTAAAACATCCTGATGGGCGAACCCTTGAATCCAAATGAGTCCCGCAACCTGTTTTCCAAGAACCGCTTATACGAGAAATGCAAAAATTCAGGGTTTTTGCAGGATATCACGAATGTCGGCGGGCGTACCGAAACCTGCTCGATACCCGATATCCGTGAACGACGACGTCCCTTAGGAGGCAGCGGGCGATCGCCCAGCGCCGCGTAAAGCGTGCGGGAAAGCTCACCCTCGTCGACACGTTTGATGTACTGGGTAAAAGTCCGCTGAACCGCGTCCGGAATCGCCCTGATACCGCGTCCAGTCAACGCCGACGTGAATAGAATCGGAGCGTCCGGAATGAACTTGAAACGGTCGCGAATATCAACAACCGCCTCTTCGAACGTCGTATCCAGTTGTCGCTGCAGATCCCACTTGTTGACGACAATCACACCCGCTTTGTACGCATCCTGAGCGAAACCGCCAATGTGCGTGTCCTGTGCAGTAACGAACTCGGTCGCGTCGAGCACTAAGACCGTCACGTCAGATCGTTCAATCGCCCCTATCGTCCGGATCGCACTGAACTTTTCGATGCCCTGTTCAGCCTTGCCACGTCGCCGCAGTCCCGCTGTGTCCAAGAACATCATTTGGCTGTCTTTGTACTCGTATATCGCATCCACCGTGTCCCGCGTCGTCCCCGGCAACGGACTCACGATTGAACGCTCCTCGCCCGTCAACGCATTGAAGATCGCCGATTTGCCAACGTTCGGCCGACCCGCAATCGCAACTCGGACCACGTCGTCCGGTGTATCATCCTCGAACTGATCGTCGACGTGCGCCAGAACCGTATCCATCAACTCGGTAACCCCGATGTCGTGATACGCGCTTATCGGTATCGCTTCCCCCATACCTAGCGCCGCAAACGTGTACAACTCCGCCATTCGCGTCGTGTTGTCCGTCTTGTTCGCCGCAAGAGCATACGGCTTTTCCGCCCGTCGGAGCAGATCCGCAGCATCAAAATCCGATGCCGTAACTCCCTCCGCAGAATCCACCAGCAATATCACCGCGTCTGCTGTATGAATCGCTCGCTCGGTCTGAACCCGGACCTCGTCCCACAGCAATATCTCCGCCGACGGTTGATCCTCGATACCCGCCGTATCGATAAGCATGAACCGCCGGCCGAACCAATCGGTGTCGACCGACACGCGATCTCTAGTCGTCCCCGGCGTGTCGCTGACGATCGCGATCCGGCGACCCGCAATTCGGTTGAACAGCGTCGACTTCCCAACATTGGGGCGCCCAACTATGGCTATTACAGGAAGAGACATCGTGATTGGTGTTGCAAGTGTTCAACCGACCGTTATGAAACGAGATCAATCGCTTCGAAACTAAATGGCGGCGATGTGCTCCATCAGAGCCATCTGCGCCCACATGCGATTCTCGGCTTGCTGATAAACGACCGATGACGGATGCGACATCATGTCCTCCGAGACCTCTTCGCCCGGGTGTGCCGGCATGTCGTGCATGAACCTCGCCTGCGGCTTCGCCTTCGCCATCAGCTCGGGATTCACCTGGTAGCCCTGAAATTCCTTCAACCGTTGAGCCGTCTCAGCCTCTTGCCCCATGCTCGTCCAAACGTCGGTGTACACAAAATCAGCGTGCCGCGTAGCCTCGATCGGGTCGCGCATCTGTATCACGCTCACCATCTTCGCCAACCCGGACGTGAAATTCGCTGCGTCAACCCGAGTTCCATACTGCAACTCATACCCGAACGGCGATGCGATAACTATCGTCCCACCGAGTCCCGCGATAGCGTAGGCCAAACTCGCGGCCACGTTGTTCCCATCCCCGATGAACGCCACGCGCACTTCGTCCAGATATCCGCGTATCTCCAACATCGTCATCACGTCGGCCAACGCCTGACATGGATGCTCGCCGTCGGTGAGAGCGTTGATCACCGGAACATCGCTGTTTTCGCCGTACTCATCCAACGTAGCCTGTGCGAAAGTACGCACCACAGCCATATCCGCCATGCTCGCAATCACCTTCGCAACATCAGCGACCGGCTCGCGTTGACCAAGTCCTACCTCCTCCGGTGAAAAGTACACCGGCTTCGCACCAAGCTTCTCCGCACCGATCCAAAACGACAACTTCGTCCGCAGAGATGGCTTCTCAAACAACAACGCCACCGACTTCCCCGACAACGCTCGACTCTCAGCACCGCTCTTGAGCTCGATCGCCCGGTACAGCAACGGAGATATCTCCGCCGGCGGGAGGTCTTTGAACCTTAAGAAGTGCCTGTTCATGTCGATGTCCTCACATCACGCACAGCAAACCGAAAGCCGCGCAACAATACTTAAATTGTGCAACACGCGAAATGCCCCCGAATACCCGGGCGCACTAATCCCTCTTTCTCGATCCATTCCCGTCTCCCGCCAATGGGAGTTTAAGGAATGGCCGCCCGTAAGGGCATCAAGCAGGCGTGAAGTTCGGCAACGTATAGTCGTCGCTGATCTTCGTGAAGACCACCTTTAGCGCCATCCCGATGTTCAGATTCTCCGGCTCAGGATCCACACCCACGATGTTCGACGCCATCCTCGGACCTTCCTCCAACTCCACAATCGCCGTGATGTACGGCACCTCGGCCATGAAACCGGGATGCGGCGGGATGTGCACGATCCCAAACGTGTGCAACGTCGCGTTCCCCGACGCCTTCACCCACTCAACGTCGCCACCCGGCGTCGCCAAACTGAAAGCCCTAGGGTAGAACTGATACTCGCCCGTCGCCTTGTCCCTCTGCAACCAAAGCTCCCCATTACGGGCGCCTTCCCAATAGCGGTCAGATTCCGGCTGCGATACCGGCTCAGGTCGTGCAGGCGCATCAGTCGTCATAGTGGGTTCCCTCCGCAGAAACGGTCCCTTTCAGAGGCGTCAAGTCGTGTGTAGATTGTAACCGCGCATTGCGGTGGCACGACACCCAATGCCATGGACATCAAGGCGACAGCGGCAAGAAACCGATGCCATCAACGAAGCCCGATCACCAACGAGCGAGAGCAAAAATCCCAAGAATGATGACAATAAAACCCAACGTGACGGCGAGCGCAATCATTACTCCCACCAATCGTATTACTTGCGCCAACTTAGATTGATCCATCGCTAACACCTTCCTTTCGCGCCAATCTCCTCCCACATTATCTGTGCATTTCCGCCTCCACGGTTAAGGCGTCGGTGTTGCCGTGACGAACCGGAACGGGTGGCCAATTACCCTGCCCCGAATCTTCAACTTTTCGATAGTCGAATACGAGCTTCGCATGGCTTCCTCGTAGTTCGAATCGCCACACGTCCTCATGTCATCCAGGTCGCCTTCAAACGCCAACACCCATTCCGACGCAGCTTCGTCAAACACCACGCTATCGGCATAGAACGGATCACAGACCTCGTTCACTCCTATGACCGGCGCTTCCTCGTTCGCCGACCTAAGCGGTATTCGGATGTCCATCATCCTTAACCTAGCTTCTGGATTGTCTCTAAATTCGGAAGATCCCGGAAAGAACTTCCCGGCGCAAGCGTTCATGTCTGCTTGGGTACCGAGCCAAACGATCCCGCCATCGCGGCGACCGTACTCCGTGACCCAATCCCCCAAGTGGACGTCACACTCCCTCGGCAATTCCCGCACGATGATCGTCGGGCCGCGAAGCGATTCCAACGCATCCGGAAGCTTGCCGCCAACCAAGGCAACCACAAACACAACACCCTTAAATCGACCAAATGGCGAAGATGTAGACATGAAAACTAACTCCTCCGATCGTCGTTTCAACATCAACGATCGAAATCCTCCCCATCCACGATCACCCCCGTTACCGTCGCATCCCCATCCTCACTCACCGAAACTCGGATCTTCAAATCCCTCGCCCGTTCAATCGCCCGACCAGTCCCCTCCGGCACGAAATATGTCCCAATCCCAAAATCGATCCTCCCGTTCGTCCGCATCTCGCCACGAATGAAGACTTGGTGATTTCGCTTGGGCGAGAGGTCATTGGTCAAATACCGGGATCCCTCCCAGACCGACCCACGGTTCACCAACACCACAATCACGTCGTCGCCGGGTTCGAAATCGGCCTTCAAATCCTCGGGGATGCTTGCAATCTCATAGTCCAAGATCGCGTAGTCCCCTTGCATCAAAGACCGAGGATCGACCGGCGCCCCCTGCAAAATCACCTCAGTTCCGGTTGCAGCAACATACTGCTTAACCGCGGCGAACGTCACCAAACCAATCATCTGCAAAGCAACGACGGCGAAGAAAACGATCGTGAGGTTGCGACTCACGGCGCCGACACCCGTTCGTGCATATCGCGAATCATGCCGCGCCGCAGACGCTCGAGCCCGAACCCGATCCCCAGCAACAATACGCCCGTGACGATGAACGCCAACCCTTGATCAAACAGGCCGAACCCAAACTCGAAGTATCGCGTCATCACCGTAACGCCGAACAGGATGAACGCGGTATTGACCAGATACGCCCGATTGAATCGGAAACCAGCCGTCAACATCGCAATAATACTGATCAAAATGATCAGGTTGATGGGAATCCAGAACCAAGACGCATCTGCCAATAACGCAATCCAAGTAGCGATCGCGATGCCGCACATCACGAGCGTGCCTGACGCGATCCAAATCCATCGCACAGAATCGTTAGCACTACTCCCGCGTCGCTGATACGCCACCGCCAAAGCAAGCGCCATCACCACCACCGCAACCACAAAAGTGATCCAAGACTCCGGCATAAAATCTCGTAGCTCAACGCGATCAATGGTCCTCCACGCCGACGCGAAACTCAATGCATAAGTACCAACCGTGGCGGTTCCGATTCCGAACACATCAAAGTAACGGGTGAAGTTTTGATAGTAGCCCCATCTCGCATGAACGCGTCCTAGAGCAAACAACACCGCGCCGAATAATACATACGCGGCGACCACCACCATCAACACCGCGCCATCATCGGCGTTCGCAAACTCCTCCACGAACCAAACCTGCATACGGAAGCCAAGCGATACGAGCAACAAGATCATCGACAGCACCAAAATCGCAACCGAGCGAGTGACATAAGCAATCGGTACCACACCGAGGAACCACGCCGGCATCAGCAATGGATGGTTCACTTCGACGTTGAATGCTTGAGCAATCAGATGGATCGATGCGCCATAAATGATCGCACCAAGCAGGATTACCGCGATCCCAGTGCGAGGCGACTCGAAACGATACGCGAGCAACCAACCCGCAACATACGCGGTCGTCGTCGCCAAGACCATCACACCGATCTTCGCCGTGTCCGATATAGCATCCCAGTTCGCTGCCAATATCGCAATAACGCCGAGCCCAACCAAGATCGCCCCAAAGATCACGATCGCCGCCGATAGCCGATTCAACGCGAATGGACGCCCGTCTTCCTCCGAATCCCCGTAACGACTGGCAAGGGTCACCGCAACATCCGACGAGATAATCCCCTCGGACCGCCAAACTTCAATCTCGCGCCGAATGCGCTTTAGAAATTGAGGATCGCTGTCAGTTGAATCCCCAACCTGGGGTGCGTCACCTTCTGACATGCACCTATTCTACATTTGATTTTCAGAGGACTTTTGCGGCAACCTATGGCGCCGACAAGATCACCGTCCCCGTCGATGACAGGTAACCACCAGTCCCGTGCGCCACCGCCAGGTTGCAGTCGTCCAACTGCCGCTCGCCAGTCTCGCCACGCAACTGCCGAACCGCTTCAACGACGGTGAAGATCCCGTACATCCCAGGGTGCGTGTACGACAAGCCACCACCTGACGTATTCACCGGGAAATCGCCGCCCGGAGCCGTCCGCTGATTAGCCACCAAGTCCGGACCCTCGCCCGGCGCACAGAACCCAAGATTTTCCAACGAAACCAACACGGTGTAAGTGAATGAGTCGTAGATCATCATCAGATCCAGATCCGAGTGCGAAACCCCAGCCATCGACAACGCCTGTTCGCCGGTGTTCCGACCAAACGCCCTTGTCAGGTCTGGCATCTGCGAGATCATCGAGTGGTCATGACCCTCAGCCGCACCCAATATCGCGACGCCACCCTTCGCACAGTCCTTGGCACGTTCCGCAGTAGTCACCACAATCGCCGCACCCGCATCTGTCACCAAGCAGCAGTCCAGCAAATGGAACGGCCACACGATCCAACGAGAATCGTGGTAATCATCGAACGTCGCCGGACGGTCGTAGAAGTAAGCCTTATCGTTCATGTTCGCCCACTTACGCGTCGATACCGCAATGTTCGCCATCGCCTCCCGCGTCCGATCCTCACCATATTGGTGCATGTATCGTCGTGCAGCCATCGCATACGAAACCGGCGGACCGATAATCCCATACGGACGCTCATACTGGTTCTGCGGTGTACCCAAATTCGCTGGCACTCTAGCCCGATCGCTCCGACCCGACTGACCATGCGTTATCAACGCCACCTCGCAATACCCGGCCTGTATCGCCGCAATCGCGTGGGCGATATGAATCACGAACGATGACCCACCAACCGAAGTGCTATCGGTGAATCGCGGCTGTATCCCAAGATACTCCCCGACATCCAACGTCGACCAACCGGCCGTCATCAACCCATCAACATCCGAAAGCGATAGCCCTGCATCGTCCAACGCATTGATCGCCGCCTCTGCATGGTGCGCCAACGGCGATTTATCGGGAACATTCCCGATCAGATCAGATTCGGCGACACCCACAATGGAGGATTGACCGGAAAGTGCTTTCAGCTTGTTGATGTTCGGCATGATGGAAGTCCAGCTCAGTTAGCGTCGTAGTCACGCGGCATGTGCGCAACAAGCATTTTATCCGCGTAACCCTATATGTAAACTTGAACCGCTCGATAAACCGCACCACCTCCCCCACCACTCCGCCAGAAAGAACCACCCAAATGCCCGCTGAAAAAGGTGCCCCACCGCAGGTAGATGTCAAATCCTTAAGCGACTATCTAGAAGTCATGAGCAAAGCCGTCTTCCAGAGCGGCATGTCTTGGCAAGTCGTCAACGCCAAGTGGCCCGACACCAACGAGGCATTCCACGGCTTCGAAATCGGCCGAGTGGCATCGCTCTCCGACGAGGAACTCGAAGAACTCGCACATGACAAACGCGTCATCCGCAACCGACGCAAACTCGCCGCCATCGTCCACAACGCACAACGTATCATCGAACTCGACGCCGAACACGGCGACTTCCGCAACTACCTCCGCTCCCGGGGCGACTTCTACGACATCGTCAAAGACTTGAAAAAACAGTTCAAATTCCTCGGCGACACCGGAAGCTACTTCTTCCTCTACGTCATCGGCGAGAACGTCCCGCCCCACGACGAGTAGATGCGGGTGAAGGAGCAGTCTGTGCGCCGCCGGTAGGGTGGCGGAGCAGCAAGGTTGCCCCCGCTTGCGGGGGAAATGTCCGAAGGACAAAGGGGGCTCGTACCGCTCAATCTCACAAATCCGTCCACACACGTCGTACACCCTTCCGCCTGCTAAATTACCTATCAACCTGAGTCACTCCATTCACCCAAAGGAACCCCGCCATGAAAGTAGTAATGACCCCCATGCCCGGCGGCGTAGCCCCTGGCGAACCCGAAGACGCCGTCCTCCGCGACCTCGAAGCAACCTTCCCCGACGTCAATTTCGTCTGGTGCCAAACCGAGGAAGACCAGCTCATCGCCATCGAAGACGCCGATGCATACTGCGGTTGGCCCACGCGCAAGGTGTTCCTCGCCGCCAATAACCTCAAATGGATCCACTGTGCCGGCACTGGCATTGACGGGATCATGAAGATACCCGAACTCGTCGAATCCGACATCCCCGTAACCAACTCCCGCGAATCCCACGTCAGCCCCATGGCTACGCACGTCTTCGCGCTCATCACCTCGCTAGCCCAGCGGTTGCCCGAGATGTTGCCGCAACAAATGGCCCGAGAGTGGCGACCAGCAGACTACGCATGGCGACAGATCGAACTCGAAGGCGCAACCCTTGGCATCTACGGCTTCGGTAACATCGGACGCGGTGTAGCCAAACGTGCCTCCGGCTTCGACATGAACGTCTACGCAGTAGACAAATTCCCCAGACCATCCGAACATGCCGAAGAGGTATGGGGCCTAGAAAAACTCGACGACCTGATCGCCATGTCCGACTGGTTCGTAGTCGCCGCACCATACACCAACGAAACGATGAAATCCATCGACAAACGCCGCATCGCCCTCATGAAACCAACCGCCCACATAATCATCATCTCCCGAGGCGGAATCGTCGACGAGCAAGCCATGTGCGAAGCCATCCGAGCCGGCAACCTGGCAGGCGCCGGCCTAGACGCCATGGAACCCGAACCCCCAGAACCCGACAGCCTCCTCTGGGACACCCCCAACGTCATTTTCTCACCCCACGCCTCGGCCCTCGTACCCACCATGTACACTGGTCGCCGAGAAGTCTTCAAAGAAAACCTCCGCCGCTACCTAGCCAACGAACCCTTCATCTACGAATGCGACAAAGTCGCCGGCTACTGAGCGGTCGCAACATCGTTGCCACAACGCGTGAGGCGATCCGCCTATGTACGGTTTGCCCCCGCTCGCGGGGGAAATGCCGAAGGCAAAGGGGGCACACTGGCATGTCCCCTCTCCCCTCCGTGGGCGAGGGCTAGGGTGAGGGGGAACCGAGGACAAAGGGGTGGGGCTTCATGGCCCATCAGCGTAATCTGCGGTTCAACCACCACCGTCCCTTTCGCAAAGCGAAGGGGACGCGGGAGCGAAGTGAACGCAGAGGATGCCCGGGGCGGGAGGGCAGGACGCCGCCCACCCCCCTACTGCAACGGCGAATAATCCGTTGGCGCCAGCAGCCGATTCTCGATATTCTTCACGATGATCCCATCCTCGTGCGACTTCGCGAAAACCTCCTGCCACTCCGGGTCCGCACGGAAACTCGCCCAAGCCTCCGCTCGCTGGCCGGCATCCTCAAACGCCACCAGATACACCAGCTCATTGCTGTTCGGACCGACATCGTGCGTCCAATACCCGACATTCCTGATCCCATGCTTCTCGAACAACTCCATAGTGTGGTTCGCAAACCGAGCATTCAGATTAGGCAGCTTCCCGGCAAAGCACTCGTAGATGCGAAGTTCATAGATCATAGGTCAATCTCCTCTGCGGCAGTTTGATTTCAGTCAACCGTTATCGTATCGCGCGACGACCAATACGGCGCGCCTGAAAATTTACCACCTCTTGCCAAACATCTCACTCGCGTTGTATCATACGTGCTATAAAGCGTTATCAAATCGAATTCGGACTAATTCAATGGCTTTCGTGGAACAACCAATCACCCGATCTGAGTTGCGGGAAGAACTCGAGAACCACTTCAAGCTCTACGAGAATCAACTCCAGCATTACGCGACCAAAGAAGATCTCGCCAAGCTTGAAACGCGGTTGACGCGATGGATGGTCGGCATTCTCATCGGATCCAGCATCGCGGCAACCTCCATCGCTGTCCTAGTCCAATCCCTGGTTAGTTAATTAATTGAAACCCCGTAAACTCCACCTTCGGCAGTGCCACACAACCCATTCCCCTATTTCACGTGGGCGCAAGACGAATCCCGAATCGCGGACAAATGGGTGGTGGGCATCACAGCCAATCTGCGCCATCAGCGTAATCCGCGGTTCACACAACAACACCCCCAAACACCCACAACCCCGAAATCCCAAGAATTCAGCGAAAATCCCATTAATCCCCGCCCCAAACCTACCGTGAATAATGCGACCGACCCTCACCCGGGAACGTCCCTTTGCCCACATCCCCCACATACTGCCCAACCGCATCCTGAATCACTCCCGCCAGATCACCGTACCGCCCCGCATGACGCGGCCTGAACGTCGGATCCAACCTCAACGAGCGGTCAAGACAGTGATCACTGCGTTGGATGCTACTTGTTCAACGTCCGTTCGTATTCTTCGTCAATCAACAAGTTTTCTTGATTAGCTGCCTCAACCGCTAATTGATCGCATCGTTCGTTTTCAGCTACACCGGCGTGTCCAGGTACCCACTTAAACTCGACTTCGTGCGTTTCGTAGAGTTCGAGCAGTCTGGACCACAGGTCCGGATTGACGGCCCGATCTTTTTTGTTTCGCATCCAACCGTTACTTTTCCAGCGTCGAGCAGAACCTTTCTGGATTCCGTCAACCACGTATCGTGAATCGCTGAGGAGTGTCACACGGCAACTCTGTTTGAGCAATTCAAGACCCTTGATCGGTCCTAGCAGTTCCATGCGGTTATTGGTGGTCCGGCGGTAACCGCCGCTGAGTTCCTTGCGATGGCTTCCGTATAGCAGTACCGCGCCATATCCCCCTCGACCAGGGTTCCCGATGCATGCGCCGTCGGTGTAAACGGTTACGTTTTTCTTGGGTTGCATTATGTTGTTTCGGTCGCAATGGCATCGGGGTCGAGTTCGAATCCCGCGTCGCGAAGCCTCTGACAAAGTTTTGGTGCAGTTTCTTTGACGTGGTCATTGAATGGCAAATAAATGATGCCGCCGATGTCGGTGGGTTCGACCGCATGGCCTTTTTTCAGAATTGCAACTCGCTTTCTTCCGAAGGCTGCGAGCAACATACCCATTTCCATGACTACGTTCTGCCGGGCGCGTGGTTCTGCGTTGTTTACGTCGTCGCCGTGTTTGTGTGCCATGTCGTCAGGAGTAAGCAACACAATTCCGAAACGCTGTCCGGTTGTGCGAGAAGATATTTCCCGTTCCAACGTCTCGATGATCGTGAGACCGCCCCCGCCTGTGTTCCCAAGCACAAAAGGGTCCAATTTCAGACGGTGAAGAACAAGCTCAAGCTGTTCGCATGCTGTTGCGTCGTGCCCATAGACGACGAAAACTTTCCCAGCGTTTTCACAAAGGGCAGAATCTGTGGATTGGTCAACTTAATAAGTGTCGGTCGAAGGCAGGTTCGTGGAATTCGGAATCGAAACGGCATTTGGGGATGAGTTGCTCCTCACAATTTCCGAGAGTGCGTTTTCGAGTTTTTCACTGGATGGTTTTCGTCCTTGAATTTGCAGGGTTCCGGTGGAAGACCACCAGTTTTGGATCGCGCCATCGTCGCTGCGAAATACCCTCTTGCCATCGTTTTCACCCCACTCGCCGCTGTATCCAGCCTTGGTTACGATGTCCTTAAGCTCGTCGAACTCGCCGTGGAACTTTTCCACTTCAGTTTCCTTCCTTCCTAAGTCTGTGAAGCAAACACGTTGCTTCGGATTCTCGATTGCAAAATCCAAACACGATCCCGTTCGATTCGTATGGAACCACTAGTTTGGGATGTGCAACACTTCAAGCTACTAAGAAATGTCGTCTTCGACAATATCCAAATTTCGCAAAACTGATACTGTTCAATCAACCAATCTGAAAAACCAATTCGCATATGTTGAGCTCTTGGACCCGCCCCAAACCTACCGCGAATAATGCGACCGACCCTCGCCCGGGAACGTCCCATCACCCACATCCTCCATATACCGCTTCACCGCATCCCTGACCACCCCCGCCAGATCCCCGTACCGACCCGCATGACGCGGCCTAAACGTCGGATCCAACCCCAGCATGTCGTGTAGCACCTGTATCTGACCATCGCAGTGCGGACCCGCCCCGATCCCAATCGTCGGAATACCTAGCCGACCCGTAATCTCTTCCGACAACTCAGCCGGCATCAGCTCCAAAACCACCGAAAACGCACCCGCTCGCTCCACTGCCAACGCATCCTCAATCACCCGCTCCGCGTTTTCGCCACGCCCTTGAACACGATACCCGCCGAACGAATGTATCGACTGCGGCGTGAAACCCACATGCCCCATCACTGGTATCCCAGCCTCCACCAACGCCCGAATCGTCCCTTCGACCGAAACCCCACCCTCCAACTTCACCGACTGCGCGCCGCCTTCCTTCATCAACCGCGCCGCGTTCCGAATCGCCGTCGGAACATCCGATTGATAACTCCCAAAAGGCATATCCGAAACCACAAACGCCCGCGTCGCACCCCGCGTTACCGCCGCCGTAGCCCGAACCATATCCTCCACCGTCACCGGAACCGTCGAATCGTATCCCAGCACAACATTCCCCAAACTGTCCCCAACCAAAATCGCCGGAATCCCAGCACTATCGACCAACAACCCGTGGTTGTAGTCATAAGCCGTAACCATCGGAATCAACTCGCCACGAGCCTTAGCATCCCCGAAGTAACGAACCGTCAATCGCTGTGAAACCGCACACATACCCCAATTATCCACACCCCATCCAAACGCGCCCAACACCAACGCAGCAACCGCCCCATCCCCCCAGCAAAAGGCACGCGAGCAACCAAAGCTCCGCGACCAAGGGATGCCCGGGGCGGCTGGGCGAAGGGGGCGTCCCCTCTCCCCTCCGTGGGAGAGGGCTAGGGTGAGGGGGATACGGGGACGAGGGGGACAAGGGGACAAAAAGCGGGGCGGAGCATCACAGCCCATCAGCGCAATCTGCGTAAGCTGCGGTTCAGACAACGAACGCGACAAAACCTCCCAAAAATCCGCCAATCCATGCTTGACATATACGCTAATTATGTACCATAATAACAACCAAGCGCCACAGCCGAAGCGCATCGGCACCGGCGCACAGAAGTATCGCCGCGTCGAGGGCAAGCGCACCTTTTACGAGGGATATCGACAATCGAATAATGAAACCCCGGTCTGCGGGAGGGACAACACAGGATCGCGGCAGGGGCAGGTTTCAAACCCGCCCGTGCCCACACGGTCCGCGACGGTGCCCGCCAGAAGTTGAGGATAGGTTAGGACGCAACGCAGATCGACAACCCGGCCACTGTGGGATTGTGGCGCAAGTGCTCGGATGCGGACGCATGACGCCGGCTCCGACAAGCAAGCCAGACGGACACCCTGAAGCGAGGGCGACCCTTGTGGTCGCCCTCGCGCCCAGGGGTTTGCCCGTTCAAGGTCCGAGCGAATCCCGTAAACATCCGGCAGACGTCTGACCGCTTCGTCGAGCGGCCGAGGCTACAGCACGACGATAGAGAGGAATTGACTTACTCCGAACGGTTCACCTACCAGAAACCGTCCGGACGACCGATGGTCTGGCGACATCGGCGACGCTGTATTTTGTATAAGAAGTCACCAACCAGTTAAACGCGTCTCACAATGTCTCGACCATTACACTTCACCCAGACAATTCCCGAAAAGGTGACGAGCAATGGCAGATCTCTCAAATATCAAGGCCTTGACATGGGACGTCGGAGGCACCGTCTTCGACTGGCGAGGAACCATCCAAGATGAAGTCCGTCGCATAGCCACCGAACAAGAAGCCAATGTCGACGCCAAGCAGTTCGCAACCGACTGGCGCGTATGGTCCTTCGACATGCTCGGCCGCGTAAACCGGAGCGAACTCCCTTGGACAAACCTCGACCACATACACCGCCAAGTCCTCGACGACGTCCTAAAAAATATTCCACACTCACCCTTTCCACTTCAGAACGAGACGACCTTACCGACATCTGGCATCGCCTCCGTGCGTGGCCCGGCGCCGCCGACGCAATTCACCGGCTCAAATCTCGATACACGATGATCGTCCTCACTGTCCTAAGCTACGCCATCGCCGTCGACTGCTCAAAACACAACGGCATCAACTGGGACGGCATCCTCTCCTGCGAATTCCTCGGAGCCTACAAAGGCCCGCCCAATGCCTATAACCAAGCCATCCGACTCCTACGCCTGCAACCCTCCGAAACAATGATGGTCGCCGCCCATATGAACGACCTCCAAAATGCCAAAGCCACCGGAATGTCCACCGCCTACGTCTTCCGCGACGGCGAATCCAACGTCACCCCCGGATACTCCAACGTAGCAACCGCAACCGCAGACCCCAAAATCGACGTCGTCGCCTCAGATTTCCCGACATAGCCAACAAACTCCTCGCCTAACCGGTCCCTTTCGCGAAGCGAACGCAGGGGATGCTCGCCCAAGCGTTAAACTTCATGCAGGAAAACCCCCCAAAAGAACGAAGACCCAAACAGGGAGCATCCTCATGAAGGTCGCAACCCGAAACACCCTCTACTACGAACACTCAGCAGCCAACTCCGTAACCCTTCGAGTCGAACCCGGCGAATGGTTCGAAGTTCAGACCCAGATGAACCGCGGCCCCAACGCCGAACTCGTCCCCGACGACATCCGAGACCTCTACAACACCTACCGATCCGACTCCCAACCCACCGACCGCGGAAACGCGTCCTCTGGTTCGACCTACGTCGAAGGCGCCGAACCCGGGCACATGCTCACCGTCCACATCGGTGAGATCAAAACCCACCCCGTCGGATGGACCCGATACGGCGGATCCACCGGCGCAATGCCCGGATACCTCGGCCACTCCAACATCGGTCCCCAGTTCCGCGTCTGCCGTATCGACATCGAAAACCGTCAGATTATCTGGAACGACAAACTCACC
The DNA here is from genome assembly GCA_965224305.1 of Dehalococcoidia bacterium. GTDB lineage: Bacteria > Chloroflexota > Dehalococcoidia > Lucifugimonadales > Lucifugimonadaceae > Bin127. The sequence goes on along the minus strand of OZ245044.1, from coordinate 1,944,301 downwards.
TTCCCCGTCGAACCCATGCTCGGAGTAGTCGGCGTAGCACCCGAACGCGAGTCCCGAACCAACAGCTGGGCAGGGCAGTGGGGCGGAAACTTCGACATCCAAGAAGTCACCAACGGAGCAAAACTCTACCTTCCCGTTTACCACCCCGGAGCGCTGCTCCACGTAGGCGACATGCACGCCCGACAAGGCGACGGCGAGATCTGCGGTGGCGGCGGCATCGAAACCGGCGGCTCCGTCACGATGAAAGTCGAACTCTCCCCGATGCCCAAAGAAATGTCGTGGCCGCGCATCGAAAACGACACCCACATCATGACGACCGGCATCGAAAAGCCCGCCGAAGACGCCTTCCGGATCGCCCTCTCCGAGATGATCCTCTGGCTCGAAGCCGACTATGGAATGACCCAAGGCGAAGCTTTCATCTTCCTCGCTCAGTGCCTCGAAGCCCGCGTCACCCAATTCGTCAACCCCACCTACTCCTACATTTGCAAAGTCAACAAAAAGTACCTCGTCTAAGCCCGACATGCCGATAACCAACTACACCGACGGTGACAAAGACACTTTCCGAGCCCAGATGCTCGACGAGGTCCGTCGCAACAAAGCCGTCAACCCCGACTACACCGTCATCGACATAGGCGGACGCCACAACCCATGGGCCGACGAACTCGTTGACGCCTACGTCGACGTCTTCCCCTTCGAGACCGATAGACGCCTTTACGTAGGCGATGTAAACGACGAAGCGATTTGGCGCACCTTGGAACAAGACGGCCCCTTCGATTTTGCCATCTGTTCCCATGTGCTTGAAGACATTCCTTATCCGATGACCGGCCTGAGGTGGTTGCCACGAATCGCCAAGGCAGGATTCTTAGGTCTGCCTGTCAAGCATAGGGAAGTCGCAAACTCGAAGGCCCTGTATTGGCTCGGACAACCTCAGCACTCTTGGATTTACGGAGTCCGCGCTACAGACAGCGGAGAGCCGGAACTGGTTGTCGTGCCTAAATGGCACAGCATTCACTACTTCAATCCACGGATGCCCGATCAAGCCTCGCTGGGCGAGGAAGACGCGAATCTCGGCCCCAGGACCTTGGAATGGTTCGAAGAGTCGAGGAGCGGATACGATCTGGAGCTAGGCGTGATATGGGAGAGAGACATTCCGTTCTGGACCCCCGGATACACTATGTTGCCGGCGGATCAGATAGAGATATTCAGAACAGCGTTCGCCGATGGCGTCTAACCCACGAAACACGAGGCTATCGCAAACCCACAGCCACTCCTCGCGAACCCACAGTCATTCCCAGCGAAATTACAGCCACACCTCGGAAAACGACGGTCATTCCTCGCAAACCCACCGTCATTCCCGCGAAGGCGGGAATCCAACAATTTACCCTTCGGAAATATGGACAACACCCTTTACTACGGCGACAATCTCGAAGTCTTGCGTCGGTACCTCGACGACGAGTCTGTCGACCTCATCTACCTCGATCCGCCGTTCAACTCCAACGCCACATACAACGTTCTCTTCAAAGAGCAGACCGGGCAAAGTTCCCCCGCCCAGATCAAAGCCTTCACGGATTCTTGGGAATGGACTCAAGAAACGGAACGCTCTTACGAGCAAGACATAATCCTCAACCCCACCGTACCGCCGAGCGTCAAGGACATGGTGTCGGCGTTCCGAGATTTCGTAGGTCGCAACGCCTTGATGGCTTATCTGGTGATGATGACGCCCCGTTTGGTCGAGCTTCACAGGGTTTTGAAACCAACTGGTTCAATCTATCTTCACTGCGATCCAACTGCCAGCCACTACCTGAAAACCGTCATGGACACGGTCTTCGGCATCACCAACTTCCGCAACGAAATCACTTGGAAACGCACCTTCGCTCACAGCGATGCGAAACGATTCGGCCGCAACACCGACTCCATACTCTTCTACACCAAAGGCGACGATTGGACCTGGCATCAGCAATATCAACCCTACGATGACGACTACATATCTCGGTTCCGCAACGAAGATGCGGACGGGCGCCTCTGGCAGGACGATAGTCTCTCGGCGAAGGGATTGACAGGGGGCGGCTACGAATACGAATACAAAGGCGTCACGACATTATGGCGAGTGCCATTGGAAACGATGGAGCGCTTGGATGATGAAGGCAGGCTGCATTTCACTCAATCGGGCGGCATCCGCCGAAAGCGTCACTTGGACGAAGGGAAAGGAAGACCCGTTCAATCGTTGTGGGAGGACATCCCGCCGATAAACTCGCAAGCAAGAGAGCGGCTGGGTTACCCGACCCAGAAACCGGAAGCCCTGCTCGAACGGATCATTCGAGCGTCTTCCAACCCTGGCGACGTTGTGTTGGACCCGTTCTGCGGTTGCGGCACCGCGGTCGCTGTGGCAGAACGGCTCAACCGCAACTGGATCGGCATCGACATCACCCATCTGGCCGTCGCCCTGATGAAACACCGCCTAAAAACAAGTTTCGGCATCGTCCAAGGAGATGACTATTCTGTAATCGGTGAACCAGTCGACGTGGGCAGTGCTCGCGCTCTGGCAGAACAGGACCGTTATCAATTCCAGTTCTGGGCTTTGTCCCTACTCGGTGCTCGGCCACAGCAGTACGACCGCCGTGGGGCAGACCAGGGAATCGACGGCGTTCTGCACTTTATTAACGGTCCCCGCCGATCCACACACCGAGCCATAATCCAAGTCAAGAGCGGAAGGGTGTCAGTGCCCCATATTCGCGACCTAGTCGGCACAGTCGAGCGCGAGAATGCTGCTCTCGGCCTCTTCATCAGCTTGGAAGAGCCCACGCGAGCAATGTCAACCGAAGCGATGAGCGCCGGATTCTACCGCTCCGACCTGTGGCAGCAGGACTATCCCAAGATCCAGATCCGCACCGTACATGACTTGCTCAATGGCAACGAATTCGAAATGCCCCCAAATCCGGGAATGTATCAAAACTCTCAACGAGCAAGGCGCGACGACGTGCGGCAGGGTGGACTTGAAGACATAAGAGAACCTTTCGGAATCGAAGTGTGACAACATAGAGCGTCGTGGTCTGCCTGAAGTACGTTGGCTAGTAGTCCGAAATCGGAGGAACTTTCAGAATGTGCAACTCGGAATCTAACTTCAATTTTCATGGTCTGGCAATGGACGCCAACAACGTTCAGTCCCTCGCCGAGTTCTGGTGCTCCGCAACTGATTACAAGGTCGCAGAATCCCACCACCCTTACGTCGCAGTCCTCACCAGCGATCAAGCCGCGTACCCGCGCATCATGATCCAGCAGGTCTCCGAAACAAAAACCGCAAAAAACCGCCTCCATATGGAATTCAAAACCGACAACCTCAAATCAGAAGCGGCACGCATGGTCGCGTTAGGCGCGACACTAGTGGCGGAACGCGAATTCGGCGACACCCGATGGATCGTAATGCTGGATCCCGAAGGCAATGAATTCTGCTTGGTCAACCCACATAGCGAGGAATAGCAACAAATGCCAGCCTCACAACCCAACCGAACCAAATCCCGCCAACTCATGAAACGCGCCCGACGAGTAGTTGCCGGCGGCATCTCCTCCCAGATCAGGCTCAACGAACCCGGCGGCGAACCCCTCTTCTTCGAACGCGCCCAAGGCGCCCTAATGTGGGACGCCGACGGTAACGAGTACATCGACTACATCCAAGGCATGGGACCAAACCTCTTCGGCCACGCCCCCGAATTCGTCTCTCAGCAAGTCGCAGAAGACATGCGTAACGGCTACGTCTTCGCCGCCCAATTCGAGCGCGAACTCGAAGTCGCCGAAATGGCCGCCGATGCCGTGCCGATCGAAGACTGCACCGTCCGCTTCGCCGGCTCCGGAACCGAGATCGTCCAACTTGTCCTCCGTCTTGCAAGGGGTTGGACAGACCGGTCGAAATTCATCCGATTCGAAGGCCACTACCACGGCTGGATGGACAGCGTCAACCACTCGGTACATCCTCCCATCGATCAGGCCGGGGACGTTGACGCGCCAACACCAGTGGGCGAATCCGCCGGCATGGACCCCGGTGCTGCCGACCAAGCCATACCGTGTCAGTGGAACGACATCGATCGCCTCGAAGCCGCTTTCGCACGCAACGAAGGTGAAGTCGCCGCGGTCATCATGGAACCCATCAACGCCAACACCAACTGCATCATGCCCGAGCCCGGCTTCCTCGAAGCCGCTAAAGAACTCGCCCACCAACACGGTGCCCTCATCATCTTCGACGAAGTCATCACAGGCTTCCGCGTCGCCTACGGTGGCGCCCAAGAACTCCTCGGAATTACCCCTGATCTCGCAACCTACGCGAAATCGATTGCCGCCGGGTTCCCAATAGCCATGCTCGCCGGACGACGCGAAATCATGGACATGCTCGGCAGCGGAAAGGTGTACCACGGCGGTAGCTTCAACTCCAACGTCATGTCGATCGCAGCCGCCCACGCGACGCTCACGCATCTAAAATCGGAGGGTGCCACCTTCTACGCCAGCTTGAATCGAAATGGCCAACGGCTGATCGACGGGTTGGGCCGTGTCGGCATGGAGACCGAAACCGACATTCGCGTCCAAGGTCTCGGCAGCGTTTTCGGTATCTCGTTCAATCGCAGCGGTAACGTCATCCGGAACTACCGCGACCACGCCACGAAGTGCGACGATGCTCGCTACGCGCAGTTCGCGTCCGAGATGATGCGCGAAGGTATCCGCCTTTCGTCCAACGGGAGGGTGCACATGTCGTCCGCGCACACCAACGAGCAGGTCGACAAAACCATCGAAGCAGCAGGTCGAGCACTCTCTCGCCTCTGATCCTCAATTGCTTGAGATTGAGATCGAGTCGTATTCCGCCTTATTGTTTCGACTCGGCGCGATTTGCCACAATCACAATCACGCATCATGACGAGTACCGTGTCGGGCTCAAGGGTTGAGTGGTGCAAAACGAACTCAGGATTTTGCAAAAGGACGCTTCATGCAGGCAGAGTTTCAGTGGGGCTCGAATTCCAATACGACTGCACCATCAAACCCTGTACGAGTGCCCAGAGACCGCGACGCGCGAGCGCAACGATTCGCGGCGGCGGTCTGCGACAACTACGACGACAATGATGAAGTCGCGGAGATGTGCAACGAGATCAAGTCGGAGTTGGATGGCCAATCGCCAGACCTAGCGATGGTGTTCGCATCATCGCCTAAGTACGCGGATTTCGAGCATATCTTGCCCGCAATCCACCGCAATCTCGGCCCCGACGTAGTGATTGGTTGCTCCGGATCCGGCGTGATCGGGTCAGGCCGAGAACTCGAAACTGGCCCTGGTCTTTCGGTGCTCGCTGCCACCTGTGACACAAACGCGATCCACCCCTTCGCCTTCAGCGATAAACAGGCGTGCGGCAAAGAAGCCACCCCAGAATCGCTCGCAGCTGCCATCGGAGCCGATCCATCCGATTTCGAAAATGGCCTGATGCTGATATTGATCGATCCATTGACCGTTTCGACCGAATACTCGCTCTCCATGCTTGACTCGGTTTATCCATCGGTAATGAAATTCGGAGCGCTCGTTAGCGGTGGCCACGAATACGGGGAGAATCGACTATTTCTCGGCGATGAACTACGGCACCACGGTGCTGTTGGCATGCTCCTGAAACAGAACTTCGACGCCGACACGATAGTTTCCGGAAGCGAGGAGCCTGTCGGTCCGAGCATGGTCATCACGAAGTCAACCCGCAACGAAATTCACAGGTTGGATGATCGCAATCCAATGGCGGTATTAGAGGAGATTTTCTTGAACGCCGATCCTTTGAGCCAGATCCGGATGAAACGGACACTGGTCGTCGGACTGGAATCCAGCGGCATCTTAATGGACCCAGACTACGTGATGCGCAACATCATGGATATCGACCAAGAGACCGGAGCGATGATGATCGGAGATCTGGTCGAAGAGGGTCAGGCGCTCCAGTTCCACGTTCGTGATGGCGAACTGGCATCGCAACGACTCACCCAAAACCTCGACAACTACGTGTCGCAAGTGTTCGATCGGGTCAAGATCATCGATGCGATGCTGTGTTTCAACTCAGTCGCTCGAGGTTATCGAATGTTCGAGGAAGATGATCACGACGCAAAGATCATCGCCGAGCGTTTTGGCGACATCCCGATGGCCGGTTTCTTCTCGAACGGCGAGATTGTTTCGCGTCGCGGTGGGTTTTCGCTACTTGATGATGAGGAATTCTCGACCCGAGTCATGGGATATTCAGACACCCTGGTCATGCTGCGAGAACTGTCTCGGCAACGTACGCACGGAATGGCGAGCAGCGGGGCGTCATCCTCCGCAATGAGTTGACGGGCGCTTGGCCAACCGAGCACCAGAATTTCACAACTCGTCGAGCGGCCGCACGACATCAATCACCGACGAAACTCGTCTCAATGACGAGTTCAATGACTTCGGGTCAACGTCCGACTGGAAATTCGTCGTCGCGCTGATCACATAGTTGGCGAATGTTCCCAAAAGCGCGAGCATGATGTCGCGTCGAAATGCTGAGAATGAGTAGTCGGATCGGATGTCCGGCCGCAATGCCGAGTAATAATCGGCGACGAAGCCGTCGAAGTGACGTCGGGCAACCTCGGGTGAAATCGTAGTCGAAAGAAACTTCGCGACATCACTGCTTGCCCCGCTGTACACCGCGTCTTGCCAATCGATCAGCACTGGAGTGGGAGGATTATCGGACCGTCGCAACATCATATTGGCAGTATGCAGATCGCCGTGCGTAAGGGTTCGGGGCCGATCATCCAATTCTTGTAAAACCTCCAAGATGTTTTCGGCAAGAAATTCTGCCACTCCGTTTACAACCAGAGTGTCGTAGGGGAGCGGGACCTTCGAGCCGGCCAACTTATCCCAATTCGGCGCGAACAACTCAACGTCTTCGTCGAAAATGTCCGCCCGATACCCGTCGCGCATCCACCAATTGGCGCACAGCGATTCATCACCCCAATGGCGGGATTGGACCTGAGCGAGATCTACCAGCGCACGTCGAATAGTCTCTGGGGTGAATTCTTCGCGTTTGGGCAATTCACCTAGATCTTCGATCAACAGCGCGGTCGTCTGAGATTCCGGATCGTAAAGTGCGGCAAATATGTGCGGCTGAAACCCACCTTGCATATCCCGAAGCAGGTTATAGACCTCTAATTCACGCGCGTACACTCCACTTTCAGCCTCAGATTCGCGATCCGTCAATAATTCAGCTGGGACCTTGACTATGGCGCGCGATAACGCACCGGCATCCCCCGTAATCTCGACTCGGAACACCCGGGACTTCTCTGGGTTTACGCCGACGAGCGAGTCGTAGGACTTGATGGTTGCGCCCGTGAACCCGGCAATAGTTAACAGCTCTTCGCCGACCGATGTGGGATCGCCGCGCTCGGCGGCCCGTTTAATGAGTGATGTAAGTTTCGCCTTCGACATGTCGATATCGTGCGTCAACGGTTCCCGCCGGCGCTCGATGGTGTGGCTATATCATCACACGCAAGTAAATCACTTGGAGGTAAACGATCGATGGCAAGATTCGAAGGTAAAGCTGCATTGATTACGGGTGGAGCACTAGGCATCGGAGGGGCCACGGCGCGGCGATTGGCATCGGAGGGCGCAAGCGTGCTGATCGCCGACATCGCCGACGATGCCGCCGCCGCAAACGCGCAACGGATCGCAGATGCTGGTGGTACTGCCGTCGCTTCCCACATCGACGTATCTTCATCCGATGACTGTCGCCGAATGGTCGACGATACGATTGACGCTTTCGGTCGCGTAGACATCTTGGTTCAAAACGCGTTCAGTGTAGTTTCAGGCGAGTCTCGCATCCACGGGGACGCGCTGAGTGTCGAAGAGGAAGACTGGGACTACGGCATCGATGTGCTCGTAAAAGCGTTGTACCTCGGTGCTAAACATGCGGTTCCACACATGCGCGCTGTGGGTGGCGGATCGATCATCAACCTCGCTTCCGTTCACTCTTGGTTGCAAGAAACTGGGATGTTGGTATACGAGACCGGCAAGGCCGCAGTAGTTGGACTGACTCGTCAATTGGCGGTGGAATACGGCCCCGACGGCATTCGTGCCAACGCCATCGGTCCCGGTCACATCGTGGGCGAAGGGCTCGCTGAGACGTGGGCGCAAAACCCCACCGGTCATGCGTTTTTCGCCGATCAATACCCGTTGAGGCGCACCGGCAAACCCGAAGAGATCGCGGCTGGCATCGCCTTCCTATGCTCGGATGATGCTTCCTTCATCACCGGTCACACGTTAATGATCGACGGCGGATTGACCGTGCAGCTCCAAGAGAAATTCGGATTGCGACAGGCGCGCTACGCCCTTGAACACCCAGACGACAACTTCACGTTTAGCGCACTTGACTAACCGGACGCCAAGACGCCTTTGTGCGCGATCTCGCCAATCGGTTTCCGATCGCTTGGAGATTCGCGTTCCTGCAACTCCTCGGGCAACGCTTCGCGGGGACCGATCCTGCCGGCAACGAAACCGCACATCGCGGTGTAGTACTCGTCAGACACCCCCAGCTTCTTATTCACGGATTGGTAGTCGATGCCCGCCATGCCATGCGTGTAGATGCCCAGCGTGCGAGCTTGGAGCGCCAAAGCCATCCACGCGGCGCCCGTGTCGAACTGTGAAGTTCGCGGTCTCCGGCCCTCTTGCGTCTTGGTTTCAGCAAAGATGAAACCGATAAGTGGCGCTCTGGTTGCCCAAACTTGGTTGCCCGGCATCAGTATCGAATCGAAAATGTCGCGATCTGGCCCGTCAGTCTCATAAACGAACATCCACGGCTGGCGATTAAACGACGACGGTGACCATCGCACGCCTTCAAATATCGAAGCGATTTCGGCGTCGGTGAGTGGTTCGTCGGAGAAGGAACGCGGCGACCAACGGGTGATGAACAATGGATCGACGTCGGCACTAGCGACGCGCGGGTTTTCAGTTTCGGGCAATTCGTGAGTCCTATCGAATGCAGGTAGGTGTTTACAGATCGAATTTCGATTGTAAGTCGGTCGCATTAGTCAGAGGTTGGAGAACTCCGAAGTTGCGTCGAAGAAATCGAATCCGAGAAGATGTGCTCCGGAATCTCGATTAACAGTCGTTCAAAGCCCGGGGGGATCACCATGTCGCGGATCGTCTTGAATGTGCCGTCAGCGTCATGTCGACCTCCCACGATGAATCTTGAACCCAAGTCACGCAACTCGCTCATCGCGTCCAAGCTTGGCGTAGGCGACTCGGTGTCGGCGTAGAAGCGATCATCGAAAAGTCTGACAGCGGTGTCGTAACCGATGACGAAGGTTGTACCCGGCATCAAACGGGCCTTTTCCAGAAAAGTCGCTGAACGAGAAATCACGACGATGTCCCCCGGCTCTTGGAACTGTTGCAACCGCCGCTGTAAGTCGGTAGCCGTGATATCCGGTTTTTCAACGTTACTAATCGAGATCTCGAAACAAGGGGTCATCGCCTCGTGTGCGACCGAGAGGCCGGTTTCTAATAACGAACGATGCGCTCGATGCAAAGGGCGGAAGGATCCGGCGATCATGATTGGGTATTCAGGCGGGGTTTCCGACCAACCACGATTGACGCGATAGACGGCTAGCGGTCGTTTTCCGGTAACGACCGCCTCAATGTACGACGCGTTCGACATTTTCACCCGGAAGCAGTTGTAGCTCGACCCTATCTTCAATTCCACATGCTTCGGCAAGCGCGTTGAGGACGATGGCGGAGCACACCGCTTCCTCTCCGGCTCGGTCGCGTTCACCTTTGTTCATGACTAGTGAGTAAGCGGCGCCTCGCTGACCGTCATGCCAGGCAACGTGGACGCGGTTTTCCCCTCTGCGGTGCCGGTCAGTGGCGATCGCCGCCGTGCAAGAGAGACCGATCAGACGATTGCTTCGGATTTCTGAATCGCTCAACCGAACCGCCCGGTCGTGCGCTTTAATGGCCATGGTTCTTGCTTCGTCTTGGGAAACGTGTTGTTCTGCTTGTTTTCCGACGTAGGCGTCCAACGCGGTCCGTGAATACGGTACTTGGGCATCGATCACCGTTCTAGATGCCCCCGCGACGGAAAATAGCGCCGATATCGCGCTGGTTCCGGCACCAGTAATAACTAGACACACGTTCGCGCGGGCCCCGTGAATCTCAGTTACCAAGTCGAAGGTGGTTTCGCCGTTCATGACGCCAGCAGACCTCCGTCGATGCCAACCAATTGCCCGGTCACGTAAGAGCTTCTGTCAGATAGAAGCCAAGCCACGAGTTCACCTACTTCTTCCGGTTGGCCGTAGCGAGCTAGGGGCACGGCCGACTCGATCCTGCGTCGCACTTCGGCGTCGCCGCGATCGACCGCTAGCATCATGTCGGTGTCGATAGGACCAGGGCAGATTCCATTCACCCGAATGTTCATCCTGGCGTAGTCGAGCGCGGCTGCTTTAGTCAACCCACTGACCGCATGCTTGGTCGCGGTGTACGCAGGCCGTTTGATGTCCGCGCGCAAACCGTTGCGAGACGAGTCGTTGACGATCGAACCGCCGTTTCCCTGCGCAATCATCGCCTCAAGTTCCGCCTTCATGCAGAGCCACAGGCCACGAACATTTACTTCCCACGAACGGTCAAGCACGTCATCGTCCATCTCGTGGATGCGACCGGTGTCCAACAACACTCCGGCGTTGTTAAATGCGCCGTCGATTTTCCCGAAAGTCGCGATCGTGTGTTCAACCATGCGATGAACATCCGTCGGGTCTGTTACGTCGGCTCGTACATGCGTCGCGTTACCCCCGTGAGAACGAATCTGTTCGGCGACTTGAGCACAAAGCTCGGTTCTTCGTGCGGCAATAACGACATTTGCCCCGTATTGGGCTAAAACTTCCGCGGTGGCGCGTCCGATGCCAGAACTTGCTCCGGTGATTAGGAGCGATTTTCCGTCAAGCATTTCGACCGCGCTGACGATTGTTGGCTATGTCCGACATGGTGGTCATTTGGTCCTTTTTCGTAGTTAGATTCGGTTCGGTTCATTTGACAAACACCGTTTGCGATGCTAGATTTATCCGCGTATTCTAAGCCGCGACGCGTGATGTATGCTGTATACTCTGCGAAGTTGCAGTCGTCTATGACGTAATCGTGGAACTGTGAACGACCGGTTGGGGCTAGATGCGGCGGATCCGCGTCAAAGAACCATACTCCACCGGAACAATACAGGAGGTTCATTGCATGAAACTAACCTATCTAATCAAGCGGTGGGGATTTCTGCCCTTGATGGTGGCTGTTGCGGCAACCGCATTCGGACTTGCCTGTGGTAGCTCCGAAGAACCGGCGACACCATTGCCGGCAGCCCCGGCGGCTACGGCAGCTCCGGCGGCACCGGCTGCGAAGGCAGCGCCCGCGGCGACTGCACGCCCGGCTGAGAAAGCCGCGGCGGCCGCGAAAGCTGCCCCCGCACAAAAGGGTGCAGCAGCCGAAGCAGCAGCCCCGGCGGCTACGGCCGCTCCGGCGGCTCCGGCAGCCGCAGCTATGGCTCCTAAAGCCACGGAAGAGGATGTCGAAGTCGTCTACGCAGTCCGGTCCGTTGGCGCAGTTATCGGTCTAGCGACAGTGGGACCGTATTCTGGCACCCCGACAGTGTCTGGCGGTGTAGAAGAGTACTTCTACGTCTTCGAAAACGGTGACCCGATGACACCTGAACTGATCGAGTCCTGGGACATCGACCCGGCTGGCACGCGCTTCCGCATGACCATGAAACAAGGCGCGGATGGCAACGGTGTACCATACAACTCGCCAATCGGTTTCGAGGACATGGACTTCGGCGTCGCTGATGCCGACAGCGTGGTTCGATACTTCAACGAGTCGAACGCCACCACAAACCCCGACACCACGTACGGCAACTCCGGCGACCTAGCCGCCATCTTCTTGGAAGCCAAGAAGGTCGACGATTGGACGGTTGAAATCGGACTGGTATCCCCGGTCTACTTCTGCCTGCCGATCTCGCAGTTCGGTTGCTTGAGCGCGGCGCGTGGTCTCTACTACCTCGCGCACGCCGACTCGATGGGAGTTGAGTGGGCACGCGAACACCACATCGCGACTGGCCCATTCGTCCAAGGTCACTGTGTACCGGGCGACCGTTGCACGACAGAAGCCGTTGATGACCACTGGCGCGTCAAGGACAGCGACATCGACTTGTTCACTCAGATTCAGGTCTCAGAGAACAACACTCGTATCGCCATGCTCCGCAACGGCGAAGCCGACTTGGCCGCTTTGGACTTCAAACTCGTTCCTGGCGTAGTTCAGGAAGGCTACCGCTTCCTAGAGACCATGCCTGGTGGCTTCGTTGGTCAGTCCATCTTGTTCCCAGGTCTTCTCTGGGAGCACTCCCACGCCCGAACTGAAGAACCGCTAGAGCCTTGGGCTTGCGGCGATGACCGCACCAGCGCAGCTCTCGACAACGCTTGCGGCACAGGCCCGAATGAGGGTCCGTACACGCAGGATTACCCGTGGATCGGCAACCCTTGGGGAACTCAAGACGCGCCTTGCGCGGACGGTGATGGTCCTGGTCTCGAGCGTTGCGGAAACGCACCGTACTCCGACGACAACAACCCGCCCGGCATTAGCGACATGGAACAGGCTCGCCTGGTCCGTCTCGCCCTTTCCATCGCGATGGACAGGAACGAAATCAACAACGTCTTCCTTGACGGTAAAGGCACCCCCATCTATTCCGAGTACATGGGTCCCGAGTACCCCGGTTGGGACGCAAGTCGCAACACCGGATGCTGGGACTGGATCGGCAACCGGATAGAGTGTTCGCCGCTGGCCGCCGGAACTCCGTTCGAAAATGGTGTGCCTTGGGAAACCCCCAACGGCGACCTCGAATTGGCTGACGCTCTGTTGCAAGAAGCTGGCTACCCGCTGGTTGGCGGCAAGCGCCAAGGCATCGAGAACCTGACGTTGCAAGCCTACGTTGCAGAAGCTGGTGAAGTCGGACTTGAAATCGCCGACTACATCACCTCGCAGTGGGAGCAGCTCGGTATCGAGATCGAGCAGTTGATTGAAGACTACGGCGGAGTTATCTCGCAGCGCATGCGCCGACGAGTGCAATTCCTCCCGGTTCTCAAGAACGGCGACGTTCACTCGAACGTCTACCCGCTTGACTGGCCGTTGCCGACCGTTGACACGTCATCCAGCCGACCTGGTTGGGGCGTTGGTTTCGAGTCGCAGCCCGGCGGCAAGTGGCTGTTCGAGATCCTCGCAGAGCAGGACAAAGCAGCTCGTGAAGAGTTGCACCTGACCTGGGTCGACTACTCGATGTACTGGGTACAGTACGCTGGTGCTTTCCAAGTGCCGAAGGGCATCGTCGCTGGTCCGAGAATCTCTTCTTGGGGCGGTAGGCAACAGCACTACAGCAACGTTTCGACTAACCCTGAGTTCATCGTAATCAGGTAGTCTCAGAGACGAAATGGGATGGTCTGGAGCCCGAGTTTTCGAACTTAGGCTCCGGGCCGACCAGCAGATGGCGGTGCGCAGATTCGATGAGAGTCTCACACCGCCATCTTGCAAAGCGTGTTGATCGATCATTCGACACGACAATAGATCCGGTAACGGAACCAACGCTACGATGGGGTCGGGACTCGTTATCGCGGCCTATTCGATGACCGAAATAGGACTTGGACACCTGTAGAGGATGCAAAGGATCGGTTTCGCTTAGATCCGGGAGCCAGCAATGATTCGTTTCTTGGCAGGTCGCATATTTACCTCGTTGGTGTCAGTATTTGGCGCCACACTGGCGATTTTCATCCTCGTCCACGCCAACCCCAAAGATCCACGTGAGATCTTCGTGCCCCAAAGCGGGTATGGCTTGACGCAGGAAAGTTGGAACCGTCTAGGCGACCGTCTCGGGTTTGACAAACCTGTCCCAATTCAATACATAGAGTGGTTGGGGCGCGTATTCCGGCTAGACTTCGGCGTTTCATTGGGCTTGCAAATCGACGTTTGGGACATCATTAAAGGCCGATTAGGTGCAACGGTGCAGTTGGGTGTAGGAGGGTGGTTGATAGCCGTGTTAATGGGTATTCCTACCGGCGTGGTTGCGGCCGTCTGGAGGGGCGGCATATTCGATTACCTTGCTCGATTCATTGCTTTGCTCGGGCAGGCTGCGCCCGCATTCGTGACCGGCATCGTGATGATCTGGATATTCTCAGTGACGCTTCATGGGATCCCCGATGACAATCCGGTCTCGTTCCTGCGGATCTTCGCGATGCCCGCGGGTGGTCGGACGCCGGACGAATTTAGATTCAAAGAATACATATTGCCCTGTGTGGCTCTCGGATGGGGCTCGGCGGCTGGGTTGATGCGTCTGACGCGGTCTTCGATGCTTGAGATTCTCGATTCGGAATTCGTCAAGATGGCCCGGGCGAAGGGCGTTGGCAACACCACTGTAATTTTCAAACACGCGCTTCGTAACGCGTTGATCGCCCCGATAACTTCGATGTTGTTGCTATTCGCGGGATTCTTGAACGGCGCGTTGGTTATCGAGATCGTGTTCTCGTGGCCCGGGATCGGTCAGGTGGCGTTGCAACAGGCCGTGCAAAACAACGACTTCCCATTGCTGTTGGGAACAGTCATCGTCTTCCTAGCTTATTTCTTGGCGTTCGCTACGGTCGCGGACATTCTTTACACCTTGATAGACCCTCGGGTCCGGCTCAGGTAGAGGGGGAAGATTCGCGAACGATCGTGACATCTTGAGGTAATTTACGCATGGCAACAGAAGTCGACACGACGGAAAACTCCACCGAGGCCCCAGCGATAGCAAGCGATCAGGCTTCCTACTATGGTCAGACGGCGAATCCGATTGCCAAGGTCTGGTACTACCTCCGCCGCTACCCAATTATTCCGGTAATCATATTGTCCATGTTGTTGATTGCCGCGATCATTGGGCCATACCTGGCTCCATTTCCAAGAGACGAAGCCTACCAACGCGACAGACTCCTTGGAATTTGGGAACGGTCTCGTGCAGCCGACCATGTCGAGCTTGGTTCGGAGTCGACGGGAGTCGTAGCTGGATACCAACCATGTGAATTGATAGACCCAAACGGTCGTGACGTGCCAGCAAACCAAGTCCGATGCGGCAAATTGCACATTTTGGGTGCCGATCATGCCGGTCGAGACATCTTGAGCAGGCTTTTGCACGGTTCGCGAATATCGATCGCAGTCGTTACGTTCTCACTGACCTCAGGCATGATCCTAGGTACCGCTGTAGCCCTATTCAGCGGCTACTTCGGAGGAATCTTGGACGAGATCGTGACACGATTCGTCGATATTTGGAACGCATTGCCGTTCCTTATGGTCGCAATCGTCGTGACGCAGTTGTTTGGTTCCAAGGTCAACGTGTTGGCTTGGAGAGTGGACATGTTGTTGTTCGTGCTTATGTTGGTGGCATGGGTTGGGTTCGTGCGTGTTATCCGCGCACAAGTATTCGTATTGCGCGAACTGGACTACGTAGCTGCTGCTCGCGTGGCTGGCGCCTCCGACATCCGGATCATTTGGCGACATTTAGTGCCAGGCATCATGAACACCGTCATCGTGGTAGCAAGCTTGAATACTAGCGGCCTGATCCTCGCTGAGTCGACGCTCAGCTTTGTCGGTGCGGGTATTCAACCACCGACACCGGCCTGGGGGGTGATGACCAATCAAGGCCGAGACTACATCCTTGAGGCGCCGCACGTCACGCTCGTGCCCGGCTTCGCCATTTTCTTGGTAGTGCTGTCAATGAACTTCTTCGGTGATTGGTTGCGTGACCGGCTCGACCCGCGATTGCGACAGATTGCCTAAAACCCATTAAGGAGGTGCAGATGAAAAAGAAAGCACTTGCACTTTTAGTTGCTGTTTGGGTGATCATGACCCTATCAGCGGCGGTTGTAGGCTGTGGTGAAACTACGTCGCAGTTCGAAACCATTCAGACATTCGAAGCCGAGGAAAAAATCGTCAACGCCACCGCCACGGCCGAGGTGGTAATCGCGGCCGGCGGTGATCCAGATGCCGGGCTCCAAGTTGGTGTCGGTTCGATCGCTGCGCAAGCTCAAGCAACCGCAGCCGCTAAAGCTACTGCGGATGCCGAAACAGGTTCGACCACTGGGGGTATCGCCGTTGGAACCGATGCCGGCTCTGAACAAGACCAAGTCGGAGGCGAAGAGGCCGAAGAGATCGAGGTTCCCGAAGGACCGGCTCTTGAAGGCGAAGCCCGAGTGCTGCTTACCGATACGTACTTTTTCGAGCCGGAAGTGATAAAGGTAAAGGTCGGAACTAATGTCATCTGGGAGAACCCCCGCAGTAGCGCCAGCAGTGCCCGGAGTTTCGAAGGTGAAGCCGAACAATGGGACACGGGTGCTCTTTGGAAACCGTCTTTCGGCGGCGACGAGTGTTGCGGTTCCCACACGTTCACGATCGTGGGTTGCCACCGCTACCGCTCCGAGTTTTCGGGTGACACCGCTATCGGTGCCGTTTGCGTAGTGGAATAGACTCCGGGAAACGCCAGAGAATCAAACGCCCCCTCCCGCGATGCGATAGGGGGCGTATTTTCATCAGGTCTATCCGCCACCTACCGGCCGGACGATCTCCAACGTATCTCCGTCGTCGATCATCTCGTCCCGGTACTTGTCGCGTGGTACCACGTTGCCGTTGTGGGCGACCGCTAATCGTCTTCCCGCCAATCCTCGTTCCTCGATGTAGTCCTCGAGCGAAATCGCCTCTCGAAGTTCGAGTTCGCGACCGTTAATTGTTACGCGTATCGGCATCTGGATTCGGGCCGACTGTGGTTGAAATGGCTGTTCAGGGACGAATAGCCGAGTGTCAGGCAGCTTCGGAAATGGCTATGTCTGTCGGATCGATCAAGTTGCCTTGACCATCAATGATTGTCGGATTTCCATGCTTGAAGATCGCGTCTTTGGTGACGATGCATTTGGTGGCGTCGGGGCAAGACGGCAACGCGTACATGGCATCCATAAGCACGTCTTCGACGATCGCTCGCAACCCGCGAGCACCCATGCCACGGACTTGTGCGTGTTCGGCGATCGCCACCAACGCATCTTCAGTGAACTCGAGATCCACGTTGTCCAAACCGAACAGCTTCTCGTACTGCGACACGATCGAGTTCTTTGGTTCGACTAACACTTCGACCATCTGATCTAGCGTGAGGTCTGACAATCCGACCACAACCGGCACACGACCAATGAATTCAGGGATGAACCCGTAGTTTCGCAGATCCTCTGGCGTAACGTCAGTCAAATCACGACCGTCACGATGTGAGCGCAGAGGTAGCGACGCGTATGCGTCTACGATGGCATTGGTCCGGAATCCCATCCCGTTGCCTTCGCGAGACCGTCGCTCTCGCTTGCGGATTATCTGGTCGATGCCATCAAAAGCTCCGCCGAGGATGAACAGAATGTTCTCAGTGTTCACCTGAATGAACTCTTGGTGCGGATGTTTCCTCCCGCCATGCGGCGGAACATTGACCACGTTCCCTTCGAGGATCTTCAACAGTGCTTGCTGAACGCCTTCTCCCGATACATCGCGAGTTATCGATGGGTTCACATCCTTGCGAGCGATCTTGTCGATCTCGTCGATGTAAATGATGCCTTGCTCGGCCTTCGCGACATCCCCTCCTGCAGCCTGCAAAAGCCGGAGGAGAATATTCTCGACGTCTTCACCGACGTAACCCGCTTCCGTAATCGACGTGGCGTCAACGATCGCGAACGGGACTTTCAGCACCTGTGCCATGATCTGGGCAAGATAGGTCTTGCCACAACCCGGAGGTCCGACCAACATGATGTTGGTTTTTTGCAGATCGATCCCGTCGTCGTTCTCGCTCTGTTGGCTGGCTAGAACCCGCTTGTAGTGGTTGTAGACACCGACGCTGAGAACCTTCTTCGCTTGCTCCTGACCGATTACAAAATGCTGCAGCTGGTCATAGATCTCGATCGGCTTGGTCGGGTATACGTTTGTCGGTTTGGCTTCGGTTGCCGTTTTTGATTTCGGAGCCTGAGTGGCTTGGCGAATGATACCTCGGCAACGCTCGACACATTCGTCACAGATGAAGATGCTGTTGGGACCGGCGATCAGCATCCGGATCTCTTGTTGCTGCTTTTTGCAGAACGAGCAACGTTTCTGCACCCGTCCCCTCTGGATAGAGGTTCTATCGCCGCTACCGTTCATTTAGTCGATCCGATTCTGATTGGCCGGGTTAATTTGTTCGATTTAGGATGGTCTGGATACTAAGCGGCTCCCGCTTGTAGGATTCTAGCGTCTCGCGGGTTTTCTGTGGCGCTGTGCACCTGGTCGACCAATCCGTATTCGACGGCCTGTTCAGAAGTCATCCAAAAATCGCGATCACTGTCTCTAGCCACCTGTTCGTAGGGTTGCCCGGTGTGATCGGCAATGATCTGACGCATCTTGTCTTGAATCCGCAACGTCTCCCGGGCGTGGATCTCGATGTCGGCCGCTTGACCTTGCGTGCCGCTCCAAGGTTGGTGCATCATGATCGCGGAGTTGGGCAACGCGTATCGTTTCCCCCTCTTTCCCGCCGTCAACAAAATGGTCCCCATGCTGGCGCACAGACCGACTGCAATCGTTGAGACGTCGCACGAGACGAGTTGCATCGTGTCGTATATCGCCATCCCGTCATAAACCGAACCGCCTGGCGAGTTTATATACATGTTGATGTCACGCTCAGGATCGTCGGCCGCAAGGTATAGAAGCTGCGCCACAATCGTGTTCGCAACAGCCGAATTTATCGGCGTGCCGAGGAAAATTATCCGCTCCTTCAAAAGCAACGAATAGATGTCGTAAGCTCGCTCGCCGCGCGCCCCGGTCTCAATGACCATCGGGATCAAGCTTTGAGGGGTTTCAATCTGTGCCATCAGAATGTTTTCTCCGTTTGGGACTGGGGTGAATCGGTTGGTATCTTCGTTTAATCCGAACTACTCGTCGTCTTTTTCCGGCTCGTCTTCATCTGAAAGGCCGCGCGCCGTCTCGATCACCTTGTCGATCGTTCGCTGGCGCTGTAGGAACCGTCTGACCGATTGACGCGTCAGTTCGTTGTCTTCTAATCGCTGATCGTCAGATGCGGCGTTTTCATTTGCCGCCGTGATTTCAGCCGTAATGTCGTCAACTGGAATTTCGAGGTTTTCGGCTTCCGCCAAACTCTCGATGATGAGCGCATTTTTGATGTCACGTTCCGCCATTTCGTTGGCGTTGGTTACATCCTCTTCTGTCAGGTCGTCCGCGGTGAATGGCTGACCCGCCCGGGCCGCCATCGATTGACGCTGTTGGATGTAACGCTCCAATACGTGTCGCCCTTCGTGTTCCACCACTATCGGCGAGATCGTGAAGTCGCTTGCTTCGATTACATCGTCGAAAAGCCTGTTGCGAATATTGCCCAACATGGTCTGTTCGGCACGCTGTTCGAGCTGATCCCTAATATGTTGCGTGAGCTGCCCAACTGTTTCAACCTCGGGCACACCCGCCGAGGTTGCCAACGCGTCATCTAACTCCGGAAGCACCTCTTCATGGACATCCTTCAATCCGACCGCCACATACACGGTTTTACCTGCAAATTGAGGCGAATCTGCTTCCTCCGAAACCTCGAACGAGAACTCCTTGTTGTCTCCGGAGGACATACCTATGACCCCC
This sequence comes from Dehalococcoidia bacterium, assembly GCA_965224305.1. GTDB lineage: Bacteria > Chloroflexota > Dehalococcoidia > Lucifugimonadales > Lucifugimonadaceae > Bin127. The sequence goes on along the minus strand of OZ245044.1, from coordinate 1,924,605 downwards.
TTGTGCAGACCGACAAAGACTTCACCGTAGGTCTCAAGATCCAAGTTGAGCTGGAATTGTCGATCGGTGAAATCCCAAACCACTCGGTCATCCGCCAACACTTTCAGGTCGATGGTCACCAAATCGTTTTCCTGAGCCGGACGTTCGGCAGGAAGCGAGTACGCCTGGGATCGACGTAGCTGCATCAGCAATGCGGTTACCGATTCGTCAGACACCTCCTCGGGTTCATCGTCGTAACGGATCGACTTGTAGTCGCTCAGAACGACGCTCGGTTGGAGCGGAACCGTCGCGACGATCGTAACCGAAGGCTCGATTTGTTCTACATTGACGCGTGGTGGCGCAAATGGGCTGAGTTCTTGGTCCCTGACTGCGTCGCCAACGGCTTCCGGAACGAGTGAATCCATCGCCTCTTCGACTAGATAGTCTTTTCCGACGTAGTTCTGCAGGATTGCTCGCGGGGCCTTGCCTTTACGAAAACCCGGAATATCCACCCGCTGGGCAACGCGTCTCGCGGCAGCATTCATATGCTTGCCAACGCGTTCCTGCTCAACCTCTAGTCGTAGGACAACTTCGCCGTTTTCCGAGCTTTCTCGTGATACGTTCAAACCCAACTCTTTCGTGTCGCGGTGCTCTGGACGCGAACCCGTACTGCAAAAAACGCGCGAATCTGGAATTTTGCGCGCGGTTGCTACGCAGCAACTCCTACGATTCTAACTTATCGCCGATTTTCCAAACCCGCGAAGCGATACGTTTAACGCGTACGGCTGAACGGAACGCGTTACTACTCGTCGATGTCAAGCGCGATATGAAGCTCGTCAAGCTGCTCGTCGGCGATCAACGATGGCGCGTCAAAGAGCGGATCCCAGGCCGATTGTGTTTTCGGAAACGCGATCACTTCACGGATGTTCGACACGCCGGCAAGTATCGCCGTTATGCGATCGAGGCCCAGGCCCATGCCGCCATGTGGAGGCGCACCGTATCGGAAGGCCTTCAGCAAGTGGCCGAACCGCTCCTCGATTTCGTGGTCCGGGTAGCCGATCACATTGAACACCTTCATCTGAACGTCCGGATCGTGGATTCTGATGCTTCCGCTACCCAACTCGACTCCGTTGCACGTCAGGTCGAAAAGGTCAGCGTACACGCTTCCCGGATCACTATCGATTAGCGGAATGTGTTCCTGCTTCGGCGACGAGAAGACGTGGTGGGCAGGAGTCCAAGTTTCTGCATCTTCATCCCAATCGAAAAGCGGCCAATCGAAAATCCATGCGAACTTGAATTCGTCGGCGTCGATCATTTCCAATCGTTTCGCCATCTCCGTGCGCAGCGCCGAAAGAGCGTTGTTCGCCACCTTCTTCGTCCCTGCCACGATCAGCACTAAATCGCCCGGTGAGGCGTCGACGGCGTGAGCGATCTCTTTGACGATCTCTACCGACATGTAGTTCTTCAATGGCGATCGGATGTGGTCAGCATCGAGTTCATCGACGGACGGCGCCGACTTATTGATCGCGATATAGACCAGGCCCCGGGCACCGGCAACCTGAGCGACATCGATTAGCTGGTCCGTCTGCCGACGCGTGTAGTCGGCGCATCCCGGCGCTGCAAACGCCCTGATGGTGCCACCCGAGGCCGCGACAGCTTGGAACACTCGCGCATCGGACTGAGCGGCGATATCCGTGATCGTCGACATTACAAGCCCGTAACGCGTGTCCGGTTTATCAGACCCGTATCGTTCGACTGCCTCGTCGTATGAGAGCTTGACAAACGGCGTTTCGAGTCGTGCGCCAGGACGGGTCTCGCGCACGATCCTCGTGTACAGACCCTCCACCACCGCCATCACGTCCTCTTGATGGACGAAGCTCATTTCGAGGTCCAATTGCGTGTGCTCCGGTTGACGGTCCGCGCGCAGGTCCTCGTCGCGGAAACACCTCGCAATCTGGAAATACCGCTCGACCCCGGAAACCATCAACATCTGCTTCATCTGTTGCGGCGATTGCGGCAACGCGTAAAACATGCCCGGACGCACGCGAGACGGAACAACATAGTCACGGGCCCCTTCCGGCGTCGACTTGATCAATATAGGCGTCTCAACTTGCGTGAAACCGTCCTCTGTGAGGTGGTCCCAAATCAGGTGGGTAACGCGGTGTCGCAGTTGCAATCGACCCAACATCTCCGGGCGGCGGATGTCGATAAACCGATTGGCCATTCGGGTCGATTCGTCCGCGTCGGTATCGTCCTCGACCTCGAAAGGCGGTGTCAACGAGCGGTTCAATACTTGAGAATCGCTGACAACAAGCTCCACTTCGCCAGTCGCCAAGTTCGGGTTCGCCGCGCCGGGAAGCCGCGCCCTGATGGTGCCGCGTGCCTGTATCACCCACTCGCTCCGCATCCCTTCGGCGAGATGATGGGCGTCGGGAGCGAGTTCTGGGTTGAACACGACCTGCAACAATCCGGTCCGGTCGCGGAGGTCGACGAAAATCAGGTTGCCGTGATCGCGGCGACGGTGAACCCAACCCGCGACAGTGATTTCGCCCCCGATGTCAGATGATCGAGGTTCACCGCAATCTGTGTCTTTGTACATGAGAATTCCTAAGGTGTGATGGTGGTCATGCGCGACAAAGCCGAAATGCGTGTTGGGGGAAACCCGTTCATCGCAACTTTGACGCTGTCGCTACGGGTGCGGACTTCGTCTGGTCAGAAACATCGAGATCAATCGTCTCGGGGTCCCCGCCCAGACCGTAGATTATCCGCAAATTTCCAGAGCCCGGTTATCAAAACCGATGCCGCGATCACCTTCAAGAAGTCGCCAGGCAAGTAGATATACATGCCATCCATCAACAACTTGCCGTCAGCTGGCCATCCGAAATCACCGATCGCCAACCAAACTATCGCGGGAACGTAGACCGCGACGCCACCGAGCGCGTTTGCCCAGAGCGAGTTGGAACGGTCGAAACCGTACTGACTGAGCGCTCCGACAACGGCAGTCGCCAGGAGAAAACCGAGAAGATACCCGCCGGTCACTCCGGTGACGTACGCCCAACCGTCTCCAGGTGACGTGAATCCCCAAGGCTGATTCGCGAATGCCAAGAAACCCAAGGCTCCGATGACGAGGTATCCGAACACCGATATTAGACCCCATCGGAATCCCATCACGCCGCCGGCGGTCAATATCGCCAACGTTTGCAACGTTATCGGCGTTGGATTGTCCGGCAGATAAAACCGGATCTTGCTACATACAACGATGAGAACGATGAACGCTATGCTCGCCGCAATGCGGTGTCGAGTATCCGCTCCCGGAACCAACCAATCAAAGAGCGACGATCCCCAAGTTAGCGAAATCGACCTTTTCAGACCAGCAGGATGGGCGATGGTCGGAGTGTTCATTCCGGTTCAGACGATCCAAACAGCGTTGGTCGATGGTATTCTGCTCAAGCGTCCAGCGGCAGACTGTAGGTTCGCTTTCGCACCCCCAAAGACACGAATGTCTCCGTGCGTTGCACGCCGGGCGTCTTACCCACATGATCGCGGATGAACTCGCCAAGCTTTTCGGCGTTGGGCAATGTCGCCCAAGCGAACACATCGTACGTGCCCGTGGTGATGCTGACGAGAGTAGTGTACTTGAACTCAGCCATGCGAGAGGCGACCTCTTCGAGCATGTGGGGCTCAACTTGCATGCCGATGAGCACCTCAGACTGGTAACCCATCTTCTGCGGGTCTTGGACGGTCACGATGTTGATCGTCTTGTCGCTGGTGAGTTTCTTGAGACGTCTACGGACGGTCCCTTCACTCACTTTGACCTTTTTGGCGATTTTCGCGTTTGCGGCTCGCCCGTCTTCGTTTAATGCAGCGATTATTTGACGATCGATTGAGTCCATTCAGCAATTGCTCCTGATCTCGTTGCTTGTTCTTCAGCCCCTGATGTGAGTTGAGCAACGTCGATTTAATGCTGGCTGAGTGATATTCGGATTGGTGCCCAAATGTGACAGAACTCGAAAGTCACACACCAGATTCATACGATTACGTTGCACAAAACCCAATTATATTGCAGGAAAGCGTAAAAATCAACGCTAGAATTGACAGGCGGGAAAGGGCCAAGGGTGACGCGAACCGAATCGCGTCGCGACCGTACTGACGTAACGGGTGCATTACAATTTTAATCGCGAGGCGCGTCGGTCTACAACCTGACCAAATGTGGATCGTTTGATAGCGCCCCGCATAGACGAATCCCAAACGGGTCGACCGTAACGGAGAGTAGGAAAATGCTGAACGAGCAACAAGCCGCGATTGTGTCATTCACTCCGGCAGCACTGGACAAGCTAGCAGAGGTGATGACCGAACAGGATGCAACGGATTCCTACCTGCGAATCTCCGCAGCGCCAACGCCTCAAGGCGGGGTTGAGTACGCGTTCGGACTCGAAGACGAGCCGGCCGATGACGACACTTCATTGGAAGATGGCGCGGTCAAGGCACTCGTCGACGAACAGAGCATCCCGCTGATCGCTGGTTCAAGCATCGACTACGTGGAAGGCTTCCAGCGTTCAGGCTTTGTGATCTCGAACCCCAACTTCGCTGGCGGTTGCGCATGTGGCGGCGGAGGATGTGGCTGCGGCGGATAACATATGACGTTGAACCCAAAAACATTGCTGCGGCGGTTTAAACGACGACCTTTCCACCGCTTCAGTAACCGGAGCAAATAAACGGTGACTTACATAATCTCAAAGGCCTGCGTCGACGTGATGGACGGTTCGTGTGTCGATGTTTGCCCAGTCGATTGCATCTACTCGAAACCCGGGGACAACATGCTGTACATCAACCCCGATGAGTGCATAGACTGTGCCGCTTGCGAACCGGTTTGCCCTGAGAACGCGATCTTCCCAGAAGACCAGGTCCCAGACGACGAGCAAGAGTACATCCCTCTAAACTACGACTACGACTACGACAGTTCCGAACCAGGATTGAACACCTAAGTCGTTAAACCCTGAGAGGCGTACGGTCACGTTTCTTCGTCCAGTGCTAAAAGCGCACGTCGACAGTTTAACGCGGACGCGTTGGTTTGGCACGTTTCAACCGATCGCCTGCAATGCCTCGGTTAACGACATCCGAATCGTCGTGAATATCGGCGTCTCCGAAGCGGTGAACTGAGACCCGGGCACTTCCCGCAAATCCATAACTAGAGACACGAACTCCGAAGGATCGTCGGTCTCAAACGCGACCACGAACTCCGGGTCGTCGATCCCGAACGAGTAGGTCGTGTTTATCGTCACCCCCGGATAGCCGTGCCCGATTCGGAAGTGGTCGTTCATCATTCCTTGACGTTCTTCCATCGACAAGCCGTACCAAGGCCGAGTCTTCGTCATCGGGTAGACGATGAAGTAACGCTTGTCCTTGCGCTCCACTTCGGGATTGCCACCGCCGTGCTTGTAACGCGTCTTACGACGCAGCGACAGGTATGAGTGAGGTTGATCGAAGTGCGCGGCAGCCTCCGTACGATTGATCGCCGCCGCCGTCGCGTGGAACGCCTCAACATTCGGCGCGCTCTGAAACAGGAGCAGATCAACATCTGCCCGGGTACCCACGGCGCTGAAACTCGATATTGGCGAACCCACGTCGTCGCTCGCCTCTTGGATTGTCGCCACGAGTTCTTCCCGCAGCTGAGTCTTGCGGTTCGGTTCGAGCAACCGCCAAGAAGGTCGCGCCTTGAAGAACGAAAACTTCACGTAGTCGCCGTATTCGATGTTTGGCATGGTGTGACTAGCTAACCTGATCCGTGGTTTTGGTCAAGATGCCGGACGACAATGTTCGGCGAATTCCTGACATCTGAAGTATAGAAAACCATGTGTGTTTCGATGTTTTGGCGACCGGTTAGTAAACTCAATAGTGGACTTGATCGACAGTTTCGACGGGTCACACAACATCAACGCATCCCCCAAATCAAAGGGTTACGCATGCCTAAGTTGGCGGTAGTTTCACTCATACAGGACGATCAACCATTGTCCGCAATGGTTGATTTTGCAATCGAGCACGGATTCCAAGTAGTGGAACTAATGGGTAAGTTTCATAGCGCAGAAACGCTGTCGGAGCGCGATCTGGGATATCTGGGAGGAGTGTCTGAAGCGAACGACATCACGTTCAATCTGCACTACCTCCACGGCGCGATGCCGGGGTCGCATCGGACAAGTGTCTGGAACGAAACTCTCGCGAGTTTCAAACGCAATTTGGAGATGGTGCACCGATTAGGAGGAAGCGTAATCGTGTTGCACCCCGGCAAAATCGACGTCCCGACGCTGTCACGCCCGGAGGATGGTTCCGAACTCATCCGTCGCGAAGCCGTGAGGAATCTCAAGAGATTCGTCCGCAGCGCAGCGCCGACCGCCGAAAAACTCGGCATTACGATCTGCATCGAGAATTTGAAACACGATCCAGGATACGTACTAAGTTCATACGAAGATCTGGCATCGGTAATCGACGATGCCGATAGCGACAACGTCGGTGTCGTGCTTGACGCCGGTCACTGCATTGTTGGCGATGGACTGTCAGAAGCAATCGATGTTCTTGGCAGCCGCATACGCCACCTTCACCTCAACGACGCGATCAATGGAGTCGAACACGAAGAGATCGGGACTGGAGTCCTAGATCTCGACGAAATGGCGCCATTGATCACGGGCGACTTGAACATCGAGTTTGCGACGCTGGAAGTCGGGAAGGCTCCCGACAGCGAAGGCGTAATCCTCCGAAGCCGCGAAGTACTCAGGGAACGATACGGCGCCGCTATCGACTAGCGAAGCGGAGAGTTGCGGAGCGCTGGTTAAACCGCGCACTCACCTTCGCCGCGCTCAAGCTTGTAGACAACTGTCTTGCCCCAGTCCATGTAAGTCTGGATGTGCTCTCGGTCAAGCGGACCAATCTCGGCCTTCCATGGCGCGAACATGTCTTCGTAGGGTTGAATACCTACCCGGTCGACGAACTTGTTGAACTCTTCGCCTTCGTTCCGGTTGGCCTTGTAGTGATGGACGATCATCTCCAACGCTTCCCCGGCTCGCCTGGCAGGAACTCGAGCTCGCACGCGATTGCCAACACGCACCGGCCCATCGGTCGATTCGCCGGCGATGAACAACTCGTACGCCGGAACCTGACCGCCCCCGCCTTTCATCACTGCGCCGTGGAAACCAATGTTCGCGACGTGGTGTTGACCGCAGGAGTTCGGGCATCCGCTCGCCTTGATGTGAATCTTGGAAACCAGGGGGTCCGAAACGTCCATCGTGTCTAACTTCTCGCCGAGCGCCTTGTTCAAGCCCATCGACGATGTGATGCCTAACTTGCAGGAGTCGGTACCCGGGCAAGTAACGATATCCCGTATGGTCTCGCGACCACTCGTCGCCATGCCGATCTCTTTGAGCGCCATATAAACGTTGTACAACGACTCCGTTCGCACCCATCGGAAAACGATGTTCTGCTGCTGGTCGATACGAGCGCGACCGCCACCGTATTCACGAGCGATGTCGGCAAGCGGTTGCCACTGCTCAGCGTAGATGTCTCCGCGTTCGACACGGACGAAGACGACGTTGAAGCCGTCTTGCCGTTGCTCTTCCACCGAAGACGCCTTCCAGAAGTCGTAGTCCGCATCATCAGTCGGTTCTGGCGTCGGATTCGAAGGTGGGGCGGGCGCTTCGACTGATTCATCCTCGTTGAACAGCAGCGTGTCGAGATCGATCTCCTTCTTGGCCCAATCTCCCTTGAGCTCCTCGGCCACCATTTCACGGAATTTCTCGATGCCGAGCCGTTTGATGGTGTACTTGATCCGAGCGCGCATCAAATTCTTTCGCTCTTCGTCCTGCCGGTTGAAGATCCTCAACGCGGCTTCTGCGTGTCGGATGAAGTCTTCGACGGGCACAAATTCGCTCAACGTCTCCGCCATTTGCGGCATGATCGACAAACCGCCACCGACAACGATCTTGAACCCGCGCTTACCGTTACGCTCTCGCGCAATGAAACCCATGTCATGGAATGGCGTCATCGCTTCGTCGCTCTCGGAGCCTGAGAACGCCGTCTTAGATTTGCGAGGCATGTTCTGCGTGGTTGGGTGCCGCAGGAAATATCGCGCATACGCGCCCGCGTATGGCGAAACATCGAACACCTCGTCTTTAGACACGCCAGCCGCCGGGTGTGCGACAACATTGCGAACCGTATTCCCGCATGCTTCTCGCGTCGTCAGCCCAACGTCGCCGATCATTCGCATCAAATCAGGAGTTTCGTCCAACAGGACGTGGTGGAACTGCACATTTTCCCGTGTTGTCAGATGACCTTTCTTCAGCGGCACGTATTTCTCGGAAACTTCGCCGAGAACCTCTAATTGCCGCGCTGTCAAGCCGCCAAAAGGCGCTTTGATGCGAACCATTTGACGATCGGGTTGCCGTTGCCCGTAGACGCCTTGGCGCAACCGGAATCGCATAAACGGTGTCTCTTCGAAATCACCGGCTTTGAATCGTTCCTTCTGCGCCTCAAAATTGGCTATCTCTTCGCCGCTGATCAGCAACACCCGTTCGCCTGCGGCATCGGGTGTCCATTCGGTCTGTTTGGTGGTTACGCTCGTGGTCACGGTTTGATTGCTCTTACAAATGCCTACGCATCGACGCCCCTTTACGCCGATTAGTGGTAATCATACACCGATGGTCGAATCCATTTGGAATGATCACTCCACCAATCCGCGGGAATGGCTGCCCATATTCGCTTCTGTAGACTCGTTGGCAACTGAAAAGATTTCCCAGGCACAGGATGGTAGAACAAATGGATGCGACGCGGTTCGACGGTATCCACTTCATGATGCCGACGCCGTTCGGGCCTAACGGTTCGGTCGATACCAGTTCGATCGGCCGACTGGTCGAAACGGCGGCTAGTGCGCGCTGCACCGGGGTCGTCACTCTTGGTGTGATGGGCGAAGCTCATCGCCTAAACGATGCTGAACGTGCCCCCATTATCGATGCCGTCGTCGCGGCGTGTGACAGCCGGTTGACCGTAACGGTTGGCGTCAGCGGCCAGAGCGGGGCACAAGCAGCTGACCGCGTCCGGGAAGCCCAAAGCATCGGTGCCACAGCTGTTATGGCGTCACCTCCAAATTTGGCTAAACCCAACGACAACGCGGTTTTTGTGTACTACCAGGCGATCGACGACGCCACCGAGATTCCCATCGTGGTTCAGGATCTTCCGGAGCAGACCGGCGTGCACATGTCCCCCAACTTCATCGCCAAGTTGAATTCAGAACTGACGAACGCCAAATATCTCAAGCTGGAAGACCCTCCGACCCCGCCGAAAATTTCCACCGTTCGAGCTGCGACGAACGACAACATCGGTATCTTCGGGGGTCTCGGCGGCGCGTTTCTATTCGAAGAGTTGCAGCGCGGCGCGGTCGGGACGATGACTGGATTCGCATATCCGGAAGCACTCGTAAAGATCCACCGCCAATTCGTAAACGGCGACATCGAAGGCGCGCGTCAAACGTTCTACGGCTGGCTTCCGTTAATCAGATATGAGAACACCGCCGGCCTCAGTTTGTCGATTCGTAAACACATAATGGCCAAACGAGGCATGCTCGATTCGCCAGCCGTCAGGCCTCCGACTCCGGCTATCGACGATCTGAGCGTCGCCGAGTTGGACGACATCATCAGCGCAATGTCACCCTTTATCGGAGCCGAAATCGGCGGTTCCGCCGTGGTTGCCTGAGACACTCGCCTGACACACGTCTGAAACACTATCGGTTTAAAAGGGATAAGATAGGCACTTAACGCGCACCGCACCAGATTTTCACCTCGATCACACTCGGCGGTGCACGATTTCACTTTGATGTCGAATACGACACAAGACGGCAATTCCGACCAAAAGCCGAATACGATTTATTGCATGCACTGTGGGACCGCGGCGTCTCCAGGCGACTACGCTTGCGACCGTTGCGGTGAACGCGTCTACCTTACCGATCCATCACGCGTCCCTGCATTAGGTTTCACCAGTTGCCAACAGTGCTCATCTGCGAACGAAGCACATGCATCATACTGTGCGGTTTGTGCCGCTGAGATCGACCAATCTGCCCGAATCTCCCCTGATGGTGCAGGTGGGACTCGGAACCAGCGCGAACCGTCGCAAAGTGGCGGCGCAGGTCGCGAACAAGGAAGTTCGAAGGGGAAACGTGGAGGTGGTTACCGAATCGGCACCGGATCGTTCCGCTCCGGCCAATGGGGATTGCCGCGCCGCGCCAGACCGTCGAAAGGCGAGCAAGACAATATCCCTCAAGAGATCCAACGTTGGAACTGGTCAGCGTTCATCCTAGGCCCGATCTGGGGATTGGTCCACGGCATCTGGTGGTCGATGCTCGGGTTCCTGCCACTGCTTCCGCTGTCTCCGGCGTTCCGCTCAATCGGATTCGTCGTATTAATCGGAGTAATGCTCATCCTCGGTCTCAAGGGCAACGAGCTGGCTTGGCGAGCCCGTCAATGGGATTCCGCCGAAAAATTCCTCGCAGTGCAACAACGCTGGTCCACTTGGAGCTTCGTGTTCGCGATCGGAGCCTTCGTTGCATTCATCCTGTTCCTACTCGGGCAAGGCTAGATACGGCGTCGGGTCGAACTGCAATTCCGTTTTGCCTCGGGCGCTCACGTATCCTTTCCATCGCCGCGCAAAAGACCTTTTGTACTCCAAGTTTGAAAACGATGGCGTTGACATGATGATGGCGTCTTCACGATTGTCATGGTAGTAACGATGGCGGATGCCAACGTCGTTGAAACCATACTTGCGATACAGCGAACGTGCGACGGTGTTCGATTTCCGAACCTCCAACGTAGCATTCGTGGCCCCGACCTTCAACGCTTCGGTGATCGTGGCAAGTACCAGCAGCTCGCCAACCCCACGCCTTTGCTCATTCGGATGAGTCGCAATCACAACGATATGCGCCTGGTCCAAAGCAGTCCAGATGCCGACGAGCCCAACGACGTTGCTGATAATGTTCTGGGATTCGAGGCCACCGATTGACGAAGAAAACAACGATCTAAGCCGTCTTTGCCAACCGACTTTTCCCTGTCGTCCGTTAGCGCCAGTAGGGGTCGGATTCGCTCCCGACGCCTTTGTCACCACGATGTACGTCATTTTGTTGCGCCTGATTTCCCGCGCTGCCGACGATTTGGTCGCGGTATCGCCGAATGCCTCATTGACAATGAGGTCGATCGCGTTCGCGTCGGCTAGCGTCGCGTACCGTGCCTCGTAAGGATTGACGCGGTTATCGGCGAGAATATTTTGGTGGACTGCTCTAGCAGCCGCGGCGCTAATCGATGGATTTGCCATAGTACTGAATTTGACGGTGCGTTCGCGGTTGGCAGCCGCGCAACTGCGAAAAGGCTCCGTACGGTTGCGCGTCTTTACCGCATATACGACTCTAGCGCAACTCCGCCCACGAATAAGATTCGTTGAGTTCACGCATCGCGTTGCACAGTTTTCGTGAGGAACGATTAGCTACAATGCGTAAGAATCCGAATTGGGTGACTTGCCTCGCGAAACAAGTCGTAGAATCAGATACTTATGGTTTTCTTAGCTAACCTGCTGACACGGTTGACGGTGCCATCCGCCGCGTCAGCAACAGCATCGGTCGCTAGAAGCGCGTCCATGACCGACACGGACAGCACCGGCGGCGGTTTCCACGTGCTGATGCGCATCATCCGCATGGCGCTCGACTACCGATGGCTGATCGCCGTCGGATTTGTGTTCATCGTCGGCGCCTCCATCTTCCAGCTCTTCATCCCTTTGCTTATCGGCAACGGGGTTCAAACCGTTGAACAGGTTTTCACCTCTGAAAACCCCGACACAGACGCACTTCGGTGGACATTGGCGACTACCGCGGGAATGCTTCTCGGTTCAGCATTGCTCCGTGGTGTCTTCACCTACGGGCACATGTATATCAGCGAAAACTTGGCGCAACGTCTCGGTTACCGACTCCGCATGCTCTACTACGAGAAGTTGCAGCGCCTAAGTTTCGCGTATCACGACCGCGTCCACACCGGCGATCTCCTCACGCGAGGGTTGCTCGACATCGAAGGCGTACGCGCGTTCGCAAGCCGCGGAATGCTCCGTGTCGTCTACCTCGCGATCTTCGTCGGGACCGGCACCATCTTGATGATGAGAGAGGACTGGCAGCTAGCCTTGATCAGCCTCAGCTTCGTTCCGATCGCCGCATGGAGATCCATCGTCGCAAGATTGCAAACCTCGCGAGGTTGGAGGCGCTACCAAGAAGAAATGGGACAGCTAACCAAGATCATGGACGAAAACCTGAAAGGTATTCGAGTTGTCCGCTCTTTCTCGGCCGAGCCTTACGAGCTTGTCAAATACGACAAGTCCTCCAACGAGGCGTTCAATCGCGCCTACCAATTGGTCACCGTTCGAGCCACGAATCTGTCGTTCATCACCGTAGCCTTCTTTGGCGCAATGTCTTTGGTTCTGCTCGTCGGTGGGCTTAAGGTCCTCGACGAATCCAACCCCTTCTCCCTCGGCCAGCTCGCACAGTTCCTAGCCTTCATGAGCATCATGCAAAACCCCGTTAGGCAACTTGGCATGGTAGTCGCAGGATGGGCGCGCGGCGCAACCTCCGGAAAAAGACTCTTCGAAGTCCTCGATCAAGTCCCGGAAATCGACGACAAACCCGGTGCGAAAGATCTCGTCATATCCGGAGGCGTTCTTCGTTTCGAGCACATCGACTTCGCTTACATGGACCAGTTCGGTGATGAGCAAGTCCTCACCGACGTCACGTTCGAGGCCCGGCCCGGTCACACTATCGGCATCGTCGGCCCACCGGGTTCCGGCAAATCCACTCTCGCACATCTCATCCCACGTTTCTACGACCCGATCGCCGGACGCATACTTATCGACGACCAAGACATCGCCGAAGTCACTCTCGCCTCGCTCCGACGCGCTGTCGGTGTAGTCGAACAAGACACGTTCCTGTTCACCACGACGATAGACAACAACGTCGCCTACGGGGACCCTTGGGCTGAGCACCGAAACATCGAGAGCGCGACCTCGAATGCCCAGATGGGCGAATACGTCGAAAGACTTCCCAGCGGATACGGGACGCTGATCGGCGAACGCGGTGTCTCACTCTCGGGTGGCCAACGCCAACGCCTCTCAATCGCTCGTAGCATCATGCTCCATCCCCAGATCATCGTCTTTGACGACTCGACCGCCGCGATTGACGCCGCAACCGAACAACGCATCCGGGCAGCACTTCAAGAAGTCACCGCCGACCGCGCAACGATCATCATCTCACACCGCCTGAGCTCCCTAATGCACGCCAACGAAATCTTATTCTTGGAGGGCGGCAAGATTCTTGAACGCGGCTCACACGCCGAGTTACTTGAACAAGGCGGCAAATATCGCGATCTTTACGAACTGCAAATTAGGCCTGAGGATGACAACGTCCATACCGGGGGCGAGGTTTAGCAATGGCTAGTTCTGATACCGCCCACGATCGCCAAACTCAAAGCGGAGGACCCCGACCAGCGTGGGTCGACCAACGCAGGCCGTCCGGCGACCTCGATGAGCAAATCTTCAGCGCCGCCTTCAGCGGCGACGTAATCCGACGCTTCTGGAAATTTGTCCGGCCGTACCACAGCGTGCTGTCTATCGGCCTCATCGCGGTTTTGCTCTTCGCCGGGTCGGCACTCGCTTTGCCGTGGATCGTACGGACCACCGTCAATGACGTGCTGGACATCCACACGCGTGGCAATGGCGACCCTCGCAACATGCTGTTCGTTATGGTCGGCGCATTCTTTGGTGCCGTCCTGATCCACGTCGTCATGGGATACCTGCAAAACATGATCGTCGGACGCGTCGCCGAGCATCTCCTCATCGATCTCCGACGTGCGATGTACGAGCACTTGCAACGCGTCTCGATGTCCTTCATGGACAAGACCGAGGTCGGACGCATGATGTCGCGACTCCAAGGCGACGTCGGCGCACTCCAAGAATTCCTCGAAACCGCCGTCACCAGCGTCGGCGACTTCGTCCTCCTTTTCGGCATTGTCATCGCCATGCTAATCATGGACTGGCGATTGGCTTTGCTGACGTTCGCCGTCGTCTCTACCCTCGCCATCGCACGAGCAATCTGGTTACCAATAGCTAGACGAGCTTTCCTCTATTCCCGACAGACAAGTTCGATCACCAGCGGAGCGCTCGCAGAAAACATAAACGGTGTCCGCGTCGTTCAGGGAATGAGCCGAGAGCATGTCAACCTCGATCTCTTCAAGGAAAAGGCCGACGAGCAACTTCGGGCAGCGAATCGCGCCGCTCGAATTGGCTTGGTAATGATCGCTCTCGTCGATACGCTCTCCGGATCCGCAATGGCAATCATCATCGTAGTCGGTGGTTCGATGGTCATTAACAACTCTCTCGAAATCGGCTCGATGCTCGCTTTCATCCTCTACGTCCAACTCTTCTTCGACCCCATCCGCTCAATCACCATGCACTACGCCGTATTCCAACGCGCCATGGCATCTGGCGAACGAATCTTCGAAGTCCTAGACGTCCCAGTCGACATCGTGGACAAGGATGACGCAGAACGTCTCGTCGACAACGACGGTTCCATCGAATTCAAAAACGTCACATTTGGATACCTCGAAGACCAGACCATCCTCAAAAACATCAGTTTCCGCGTCGAACCAGGTGAAACCGTAGCACTTGTCGGCCCAACCGGATCAGGAAAAACTAGCATCACTTCGCTACTCCACCGCTTCTACGACGTCTGGGAAGGTGAAATCCTCGTCAGCGGCAAAGACGTCCGAGAGGTCGAACTCAGCAGCTTGGGCGACAACATCGGCATGGTCTTGCAAGAGCCATACCTCTTCTCCGCAACCGTCTACGAAAACATCCGCTACAACAAATCCGACGCCACCCGCGAAGAGGTGGTTGCAGCCGCCCGTGCCGTCGGCGCACACGAGTTCATCATGCGCCTCCCCAGTGGATACGACACCGAACTTGAGCAACGCGGCGGAAACCTATCACTGGGTCAACGACAACTAATATCTTTTGCCAGAGCGATCGTTGCTGATACCAAAATTCTCATCCTCGACGAGGCCACGGCATCCATCGACAGCTACACCGAGCTCCTCATTCAGCAAGCACTCGCACGCCTTCTGGCAGGCCGGACCGGAATAGTGATCGCACACAGGCTCGCCACCATCAGAGGTGCCGACCGCATCATCGTCCTCCAAAACGGCGAAATCATCGAGACCGGCAACCACGACGAACTGATCGCGCACGGCGGACTCTATGCACGGCTCTACGCCATGAACTACGCTTCGTTCGACGACATCCCGGACGAACTGATCGCCGAAGCCATGGAATACTCCCGGACCGGCGCCACGTAGCTAATGCCTCCCTTTTTGCGGAGATTTCGTTACGAAGCGTTTCGTCTTGATCGCTTCGTAAGGCGGTTTTCCGCCTTCAATGGTGCTTAAATTAGCCGAAGCGATTTGCCACAATCGCTTCGTAAGGGTTTTTACGAGGCAACTCAGCAGATTGCCGCAATTCGCGGTGGACGTTTCCGAATCGCGACGGCGACTATCCCCAATATCACAACAGCGATCGTTGGCCGGGGTCCGCGACGTCTGCTGATTCAACACCGACGTGCGACATCCCTTGCGGCGTGGCCTTGCGTCCTTGCGAGGTACGCATGATGAAGCCGATCTTCAGCAAGAACGGTTCCACCACGTCCTCTAGGGTTTGAACTTCTTCGTTCGCAGATGCGGCCAAAGCATTGATGCCTGCCGGCCCGCCGCCGTAATTCTTCGCCAGTGTTAGAAGATACAACCGATCCAACCGGTCCAAACCCAACTCGTCGACGCCTTCGACGCGTAGAGCTTCGGCTGCTACCTCGGCGTCGATCCTGCCGTCCCGTCGGACCTGGGCGTAGTCGCGGACCCGGCGCAACAGATTGTTGGCGATGCGGGGTGTGCCTCGAGAACGGCTCGCGATCACCTCCGCTCCAGATTCATCGATCGCAACATCCAAGATCGTTGCAGACCTCGTGACGACTAGCGTCAACTCATCAACCGAGTAGTAGTCGAGGTGATACGTCAATGCGAATCGTTCTCGCAATGGAGGACTCAACATTCCAGCCCGCGTTGTTGACCCGATAAGTGTGAATTTCTGCAACGGCAAGTTGATCGTTTTAGCGAACGCTCCAGTGCCGGTGATGAAGTCGACTCGATAATCTTCCATCGCAGAATACAGGTACTCTTCAACCGCATGTGACAGTCGATGTATCTCATCGATGAACAACACGTCGCCGTGTTTCTGGTTGGAGAGAATCCCGACGACATCCGCTGGGCGTTCCAACGCGGGCCCCGATGTGTGGACCAACGTTGTGTCCATCTCTCGCGCGATGATCTGAGAAATTGTCGTCTTCCCCAATCCAGGAGGACCGTGAAACAGCGCGTGGTCGAGGGTGTCGCCGCGGTGCTTGGCGGCCTCCACTGCGATCTGAATGCTGTTCACGACGTTTCGCTGACCTATGTAGTCTGCGAAACGGCGAGGGCGGAGATCATTCGTTCCCGCCGAATTCGAGTTGCGTTCCGCGCGATCTCGCAACAATTCCGCTGCTCTTCGTTCAGCGTCGGATGCAGAATCTTCTGCACCTGTAATGACCCGTTCTCTCGCAGAATCCGCCATCAGAGAACCAAACTCACTGTGTCACCGCCGGTGTAGCAGAGGTGTTGCGGAAAATGTCTCGTAACAATGCCTGCGGATCGGCGATGAATTCAGGTCGACGACGTATTGCGTCATCAACCATCGCAACCGCTTCGGTGTTTCGATAGCCAAGATTTACCAGCACTGCAACGACATCCGCGCGCGTGTCCGGGGCCCTAGCACGTTGCGCGGCTGTCTCGATCGGACGGCTGGCCGCTTCAGCAACCTTCCCGCGCAACGTCGCAACGATCTTTTGTGCACCGCGTTGACCGATGCCGGGCATCAGAGTCAGGGTCACCAAGTCCTCGGTTTCGATCGCGTATGCCAAAGTCGGCACTGGCATTGTCAATGCGGAAGCCGCGCGTGCCGGACCAATTCCTTCGACCTGAATAAACTGCTCGAAGAAATCTCGGTCGCTCGCTTCCTTGAATCCCACCAGGCTCGGCAACGGTTGACGCTCCGATACAGAGTAGTAGATATGCAACGCTAGGTCTTGCCCCTCGTACGGTTTGATCGACTCTTCAACGAACACCGGGAGGGTCACGGTGTAACCGACTCCGCTCGCCGTCAGAATCACCACCCGCGGAGGGTTCTGCTGCACCTGGATTACTTTGCCTATTAGATAGGAGATCATGGTCGTTCAGTCGTTCAGATCGTTTGAGGTGCCCCGGATACATGTACGTGACAAATGGCAATGCCCACCGCATCAGCGACATCGTTCTTTTCAATCTCGGTCGCCAATCCGAGGCGCATCGACACCGCCCGCTTCATCTGATCCTTGTCCGCGCGGCCACTGCCGGCAACTATGCTCTTGACCCGCGTGGCTTGATAGTGATGAACCGGGATGCCGGCGTTTCCCGCCGCCAATATTGCCACGCCACGGGCATGCCCCATGATGATCGCAGTCTTCAGGTTCCGGTAACGCGCATGCAGGTCCTCAATGGCGACCTCGTCGGGTTTGAACTCTTCGATCACCTCGGTCAGCGTCGCATTTATCGTTTTGAGCCGTTGCTCCAAAGATTCGCTCGACTTGGTTCGGATCAGACCGCCTTCAAGCAAGGAGACATTACCTCGCGCATCCGCGGTAATCACCGCATATCCTGTGGTTGTCAAAGCTGGGTCGATGCCCAATATCCTGCGGTTTTCTGTCATGCCTTCCAATCGAGAAACCAAAACTGCGCTGAGCGAATTCTACCGTGCCGCATTTGAGAAACGCGACTGTGCCAACCCGAGTCCGTCGCCTACTGCGATCTGAGGCGCGGGTTAGCGTAGTGAGATGGTGGGGACTAGCACCGCGGCGCCCGAAAAATCAAGCTACTCCGTTCCGTACTGTGCTAAGGAAATTGTCAAAACTTGGGCTGCGACCAGCGACGGTAGGGGCATGTAAGCTACGTGCGATTTGACCCGAAATCTGCGACGTGTAGATCACGTTTCCCAAAAGGTTTTGCAGATGCCGTTTGGGATCGTCGATGCCATCTGGTTTTGACGTATCGATATTACGCAGGTTTCGTCCGCTCAAATACTCCCTGAGATTCCTCGAATCAGCGAAAAACCAAGCTTCCAAGTGCTGTTGTGCAAATGCGAAGAGTACGGGCACGGAGATATGACTTTGTAATCTGCGTGGCACCTCTTCTCGTAACGGTCGCACTACCTCGTCTGGTCGCTTACCATCCACGTCCACCAAAATCACGAACTTGCCCGGTGGGTCGGTGTACCGCTTCTCGAACCAGATAGCCCGAACGAGATTAGTAGCTGTGTCCACTCCAATGTCTCTGTTTTGTTGCGGATACCGGATTTCTGATACCGTGATATTTTCTTCTTCAAGGTGAGCTAAGAGGTGGGGAAGAGCAACTTGCTTAGTCCGACCGGAAGCGATGACAATTACATTCTTGCCCATTGCGGATTAACTTCCGAATCCCTTGGTCTCGTGAAATTCTCCTAGGCTAAATCCAGATGCATTCAGAGCATCTCTCACTCCTTGAGGATTCGTTTCGCGAATCACTTGAGTGCCCGCGATGTCGTCACGCCGCACGATGCACACGTGTTGCGGGTCTTCCAAGAAATTCAACAGGGTGGGCGAGTGAGTTGTCATCAGGAGTTGATTGCGCCGACTAGCAGCCAGGAGATACTGGACAAAATCGCCGAGAGCAGAGGGGTGGATGTTATTTTCAGGTTCCTCCAACGCGATCAAGCTTCGCCCCGGGTTCTCGTAAAGTGCCGTCATCAACGCCAAAATCCGTAGAGTTCCGCTGGATGCGCTTTTCTGCGTCACCGGGCTGTTAAGCCCTTTCTCGTGGAAATGAAGATGGTACTGTTCATCGCCGTCGTCATGGCTGTGTAAAACAGGGGTCAATTTTTCGGGCATCCCCAACACAGATTGGGTTGCTAAACAGATTTGGTCGAAAATCTTTGGAGACGTCTCGTTCAAGCGGTGTAATCGTTCCAGCAAATTGCACCCGTCTGCACTCAAGCGGTCCGACCCGTCGCTGCGCCATCTTCGGCGGATTGCGAAGAGATTTGGCTCAATGAACCGCCAATCAGCAATGAATTTTTCCAGTGAGCGTGCGCCGAAATCTGCGTCGGCTGAAGCCAACGCCAGCGCACAGGTAGTGGATCCTTGTTCAATTTGGACACTCTGTCCATTTCCTGACATCCACCAACCAGATCCACCTTCAACGGAAAGTAGTTCAACTTGCGTACCGTCGAGTTTGTCCATCGTTACTCTTTCATCGACGGAAAATCGACGCTGCTTGACAGTCAGCCTTACGGCCCATTGAAATCGCACCTGTTCGTCGACATCTTCAAAGAGCAAACTCAAGTCGGCTACTTGAGCTTCATCCCACTTGCCAAAGAGGTACCGAGGACCTCCGCGATCACCGACTGCGCGCGTGAAATCGCGTTGTCTTAGCGCGTCTTGCAAGAAACGGAGTGCGTCAAGTATGGTGCTCTTTCCAGACGCGTTAGCCCCGATGAAAACATTCAAGTCACCAAAGGTAGTCGTCTCTCGACGCAGGCTACCGTAATTTGAGGCCTTAAGCTCCAGGAGTCGTATTGCGCTCATCGCTTCACCGTGACTTGCCGCAACGTCTCAATCGCGGATGGTTGACCCCGATGGTAACAACATCTCGCGGGTAGGATGTGTGTAGGGCTACACCCGGATCAACCGAAGACGGTCAGAGACGGACATTGCGAACCAAAAACTCGTGCTCCGCAATAGAATTTACCACCCGCCCATCAGGACCTTTGCATAATTTTCGGCACGGTGGCACGGTGGTGAAATTCGGCATGTACTGCCCTTGCGCCGCCCCTCTGGATGGACGTTCCGTCTGCTGAAGCTCCGGCTTTCGCCGGAATGACGGTGGTTTTGGAAAGGTCTCGCCCCATGTAGACAATCCATAAATTCCCAAAACACCACTGGTTCCGATAGCTACAATCACACCAACTCAAACACCAACAACGCAATCCCAACAAATGCAACCCTTCTACAACGAACAGCAGCAGATGCTTGCGGCGACGGTCCGCGAATTCGCCGAAAGCGACCTTGCACCGCTCGCTGACGAGGTCGATACCAAAGAGGAATTTCCCAAAACCCAGTTCGCAGGCCTCGCACAACTCGGCCTCACCGGCCTCCTGATACCGCCTGAACTCGGTGGTGCCGGAATGGGATATCGCGACTTCATGGTAGTCCTCGAAGAAATCGGCGCAATCTGCGGCAGTACAAGCACAGTTCTCATAACTCACACGTCCCTCGGCTCCGAAACCATCAACCGCTTCGGCAACGAACATCAACGCGCCCGATGGCTCCCACACCTCGCAGCAGGGGAGAAGATCGCCGCGTTCGCTCTCACTGAACCGCAGACCGGGTCTGACGCCCTTGGACTGCAAACCACGATCGTCGATGACGGCGATTCGTACATCCTCAACGGCACCAAGCTATTCATCACCAACGCATCCGTGGCCGACGTCTTCGCCGTATTCGTGACCGCCGATCGCTCAGCCGGCTATCGCGGCATCTCCGCAATCGTGGTTGAACGCGGATCCACCGGTTTCGAGATCAACGAGCAGCACGGCAAGATGGGGATGCGAGGCTCCGGCACCGCCGAACTTGTCTTCTCGGATTGCCGAGTTCCCAAATCGCACCTGTTGGAAAACGTCGGAGACGGCTACAGCATTGCGTTGAAGATCCTCGACTCCTCCCGCATCACTGTCGCCGCCCAGTGCCTCGGTCTCGCAAAAGGCGCCCTCGACCAATCCGTCGCGTACGCCAAGCAACGCATCGCTTTCGGACGTCCGATAGCGACCAAACAGGCTATCCAGTTCATGCTTGCAGACATGTCTACGGAACTCGACGCCGCCCGCCTCATGGTCTATCGCGCCGCATCGCTGTACGACGAAGGACTTCCGTACGCTATTGCATCCGCGAAGGCGAAGCTCTACGCGTCCGAAGTCGCCGGCCGAAACGTCAATAAAGCTGTCCAAATCCACGGCGGCATCGGTTACTTCAAGCCAACCCCGGTCGAGCGAATGTACCGAGACCAACGCGTCACCGAAATCTACGAAGGCACATCTGAGATCCAACGGTTGGTGATTTCACGCGACCTGATCGGGGACATCTAGCGAAAAGTACGAATCTCTCCCCGAAACGTGGGTATCGCAACTTTCAGGTACCGCCCGAGACAACGCGATATTTTCGTCCGCGCCGTTTTACGGCGGGCGGATTGACAAGATTCGTTTGATGGATTTAACATTGGTTACGTTGCGTATTTAATCCGCGCCTGTGAGCGCGAGTTTGGATTCGGATGCCATGCTGTTCAACGTGTCGGGTCTATTGACCGGTTCGGTGGGCGACGAGCTTCGATTTCATTTCGCGAACGAGACTTTGGAGAGCGACGGATTGTCGTTCCACGAGGTTGAAGCTCGAGGCAAACTGATGCGCACAGATCGAACGGTTTTCGCCGACATAAAGGTGGGAGCCCAGTTTGATGCGGAGTGCTCGAGGTGTTTGGTAAACACCGTGATGCCGCTCCGTCTGGACTTCGTTGAGGAGTTCAGACCGTTAAACGTCGATCTGCTTGCAAGTCATCGGGGATGGATTGAAGACTACGGAACAGATGAAAACGACGAGGCGTTGACAATCGATTCGACGAACGTACTAGACATATCGACCGCGCTTTGGCAAGAATTGAGCGCCGCGATGCCGATGAACCCGCTATGCGATCCCGCATGTAAGGGCATGTGCTCCGGCTGTTCAGCCGACCTAAACGCCGGCAGTTGCAAGTGCCAGGTCTGATAGACCGTCGCAGAAGTATCAGAATCAAACGTTCAACCCTCGGAAACCACTGAGTGTAGGTGACATGGCCCCGCTTCCCAAGAAAAAGCACACCCGAGCCCGCAAAGGCAACCGAGCTGCGCACCACGCGATCGGATTGCCGACTCTGGTACATTGCTCGCGTTGCGACACTCGGATTCCGCCGCATAGGGTATGCCCTGATTGCGGAAACTACAAAGGGCGAACCGTGAAGGGCAGCTGGCCAAACTCCGGCGCCTACGAAATTGAAACCTCGGTGAGCTGACACTCGAGACAGGGTTCCCGACAAACCGCATTTTGGAGAGCGAAATGACCACCGGGCTCGCAGAATCAAGATCTACCGCATTCGTGTTCCCAGGACAGGGATCCCAAGCGGTGGGTATGGGCAAGGACCTGTATCTGAATTCAAGTTCGGCGCGCGAAGTCTTCGACGAAGTTGACGAGATTCTGGGCCGCTCGCTTAGCGAGATCATGTTTAACGGTCCCGCGGACGAACTCACTCGAACTGAGAACGCGCAACCCGCAATTCTGACCACTTCTATCGCCGCTTGGCGGGCGCTTGAAGAAACCACTGAGTCTGTCGCGGTTCCGGACATGACTGCCGGTCACAGCCTTGGAGAGTATTCGGCGTTGGTCGTTGCTGGTGTGCTTTTGGTGTCGGACGCGGTGCGCTTGGTTTGCGAACGAGGACGGTTGATGCAGCTGGCCTGCGACGAGCGACCGGGTGGAATGGCTGCGCTGATCGGTATCGACGAAGTCACCGTTGCCGAGATCTGCCGCGAGGCCGGCGTCGACATGTCGACCGTCAACACACCCGAGCAGATCATTATCGCTGGCGAACACCGTGGATTGGCGGTGGCCCTCGACATGGCTTCGGCTCGCGGCGCCAAGAAGGCGATCCCGTTGGGCGTAAGTGGCGCCTTCCATTCTGGATTGATGTCTCCGGCGCAAAGCGGCTTGAACGAAGCCATCGACGCTGCAGAATTCCATGACCCATTGGTTCCGATCATCGGCAACGTCGACGCGAAGCCATTGCAGAATGCGGATGAGGTCAAGAGCGAGCTTCGCCGCCAACTGACATCTTGCGTCCAGTGGAGCAGCGGTATCCGGCACATGTTGGACAACGGTGTCACCGAATTCGTCGAGATGGGCAACGGCAAGATTCTCAGCGGGATGATTAAGCGCATTGACCACCGGGCGAAAATCGTCAACATCGGCGAGTACGACGCGGCATGCGAATTCGCAGCCGCATAGCCCCGGCTCCCACCGACTGAATTTCCTCTGCATCGCCTGAACTGTGCGTCCATCGTAATGGGCGACGCACCTAAGACACGAACCATCTGATGACCACAACACGCGCCCATGAATCTTGGAAATGGTTGTCAGCTGTTTCTAACGATCGCGCACGCGAGTGGATGCGCGACAAAGTCCCATTCGATGCGGACGCGCCTGATTTCGAAGCGATCCCTAGGGACAAGACAGGTGCGCGGGCGGCGGCGGTACTTTCGCTGTACGAGTCTGATGTTGCCAACCGTCCGGTATCGCAATGCTTCGAATGGGTGGCCGCGGAGATGGGTATGAGCAAGAAGTCGAGGCAATTTGCATATTCACTGGCGACCGAGGTTGAGGACAGACGGATCGAATTAGATCGTCGTCTCAATCGGTACTCGAAGCGTCGGACGATTCATGAAGCGTCGCCGGTGGTTCGAAATGTACTCCGCACGGCGTTGGTGGAGTTGGAAATGTATCCCAAGACGCGAACCGCGGTGATCATCAGCGAGGCGATAAAGCTATCGCAGATGTTCGACTACGAAGGCACGGGCAGGTTTGTGAATGGCATTCTCGGTGCGATGGTTCGAGACGCTGGTCGGGACGACGGGTCCGCGTAAAGCGCAACCGTTGATCCGATTGCGATGTGGGCGCGGGTATATAATTGCGATTGCGTCGCCACGTGACGATGCAGTGCAGAAACAGTGGTTAACCAAGCTCGGGAGAGCAAATAACGATGTCAACAATTTTGGAACGAGTGCGGGCTATCACAGCCGAAAAGTTGAGCGTGGACGAAGAAGAAATCTCGCCCGAATCGTCATTCACCGAGGATCTCGATGCGGATTCGTTGGACGTTGTTGAGTTGATCATGGCGTTCGAAGAGGAGTTCAGCACTGACGACAATGCGGTGGAGATCTCGGACGACGAAGCCGAGACCATTGAGACGGTGCAGAACGCGGTGGACTATCTTGAGGGCAAGGGAGTCACGGGTTAACGCATCGGCGCTTGAGAACTCGCATTTTCGAGTGCGGCGGACAAGCCGCGCGGCGAGATGTAAATCTAGGGCGGCACGGGACTCCGTTGCCGCTCTACGTTTTGTTGCGACCTGCCGTGACCGACGGTGGTAGCCTTGGATTCTGAGATGGTTGAGGGAGATTCCAAGTCGCATGAATCGGCATCTGAAAAGCTCGAAGCGATCGCCGATGTAGTATCGAAGTGTCGGAAGTGCCCGTTAGCGGAAACACGCACTAACACCGTCCCCGGCGAGGGATCGCCAACCGCGGAGATCATGTTTGTAGGCGAGGGGCCGGGCCGAGACGAGGACCTGTCAGGACGGCCGTTCGTGGGCAGGGCGGGGAAATTCCTTGACGAGTTGATCGAGTCTCTTCCGATGCGACGTGAGGATGTCTACATCGCAAATGTAGTGAAGTGTCGTCCGCCCGGAAACCGCGACCCCGAACGGGTTGAAGTCGAGCAATGCTCGGGCTATCTGCGGCACCAGATCGAGGCTATCGACCCGTTGGTCATCGTTCCGCTCGGCAGGCACGCGTTGGGTTGGTTTGATCCAAGCCTTCGCATCACCGCGAGCAACGGGAAGATTTTCCGACACGAAGACCGGGTGTTGATGCCTCTGTTGCATCCGTCCGCCGGTCTTCGCAACCCATCCAACGCCGAGATGCTACGTGAAGGCATACACAACCTCCGAGAGGCGATTTTGGAGGGCATCCGCGTCAAACGCGAGGTGATGGGGGATACAGCGGCGGATCCGGTCGATGAAACCCACCCCAGCGAGGGCGAACCAGAAGCCCCTTTGTCGGTGCTCGAGGAAGCTGGAGAGATCGTATTGGATGATGCGGCCAATGCGGATGCCGGCGAAGCACCGGTCGGTCTCTTCGAGCGGACGCAGACGCCGGAAGAGGTTCATGCAGAGATGCGAAGGCGGCGCGCGATCGAGGAGGCGGCAGAAGCGGCTGAGAGTGAAGAAACGAGAGTTGTTGTGGATGACCGCCAAGCGTCGTTTTTCTGACCGTGACCGATTTTGGCGAGGTGTAATGTCACCTTCACAGCACATGAATTATGTGCCCCACGGCACATCAAATGACACCTGATCTTGAGCTTGGAACTACGAATGAATGACAACAATTTGGAATACGGCGAATCGGCAGTTCGGATAATTCCGCTCGGCGGGTTGGGCGAAGTCGGGATGAACATGATGGTCGTCGAGACTGACGACGATCTGCTGGTGATCGACTGCGGGGTGCAGTTTCCGGAGTACAACACGCCGGGGATAGAACGGGTGATTCCGAACATGGAATACGTTCGCCAGAACCGCGACCGGGTTCGCGCCGTAATAATTACGCATGGCCATCTCGACCACATCGGCGGGTTGCCCTATTTGATGCGCATAATCAACGCGCCGATTTACGCGCCTCGATTGGCCGCCGAGATGATCAGGCGAGAGTTGAAGAAGTCCGGAGGGCGCCGATTTTCGGGTGTGGAGGTAAATACGGTCCGATTGGAGCGGGACTACCGTTTCGGGGAATTCGGAGTGCAGTGGATCGGCGTGTGCCACAGCATCCCGGATGCGTGCAGCATCTATTTGGACACACCGCAAGGCGGCATATTCCACACGGGTGATTTCAAACTGGACAACGAGCCGATGCTCGGATTGCCGACCGATTACCAAGCGCTCAGCGAGATCGGACAGCGTGGCGTGCGGTTGCTGCTGTCCGATTCCACAAATGCGGAGGACGATGGATCGTCGCTTTCAGATCGCGTTGCTGCTGAGGCCATTTACACGGCGATCGCCGAGTCGAAGGGACGGGTGATAATCGCTAGTTTTTCGACGCAGATCGCGCGGGTGCAGATGGTTGTGGACGCGGCGCAGGAGATCGGGCGTCGGGTGGCGATCATTGGCAGAAGCATGATCGAAAACACGCGCCTAGCGGAAGAGGTCGGACACCTGCACATACCGCCGGGGGTGAGTATAAACATCAATGAAGCGAACAGCTTGCCCGACGACGAAGTGGTGATCATGACGACTGGCAGCCAAGGCGAGTTCGAGGCTGGAATATCTCGGATGGCACGTGGCGACCACCGCGAGGTGAAGTTGGTCGCTGATGACACTTTGATACTGTCTGCGCGGACGATTCCGGGCAACGAAACCGCGGTCAACGAGGTTATGAACAACCTCGCTCGGCGGAATGTTCGGATCATCACCGCGAGTTCGCGACAGGTTCACGTTTCGGGGCACGCGAAGCGGGACGAATTGAAGACGATGTTCAGCATCTTGCGACCGGAGCATTTCACGCCCGTTCACGGCGAGTACCGGATGCTCAAGGCGCACACCGATATCGCGGTCGATATGGGTGTGCCGGATGCCAAAGTGAATCTTATCGGGGACGGGGACGTTTTGGAACTCGAGGAGCGAGGGGTCTCAGTGATCGACAGGGTGCCTGCGGGCTACGTGTTGATTCAGGGTCAGGGTGAATGGGACATCGGTTCGAGCGTCATGGAGGAGCGCAAATCGTTGGCGAGCGACGGCATAGTGTTAGTGACGATGGCGCGCGACGAAGGGGTGTTGATTGGCCGTCCGCAACTGGTGACATCGGGATTTGTGGACGCTGCGGACGAGCCTCGATTGATGAAAGATGCTTCTGAAGCGTTGCGCCAAGCTATTGAACCGGTGGTTGCCGATCTCGTAGATTGGAACGAGATGGACCGACTAGTTCGGGCTTGCTTGGGTCGATTCTTTTACCGCAGGACCAAGCGCAGACCTTCGATCGTGGTGACCGAAATTGAGCTACAACCTGGACGCGCTGACTGAAGATAATGGACTGGCAGAGGAAAAGCCTACCGGATCTTTGAAACGTGGCAAGAAGACGAAAAAACCTGAGAACGATCTAGAAACGAGAACTAGGAACTCAGACAAAAGTTCCGTCAACCGTGTTGGCGGGATTACGAATCTCTCGCTGATTCGCCACATCGTATTTTTCGTTCTGTTCGCCGTTGCCGGGGTAGCAGGGTTTCTGTTTCGTGAGGATGTGATGGCGAACGTCGGTTACGGGGCGTCGCCGCTCGGTTTGTGGGGCGTTCTGTTCGTCTACCTCGCGCTCGCTCGGACGCGTTGGGTGATAGGCCGATATCGGGAAACGATTTCCTCGTTGATCGTGGTGCTTGGCGGCGTTACGGTTTTGGGAATATTCGACGCGCCTCTCGGCTCCGCAACCGGAGCGACGATGGGCGGACGCTTCGGTGAGATTCTGGCCCGCGAACCGTACGATTGGCATCGTTACGATCTCGTGTTGTGGCAACAGGCATTGGCTTGGGCGCGCGCCGCTGCGCTGTTTACGGTAGGGGCGGCGTTCCAATTCCCGACAGTGTTCGGAATGGGTCTCAAGGTGATTTGGATCGGCACGCTGATGGCGATCTCAGCTTCGATAAGCATGTTCATGATGGCCGGAGGGGCAGCGTCTACCATCACCAGTAAGCGTCACCGAGATAAATCTGGAGAGTGGGTCAAAGGTGTTGATGAAGACGATGAAGGTGACGGGGCGCCATCTCTGCCTATTCGTGCACTAGATGACATAACGAAGCCGAAGCGTAAAGCATCGGCACCTGTGATTAGAGGCGATGTTTTCGATGCCTCGGACGAATTCGTGGTGGATATTGGCAACACGATCGTTGTTAGGGACGAGGAGAAATTCGATGTCGATGACCAGATGCAGTCTGATGATGGTTGGGAACCTGTAGTTCAGGGCAAAGTTTCGCGTGCCTCGCACTCATTGATCGCAACGCAGGATGACTTGCCGGAGTTTGTCGCGGTGGGTGATCACATTGGTGACGACGATCCTGATGAAGCGGAATTCGACGTGTTTGACGGTGATGATGAGTTTTTCGAAGCTGAGATCGGCGCGTCTGTTCAGGAAGATCGGGACGCTGTTTCGGACAACGGCATGAGCGCAGCCACCGAAGCCGTTTTGGATATGATCACGTCGGGCGCGGCGGTTGAGGCTGCAATGAACGCATTCCCGTGGCGCTTGCCGCCAATCGAGGATTTGGCGGTACCGCCGAAAGGGGGCGTCGCGACCGCGGAAATCAGGGCGACGAGCGATCTCATCGAAGAGACGTTGGAAGATCACGGCATCGCGGTGTCCGTTGACCAAGTCCGTGTTGGTCCTACGGTGACGATGTACGGACTGAAACCCGGTTGGAAGGGTGGTGGAACGAATTCGAAGGTCCCGCGACAGCGGGTCCGGGTCGACACGATACTCAATCGTGAAAAAGATATTGCGCTGGCGTTGTCTTCACCCAACATCAGGTTCGAATCGGTGGTTCCGGGTTCATCGGTGGTTGGGATCGAAGTTCCCAACGCGCGGCCTACTCCGGTCAATTTGCGTACGGTGATGGATACGCCTCAGTGGGCGGAGTTCGCTGAGAAAGCTGCATTGCCGGTGCCGTTGGGCATGGGAAGCGGCGGTGACCCGGTGATGGCCGATTTCGCGAAGATGCCGCACACTCTGGTGGCTGGTGCAACGGGCTCGGGCAAGAGCGTTTGCATGAACACGATAGTGACAGGGTTGTTGATGACCCGTACGCCGCTGGAACTCAGAATGGTGATGATCGACCCCAAGCGCGTCGAGTTGACACCGTATCAGGGTATTCCACATCTCTATGCGCCGGTGATCGTCGAACCGGAGCAAGCGGTGAAGGCGTTGAAGGGGTTGGTCAAGGAGATGATGGACCGCTTCTCGACTCTCGAGGCCACTGGTGTCAAAAACATCACGTCCTACAACGACAAAAGCACATTCAAGATGCCGTATCTGCTGATACTGGTCGATGAACTTGCCGACTTGATGCTCACAGCGTCTAGCGAAGTGGAGCAGTTGCTCGTGAGGTTGGCGCAGCTGGGTAGGGCGACGGGGGTTCATCTCGTAGTTGCTACGCAACGCCCATCTGTCGACGTCGTGACTGGATTGATCAAGGCCAACTTCCCATCGCGCATCAGTTTCGCGGTCGGTTCGCAGGTCGACAGTCGCACGATTTTGGATGCCACTGGAGCTGAACGTCTATTGGGTAAAGGCGACATGCTTTACAAGCCGATTGATCTTAGTCAGCCAGTTCGGGTGCAGGGTGCGTTCCTTAGCGAAGAGGAGATTGAAACCACCGTTCAGTTTTGGAAACACGTTGGTGCGCCGCCGTTGCCGCAGCTGGGCGTTGACGAAGCTAGCGATGACGATGGGTTCAGCATGCCCGGATTCTCGGAAGAAAACGGTGACGCTTTGTTCATGCAGGCTTCGACGATGGCAAGAAGCCAGAAGACTCTTTCGACTTCGTTGCTGCAAAGGCGTTTGCGGATCGGATACCCGCGTGCGGCTCGGTTGATGGATGAGTTGGAGGTTGCGGGGATAGTAGGGCCGGGAGAGCCTGGCAAGCCGCGGCAAGTTATCGGCAATTTGTCTTAGTTTCGCCGCAATGTTGCCGCTTGATCGCCGCTCCTGCGGCGATCAAGCGGCAAGATGACATTTTCCCAAACCGCGGTCCGGCACCGGAAGGTCTGGCATCGATGTTGATGCCGATTGACGAGAGCGGCTTTACAATGCTGGAAAGACCCCAAAGTGGTCGCGCCTGACCCGCACATCGCATTCCATCTTGTGACGATTAAACCTCTATATCCCGAATTCGGCGACGCGTTTGATGCGGGCGACAATTCGGATGTTGCCGAGTTGGAGCCGCTGAACCTAGAGCAGGAGCTTTTGGTATGTTTGGTGTGTGGCTCCGAGTTGGGTGGTTCGGATCTGTTCCAACGATTGCGAGTGTGTCCGAGTTGCGGATTCCACTACAACATCTCTGCGCGATCGCGAATTGCGGCGTTGGTAGACCCGGGCACGTTTGAGGAATCGCATCGCTGGATCACGTCGATCGATCCACTATTGTTTTCGCCGCGCGTGTCGTACCAGGTGCGTGTATTGAACGATCAGGTTCGCACGGGGTTATCTGAGGCGGCGGTGACTGGTGTTGCTAGCATTGGCGGTGCTCCATGCGCAATCATTGCGATCGACTTTGGTTTTCTGGGCGGGAGCATGGGTCTGGTGGTTGGCGAGAAGGTCGCGAGGATGTTCGAGCTTGCAGCACGCCAACGGTTGCCGGTCATCACGTTTGCCACGAGTGGCGGTGCGAGGTTGCAGGAGGGTGTGCTCTCTTTGACGCAGATGGCAAAGACGGTGGTGGCGGCTCGCGCGCTTCGAGAGCGGGGCATACCGTTGATTTCTGTATTGGCGAATCCGTCGTCGGGACAGATTCTTTCCAGCTTCGCTTCGATGTCGGATATCCGAATCGGCGAACCTGGTGCGCACATAGCGTTCGCATCGTTGGGAGCGTTACGAGAGATCGAAGAGTCGCCGGACGTTGGTGATCAGGCGAATGCTGAGGCGATGCTGGCGTATGGCCACCTCGACATGGTGGTGAGCCGGGACAAGCAACGAGATCAGCTCTCGGTTCTGTTAGGGCTGTTCGACAAGAATGTCAAGGACGACGGCCGAACCCTGAGACGCGCAGTAGGGTATCGGCCGACCCGCAAAGACGCGTGGGAAACGGTGCGCTTGAGTCGGCGGTCCGACCGCCCAACGGCTTCGGCGTATATTCCGCGGCTGTTCCGCAACTTTGTAGAGTTGCACGGCGACAGATCTGGCGCGGACGATGAGGGGGTGAAGATAGGGCTCGGATATTTAGGTGTCAATCCCGTGATGGTGGTCGCCCAAGAATGCATCCGGAGTGAGGAGGAAGCATCGCAGGAGTATGACGGATTGACGGAGTCGTTTACTGAAAGGTTCGATGACGCGGAGTTGGATCGAGGCGGCACCGGAGTTACTGGTTTCCGTAAAGCACACAGGGCTGCCAAGATGGCTGCCGATTTCCATTTGCCGTTGGTGGTTCTGGTTGACACACCGGGCCCGAAGCTCGGCATCGATCAGGAGTTGACCGGTCTAGCGAGCGAGATAGCCGAGATGATCAACGTGATGCTCGGCATTGAAACGCCGGTGGTGTCGGTAGTGATTGGAGAGGGCGGTTCGGAGGCGGCGTTGGCGTTTAGCATCGCGGACCGACTGTTGATGATGGAGAACAGCATCTACACGCCAATCTCACCCGAAGCTGGTGCGGCGACTGAGTTGCGCGACAGAGCTCGTGCGCCAGAAGTTGCTAGGTCGTTGCGGCTGACTTCGCACGATGCGATGGCGATGGGTATCGCAGATCGAATTATCGCGGAGCCTGACGGTGGCGCCAACGCGGATCCTGCGAGGGCTGCGAGAGAGTTAAGGCGAGTCCTGATATCCGAGGTATCGCAGTTGAGAAGACGACATAGGCGGGTGCTGGCGCGTGACCGCCGTAAACGCTTCCGCCACATCGGTGAGTACGGACCG
Source organism: Dehalococcoidia bacterium (assembly GCA_965224305.1). GTDB lineage: Bacteria > Chloroflexota > Dehalococcoidia > Lucifugimonadales > Lucifugimonadaceae > Bin127. Next base: position 1,892,895 of record OZ245044.1, on the reverse strand, counting down.
GAGTTCCGCGCGGCGGTGCGATCGGAGCTGAACACATGGGGTACCGCAGTTCGCGCGCGGGTGCGCCGTGTGTTTGGCAGCGGAGACGAGATTGGCGACGAGGAACGGGAAAGCGGAGGATCAGACGAGACTTGATCAACCCCGGCGACGTTTGCGGATTACCGATAACGCGACGTTTGAACGTCGCTGGGCGCTTGGATGGCGGTACCGGGCGATGATAAGATAACCATCAGTTTCCAAGTGCTTGGAACACCCTGTATTGGGTCCTAAGCGTCTTCTTGGTACCGACGTTGAATGACTAGCGATAGCGAAGAACCTGGCGATAGTAGGAGCGACAGAACTTGTCGTTGCGGCGAGGTAGGCGCGTACGAGCCGGCGGTGACTGCTGCGCTTGATGCTGGTGTCGAATTTCAAGACCCGACTTCGGTTTATATCGACGCGCAAGCGGAGATCGAGGGTGGTGCATGGGTAGGTGCCGGAAGTCACATTCTGGGACGCTCGAGGATCGAGAGCGAAGCGCGTATCGGCCCGAATGTAATCATCGACGATTCGAGGATCGGACACGGCGCTACAGTGCAGCCGTTCTCCAGCGTGACGAATGTCTCAGACGTTAAATCTGGGGCGGTGATCAAAAACCGATCCGAGGTACGGGGCAGTGTTGTTGCGGAATATGCTGAGATCGGTCCCAACGCATTAGTAGAAGACTCTCGTATCGCCGCCAAAGCGAAGGTAGGTCCTTTCTGCCGTGTTCGTGCGGGGTCTGAGGTAGGTGTGGATGCGTACATCGGAACGCAGGCAGAGGTCAAGGCTAGCCGGATTGGTGAAGGTTCAAAAATCGGACACTTCTCATTTGTCGGCGATGCTGAACTTGGTCAGGCGGTCAACATCGGCGCGGGCTCAGTTACGGCTAATTTTGATGGTCAGAGCGTCCAGAAGACAGTGATAGAGGATGACGTGTCGGTCGGTGCGGCTTGCGTACTCATTGCACCATTGCGGATCGGCACCGGAGCAAGCACTGGCGCGGGCGCGGTAGTGACGCGTGATGTTGCCGCCGGCGAGTTGGTTCTAGGCGTGCCCGCCCGGGTCCATGGCAACGGTTTGGTGCAGCCATGATTCTTCGAACAATACGAGATCGAGAGCTGCGGTAATGGCGGCACGGAGTAAATCGGCGGGTTATGAAATGAAAGATGCGGACGATCCTTTAGGTAGCAGAAACCGAGGTATTTCAACAGGTTCATTCGGGGGACGCCACGATGATTGAAGACTGGGTCTCTTGGTTGGCTCTAGCGTTGGCGACGTTCGTGTATGGAATCATGACGCTGACGTTGAGCGTGTTGCAACCGCAAGGTCTGGCGGCGATGCTGGGCATGGCGTCGACGGAGTCGTCGGATCTCAACCCGGGGAGCGCGGGTGACTACCGTGCGACTCGGATCGTGGTGACGACGATACGCAGCGCGTCATTCATTGCGATCGTGATTTCGGGGTATCGTGCGGCGCAAACGACGTTTACACCCGGAAATGAAGCGTTGCTGATGTCGGGTGTTGCGGCGGCCGTGTTGATCGGCGTTATTGCCATGCGGATGGTGTTGAACCGGATGGCCAGCGGTTGTTACGAGGAAGTGAAGATATGGTTGGCTCCCGTGATTTGGCCGTCCCGATTCATCGGACGCCGGTTGCGCTTGAACCGCGTCGCCAACTACATGAACGATGTTGAGAATCAGGGCGACGCGAGCGACGAACCCGTGGAGAACGTTTTGAATGTGCTCCAAAACCTGTCGTCGAAAGACTTGCGAGCCGACGATTTGATGGTTCCGATATCGGACACGGTGGCGGTGCACGCCGACACGGATCTCGAGGATGTGGTCGAGATGATGGATCAGCTGTCCATCAACAACGTCGTGGTGTACGACAAGACCCTCGACGAGGTGTTGGGGACGATACACAAGGCAGAGGCATTGCAGGGGCTGAGACAGAGCGACGGCGGTTCGCCCATCTGTCGCGATTGGATCAGCGCGTCGATCTTTCCGGTGCCGGTTACGCAGCAGGTGGCGACATTGTTCGACGACTTTAGGGGCCGGATGCACGAGACTGCGGTGATGCTCGACGAAGAGGGCAAAGTGGCTGGGGTCCTGACCTTTAGCGTCCTGATGGAGCAGCTTCTGAGGGACGCCAGCTTGGTGGCGCACGAAGTTCAAGAGGCGTAGGGGGCGGTTGCCGTTGCCTGAACCGCAGATTACGCTTGATGTGTGTTACGGGCTACCATGTGGGCTTTCCCGTTATCCTAGGCGCCGCACCCTGACCGCGGATCCAACCCGGGCAGTCTGAGCCCTGTCTGATCCCGGGAGAGGGGATACAAACGCTCACCGTGCTGCCCCGCGCACCCCTTGCTGTCGATTCGCGCCCGCGTCCCCCTCGCTACGCGAAGGGGAGGTTTTCGCATTCACCCCCAGTTCCAGCTCAGGGCAGTTTTCTCATCCTCTCTCATCGGGGAGAAGGGGTTTGTACTGTTCGGTCCAGGCACCCATTGCTGTATGGTGCGGGTTTGAAACCCGGCCGTACGTCGCGTTCCCCGGCCGCACGAAAGTCCCGTCGAGAAAGAGGAGGGATACAAACCTCCTCGGTGCTGCCCCCGGCACCTCCTGCAGTCGCTTCGCTCCCGCGCTACGCGAAGGGGACGTTTCTCATTACACGCGCGAAAGCACTTCAGAGACTGCGCCTCTAAAGTGCTTTGATCAGGTGGAGTTTTGAGCGTGAAGCCGAACGGTTGTCGGCCTCACGCTACAAGTTCCTGAGAGGGGACCTCTAGAAGAGGTTACTTGGTCTCGACGACCACCAAGGCGGTCGATGCCTTGGAACCCTGGTCACCGGTTGCGACGAGCGACTTGACATCGCCGATCACGAAGGTGCCGGAGTCGAGGGTGACGTCAGCTGCGAACGCGCCACTGTCGTTGGCGGTTGCACTGCCGACGGTCACGTCGGTGGCGCCTGAAACGGTAAGTGCGACTGCTTCGCCAGCGTTGAAACCGGAACCGGTTATCAAGACGTTCGAGCCTGCGGCATCCCAAACGATCTTCGAGATCGAGTAGTTACCGTCTAAGACTTCGATGTTGGCGTAGTTGTCGGCACCGTTAGAACCTGCTGGGCCTGGCGCGCCTGGGGGACCTGGGTCTCCCGCTAAACCTTGCTGTCCACGTTGACCTGCGGTACCAGAATTGCCTTTTGGACCTGGTGGACCGGCAAGTCCTGGGACTCCTTGCGAGCCTTGCAATCCCGGTTCACCCGGTGCTCCCGGCACTCCTGGTGCCGCCGGCTCACCCGGCTCACCCGGCGCTCCCGGCAATCCCGGTTCACCCGGCACGCCTGGCGCTCCCGGTTCACCCGGTTCACCCGGTTCACCCGGTTCACCCGGCGCTCCCGGCTCACCCGGCGCTCCCGGCTCACCCGGCGCTCCCGGTTGAGCCGGGGCTCCTGGCAGACCTGGTTCACCTTGCGGACCAGCGCCGGCGAGGCCGATGATCGAGATAATGACTGCTATGACCGAAATTATGGCGATTGCCGTCACAACTCGGTTTTCTTGCACAAAATCCATCGGGCTGCGCGATTCATTCATGAGGACCCGTCCTCCAATCTGATGCTGTCAGATTACTAGCTTGTCTCAAGCAACAATTACCGTGATGGTTCGGCACGAGAGTTCTCCCGAACGCCGTAGTCCACGATGTCGGCATCGAAGCACGGAGGTTACCATACTTCGCTATTCTCACCATTCGTTGCACACTGAACAATCTTATGCCTGTTTGAGCGCACGTGTCAACATTGCTCATGCAAGCTACATGCATATTCAGACGCAAAGAACAGCGATCCTTGCCACGATAGAAAGATGTTACACGATATTGCGGCCACCGCGCTTTACATTTGCGGTGGTGATCGCGGGACTTTTCGGCGTTTTCTGTCGTCGGATACAAGGGGAATCGTATCGGAGGTGCGCGAACTCGGTGGCGAGGGTCGAGATTTGAGAGGTTGCGGTGGTAACCTAATAGGTTGAGCTAAACGAATTAGCGGCAGCATCAAGAGAGATTCAAAGCGCTGGCAAGGCGGAGTAGCGGCAGATCGTCTTCAATCCCCACTTGCGAACAGCGCTTGCATGAAAGAGAACAGATTGGACGCCACAGCGAAGACGCAGACGATAGAGAAGTTTCGCAAGCACGAGAAGGATACCGGTTCCACTGAGGTCCAGATCGCAATCCTTACGGACCGTATCAGGGAACTGACAGAACATTTCAAAGTGCACAAGCACGATGCCGCGGGAAGACGCGGATTGCAGATGTTAGTCGGGAAACGCCGACGATTGCTCCGATACCTTGCGAATGAGGATGTTCGCAGATACCGAACGCTCATCGAAGCGTTGGGACTCCGTGGTTGAACGGTCCGCCGTCGCCTGCTGAGCAAATCGGCGGGGCGAGTGAATTGCTACATTCACCCATCCCCAAATCTTTCAACTGACCGCGCACGACGCCTTATGAGTCGCGCATCACGACAGCAACTGTTACGCTGCGAATCCCGAATCAAGATCAATGGCTAATTTCCCGCGTCTCTCGACTAGAGATTACGGAATCAGCAGGCTCGCTCCTAAACCAAGAATTGCCACCCGATGAACGGGTAGACAAGACAATTGCCACCCGATGAACGGGTAGGTAAGAAAGACAAGAAAGAAGAAAAATGATTCGAGAATTCGAAATAGAAGTCGGCGGCAGAATGATGTCGTTCGAGACTGGCAGGCTGGCGAAACAGTCTGGCGGGGCGGTGACGATCCGTTACGGCGACCTGATGTTGCTGGCCACGGCGACCGCGAGCAAGGAACCTCGGCAGGGAGTAGATTTTCTGCCATTGACGGTGGATGTCGCTGAAAAGGCGTATGCGGCGGGCAAGATGCCCGGCGGGTTCTTCAAGCGAGAGGGCCGACCGAATTCGGAAGCGATTTTGGCTGCGCGATTGTGCGACCGGCCTTTGCGTCCGCTGTTTCCCAAGAACTACCACCACGAGACGCAGTTGATCATCACGATTCTTGCGGCTGACGAGGTCAACCCTTACGCGCCTTTGGGCATCGTGGGAGCCTCGGCGGCGCTTGCGATCTCTGACATCCCGTTTGACGACCCGGTTGGAGCCTGCAACATCGGTTACATCGATGGGGAACTCATCGTGAACCCGACGTATGAGGAGCTTGAGACATCAGCTTTGGAACTGACGGTTGCCGGCACGGCAGACGCCATCATGATGGTCGAAGCCGGTGCGAACTTCGTTTCCGAGCAGGTAATCCTCGAGGCGTTGAAGTTGGCGCAGGAAGTTAACGGAGAAATCGTTTCCCACATTCGCGAGATACAGGCAGAAGTCGGGAAAACTAAGTGGGCGGCGCCGGAGGCTTCTGAAGCGGAGTTTGAGGCCCGCGCGGCTGCGCGAGAACGCGTAGGCGATGCGATCAAGGAAGCGTTGAAGCTTGGCGGCGGCAAAGAAGAGCGTGAGGGTGCGGTCCGACAGATCATGTCCGAAGCGAAATCGGAGTTGACGTCTGGCGACGATGCCCACGAAGCGTTGCATGTTCAGACGGAGCTTTATTCCTTAGAAAAGGAAGCGGTTCGCGCGAGCATTTTGGCTGAGGATCGACGCTCCGATGGTCGTGACCTCAACGAGTTGCGCGAACTCGACTCGATGGTGGGATACCTTCCGCGGGTTCATGGTTCTGGGATATTCCAGCGCGGCGAGACGCAGGTTCTCGGTGTGTTGACGCTGGCTTCGGCCGCGGATGCGCAGCGCCTGGACAACCTTTCGCCGATCACGACGAAGCGTTTCATGCATCACTACAACTTCCCGCCTTACTCCACAGGCGAAGCGGGTCGTTTTGGCTTCACTGGCCGGCGAGAAATCGGTCACGGCATGTTGGCCGAACGTGCGTTGCGCCCGGTTATGCCGTCTGAAGCAGATTTCCCATACGCAGTCCGGTTGGTTTCGGAGGTGATGGAATCTAATGGTTCTTCGTCGATGGCCAGCGTTTGCGCGGGTACGCTCGCGTTGATGGATGGCGGCGTCCCGATATCGGGACCGGTCGCGGGTATCGCGATGGGTCTGATCACCGGCGAGAACGGTGCTGCGAAGGTATTGACGGACATCCAAGGTGCCGAAGACCACGCAGGCGATATGGACTTCAAGGTCGCTGGAACGCGTGACGGTATCACTGCTTTGCAGATGGACATCAAGGTCAAGGGCATTACTTTCGAGATCATGTCCGAGGCGCTCGAGCAGGCACGGATTGCCCGTTTCGAAATTCTTGAGCACATGGATCAGACGATCTCATCGCCACGAACCGAGTTGCGCGATGGTGCGCCGAGAATGACGACGATCAAGGTTCCGACCGACAAGATCGGCATGGTGATCGGTCCAGGTGGCTCCAATGTGCGAGGCATCCAGGAACAGTATGGTGTGAGCGTTGACATCCAAGACGATGGCAGCGTGACGATCGGCGGCACTGAGACTGACAAGGTTCAAGGTGCCATCGAGAACATTCGCTCGATGACTAAGGAAATTGAAGTCGGGGAGAACTACTCCGGCAAGGTCGTCAAGATCATGGACTTCGGTTGCTTCGTCAACCTGATACCTGGCAAAGACGGCATGGTTCACATCAGCGAACTGTCCGACTCTCGAGTCCCGGACGTCCAGTCAGTTGCCAATGAAGGCGACGAGTTGGACGTGATGGTTGTGAATGTCGACCAGAACGGCCGTGTTGACCTCTCAGTCCGCGCAAGGATCGAAGAGCGCAACCACGGCGATCACGGTCGTGCACTCGAAGAAGCAGTAGGACGACGCCGGCCCAATAACCGCGGTGGTGGTGGTCGCGGTGGAGACCGTGGCGGTCGCAGTGGCGGCGGCGGTGGCCGCGGCGGCTTTGGCGGCGGCGGCAGACGCGACGGCTTTGGCGGCGGCGGCAGACGCGACGACTTTGGCGGCGGCGACCGCGGCGGCAGACGCGACGACTTTGGCGGCGGTGGCCGGCGAGATCGGCGCGACGATTCTGATCGTGGCGGCAGACGTGACGGCGGCAGACGCGACGACCGCGGCGGCAGGCGTGACAACTTCGAAGACGGAGGCGATCGGCGTCCACGACGTCGAATGGTCTCTCGCGATCGAGGCAATTGATAGCCTAGAATCCAGTTAACCGGAATGGTTAACGTCGACGATTGAAAGCAAGCAGCATCCGAAGATGACATGTCCGAAATAACTGTTGCAGTTAACGGAGTGTTGGGGCGAATGGGCTCCACCGTGTTGAACGCGGTGGAGCAAGAGCCGGGAATGGTCCCGGTTGGAGGAGTCGACGTGTTCGCCGGCGTTAAGACGTCGGTTGCAACACCGGGCGGCAATGAACTGCCGCTGGCGACGGACCTCGCGTCCCTCTTCGGAGCTGTTAAGCCAGACGTAGTCGTCGACTTCACGAACGCTGAGGGTGGCGCGACTGCGATGCGGAGTTGCATCGCGCACGGTGTCCGTTGCGTTTCGGGCTCGACCGGCATCTCGCCGGAAGAGTTGGTTGCGATCGGCGAGAGCGCGTCGGAAGCCGGTGTCGGAGTGATATCGGCGTCGAACTTCGCGCTCGGATGCGTGGTCTTGATCCATTTGGCGCGGATCGCTTCGAGCTATTTCGATTACGCAGACGTAATCGAGAGCCATCATGAGATGAAGATCGACGCGCCATCCGGCACCGCGCTGTCAATCGTTCGAGCGATGGTCGAAGGGAAGGGCGGCGATTTCGATCAGAACATCGTCGAGAAAGAGTTGCTTGCGGGAACGCGGGGCGGCTCGATGGGTGGCATCAATGTACACAGTGCGAGAATGCCGGGGCGCGTTGCGCGCCACGAAGTGGTGTTCGGCGCGTTGGGTCAAACCCTTACATTGCTACACGATTCAGTCAATCGCGAGAGTTTCATGCCGGGCGTGATGCTTGCGGTTCGCCGCGTTATGGACGAAGAGTCCATGATCGTGGGACTCGACAACGTGCTGGGTTTGTCGGCCTGACTTATTTGTTGACCCACTTGATGGCAAGTTCGGGTCGAAAACAAGACGGACCAATAGATGGTTCGATCTGAAGTCTCAGGAGAATTAGATGCAGGTGCCATTTTTGGAAGTCGCTATCGTAGGTGCAACGGGCGCGGTCGGTGCTGTTGCGCTGGAATTATTGGCCGAGCGAGTTCATCCGGCGGAAAAGTTGCGTCTTCTGGCATCTAAGCGTTCTCACGGGAAGCAACTCGAGTATTGCAGTCAACTGTTGACCGTAGAGGAAGCCACGCCGGAATCGTTTGACGGGGTTGATGTGGCGTTCATTTCTGCGTCATCCGAGGTGAGTTTGGCGCTGGCACCCGAAGCGGTGAAGCGCGGGGTTTTGGTCATCGACGACGGGTCCGCGTATCGTATGGATCCCAGCGTTCCGTTGGTGGTTCCGGAAGTAAATGGCGCGGATGTCGAGTGGCATTCAGGCATCATCTCGATTCCCAACTGCACGACGACCCCTCTGGTGATGGCATTGGCCGCTCTCAGAGGATTGGCGGAGATCAGTTCCGTTACGGTTTCGACCTATCAGTCGGTGACCGGCACGGGCGCCGCGGCGAGGGCAGAGCTGCTTGAGCAGGCGCGTGAGATCTTAGGCGGAGAAGAGATTACGCCTCCGAGCCAGTATCCCCATCCCATCGCGTTCAATCTTCTTCCGCAAGTCGACGATTTCGTTGACGAGGGCTACACGAAGGAAGAGATGAAGATGCTCAACGAGTCGAGGAAGATTCTCGGCGATCCTGAGTTGCGCCTCGCTTCTACCTGTGTCCGTGTTCCGGTCGAAGTTTCGCACTGCGAATCGGTAACGGTCGAATTCGATGGCCCGATATCTGTGGATGAAGCTCGAGTTGCGATTGCTGAATTCCCTGGAATAACGCTCTTGGATCAGCCGCATGAATCGGTCTATCCGATGCCTTCAAACTCTGCAGGCGAAGACCAGGTGATGGTCGGACGCGTCCGGCGAGACATTGCGCACGAGAACGGCGTGGTTTTCTGGCTTGCGGCAGACAATTTGCGCAAGGGTGCGGCGCTAAACGCGTTGCAGATCATGGACGAATGCGTAGAGCGCGCGTGTGTTCGGCCACGCATGGCCGCTACCGCTTAACTGCTTCACGGTGCGCCGTACGCATCGGCGTATTGGGCATCGCCGTCACGTTTCGAGAGTACTCCTAACTGGTAGTTGCCGTCGTTCGGCGCGGGCGACTTTGCAACGTCAGGTGTGATGTATGATTCGTTGCGTAAGGGAGTTTGAAATGGCAGAAATCGGACGAGTTCTCACCGCGATGGTCACCCCGTTTACTGAGGATGGGGAAGTAAATTACCCACAAGCTCGCAAGCTGGCAAAGTCGTTATTAGCGTCGGGTTCGGATGGGTTGGTGATCGGCGGCACAACTGGTGAATCTCCTGCGATGTCGGATGAGGAGCGACTCAAGCTTTTCGCCGAAGTTAAGGATGCGATCGGAGATTCTGGAGCGGTCGTCGCTGGCACTACCGACAACAACACTTATCGTTCCATTGAGGTGTCGAAAGAGGCGGAGGGTGTAGGTGTCGACGCGATATTGATGACGGTTCCGGCTTACAACAAGCCGACGCAAGGCGGACTGGTCAAACACTTCATCGCGATTGCGGAAGCGGTCTCGATACCTGGGATTCTTTACAACGTGCCGAGCCGCACCGCGCTGAACATGACGGCAGGAACGACTCTGATTTTGGCTGAGGTTCCGAACATAGTGGGAGTCAAGGAAGCGAGCAGCGACGCGGATCAGATCGCGTACGTCATCAAAGGCGCTCCTGACGGTTTCAATGTTTGGTCGGGCAATGACAACGAGACGTTCTCGATAGTTTCGACTGGCGGTTACGGAGTTGTCAGTGTTGCGAGCAACATCATCGGTAATCAGGTCAGAGGCTTGATCGGTGCGGTTTTGGAGGGTGATATTGAACGAGCGGCTGGCGAGCACTTGCGGTTGTTGCCGATATTCAACGCGCTGTTTTTCATCACGAATCCGATACCGGTTCGTTACGCGATGAACCGATCTGGGTTCAACGCTGGTCCGGCGCGTCACCCGATGCAGGCGGACGACGACGAGATGGCGGCGTTTGCGGCGCAGTTCGACCCGATCATGGATCAATACCGAATCGATCTTCCCAACGGTTGATGCATTCATGACGGACGGGTCGCCGAAAAAAGTCATAGCGGATCTCGGCGACGGGCTAATCATGCGTTCCGCGGTTCGCGAGGATGCTGATGCGCTCGCGGAGTTCTGTGCCAAAGTCTTCATGGACGAACCTTTGGCCGATTCTTCGGGCTCGGGTACTGAAGCATATTGGATCGCGAATTGGACCCGCGACCTCCTCGGTAAGCCGCATCCGACGTTGAGCCCCGACGACATCATCATCGTCGAGGATGTCGAAAAGGGCTGTATCGCGTCGACCACCACATATCTTACGCAGACGTGGAGCTACAGCGGTGTCGAGTTTGAGATTGGTCGCGCCGAGATCGTCGGCACGGGTCGCGAATATCGAAACCGCGGCTTGGTCCGCGAACAGTTCAATTTGATTCACCGATGGGCTGCGGAGCGCGGCCACCTCATCCAGGTCGTCCTGGGCATTCCGAGTTACTACCGACTATTCGGTTACGAATACGCCTTGGCGGCGGAAGGTGGGCGCAACACGCCGGTTGCCTCGTTGCCGCGTTGGGGAAAGGACGAGGAGCGTAATTTCCGGTTGCGGGAACCCGTGGAGGAGGACGTCCCGTTCATTACGCGGGTATTGAAGGATTCGACGCAGCGGTCGATGGTGTCGCCGGTTTTTCGTGAGGCCGAAGTGAGGTATTTCACGTTCGATCGCAACGCTCGCAGTGGGGTTTGCCACAAGACGGGGATCCTTTGCAAGTCGGATGGCGAGGGTCTTGGCGAACCCGTGGGCGTTTTGATGTACGCGATGGTGATTGAAGTAGATCAAGGGATGGTTTTGCGGATGGAGATGTCGGAACCGCGGTATTGGCGGGAAGCTGTGCCATCGTTGCTCAAAGAGTTGAGGGAGTTGGCCGATAAAGCTGCGCAAGGGCATCACGATCCCGAACGCGAGACCAAGTCGATACGTCAGGATCTGCAGCCGGACCACCCGGCGTATGTTTTCGATGACGGGGCGTTGGGGCACGAGCCGGAACGCCAGTACGGGTGGTACGTAAGGGTTCCTGATGTTGCCGCGTTTCTGCGGAAAATTTCGCCGGCGTTGGAGGCACGAATCGAGGTTTCGTTGCACGCGGGAATCACTGGCGACGTTGAGATTCGCGTCGACCGCGACAGAATTACGATCAGATTTGCAGACGGCAAGATAACCAGCGTCGAACATCAGAAAGCGGTGCACCGGGAAAATGCATCTGGCGGGTGGATGGCATCTGCGAGATTTCCGGGACAAACATTCTACCCGGTCCTGTTCGGGATGCGATCTGTCGCCGAAACGATTGCCGCTCATACTGATGCCAACGCCGGATCGAAGTCGTCTCGGCATCTGATGGAGACGCTGTTTCCGAAGCGGTCGTCCGATCTATCGCTTACTCTCACTTAGATGAGTGTTGAAGCAGCCGGTCGCATTCGTGTTGTGACCGTCGGTGGCGGTACTGGGTCGTCTACGTTGCTCCGCGGATTGAAGCGGTACGTAGATCGGATCGAGATCACGGCTATCGTGACGACGTTTGACGACGGGGGATCGTCGGGTAAATTGCGTGACGAGTTTGGGGTGCCCGCACTCGGCGATCTACGCAGATGCGTCGGAGCGTTGTTGCCGCCAGCTTTTGACGGTTCCGCGATTCCCGAGATGCTCGAGCATCGGTTTGCTTCAGAGGGACCGTTAAATGACCATTCGCTCGGCAACTTGATGTTGCTTGGCGTGTGGCAGCGATCTGAGAGTCTGAGCGATGCAATCGATTCGGTGACCGGATCTCTGGGTTTGTTGGGCCGGGTGATACCCGTAAGCGAACATCCCACAACGCTTTGCGCCGAGTTGGGAGATGGTTCGATCGTTCGTGGAGAATCTGCCGTCGGCGACCGGAACGAAGCGTTGTTTGGGCAGCCGAATGTCTACCTCGATCCTCCGGTTCGTGCGAACCCCGCGGCTTTGAGGGCTTTACTCGCTGCGGACGTGGTGCTTCTCGGTCCCGGCGATCTCTTTGCGAGCGTTATCCCGAACCTGTTGGCTGATGGCGTAACTGAAGCGATTGGTCAGAGTTCGTGTCGGATTCTTCAGGTTTGCAACGTCGCGATGAAGGCGGGTGAGATTGGGGGATACGCGACGTCGGATTTCGTGAAGTCGGTCAATCGCTATCTGGGGAGGGGTGAGAAGCGGGTTGACGCGATTTTGGTTAACGAGACACGAATTGGGTCGGCGCAGCTGGATGACGCGGTTGAGATTGATGACGATTTGAGCGAGATCGTAGAGGTTGTTGCGGCGCGAAATCTGTCGGATGACAATTCGCCGCGCCGTCACGATTCCGCCAAGCTTGCGTCGGCGGTGATGGAGTACGTTGACGGGGTTATCGTGAGCCGTTGACGACTAGGGTGTCGTCGCGGCGTGGGCCGGTCGATATTTCGGATGCCTGGATACCGAGCAGGTCTTCGAGCTTGCGGACGTAGGTCTGTGCGCCGTCGCAGAGGTCGTTCCAATCGGTGACGCGCGTCGTCGATTGGGTCCAGCCTTGTAATTCTTCGTAGATGGGTTGGCACCGAGCCAGGCGACCGCGTTCGATGGGGAAGTCTTCGATGATTTCGCCGTCGAGTGAGTAAGCGGTGCAGACTTTGATGCGTTCCCAGTTGTCGAGGGTATCTAGGCGGGTGAGGACCATAGAAGTGAAGCCGTTTACGCGTGTGGTGTACCGGGCGGCGACGGCGTCGAACCATCCGACTCTTCGTGCGCGGCCTGTCGTGGCGCCAAACTCGCCGGCCATCTCGCGGATGCGATCGCCTTCTGCGCCGTGGATCTCGGTTGGGAACGGTCCCGCGCCTACTCGTGTGGCGTAGGCCTTGAAGACGCCGATGATGCGTTCGAAGGAACTGGGGCCGATTCCGGTACCGGTGAGTGCGCCGCCGATGGTTGAGCTGGACGAAGTGACGAAGGGGTAGGTGCCGTGGTCGATGTCGAGCAGCGCGCCTTGTGCGCCTTCCATGATGACGTTTTCGCCTGAAGCAATCGCGTTGGTAACGATTTCATCGGCGGACCTAATGTAAGGACCAATCTGGGCGGCCCAGTCTTTGGTTTGTTCCAAGACTTCGTCGACATCGATTGGTTCGCCGCCGTAGATCTTGGTGATTATTTCGTTTTTGAACTCGATTATCGGAGGGAGTGTGAGCATCAGTTCTTCGAGGTCTAAGAGTTCGCCGACGCGGACGCCCATTCGGGCGACCTTGTCGACGTAGGCGGGTCCGATTCCCCTTCCGGTTGTGCCAATGGCGGCGTCTCCGCGTCGTTCCTCTTCCAATCGGTCGAGCAGGACGTGATAGGGCATGATCAGGTGGGCGCGATCGGAGATGGCGATTTTGCCGGGCAACCGGTTCTCTTTGACCATCGAGATTTCTTCGATGAGAGCGTCGGGGGAGATGACGACGCCGTTGCCGATGACGTTGATGGTGCCTTCGTGACAGACGCCGCATGGGATGAGGTGGAAAACGAGCTTTCCGTAGTCGTTTACGACGGTATGGCCGGCGTTGTTTCCGCCGGAAAATCTAACGACTACTGAAGCGTCGGCGGCAAGGAAGTCGATAATCTTCCCTTTGCCTTCGTCGCCCCATAACCCACCGAGGACGGCGGTCGTCGGCATACGGATTTCCCCTTCGCGCACGTGTTTCGCGTCAATGGGGTTACCCATCGACGCGAAACACTGGCACGCGCGTATTGAGTGTGCTTAACAAACGAATTATATCGCGGGGCACAGTGTAAATTTCATCCGGAATGCTGTGCCTCAGGCCGGTGAAAATGCGTTCATGTCACTGATTGGGGCTTACCCGCAGGTTCGGTTCGGGTAGGATGGGCGCAAGGCGATTTTGCCGGTCTATATAGAAGCGAGAATTTCAAGAAATGTCCGAAGGAAGAATTCCCAACGAAGTAAGCGTCGAGATCGACGACAAGGTTAAGCAGTATCTGTTCTGGACGGTAGTGTGGGTTTCGGCGGTCACGATCGTCGGGATTCTCTTGCTGCCGATAATCGCCGCCGTCTACTGGGTTTGGTACGCGCCTCGGTACCGGCAGTTCCATACGTTGGAACTTGATGGGATGAATGTGAAGTCGAAGCGCGGCGTAGTGTTTCGCAGCGAGACCAACGTTCCGCTCGAACGCATCACCGACGTTTCCGTGCATCAAGGGCCGCTAATGCGCAACTTCGGCGTCTACAAAGTCAGTGTTGAGAGCGCGGGGCAGATCCAATTGCAAGGCGCGGCGACAATTATCGGTGTGTCCGATCCTTTTGATTTCCGGGACGCGGTGCTACAGAACGTGGAGATGACCAAACAGCGGACCGGCGGTGAGTCGGCGGGCGCGGTCGAAGCGTCGGCAGCCGCAGGTTCTGATGTGCAGGTGGAGTTGCTGACGGAGATACGGGATATCCTCAAGCGCATTGACGCAAAATCGTGATGAGATGATGCCCGCCGGCTAACCGGTTGAAGTATGCATGATCGGATCGGTATTGGCATCCAGGGCCAACAGTCGAAACGACCTGCGGATGCCGGAGAAAAAGTGTGATTGATATCCGTGGCTAGGTTGTATGAGAGTGGTTGACGGGTTGACGGGGGGGCGTTATACTTACGGGTTACCCGCTGAGAGAATCACGCTTTTCTGCTTGGTTTGATCGGGTGGGTGCACCTTTAAATTTGAATATCGATTCCGCATTCTCCGAGAACCGGAGCAAGCCGATTCATGAAGATGGATCAAGCTACTAAGGGCACACGGGGGATGCCTTGGCGCTAGAAGCCGAACAAGGGCGTAGTGAGACTGCGATAAGCCACGGTCAGCCGTCTGGCGGGCTAAGCCGTGGATTCCCGAGTGGGGAAACCCGATGCCGCGCGTTCGCGCGCGGTGTCATCTCTTAATTGAGAGGGTAAGCGGGGGAACTGAAACATCTAAGTACCCCGAGGAAAGGAAATCAACCGAGACTCCCTTAGTAGCGGCGAGCGAAAAGGGAAGAGCCCAAACCGGGTGAGACTAAACGGCTCAGGAGCTTATGTCTCACGGGTGTTGTAGGGTTCGATGTGGGGGCTGCCTGAGGCTCCCGAGGAGTTACAAAGCGCGACGATAGCTGAGCAGCACTGGAAAGTCTGGTCGCAGAGGGTGAAAGCCCCGTAGGCGAAATTGTCGAGCCTCCTTTATCGAGTACCTGAGTACGGCGGGACACGTGAAATCCTGTCGGAATCTGGGGAGACCACTCTCCAAGGCTAAGTACTTCTAGCGACCGATAGCGAACTAGTACCGTGAGGGAAAGGTGAAAAGCACCCCAAGCAGGGGAGTGAAAGAGAACTGAAACCGTGTGCCTACAAACCGTTGGAGTCTGCCTACGGGCGGATGACAGCGTGCCTATTGAAGAATGAGCCAGCGAGTTACTTTGTGTGGCGAGGTTAAGGCGTTTAGCGCCGTAGCCGAAGCGAAAGCGAGTCTGAACAGGGCGTTCAGTCGCGCGGAGTAGACCCGAAACCGTGTGAGCTACCCATGGCCAGGCTGAAGCGAAAGTAACATTTCGTGAAGGGCCGAACCCGTTTACGTTGCAAAGTGATGGGATGAGTTGTGGGTAGGGGTAAAATGCCAAACGAACACGGAGATAGCTGGTTCTCCCCGAAATGCATTTAGGTGCAGCGTCAGGAATTACTTCGCGGAGGTAGAGCTCTGATTGGGTTAGGGGGTGAAAAACTTACCAAGCCCTGTCAAACTACGAATACCGCGAAGGGTACCCTGGCAGTGAGACAGTGAAGGATAAGCTCCATTGTCGAGAGGGAAACAGCCCAGATCGCAAGCTAAGGCCCCAAAGTGAGTGCTAAGTGTTAAACGAGGTGGGGGCGCCCAGACAGCCAGGAGGTTGGCTTAGAAGCAGCCATCCTTTAAAGAGTTCGTAACAGATCACTGGTCGAGGGCTCCCGCACGGAAAATAAACGGGGCTCAAGCACACCGCCGAAGCTGCGAAAGGCGCGTTAGCGCGCCTTGGTAGGGGAGCGTTCCCAGCCGCGTAGAAGCGTGCCCGTGAGGTCACGTGGAGTGCTGGGAAGTGAGAATGCTGGCATAAGTAGCGTCAATGCCGGTTAGAATCCGGCACGCCGAAAGTCCAAGGATTCCTACGCAACGTTGATCGACGTAGGGTAAGGCGGCCCTAAGGTGTAGCCAAACGGCGAAACCGATGGATAGCTGGTTGAAATTCCAGCCCCGCCCCAGGACCGATTGAGACGCAGGAAGGACGCGGATTGGTAAGCGATGCATACCAGTGGATATGGTGTGTCGCCACCTGTAGGCCAGCACTGTGAGTTAAAATGCGCGGTGCGTGATGAGCAGAGGGGTGGTGGGACCTTAGGGTACGCCTTGAGGAACGTCGCTTAGCCTATGCCGCCAAGAAAATTTCCGACGTCGAGGTTCTGTGGCGACCGTACCGCAAACCGACACTGGTGGACAAGGGTAAATGCCCCAAGGCGTTCGAGACAACCATCGTTAAGGAACTCGGCAAATTAACCCCGTAACTTCGGGATAAGGGGTGCCGATGGCATATACGCGTCAACCGCGAAAGGCGTCGTCGGCCGCAGGAAAAGGCTCAAGCGACTGTTTATCAAAAACACAGGTCTGTGCCAAAGCGAAAGCTGATGTATACAGGCTGACGCCTGCCCAGTGCTGGTAGGTTAAGGAAGGGGGTGAGAGCTCTCGACCGAAGCCCCGGTAAACGGCGGCCGTAACTATAACGGTCCTAAGGTAGCGAAGTCCCTTGTCGGGTAAGTTCCGACCCGCACGAATGGCGTAACGACTTGAGCACTGTCTCAACGATGGACTCGGTGAAATTGCAGGACCCGTAAAGATGCGGGTTACGCGCGGCAGGACAAATAGACCCCGTGGAGCTTTACTGTAGCTTGACATTGGTTTGAGCTCAGGGATGTGTAGTAATAGGCGGGAGACTTCGAAGCGCAGGCGCCAGCCTGTGTGGAGTCGCCCATGAAAGACCGCCCTTTTCTGCGTTTGAATCTAACCATTTATTGGAACAGTGTCTGGTAGGCAGTTTGACTGGGGCGGTCGCCTCCTAAAAGGTAACGGAGGCGCACAAAGGTCACCTCAGGCTGGATGGAAATCAGCCAAAGAGTGTATTGGCATAAGGTGGCTTGACTGCGAGACATACAGGTCGAGCAGGGACGAAAGTCGGTCAAAGTGATCCTACGGTACCGTGTGGAAGGGCCGTAGCTTAACGGATAAAAGCTACCCCGGGGATAACAGGCTAATCTCCCCCAAGAGATCGTATCGACGGGGAGCTTTGGCACCTCGATGTCGGCTCGTCGCATCCTGGGGCTGGAGAAGGTCCCAAGGGTCGGGCTGTCCGCCCGTTAAAGCGGCACGCGAGCTGGGTTCAGAGCGTCGTGAGACAGCTCGGTCTCTATCCGCCGTGCGCGCAGGACATTTGAAGGGAGCTGACCCTAGTACGAGAGGACCGGGTTGGACGAACCACTGGTGTGCCGGTTGCAGCACCAGCTGCATCGCCGGGTAGCTACGTTCGGAAGGGATAAGCGCTGAAAGCATCTAAGCACGAAGCCCCCCCTGAGATGAGATGTCCCATCCTTTTTGGAGTAAGACCACCGGGAGACTACCGGGTAGATAGGCCGTAGGTGTAAGTGCAGTAATGTGCTCAGCTGAACGGTACTAATCGGTCGAGGGCTTGACCATTAAAAAATTCTTCGTCAATCGGCTTGCACCGGTTTGGAGAGAATGCGGAATCGATATTCAATGACATGTTCGACAGACGTGTCTTGGAACAACACATGCGTTGCGGGGTGGAGCAGTGGTAGCTCGTCGGGCTCATAACCCGAAGGTCGCAGGTTCGAATCCTGCCCCCGCTACCAGCACCGGTGCCCGATTCCAGAACGACTAGTCGCAACAAAAAAATATCGCAAAGCCCTTTGGTGATAAGAGCGCGATGGAACCACCCGTTCCCATCCCGAACACGGAAGTGAAACGTCGTAGCGCCGACGATACTGCACTGTGAGGTGTGGGAAAATAGGTCGTTGCCAGGGGGCTTTTACAATTGTTAAATCGAATTGCCGATCGATATGATCTGGGAGAGGTGGCTGAGTGGTTGAAAGCGCCGGTTTCGAAAACCGGTATCTCGGGTAACCGGGATCGCGGGTTCGAATCCCGCCCTCTCCGCCATACGAGAACCGCCCGATTCGCTGGGGCGTTTATCAGATCGATTCCAGAAATTCCGTCGCGGAGAGGTGCCGGAGCGGCTTAACGGGCACGCCTGGAAAGCGTGTGTGGGCTCAAACCCACCGCAGGTTCGAATCCTGTCCTCTCCGCCAGCCATTGATTCCACCATCCACGGACTGTCCGGAATCATCCCAGCACGATTTGTGTCATACGGAATCGAATAACTTGTCGAGCGTGTAGTAACGTGAATCGCGGTTGGCAATTTGGGAATCCGGTTGCCGCGGTGCCCAGAGATGTGGGCACTACTTCCGTATTGTGAACACGTAGACACGGGCGAGTGACGCTATGGACGATTTGAAATATTGGGTTGCCTTTCACAGCATCGATGGGATGGGACCTCAGCGCTTCAACCGTATGGAGACACACTTCGGCAGTCTGGAGGACGCGTGGCGGGCGAAACGTGGGGAGTTGCGTGACGCGGGCATCGGTCCGGCGCTGGTTGAAGACATCGATTCCAAACGAAAACAAATGGATCCCGATGAGGAGATGGATAGGCTCATCCGGCGCGGCATTCGGCCGATACATTTGCGCTCGAAGGAGTACCCAGATCAACTGGCGGAATCTGACGATGCACCCGCAGTCATATATGTCTGCGGAGACCTCGTTTCGCACGATAGCAACTCGGTAGCTGTCGTTGGAACTCGAAACGCCACACCTTATGGGATCGAAATGGCAAGCATCATTTCTGGCGAGCTTGCTCGGATTGGTGTCACGATCGTCAGCGGTTTGGCCATCGGTATCGACACAGCAGGGCACCGCGCGGCGTTGAACGCTGGCGGGCGCACTGTCGCGGTTCTGGCAGGCGGTTTAGATTCGATTTACCCGCGACAAAATCGCGGGCTCGCACGTCAGATCGTGGAAAGCGGATGTCTAATCTCCGAATACCAACTCGGCACAAGATCGAAGCGTGATCACTTCCCGCGGCGGAATCGAATAATCAGCGGATTGAGCAGAGGTGTGGTTGTCGTAGAGGCCGCGAAAAAGAGTGGCGCGACGTGGACGGTGAAATGGGCATTGGAGCAGAATCGAGAGGTATTTGCCGTTCCGGGCAACGCAACATCGCTGCAAAGCGAAGGGACGAACTGGCTGATTCAACAAGGTGCAAAACTCACGACTTGCGCGGACGATGTGCTTCAAGAGTTGAGTGTCTTTTTCGGAGACCTCGAGCGCGACCCGGAGACAACCCGCCGCCAATCTTTAGCCCACATCTCGTCGACAGTGGCCGCAAGAAACGAACCGTTGGGCGCTACCGTGCCGAGACCGCGAAAACCGCGCGTCGAAGAGATCGAGACGTTCAATGAACAAGAGCACGCTATCGCCAGGGTACTCAGCGAATCCGAGGGGCCGATTCATATAGACGAATTAGCGCGGTCGATGTCGGTATCCGTAACCGACGTGATGTCAACGCTTACTATGATGGAGGTGAGGGGTGCGGTGAAGTGCACAGAAGGCGCTTTGTACGAGTTGACGAATAAACGCGCCGAGGTTGGCGCGCCCAGATTGCTAGATCAGGGCCAACCTGCATAATTACAGTTTCCGGCGAATCGGAAACTCATCTGGAGTGGTGACGAATTGGGAACGCGAACAAAAACTGGCGACAATCTTGTGATCGTCGAATCTGCTGCCAAGGCGCGCACGATTGAGCGCTACTTGGGGGAGGGCTTCGCGGTCAAAGCGTCAGTTGGTCACGTCCGTGACTTGCAAAAGTCCAAGATGGGTGTCGACGTAGGGAACGATTTCGAGCCCAAGTACAGCATTGTCGCCGACCGTCGCAAGGTCGTAAACGAACTTAAAGCGGCGGCCAAAAACGCTGCTGGTATCTACTTGGCGACGGACCCGGACCGCGAGGGCGAAGCGATTTCTTGGCACCTGAGCCAGATATTGAATATCCCGGATGACGAAGCGCGTCGCGTGGTATTCCACGAAATCACCAAAGGCGCGGTGATGCAAGCGTTCAAGGAGCCGCGACCCATCGACTATCAGTTGGTTGAGGCACAGCAGGCGCGACGAATTCTCGACCGTCTCGTGGGTTTCAAACTCAGTCCATTTATTCGTAACAAAGTCGCCGGGGCGCAGTCCGCGGGGAGGGTCCAGTCGGTCGCGCTGCGGCTTGTTGTCGACCGTGAGGCCGAGATCGACGCCTTTGTGCCGAAAGAGTACTGGCTGGTTTCAGTCGATCTTGACAAAGAGGAACCCGGCATCCGTGTTGTGGCTCGGTTGTACCGGCTCGACGGCGAAAAGAAGGATCCAAACAATCCCGAGAATGGGCTTGTTCCCAACAAGGAGACTGCGACCTCGATTTCGGACGAGTTGAACGCCGCTTCTTATTCGGTGACCGGAGTCACCAAACGGGAATTCAAGGTCCGACCTCGTCCGCCTTTCATTACAAGCACGTTGCAGCAGCAGGCGGCCCGGAGTCTGCGCTTCAGCGCGCAACGGACGATGAGTTCGGCCCAGAGTCTGTACGAAGGTGTTGTGCTGGGGGACGGTGAACCAGTAGGCCTAATCACCTATATGAGGACCGACTCGACCAACTTGGCTACGTCGGCACTTGAACAGGCAATGGATTTCATCCACCACGAATTTGGCGACAAGTACTCGGTAGGACACCGTGTGTATCGAACCAGCTCGCGCAACGCGCAAGAAGCACACGAGGCGATCCGACCGACTTCGATAGCAAATACGCCGGCACGAGTGTCCCAATATCTCAACGATGATCAGCGCAAGTTGTACGACCTGATTTGGAAACGTACGGTGGCGAGTCAGATGGCGGACGGGGTTGACGAGCGTACCCGCGCCGACATTGGCGCCAAATTGACCGATGGGAAAACCCATCACATGCGCGCCACCGGATCGGTCATGGTATTCGACGGCTTCCGCGTTCTCTACATCGAGGCCAAAGACGAAGACTCCGAATCCGAAGACGCGAGGCGTCTGCCTTCACTTGTTGAAGGCGAGACGTTGAATCTGATCAAGGTCAATAGCGATCAGAAGTTGACACAACCGCCCCCGCGCTACACCGAAGCTAACCTCATCCGCACATTGGAAGAACTTGGTATCGGAAGGCCTAGCACTTACGCCACCATTGTGGGCAGAATCGTCGATAGGAACTACGTGACGCGCGAGCGGAACCGGTTTCATCCGACGAAGAGCGGAACAGCGGTGTGCGGGATGTTGAAGCAGTATTTCCATGACATTGTTGACGTTGGGTTCACGGCTGGCATGGAGACGAAGCTTGACGACATCGCGAACGGAGACATGGAACGGGTTGAGATGCTCCGGGAGTTTTACGGTCCGTTCGATGCCGCTTTGGATCATGCCTTCCAAAACGCACAACGAGTGCGTCGGTCCGAGTTCGACGTTTCGAGCGGGATCAATTGCGAAGGCGGAACCGAGTTAGTTGTTCGCAACGGACGCCGAGGCGACTTCTTGGCATGTCCGGAATATCCGACGTGCAAGTTTGCGATGGACCTGCGACCCAGTGACGAGTCCGATGGTGAGAAGATCGAAGAATGGCAAGGCGAGTTCACTCGCCGGATGTCACAATGCCACGCCGCGCATCCAGACGGTGTTCCCGAGCTCGAAAAGCGTGTCGAAGTTGGCTCAGGCGTTATTTGCGACGGCGGTACCGAACTCGTTGCTCGCAATGGGCGCCGGGGCGAGTTCCTCGCGTGCCCGGAATTTCCGAAGTGCCGCGTTGCGCTCGACCTCAAACCCTCCGACGAATCCGAGCTTGAAGAGTGGGACGAAAAGAAGGCGCAGCGTATGCAGCGTTGCTTCAAGGAGCACCCTGAAGCGGCGAAGCGGCGGGCCACGAGGTCTACGGGCTCGCGTTCTCGAACCAGCAATCGCAGTAGCCGCAAGACGAGTTAGCAATTCACTCTTCGTCCACATAGGCTACGTCTGCCCGATCGGACGGAGCGCGTGATGGCGCCAACAAATCAAACGGTACCTCGCGTCAGCGTACCCGGGTTGTGGAAAACCGTGTCCGACACGGATTGGGTGCCACTTCTGAGACAGTACGAACAACACCTCCTCTCAATCAGGCAACTCGCTGTTCCCACGGTCCGGAACTACATGAATGATTTGGCCGCGTTCATGGATTTCTTAGCGGAAACGGATCGCATCGACGATGTCGTGTCGCCGGATCGTCGTCAACTCCGTAGCTATTTGGCTTGGTTGGCGAATCGCAGATACGCAAAGGCCTCGATCAGCCGCAAACTCACAGCACTTCGCACATTCTTCGGTTGGTTGCAAGAAACCGGTCGCGTCGATTCGAATGAAACCGATATGGTCTCAGCGCCCAAGCAACCCAGAACATTGCCGTACGTTGTTTCGGAATCCGAAATCGAACGACTTCTAGAAGCGCCAGATACCTCGACAACGCTGGGACTGCGCGATCGAGCGCTCCTCGAACTGATCTATGCTTCCGGTGTGCGTGTTTCGGAAGCGAGATCGATGGATGTTGCTGACGTCGGACTGAAGACGAGAGAATGTCGCGTGTTCGGAAAAGGCTCAAAGCAACGCATCGTGTTAGTTGGTGGATCGGCTGTGAAGTGGTTGACCGATTACATCGGTCACACGCGTCCGAAACTCGTTGCCGGTCGTTCAGGTGACGCGATGTTTCTGAACAATCTCGGTGGTCGGTTGAGTGAGCGCGGAATACAGAGCATCGTCAAGAAACATGCGTTGACCGCCGGATTGGATTCCGTATTCCACACGCACAATCTCCGGCACAGCTTCGCGACGCATCTCCTTAATGGAGGCGCCGATCTGCGCGTAGTTCAAGACCTGTTAGGGCACGAATCGCCATCTACGACTCAGGTCTACACCCACGTTTCGGCCGAGCAGGCGCGCAAGGTATATCTCGACGCTCATCCTGGAGCAGGACGCAGGCGAGACATTAAGAGGCGCAAATCGCCGGACGCGTTATAGCCTTAAATGTCGCGCCCCGGTCGAATTTCGACCATCGCAACGCGCCGAACTCAACGCTTAACTAACAGCCCCAACCGATGGATCGCATCTTAATAATCAATGGCCCGAATCTGAACAATTTGGGCAAACGCGATGCCGGACACTACGGTTCAATCACGCTCGCACACATTGAGGAGCGTGTCGCGGCGCGCGCTGAAGAACTTGGCGTTGAAGTCGCATTCTTCCAATCGAACCACGAAGGTGCAATCGTCGACTGGATACAAGCCGAGACTGATAACGCCGGCGGAATCATCATCAATGCCGGAGCCCTCACGCAGGTTGGCTACTCGATTCTCGACGCTGTTCTTGATAGCAAGCTGCCCGTCGTTGAGGTCCACATATCTAACATCCACGCCCGTGAGGAATTCCGCCGTCACTCGGTGATTGCTCCTTTTGCCATGGGGCAGATAGCTGGGTTAGGGTGGCGCGGCTACGTCTTCGCTTTGGAGAGTCTAGTGGCACATATCGAGGAATCATCCGCATGAGCGAAAAGGATTTTCGGCACCCGAATCGCGTCGCCGCTCTCCGCTCGTTGATCCAAGAACAAGAGATCGACGCTATGTTGATCTCCGATCCGCATAATCGTCGCTACTTGTCCGGGTTTATTGGGACGGCCGGCTACCTCTTCGTCACTAAGACTGAAGCGGTGCTTGCGACCGATTTCCGTTACACCGAGCAAGCGGGTGATCAAGCGAGCGGCTTCGAGATTTCGCAAATCCAAGGCCGATTGTCAGAGTGGTTCCCGAAACTTCTTGGAGATATGGGCATCAACAGGATCGGTTTCGAAGCTGACAACCTGACCGTATCGGCGCTCAAGATGTTTGAAGACGCCATTGCCGAAAGTGATATCGAAGTAGCTCTCGAACCCAAATCGGGCGCCGCCGCCAAGTTGCGCGTCATCAAAGATGCTGGAGAGATCGAGCTGCTTCAACGCGCAATCGATATCGGCGATGCTGCCTTCGAGGAAACAGTCGGCAAACTTTCTGCTGGCATGACCGAGAAAGAAGCCGCGTGGGAGTTCGAGAAAGCGATCCGTGAACGCGGTGCGGAATGTCTGTCATTCGACACCATCGTCGCGAATGGTCCAAACGCGTCGCGCCCGCACCATCAAACAGGCGACACCAAACTCCAAGAAGGCGAAACCATAGTTTTCGATTGCGGTGCGACGTACCACGGCTACTGCTCAGACCTTACTCGGACGGTAGTCCTAGGCGATGCGGACGCCGAAGTAGCGAAGATCTACAACATCGTCCTTGATGCTCAAGAAGCTGCGATTGAGCAAGTCGAATCGGGCCACAGCGGAAGTGAGGCGGACGGCATCGCGCGCAAAATCATCGCCGATGCCGGATACGCTGACATGTTCGGTCACAGCCTCGGCCACGGTCTGGGCTTGCAAGTTCATGAAGAACCGAACGTGGGTCCGCGTGGTACGACGCCGCTTGAAGACGGCATGCCGTTCACCATCGAACCTGGTATCTACATTCCGGGTTGGGGTGGTGTCAGAATTGAAGATGTCGTGGTTCTCGAAAACGGACGTGCGCGTGTCTTGAGCCACGCCGAAAAGATGCGGTTTTAGATTTCGCAACTACCGATCAACCTTATTAGCAACGAAAGCACCAACGCATGACCATTTCCTCCTCCGAGATCCGCCGCAACATGACCATCCTGATGGATGGTGACGTCTACCAAATCATGGAGTGGCAGCACCGACAAGCCCCGAAAGCTCCGCCGACGCTGACGCTCAAAGTCAGGCAACTCAGCACTGGTAGCGTGTTCGAACGCAAGTTAAACGGCAACCACAAACTAACAGTGGCGCAGACCGAGCGTCGCAATGCACAGTACCTCTACAAGGAAGGCGACTTCTACGTCTTCATGGACATGGAGACCTACGAGCAACAACTGTTAGGCGACAACCTGCTCGGCGATGCAACCTATTTCCTACCCGAAGGCGGGGTACTCGTTCTCTTGATGTACGAAGAGAAGCCGATTCTCGTCGAGTTGCCGTCCGCCGTCAATCTCTCGATCGCCCACACCGATGTCGGATTAAAAGGCGACACCCAAAGCGGTGCGACCAAACCTGCTACCACTGAAACCGGCCTCACTCTACAGGTGCCGCTCTTCGTTAACGAAGGCGACATGATAAGCGTCAACACGACCACGAAAGGGTACATCGGCCGCGCCGACTAATCTGTCGGGAGAGAAACGCCGACAATGGGGGCAAGCTGATAATGGGGGCAATACGATGTACAGCTCCGTAGAATCCCCCACTACATCTGCCGACAAGTCCGGCCCCAGCTCAGTCTCCGAGGTTTCGCAACTAATCCAAGGGTTGCTCAAAAGCGATCCTCAGCTTGCGAACGTCAGCATGATCGGCGAAGTTTCCGGGCATTCGCAACCCGCATCTGGACACAGCTACTTCTCGTTGCGCGACCGCGAGGCATCGCTTCGGTGCGTGATGTTCCGTTACGGTCGCGGACACCAATACCTGGAAGATGGGGCATTGGTCGTCTGCGAAGGTTCTGCCGGAATTTACGCGCCGCGCGGCGACTTGCAAATCATCGTCACATCTGCCGAACCCGCCGGCGTTGGCGATCAGCAAGCACAGCTCGAAGAGCTGAAACGCAAACTACGGGCCGAAGGGCTGTTCGACCGTTCTCGCAAACGCGCCATCCCGGAGTTTCCCCGACGCATCGCAGTCATCACCTCCGAACAAGGAGCGGTCTGGCACGACATCGCGAATGTTGTGCGACGGAGACATCCCTTGATGGAACTGCTTTTGGTCCCGTCAGCTGTCCAAGGCGAATTGGCACCGGTCACCATCATCGAAGCGTTTGCCGACTTACATGCCTATGCGGAGACCGAACATGTCGACGCCGTGATTGTAGCCCGTGGTGGCGGGTCCGCCGAGGACCTGATGGCGTACAACGACGAAATGGTCGCTCGAACAATCTTCGCCAGTCGCATCCCCGTTATCAGCGCCGTAGGTCACGAGACCAATTTCACGATCGCGGACGACGTCGCCGACCTACGTGCTCCCACACCCTCGGCCGCAGCCGAGTTGGTATCGCCGGACATCGCAGGCCTAACCGTCGAGACCGCAGACTTCACACGACGGTTGATGCGCGGATTGTCAGGGCGAGTAACTCTAGCGAGACAACGCTTGGAGCTAACGCATGACCGCCTAGCAGAAAACGCCCCGGAAACTCAACGATTCCGCGACCGTGTCGATGAATTGCGAACACGAGCCCAAGATTCGTGGACCCGATACATCGCAGTAAAGCGCGAAGGCATGAAGCGCGTTGAGGCAGAACTCAGGGCTCTAGGCCCCAACAACATTCTTGAGCGCGGCTACGCGATGGTGCGCGGCACCGATGGACGCGTCATCTCAAGCGCCGCCAACATCAAACCGAAGGAATCCTTGGAACTAACCTTCGCGGACGGCACTGTCGAAGCCGAAGCCCGAGCCGTAACGACCAACAACTAACCTAAACCCAACCATGACTGACTCAGATCAATCCCAGACCGAATCACCAGCATCTTTCGAAGACGCCTTCACGAGACTCGAATCCGTGGTCCGTCGTTTGGAAAGTGGCCAGATGTCTCTCGATCAATCAACCGCGCTGTTCGAAGAGGGGATGCAACTCGCGAAAACCTGCACTGAAATGCTGAACGGCGCAGAACTCAAGATTCAGCGATTGCAGCAGGGATTGGCCGAGCAACTAAACCTGGTTTCGGACGAGTGAACGTGGGCGGAGGTTCGCGCAATCCCACACGCCGGCCGCTCCGCGTCGGTTGGTTCACAACCGCCAACGGACCGGGTTCGCGCGGAATGTTCACTGCGGTACTAGATGCGATCCAGTCGGGTCAGTTGAATGCAGAGTTCGAGTTCGTTTTCGTCAGCCGCGAACGAGGGCAAACCGCTCCAACAGACAGCTTTCTTGACCTAACTGAAGCAAATGAGATCCCAACCGTAACGCTGTCGTCGCAACGATTCCGTCGCGTGCATGATCGCAAACCTTGGTCACAACTCAGGGGGGCGTACGACGAAGCCGTGCTGTCCAAACTCGAGGATTTCGCGCCCGACGTCTCAGTGATGGCAGGTTACATGCTGTTCGCGCCCGAAATCAGTCGAAGCATGTTGATCCTCAACCAACATCCTGCGCTTCCTGGGGAGACCATCGGAAAATGGCAAGACGCGGTCTGGGACGTCATCGAAAATAACGACGATCGATGTGGGGCAATGATGCATGTCGCGACGCCAGAGCTTGACCGAGGTCCGGTGGCGACATATTGCAGCTTCTCGGTGCGCGGTCCAGAACTCGATCCGTATTGGGAAGACGCGAAGGCCAGCGACATCGGTCAATTGAGACGCGTCGGCGATGAAAGTATGCCCCTGTTCGCCGCGATCCGCAATGCGGGCGTCAAGCGAGAGCGGCCATTAGTGGTTGAGACGCTAAAAGCGGTTGCCGAAGGTGAAATAGATCTGAGCGCGATCGCGTCGGGTCAGCAAACGGAACCTGTTGACATGACGGATCGGGTTGAAGCTGCGGTTGCGCCAATTTAACGCTGATCGACGCACGACGTCAACATCGCGTCCTTCAGGTCCCGCGTTGCGGCCGCAGGGTCCATTGCTCCGAGTATCGATCTGACCACTGCGATGCCGCGTGCTCCGGCAGCCATCACATCACCTGCATTCTCAACGCTTATGCCACCGATACCGATGACAGGTAACGCGGCTTCTCGTGTGACTCTCCTGACAATGTCTATGCCCTGCACCTCGCCTCCCGGGTGTGTCGCCGAAGGAAACACTGTGCCGAAAATCGCAAAGTCGGCGCGCGTTGAAGATGCTTGCCGGGCACCGTCGACGCTGTGCACGGAACGCCCGACCAGTGCGGTCTCACCATAAATACGGCGTACCTCGTTGATCGAAGCGCTCGCATTCTCCGCGAGTTGAACTCCGTCAATACCGGGATAAATCGGAATTGCCCGTGTCGACGGATTGACAATTATCAGAGCGCGGCGTTCGACAGACCCAGTAATCGCATGAACCAAACCGGCGAACCCATCGTCGTTCAACTCGGGCGCACGAACTTGAACCATGTTGACGCCGTTTTCTACAGCGGCTGAAACGCGATCGGTCAATCGATCCACATCGCCATCAACCACGCCAAGATCGGTGACCAGACAGAGCATAGGGTTTGGAAGACGCGAGCGCGCCGTGTCGAACATGGCGTTCGCCGGACCTACCTCACGCGGTGACGGCCAGCGACTCCTGAGGACTGCTTGGGGATGCTTCGGAGACGGGTATTCGACCGGCAAGATAGGCTTTGCGACCGGCTTCGACACCCAGTTTGAACGCCTCGCCCATCAAGGCTGGATTCCGAGCCTGCGCGATGGCCGTATTCACGAGAACTGCATCAGCACCCATCTCGATGACCATCGACGCATCGGAAGGGACACCCAAGCCAGCGTCGACCACAACTGGGACGCTCGACTGGTCAATGATGATGGCGATTTCCTCGGCTGTGTGAACGCCGCGCCCGGAGCCGATGGGCGAGCCGAGGGGCATGACTGTCGCGCACCCTAAGTCCTCAAGTTTCATTGCCAACACCGGATCTGCGTGGATGTAAGGCAGCACGGTGAATCCTTCAGCCAACAACATCTTCGCCGCTTCGTACGAACCAATCGGATCGGGAAGCAGATGAGCTGGCTCCGGAATCACCTCCAGTTTTATCCAGTCAGAACCAGTAACTTCGCGCGCGAGTCGAGCAATTCCAACCGCCTGCTCGGCGGTGCGCGCTCCGGCGGTGTTCGGCAGAATCTGGTACTTCTCCCAGTCCAAGACGTCTAACAGCGTCTCTTCATTTGGGTCGTCAAGGTTCAACCGCCCGATCGCAACGGTGATTATCTGGGTCCCGGATGCGACGACCGAATCGAGCAGTTCCTGCGCCGAACGATGCTTCCCGGTTCCTGTCATCAACCGGGAATTAAAGGATCTGCCAGCTATTACCAGGTCGTCATTCATTTCGTTGTTCTCGTCGGACCGTGGGAGGGCTAGAAAAGGTTGTGGGATTGCCCGCCATCTACGTTGATGCAAGCGCCAGTGATTAGGTCCGCGTGTTTGGACGCTAAGAACGCAACGGTCGCACCAACCGGTTCGGGCCAGCCAAACTTGCCCATCGGCAGGTTGCGAGCTACGAATTCATCGACGAATTCCTGAGAATTTATCTCTTGGAATCGTTCCCAAGTTCCGCCCGGGAACAGAATTGAACCCGGAGCGACGGAGTTGACCGTGACACCGGTTGGCGCGGTCGACAGCGCGGCATGTTTTGAGAGGGCGATCATGGCCGCTTTGGCCACCATATAAGGCGCTGTGCCACCGGCCTCACGTCCGTAGATGCTCGAAATGTTGATGATCCGCCCCCATCCGCGTTCCTGCATTCCTGGCAAAGTGAGCTTGATCAACCGTAACGCCGACCAAAGGTTCAGGTCGACCACCATTTCGAAATCCTCGATCGATGAATTTACGACATCGCTCGTGCCCATGCTGCCGCCAACGTTGTTAACGACGATTTCCGGGTCTCCGAGATCGGCCTTCATCTTTTTGACCGCCTGCGCAGGAGCGTCGGGGTCGCCCATGTCGAGCGCGTAGCCGACGGCTTTCACGCCAATATCCGAAATCTCGCCGACTGTCGCGTCAAGCGTGTCTGTGCCTCGGGCGCAGATCGCGATGTCCACTCCTTCGTTCGCCAACGCAAGCGCCGATTGTCGTCCAAGTCCTCTGCTACCGCCCGTAATGAGTGCTCGCTTGCCTTTGATTCCAAGATCCATTGTCTAGATTCCCCAGTCGCAACCTGACTTTTTGTTCTGAGCAGAACCAGTCAAGATTCGAGTAAGTAAGTTCTGGAATCAAGAATACCGCAACCACCGATGGTAGTTTCGACCGATTCCGGTTCTGACACGTTGTCCCACGGCGGGCAACGAAGCAAACAAATGGTTAAAATCGGTTAACACAAGCATCGATAAGTGGCATCAAATTCGTCACGACACTGCGGATTCAGAAACAAGGTGGCAACCAAAGGTGCTTATAATTAGGCGTACAGTCCAACGGGACTGGTAACGTACACCCGCAAGGATTTCTAATTGACGACCACAGAAACGGTGCAGGCGAGGAACCCGGGAAACGTCGCCGTGATTACCAGCGAGACGGAACAACCGGAAGTAGCCGAGGAACGTGCAGTAGGGCAGGATGGGTTAGCCTCGTCCAACGGCGAGGAGGCGAATGGCGAGCTGGAAGAGCTCGATCTGGTATTCCAGTTCCTACCGAAGGAAGGGTTGCGACGCGGCGACATCATCGATGGCATTGTGCTGGACGCCGCGCGGGATGGCCTGCTGGTCGACATCCAACAGAAATCTGAGGGTTGGGTCCCAATTCGCGAAACGCGGTTGCTTACGGATGAAGAGGGCGACGACGCTCTCCCGAAAATCGGCGACGAGGTCATACTTTACGTTTCACGGCCCGAAGGCCCTGAAGGCTATCCAGTACTTTCGATCGACCGGGCGCGCGGCGAACACGGCTGGCGCGACCTCGAAAAAGCTCGTGAAGCCGAAGAGACGGTCAAGGGGCGAATAATCGGCTCCAACCGTGGCGGCGCGGTGATTCAGGTCAAAGGTGTGCAGGGTTTCGTACCGTTGTCTCAACTCGTGGGACCGGCTCGAGACCTTTACGTCGGCGATGGCGCACCTCCGAAACCCGGATTCGTCGGGATGGAAATTGACTGCAAAATCCTGGAACTCAACCGGCGACGCAATCGAGCTATCTTCTCAGAGCGCGCCGCACTCGAGGCAATCAACCATATGCAGAAAATGCGCTTGGTGCAAGAGTTGGAGGAAGGCGACATTCGACGCGGACGTGTCGCTGGGATATCGAGTTTCGGTGCTTTCATCGATTTGGGTGGCGCCGACGGACTGGTTCACATCTCAGAGATGTCGTGGTCGTCGGTGAATCGACCGGATGACGTCGTGAAACTCGGTGAAGACCTCGATGTTTTGGTGTTGAAAGTCGACCGCGAGTCGTTGAAGATAGCGCTGAGCATGAAGCGTTTGATGCCCGAACCTTGGGAAAACATCGAGAACCAACTGAGTGTAGGTCAAGTTGTTGAGGGCAAAGTGACGAAATTGGCGCATTTCGGCGCATTTGCTAGGGTAGGAGAAGGTATCGAAGGTCTCGTACACATCTCCGAATTAACACACCGACACATCAAGAGCCCAGCGGAAGTGGTAAAAGAGGGTGACGTGAGGAACTTCCGTGTGATACGAATCGAACCAGAACGTCGCCGACTTGGTCTGAGCCTGAAACAGGTAGAAGAGTCTCAAGGTGGACAAGGCGACGGGGCGGCACCATCTGCTGAAGCCTCGACCCGCCTCGCCGACGGAGGGTTCGAAGATCTTTTTGACGATTGATACATGCGGGCGCGTAGGGCGTCCGTGACAACCTGACTGAAGGGGGCGTTTAGCAATGCCCGACAGCAGTGAACGTGGATTCAACATGTTTTCGGCGCCCGCGCGGCGAGTGTTTGAGACGGCTCAGGAAGAAGCCAAGCGATTCAATCAGCGGTACATCACCGCTGAGCATCTTCTGCTCGCTCTACTGGGCGAAAAAGAGGGTGTAGTCGCCCAGGTCTTTACGAACCTCAAGGTCGATGTGCGCGAAATGTGCACGGCACTTGAGTTTTCCATCAACCGCGAAGCAACCCCTGGTGATCGTCCACCGAGTCTCGGACCGAGAGCCAAGAAAGCGATCCGGTTGGCTGTCGATGAGGCTCGACTAACCGAACTTAATCGAGTCGGTACTGAACACCTCCTGATTGGTCTATTGCGCGACGGAGAGGGAACCGCCGCGGAGTTGCTCAACTCGAACCAAGTTACTCTCGACCGAGTGCGCGACGAGACGCAGAAGCTCGAAACGGGTACTAAACGTTCCCGGCGCAAAGGCGCATCTGACGACAAAAAGAAGCGCACGCCGATGCTCGACAGCATGGGCGTCGACCTCACCGAACTCGCATCTGACGGAAAACTGGATCCCGTGATCGGTCGCGACACCGAACTTGAGCGCGTAATCCAGATCTTGAGTCGTCGCACCAAGAACAATCCTGTGCTCGTCGGAGACCCCGGGGTCGGCAAGACTGCAATCGTCGAAAAACTCGCAATAACAATCGTCGATGGCGCAGTCCCTGACATGCTCAAGGGACGTCGCGTGGTGGCACTTGACATGGGTTCGCTCATCGCAGGCACCAAATACCGCGGCGAGTTCGAGGAGCGGATGACAAAGATAATCGCCGAGTTGAAAGCTAACCGCGAGTGCATCCTGTTCATCGAAGAGATTCACACCTTGGTTGGTGCCGGCGCCGCAGAAGGCGCGGTCGACGCTGCCAACATCCTCAAACCGGCCCTGGTTCGGGGTGAGTTGCAGGTCGTCGGCGCCACAACGCATGACGACTACCGCAAACACATCGAACGCGACGCGGCCCTGGAACGTCGGTTCCGCCCGGTCAAGGTGGAACCTCCGGACGTCGAAGAGACCGTAAGGATCCTACACGGTCTCAAGAAGCAATACGAAGATCACCACCAGCTAATGATCGCCGACGAAGCGATCGAGATCGCGGCACAACTGGCCGATCGATACATCGTCGATCGTCACCTGCCAGACAAAGCGATCGACTTGGTCGACGAGGCTGTCTCCCGCGTTCGCGTGAAAAACACGATGCCGCCACCGGAAGTCCGCGACGCCATTCGCGTCCTCAACGTAATTTTGCGGCAGAAAAACGAAGCAGTTACGCGCCAAGACTACGACGCGGCTTCAGAGTTGTTCGAACGCGAGACGAGCCAAAAGGCGGTGATAGCCCGCTTTGAGAAGCGTTTCGCAAAAACGCAAAAAGACAACATCAAGACCGAGGTGTCGGCGGACGACGTCACCGAGGTCGTTTCAATGTGGACCAGCATCCCGGTCATGCGGCTGGACGTTGTAGAAGTCGAGCGTCTCCGCAACATGGAGAATGAGCTACAGAAACGCGTCCTCGGACAACGGGAACCGATCGAGATCGTCTCGAAGGCGGTTCGGCGCGCACGTGCAGGGTTTAAAGACCCTAAGAGGCCGATCGGAGCTTTCCTGTTCCTCGGACCGACCGGTGTAGGGAAGACGCACCTGGTCAAGCAGCTCGCCGAGTATCTATTCGGCGACGAGCGACTGATGATTCGCCTCGACATGTCGGAGTACATGGAGAAGCACACCGTTTCACGCCTCATCGGCTCGCCACCTGGCTACGTCGGTTACGGCGACGGTGGTCAACTGACCGAGGAAGTCCGCAAGCACCCCTATAGCGTTATCCTGCTCGACGAGATCGAAAAAGCGCACCCAGACGTCTTCAACACATTGCTTCAAGTATTTGAAGACGGCGTGCTGACAGACGGGCAGGGACGCAAAGTCGATTTCAAGAACACGATCATCGTGATGACATCGAACTTGGGCTCCAACTTGATCGCCACCGGCAACAAGATTGGGTTCAGTGCCGGTGAATCTGGCGATCGAACATCCCAAGACGACTACCTTCGCATGAAGGATCGCGTGCTTGAGGAACTTAAGAACCCGCGCAACGGTTTCAAACCCGAATTCCTCAACCGTATCGATGGCGTTGTGGTATTCCGCTCGTTGACCCGCGATGACGTGCTTAACATCGTCGATCTGATGATGGCTGAGGTCGAGGTACGCGCCAAGGAACACGAAATGGAGCTTCGAGTTTCGTCTGCAGCCAAGGAGTACCTCTCCAACGTCGGTTTCGACCCCAAGATGGGCGCTCGGCCATTGCGCCGCACGATCCAAGACGAGGTTGAAGACGTGATCTCCGAGATGTTCCTCGCCAAAGAGATCTGCGAAGGCGACATCGTCCTCGTCGACGTCACGGAAGGCGAAACCCGCGAAGCGCAGTCGATTACCGTCAGCCGCGTCGAAGAGCACCGAACGATACTTGGAGAGACAGCGTCCGTCGCGATAGCCGACGACGAGCCTCTCGCCGTATCGACGGGATGAATCAAAGGCTAACCGCCGACAAAAAGGGGGATTCGCGGTCCGCGAATCCCCCTTTTGCATAGTTGCAGACCTCTAGGCCGATGACCGAAAAGACGCTGGTAGAAAAGACTCAGATACTACGCGAAACGATCGAATCGTTCGGTTCGGCCATCGTTGCCTACTCTGGTGGTGTCGACTCCGCACTCGTCAGCCACCTCACTCACGACATTCTCGGCGGCAGCAACGCGCTTATCGTGACCGCGGTTTCGGACAGCCTGGCGGAATACGAACTCGAGGATGCGCAACGGCTCGCAATAGAACGTGGATGGAACTTTCGAACCATCGCCACATCGGAAATGGAAGACGAACGATACCTGCGAAACGACGGAGCTCGTTGCTATTTCTGCAAGGACATGTTGTACGAACGCCTCGAAAGATTGGCTAAATCGGCGGGATATAAAGTGATCGTAAACGGCGCAAACCGTGACGACCTCGGAGATTATCGGCCTGGTATGAAAGCGGCAGAGAACTTCTCCGTTCGATCTCCACTCTTGGAGGTTGGTATCGGCAAGGAGGAAGTACGAACACTCGCGCTCCAAGCTGGACTTCCGAATTGGGATAAACCGGCGCAACCGTGCTTGTCTTCGCGCATTCCGTACGGTACTCACGTGACGATCGACGCGCTTAGGATGATTTCGAAGGCTGAAAAACATCTCCGCAACCTCGGATTCGCCGAATGCAGAGTCCGTCACTACGGGGAGACCGCCCGAGTCGAATTGCCGTTGGACATGTTGCCGATATACAACGAATCTTCGATGCGATCGAAAGCCCATGCAGGGATCATCGCCGCCGGATACCGCCGCGTCGAGATTGACCCTAAAGGACTGAGATCGGGGAACTTGAACGAAGCACTAAAAACCGGTACGTAGCACGCGATCAGCCGCCACGAACCGCTTCATTGGTACCGGACCGATCAATGACCGACATCGCATATTTGGACATCATTGGCGGTGTCAGCGGTGACATGCTGATATCTGCCATGATCGACGCTGGACTCGACAAAGCGGAACTAGAAAGCGAATTAGCCAAAATCGTCCCTGGTTCATTTCACCTTGAGGCAACTAATACGACTCGCGGTTCGATCCCGGCGACGCATGTAGACGTGGTTTTGGGAGATGGTGCAGATCGACGGATGGGGTGGCAAGAATTCGAGGGTTGCATCGCCGCAAGTAACTTACCCGATCACGATCGCGCCAAAATCCGATCAGTGTTCGAATGTTTGCGCGTCGCCGAAGCGCAGGCTCACGGCACCCCGGAAGGGAAATCACATCTCCACGAACTCGGCACGCTCGATACATTGATCGACATCGCAGGTGTGGTCATCGGCATGCGACTGCTTGGCCTAGGCACGTTGCACGCGTCGTCATTTCCAGCTTCAACCGGAATGTCATCCAGCAGCCACGGCAAGAACGCATCGATAGCACCGGCTACGATGGCGATCATCAAGAGTGCCGACATTCCGGTACGCGTCGGAGCATACGGCCAACCAGCAGGTGAGTCGATCACGCCAACAGGCGCTGCAATTGTTGCCACGTTGGCAAAATTCGAACCTGCCAACATGTCAGTCGAAACTGTCGGATATGGTGCGGGCACAAAAGATACCGATACGCCCCCCAATGTCGTTGGTCTTTGGCTCGGGCAATCGCCTCATGGGTCCTCGCTCGGCGAAGTCGCAAAACATATCGGCGCGAGCGTGCAATCCGACGTATTTTTGGTTGAAACCAACATCGATGACATGACTGGTGAGGAAGTGGGCCACGCCATATCAGAATTGTTCGAGTCTGGAGCCGTAGATGTCTGGGCAACGCCGATCCAGATGAAGAAATCACGCCCCGCTGTGATTATCTCTGCGATTGCAAATCAGAGGGACCTCCTCCGAGTGGCAGCCGCATACTTCGAGCAAACGTCGACGCTCGGGATTCGCGTCCGACAACTCGAAAGGCTGGTCACCGATCGCCCAATGGTTAGCGTCGAAACCGAGTTTGGTCCGGTTCGAGTGAAACTTCGGAAGATCGGAGGTGCGGTTACGCAAACGGCACCTGAATACGAAGATTGCGCTCGAATCGCTTCGCAGCATCGCGTGTCATTACGCCAAGTGATGAACGCGGCGAAGCTAGTTGCGTCCAGCTATCTGTCTAGTCAGGAAGACAGCAGTGACGATTGACCCAATCCGAGTCTCAGACTTTCCACCGGCTTTCGAGAGCTCATCCGGTGACATCCGATTGGGACGGAGGATCTGCCTTTACGGTCGTGGAGGCAAGACGTCTCTAAGCCGCGCGCTCGGCGACCTGACTGGTATGCCGGTAATCGAATTGGATGCTGTTTTCTGGCTGCCGAACTGGGTCGAACGAGATGGCGATGAGATACTCGAGATCGTCCGAGAACGGATCGAAGGATCGCCCGACGGTTGGATTATCGACGGCAATTACAGCAAGATCCGCCCTCACATCCTACCTTTGGCGGACACCGTGATCTGGCTAAACCTCCCAACATGGAGCGTCACCATTCGCATCGTCAAACGAACGATATTTAACGCGTTACAACGCAATCGCATCTGCGGAGATAACTACGAAAGTTTTTTGAACGCGATCGCGCCCAACTCTGTAATCTGGTTCAATGCTTTTGGCGGGAAAAGGTCGCAAAAGAGAGTAGCGGAGGCGCTGAGGACCTTGGGATTTGATGCCAACGTCTACGAAATTCGGTCGTACCGTGAATTGCGAGAGTTCTACCGCAGCTTCAAACTCGACCAGAAAGCGCACCTCACCTAGAGCATCGACGGATCGGTTCGATCGCAAGGGCATTGAACCGATGCGTCAACCGAATTAACATCGAAAAGAGGTCGCCTCCGACCTCGTTCTAATTCATGCCCCAGTGGCGCAATGGCAGCGCAGCCGATTTGTAATTGGCAGGTTGGCGGGTTCGAATCCCCCCTGGGGCTCCAAAAATGCGGACGAACAAACGCTTTATTGGTGGCCTTCGTAGCGGTTACGAATCTCGTAACTTGACATGTTGAAATTCGTAACTGTGTTAGTATGGAGGTTTGTGCAGGGATTGGGGAGCGGTCAAACCCAGCAGACTGTAAATCTGCCGCCTTGTGCTTCGTAGGTTCGAATCCTACTCCCTGCACCATACAGGGAGCGAAGGACAAATTCGAACCGAGAAGTACCGAGCCCACATAGCTCAGTGGTAGAGCACATTCTTGGTAAGAATGAGGTCCCGAGTTCA
This sequence comes from Dehalococcoidia bacterium, assembly GCA_965224305.1. Classification (GTDB taxonomy): domain Bacteria; phylum Chloroflexota; class Dehalococcoidia; order Lucifugimonadales; family Lucifugimonadaceae; genus Bin127. Next base: position 1,855,055 of record OZ245044.1, on the reverse strand, counting down.
AGTCTCGGTGTGGGCTCCACAAACGCTGGATCCATGATCGAGGCCCTCCTGCAAGGCCAATATAAGGCCGAGATTTTTCGATAAATGAGGACCCTTCAGGAAAGGGCGGACAAAGAGGAAAATGGCGAAGCAAGTCTTTGACAGGACCAAGCCGCACGTTAACGTCGGCACAATTGGGCACGTCGACCACGGGAAAACAACCCTTACGGCGGCGATCACGCAAGTTTTGGCTAACAACCCCGAGTTGAACGTTACAGCCAAAAACTTCGAAGACATCGACAACGCGCCCGAAGAGCGCGAACGCGGTGTCACGATCGCGACTACCCACACCGAATATGAGACCGCAAGCCGGCACTACGCTCACGTTGACTGCCCAGGCCACGCGGACTACATCAAAAACATGATCACCGGTGCCGCCCAGATGGACGGCGCAATCCTTGTGGTCTCCGCCGCCGACGGCCCCATGCCCCAGACGCGCGAGCACATCCTGCTTGCGCGCCAGGTCAACGTCCCGGCACTCGTCGTCGCACTAAACAAGTGCGACATGATGGACGACGAAGAACTGCTAGAACTCGTCGAACTCGAAGTCCGAGAGCTTCTCTCGTCCTACGGCTTCCCCGGTGACGACCTCCCAGTTGTTCATGTCAGCGCTACCGAAGCACTCGAGAAGGCCGCCGAAGTCGACAACAAATGGGTCAAGCAGATCTACGCGCTCATGGATGCGGTCGATGAATACATCCCGATCCCTGATCGCCCCGTCGACCTACCCTTCATCATGCCAATCGAAGACGTCTTCGGCATCAAAGGCCGTGGCACCGTCGTCACTGGTAGGATCGAGCGTGGTAAAGTCCAGACTGGCGAATCCGTGGAAATCGTTGGCTTCGGCCAGACGCAATCCACCGTCGTCACCGGCGTCGAGATGTTCCAAAAGACCCTCAAAGAAGGCCTCACCGGCGACGCAGTCGGATGTCTGCTCCGTGGTATCGACCGCGATGAGGTATCCCGCGGCGCAGTGCTCGCTAAACCCGGCACCATCACCCCGTACACCAAAGGCAAGGCGCAGGTCTACGTCTTGACTGCCGATGAAGGCGGTCGTCGAACACCGTTCTTCTCCGGGTACAAGCCGCAGTTCTACATCCGAACTACCGACGTCACCGGTCAGATCAAGTTGCCGGACGGCATCGAGATGGTCATGCCCGGCGACAACACGGAAATGGAGATCGAACTGATCTACCCGGTAGCACTGGAAGAGAACCTTCGCTTCGCCATCCGAGAGGGCGGCCGAACCGTTGGCTCGGGCGTCTTCATCGAAGTTACCTCGTAACCACGACCAATGGCGATCACCTGCGGCGCTCGTGACGACAGTCGCGGAGATCGCAGGCGATTGGCCCTTTAAACCGGAGCACCAATCCACCTGGATACGGATATCCGCTAAGGAGTAGTTGAAATGGCGAAAAAAAACGCAGTCAGAACGCTTGTCCAACTTACTTGCGAGTGCGGATCCCACACGTATCATACAGAAAAAAACAGGCGCAACTCTCCTGACAGAATCACTCTCCGGAAATACTGCCCCGCGTGCCGCTCTCACAACCAATTCCGAGAAAGCCGCCGCTAGACTCTGATCGGACTACGATCCACAATGGCACAGAACCGAGCCAGACCTGATCTTCGATTGACGCCGTCACGGCGTTTTTCGGTTTTCGGCTTCGTCGGAGACGTTTTCGGGGAACTGCGGAAAGTTACCTGGCCAACGCGCCAAGAGGCTACCCGGTTGACGATGCTGGTAATCGCTCTCGCCGCGGCGATGGGCGTGTTCCTCGGCTTCTTCGACTGGCTCTTCTCAAGGGTCTTCTCATTGCTGGCAGGAACCTAAACCGTGACCACCACACCCTCCGCAACTCGTTCGATTCCCAACACCGCTCGGTGGTACGTGGTTCACACATACTCCGGTCGTGAGGATCGCACCTGCCAGAACCTGAAGCAACGCATCGTTTCGATGGATTTCGAAGACCAGATCTTCGATGCCGTTGTGCCCAAGCAGACCGTCGTCCAAATGACCGAAGGCGAGACCAAAAACGTTGAGAAGACGATGTACCCCGGCTATCTCCTCGTACAGATGGTCATGAACGACGACAGCTGGTACGTGGTCCGTAACACCCCCGGTGTTACCAACTTCATCTCCGTAGAAGAAGGCGTAGAGGGTCGCGCTAAGCCGACCCCTCTTACCGACGATGAAGCGCAGCGCATGATCCAAGGCCCTTCGGGTGACAGCCCGCAAGTCAACTTCGGTTTCGAGCGCGGCGACGTCGTTGTCATCAAAGATGGCCCGTTCTCGGAGTTCAGCGGAACCGTTGACGAAGTCATGGGCCAGCGCGGCACTCTACGAGTAACTGTTTCCTTCTTCGGACAAGACACCCCGGTCGAACTACCGTTCCTATCCGTCGAGAAGGCATAGTTTAACCGCCGGACGAACACCGTCTGGCGCAACACTAAGCAGAAACTGGAAGTAAATCGAAGTGGCAAGGAAAGTCGTCGCAAAGGTAAACCTCCAACTCGCCGCTGGCGAAGCCACCCCGGCTCCGCCGGTCGGGCCCGCTCTTGGTCAGCACGGCATCAACATCCCGCTCTTCATCAAAGAGTTCAACGAGCGATCTTCGTCGCAACGAGGGATGATCGTTCGTGCGGCTATCGACGTCTACGCCGACCGATCGTTTAGCTTCGTAGTAAAGTCGCCACCGGCGTCGGCCCTGTTGAAGCAAGCCGCAGCCATCGCTGCCGGCTCGCCAACACCGGGCACCGTCCTCGCCGGCAGTATCTCACGTGCCCAACTCCAACAGATCGCCGAAACCAAGATCGAGGAGTTGAACGCCAACGACATCGAAGCCGCAATGAAAGTGATTGAAGGCACCGCCCGCAGCATGGGCATCATGGTCGCCGAATAATCACGCGAATTCGACCTCATCCTAAACCCAAGAATCACCCGATATGCCAAGTCCGAAACACAGCAGACGATACCGCCAAGCCTTTGCTAACCTACCAACGGACCTCCTCGACGCAAACAACGCCGTGAAGCTCACACGCGAGTCCGCAACGGCCAAGTTTGACGAGAGCATCGAGGTCCACCTTTCCACCAACGCAGACCCGCGCCATGCTGACCAGCAGCTTCGTGAAGTGGTATCGCTCCCTCACTCCTTGGGCGACATAGTCCGAGTGCTCGTTTTCGCCGAAGGCGAAGGCGCCCGCATCGCCGCTGAAGCTGGTGCCGACTACATCGTCGACGACGAGATGCTCGCTCGCATACAAGGCGGTTGGACCGATTGGGAAGTCTCCCTCGCAACACCCGACCAAATGCCAAAAGTCGGACGTTTAGGCCGGGTTCTCGGACCTCGTGGTTTGATGCCCAACCCGCGAAACAACACTGTGGTACTTCCAAACAACATCACATCCGCAATCAACGGTGCACGGCAGGGACGACTCGAAATACGCATGGATCGCCACGCAAACCTCCACGCACGGATCGGCAAGCGCTCGTTCACCGAAGAGCAACTCATGAACAATCTCGCAGCAGTTTACGACACGATCTCCCGCGCCAAGCCCGAAGGCGTCAAAGGACAGTTCGTCAAAGCCGCCACCATTTGCTCCGCAATGGGCCCTGGATTCAAGATCAACCTTCCTAGTTTGGAAAGTCTAACGGTTTCCGATTAGAATGAAAGTTGGTTCGCGAGCGAAAACAAACACGCTCAACACCGATCACAGACGCAACCAAAAGGTTTAGTCACTACAGAAAAACGCGAAGCAAAAAAACATAGCTGGCTGCAGACAGCGGGTGCTCCCAAACGGCGAATATCGTCCGTGGACCAATGACACTAAGTGTCGCCCGCCGAGGCTGATACGAACCACGGCAAAACTCACTCCGCCGTTGTCGACATCTCGAAACCGCCTCGGGGCGCGCTGCAACCCAACGTCAACTTAGCAGTCAGCCCGAGGCTTTTTGATTCCACAGACACCGATATCCATTCCGAGACCGACACATGCCATCTAAACGTAACGAAAACATCCTGGCGAGCATCCTCGACAGGATCCAAGACAAACCACTGATCGTAACCGCGCGATTTTCGAACGTCAACGCTGCTCAGATGAACGACCTGCGGCGCGATGTCACCAGCGGCGGCGGCAGAATCTTCATCGCCAAAAACAACCTCGTGAAGATCGCGGCCGACCAGATTGGTATCCGCAACATCGACACCATAATCGACGGCCCGACCGCGTACATAGTCGCTGAAGACGATATCGCCAGCATGGTAAAAGCGTTGACGACGTCGATTAAGGGGCAGCGCATCCAGATGGTGATCCTTGGCGGCGTGATGGAAAACGAACTGATCAACGCTAGCCGCGTCGAACAAATCGCCGACCTCCCGAGCCGAGATCAGCTCATCGGCATGCTTGCGTCCGCGCTCAACGGTCCACTGACATCGTTTGCCCGCGTGCTCAACGCTCCCGTCCAAAATCTCGCCAGTGCTCTTGAACAGATCGCCGACCAACGCCGCACAGCTGAAGAGGCGTGATCAAACCAGCAACTCGATACCAAAACATTGATCAACCCAAAAACCATCAAAAAAACTCCAGAGGAGGAGAAGATGACCCTAACCAAAGAACAATTCATTGACGAGATCAAGTCGATGTCCGTCCTAGACCTCGCCGACATCGTCAAGGCGATCGAGGAAGAGTTCGGTGTCAGCGCCGCGGCCATGCCGGTCGCGATGGCACCCGCCGCCATCGCGGAAGCGGCAGTCGAAGAAGAACAGACCGAGTTCGATGTCAAGATTAATGACATCGGCGCCAAGAAGATCAACGTCATCAAGGCCGTTCGAGAGGTCACCCCGCTCGGACTTAAAGAAGCCAAAGACCTGGTCGAGTCCGCCCCCGTCATTGTCCTCGAACAGATCGGCAAAGAAGCGGCCGACGAAGCCAAAGTAAAGCTCGAGGCGGCTGGCGCATCCGTGGAAGTCGCCTGATCGACCCACTACGGGGGATCGACAGTTCGTCCGGCAAAACGCCGCGCCAGCAAACCGGACCGGCAATCGTTGGTCTGTTAGCTGACACCAAGGCGACCGCGTCAAACGCGATCGCTTCTCGTGGGATAAACTCTATAAGAAGGGATCCCGTCGCTCCCACGCTGACCCAGCGGCAAGGATCCGCCAGTCCTTCGAGGAGTGCCGTGAAGCCTGCCATTCGCCCACTTATTGCGGGGGAAATGTCGAACGACAAAGGTGGATGTAGCGGTACCGCCAACTAATCGGAGCGTAAGTCCTGTCTCGACTCCGTTTCTGAACACATGTTGAGCGTCGAGACACACGTTCGCATCTTCCGTCAGCCATTGCCCAATCAGCCCAAAATCAACCAACAAACTAGGCACTCACAAGATGACCACCAAGAAAGCCGGCCCTCGCAAGAACGCCAAAGCGAAGGTTGAAGAAAAGATTCAAGAAGAAGAGGAACTCACCCCCTGCCAGCTCGAAGGATCGAACTGCCACTGGAGAATCGAGTCCCCCAACGGTCCTGAGTCGACTGGTGTGTGCCGAAAATGCGGAACCAATCGGCAGTTCCGAAACTCCTTCGAATATTCGTCCTGGTACGGTGCCAAAGCCGCCGGCGGACGCGGCCGAGGACGCCCCCGCAAGACTTCCTGACTATAGAGATCTCTCGACCAGCAGTCGATACCCAACGGATTCCGACGCTCGGCGTCGTGCTTGATCAAATCGACCTAGGGCGCGTACATGTAACGCCCCCACCGGTCACTTTGGGCATCTGTCAGCCCACTTGCCACTGACGAACTGCGATTCGCAGATCGGTCTCACTTCCGCACCGCTATCGACCAGCACATCCGGTAACCACCGTTACGGGTTACCCATCTTCGCCGTAGAGTCGAACATCCGATCTCGGTGTGTATATCCGTCGCAGTCGCCTTCGGCAAATATCCAATTCTAGACTCGTTTGCCTGTCGGTTAACATACGCCCAGCGTCAACAACAGTGGATCACTACGGGCCGTAACTGCGGTGCCATATATTGTTCCTTCACAGATCGAAACGCGCATCCTTCGGTAACGATGAATGCAGATCGTAAATCCGCGCATCTTTCTAAATGCAAGTATCTATATTGGACGGATTAAATCATAACGTTCTGTTACTACGGTGTGACTAGCCTTCAATTAAGATTGAGCGGTGTTATAAACATCAAACTTGGAATGTTGGCATAATGCGAATAATGTCGATAATTGAGAACGATTATTCCTCCGGCAATAGGTGTTGCATCTGCTCGAGAAGATCGTCTACAAATTTACGCCTTGAGATCGAATCAACGAACATGGTTATTTCAGTTCGTGTCCGTGACGTTGGTTGTGTTGTTCTCGATTGCTTTATCTGTGGGTGCATTTCTCACAAACGACGAATCCATTGAAGGCGTCCCAATCGCCGCCGAACAATCCGAAATACACGTCCAAATCCCGCGAGTGACGGCTTTGGCGCGATCAGGCGAAGTGAAAGAGATTATCGCGAAGGACGTTCCGGTAAACCCTTCGGATTTTGATGTCGCAATCGTCGGGGCTCGGAAGGACGTCGATACGCACACCGGACTTTGGGATGTCACCCTTCACAACCGAACGACCACAGATGCGACACTGCTGCTGCGTGCCGAATCCAGCATCGGAACGACGGTCGTCGAATCTTCGCAATCCTGCGATGCTGTCGCGACAGGGTGGGAATGCGATGTTCCCGCTGTTGGTGATGTCACAATTACACTCGCAACTTCCATAGAACACATCTGCGATAACAATCGCGTTCGGTTGACCGTCAGCGCATTCATCGAGGGCCAAGAAATCCCGGCATCCTCCCCAAGGCGCATCTTGCGCCACCGAGAGCTGTCATGCCCCAGCATCACGCTCGCAAACCCGACTTACAACACCACGACTTCATCCGTGTCGTGGTCGGTAACGGTCCAACAACGGCTGCTAGAAACGGACCCCGGCGTCGAGATCGCCTTCGACAACGGAGTCACGTTCGGTTTAATGCCTGCAGGCTGCGCCGCCGACCTGAGCGTCGTCACCTGCCACGTCTCGACGTTCGCCAATTCCAACGAATCGTTCGTGGCAACTCAGACCGTCGGCCAGCAATGCAACTTGGTGCAACACACGGTTTCCGTCGCCGCAAACTTTGCAGACGACAACGCAATCGTTCCGGTGTCACCGGAATCGGGTCTCAGCATCGACGTGCCAGCCATCAACCCGTGCATTAAACGCATCGAATCCGTTCCTGCGACAGTCTCGATTGTCGCCGGATCAACTATCGAGATTGGATTGAGGGTCTTCGACGGTGACGGCGCGCAATTCGCTCAACTTCCTGATAACGCAGATGTCGATTGGTCTGCGATACGCGGAACGATCATTTCGAATTCCGGCATAACAGCTACCTATGCCGCCCCAACCTCAACAGGTGAAGACCACGATCAGATAACTGTGACATTGCGGTACGCGGGCAACCAGTTCACCGTAACGATTGAAGTCACGGTTACTCGACCTATGCCGGCACAGACTGCGACGCCGACACCAACCTCTACGTCCACGCCGATCCCGACACCTTCTCCGACTTTCACCCCAACCCCGACGCCGTCACCAACGTCGACGTTCACTCCCACCCCGACACCTTCTCCGACCTTCACTCCGACTCCGACGCCGTCACCAACCTTCACGTTCACTCCCACCCCGACCTCTTCTCCGACTTTAACGCCGACCCCGACCCCAACGTCCACGTTCACCCCGACCTCGACCCCTTCTCCGACTTTCACTCCGACGCCGTCACCAACCCCCACGTTCACGCCTTCTCCCACGCCCACACCTACTTTTGCGCCTCCGCCTACAAATACCTCGACTCCGGGTCCTGCCCCGACCGAAACAAGCGTGACGTTGAGTGTGGTCTTTGATCGGTTGGTCGGTGACGATCTGACTGTAAGTTGGATGTTCGAAGAACTGGGCGTCCCTGAACCGACCAACTACGAGATCAGTTGGATAGGCATGACGGCTGGCGCCCAGGAAACGATCGTGACTCTGAAAGGGGTTGCCTCCGAGTACACGATCCCGGACATCGAGGCGGGCGTGAAGTACGAGATGCGCGTCGTGGCGATCTACGACGGTGTGCGGCGAGCCGCTGGACGGATCGCATTGCGGTTCAATGTACCTAGAACGCCAACAGTTGAATTGGTCGAGACGACCGAAACGAGCATCAGACTGCGATGGGAGGCTCCGCCGGTTGATGCTGGAACGATCCGAAGGCCCGTTGACGGGTACGAACTTTCTTGGCGGTTGATTGGAACCGGAACCGATTTGACGTTGGTTGAGCTGGGTAAGGACACCCGAGAATATCTTATTGATGGGCTTGCGGCTGGAAACAATTGCGAAGTGGCGTTGCGTGCGCACAACGGGTTGGGCATGGGTGAGGCCTTCATCACGTCTATTGCTACCGACGGTATCGCGCCGACGCCGACACCTTCTCCGACTTTCACCCCAACCCCGACCGTAACGCCAACGCTAACCGCCACACCGTCACAGCCGGGGATCGTAGATCCTATGCGACTACAGTTCTCGGAACTGGCGGATGGTGGTGCGATAGTCGAATGGGATGCTCAATTGATGGAGGGAGCAGAACTCGTGGCGTTCGAATTGAGTTGGTCTCCAGCGACGAATGGTTCCCCATCGATGCCCGTCCGCCTATCTCCTTCGACGCGCCGCTACCTAATCCCAGGCATCGAAGCGAAGACCCGATACGAAGTTGAAATCGCGGCGATTTACGACGACGGTGCACGAACTACCTTCAACGCAGCATTCATTCTCGACGTACCGAGGAAACCTGATGTGCATGTCGCCTTGGTGACTTCCAGCACCGTGCAACTCACATGGATCGACCCTAACGATCGAGCCAACACCGTCAAACGACCTGCCCAAAACTACGAACTCTCCTGGCGTAGCAACAGCCAAGGAGAGCAACCCTCGATGATCTCCTTGGACGCGGGCACCACATCGTTCATCATCGAAAATCTGTCGGCTTCAACCACATACGAGATCGCATTGCGAGGATCCAACAGTCTCGGGCATGGCGAAGCTTGGATCCGTTTGGTTGACACCGAAGCCGATCCAATCGATCTGGCCAGTACGTCCACACCGACCGCAATCCCTGTATCTGCGCCGACGCCCACGTTTACCCCGACGCCGATCGCTGCTTCGGTGACGTCAACTTCGTCCAATCCGAGTACCAATACCGCCAAGTCCCGTGGTCAACGCGACACCGATCCCGACCCGCCTGAAGAGTTCGACGCCATCCAAGGGCGACACGGCATCACCATCTACTGGGACAACCCGCGATGGGACGGGGGCACCAAAATCCTTGCCTACGCCCTCGACTGGCATCCCGATCCGCCACCGTTCCCGCTCTTCCTACCTCCCGACGAGCGATCGTCCGAAATGCTCGGCATGAAATCCGGCATCAACTACAGAATGCGGGTGAAGGCTCTAAATCGAAGGGACGACAGCCTGCCCGCCGCCAAGAGATTCTACGTCCGCGACACGTTGATCAGAGTGCGTCCTTACGACCCATTCACCGGTTCAATATCAAACGGCCGTTCAACAGTCCTGAAAAACAATACCGAACTACACGGTTTCGAAATCCACGCCGCTGCGAAATCGCTCTTCTGGGGTGACGAGATGACGATCTCGATACAAAGACATCCACCGGAAGAGGAGTTGGTCGCCAAAATGATGTCCCAGCGATTAGTCAGTGTTTCTGACGTCTTCACCGTCGTCGCTATGCCACAGTCACGAAGGACACGCTTCAACAACGATGCGACCTCCTACCAATTCGGAACGCCGTTATTGATCTGCATCACGCCAAATATGCCCGACTCAGCCCTGATTCACAGTTTCTCGATCGTCCAAATCGTCGCACCCTCAAATTTCCGAATGTTCGACAGCGCGCCGACCGAAGAAGACGGCGAAATCAAGATCTGCGCTCGCACACGCGAACTTGAAGCCAACAGGAACTTGGCGTTCACTGTAGTCTCAAATCAACTCGCCTCGCAACCGGATCTAGGTTCGACGATGCATGAAGCACGACCGGTCGGCAACGCGGCCATCGCCCTTGTGATGTTCGTCGTCGGGCCGACTTTTATAGTCTGCGGACTAACAGTGCTGCGGCTACCAAATAAACCGCCGGCACGACCCTTTTATTCCACCATCACCCGAGGCGGCGGATTCAACACCGGGTGAATTGCCAGCAACTTGCTCGGCTCCGACGACGGATTGTTCGTCGCATGACGAATCGTCGGCTCGCACAAAAACACGTCCCCCGCCGGCAACGGTATCCCCTCGTCATCCCCATACACCGCCGTCATCTCGCCCTCGATGCAAAACATCGTCTCTTCATGCGCCGGATGGTAGTGGTTCGGCGTGTGCGCCCCCGGCGAAAAACTCAACTCCGAAAAATACGAACTCGTCGCTCCTCGGCTGTCGTCGACCATGTCCACCCGCATCACTCCCGGTGCAAACTCGAAGACCTCATACTCGGCCCGGATCAAAACGTTATCGCCCGGTGACCCATCAACAACCTCCGGCATGTCCATCTCATCACGAGTCACCTTCGGGTCCGGGGACATCGTGACGATCCGTGCTGGCTCGGAGCCCGTGTTCTCAACCGACGTCCCAACACTCTTCGCCACGAGAACGCAGTCGCCGGAAGTCAAGGAATACCGAGCCGCGCCTTCGATGAATGTGACATCGCCCGAATAGATGAACCACGACTCCTCATGTGACAAGTTCGCCCGATAGGGCGTTGCCCCGCCCGGCTGCAACGAGATCTCGAGGACGGTCATCATGTTGGATCCAGTCGAGTGATCCGACATCGTGCGTATCTCGACGTCCAAACACGGCGAGCTGATCTCTTGTTCACCCCGGCGATTGATACCCATTTGCGACGTTCCTTTCGAACTCCAATCAACTACCAAACAGCAACAATCTTAAACGCCGAAGTCCTCAGGCTGCCCCCTTCAGACCCGAAAATGCTCGGTTGAGTTCATCAGATCCAACCCGAAACTCGGCTGGTCCCCAACCGTCTCTCGCGAGACAATCGTGATTCCCGTGTTGCTCTGGGCGAAATGCCGGACGGCATTGATGTGCAGATTCAAGAACACCGACAGCAAAGCCCGGATCGTCCCGCCATGCGTCACCAGACATATGTCGCCGTCGATCTCGAGAATTCCCGATTCCGCCACGAACCGACCCGCGCGCGCCGTCAGATCGAGCCAAGATTCCCCTTCAGGCGCTCGCCCGATATCGTGGTCCCAAAGGTCGACGACATCCGGAAACCGTTCTTGGATTTCATCGATCACCATCCCGCCGAACGCGCCGGTGTTGATTTCACGGAGCATCGGATCGACAGCATACTCAAGACCCAACCGATCCGCAGTCATCGTGCAACGCGTCAAGTCGCTCGAGATCACTCGTGCGAAGTCATAATGCGCCCGAACATGCTCACCGACCAGTTCAGCTTGCCAGACACCGGTGTCGTTCAACGGAGGATCCAACCAACCTTGGGATCGCCGTTCCGCGTTCCACTGCGTCTCGCCGTGGCGGATCATGACTATTCTGCTCATCGCAGTTCCACTTTCATTTCAAATCCCGCCTCGTTTCAAATCTGGCCGTACTCGATGGTAATTCCGAGTGTCGATGATCCGCTTCGCGACCCCAAGATCATCCAACGTATCAACATCGAACAAACTCAAGAGCCGCGGGTCTATCCGCTCCGCCTCGTCCTCGGTCATTATCTGGATTGGGTGAATATCCTCATCCAAGACTCGGTGGATCAATGCAGTAGGGGAGCGCAAACCCTGACCCAACGCTTCGGTTGTCAACACCCGCCAACTATCCACCGGATAAACGGCATGCAGTGGGTTCAGGCGGTTCGCATACCGAACGAACACCGCCGAGTTTCGATCCTCGGCCCCATATTGCCCTGGACCAGCCAACCGCGTCATCTCGATTATCAAGGCCCGAGAAAGGAAAGGGTAGTCCGACCCCACCACGAACGCCAACGGAGTGGTCGCTACGGACAAACCAGCTGATATCGCCGAAAGTGGGCCGTCCGAGCCCTCGACATCAGTAACTATGTGCATACCAAGCGCGATCCCCAAGTCCGGCACATCATCCTCCTGCCCGGGACGCACCACCAGAATCTCTTCCGCGCATAATGACTTCAACGTGTCCGCTACGCGAGCGAGAAGCAACTTGCCTCCGAGCCCAATTAACGGTTTCGGGATGGTCAGTCCCAGTCTTTGCGACCGACCTCCGGCGAGAACAATCGCCGTCATTGATGCTTGACTAAACATCTAGCCTCATCGGCGATGCGATGGGAAAACCGCTCTCATCAGAGCACCAACTCCGTATCGCCGTGGAACTTCGCCCAAGCAAACCAAAATGCGAGCCTAGTGTCGAGCACCCTAAGCTGTGCGCCTTTGAGCCTACCCTCGATGCAGCTACCTTTGACCGCGTGCCATATGCTGCCTGTCTGTTCATCGCGCAAGAGCCACGGTTCGTATTCCGAGTGAGGTGCTGCTTCGTCATCAAGTTCTTGACGCTGGCTTCGTTCTACAACCCTGTTGGGCCGGAACGGATTCTTCGTTTCACCTACGAAAGTCAACTCGTGACCATCAAATAATCTTTCGTAGGCAACGTACGAAGCAGAGGATCGTTCGGTGAGGACGAGAGCTGGAGTATCGCCTACGTGAGTATTCAGCAGGGGTTCCTGCTGCAACATGTGCGCTGAAAACGTCTTAATTTCGGACCCGCCCGCTACTGCGGACACGCCGAAAACGACGTCTTTTTCAGGCAGCCTCTTGTCTCCGGACGATTGCGGAAAGAGCCCAGCGCGCGTCGACGCGTAGTAGCTCTCAAAGATGTCGGAGTCAGGCGTCTCCTCGGGCGACAACATCTCTGTGTCCGGCCACGCATCAGACCAAGCGCCCCACGTCGTGTTTAGACACTGCAGGCGAGGCAGTTGATGACCGGCATCGGGCCCTATGATTGCTTCTCCGGTGAATTGTAGGTAAAGGCTACCGTTTTCGGCTTCTAGCAACGGACTGTTCAGAACCATTTGATCCGTCGGCGCGAGCGTGAATGGTTCACCGTCGGGACCTCGACTGACGAACGCTCTCGCGGCGTACGTGATCGGCGACCACGTAACAGAAACCGGCAGGTCACCAAACTCCTCGTTCGCAACCTCCCGCATCGCCATCGCAGACAACGGATACGCTATCGTGTCTCCGTCGATTTCCAATCCGATGACGCGGTCGTCCCTTGAGATAAGTTCATCGGCTTCGTCTGCTGACAGGTACGAAACATCGTCCCAATTCTTGAATCGAATTCCGCCTTGGATCTTGCGAATCTTCTCCGGATACGCTCTTCGTTGGCCCGGCAACACCAGCGACACGCGCTTCGAGAAATATCCCGACCGGAACAGGAAATACATCGCGAACGCCCCGAGCCACGCCGACCACAATATCGCCCACCACGGGCCGTAGATCTGGATAACTAACGGATACAAAACGATGATCACGCCGAAGAACATAACCGCCGCACGGACCCGAGGCTCCAACCTGACGAGCCGCAGATTGAACCAATTGATAACTTGCTTTAGTGGGTTGAGAACAGTAGACATGTTGGCGGGGAAATTCGGTGAGTCGAGGTTAACGTGATTCTAGTCGTTCCACCAATGCGCATCGCTCCACCATCGGTATTGGCCCGACCCGCTCCGTTTATACTTTGAAACCGATTTCAGGCATCCCCCACAATCGCCGACAAACACTGGCAACCCACCCGCGAGGCCCCGAACAAATGGCAGAACCAATGGCGAAAGTCTCCGACGAACTATTGGAACGATTTCGCTCGATCTCCAACGCAACCGTACTTGGCCAACTCCTCCGCCGTGGTTACGAAAAGGTCTACATGCTTGGTGTCGAAAGCCTCGCCAAAGGGCGAAGGTTGACTGGCCGCGCAGTGACCCTCCAATATCTACCGTCTCGACCCGATTTGGCCTCAGTTATTGCCACCGGTCAGCATGGCGAAGGCTTCAATGAAACTCCAAGATGGCAAGCCCTCGAAACTCTTCGCAAAGGCGACGTCCTAGTAGCGGATGCCATGGGTCTGTCGAAGACATCGACCGGTGGCGACGTCGTGTTTTCGAGGATCGTCACTCAGGACGCCGAAGGGCTCGTGACGGACGGCGGAGTCCGCGACGGTCACAAAGTTATCCGTTACGGCTACCCCGTTTTCGCAGGCGGGAGCACACCCACGGTCGGTGAACCTAGCATCTTGCCGTATCAAGTCAACGAGCCGATCCAATGTGGCGGCATCCTTGTCTGGCCCGGCGACATCATCCTCGGCGACGACGATGGCGTGGTGGTTCTACCGTCCGGCCTAGCCGCGGAAATCGTCGACGAATGCGAACACCATGACGAAGTCGAAGAAGCAGTCCTCGAATACACGCAACGCGAACGGGTGTCACCTAAGCACTTCTACCCCTTCAACGAAGAAACCGAACGCATCTACCAAGAGTGGAAGTCGCGGCAATCGTCATGACCCAAATCCGCATTACCGCCAGCGACGTCTCCCTGACCGCCACACTGAATGACTCCTCCACGGCCCGACTGATCGCGGACGCGCTCCCAATAGTCGGTCGCGTTCAGACTTGGGGCGACGAGATTTACTTCCCGATACCGATATCCGCCGGCAACGATAAAACTGCCGCAGAGGTGGTGGAAAAGGGTCCTACTGGCCTCCAGGGAACGCGCTGTGCCTTTTCTGGGGTCCGACACCCGCCAGTCAAGGCGATGAGATCCGCCCCGCCAGCGCCGTCAACGTATGTGGGATGATCGATGGCGATCCGACCGAACTGGCTTGCGCACCGTACGGCGGCGAAATCCGGATTGAACGGACATAAATCGCCTGCCCTAGGCAAACGAGCTACTCGTATCGAAGAGCCTCGGCAGGGAACACCTTTGAGGCTTGTCGGGCCGGGACGTAGGTGGTGATCAATGCGGCCGCCACCGTGATGCCGACGACTACCAGAATCGACATCCACGGAATGTTGAACGCCAACCCTTGGTTGCTGCCAGATATGTCATCCAAGAACGACCACGAAAGCAGCGCACCCAGAGCCAAGCCGAGTCCGGTTCCGATTACCGTGATGAAGATCGATTCCATCATGAACTGGATCCGGATCATCCTTGCGCGATAGCCGATGGCTCGCATGATCGCAATCTGCATTCGCCGTTCATTGACGGCTCTCAGTGAGAGTACTCCAAGCGCCGCAACTCCAACAACCAACCCGAGTCCCATAAAGCCTTGGAACAGCAAACTGAACTGCTCATTCTGTGCGACGCTGGTGCGAAGTTCCTGATCAGTGTCAACCGCCAACATGCTGTGATCTAGGAACACTGTCTGCAACGTCGCCGCGATCCGTGACGGATCAACCCCTTCGGCGACGTTCATGCGATAGATGGTGAAGGGCACCGGTTCATCTGTCAATTCCGCGAAGATCTGGTAATCCGTGTATATCCCTTCAAAGCCCGTAGGCTGACCTCCATCTGATTCTCCTTCAATGCTCTCAGCAATATCATCAATTAGCGCGATCACGGTTCGCTTGGCATTTCTGGATGTATCGAACTCGCGGCCGCTGATTATTTCGATTTCTTTAGCCTTGAATTCGCCGGCGCCTGTGTCTCCTGGATCCTCTAACTTCATGAAATCGTCGTTAGAAGGCGCACCGGGCCCCTGGATTTCGATTACGTGTTCGCTCGCGATGACGGCCAGAGTTGGGTCCTGCGCAAGCGCGTCCCAAACCGCGCGCGCCAAAACATCAGGATCCTCGGTGTCGATTCCGTTGGGCAGATACGATTTATCTGCAGCGGTAATCTTGAGTTCGGTTTCTTGGAAGTATTCAGGCTCCGTACCGCGTATATTCAATTCCAAGAATCGCGTCTCCTCGGCATCGATTTGGCGCGCGGCTGCAGTTACATTGGCTTGACCAGCGATAAATGTGAAATCGCCAATGTCTAGGTCGGGCGATACGGCGATCGCCGCATCTATATCTTCAATCGGAAGATCCGAATCGACCTCCGCGCGAACATCGAAACCGCCGGTCACGTTTTCAGGTGTCTGCAAGAGCGAGCTGAAACTTTGGGTGAGTATCGAGAACGACATTAGGACAAAAATCACGAGAGCGAACATGGAAACCGTCAATCCGGTGCGGAAGCGATTCGCCACTGCGTACGCAACGGCCGGTTTCATGATGGGACGGACCACCGTAAACCGGCCAAATGTGGTCTGGAGACCTTTCACGATGATGTCCGAGTTGAACATGATGATCCAAACGGAGGATGCGACCATGAAGAAGCCCGCAAAAATGAACATCTCCACATTGGCGTCCAAGTCTTCGGTAATGAACTTGGTGTACCGCTGTGGCAAAGCCCACATGACTAGGATCAACACTCCAGCGGTGGTGTAGGCGATCCGAGAAGCGATCGCCTCTCGGATGCGGACCCGGACCATAATGGCGAGCGAGAGCATCGCCAAGCCGTAAACCGCCAGACTCGCTCCGATGTAAGCCTGCCAGGCACTCTCGCTGACAAAACCGACCGCGGTGAGCGCGATGCCGACAATGGCGTAAGGCCAGCCCTGCTTCAAGTAAGGGGAAAATATGCGGAAGAACGCGGCGAGCAATCCGATGGCCCAACCGACGACGAGCAACGTGAAAACTAGTTTGAGGATCGCTATCCCTACATCCTCGTGGCGGCGCACCGACTGGACGAGGCCAATGATCGCGTAGATCGGACCAAATACCCAGAACACAAATTCAAGCAGCCGTCGCAATACCGGCTTCGTCGTAGACGCTACGAACTCCTCGGGAAGGTTGCGAATCGCAACCACAATGTTCAACTTGCTGACTCGGTACGCAGAAAAGATCACTGTCAGCAACGTGAGAATGAGACCGATGGAGAACGCAACCAAAATGGAGTAGATCGTGACCGTGAAGTCGATAGAAAAGGTTTCGTCGTCTGCCGTGCCAAAAGCATTGGCCATTATGACAACGAGAGCCCGACTAACACCGATGCCCACCGCAGTTCCGACCGCGGCGGCCCCGATCGCATAAGCTAGTCCTTCGAATGTAAACATCTGCACGAGGTGGCCGCGCTTCGTGCCAACTGCGCGAGCGATCCCCATCTCCTGCTGACGTTCAGACGCCAAGAGGACGAAGATCAGGAATATCAGGAGCAGACCCACGATCACCGAGAAGGAACCGAAGAACGTGAAGAACGTAAAGAACAGGTTCCCTACCTGCTCGGCGATTTCCGTCAAAAAGACTTTGAACCCCGAAGCCGACAATCGCTCCAGTTGTCCGATAGCGAATGCCAATTGCGGCAATCCCTCAGCCATCACGCCCAGATCGGCTTTGCTCAATATCGAGAAGAATAGTCCTACAAAGGGGTCTCTTCCGAGCAGAACGCGGAATCTTTCGGTCGGTTCATCCCGCTCAAGTTCGCTGATGAACTCATTGAGCGCTTTTTCGTTCTCGGCGCTGAGCTCGTTGGAGCCGCTCTTTTCGTCGATGTATTTGCGGATCTCAGCGACGATGGAATCTCTGAACGGTTTCATACCGGCGTGGATTTCGGCGGCCAACTCGGCATCGGTGAATGCCAATGTCAGATCATCGACGATGGCTTTCGATTCTGTGTCGAGGTCGTAGTTTTCGAGATCCAACGACACATCTACTCGCGTCGCGGTGCCGGGTTCGTTGCCGTAGATGCGGTCGTGCGTTGCAAGCGGCATCATCACCCGCAGATCATTGGCCGCCATGCCTCCGATCTGCATGATTGCGCGCAAACGGAAATCGTGTCGACCTAGCGGTGTGACAATCGTCAAGATGTCGCCGGGTTGGGCGTCAAGTGTGTTGCCCAATGGTTCGTTGATCAAAACTTCGTCATCGGTGAGCGACGCGAAATCTATGGCTTGTCCGTCGATCGAAGGATTGAGGAGGAAGGGCGACAATCGGCTGTCAGCGCTGGGTCCGCCTTCGGACTGAGGGCGGAAGTTTCCGACCGCGCCGGAAACATCGTGCCCGCGAACTACGGCTCGAGCTTCAGTCAAGCGAGTGCGTTGATTGAGCACCGGTGCTTGATCGGTGCGGATGGGCATTATCCCATCGACGCGAAGATCCGAGTAGAGCTTGGCGGCGATCTCTTCGACCTCTTCGGGAGATATGGTCGGGTCGCCCAGCTCGCCGAAGACCGGTTTGCTGATCGTGATGTCGATGTCCCCGATGCCGTCCAAGACCGCGTTACGGATGCTGGCGGTGATGGTGTCTCCGATGGCTAGGGAGGCGGCGACGATGGTTGAAGACAGCATCAATCCGACGATGATCAGGATGCTTTGAGTCCGACGTCGGGGAATGTTGCGTAGTGAAAGCTTGATGAGGAATCGGTTTCGGACGGCGATTATTGCAATTGCCAGAATCAGTATCAACAGCGCCGCCGACAGACCGGCGGCGATGTACTGCATTTTCAGACCAAATAGCGTTTCCATGATTTGCCTTAAATGTATTCCCGAAAAACCAGGTAATTAAGTGCCGGCAACCTCGTCAGTTGGCGGGGTTGTTCGATGGCAAGTCCGACTGTCTGATGGTGCCTTGGAAACCATGGTCGGTTATCTTGCCGTCGAACATGCGGATTGTGCGATCCGTAAGCATGCCTACGTGCCGGGAGTGCGTAACGATGACAAACGTCTGACTCTGTTCGAGGTTCAGCTGTCTGAGGAGTGCCATGATCTCGTCTTCGTTGGATGAATCGAGGTTGCCGGTCGGCTCGTCGGCCCACACGAGGGCCGGATCGTTCGCCAACGCCCGCGCAATGGTTACCCGTTGCTGTTGGCCGCCGGAGAGTTCGGATGGGGTGTGATCGGCGCGGTCTGCCAAGCCGACGAGGTCTAGCTTTTCCAACGCTTTCTTGGATGCCTTTGCCTGCTTGACGCCGGTCAACACGAGGGGAAGTTCGACGTTTTCTTGGGCGGTGAGAACCGGGAGGAGGTTGTAGGACTGAAAAATGAAGCCCATCATTCGGGCGCGGTATTCGCTCAAGTCATCGTCTGACATTTCGGCAATGACGTTGCCGGCGACGGTGACATCTCCGCTTTCGACGGTATCGAGGCCGGAGAGGCAGTTTAAAAGAGTGGTCTTGCCGGAGCCGCTCGGCCCCATGACCGACACCATTTCACCCTTATCGACTTTGATGTCTACCCCGTCCAACGCCCGCACCTCGACGTCTCTCGTTCGGTAGACCTTCGTGACGCCGTGCGCCTCAATAATGGGTTGTGTTTCCATGGGAAGGCTCCTCGAGAAATCGATGCAGCAAAAATTGATATGGGTCGGTTGGCGTATCCTACCAACGCTAGATACGACGCAAATTTCGATTCAGATTGGGAAGTTCGAACCGGATCGTCGGTTAATCCCAAGTATATAAATCCGCCGATGAGTCATCAAACCTGAGGAGTGCGGCTCTCGCGGTGTAGGGGCCGGATTTTACCGTGATGCCGAGGCTAGGTTTTGACGGCTCGACAGGTGAAGACCGGCCAATGGAATTGAAAGTCGTCAACGTCGATGCCGGATATCCCGTATTCGGTTTTGACAGCATCAGAGGCGTTGGCGAAGTCGAGGTGTAGTCCTTTCACAACGTCGTCTGGGCTGCCGGAGCGTTTCACCCAGTCCCAAAACGTCATGTCTACCTGCGTTGGGATCGAATTAGTAATCTCGAAACCGGCGTCAGCGACTAGCGTTCGCCATCCTGACGGGGATGGCGCGGCGACGTGAGATGGATCGCGGAGCGCTTCGACTCGCTGGTGCCATTCGGCGAGTTGGGAATTCTCAGACGTCGTGGTGTCGCAGAGGAGGAAGACGCCGTTGCGGTTGAGAACTCGGTGGACTTCCAATAGAAACTTGCCGATGTCGTTGAAGTGATGCGGCGCGGTTCGACAGGTTACGAAATCTACCGATGCGTCCGGGTACGGGATATCGTGCGCGTCGATGGCTTCGAACCGCACGTTTTGCAGTCCGCGTTCGATAGCGATCGCGCGGGCTTGCTCGAGCATCCCATCGGCGATGTCCGAGGCGACTACGGCATCGCAGAACTCGGCGACAGCGAACGCGGTGAACCCGGGTCCGGTCGCGATATCGAGACCCAATTCGTAACGGTCGAGAGATGCCCACTTCGTTAGGATGCTCAGGCTCTCGCCCCTCGAGTGCGGGACA
This sequence comes from Dehalococcoidia bacterium, assembly GCA_965224305.1. Lineage (GTDB taxonomy): Bacteria > Chloroflexota > Dehalococcoidia > Lucifugimonadales > Lucifugimonadaceae > Bin127. The sequence continues at coordinate 1,834,664 of OZ245044.1, read as the reverse complement.
CTGACCGCGTAGTTTGCCGCCTGACGATTGAATTGTTCCTGCGCGTCGGCAGATCCGGTGTTCACGACAGATGCTTCAACATGAAGTCGACGGTGCGATCCATGGACGCGGTCGCTGCGGCTTCGTCATAGACTTCGGGGCGATCGTCGTTACAGAACGCGTGCTGGGTGCCGTCGTAGACGAAAAATTCGTTTTCGATTCCGGCGGCGGCTAGTCCGTCTCGTAATCCGGGGACCGCGTCAGTGGCGTCGTCGTGTTCGGCGAAATGCCCTTGGATGGGGCATCGGATGGATTCGGGGTCGGGGAGTCCGCTGGGTAGAACGCCGTAGAACGGTGCACCGGCTTGGACCGCGCCGAGCGAGGCAAGGAGGAGGGTCATTCCGCCGCCCATGCAGTATCCGAGGCCCCCGACATTTCCGGTGGAATTTGCATCGTGCGATCTCAGGTATTCCGCGGCGCCGATGAGGACCTTGGAAGCGTGAGGGATCTCAAGCTCGTGCATGAGCGTCATTGCATGCGCCGGCTCGGTTGCGGCTTCACCTTCGTACAGATCGGGTGCGAGAGTCACGAATCCGCGTGCGGCGTAGCGGTCGGCCATGTTTTTGATGTGTTGGACGAGTCCCCAACATTCTTGAATCACGAGCAGACCGGGGCCTGAGCCTGATGGCGGTAACGAGAGATAACCCTTCGTCTCACTGCCGTTGCTCGGGAAAGTGATCATCGTTCCTGCCATAGTCGATTGCCTCCGCGCGCGTAGCCTTAAAGAGTGTAATTGGACGATTCCCTATGGAATAAGGTTTAGCACATGGAGAAGGTGCTCAGCGTCGCAATCGGTGGTGCCGCGGGTGCGTTGGCTCGTTACGGCACGGTTGTGATCTTCCAACGATATTCGCCGACAACGTTTCCACTGGGGATTCTCACGGTGAACGTGCTCGGTTCGTTGCTCTTCGGCTTGGTCTGGGCGCATGCCGAAGAGCGTGACTGGGTATCTGAGAACATGCGTTTGCTGGTGCTGACCGGCTTCATGGGATCGTTCACTACGTTTTCGACCTTTGCGTTTGATGAGGCGATGTTTTTCCGTAGCGGCAGCTGGGCGCTATTTGTCGCAAATCTGTTTATCAGCAACGCGGCCGCGCTGGCGGCGGTGTTTGTGGGTTTCCGCGTCGGCAAGCTGATCTGAGTTGAGAACGTGCGCTATCGGGGACGGCCATGGGAGGGGTGGCTCCCGAGACAGGATTCGAACCTGTGACCCGCTGATTAACAGTCAGCTGCTCTACCGCTGAGCTACTCGGGAACGAAGGGGAGTTGGGTTAGACGCCCAAGTCTTGATTCTAAATGACGCGAAATCGACATCTCAACGATTTCATGCTCGCCCCAATTAAGGTATTGGGACTGAGAACCGATGGACCTGGAGGGCTACGTGAGCGAAGCGGCGTTTAAATTGTGGGCAGGTGGCGATGCCCACGTGGGTACCGATTTGGAGCGGGGCAACCGGCGCAGTTTGGAGGAGGCTATCCTGCAGTCGGAGCGCGGAGGAGATGCGGGTGGACCACCGTTCGATTGGGACATCATGCTTGATGTCGGGGATCTATCGGGTTCGCAGACTCCGCCAGATGACGAAGAAGGGAGGGAGGTGGCCCGCCAGTATGCGGCGTCAACCAAACATGGACGAGAAGATTTCTACAACTTGGTTGGGAATCACGATGCTAACGGTGCGGGTGAGGAGACGCAGTGGTGGTTTAGGAAATGGGTGGACCCGACCGGCGAGAACTCGGTGTATTCCCGTGTGCATGCCGACAGGCGACCGTATCCGATTGCAGGAACTTGGGAACGCTATTCGTTTCAGGTCGGGAACATTCTGTTTCTGGTGATGGGTGATCGCAACGATGGTGGACCGCCGGTAGGTCGGGGAGAATACGGCGGGTATCCCGCCGGAGCAGTCACTAGAGAGACGTTCGATTGGTGGCGCAAAAACGTGGAGGCTAATCAGGACAAGATCATTGTTACCGCGCATCATCACATGTTGAAGGAAACGACAGTGGCATCAGGTCCGTGGGAGGGCGTTAACGGCGGGTATCACGGACGATTTGAGGACGGAGCGCCGATCGGGGCATCTTATTTGTATTTTGTCGGCGGTGTTCCGGATGCTGGGACATTTGAGTTGTATTTGGCGAGCAATCCGGGCGCGATTGATATGTGGATTGGCGGACATACTCATACAAATCCCGATGACAGATATGGAGGGCGCTCGCATGTAGAGAGTAAATGGGGAGTGACGTTTGTAAATGTTGCAGCGATATCCAAGTATCACGGGCAAAAGAATGTCTCGATGAGCAGGCTATTTGCATTTGAGAATGGTGCGGCGGAAGTGAATATCAAGTGTTATTTGCATATGAGCGATTTTGCGCCCCAGGGTTGGTATGAGAACGCGGAGAGGACGGTTCATTTGCGCGCCGAATTTACTTGGAATTAGTCAGCGTTTTGATCTCACGGCGTTTGGCGGAGTTCGAAACCGTTTCCCTCGCTATCTTCGCAACTCGCCAATCGAACAGGGATACCGGCTTTCGGCTCCCGTATCTCGACGAGTCGTCCTCCCAGTCGCTCAATTTCCGGGAAAACCTCCTCGATGCGGTCGACTTCAACGTTTAATCCGGCCTGCGGTATAAGCCGTTCGCGGATCTCGGACTTGGAGGAAATGTGCAACGCAAGCTCCATGCCGCCTAAATCGAGGGTGGTCCATCCCGGCGATTCGACCAGCGTGGGCACGCCGAAAACCTCGCAATAAAACGTCTTTGCTCGATCCATGTCTGATACGTAGTGGATGACCATTGGATTCTTCGCTCTCATATTGTTGGTTTCCTCTCTTCGCCGATATGTAGTTTACACATCTCGAATTATCATGCAGCGCGCCGATATGTGGAGATCGTTTCAGATCGATCCAGCACCCAAAAGCGAAATCAACTCCCGGCCAATTACGACCACACTCGAGATTACGATCACCCCGACGACGGTTGGTCGGAAGATTTTCTCGTTCATGCGTCTGGTCAACTTGGTGGCGATCCAGTAGCCGAGAGCGACCGCGGGCGTGGCGGCGGCGATGAGGATGATTCGTTCAGTGGTGAAGAGTCCTTGGACGGCGTATCCGATGGCGGCGGCGACGTACATGATGGTGAAGAAGAACGCCATGGATGCGCGAACGCCTTGACGGTTCATGCGCCGTCCGAGGAAGAAGAGGACAAGGATCGGTCCTCCTATTGCGAGGCCAGTGGTGCATGCGGACGATATGAGGCCGAGGATCGGGCCGGAGATGCGTGGGTAAGGGACCCTCCATTCTGCGTTGAAGACGACCATTGCGGTGAGTACCAGGACGAGGACGCCGATTGAGATTCGTAGCACCGAGGAGTCGAGGGTGCTTAAGGCGAACACTCCGATAGGGGTCCCAAGCACCGCTGCGATGCCCATCGGTGCAAGTTCGCGGTTTCGAAGATGTTCTCGCGTTTCGACGAGGATGAGGGAGAAGGCGATGATGGCTACAGCATTGATTACGATTACGACGGTTTGGGGATCGTGGATGAGGAGCAATGCGGGGGAGGTGGTCAGGCCAAACCCGAAACCGATCGCTCCGATGACGAATGCGGCTCCCATCAGAACGAGCGAAGTGAAGACGATGTGGAAGATGTCGGGCAATGTCAGGTTGGGCGATCCAAGTCCGTAGCCAAGTTTCTGCGAATCTTTGGGACATGATATAGGTTACTCAACGTCGGGCCGACAATTTGGCGGCCACATTTGCTTCAGTCAGGAGGGGCACGCCGTGAACGCTCCGTACGCAGGATCCCCGATCGCATATGACGTCGCGATTCAAAAGAATGTGATGGTCCCGATGCGCGATGGCGTTCAACTCGCCGCCGACATCTACTTTCCGTCGGTGAACGCTCAACCTGCTGAAGGCTCTTTCCCGGTCATTCTTGAGCGCACACCGTACGACAAGACAGCGCCTCGGAACGTGACCAACGGGAAATACTTCGCTCGAAGGGGTTATGTGACGGTTTATCAGGATGTTCGGGGTCGGTTTGCGTCAGAAGGGGAGTGGTACGCGTTTGCTAAAGAGGCCCCGGACGGCTTTGACACCGTTCAATGGCTGGGGGCGCAGCCATGGAGCGATGGTCAAGTCGGAACGATGGGCGGGTCATACGCGGGCAGCGACCAATCGGCTTTGGCAACCATGAATCCGTCCCACCTGACGACAATGATTGTGGCAGTCGGCGCGTCTAACTACTATCACGGCTCGATGCGACAGAACGGCGCGTTGGAGCAGCGATTCATGGTCTACGCGTTTCGGATGGCGATGACGAGCAAGGAGGCGATCGCTGATGCCGGTCTGCAGGCCGAGATCAAGAAGGCGTTCTTGGATGACATGCCAGACATGGTGCGTAACTTCCCGCTGAAAGAGGGCGCGACGGTTTTGCGGCGATTGCCGTCGTACGAAAGGTGGGCGATCGATATCGCGACGCATGGTGAGTTTGACGACTATTGGAAGCAGCGCGGCTACGCGATCGACGAGTACTACGATGAACACGCGGACGTGCCAACGCTCTATCTGGGCGGTTGGTACGACTCATACGCCCGCAATACGCCGCAGAGCTACGTGAAACTGAGCGCCATCAAAAAGTCGCAACAAGTACTGCTGATGGGGCCGTGGATCCACGGCGCGTTTGAGGTAACGAACTCTGGCGATGTCGATTTTGGAACGGAAGCACATGTCAACCAGAACGATCTCAGGTTGGCATGGTTCGATCACTATCTAAAGGGCATGACGACGGAGTTTGCCGAGTGGTCGCCGGTACGTATATTTACGATGGGTACCGGTAGCCAGCGTATGAACAAACACGACTATGAGCGCCGGTTGGACCACGGCGGCTATTGGCGGTCTGAGCCCGACTGGCCGTTGCCCGGTACGGTTGAGACTCCCTTCTACTTGCGCGCGGGCGGTGGACTTTCCACGGAGGCACCGTCTCAAACTGATGCGTCATCGACTAGTTACACGTTTGCTCCGAAGGATCCTGTACCGACAATGGGCGGAGGCATATCGGCGGCTGAAACGATCATCCGAGCGGGGGCATTCGACCAACGAGGGCGCCCCGACTTCTTCGGATGCGTGGATGTGTTGCCGCTGAATTCACGTCAAGACATCCTCACGTTCCAGACACCGGAACTTGAAAAGGCTACGGAGGTTACTGGTGAGGTCGTGATGCATTTGTGGGCGTCCTCGTCGGCTGTGGATACTGATTTCACGGCGAAGCTTATCGACGTTCATCCACCGTCTGCCGACTATCCGGATGGTTTCGCGATGAACATCACCGACTCGATCATCCGTGCGCGCTACCGAAACGGTTGGACGGAGCCGGAGATGATGGAACCGGGAACACCTTACGAGTTCACTTTCCATCTTTATCCGACTTCGAACGTGTTCCGCAAAGGTCATCGAATTCGACTGGATATCAGCAGCAGCAACTGGCCGCGTTTCGATGTGAACCCCAACACTGGTGGCCCACTTGGGCTCGAACAGCGATACGAGATTGCACAGCAGACGATCTGGCATTCGACGGAGCATGCGTCGCACGTCCTGCTTCCGATGCAAAAGGAGAGGTAGGAATTGATAGCAGATCTCACGGGGAAGATGGCTTTGGTGACTGGCGGCGGGCAAGGCATTGGTCGTGGCATCGCATTAAAGCTCGCCGAACAGGGTGCGGACGTCGCGATCGCTGACATCAACGACTCAGGGGCGTCCGCGGTTGTGGAAGAGGTTACCAATCTCGACCGAAAGAGCTTCGCGGTTCACATCGACACGACGAACAACGCGTCAGTGACAACGGGCGTGGAGCATGTCATCTCGGAGTTCGGACACCTCGACATACTCGTGAACAATGCGGGCATTGGCCGAGTTGCTGGCAAATCTGGCGGTGGTCTGGATGAAGATTGGGAGGAAAATTGGGACACGGTCCTGGACATCAATGTTCAAGGCGTGATGCGATGCACGAAAGCTGTCCTCGGACACATGATCGAGAGGCAGTACGGGAAGATCGTCAACACCGCCTCCGGTGCCGGACGCGGTCCGATCTGGTGGGGACCTCCTTCGGGTGCGCCGGGCTACGCGAATGCTTACGGACCATCGAAGGCAGCGGTGATCAACTACACGCAGTATTGCGCGGCAACGCTGGGACCACACAACATTAACGTCAACGCGATCTGCCCGGGCCGGGTTTGGTCGGCGTTTCACGACTTGGCGATTTCGGAGCGGATGAGAAACGACCCGACGCTGGCGAAGATGGATCCATACGACGTGTTCAACGAGGGGGTTGCAGAGCTTATTCCGCTTGCCAGGGCGCAGACGCCGGAGGAGATCGGGATATTGGTGGCGTTTCTTGTTTCGGATGATGCAAGTTCCATAACCGGACAATCGATACACATCGACGGTGGCCAGAGGATGGCGTGAGAGCAGGCATCGAATGCAGGCTGAAACGGTGAAACCGCTTTCGGATTTAGGAGACGAGCATGAAGATTACAGACGTATCGCTAACCCTTTTCAAGTGGGAAGGGTTGCCAGCGGCACTGCCCAAGAAACACTCTGTACAACCCGGCAGTAGCAGTCAAATCGGGTTGCTGACGATCGCCACCGACGAGGGTGTCCATGGGCATGCGTTTCTCGGTACTTCGAATCGTAGCGCGGAGTTAGATGCTTTGTCTCTCATGATGTATCTAAAACCTGTAGTCATGGGACAGGACCCGCTGGCTCGGGAGCGGTTGCACGAGACCATGATCTTCCTGCAAAACAACACGACGATGCGGGCTATCGGCGCCGTGGACGTCGCGCTTTGGGACATCGGCGGCAAGGTTACCGGATTGCCGATCTACGAAATGCTCGGTTCGTACCGAGAGAGCATTCCGGCGTACGTGAGTTCGCCACGATTGGCGACTGTAGAGGACTACGCCGCGGAAGCAGTGGAGATGAGAGCCGCTGGTTGGGCGGCGTACAAGATTCATCCACCCGCTGAGGAAATTCACGAGGACATTGCGGTTTGCCAAGCCGTGCGTGAAGCGGTTGGAGACGACTATCAGTTGATGTTGGACTCGATCTGGGCGTATGACTATCCCGGAGCACTTGAAGTCGGAAAGGCGATCCAAGATCTCGGATACTACTGGTACGAAGATCCGCTGGCCGGTGACGACATCTTCAACTATGTAAAGCTGAAGCAGCAGTTACACATCCCGATTATGGCCACTGAACACTCACCAGGCGGCTTCACCGCGTATGCGCCATGGCTGGTGCATCAGGCGACCGACTATCTGCGCGGCGACGTCGCCGTCAAAGGCGGAATAACGGCGGTGATAAAGACCGCTCACTTGGCGGAGGCGTTCCACATGAACTACGAGATCCACCACGGCGGAAACTCGTTGATGAACGTCGCCAACCTTCACTGCGCCATGGCGATCAAAAACACCGAGATGTTCGAAGTCTTGTTGCCCACCGAGTTGCAGAAGTACGGCTTGGTGGACGATATCGAACACGACGAAAACGGTTTCGTCCACGCGATCACCGAACCCGGTTTAGGCGCGAAGATCGACTTTGACCTGATCGACTTCAATAAAGTGGCTGTTTTAGCCTGACTGTGGTTGTCCCGGTATGGATGGAATCCGGGAGCGCTCTACTCTCTGCTTTCCGCGTCTCTTTTTGCCGGTTAAAATTTCCGCCAAAGCGATCGAGTGGAGAATCATTTTTGGTGGAAAAGGTAGTCGACACAGAGGTACTAGTGGTAGGGGCGGGCAACGCCGCAATAGCGGCCGCAGTGGCTGCTCGGGAACAGGGTGCTGACGTCGTTGTGCTAGAAAAGGCGCCCAAGTCTCAGCGGGGCGGCAACAGCGCGCTGACCGTTCACATGCGGTTCCCATACCGGGGAATGGAAGACCTCGTAGCCCTGCTCTCGGATGTCAGCGAAGAAGAGACGCGGTCATTGGCCGTGAGAGTTCGTGACTACAAAGAGTCGGACTACTACGACGACATTATGGCGGTAACTGACGGTCGGAGCGATCCCACTCTCGCGGGCATACTGGTCTCGGAGGCCTACAGAACGGTTCTTTGGATGCGGTCATACGGACACGCATGGATTCCGTCTCACGAAAGTCCGACGTCGGCGAATGTCGTCTCATTTGATGGAGGCGGATTTGCCATGCAGGAGCGCTGGTTTCGCGCCGCGGAACGTTTAGGCATACCGATACATTACGGGACTATGGCTCTAGAGCTGCTGCAGGATCGCGCGGGCAGAGTGACGGGAGTACGGGCTCGGACGGGTGACAGGCATGTCCGCTACAAATCGCGCGCTGTGGTTTTAGCTTGCGGCGGCTTCGAGTCGAGCCCGGGGATGCGGGCCCAGTATCTTGGCGCCGGCTGGGACAAGGTAAAGCTCAGGGGCGTACCGTTCAATACCGGTGACGGCCTCAACATGGCTTTGGAGTTGGATGCTCAACCGTATGGAAGTTGGTCCACCTGTCACGCGTCCCCTCAGGACTCGAACCGACCCGAGTACGATGTCCCCGGTCCAGGCGTGAGTGGTGTGTACTGGAGCCGCTACTCCTATCCCTTCGGGATCATGGTCAATGTCCACGGGCGTCGGTTCGTCGATGAGGGCGAGACGTGGCGCGGGCTCACCTATGCCAAGACCGGGCGTGCCATTCTGTCCCAGCCTGGAGGGCTCGCTTTTCAGGTCTTCGACGCCGAGCAGAGACGTAGGGGGCTGATCCGGGGATACGAAGATGCAACAGTTTACAAATCAAGCACCCTGGGAGCACTTGCAAAAGATCTCGGGATTCGTGATGTGGGGGCATTCCTTGAAACGGTCCGTCAGTTCAATGAATCCATTCATGAAGGCGAATTCCATCCGTTCCGCCTCGATGGAAAATCGGCTTCGGGGATAACTCCACCCAAGAGCAATTGGGCACTGCCCATCGCCAGTCCGCCCTTTGAGGCGTATCCGACAATCTGCGGTATGACGTTTACGTACGGAGGTGTGAAAGTCACCCCATCGGCCGAAGTCTTGCACAAAAGCGATCGGGTCATTCGGGGTCTTTACGCCGCAGGCGAGATGGTAGGAGGGTTGTGGCACGACAACTACCCGTCGGGTAGCGGTATGATGGCCGGAGCTGTGTTTGGTCGCATTGCCGGAACTAAAGCTGCGCAACAGGTGCTCTCGGGTCACTGAGACGGAATTGATCCGAATTTCAACCGCCTGGCCGAGTGTTGGCCAATAGAGCTTCCAGCGTACCACCTTGGATCGCTTCTTTATCCTCGTCGGAGATGAATGTGAGGTGGGATCGGAACGCTTCGAGGGATTGCAAGTGGGTCATGGCCTTTTTGACAACTGGGAAGTCTGAACCCCAGCATAGGCGGGTGCCGAACGCCTCGTAGCAGGCTTCGTAGACCCAATGCGTCTCATGGTGAGGGAAGTCCCAGACGCGTTCGGGACGGCATAGGTAGTGGAATCCCGACAGCTTGAGATGCATGTTAGGTAGCTTTGCTGATTCGACGACGTTGTCTACCATCGCCTGAGCATCGTCACCGTACGACTTTAGCGACGACATGTGGTGGCAGAGGATCGGCACTTCGGGGAAGGTTTCGGCGACCTTGCGTATCTCGTACTGGTGATGTGGGGCCATTGCGATGGACGCAATGAGACCAACATCGCGGGCCACAGAGAAGAAGTCCTTTCCCTCCTGCGAGTTGAACCACCGACCGTCATCTTCGCTGGCGACGTAGTGTGTGAACGCCTTCATCGGCCATTTTTCCGCAGCCTGCTCCAAACGTTTCGCGGCGCCCGGCACGTGATACGTGTCCGACCAGAACGAGTCGACGTCGGCGAATTGATTCAACCGGTCTGGATACTTTCGCACCGCCGCCGCAACATAGTCGTTGTTGTCAGGGTTGCGGTGGATCTGCGCGCAGACGATGGTGGCGCTGTCCACTCCATTTACATCCATCTGGTTGAGTAGCGTTTCAACGGAGCCGTGGTGATCGGGGTCTGGCACTTCTGGCAGGTACGGCCAATAGCTCCAAGAGTGGCAGTGGGAATCGATGATCGGCATTGCTCGGGAATCCTGTCTCCGGTTGGTTTCGGACTTCGCTGTACTTCTAAGGTATGCCTTCGTGAAGCGTGCAAAGTGGATTGTAACTGCGCCCGCAATCGAATATCCGACGAGATTCGTCGGATGTTGCACTGATTAACCTAGGCGTAACACTAGCGAAACATCGTCGAAACATTAGGGTCGTATCTTCCGAATCATTGCGTAATCACCCGATCGGGAGGAAGACAAAATATGGATACTGGCCACATAGCCTGGATGTTGACATCGACGGCACTCGTGCTGTTCATGACACCGGGCCTTGCGTTCTTCTACGGAGGACTCGTGCGGGGCAGAAACGTGGTTAGCACGTTGATGTACTCCTTTATCGCCATGGGAGTGGCGAGCATCGTTTGGGTGTTGTGGGGCTTCAGCCTCGCATTCAACGATGCCAGCAACTTCGGTTGGAGCGGAGGGCTTGACTATATCGGACTCGCCAATATCGGCGTCGGAAACGGAGAGCTGGGATGGGACATTCCTGACCTCCTCGTCGCCGCGTTCCAGATGACGTTTGCGATCATTACGCCAGCGCTGATTACTGGCGCGTTTGTCGAGCGGTTCAAGTTCACGACGTACCTGATCTTCCTGGTACTTTGGGTTACCTTCGTTTACGCACCGATTTGCTACTGGGTATGGGGTGGCGGATGGATCGGTAGCCTCGATGGCGGCACACTTGACTTTGCTGGCGGCACCGTCGTTCACATCAATGCTGGTATCGCAGCAGTAGCGGCCGCGTACCTCGTCGGCAAACGCCGAAACGCCGGTATTGAACCACACAACGTCCCGTTTGTGGTGCTCGGCGCGGCGATTCTTTGGATCGGATGGTTCGGGTTCAACGCAGGTTCGGCAGGTGCGGCAAACGGTACCGCCATCATCGCGTTCGTCAACACCAACTCGGCAGCAGCCGTTGCAGCGGTAACTTGGGCGATCCTCTCGTACATTCACACCGGCCGAATTAGCGGAGTCGGAGTTGCCACTGGTGCGGTTGCAGGTTTGGTTGCTGTCACGCCGGCAGCTGGTTTTGTTGGCGTCGCAGGTGCACTCGCAATCGGTTTGGGTGCAGGCATCATCTGCCATTACGCCGTCCACTTCGAAATTGTCAAGAAGATCGGATTGGACGATTCGCTCGAGGTGTTCGCTGTCCACGGCCTCGGCGGCATGTGGGGAGCACTAGCCACTGGCATATTCGCCTGGGGCGCCTTGACCGACACGGCCGGCGGTTTGGTGAACGGCAACGCCGGGCACTTTGTCGCTAACCTGATTGCAGTGGGTGCAACATTGGCCTACTCCGGCATCGTCTCCTTCATCATCCTATTCGTGCTCGACAAGATCCCTGGTCTCGGCCTCCGGATCTCGGAATCGGAGGAGGACATCGGAATTGACATCTCGGCTCACGGTGAACGCGGTTATGTCGCCGACGGTGCCGACTAACCGGAAACCGAACTAACGGTCGGCGAGGGAGTAGCATAATGGCTACACCCTCGCCCCAGAACCAAGAAAGGAACTACCAATGCTAAAGATCGAAGCAGTGGTTCGCCCGGAACGGACGTCCACGGTGCTCGAAGCTCTGACCGCCGCAGGTGTAAAGGGCTACTCATACTGGAACATCACTGGTAAGGGTCAACAGGAAGGCGTAGAGGTCTTCACAGGACGAGGTGGCCACCTCTCTCACCGGGTGGCGTTGCCGAAGACGATGATCATGACCGTGATTCCTGATGGGATGAAAGACGCGGTGATCAGCAGCATCGTCGACGCGGCCCGGACTGGCGAAGAAGGCGCGATCGGCGACGGCAAGATTTTCATCTCGCAGATCGACGATGCCACGCGCGTCAGCACCGGGGAGATGGGCGAATCTACAGTCATGTGAGATCGGTTCCTATCCGACGACTCTGCTGATACATAGCAACCAACACAGTCGGCATTGCGATCGCGAACGGTGATGCGCTAAAGCGCCCCGACGCATGAGCGGTGCCGACTGTTTGATTCGGTGCTGTGCGGATCAGATTCAGCGGCAACGCGAACGCGATGAGTGCGCTTAATTTTCGGGTCGGAATCGGTTGGGATTTCGGCGACTATGTAAAATCAAGTAGATGGCACAGGAGCGTAGCTCAGTTGGCTAGAGCGTTGGTCTCCAAAACCAAAGGTCGCGGGTTCGAATCCTGTCGCTCCTGCCAAAACTCCTCTGATTCGGGGGCGAGTGAGCCAGATACCTGGTCGGGCCGGGATGCTGAAATTGGTAGACAGGCTACGTTGAGGGCGTAGTGCTCGAAAGAGCGTGTGGGTTCGAGTCCCACTCTCGGCACCAAACACCGCCGGACACGCGCGACTGGCCGGCAAGTCGGCAATATACTCGTAACTTCAGGGGCGACGTAGCCAAGTGGCCTAAGGCGGGGGTTTGCAAAACCTCTATTCGGCGGTTCGAATCCGCCCGTCGCCTCCAATCATACCGCCCTCACGCTCCGAGATTGAATCTGACGCCGGTCAACTCTTCCGATCGTTCCCACAGGCGCCGTGCGACCTCCTCCTCGTGAGATTCACGAGACGAGGAAACGATCACCGGATACCCCTTGCGCTCGTTCTTGCCGTCGGGTCCGTAATATTGCCCGCCCGTCGCTTGTGGATCGGTCGCCGCACGCAATATCGGAAATGCTCCAATCCGAGCGCTTTGAAAGAAGAGCCCGGCGATCGGCATCGAGACCTTACCTATCCAACCCAATCCTTGTGCGATGTTCGTCCTCGAGACGCCGGGATGAGCGGCAAGCGATCTGACTTGGCTGACACCGGCGTTGATTAGACGACGTTGCAACTCATAAGTGAACAGGAGATTGGCGAGCTTGGAACGGCCGTAAGCGCGCCAACGATTGTAGTTCTCCCGGGTGAACTGAATGGCTTCGGGATTGATCGTTTCGCCTCGGTGCGCGAGACTGCTCACGTTGACGATGCGCGCGGCTTTGCTTTCCATCAGCAAAGGCAAAAGCATTGCAGTGAGAGCAAAGTTGCCGAGATGATTAGTTCCGAACTGCGACTCGAATCCGCTGGCGGTCGTTCGGTAAGGTGTCGCCATGATGCCCGCGTTATTGATTAACAATTCGAGCGATTCGTGCGTGCTTGCGAACTGATCTGCAAATCTTCCGACTGAGCCTAAGTCACCCAGGTCGAGTTGCATCAAGTCGATTTTTGCGCGTGGAACGTGGTTCCTTATGCGACGCAAAGCCGAATCACCACGGGACAATGATCGACACGCGAGGGTGACTTCTGCTCCATGACGTGTCAATTCGAGGGCCGTTTCGAATCCGACCCCGCTGTTGGCGCCCGTCACCACGGCAACCGTGCCGGTGAGATCGGGAACGTCGGCAGATGTCCAGCGTCGTACTTCGTTCATCGTGTTCTTCCGGCGATGCGTGCTTTCGCTCCAGTCGACACCGGTTCCCCGTGCAATCCTAAATTGGGTCGTCCGACGTGACAACCAGTGATGCCAGCAACGCGTTGTTCGACCTAACTTGCCAACTGCGTACGAATTGCGATTCAAAAGGTGCTATATTTTCGCTTACTCGCAATCTGAATCGTTGCGAACGTTGAATCACAATCAGAACTTGAGGAATTGAAATGCGAAATGCGATACATAGTGCCTTTTCGGCACGTAAATCGTGGATTGCGATTGGCTTGTCGGTCTTAGTAGCCGCAACAGCGTTAGTCGTTGCGTGTGGTGGCACAGAGACCGTGGTCCAAACAGTCGTAGTCGAAAAATCAGTACCTGGCGAGACCGTCATCCAAACTGTCGTCGTCGAGAAGGCAGTTGAGGTGCAAGGCCAAACCGTCGTTCAAACCGTCGTCGTCGAGAAACAGGTCGCCGTCGAGAAGGAAGTGATCAGGGAGGTCGAGGTTGAGGTTGAAAAGGAAGTGATCAAGGAGGTCGAAGTCGAGGTCGAAAAAGAGGTGCAAGTGGTTGTTACCGCGACACCGGAGCCTGCCATGGTGGAGGAGAAGCCTACATTCCACGGCAACTTGAGGCTCGGTGAAATCCTCGTTGACCCGCCGGTCTTCTTGCCGAGTAAGCAGGGCACAGGTAACATGCAGCTGCTCATCTTCTGGGGCTTCTTTGAACCTCTGATGTGGGCACAGCACTCAGCACCGCCGAAGTTGAATCTCGATGCCCCGACGTACACGGAGGGAATTGCCGAGTCTTGGGAGGTTGCTGCCGACACGAGCGCAGTAACTTTTAAGATCCGTGACGGGGTCAAGTTCCACACCGACTGGAACGGCAATGATTGGGGCGAGGTGTCCGCGCACGATGTGCAGTGGAGCTTCGACGATGCGTTGCGTGAAGGCAGCATCAACCAACGAGCCCAGGGCGTCCAGCGGTTCGTTACCAGCTTCGAGGCGGTCGACGATGACACGGTGCAGATGAACATCAGGGACAACATGCTTGACCCTCGTTGGTACCACATCATCTCGAACACGACGCTGGGAGCGCCGGTCATCGTACCGAAGCGTCTCTACGACGAGATGGGCGAGGACGCCGCCAACCTCACGCCGGTCGGGACCGGATCATTCCGCATCACCGAGTGGGTTACGGATAGTAACGTTCGAGCGGAACCGGTTGAAGGTCATTACCGGAAACAGCCAAGCGTGGCATCGTACGAAGTCATTCTGATGCCAGAACCGCTCGCTCGAATCGCCGCGTTGCAGACCGGTCTGATCCACGTCGCACGCGTGCCATTGAAGCTGATCAGCAACACGGTTAAGAACATTGACGGTGCTCGGCCACAAGTGGTTGGTCCGCCGATTAATCAGGTGGTGATGCTCGCCGGCAACTTCTGGGCTCAAACCGACCAGAACGGTGAAAATATCTACCGCACACGCGAAGGGTTCAAACCTGACGACGAGCATCCTTGGATCGGCGACCCCGACGACCCAGCATCGATGGAACGGGCCAACAAGGTTCGCCGCGCATTGAGACTTGGCATTGATCGGCAGACCATTGTCGACGAGATCCAATCCGGGGTTGGCAGACCCTTGACGAATGCGATGAACGCGTTCCCGGGCGATCCGCACTGGATTGACGAATTTGACGTGCCTTACGACCCTGATCAAGCAAAGGCGTTACTGGTGGAAGCCGGTTTCCCAGACTGCTTCCCGTTCAAGTATCACGTCGCACCCGGCAAGGAGTGGGACGCCGAAGTTGGGGGAGCTGTGGCGCAGTTCTGGCGTGAACTTGGATGTGAGGTCACCGTAGACGCTACCGACTACGGCGCGGCACGACCGCGGCTGGTCAATAGGCAAAAGGAGATTCCGTGGATGATCCAAGCCGGTACGAATGCCGCGCCTGACGCGTTCTTCGGATCGGTGTACCGGCCATCTGGCGGTTTCAACTACGGTATCGAGTTGCCTGACGACATCACCGCAATATCGGTACGCAACCTTGATTTGGGCGCAACCACGTTTGAGGAACGCGTTGCGAACACGATTGAGTGGTGGACGTACGTCAACAATTGGAACTTGGTGGCATCGGTGAGCACGCTACCCACGTCGGTGGTTTTGCGGCCTGAGATCATCGAGTACAGTCCGTACATGAACACCGGACCCGAATTCGTCGCGCCGGAATCAGTCGTGATGAGCGGCGAGTGACGTAGCTAGTCGACATTGCGACGCATCGCACGGTTGATACGCGGAGGCGGTCGTGCCTAGATTCAATCTGGGCACGACCGCCTCCGGTCGTTCTCGCGTCCGCGCTGAGACTATTGAGCCATTGAATTGAAGAAGCTGCTAATCCGCAGACTGTTGGCTGCAATCGTCGTACTGTTGCTAGCCAGCATCTTGGTATTTGCGCTGTCGAGGATGAGCGGTGATCCGCGTCACCTTTTTTTGAGCGAGTACACGACAGATGAGCAGTGGGAGCAGTGGGGACGCGATTTCGGGCTGGACAAGCCATATTACGAGCAGTACTTCCGCTGGCTTTCTGGTGCCGTCCTTTTGGATTTTGATACCTCCGTGAAGGAACAGATCCCAGCGACAACGGTAGTTCTTCGTAAGATTCCGAACACTTTACAACTGGCCGCTGGTGCATACGTTTTCGCTCTCGCGGTGGGAATTCCATTAGGTATCTTCTCGTCGATATTCCGGGGAACATTTTTGGATCTATTTGCCAGGGGATTTGCTTTGCTTGGACAGGCGATGCCGGGATTCTGGCTTGGCATAATGCTCATTCTCATTTTTGCCGTGTGGCTTGGATGGGTACCCGCTGGAGGAAAAGACGACCTGCGAAGCCTAATCCTCCCATCGGTAACGCTTGGATGGTTCGCCGCCGCTGCGTTATTGAGGCTGACCCGTTCTGCGATGCTCGAGATACTTGACAGCGAGTTCGTGAAACTGGCGCGGGCAAAAGGCGCATCGCAGATGACGGTGATCCTCAAACATGCTTTTAGGAACGCCATCATAGTGCCGTTGACGTTTGCAGGAGTATTTCTCTCCGCATTGCTGACTGGTGCCGTAGTGACCGAGACGGTGTTTGGATGGCCTGGCCTTGGTAGATTGGCGTTGCAGTCGGTGTTCGGAACCGACTTTCCAGTGATCAGCGCGATCGTGATGTTCGCAACAGCCGGGTATTTGGCTATGAATTTATTGGTTGACATCCTGTACGGGGTGCTCGACCCGCGCATCAGGCAGAGTTGACTTGGCATCGAACACGCAAACAACATTCGATTCTGTGAACGCACCCCGCGTCGTTCGTGAAGGCCGGAACCCGTTTCAGGTGATTTGGCGCGTCTTTCGCCGTTATCCGATAATGCCCGCTTTCATCGTCGCCGTGCTGGTAATCGCCGCGGTGTTCGCGCCTTGGTTGGCTCAACACGATCCGTTAGTTGGCAAGCTGCGTGATCAAGACCGCCCGCCCATATGGCAGGAATCGTCTCCGATCAGCGGTAAAGAGCCAAAATTGGAATACCCTCTCGGCACCGATCCTCTCGGCAGGGACATGTTGAGTCGGATCATCTGGGGGGCGCGTTACTCAATGATGATCGCTTCCGTCGTTCTGATTTCGGGTGCCCTCGGCGGAACGATACTTGGACTCATCGCGGGATATTTTGGCGGGATATACGACGAGATATTGATGCGGATGGTGGACCTCACGCTCGGCGTCCCGTTCATCCTCGTGGCTTTGGCCACCGTAGTCGTATTCGGTTCCAGCATGTTGTTGATAATCTCGCTTCTCATCTTGTTCAGTTGGAGCGGTTTCGCGCGTCAAATCAGGGCAGAAACGCTTCGGCTCAAAGCATCGGACTATGTGGCCCTGGCGGTCGTCGCAGGAGCATCCTCGAGACGCATTATCTCGAAACACGTGTTGCCGGGAGTGGTAAACACCGTACTCGTAATCGCCAGTCTAAACATCGGGCAGTTGATTCTCACGGAGGCGACGCTGAGCTTCCTCGGCGTCGGCATCCCAAAACCGCGCCCTGCGTGGGGCTCAATGGTCGCCGAGGGTCGCGACTACATCGACACTTCTTACTGGATGGCCCTATTCCCCGGATTAGCGATTTTCGCCGTAGTGTTTGCGATGAACTTCCTCGGCGATTGGATCCGTGACCGCTTGGACCCGAGGTTGCGGCAGCTCTAGACCGACCAACCCTCATTCTTCAGCACACGCCCGGCCACGGCGTTGAGTTTCCGCATCAGAGCAGGATCGCGATCTTGTGGTGCAGTTGCTATGGCGTGTTCGAGCGCGGTGTGGACTCCCGATGGGAATGGCGCGTCCAGCGCTCCAATTATCGGCACCGCGGCTTTGACCAATGCTCTGGCACCATCGGTGTTGCTGCGCAGAACCTCGAGCACCAGCGACGCAGAAACATCCTCGTGTTCTTCATGCCAACAGTCGTAGTCGGTAACCATCGCAACGGTGGTGTACGCCATCTCTGCCTCACGGGCCAGTTTGGCCTCCGGCATATTTGTCATCCCGATAATGTCGGCGTTCCAGGAGCGATACAAATTCGACTCGGCCCGCGTCGAGAACTGCGGACCATTCATCGCCAGATACGTGCCACCGCGCACAAAATTGATTCCGAGATTGTTCGCCGCTTCCTCTACCGCGTCGTTCATCGTGCTGCACACCGGGTCTGCCATGCTCACATGAGCTACGAAACCCTTGCCGAAAAACGAGCATTCGCGCCCACTAGTTCGGTCGATGTATTGATCGACGAGTACAAACGTTCCGGGCGCCAGCTCTTCTTTCAGCGAACCGACGGCGCTGAACGCCAAGATGCGGTCTGCCCCGGCGCGTTTGAGCGCGTCGATATTAGCCCGGTAGTTGACTTCGGATGGGGACACGCGGTGCCCCCGACCGTGACGCGGCAGGAAAGCGACCCGATATTCCCCCAAATCTCCGATCAACAGATGGTCGGATGGTTTTCCGAATGAGGACTGGACTGCAACCCATTGAGCATCTTCGAAACCGTCTATTTGATAAAGACCGGTTCCACCGATGATGCCGATGGTAGTCTGGGTGTCTTTTGCCAATCTAATCCTCCAGTATCCCGCCTAGGTCACAACTGAGGCGGCGATCACCCGCGATCGGATTGTCGCAGTGTTCACAGTTAGAATCTTAAGCGTGGTAGATGTTGTGGGCGAGTGGAATCGGCCGAGATGGCGGAACGGTAGACGCAGCGGGCTTAAACCCCGCGGCCCGTTAAACGGCGTGTGGGTTCGAATCCCACTCTCGGCACCAATCTCAAGGAATCGATTCATCTCCGGTGTTAAACTCGCCTTCAATTCCGCACGCTCACGTCCAACGGGAAAGCTCAGATGTCCGAAGTCAACCAGCGCCACGTCTCCTACGGCGAAATCGTCCAAGACCTCCGACGGAAAGCGACCCTCGCTGCGTCTGGTGACCAATCCGAGACAACGCTTTCCAGCCACATCGGAGCCGAATTCAAATCGAATCGGGTGCTGATCGAAGACAGCAGAAACCGGGCTACCGTCATTACGTCACCCGGTGGTTCGCCTGGCGACCCGCACATACATCCTGATTTCAACGAGTGGTTCATGGCGTTCGGCGGAGTGATGGGATTCCTAGTAGGGGAGTACACACCGTTTCGGGCCACTTTCGGTGACATAACGGTGGCACCGTGCGGTTACAGACACACGCCCCTTGCGTGGTACGGCGAGATGTGTATGAGATTGGTCTGCACCAAACCGGGCTCGAACCACGACATCAAGGGCATCGAACCCTCACGAAACGTGCGGTTGGATCCGGACTGGGAACCGCCCAACCGCATTCTGACTCCCTTGCCGTACATGATCGAACGTCACGGACTAGACGCTGGCTGGCAGGAGTCGGTATTGCTTGACCAACGAAACCGCGTCGAGATGTTCCACGTGGTGCCCGGCGGAGCCGCAGAATCGGTTAATGGCGATCATGAATCGTGGTGGGTCGTGTTGAAAGGCAATCTGAGGTTCGAGATCGCGGGCGACGTGGTGGATGCGAGCAAGGGCAGCGTCGTCTACTCAAACGACGGCGAATTCAGCGCGATCACAGCGACGGGTCACAGTTCGGCGGTCTTTGTCGAAGTCGCAGATCCGACTACCTGCTGACGCGAATTTCAGACCTATCTTCGGTTTGGTCGACATCGTCGGTCCGAGACATCGCAGTTTGGTCGGAGCGGATTCGGCTGGTAAACTGCTACGAGTGCGATTTTCGCGCCGCGACAAAACCTGAAATTACCCCCCAATTGGATACGCCAATGTCTGAACTAAACGCCCGTCATGTGACCTATGACGACATCGTGAAGTCAATAAGCCCGGGTTCGGTAGACCCCGGTGCGCCGGTTCTACCTGAGATCGCAAGGTCGGGCGGGGGTTACGGCGCGGTAACCAAGTCACGCGTCATGATCATGGACTCGCGTAATCGGATGGCGGTTATTTCTTCACCTGGTGGTTCGCCGGGCGATCCTCACCTCCACGACGACTTCAACGAGTGGTGGGTAGCTTTTGGCGGCGAGATGCGTTATCGCGTCGGCGAGTACGAACCGTTTAAAGCACACTTTGGAGACATCATCGTCGCGCCGAGTGGTTACCGACACGACCCAAGGGCTTGGAAGGGCGAGATGTCCATGCGAATGGTGACCGGCAAACCGGGATCAAACCACGATCTGAAGGGATTGGTGCCGGCGCGCACGATCCCGCTGGAAGACCACTGGGAACCGCCGAACCGAATATTCACGCCCCTCGATTACATGATCGACCGTCATGGACTGGAAGAATATTGGCAAGAAACTGTGATCCTGGATCAGAGGAATCGTGTTGAGATGTGTCATGTAATGCCAGGTGGTCCAATGGCTTCGACCTCGGGAGACGCGGAGGCGTGGTGGGTGGTCTTACGCGGCAATGTCAACTTCAATCTTGGCGGCGACGTCGTAAACGCTGGTCAAGGCGATGTGGTCTATTCGGGTAAGGGCGAATCCAGCAGCATCTCCGTCGAGGGCGACGAGTCGGCGATATTCATCGAAGTGCTGGAGCCTTAAACTCGCATTGGAGTCGGTGCCAATTTCTTGTGCTATTTTTGAAACCGCCGTTGCTTGATTGAGAACGGAGCGAGAAACATGGGTTCGACACGAATCGTTGTTGGCGATTACGAGATTTCAGTAGTAGATGACCATATAGGGTTGCGACGCGATCCGGCCGATGTGTTCGTCGACGTGAGCAGTGCCGAATGGGATCCGCACCGCGACTACGCTCTCACGCCAGACGGCCTTTGGGAGGCGCAGTGGCGGGGACACTTGATCAGGCGCTCCGATGGCAAGGGCGAAAACATCCTCGTCGACACCGGTATGGGTCCAGGTCCATACGAACACGGTCCACCGCAAGGAGACCTGCTCACCAACCTCGAAAACCTCGGCGTGATTGCGTCGGACGTGAACAACATAGTCACGACACATTGCCATGGTGACCACATCGGATGGAACATACAAGGCAACAGTGGGTCGGCGACCACCACCTTCCCTAACGCCACTTACCACATCGCTCGCAACGACTGGACGTTTTACAGCAATCCGGCCAATCAAAACGATGTATTCGATACTCAAGTCGCTCCG
The DNA here is from genome assembly GCA_965224305.1 of Dehalococcoidia bacterium. Taxonomy (GTDB): domain Bacteria; phylum Chloroflexota; class Dehalococcoidia; order Lucifugimonadales; family Lucifugimonadaceae; genus Bin127. The sequence goes on along the minus strand of OZ245044.1, from coordinate 1,813,413 downwards.
CTAGAATCGACCGGACAATTGAACCTGGTGCTCGGCGAACTCGAACTTATGGAAGGAGTGACACTTCTCCCGACGAATGGGCACACCCCAGGTCACCAATGTGTCCTCGTGCAGTCCAGCGGCGAAACCGCAGTGCTCACAGGCGACCTATTCCACAACATCGCGCAGATTCGGGAGCAGCATTGGTGTCCCGTTTTCGACTGGCGCACCGACCTCTCCACAGCATCACGTCGATGGTTGCTATGGCGCGCAATGTCGGAGGGTTGGACGGTCGTTTCGGGTCACCTGCCGACGGGCATGAGCATCGGCAAGGTTGTAGAGCGGGATGGCAAACCGACGTGGTCGCCGATTTAGGCGTGAATTTAGGCCGAGGTTATACGCCCAAATGGGCCCGATAATCGTTCAGGATCGCGTCGCGTAGCTCAACGTTCGAAGCCTCTGCGTAGATCCGAACCAACGGCTCAGTTCCCGACATCCTGACTACCGCCCATCCGCCGTCGTGAAGATCCAACCGTACGCCGTCGCGTCGGTCTTCGTTGATCACTTCGACACCGCCTAAGTTGGTCGGAGCTTTGCCGTTGACGGCCGAAGCGATGCGTTCGCGCTGGTCGGGGGTAAATTCGATGTCGATTCGGCGGAATGTGTGCGGGCCGGTGATTTCGTGGATTTCGGCGAGCAGTTCGGTGGGCGATTTACCTGACATCGCCATGCTCTCGAGGAAGAAGAGTGCACTCAACGGTCCGTCGCGTTCGGGGATGTGTGCGGCGAAGGCGTAGCCGCCGCTCTCTTCGCCGCCGAGAACACAACCGTTGTCGACCATGGCCGGGCCGACGAATTTGAAGCCGACGGGTGTGCGGTGGAGATCGACGCGGTGATGTTCTGCGAGGCGATTCATCATGCTGCTCATGGTGATGGTGCATGCGGCGCCGCCTGGGAGTCGACGACGAGACTTGAGATGGTGGAAGAGCATCGAGAAGACTTCTAGGGTGGTGAGATAGACGCCGGTCTCGGCAACTACACCTAGACGGTCGGCATCGCCGTCGGTGGCGACTCCGACATCAAGGTTATGTTCAGTGATGTATCGAGTAAGTGGAAGCAGATTGTCTTCGACCGGCTCGGGTTGTTTCATGCCCGGAAACGCGGGATTGATTTCGCTTCGGATTTCTGAGACCTGGGTCTCGCCACCTTCGAGGAGCGTGGCGATAATTCCGGTGCCTGAGCCGTGCATAGAGTCGATCGCCACTCGAATACCGGCCGACTTTATGCGGTCGATGTCGACTAAACGGGCGAGTTGGTCAAGGTAGGGCGTGACCATGTCGCAACGTTGGATTTCACCTGTAGAGTCCGATGTCTTGCCCGAATGTGTGAGAGACAAGATGCCCCGTAGATTGCTTTCGATGCGTTCTACTTGGTCTGGTGGCGCGCTGCCGCCAGCTTCGGATTTGACTTTGAAGCCGTTCCATTCGGGAGGGTTGTGGCTCGCGGTGATCATAACGCCCGCGGCGGCGTTTGCCGTGGTAACGGCGTAGCTCAATGCCGGTGTGGGCAGGGGGCGGTCAGAGAGTTGAACCGGGATGCCGTGGCTGGCGATAGTTTCTGCGGCGGCGCGGGCGAAATGTTCGGATTGGAATCGGGTGTCGTATCCGACGGCTACGCCGCGTTGGCTTTGCCTTGTTGCTTGCAGGTCCATCGCAACGGCGGCAGCGCAGGCGCGGACATTCGCGAAGGTGTATTCATCGCCGATGATGGCGCGCCAGCCGTCAGTGCCGAAGCGTATATCTGGTGGTTGGGATGCCATTGAATACTGCTCAACCGGTCGTACTAGAGTCCTGCTGACTTACGTAGCGCATTGGCTTTGTCGGTACGTTCCCACGGGAGGTCTAGGTCGGGACGTCCGAAGTGGCCGAAGGCTGCGACTGGTCGGTAGATCGGGCGTCGCAAGTTCAAGGTTTCGATGATGCCGCTGGGTCGGAGGTCAAACGTGCCGGCTACGATGTCGGCGATCTTGGTGTCAGCGATTTTGCCGGTGCCTCGGGTCTCGACCATTAGAGAAACTGGTTCGGCTCTGCCAATGGCGTAGGCGATTTGGACTTCGGCGCGGTTGGCAAGTCCTGCGGCGACGATGTTTTTGGCGACGTATCGAGCCGCGTAAGCACCGGAACGGTCCACTTTTGAAGGGTCCTTACCGGAAAAGGCTCCGCCGCCGTGTCGTGCGCTTCCGCCGTAGGTGTCGACAATGATTTTGCGTCCGGTGAGACCAGCGTCGCCGTGGGGCCCGCCGGTTACGAAACGGCCGGAGGGGTTAATCAGATACTGGGTGTTGGCGTCGCGCAGATCGTTAGGGACTAGAGGATCGATGACTTGCTCGATGAGGTCGGCTTCGATTTGTGACTGTTTTACGTCTGGCGCGTGCCAAGAGGATAAGACGATTGTGTCGATGCGAACGGGAACGTGGTTATCGTCGTACTCGATCGTGACCTGACTCTTGGCGTCGGGCCGCAGGTACGGGATCGAGCCGTCGCGTCGGGCGTCGCTCATGCGTTTGGTCAATCGGTGCGCAAGAGATATCGGCAATGGCATCAATTCTGGGGTCTCGTCGACAGCATAACCAATCATCATGCCTTGGTCGCCGGCGCCTTGCTGAGAATCTTCAGAATCGACCCCGCGAACTTCCAAGGCAGTGCTAACGGCAGCGTCGATGTCGGGCGACTGGGAGTGGAGATAGACATTGACGTCGCACGATTTGTCGTCGAACCGATATTCAGGATCGTCGTATCCGATATCTCGGATGACGCCTCTCGCGACAGCTTCAAAGTCGATATCAGCGGCGGTAGTAATCTCGCCGAACATCCACAGTCGGTTCGTGGTGCAGGAGGTTTCGCAGGCTACGCGAGAGTTAGGGTCGCCGGCGAGAGCGGCATCTAGGACGGCATCGGAGACCTGATCGCAGATTTTGTCAGGGTGGCCGTCCGAAACCGACTCGGAGGTGAGCAAGTGTTTGAAACTGCGGGTTGTCATGTGATGTGTCCTAGCTATGCGTCACGTTGACAGCGCTGGTTTTAGGTCCCGGATTCCCACGAGTTCAGGTACTTTTCCTGTTCGGGAGTCAAAGTGTCGAAGTTCATGCCCATCGACTGAAGTTTGAGCGCACCGATCTCCATGTCGATCTCTCTGGGTAGTGTATGGACACCTGATCCGAGCGCTTGGTAGTTCGATGCGATGTACTCGCTGGCCAATGCTTGATTCGCGAAGCTCATGTCCATGACGCTCGCAGGGTGACCCTCAGCCGCGGCGAGGTTTACCAAACGTCCTTCGGCGAGCAAGTTGATGCGACGTCCATTTTCTAGAGTGAATTCTTCGACGAACGGGCGGACTTGTCGCCGGGCTTCTGACATCGCTTGGAGAGCGTCTATATTGATCTCGACGTTGAAGTGTCCGGAGTTGGCGACGATGGCGGTGTCTTTCATCTTCAGGAAGTGATGCTTGTCAATGGCGTTCATACCCCCGGTGACGGTGAGGAAAATGTCACCGATTTCGGCGGCTTCGTCCATCGTCATCACGCGGTGACCGTCCATCACCGCTTCAAGGGCGCGGACCGGGTCGACCTCACAGACTATGGTGTGAGCACCAAGACCGCGTGCACGGTCGGCAAAACCGCGTCCGCACCATCCATATCCGATCGTGACGACGGACTTGCCGGTGATGAGGTGGTTGGTTGCTCGGATGATGCCGTCGAGGGTGCTTTGTCCGGTGCCATAGCGGTTGTCGAACATGTGCTTCGTCATCGAGTCGTTGACCGCGATGACGGGGTAGGCGAGTTTACCTTCGGCGTGAAGCGCTTTTAGACGAATGACACCGGTCGTTGTCTCTTCCATTCCGCCGATCGTGCCGGCCAGCAACTCTCGACGCTCGGAGTGCAACATGGCCACTAGGTCAGCGCCGTCGTCGATGGTGAGGTGCGGTTTGGTGTCGACCGTGGCGGAGATGTGGCTGTAGTAAGTTTCCGCGTCTTCGCCGTTTCGGGCAAAGACCGAAATGCCTTCGGAGACGAGGTAGGCGGCGATGTCGTCTTGCGTCGAGAGCGGATTCGAAGCGCAAAGGGCTAATTCAGCGCCGCCGGCAACCAAGGTTTTGGCCAGGTTTGATGTTTCGGAGGTGACGTGGAGGCACGCGGCGATGCGGATGCCTTCGAGAGGACGAGTTTCGGCGAATCGTTTCCGGATGTCCCGAAGAACTGGCATCTGGTCGTCGGCGAACTCGGATTTGAGCGCGCCTTCCGGCGCGAGGTTTATGTCAGTGATGTCGTAGTTCATCAATTCTCCGAATGAGTCTGTTTAGTTCACTGTGTGCAACTCGCGCAACGGCAATCCATTGGTGCTGTCGAATGTGGTCAACTCGCCGAATTCTTCGAATCGACGTTCGATTTCATCGGTAGTTAGGTTCGCCAATCGATCCAGTCCGAATCCTTCTACGGTGAACGATGCGATCACGGAACCCGCGATCACGGCTTGCCTGAAAGCGTTGGCGTCGGTTTCGCCGGTCGCCCCGATATAACCCACGAAACCACCAGCGAATGAGTCCCCGGCGCCGGTTGGATCAACCACGTTTCGAACCGGATAGGCGGGAACGATGAAGCGCTGGTCCTCACCGAACCAAACCGCGCCATATTCGCCGCGCTTGATGATCACGTCTCGTGGCCCAGAGCCTTGTATCGTCTCCGCGACGTCGACCAGATTGGACTTGCTGGTTAACTGTTTCGCTTCGCCTTCGTTGATTACCGAAACGTCGAGTTGCGCCATTAGTTTCGACAACGATTCGGGCTTCTCGGCGATCCAGTGGTTCATCGTGTCGCCAGCCGCGAGTTGCAACCGACCCGACATCCTGTTGAGTGCTGAAAGTTGCGTATCGGGGTCGCAGTTCGCCAGAAAGAGATAAGGCACGTCGGAGTGGCGTCCGGTCAGCTTCGGGTCGAAATCGCCCAAAACGTTCAATTCGGCGCCGACGGTTTCAGCGTCGTTTATGTCATTGATGTAGCGTCCCGACCAACGGAATGTCTTGCCGTCGGAAACCTCGAGACCGCTGAGGTCGATGTCGTGTGTAGCTAGCAATTCGCGGTCCGGTTGTTGGAAATCCCTTCCTACGATGGCGATGATTCCAACCTCGGTGAAGTAGCTGGCAGCGACGGAGAAGTAACAGACGGATCCACCTAGTTGCGAAGTTCTGGTGCCAACCGGTGTTTCGACGTCGTCGTACCCGATTGAACCGACAACCAATACTTTCACCCCACGCTCCTTAGAACCGCGCCCGACGAGCAACACGTCGCGACGTAAGGAACAGGGTTACAAGGATCGCCTCCGAGACCGAAACGCATTCGCGCCGCCTCTGAGCCAAGCATGATACCGATCGTCAACTTACGGATTACGCGCCGGTGGCGTGCGGCAAACCTTGGGCGATCCAAGCGGGGGTACCGTCTTCGATGTTGAAGAGCCGGGAAGTGTCGGCGCCCATAGCCGCGGCGTACTCGGCTGCCAAGCCGCTTCGAGCTCCGACTTCGCAGATGAAGAGGAGGTTGCCTTCACCCGGCAACTCGTCGAAACGCGGAATGATGTCGTCGACAGGGATCCAGACTGCCCCTTCTACGTGACCCGCCTCCCACTCATGCGGATTGCGGACGTCAACGACGGCCGAGTCGCCAATTTGCACCATTTCGTACGCCTCTCGGGAATTGATGCGGGCGTACGGCTCTCCGGGAACTTGCCTTGCCATTTGACACCTGATTCTCTGTGTTGAAACCAGACTTGATTGTACTAGATTGGCGACTTGGGCTTGGAAGATCGAGTCACGCTGCATCCGTTCTCGGCGCCTGCCGATCGCGCAGCCCGAGATGCAAACAGAATCTGACTCGTCACATTGGGCGCGGCCGTATCAAACGTTTTCGCCCGTAAGGAATGAAGCAAGGGCGGAAGTCAACGAAAACGGCCCAACAACGAGGATGACGAGCGGTACCACGGCGATAATCGCGGCTGCGGCGTAATAGACGACCGAAGCAGGTACAGAGTGTGTCAACGACTCGGGCAGAGTGACTCGCTGAGAAACAAAGTACGTGACGGCGAAGATGGCCAAAAACAGGAACGCACCAGAAAATCCGGCGGAAAGGGTTTTGATCATGAAGATGTAACCGTCGAGGAAAGATCCGAGGAGAGTCTCAACGAATGCTGAGAGCCAAAGGACTGGCCGCAGACCGTCGATGAAATCCACGAAAATCAAGAGCGTAGATGGAAGTAGGAATCCAATCAACAATGGCGTTCCGAGTCCATACATTAATCCCGCGATTATCCAACGGATAGGACTAGTAGCTTCGGTGCGGGACGTAAACAATACATACGAGATGGCGCCTCCGACGAAGCCGCCGCCGAGGATGTATGCGGTGATTATCCGCAGAAAGCCATGCACGAAATTGGGCCGGTAAAACGAGAAGCCGAAATCGTCGATGCCGCCGTCAACGATCGTGACAAGGGTCGCCATGTAACCGACCGACAACCCTACGGTGGCACCTACGACGATACCGAGCCACATCAATCGCTTGCGGACAGCTACTTCGAGAACAAGCCGCTCGTTTTCGCCTTCGCGGATTCGATTTAGCGCCGCGGATCGGGTTTCGGATTCCACCGCTTGTTCAGAGTGTTGAACGTTTTCTGAGGAAAAATCGGGAATTGACATGACTTCAATTGTGCATGTTTTAGCACAATATGGGATGTACCAAAGAGTAACGGGACAGGTTCTCGCCTTCCGTACCGCAGACCACCCAAAGCGTCGGCCGCGTCGCGTGTTTAACGTGCGGATTTGGCTAATCATCGCGAGCATAGCTCGTCGAAATTGACGAATCCACTCGTGCGGGCTACAGTTCGCAAAACCTCGCCGTTCAGTGTGGCTGGTCTAATTATGCTCGATCAAATTCAGAGTGTTCAAATGAAACGAATCAGTTTGCTAGTTGTGATCACCGCCGTGTTGGCGTTCGCCATTGCGTGCGGAGGCACCGAAACCGTCGTCGAGACCGTCGTCGTCGAACGAGTGATCACGCAAGCCCCTGAACGCGTAGTCGAGACCGTCGAAGTCGAAAAGGTGGTTGAAAGAGAAGTCGTTCAGACGGTTGAGGTTGAACGAGAAATCGTCGTCGAGGTCGAAAGGGAAGTCGTCCAAACGGTCGAAGTCCAACGCGAAATCGTGGTCGAGGTAGAGAAGCACGTCGTCCAGACCGTTGAAGTTGAGAAGGTGGTTGAAGTTGAGAAGGTCGTCGAGGTCGAAAAGGTCGTCGAGGTCGAGGTGACGGTTGCACCGTCTGACGATGCGATGATGGATGACGGACAAATACCGCGCAACCGGCAATTGATCCTCCTCTGGGGTGGTTCTGGTGGTGTTGGTGCAGCAGGTCACTACACCGACCACGACATTTGGAACATCTACAACCCAGGCACCAGTTCACAGAATGGCACACTGATCATTTTCGAGCCCCTAGCCTACTACTCCGCGTTTAACGACTCGGAGTACCCGTGGTTGGCCGAATCTTGGAAGTACAACGACGACTTCACGCAGCTGACGATCAACCTGCGAGAAGGCGTTACTTGGAGCGACGGCGAACCGCTCGGTGCGCATGTCGTTGTTTACACCCTCAATCACCTCCTCGAGAATTTGGGAATAAACCGCAGTTCGCAGGTTCAACGCGACGTCGAGTCCGTTGAGCAAGTTGACGACAAAACGGTCGTAGTCAATTTCCTCGGGCCGCGCCCCAAATTCATCTACTTCATGACGTACAAGTTTGGAATTGGCTTGTACATCGTTCCGAAGCACATCTTCGAGGGGAAGGACTAGTTGGAGTTCACAAACTTTGACCTAGAGAAGGGTTGGCCGGTAACAACTGGTCCGTGGGAAGTAATACAAACCTCGCCAGAGCAGAAGCTGATCAACCGTCGCGACTCTTGGTGGGCAGTCGATCAAGACTAAATTGAAAAACTGCCAGAGGTTTTACAGGTCGTCTATGTGCCGAACCCTGGCGAGACGCAGATGGCGCAAGCAGTCATCAGTAGCGACGCCGACGCTACTCTGGATCTCCGTCCCACGACGATTCGCGAGGTGTTGGCTCGAAACCCGAACGTGATTACCCACTCGGCTTACAACCCGCCGTACGGTTACGTTGACTGGTGGCCAATCGGTCTATTGTTCAACGACAGTGTTCCGCCTTACAACGACAAGAATGTCAGATGGGCAGTGTCGTACTACATTGACCGTGACCAACTGATCGACGTTGCTTTCGACAGCGCAGGTACTCCTTCCGTTTTGCCGATACCAACTTACGCGCCGTTACAGCGGTATTTCGACGCTATCGAAGACGAACTCGCCGGCGCGTACAACACTAACGAGTACAACCCTGTAAAGGGAGATGCTCGGATGATGGAGGCGGGTTACACGAAGAACGCCGACGGCTATTGGGAGAAGGACGGGAACGGCGTGGTTTGCGACATCCTGAGTTTCGGCATCTTCAATCACTACGGTCCGATCTTGTCCAGGCAGTTGGACAACCACGGCATCAAGTCGTCATACAACAACCCGCCCAACGCCGGATCTCGCCAAGTTGCTGGTGAGGCGTCTTGCGGCCTGCGAGGGCATGGCGCTTCCCTGCGTGACCCGTACTTCACGATGAACCTTTACCGCGGTACTGAAAGCGAACCGAATCTCTACCGTTGGTCCAACGAGCGTTGGAACGAGATCACCGATCAAGCCTCCGCGACGGGCATTGAGAACGTCGCCCGACTCGAGGAGATTTGGAAAGAAGCTATGGAAATCTGGTTGGAAGAGTTGCCGGACGTCCAAATTCTGGAGTGGTACCACCGTATTCCAATGAACCAGACTTACTGGACCAACTGGCCCACCCACGACAATCCGTACACCAACGGCGCGTTCTGGCACTTGACCTTCCAGTTGATCCTCAACAACCTTCGCGCTGTTCGACCGTAGCCCGAAGTCCACACACTAGATTTGCTGGTGATCCGGTTTTCGTCCGCGCGACGATCGGGTCATCGGCGAATTTGTTTGTTCGCCAGACCATGCCGCCACGAAGATAATTTGCCGCCTGGCACATCGAGAATACGAGGTTGTTAGTTTGACCGAATTGAAATTCGGTGTTACCTTTCACTCAGGCATTTGCCAAGGCAATATGGCCCGTCCACGTTGACCCTTTTTCCCGAGGGAGGTCCCATAATAATGAGATACAAATTGGCGATCTTGATTGTCGCCCTCTCGGCAATGTTTGTTGCTGTTGTCGCGTGCGGAGGCACCGAAACCGTCGTCGAGACCGTCGTCGTCGAACGAGTGATCACGCAAGCCCCTGAACGCGTAGTCGAGACCGTCGAAGTCGAAAAGGTCGTTGAAAGAGAAGTCGTTCAGACGGTCGAGGTTGAACGAGAAATCGTCGTCGAGGTCGAAAGGGAAGTCGTCCAAACGGTCGAAGTCCAACGCGAAGTCGTGGTCGAGGTCGAGAAGCAAGTCGTCCAGACTGTCGAGGTTGAGAGGGTTGTCGAAGTCGAGAAGGTGGTGGAGGTCGAAAAAGTGGTGGAGGTCGAGGTCACGGTCGCACCATCCGACGACGCGATGATGACGGATGAAGGCGTGGTCCAGCGTGAACGGCAGTTCATTATGCTGTGGGGCGGCTCCGGCGGTGTCGGGTCTGCGGGACAGTACACCAACCACGATGTCTGGAACGTCTATTCGGGCGTGAGTCACCAAGACGGCCCGGCTTTGATCTTTGAGCCGTTGGCGTTCTACTCAGCGTTCAGCGATACCGAGTATCCTTGGCTCGCCGAATCGTGGAAATACAGCGACGACTTCACGGAGTTGACGATCAACACCCGCCAAAACGTCAACTGGAGCGACGGAACTCCGTTTGGCGCCCATGACGTCGCGTACACGATTGAACACCTGCGAACGACCCCTGGTCTTCCGCACTCCGGACAAATCCAAGCCGACGTCGAATCGGTGGAATTGATCGATAACAACCATCTGTTGGTCAAGTTCCTCGGCCCACGTCCGAAGTTCTTGTACTTCATGACCTACAAATTCGACATCGGTGTTTACATCGTTCCTAAACACATCTACGAGGGCAATGACTGGCTGGAGTTCACCAACTTCGATCTGGCAAAAGGCTGGCCGGTAACGACTGGTCCGTGGGAAGTGGTGCAAACCTCAACGCAATCGAAGATCCTCAACCGTCGCGATTCGTGGTGGGCAGTTGAACAGGGCCTCCTTGACAAGATGCCTGAAGTTCTCCAGATCGTCTACATACCGAACCCAGGCGAAACCCAGATGGCGCAAGAGATGATCGCAAACCGTGCTGACGCATCGCTTTCGCTACAAACCGCGACTATGCGCGAGGTCCTTGCACGAAACAACGCGATCATCACCCACTCTGGATACAACGCCCCATACGGCTACGTCGACTGGTGGCCGGTCGGTCTGCTCTTCAATGCGAGCGAACCTCCGTACAACGACAAACGGGTCCGTTGGGCGGTATCGAACTACATAAACCGTGAGCAGTTGATCGAAATCGGATTCGGAGGGGCGGGAACTCTCTCCTATCTCCCGGTACCGTCATACGCGCCTTTGCAGCGATACTTCGACGCGGTAGAAGACAAGTTGACGACGACTCACGACACCACCGAGTACAACCCGGAAAAGGCCGACGCGTTGATGACCGCAGCCGGGTTCTCGAAGAACGCCGACGGCTATTGGGAGAAGGATGGGAACGGCGTGGTTTGCGACATCCTGAGTTTCGGCATCTTCAATCACTACGGTCCGATCTTGTCCAGGCAGTTGGACAACCACGGCATCAAGTCGTCATACAGCACTCCTCCAGACGCCTGGACGCGGCAGGCTAACGGCGAAGCGTCGTGTGGACTGCGAGGACACGGTGGTTCGGTGCGTGACCCATTCTTCACGTTGAACCTTTACACCGGCGGTAACCCCGCGACATACGACCCCAATGCTCCGGCAACCCAAGAAAACCGGCCGCCGAACGCGTACCACTGGTACAACGCAGAGTTCAACTCGATTACCGAAGAGGTCTTCGCTACCGCGATCGATGACGTCGCGAAACTCGAGGATCTCTGGACCGAAGCGATGGAGATCTGGCTCGATGAGCTTCCCGACGTTCAGGTCCTCGAGTTCTACCATCGGATCCCGATGAACACGACGTACTGGACAAACTGGCCGACCCACGACAATCCGTACGTCAACGGTGCGTTCTGGCACCTCACATTCCAGCTGGTATTGAACCAGCTAGAACCGGTCCAATAGTTGCTAAGAGTAAGTCGGGCGTCAATACGTGACGCCCACCAATGGGCCTCAACAAATCCTTGATGGGGCCCATTAGAAAGTTCAATGACGCGGCGGTCATAGATACCCGAAAGGTTAGATACGGCGAATGCCTTGGCGTTACATCTCAGGTAGATTGCTCATGTTCGTCATCACGATATGGATGGCGAGCACCATCGTATTCTTCTTGCCGCGTCTTTCAGGCCAAAATCCGCTGGCGGAAAAGATCTATCAGGACGCGCAACGAGGCGGTTATCAGGACCCAAACGTTGCAGAACGAGTTCGGGTTTTCGAAGAAAAATATGGGTTCGACAGACCACTTTGGGAGCAATACGTTAAATTCGTCACCGACGTAGTCCAATTCGATCTTGGGCGATCGATCTACCAGTGGCCCAAATCGGTCAACGAGATACTTGCCGAAAAAATAATGTGGACCCTGTCGATGGGTTTGTTGACGCTTATCCTCGCGTTTGTCATCGGTTCCACCATGGGCGCATTGCTCGAATGGAAGAGGAACAACTGGGGGCTCATGGTCGCGATGGCGCCGATACTAGCCATCTCGGCGGTCCCGTTCTTCATCTTCGGATTGGTGCTACAGTTGCTCGTGTTCAACGTCAATCGCGAGTTTCCCATGGTGTACGGATACAAGCAGGGCGTCATCGGTTGGCCGAGCTGGTCAGATTGGGACTTCATCTTTAGCGTGCTCAAACATGGCATCCTGCCAGCAACGTCGATCACTCTCGTGTCTCTCGGAGGCTGGGCGATGGGTATGCGCGGCATGATGGTGACGACTAAAGGCGAGGACTACATGGTTCAGGCCGAGGCAAAGGGTCTGCCCGAACGCATCATGTTGACGAAGTACGCGATCAGAAACTCCCTGTTGCCGCAGGTTACCGGACTCACGCTTGCGCTCGGTCTGATCGTGTCCGGCGTCGTCCTGGTGGAAATCGTGTTCGGATATCCGGGAGTGGGCGGACAGCTGCTTCAGGCAGTCCGATCTAACGACTATCCGACTATACAGGGCATCGTCTTCGTATTGGCGTTTGGAACCGCGGCCGCGACCTTCGTTCTCGATTTGACATACCCACTGCTTGACCCGCGAATTAAATCCGGCGGCTAGTGAAGGATCTGAACTCATGGAACAGGTCATAACAGATCCGGTAGAGATGAATTGGTTAGATTCGCTTGCGACCAATTCGGAGTTCATGCGCGACCGCGTGATTCCGATTTTCCGATACATGCGTCGAAACCGACTGATGTTGATCGGTCTAGGCGCGTTCTTGGCGTTGATCATGTTCGTCGGAATCTCGTACATCTTTTACCAGCAAGTGGACCTCCTTGGTGAGACGCACGGTGTGGGCGGTTTGGTTAGGGCGGCGTCTGTCCAAGCCAATCAACGGCCCTCCTGGAACCCTTGGAGCGGCTATCCCCTAGGCACCGATCTACAAGGCCGGGACATCTATGCCAACGTAGTTGTTGGGATCCCGCTTTCGCTCAGAATCGGCCTGATCGCCGCGGCCATCGGCGTGGGTGTCGGTATGTTGCTGGCATTCTTCGCGGCATACCTTGGCGGCGTAGTCGACGCGGTTATCCGTACTGTGGTCGACAGTCTAATACCGATACCTGGACTTCTCGTTTTGGTGTTGGTCGCCACATCGCTCAACCCCGGACAAGGGTTGTCCGTAGACCAACTCGCCTTTGTGATCGCTGTGTTGGCATGGCCGGGACCAGCTAGGGTCATCCGCTCACAGGTGTTGGTGATCCGCGAACGCGGTTACGTCGAGATGGCAAGAATGTCTGGGTCCAGCGCGCTTGGCATCATATTCAAAGAGATGATGCCGAACATCGCTCCATATGCCCTCGCCAGCTTCGTCGCCGCGGTATCCGGATCCATCCTCGCATCCATCGGCATCGAATCTCTAGGCTTGGGTCCACTAGATTCACCGACCTTAGGCAGCATGATTTACTGGAACATCTTCAACAGTTCGGTTTTGCTCGGCCTATGGTATTGGTTGCTGCCACCTATAGTTGTGTTGATCACACTGTTTGTTGGCCTGTTTACGATCTCGGCTGGATTGGATGAAGTAGCCAACCCGCGGTTGCGTCGCCGCGTCTGATCTCATATGGCGGTCATCCTCAAATCTCACGTTTAATTTGAGACATTGAGGTCGATCCGTCGGTCGTCGCGGAGTTGCGAATACACAACGCAATTGGTGGACGGATGTGCTTCGTTTGACTGAACCGAAAATAGATGTTAGATTTTTGCATAATATCGGCACACTTCCGTGACCGAACCTCGTCCAACCCCAAATAACTGGGAGAAATGAAAATATGAAGTACAAATTGGCGATCTTGGTTGTCGCACTTTCGGTAGTGGTTGCAACCGTTGCCGCTTGTGGCGGAACTGAAACCGTCGTCGAAACAGTGGTCGTCGAGCGTGTCATCACGCAAGCGCCCGAACGAGTTGTCGAGACCGTCGAGGTCGAGAGAGTCGTCGAGCGCGAAGTCGTCCAGACCGTCGAAGTCGAACGCGAAGTCGTCGTCGAGGTCGAACGCGAAGTCGTCCAGACCGTTGAGGTCGAACGCGAAGTCGTCGTCGAGGTCGAAAAGCAAGTCGTTCAGACCGTTGAGGTCGAGCGGGTTGTCGAGGTTGAAAAAGTCGTTGAAGTCGAAAGGGTAGTCGAGGTCGAAGTGACCGTTGCAGCCATGGATGACTCGATGATGATGGACGACGAAATCCAGAGAGACCGGCAGTTGATTCTGCTTTGGGGTGGGGCCGGCGGTGTTGGCTCAGCAGGCCGCTACACCGACCACGACATCTGGAGCCCGTACAACCCCGGCACGAGCCACCAGAACGGAACTGGCATCTTGCACGAGCCGTTGGCTTTCTACTCGGCGTTCAACGACCAGGAATACCCTTGGCTCGCGGAGTCGTGGGATTACAGCGCTGACTTTACCCAGCTGACGATTAATCTTCGCGAGGGCATCACTTGGAGCGACGGCGAGCCATTCGGCGCCCACGACGTGGCTTACACCCTCAACTACCTGAAGGACAACTCCGGTCTGCGCCGCAGTTCTCAGGTGCAACGCGACATCGAGTCCATCGAGGAAGTTGACTCGCACACGGTTGTCATTGACTTCCTGGGACCACGTCCGAAGTTCTTCTACTTCATGACCTACAAGTTCGACATTGGCTTGTACATCGTTCCGAAGCACGTCTTCGATGGTCAGGACTGGTTGGAGTTCACAAACTTCGACCTTGACAAAGGTTGGCCAGTGACGACTGGTCCGTGGCATGTCGCGCAGACATCGCCAGAGCAGAAGATCATCAACCGCCGCGACTCGTGGTGGGCAGTCGATCAAGGTCTTGTCGAGAAACTCCCTGATGTCGAACAGATCGTTTACGTCCCGAACCCGGGCGAGACGCAGATGGCACAAGCGGTCATCAACAACTCCGCGGACGCGACTTTGGACCTTCGCCCCACGACCATTCGTGAGGTGCTGGCTCGAAACCCGAACGTGGTAACCCACTCCGGATTCAACCCTCCGTACGGCTACGTTGACTGGTGGCCCATCAGCCTGTTATTCAACGACAGCAAGCCGCCTTACAACGACAAGAACGTCCGATGGGCGGTGTCCTACTACATCGACCGCGATCAGCTGATCGACGTTGCTTATGACGGTGCGGGAACTCCTTCCATACTGCCGTTGCCGACCTACGCGCCTTTGCAGCGTTACTACGACGCCATTGAGGACAAGCTCAGCGGCGAATACAACACAGGCGAGTACAGCCGTGAAAAGGGTGATGCCCGCATGACGTTGTCCGGCTACGCGAAGAACGCCGATGGTTACTGGGAGAAGGATGGAAACGTGGTGATCTGTGACATCCTTGGCTTCGGCATCTTCAACGACTTCGGCCCGATTCTTGCTCGCCAGCTCGACAACCACGGCATCAAGTCGTCCTACAGCAACCCGCCTGACGCAGGTTCACGGCAAACGGCTGGAGAAGCGTCTTGCGGTCTGCGAGGACACGGTGGATCTGTGCGTGACCCGTACTTCACCATGAACCTCTACTACGGCACGGATACCCAAGAAGCAGGCGAAGGCCACCAGGCGAACATCTACTTCTGGTCCCACCCGCGTTGGAACGAGCTCACCGACCAGGTCTCCGCGACCGGTATCGATGACGTCGCCCGGCTCGAGGAGCTTTGGACTGAAGCGATGGACATCTGGCTCGACGAGCTGCCCGACGTCCAGGTTATCGAGTGGTACCACCGTATCCCGATGAACCAGACTTACTGGACCAACTGGCCGACCCACGACAACCCGTACGCCAACGGCGCGTTCTGGCACCTGACCTTCCAGTTGATCCTCAACAACCTCCGCGCGGTACAGTAACCACCGGAGAAAACAGGTCAAACTAGTTTGGCGGTTCGACCCCTGCATTAGCAGCGAGGGTCGATCCGCCACCGCGTCCGAACGAACACGCCCTGACTAAACGCTCGCATGCCTTGGAACTACATAGTCAGCCGATTGGCGATGTTCTTCGTAACGATTTTCATCGCGAGCACAATCGTGTTCTTTTTGCCCCGGATTTCAGGTCAGAACCCCCTTGAAGAAAAATTGCTTGAAGAGGCGGCCCGCGGTGGTTTCTTGGAAGATACCGAAGCGATGGTCGCCGCGTTCGACGAAAAATATGGATTTAACAAACCATTATGGGAACAATATGTGAAATTCATGGTCAACATCGTTCAGTTCGACCTTGGACGATCGATATTCAATTGGCCCAAAACCGTCAATCAGCTTTTGGCCGAGACGATCCTATGGACCCTCGCACTTGGGTTGTTGACGTTGATTTTCGCATTTGTAGCTGGCACGCTGATGGGGGCTGTGCTTGAATGGAAGCGCCAGAAAACATACTTGATGGCAATAATGTCCCCGATTTTGACGCTATCGGCGGTACCGTATTACCTATTCGGATTAGTTCTATTATTGGCGTTTTCATTCGTATGGAGCATCTTCCCGCTCTTCGGCGGATATTCACGGGGAATTGCGGGTTGGCCTGATTGGTCAAATTGGGGTTTCATCGGCAATGTGCTCTGGCACGCTACACTGCCGGCCTTGTCAGTCGTACTTGTCTCGCTCGGTGGATGGGCAATGGGGATGCGGGGAATGATGGTCACAACAAAAGGCGAGGACTATATGCTCCAAGCAGAGGCTAAGGGTTTGCCCGATCGGGTAATGTTCTTCAGCTACGGAATCCGCAACTCGTTGTTGCCGCAATTGACCGGATTGGCGTTGCAGTTGGGTTTGATCGTATCCGGTTTGGTTCTCGTCGAAGTCGTGTTCTCATACCCCGGCGTAGGCGGTTTGCTTGTCCAGGCAATCCCTCGAAGCGATCATGCAGTAATCCAAGGCATCGTGTTCGTTCTGGCGCTCGGAACGGCGCTTGCCACGTTGATCTTAGACTTGGTCTATCCCTTCATAGACGCACGCATCAAGTATTCAAAAGCCTAGTTAGTACCTCGCAGAATGCAACAACAATCGACACTAACGGAACTTCCGGCACCCTCAACTAACTACCAAACGGTAGGAGTTTATCGAGAACGTATCATCCCGTTGTTGCGATATCTGCGACGCAACCCTTTGCTGATCGGCGGTTTGGGTCTGCTGTTGGGGCTGTTTGCGTGTGTCGTAGGAGGACATCTGTTTTATAAACAGGTCGACCTTCTAGGCGAACCTCAGGGCGTGGACGGATTGACGAGGGCCCTATCGGTTCCTGCCCGCGAAAGGCCATCTTGGAATCCGTTCGACGACTACCCGCTTGGAACAGACGAACAAGGTCGAGACATCTTAGCGGTGATGATCGTAGGGACGCCGTTGACGCTGCGTATCGGACTGATCGCTGCCGCAATTGGTGTCGGCGTGGGTATGGTGCTGGCTTTCTTAGCCGCGTACATCGGTGGTTGGGTAGACGGGGTGATCAGGGTGATCGTCGACAGTTTGATACCAATCCCGGGACTGTTGATTTTGGTGTTGATAGCTACGTCGTTGAATCCGGGCAAAGGATTGTCTGTTGATCAAATGGCATTTGTTATATCGATTCTGGCTTGGCCGGGACCTGCAAGGGCCATACGCTCACAAGTGCTGGTGATGCGCGAACGGGGATACGTCGAGATGGCGCGAATGTCGGGTACCAGCACGATCGGAATCGTGTTTAAAGAAATGATGCCGAACCTGTCGCCGTACGTGTTGGCCAGTTTCGTTGCGTCGGTTGCCGGCGCGATACTTGCTTCGGTCGGCCTCGAAGCACTTGGATTGGGACCGCTTGACTCACCGACCCTTGGCATGACTATCTATTGGAACATCTACACTTCCTCGCTGTTGAAGGGATTGTGGTGGTGGTTGATACCACCGATCGTCGTGATTGTGATATTGTTTGTCGGATTATTCCTCATGTCCGCCGGCCTCGACGAAGTCGCAAACCCGCGACTCCGAAGACGTGTCTAGCCAATAAAACGCCGTTGCCACACTGACCGATTCATTGACTACAGGTAATCAAATGACAACCGCCGAGGCAAGACCCACCGCCGCCGTCAACGTAGATATTCACTCCGAGAATATCTTGGAGGTCGAGAACCTCATGGTCTACTACGACACCGATGCCGGCCAGGTAAAAGCGGTTGACGACGTTTCGTTCACCCTCAAACGCGGCGAGCGAATGGGTTTGGTAGGCGAGTCGGGTTCGGGCAAAACAACTATGGCGATGGCGTTGATGCGCCTCCACAAGCCACCGGCGATCATCGCCGGCGGGACCGTGCGACTCGACGGGCTAAGCCTGCTCGACCTCGACGAAGAGGAGATGCGGCAAACGCGACTGAGAGACATCGCGCTGGTACCTCAAGGCGCAATGAACTCTCTCAACCCGGTTTATCGTGTCCGAGACCAAATCGTCGACGGCATAAAGCATCACACCTCAAGCGACAAGATGCCGAACAAAGCAGTGATGGGTGAACGCGTGATCGAGTTGCTCAACAGCGTCGGTTTGGATGCCAATGTCGCCGAGATGTACCCGCATGAGCTGAGCGGCGGCATGAAGCAACGTGTCGCATTGGCGATCGCCACGTCGTTGCGACCAAAGATGATACTGGCTGACGAACCAACAAGCGCGCTAGATGTGGTGGTGCAGCGTCAGATCATGCTGACGCTCGAACAGCTGCAACAAGAGATGCAGGCGTCGGTGCTGCTTGTTGGCCACGATATGGGGCTGATGGCGCAGTTCGCCGACGTTCTCGGCGTGATGTATGCCGGTCACCTCGTCGAATTTGCACCGATCCGAGATATCTTCGAAGATCCCAAGCATCCATACACCAAGAAGCTCATCAGCAGCCTTCCTGATATCGAGGTGAAGGGTAAGTTCACTGGGATTGACGGACTGCCTCCGACGCTCGTCTTTCCGCCAACCGGGTGCAGATTCCATCCCAGGTGTCCCATCTATAACGACGACGAGGACTTCCGTGGCGAATTCACAGAGATCAGAGGCGGATTGAACACCAACTTGTGCACGACGATTGATCCTCATCTAAACGAGATTGAACCAAGGCGATGGGTGGCCTGCCACATGTACGAAGGGAGCGCGTAGTTGGCTACCCGAACCGTTGATACGCTGGCGCCATCCTCGACGAACGGCACCGAGAACGTTCTCGAACTTCAAAACGTCTCCAAAGTGTTCGGCGGCGGCCTGCTTCGTCGCACCACCACCATCGCCGTGGATGACGTCAGCCTGGGAATCCCGCGGGAGAACCCGGGAATCATCGCTGTGGCTGGCGAGAGCGGCAGCGGAAAAACCACGCTCGCACGATTGATGCTCGGCATCATCCCGCCAACCGAAGGCGCCATCTACTTTAACGGTCACGACGTCGCGACACTGACTAGGGGCGAACGACGAGAATTCCGTCGTGAAGTCCAGCCAATCATGCAGGACCCCTTCGAGGTCTACAACCCGTTCTACAAAGTGGACCACGTGATGATGGCACCGGTTCAAAATTTCGGCCTGGCACGCTCAAAGAGTGAAGCCCGTGATCTCGTAATCGAATCGCTGGAAACCGTCGGTCTGCGTCATCAAGAGACGCTAGGACGCTTTCCACACCAATTGAGCGGCGGTCAGCGCCAACGCATCATGGTCGCTCGGGCGCTGTTGTTGAAGCCCCGCATCATTGTGGCCGATGAACCGGTTTCAATGGTCGACGCGTCGCTACGCGCAACCATCCTCGGTAGCATCGACCTGCTGAACAAAGAACTCGGCATAGCCGTCATTTACATCACTCACGACTTGACCACCGCGTTCCAGATAAGCGACAACATCATCGTGATGTATCAAGGCTCGGTTGTGGAGTCCGGACGCGTCGAGGACGTGATCCAGAACCCGCAGCACCCCTACACCCAACTGCTTATCGAGTCTATCCCGCGCCCAAACCCGAGCGAACGATGGGGCAGCGACATGGCTTCGCAGGAAACTGGTGGAGACATGATCAATGCCGGTTGCAGGTTTGCCCCCAGGTGCCCATATGTGATGGCTGAATGCACCGCTGAAATGCCGCCTCTTTACCGCGTCGGTGACACGCAGGCTGCGCTATGCTACCTGCACCGAGACGCATCACTCGGCAACGTGAAGAGCATCTCGGACGTTTTCAAGTCCAGTATCTAACGACCGTTGTTGTCGCTATCGGACGATATCGCGTAGAAACTCGGTCGGCCCGACTAAGGCGAACACCATTATCGGTAGGCCTAGGCCAAATGCGAGTATCCAAGGCCCCCACATCGAGACCGCTTCTGTCCTCACCGTGTTCATACGGTCGACTACGAACCCGATGATCGCGAAAAACCCGCCCGACAAGAGACCCGCATAGACGTTCGGAGCGCCTTGGACAAACATGTCGTACGGGAAGACGATCACCGCGTCTATCAATAGCGAAGGCAACGAACTCACGCCGTATACGCCCTCAGCGAGTCCCGCGAACGCGCCAGCGGTTCGTGTTAGTCCGCCCGTCAATATGGGAGTGACAATCCCAAAACCGAATCCCATAAATAGCCAAGTGATCGGTTTAGCCGGTAGTTGGGCCATATCCCGGATGTGAAAGACCGCGATTGGCACGACGATCAAAGCCGAAACAGCCGCGCCCATCGAAAAGAAAACAGCGCCCCATCCCTGTACACGAACTGCATCCTCGAAGTACTCGAAACGACCGAGCACCGCGACGTGAAACGCTGCGATCGATAGCAGGACGCCGAGCACAGAGATCGTTGCAGTTATACGTCGTCGTCGCGCCGGATCGGGCTGAAAAGCCTCGAGCCTCGACAAACGACCAATGTCGATGGTTCCTATGGCGTAAGAGATCCGGTGAAAGCTAAATGGTGGGCCGCGTTAACCGGTTGTCAGTTCGATCTCGTCGGCTCGATGGCAGCTGACGTAACGACCGTCCTTAGATTTTACCAGCGGCGGCACCTCAACTTTGCATTGATCCGTCGCAAAGGGACAACGCGGATGGAAATAGCATCCGGTCGGCGGATTGGCTGGATTGGCGACCTCACCTTCGAGCACATATCTTTTGCTGCGTTGGCTGGGGTGCGGTTTGGGCACGGAACTCATCAACGCAGCGGTGTACGGGTGCTTTGGCGCTTCGAACAGCTCTTGAGGGGTCCCTATTTCGGCAATCCGACCCACGTACATCACTACGACGCGATTAGAAATCTGTTTTACGACGCTGAGGTCGTGGGAGACGAAAAGGTAGGTGAGACCCAGTTCGTCTTGCAGGTCCATCATCAGGTTGATGACCTGGGCTTGGACTGATACGTCAAGACCTGACACCGGCTCATCCGCAAGGATGAGGCGAGGGTTCAGAGCGAGTGCGCGGGCGATACCGATGCGCTGACGTTGACCACCGCTGAAAGCGTGCGGATACCGTCGCATGTATTCGGGACGGAGGCGAACAACGCGCAACAATTCGGCTACGCGGTCTTCGCGTTCGCTGCTCGAACCGATGCCGTGAACCAGCAACGGCTCGCTGATGATCTCGTAGATGTTCATCCGCGGATTCAACGACGAGAACGGGTCTTGGAAGATCATCTGCAACTGACGTCGAATCGGGCGCAGCTCCGTCAACGACAGTTGGGCCAAGTCGATGGAATCGCCATCTTCAGTCTTGAATAGGATTTCGCCGCCGGTCGGCTCGTACGCACGAATGATGGATCGCGCCGTCGTGCTCTTTCCACAGCCACTTTCACCCACCAAGCTCAGCGTCTCGCCTTCCTGGATTTCGAAACTGATGCCGTCGACCGCTTTGACGGTGCCGACCGTCCTGCGGAGAAATCCGCGCTTGATAGGGAAGTGCTTGACGAGGCCGCGTACGTCGAGGAGTGGTGCGGAACCGTTGCCGTTGCTTGTTGTTTCAACCGACATCTACGATCCCTCATACAGGAAGCAACTAACTTCCTGTTCCTCGTTGACGCTGAACAGATTTGGCTCGTTGACGTCGCAAGTGCCCTCCATAAATGACTGGCAACGAGGGTGGAAAGGGCATCCGATCGGCCGGTCCTGGGGGTGCGGTATAGAACCGGAGATTGATGGGAGGCGTTCACGGGACGAAGTGAACATGCTCGGTATCGATGTTAGCAACGCCTTTGAATAGGGATGCTTCGGATCGTCGAAGAAGCTGAAAACCGGTCCCGATTCGACGACCTTTCCGAGATACATCACCGTAACGTCATCGGCGATCTCCGAGATAACTCCCAAATCGTGGGTGATGAACAGAATCGCCATGTCGTTCTCTTCCTGCATCCGTTGCAAGAGGTCGAGAATCTGCGCCTGAGTCGTTACGTCCAACGCCGTCGTCGGTTCGTCCGCGATCAATACCCGCGGACTGGTGCACATCGCCATCGCGATCATGGCACGTTGGAGTTGGCCACCGCTGAAACGGAAAGGATAATCATGCATCCGCTGGGCCGGATTTGGAATGCCCACCCGCGCGAGCCAGTCCACAGCGAGATCGAACCGCTCTAGTTTCGAGAGGTTGGTGTGGAGGCGCAACGCTTCGTCGATCTGATTCCCAAAAGTGTGCATCGTGCTGAACGAAGTCATCGGTTCTTGGAAGATCATCGAGATCTCGCCGCCACGTATCGAGCGCATCTCGGCGCTGTTCGAAGCTAAACTCAAAATATCCGTTGCCGAATTCGCGGCCGGTCGAGGGTTGTAATTGATCTCGCCGTTGATGATCCGGCCTGGTGCCTCCACGATCTGGAGGATCGACTTCGCCGTGATGCTCTTCCCGCAACCGCTTTCACCGACAATCCCCATAGTCGAACCGGGCTGCAGGTCGAAATCCACGCCGTCGACCGCCCGTACGACGCCTTCGTCCGTGAAGAAGTGCGTCTCGAGGCCGCGCACCGACAAGATCGCATCCTTGGCCGTGGCATTGGACTGCACGTTATTCGTGGTTGGGGCTGTGGTTTCGGTCGTCATGCTTCGAATGTGGTTGTCAACTTCCATACGGATCGGCCGCGTCCCGTATCCCGTCACCCATGAAGTTGAGCGACAGCACCAAGACCACGACGAAAATGCCGGGGATCAGCAACCACGGAGCAAGTGCTACAGTTTGAACATTCTGCGCGGTGAAGAGCAATGTGCCGTATGAGATCGCGGGTGGAAGTAGTCCGAGACCCAAGAAGCTCAGCGTCGTCTCGCTGATCACCATGAACGCCAAGTTGAGCGTGCTGGCGGCGATGATGTGGCTGTAAAACGATGGTAGCATGTGCCGGAATATGATTCGCCTTTGGTTCGCGCCGGCAACTATCGCTGCCGTCACGAAATCCTCCTGCCGCATCGCCAAATATCGTCCCCGAACGACACGAGCCAACTCTGTCCACGCGAAAAGCGAAATTACGACCGTGATCGCGAAGAATCTACGTTCGACCGACCAATCTGCCGGAAAAGCAGCAGCCAATCCAAGATAAAGCGGAATCGTCGGTATCGATCGGATGATTTCGATGCTGCGTTGGATCAGGTTATCAACGAAACCACCGTAGAACCCGGAAACGGCACCCAACATCGTGCCCACGATGAGTGATATGAAAATACCGGTAAGGCCGATGAGCAATGACAATCGAGTTCCACGCATTATGCGCGAGTATGAATCGCGACCTTGAACATCGGTTCCCAGGATGAATAGAGTGTCTTCCGCCCTTATCTCCGGATCGTTGACGCCTAAAATGTGACGATCGAGCCTCAATCCGAACAACGAATATTCGTAACCCTTGCCGAAAATCTGAACATCGACCTTTTGGTCGCAGTCCGGCGCGTAAACTTTCCGCATAAACTCGTCACGCTTACCGACAAGCCTGCATACGTGCAGGTCGGGTTTGAAACCATCAAATAGACGTAACCATTGCGGCGGAGTGTATTGACGGGCCGCCTCGATATCTTCTGGATCATTGGTTGCAAGGAAATCGGCGAACACTACGATCAGGTAGAACAGCGCAACAATGACTGTAGCGACCATCGCGAGGCGGTGTCTTCTGAAGCGACGCCAGATGAGATGGCGTTGCGACATAACCTCAACTTCGGCTTCGTCGTCGAAGTCGCGTGCGTCGATTTCTTGGGCATCCGATTGCGGCCCGGTCTGTGATCCAGCAACCATGGCTTTAATCGTCCTCAAATCGGATTCGCGGATCGACCCATGCGAGGAGCAAATCGGAAACGAACGTTCCGATGATCGTCAACCAGGCTGCACCTAGGATGACCGCTCCAGAGAGATATATGTCTTGTGCCGTCAGAGCGCGTAGAAAGTCTCTGCCGATTGTTGGCAGATCGAGCACGTAGGAAAGCACGATGCTACCGGAGATGATGAAAGGCAAAATGTATGCGGTCAACGAGATCACGGGGTTCAACGCGTAGCGGACCGGGTATTTCATGATTACCTGCCACTCGGAAAGTCCTTTAGCACGCGCTGTCGTGACGTACGGCTTCTTCAACTCGTCGAGCAGGTTGGCGCGCATGACCCGGATCAACGCGGCCGTTCCGGCTGTGCCCAAGATGGCTACGGGCAAAACTAAGTGTTTAGCAAGGTCCCATATCTTGGCAAATGACCAAGCGGCGTTTCTAAATTCGACTGAATTCAACCCGGTTGCAAGAAATCCAGTCAAATCGAAAATCAACCACAGTGCAACAAGACCTATCAGAAAATCCGGGATACCGATCCCCACAAAACCGAAAAACGTAGCGGTGTAGTCACCGATTGAGTACTGCTTGACCGCCGAGAATATGCCGATAGGTATGGCGACGACCCAAATGAACACAATCGCGCCCGCACCCAAGATCAACGTATTAAATAAGTTCATTGCGAGTACCGTTCTGACGGGTGCATTGAACTCGAACGAAAAGCCGAGATTGCCTTGCAGGATACGCGTCATCCATTTTGAATACTGGACGTAAACAGGATCGTTTAGTCCGTAGAAATCGCGCAGGCTCTCCGCTTCATCCTCCAAAACGAGGTTTCCAGTGGCGAGTTGCGTCGCGATGTAGGTCGTGACGAAATCACCAGCGGGGAGGTTGATTATGACGAACGAGACCACCGACACCGCCCACATGGCGATGATCGCGTAGATGACTCTTCTTATAAAAAAGGCAAGCATTTCCGTTGGACAATGGTTTCGTTGTGATTGTCGTCGAGCGCGTCATGAGCGAGGAATACTCCTCGCGGAAGCACTGATCAGACGCCCAAATACCTGTCGATTCTGTCTAGACGTTGAAGAACCGTCCGCACGCCGCGTTTCAAGTCCTTAACGTCCGTCTTCAAGTCCTTAACGTCCGTCTTCAAGTCCTTAACGTCCGTCTTCAAGTCCTTAACGTCCGTCTTCAAGTCCTTAACGTCCGTCTTCAAGTCCTTAACGTCCGTCTTCAAGTCCTTAACGTCCGTCTTCAAGTCCTTAACATCCGCGCCGATCTCGTCAACTTTGAAATCGAGTTGCCGCTGGCCTTCGGTCAAGTCTTTGAGCGTTTCCAGCGTCGCGCGGTCGTTGGCTTCCAGGGCTTCTACCCTGTTGATCAATTCTTGCGCCATCTCACTCAGTCCTCCTGTCCGAACTCTGCATGTGAGGCCACTCCTTGGGCGGATGGAGTAGTCATGATGAAGCGGGCAACCTCCCCCAGCGACACCTCTATAAACGGAGGCACGGGCTTCAGCGGTCTGACGATCAGTCTCTTGGGATTGGGGGTCATTAGAATCGCCGGATACGCCCATTGTATGCCGATTTGTATATACATTTGCACATATCCTGTTCCGTCAAGTCAATTGCATAGAATCCTGTATAACTACAACTTCCTCTGCAAACGCGGCAACATCCGCCCCGATCAAGTCGGGGGCGGATGTCGCACAGAACCCTAGGGGTTTTCACCCGTGAACGGGGGAAATGTCCGAAGGACAAAGGGGGGCGAACTACTCGCCCGTGTCGATCCACCACTGCTCGGGGAATGCGTTTCCGGAGGTTTGGTTGTGGTAGGAGAACGGCAACGGGTTCGGGATGTTCCTCACGTTGTTCTTGATGATCGCAACGTAAGTCGGCTTGTTCATCACGGTCGTGATCGGGTTCACGTTCAAGCAGTTGAGCTCGACGACTCGCTGGAGTATCTCCCCGGAGCGTGCTGGACCAGCCGTGGATTGCGACTCGTCGTACAGCTCCATCTGCTCTTTGATCAACTGGTTGATGCCGGCCGGGTCGATACCGTTCTCGCCGCCTGACTGGTGCCAGTCGCCGTATAACCGACCGGTGTTACCACCGCCGCCTACCGGCAACAGGTGCTGCGGCGTGATCAGCGTGGTCGATCGTGGCGAAGACTCCCAGTTGGTCGTCATCAGCTCATTCAACAACCCACGGTCGCCGTGGAGACCGCGCTCGAGAGACTGAACCTCGGCGTGGACGCCGATGTTAACTGCCCACTGCCGGGCGATCATCTCGTTGATGGCCGGGTAGTCTTCGAACGCTGCTACGACAGACGGCAACTGAATCGTCAGCCGCTCGCCGCTGGGCATCAGACGGAAGCCGTCTCCGTCTTTTGCACTAAGCCCGATCTCGTCCAAGATCTCGTTCGCTGCGTCTGCGTTGAACTGGACGTCGTCCTCACCGATGTACTTACCGGGGTTGTCAGGGTCATCGTAACCCTGGCACAGACCTGAAGTCGAGCCTATGCCGAGGAAGAAGACCTCGTTGATCTGATCCCGTTCGATACCCATCGACAGCGCCCTGCGGAACTCAACGTTCTGGATGAAGCTCTGAATTTCAGCGTTGCCATCCCACGACTCGTTGACGTAGATGTTGGCGATACCGGATTGCGGCTGCCGCCAGAACTGAATGCGGTAGCCAACAGACTCTGCGTTCTCAAGGAACAACGGCAGCTTCGCGATGTTGATGTGGCGCCCCATAACCGTGTAGTTACCTGCCATCGCACTGAGGTTCAACACCTCAAGGTTCTGAGCAAGGGTAAGGACGACCTTGTCGATGTACGGGAGCTGGTTGCCCTCGGTGTCGACTGCGTAGTAGTACGGGTTGCGCTCGAACGACCACTCGTTGGTGTTGATGCTACCGGTGACGCGCCAAGCTGTAAGCATCGGGGCGTCGGGGTTGGCGTTCGCGTGGTTGCGGTCCAGGAAATACGTGTACCAGTTGTCGAATCCGTCTTCCGCAGCCTTGCGTTCTGCTTCTTCCAATCCCACGAAGTCGGGGTGGAACTGCTCGAGGTAGTGCCGCGGAGCGTAGAGACCGTCACCACCGTCGCCGCGCGTGTGCTGGCCGGCAACGATGACCGATGCCACCAAAGTCACGAACGGAGCGTACGGCTCAGGCGATGTGACCTTGAATGTCTGCTCGTCGATGGCTTCGAACTTCAGCGTCTCGCCACCTTTTTGCGTCCACGCCGGCTTGGCCGGGTTCAGCTCTTCGTTGTGGAGCATGTGGTCGACCCAGAACATGATATCGGCCGTGGTGAACGGTGCACCGTCAGACCACTTGTGCCCCTTGCGGAGCGTGAAGGTGAACTCGGTAGCGTCTTCGTTCTGCGTCCAAGACTCGGCGATGTTCGGCTGCACCGTCAAACCGGAAACATCGTAGAAGAGGAGGTGGTCCTTGAGCGGACGCTCCATGTTTTGGCCATCGGCAGGACCGGTAAAGCCACGGTACCAGGTTCCGCCGTACTTGCCGATGCCGCGTGTGGGCTTCAGAACCAACGGGTTCTCAGGCAAGCGCTCTTCGACTGGAGGAAGCTCGCCAGCCGCTACGCGAGCAGCGAGTGCTGGGGCCTCGTGGTATGAATCAGGTTTCGAGAACAAGTCGCCACTCGCGTCGTAGATCGTCGGCCACTCGTTCGGGGACACGTCAGCCGTGATGTGCGGAGACTCGACGCGAACCGGTTCGGGTGTCGGTATAACCATCACCTCGACGATCTTCTCGACCTCTTTTACGACTTCCTTTTCGACGATCTTCTCGACCTCGACTTGGACTTCTTTTTCGACGATCTTCTCGACCTCTTTTTCGACCTCGACGACCTGGACGACGGTTTCGCCCGCGACCTCGACGATCTTCTCGACCTCGACGACCTCGACGACGGTTTCACCCGCCACCTCGACGAGTCTCTCGACCTCGACGACCTCGACGACGGTTTCACCCGCCACCTCGACGAGTCTCTCGACCTCGACGACCTCGACGACGGTTTCGCCCGCCACCTCGACGACCTTCTCAACCTCAACTGTCTGCACCACTGACTTCTCGACCTCGACGATCTTCTCGACTTCAACAGTCTGGATCACCGTCTCACCGCCTCCACAGGCGATAGCGGTCGTCAGAGCGGCAGCAGCAACGGTCAGCATGAAGGCTAGAAGCGTTCGCCTCGTAAGCAACGCTCCATATTTCGTGCTTCGCATGTCAACACCTTTCGTGTTTCAATTACCGGACTAGCGAGACGCCAACATGTGCGACTCGGCATATATTGCCAACGCGAACAAACAAGAACGCTGCTACCTTTTGTGGCACCGGCGATTCTCGTGCGAATTTCACGATGACGCACCCTGCAAGTTAATTTAAAAGGCGGGAAATGTCAAACCACGCCTACCGCTTTCACCGTGGCGGATGCAACGGTGTTAGCGACGTTGAATCGCGATTTCTCTGATCATTACCGCGTTTCTATAGACTCACA
Organism: Dehalococcoidia bacterium; assembly: GCA_965224305.1. Lineage (GTDB taxonomy): Bacteria > Chloroflexota > Dehalococcoidia > Lucifugimonadales > Lucifugimonadaceae > Bin127. The sequence goes on along the minus strand of OZ245044.1, from coordinate 1,784,810 downwards.
ACTTTCTCAGGCACATCGTTGCGTCCGGCCTCGCAAAGGTCGCATTCGCCGGGACATCTGGCTCTCCAATACGGCGACAACCGGAAACTTGCAACGTCTTCGGAACTCATCCCGATCTCGTCGCGTATGACATTGGCCCGGTCGGGAATTTAATCGGATGTCGTCCCCTACTAGTTGGCCAATCCTGGGTTTCGGTGATCAGCTCGCGTAGGCCGCGCAACGGGCGTCAACTAACAACTCAAGCCGAAAAATCGCGTATACTTGTCGCACCGCGCTCGCGCGAATCGCTTAAGAGTGCCGGATCCGTCGCAACCGATGCGGGATCCTGCAACCACGTATCCTCATTCGGAGGTTCATTTAAATGAAACTCAAACGGCTCACAGGCATTTCGCTCTTGTCGCTGCTCCTAGTAATGTCCCTCGCCGCATTTGCAGTCGTTGTTAGTTGCGGCGGCGAGGAACCCACGGCGACGCCAGTGCCGGTGCAACCGACGGCAACCCAACCACCGGCGCCAACCACCGCGCCAGCCCCCACGGAAGCACCAGAACTAACCGCCGCACCAGAACCAACCGCCGCGATGGCTCCATCTTCCGACGGCAAACGTGGCGGCTCGCTGATCCGAGGAGTCTCGGTAACTCTGCGTGCTTGGGACTACAACACTGAGGCAGTCTGGTTCGCTCCGCAGAGCCTGCAACGCCACTACAGCAACCTCGTCAGGTTCGACCCCAGCGATGGCACGACAATCATCCCGGACCTATCGACTGAGTGGAGTATCGGTGATGATGCCAAAAGCATCACGTTCACGATCAGAGACGGTGTGAAGTTTCACGATGGTCAAGACCTGACACTTGAGGACATCAAGTGGACGTTCGAGCGATCCAAGTCGCCTCCGGAAGGAGAACGCTACCCCCGCTTGTTGGCTCTGCAGAGCATAACCAACATCACGATCGTCGACGACAACAACATCACCATCGCGCTCGAAAACCCGAACGCTGAGTTCATTCAGAACTTCGCCGCCGCTTGGGGCATCGTTTTTGCCCAACACGTGATGGAGCAAGAAGGCGGAATGAACGGACCTGATCGCGTAGTCGGCACCGGGCCATTCATCATCGACGATGCCGAAATGGCGGAGTTCGTCACTTCACGGAGCAATCCAGATTACTTCCTCATGGCCCCTGACGGCGATCCCTTCCCGTACCTCGATGAGATGACGACCGTCGCCTTGTCTGACGTTGAAGCGCGGATCGCCGCGATCCAAACTGGTCGCATCGACATCGCCAGCTTCGACCCTGCCGAGTTCGCCCCGGCCGTCGGTGCTCTTAGTTCGATAGGTGACGCCGTCCGCATGGAGATTTCTCCCCTCGCCGGCATTAACTACATGAGCATGAACGCCAATGGACCCCCGTTCAATGATTTGAAGGCGCGCAGGGCTGCGTACCTGTTGTTCGACCGCTTGCGGATGCAGCAACTCGAGAGTTTGCCGACTGGCGAATTCGCATCGATCCCGACCGGGTTCTTCGGTACCATCGACCCGTTTATCGACGAGATACCCGACATTTGGGAAGTCAGCAAAGACACCAGGGAAGAAGCCCTATCCGAGGGCAAGGCTCTAGCCGATGAGCTTGGTCTTGACGGTTTCGAAATGATCGTCAACTCGAGGTCGTTCTTCCAAGAGCTAGCACAACTCGCGGCACAGGTGTACGCTGATGCCGGTTGGGAGGTCACGCTTTCAGTAGGCGACTCGGCCGCGAACGCCGAACGCGTCGAAAGCGGTGACTTCATGATGACGATGAGTACTCCTAACATAGTGCTCCCCAGCGTGAGCGCTTTCCTCCTCGAGCAATACTTGCCTGGTGGTCGAGAAGCAAACGCCGCGGAACCACCCAACGTGGTCTACGAACTGCTCTCAGAGTTGCAGGGCGCAACGGATCCCGTCGACGCACAAGCCGCAACGCGGGCGATTCAAAAGGTGATGCGCGAAGACTGGATCCCAGTCGTCCCTATGGGCAAACAAGTCGGTTCGAGTGAACTCGTCGCAAACTACGTGCAAGACCGACCCGGAGCGCTCGGCCAATGGTTCAATCTCCACACGTGGACTGACGTCTGGGTCGACGACAATTCGCCCCGAAAGTAAACCGGTTTAGCAGCGACGCAAACCAACCATCGCCCGTTGCACGATCCTAAAGCCAAGATGAACAGTTCGGAGTCATACCGTCTGATCGAGGATTGATTAGTGAGGGACTACATCATCAGAAGAGTCCTGTTGCTAATCCCGAATCTGTTCATCTTGGCAACGCTCACCTTTTTCCTAGCAAGGGTGTTGCCTGGTGACGTGGCGCTGGGGTTAGTCGCCGTAGACGGCAGCGTCGTCGACTACGAGACTGTCGCGGTGATACGCGAACGTCTCGGCCTCGACGACCCGATGCCGGTCCAATACGCCCGATTTATGCTGCAACTCTTGCAGGGTGACCTCGGACGTTCCGATGTGAGCGACCAATCTGTAACTACAGTCGTTGCCGAAACCGCGGAGGTGACGTTCCTGCTGGCGATACTGTCCGTCTTCATCGGGGCCGCGATGGCGATACCCTTCGGCATCTTGTCCGCGATGTTGCGTGGAAGATGGCCAGATCAAATGATCAGAACCTTCTCCGCCATCTTCCTAGCCTTACCCAACTTTTGGCTAGGCATCTTGCTCCTCCTCGCGTTGGTGACGTGGTTCAGCTGGAGTCCGCCGATATTCAATGAGACCTTTTTTGATGCGCCCGTAGCCCAGTTCCAGAGGTTGATACTCCCGGCCGTAGCAATCGGCACCTCGTTCGCAGCGGTCGCAACGCGACTCACCAGATCCACAATGTTGGAGGTCCTCAATCAGGATTACATCAGAACCGCACGCGCCAAGGGGCTGTTCCCCAACCGCGTCATCATCCGACACGCGCTGCCAAACGCCGTGCTCCCCATCATCACCCTCTCTGCGTTGCTTTTCGCCGGCCTGTTGAACGGGGCAGTAGTACTCGAACGGATCTTCGCACTACCCGGCATGGGCGTGGAGATCGTTACCGCAACCTCCGAGCGCGACTTCCAGTTGTTACAGGGCCTCGTCCTCGTACTCGGCGCGTTCGTCATGGTTTGGATGCTGCTCATCGACTTGGTGTACGTGGCCTTAGACAAACGCATTCGGTTCGAATGATTACCGCAAGAAACATTTCGGAAATTGCACCAACCCGAACCAACCGGTTCGGTACCCCCGCTTGGCGCATCATTCGCAGGCATCCTACCGGCGCTGTGGGTTTGGCGATGCTGATCCTCATATTGCTATTCATCATCAGTGCCGGTTTTCTGACGCCCCACAAATACGACCGCACGCTAAGCGGCAAAGCGTCGCCCATGATGTCGCGCGGTTTCGATGACGAGTTGTTGGTGCTGGGGGGCGACGAACTCGGCCGCGACATCCTGACACGCTTGCAACACGCCGGCAGAACATCCTTCGTAATCGGTCTCGCCGCACCGCTATTGGGTGTAACGCTCGGAACCATCATCGGAATCGTCAGCGCATACCGCGGCGGCATCGTCGACCTGCTAGTCCAACGCGTCGTCGACGTTCTAATCTCAATGCCGGGATTGGTCCTAGCAATGGCCGTAACCTTAGCGCTCGGATTCTCGGTTTGGGCTGTCATCATCGCACTATCGCTAAACGTCGTCGGAGGCTCTTCAAGAGTCGTGCGCTCCCACGCGCTCACGCAGTCACAACTCGAATACGTCCAAGCCGCACGAGCATTGGGCGCAACCGATCTGCGCATCATATTCCGGCACCTCTTGCCGAACTCGATGGCCGTCTCATTGGTGCTCTTCACCGTCGGCGTCGGTGCCGCAATCACCGCCGAAGCCGGTCTGAGCTTCCTCGGCCTCGGCGTCCAACCACCCACGCCAAGTTGGGGCAACATGCTCACGTTTTCCCAGCAATATTTCCGCTTCGGGGCGCACATCGCGATAATCCCAGGTTTAACCATCGCAATCGTCGTCTTCGCCATCAACTTAGTTGGCGATTCCATGCGAGATATTTTGGACCCGCATCTGCGGGGAAGAGGATGAAATAGGAAAGTCACCAATGACACAAAACACCAACACCGATGCTTCTTTGCCCAACGTCATCTTCATCGTCGCCGACCAGCTAAAAGCAACGGCGCTCCAGATGTACTCCGAGATCGGCATTCCCACGCCATCCCTCGAAAGAATGGCCAACGAAGGCGTCATGTACCGCCACGCCGTCACGCCGCACGCCCTCTGCGTCCCCGCCCGCGTCTCGATGATGACAAGCCGATACGCCCACTCCACCGGTTCCCGCCGCAACGAAACCCTCATGCCATCCGGCCAACTCCACGCCTTCCGAATCTGGAAAGAACTCGGCTACACCACCGGACTCATCGGCAAAAACCACTGCTTCATCGAGCAAGACGATCTCGACCTCCTAGATGTCCGCTGCGAGATGTCGCACTCTGGACTGTCGAGAAACAACTACAAAGGCGAAATCGCCGGAACCAAGGGCATGGAATGGGTCGTTCCCGAGGAGATCATCACCGAGGCGCACTCGACCCGCAGCAACATGCCCGAACAGAGCCGAAGCTTCGGATACGCCGTCACCGATCACCCCATCGAAGGCTACTCCAGCGCCGCACTCACAACCCAAACCAAAGCATTCATCGACCGCTTCGGTAGCTCAACCAACGACGCCAACCACAAACCATTCGCACTTTTGCTCTCTTACCCCGATCCGCACCATCCGCTCGAAGCCCCTCGCAAATACGCCGACATGATCCCGCCCGACAGCGTCGTCATGCCTCCCCAACGCGCGGACGAGTACACGGATGGCACAATTCCAACGCGCAACCGCCAGCTCCACGACATGCTCGGAGTCAGCGTAGACGACCCAGAACACGTCCGCAACGCAATGGCCGTCTATTTGGCGATGACCCGATTCGTCGACGATGCGGTCGGCGAAGTCCTAGACCATCTCGACGAAACCGGCCAACGCGAAAACACCATCGTCGTCTTCACCGCCGACCATGGCGACTTCAACGGGGAGCACGACATGCTCGGCAAGGGCGGCGTATTCTACGACTCTCTCACCCGCGTCCCGATGCTCGTCTCATGGCCCGCAGGCGGTGTCCCGTGCGGCACCGTAGACGACTCAATGGCCAACACCATCGACCTCCTACCAACCATCCTCCAACTCTCCGGTGTCGCAGACTTCAACGCGAACCCGCCCAGCGAAGTCGGTGACGAAATCGCACCAGCCGGACCTCGGTTGAATTGCGATGTCGGTTCGGATTGGGTCACTTCCGAGACCCTGCGCAGAATCCAAGGTCGACCTCTCCCGACGGCGACCGATTCGCCTCCGCGTTCAGCCGCGTTCAGCGAATACGGCACTGGCGGAACGGAACTGACCGATGAAGCCATGCACGGTCTGATGGACCAGGGCCATCAAGGCCGCGCACTCCTCATGGAAACCCTCTGGGTCCGCGAGGCCGAAGGTCGCAGGCGCATGGTCCGCACCAAGGACTGGAAATTCGCAACCGACCCGGGTAGCGACGACCTGGACGAACTCTACGACCTCATCGCCGATCCTTGGGAACTCACGAACGTAGCCAACGACCCCGCAAACGGCTCCGTCATTTCCGAGATGCGAGCCCTGCTAATGGAGTGGGCCACCGAAACCGAGGATTACGACCCCGTGCCTCTACCGAGGACCCTCGGCCGACTCCAATACATCGCATCTGAAGGCCGGTGGTCAACAATCCGCGGCTAACACATAATGCCTCTCCTCGAAGTCGAAAACCTCAAGACCTACTTCTACAGCGATGACACCGTGGTTAAGGCCGTCGACGGCATCACCTACAGCATCGAAGAAGGCGAAACCGTCGCCCTCGTCGGCGAGAGCGGCTGCGGCAAATCCGTCAGCTCCCTCAGCATCCTAGGTCTGATCCCCTCGCCGCCAGGGCGTATCGTCGACGGCGAAGTCCGCTTCCGTGGCATCGACCTCCTACAGCTCTCACCATCCCAAATGAGGACATACCGCAGCCGACGCGTCGCCATGGTCTTCCAAGAGCCCATGTCCTCGCTCAACCCCGTTATCAACATCGAGACCCAGCTAACCGAAGGGATGATCACGCAACTCAGTCTCACAAACCGCCAAGCCAATGTCCGCGCGCTGGAACTCCTAGAAACCGTCGGCATCTCCGACCCCGAGCGTCGGATGGCCCAGTTCCCCCACGAATTCTCTGGCGGCATGAGACAACGCGTCATGATCGCCATCGCCCTCAGTTGCGAACCAGATCTCATCATCGCCGACGAGCCCACAACCTCGCTCGATGTCACCATCCAAGCGCAGATCCTCGATCTGATGCAAACATTGACGCGTGATCGCAACATGGCCCTGCTCCTCATCACCCACAACCTCGGCGTCGTCGCACGATACGTCGAACGCATCAACATCATGTACGCCGGCCGCATCATCGAGCACGGCGCATCAACCGACATCTTCGAGAAACCGTCCCACCCCTACACCGTCGGACTCCTAAACTCCATCCCGCGTATCGACCGCGACACACGTTCGAGCCTCGACCCCATCCCCGGCCAACCCCCGGACCTCGCTCGACTATCCGTCGGATGCCACTTCGCCGAAAGATGCCGCAACGCGTTCGACCGTTGCATAAGTGAATATCCGCAGACCGTCCAAGTCGAGCCTCGCCACACCGCTACATGTTGGGTGGCTGAAGAAATCTACAGCAACTACGCCGAACAATCCGCTCATGTCTAACCGCGGCGAACAAGACACCGTCGCCGCCACCGATCCTTCGGTACTGATCGACGTCGAAAACCTCAGCGTCGAGTTCCCCGTCAGTTCCGGCACCCTCTTCTCCCGCAACCGCGCCATCCTACACGCCGTCGACAACGTCTCGTTGAGCATCTACAAAGGCGAGAGCCTCGGTCTAGTAGGGGAGAGCGGAAGCGGCAAAACCACGCTGGGACGTACGATCCTGCATCTGCAAAAGGCGACCAGCGGCAGAGTCCTTTTCGAGGGTCAACCGATCAACACCATGAGAAGCCGCGACCTCCGTACCCTCCGTCGCCGCATGCAGATCATCTTCCAAGACCCGTACAGCTCCCTCGACCCCCGAATGTCAGCTGGTGCCATCATCGGCGAGGGCATCGCAATTCACAACCTAGCATCCAGCCGCGCCGAATACAACCGGCGAGTCGCCGAACTACTCGAAATGGTTGGCCTCAACCCCGAAATGGCGAGACGTTTCCCCCACGAATTCAGCGGCGGACAACGCCAGCGCATCGGCATCGCAAGAGCCCTAGCCGTCGAACCCGACTTCATAATCTGCGACGAACCCGTTTCCGCCCTCGACGTCTCCATCCAAGCACAGATCCTCTCCCTGCTGGCCAATCTTCAATCCGAACTTGGCCTCACCTACCTCTTCGTCGCCCACGACCTTTCCGTAGTCCGCCACATCAGCGACCGCGTCGCCGTCATGTACCTTGGGCGAATCGTCGAAGTCGCAACCAGCGCCGACCTCTACAGCAACCCGCAGCACCCGTACACATACGCCCTCATCTCCGGCATCCCCGTGCCCGACCCTCGCATCGAAGCCCGACGCCAAAGAGTAGTCCTCGGCGGCGAACCCGCAAACCCCGCAGACCCACCCGCCGGCTGCCACTTCCACCCCCGCTGCCCCTTCGCAACCGAACAGTGCGCCATTGAGAAACCCCTACTACGCCAAATCGACATCAATCGCCTAGTAAGCTGCCACCGAGCCGAAGAACTCGCGCTTGAGGGCGTCTAACCCCTGCCTCCCTCCCTTTCCAAGGGGAGATTAAGAGGGAATTCCGCAAGGGGTGCCCGGCGGGGCAGATCGGTCGCGGGTTGACTAAGAGTACCAGTGAAGATGGAGCGGCATCCCCTCTCCCTCGATGGGAGAGGGTTAGGGTGAGGGTGAGCCGTGCACAAACGGGGCCATCCAGCAACGCCCGACGTACCAAAACCTGACGTCTTTAAAGCCCACATGCGGTGGTCGCGCACGAAAAAGCACTATATCTAGTGGTTTGTGACGTCGCAAACGACTCGTATGTTACTATCGCGCGAAACAAGAAAGCCCCCGGCGAAATGATGAGATCTGCCGAGGGCTTCGTAAGTAACAACCCCGTTCAACCAACGAGGTTACTTTGCCACATCGTAACAGAAACTGCACAGGTTGCAAACTAGATTTCAACGAAATTGCGGAAGACGAGTACGAGTACGTCAAGTCTGAAGAGAATCTCGAAGCTGAAATCGACGATGCCGAATCTGCACAAGATCCTGCAACTGCCGTCACCACATCAAGATGACGAGCGAGCCCAATAAAGAATAACCAGCATGTTGCAAGCGGGTGAGGCGTAGGTCCTTCGGGTTCTAATCTAGATCGACTAACACGGTGACGATCTCGCTTGCATTCACCCCCCGCCGAAAGATGAGGTCCTGCCGAATGCGTCCAGCCTCGTCAAATCAGCGGCTTGTAACTCAGATAGGTACGAAGGCGAACCAGAATGGCATCCGAAGCATGGGTTGAAATCCCAGCAGTTGAGGTCAGCTGGCAACAGTTGCTGGCCCCAGGCGGCATGGAATACAAGAGTCTTGGCAAGGTGTACAGGCCTCCATGCAGATCAAGTGTCCCAAGTGCGGTTTTGGCGTGGTTTGGACAACCAACAAATTGCGCGCTGAAGTCTGCTTGTGTGCGGTCAAGTGGGTCGTCAACAAAGGTGGCACTGGGGGGTGATCCTCTATGGAACTGTTGAGGCCATAGAACAAATCAGGTCCATGCTCGGTTCCTAATCAGCCGCGAATCAGTGTAATCATGTACATCGCGCTCAACCACCTCGTTCCCCCCATCACCAAAAACCCACCCGAACCCGCGCTACAAACATTACCCCAATACAAATAAAATAACGACTCAACATTAACAACCAGCATTAACGCATACATATGAACCCTTCCCCCATCCTCTCCCACACCCAAATCCGAAAATCCAAAAACCCCCCGTATGGTTCGCCAAAAACTTCCTCGACGCTAATCCTTGGGAAAAACAACGCGAAATCCTTCACGCACTCAACCAACACCGCTACGTCGCCGTTCGATCCTGCAACGGATCCGGCAAAACCTACACCGCCGCCATCGCAACCATTTGGTGGCTGATGGCACACCCCAAAGCCACCGTCATGACGACCGCTCCCTCAGAGCGACAGGTCCGAAACCTCCTGTGGCGCGAAATCAATTCCCTGTATCTCCGCAACAAAGACCTCATCCAAGGCAAGATCTCCCAGACAAAACTCGATATCGCCGGAGACAAATTCGCCTTCGGATTTTCCACAAACTCCGCCTAACGCTTCCACAGCCCAATCCTCTTCGCCATCGTCGACACTACATCACAAGCGGACACTATTCCACGACTTCACCGCGTCCCGTTCTTACTCCAAACCTCATTAGGCGCGCCCCGTTCCTCACCCCAACTGCCGCAACCGCGGATCCAACCGGTCCCTGAGCCAATCACCGAAGAAATTGAGCGACATCACCGTAAGGAATAAAGCGGTGCCCGGAATCACTGAAGTCCACCAGGCCGTCTGAAGATAGTCTCGTCCCTCGGCAACCATGTTCCCCCAAGAGGGCGTCGGCGACGGGATGCCGGCCCCCAAAAAACTCAACGTGGCTTCGTACAGGATGAGATTTCCGACGCTTAACGATGCGATCACCGTGATTGTGCCGACCGTTCCGGGAAAAATGTGGCGAGCCAAGATCCGCGTTGTCGACGCACCTGAAATCTTCGCAAATGCCACAAAACTACTCTCTTTTAGCACCAATACGTCGGCTCTAACGTTGCGCACGAACGAGACCCAAGCGACCAAGATCATCAAGACCATAATCGTCTGGTAACTCGCTCCGAAAATGATCGCTGCTACCAGCGCTAGCAACAAGAAGGGGAACCCCATCCATATGTCCACGATCCGCGTGATCAATTCGTCCACAAATCCGCCTGCGTACCCGGCGAGCAGACCCAGACTCGTGCCGATCAACATTCCCGTGGTGAGCGCGACGGCCATCACAGAAAGTGAAACCCTTGCACCGTGTATCACTCGACTCAACACGTCTCGGCCAACGTGGTCGCCGCCGAAAAAGTATGGACTACCGTCTTGGAACAACGGTCGGGAGTTGCGATCCTTCAGCGACTGGTCGATCGGATCGTTCGGCGCGATCAAGTCCGCACCCAGACCCAAAGTCACCAACAGTGCGAGCAGGATCACGGGCAGGATCGGCCACCGCCGAAGGATGTACCACAACGTCAACCGTCGTTGATGCGTAGGCGCAGACTGTACAGCAACGCCAGCCGTTTGCTCGACGTTCATCTAGTCGTACCTGATCACGGGGTTCAAAACTCCATACAGCATATCGGCCAAAAAGTTCGTGGCAACGAAAATTGCTGTGAAAACCAAAACGGTGCTCGTCAAAGTAGGAAAATCGTTGTTCCACACCGCGTCGGTCATCAGTTGCCCCACACCCGGCCACGCAAATATTCGCTCTACAACTACCGCGCCGGTTACGAAGCTGGCCAAAACGATCGCCGAAGTCGTCAACGGTTGGAGGATTGCGTTACGAAACGCGTGTTTCCAGATGACGATGCTGTAGTTGGTGCCCTTCGCCCTAGCCAGTGTTACGTACTCCGAATCCAAAACTTCAAGCATCGCTGACCGCGTCAACCTCAACAACGCTGCCGCAGGTCCCCAACCGAGCACGAACGCGGGCATTATCAAATACCTGAACTTTGTCCAAGTCCAGAACGAAACATCATCGGGCCCTGCGGTACCGACTGGCAACCAATCAAGCGCCACCGCAAACAAAAGAATCGCCATGATGCAGACCCAAAATGTCGGCGCGGCTTGTCCAACCAAGGCTATCGTTCTACTCACGTAGTCTGCAAATGATCCGCGTTTGACCGCCGAGACGACTCCCAACGGAACTCCCATCAATATTGCGAGAACAAAGGAAGCTGCAGCCAACTGCATAGTCGGTGGCACCCGTTCCCAGATCAATTTACGGACCGACGTCTCCGATACAATCGTCTCTCCAAAATCACCCGTCAACACCCGTCCCAGCCACACGAGATACTGCACCACAAGCGGTTTGTCCAACCCCAGCTTGCGGCTGAGGTCTTCGACCCTCTGCTCACTCATCCCGTAGCCACCCGGCTTGGCGAATAGCAACAACGGATCGCCAGCCATTCTAGACAACCCAAAGACGAACATCGTCGCCACGAGCAATGTAACGATCGCGAAGATCAGCTTCCTGATTAGGTAGCGACGCATGTGCAACCCATTATCTGCCCCAGGACCGTAAAGGCGTAGGGTTCCGATGTCTCCCTGCGGGTAGAAGGACCGACCCGCAGGGAGAGGAAATCTACTTCAAGACGATGTTCTCAGGCGAGTTGTAACTGTTGCCGAGGTGCATCGGCCACGAAGCGATGTAGTTCGGGTTGGCGTAGTACGCTTGCGGCACCGTCACGTAGCCCGGGAAAAGTGCCCAGTTGTGCATGTACGCAAGGTACTCCTTGTTGATGCTGATGCGCTCCGCACGATCCGGCTCGCCCGCAACAGCCTCGTACCACTTCAAGATCTCAGGCGACTCGAACCCGCAGCTGAAGCCACCCCGTGTCAATGTGGTCTGCACCAGACCTTTTGGCCAGTCGAATGGGTACGACTCTTTGCCGTCGTCGCAAGACGTCAGCATCGGCACAACAGTCGACCGGCTGACCAACCCAGGACGGAAGACGCCATAGGCGTACTTCAAAACCTTTACATTGATCCCGATCTCTTCCCAGAAACCGGCTATCGCATCTCCGATTTCACCCGCCGGACCTTCGCCGCCACCGAGCTCCGGCCCTACGAACAGAGGCATCTCAAATCGGACACCGTCGTCGTTGGCAGGGTAGCCGGCTTGGTCGAGCATCCTGTTAGCCGTAGCAGGGTCGTACGGGTACTCATACTGGGATTCCCAGTTCGGATTGAACGTGCTGAAGTATGTGACGTGCACTGGATTTCCGACACCGCCGAGAACGTGCTCGACGATCGCCTCTCGGTCAACCGAACGGGCCAAGGCCTGCCGGACCAAGCGAGCTTGCTCCATGTCATCAATGCCGGCAGGGTTGTCGCCATCATCAGGTTGGTGAGGGTTACCGACCCACTCGATCGGCCGTACGAATACGCCGTGCGATGGGAAATCGATCGCCTCGCCGGTTAGCGCATTAGTCGTCTCCCACAAGTTGCCAGGGAACATCACGCCTTCTTGGATACCAGCACCTGCGCCGACCTCAAGGAATCCAGACCGCTTCATACGTGCCAGATCTTTGGGATCGATGAACGCAACGTCGGCCTCCCCATTTTGCAGAAGTGCCACACGCGTGAACTCTTCAGGAACCGCGAGAACTTTGAAGAGGTCTACACTTGCGCTCTGCCGCCAGTGATCGTCCGAGGCCTTCTCGAGCGTTACGCTAGTGCCAGATTTGAAATCCGTGACTTGCAACGGGCCGGTTCCAACAAAGTTGTCTTTTAACCAGCCCCTCCCATTCTCGTCGAAAGCCCGTTTGGACGTCGCGATACTCGTCAATCCTCCAGAGGCTTCTTGGTTAAGGAAGTTACTTGCCCAACGAACATCGAAGTTGTTGAACTGTGCAGTTATGGTGTAGTCGTCAGTCGCTTCAACTGGGACATCCCCGAAGAGAGCCGTGAAGTTCGCCGCGCTAGGAGCAATCGATTCCGGGTTGATAGCCGGATTCGTGCGGTTTATCACCCATGCTATGTCCTCAGCATTAAGCTCACCCCAGTCGTTATGGAACTGGATGCCTTGCCTTATCGTGATGCTGATGGCACTGAGGTCGTCGGCCAAATCCCACGACTCTGCCACCATAGGAACGTCCCAATCCGCGTCTCCAGGAGTGAAAAGACTCTCTCCAGCTCCCCAGTTGCGCGCGCCGCCGAGCGGGGCGTCAGGCAAACTGCCGCCATTACCGCTGATACTCCCAAGCGCAGAGCCGACATCGGCCATTATCACGTGCCCCGACTGGCTCTTAGAGTCGGGCAAATCTATCGGCTCTATCGCCTCCGCAGCGTCCGTTGCAACGGCTTCGGGAGTCGCCGTTACAACTACCTGAACTTCCTTCTCGACTTGCTTCTCCACGACGACGGTCTGGATCACGGTCTCGGTCCCGCCACAAGCGACGGCGAATACTGCCACTGCAGCCAAAATCGCGAGCAACCCGCCGGATACCCTCTTACGTTTAAACATTTCGGTCGGAATCTTCATCACCTACACTCCTGTGCGTTGAGGGTCTCATTTCACCGATTAATCGCCACTCGACCTTCAGGACTAGCGCGCGTGTGACCACGAACCGCCGGCGACATGGCGTGCGACTACCTTATACCAATTCGACGTTCATGCGCGAATAATCTGCGTGGTTCGTGAATCCACAAATGCGCGGCGTCGAAATTTAGCTTTCGCCTCGACGTGACTACGTACGTGGAGGCATTCCTGCAACGCCGCCCATGGTCCCGCTCAGAACGCGGCCCGAGACTACAGCTGCCGCAAAGTGGGATCGAAGCGGTCTCTAAACCAGTCGCCGAGGAAGTTCCCGGACATTACGACCATCGCGATCACCAAACCCGGGAACAACGAAGTCCACCACGCGGCGTCGATGTATTGACGTTCCTCGCTGATCATTCTTCCCCAAGATGGTTCCGGCGGCGGGATACCGGCGCCTAGGTAGCTGAGTGCGGCCTCTGTGAGGATTATATTCCCCGTTCCTAACGTGGCAGTCACGATCACGATGTTGACGACACCAGGGAGTATGTGCCGGACAATGATCCGCGCGTTCGAAGCACCTGCGACACGCGCAAGTGACACATATTCACGGCTTTTAAGCGACAGGGTTTCTGCTCTCACCAACCGGACGGCGCCCGGCCACGAAATCATCGATAACACACCGATCAGAGTCCAAAGCCCCTGTCCTAAAACCAAGATGACGACCAAGATGATGAGTAGACCGGGAAGGATGTTCCACGCGTCGACGATCCGCATGACGACGTCATCTACGATTCCGCCGAAATAACCCGACACCAGACCGATCGTTGTTCCCACGATGATGCCTGTTCCCACTGCCGCGACGACCACTAGAACGGTGACGCGCGCCCCAGCGATGATCTTGCTCAAGATGTCGCGCCCGAGCGCGTCGGTTCCCAATAAATACGATATTGAACCTTCTTCCATCCAAAACGGAGGGGTATGGCGAACTCCAAGATCCGCTCTTTCGGGATTGTGCGGTAGAAGCCACGCCTCCGCGACTGCTGTGAAAAGGAGGATCGCGATGATTATTACCGGTATAACCGGATAACGACGCAAGAACTCGATCAGCGTCAGACGTCGCTTTTGGACGGTCGCTGGGCCAGGGACCTGACTACCAGTCCCGCTATCTGTTACTGCAGTAGTGATACGGGTTCTCCTAGTTGTATTTGATGCGCGGATCCAACAGAGCGTAGACAATGTCCAGCGAGAGAATCATGACCACGAACCCCATACCGTAAATGATCGTCAGTCCGGCAAGCAACGGGTAATCCGTCGCCCACAACGCATCGATCGCGAGCCTCCCGAGCCCCGGCCACGCGAATACCGTTTCAATGATGATCGTGCCGTTGAGCAATCCGAACAACACGAAGACCGACAGTGTTAACGGCGGAATGATCGCGTTCCTAAAAGCGTGTTTCCAGCGTACCGGCGCCTGCGCGACACCCTTCGCGCGAGCAAATTTGATGAACTCGGAATCCAATATCTCCAACATCGCGGTACGAGTGATCCGAAGATACGAAGCCGCCGGGAACCATGCAAGAGCCACCGCGGGCAACACATAGTTCCTAATAGCGATTCCCTCACCTTTGGTTCCGCTCGGTAACCATCCGAGGTTGACCGCGAACACGAAGATCAACACCAACGCCAACCAGAATATCGGTACGGACTGACCAAACAGGGCGAAACCACGGAATATGTAGTCGAGCATCTTCCCTCTATTGGTCGCAGAAAACACTCCGAGAGGGACGCCGACCAAAATACCCATCAACCACGCGATGATTCCCAGTTGAATCGTGTTCGGAGCTTTCTCTCTGATAATCTCCAAAACCCCACGTTGCGTCGTCACGCTATCACCGAAATCGCCGGTCAAAATGTCGCGCATCCAAAGCGCGAACTGTATCGGCACCGGCTTGTCGAGATTCAACCTCCGTCCCCACTCTTCCCAGACCGCGGGGTCTATGCCCAAAGAGTCTTCACCTATGAAGAAATACCTCGGGTCGCCCTTGACCCGCGACAGCGAAAACACGATCAACATCGCGAGCATTAAAGCGATGATCCCTAGGAGCACACGTCTGGCGATAAATTGTACCATGGTTCGGTGACCCGTCCGCCGTTGGCTATATCAACGTTCACAACGAAAGAGCCTAACCTGCTTGGCAACAAGCTAGGCTCTTCCGTTATTGGGGGCTTTTCACCCTACTTGATGATTATGTCCTCAAGTGGGTAGATCATGTTGACCGGCGCGGTGTGCATCGCGACCTTCTTGGGAATCCAACTGATGGTGTCACCGTTATAGATCGTGTAGACAGGGAATTCGACCGTTGCCGGATCCCAGTGCCAGAACGCCTCGTGGTTTCCGAATTGGACCGCCATCTCGTTCCGATTCTGGATGTCCTCTTCGCCTAGCATGTCGCCGTAGATCCGTTGGTAAAACGGGATACCACCGCTCCACATGATGCCGCCGGCGAACCACGCTTGTGCTTCACGACCTTTGGCGAAGTGAGCAGGCATGCCACCCTGTTCTCCGTCGTGCACCAAGTGGATGAACGAACGGTCGACGAACGTCGGGTGCCAGGTCGTGAACGGACCGAGGTGGAATTCGACGTCGATGTTCAACGTGTCTTTCCACATCGAAGCTATCGCCTGATGTGCTTCGCTTGGTTCGTTGCCAGCCCACCATCCGATCGTGAAGCCGTCAACGCCGGCTTCCGCCATCAACGCTTGCGCGCCATCAGGATCGTAGTCGACACACCACGCGTCGTCGTGGAGAGGGTCGTTGGCTGAGATCG
Source organism: Dehalococcoidia bacterium (assembly GCA_965224305.1). GTDB lineage: Bacteria > Chloroflexota > Dehalococcoidia > Lucifugimonadales > Lucifugimonadaceae > Bin127. The sequence continues at coordinate 1,768,598 of OZ245044.1, read as the reverse complement.
CCCAGTTGCAACCTGGCCAGGCGAGGCCGTCGTAGATGCTGTCTGCCAACGCCTGTTTGTTGATCGCCTTTGCCATCGCCCAACGGACTTTCCGCGCGTTCTCCATCTCAGGACAGATGCCGGCCGGGTCCGAAGGAACCTCTTCTAGAAGCACATTCCAGTCACAATCCGAACCTTCGAGGTCGTAGAAGCTGACCCAAGGGAACGCCTCCGGGTTCTTCTTCGCCTCATCGTAGCCCGGATTGACCAGCGCCTCGCCAGTCTTCGGGTTCGTCTTTTCCAAGAAGTTCGGGTTCATTCCGGCGTGCAAGATTACCGTCTGGAGCAACCGCCTTATGCCGCCGGCCTCTTCCAGTCTAGGAGTGTTCGGGAGCGATACGTGGGTTATCATCGCTTCGCCGCTCTCAAACATCGCGATCCTAGAAGCCTCTTCAGGGACCTCGATTATCCGGGCCGATGCGATGTGTGCGGCCTGGTTGTAGTGCTCGGGGAGAGCATCGAGGAGGATTTTGTCGTTGTCCAACCACTCTCGGATCTCAAACGGGCCGGTGCCGACGAAGACGTCTCGCATGCCTTCCGGGCCGAGCTCGTCGTAGATCTTCTTGCTGTTGATGCTGTAAGCGTCTCGGAGGTTCGAGAACAGCCAACCTGGAAGCCGGCTGTCGTACTTGATGATCTCCATTACTGCGGTGTACCTATCGACTGCAACCGTCTCCCCGTAGCAGCAGGCCAAGTCTCCGCCGACGTCGTGCAACGTCTCGGGGTTCACGTTTGGATTCACTGTGTTAGTGCTCCACGCGAAATCTTCAGCGTCAACTTCGCCCCACCCTTTGTGGAACTGGATCCCCGGTCGGATGTGCCAAGTGAAACTCTTGTAGTCCGAAGCAAGCTCCCATGATTCGGCCACGGCCGGGATAACCCTGCCGTCCGCGGACCATTGAACAGGGGTATCCCAGACGCTGTAGTAGTACTGTTCGTTCGAACAAGTAGGCACGCACAGCGCTGGTGTGCCGACTGGCAAACCGACATCTTGTAGAGCGGCGACCAATGTGCCGGACTGTTCGGTCGGCATCATCATCGTGTCGGACGGTCCAGACGTAGCTGTTACGACGACCTCGACCTCAACTTCCTTCTCGACCTCGACCACAACTTCCTTCTCGACCTCGACCACCTTCTCAACTTCGACAATCACCGTTTCTTTCACGACGCGCGTGACTTCGACGGTTTCCGTCCCCCCACACGCGATCACGAATACCGCAATCGCAACGCCGACAGTCATCAGCAATGCTACGACCGACTTGCGCTTGGTTATTAATGGAACGAATTTCATTTTCGACACTCCCGTATTCTTGTTTTCCGATACGTCGTCGGGCCCTGATCATTACGTTGAGCGGATTCCCGCGCACGGGAACGACCCCCAGAAATAGGGCGTGAACGTACCATACACCAAATCGCCAAGCGTGCGCGAGCTCTTATACGCGATTCGTGAAAACTTAAAGTGCTTGTGTCGAATACGCTTTACATGCGCCGCCAATGGCGGCCCAAGTCATCAATTGATAGGAACTTCGTTAGGCGTCCGGACAGCCGGATTGACTACCCATGCAATCAGGCCGCCGAAACGGTACCATTGCCTTCGTATCCAGTGCTCGACTGAGACGAGAGGAACACCATGCCAAATCTTCGCTTCGGCGCCTTCTTAGCGCCCCACCATCCCATCGGCGAAAACCCGCTTCTCCAGTTCCAGAGCAATCTCGAATTCGCCAAACTCTTAGATCACCTCGGGTACGACGAATTCTGGTGTGGCGAACACCACTCCACCGGATGGGAGATGATCGCCTCACCCGAGATCTTCCTCGCCTCAGTCGCCGAACACACTCATCGCATCATGCTCGGCACCGGCGTCGTATCCCTCCCTTACCATCACCCCTTCATGGTTGCCCAGCGCATTGTCCAACTCGATTACCAATCCCGCGGTCGTGTCATCTTCGGCTCTGGACCCGGCGCGTTACCTTCCGACGCCCACACCCTCGGGTTCGACCCCATGCTGCTTCGGGACCGACAAGACGAGGCGATGGGCGTCATCCGAAAACTGTTCGAAGGAAAAGAGCGCATCACCTACGAATCCGATTGGTTCACTCTGCGAGATGCCAAACTGCAACTCCGGCCGCTGCAAGAAGACATGGAGTTCGCCGTCGCATCCATGGTCAGCCCGTCCGGTATGACGCTCGCCGGCAAACACCGCGCCGGTGTGCTATCCATAGGATCGATGACCAAAGCCGGAATGCGCTCGCTCCCACTCCAATGGAGCTTCGCTGAAGAATCCGCAGCCAAACACGGAAACACCGTCGACCGCAAAAACTGGCGAATCGTCATGAGCTGGCACATCGCTGAAACCCGCAAGGAAGCGCGCGAGCAAGCCAAGGAAGGACTCCTCGTCCACAACAACCTCTACACCGTCGGCACCCTAGCCGCTGGCGACGGCCCCATCTACGAAACCCCCGACGAGGCCGTCGACGAAGTCGCTGACTCAGCTACCGGAACCGCCGTGATTGGAACGCCCGACGACTTGGTCGCAAAGATCCGAGACATGCAGGAATTCACCGGCGGCTTCGGTTGCGTCATCGGTTTTGTCCATGACTGGGCGAACCGCGAAAACACCCTCCGAAGCTGGGACTTGGTCGCCCGCTACGTCGTACCAGAAGTCAACGGCCTCCTAGACGACTACCGCGATTCCTACCGTTGGGTGAATGAGAGCCGTGAAACCTGGACTCGCGCCAAGGAAGCCGTCGACACCAAAATCCAACAACACGAACGCGCTTCCGAAGTCATGCGCACTGAAGGCTACGAAGGCGAAAAAGCCGAAACCACATAAATCCTCCCCCAATTGCGCAGCAAAAGGGGGACGCGTCGAGCGTAGCGAGACGCAGGGGGTTCACAGCGCTATCCGTCTAAAACCTCCTTTAATTCCGCCTTGGGCATCAAGGGGAGGGTTTGTGCAAAGGCTTCTCGATGGGAGAGGGTCAGGGTGACGGGGCGGCGGGACGGACGGCGGGTGTCGGACCAAAAGCGCATCTCATCACGGGGTAGAAACCGTCCAACTACCGTCACCATTGTCGACGAAGCTGATTTCGGCTTCGAACACATCGATGATTTCGTACCGGTCGCCGCAGGCGCGAATCACGCCAACCGTGAAACCCGACATCATCACCGATCCCTTTTCCCGACAGATCTCGCCATTTGCTCCCACCGCGATGATTACATCGGCCGGCCGACCTTCATCGCCATTGAACTGACACCCCTCACCCGGTTGCATCGTCAAACCATCGGCGCATTCTCCCAACACCGTGGGTTCCCCATCCGCTCCCGCCGCAGGCGCGGAGGACGCACCCGAACTCACCGGAACCGTTGTAGGTGAAGGATCAGCCGGCTCACTGCTTCCTCCGCATGCCAACAGCATGCTTGTCAGCACCAAAATCGACACGACCACTAAGGTTTTCATCGTCGTCAAACTCATCGTTTGCGCCCTCCGGCAACGAGTTTCAGGGTTACGTCAAACAATACACCGAATCCATCAGCCTCGTCGCCACGCGTTCCTCTAACCCAACACGTTACCAGTCAGACGATAAACACGCCGTCCCTAGTCCAATTAACCTAGTCAATCAGACAAGACCGACCTAAAGCCTCCACGCCATGAAAATCACCCAAATCGAAACCATCCGCATCGCCGAGCAACCTCATAACCTATGGGTTCAAATCCACACCGACGAGGGCATTGTTGGTCTTGGCGAAACCTTCTACGCCGCCACCGTCGTCGAATCCGCAGTACATGACCACTTCGGCCCATTGCTCATCGGCCGCGACCCATTCCCCATCGAACGCCATTGGGAGGCGATGTTCCGACTCTCCGATCACGCCGGCTACGGCGGCGCCGAGATGCGCGCGATTTCCGCTCTCGACATCGCGCTCTGGGACATCAAGGGACAAGCCTTAGGCGTCCCCGTTTACGAACTCCTCGGCGGTGCTGTCCGAACCAAGATCCGCGTCTATGCCACCTCTCTGCAGTTCCACGGAGCCGGCGAGCAAGCCAAGGGGCTCCTCGACGAGGGCATCACCGCAATGAAGGGCGGCCCCACCATCGGCCTCGCCCAAGCCTCCGATGGACAGTTCCTGTTGCCCAAAGAACTCGACATGGCGCTCAAACCCATCCGCGATATCCGCGATGCCGTCGGCATGGACATGCAGATTGCGAACGATGGTCACGGCAAATGGAATCTCCCCGTCGCCATCCGGATCGCCCAAGCCATGGAACCGTACGAAATGATGTGGCAGGAAGACCTCATGCCACTGCTCAATCCAGATGCGTTAGCACGTCTCCAAGCCGCAACCAAAACGCCCGTATGCATCTCCGAACGGCTTCTAACCCGCTGGCAACTCCGCCAATTCATCGAGAACGGCTCCGCGCGCATCGTCATGCCAGACCTCATCTGGACCGGCGGCGTTTCAGAAACCCACAAGATCGCGATCCTTGCCTCCGTTCACCAAGTCCCCTTCGCTCCGCACGACGCGACCGGACCCGTAAACATCTTCGCCTGCTCGCAAATCTGCATGAGCTCGCCCAACGCCATGATGCAAGAACACGTCCCCGCCTTCTTCAAAGGTTGGTACAACGACATCGTAGACCCCAACCTCGACATCCGAGACGGCTACCTACACGCACCTCAACGCCCCGGCATCGGCACCCGGTTGAAAGCCGGCGTCCGCGAACGCTCCGATGCATCAATCCGCGTGAGTAATGAACCTCGAAAAAGCCTGATCGATGAATGGGGTCCACACCCAGCCCGGACACCCGAAAGCCAAGCAATGGTCGACTTCCTCGAGAAGGAGCGTGGGCCGCAACTCTAGATAACTGTCGAAAACCTCAGGCTGTCCACCGTGTCTATTGCGGAGTGTTATCCGCGTAATAAGCGATCACCATTACGTAGAGCAAAGCGTCGGACGGCACTGATACGCACAACGACATTGCCAACGGCAAGTCGTCTTTTCCGCCTGTTAATTCCGGGGTGCATTGAAGGAGATAATCGGTGATGTCTTGAAATCCGGGACCTTCGCATTCCACAAATCTCGGACAGACTTCCCCGAAAAACTTTATTGGTCTGTCGGGGTCTATCGGCTTGAAAGCATCAGATGCATCCGGTGGAATTGTGAACGTGAATGTGTAAATCCTTGACCAATCGATATTGGCAATCAGTTGCACGCCGGAGTTGCGACCTTCAAACAGCTTCGCGCCGTTGTCGAAATCCGGCACATCTTCGATGGCGATGGATAAACTGTCGGCGATGACTTGCCGCTCGTGCGCCGTCAGGTCGTGTTCGAATTCAGGGCCGACAACGATGACAGGCAACGCTTCACTCGCTGAAATTGCGGATGAGGTAGCAGATGGCGACGGGATCGGCGTGGGCGATGGATCCGTCTGAAATATCCTGTCGAATGTGCCGCACACGTCCAATTGGATCGCCAATTCCTACGCCTGTGCCTCATTTAGGTCTTCCATCAAATCAAAAAGTTTGAGCAGAGACGGCACAAAATCCTCCCAATATTCGGCGGCTTCAGGATTGTCGAAGGCTTTGCGGATCGTCGCGTTGCGTTCCAACAGAGCACTCAAAATCCTGTCTATTGGACGCGTCCGTCTATCGAGGAAGTCGGGTGCCTTTGTTCGCGAGATCGTTCTTGCGGAGAAATCGCTTTCGTCCAGCAAAGCTCGGATGTCCGTTTGCCATCGCTTTTCCCAAATCAAAGACGCATTCCCAGAAGTCTTGAGGATTAATTCGACTTCGCTCGCGAGAATGCCTAGCAGTTCCGATGAGAGAGGTTGTACCACGACTCCGTAGTCTCGCCACAACTCGCAACGTTCAGCGTCGGGTGACGGAGTGGGCGTAGATGGTTGCGGTGTCGCAGTAGGTGGTGCCGTTTATAACCTCCACCACCCGCGTCACGACACGCGGCGAGTCAACCTCTTTCGTCACTTCGCGCGTCACCTTGACCTCTCGCGTGACATCGACTTCCCGCGCCACGACTATCGGGACATCGACCACTCGTGAGCGTTGATCGCTCGCTTCGCATCGGTTGCTGACGATGATGGCCATCACGCTTGCGCCGATCAAAACACCGAGAACGAATACTAGGAGGAGGTTTGCTTGCCTTTGCGCCTTCTCTGATTCAGGTTCAGGTCGGTACATCTCGCCTTTCTTTACCTATCCATTCTCTACACCACTTAGAGGATGATGCCGCGCCGCACACGCCAGACAAGGTGTCAAACGGCTCAAATCGCTTCGACGCAAACAGTGTCCAGAACCGAGTGCCTATGAAGGCTAAACTACGTAAACCTGAAAGTGAGTCCGTTAGATGAAAGGGTGTTTGGTCATTGGTATCCTCATCCTCTTTCCAATCGCGTTAGCGACAGCACTCTACATGGCAGGTACGTATCACTACGTTACCAAGCGAATGAATGTGGAGATGAGCTTCTGCGACTTTTGCCGTCTTTACCGCCGTCTGAGGATGTGATGTGGGTGTATGGCAGGGTTTCAGCGATCGCGAACAGCAAGACTCACGAAATCTCATCAAATCTCTAGCCGAAAATCCCTTCGTGCCTAACATGGTTACTTGAACCGCACGACCACACCAAAACTCCGACCATGCCAATCGACCCGCCACCCAAATCGATCTACGCCGACTTTTCATCCTTAAACGCCAAACAACTCCGCGCAGCCCAAGAAGAAATCTGGGCCTGGATCTCCGAATCCGAATCCGTCCCTTATGACGATGCCCCGGACGACGATTTGATCGACGCCGCCAGAGCAGCGCTAAACGAAATCATCTCTGAGCGAAGAATGTTGCACGGCGACGAAACCGCCCCGCGCGGCGGATAGCAAAACTTATGCTTCCGACGGCACCGCAAACCAACCGTCACCGCGCCTCACCGCGTCCACAGCCTCTTGGAAAATCCAACCATCTTTGAATGTCTGGTAGCCGCCATACCCATCACCTCGAATGTCGGCAACCAGCTCTCCCATCAAGACCGTCCAGTTCCGTTGCGTGTCATCCTCGATATCCGGCAACCCGTCCGTGATCTCCGCCGGCATCGATACCAACTCCCAATCAGATCCACGCGTCTTCACATGCAACGGACCCTGAGCGTACGCACCGCCGATATGGATTGATGCCTTATCCCCGTAAAACGCCACATAGTCCCCCTCAAACCTCGGCTGCATCCCGCCGTGCCGAAACACCGCCGTCACCGGTTGCCGCACCTCGCGAGAGGGTGAGACGTGAGCCATAACCGTATACGCCCACTCCGAATCAACGTCCCGCCACTCGATACCATCCAACTCGTCCGCCTGAGGAATGAAATTGCCCCGTTCGCGAAAATCATGTATCCCCTCGACTACTGGCGCTGTATGCATGTCATTCCGCGCCTCACCGTTTATGTCTATGAGCGTCGCATCTAAAGCGTGAAGCACTATCGAAAGCTTGTGCGTGAAGTTGTTGCTCAACCGACCGCCACCCAAGTTGATTCGATGCGACCAACCCCACGGGATCATGGGATTCAACTCGTAGTGCGAAATGCACTCGGTCTCGAAAGGCTCACCGATCACACCTTCCGCAATCAGCTTCTTCGCCAGCAAAGCATGAGGTTGATACCGGAACGAAGCCGCGTACGCAGTCTTCAACCCGCGATCTCGCGCCGCCACATACAACTCCTTCGACGTCGCCGCACTTGTCGTCAACGGTTTGTCGCAAAAGATATGACACCCACGCTCGATCGCCGCCAACATCTGATCGTAGTGCGCACCCCCCGGCGTCCCAATCGCCACAATATCCGGCACCAAAACATCCAATGTGCCTACCCAATCCGTCGACGAGTGCGGAATCCCCATCTCACTCGCAACCCGTGTCACCACGTCCTCAGTCCGACTGACCATACCGACGACCTCAATCCCACAGGCCCGCATCGCTTCGGCATGCCCCTGCCCAGCGAATCCGGAGCCGAAAACAACCCCTCTCAGTTCGTCACTCACGATGATGCCTCCAATAGCAGGGTCGCGCTACGCCGCGGCCAAGAAACCCACACGACCATAATCGCGGTCCATGACCTCCCGTGCATCAACCTCCAACCAATCCTCCATGATCTCTGTGTAGATGCTCCGGAAGTCCAAGTTGAACGCAAGATCGCCCTCAACCAGATCATTTTCATTCATCGACGGATACTCGCCATACTGTCCGCCAGCAACCCCGTCGCCGATCAAAAACGCCACACCACCAGAACCGTGGTCCGTGCCGTTACCGTTGTCTTTCACCCGCCGACCAAACTCCGAGAACGCCAAAATCAAGATGTCCTCGTTCTGGTGATGCTCCTTCATGTCCGAATAGAAGTCGTAGATCCCACCCGAAACATCGGTCAACAGCTTCTCCTGCAACGCGATCCCGTTGGTGTGAGCGTCGAAGCTGCCATGCTGCGTGTAGCAGATACGCGTTCCGATGTCCGCCTGCAACACCTGCGCCGCGCTCTTCATGCTCTTGGCGAAGAAGTTCGGGTCGTACTCGACGTCCGAATCGTAGGTGAGCGTGCACTGGCTCAACATGTCCGATCCACGCAAAGCATCTAACCCGGTCTGACTCAACAGGTCCATAGTCGGACCGCTTCCGAGCCCCATCGAGTAGATGTACTTGAACATCTCGAGGACTTCAGATCGCTCTGCCTCTGCTCCCAAATGGCCCATTAGCCCGTAGGAATCTAGGTCCGTAACGGATGCGACCGGCGCGCCTTTCGCAATCAGCGCCCTTGGCAAACCCCCACCGAAATTCACCGCAGCGACAACATTGTCGCCCTGCGGGTGCATCTGCTTGATCGTATTGCCCAGCCAACCCTCATCCGCAAGCTTCGTCGGCTCTGCCGTGTGCCAGATGTCCATCGAGCGGAAGTGCGACCGATTTGGTTGCGGATACCCCACGCCGTGGATCACCGCTACCTTCCCCTGGTCGTAGAGCTCCTTGATCGGTTGCATCCCCGGATTCAGACCGTACCTACCGTCGTCCATTGGCAACACGCGGTCCTCGGTTATCCGAACGTTCGGACGACTGTCGACGTAACGCGGGTCATCGTAAGGAACAACGCAGTTCAAATAGTCGTTTCCCCCTGACAACTGAACTACTACTAACTTGCGTTCCTTCTGAGCACTCATCGGAGCTTCTCCTAAAGGCGTTTACCGCCTCGACATTGTGGGATTCAATTGACTCTTTCGTAAATTTGGAACCGGTGACGACACGTTTCCAACACGTAAGAACGATCTTCTTTGTCTATCGCAACCGTAACCGGGTCCCAGAAATAAGGCTCGATTCTCGCTGCCACCTCGTTCTTGTCATCCGTATCCACTTCAAAATACGGCTCGAACGTCGACCGCGCACGCAACTCATCCTGCTGCGCTTCCAAATACTCAGCAGACCACTTCGACAACGTCGCCTCACCCTTCAATTCAGTAAGGAAGTGGCCATCGGCATCCAATACCTGGACCCTTTGGTTACCCCAGTCCGCAACGTACATGTTGCCGTCTGAATCGATGCCTACCCGGCTGGGCCGATTGAACTCTCCGTCGCCATCTCCGCTGCTGCCGTATTGAGCCAGAAACTCGCCATCGGGAGTGAACCGCTGGATCCTGTCGTTTCGCCAATCCGCTACGCAGACGTTCCCTTTCGGGTCCAAGGCAATGCCCCATGGCAAATTGAACTCACCATCTCCATCGCCGTATGAACCCCACTTGTCGATGAAATCTCCGTCCTTGGTCAACTTCTGGACCCGGTGGTTCTTATGATCGACCAGCAACATGTTGTTGTCCGCATCGAACACCAACCCCGAAGGCCCGTCGAACTCACCATCTCCATCACCAACCGTGCCCCAGGTAGCCCGCGGGTCGCTATCGCGGTTGTAGACCGTGATCCGTTGCAAAACCTCGTCCGCAAGGTACAGGTTGTCATCAGCATCCAACGCCAGAGCCGTTGGACCGATCATGTCACCGATGTCCCGTCCGTAACCGCCGATCTGACCCAAGAATTCGTGGTTCAACCTCACCTTCTGGATACCCACGATATTCAATGCCACAGTGTTGCTGCGACTCACCACGAAGATCACCCCATCATCCCGAACAACCATGTCTGTGGGTAGATGGAACCCCCGGCCCCCTTGGTCGGCATTGAACCCGATAGTGTCCACGTATTTGATCTTGAACTCTGACATGCCGTCATTCCGGCGAAAGCCGGAATCCAGAGGGGTAGGGCATCGGGGTTGTGCCGCAGTCTTCATTCTTTATATCCTCGTGGTCGCCCATTAGGCGATGGGCCTAAACCGTCTGATATTCCTGCGTCGCGACGATCAACTGAATCACGGACACTGTCGCCTGTTCAGCATTCGAAACGGCTTCATCGTCGGCGAAACTGACATTCCCATACTTGGAGGTATAGGTGATCAGTCCCTGCCGAGTCGACGCCGACGTCTCCAACGGACCCAGTATCTCAAGACACCGGTCCACCAACTCTTCCGCTGTCAAATTGCCTCCGCCGGCCGACATCCTCACCCGATCAATGATCGAACGAATGCCTGGCTTGTTCGGGTCGTCCAATGTCTTGCTCGCAAAGTTGACGCGTTGCACATATGCACCCGTATTGATCCAATCTTCACCACCTTGCCAGCCCTCGACACTCGGCGGATTCAACAGCGATTGACCCATGTTCGCGCAAGTAGCGGCTGCGGCATAAGCATCCGACGAGGGCACATCCAACCCGCCTGCCAATCGCAATGTCCCAACCACCATCTCGGCCGGACTCTTGATACGCGCATACCGCGAAGATTCCGACATGAAGAAATCTGACGTGAACAACGCCCGCAACATCGCCGTGATGCTATACCCCGAATCGAAGTACGCATCCACCAGCACCTGTATCGCCTCCGGATCCTTCGGCGGAACGTGCGGCCACTGCGGTACTGGCAATTCGTCGGCCACGAAGAAGTGGTACATATGCCTCGCAATAAACCGCGGCGTCGCTTCCTGACGACAGATGATCGCAACCGCATCCTCACCATTCAAATCACCCGACTCGCCCAACAACGTCTTATCGGCGTGATCGTGGTCATCGTCGTCATACTCGAACTGCCACGAGATGTACCCATAGGGACGCGCCGTATTGTTTCGCATCTTGATCGACATGTAGTCCGGATTCACCACCCGCCATCCCGTGAACGCCCGCGCACACTCCTTGATGTCATCCTCCGTGTAATTCCCAACACCCATCGAGAACAGCTCAAGAATCTCTCGACCGTAGTTCTCGTTGATCGAATCCGCGTGATTGTCCTGATTGTCCAGCCACATCAACATCGCCGGATCTTTCGACAACTGAAGCAGCAATTTGTCGAACCCGCCCATCCCATGTTCGCGGAACATGTCGATCTGATTAAGAACCACCCGACCTTGAATCAACTTATGCGCACCCGTCGCAAAAACGCGGTGCCAGAACAAGCACATCTTCTCCCGCAACGGTGCTTCCGTGTGCACCAGTTGATACATCCAATGCGCCGCACACGCCTGTTGGTTGCGAAGGTCCGACTGATCGACGAAATAACGACGTATCAAATCCAACGGCAACTCAACATCATCGACTGGATTCAACAGCGACTCCAGCGTCGCATCATACCCAACCTCCACCGCACGCTCCAACTCATTCGGCGTCGCCCCGAACCCAGCTCGCCGCAAAAGGTGAGCGATCAATGCCACATCTTGCTTAGACCTAGTTAGCGTCATGATCCAAGAATCTCCTATCGTTCACTGCACCACCCAAACTTATTCACAAAGTGTAAACCCGTTGGTATCCGCTTGCGCAGATTTGTAAACACTCATCCCCCCAGCTGTCTCAGCCGCGGATCCGTGAAATCGCGTATCCAGTCACCCACGAAATTCAACGACATCACCACCAGGAATATCGCCAACCCTGGGAAGAACGATGACCACCATGCCGTCGTCAGATACTCCCGCCCCTCAGAAACCATCAACCCCCACGACGGCGTCGGCGCCGGAATCCCAGCACCGAGGAAACTCAGCGTCGCTTCCGTCAAAATCAAACCCCCAACCGCCAGCGTCGCGATCACCATGATTGTCGGAATCACCCCCGGCAGAATATGCCTGATAATTACCCGCGGCGTGGATGCCCCACAAACTCTCGCCATCTGAACGTACTCGCGTTCCCTCAGCGTCAACACATCGGCGCGAACATTCCTCACGAAACCAGCCCACGATACCATCGCCAAAACACCCATTAGAACCGTCAGACTCCCGCCAAACAGCGTAACAACAACGATCGCAATCAACAAGAAGGGCAACGCGTGCCAAATGTCGACTGCCCGCGCGATCACCTCGTCTATTAGACCGCCATACCAAGCCGCTAACAATCCCAACGTCACGCCCACAAGCAACCCGCTCAACAGCGCAACACCAGCAACAGCCAACGATATCCGCGCACCGTAAATGATCCGACTCAACACGTCGCGCCCGACTTGATCCGCTCCCAACAAATAGCTCTGTGTGTACTCTCCATCATCCGAAGCCCAAATCGGCGGTGCGTTCCGATCGCGCAGCGCCTGGATGTTCGGCTCTTGCGGCGCGATCCACGGCGCCAAAGCCGCACTCACTATCAACGTAACGAGAACTATGCCAGGTAGTACCGGATAACGCCGCATGAAGGCATAGCCACGTCCGAGCAACGTGCGACGACCCGGCATCGAATCGGTTGACACAGATCGGTTATACGTCGAAAGGGTTGCCATGCTATCGCTCTACGTGTACCGAATTCGCGGGTCGATCACGATGTAAAGCAGGTCAGCGGCCAAACTGAACAATACGTAGATGATCACAAACACCAGCACGCCACCCGTCAAAACCGGAAAGTCATTGCTGTTGACCGCCTCGAGCATCGTCCGACCCAGACCCGGCCAAGCGAAAACCGCTTCCGCAACTAACGTTCCATTTAGCAAACCAGCGAGCAAAAGCGTCGACAACGTTATCGGCTGTATCAGCGAGTTCCGAAGCGCATGTTTCCAGATCACCGCGGTCGGACTCGATCCCTTGGCTCGCGCCAGCCTGATGAACTCCGAATCCAACACCTCCAGCATCGACGACCTCGTGATCCGCAAGTAACCGGCCATCGAACTCGTCCCGACAACGATCGCCGGCATGATGAAATACTGCAAGCCCAATCCCTCGCCCTTCAATCCGCTAGGAAGCCACTCCTGCCAGACTGAGAACAGCAGAACCATCACGATGCCCAGCCAGAAGTTAGGTATCGCCTGCCCAAAGAGCGCGACGAACCTCCCAACCAAATCCAAAATCGTGCCACGATAAACTGCCGACATCATCCCCATCGGAACCCCCACTACCGTGGCCAGCAGCCATCCCGCAATCGCCAACTGCACCGTCGCCCCAACCTTTTCGGAGATTACCTTCGTCACCTTACGCTCCCCAGCCAACGACCGGCCAAGGTCCCCTTGCAACGTATTCTTTATCCAGACCAGGTACTGGACGATGAACGGTTTGTCCAGCCCCAAATGCTTCTCCAGCGCACGGATCTGTTCGGGAGTTCGGCCGTATCCTTCCGGTGCCGCATAGAGTAGCAGCGGGTCACCCGCGACCCGCGAAAGCGCGAACACGACAAAGGTAGCGCCGACGATCGTCACTAGAGACGTCAATAGGCGACGTATCAGATACCTTCTCATCGCCGGTCAGCTCACTTCGGATCCGCACAGAGGCACGTCGCGGCCCGCTCCTCCGCCTCCGACAGAAGTTGAAGAAAAGGCCGACACCGTGTCGGTTTGGGGTCGGACCAAGTTTCGAAATCCCCGGTCACGACCCCATCCTATGCGCAGTTCGCGGATCGTTACTGCGCCGGCATGATCAAGTCGAGCGACACGATGTGCGTGCCGGCCGCGTTGGCTCGCATATTCCAAGAGCCAATCGTCTTGGGATTCCAAACCATCGGCTCCGGTATCGCCGCAACTCCGGAGTTGAGTCTCCAGTGGCGGTAGTACTCAAGCAACTCAGTGTTGTTCTTGATGCGCTGAGCTTTGTCCAACTCACCGGCAGTCTTCAGGTAGTTCTCAAGCACGAACGGTATCTCCATCGCGCAGCTGAATCCACCGCGGGACAGCGTCGTGAACACGACACCCTTGGGGAAGTCCCAAGGCACCGAGTCACGAGCGTCAGTTCCGCCACATGCGCTCAGGAACGGCTGGTTCTGCGATCGGTCCACGACCGTCGGCCGCCAAACCGTGTAACCGTGTCTCACCAGACTCGTGCGGATGCCCAGCGAGTCCCACATGGCACCAATCGCTGACTGAATCTCGCCAGCCGTGCCCGTTGCACCGCCAACGTGCGGCGTCACGTACATGTCGACCTGGAAGCGAATCCCGCGTGCCGCAACCGGGTAACCAGCCTCGTCAAGCAGCCTCTTCGCCTCGTCCGGATCGTGGTTGATGTTCCACTTGTTGTCCCAGTTCGGCGACTTTATTGAGAACGCGTTCACGTGCACCAACCAGCCCAATCCGTCGACGATCACGTCGTTGATCGTCTCTTTGTCGATCGCAAGGGACATCGCGGTTCGAACCTTGCGAGCACGCTCCATGCTCTCGTCGTTGCCGTACTCGCCGATCCACGGGAACTGCTCCGTCGGCTGGTAGCCCTCACGGCTAACCTCTACATCTTCAGGAACACCCACCGTGATGTCGGGACACGACACCGAACTCGCGCCTTGTGAACAGTTGTAATCGTACTGTTCCCAGTAGTTACCCGCGAAGAAGACGCCTTCCTGAGCGGCCTTGCCGCTGTCCGACATCTTGAAGCCTTCCTTGAGCAACCCACGAATCGCCTTCAGCGATACATCCGCTATGTCTGTCTGGCCATTTCGAAGCATCGCTGTCCGCGTCGACTCTTCCGGTACCTCGTTCACGTTCAAGAACTTCATCGCGGCGGGCGCGATGTGGTGGTCGGGATTCGTCTCCAGTCGGACAATGTTCTGCGGAATGAACTCCTTCAACATGTACGGACCCGTGCCGATTATGTTCTCGTTCGCCCATTCGCGACCGTTCTCGTCAAATGCCGTCTTGCTGAACGTTCCGTTGGTCCCCGCAAACGTGTTGAAGTAGGCCTGGTTCCAGACCACTGTGAACTGCTTGATTGGTATCTCAACCGTGTAGTCGTCGATCTTGACCATCGGTTCGAACACCGCAGCGTAGTCGCCCGATTGGTTGTGCACGCTCTCTGGTGTGATCAGGTCGTTGAAGCTCCACACCACGTCGTCTGCCGTCATCTCTCCCCAACCTTGGTGGAACTGAACGCCCCTCTTTATCGTCACAGTGATCTTGCTCAGGTCTTCCGAAACGCTCCACGTTTCGGCCAACACCGGGTCAACGATGTTCGATCCTACCGGACCACCCGGCTGGAAGAATCCTTCCGCAATGCTCCAAGGTCCATCCGGCGCACCTGTGCTGTTCAGACCAGTCAACGTTAGGCCGACCCGGTTTTGAACCGCCATCTCCGCCGTCTCAGATGCACTGCGAGGATCGGGGGCTTCCATCATCGCCATCGCGATCGGAGTCGCTGTCGCTACGACCACCAGCTCCGTAACAACCGTCTGCACAACGGTCTGACCCGGAACCTCCTTCTCAACCACCACGGTCTCGACCACGGTCTTGGGCACCTCTTTCTCGATGATCACCGTCTGCACAACGGTCTCACCAGCGACCTGCACCTCTTTTTCAACAACAACCGTCTGGATGACGGTTTCCCCAGCCACTTCCTTCTCAACCACTACTTCCCGCTCGACGACCACCGTCTGCACCACGGTTTGACCCTCAACCACGATCTCCTTCTCGACGACGACCGTCTGTACGACCGTCTCGCCAGGAACCTCCTTCTCCACCACGACTTGCTTCTCGACGACAACAGTCTGAATCACAGTTTCAGTGCCGCCGCAGGCTATGACCGAGACCGCCGCAACCGCGACCAGCGCAGCCAACACGGCGATCACCGCCCGGTTCTTTAGATATCGAATATCGATGCTCATTGACATACCTCTCTTGCAGGGATCCAATTGCTTTTGACGCTTCGCACATTCAACGCGCGTCCGTGTCTGACGGTCGGATTCGCCGTCGCAAACCTGGTTCAATCGTTCAAACGCAAACCAAGCCCATTCGCTTGCCGTGTCAAAAACGCCAAGATGTGCGTGTTAGGTTATACCGCAATCGCATATATGGGGCGTGGATATCACGAAATTCGTACTTCGAACAACGAGCCATGATGTTTATGGCGAAATTAGAGACCGAAAATCTGCATCTTGCGCACCAAATCTGCATCTTGCGCACCAAACGAAAGCGCAGGGTCCACCGCAACAGACATACCCGAGACCCTCTTGGGCACTCCACCACAGCGTCGCGGGTGCGGGCGGGCAGTGGTGCCCACTGTGCCTCGAAGGTAGGGGGCCGGTTGTGACCGGTTGATGTTGAAAGAGGTAAGAGTGCAATGGCATCTCCAAAAACCACCGCAACACAATCCTGGCCCATCCTTCAATCCCACCCATCCCGGTTAAGTCGCTTGACAAAGCGAACACATCCGTCGCCAATGACTGAAACCTGAACCCATAATTCAAAGCTTGGCCCGAACTTGAACCGGGATCAATCCCATCCTGGTTCAAACCTGTCGACCACCTCGTCAGGCGATTCAGCGCGTCGAAATTCTTCAGCAATTCGTCACGAGAACGCGAAACTTTCTTGCACGACCGACCGATATGCCTTACAATGGGCGGTTACCGAGAAATGGAATCTCGCCCGGTGACGGTGTCTGAGACCCAGGTTTTTCGGTAAGCATCTTGACAATTGAAAAGCGGAAAGAACAGACGTCAGTTCAAATAAGAGTTTGATCCTGGCTCAGGATGAACGCTGGCGGCGTGCCTAATGCATGCAAGTCGAACGAGGTCGCTCCTTCGGGGGCTACACCAAGTGGCAGACGGCTGAGTAACGCGTGGGTGACCTGCCCCCGAGAACGGGATAACTACGGGAAACTGTAGCTAATACCGTATACATTCCCTTGCTTCAAGGTGGGGGAGGAAAGATTTATCGCTTGGGGATGGGCCCGCGTCCTATCAGGTAGTTGGTGCGGTAACGGCGTACCAAGCCTTAAACGGGTATCTGGTGTGAGAGCATGACCAGACAGAGGGGGACTGAGACACGGCCCCCACTCCTCCGGGAGGCAGCAGCAAGGAATCGTGCACAATGGGCGAAAGCCTGATGCCGCGACGCCGCGTGAGGGATGACGGCTCTCGAGTTGTAAACCTCTTTTCTCAGGGACGAGAGAGGACTTAACCTGGGGAATAAGTCACGGCTAACTACGTGCCAGCAGCCGCGGTAATACGTAGGTGGCAAGCGTTTTCCGGAATTACTGGGCGTAAAGGGTCCGTAGGCGGTTTGGTAAGTCTTCTGTGAAAGCTCCAGGCTCAACTTGGAGTGGTCGGGAGAAACTGCTGAACTAGAGACTGTCAGAGGCAGGTGGAATTCCCGGTGTAGTGGTGAAATACGTAGATATCGGGAGGAACACCAGTGGCGAAAGCGGCCTGCTGGGACAGTTCTGACGCTAAGGGACTAAAGCGTGGGGAGCGAACCGGATTAGATACCCGGGTAGTCCACGCCCTAAACGATGAATGCTAGGTCTTCGGGGTGTTAATTCCCTGTGGGCCGAAGGTAACCCATTAAGCATTTCGCCTGGGGACTACGGCCGCAAGGCTAAAACTCAAAGGAATTGACGGGTCCCCGCACAAGCAGCGGAGCGTGTGGTTTAATTCGATGGTAAGCGAAGAACCTTACCTAGGCTTGACATGTTTGGTAGTACCGAACCGAAAGGGGAGGGACCCTTCGGGGAGCCTTACACAGGTGTTGCATGGCCGTCGTCAGCTCGTGCCGTGAGGTGTTGGGTTAAGTCCCGCAACGAGCGCAACCCCTATCGTCTGTTACTCTCTCTGACGAGACAGTCCTTAAACGGAAGGAAGGTGGGGATGACGTCAGGTCATCATGACCCTTACGCCTAGGGCTACACACACGCTACAATGGCCGGTACAGACGGTTGCGACACCGCAAGGTTGAGCCAATCCGACAAAGCCGGTCTCAGTTGGGATTGAAGGCTGAAACCCGCCTTCATGAACGTGGAGTTGCTAGTAACCGCAGGTCAGCACACTGCGGTGAATACGTTCCCGGGGATTGTACACACTGCCCGTCAAGTCATGGAAGTTGGAGACACTTGAAGTCGCTGGGCCAACCCTTAGGGGAGGCAGGTGCCGAGGGTGGAGCCAATGACTGGGACTAAGTCGTAACAAGGTAGCTGTACCGGAAGGTGCGGCTGGATCACCTCCTTTCTAAGGAGTGCTAGCCCACTTTTCAATACGACAGGAAAGTGGCAACAGTACTACCCAAATTAACCGCACATTCGCATCCGATTACTAATCGATTCGAGCGAGATTCCCAAACCCGATTCATCAGCATTCGACTTCGGTCCGATCCTGAACTAACGAAACGGGGGCGTGGCAAGGGGCTCGTCGAAATAGGATCGAATGCCTCGAAATGATGTGCGCTCCTAAGGCCTTTCCGGATCAGGCCTTCAAATAAACAATCCGGAACTGCTCGAAAAAGCACCGGCGTCTGTTCGATCCGCTTTTCAGTTGTCAAGAATCCGACAGCGTGAACCAACAGGTTCACGCCTTTTGTATTCTTGCCTACACCCACATGACCAAGCCATCTTTCATATCCAATCAGCTACATCTCGCACCTTGGATCATCGCCCTATGCACATCGGTAGCACTACTCGTTAGCATCGCCTGCTCCTCCGTCAACGAACCTACAGCCACGCGAACCGCCGCGAATCGCGACAACGTTCCAATCAACTACGACGGCGAAGAGTCGTTCCTAAACCGCTGCTCCGTTTGCCATGGCGAAACCGCAAGTGGCACTCAAAGCGGCCCACCCCTCGTCAACCGCCACTACGAGGTCGGACATCACCCCAACTTTTCGTTCCACAACGCCGTCAACAACGGCGTGACCGCCCACCATTGGAACTTCGGTGACATGCCCCCGATACCAAACGTCGAGCCTGCCGAGATCGACGCCATCATCTGTCACGTCCGCGACCTCCAACGCGCCGAAGGCCTCCCGGCCGGCGAGCCTTGTTAAACGGCACGAACTGGAAAATCCGTATTCGGTACCATGAAAACACGGGACCGACCAACTTTCCGGGAGGTGATCGCAATGCCGGCACCACATGAGCGGAGGACCAGACCTCTAGATCCACGGGATCGAGATCGCCTGGATCAACCCCCGAGACCCATACCACTGATCAGGCCAGCGGGCTTCGGCAGCCGTTTCGCGGTTGCCGCGCCCGGCGACTTCGGACGAATACTGAAAATTGTCGTCGTCGTCGTCTTCCTGTTCATGTCAGGCGGAAGATTTGTGGCGTCGGAACCGTTGCCGTTTTTCGTCGGAATCTTCGCAGGAGTATTGGCAACCATGGCAGTCTTATCGAGCATCTCAGGTTCAACGAAGAGACTAGAATTCGTCGCGGCAAACGAATTCACCGACAACGACGAGTTCAGAAGACAAACAAAGTCCATGCACATCGCGGAAGTCGTCGCGGGTGTCATCTGGGTTGCCTGGCTCGTCGTATCCTTCGGTCAGTTCGACTGGTTGCTCATCGGGCTAGGCGTCGCTACACTGCTCTTCGCGCTTGGACGAAAGTACAAGTTGACGAAGATGAGCCAGCCGCGAAACGTCTGGGAAAAAGTGATCTGACATGATCACTGGATCGGAATGGAAACCACCATCTCCGTAAACTCGCCGAGTTGAGTCTTCGGCTCGATCGTTCCTCCGTGCTCTCTAACGATGTCGTTCGCCAAACTCAGACCGAGCCCCGTCCCTTTGTCGGTTGGCTTCGTCGTAAAGAACGGATTGAAGATCTTCCCGATCACGCCGGGATCGATACCCGTACCGTTGTCCCTCACACGAATCTCGAAACTGTCATGTTTCCGTTCGGTCTCCAACCAAACCATCGGAAGATAATCATCGTGGCCGTCGCCGAGCGCGAGACGCTTCTCGTCGGTGACGTAGCAAGAATTGTTGACCATGTTCAAGACCACGCGTCCCACATCCTCTGCGATCACGGTGATCTGCCCGGCATTGGGATCCAAATCTTCTTGTACGACCAACTGCAATTCAGGGTGCATCGCCTTTGAACCGTTGTAGGCGACCGAAGTGAAATAACTGACGATGCTATTGATGTCCGTCGGTTCGAAATTGCCGCCACCACCACCAAGCAACAGCATGTCGTTCACGATCCGGTCCGCACGTAGACCGTGCGCCTCGATGCGCATGAGATTCTCAGAAATATCCCCAACGATCTCAGCTAACTCCACACGATCCGGTTCGTCGAGATTTCCGATCTCCTCGCGAAGGTCGACCAGCAACTCGTCGGTTGCCTCTGCAAAGTTACGCACGAAATTGAGTGGGTTCTTGATCTCATGGGCAACCCCAGCGGCCAATTCGCCAAGTTCCGCGAGCTTTTGCCGCGTCACCATCTGGTCTTGCGCCTGACGAAGCTGCTCCAATACACCTTCGAGTTCTTCGTTCTTGGCTTGGAGGTCACTCGCCAAATTTTCTACCAAATTGAGGCGAATGACACGGATTGATCGCTGCCTCAGCTCCTCGAGCGCGCGAGCTGTAGCCGTGATCTCGTCATTGCCTTCCATCGGTACTTTGTGTTCTAAATCCCCTTCTGCCATACGTCTCGTCCAGACTTCCAAAGCGATCGTGCGAGTAACCGACATCAATGCACGGACTGTGACGTAGAGACCCAAGCTGGCGATTAGAACTCCTACGACAATGAGGATGTTCCGCTATTTAGCCATCTCTCGCACCGACTGATCCGCCGCGCCGGTCGGTACGTCATGCGAAGTAGTGAGTCGCTCAAGATCGCCAACTACAGTCTCTTCGACGCGACTGAAGCCGTAGAAGATCAATAAGATGCTCAGCACCGACAGAGCGGTGCTGAGCATAATCGTAAGAACTATTTGGACGCCCTTGCGCCGAAAGCTGAACAACGAAAGCGCCGCCGTATCCGATTCACGCATGGCGTTTATCGGCGCGTCCGTATCATCCAAGGGACTGTGCTGGTCGGTATTTGTGTCCATGAGAGTTTTTTCGTTGCAGTTGGGCGGCGAAAACAGCGAGCCACGAAGCGTCTTAAAGGCATTCCATACGCTCTGGATCCGCTCACCAATAGCCGCCGTTCCACATCGTAATTATCTGATAATCCGTGAGTCGGGTACGATACTTAACGAGAATTGGTGACTTCCAAATTCCGCGGGACAAGAACTCACTCGCTAACTGCAAATGCGATCGAGAGGCGGTATCATGCCGAAAATCAAACTTGACGACATCGCGCCGACCCTGAAGAGGATGCCGCGATCCGCGCCGCCATCGCCAAAGCTCTGGATACGTTTTGAAGCCGATGCCGAATGGTTTCGCGAAGCCAAGCCCCTCAAGGAGGTTCTGCCGGAGTTGTGGGAACAGTGGTACGGCAACGGGCAACAATCTGATAACACGTCTCCAAATTCGGATAACGGCATTGTTGAGAGGGGCTGAAAAGTGGCTCAGATGCAGGCCGATCGTTGGGACCTATACATGAACGGCGTTTATCGTTCGGTACTTGAAGAGATTCTCGCCGTGCAAAGACATCTGCCGGATCAAATCCTATACATGCAACCGCACGGCTCCGGCCAGATCACGAAATTGCGCGACAACCCTCCAACAATCGGCAAGCCCACCAAGATGTGGGTCTCGACCGGCGACGACCTGCAACACATCAGTTATGTTACAGAGATTGTAGGTTGGGAAGACAAGACAGAGATGTCAGATGAGAGGCATGAACTTATCGAGTCGATCATCAACCTTCTCCAACCAGAAGAAGGCGGCCTATACGATATGATCGATGACCCCGGTGCGTCAAGCGTGAATCTATTGCATGTGCGCCGGATGTTGAAAGTCCCGAAACCGATCCCGGTATCTAGGTTATTTAAGATCAGCGACGGTCAACTGTTGGCGTCGAACCGAACGCGGGGTGGTGGACATTCGTATGTGAGGATGGGAAAGCTTAGAGCCCAGTGACGTACAGAACTATTCGACACCCAGTGGAACAATCTCGATTACAAACCATTCGGCTAGTTCACCAAAGCTCCGGGCTTGGAGTGTTGCGCCTACTAGTGTGTTGTGGTCCAGCGACGGGAGGTCGATCAAGTCGCGTTGAACGATTGCAGAATAAGTGTTACGTGGTTCAGCACCGTAGTCGGCTAGTGTGATTTGAAGATAGGTGCCGGATGGTCCGTTGATGTCCATCGCGGCACGTGCTATGGGATTCCATTTGTCAAATCTCTCGATTCGTTGCGTCCGACTTGGCATCTCTCGGATCACCATTACCGCAGTAACAGTTTGACCAGCTACCCTGGACGGATCAACGCTAATGAACTGTACGTTTGACGGACTAAGTTGTTTTCGAACACGCGAAATCTCTTTGTCGTGCATTCGTACAATTGCAGGGATGTCGCCGGCAAAGGTGGGTGGCGCGGCCTTCCAATAGCTGCATTGATGCATGGGCCAACCGCCGCCAAGCTTATCGAACAGCACAACACTCTCGTGCGAGCACTGGTAGACGTAGATCGATGCTCCACGGTGCCGACAATCAGTGCGATAGGTGGTGGATACGCAGTCAAAACCGTGTGAAGGAGTGGGTATGGGGATTTAATATTCGGCGAATGTGGTATTCGAATAGTCTATTTAGACCAGATTTCCGCTTTAATCAAACATCCCCCGCCACACCCCATCATCATGCTGGTGCTTGCTGGCGTAGTTGAAGAAGTAGTACTGCTGGCGGGACGGCACTGTGGGATCCGGGGCGAAGCGGTGGCGCCATTTGGGCAGCTCGTTGGCGTAGCGCTCTTCGGCGCGGGAGATGGCGTCTTCGTCGATCTCGACGCCTAGCCCGGGGCCGGTTGGGGGTGTGAGAGAGCCGTCTTCGTAGGCGAATGGTTCGGTGATGATGTCTTCGGATGGTGGAAGTAGCTTGGTGTATGCGGAGTCGACAGGCCAGATGAAGTTTGGCGTGGCGGTTACGAGGTGTAGCTGTGCGGCGGTGGCGATGCCGGTCTCGCCGGGCGAGGAGTGACATGAGACCTTCAGGCCGCCAGCCTCGGCGATGGCGGCGCATCGCTGGGTTTCGAGGAAGCCGCCGTTGATGACCACATCTAGGTGTATAGCGTCGCAGGCGCGTTGAATGATGAGTTCGAGTATCTGCTCTTTAGTGGTACGTGCAGGGCCGTCACAGAGGATCGGTATGTCGGTGTGGCGACTGACTTCGGCGAGGGCTCGAACACTGGTGGAATCTACCGGCTCTTCGACGTGCGAGGGGTCGTACGGCTCCATCTTTCGCAGCATCCGTATCGCTTCGAGTTGGGAGTATGAGCCGTTGCAGTCGTAGCCGAGTTCGATCCGTGGTCCAGCAGCTTCGCGAGCGGCGGCGACGCATTCGACATCGAATTCCGGGTTGAGTCCGATCTTGATCTTGAACGACTTGAAGCCTAGTGCGACGGCACGTTTGACTTCGTCTGCCACTTTGTCCGGCGGTTTGGCGCCCATCCAGTAGCGAGTTTCGACGCGGTCGCGGTATTTGCCGCCGATCAGGTTGTAGATGGGTTCGTTCGCCGCTTTGCCGACGATGTCCCACAGGGCTTGGTCGATGGATCCGGTGATGTTTAGCGCGGACGATGCGCTAGTGTCGAGCAGGTGGCCGAGTTTGGTGGTTACCTGACCGGTAAGGTTCATTCCCCGTTCGATCGAGTTGATGTCGTGCGGATCGCGGCCGATGAGTCTGGACTTGATCTGTTCGAAGAGCCGCTGGTCGCCGCCGGCGCCGATGCTGGTTTCACCGAGCCCGGTGATGCCTTCGTCGGTGTCGACGAAGATGATCGTCTTGATGGCGGCGAAACGCGAGCCGTACCACATGGTTACGGGCTCGTACTTGCCGAGCGTGGATAGGGGAATGCAGATGTTGCGAGTGCGGATGTCTGTGATCTTCATGGGGAGTGGTCCCATGGATTGATGACTTTGATGCCGCAGTCTTCGAAGTCGCGGACGTTGCGAGTAGCGACGGATGCTCCTATGGATTTTGCAATTGCAGCGATCATGCAATCTTCGGCGGTATGTTTCTTACCTGAAGCTCTTCGCTCCGCTCTGATGATTCCGTAAAATCTCGTTGCCGCACTGTCAAACGGCAGTACGCGTCCAAAGAAATCGTCGCGCAACACTTCTATTAGTGCCGTTTCTAAATTGTCTCTTCTCCGGCCTTCAGACAAAAGTTCGATTCCGTATAGTAGCTCGGCCTCACTGATGGCAGAAAGATACAACTCTTCCTCGTTCTGTTGGTCAATCCAATCGCGAACATCGGGGTTGGGGTTGTCTCGCATCATTTCCGAGACGACGTTTGTGTCTACTATGATTGCCACGTAGCGTTAGTCGAAACTGGGCGGTTCACGCACAGAGACACGCGGCGGCAACTCTAAATTAACGCCGCCAATGGCTTTGAATCTTCGATGGATCCTTGTTCCTAGATTGCCGCGCTCCGGGACCGAATCGGCAACCGCTTTGGCTAATATCTCCCGCACCTCAGCCTCCATTGAACAACCATGTTCAGCGGCTCTGATGCGTAGCTTGCGCTTCACCTCATCATCAAGATTCCTAACTGTGATGCTGGGCACGGTTTCACCTCCAGATATCAAAACATTTCATCATCATTGATTGCAATGATATCAAAGCGTCCACCTGCGTCGTTTTGCAGCACTGTCTGCGTCGTTCAGGACTAGGCCGGTTTGTCGGGGTGGGCATTTTTGAAGTGGGGTATTACGCCTTCGGCGAAGCGGTGCATTTGTTCGAGGGTGGCGGATTCGGGCATGCCCATGCCGGTGATGCCGATGTTGACTTCTTCGAGGCCGGGGTAGTGGTCTTGTATTTCGAGGAGTTTTTCGGTTACGAGGTCGGCTGGGCCAGCGAAGAAGCCGCCGCTTTCGATGTCGCCTTCGATGGTTGGGAGGTCGGCGGTGAGGAGTTGGGCAGGGTCGTTGGAGTTGATGGCGGCGACTTGGGTGTCGGAGAGGCCGCGGACGAAGCCGAGGGGTCCGAACATCTTGATGCGTTCTTCGG
This sequence comes from Dehalococcoidia bacterium, assembly GCA_965224305.1. Classification (GTDB taxonomy): domain Bacteria; phylum Chloroflexota; class Dehalococcoidia; order Lucifugimonadales; family Lucifugimonadaceae; genus Bin127. The sequence continues at coordinate 1,743,226 of OZ245044.1, read as the reverse complement.
CCCAGAGTTTGGACTCCGCGATGGCTTGTTCGGTGGTGTCGGCGATGTACACGGTGTACGAGATGACGAGATCGCCGCCGAGTTCGAGGTCGCGGCCGTGTTGGGCTTGGACTTCTTGCCACTTTTGAACGACTTGGTCGGCTGCTCCGCCGGGCGCTGCGCCGCCTCCGATGATGCCTTTGATACCGTATTTGGCCATGAAGTTGAGGCCGCGCTCGGATGCGGACACGACGGGCTGCCACCACTCGACGGGGTTTTTCGGTCGCGGTACGAGGGTGATTTCTTCGAGTTCGTATCCTCGGTAGGGGACCCGTGGCGGGATTTCGTAATGCTTACCGTGGTGCGAAAAGGCGCGTTTGTTGAAGGCCTTGTACATGACCTCAACTTGTTCTTCGAAGAGTTCGCGGTTGGCGTCTTGGTCGATTATTGGGTTGCCGAAGGTTTCGACTTCCCGGGAGTGGTACCCGCGGCCGATTCCGAAGCGGATGCGGCCGTTGGTGAGGATGTCGGCGGTGGCGTAGTCTTCGGCAAGGCGAAGGGGGTGCCACATGGGGTTGACGTTGAATCCGCAGCCGAATCGGAGGTCTTTGGTGAGGTTGGCGAGGTGGACGAAGAGCATCAAGAGGTTGGGAATGCACTCGTATCCTTCGCGTTGGAAGTGGTGTTCGGCGCCCCAGAGGGTATCAAAACCCAGTTCGTCCATGGTTTTTGCGAACGATACCGACTTGTCGAAGACGGTCGCTAGTTGGTCGTCGGGCAGCCATCGTTGGTTGGCTGGTTTGCCGGCGTAGCCGATGTCGTCCATGTCGACGCAGCCAGCGTACAGGACTCCGAATTTGGTGATCATGATGGATGGGATTATCGCATAGGGGCGCGATCTGGTGTGGCGGAGGGTGAACGGCTCGGCTGAAATCTTGCCGCGGCTCCGGCAAGTTGCGGCAAGAATGGGGTGATATCGCCGCTAAATTGCCATTTCAGCGGCAATATCACCAAAATTCGGCAAGAAATCGGCAAAACCGCGGCAAGTTATCGAATATCCGCTTTGGATTCGAGTTTTTCATAGCGGCAACTTCCGGCGACTTCCGGCAATTTCGCGGCAAGAGCGGCAAGTTGCGGCAGGTTGAAGGGGAATCGGCGGCGAAACTTGCCGTTGGAGCGGCAAGATGATCTGGGCTGGAATCGGGTGTCGGCGGTCCGGGGCGTCGAGTCGGGAATTAACTAGTATTAAACTTGTTCAAAAACTTGCGGTCGCCGCGAGGGCGATGATTTGTTGGGATTCGTCGCGAAACGTCTGGTGTTCGCGAATCGATTCGGACTCGTCTGGGGCGCTGGTGGATTCGGATTTGTCGAGATGTGGAAAGGATTTGGGAGCGAGATCTGGATGTCGACCACAGTTGGTCGGGTGGAGTTCATGGGCGAGGTTGTTGGGGCGACGATCGTGACGGGGGACGATGAGTCGGAGCCGCTGCTGGGGGTGACGGCGTTGGAGTCGTCGTCGGTCGAGGTCGGTCCGCGGAATCAGGGGTTGAGGCGGTTGCCGTTTGTGCGGTTGAGGTAGTTGGTCTTAACGGTGATTGGTGGGATTTGACGGTGATTTTGGGTGATTTTTTGGGTCGTTGGTTGCGGTGAGACGGCTTTGGTGGGACGTAGTGGTTGCGGATTGGGTCACATACCATGATCCACAGAGCAACACCGGAATTGAATCACGATTGAACATATGACGACTCGTCAATTCATAGGCAATTTGTCGGAACCTGACGCGAACAGCGCGATAGCTGACTATCTGAATCAAGTCGGTGTCGGGTGGTCCGCGAACGCTGAACGTTCGCAGACGCTTATTGGGGATAGCGGAAGGCCAGACATCGTCGTGCGTCAGAACGGGCGACGGGCAGTGGTGGTGGAGACGGAGTATGGGCGGCCCGCAGTCGGTGATGCGAGGTCGCGGCTGGGCAAGAAGTTACGCGCTGAGACGCGTGAGTTGACGGAAGTGGTTGCGGTCGGGATCAACGAGAGTTGCAAAGACGACTCGCGACTGGATTTTTTGGCACGGCTTGAGCGAAACGAGGCGATGTTGACGGTGCAATTGGTGTCGACCACTGGTGTATGGCCAGATAAACCATTGGTGTCGCGGCCGACGGATTTGATCGCGTACTGCGAATACTCTCAGGTGCCGCAGCTTGAGATCGACAGACAGAGCGCGAGAGTTGCCAAAGAGATCGAGTCGTTAGGGGTTAGTTTGACGGATGCGATGCGGTTGATGGGAGCAAAGGGCGACGAAATACTGGGCAAGTTGACCGAGATCGTTGGCGCGGAATCGACGAAGGACGCGGCGAAGATCGTTTGTGCCATTTGGCTTACTACGATAGATTTGCACAACGATCTCGCTTCGTACAGCCCGACTTTGCGCTCCGAAGGATTGGATACGACTCAGCAGATCCGGATCAATTCTGAGTTGGGTGTGCTTAGGCAACAGCACTTGATCGATGCTTGGGAGATTATCGAAAGCGTAAATTACCTTCCAGTGATCGAATTGGCAAAGGCGAGCCTTTTAGCAGTCGAAGACTCTGGGGCGGTTTCGGATATCTTGAGGAATCTGGAGGAGCTGAGTGCGGGTTTGAATGCTCTGCAAGCGAAGCACGTTTACAACTTCGCGGGTGAGCTTTGGCAGCGGCTGGTGACCGAAAGGGAGGAACGCGCCTCCCACTACACCAAACCGGAGATTGCAGAACTGTTGGCGACGTTGGCAGCGCAAAGATTCGGCAACAGGTCGGTCGATGAAGTAGGGTCGCTCGATTTGATGGATGCGGCTTGTGGGACGGGCACGTTGATAGGCGCTGGCGAACGGGCTTTGCGGCGGGTCTACCTGTTGAAAGGCGGAATGGACCCGAGCCTTCATCGCAAGCGCATGGAGAACCACATCATCGCGCTGGATGTGAATGGCATCGCCGGTACGATGACCGCGAAACGTTTGACAGACTTGGAGGTGGCTCAGGATTATCAGGAGAGTCGGATTGCTATTGTTACGCACGAAGCGGGTTCGTTGTGTTTGTTGAATCCTGAGAGCACCGGCATCACCGACATGCTGGGTAGTGGTGGTAGAGGATTAAGTTCCGGACAAGGCACGCGAAGCGGGACGGTTCAGATACCGGTCGGAAGTGTGGACTGGGCACTGATGAATCCACCGTACTCCCGCCCTCGGAAGGGACGCCGACAAGCTGCCAAGGGTTTAGCACCGTTGCGCAAAACCGCTGCAAAGTACGGTTGGAAAATGTCTCACGGCCAAGCAGGATTGGCCAGCGATTTTGGCAACGTCAGCAACATGCGGCTACGCTCCGGAGGTGTATTCGCTCACGTACTTCCGCTGACCGCTGCTCGCACCGACAGTTGGGCGAATTGGCGACGGGAGTTACTGAAGCACTTCAAGGACATCGTGGTGATCGCCAACACCAGTACTGCGGGACTCCAAAGCATGAGTGCGGACACCGGCATGAGCGAGATGCTGGTGGTTGCCACCAAGCGCGAAACGCTTTCGGATGGCAAGGAGCCTACGGAGATGTTGTGTGTGAATTTGAGCGCGGCACCTTCAACCATGGCAGAAGGTTACGCGTTCGGGCGCGAAATCGCGGCAATACCCGGCGGCAGAGCGACCGGAATTGCGGATTGGGGTAATTGGGCGCGCGTAAAACAGAATCAGATGGATCTACCCTGGGGCGCAGTTGGCAACAGCAATATCGATCTGATCGCGGTGTCCGAGATGTTGTTGAAGGGCATGGTGTACGACCCGGCGCGTCTGGTTTCGAATCCCATGTCGTTGCGGATGAGCAACATCGGCGACATGGCGGGTACAGGTCCAACTCACCACACAATCGCCCGAGCTTTCCAATGGAAACCGTTGGCGAACCTGCCATCGACCCCCGCCCAACGCTCAGTGTGGGCGGCTGACTCGAAAACCCAGAAAACAATCGCCGTGCAGCCCACGCATGGCGGCACAGCGGTTGCACAGGGTATTGCTCGGAATTTGATTTCCAGAAGAAGTCGGTGGTTTATCAGCAGAAATCTACGATGGACATCGCAAGCTATTGCGTTTGCACATACGCGTAGTGATGCTCACGGGGGGCAGGCCTGGAACGCGATGCTCAAATTAGACGACGAAGTTGGTCGTTGCGTAGCGCTGTGGAGCAACAGCGTTTTTGGCGCGATTGCGCGTAACGCTTATGGTCAAACGAGTCAAGCTGGACGCGCACGGATACAGGTCAATGCGGTAGCCGGGATGCCGTGTCCTGACTTTGGAGCAGATTCGGCGGCCGGAACAAACGCTAGGTGGCTGGCTGGTCTGAATTTCGCGGAGTTGTCCGAGTTGGAATTAGAACCATTTGCCTACTGTTTTCGAGACGAATACCGGCACGAAATCGACGATGTTGTGGCCGAGATGATCGGGTTGGATACCAAAGATCCGAGCGTCCGCGATTTGATCGCGTACTATCGGCTGATGTTCGCTTCGGAGCCCAATGTGAATGGACGGAATCGACAGATATTGAATGCCCTGCGGGAGAGTTCATCTTCTGATCGCGAGTAGACACGAGGGAATCCGCGATGACTTTGTTGTGGTTCGAGACTGGGCGTTCCCTGCGTTGGTTTGGGATGTGATTGGGTCGGAGTGTCGTGATGGTCGGGTGGTTGTGAGATGATAGTGACAGGGGGTTGACTCAAAACGAAGGACATCAAGTCAATACGGGCTACGTACTCAGACGGCGTGTTGAAACCTCGGGAACGTCTCAATCTCGAAGATGGTGAGGAGGTAGTTTTGTCGATTTCTTCGCCACGGGTGTCCGAGGACCGGTTGGCGGTGATGTGGTCGAGTGCGGGGAGTTGGAAGGGGACGGTTGATGCGGAGAAGCTGATCGAAGAGATCTATGCTTCTCGGTTGGCGGGGACTAGCGAAGCCCCAGAACTTTAGGCGATGGAGTATCTCGTCGACACCGATTGGGTCATCCATTACCTAAACGGGCATGAAGGCGTCCAAGAACGACTCGACAGGTTAGCTCCGTCCGGCATCGCGGTTAGCATGATAACGCTTGCCGAGGTTTACCAAGGCGTGATTTACTCGCGCGATCCGGAAGGCAAGGAGTTACAGTTGATGCGCTTTCTTGCTGGTTGTGAAGTGTTGGGATTGAACGACACGATCTGCCGGCTGGTTGCACAAAAACGTGGACGATTGACGGCTGCAGGAAGGGTGATCGGAGACTTTGACATACTGATCGGCGTTACTGCGGTGCATCACGGCCTCACTTTGCTCAGCAACAATCGACGGCATTTCGAGCGTATCTCGGGTTTGAATGTGGAATCGATAGTTGGCGAGTAGCTATCGAGGGTTCGTAACTTTCCGGAATGTGAGGTCTTATGCTTTTCGAGGACTTTGAACGGACCGACCATGGGCGTGCGAACATCGACGAGACTAAATTCGAGTTTTTGAATAGGTCTGCGCGTTCTCAAGCCTCAGAAGCCCGGGAGCGGATCGAATTGCTTTTGTCAGAATACCCTCCGGCAGGACTCAATCATCTCTTGGCGAGATTTCGAAGCGATAACCAGAATTTCCATGGGGCCTTGTTCGAATTGGTAACGCGCCGAATGTTCATGGGTCTCGGATGCCAGGTCGAGGTGTGTGATGTGGATAACTCGCAAGCCCGTCCGGATTTTTTGGTCAGGTACGGTGGAAAGCGTTGCTACGTTGAAGCGACGGTAGTCGATCCGAAGTCTGGAACGCTGGGATCGAATGTTCACGAACTAGATGTCATTGACAAACTTGACACCCTTGGCGGCAGAGGATTTGGGCTGGCTGTCGAAACCGAAGGTACACTTACGAAGTTTCTATCGAAGGGGCGTATAACTTCGCGCTTCCTGAAGTTGATCGAAGAAAACAACCCTAGCGATTTATCTCGTTACCCTTATTCTTGGAACCGATCCAACGGTCCATCCGCTCAAATCAGGGAAGGTGACTGGCAGCTAACCGGGCATTTAATCGCAATAGACAGTGATCGATTTGTGCACGAGCAGCTGGTAGGCGGCACGATCATAAATCCTGAGAAACCGATTGGGCAAAGGGTTACAGACAAGGCCAAGAAATATAGGGATTTAGATGCGCCGCTGGTCATTACGGTCAACGCGAGGGATTTGGTTTTTGACATCAAGCATGACGCGATAGACGCGTTGTTCGGCAAAGTTGTACGCCGAATCACAACGGACAACCGGTCAGTGCCATCGACGATCATTCAAGAGGAAACATTCCGACAACCTGGCGGTATATGGATCGATAAAGGGGGTAAGGAACGCTACACGAGGTTAAAGGCGTTGATTCTTTTTGAGCGTCTCGATCCTTTCAAACTGACTGCACCCATGATGGTTTATTTCAATCCGTATGTCGAAGTAGGAGGATTGCCGGACGTGATGCATCGGCTTCCGCACGCTATAGATCGGCTTCCGCACGCTATAGATGGTGGTGACCGGATCGAGTTTGTGTGTGGCGAAAGTCTCGAAAACCTTTTGTTTGGCGAATCGGGGTGATAACTTTGGATTCCCATTCCAGACGAGCATTCGTAGTTCTTCCGTTGCTAGGCTGGCCGCGAGACTGGGCACATCCCCTGCGTGGTCGCCCCTACGTCGCGGCCCTTTCGCGGTGCGAAGGGGAGGGTGAATGATGCCTAGCACGTTCATACTTGGGGGGCTCGGTCGGGGAAGAGCCGGTATGCGTTGGAGGTTGGGGAGTCGCTTTCGGATGATCGGGTTTTTGTGGCTACTGGGGTTGGTTTCGATGATGGGATGTGATCGCCCGGGAGTGTCGGGGGGTTGTGTTGGATTGTCTGACGCTTTGGTTGAATAATTTGATGCTGGAGGGGCGGGATGTGGAGTCGGATTTGGAGCGGTTGGTGGCGTGTCTGGAGGGCGTGACGGGAGAGTTGATTTTGGTGTCGAACGAGGTCGGGCTGGGGCTGGTGCCGGACACGGAGCTGGGTCGGGAGTTTCGGGATCTGCATGGTCGGATGAATCAGGCTGTGGCGGGGGTGTGCGATCGGGTTGTGTTCATGGTTGCGGGGTTGCCGGTGGTGGTGAAGGGTGCTACACAGTAGCGTTTCTTCGGGTTTTCTTCAAGCAGGGGGATGGGGACTGTTTACGGGAGAGGGTTTAATTCGCCGCCGCCCGTCGGTCCCGGGCATCCCCTGCGTGGTCGCTTCGCTTCCACGCGTCCCCTTCGCTTTGCGAAATGGACGGTGGCGGTGTGTCTTGCGGTTTCCCCCTCACCCTAGCCCTCTCCCACGTGGGGAGGAAGGGAGAAGGTCGTCTGGGCGGAGCATCCTCTGCGAGCTTGCTCCGCTGTGGACGGGTTTGAACCCGCCCCTACGGTGTTCGCTTAGATATGCGAAATGGACGGTGGCGGCTAGGGCTATGTAGATTGCTAGTTCGGTGATTTGTTGGGTGTCGCCTAGGGTGTCGCCGGTGTGGCCTTTTAGTTTGGGTTGGAAGTAGAGGCGGATCAGGATGTGTCCGGCGATGGCGCCGGCTAGGAGGGCGGCGGTTGGGGAGAGGATGAGGGCTAGGGCGGCGATGGTGATGAGGGCGGTCAGGGTGGCGATGACGGTGTTTATGGGTTTGAAGGGTTTGTCTTGGGGGCCAGCGATTCCGGTTTCTCGGGCGTAAGTGGAGGTCGCTTGGACGATGACGATTGAGGTGCGGGCGATGATGATGGCGGTGGCGACGATGACGGCGATCGTTATGGGTAGTGCGAGGTCGGTAACGAAGTAGGCGGCGGCGGCGATGATGACGGCGATACGCCGACGAGGGGGTAGTAGCGGGAGGCGTCGAGGAGGCGTTGCGGGGAGCATTGTTAGAGGTGGATTGACGGGTTAGGCGTTGGGGTCAAATTATGCTTGGCGGCGGCGAGTTGGGTATTGTGTTCTTCGTTTCCCCCCTCACCCCCGGTTCAAGCCCGGGGCAGGCTCTAGCCCTCACCCACGTAGGGGAGAGGGGATTTTCACCAATGCCCTTCCGCCACGGGCATCCCCTGCGTTCGCTTCGCTCTGCGTCCCCTTCGCGGCGCGAAAGGGACGTGTGAAGATGCCATATAATCCCGTTGAAGCGTTTAGGCATCAGTCACGGGGTCGACATGAACAAGGTACAGGCGGTTATTTCAGCATCTAAGGGTGCGCCGGTTTCAATGGAGACGATTTTGGTGCCGGATCCGGGTCCGGGCGAGGCTTTGATCCGGGTTCAGGCGTGTGGTGTTTGTCATACGGATCTGCACTATCGCGAGGGTGCTATCGGGGAAGATTTCCCGTATTTCTTGGGTCATGAAGCGGCTGGTGTCGTTGAGAAGGTTGGGGATGATGTCGGGAATGTGGCGCCGGGTGATTTTGTGGTCATTGCTTGGCGGGCGCCATGCAATACTTGTCGGTCATGTTTGCGGGGTCGGCCTTGGTATTGCTTCGATAGTCGGAATGCGGCTCAGTCGATGACGCTGGAGGATGGGACGCCGTTGTCGCCGGCTTTGGGGATCGGTGCTTTTGCGGAGTTGACGTTGGTTGCTGCTGGTCAGGCGGTGAAGGTTAATCCGGCTGCGGACCCGAAGGCGGCGGGTTTGATCGGGTGCGGGATTATGGCTGGTTTGGGTGCGGCGATTAATACTGGTGGAGTGTCAAGGGGCGACTCGGTTGCGGTGTTTGGATGTGGTGGTGTTGGTGATGCGGCGATTGCCGGATCGAAATTGGCGGGTGCGCACACGATTATTGCGGTTGATATCGACGACCGGAAGTTGGAGTGGGCGAAGGGATTTGGTGCGACGCACACGGTGAACTCTCGTGAGGTCGATGCGGTGGAGGCGATTCAGAACATTACGGGTGGCAATGGTGCGGATGTGTGTATCGAGGCGATTGGATTGCCGCAGACGTATGAACAGGCGTTCTTCGCGCGCGATCTTGCGGGGACGGTGGTGCTGGTGGGCGTGCCGAGTCCGGAGATGATGATTGAACTGCCGATGATCGAGGTGTTCGGTCGCGGCGGGACGTTGAAGTCGTCGTGGTACGGGGACTGTCTGCCGACGCGGGACTTCCCGATGTACATCGACCTATACATGCAGGGTCGGTTGGATTTGGATGGGTTCGTGTCGGAGTCGATCGGGATTGGCGATGTCGAGGAGGCGTTCCACAAGATGGAGCGTGGCGAGGTGCTTCGGTCGGTCGTGGTGATGTGATGGGAGACCATGCGCATCGGCCTTGCGTGATCACGAATGGCGACGACCTGGAGGTTGAGATTGCCAGCGGAGCGATGACTCGGTTGGCGGGCGTGTCAGAGGCACTGTCGGGATCGACGGGTATCCACCTGGCGATTGCGACGGTGCCGCCGGGTCGTTGTTCGACGGCGCACTATCACGTGAATTGCGAGTCGGCGATTTATGTCGTGAGTGGCGAGGGGTTGTTTCTGCACGGCGAGGAGTTGGAGGTTGAGGACCCAATAGGGCCGGGGGATTTCATCTATGTGCCGCCAGATTCGAACCACCAGCCGGTGAACACGTCGGCGGATGAGGATCTGGTGTTGATCGTGGCGCGGAATGCGCCGGTGGAGATTGTCGTGGATTTGGAGGAGGCGGGACGGCAGGACTGTCGGTGAGGGGGTGGTGAAATTGGAACCGCCGCAGGTCGGAGACGTCGATTTACGGCAGCAACGTGGTTACGAGTATGCGTCGGATGATTGCGGGTTTGGCGGATTGGATGGTGGCGGTTGTTTCGGGAGGGGGGATATTGGTGATCTTTTTCGCGCCGGGATGGTTGGGTTGGTACTCGTTTGATGCGAATTTTGGAGCTGGTCTGATCTATTATTCCGGGTTGCCAATTACGCGCGTGGTCGTGATCCTGCGGTTTGTGTTAAATGCGGTCAGGATAAGATCGACCTGCGACACGTTTGGGCATCGACTTTTCGGGTTGCGAGTAGTGAAGGTCGACGGAGAACGGATTGGTTGGTGGCGCGCGTTGGCGAGGTAGTTTTTGGGAAGCCCAGTGCTATGGGTGTATTTCTTGCCGTTGTTGTTTTCGCTGATTTCGTTCGTCTTTGATCAGATACCAGGATCGAATGGTGCTGTGGATCGGCTTGCCGATTCGGTTAACGAAGCACGGCGGGGTTTATACAGTTGGGGTGGTGTTGCCATGATCGTTTTGGCGGTGGGGAACCACGTTGCGATGGGAATTGATTGGAGGGGGAGGGGATTGCAAGGCAGGTTGGTTGGGACGGTGGTGGTCACGGAACGGGAGGATGCTGTCTGAACCGCAGATTGCGCAGATGGTCTATGATGGCCTCCGCCGCGGCTTACCCGGCATCCGCGGTTGTCGCTTCGCGAAGCGAAGGGGAGGTTTGCTGGTTGGGATGTTGCCGCATTGGTCGGGAGTTTGGCCTCCCGTCCCCGTCGGGCACCCCCTGCGGTCTCGCTGCGCTCGTCCGCGTCCCTTTCGCTTTGCGAAGAGGAGGATCCTCCCACTGACCCCTCGAGATTCCTCCCCTTAACCCCCTCCTAAAGGATGGGGAACTCACGGAGGGGGAAGATGTTATTGGGCGGTAGGATTGTGGTTAGGGGATGGAATTGTTAATGGTTCGGATTTTAGGGGTGTGGCGATATGAGTGAGGGATCGGATAGGCGTCGATTCTGGTCTGATGGGCATGGGATTTATCATGTTGCGACGTTTGGTGAGCGGGTGTTTGCTGGGATAGCTGAGTGGGGAGTCGTGATTGTTCTCAGTGGTGCTGTGAGCGTTGCATTGGCGACGGTTTATGGGTACTTCGTTTTGGGGGATGCGGACGCGTACTACGTCTACGGCGATGCTGAAACCGATAGAATCCGCATGGTTATACCGTTAATGATCGTATTCATGACGATTATTCATGTCGCGTCTGCAATTATGGTCGCTCGGTACGGCGCATCGCTTGGCGACCATGTACTCACGTTGGCGGTCAAACGTGAAAACGCGAGCATGCTCGGGTGGCGGCGGAGTGTGGTGCGGAAATTGATTGGTAGTCCCGTTCTCTCGATTCCGTATTTTGCGCTGCTCTTGCAGGGACTGTTGTTCGTCTGCTGGAAGATTTCCGGGTTGATTTCCGGTGATTCTGATGATCTGGTGGGCTTTTTGCGAGACGCCGTGTCTGGTTACTGGTCGGGCGCTGCCGTGATCATTTTGGTTGTTATACCTGCGCTTGTGTTCGTCAATCATGCTTGGATGATTGTTGACGGTAAGTGGCGATGCATTAATGATGTGGTGTTGGATACCGTGGTGGTGCAGAATCGGATTTTGAGTACCAACCGGGTTGCTTTCCCATCGACCAGCCGAGGTCCGGTGGAACGATGGGACTAGGGCGGGTTGGTATCGGGCGGGAATGTTGTCTGAACCGCGGATTACGCTGATTGCGCAGATGGGCTGTGATGGGCTCCCGTCCTCGCCGGGCATCCGCCGGTGTTGAGGTCGGGTTTGAAAGCCGTCTCTACCGGTGGTGTTGAGGGGCTCCCATTGGCCTTCGGGTGTCTGACTTGTGAACAGGAGAACTGGTCCGTCCCGTTCGTTCCCACCCCCTCACCTTAGCCCTCTCCCACGGAGGGGAGAGGGGATGTGAAAGCTCTAGCCTTCTGTCATGGAAGGGAAGGGGGAGTGTTGTGAGTGTTCTTGGATGGCGTGGAGGTCGGAGGATTCGCGGGTGACTTTGACGGATCGGAGGACTAGGAGTCCGGCTACTAGGAATATGGCTAGGGTTGCTAGGGCTATTCGGTAGGCTAGTTCGCCGGTTTCGGATAGGGCCCAGATTGTTAGGCCCCAGAGGGCGGGGCCGATGACGGCGGAGAGGCGTCCGGACATTTGGAAGAGTCCGAAGAATTCCCCGATTTGTCCGTTTGGTGAGAGGTAGGTTAGGATTACGCGGTCGGAGATTTGTGGTGCGGCCCAGAAGAAGCCCATGGTTACGGCGACGGCCCAGAATGCCCATGTGGTGTCGGCGATGACGGCGGCGACGGCGAGTGCGGTCCAACCGGTGAGGGCGACGATGAGGACGCGTTTTGGTCCGTAGCGTGAGACGAGGAATCCGGTGGCCCATGATGCGAAGATGGCGATGACAACGACGCCGATGATCATGGTTTGGGCTTCGGTGTCTTCGAAGCCGCCGACGTTGATGAGGTAGAGGACGTAGAAGGATGTGACGGTGTTGATGGCTTCCATGTACATGAATCGTCCGATGAGGAAGCGGAATAGGTTGCTGTGTTGTCGGGCTCGTTTGAAGGTTTGGTAGAGCTGTTTGTAGGAGGTTTGGAAGAGGGTTTTGTCGACGTGTCCTCGGGCGCCGGGTTCTTTGACGATGAGGATCAGGGGGATTGCGAAGAGGATGAATAGTCCTGCGGTGGGCAGGAATGCGGCTTGGTTTCCTTGGGTGTCGACGATTGGTCGCATGATGAGGAATGCGGCGATGAGTCCGATGTAACCGGCTCCGACGCCGATGCCGGAGACGAAGCCGCGTTGGCGTTCGTCGCTGACGTTGACGATGAGTGAGTTGTAGAAGATGAGTCCGGTCTGGTAAAGGAAGTTTGCGGCGATGAAGAACAGGAGGCCGGTGGTTAGGCCGCCGAACGCGCCGAGGAGTGCGGTGAAGACGGCGCAGGAGACGACGCTCAATGCGAGGAGGGGGATGCGCCTGTTGAGGCGGTCGGAGAGGGTTCCGAGGAAGGGACCGGTGAGGGCGACGATGAGCATGGAAGCGGAGAGAGCGAGGCCGATGTGGGTGTCGGTGCCGCCTTTGTCGTCGGTTACCCATAGGGGGAAGTAGAAGGTGAGGATTGAAGCGGAGAAGATGGTGTCGGAGAAGTCGTAGAGAGCCCACGAGCCGGTGGATAGTAGGGCGCGGGGTTTGGACGTGGACATGGGGGTAAAGGTTATGTGGGAGGGGGCATCCCTGCGGTCGGGTGTGCATTAGGGCGGATTTGAAACCTGCGCCTACGTTGTACGCGTCCGCTAGGTGCGCGAAGCGGACGGCGATGTGGGATGGATTAGAATTGGGGTATTGCGGTGCGCACCACTCTCGGCGCGTCGCTCTCCGGGCTCGTAGCTCAGCTGGTTAGAGCGCTACTCTGATAAAGTAGAGGTCGATGGTTCGAATCCGTCCGGGCCCACCATGTTTTCTACGATTTCAGTTTGATATGGGCATGGTTTGTTGCTGAACACCACTTTTGATGTCACGATGTGATTCGGTGGTTCCTGTTGGATCGGATTGGGACTTCGTCGGGCTGGGTGCAAGGGAATATCCACGCGTTTAACATTGGTGCGCATCGGTCACGGTCGCGGTCCGCTCGGCATGGAAATTGCGCACCCTCAGCGATGGAAGCGAGATCGATTCTGTCTCTCGCCATACATTGTGGCGTCGTGCCCTTTCATTGGTTGAATCGCGTCGATGGTTGTGAACTGCAGTGAAGTGAGCGGAGCCTGCCGCCCAACCAAAACTTGAGGATGTCCTATTAATGGCCGTCGCTTTGAAGTTGCTTCGAGATTCCGTCACCGTGGCAAGGGCCAGGTTGGCGGGTCAGGCCAGAGCGAGGACTTAGTTCGTCGCGGCGTCTTCCACCGGATTTTTCATGGTGGCTCCTTTGGTTTTTCTGGGAGAAACCGTCGTCGGAAAGGAAGGGGAACGGCTGGAACCGTTCTTTTCACTCAGCGGATACACCAACTACACCGGGTACCTGGCCGTACCGCTCGTGTTTGCGTTTTTGACGAATTCGGCATACAGCTGGATAGGACAGGCGATTCGAAACGAACAGATGCATGGGACCTTGGAGAGAACTCTGATCTCGATGCGCCATCCATCGGCGTTCATTGTTGGCGGCGCGTTAGCGCATCTCGCGTTTTTGGGGTTCTTCATCGTCGTCGGCATAGTCAGCATCTCGCTTGTTGTTGACCTCGATCTAAACAACAACTGGTGGAGCGCGATAGTTATATCGTTCCTGGATCTTTACGCGGTGTACGGGTTCGCTTTCGTCTTGAGTTCGCTTTTCTTGTGGATACGCGATGCCTTTATCGTCCAGCAGTCCATTTCGTACGTCGTCATCCCAATGCTGGCCGGTGCCGGCTACCCCATCGCGATACTGCCTGGTTGGCTCCAAGCCATTGCGAAAACGATTCCCTTTACGTGGGCCTTCGAACTCGAGTGTCAGGCATTTTTGCGACACTCGTCACTCGACGAAATGTCGAACGGCCTGATCATAATGTTTGGCATATCGACTGCGCTGTGGTTTTCGGCATTTGTGTTTTTTTGGAACCATGCTTCAACGAGCCAAGCGTACCGGGAATTTGGGTCTGTACTGATGACAACCGTTTCTCAAGCGAATCGACGGTTCACACACAACATTGCGATCACAGCGCACATTGCTGCTCGCGAACTGCTGATCCAATCGCGCAATCGCAATAAATTCCTTTCGGATGTCTTCAGTCACTTCTTAGGCGTTGCGCCCATTCTGTTGATAACTTTTGCATTGTCCGGTTCGAGCGTCGACGGTAGCGGAGTCTCCGAAGTCACACGTAACCATGTCTTGTTCGTCATCCTGGGCTACACCGCGTTTATGGCTTTCGGGTTCGGAACGCCGATCATGCTGTACACCGGAATGGCGTTTGCAATCACGGAAGAGGTACACACTGGCACGATTGAACGGAATTTCCTGGCTCCCGTTCCAAGGACACTGATCGTTTTGGGAATGGGACTTTACTACGTCGCACTCTACGCGTTCCACGTAATCACGCTGGTGATACTCGCCGCATTGTTGCTTGGCTCTCAGATGGTGTTAACGACCGAAGGCATCCTAATCGCATGCAACGCCGTCGTCGGGCTCCTGTTCCTCAGCGTCGGACTAGGTGTCGCATCGGCTGGGTTGTATCTGCTTCTGCGCGATGGATCGTTCTTCATCCTAGTGATCCATCGGCCATTCATGGTTCTGTCTGGAGCGATTTTCATCATCGATCTGCTTCCCACGCCGCTCCAGTGGATTGCTCTTGTCGATCCCGTCACCTACGGTATCGACGCGTTCCGGGGCTCCTTAAACGGCAGCGAAACGCTTCTTTCGGCCTGGCTGGAGGTTGGAATCGTTTACGGTGCCGGATTTATCGTCTTCATCCTTGGAATCTGGTCGTTTAGGAGCGTGATCCGAAAGCAACTGATGACCGGAGAATTGACCCGAATGTAGATCGGCAACCAGATGATTGAAGTAACCGAATTACAAAAAGCTTTCCGGCAAAACGTCGCAAGCGTAGGAGTGCTCAGGAATCTGATCGGTCGTGCGCCTTCCACCCGGGTAACGGCCCTCGATAAACTCAGTTTCGCCGTTGAAGAGGGTCGTTTCTACTCATTGCTGGGCCGCAACGGCGCGGGCAAGACGACTGCGATCAAGATTCTCTGCACTCTGTTGCTTCCTGACTCAGGCCGGGCAATGGTCGCCGGTTACGGCGTAGAAGGTTACGCCACCGAAGTCCGCCGCAACATCGGCGTCTCGATACGTGGCGAGCGCAGCGTCTATTGGCGATTGAGCGGCAGACAGAATCTCGAGTATTTCGGTCGCCTGTACGATGTCACCGGCGATGAACTTCGAAAGCGCGTACTTGAGATTGAAAGCATCGTCGGGCTTACCGGACGGATCGACGACTACGTGGAACGCTACTCAATGGGTATGAAGCAGCGACTCGCCATAGGTTGCGCTTTGATCCACAAGCCCAGAGTGTTGTTGCTCGACGAACCGACAATCGGTCTCGACGCGGCAGGGGCGAGATCCTTGAGGCGGTTCATCAGCCAGGAACTCCGAGACCGGGAAAAGGTGACGATCCTCTACACGACACATTACATGCATGAAGCGGAAAAGATGTCAGACATCGTGGGCATCTTGCACAATGGCCGGATAGTGGCAGAGGGCACACCGGCTGAGGTCTCCGCGATGGTCGATGGCGACGTTGCGCTGGAGATCGACGCCGTTGGAGTAGAACCATCGGCAATCGAGGAATTGCGTACGTTGCCAGATGTTCAGTCGATTTCCGCGAGCGAACCTCGTCATGGTCAAACCAGGTTGCGGGTTTTGGCGCGCGAGAATCGACTTCCCGTGGAAGACATCGTGGCCGTCCTAACGAAACATGCCGCTCGCATCAGCTCACTTGAATCCGCTGGACCCTCGCTCGAAGATGCGTTCGTCGCTCTGACCGGCGTCGATCCTGAGGCTTAAGTTGGGTTCACCATTTTCGGTTTTGTGGGCGGCGGATGTCTTGTTGCGGGTTGGGCGAGTGTGGGGAGTCTGCAAGTTGTGTCGGGATTGAGGTATGGGTTGGTCGGTGCTGGTTTCCGCAAAGGGGTGTTTTGCCGAATATGTTGTTGTGAACGGAAATCACGCTTCGTGGACAATACTCGGGTTTACGCGAGGAATAAAGGGAGTTTCTACAATAGATACATGATTCGACCGAGTGCGGCCGCCGCGATGGGCGGAGCTTCTGGCACTGGCGATAATTCGAACCGGTGAATTGACGATGCGCACATCGATGGTTGAGATTCTGGATGTATTTCTGTTGCTTGCAGTTGTCGCCTGCCAAGGGAAACCGGGGCGTCTGGTGAACGGGGTCCCGCTGGGCCACAGGGTCCGGCAGGGGCGATTGGATCGGTCGGGCTAACGGGCCCTGCGGGTCCTGCTGGCGATCCAGGTCCATCTGGTCCTGCCGGTGAGTTGATGGCTATTGATGATGGGATGATACAGGCGTTTATCGAGGGGATGCTGGAGCAGTCGGAAGCTGGTTTGGCGGCGTCGCGGGCAGAGGAATCTGAGCGCCTGGACAATCTGATCCACGGCATCATATCGAGAACTCAGAATCCGGCGTTCAAGGCGCGACTTGAAGGTTTGGACAGAGAGATCCACAGGGTGTTTACGGCGGCCGGGGCGGCAGCACTGGATGCTGAGACGGCGCAAACGCTGGAGCTGATGCAGGGGATCGTGGTGCTTTCGACCGTCATGGATGCGATTGCGGATGCGCGGCTTGCGGGTGCCGTTCCGGCGACGGACGTTGCATCGGGAACCGATCTGAGAGCGGCTCGACTGGAGGATTCAGACAGGTTGGACAGTCTGATCCGCGGCATCATATCGAGAACTCAGAATCCGGCGTTCAAGGCGTGGTTTGAAGGTTTGGACAGAGAGATCCACAGGGTGTTTGCGGCGGCCGGAACGGCAGCACCGGATGCTGAGACGGCGCAAACGCTGGAGCTGATGCAGGGGATCGTGGTGCTTTCGACCGTCATGGATGCGATTTCGGAGGCGCGGCTTGACGCTGCGGGATCGATGGATCAGGCCGCGGGGCTGAATCCGGTGATTTCGGTTTCGGGCGATGGGTCGGAGTTGACCGTCATCGGAGCAGGATTCAATCCTGGAGAGAGGGTCATCGTCAACATCGCACACACCGGGACGATACAGGTCTTTACGGGAGACGGGTCTTTGCTCGAAGCCCAGTTCTCGGCGAATGAGACCGGGGCGTTCTCGGTTACTGGGTCGTTGCCGTTGGAAGCGGGTGTGTATTCGCTGGTGGCGACTGGTCAAGAGTCGGGGAAGGCTGCGGTTGCGCCGGTGGTTGTTCAGTAGGTCAAATACGGCGTCTACTCGGAACCGGTGTGCCGCGGATCGTTAGGGTGCGGCTCGGTTAATATTAGGGTCGACGGTTCTCAACCGTGTGGACAGACCATTATTGCAGATTATTTCGGACTTTTTGGTGCCCGCACGGATAATATTCGGGTTTTAGGGGGTTCCAAATTGGACGCGGAGCAGGTGACGGTGGTGGCTACTCGTTTGCAGTTGCGGGGTTGGCGGCAGATTCGTCGGTTCTTCCAACTCAATGGTGCGATCAAACGTCAATTGGAAGAGACCCCCGGCGTCATCAACTACTGGCTAAAGGCGGATTTTCTTCGACTGCGTTTCTACACGATTTCGGTGTGGGAGGACGATCGATCGATAGACGAGTTTGTAAGAACCGGGGATCACCGCGTGGCGATGGCTGGGTTTGACGAGGTCGCGGTACGTGGGGAGTCGGATTTCACGAGGTGGAAAACTGCGGCGCCGGTGAAAGCGGATTGGCGGGATGCTGCCAAGCGGTTGAGTTGAGCGGTTGAAGCGTTTCCATCCCGGCGGAGTTTTCGTGATCCGCGTCTCCGCGGGATACCTGACGGGTATTAAGGAGCTGACGAGGTATCTACTTTCTGGCCTGGATCGGCGGCGAGTGCAGGGTGAGTGAAGCCGAGACCGATGCCGGCGTGGTCGTAGATGTTTCCGCCGTTCATCTCGATGCTATTGGCGAAGAGGCCGATGCCGTCGTTGTCGTTGTCGCCTGATTGCACTTGGTATTGGAAGACCGCGCTATCGACGTATCCGCGTGTTGATTTTGCGGCTTCGGACAGGAGGGTTACGTAGCGATTTACTCCTCCGACATCGACGTTGATGCGCGGTTCACCGACGACGGTGACTTTTTCGCTGAATGCAACTGCTAGGTTGATGGTTTCGCCAACGCCGTAGGCCACACCGTTACGGGGATTTGATGCGATGCTGACCGAGTCGATTCGAGGCGGGGTTGTGTCTACTTTGTGGTCTGGCTGGTTGCCGAAGCCGCGGTAGTAAGGACTACGTTCGACGTTGGTACCTTCGGCTTTGATGGTTCCGTCGCCACGGTAACCGCCGCTTGGCGAACCCATGAATACCGCGACGCCTTTGTCGTCGTTGTCGCCGGGTTTGACGGTGTATCCGAAGACGAGCGTGTCGGTCCCTGAGCCTCTGAGGTAATCGGCCTCGCGCGTCGCAGCGTCGTGGTTACGGCCGTCCCATCCGAGGCCGATTTGGATGGTGGGTTTGCCTTCGACCTCGACGTCGATGTTGTAGTTGAGAGCGACTTCGACGAGTTGGTTTGCGCGGTAGGTTTCCCAAGGCTCAAGCGGAGAGGAGATTATCTGTGATCGAAACGCGATGGGTCGTCCGTCGATCTTGTGTTTTTCGGCAGTTGCGATTCCGTCGTGTGTGTAGGCGACGAGCACGTCTGTTCCTTTTACGTAGATGGGACCGGAGAAGCCGTCGATCGGGTTGCGGTCGATGTCCATGCTTGCTGAGCTGACGCTGATGCCGTCGGAGTCGGAGTCGGCGGGTTGGATGCGATGCGATAACGGAAGGTGATATGTTGAGTTCCGGAGCCTTGGTAGTACCGGGCACCTCGCCAAGTGGACGCGTTTTCATCGCCGACGTAGAGGCTGAGCAGAGTGTTTTCAGCCACGTCGACGGGTTTATTGAAGGTGACGGTTACGTCGATAGCTTCGGCGGCGAATTAGGTCAAGTTGACCACTGGCTTTGAGGTGATCTTGATGTTTGCTACTTCCGGTACGACGTCGTCGATGATTTTGATCTCGCAACCGTGCCAGGTTTGTTCTTCCCAGAATCCGATGTGGAAAGTTTCGTTTTTTTCGGGTTCGTCGTCTTCTTTGATACTGACGGGGATGTAGAGGGAATTGCTGTCTTCGGACCCAGATATCTTCTTGCCGTGGTACGCCTCGTAGTCGTAGTCATCGGCTGAATTTCCGCTCGGGTAGGTGAATGCGTAGACAGTTCTTACGTCGTATCCGGGTTTGCGGACTCGCATCTGTGCGGAGTTGCCTTCGAGGATCGGGTCTGGGCAGACGGCGTACATCGAGTCGTGTTCGGCGGATGCGACAGGTGGGGCGAGGATGGAGAACGATGCGAAGGCGAGCGAGGCGACCAGTGTGAAACAGGCGGCTTTATGTTTGGTGATCCGCGATCTCAAAGTCCAATTCACACCAGCCATTCGTCACCTCCTATTGCCGCCTAATACTGCCTTTAATAGGTGATACGAAATGAGATTCACGGAAGATTTGATTCTTCGCCGCCAAAAACTGGGGATCGATGGTTTCAGCGGTGCCGAATTTAAGATTCTGAGGATGTGGATTTGCGTGCGTCGGGTGCGCCAACCGAGTTAGGAACACGAAGGATTGACGGCGGATGACGCAGCTGATTGAGCAGGTTGGCGGTCGGATCGAGGAGTTGATTGCGGCGATCGGTTATCCGGGGATCGTGTTGGTGATGGCGATCGAGAACATCTTTCCGCCGATTCCGTCGGAGGCGGTGTTGCCGTTTGCGGGGTCGTTGTCGGCGAAGGGGGAGTTGGATTTCTGGGGCGCGGTGGCGGCAGGGACGGCTGGTGCGGTGATCGGCGCCGTGGTGCTGTACGGGATCGGTTATTTCGCGCGGGAGGCGGGTGTGCGACGGCTGGTTGAGAACTACGGCAAGTATGTCTTCATTTCTGAGAAGGACCTCGATCGTGGTGCGGCTTGGTTCGATCGTTACGGTGAGGCGGTGATCTTCTTTGGTCGGTTGATTCCGTTGATTCGGAGCATCGTTTCGGTGCCTGCGGGGTATACGCGGATGCACTTCGGTCGGTTTTTGTTGTTCACGACGTTAGGGACGGCGTTGTGGAGTCTGGTTCTGACGTACGCGGGTCGGTTGCTGGGCGAGAACTGGGAAGAGATCAAGGACCTCATGGAGCCGTATCAGAACGGGACGCTGGTGTTGCTTGTAGTGGTTGTCGTGGCGTTTTTTGGATGGCGGGTGATTAAGTGGCGGCGGGAACGTCGGGTTCCGTAGGTTTCGTTTCCGCAAGAGTCTTGAGGTTTGATGGCTGCGATTAAAATCGACCATTGGATTCGAGCGGTAATTGATGTTCGCGGTTGGTCAAATTGCGCAAATCGTGCAGTATCGGTTGCAATGACTGGCAGGTATGAAAGAGTCAAATATGTCCAAATGCATGTTCGAGGTGTCGTACACGATCCAGGGCGTGAATGGCCTTTTGGAGGGCGGTGGTACGGCGCGAGAAAAGGCTGTGAGGGAACTGGTGAGTAGCCTTGGTGGCGAACTTGAAGGGTTTTATTACGCGTTCGGCGGGGCCGATTTGTACATCATCGCTGATCTTCCTGATGCGGCGGCTGCTACGGCGATGTCGCTGAGGATCGCGGCGGCTGGTGGCGGAGGGATTTCGACGACGGTGTTGCTGGATCCGGCGACGGTCGACGACGCGGCGAAACGAAGCACGAGCTACACGCCGCCGGGCGGCTAGGGTAAGCCAGCGTTTTCGCAGAAGGCGATCAACATGTCCCGGGACTGGGATTCGTAGATCGGGGAGTAGGTGGTGAACTCACGGAGGTTCGCCTCGGCTTCGAATTTGGGATCGAAGAGGGGTCCCATCAGCTTGTAGTCGTCGGCTAGTTCTCGGTTCCAGATTTTCAGTTCGTCGAGAGTGAGTTGAGGCTCGAACTGGAAGGCGTAGGAGTTGCCGTGTCGGAAGGCTAGGCTCTGTCGTCGGAATGTCCCGTCGCGGCAGAGCATGTATCCGAAGGCGAGTTCGGTTGCGCCGGGTGGGACGCTGAAGCACTCGCCGTGGAGGGTCGGGACTAGCGGGACGCGGAGTTTGCTGAACACGGGGTCTTGGGCGCCTTCTTCGGTGATCCAGATCTTGCGGAGTCCGAACTCGTAGCCGCCGGTTGGTTCGACGATGCCGCCGAGGGCGCGGGCCATGACTTGGGCGCCTAGGCAGACGCCGAAGACGGGTATTCCGGAGGAGATGGCGTCGGCGAAGAATTCGCGTTCGGCGTGGATGGCTGGATGGTCGTCGTTGGCTGAGAGTGCGCCTCCGAGGGCGATGATGAGGTTGAGGACCGCGAGAGGAGGCGCGTTGAAGTCGTTGAAGTCTGGGGCGGATTCGAAGACGTTGAGGGGGTGGAGGTCGAAGCCGCTATCGTTCAGGACCGAGGTGTAGTTTGCGCCTAGGGTTTCATGCTCGTTGTGACGGATTATTAGGGCGCGTTTTGGCATGGAGAAATGTGGGATGCGAGTCCGTTAGGTCGGTTTCTAAGGATTGTAAAGATTGTACGGGTGAGTTTTGAGACGGGCGGTTCGCCCAACGATTCCAAGAAATGCGCTAGCACGGGATGCCGAAAAACCGCCCAACCGCTAACAAATCCAGGGTGGTACGGTTGGTTGACGACGACTCCTCTATCGTTGATTGCGAGCCACGGCTAGGCTACGTCATTGGTTGAATCGAATGCCCGCTGACGGCCCGTTCGGCAAACCCCAATCGCCGCCAGGTGGATGGTCGTTCTGCCCTAGCCATTAAACCTCTCGGAGTCGCATGATGCGACGCAAATGGAAACCGAGATCGACCCACCTGAGCCGTATCGCCGCTACCGCGTTCTCGACGGTAGCGTCGACGACGACACCAATAACGCCTGTGCTGTTGTAGTCGTGATCGGATTTCCATCTTAACCATCGGCTTTTACGTGGCGATGTTCGCAGTCGTCGCGTTAGTGTTGGCTAAGATGCTCGGACTGATCGATTGGGAATTTGGGTAAAGGGGAAGTTTTCGCCCATTCCGTCCAGTCACCCTCACCCTAATCCTCTCCCATCGAGGGAGATGGGATATTGGTCGGCGACCATTTGTAGATGTTTTGGAGGGAGCCGCCCATGAGGGTTGCGCGTTCGGAGTCTGTGAGTTGGTCGGTTACTCGGAAGGCTTCGACGCCTTGCTCGTAGGTTAGGAGGTTTACGGCGCGGGTCCAGTCGGTGCCCCACACGCATCGGTCTAGGCTGTAGGCGCTGAAGATTTGGGTTAGTCGTTCCCAGATGTCTGGGTAGGGGAAGGGTTCGTGTGCGAGGGTTCCGGCGCCGGAGATTTTGATGGCGACGTTGTCAAATTGTGCGAGTTCGAGGACGGCGGGCAGGTCGGCCCAAGCGTCTGGAGGTGCTGGCGGTTCGTAGGGTTGGGCGAGGCCTAGGTGGTCGATGATCAGCTGGGTGTTCGGGTGGTTGCGCGCCATTTCTCGGAAGATGGGGAGTTTGCCGGAGCACATGACGTTGATGGGGATGTTTGCTTTGGCGCCGGAGGCGAGAATGCGGTTGACGCCGGGGTTGTCGGCTTCGATCTCGACACGTGCGAGCATGATGCGGGCACCTACGACGCCGGGAGTCCCGGTCCACTCTTCCATCTCTTGCTCGATGGTTTCGGAATCGGTGTTGAATGGTCTGACGAGTCCGAAGTTGCCGGGGTGTTTGGCGTAGA
The DNA here is from genome assembly GCA_965224305.1 of Dehalococcoidia bacterium. Lineage (GTDB taxonomy): Bacteria > Chloroflexota > Dehalococcoidia > Lucifugimonadales > Lucifugimonadaceae > Bin127. The sequence continues at coordinate 1,720,049 of OZ245044.1, read as the reverse complement.
CCTCAAGGGCGTAACTGGCGTCGTATTGGTACATCGAGAAGGGGGAGACGAGGATTGCGCCGTCGACGCCGACGGCGTCCATTGCCGCGACCATGTCGTCGCCGGTGACTTCGTCTGGGCCTTCCAAGTGGCCGTGCCATGGGCGTTCGGGTCGATTGCGTTCGTAGGCGTGGACTTGGACGTCGATTACGGGTGTTGAGGTGGTCATGGGTTGGTTGCTTTCTTGGTGTGTGGGAAGGGTTTTAGGGAAGGGTTTTAATGACGGAGTGTACCTGTGTGATGTTGGCGATGGTGGTTTTAGCGGCTCACCCTCACCCTAACCCTCTCCCATCGAGGGAGAGGGGATTGGTTGGCGGCCATTCGACACAATCCGTTGTTGGAACCGTTAATTCAAGTTTTGGGGTGTTAAGGTTTTTTGCGGGAGAATTGTAATGTCAGAAAAACGACCAAACATCATCATGATCATGTCCGATGACCTCGGGTACGAGTGCATCGGGGTTAATGGCGGGACGTCTTATGCGACGCCGCGGTTGGACGAGATGGCGGCGAACGGAACGCGGTTCGATGACGGGCACGTGTTGCCGTTGTGCACGCCGACGCGGGTGGCGTTGATGACGGGCAAGCACAATTTTAGGAACTACATCGGGTTCGGTTTGTTACCGCCGGACGAGGTTACTTTCGGGCATCTATTCTCGGATGCGGGTTACAACACTTGCATATCTGGTAAGTGGCAGCTGTATTCGTACAACCCGCCGGATGAGATGCCGGAGATGCGGAACAAGGGTCAGAAGATCGAGGATGCGGGTTTCGACGAGTTCTGCGTTTGGCACGCCCACCAGACGGAGGATAAGGGTTCTCGGTACAAGGATCCGATCATTTTCCAGAACGGCAAGTATCGTGACGACACGATGGGCAAGTACGGTGATGAAGAGTTCTGCAACTACATCATCGACTTCATCGACCGTAAGAAGGATGACGACAATCCGTTCTTCGTGTATTGGCCGATGGCGTTGACGCACAAGCCGCATGAGCCTTCGCCGGATAGTCCGGAATTTGCCGACTTTGACCCGCCGACCAACAGGACTCGTGGCGGGCGCACTTGGGCCGAGTTGGAGGATGGAGCGTTCGCGGACGACCCTCGTTTCTACAAGGACATGGTGGAGTATCACGACAAGGTGATCGGTCGATTGTTGGATCACTTGGAGGCGCAGGGGCTGAGCGAAGACACGCTGGTGATCTACACGGGCGACAACGGATCGCCGCACGATGTGTGCTCTATGGTGCATCAGCACAACGAGATCTGCGGTGGCAAAGGCAAGACGAATGACCGCGGGACGCACGTGCCGCTAATCGTTCAGCAGCCGGGGACGGTGCCTGCGGGCAGCGAGAATGATGACTTGATCGACGTTACGGACTTCTTGCCGACGATGTTGGAGGCCGCGGGCGTCGAGACGCCAGAGGGTTATGTGATCGATGGGACTTCGTTCTATCCGCAGTTGACTGGTGAGAAGGGCAATCCTAAGGACTGGATCTTCTTCCACTTCGAACCGATGAGCGCTCGTAACACGGCCAGGTGCATGCGGTTTGTTCGGGATCGGGACTGGAAGCTGTATGAGACTGGCGAGCTGTACGACCTGAATACGGATTTGGACGAGGAGTTGCCGATATTCGAGTCGCAGGACGGTCCGGCGGCTGCGGAGGCACGGGCGAAGTTGAAGCCGGTTTTTGCTGAGATGGTGGCTTAGATCTGAGGGGTAAAGATTGCCATGGCTGAGAAGCGACCAAACATCATCATGATCATGTCCGATGACCTCGGGTATGAGTGCATCGGGGTTAACGGCGGGACGTCGTACGCGACGCCGCGGTTGGATGGGATGGCGGCGAACGGCATGCGGTTCGATGAGGGGCATGTGTTGCCTTTGTGCACGCCGACGCGGGTGGCGTTGATGACGGGGAAGCACAACTTCAGGAACTACATCGGCTTCGGGTTGTTACCGCCCGACGAGGTGGGGTTTGGGCATCTGTTCTCGAATGCGGGTTACAACACGCTCATCTCTGGGAAGTGGCAGTTGTATTCCTACAACCCGCCGGATGTGATGCCTGAGATGCGGAACAAGGGTCAGAAGATCGAGGATGCGGGTTTCGATGAGTTCTGTGTTTGGCACGCTCATCACACCGAGCACAAGGGGTCGCGTTACAAGGACCCGGTGATCTATCAGAACGGCGCGTATCGGGATGACACCAAAGGCGAGTACGGCGATGATTTGTTCTGCGACTACATCATCGACTTTGTCGATCGGAAGAAGGACGACGACAACCCGTTCTTCGTGTACTGGCCGATGGCGTTGACGCACGGACCATTCGAGCCGACGCCGGATAGTCCCGAATGGGACGGTTTCGAACCGCAGTCGAACAAGAATTCTGGCGGTCGGACTTGGGGTGAGCTAAACGACGACGGTGAGGAAGCTCATCCTCGGTTTTACAAGGACATGGTGGAGTATCACGACAAGGTTATTGGGAGGTTGTTGGACTATCTTGCTGAGCAGGGGTTGAGCGAGGATACGCTGGTGATCTACACGGGCGACAACGGCTCGCCTCAGGAGGTCTGCTCGATTGTGCACCGGCACAACGAGATCTGCGGTGGCAAGAGTACGACGAACGACCACGGGACGCACGTGCCTTTGATCGCCCAGATGCCGGGGACGGTACCGAGTGGTGTGGTGAATTCCGACTTGATCGATGTTACGGATTTCCTTCCGACAATGCTGGATGCGGCTGGGGCCGAGACGCCGCAGGGTTACGTGATCGATGGGACATCGTTCTATCCGCAGTTGAAGGGTGAGGAAGGCAATCCTAAGGAGTGGATCTTCTTCCACTACGATCCGATGACCGCCAATAGGCGTGACCTAAGCTGCATCCGAATGGTTCGGGATCGTGACTGGAAGCTGTATGAGACCGGCGAGCTGTACGACCTGAATACGGATTTGGACGAGGAGTTGCCGATTTTCGAGTCGCAGGACGGCGAGAAGTCGGCAGCGGCACGGGCGAAGTTGAAGCCGGTGTTTGCGGAGTTGGTGTGAACTTAGGGTTCCAGCTGCCGCTATCGACTAGTCTTCGCCCCGTATCGACTTCCCATTGATCAACTTTGGGAGCGAACGAGGGTTGTTAATCGGCCAATGAATCGGCGTTGGCAGCAGATTTTCTTTTGGACAACAGGCACACGGCGTAGACGATGGCGAGCGTTGGGATAGCCGAGAAGACTAGCGGAAGCTGCCAATCGCCCTTTACTGTCCCGAGGGCGATAAAGTTGGCGAGTGTTAAGTTGGCAATGATGTCGATCGCGAGGATCGCCATGATGCTAAAAACTAAAGTGGTTTTTGGACGCGGGATGTAGACCAAGAGGGTGACGGCGATCGCGGATAGGGGATGTAGGCCGGCGAGGACTAGCCGCGACCAGATGTTTCCGTCGTCGGCGAAGAGACCGACGGTGGCGGTGAAGAAGGCGAATAGGACGTTGATGATGGCGAAAACCATCAAGGTCCTGCGGAAAGCGGTCAAGGTGGGATTCTAAATATATGCAGGTTCGCTTCAAGACGCGTTCGTGTATAAGATTCGCATTTGAGATGTCATCACATTCCAGCGGAACGGAGCCGCATCATCCGGATTTGCCGGATTTGACGCCGATTGGTGGAGGGCACCATAGGTGTGTGGAGTGCGACCGGGTGATCTACTCGGATCCGAAGGTAGCGGTCGCGGCGATCATCCCGTTGTACGGCGGGATCGTGCTGCTGAAACGGGCGATAGAACCGCAAATCGGAATGTGGAGTTTTCCGTCCGGCTACGTGGATCGAGGGGAGAGGCTAGAACGGGCGCTGGAGCGCGAGGTGTTGGAGGAGTGTGGTTTGGTCGTCAGCGTCGAGTGGTTAGTAGGGGTTTACAGCGACGAGGGCCAGGCGGTTGTGTTGGTTGTCTATCACGCGGAAGTGGATTCGGGTGAGTTGGTTGCCGGGGATGAGACTTCGGAGGCGCGTGTGTTCGCTGTCGATGAGATGCCTGAACTTGCGTTCGAACATGACGATCGGATTGTGCGCGATTGGCGGGAGGGATTGAGGTTGAGGGGTTAACTCGAGGTTGTGGAAATCAATCGAGGGTTGTCGATAGCTGACAGATGCGTGCCTATTTGTTTTGTGTCGGTGTTCACCAACGGAAGTTGCGCTGGAGTTCGGACTCGTACCTTCGACCGAGGTTGTTCGCGTCGCCGTTGAGCCAGTCGCTAAATCTTGTTGTACCGGTCGGTGGGCTCTCGGATGTCAGTAATCCGGCCATCAATCCGTCTGCCTCGTCGCGGGTCAGGACGACGTCGCGCACTAGTGCCCCCACCAAACTTGTCAAGGCAAGTCCTACGGATGGGGGCGTGAGAACGAAGCGACTGCGCACGCCCATGGCGGATGCTAGAAGTGTGAGTATGTCCTTGAAGGAGAGGGTTTCGGGACCGGCGGCGTCGGCGATGAAGTTTTCGGTTGAGGCGCCGGCGGCTACTGCTTGTATCGCAACGTCTTCGGCGTAGACGGGTTGGACAGGGTAATCGCCGTCACCGTAGATGGGGAAGAGCGGGAAACGTCTGAGTGCCCAGGCGATGTTGTTAAGAAGGAGGTCGTTTGGGCCGAAGATTAGGGTCGGCCTGATGATGGCGTAGGGGATGCCGATCTTCTTGAGTTCGTCTTCGACCTGCCATTTCCCTTTGAAGTAGGGGAGTGGAGAGTCAGGCGAGGGGTTCGAGACGGAGATGTGTACGATTCGCTCGATGCCTGCTTTCTTTGCTGCATTGAAGAGGGTTTTGGAGTTCTCGACTGCGCCGTCGAAGGTGGTTTGGCCGCGTTCGAACCGGATCCAGTAGGTGTTGTAGAAGACGGTGGCACCTTCCATCGAGCGTGAGAGGGCGTCGATGTCGGAGAAGTTTAACGGAGCGGGTTTGACCGTATCGCCGAATAAGTTTTGCAGATCTGGGTGGCGGGTCAGGGTTGTTACACGGACGTCGTTTTCAAGCAGAACTCGAGCGATGTATCCGCCGGTGTAGCTGAATGCACCAGTGACGACTGCGTGATCTGAATAAGGCATATGACTCGGATACGAACCATTGCGCCGACGAGTTCGCTTTGGAAAGTGGTTGATATGTCGGAACTGGCGTTCGGACACGATAGTCGGATTGTGCGCGATTGGTGCGAGGGATTGCGGTTTCGGGGTTAACGATCGCGGTGAGGTTGGCTTAGGGGTTACGTAGGGGTCACCGGTTCCGCATACCGTAAATGACAACCTGCTCACCTTCGGCGACGCAGATCGGCACCACGTATTTCCAGTTGTCTCCGGGACGAATCGGGTTGGTCGTGAGGATGCTCGCTTCTTCTTCCACGTCGTCAGTAAGCGATATTTCCACACTGGCTACGTCGTTAGGTATTGTGACTTCGTAGAACTCGATCAAATCGGCGTAAGGATTGTCGTCGTCCCATTCGAAGTGACCGACGAACAGATCACCCGGGTTGCTCATCGTCGCCGAGTGCCTGGTGACGGAATGCTGGCGACTGCCGGCGTCGTGCCTGACGAATGTAATTGTGTCGAGGTTACCGTCGTAGACAGAAAATTCTACGAGCGTGCTGTAACCGCGCGGTATCACTGAAGTTCGACCGTCAAGCGGGAATTTGGGTTCCGTTTCCGACGGCGGCATGGATTGTTAATTTTCTCGCTTGTGCTCGGTCCGGTTCAGGTCGGGACGATTGGGTTCAGCTGATGCCGGAGGCGCGGGATTCGTCGAGGTAGGCGCGGGCTTCGGCTAGTAGGAAGCGGGAGGCTCCGCTGACTATCCATTGGACGCCGCGTTCGTGCCAGAACTGGGTTTGTTCGACGGTTACTCCGAGGGTGCCGGAGATTTTGCCGGCGTCGTGGGTCTTTTTGACTAGGGTTTCGATCTCGGCAACGACTTCGGGGTGGGCAATCTGTCCGGGGTAGCCCATGTTTAGGGAGAGGTCGCCGGGTCCGAAGAAGATGCAGTCGGCGTTTTCGACGGCGATGATTTCGTCGGCGTTCTCGATGCTCTCGGGGGTCTCGATCTGGAGGCAGACGAAGGTCTCCTCGTTGGCTTGTTTGACGTATTCGGCTTGGTCTTGGATGCCGAACATTGCGCTGCGTCCGGAGAAGCCGCCGCGTTTGCCGACGGGCGGGTACTTGACGGCGTCGACGACGGCGCGGCCCTGTTCGCCGTTGTTGATGAGGGGGATCATTACGCCTTGTGCGCCGCCTTCAAGGTATCGCTGGATGTGCTGCTGGTCGTTCATGCCGATGCGGACGATTGGTGTGGTGCCGGAGAGTTCGGCGGCGCGGATCATGTTTTCGGCGGTCTCGTAGTCCATGATGCCGTGTTCGCAGTCGATGACGACGAAGTCGAATCCGGCCCAACCCATGAGTTCGACCAATGCGGGAGCGGGCCATCCGACGAACGGGCCGAGAGTGGTACCGCCGTCGAGCATCTTTCGCTTCATCGTGTTGTTTCGCATTGGGAGTCTCTTTCTCGCAAGGGCTGGTCGGGTTTTCCGTCGCGATGTTTCAGGTTAATTCAGATCACCAGAGATGCCAACTGTTGTTGGCGGAGCCGATCTACTGGAATATGAATCTCCGCAACCAACGTTTGGACAGGCCCACCAACACTTTTCCACGGATCTGCGGTACGCCACTTGGTCAAATTCAACGCACGCGAAGTAAGGAACCGTAAATCTGAGTGATGAGCCTTGCCGCGTCCACTAGTGCATGGCCGTGACGTCAAACCCAGGGTTTGCGGAGATCCGTTAGGTCTTCGCGACGTTCAGCAGTGGTTTCATTTCTATCGTTCGGAGCACGTCCGAGTACAGCAATTGTCGTTGCGCCATCAATTCATACAAACAGCTGCTGAGGTTTAACGGAAATGCTTGGGAGGCGGCGTCGTGTAGTGTTGCCTTCAATCGACTCCCGAGTTCGCCAAACTCTCGAAGTTCAGCGACCATCATGGTCGACGAAGGGCTGGCATTGTGGGTTGCAGAAACCAACGGACCGACTAAAACCGGAATAATTGAATTCTCGGGATGGTTGTCAATGACCCATTGAACATGGTTGTGCAGTTGACCCAGGTCACGTTTGGTGTAACGCGATGTCACTTGTTTGTCGGTTTTCACTTCCATGCAGAGTGCGGAGCCTGCCTCGTCAATCCAAAGCACGTCGGGACCAGTGCCAGTTTCATTGTCAGGCCTTGTCGAATCAAAACCGAGGTATTGGCCCAGACAACGAAGGGCTTCTTCGACTTGGCGCGGAGTCGCGGTTCGACTGAGCGGACCAAGGTCTCGGTCGAATGTCCTCGGAAGCGAGATTGATGAGGGAGCCGATGCCCGGATGCTCATCTGTTCCGCTACATTTACAACCTGCTGGGGTAGAGATCTATCCGGATGTTGTTGAGATACGGCAGGGCGGGGCAAATTACGTTCAGTGACGTGGGCCCTTCGATAAAGATCAGCGGCGGATTCATCGTCACCAGACATTTGTAATGCGTACCCTACCCATAGACTGAGCCATGCGCCGGAATACTTGCTGAAATCATAAGCATCATCGAGAACTTGATCCAATTCGTTCGCGGCGCTTTGGAAATCTCGATCCCATAGTGCTTTCCCAAATCGGGCTTCCGCTAAAGCTATTTTTAGCGCCTTTTCGATGTCTATGGCAACGTCTTTCGGTAGGGTAATCTCCATATTGTTTGTGTAAGCCTGAATCCACGCAGGATCGCGATTGATGCATGAATTGGAAGCAGCGATCAACCCGTCAACATCGGTTGCGCTCTTTGAGACGGCTTCTCCGATCTCGATCTGTTTTTGCAGGAAGCCTGGTAACAACGACCGATTACGTGGCACCAAAAGCCAATCGACGAGGCTTTGACCCGTGATCACAACGACGCCGTGGTCACTCATGCCCCTCGAGATTCGTCCGAAACTCTGGACGATCCGTGACGACAACAAACTTAGCAAACTATTTTTCATGTGTAGTCGATCCCATTGGAATCTCTCAAGCGGACCTGCACCTCTTGGGATTTCGTCCAGCACCATCACTCGGCAAGTGTCGCCGGGTAGGTCGATACCGTCGTACCTTGCCGCAAGCGTTATTTTTTTCGGAGCCGGTGCTTCGCGAAACAGATCAACCTCCTGTGAAACGTGTTGTCGATCTGGTAAATGAGAAATGTCGGCCCACTTTTCCGCTTCACGAAAACTGGGTACCATGATGAGGGCCTTATGGTCTCTCACAATTGATTTCGCCGCCGATGCGTCGTCATCGATCCCTTGGATTAGTGAAGGGATGAGGACCATCCTTTCGCATTCTCCGGCAGTAGTGTACGGGGCCACAATCTTGTCGGGTTGCCGACCGAACGCCCTGACGAAGCTGTCGGGTGCGCTCAACGTCGCAGACAGGTAAACCCGCCTCACCCCATCACCAAAATAAGGAAGTGTGGACACCGGTACTACCGGAGGCGTCAGCACTATTTCGGAGCGAGAGATCATGAGACAACAGAGGTCTTCGTGATCACGGATATGTTCCCAAGCAAACATCGTCGAAGTTTTTTCGCTGAGATTGGCGCCGAGGAGTAATCTGCGCAGTTCTGCGACGTTATTCTGAACTTCAAACGGCGGTACGAAAAATAGACGATCGGATTTCCGGTCCGAAACCTCCGCGTAACTCGATGCCAATCCAACTGAATCGTGATACGGGTGAAACAGAGTAAAAATCTGATCGTAGATGTCAGGTAGATCGACCCTACGAATCGTAAGCGAAAACTGATCCCTCAGAATATGTTCGGCAGTGTGTGCGTCGTCGAAAACTGCGGCGGATACATCGTCCGCACGAAACCGAGTTTTCCCATTGAATAACGCTTGATAAGTGGTCACACACGGTGCTTCACCTTTGTGGTAAAGATCGTCATCAGAGAATTCACCCCTGAGATAGGTTGTGACTGGCAAACCGTAACCTTTGGCCTTCGTAGCAGTTTGTTCAACGAGTTGGATTGAGCTGCATGCATATACCACGTGTCCGCGAGTTTCATTCACTAATGACTGAGCCATCAGCAGACCTACAAGCGTCTTTCCTGCGCCCGTGTTGAGGACGACGGCAACGTCCTCGTGCTTCCTGTGCTCGTGCCAATCGCGCAACGCGTCGCCTTGAGCCAACCAAAGGTCGTTGATATTTGAGTCTGCAACCGAAGATGATTGAAAAATCCCGATAGGTTCAATAGGCCGCGGTCGTTCGCCAGACAGATTTAGGTTGCCAAAATTGATCCCCATCTTTCAAGTCCCATAAAATGCTGAGTTAGTCAAATAAACGAAGAAATGCATGCGAATACTTTGGCGGCTCTTTACCCAAAACGTTCGATATCCTCGACTGAACCCGTTCCAAGAGTTCGTTTGTGATTGTAAATTCAGTCGGAGTTCACTACACCGAACGCGTTTGGGGATTGTTCAAATCAGCTTGCGGTGTCGACCGCCCGATTTGCGTCGCAATGAAGGGTTGGGATTTGTCCGATCGAACTTTCGATTGCATCAGAAAAACTCGGAGACGTGATGCCAGACGTGTTCGGCGACCTCTTTGGGGTCTCTTGCGGCGTCAACCTCGATCCAACGGTTAGGTTCGTTGCTGGCGAGTTCGCGGTAACCGCGGCGAATGCTGCGGTGGAAGCGGATCGGGAGTTCCTCGAAGCGGCGTTGGGTTTCTCCGGTGGAGTGATCGTTGGCGTCGCGTCGGCGGAGGCCGGTTTCGGGTGGAACGTCGAGGAGGATGGTGAGGTCTGGGGCTACGCCGTCGGTGGCTAGTTCGTTAGCGTGACGAAGGCGGTCCAAGTTCAGTCTGCCGCCGTAGCCTTGGTATGCGATGGTGGAGTCGGAAAAACGGTCGCCGATGACGGTGGTGCCTGCCTTTAAGTTCGGAACAATGACGTCGGCCATCAATTGGGCGCGGGCAGCCATGAAGAGCAGGGCGTCGGCTGCCGGGACGTTGTTGCTCTGCGATTTGATGATTTCGCGGACTTGCTCGCCGAGGGGTGTTGTGCCGGGTTCTCGCACTACCAAGACGGGTAGGCTCAAACTCTCGAGACGTTGCCGAAGCAGCTCGACCTGCGTGGTTTTGCCAGCGCCTTCGCCACCCTCGAATGAGATGAAGGGTGCTTTTTGAACCGACCTGCGCGGCATGATGGGGATACCGTGACTACGATTTTTCGGCGCCGATCATCGCCGCCTGCGACGGATGATGACGTGGCGGTTCGGTTCGTGGCCGGTGCTGGCGGATCCGACGTTGTATCGGGCGGCTAGGGCATGTTGGAGTCGGCGGATGTGAGCGGATTGTGCTGAGAGGTTTATTTTGCGGTCTCCACTTAGGACGCGTTCGACAGCTTGTTCCGCCTCTTCGAGGGCCTCTTCGACGATGAATTCGTCTTCGGTTGATTGGCTCGAATTGCCGTTGGCAAACCCAGGTCGTTGGATCTCGAATCGGCTCAAAAACTGTTCGATTTGTTCGCGGGTGCTTCGCCTCAGAACGTAGACGGGAACGCCGTCGCGTTCGGCGCGTTTGACGGCTGGAGGTCGTCGGCCGTATTGCAGTTTGGTTGTCACGAGGATATCGGCATCGGCGGCGGATTCGGAGAGCGCGACTGGAACGCCCATGGCTCGTATGCCTGATCTCAAGGATTCGCGTGGTACCCCGAATGGGTGCACTCGAATTGGAGGTTGTTCGGGCGGGCCTTCGAGGATTTGGTCTTCGTCAACGGGATTGGATTTGAGCTCTTTAACGCCGTTCCCGTTCCCATTACCGTTACGATTCTCGGGTTCGTTTGCGGAGTCGAATGAGCGACGTGGGGACCGGATTGAATTGAGGTCGAACGCGGCGGTTTCGAAACCGTCTTCGGATGCCATGGCGTCTTCGACCTGCGTTTCGACGGAACCATCGTCCTTGAGTCGTCGCATATCGAGCGGGACTTGGAGGCCGCGCAACATTCGGTCTACGGCTCTGCCGACGTCGTTGTGGACGCCGACGTAGTAGCGCTCTCGCATCTCAACTACGACATCGAATGTCGGGGTGTGTTTTCGTTCGAGAACGGTTTTTTGCGTGCGCCGCCGCCGCGCTTCGATGTCGCCGAGGGTTACGGCTTGGGTGCCTCCCACGAGGTCGGAGAGCGTCGGGTTGCTGATGACGTTTCCCAGAGTGTTGCCGTGTGCGGTTGCGACTAGCTGGACGCCGCGTTCGGCAATGGTTCGGGCTGCGATGGATTCCAATTCGGTTCCGATTTCGTCGATGATGACGACTTCTGGCATGTGGTTTTCGACGGCTTCGATCATGATTCGGTGCTGCAACTCAGTGTTGGGCACTTGCATTCTTCGGGCGCGTCCGATTGCGGGGTGAGCTACTGCGCCATCGCCGCCGATCTCGTTGGAGGTGTCGACGATCACGACGCGGCGAGAGGCGTCGTCGGCGAGAACGCGAGCGACTTCGCGAAGGATGGTGGTCTTGCCTACACCGGGTCGGCCAAGGATAAGGACACTGCGGCCCGATTCGATGAGGTCTTGGATAAGCCGGACGGTGCCGAAAACGGCGCGACCGACGCGGCAAGTGAGGCCTACGGGAATGCCTTCGCGGTCACGGATGACGGAGAAGCGGTGGAGGGTACGTTCAATGCCGGCGCGGTTGTCGTCGCCGAAGCGTCCGAGGCCGCCGATAACGGAGGCGATGTCTTCTCTGGTGACCTCGTCTTCGCTGAGAACAATCGAATCTTCGATGAAACGGGCTTCCGGGACTCGTCCGAGATCGACGATTATTTCGAGAAGACCTGACATGTCGTGCGGATCGCTCATGTTTTCGGCGAGACCCGTGCGCAATGGCTCGGGCAAGACGTTGAGGAACGCGTCCATGTCGTCGACCACGTGACGTTGGTTCAGATTTGAAGCGGTGTTCAGGGTCCCGTTGGTTTTGGTTGGTTCTGTTTGGTCGGTGTTAATGATGTCAATCATGATAAGCGCGCATGCACCACGAGTGATGTTTCACCACGTGACGCAGTTTGGCGGTGTGCCGAGGATTGGGAAATCTTCGGCGCGAATTGGGCGTGGATCGCGTCGCTATGGGTGTTCAGGGACAAATTCAGAGCGACGCTGCGATGAGTGCGGTGACGTCGGCGGTCCGGCTCGAGTAGCCCCACTCGTTGTCGTACCAGCCGACGACCTTGATGAAGGTGCCGGAATCGGATCCATCGTCGGTTACGACGGCGGTTGAGAGCGAGTCGATGGTGCACGAGTGTGGATCGCCGATGTAGTCGGATGACACGAGCGGTTCGTCGGATACGTGCATCACGCCATTGAGGTCGCCCGATTCGCTAGCTCGAAACGCGTCGTTGACTTCGTCGGCTGTTACCGCTTTCGATAGTCGGACGGTCAGATCAGTGACCGAGCCGGTGATGACCGGGACGCGGTATGCCATGCCGTCGATCTTCCCAGTAAGCTCGGGTATCGCGAGGGTCACCGCCTTCGCGGCTCCGGTTGTCGTCGGGATGATGCTGTTGGCGGCGGCACGTGCGCGTCGGAGATCGCTGTGCACTTGGTCGAGGATGTTTTGATCGTTGGTGTAGGCGTGGATCGTCGACATTAAGGCGTGTTCGATGCCGAACGCGTCGTTCAGGACCTTGGCCATCGGAGCGACGCAGTTGGTGGTGCAAGACGCGTTTGAGATGACGTTGTGCTCTGCGGGATCGTACTGGGTTTCGTTAACGCCGAGGACAATGGTGATGTCTTCGTTGGTCGCCGGAGCGGAGATGATTACTTTCTTTACGCAGTCGGAGAGGTGGCTGGATGCTTTTTCGGCGTCGGTGAAGAAGCCGGTCGATTCGATGACGATTTCGACGCCGGCGTCGTCCCAGGGGATTTTGGCCGGGTCGCGTTCGGAGAACACGATGATTTTCTCACCGTTGACGATCAGTGAGCCGTCAGCGACTTCGACATCGCCGTCGTAGCGTCCGTATGTGGAGTCGTATTTGAGGAGGTGGGCTTGCTGTTTGGAGTCTGCGAGGTCGTTGATCGCGACTACCTTCAACTTGTCGGGATGACGTTGGCTGATGGCTCGGAAGACTTGCCGTCCGATTCTGCCGAAGCCGTTGATACCGATCTTGGTTCTGCTCATGTTTGTGGTCCTGGGCCCCTCGATGAATGAATTTGGTTTCTGTGAATTGCGATCTCAGGGTTTCGCTAGTTGCAGATTACACTGCGACGCGAGATTTCGTCATGTGGATTTGATGACGCTCATTCCTGCGTATCGACCTTTGTCGCCGGCCCAATCTTCGATGCGAAGGAGGCGGTTGTATTTGGCGACGCGCTCGCTGCGTGCGGGTGCGCCAGCTTTGATTTGCCCGCATGCGGATCCGACCGCGATGTCGGCGATGGTGGTGTCTTCGGTTTCGCCGGACCGGTGGCTGACTACGACACCGAAGTCGGCTTTGCGTGCTCTTCGGATGGTGTCGAGCGTCTCGGTTACGGTTCCGACTTGGTTGGGTTTTATCAAGATCGCGTTTGCGGCGTTTTCGTTGATGCCGCGTTCGAGGAATGCGGTTTGGGTTACGAAGAGGTCGTCTCCGACGAGTTGGACGCTGTCGCCGATGGTTTTGGTGAGTATCTGCCAACCCTCCCAGTCGTTCTCGGCGAGCCCGTCTTCGATGCTACAGATGGGGTATTCGGCGCAGAAGGAATCGTATTCGTCGGCCATCATTTGCGCGGTAAGCCTGAGTCCTTCGCGTTTCATGCTGTAGCGTTTGACTTGGGGCACGTAGAACTCGCTGGCGGCCGGGTCGAGGGCGATGAAGATCTGCTCGCCGGGCAAGTATCCCGCCGATTCGATGGCGTGTGTCACGTAACCAAGGGCTTGGCGGTTTGTGAGCCCGACGGGTGCGAAACCTCCTTCAAAGCCGACAGATGTTGACAAGCCTTCGCTTTGGAGGAGTTTTCCGAGTGCTTGGTAGATCTCGGAGCCGGCTCTGAGGGCTTCGGAGAGAGATTCGACGCCGGCGGGCATGACCATGAACTCTTGGAACTCGGTCGATCCGGCCGCGTGCGCACCGCCGTTGAAGATGTTGAGCATCGGGACCGGGAGGACGTATTTGTCTTCGTTACCGATGTGATCGGCGACAAGATCGTATAGCCACTCGCCTTGGCTGCGGCATGATGCCCGGAGGACGGCCATAGAGACGGCGAGCATGGCGTTTGCGCCGTAGCGCGATTTGTTGCCAGTAGCGTCGGCGTCGATCATCGCGGCGTCGACGGCGCGTTGGTCGTTGGCGTCGAGACCGACGACGGCATCGTTCAACGGGCCGTTGATGTTGGCGACGGCTTGGAGCACGCCCATGCCATTGAAGCGTTTAGGATCGCGGTCGCGCAGCTCCCACGCCTCGTTTTCACCCGTGCTTGCGCCGGAGGGAACTGATGCCCCGTTTCGAGTACCGTCCTCCAGCAACACCTCGGCGTAGACCGTTGGGTTGCCTCGGGAGTCGAGTATCTCTTTTCCTCGTACGAATTTGATGTTGCTCATGCACAACAAGTTTGCAATATGAACGCGCGATTCTGTTAACGCGCTTGCAGGATCGAAGGCGAAGGAGATGTTAGGCGGATCAGGCGCGACGTCGGCGAGCGAGTTTCAACGCTAGGTTCACGGCTTCGTCTGCGTTTCGGGCGTACGTCACCTCGGTGAAGTGCGACTTGCCTCGGTCGTCGCGGAGGTTGACTTCCCATCCTTCGAGAGCGACTACCGGCACTCCGGCGATCATTGCGAAGCTGAGTTCGTTGGAGGTGCCCCACTTGCCGGGCAGGGCGATGACGGCGTCGCTAGCGTTGGCTACGAGAACGTTTCGGACGAATCCGAGAGGCGTCGGGATGGCGTAGTCGATGAACGCGTTGGCTTGATTGCGATCGGTGGTTGAGAGGATTCCGATGGTGGTTCCGCCCGCGGCTTTGGCACCCTTGGCGGCGCGCTCCATGGTTCCGCCCATGCCTCCGTTGACGAGGATGCATCCTGCTTCGGCGATGTGGCGTCCGACTTGCTCGGCGAGTTCAAGGCCTTGGGGAGTCGTGTGGTCGCGGTCGCCGCCGATGACGGAGATGTAGATGGGGTGTGGCAAGGTCGATGTCTCCCCTTTCAAGGGTAACGCCGAACTCTGTGGATCGTTGAAGTGCGGATCGATGCCACGTCGAGGAAGAGCAAGGGTCGCGCTCTAATGCGGTGGGGCGGGATGTCACGTGTCGCGGACTAGAAAGGCGATGTACAGGAGATTGCGGTTTGGGGCACCGAGTTCGTTGCTATAGCGATCGACTCTAGTTTGGCCGGGAAACATGTTTTCGAGGTCGTCGATCATTTTCACGTAGTCGCCGAAAAGGATGAACGCGGTGTTTCCGTCAACCATGCCGGGATGCGCTGATCCGTTACCGCCATGCTCTGATGCCCCTCGACGGTTTCGAGTTCTGGGTAGAGATATCGGATCCTTTCGTCGGAGATGCGGGTGCGACTGTTAAATGACACGACGCGATAGCGCTCGTCCGTTTCCGCAACGATTTTAAGGGCATCGAATAGTTCGGCTTCGAAAAACCATCGAACTGGTCCAACGCTCCATTTGTTGAATTCGTTTCGATCGGCGAGGAACACATGGGCGCAGAAAATGAAGATCAACGCGGCACCGAACGCCACTCCGAGTTTGTGGGGATTCGAAAGCGATGGCTTCGAAACCAATATCCGTCTCGAATTTCGAATGAACAGGTGAACGAAGACGTTGACCCCGATCGCCATGATGGTCAATATGAAGAAGATCGCGAAAAGATATCTTCGGGCCTCGGCGCCTTCGACGACGATTGCCGCGGAAGCTGCTATCAACCACCCGATGAGTATCAGCTGGCACGGGCGTCGATTTATGTTGAGGACTGCAACACCAAATCCGAACCAGAAAAACACGCGCATCACCCATGTATGTAAAAGTGGCGAACCGCCGGTACCATCCCAGGTGCCGGTGCCGATTCGGTTATTCACGAAAAGCAACAGCTCCCACATCCGAGGCGGGTATCGGGATATGTTCCAGAGGTCTAAATCGCCGTAGTAGTCATTGGCGAGTTCTGATTCGATGAATCCGGTGAAGGCGAACACTTCCAGTACTGGGTATGCAACGGCCAGTGAAAGGATCAAAAACGAGAATGTTGCTTTGTTTCGCAACTGGGACGCAAACAGCGCCGCTAAAGCAACAAATCCCCAGATTCCGATTAAATATGGCAAAAATGCCTTAAAGCTATAGATGCTCAGACCAAGTACGATGCCACCACCGATGCCGATCGCCAACCGTCTAGTCCGGCATGTCGTCAAAGCCATCAACATGGAGGCCAATCCCAAAAAGACCGACAGCATCATCTGAACGCCCATTCGGCTTGGGATGATGAACCACATCGAAACGGAGAGAAACGCGACGGCCAGGATCGCTACGTGAATCGGGAATTGAGTCCGCAACAACGCGTATGCGGCGGGGATAAGAGCGACACCTGGTACGACGGAGGCGAAGCGGGCCTAGAAGATGTTTGGTTCGCCGATGGCGGACCAAAGCGCGGTCCAGTAGGAGAAACTGGTCGGTTGTCCACCGTGGACGGGTGACTAAACTCCAATCCATTCGCCATTCAAGACTCGCAAAGCATCGATCGAGAGTTCTGATTCGTTCAATTCGAAACCGAGAGGCAGGGTTGCTAAGTCATATATCCGCAGGTACAGAGCAAGAACGCTGAGAACCGCGACCGCTGCCACTTCAATCGTCAAGCGTTTACGAGCGGGTAAGTTCTCGAACTCGTCGAAGTGCCAAAGCGAGGTTTGGGATTGTGCTTCGACGATTAATGAACGAGTTTTTCGCGCGATCGAAATTGACGAAAGTTGATTGCGGAATTTGGTTTGGATCGAAACCCGCTGTACGTCGGGTGTCGCTTCAGTGTTGGTCGCCGCATCGGTTCGCGATGCGCCGCATTCGAAGCAGAGACGGAAATCGTCTTCGATCAACGTGCCGCAGGCGCTGCAAACGGTCTCGAAACGTAGTTCGGAGCCGCAAAACGCGCAGAATTGGTGCGATCGATCTGTTAGTGATCCGCAATCTCGGCAGGTTGAGTTCACGGTGCTTGGATAGCCAAAACGATCCACATGCTTCGGTCTTGCTCATCCCTTGTTTCGATGAATAGGGCGTTCGGGTACTGGTCGCGCAGGTCTGGAGCGTGGTCCATGTAACTTTCGAGAAGGGCAATCGCTACGTTGCCGGTTTCAGTGTTGCCTATGTCCAATAAGCGTTTACCGTCGACTTGGCCCTCTTTTCCGTTAATGACGTTGAGGCGAGGGGCGACCCAATCGATTATCGGATGTGGAACTCCGCTTCGGTCGGAGTAGAGGTGAACCGTGTAGCTTTCATCGAATCCCTTGATGGTTTCCGTCAGGCTGACAAGGTCGTAGTTGAACGTCCATCGCGCGTCCTTCGTTCGCCAATCTTCGAGTCTGTTGTATCCGGCGATGGCGGTGGCGACGACGAAAACGGAAATCACGAGAGCAAAGCCGACGTTGCGTATGACGGCGATGATCTTGGTGTTCGCAGTATTGAGGAGGTTGCCGAGTTGTGAGCTGGCGAGTTGCAATACGGAGCTCAGTCCGATTCCGGTGAAAGCAAACATGAAGAGCATTCCGACGAGGAACCGCCGCGCCTCGGAGCCGGGCACCAACACCGCAGGGGCCATGCCGACAAGAAAGCCGAGTGCGAGAATCTGGTAGCGATGATCCCGGATTCTCACAGCCGTGACGATGAGGCCGAAGATGAACAGCAGCTGCAAAACTCCGGTAAGGATGGGAGCCGCGGGAGCTGCGTCGGTAAAATCTGCGCTGATCGGAGACCGGAAGAACCAGAACACGTCCCAAGCTCTGCGCGCCCATCTCACGAAATCGATACTTGCGGATGTGCCGTAGTGATTCTCGAGGTCGGCAACAAAATCAAACTCGAAGACAAGAAACCAAGCCATGTTGATTCCGGTTACGAAACATGCGACGGCGAATAGGTACAGCTCACGACGGTGCCGCAGTTTGGGGTGAAAGAGGGCGATGGCGATAGCGAGACCGATGCAGGACGCCCAATATGGCAAGAAGACTTGATGGGTGTACATCCCCGCGCCGAGGACAATGCCGGCGACGACGGCGAGCCACGGTAGTTTGCGGTCGACGCTTATGACGAGTAACGTCAGTCCAACGAGCAACTCGAATATTGCCAACATTAATGGCCACCCGATGCGACTTTCGAGCATGAAGTAAATCGAGAATGCAACCAACACGACGGTGACGAGCGAGGCGGTGAAGGGCAAGAATCTTCGGATGAAGACGTAGGCGACCGGCACGACAAAAGTTCCGGCGACGGCGCTGACAATTCTGATTGCCCACAACTCAGAATCGAACAGCATGAATAGCGGTGCGGTTACGTAGAACTGCAGGGTCGGGATTCCGAGACTTGCGCCGGAGAATTTACCGATCCAATCCCCGTTAACGATGCGGTTGATCTCTGCGGCGTAGGTGCTTTCGTCGATGTTGATTCCCGGCGAGAGGTCGGTCAATCCCGCGGTTCGCATCCATCCAGCGACTCCTGTGATCGCCAGGATGATCAGGATTTCGACGATCAGTGCGAGGTTGAACGAGAATCGTTGCGATCGGATCGTGATGCTACGTTGGGCCGATAGGAATTGAGGAGGTTGGATATCGGGTGGCCAACCTTGTAGTTGGTCCAAGAACTGCGTCGTTCGCTTAACGAACTGGTAATCGGAGATCGATTTGGCGGCAGGCGCGGTTTCTGGTTGTGCAGCTGCGTCGTAGGCTTCCGCTTCCGTGACTGAGAGACCTGCGCGGTGATCGACGGACGGCGTTGCTGAACTACGGCTTGGCGGACTGGATCGACGCTGACGTTGAGAAAGTCCGGTAGCAACGGATACGAGATCTGTTCCACAATCGACGCAGAATTTGTAGTGCGGTTCAGCAGCATGTCCACAATTTGGACAGTAGTGAATGTTCAGGGGCATGCGATGACCACAATTCCTGCGGAGCGATCTATGCGTTGCGGTTCGTCAGTGAGGAGTCCTGCGCTCGATTCATTTCGTCACAACCTAGTCGCGCGAGTTCGAGCATCTCTTGCATTTGGTTTGCGGTGAATGGACGCGCCTCCGCGGTTCCTTGGACTTCGACGTAATCGCCGGAACCGGTCATCACGATGTTCATGTCTACGTCGGCGCGTGAGTCCTCTTCGTACGGGAGGTCCAAGACGCATTGGCCGTCGACGATGCCGACCGATATCGCAGAGACGCTGTCGGTGAGGGTGAGAGCGCTAACTTTACGTTCTGTTTGGAGGGATTCGACGGCTTGGGCCAAGGCGACGTATCCGCCGGTGATGGATGCGGTACGTGTGCCGCCGTCTGCTCGTAGGACGTCGCAATCGACGGTTACTGCATATTCGCCGAGTGCGGACATGTTGGTGACGGCTCTTAAGGAACGTCCGATCAGACGTTCGATTTCGCGGCTTCGACCGCTGTTTGCGGCACGCCGGCGATCGATGCGTTCGTCGGTTGATCTAGGGAGCATCCCGTATTCGGCGGTGACCCACCCAGTGCCGCGTCCGCGCATCCAACGCGGCACCTCGTTCGATACGGTGGCGGTGCAAATGACGTGGGTGTTGCCGAGTTTGACGAGTGCCGATCCCTCGGCGTTGGGCATGAACCCGAGTTCGATCGATATCGGTCGACACTCGTCGTAACGACGACCATCGAATCGTTCGATTGAAGTTGACATTTGCTCGATTTTAATCCAGAGCATCGATTTATCACTGGATTGGATATTTCAAGCATCGGGACCGATGAATGATGTCTCCCCTTTGTAATAATCGTTGCATCGGGTTCCGTGAAAACCATGCTGTGACAAAAGGACGATTCGTCGTGAAGATCGCCATCATGGGAGCTGGGGCAGTTGGCGCATATTATTGAGGCGCGTTGGCGAGGAGCGGTGCTGACGTGGTGTTGGTTGCCAAAGGCGACCATGCATCTGCGATGAGGCTTGAAGGATTGCGAGTCGAGTTATATCGGGGCGACTACGCGGTTCATCCTGGAGTGGCTCTGATGCCGGATGAAGCTGGGTTAGCGGATTTGGTGCTTCATTGCGTGAAGCTTTACTCAAATGCTGAGACGATACCGACGATGCGCCCGTTGGTGGGTGACGGAACCGTGTTGTTGTCGGTTCAGAACGGGATCACAGGCGGGCATTCGCTTGCATCTCGGTTTGGTTGGGACAAGGTTCTGCAGGGCGCGACCTACATCGAGACTTCGATCTCGGCGCAGGGGACGATCGTTTCTGCGGCGCGGGCAACTTTGAGTGAGAGTCTGGAGATGCAGGGCGTAACGGAGACGATCCGAACCGTGATGGAGGAGATTGTCACGTGCGGGAAGGCGAACGGTGTCAAGTTTGCGAATGGGATTGTCGATGCGAAGCTTGCGGATGCAATTGCGGAGGCGGACGAGTTTCAATCGTCTTTGCAGTCTGACTTCAACCGCGGCGGCAAATTGGAGTTGGATGACATCTTGGGGGCGGCTGTCCGATTGGGCCGGGCGTCGGGAATACCGATCCTGGTGAGCACGGCGTTGGTTTTGATGTTGCAGAATTTCAAAGGTGGAGCGTCTGATTGAACGGGCGATCCGCTGCTTCGGTGGTTTGGGATACAAGGAGCGTTGCACGACTTGCCATCTGGTTTATGATTGCGCATAAATTGATAACGTGCGTTAACGCGATGGTTGGCATTGGGGATTGTGGGGACCTCATCGAGGTCGATCCCAAAACAGTGAAGGGACCGGGTTTCCTAGGAGGCCAACATGAAGGTTTCGGCACAGAGAGGAGAGGGTAGATGGCGGCAATGACTACGTCTCAGATCAGGAATATCGTCCTGGGGGCACACAGCGGGGCAGGCAAGACGACGCTGGCCGATGCTATGTACTTCAAGACGGGAGTGGTCAATCGCCGTGGCCGGGTGGACGACAAGACGAGCCTCTCCGATTACGAAACGGAGGAGCAGGATCGCGGCTCCAGCGTTCAGATGACGATCTTGCCGTGTGTGTGGCGAGACCACAAGATAAATGTGCTTGACACGCCGGGTTACCCTGACTTCCGAGGCGACATGCTTTCGGCAATGCGCGTTGCGGACGCGGCGGTGATATTGGTATCAGCGCCGTCGGGTATCGAGGTCGGTTCGATACAGGCGTGGCAAGCCGCGGAAGACGCTAAATTGCCGCGAGTGATCGTCGTCAACAAGCTGGATCGCCCGGAGACGGATTTTGACGAGATCGTGGCTTTGATTCAAGATGCTTGGGGTCGGACGTGTGTGCCGGTTCAGGCGCCTGAGGGCAGTGGTGAGGGATTGACTGCAATCACCGATTTGTTGGATGGTGCCGTCGAGGACATGCCGGAGGAATTGGTCGAGGCGATTGCGGAGTCGGATGACGACTTGATGATGATGTACCTCGAAGGCGAGGATTTGAGCTCCGGCGAGCTAAAGGACGGACTACGCTCGGCGATCCGATCGGGCGCGGTCATTCCGATATTCGCGATGGCGGCAGACAAGGAGATCGGTGTCGAGCAGTTCATGGATGCCGTGGTCGATTTGTTGCCCGCGCCGGACGGCGAGCTACCGGAGGGCGTGACCGAAGACACGCCTGCCAATTTGATCTTCAAGACTTCCGCCGACCCGTTCGTCGGCAAAGTCTCGTACATGCGGGTGTATGGTGCGTCGCTGACGCCGAACTCGCAACTTGTGACGGGATCCAAGGGTGACAGCGAGCGCGTGGCGCAGGTGTATTCTTCTGCCGGAAAAGAGTTGACGGTTGTGGACGAAAGGGTACGCGGCGATATTGCGGCGGTCACCAAGCTGCAAGAGGCGTCTACGTACGACACGCTGTGTTCGCGGGACCACATGGTCGAGTTGGAAGGGGTTGAGTTGCCGGCTCCGATTTTCGCTCTTGCGATAAGTCCCGAATCACAGTCCGATCTCGACAAGATGGCGACTTCGCTGACGCGCATTACTCAAGAAGATCCGACGTTGCACTTGGAGCGAAACGCTGAGACTGGCGAGCTGGTGTTGCACGGCCTCGGCGACATTCACGTCGAAATGGCAATCCGACGGATAGCGAGGAAGTTCGAAGTTTCCCTTACGACTTCCCTGCCGAAGATCGCGTACCGTGAAACGATTGTGGCCAACGCGGATGTCGACTACAAGCACAAGAAGCAATCGGGTGGTAGCGGACAGTATGGTCACGTCCTGATGCGGGTGGTGCCATCGCGATCGGACTCCGGGATCGAGTTCACAAGCTCGGTCGTGGGTGGTAACGTGCCCCGTGAGTACATCCCTTCCGTCGAGAAGGGCGTTCGGAACGCGGCGGCGCAGGGCGTTTTGGCTGGGTTCCCGGTCGTCGGCATTAATGTCGAGCTTTATGACGGTAGTTCGCACTCGGTCGACTCATCTGGCATGGCGTTTGAGATCGCGGGCGGCATGGGCTTCCGACAAGCGATGCGAGATGCACGGCCTCAGCTATTGGAGCCGGTGTTGAAGGCAGACGTAACGGTGCCCGACGAGACCGCGGGCGACGTAATGGGAGATTTGAATCGCAAACGGGCTCGGATAAGCGGCATGGAGCCGTTGGGTAATGGGTTCACTGTTGTCAAGGCCGAAGCGCCGATATCAACGATGCAGCGCTATGCGGCTGACCTGCGTTCGTTGACTCAAGCGCGTGGTTCCTTCAGAGTCGAAGTCGATCACTACGAACCGGTTCCTCCGCAGGATACCGACCGAGTGATTACGCAGTACGCAGATGAGAATCGCCGTTAGATTCAGCGAACCATCCAAAGTTGTTGTCCGTCGGTCCGTAGTTCGACTGTTCCTAGTTGGTCGGTTCTGAAGACGCGGTCTTCACCGACTGCGGCGTTCAAGCGGTCGATCACCTCTGGGTGAGGGTGCCCGTAACGGTTTGCCGTACCCGCCGCGACGACAACCGCTGCTGGCTCGACGGCATTCACAAACGTCGGTGTTGACGACGTGTTACTCCCGTGGTGCGGAGCCTTCAGGACGGTGGCGCGTAAATCCGGGATTGAAGCCGCCAATCTGACTTCAGCCGATCGTTCGATGTCGCCTGTGAGCAGGAACGAAACGTTGCCATGACGAATCATTGTGACGATCGAAGCGTCGTTGCTGTCGCGGCATGTTGACATGGTTTCACGACATCCACTTGATAGCACTTCGACGGTTAGGTCTTGATCGAGAGCAATCTGCATCCCGGGCCACACGACGACGGCATTGTTGTGATCTTGGACGGCGGTTGACCAGGCACTGAAGGCGTTGCTCGAGGCGTTTTGCCCGGAGTGCAAAACTGTGCCTACGGGAAATCGACGCAACACTTCGAGCAGGCCGCCGACGTGGTCTGCGTCAGAGTGCGTCAGGAGCACGATGTCGATCTCGCGATCCCAGAATGGGAGCATCGAACCGAGCAGGTCCGCGACCTGAAAAGCGTCGCCGCCGCCGTCGATCAGCATCCGATTGCCGTTCGGGGTTTCGATAAATATCGATTCCCCGTGGTCAGTTTGGAGAAAGCGCAGGCTGAGATGCGACCTGTCGTTGTTGCGGGTCAACGCCGCGCCCCACATAGCGGTTGCAATAACGAGAAGAACAGTAGAGAGCACAACTGCAAATCCGATGCTGCCGGACAAACTGGCGTTGACGCGGTTGGCCCCGCGGTTGCACAACGATCCGAACCACTCGCGAAACATAGCCAATCGTGGCCACAGCAAGACGGCAACCGCGATCGCGACATAGTAGAGCACCGCCATCCAAACCGACCATGAGCCAGTTTGGATCGGTCTCGGCGGCAGATTGGCGAAAATATCTGCGATGAATCCCAGATAATCCCTGGTGGCCATTACTGGGAGCGCCAAGATGTCCGGCAAGATCGGGAATGGCAAGTTGGTGACGACTGCAACGGCTGCCGAAAAGATGATGATGATCGGGACTGCCGGCACCGTGAGCAGCGTCGCTAACGCGCCCCAAATGGGGACGGCGTCGAAATGCAAAGCGACTAGCGGCAATGTCCCGACGCTAGCCGCAATCGAAACAACCAATGAGCCGACGACGAATCTTCGGATGCGGCCGGTCAATTTAGACGGTTCGGCGGCCTGCCGTTTCGAACCCATGATCTCGGTGAAGCCTTCGAGCACGGGTGACGCGATGGCAATTCCAAGCATCGCAGCAAAGCTTAGTTGGAAAGAAAGCGATGCCAATATGACGGGTTCGAACGCGACCATCAACATCGCGGTAAGGGCGAGCGCGGACAAGGTGTGCGATCCGCGGCCCAGGACTCTGCCGAGGATGAAAACGCTGAACATGATGGCGGCGCGCGTTACAGGTGGTGCGAACCCGGCGAGGGCGGCGTATCCGAAAACTATCAGCAATGGGAGTAAGACATAGATTGTGCGTCGCCTTCCGAATGCGAACACTGAGAACGCCATCGCAAGGCCACCTATCAAGCCAATATGCAGACCGCTGATCGCTAACAGGTGCGCCATTCCAGCTGCACGGAAATTAGCTACGGTGTCGGATCTAAGATGTGACCTATCTCCGGTCAACAACGCGATTGATAGGCCTGCGTCGGACTTGCCGATGGTTTGGACAAGCGTGTTTGCGATGTCTTGCCGGACGCGATTCAGCATGCCTGCTTGGCTGAATTCGGTGGTCGTGGTGGAAGGTGATCCGAGTTCGGATTGCGTAGGATTCAGTTCAAGGTTGGGAATTGCGTCGGTTCCGCGCCAGCATCCGATCAGAAACACGACCAGCAGCAGGGCGTAGGCGGCGCGTCGGCGTGAAATTATCAGGGCCGCAGCGGCTAACGCGACCGCGGATGTGAAGAGAAGCAACGCGCCAACTGGCAACGCGTAGCCGGATGCAATTCGCAACACCATTGCCGCTGCGACGCCGGCAAGGAGGGCAATGGATACCCAAGTGATCCTCATTCGACGACGACAAGGGGCCTGATGGCTTCCAACGTTTTTTCGCCAATGCCGTGGATGTCAAGCAGTTGCTCGAGAGTCGAGAATCGTCCGACAACGGTTCGTAATGCGATGATCTGATTGGCTCTCGTTTCGCCGATGCCGGGGAGTGATTGCAGCTCGTCAACGGTTGCCGAATTGATGTCGATTGGTTGGTTGAACGGATTGGGTAAGGGATTGCTGACCGGCGCGATTCCAGACGCGCCGTCGCCGTCGGTCGCGCCCGAATCGGGTTGGAATTGCGTGAAGTTGAGGGAGGTCGATGGAGTTGGCGGGAGCGATGGGACGTTGACGAGCGAACCGTCTTTGATTGTTGCCGCCAGATTTAGCTTTTCGATGTCGGCGTTCTCGGTCATTCCGCCCGCGGCTTCGATGGCTGCGAGCACGCGATCGTCGCGATTCAGTTCGTAAACACCCGGCGAGCGGATTTCGCCGGTGATCTGCACGACGGCTGGCGCGGGAGTCGGGATTAGGATTTCGACCTCGGTGACAGTTGCGTTGCTTGCGCCTAGGAAGTACGCGCCGGTCAATGCTAAGACGAGGGCGGTGATTGCCAGCAGCCATGCAGCAACCGACTTTAAGTTGGTTTTGTCGGCAGGCGGTCTGGCAGTCTTGAAATGGGGCGGACTTGCTTTGCTCACAGGAATGATGAGATAGTTTCGATACGTTGAACATATTACCTCGCGAATAGAGTGCGCGAGCAAAAAAACAATCTCAGTTCGCAAAGACGTAAATGGAAACGTCGAATCCACCTCGTCGGAACTTATTTATGGGCGATGCATTAAGATCATGTAGATGTGAATCATCCGCGTCACGAAACTCGCTGACGAATCGGCGAATCATTCTTGATCTACGACGTGGCACGGTAGAAAACAGTAAGGAAAACGGAGAAAAGATTGAATATTGGCCCAAATGACGCCCTGGTAGTCGTGGACGTTCAGAACGATTTTTGTCCCGGCGGAACGGCGGCGGTCGAGGACGGCGACTCGATAGCGAGGAAGTTGTCAGATTTAGCTCTTAACTTCCGAATTAATGACGGCCGGGTTTTCGCGACCCAGGATTGGCATCCAACATCGCACAAGAGTTTTGCCGAGAACGGTGGAATTTGGCCGTCCCACTGCGTTCGCGGAACGGATGGAGCCGGGTTCCACGAGGATCTGAAACTTCCTGTCGGCAGCACTATCGTCCGAAAGGGGCAAGAACCTCAGTCAGAGGCTTACTCCGGATTTGACGGAACGACGTTAGACACGCATCTCAAGCGATTGGAGATTAAGCGGATATTCGTCGGTGGTCTGTCGACGGAATACGCTGTGCAGCACACGGTGTACGACGCGCTTCAAAGAGGTTACAGTGCGTTCGTGGTAACGGATGGGATTTCGGCGATTAACGCTAACCCTGACGACGACAAGCGGGCGTTAGATTCGATGCTGGCTAGCGGCGCTAAGGCAGTTACGACTACCGAGTTGATGGCCCAATAGCGACTTCTGCAAACGAGAAGAGCGGCGGATTTTTCCGCCGCTCTTTGCTTTGTTGCTGGTTTGCGGGCCCGCGGAGGCGTGTTCGGGTGCTTCCTAAATGAACAACGGGCCGAAGATCAGCGAAACGATTGCCATCAGTTTCAGCAGAATGTTGATCGCTGGGCCCGAAGTGTCCTTGAATGGGTCACCTACGGTGTCACCGGTGACGGCTGCGGCGTGAGTGTCTGACCCCTTGCCGCCCAAGTTGCCGAGTTCGATGTACTTCTTGGCGTTGTCCCATGCGCCACCGGCGTTGGCCATGAAGATGGCAAGAAGGAAACCAGCGATGATTGAGCCAGCCAACAACCCGCCGAGGGCGTGAGGGCCGATGAGGAATCCTACAATGATCGGTGCCGTAATGGCGATTACGCCGGGCATGATCATGGCTTTGAGCGATCCGCGCGTGCTGATGTCGACCGCGCGTGCCGCGTCGGGTCGTACTCCTGGCAGCCCTTCGCGGAGGCCGGGGATTTCGCGGAACTGGCGTCGGACTTCGTCGATCATGTGACCGGCGGCAATACCTACGGCTTGCATGGTCAAACCGGCGAACAGGAACGGAAGGAGGGCGCCAAGGAGGGCGCCGATCAGGACCTCGGGTTGCAAGAGGTCGAAACTGTCGATTTCGATTACCTGACCGTATGCGGCCATGAGCGCCATCGCTGTCAGGACGGCGGATCCGATGGCGAAACCTTTGCCGGTTGCGGCCGTCGTGTTTCCGAGGGCGTCCAACGAGTCGGTTCGTTCGCGGACTTCAGGATCGAGCCCGGCTTGTTCGGCGATGCCGCCAGCATTGTCGGCGACCGGTCCGTAGGCATCGGTTGCCAATGTGATGCCGAGGGTTGAGAGCATACCGACCGCGGCGAGTCCGATGCCGTAAAGGCCGGCGAGTTCGTAGGCGATCCAGATACCAGCGGCGATCGCGAGTGTTGGGATAACGGTGCTGTACAAGCCGATTGCGATTCCGGCGATGATCGTCGAGGGGTGACCGGTCTGCGACTGTTGGGCGATCCACTTCACGGGTGCGAACTCGTACGACGTGAAGTATTCGGTCGCAGTGCCGATGACCTGTCCGACGACTAGCCCGGTGAGTATCACCCAGAACAAATCGAAGCCGAGAGAGTCGTTCATCATGATGTATATGCCGGTCCCGATGAGGGCGAGGATTCCGGCTCCGAAGATCCCGAAACGGAGGCTCCACAGGAGGTTGCCCATTGTGGCGTCGTCTTTGGTTCGGACGATCGACGTGCCGATGATCGAGGCGAATATGCCGATGCCGGCAAGCATCATGGGGAGCACGATCATAGGCGCGTCAATATCTTGGATTGAGTTAGCGGCGGTCCATGCAAGTGCGATCGTGGCGATGATGGAACCGGCGTAGGATTCGAACAGGTCGGCGCCCATACCAGCGACGTCACCGACGTTGTCGCCGACGTTGTCAGCGATGACGGCGGGGTTGCGGGGGTCGTCTTCGGGTAGTCCGGCCTCGACCTTGCCTACGAGGTCGGCACCAACGTCAGCGGCTTTGGTGTAGATACCGCCGCCGACGCGGGCGAATAGTGCGATTGACGATGCGCCGAACCCGAATCCAGCGATCACGTTGGGGTTGCCGAAGATGAGCCAAAGGGCGGTAACGCCGATGATGCCGATACCGACGACCGTTAGCCCCATGACCGCGCCGCTGTTGAATGCGATGCGAAGGGCTGGGTTGAGTCCGGTTTCGGCGGCGGTCGCGGTACGTGTGTTTCCGCGCACGGCGATGCTCATGCCGATATAGCCAGCGAGTGCCGAGCCGATGGCACCTGCGAGGTAAGCGACCGCGGTCCACGGTCCAGTCACCGACACGTTGCCGTCAGCAATGAGCCTCTCGATGGTCGAGTTGCCGGTGACGTTGAAGTCGATTAACACTGCGAGGACGATGAAGATCAGGACTACAAATCCGGCGAGAATGGTGTATTCCCGGCGTAGGAATGCCATCGCGCCTTCTTGAATGAGAGCGCCAATCTCTTGCACAGCATGCCCACCGGCTGGTTGGTTGATGACCACCCTGAAGAGGAATGCTGCGACCAAGAGCGCAAGCACTCCGGCACCAATCGCGATATATAACTCGGTCATTTGTCTGTGCGTCCTCGCTAACGCCGTACGACGGAATCCGACACAGGACGCCCAGCGATCCGTCAGTAGCCAATGCCAAAACGCCCAAGTTACGATTCTACGCGAATCGGGTGTCGGCAGGAGCTGAGTTTCGGAGTGGCGTCTGGACTCTTAGCGCAACCGTTGAAATGTTGGGAAACTGCTCCGGACTTGATCAGTTCGATGACCGCGCTTCACTAAACCGCTCGACGAGCTCGCGTGTTGCGGCAACAGGGTCTGGCGCGAGGGTGACGGCGGTGGCTACGCAGGCGCTGTCGGCTCCGGCTTGTGCGACGGCGGCGATGTTGGAGGCGTTGATGCCGCCGATGGCGACGATGGGGGCGGTTGCGCGGTCTACAACGGATCGGAGAGTCTCAAGTCCCGCAGGACGGGTGTCGGACTTGGTCGCGGTGGTGTAGATCGATCCGACTGCGATGTAGTCTGCGCCTTCGTTGAACGAAGCGATGGCTTCATCGAGCAGGGCGTTGGATTTGCCGACGATCTGACGAGGGCGGAGGATGGTCCGACATTCGGCGATGGGAAGGTCGCCTTGCCCGACGTGGACGCCGTCGGCATCGACTTCCGCGGCGATGCCGGGGGAGTCGTTGATGATGAAAACCGTGCCGTTTGCACGGCAAATTTGGGCGATGGTCCGCGCTTCATCTGCAACGACCGCTTCAGGCGCCTGCTTGTGCCTCAATTGGATGACTGAGGCGCCAGCGGAGGCGGTTGCTTCAGCGATGTCGAAAATGTCCCGACCGGCGCTGTGGTCCGGATCGACGATTACGTAGATGCCACCGACGATTTTGGAGGCCGCCGTCCGGGTGCTCATGGTGCAGGATGGATCAGGCTTCTGATGCCAACACGCCGCCTTGAGCCCAGTTGGACCTCTTGGTGTCGTGAATGACGACGGTGGTCGCGGAGTCGGGGATGCCAGCGGCTTCAGATATCGCTTTGGTCACGCCTTTTACGATCGCCGATTTCTGGCCATCGGTGCGGCCTTCGAACATGTGAATGTGGACTACGGGCATGTTTGCATCGAGCTCCTGAGTGGTTGGATTCGTCGCCGAATTATAACGCGCCTGTTCCCATTTCCTTTCGATCACCGACCTACTGACAGCCGGTACGCCAACGTGGATGGCAATTCGGCGTCGAGTATCAAGCCTTGCGCCTTTGTCACGTCGTACTCGACTCGGTGGAAGCGTATCGCCGGACCTGTGGCACCGTCTGCCACGTCTAGCAGGGCATATGACGCTCGAGGATCGCCGTCGCGTGGTTGCCCGACGCTGCCTGGATTGATGAACCAGCGCGTGTATTCGAGTTGGAAGACATTGGTATCGCGCGCTTGGATGACGTGCCAATTCGCGGAGGTGTCGAGGCCGAAAACGGACGGAATGTGGGTATGGCCGTGAACACAGCCGGTGGTGTCGAAGCTGTTGAGATTCAGATCGGCGGTCTGCGAAGTGAACATGTACTCCCAGATTGGATTGCGGGGTGTGCCGTGGCAGAGCGTGACGCCCGAATGGGTTGTCACCAATGGCAACGCGATCAAGAAATCTCGGACATCTGGGGTGAGAGCGTCCGCCGTCCATGCCGCGGCGGCCGCGGCTGAAGGATTGAAGTTAACGATCGAGATCTCACCGATCGCAGCGGCTTCGTGGTTGCCTTTGACCATTGCGAGATCAGGCAGCGTGCGCAAGCGTTCGACGACCTCGTTTGGCTGTGCGCCGTAACCGACACTGTCGCCCATCACCCAAACAGATTCGATTTCGGCTCGGGTTGTGGCGTCGTTTAATACTGCTTCGAGGGCCGGTAGGTTGCCATGGATATCTGACAGTAAAAGGACGGTAGTCATGACGCGGCAGTTCGCAGCGGAGGGTCGATGATGAACCCAAATATAATCTGTCGTATGCAATCCGACGAGCGTTCTGCCCACGCGCCGATCAGCGAATCGGATCTTGTCGAAATCATCAGGCAGCGTCTGGATGCGAGCGGCCCTACGAAGTACGGCGAAGTCGGAGTTGGTGACGATGCGGCGGTTATGCTTTTTGACGCGGGGCACATCGTGCTCACCGCGGACGCCATGGTCGACGGGGTCCATTTCTTATCGGAATCGATGTCGTGGCACGATATGGGTTGGAAGTGCATTGTTTCCAATCAGAGCGACATTGCGGCGATGGGAGCGATTCCTGAACATGCGGTTCTGACGCTGGCGATACCGGCGACGACGCGCGTCCGGGACTTAGATGAGGTGTTGTCGGGAGTGATCGGGGCGCTGGATCGTTTCGGCGGGAGGTTGGTTGGTGGAGACACCGTTTCGTCGGACAACATCATGTTGAGTGTCGCATTGACTGGTCGACTTCACAACGCGGCTCGGCCTTTGACGCGTGGCGCGGCGCGCCCGGGTCAGCTGGTTGCAGTAACCGGACCGCTAGGCGGATCAGCAGGCGGATTAGCGGTATTAGAACAGACGATGTCGGGTATCGAAACTGTTTCGAATGATCCGATCAGACAACGGTTGTTGAGCGCTCATTTCCGACCAAACCCTCGAGTTGGTCTTGCAGGAGCGATGGTAGATGCGGGTGTGGAATGTGCGATGGATGTGAGCGATGGTCTCCTGCTCGATTTGGAGCGCATCTGTGTTGCGAGCGGTGTCGATGCCGTCGTATCCGCTGATCGGGTCCCGATTGATCCGGATTTGCTGTCTGAGTTTCCCGACCGGGCGTTGGAGTTGGCTCTTACGGGAGGCGAAGACTACGAGCTAGTCTACGTTGGTGACGCCGAGGTGATCGCCCACGTGAATGAGGCGCAACCGGACGGATTCGCATCAGACTTCGGAGTTTTCGGCGAGATCGTGCCCCGTGAAAACGGCAATGGTGAAGTGACCGTGTTGAATGGGAACGGCGAACCGATCGAGTTTGACGCCAAAGGTTGGGATCATTTTGCGCGTTAGAGGAGTGAACTGATGGGCAACGACGCGTTCGAGATTGTGAGCAATTCCGAAAACCGGACCGAGGAGATTGGACGGGAGATTGGCGAGGTGTTGAGCACTGGAGATGCGGTTCTTCTTTACGGCGAGATGGGCGCTGGTAAGACTTGTATGACGCGTGGGATTGCGATGGGTGCTGAGTCGGAGGTTTCGGCTCGGAGCCCGACGTTCATCATCTTGGCTGAGTACCCTGGAAGGGTGCGAGTATTTCATTGCGACCTGTATCGGGTTGCGGGCGTGGAGGGGGTTCTCGATCTGGCGTTGGAGGAAACGCTGGACCGCGGTGCATTGGTCGTGGAGTGGCCTGAGAATGCTGAGGGCGCGTTGCCCGAAGACGCGTTGGAGATACGGATCAAGCCAGATCACTCTACAGAGCAACGATCCATTTCGATGTCAGCGACGGGACCAAAGTCGCGTTCGCTTTTGGACGCACTTGCACAGAGAGTGCCAGTGGCGATGGAACGATGAAAATACTGGGTATTGACACGTCGACTAGCTTCGCTGGCGTCGGTCTCAGCGTGGATGGCGATGTCTCGACGCGTTCTTGGCAATCGCGACACAATCATGGGCGTGAGGCGATGCCGGCGGTGATGGAGCTGCTTGATGCTGCCGGACTGAAAGCGAACGAACTCGATGCGGTGGCGGTTGCGCTGGGTCCCGGTGGGTTCAGCGCGGTCAGGGTAGGGATCGCGACGGCACAGGGATTGGTTGCACCGACGAAGGGAAAATTGATTGGCGTTCCAACGCATCTGTTGCATGCGTACGCGCATCGAGACGAGATTCTAAAACACGTCGTGTCATTGATACCGGTCGGCAGAAAGCAGGTTTCGTACAGCGTTTTCGCACCGCAAATCTCAGCTTCGTCAGAGAGAGTCGAAATCGGTATTTGCGAAGAGAGCGATGTCGCTTCGCGTTTTGACGAGGGCGCGCATGTGCTGTGCGGAGAAGGAACACAAGGAGACCTCGGCACCAAGAATTACGTCGTGCGACCACCCGAATACTTGCTTGAAATAGCTCTTGAACGTCTCGGACGGGATGAGGTATCGGACGGGTTTTTGGAACCGATTTACTCTCGCCCGCCTACGATTACGGCTCCGCGAGCATCGTAACGCGGCGCGGGCAATCCGATGTGCACAATTGTTGTTTGGCGGGTTGTTTTCCTCGCCGAATGGATTTCTTGAGGACGCGAAAAACATGGATCTAGAGCGAACATTGGTCTTGGTGAAGCCGGACGGAGTGCAGCGCGGGCTGGTCGCCACGATCGTTGGGCGGTTTGAAGCGACGGGGATGAAGATCGTGGGTTTGAAGCTGATGCAGGTCAGCAAAGGATTGGCGCAACGGCACTACGCCGAACATGAAGGCAAACCGTTCTACGAGGGGTTGGTGAACTACATCACCTCAGCACCAGTCGTCGCGCTGAGTTTGGAGGGACCGAACGCGATCTCTATTACCCGTAAGCTGATGGGCGCAACGAATCCAAGTGAGGCACCTCCGGGTACGATCCGCGGAGATTTTGGCGTTGAAATCAGCCGTAATTTAGTGCACGGTTCGGCGAACTCCGACGAGGCCGAACGAGAGGTGGGTTTGTTTTTCAGCGACGAGGAACTGATCAATTACGCGCGTTCCAACGACGTTTGGATCGTCTCGGACGAGGGATAGTCGTCGACTCTATTGAAGTCGGACGACTTCGTTCGCCTGTGACCAAAGGCCTTCCAGGTCGTAGAAAGCCCGGGTGTCACGATTGAATAGGTGGACGATGAAACCGGGGAAGTCGATCAGTAGCCATCCGCCAGATCCGGACCCTTCGCGATTGTTTCGTCGCATACCCAACTCTCGGATCTTCCGCTCGATGCGGTCGGCCATCATCTCTAGATGACGATCAGTCTCGCCGCTAGCAATGACAAAGAAGTCGGTGAAATCGCTGACATTCCTCGTGTCTAGCAGTACGACATCGGAGCCGAGGTTTGACGAGGCTTCGTCGAGCGCCGCCCGTGCAAGCTCATCGATCGGCAGTTTGACGGTGGTTTCGGATGTGGTTGTTGTCATGTAGTTTCTCGGACTATACCGGGGATTATATCGGTACAAGATACGAACATGAATTGCCGCGTGGTTCAGTCACATCCATGAAACGGGAGATTTTATTCTGGAAAGAAGAACTTCGCCGATGGCAGGTAGCCACAAGCTCCGCGAACCTCTCGGAATCGACGAAAACAGAACAATCTTGATGCTGAATACGAAAAAGCGCGCGCTCGTAGCGATGAGCGGAGGTGTCGACTCTTCAGTAGCCGCGGCGTTGTTGGCTCGAGAGGGCTACGACGTCATCGGTGTGACGATGCGTTTGTTCAACGCGCCGTTCGAAGGGGCTGCGAAACTCTCAAAGTCGTGTTGTTCGCTCG
The DNA here is from genome assembly GCA_965224305.1 of Dehalococcoidia bacterium. GTDB lineage: Bacteria > Chloroflexota > Dehalococcoidia > Lucifugimonadales > Lucifugimonadaceae > Bin127. The sequence goes on along the minus strand of OZ245044.1, from coordinate 1,685,832 downwards.
AAGACGTCGAGGATGCACGTGCGACGTGCCGGATCATCGGTGCGAAGCACTATTACATGAACTTCGAGAAGGAGTTCCAGCAGCACGTAATCGACTACTTCGTCGGAGAATATCGGCAGGGCAGAACACCGCATCCTTGTTTGGCATGCAACGACCGGTTGAAGTTCAGTTTCCTCATGGATCGGGCAGAGCTGATGGACGCGGGCATCGTGGCCACGGGTCATTACGCTCAGATCGCCACTGAAGACGACGGGCGCAGGTCGTTGTTGCGTGGTGCTGATGTCATGAAAGACCAGTCGTATGTGCTCTACAACTTGCGGCAGGATCAGTTGAAGCGGTTGGCGTTTCCGGTGGGTGGCTACACCAAGGACGAGATTCGTGAAATCGCTCGCGACGAAGGTTTACCGGTAGCCGACAAGCCTGATTCGCAAGACATTTGCTTCATCCCGACCGGTACGTATCGCGAGTTCGTCAAGGAACGTCTTGAAGAGCCGACACCCGGTGTCGTTGTCGACGTTGAAGGGAACGTCTTGGCAGAGCACGAAGGGATTCATCAGTTCACGATCGGACAGCGCAAAGGCCTACCGATGATGGGCGGCACGAAGGGGCCGATCTACGTGACCTCGATAAACTCGAAGTCTGGCAAAGTTACGGTGGGATCGATCCAGGAACTTCTGCGTGATGAGGTGTACGCATCGGCGGTCAACTGGATCGACGGAGCGCCGCCAACGGCAACTCAGATTACAGCCAAGATTCGATACCGCAGTCTGGAAGAGTCGGCATCGGTTGAGATGGTCACCGCGGAAGTTGGGAAAGTCAGGTTCTCGAAGCCAATGCGAGCTTGTACCCCTGGTCAGGCGATCGTGTTTTACGACGGCGATCGCGTCCTAGGCGGCGGCTTCATTGAACTAGAATCTCCGTTGACCGACGCCTCGACCGAGACGGCTCTCGCTGTCGCGGCGTAACCCATTCGCCATTTCAAGTCGAACCAACTGCGCGAATATCGTATCCTAAACGCGTCATGCAAACGGCGCAGAAAAGGGAAACAGGCCCGACTTTCGCGTTCGAGATGGAATGCCGACGATCCGGTTACAGGGTAATCGCTGGGATCGACGAAGCAGGCCGCGGCGCGCTCGCAGGACCCGTGGTCGCGTCCGCTGTTGTGCTTCCCGCCGACATGTCGCAAGAGCACATCGGGCTCATCGACGACTCGAAGAAACTGACCGCCGGCCAACGTGAGCACGCATTCGACGTAATCCGCAACTACGCGAGTGCGCACGGCGTGGGCGTGGTGCCTGCTGACCGTATCGACGAACTCGGTATCGTTCCCGCCACCAAACTTGCGATGCGCGACGCGATCCGTGCAATCAGGTGTCGGATCGACTTTCTACTGATCGATGCCGTGACCAACATCGGCATCGCCACGCCATCCAAGTCGATAATTCGAGGAGATTCCATATCCCTCTCAATCGCGGCAGCGTCGATCGTCGCCAAAGTGACGCGCGACCGCATCATGACGGACGATCTTGAGGCGCAACACCCGGGCTACGGCTTCGCACAACACAAAGGCTACGGCACCGCCGCGCACATTGAGGCCCTCCAAAACCTTGGCCCATGCGCGGTCCACCGTCGCGGGTTCAAACCCGTCGCACAACTCATCGCGGACAAATCATGGACCGCTTTGGCCGCCACATCAGCTTCAAACATTGCGCGTCGCGGCAAAATGAATCTTCCCGATGGACTAGGTTTGAATGTCGAAGAAGCGGCTGCCAACCACCTCCGGCAACTCGGCTACAGAATTATCGATCGCAACTACAAAACCCGACACGGCGAAGTCGACATCATAGCGAAGGTCGGATCTGAGTGGGTGTTCGTCGAGGTCAAGGGGCGCAACTCGACGAAGTTCGGTCGACCCGTCGAAGCTCTAACGCCTGCGAAACTTCACCGCATCGAGAACGTCGCCCTTGCCTACCTAGCATCCGAAGTCGGCTCTAAAGTCGTCGATTGGCGCATCGACTTCGTGGGCGTCACAAGATCCCCCGACGGCCGATCCCTAGATTTCGAAATCGTCCGCAACGCCCACTACTGATCGGCAGCTTCGGCGGTCAAAAAACAGCAATCGGATTCACTGGCGACCCGGTGACTGTCGGTAGGTTGAGTGGGAGGATGTTGATAAGGAATTCCCATCTTCCGCGTTCGGCGCATGCAGCAGCTAAATCGTCGAGCCAAGCGTTATCGAGAATCCACAACCCCATTCCGACGATGCCGACTTGGTGGACCGGGTTGCTGAACCGCTCGTAATTCGTCGGTTGGACGTCGTTGCCAGTGTCTGACCCCATAACCGCCACGCCTCGCTCGTGCATGAACGGCAGAATCTCAGGCAGTGGCCCAGACGATCCTGCCACGTACGCGTCGACGGGTCCGAGTTCTTCGCGCATGCCAAGCTGTCCGGTTCGCAGAAGCAGGACGTCGCCCTCCCTGACTTTGAATCCACACTGCTCTTCAGCGGCAGCGATGTCGTCCTTGCCGACGCCGTCGCCGCGTTCGATGCAGCGAGTCCCGCGCAACATCGGGGCGTCCACTAGAACGGCGCGCGTCACGATGCCACCAACCGCGGCGGTCACGTCGAGTTCGGTCGCGCCATCGGCAACGGTCACGACTGATGACGGCCGTCCGTTATATGCCTTCCCATCCCAGAAGAAGTGGGCCAAGGAGTCGATGTGTGTGACGGTGTGGCCGTGAAAAACTAGGCCGAAGTAGTCGATTGCGACCTGTCGATCTGGTCCTTCGCCCGGTCTATACACATCGCCGGATCCGATCATGTAGTGCTGCGGTGGACGCGGCACGTCAACTGCGGCTTCGAAACCAACCGCTCGTGCGCATGAGACGGTTGCGCCTTCTTGGACCAGGGACAAGGCGTCCAGTGTCGTCTGATTGCTGAGGTGGTTCAAGGTGCCACGCTCGTCATCGTCGCCCCATCGGCCCCAGTTGTTGAGGTCGTCGTGGATCCATCGGAGAAGGTCGTCTTGGGAAGGTCGTGTTGAGGGCATGTTTTGGTTCCAGTCGTTGCAATTCATCGCCGATTATATCGGTACGAATATGGAGGATCGATTGTCTGCATCAAGCAAATTAGAATCGCAAGTGGCGCGCTAGCTCAATTGGCAGAGCAAGTGACTCTTAATCACTAGGTTCGGGGTTCGAGTCCCCGGCGCGTCACCATCCATCATTAGGTGGCCCGCGCCGTGTCGTTTAGCCGCATCATGTCAACGAACGACGGCCGCCAGCGCCGACTACGGCGATGTTAGGTGTCATGTCTGGTTCGATCCAATCATGATGCTTTTCTCGTGTCGAAATGGTGCGTTTCCGACCGTCGTTCGTTGTTTTCGCGGTCATTCATGACCGTTACCTGATCATTTGAACTTGGTACGGTCGGCGCGTTAAATTTGCACAACCTTTTGTTAACAGATTCGACACATCCACGAAACGAACGCGTAACTATTCTCTCTTACGTTTAGGTCTTTGGTAACAGGGAAAAACATGGAACCCTCACTTCCGACGACCTCGTACAAGATCGCGACACATTGCCCCTATTGCGCGTTCCAGTGCGGTATGTTACTGAGCGATGGTAACGGCCGCATCAACGTTGATGGCGACTCCCGGTTCCCTGTGAACAACGGGGCACTTTGCATCAAAGGCTGGACCTCCGCCGAGACATTGAACGACTCCGAGCGTCTTCGTTACCCTCTGATCCGGTCTTCTGATGGAAGGTTGCGGACCGCAAGTTGGGACGCGGCGATGGACAGGATTGTTGAGGCGATCACCGACCTCCAGGCGAAGTACGGGGCGGGGTCGATAGGGATGTTCGGTGGGGGTCTCTGACGAATGAGAAAGCCTACCTGTTGGGTAAATTCGCTCGGGTAGCGCTTAAGACTCCAAACATCGACTACAACGGACGCTTTTGCATGTCCTCGGCTGCGGCATCCGGCATCAAGGCATTCGGGATCGATCGTGGTCTGCCATTTCCCGTCGAGGATATCGCCAAAACAGACACGATACTGCTCGTCGGAAGCAACGTCGCCGAGACGATGCCTCCGAGCATGCAGTACTTCGAGCGGCAACAAGCATCTGGAGGTCGTTTAATCGTCGTCGACCCGCGGCAATCAACGACTGCCCAGCGGGCAGGCCTGCACCTGCAACTGACGCCCGGCACTGATGTAGCGTTGGCCAATGGGTCTTGATCGTCGAGGGATTGGTGGACCGCGAATATATCCGGGACATGACGGTCAATCTTGAGTTAGCGACAAATAGCGCAGCGGCATATTGGCCGAGTCGGGCAGAACGAATTACCGGCGTGCCTGGAGAGCAAATAGTCCGCGCCGCGCGCATGTTGGGCGAACGCGGTAAATCCACAATGGTGTTGACGGCACGGGGCGCCGAACAGCAGGCACAGGGCGTAAACAACGTGCTCGCGTTTTTCAACATCGCTCTTGCCTTGGGGCTTGTCGGGAGGCCGAACAGTGGATACGGATGTCTAACTGGCCAAGGAAAATGCCAAGGCGGTCGTGAACACGGTCAGAAATCGGATCAACTGCCCGGTTACCGCAAAATCGACGACAAATCCGCGCGCCGGTACGTGGCAGGTGTTTGGGTATCGACGAATCGTTGCTGCCGATGCCAGGTCCTTCGGCGTATGAGTTGCTGGACGGTCTCGGTTCCGAAGACGGCGTCAAAGCCTTGTTGGTCTTCGGTTCGAACGTGGTTGTTTCGGCGCCGCACTCGAACAATATAGAGGCGAAACTCCGGGGGCTGGATTTTCTCGTCGTCTGCGATTTCTTCCTGTCGGAAACTGCGGAATTGGCGGATGTAGTGTTGCCGACTGCGCAATGGGCTGAAGAAGAGGGGACGATGACCAATCTCGAAGGCCGAGTGATTATGCGCCGACGAGCCACCGAGCCACCATCGGAGGTCAAGGATGAATTGGAGATCGTGTCGGACCTAGCTGATCGATTGGGTGCAGGCAGATATTTCGAGTTCGAACGCGCCGAGGATGTGTTCAATGAATTGCGGCGCGCCAGCGCCGGTAGTGCTGCAGATTACTCGGGCATTTCGTACGACAAGATCGAAGAATCGTCTGGCGTATTTTGGCCGTGCCCGTCAGACGATCATCCAGGGACTCTGAGGTTGTTTGCAGATGGATTCCCGACGCTGGACGGACGGGCTCGGTTTTACGCCACCAGTCAGCAAACAGTTGGCGAGACCCCTGATGGAGATTACCCGCTGTTCTTTACGACGGGCAGGGTGATGGCTCACTACCAAGGTACCCAGACACGTCGGATCCCTTCGCTTGAGCGGCTGTCTCCGAAACCGGTGGCCGAGGTGCATCCCTCAGCAGCCCGCATGGCCGGAGTTGAGGACGGCGAGGACATCGTGCTCAAAACTGGGCGCGGTACGGCGGAATTCAGCTCAAAAATCACGCCACATATCAGAGATGACACCGTTTTCGTGCCGTTCCGTTGGGGCGGCGCGCAGTCGGCCAACAGGTTGACAAATCCAGCACTCGATCCGACTAGCAAAATGCCTGAATTCAAGGTATGCGCAGTGAAGATCGAGAAGTCTTCAGCTCAACGGAGGTAATCGAGTGCTAACGACTCAGAAACTCGTAGTAATAGGCAACGGAATGGCTGGTGCGCGCCTCGTCGAGGAGGTGCTCACCAAGGGCGGCGGGGATCAGTTCGAGGTCACGATGTTTGGCGACGAGCCCTATGGCAACTACAACCGGATTTTGCTGTCCAGTGTGTTGTCGGGAACGCACAACGATACTGACATTTACATCAATTCTCTTGATTAGTATGAGCGCAACAACGTGGATTTGCGCGCCGGAGTCCGAGCAATCGGCATCGATCGTCTCTCGAAGACGGTATATGTATCGGGTGGACACCTAGTCCCTTATTACAAGCTCGTACTGGCCACCGGCAACCTGCCGTTCATGCCTCCGATCGGCGGGTTGTACTCGGACGACGGCGCTTTGCTCAATGGTGTGTTCGCGTTCCGGACATTGGATGACTGCGTGCAGATGATCAACCATGCGGTGAACGTAAAGCGTGCCGTGGTGATCGGCGGCGCGTTGTTGGGACTAGAGGCTGCCCGAGGCTTGATGACTCGGGGTCTCGAGGTACACGTCGTCCATTTGGCGAAACACTTGATGGAGACGCAGCTCGATGCTCAATCAGGTGACATCCTCAGGGAGACCCTCGAGGAGATGGGCGTTACATTCCATTTCGGGAAGATGACGACCCGAGTGACGGGCGACACTCACGTCTCCGCCATCGAATTCCAAGACGGGTCGAAGATCGATTGCGACATGGTCGTTGTATCAGCCGGCATCCGTCCAAACGTTGCCGTGGCCAAACTCTCCGGACTGAACGTGCGCCGCGGCATCTTGGTCAAGGACGATCTTTCTTGCCGTAACGATCCGAACATCTTTGCGATCGGCGAGTGCATAGAGCACCGGAACGCGACCTATGGATTGGTGGCGCCGGCGTGGGAACAGGCCAGCATTTTAGAGGGCCGTTTGACGATGACTGATCCGCACGTTCGCCATCAGGGTTCACGCGTTTCGACGAAGTTGAAGGTGATGGGCGTCGAACTCGCGGTTGCTGGCGCCAAAGACGAGAACGACGAGGTCGTATCTTATATCGAGCCCAGCAGAGGTATCTACAAGAAGCTGATCGTCAGGGACGGGCACATCGCAGGTGCGATTCTGCTGGGTGATGGCACGACCGCGCCGAGATTGCTGCAAGCGTTCGATCGCGATGAGAAGCTGCCTGACGACCGGGCTGAATTGCTGTTCCAGATAATGACGGAATCGCTAGTGGCCGATGTTGCATCCCTGCCTGACGAGAGACAGATCTGCAACTGCAACGGTGTCACGAAGGGTGCGATCATCGAAGCGGTTAATGCCGGCAACAGGAGATTCAAGACGGTGTGTGATGCGACCCTGGCGGGTATTGGATGTGGTTCATGCAAATCCCAGGTTGAAGCTGTCCTTGAATTCGCTGCGGATGGATTGGTCGCTGAGGATCCGTCGGCGCACTACTACGTTCCAGGTGTGCCCATGAACAAGGCCGAACTCGTGGAAGCGGTGAATTCGAAGGGATTGAAGAGCGTCTCGTCTGTTTTTGAAAAGTTGGCGACCGGTAGAGAGGATGCCGTTAGCAAGATCGGTCTGTCGTCGTTGTTGAAGACGATCTGGGCCGATGAGTACGAGGATGAGCGCGACGCGCGTTTCATCAACGAACGTGTTCATGCCAACATCCAAAAGGACGGCACGTTTAGCGTCGTTCCGAGGATCTACGGCGGCATAACCACGCCAGCAGAGCTGCGCAGAATCTCGGATGTCGCCGAGAAGTACAACGCGGGCATGGTGAAGATCACAGGCGGACAACGGATCGATCTTTTAGGCATTCCCATGGAGAATCTGCCCGAAGTCTGGCGAGAACTCGGTATGCCGTCGGGACATGCTTACACGAAAGCGTTCAGGACCTGCAAGACGCGTGTGTGCACCGAGTTCTGTCGCTTGGGTCTGGGTGACAGTACGCGATTTGGCATCGACATTGAGAAACGGTTCCAATGTATGGAAATGCCCCACAAGGTGAAGATGGCGGTTTCAGGTTGCCCTCGCAACTGCGCGGAAGCGACGGTGAAGGATGTCGGCGTGGTTGCGATCGAAGGTGGAAAGTGGGAGGTGTACGTAGGCGGGGCAGCCGGAGCCAGCGTGAGGAAGGGCGACGTCTTGGCCGTTGTCGCCGCGCCGTCCGAGGTGATTAAAGTGATGGGCCGATTCCTTCAGTACTACCGGGAAAACGCGAAGTATTTGGAGCGAACGTATGGGTTCGTCGAACGAATCGGCATCGAAAAAGTTAGAGATGCCTTGATGGACGGTTCAAGTTTAGAGCCTGACAGGCTTGACGCGGCGATGCAGACCGCCGTAAAAGCATACATCGACCCTTGGCTAGAGGGTTTCGACCCCATACACGAGAACCAGTTCGTGACCAGTCCGGGCCGGGCACAGGACGGGTAATGGATACGTCTGCTTCGCGCCCAGACGCCTCGCAGACCTATGACCTTGGGTCTGTAGAGCAGATCCCGATTGGAGAAGGTCGACTGTTGAGAGCCGGCCACATCCCGGTCGCGGTGTTTCGCGATCGTCGAGACCGGATCTTCGCCACGCAGGCGTTGTGCCCGCACAAGGGCGGACCGTTGGTCGACGGCATCATCGGCGGTGGGCAACTGCAGTGCCCGTTGCACACGTACCGGTTTGAACTCGCATCTGGCGAACCTATTGGAAACGCCTGCAAAGCGTTAAAGACATATGCCGTCCGATTGAACGGCGACAAGCACGTCGAAATCACCATCGAGAAATCTAGGAGAAACGTCAAATGAACGATTCCCTGGCAGGATTGCGGATCGGAGTGTCGCAAAGTCGCGATGCACACCAACTCTCGTTGCAGTTCACTATTCGAGGAGCAGGGGTTATTTCGGCCCCGGTGTTGAACGAACGCCCGACCGACTGCGCCGAAGACGTCGGCGAGTTGATCGACACGTTGACGGCGAAGCAAATTGACCTATTGGTTATGCAAACCGGCGTTGGCGTTACGGCGCTATTCAGCGAAGCCGCAAAACTTGGTAGAGAAGACGAGTTGCGTAACGGGTTAACGGGAACCATTGGTGTTGTGCGCGGCCCCGAACCCTTCGCTGCGCTGCGGAAAGCCGGTGTGACGGACTGCATCCAAGTCGCCTCTCCGTACACGACTGACGAGTTAATCGATGCGCTCTGCGCTGTCGATCTCGCCGGTTCCAGCGTTGCCGTCGTCCACTACGGCGAACGGAACCAGAGACTGGCGGAGTTTTTGAAATCAGTCTGCGACTCCGTCATGGACATGTGTCTCTACGAGTGGGAACTCTCCAGTGATTTGGGCCCAGTGGTGCGAATGATCGACAAAGTCCTAAACAAGGAAGTCGATGTTTTAGCGTTTACCAGCCAAATCCAAGTGCGTCATTTGATGGCCATCGCATCTGATCTCGGGGTCGATGAAGAGTTGGTTGCGGCGATGCGGCGGTTGGTGGTGGCGGCAATCGGTCCGACCTGCGCGGATGCGTTAAAGCGTATTGGGATCGAACCCGGCGTGGTTCCGGAGCATCCGAAGATGGGGTTCATGGTCCGCGAACTCTCTAAGCGATTCATGCTCACCGCTGTCTGACGAGCCGGTTTCTCGAATCCCGTATCGCCCCATTCATCGTCCAGGCTTAGGTCACCGAACCAACCCAAAATTTGTCGATTCGTGCGGTAGTAGAACCCAAAAAGGAGAAATAAATGGCAACTGCAGTAAATCAAGGATCGAACGAAAAAGCAACGAAGATATCACTCTTCAGTCTGAAGACGCCCCAGATGCGGACCTCCCATCTGACATGGCTGGCGTTCTTCGTGGCATTTTTCGGGTGGTTTGGGATTGCGCCTCTGATGGCGATAGTCCGAGACGACATGAACCTCACTAATACGCAGATCGGTAACACGGTCATCGCCTCCGTTTTGATAACCGTCATCGCGGGGCTGGTTATCGGATGGCTTTGCGATCGCTACGGTCCGCGTCTCACCTACAGCGGGTTGCTGATTCTCGGCGCGATCCCGGCGATGTGCATCGGGTTGGCTCAAAACTACGAGACCTTCCTGCTTTTCCGGCTCGCCATCGGTGTCATCTTCGCATCGTTCGTCATCACTCAGTATCACACCTTGGTCATGTTCGCACCCAACGTGGTTGGGACAGCCAATGCGGCGACCGCCGGTTGGTGAAATCTCGGCGGTGGCGTGACGTAAATCGTGATGCCGATAATCCTGGCGCTCGTGTTGATGTTCGGCGTCGGCGAGGTTTGGGGTTGGCGGATCGCGATGGTCGTGCCGGGAGTCGCACTGGTCCTGATCGGAATCGCCTACTAATTCTTCACGCAAGATGCGCCGGATGGCAACTTCAAAGACCTCCGCGCCAAAGGCCTGATGCCACCGTCTACCGCGGTCAAGGGATCGTAGCCGCTAGAGACAGGCGGGCTGGGCGCTGTTTGTCATCTACGGAGCCTGCTTTGGTGTCGAACTCACGATTAACAACATTGCAGCGCTTTACTACCACGACCGCTTCGAATTGAGCGTCAGGATGGCTGGTTTCATCGCCGGCCTGTTCGGATTGATGAACCTCTTCGCACGCACCTTGGGAGGGGTGTTCGGCATCAAGTTTGGACTGGGCGGGCGTGTCATGTTCCTTGGGTTGGTGTTGCTATTGGAAGGGATCGCATTGGTGATCGTCTCGCAGATGGCGACGCTGTTCCTAGCCATCGGCGCGATGCTGATCTTCAGCCTTTTCGTGCAGATGTCAGAAGGTGCTACATTCTCCATCGTTCCGTTCATCAACCGGAAGGCGCTCGGATCCGTCGCTGGGATCGTCGGCGCAGGCGGCAACGCAGGTGCGGTCATGTTCGGCCTCCTGTTCCGCATGGAGTCGATGACGACCGCCGATGCTCTTACGATCATCGGAGTCGCGGTTCTGTTCGCGTCAGTGCTAGTGTTCCTAGTTCGCTTCTCGCCTAGGCGTGAGGCCGAGGAACGGATTGCGGTTCGCGTCGCTCTGGCATCGCGGGCAGCACCGGTTTTGGCGATGGTTGGCGGACCGCAACCGGTTCCGGCACAAGCTTCGGATCTGCAGCGGGTTGGCTTTATGCCGCCGGCCGGGCAGTCTCAATGGCGGTAACGTCGGTTGCCGTTTTGCCTACGGTTATCAGGTAGCTGATGGCGTGGCCGGTGGAGACATATCCCTCCAATGCGGGGACGGCGATGACACCGGCCGCGGCCTCGTGGTTGCGTTCGAGTCCCATCATGGTGCCAATCAGGGAATCTCGCAAATAAACGGCAGGGTTCCGTGGATTAGGTCCAGATGCCGCTTGCTATCTGTTGAACCCTCCTGGCCCCGAACCCTTCTCCGGGGGTCCCGTCCTGCGGGAACTCCATGGCGAGATGTCTGCGCAACGACTCCTCCGCGTATTTGTCGGCACCTGTCACCGGCGACTTGTCGAGCTTGGAATCTACAGCCAGGTCCGATAAGCGGAAGTAGGGACAGTGGTTGTTCCGCCGGGGCACCCATTCTCACGGCGAAGTCCAATCTCTCCTTCAACCCCGACATGACAGCTCCTTTGCTGCGGTGTCGACCTGCCCCGCTCTCTTCACTGTTGGCAGTCTAACGCGGCGGATCGTGGCAGGCCGTTCATGACGGTTCGTCGAAGGACGGCTTCACGAAAGCGATCCCGTGCTCGTTGCTACGTGTTGAATGCGAGCCTCGCCGCGTGCGTCCGTGGTATCGGTATCTGTAGGTTGAGGATGTTGGCATTGGGTGCTCGAGACCTAAACGATTCACAGTTCGGTCACAGACTCGAGTACAGCCCTGTCCTAAGTCACGTGTGACTCGCCGCTCCCGTCTCCTCCAGTGATTGATCCGTGAAGTGTTAAATATGTTCTCTATGCCCCTGCGCCACCTGCCCGTATCACGGTGGTAGCGTGTTGGCTGCGAACCCAGAGGAATATCCAAGTAACGGATGCGATCAGCGCTGCTGCTACGACGCCTAATAGGATGCCGAGCATCTGAGTTCCGATAACTGCGACCATCGGCGGGGCTAGCGTCGAGGCGTCCTTCCCCGCGAGATAGGGCAACAGCACCGCGCTAAGTACTAAGCCGATTCCGGCGCCCACTATTAGCGATATCGATGCGATCACGATCTGTTCGAGGCCGATCATCAAGAGCATCTGACGCATCGAGAGGCCCATCGATTTCAACACCGCAAGTTCTAGGCGGCGCAGTCTATAAGTCGTCCATCCCGTGACAATGAACGCGAGGATCGAAACGGTGGTGGCGGCGACGAATCCGAACCCGAGATACCCGTTCCATCCGGCGGTCGTCAGCGCGTCGTTGCGGGTTCGCGTTACCTCAGATCCCGCATGTTGCATGCGGCGCGCAGTTAGATTGTTTATCGACAAAAGATTTTCGATGTTGCTCAGACTGTCGACGCTCACTCCGGGCGCCGATATCCAAAGTTCGTTAGTCGCGTCGGCACCTCGAGTTTGATCGATCGACATAATCCGCTGGATCTCGCGTAGATCCGCGATCAGGTACGTGGATGACGCGGACGGGAAGGTCGGAAAGAAGTGCGTGAACCCGACGAACTCGACTGTCGTGCTGCGGTTACCCAAGAATAGACGGGTGGTGTCGCCAACTTCGAGTCCCAACTCATCCTTGAACCAGTTGCTTCCTACGACCCGAAGAGCATCGTCGGAAGTCCCGACCGGGACCCCCTTCAATTGTCCGAACCGCGGTTGCGACCAAGTGAGCACCGCGCCTTCACCAGGCGTTTCCGAAAACGGGTCAATACGCGCTCCTAAATCGCCGAATCCCGCTCCGGAAGTCCGTTGGTTAACTATGTCGTCGAAGTCTGTCAAAAGTGAAAGTTCGCCCGCGGCGTTTGCGGTAGAAATGTCTTTGATGCGTACGGATCCGGTCGTCGGTTGCGGCGCGCCTTCGATCGGGCGCCGCGAAATGCCGATGAATTCTAACCGAAGTTGCTCGTTTTCGGATGTATCTCGGCGAAGCGGAGCCAGCGGAATGCCGATCCTGCACCAGTTTGTCGGTTCGAAGCCTTCCTCGTCTTCCAGCGGCTCGGGTTGTACGCATACATATGGTGTACCGACCGTGAGGGAACGCGGTTCTAGATTTCCTATGGACACCGAGTGGTAGAGCCCTGATTCGTCTCGGATGCGCGCCACGAGTCCCGTGTCCGTTCGTTGCGTGTCCGGCTTGATCAACGCGGTCAGCCACCCGGCATCGGCTGGAATGGGATATCCGTCGGTGTCACGTGATTTGACGAGGAGTGCTAATTCATCGGGCGAGTCGGTCGCCAAATCCGAGCGCCACCAAACGGCACCGGGAAATTCTCCGGTATCAATGCCTAGCGCGGTAACTGGTTCGTTGCCGCTTGGGGCCGACACAGTGCCGGCCGCACGGGCTACCGGCGCCATCGTAGCGAACCCGAATTGCGTGCGCATCTGCTCGATCACTCGGTGGAGATTGCTTCGATTTCGGACGATCATGCCAGAAATACGGATGTCTGAGCCGACGCGATATCGGGCATCATCTACGGCGTATTGAGTGATTGATGGCGACAGGATTGACAGCAACACGGCGATTGTAGCGGCGAGCATGATCAGGAGCATCAACCCCATGCTGGACCGCGGGTTGCGTGCCAACGACCAGAGGGCCAGGGGTATCGCCGGAGACAACCTGAACATCGAGGGCAGGCGCGTCAGCACTTCGGCGATACCGCCGAGAAAGAATGGCAGGAAGCGCAGCAACACGATCGCTCCTCCGGCCGCGGTTGCCGCGGGCATCGCCAAGGCCAATCGATTACTGAAGCCTTCGCCAAGAGCGCTGCTTGAGATGTAGAGATCTTCTTGCGACAGTTGCCACAGCGCTGCGACACCGATGCACAACAGCACGACATCGAGATAGTAACGTTGCGCCGCATTGCGTTGCGGTGGGCGAGCCAAACGGCTTGTGAGCACTTCGGCGGTTGATGCGTTTCGCCTTAACGATGGCATCAGGAGAGCGCCTAGGCCAATCACGGCTGACGCGATCGCTGCCCCTACGGACTGGGCCGAGAGACTCGCGGGCAGAAATTCGCCCCCGGTAAGTTCGTGCAATATCGGCAAGCGCCCTGCAAACGACACGCCGACCAGTGCGATCGCTACTCCCGCAATTAAGGAAATTGCAGCGATCAACAACGTCTCGCCTGTCATCAGCGCGATCTCTTGGGGCGTTGTGGCTCCCCTCGCTCGCGTCATTCCGCTCTCACTGAATCGGATGTCGCGGGCTTGGCTGGCCACAAGCGCAGCGAAGGCGAGCGATGACAACGCGATTACGGCGCCTACCGACATCATCAGGCCGCGAGATATCTCCGAATTCGTAAGGAATGAAGCCAACGCATCGTCAAGAAAACTGATTCGTTGAAAACCTTGCAGTTCCTGTTTCAGGACCGCCTCTTGTGATTCCAGATCCGCAAGGATCTGCTCAGCGTCGCGTGAATGAATCCTGTCCACGTCGGTTTCGAAAACCCAGTAATACCGGACCTCCGTATCTGGCATGTGATTGGCGACGGCGTCGATAAGCGTAGGTTCGCTGACGATGAAAGGTGCGAACCGGAACGCGGTACTGTCGGCCCCAAGGCCATTGTCAAGTGCGTCCCATTGGGGAGCATTGGGATCGTCACGCGAAAAGATGCCGCTAACGCGGGCGGTCGCCTGAACGTCTTCTGACGTGGGGGAGTTCAGGTGAACGATCTGACCAATACCGATGCCCAGATATATTGCGTCTTCCGCGGAAATCGCTGCCTCGATAGGTTCTGAAGAATTGGCAGTTCCCGGCCACGCACCGTCGAGCAGGGTAGCCGCGTCGGCGACCCCATCGACATGACTCAAGAAGGTGCGAGCGTTTTTCCATGGCACCAGATCCTGGTCGAACACAAGCGTTGCCGACTTCGCCGCCATCGTCGGTGGGACGAGCACCTTCGCCAATTCTCCCGATCGCGTATCTGCTACGGCCATCACCAAGCCGCGATGTGTGTCCTGCGAAATCGAATCGTTCCGAGCCCTCACGGCGACGTTCAAATCTTGTTGCCGATGTCCCGACAGGCTCTGAGACAATGCTGACTGACCGAGCGCGTCGAGGTAGACAAAAACTCCGGCAGATACGGCGACCGCGATTGTCAATCCGACAAGTCGCAAACCAACAAACATCTTCTCGGAAAAAGCACGCCTCAGCACCAATCGCGGCAACGCAGCAATTGCAGCTCGGCGGGATGAACCTAGAGAACGTTTCACGCCAGCGAGGTCGCTCTGATTCTGACAGCCACGGATTCTTTGGGTCGCATCCTGCCCCAGACGACCGGGGTCAATGCAGCGCCGGCCAACAACACCGCCGCCGTCGCCACCGGCAACCACTCGACATGCAAGACCATCGGCGGCAAAGCCGCTTCACCGGTCGATGTGCGGGTCATCCGATCAGCGATGAAACGGACGCCGTACAACCCGCCGACAGCGCCGAGGGCAAATCCAAGGCAAAGCGATATCGCGATTCTCGTCGATGCCTCCAAAGCTACACTGATTCGGCTCCCGCCAAGTGATTCTACGAGCGCCGAGTCAAGGCGGTTCAGGTCCTGATTGTGGATAGTGACGGCACTCGTCGTGACGATCGCGAGTGCAACCGCCGCCGCGGCGATGAGCGATCCAACAATCCGCCATCCTGCTGCGTCCCCCAGTCGGGCGGAGGATTCCGCGCTCAACGCTCCCGCATCGGACACCCGAAGTGAAGGTTCCAACGCTTTAATTGACGCGATGCGTTCCTCGTGCCCGAGAGACCCTTGAATCTCGATAAACATCTCCGCAGTGTTTGAAAGGAAAGGTTCGCTGACCGATGTCAGATAGGAGAGAAGAGCATCAACGTTTGCGACCGCAAACGGTTGGTTTTCGGCGGTCATAGTCGGGAAAAGGTCGAAAGTGCCACGGATTTCAAAAGGCACTATGCGGCCATACGTCTGACCAGATAATCGATCACCAACGTCTAGTCCCGCCCGATCGAGGAATTCGGAATTTACGATCAGCGGGACCCAAATCGGCCCATTCTCGGAGTAGTAAAATCCCCGGACTCCGTCGTCAGTGCCGCGACCCATAGCAAATACCAGCGATCGTCCGTCCGCGCTGCCTTCTCCGCCCATATCAGTAATCGACAAACGCGAATCATCGGCGAGGGAGGTTTCCATTGGGTGCCAAACGCTCGCGTCTGCGAAGTCGGATACGAGCATCGATTCGCCGCTACCGTTTTTGGCGCGCAAGGAGTCGATAGTCAACGTTGCCGTGCTTCCGATCGGCGAAGTGGGCGGTTCGTAGATCTCCAAAGCGATGAAGCTCACCGGACGCGGGATCTCGGGTTTAATGGTGCCTGTGACGCGATGCCATTCATCCGCCGACCGATTCAAACCTAGGTGGTTCATGCGGATCGTGTGGGTCGTACCTTCGGCGTCCAGCAATCTCGACCAGATATCGATGCGGCCAGTGCCAGTTCGCTCCAACTTGACGACGGCTTCTAGTTCAGTGACTTCATTCGGAAGGGGCAGCGAATCCGTGCTGACGTAACCGGTGATGTCGTTCATCAGCCGTGACAACGGTACGTCGGCGTAATCGGGGCGGAATATCGCGATGTCGATGAATTCATTCGGTCGCAGCGAGAGCATCGTGAATGTCGAAGCTGATTCTGAGCTACCAGTCTTGGCTTTCGTGCGCGCTCCCCAAGTATGGTCGCTTACCCAATCCAAAGCCACGATCGCTTGCACGGTCTCGTTATTCGATGTTTTGAATGCATCGATCCCAGAGATGCGCAGGTCCGCCGCGGACGAGAAATCGATTCGATCCCGCGTGTTCTTCCCCAAAGTGGCAGACAACCCAACCGCGTTGATCACTACGATCATCGTACCAGCAGCCAACAACATCAACGCCGCGTGGTTCATTGTGGATCGCGAAAAGACCTTCAACGCGAGTGCAAACATTGCGTGGATATTGACATGCGCCAGACGTTCGAATATCGCACCGGCTAGGCTGAACAGCCTCAACGCCACCAGTGACGCCGCCACAGACGCGACTATCGGTAATGATGTCGCCAACATGCTCAAGTCGGACGAACCGTCGTCACCTTGCACAAACAACGAGCCGCGGCCGTTCAGTTCGAAGATCACCGCACCAGCCGCAACTACGATACCGATGTCGAAGTTCGCTCGCCAAAACCAAGGGGATCGCGAGTCGCGGATCCGCGTCATGTGTCGGACGATTGGCCCGGGCCTGGCGAGGATTACTGGCACCGAAAAGAGCGCAAACAGGATCGACGCGAGAACCCCGGACCAGATGAACTGCTCCGGGAGAATCCGATACGGGAACGGCTGACCACCCGTCAGATCTTGAAACGAACCCAGAAGACCCAACAGCGGCACGATCAATGATGCAATGAGCGGACCGACGATGGCAGGGATGACGAACAAAATAGCCATATAGAAAGCGATCGCGGTGAAGAGTTGGTTGCGGTTGGCGCCCCTTGCCTTGAGCGTCGTCTCCTCGTCAAGCCATCGTCTAGCGATGACGCTTGCGTTTAGTGCCAACACGAACACCGCGAAGGCGGCGAACAATGCCCCGCTGATGATCGTCGTCGTGTTGGTGAAGGTCAGTTGGCGTTGCAGCGTCCGCAACGCCGATTCGACCCCGGAGAATGATGAGGACGATGGCAACAGCTTCGTCGAATCGGCGCGGAAACGGCTGATGGCGTCAAGATATTCGGCCGCACCAATCCGTTTCAGTGCTTCAACGTCGACGTAGAACATCATCCAGAGTTGACCGATGTCAGCGATGCCGCGACCGGAGACCTTTTCCATCATGCCATCGGACGTGTACGCGATGATCGCCGGTCGTCCGCCGGTAGGTCCTTGCTCCGGATCGAACAGGGTAGACGATAGTCCTTGCCACGACTCGTGACTAGGGTCGTCGATGCTGAAAATGCCCGAGACTCTCGGCGTGGTGTGCACGATGGTCGTCGGTGGAACGGTCAGTCGCAAAACATCGCCGACTTGGATGCCGTACTTCGCCGCAACGCTTTCGAGAATTGCCACTTCGATCTCACTGTCTGTGAAAGTTTCGGATGGGAACGCCCCTGAAACCAATGAAATCGGAGCGGGATTCCCTTGCACGGACTGATAGACCAAGGTCGATCCCGGGGGAGCGAAACGATCGTTGACCTGGTTGAGATTCAAGCTTCCGGAACGAACGAACGCGGACGTGCTGCGTACGATATCGCCGAGATTTTCGCCAGCTTCGTGGGATGATCGAACGGTTGATTTGATCGTCGCTGAGTTGAATGTCATCTCATCGACGTGCATCCACGCGCCCATCTGCGACAACTCGAAGCGTTCCATGGTGCGACGCAATCCGAGCCGCTCAATGGCGTCAAAATACAGTGGGGCAGCGGAGATGACCGTGACAGACAGCAACGCGCTCAATGAAGCGATGATAAGGAAGAGCGATTCGCCGCGGCTCTTCCGGACGGAGATACCTTGAACGTTCACAACCGAATAGCGTACATCAGGTTCATATAATTGCCGCAGAAACTGTGACTCACAGTGATGGACATTAAGTAACCAACATGAAGATCGAAAAACTTGAAACCTTCGTCGCCGTCAATTGGATGATGGTGCGGATCACCACCGACAACGGCATCCAAGGCGTCGGCGAATCCACGTTCTTCGGATGGCCCGGAGCCTCCCGAGACGTCGTGCTGTCTTTCGAACCGTATCTGATCGGACAGGACCCGCTTCGAAACGAGCACCACTGGAACTACATGTACCGCGCAAAGTCGATGCGCGGGGGTGCGATCGGCGGCGGCATCAGCGCCATCGATCAGGCGCTGTGGGACATCAAAGGCAAGTATTTCGAAGCACCGGTCTGGCAGTTGCTAGGTGGCAAGGCGCGGGATGCCGTGCGTGCGATGCTGGTACTTCCGACCGGGACACTCGAAGAGGTGGCGAATGCCGCCGCAGCCGCGAAAGCTGACGGGTTCACTGCGGTCAAGTGCTTGCTCTACCAGCATGATCACGCGCCGATGCGGCACAGCGAGCGAATACAGGACCTAGTCGATCGTACGGCGGCGGTGCGAGATGCCGTCGGATGGGACATGGATGTCGGTATCGAGATTCACCGCAATATGATTCCGGGTGAAGCGATTGTTTTGGCGCAGGAACTGGAGAAGTTCAGGCCTTACTTTTTTGAGGACCCGGTAGCGCCGGATTCGATACTCTCATTCGGCGAGGTGTCAGAAAAGACTCGCATACCGATGGCGGCGGGTGAGCGCAATCTCACTATCTGGGAGTTTCGCGAATACGTGGAGTCTGCGGGAGTGCATCATATTCGACCTGACATCGGAGTCGCCGGTGGTTTCACCCACTGCAAGAAGATCTGCGCCATCGCAGAATCGCACCATCAAGGCATCATTCCGCACGCAGTTCCTTCGGGTCCGGTCGCGACCGCGGCCCATGTCCAGCTCGGCGCCTGCGTTCCCAACTACGAGGTGCAAGAACACGTCTACGAAGAGGGCGCGCCGTACTCTGATGTCGTCAAGCAGATCATCAAGTTGGAATCGGGTTGGTTGCAGATCCCGGAAGTTCCGGGCATCGGCGTCGAACTTGATGAAGAAGGCATCGCGAAACATCCGCACGAATACGGCCCGATTAGTCATCCGCTCCGCGATGACGGTTCGGTCGCCCTCAGATAGTCGGACGACGCACGAGCGGTGTCAACCTCGAAAGGAATATCACGTTGAGTCACAATTTGGGATTGGTCGGTTGCGGCGGCATGGGAATGCGCCACGCCCACGGTTACATCGAACTTCGGAAGCATTTCGATTCGTTCACCTTGTCCGCGGTCTGTGATCGCCACGAGGCGGCGGCGAACGGTGTCGCATCGGCGGTTGAGGA
Organism: Dehalococcoidia bacterium; assembly: GCA_965224305.1. Classification (GTDB taxonomy): domain Bacteria; phylum Chloroflexota; class Dehalococcoidia; order Lucifugimonadales; family Lucifugimonadaceae; genus Bin127. Next base: position 1,666,182 of record OZ245044.1, on the reverse strand, counting down.
TGCGACCGGTCATCGTCCGCAGGTGTTCACAGACTACGAAACGATGCTCGCATCGGGCGTCGACGCGGTCGACATCGTCACCGACACGCGGATGCACCATGTGTTCGCTTTACAGGCGTTCGACGCCGGTGTTCACATCCTTACCGAAAAGCCGATGGCGCTGACGATGAAGGCGTGTCGACTGATGCGGGATGCCGCGGAAGCGAAGGGTCTGGTGCTGTCGATAGGCGAGCAATATCGCCGCGATCCGATGAATCGTCTAGCGAAGGCGCTGCTCGACGCGGGCGCGATCGGCGAGCCCGGCTTCGCGATGAAGGTGTCGCTCGGTGGCGGTTCCGCGCTCATGCACGACACTGGTTGGCGCGCATTGAAATCGCGTGCGGGCAGCATAATCATCGAACAGGGCGTACATGAAGCTGACCTGCTTAACTACTTCTTGGGCGACATCGAATCGATCAGTGCCAAAACGGGACTTTTCACTCCGGTCCGAACCCGTGTAGGCATGAGCGGACAGATTGCACAGTTTTATTCCCATCGGGTCGAGGACGCATTCGCCAACCAAGAGACGGTCGAGATCGATCAGGAAGACACGGCGATCAGCGTTCTCAAGTTCGCGTCGGGTGCGATTGGACAACTCACCATCACCAACGCGTCGATCGGCTACGGTGCGGGTATCAATACGATCCACGGTAGCGCAGGCACGATGCAGATGCCGCCGACGCGTACGGGCATTCCTCCAAGCGTTTACATTGAGTCGCAATCTGAACCTCTGAGTGAACAGCAGATGCTCGATTTGGCGCCTGATTGGGAAGTCGACGATGTCACGGCGAAGTTCTTTGGCGGCAACAAGCGGATGGGTTCCTACGACGTTGGATTCGAGGCTATCGACCGCATCTTGGTGGCCATCGAGATGCAGGAGTTGGCGTCGGCAATAGAATCAAACGTAAGAGAGGTCGAGGTCGATGCCGAAGTCGGGATGAAAGCCCTAGCGGTTTCCTACGGAATACTGGAATCTGGCAACTCCGGGCAGCCGGTATCGCTCTTCGACATCATGGACGGTTCTGTTGCCGAATACCAATCTGAGATCGATCGCGAAGCGGGGATCTGAAGAAAGCTCGCGCCGTCAACTTGCAAAGATTGCAGTCGCATTCCTAATCGTCTTTGCATTGACGTGGGGAGTCGCTTGCGCGTCGTTCGCCGCGGAACAGAACGGCGACGACGTTTCCGGTGCCGAACAGGTCTGTGATCGCGTCGGCACAATCAGCGAGGGGATGCTTCGAGAACAACTCTCGGTCGAACAGATCGAGGAGCATATCGAACTCCTCGAATCAGAACTAGAGCCGGTGCGCGGCGAGCTGGTAGACGCGACAGAACGCTTCGTTCTGGCGTTGCAAGACATACTCGCCGGCGGCTACTACGACTACCCGACGTTGCAGGTGCTCAACTATCTCGACACCTACGAGCACATGGAGCAGCACGTCGATGGCTTCGAGGCGTTGGAGAATGTCCGCTTTGAGTGCGAAAACGTCGGCAAAGAGTGGATCGGCGACGCACCGGCGGTCAAGATTCACTTCAGTCAGTCTGGAATTGAGCAGGGCAAATACACCTTGGAAGAGTTGGTCGAGCACGGAGAGATGCTGTTCACTGCGTCGTTCAACAGACTGGATGGTGCCGGTCGGCCGACGCAAACCGGGGATGAAAGGTTCAGGCCGCGTCGGGACGGTATCGAAAGCTTCAACCGCATCTCTGGTCCAGATTCCAACGCGTGCAGCGGATGCCACAACCTCCCGGCCACAGGCGGCGGTGGCGATAACGTTGCGAACGTCTTTTCGATGAGCCAACGCTTCGATTTCGTGGACTTCAACGACCAGATGGAGTTTGACTTCAGAACCGATCTCGAGGACCGGTTGCAGTACGAACAAGAGGACGAGTTTGCGCTCACCTTGCAGAATGTCGGCAACGAACGGAACACCATTGGGATGTTCGGTTCCGGGTTCGTTGAGTTGCTGGCCCGCGAGATGACGCGTGAGTTGCTGGCGCAAGAGCAAGCGACGATCGAAGAGGCCAAGAAATCTGGTTGGCCGGTGCGACGAGAGATCAGTGCCAAGGGTGTCGACTTCGGCGCGATTACGGCACATCCCAACGGCTTCGTGTACACGAGCGAAGTGGTGGGCGTTGACGGCGACTTGATCGTCCGACCGTTTATCCAAAAAGGAGTGACGACCAGCCTGCGGGAGTTCACGAACGATGCGATGTTGCACCACCACGGCATCGAGAACTACGAGCGTGTTGGCGCGTACGTCGATGGCGACGGAGATGGCGTGGTCAATGAGTTGACACCGGGCGACGTCACCGCGCTGGTGGCGTTCATGGCTACGCTTCGTGCACCGATACTGAAGATGCCGGAGGACCCGGACCAACGAGCAATCGTGGAGTACGGGCGACAGAAGTTTGTAGAGATTCGATGTGCCGTTTGCCATGTTCCCGAACTGCCGTTGGAGTCGTTGATTTTCACAGAACCTAATGAGTTCAACGTCGGCAGGGACCTTAGACCGGACGCGGTCGATGCTGTTTTGGAGATCGACCTGAGTGAGTTTGCGAGGGAACTTCAAACGGATGAGAATGGGCACTACCTGATTCCTGTGTTCTCCGATCTCCGCCGGCACGACATGGGTGAGGATGATGTGCTGGACAACGAGGAGATCGTCCAAGCGGGCGTGCCGACGGAAGATTGGATGACACGTCGTTTGTGGGGCTTCTTCTCAGAGCCGCCGTTCTTGCACAATGGTCGAGCGACGCTAATCTCGGATGCGATAAAGGCTCACGGAGGCGATGCCCAAGGCGCAAGAGATCGTTTCTTGAACCTGTCGCAGACGGACCAGGAAGCATTGATCGCGTTCTTGAAGACGCTCACGAATCCGGTTGAATAGACACGGTTGACAATGCGCGGTTTCAGATCAATGCTGGCGATATTGGCCGCGTTCCTCATCGGGATCGCGCTGATCGCGTGCGACAACGAGACGTCACAATCAACCGCGATCGTCGAGGATGAGGCCGCATCAACAGAAACCGAAGTTTCCGCTGAAATCGCGGTCCTCGCACATCGACTCGTCTTCGCTTACATGTCGGACAAGACTTGGGGGTTCTTTGGGGCGACGTGCGAAAAGTGGATCGAGATGGACTACGAGTGGGACAAGTCGAGTACCGAATTGCAAGACGACGGGCGGATCAAGGTATCTTATGCGAGGCAAACCGACAGACTTTTGGGGCCGGATGAACTGGTTTTCTACGTCGACATCGATTCCGGTGACGTGACGGGTGACAACGAGTCGGAATCTGGAAGAAGCGGCATCGCAGAGGGTTGCGACCAGTGGTAAAAAACATCGTTTCGTTAAACTTATTTGGTGTTGAAAACAAGCATGGTGCGTGACGTGTTGATGCGTCGCTCCGATTAACAAGACAGGACCTGCACGATATGCCACTGCGCCCGATAACCGATGTCGCACAAGATCTCGGCTTCTCCCCGGCAGATATCGAAGCCTACGGCAACGACAAAGCAAAGATCCCGCTTCAGTCGTTCCCGGCCCGTCAAACCCCCGGCAAGCTCGTCGTGGTTACGGCAATCACTCCCACGCCTGCAGGTGAAGGCAAATCGACGACCGCGGTTGGGTTGACTCAAGGCCTATCGAAGATCGGTAAGAACGTCGCACTTACGATCCGACAACCATCATTGGGTCCCGTATTTGGTCACAAAGGCGGCGGAACCGGCGGAGGCATGTCGACAGTCCAGCCGGCGAACGAGATTAATCTGCACTTCACTGGCGACTTCCACGCGATGGAGTCGGCGCATAATCTACTCGCCGCGATGACCGACAACGCGGTTTATCGAGGCGCGATCCCCGGGTTGCAGCCCGACGGTGTCACATGGCGCCGGGTCACGGATGCGGAAGATCGCGCGCTACGTCAAGTTGTGACTGGGGTTGGTGGAAGCCTGAATGCTCCGATGCGTGAGGCAGGTTTCGACATCAACGCCGCGTCCGAGATCATGGCAATACTGGCGCTCACCAATGGCTACGCCGACCTGCGCGAACGCATCGGCGACATCGTCGTTGGTTGGACGACGGACCGCAAGCCGGTGACCGCTCGTGAAATCGGCGGGATCGGTTCGATGATGGCTCTGTTGCGTGATGCGGTCAAACCCAACCTTGCACAGACGCTCGAAGGACAACCCGCAATCGTCCACATGGGACCATTCGGAAACATCGCGCACGGTTGCAGTTCGATCCTCGCCGATATCCTCGCCACCAACACCGCCGACATCACGATTACAGAGGCTGGATTTGGTGCCGATCTCGGATTCCAAAAATTCATGGACATCAAAGTTCGCCAAGGCGGACCCGAACCGTCGGCAGCCGTTGTAGTCGCCACAATACGCGGCCTCAAGTGGCACGGCGGAGTTAAGCGTGACGGGTTCGAAACTCCTAACGTTGACGCGGTCAAAACTGGTGCGGAGAACTTGGCGAACGCGATCCGGATCGTCAAGATGTACGGTTTGCCGGCTGTTGTCGCAATCAACAAGTTCCCGTCGGATACTGCCGAAGAGATCGCGGCTGCGAAGAGTGCGGCGATCGAAGCGGGCGCCGTCGGCGTGGCCGAAGCGCGCGGCTTCGGCGAAGGCGGTGCGGGCATGACGGAGCTCGCAGAGGCAGTTTGGGACGCCGCCCATTCAGGCGCCGCAGACGTCAACCTGCTTTACGAGGACAGTCTATCGACCGTCGATAAGGTTGAACGGATCTCCGAGCAACTGTTCAATGCGGACGGTGTCGACTGGGGACCGCTAACAAAAACGACTGCACGCCGTTTTGAGTCGAATGGTTGGGACTTCCCGATCTGCATGGCTAAGACGCACCTTTCCGTTTCGGCGAATCCGCGATTGCTGAACGTGCCCCGGGGACAAACGATACCGATACGAGAGTTGCGAGTGCTCGCTGGCGCGAAGCAGATCGTAACCTTGGCAGGGAACATCATCACGTTGCCGGGACTGCCTTCGAACCCGAACGCGTGGGACATCGACCTGAACGACGAGACGGGCGAGATAACCGGTATATTGAGCACATAAGCGGCAACAGTCAGGAGAGCGAATCGCATGGCGGACCCCAAGATCACCAGGATGGAAGTAATCGAGTTCGAGTACTTCGTCGACAACATGGAAGGGTCTGGCAGGATCGTTCTTCCGGCTTACGCGCCGGGCACGAAGCTGCGCCAAACGGCTCGCGTCGTCGTCATTCACACTGACGCAGGAGTGACAGGCGAATACGTTGGCGGCTCGGCAACTGAGCACTCGGCGATCGGTTTGTTCGCAAACGCCGTTATCGGCGAGAGTGCGTTCGCTCGGGAGCGGATCTACAACGATGCTAAGCAGGCTACGCGTCAGCACGCTCGCATGGGCATGTCGCAGGTGGACATGGCGCTGTGGGATTTGGCTGGTAAGTTGCTAGACCAACCGATTTATCGGCTACTGGGTGAGCAGCGAAAGTCGTTTCGGGCATACGCGTCCACATATATTGGCGACAACTATCCCGGCGGATTGAACAGCCCAGAGGCCTATGCGGATTTCGCCGAGCAATGCTTGGAGATGGGTTACAAGGGCTTCAAGATCCATCCGTGGCAAGAGGTGCCGATCGAACAGCATGTGCGACTGGTTGAGGTCGTCGGTGAGCGCGTCGGTGACAAGATGGACCTGATGCTCGACCCGTTCTGCGCCATCCTCACCTTCGGCGATGCGCTGAAGATCGGCAGAGCGTGCGAGGCGTACAACTACTATTGGTGGGAAGACGTGATGAAGGATGGCGGAGAATCGGCCTTCGCGCACCGCAAATTGCGCGAACTTATCCGAGTTCCGCTGTTGCAGTTGGAGCACGTTCGCGGTCTCGAGAAGCATGTCGACTTCATCATCGCTGATGGCACTGACTTCGTGCGAATCGACCACGACTACGACGGCGGCATCACCGGCGTCATGAAAATCGCTCACGCCTCCGAGGGTTTCGGGCTTGATGTTGAACCGCACGGCCCCGGCCCGAGCCGACGGCAGACGATGGCGGCGATGCGCAACTCCAACTACTACGAACTGGGCCTCGTTCATCCCAAACTCGACCCGTCGTATCCTCCGGTCTATCTGGATGGATACAGCGACATGCTTGACGCGATCGACGAAAACGGAGAGGTGCAAGTCCCAGAAGGTCCGGGAATGGGTGTAACCCACGACTGGGACTTCATCAACGCCCATACGGTCGGCAAGACGGTTTACGACTAGAGAGATTAGAGGCGAAAAAGATGTCTGAAACGCGCTGGTATAAAGGCAACATCCACACTCACACGACGGAGTCAGATGGCGACGCCGATTCCAGAGTTCGTGACCACATGGTACCGAGATCACGGCTACGACTTCTTGGTTCTGAGCGACCACAATCACCGCACCATCCTCGAACACGAGATCGAGGGGGGTCCCGCTGATGATACCGGGCGAGGAGGTCTCTTCCCGCATATTCGGTGGCTCAGTGCCGATACATATCAATGCCATCGGTATCAGGCACGTAGTTGAACCTACAGACCTCAACGACATCGTTGCCACGTTGCAGGCAAATGTCAACGCCATCATCAACGCCGGAGGCATCGCACAGCTCAATCATCCGAACTTCGAATGGGCGTTCAACCACGAACACATTACACAGGTTGAAGGTGCGAGCTTGTTAGAGATCCACAACGCACATCCGTCCGTCAACACCTATGGCGGACCCGGCAAACCAAGCACGGAAGAGATCTGGGATCATGTACTCTCGGCGGGGCGCGTCATTTTCGGTACTGCAACCGACGATTCTCACAACTATTACGATCACACGCCTGATCGTAGCAATCCGGGCCGCGCATGGGTAGTGATCAACGCTCCCGAACTGACAGTAGATGCAATCGTCGAAGGCCTTGCCAGCGGCAATTTCTACTCCTCGATGGGCATCAAGTTACTCGATCTCAACGTTTCCGAAGATGAGATAAAACTCGAGATCGAACCGCAAGGAACGGCGATATACGTAACGACGTTTTCGGGTCGAGACGGTGAGGAGTTGTCGGAAACAGAGGGGACGACCGCCTCGTACGAATTCGTCGGTGACGAGGGATACGTGCGAGCGACAATTAGGTCGTCCAACGGAACATACGGTTGGACGCAGCCGGTATTCACAAGAATCTGTAAATAGGATATGCGTGCTATACTATGCGACATCTATGATCCAACTCAGGACGACATTACTAGGGAGAAAAAACGTGGCAACCGCTGAAGAACGATTGAGCCGTTTAGAAGGTGGATACGAACATCTGGCAACTAAAGCTGATCTTTACCAGCTCGAAAATCGAATGATCCGTTGGCTGGGCGGGATGGTGTTTGCGATGGGAATCCTCGCGGTCTCCGTCGCAGGTCTCTTCGTGCAATCGCTTCTTGCCTGAAGATCAGTTCACTCGTAATTCACTTCAACCTGCTCGGCGAAATATCCTGCGACCGAGTAATACGTCCGTTGCCCATCGATGGGGTGCGCATCCAGTATCGCTGTCACTTCTTCGCGTTCATGCGGAGAGAGTTGCCATTCCGATGCGCGAGCATTCTGCTCAATCTGTTTCGGTGAGCTAGCGCCCGCGATGACAGTGCCAACGATCGGGTCGGCGAGCAACCAAGCGAACGCCAAGTCAAGAAGCGTCTTGCCGTGCGACATCGCCCAATCCTGCAACGCCGATATCGTACGCAAATTGTCGTCGGTGATCCAGCGTTTCGACTGGCCAGCATCCAAATCTAGTCGCGTTCCCGAAGGAGCTATACCGGTGACGTCGACTTTGCCCGTCAAGAATCCAGCTGCCAACGGAAGATAGGGCATTACGCCGACCCCGTGAGCGCGGCACGCCGGAAGCATCTCCGCCTCCCCGCCGCGTTGCAGCATTGAATACTCGAACTGCGACGAGATGATCTTCGTCAAACCAGCGGCTTTGCTGGTCCATGCTGCGTCGACCATTCGCCAAGCCTCGAAGTTGCAGATCCCGATGTAGAGCGCTTTGCCTTGCCTGACGATGTCGTCCATCGCTAGAAGCGTCTCCTCCAGAGGCACCCGCGGGTCGGGACGGTGGATCATGTAGAGGTCGATATAGTCCGTGCGCAATCGACGAAGGCTATCCTCAACGGCGTCCATCACGAACTTGCGTCCACCGCCGAAAAGGTTCGGCCCGTGCTCGCGCTTTGACCCGAACTTCGTGCCGATCAATATCTCTTGTCGACGACCTTTGAGCGCTCGACCGATGAACTCCTCGGATAGTCCCTGAGCGTAGACGTTGGAGGTGTCGATGAAGTTGATGCCGTGATCGATGGCGGCGTGGATGATGGCCTTCGATTCGGCGTAGTCGCGCCGTCCCGGCTCCCCAAAGCTGTTCGCGCCCAAGCCCGTTTCCGAGACTTCGAAACCTGAATTTCCTAGATGGCGGTATCGCATGGAGTTATCTTACCCTTCACAAAGTTATCCTGAGAACAAGAGCTCTAGGCAACGCCCCTTTCGCCCTGCGAAAGGGGCGGCAGCAATGCGAGCGGGGTATGTACGGGGCAGCAGAGTAGGGCAGACAACCTTCCTTCCAGTCCCCTATCCCTCAATTGGAGAGAGTCAGAGCCTGCCCCGGACTTGATCCGGGAGTGAAGGTGAATACGCCACATCCCCATAGAATCCGGCTTTCGCCGGAATGACATAGGCGTGCGACAATCTAAAATTCTTAGATACAAGTAACCCGCAGAACTCGAACGTGAGGGATATGCGTCGTGCCTCACACCAAACAGAGCCAAAACACACAAAAACTTCCCCCCATTCATCCCGGTGAAATCTTGGAACGTGAATTCCTAAAATCATTGGGTATCTCGCAGCAACGCTTGGCGAAGGCTATAGGCGTGGACCCCACTCGAATCCACTCCATCGTCCTCGGTACCCGCTCGATCACCGCTGAGACGGCGCTGCTTTTTTCTCGTTACTTCGGTAACAGTGTCGAGTTCTGGATGGGGTTGCAGGCGCAGTACGATCGCGAATGCGCTGAAGACGAATTGGCCGAACGACTCGAAGCCGTAGTCCCATATCGGGACGAAACCGCCTAGGACATGTCGACACTCACCTGTTGGGTTGCCACTGCGTCGTTACCGACGGTTTGTTTTCGGCAACGCCCAACCGCCCCAATCGACGAATTTCAAACCGTCGCGCGGGAAGGGATATGAGTGACGCTTCCTCCGCTAAACCCTGACAACGTCGATGCCTACGCCAGTTCGTTCGAGGGAACGTACTGGTATCGTTCAAGTTGGGGTGCCGACACTGGAATCGTTCATGAAGGCACATGTAACGATGCCCGGTACATAGTTCTAGAGTTGGAGTTACGCGGACGGGTTGGTGAACCTGATGTTCACCTTGGAGGGCCTTTCGATACTTTGAGAGAGGCGCGTGTTGAGGCTGGGGAGGTTTACGCAAACGTCGACGTCTGTGCAACTTGTGAACCCGCCATCGCAGGTTTAATCGCATTCGAACGTTCCGCCGCATTCAATAAGGAATTCGAAAAACAGAAGGAACAGTGGCGGCAGGAACGCCAGGAACACGTTACAAAGATGGTCGGCGATGCGATGATCGAAGGCCCCGCTTTGACTAATCGTGAAGTTGAAGCGTTGGAGGACGGATCGATCATCGAAATAGGGTGGTCAGGAGCCGAACACGTCGAAACCTATCATCCCGCTCGTCTGAGCATCAACAATCTCAAACGGTTGGCAAAAGCATCTCACCTAGAAACATGGCCATTGGCGGGCGGATACCAACCCTACCGGCTCAAAAAGGTGTCAACGCCCGACGGCCAGCCATGGGGTAAGGACTCTGACGGCAATTTGTATTCGTTTGGCACAATTGGCGAGTACCCCTTCACGATCGTCAAATTGGTGGAAGCGAGACGTCCCATGCCGCGTGAGCGTCTTGCACGAGTCGTAAAGGCTAGCAGTCCTGTTGCGTTGCTGGTGTTTCTGGCGTCGGTCTACATGCTCGTGGGATCGGGGATGTGTAGCAATTTCTAAGGTGTGTCGACAAAATGCTACATGGCGACACGCCTTAAGGTCTGAAAAGCGCAACCAAAGGGAAGTTATATATAATTCCCACATGTTCCCACCGCTATAAAAGGAGTGCACAAATGGGTTCAGTAATTCAACAAATGTTGCTTTTGGGCATCATCGGTGCTGCCATCGGGGCAATCATCGGATTGGTCGCCGGTGGGTCTGACGCAGCGGTAACTGGCGGAATCGTTGGTGCGGTCACAGGCGGCATTATTGGCATACCAACCGGTTTGGTGCATCGGGCGCGGATGAAAGTAGCGGACGATACCGGGTTGTCCTACGAAGAGGTTAGAGCCTTGCACAATCGTGGAGTCAAAGATGCATTCGACCGCGCCAAACAGTCGACGAAATGAACGGCTAGATGTCCGCAGGCCCTAGTTCAACCCGGCAGATCCAAATCCGTGTTCGGCGTCTCGGTCCAGTCTTCTTTGGATCGACCGTCGTAGTCGAAACGGATCGCGCCGCCTTTGATGGTGACCTGATTTAGGAGACGTCCCGGTGCCGGCATGATGCGATAGCCGGTAGGGCCGCTGTCGCTCAGGCCGCAGGGACGTTCGACATATTCGAGGACGGTGACATCAGCTGTAGCGCCGGGCGTGAGTGTGCCGAGTTCAGGATGACCGATCTGTTTCGCGGGAGCCCACGTCGATTTCTCGACGACGTCGTGCATCGTCATGCCGATGGCAAGGAACTTACTCATCACTTCCGTCTGAGTGGCACGGGACGTGTGAAGACTCATGCGGTGCAGATCTGTCGATATGGTGTCGGGCGGGAATCCTTGTTCGATCGCTGGAACCGCCATTGAGAATGAGAAGCTGTTGTTGCCGTGTCCGACATCCATGATGATGCCTTTTTCACGTGCCTCCAAGTAGTGGGGCTTCACCTTGCCGTCATTGCCGATCATAGGTTTGCCGTAGCCGAAGCAATGCGTGACTCCATCGCCCGGATTCATGTGTTCCAGCATCATCTCGCCGAACGGGCGAGACGCGCGGGCGTTCTGGTCGATCAGGCAGAACGTGCCAGACTCGGCCGCGGCCGCGACGCCTCGATCTACCGATTCCCAACCTACTCCGCCATAGTGCGCCACTTTGACCCCCACGATAACGTCGGAGCGTTGCCGAATCTTCGCTGCGGTGACCTCGACATCCATGTCATCGATGTCTTGCTCGCCATCACCGCACATGCCGTTGCCGACAATGTTGAGTAGGGCGAAGACTCGCGGGCCGGCCTTCTTGATGATGGTTTCGTTCATGTGGTCGAAGGTACGCCAACCCGATCCTCCGCAATCGACCATCGTCGTGACCCCGTAGGGGAAGCACAACTCGTCCGGGAACATCGCGCCGCCGTAGAGGTAGCAGTGGGCGTGCAGGTCGATCAAGCCCGGTGTGACGTAGCAGTCCGAAGCATCCACAACTTTGCGTCCCTGCGCTTCTGGGATGTCGGGTTGGACCGCGGCTATAGACGAACCCGAAATGCCGACATCGCTCTTGCCATCAATCCCGTTTTTGGGATCGATAACGTGTCCGCCTTTAATGAGAATGTCGTACATGTCTGACCGCCTTTTCGTTTTCAATCGATCGTTGATTACCTGATTTGTCGCAATCTCGGGTCAGTCCGATCCCTGACCCAGTCACCGACGAAGTTGAATGACATCACAACTAGGAAGATGCAGAATCCGGGAAAGAAAGATACCCACCACGCGGAGTCGAGAAACTCTCGACCGTCGCTGATCATGTTGCCCCACGATGGGTAACGAGATGGCACACCGACGCCGAGATAGCTCAAAGACGCCTCAGCAAGTATCAATCCGCCAATGCGTAGACTTGCCAGCACCATCAGCAGATTCAGAACGCCCGGCAAGATGTGGCGATACATGATCCGGAAATCACTGCCGCCAGCCACTCGGGCTGCCGCAACGTAGTCGCGGGTCTTGAGCGACAACACTTCGGCGCGGATATTCCTGACCAGTCCGACCCAGGTCGCCATGACCAACAACCCGATCAACACCAGAAGTCCTGTGCCGATGGTTATTGAGACAACGAGTGCGACAAGCAGGAACGGCAGTCCGTTCCAAACGTCGACGAAACGCGTCATGATTTCGTCGAACCAACCAGCGAACCAACCAGACGCGATCCCGGCCCAAAGTCCCATGGTCATGCCGATGACGGCCGCAGCAGATGCCACGGTTATCGATACCCGAGTGCCGTGTACGAGGCGCGAATAGATATCGCGTCCGTGTTGATCCGCTCCAAGCAGATAGCGACGGTCTAACCGCTCGTTCTGTACGTAGTATTCCGAATTCCATGCCGGTGCGGCGAAACTTGCGCGTAGGTTTTGTGAATTTGGGTCGTCAGTTGCAAATTGCGTTGTGAAGACGGTGGCGAGCCCGAACACGATAATCACAAATGCCGGAATTATGGGCCAGCGTCTGGTGAAATCCCAGGCGATTAGCGGCGATCGGACGACCACCTCGAGGGGCGACATCGGTCTCTCTCGAACTGTGTCAACGGTTGCCATCACTCAAGCCTGATACGGGGGTCAATCACGACGTAGAGCAAATCTGATACGAAGCTCATCGCCAGATAGAGGATGGTGAATAGCAAAACAATGCCTGTCAGCAAAGTGAAGTCGTTGTCGTTAACTGCTGCTACGGCGATCTGTCCGACTCCGGGCCACACAAAGACATTTTCCACGAGCACCGCGCCGTCCATGAATCCAGCCAGTAACAGTGCCGAGACGGTCAGCGGTTGGATGAGAGCATTGCGGAACGCGTGTTTGGCCACAACACTGCCGTAACCCATGCCCTTGGCGCGGGCGAGTTTGATGTACTCCGAATCTAAGACTTCAAGCATCGCCGACCGTGTGATACGGAGATACCCAGCTATCGGTCCCCAAGCGAGGACCGTTACGGGCAGTATGAAGTACTGGAACTGTCCCCAGAATCCAGCGTCTGTTCTTCCATAAAACGTTGGGACTGGCAACCATCCCAGATGCACCGCGAAGATCCATATGCCCACGATACCGACCCAGAACGCAGGGACCGATTGTCCGGAAAGAGCGAACGCCCGCAGGAAGTAGTCGAGGAGCGAGGCCCGCCACATCGCCGACAGTATCCCAAGCGGGATGCCCACGAACGATCCTACGATCCAAGCGCCAACCGCCAACTGCATCGTTGCCGGCCACCGTTCCCTCAAGATGTCCGTAACCTTGCGGTTGGTGCCAACGCTCCGGCCTAGGTCGGCGCGAGCAATGTTGCTCAACCATGTCAAATACTGGAGGACTATCGGCCTATCAAGGCCCCATTTCGCCCGCAAGGCGGCGATCTGTTCCGGCCCGATGGCGTAGCCCTCGGCGCGAATGAAAACGTTGATGGGATCGTCTTTGGCGTGTGCCAACCCAAACACGACGATTGTGGCGCCAATGAGCGAAATGACCATCGTGGAAATTCGTCTTGAGAGGAATTTAAACATCGGTTAAGCAACAGTGGCGCGACCCGACCGGGTCGCGCCACTGCGATTACTCGTTCAACGCGCGTCGGCGTAGTTCGAATCGTCGGATCACTTGACGGTGACGATGAACTCTGGGTGGTGCAGAGCGGCTTCACGCACTGACAATGGCATGTCCCAAGAAGCAATCTTCTTTGGGTTCACCAGAGCAGTGTTCGGTCGAGCGACCGTACCGATAGCAGGGTTCCACTTGTGGAGGAAGTCGGCCATCTCATTGCGGATCTCGATACGCGCTTGCTTGTCCTGCTCAGCGTTCATCGCGGTGCCCCACTCGCACAGCTCTTGGATCTCGATGCCGATGTTGAAACCGGGTCGGCCACCGGAACACTCGGAGTTGCTGACCACCGGCCAGTCCCAAGGTGCTTGCGGTGCCTCAGCTCCCGCTGAGTGGATCCAAGGTGCGGTTGCGGTTCGTCCGATCAGGCTCGGGCGGTAGGTCTGGTACTGGGCTTTCCAGTCCTGCATGTCGATGCCGAGTTCTCGCCACATGCCAACGACGGCGGTGCCGATTTCCTCGTCGCCTCTGCCGATGCGGATGAAGAACGGCATCTCGAATCGGATACCATTCGCATTCTTCGGATAACCGACCTCGTCAAGCATCTGTCCGGCGAGTTCGGGGTTGTATTCAACGTTCCACTTGTCTTGCCAGTTGGGGTTGTTGATGTCGTGACCGTACACGTAATTGACCCAAGCCGCGTTCGAGAAAAGCACTTCGGCGATGAGCGCGCGGTCGATTGCGAAGGACAGCGCTTGGCGCACGTGAGCAGCACGCGTCATGCTGGTGAAACCTTCCGGCGGGTTGCCAAAGCTGTCGCGACGCGGATCGCCGATCCACGGAATGTGGTGTTGAACCGTCGCGTGCAACGTGATCGGCACTTCCTCGTCATCTGGATCCGGCGTGTAGATCGAGTTCTGCCAGTAGTTTCCGGAGAACGAGATCGAGTGGAACGAACCCGCGCCCGCGCCGATGATGTCAAAACCCTCCTCCGTGAGCGTCGGATAGTTCCGTAGGTCTACCGCCGCGATATCGATGCTGCCCGTCCGGAGCGCGGCTTCAGCAACTGCGTCCTCAACGATTGGCTCGTAGATGATGTTCTCTACGTCCGGCGTCTTGCGGTGATGGTCTTGCACTGCCTTCAACTGCAACGTGGCATCGTAGGCGTACTCTTCGACCATGTACGGTCCGGTGCCAATAACGTTTTCACGCACCCAGTCTTCACCCATATCGTCATAGGCTTTCTTGCTGGTTATGCTCAAGCCAAGGCCGGACTGCCCGAAACCTAGTGTGTCCCATCGGACATCGAATTGTGCCAACGGCACGCGAACCGTCATGTCGTCGATCTTGGTGAGCGGCTGGTTGCCGATAAGAGCGACCCAGTACGATCCGCCGTCAGTTGCCGATTCTGGGTTGAAGCCCGGGTTGCCTTTGTTGTATGCCCAAACGACGTCGTCGGCGCTAAGGTTTCCAAACCCGCCGTGGAACGGGACGTTCTCTTTGATGTGGAAGATGAACGCCTGTCCACCTATGGCATCAGCATCGTTGACAAGCTCCCAGCCCGTGATGACCTGGTTGACAGCGTTGCCACCCTCGTCAGTCAAGAAGAACTTCTCCGTGACGCTGGATCCTGTGAACATGCCGCCTGTGGGATCACCTGGGATACCGCTGCCGCGGAGTTCGAGTCCTGTTCGTATGACTACGGTGTCGGATCCTGTCACAGGCGCAGGCGGTTCGCTGATTGATGGTTCGGCGACCGGGATCGGGAGGCCGTAGAAGGTTTGAGGAGCCGGAGTCGGTGATGCGATGACGACCTTTTCTACTTCTTTGACGACTTCCTTCACGACTTCTTTCTCTACCTCTTTGACGACTTCGCGTTCGACCACGACGGTCTCGACGACGGTCCTGCCTTCGACGATTCGTTCGCGTTCGATCACCACGGTCTCGACGACGCGGATCTCCACCTCGCGCTCAACCGGTACTTCGACGGTTTGGACGATCGTCTCTCCCGCGACCTCAACCTGCTTCTCGACCACTACAGTCTCGACGACACGTACCTCGATTTGCCGGTCGACCGGGACTTCAACCGTTTGAATGATGGTTTCACCGGCACAAGCGAACAGTCCCATCGCAGCTACAGCGGCTACGATCGACACGAGTGCCAACCTAAATATCTTGGTTAGTAACATGGTTTCCTCCCACGTATGTTTAAGCGCTTGACATCGGATTCCGTGCCTTAACAACGGACTTTACCTGAGCCAAAGTCAAACGATGCCAGAATGTTATCGCATAACATTGCGTTGCGTGTTAACCGATCAAATTCGTTTCCCAACAAGTGAAAAACTCCGAAAAACGCGTGTTTGGTTATATTTCTCGTCGATTTATTAACTTCGCCGCAAACATCAAAGACGGCAAGTTACATGCGAAAACGGCACCGAAAAATCCAGCCCCTGAAATGTCTCGATTGAGTACATACAGGTCTGTGTGCTCGAAGAACACTCCGGCGATGCTAAGCGCGATCCATGAACCGACGAGCCCTGCCAATGCCGACATCACGACGAGAGAGAACGATTGTCTTAGAGTCTCCGCGGTGCCGAACCATCCCACACGCGACGCCACTGCACTACACGTTGCGACGAACGCGAGCCGAGAAAAGCTTATCCATAGCTCGGAACTGTCCGCAGCGGAGAACAGCATCGCGATTACGAGAGCGCCGAAAAACGCGCCGATCGCTGCGCAAACGAGGCCCGCGAGCGAACGGACGGTTAATTGCAGAACAGCTTCACTCAAGTGAGGAATGTCCCGAGATACATGTCGGACGACTTCGCGGCAAGTCGAGTTCGATTCTCAACCCAAAATTCGTACTATCGCGTCGCCATCAATGCGCCGCTTGGTAATGCGTGGCCAACAAATCCTCACCAAAGTCGTGGGTGTAGTCGCGAAGAACGGAGTGGATGTGGTTGGCGCCGTTCTGCGTGTTGTCGTACTCGATGACGAACCGGTCGTGGCGGATGTTGTAGTAGTGACCTTGGAAGCGATCCAACGATCCCGCCCACGCGAAATGGACACTATCCCACCCCTCGCGTTCAAGTTGGTTCCAGTAGTTCTTCGCCATCTCGTCTGCCGCCCGGAACACGTAGTGATGAATCAGGTTCACTATCGATTCGCGCTGCGCGTCGTAGAGATCGCCGATGGCGATGCCTTGCGGTGTCGTGCCGGGATCGACGACTCGGGCCGTCGTGGTCAGGATGTCGGCCGGTGCGACCGGATCGACGATGGCAACCGACTTTTGGTCGCCAGTCATTCCGGTTACGAGTGAGCGGGCCCAGTCCTCTTCCTCTGCCAACGTCCTCAATCCCTTGTGCTCACCGTGCTTCACCTCTGCCGGGTTGGAACCGAAGAAGAGTGGATGGATCGATACCTCGCTGTTGCCCACAACCGTCGCAACGATGCCTATGTGATGACCACCTACGCGCCAACCCCACGGCTCTTCGCCACCTGGTTCGCCGAATACGCTAAACCAGTAGCGCTCTTCCAGACGATGCCACTGGGAGACGCTGTTGGTCATTGCTTCGTATTCGCCAAGGATGGTCTCAAGCCGGATGATCTGCCGAGCCATCTGATATCCGCTCGCACTGTAACCGGTCTCCATCATCTTGAACGCCAAGTCGACCTGGTTTCCGCTCATCTCGGAGATGAGCAAGCCGTTGCGATCGACTGGCGTGTAGTGCCACTCGTATCGCTCGGTGCCGGCGAACGGGAACGTCGCCTTTGCGATTTCCGGCTTGCCTAGCGACGCCAAGAAAGCAGATGCCGCATCCGCCATTCTCTTGATCGTGTCAGGTGCCTTCGAAGGCACCACTGCCGTCTTGCCGTTTGTGCTGACTGCCATGAGGGAATGCTCCGATCGATTAGGAAGTTGGTATCTGTGTGATTGAAGGTGATGATACTGCATTCGCTCGCCAACCAATGATCACACTGAGCCGCTGAAGCCACACACCAAGTGCTAATCTTGCGCATGTGAAACTTCAACACCGCTCCCACGCGACAGAGGTCCGTATCAAATGATCAAACTCAGCTTGCAATCGCTCTGCTACCGAGACACCTTCAACGCCGGCGAGATCGACCTGTTCGGGATGATCGACAAGGCGAAGGAATATCGCCTCGATGGCATCGACATCCACTTCGCACACTTCGCATCTACGGAACGCGACTACCTCGAAGACGTGCGGATGGCATGCCTGCAGGCCGGTCTTCACATGTGTTACGTCGGGGTCTCAAACAACTTCGGAATGGAAGGCGACGAGCAACGGGCGCAGATCGAGAACATGAAGAAGTGGATCGATGTCGCCGCGACGATGGGAATCCAAATGGTTCGTTCCTTCGGCGGTTGGGTACCGGAAGGGGAGACCGAAGAGACAATCTGGCCGAGAATCGTGTCGGCTACCAAAGAGGTCGCCGAATACGGCGCATCGAAGGGCGTAGTCGTCGGACTGCACAACCATAACCACGGATGCGCGCCGGCCACCGGCGAACAGGTGCTGAAAATCCTCGACGAGGTCAACAACCCTTACTACTCGCACATCCTCGACACCGGCCAGTACCGCGGCTCGCCCGGCGCATCATTAGGCGAGCGCGGCGTCGAAGGCGTGGAGCACAACTTCTACGGCTCTATCGAAGCATCAGCACCCAGAGCGGTCCACGTCCGAGCGAAGATCTACCGCATCGCATCAGGCTCGGAAGCGTGGCTGGATTACGACCGCATCATGAAAATCATCAAATCCGTAGGCTTCAACGGATGGATGTCAGTAGTCTTCGAAGGCCAAGACGAATTGGATGAGCCGACCGCAGTTCCTTTGGCAACGGCATTCCTCCGCCGGAAGTTGGATGAATATGAGTTGTAAAACCGGGTTGGTTTATTCGGGCGGTTCGATCTTGCCGGGGTTCTGCCGTTCGCTGGCGAGTTCCCAAGCTCTGTTCAATTCGGTTTGCCGCGCGTTTGCCCAACCAAGAACCATTCGTTCGATTCGACGAGGCAAAAACCCTTCGGAAACCGTCAAGGTTGCAATGTCGATCGTCGCTTCGTACTCGCCGTATACCGCGTGGAAATGTGGTGGTGGATGCTCACGGGAATACATCCTGATCACTATGCCGTGAAACCGGCACAATCCAGACATTCATGCTCTGCGCACGAGAAAGTTCTTTGTAACCGTCCCAAGACATTCCAGTTAGTTCCATATACAGCGCATCAGGGCACAACTCAAGCTCATTGTCCCACGCAATAGATCGATGAGGAGAGACGTGAACCCCTTCGAAATACTCCCGATCTTCCCAAGCCTCGAACACGCCTTTACCGGCTACGTCCGACAGGTCGATCTCACCCTCAGCACCATCCTCGTAGCGGATCCAGATGCAGAAACCTTCACGAGGCTCAACTGCAACCGGCTTCAACATAACTTTTAGCTCAACTTTCTACTTACGTTGAATCATATTGTATGACTACACGAGGTGACTTACCATCTCCGTGGCACGAGCGACCGCTCAACCATCTACTTCCTGTTACGGGCTAGCGCTCTTCATCCCACCGATCGGAAACATCGTTGGCAAGCGCAAGCCAGGCTGCAACGGTGATGCATGCGAAGTCGCAGAACTATCTGACTAGATCGGGCGGTCGACGCGACGCTATTCGCCGCGGAATCGTGGCCGCCGTTTTTCCTTGAAAGCCTCGACTCCTTCCCGAAAGTCGGCCGAATCAAACACCCGGAATTGCAGAATGAGTTCGTCTTCACTCAGATTCTCGGTGTCGGCGTCGACCGACAGACGACGAATCATGATCTTGTGATCCCGAGCGGAAAGTGGGGAGCCGTTCGCGATTTGCGAGCAAAGTGTCTTAACCTCGACGTCGAAATCTTCATCCTCGACCACCGCGGTCACCAATCCGAACCGCTTCGCCTCTTCAATGTCGATGATGCGACCCGAGAGCAAGAGGTACTTAACTGCCGGAACGCCGGCGACCGAAATCATCCTGCGGAGTTCGTCCCAACCCGCGGTTAATCCGAGCCGAGCGACTGGAACTCCGAACTTGGACCCGACAGTCGCGATGCGAATATCCGTCGCCGCTGCCAGTTCCAACCCGCCTCCGACGCAGAAGCCTTGGATGGCAGAGATGGTTGGGCAACCCATTTTCTCGATGCGGTCCAACGCAGACTCGAACGCTTTAGCGTATCGTGCCGCGGACGTCGAATCGTATCGATGCTCGTCGAAATCTTTGATGTCCGCTCCTGCTGAGAACGCTCTACCGCCCGCGCCTCGAAATACGACACAGCGGATCGAAGAGTCGTGCTCCAAACTCTCCATGATCTGTCCTAGCGACTGCCACATCTCGTATGAGATTGCATTCCGTTGCTCAGGGCGATTGAAGGTTATCGTGGCTATCGTGTCTGAGCGGTCCAAAAGTATCGGTTCATTCATGGCATCAGCTTAGGTCATGTCCTTAAACGCGAATCGAGGGCACTATCCAACAAGATAACGCCCTCGATGTTTAGACGCCACACTCAAAGCGAGGCGCCTACGCTGTCAAACGAACTACTGGGCCTTTGAGACGTTCAAGATCTCGAGCAGGAAGCCAGCCCACAGGCTGTACGGTGCGACGTACGGGTTGCTGTTCGTCGCAAATCCACGCCAGTAGGTGTTGTTGAACGTCACGACGTGGCGCTCCTCGGCCAGCGTGATCTCGACCACGTCGTCCAAGAAGATGTCCAACGCGCGGTTGGCGAGGTCCATGTACTGCGGGTCGTCCGTTGAAGGCAGAACCGAGTCCATCTCGTCAATGATGGCGTCGAACTCTGGGTTGTTGTACTGGCTGTTCGCCCAGATGTACGAGTTCTGCTCACCTTGCGTCGGCGAGCTGAACTTGCTGTGGTAGTGCTGCATCGTGCCGTGGGGCTCGCGTGAGCTACCGCAGTGGACCAGGATCCACATGTCAGCCAAACCGGTCCGGACCTCGGCCCAAAGCGGGGCGGTGTCGGGATCGTGGAGCACGAAGGTCACGTCGTAGCCAGCGTCTTGCAATTGCTTCTCCATTACCGGACCCATCGGCTTGAGCCAGCCGGGAACGTGGAGGTCCATGGCGAGTTCCTCGCCGTCCTTCTCCCAGTAACCGTTGCCACCCATCGTGTAACCGGCTGCGGCCATGTGTTGCTCAACCTCAGCTTGGCCTTGGGCTTCCCAGTTGTACTCGTTGATGATGTCAGCCTGCGCGTCTTCGTAGGCCTTCAAACCGCCGTACGACGAGTACGGAACTGCACGCGTGACCGTCGAGTTCTCGTACGCCAACGCGACGAGTTGGTCACGGTCGACCGCGGCTTGCACCGCACGCCGAGCATGGACGTCTGACATCGGGCCGTACTGCGTGTTAACGCCGAGCGTGTACATGCAGGCATCGGCAGCACCGTAAGACGGGCCGTCGGTGTCCCAAGAAATAATGTTCTTGTTGCGGTTGTGGGCAGTGACGAACACACCCGGCTGCATGATCGAGCCAGTGTCGAACTCGTTGTTGATCATACGAGCGACCATGGTGTCAGCAGATCCCGGTGGGATGAACGCAACTCGGAGCGGTTCGGGTAGCTCTTTAAATCCAACCTTGGCTGCCCACCAGTTGTCGTTGCGGTCGAAGATTTGCGCTTGACCATCGGATCGGGTCGCCACATAAGGTCCAGTTCCCACCGGCGAACCCTTGTCCACATCGAAGTTCGGGAATTCTAGCGGGTCTTCGCCTTCCCAAATGTGTTGCGGCAGGATGGGGAGATGGATCTCGGAGTTCTCCTGGAAGTAGAAGTAGAAGAACCGAGCGTTCGGCTTGTTGTAGTTGATGCGGAAGTTGCGATCGTCGATGATCTCGACGTCCTTCACCCATTCTTGGATGTCGCCGGCGAAAACCATATCGGTGTTGTTCATCAAGAGTTCGATAGTGAACTTGACATCACCACTCGTGAACGGCATTCCATCCGACCATTCGATGCCATCGCGCAGGGTTACGCTGACGCCCATGAAGTCGTCATCAACTTTGCTGCTCTCTGCCAGCCACGGGATTACTTGACCATCGTTGTGGTTGTAAAGGTATAGGAATTCGTAGATGGTCTTGTTGAGGATCCCACGAACTCTTCCGAGTCCACCGAGCGAGTAAGGGTTCATGTTCTCGGCATCGGTCCACTGAGTCGCACCAGGCCCGAAGCCGGTGATGACGAACGTGTCCTCGCGGGAGATCGGTCCACGCGGCGCGGAGGTAGCGGTAACTTGGACCTCAACCTCTTTCTCGACGACCTTTTCGACTTGAACGGTCTGCACGACCGTATCGCCTTGGACGACGACCTCTTTGACGGTTTCGACGGTGACTTGGACCTCGACCGGGACTTCCCTCTCGACCACGACCGTCTGTATTACCGTTTCGGTGCCACCGCACGCGACCGCGGTAATTGCTGCGGCAACGAGCGAACCCACTACCACCAGCCATAACGCGGAGCGCATATTGCGTATCTTCTGCATTGCTGTTCTGCTCCCAGAGCTAGATTTCAACTTACGATTGCGCTCGGTGTGGCGTGAACCAGAATCATCGAATCTCGCTAGAGCGGGCGCGTACTTAACTTGCGGACGAGTCCACACAGTTGCGCATAATCTACATCAATTTCCAAGGCGAGTCAATTCACAAGAATCGGCGTGTCGACGCGGCGATAACTGGTGATGAAGGGAATGCTGCGGAAAGTGAAGAGGCGTTCGTGTAACATTTTCAACGTCTTGATGAATTTCCAATCGTGAGAAGCCGAGTTGCAGGGCCGTCAAATGAATTTAGACCGGACTAAGGTCACATGACCGTCGACTACGTCCTTAGGCGAGTGGGAATGTTCGTGCTTATCATTTTTGTGGCCGGCACGCTCAACTTTGCCATCCCGCGACTGCGCCCCACGAACCCGGTCGAGGAGCGAATGAATCAGCTCCTACAACAAGCCGGCGGCGCACACATCTCAAACGTTGAGGAGATGATCGCGCGATACGAAGAGCGATTTGGCCTCAACAATCCGCTCTGGTTGCAATACACCAACTACTGGGTAGCACTCTCAAAACTCGACTTTGGGCAGTCAATAGCCTACTTCCCGGCGGATGTCGCAAGAGAAGTCAGACGTGCGTTGCCTTGGACGCTCGGGTTGGTTGGTGTTACCACCGTTATAGCGGCCTTAATCGGTTCCTTCTTCGGCGCATGGCTCGGATGGACCCGTACCCCGATTTCCGTATCGTTTGTAGTGCCGATTCTGCTCATCGTGACCGCGGTACCGTTCTACCTGTTGGGATTGTTGATGCTGTGGGTTTTCACCGTGTTCTGGCCCATCCTACCCGGCGGCGGTGCTCACAACCCGCTAGTCGCGCCAACATTCGACTTGGCTTCGATTTTGGACATCCTCGAACACGCTGTCCTCCCCGCGACCGCGATAATTCTCTCCAGTGTTGGTTTCTGGGGGCTCGGAATGCGCGGCATGATGGTCACTACGATGGGGGATGACTTCATCAAACTCGCGGAGTTCAAGGGATTGCGAGAGCGTCGCATCTTCCTGTGGTACGCAGTACGCAACGCGTTGTTGCCACAAGTTACAGGACTCGCCATCAACCTCGGCTTTGTAGTGTCTGGATCGGTCCTCGTAGAGGTGTTGTTCGCGTACCCGGGAATCGGCAATCTACTTTATACGGCCATAACTAGCAACGACTACTTCCTCATCCAAGGCGTGTTGATGTTCGTGATATTCGGCGTTGGCTTTGCACTTTTGGTCGTCGACATCATCTACCCCTTTGTCGATCCCCGAATTAGATACCGAACCGCGTGATGGAAAACACTGAAGCCACCAGATTCGAATTTCAACCGCAGGGCAGCTACGATGTCACCGTTTTTGAAGACGAGACGTTCTCGGCTCGGGTCACGGGTGCTATAACTCGCAACAAGCTGCTGGTCATCGGCGCCTTGCTTATGGCGTCTGTCGTGCTTTTCGCGGTGATGGGAACCCTCATTATCGACCCGGAGCGGGCAGAGGTCGGCTTCACAGAACTGCCTAGATTGCGACCATCCCTGGAATTCTGGCTCGGTTCGGATCAGTTTGCACGCGACATATTCGCTTACGTGGCTTTCGGTACGTTTGGGACCCTTTGGATGGGGCTCATCGCTGGCATGATCGGCATTGGCATCGGTACATTGCTTGGATTTACCGGTGGCTACTTCGGTGGGACGATCGACACGATCATCGTCATCATCAGCGACGCATTCATCACGATCCCCGGATTGATGCTTTTGATCACGATCAGTGCGTACATGGATCAGTTGTCGGTAGAGCAACTTGGGGTGCTGATCGGCGTGATTTCGTGGATGGGCACAACTCGAGTTGTGCGCGCGCAGGTCCTAACGCTTAAGCAAAGGGCGTACGTCGAGGTGTCGAAGTTCAATGGGCAGAGTGATATAGAGATCGTGGTGACAGAACTCATCCCGAATCTGGCACCGTTCATTGCCGCCGCATTCGTCGGTGCCGTCGCTGGCGCGATACTGCTTTCCATCGGACTTTCAGCGCTCGGACTTGGTCCGCAAAACGAGCCATCGCTCGGCCTCATGGCGTTCTGGTTCATACGATTCGGCGCGGTCCCGCAAGGAATGTGGTGGTGGTTCGGCCCGCCCATCGTCGTCATTGCAATATTCGTCGTAGGTCTCTTCATGATTACCGCCGGCCTCGACCAGATCGCGAACCCGAGGTTGCGGACATCGGTATGACAACCGAGACGACAGTGCAGTCCCCTTTGGTCGTCAAAGACCTCAAGGTCTACTATCACACGCGTCGCGGCCCGGTTAAAGCCGTCGATGGCGTGTCGTTTGAGCTCGGGCGGGGAGAACGATTGGGATTGGTAGGGGAGTCGGGTTCCGGCAAATCGACCATCGCTCTTGCTCTGATGATGGCGCACAAAGAGCCTGCCCGTATCGAAGGTGGCAGCATCATGCTCAACGGCTCCAACTTGCTTGACGACAACGACGAGCAAGTCCGGTTGCGCCGACTGTCCGAGATCGCGATGGTTCCACAAGGCGCCCTCAACTCGTTGAATCCGGTGATGCGCATCCGCGACCAGGTGATCGACGGTCTGAAGGATCACAAAGTCAGCATGAGCGACGGCGAGTTCTCTAGCCGTGTCGCCGAACTACTCGCAAGCGTCGGGCTTCACCCCGATGTCGCGTCACGCTTTCCGCACGAACTGAGCGGCGGAATGAAACAGCGCGTGTCGATAGCCATCGCGATATCGATGAACCCGTCCGTGATCGTCGCCGATGAACCGACTAGCGCTCTTGATGTAGTCGTGCAGAAGCAGGTGGTCCAGACACTGCGTGATGTGCAAGAGCGGATCGGAGCAGCTGCGATCATGATTGGCCACGACATGGGTTTGATGGCGCAGTTCGCATCGCGCATCGGCATCATGTACGGCGGCAAGATAATCGAGATCGGGCCGGTCGCCAACATCTTCCAGAACCCGAGTCACCCCTACACTCGACTTCTCATTTCCAGCCTCCCCGACACTCGCAGCAAACGTCGACTCGAAGGAATACCGGGACTGCCGCCATCGTTACTGCGTCCACCGCCCGGATGCATCTTCCACACGCGTTGCCCAGATGCGATGGAAATCTGTAGTCAAGAAATCCCAGTAACCCGCGAGCTTGACGCCAATCGATACGCGGCATGTCACTTGTACGACGAAGCGGACGGTAAAGAGGTTGTGTTGTGACAACCGCGCCTATCCAATCTGCGGCATCGAGCAACGGCTCAGAACTGTTGCTACGGGCCGACAACGTCAGCAAGACGTTTGTCTCCGGCACGTTCCGTAAGCACTTCACCAACGCGCTCGACACCGTGTCGTTCAGCGTCCCGACTTCGCCGCCAACGATCACCGCAATCGCCGGCGAAAGCGGTAGCGGCAAAACAACGCTCGCCCGGACCGTTCTCGGATTGGTCGAACCCACATCTGGCGAAGTCATCTATCGAGGCACCAACGTCGCTGAAATGTCACGGGCTCAACACGCCGAGTTCCGACGCGAAGTCCAAGTCATCTTCCAAGACCCGTTCGAGTCTTACAACCCGTTCTACAAGGTCGATCACGTCTTGCGGACTCCGATCCGACGTTACAACCTGGCATCGTCCAAATCCGAAGCCGACGGCATCGTTGAGGAGGCGCTGCGAACCGTCGGGCTGCGGCCCGAGGAGACGCTCGGTCGGCATCCTCACCAACTCAGCGGTGGTCAGCGACAGCGCGTCATGGTCGCGCGGGCTGTGATGCTTAAACCCAAGATAATCGTCGCCGACGAACCGGTTTCGATGGTCGACGCTTCCTTGCGTGCCACCATCCTTGAAACCCTGCGCGCGATGAACCGCGAACTCGGCATTTCGATCCTCTACATCACCCACGACCTGACGACGGCGTTTCAGCTCGCCGAAAACATCATCGTCCTGTACAAGGGCCGCGTCGCCGAAGCCGGCAGCGTCGAGTCGGTAATCAACGATCCCACGCATCCTTACACGCAGCTCCTAGTCTCATCAATCCCGCAACCCGATCCTGAAACGCAGTGGGGTAGGGAGCAGGAAGCGCGCGACGAAGATGAGGCCGCGGATACCGGTTGCAACTTTTACGACCGATGCCCACTCCGTATGGACGAATGCACGGTGTCCGATCCACCACTCTATCGCACCGCCGAAAACCGCATCACCCGCTGCTACCGCTACGCCGATTCACCGGTCCACTTAGCTCCCGATCTGCGATCCGTATTCGCCGGCGTCAGCAGCAACTAACAACCGCCAATCATCTAAACCGGGGAATCGTCGCATGTCTGAACGTTCCGAACGACCGAACCTGCTCTTCATCTTCTCCGACCAACAGCGCGCCGACACCATGGCCGCCTACGGTAACGACTGGATCGAAACCCCTGCCTTTAACCAGCTCGCCGAAACCGGCTCGATTATCGAGAACTGCTACGTCTCGTCACCGATCTGCACGCCGTCCCGCTCCACCATCATGACCGGCACTTGGCCGCACACCAACGGCGCCTACAAGAACAACGTCCCGCTGCCCGACGAGGTCGACACCATCGTCGATCACATCCCCGGCGACTACCACAAGGCCTACTTCGGCAAGTGGCACCTCGGCGACGAGATCGGCAAGCGTCGCGGTTTCGACGAGTGGCATCCCATCGAAGACGGTTACCGCGTCTGGAGCAACAATCCCGACATCGAAGACGAGTTCAGCCCGTACCACCACTATCTGATCTCGCAGGGATACGAACCCGACGCCGTAACTAACGGTCTACGAGTATTCAGCCGCCCGTTCGCCCACGATTTGCCAGAAGAGCACACCAAAGCGTCGTATCTAGGACGCGAAGTCAGCAAGTTCCTAGAACGTAATCGCAACAACCCCTTCGCGCTCTACGTCAACTTCCTCGAACCGCACTTTCCGTACACCGGGCCGCTAAACGATTACTACGATCCCGAATCTATCCCGGAGTCACCCATCTTCATGGAAGACCCGCCGGAAGATGCGTCGCTGATGTCGCAGTTGATGGCGGCGCTCTACAAGACCGGCGAAGATTGGGCCGCACCGACCGCCGCCAAAGAACTCCGCGGCGAAGCCATCTCACCGCCCGGCCAAGAAGAGTCCGACCTTCGCCAGATCCAAGCCCGTTACGCCGGCCTCGTCACACTGCTTGACCGGGCAATCGGCAAGATACTTCAAACCCTCGAAGAACAAGGCCTCGCCGATAACACCATCGTAGTCTTCACTAGCGAACACGGCGACCAACTCGGTGACCACTACATTCTCCACAAGATGGTCATGTACGAGGACACCGTCCGCGTCCCAATGCTGATCCGCGTCCCGTGGCTCGAAGGCTATCGCATACCCGGTCGCTACTCCCACATCGACACCGTCCCGACCCTCCTCGACCTGATGGGCTTCGACATCCCCGAAATGCTCCAAGGAGAAAGCAAAGCGGACGTCGTCGCTGGCAACTCAACACTCGACGACAACGACGTCATCATCGCCTGGCATGGTCGCGGCCTCGACGGTCTCACGCTCCCGATGTCGCCACTCGAACTCCAACGCGACATTCCACACCGCGTCATCATCGCTTCGGATGGCTGGAAACTGAACCTCGCAGTCGGCGATTTCTGCGAGCTCTACAACCTCAACGACGACCCCTACGAACAGACTAACCTCTTCTACACCGAGCAACACGGCGAGAAAGCGGTAGAGTTAGCGCGCCGTATCCGCGCGTGGCAAGACCGCAACGACGACCGTTTAGCCCTCCCCGACATCTACCCCGGCATAGGCTACGTCGCGGGCTTGAGGTAAGCACATTTAGCCGCTAGTCGCCGCTCTCCGCCGCTCCGCTCGCGCCTGCAATCTCCGCCTGAGCACGGGAGACATCGGCCGCGTGCCGAACAGGATCGTCACGCTGGCCATCGCGCAAGTCGCCGCAAGCACATAAAGCGACCAAACGTACGTCCCCTGCACGTCGTGAACCCACCCCATGGCAACCGGCGCCAACATCATCCCGATCGACATCGGAAAACTCGACAACCCCAAGATCGTCCCGAAATGTCGCCTCCCGAAATATTCGCCGCGCATCGCATGAAGCAGGGGAGTGCGCGTCCCGAATCCGACACCCCATACCACGGCGAAGATCGCCGCTTCGAAGAACGTGTCGGCATTCGCCAGTATCACCAGCGACGCCCCTTGGATCAGCAACATAAACAGGACCAATTTCCTCTTGCTCATCCGGTCACCGAGGATGCCTCCGGTGAGTTGGAAAAAGAATGCTGTCACAACCAATATCGGCACCACACCAGATGCCGTAGCGTCGTCCAGATTTACGCCGTTCCCATCGGTCAAGTGCAGGAACAGATGCGCCGATATCGCCCCTGTCGAAAGGTTGACCAGCATGTGCGTCATCGAGATCGACCAAAACGCCCGCGTCCGCAACGCCTCCTTAGGGGTAAAATCGTACAGCCGCGACTGTCGCGATCGGCGGCCCGACTCGGAATTCGACTGCGTCTGCTCTTCCAGCTGCTCCGGCGTCGGCCGCTTTCCTACAACCATCGCCACAAACGGGCCGGCCAAGATCGCGATGATCCCGATAACCAACACCGTTGGCCGCCATCCGTGTACGCTGACGCTCCAAACAATCGGCGGCACCAACAACCCCGCCAGGCTGCTTCCCCCGATCACGATCGACATCCCCGTCGCCCGGTTGTTCACCATCCACGCATTCACCGCCGTAATCGAAGGCACGAACCCGCCCATGCTGAACCCCAGCGACAGCAGGAAAAATGCAAAGTAGTACTGCAAAGGCCCTTGGATTTGCGAGAAAAATATCAATCCCGCGCCACCGAGTATGAACCCGATGAACACCATCTTCCCCGACCCGAACCGGTCCGTCAGATACCCCTCGAGCGGCCCGATCATCGCACCCCCGAACCTCCCAAACGACGCCACCCCTGAGATCAGCGCCCGTGACCACCCGAACTCGTCCTCTATCGCCTTGAAAAATACACTCGAAGCCTGGAACGTCGGCCCCGAACTCAAAAACATGTTGAACCCACCCGCAACCGAAACCCACCATCCGAAGTAGATACGTCGAGTCGTTCGGGCACGTACAGCCGCCAGGCGCTGTTGAATTATCGACAATGCACTATCACCCGCGTCCCTAGATCCGGGATCCGCGCCCATAGAGTTTCGCTAGCCCAATTATCCGAAATTACCCACCTAAAAACCCCATGTCCCCATACTGTTTTGAGCGGCAACAACCGAGTCACAACTCGAGAGCCCAATTCGGAACAATCAAGTAAACAATCGTTGCGAAGATGGCGAATTGCGTCGTCGTCGGGCGTGAGGTAGTGACGCGTCGGGCGCGAACCGCGGGTATTCGGCTTGTCCGCCGGACAGCAGATCCTCGATTGTGAGTATCTGTACACGCGGATAGTGATGATTCGGGTAGTGTTTGGGCGTGTAGACCCCAGCCGAAGTCGTTTCTTGGATCATGGGTCGGGTCGGCGA
Source organism: Dehalococcoidia bacterium (assembly GCA_965224305.1). Taxonomy (GTDB): domain Bacteria; phylum Chloroflexota; class Dehalococcoidia; order Lucifugimonadales; family Lucifugimonadaceae; genus Bin127. The sequence continues at coordinate 1,636,409 of OZ245044.1, read as the reverse complement.
ATTTAAAGTGATAAACAGCCCGATTTTTGCCTTCTCCCGCGCCATGTCGCCCTTCAGCGTGGCGATCATGTCGCGCCGGACATGACCACTCTTGACTTGCACGATGATGCGCTTTGCCTTACCGCTATTGTCGTCGAAGAAGTTGATGTAACCGTCAATGCCTGCGTCTGCACCCTTTCCGTTTTTGTTGGAAGGGCGGGCATCCACCAAACCTAGAGCCCAATACTCGAATTGGTAGCGTCCGTCGTGATCGCTTTCCAACGCGAGTGCGCGTGCACTTTCGGCGTCCTGCGGGGCCCCGACTACCTCGTACTCGGACAGTTCTTGGCCGAAAGAGTCCCGCAGGCGACTCTTCATCAGTGAGATTGCAAGGTGCGTGATGTCTATCCCTATCCAGTTGCGCCCCAATCCTTCGGCTACAGCGATCGCGGTGCCGCACCCGCAGAACGGATCGAGGACGACTCCATCACTTGGGCATGATGTGCGGATGATCCTACTCAACAATCCTTCCGGTTTCTGTGTGGGATAGCCAAGGTCCTCGTTTCGCTGAACCCACTTCACATCGTCATCAATAGCCTGATTGCTATCCCAGAGCAAGCCATCCGTATAAGGTTGGTACGACCAGATATCTTGCAGTCGAGTCCCTTCTCGCCGAGAGAGGTAACGCTTGATACTCGGTTGACCGCCTTTTCTCGGTGTCAGATAAATCAGATCATGGTCCAGAGCCAAGTCCAACACCTCTTGCGTAATTAAACCGTCCAGACTCTCACCGCGTTCTTCCAGTTCTTCGCGTAGGTACGCAGGTATCGCCCAATGCCTTCCGGCAGTCGTTGGGTCGTAACCTTGCCAAGGTTGACCAGAGTCTCCTGCCCTAACCTCCGCGGCGGTCGCATCAGCGTGACGATATTTGCCGCGCTCATCTTCATGAATAAACATACTCTCTATGTAACCCGCCGAGTACGGGCGCAATTGCGGATCAAAGACGTAGCTGTTCGTCTTTGAATAAAACAGAATCGTGTCATGAATACGACCGTACGATCTGGAACTGTTGTGAGCGTTAGTACGCCGCCAAATGATCTCATTCCGGAAGTTGGTCTTCCCAAACATGGCGTCCATCATGAGCTTCAGATAGTGGCTAGCCGTCGGATCGCAGTGAAGATAAAGGCTGCCAGTAGGCTTCAACACTCTGTGCAACTCAGCCATGCGCTGCGCCATCATGGTTAGATAAGCCATCATGTCGTTTTGACCTAGGAATGCGCGCATCGCCTGAAGAAGATTGCCCATTGTTTGTGGGCCGTTAGTAACCACATCCCTAAACGCGATTTCCGACTCGATGCTCCATCGCCAAGTATCCTCGAAGGCGGTTATGTGAGCGGCAGAATCCTCGCCACTGCGCTCCCGGAAAAGAACGTTGTACGTAGCGTTGGAATTAAACGGCGGATCAAGGTAGACGAGAACGACACTCTCGTCCGCGATATTCTCACGCAGAACGGGCAGATTGTCGCCGAAGTAAAGCCTGTTCACCGTTGTCTCCGTTCAAGAGATGTTCGTTTCACGTCAAAACGGATGTAACTCCATTATGAAAGGTTAGACTCATCCTTTGCGCTCATAAGTCTTTGATGTCATAACCCATCACACCACATGACCAACGCAATCGAAGTCAACCAGATCTCGAAGTCTTACGGCAAAGTCGTTGCCCTCGAAAACGTCGACCTCCGAGTTCGGCGCGGCTCCGTAATGGGCCTCCTCGGCCCCAACGGTGCCGGCAAGACAACCCTTGTTCGCATCCTTACCACTTTGCTGCGTCCGTCGTCGGGCAGCGCCACCGTGCTCGGATACGACGTCGTCCGTCACGCCCGCCACCTGCGCTCTCAAATCGGTTTGGCAGGGCAGAGCGCAGCCGTCGACGATCTCCTCACCGGCCGCGAAAACATCCATATGGCCGGTCGGCTCTACCACATGCCCAAACGCCAAGTGCAAAAACGGGCCAACGAACTGCTAGAACAATTCGACCTCGTAGATGCTGCCGACCGCTCCGTCAAAGGCTACTCCGGTGGAATGCGCCGCCGACTAGACCTCGCCGCCAGTTTGGTAGCCCAACCGCCCATGATCTTCCTCGACGAGCCAACAACCGGACTAGACCCTCGCAGCCGCCTCGAACTCTGGGATGTCATCCGAGACCTGGTCAGCGCCGGCACCACAGTCCTACTTACCACCCAATACCTCGAAGAAGCCGACCGACTCGCCGACAACATCACAGTCATCGACCAAGGCAAGCTGATAGCACAGGGCACGGCCGACGATCTGAAGCGTCAAGCCGGTTCTGAATTCATCGAGATAACAGTGCGAAATGCCGAGGATATCCGCCGCGCCGCCTCGGTAATCGAGAAATTCGCCGAAAACGACGAGTGCGACATCGACGAAGAGAGTCATACTGCCTCGATCATGGTCAGCGACGGCGCATCGATAATGGTCCAAGTCGTCCGGGCTCTCGACACCGAGAACGTCGGCCTCACCAACATGGCGCTTCGGCAACCGACGCTAGATGACGTCTTTCTGGCCCTGACCGGCCGAACCGCAGAAGAAGCCGCGACCCAGTCGGATCAGGATTCGAATTGAACCTGCAACGCGCGGTAAACGGTTGGCGGCCCGAACCGTCCCAACCTTCGACGCCGATGCGCGAAGCCGTGTCTTCGCTTGCCTATGAGTTTCGATGGCTCGCCGCAGACACATGGTTGTTGGCGTGGCGGATGCTCATCCACTACCGTCGGGCACCGGAGATGCTCGCATCCACGTTCTTTTCTCCCATCATGTTCCTCGTGATGTTCAACTACGTCTTCGGAGGAGCGATCGCCGGATCAGCAGATTTTGCATACATCGACTATCTGGTGCCCGGCGTTCTCATCCAGAACAACGTCTTCACAGTCCTGCAGACTGGCGTAGGAATCGCTGACGACATGCAAAAGGGCGTTATCGATCGATATCGATCACTGCCGATGGCCAGATCCGCCGTGTTGGCCGGCCGAGTAATCGCCACGACTTTGGTCAGCCTACTTACCGTTTTTTGGACGATCGGCATTGCGATGCTTATCGGCATGCGTTTCCACGGTGGCCTCGTACCCGCTCTGTTCCTGCCGCTCGTCGTCGTAGCGTTCAGCTTCGGCTTCGCGTGGGTATCAGCACTCGTCGGGGTGTCTGTTCGCAATGTCGAATCTGCCGGGTCACTGACATTTTTCGTAGCCATACCGCTGACCTTTCTCAGTTCCACGTTCGTCCCCGTTGAAACAATGCCTGGATGGTTGCAATCATTCACCGAAGTCAATCCGATCACCCAGGTCGTGAACCTCTGCCGAAATCTTGCGCAAGGCGGACCAATCGCATCTTATGCAGTGACCAGCGCATTCTGGATCGTCGTGATGGTATTCGGGATCGGATCGCTGGCGACGTGGCGCTTCAAACGCGTGTAGTAACCGAAATCCTTCGATGACGACGAACCCAAATATCCAAAGCAGGTCAGCGATCGGTGAACTGTGCTCAGCCATCGCGGTCGAGGGAAGATGGCTGCTCGCCGACACTGCCGTTATGACGTGGCGCAACCTCATCCGATACCGCCGCTCACCCGAACTCTTGATGTTCTCGACTCTCTCCCCGGTGATGTTCGTCCTCCTCTTCAACTACGTCTTCGGCGGCGCAATCCCCACTGGCGACCTCAACTACATCGACTACCTGATGCCCGGCATCCTAGTCCAGACCACCATCTTCAGCGCCACACAAACCGGCGTTGGCCTAGCCGAAGACCTGCAAAAAGGAATGGTCGACCGTTATCGATCCCTCCCCATGGCCCGATCTGCCGTCCTCGGCGGACGAGTCGTTGCCGAAACCCTCGTCAGCATCTTCATCGCCTATCTCATGCTTGGCGTTGGCCTCATCATAGGAATGCGTTTCCACGGCGACTTCTGGCCCGGATTTTCCATGCCATACGTGGTCGCCGGATTCGCCTTCGGCTTCTCATGGGTCGCCGCCCTCGTAGGAGCATCCGTCCGCAACGCCGAAAGCGCCGGATCCCTCATGTTCTTCGTCGTCTTCCCCCTCACATTCCTGAGCTCAGCCTTCGTACCCATCGAATCCATGCCCGGCTGGCTACAAGCATTCGCCGACATCAACCCCGTCACCAAAGCCGTCGACCTCGGACGAGCTCTGACGCAAGGCGGCCCAATCGTCGCCGACGCCTGGGCGACTGCAACGTGGACCATCGGCATGGCCGTCGTCATCGGGCCGATCGCCGTTTGGCGCTACCGCCGGGTTTAAAGGGGTGGTGCGTCAATCCACATCTAGCCGCATCTGCATTGCGCCTAGATGCTAGACTGCATCAACCTTCTCGCAACCGCCGCAGATCGGCTCTTACCCTTGACAATTCCTCCAAAGCCGCATCGCGCTCAGCCTCGGCTTGGACGACTGAATCTCTGAACTCCTTGGTAGTGCGCAGAAAATCTCCCGTTAGAGGGTCGCGTATCCTTAAAGCCCCATCATCCCACACAAGGTCTAGTCCGAGTACTTCACTATGGCCCCAGATGAATTGGGACGATTCATAAGTGAGTTCGATCGGTGAATATCCACCGTCTATCAGGGTGTCGCCAGCCAGCGGCGCGTCATGAAATCGGCCGCCAGTATGGTCGAAACGCCAGTATTCGGAAATCCCGTACGCGGCGTAACCCTCTCGCTTGATTGTGTAGTCGCGACGACCAGTGGACCTTGATGCAATCTCCAACACAAAGTCCGGTGGTTTGCCGACCTCGCTTATGACATAACCGTTACGCCCTACGATCAAGCCAGGCGTTACACCAAACGTAACCAAGCAGTCGGGTGCTAGACGTTCAGATTCGTTGGTCGCTTCGTTGCGGACGAAACCAGCTCCAGTTATCAAAACATCATCTCTATCAGCAAAATGCCCTATCAACATACTGTCGAAGTCGTGTTCATACATACGTTGTTGCATATCTGGCTCTCTTGGCGGATCCGGGAGAGGTTCCAGGTGCGTGTAATCAACTATGGGGAGCAGCGACTTAAGCGTTGCCATTGTTAATGTTTCCATCACTAACTGGCAGTGGACTGCCGTTCGACTTCAACCGTAACACACCCCGAACTGCCATCTTCGATACTAGCTGATGCTGTGTAAAATCCAATGACGCGGCACCGCGCTCCTAACACCTCTAAACCCAGGGCGACCCCATGAAAATCACCGACGTAACTACAACCCTCATCCACAACCCCGACTCCGAAGCCATCCAAGATGCCACCATCCCGCCGCCCAAACCCGGCACCAAAGGCCGAACCACCGTCTTCATACATATCCCCTTCATTCGATGGACGAGAGTGCCAAACATCCCCTCTACCTTGATGGGAGAGGGCTAGAGCCTGCCCCGGACTTGATCCGGGGGTGAGGGTGACAGCGCAGGATTCCCTCTCTAGCGGAGGAAATGTCCAACGGATAAAGAGTGCGCGCCTCGCCTCGCAACTTCCGCCTGCGCGCAAAATACGCTCTTTGAATCCCGATTAAAAACCCAGACATTCACTCATTTCGCGTGAATATAAAGGTTCGATGTTGCTTGTGATTTTTCATTCGACACACCTGATTTTGGTAAACTTCTCCGTTGAGTGCAGACGGGAGTTTTGGCTTGTTGCCGCATCTTCCCGGAGACAAAGACCGTTGTTGGAGGTCATCGCCTTTTGGTGTGCCTCCCTTCGTCGCCCGAGTCGTCTTGGTGATAATCGCTGTGCCCATGTTATGGCTTCTGAGCTGGATCTTCGGATGTAACTGATGGAGAAGCCATGCGACAAACACTTTAAGTGCATCGGGGTTGCATCGTTCTTTCTGATGTTGATCGTGGTTATCGGTGCCATTTTGTGTGCACTGCTGGACTAAATGAGTAATTGACGATCAGACTCACGAATCACGCTAGTACAATCGTATCAAAATACCACGCTAAGCGCGCAGATTCTAAAAAAGTTGTCCCTAGTGGGAACTGGAGGTTGCATTTCCGGCACTGGAACACTCTGAGCACAAGTTCGTGTTCTGCGACTTGCAGGCGATGCGGTACGACTCTTGCGCGTCGCACTTCGGGCTAAATTACTGCCCAAGCCATCGCATGGCTTCGATGAAGTCGTGGTACTGGTCATCGGACCATAGCATCGCGGTCTAGAAACTGATCATGCCATGTACAATTGATTAACATGCGTGTCAATTCGACGATTGCTACGTTGCTTGACATCCACATAAATCTGCGTCCGATTCAAAAGGTATAGAGCGCACGGGCCAGACTGGAACGTGCATCTTCTACGGAAACGGAGGCTTATCATGCCCAAATCAAGACCACGTGATCATACAGTCCTGCCAAAGGCACACCTCTGCGATTATTTCGGTGGCGAAGGTTTTCAGACCTACGACCTCCGAGATCGTAAGTGGGAGTCATGGGGGCCGAACACTTTCGGGAGGATCAAAGGTTACTACGAACCTGAAAACAAAGAACGGCAACACGTTGCGTGGTATATTGCCGCCTCGCTATTCCGAAATTCAGCACTATTCAACGAGCTTCTCCCCGGGATGTTGGAGAACGTTAAACAGAGCCTATATCCTGATGGTGTGCTCAAAAACTCAGAATTGGTAAGACGTGGAGTGGATGAGATGACCAGTGATGGAGAGTTTCAGAGAAGTATGCACGGGGCTTGGTTCGATCACGCCGAAGAGTTCTCGGCGATCGCCGAGAACATTTACGGTCTAACTTGGCACATTCTCCACGTCGCAAGAAAGCCAAATTACCTGTTACTAATTGATCGCCCATTTACCGTCCACCTTCCTGCCTCCCCTACGCAAGCGCTAGTTACTTTTCCGATTTCTTCGGAAGTCATGTTGCTTACCCGTTACAGATCCGGTGAACGATGGATTATCGAACCGATCGAGCGCAACCTAGTCCTCAAGTACGGACGCCATCTTGTAACTCTCGCCTATAGATACGTGGCCGCTCCATTTCGTGACTCAAATGTGACGAGAATGATCGAGCGGTTAAGGCCTGCGGAAACACCCCGGACAACCTGAATCGCTATCTGCACGATATACTCGTCGAGGGCACGGAGCTGCATCCAGTCAAGAAGATTCACCCCATGAAAATAACAGACGTAACAACCTCGCTGATCTACAACCCAACCGCCGAGGTCGTCCAAGATTCGACCATCCCGCCCCCCAAACCCGGCGCAACAGGCCGGACCACCGTCTTCATCCACATCCACACCGATGAAGGCACGCAAGGCTTCAGCTACCTCAACTCGCCAGCGGCCATCCGGTCGCTGATCAACGACAACCTCAAAGACATCCTCATCGGCAAAACCCCGTTCGAAACCGAACGCATCTGGACTGAGATGTTCTGGCGAGTGCGTGGTTTCGGTCGTAAAGGCTTCGCATTCCAAGCCATCTCCGGTCTCGATGTCGCCCTCTGGGACTTGAAAGGCAAAGCGCTGGGCATCCCTTTGTACAAGCTGCTTGGCGCCGCCCATGACAGCGTCCCCTGCTACGGCAGCGGCGGATGGACCAACTACACCGTCGACGAACTGGTCGCCGAACAAACCGGATACGTCGATATGGGCTTCCCGCGCGTCAAGATGAAGGTCGGCATGAATTTCGGCAACGACGAACGTGCCGACATCGAGCGTCTCGAAGCGGTCCGCAAAGCCGTCGGCGACGATGTCGAAATCTTCGTCGATGCCAACAATGGCTACTACGCCAAACAAGCCATCCGGATGTCCCGCAAGTTCGAGGACTACGATGTCGCATGGTTCGAAGAACCCGTCCTCGCCGACGATATTCAAGGTTTGGCCGAGATCTCCAAAGCCACAAACATCCCCGTCGCCACCGGCGAGCACGAATACACCAAATACGGCTTCAAAGAACTCATCAGCAGAGGCGGCGCCGACATCGTCCAACCCGACATCGGACGCGTCGGCGGCGTAACCGAGTGGATGAAAGTCGCCCATCTAGCCGACGCCTACAATCTCCCGGTCGCGCCCCACGCCTACTCCCTCCTCCACCTCCACTGCACGATGGCGACACCCAACCTGAAAGTCGTCGAAGTGCTCGGTAACGAGATGAAGTCCTGGCCCGTCCTCTTCACCGATGTCCCATGGCCAGTCGACGGGCAATGGAAACCCTTCGACGATCGGCCGGGGCTCGGCTTGGAACCCAACCCAGACGCCATGAAGAACCTATCCGTCGATTCAGACGGCCCCGCACCTGCCCAGAGAGGTTTTTGATATGAGCAACGGAAGACTAGAAGGCAAAGTCGCCATCGTAACCGGCGGCGCATCCGGCATCGGCGAGGCATGCTCCCGCATCTTCGTCCGCGAAGGCGCCAAAGTCGTCATCGGCGACATCGACGAAATCAAAGGAAACGCACTCGAAGCCGAACTCGAACCCGACGCCGTCTTCTTCAACCTCGACGTCACGCAGGAAGAGGCCTGGGACGAGGTTGTCGAGCTAGCCGAATCCAAGTGGGGACGGCTAGACATCGTCGTCAACAACGCCGGCATGTCAGGCGTGAAGGGCAGAACCGTTGTCGAAGACGTCATCCTGGACCATTGGAACGATGTCTTCGCGGTCAACTCCACTGGCGTCATGCTCGGTACCCGCGCCGGCATAAGATCGATGAAGAAAATCGGGGGTGGCTCCATCATCAACGTCTCCTCGATCTTCGGCATCGTGGGAAGTAAAGCTGGTGCTGCATATCACGCCTCCAAAGGCGCGGCACGAACATTCTCCAAAGCGGCCGCCGTCCAGTACGCGCCCGACAACATCCGCGTCAACTCCGTCCACCCCGGCTTCACCGACACCCCGATGACCACCGACATCCACTCCGTCAAGGAGATCCGCGACTTCCGCGAGGGAATGACACCCATGGGCAGGTTGGGCTTGCCGGATGACATCGCCAACGGCTGCCTATACCTAGCCTCCGACGAATCGTCGTGGGTGACTGGGACCGAGCTGGTTATCGACGGAGGGGAAACGGCTTGGTAGACCTCTAAAAGGCGGACAGCCCGCCGCTCTGCGCATCACCTTCAGCCCGTTTCGAACCATGACGGGCGCGGCGATCCCTCGCTCCCCGAATCAGGTGCAATCCCGGCTGAAGTACGATTCAAGACGTATTCCAACGCCATATCCGAGTGCCAACCGCATCCCATGAAGACATTGACAGTCAAAAACTACCGCGCCTTCGGAGAGGACGAACAGACTGCACGCTTGACCCCGCTCACCCTTCTCGTCGGCGAGAACAACACCGGAAAAACATCCTTCATGGCCTTGCTTCGCGCCCTATGGGACGTGGCTTACGGTGAAGCAGTGCCGAATTTCCAGGAAGAACCGTTCGACCTAGGATCGTTCAACGACATTGTTCACAATCGCGGCAAAGGCGAAATTGTTCCGAAGAGCTTCAGCGCATCTTTTACCACCCCCGATGGTATGCAAGATCATCAACGCGATTCATCAGTTACCTTTGAAGTTCATTTCGAACAAGCTGATGGCGCACCTTACCCTACTCATCGCCGTTTCGCGAATAATCAGATTTCGATTCAGGCGCATCAGGGATGGCACGACGAAAACGTAACCATCAAATACGCAACCAAAAACACGGAATCTACCCAACCAATTAGATACACCTTCCCTGCTCGGGATCGGTTTTTGTTCCCTGCGCGGCTCTTGGCACTCTTTCTTGAAAAGGACGAGATAGCACCATATCAGGACGTTTTTGCGTTGCGCGGGTTGATGCGACACTTCCAGGACACCGTGGGAAACGAAGTCTACACCGGAAGACACCCCTATGCCAGCGCCCCGATAAGATCGCAGCCTCAAAGAACCTATAACCCAGGAGTCCCAATCCGCGACCCTGAGGGCGAATACGCGGCAACATTCATAGCCCAGATGTCGCAGAGTGGTGGAGATGAGTGGAAAGCATTGAAGCAGCAGCTCATCGATTTCGGTCGAAACTCGGGATTGTTCGACGAGATCGAAATCCGTCAGTTAGGCGATTCGTATGGCGATCCATTCCAGATTCGACTCCGCATAGGACGCGCAACCGAGCAAAACCCCTTCCGAAATCTCGCCGACGTTGGATACGGGGTCAACCAGATACTCCCAGTTTTGACGGATCTGCTGAAACCCGACTCCCCGAGGCTCTTTCTGATCCAACAACCGGAGATCCATCTGCATCCCAGCGCACAAGCAGCTTTGGGAACATTGTTCTGCTCACTGGCCGTCTCGCGAAAGCAATTAATCGTAGAAACTCACAGCGACCACCTTATCGACCGCGTTCGCATGTCCGTGCGTGACGGAGTGTCAGGAATCAAACCTGAAGACGTGTCGATCCTGTACTTCGAGCGTGGCGAACTCGATGTCAGAATTCACTCTATCTCCATTGATCGAAAAGGGAACATCATCGGTGCACCGGAGGATTACCGCCGATTCTTCATGGAAGAGGTCGAACGATCTATTGGTCTTAGGACGCTTGGCAACGAGTCCTAAAAGTGTGCTTGATGATCGACGCCTCTGCTCTTGGGGATGTGTTTGGCAAAAAGACGACAAACACTGGCGATATTATCCGAGGTAGCATCGACAACCAACGTAGAAAATTGGTTTGGTGAGGAAAATTAGAAACGGAGTTGCGCAGATTCGGTGGGTTCTTAACGTGGTTGTCAACCGCGTTCGGTTCAGGTTACATATACAAGTCCTGCAAAGAATGTGTTGACGATAGGACCCGAGAGCTAATCGAAACGAAAATGTGTATCTCGGATGATCCTCACATCATCGCGTTAGCAAAAATCAGCCGTTGCCGCGTGCTTTCGACAATGGACAACAAGCTAAAGACGGATTTCACGTGCAAGAATCTCGTTGATAATCCGGATGGCCACCTGTTCCCGGTTGACCGTGCGACGATGCCCGCTCGCGCAAGGGGCAGGTTGATTCAGTGGACTAGCACCTGTTCCGGGCACGCTTGTCAAATCAATCCGGTTCCGTGTGCGCACAAACCCTAACGAACCCACTTCATTCCATCACCTCACGATACTCCGCCCCAAAAACGCCTCACCCAATCCTCCGCGGAACACCTCCACGATCTCGGCAATCTCCCGCTGATCAACCCCGATCAAGCGCGCAACAGTGTGCGATACATCGAACAGATTCGCCGAATACGCCCCTTCCAAATCCCTCGGCTCCACACCACTCCCAGCCGGAATAACCGTCGTCAACACCGGGTTGACCGTATGCGTCGGCGCATCGTTCTCAATGTTCCCATGGTCCGACGTCACGACCATCGAGTAACCGGCACCCCGTGCAACTCCACTCAACTCTGCCAACGTCGCTACCGTGGTGCGATACGCCTCCGCCGCGGCTTCGAACCGCGCCGGTAGCAGATGCCCGACCATATCCGTCGCCGCCAAATTGCACGCGATCAACCGGTATCCTCCGGTGCCCATCGCCTCCGCAACCAACTGCGCGATCTCTCGGGTCTTCATCGTTGGCCTTACATAATAATCCGAGTCGGAATGCACACCCTCGTTCGATCCGTCCGAGGGCACAACCCAACGATCCTCCGATTTCGAACCCTGTTCCGCCTCTCGCCGACCACGTATGAAATAACCCATGTGCGATGCCTTGACACTCTCCGCAACCAGCAGATACAGATCGTCGTGGTCGGTCAACCGGTCCCAATGGCTGAGTAGATTCAACTGATGAGGAGTGATCGGAAACGCAACCTTCACCCCGTACCGCGCCTCGAACTCGGCGTCATACTCCGCCATCGTGCACATTCGCAGGTTCAAGTCGTCCCGCAACCATCTGAATTCCCAATTCCGTCCGCGAGATTTTGCTTCGCGATCCAGATACTCGCGCGCCCCACATAGCGACGCCGTCTTCGAACGCTGGCGGTCCGACCTGAAATTCAGATTGATGAACGCATCGCCGGGCTGAATCGTCGCTAGACCGCCGCGTTCCTGAACCAGCGCGATAGCCTCCACATCCGCGTCCGTCTTGCCATCTTCGTGATACGCGGCCACAACCTCCCGGACTTCATCTATGCCCCATACATGCTGGCCTGCCCCTTCGGTCAACAGCGCGTAATCGCAGATGGCATTCTTCTCCCGATAGTCCCGGTCCATCGCCAACCCGCGTCCGATCACCCACGCTAGCGACTCGACCGCATCGTATCGCGTCAATAGCCGCTCCAACTCACCCAGATATCCGCCATTAACACCATCAAGCTCCAACGATCCCTGCGCCGGAGCATCCCGACCATCGAGAATCGCCTGCATTCTCACCCGTCCCGGTGGGACACCAAGCCGTACGAAAACCAACTCACAAAACGCCTCCAGATGATTCCACGCCGAATGAACGCGGCCGTCTGAACCCCGGATGCCTGAAAGCAGAAAACTGAAGTTGATGTTGTTGCCCGATGCCAGAGCACCCTCAATCGCCTCCAGAATCATGCGGTTATCGAAGAACGACCCATCCTCGATCGACTTTGTAATCTGCAACGGTATCTGAGGCGCCAAAGCCAGATTCCCGATCTGCTGGTGCCCAGTCTCCGAGTTACCCTGAACCGGCGGATCCACGTCTTCATATCCGACCCAAACACCTGACGCCTGCGTCGGAACCGTAAGGTTCTGATTCACGATCTCAGACCATGTCGGATCCTCCGCGAACCATGGAATGTAACGGTTCTCCAACGCGATCTGCCGTCGCAACGAACCGATCTCGGCCAGTTGCCGCCGCTCCCGCAATCCGTCCCTCACAAACCGAACTGTCCTAAGCGTTTCGTCGGCTTTTTCCCAAGTCAGACCGGGGTTCAATCCCTCCGCGGTAATGGGTAGCACGGCGAGCCGCGTGATAGCCAACATCTCGTAACTGCCTGGCGACGCTTCGAGCGCCAAATCCAGAAGCGATCGGCGAGTGCGAGGGCTCAACGCATCAATCACACGACTCGAAAGACGCATCACCACATCTGGATCGAAACCCAACCCGTCGGTCACCACGAGCAGAGCGCGTCCCTTAGATCCCCCTTCCGGAAGACCGTTTGATGAATAGCCGTTCACCAACTCACATCGACTCCTTCGAGATTCCCAAGTTCAAATCCAACGCTCGCCAACCAACCGGCAGGCAATTCGAGCGCGTACTGCGCCGCACTTCCAGAGCCATACGGGCTCGCCGCCGCCGAGCAATGACTTCGCCATGCGTTGTCTTCTGCACCGTCAGGACGCGGACATGGCTCCGTCCGTACTGCTCTCACAACGTTACGCGATTCGTCGAGATAAACGATGTCCAGCGGCTCATAAGTGTTGAACATCCAGAAATTCAACGAGTTCGCAGACTCGAACACGAACAGCATCCCGCTACCGTACGAAACCGTCTCGCGGCACATCAAACCCTGTTGACGCTCCCGCCCATCATCCGCAACCTCGACGACCACGACGTGTGACGAATCACCTTGCTCAATCGTTAAATTCATAGTCGGCAACAAAGCTCGACTAATCCCGTCGCCACAATCTTCGTTGTCCACAAACCGGATCTCATCCAACGGATTCGGTGTCGGCGAAGGCGTTTCAGTAGGTTTTGGCGTCGCAACCCGTATCGCTGTCGCGGTCGGCGTTGCGGTGAAAGTCGCGGTCGGTTCAGGCAAATTCGTTGCCGTGGGCGTGGCCGAACTGGTCGCAGTCGAGGTAGACGTTGCGGTGTTGGTAGGCACATGAGTAGTGGTCGGCGTCACATCCCCTTCGGACGTCGATCCAGGGGCGGTCTGTGTCGAGGTTGCCGTCGCGGTAAAGGTCGTCGTATCGATTGACCGCGCCGTAGCCGAAGGCGTAGCAGTGGCAGACACATCAGTCGGAATTGGAGTAACAGTGGCGGCTGGTGTCGCAACGACAATCGCAATGTCCGGTTTCGGCAATGAAGTCGGAGACGCCGGCATTGTTGGAATCAACGCGGGCGTCGGAGTGCTTTCGTCTTTAACACAACCCGCGACCACGGTTGCCGCGACCATCACAGAAACTACCACCACCGAAACGCGCAACAATGCCGACGTCACTCCAGCATCGAGCCATCATACGTGAAACCGGCTTCTTCCGCAGTCTTGCGCAACTTAGACGGCAGCTTGAAGCTGATGCCTTCCTCCCCAGAACCGATATTCACCAACTCGCCATGCTCAATAGCGTCGATGACCGCCCGAACCAGCTTCTCCGGTGTAGATGCGCCCGAAGTCACCCCAACCCTATTCTTGCCGACCAACCACTGCGGATCCAACTCATCCGGACCGCTTATCAAATGCGCCTCGATGCCCCGCTTGGTTACAACTTCGCGCAATCGGTTGCAGTTCGAACTGTTCTCAGCCCCGATAACCAGCACTAAATCGCACTGTTCCGCCAATTCGGTAGCCGACGCCTGCCGATTGGTTGTCGCGTAGCAGATGTCGTTGCGGATCAGAGTGTTGTTGAACTTGGACTGGATCTTCTCCACCGCGTCAGCGGTATCCGCAACCGACAACGTCGTTTGAGTCAGAACCACAACTTCCGCGTCGTTCTCCCACTCCGGCAGGTCATTGTCCTCACGCTCGTCGTACAGCGCCATGTCAGCCTGACCAGTAGTACCGATGACCTCTTGATGCCCACGATGCCCAACCAAGATCACACGCTTCCCCTCACTCGTGTACTTCTTCGCCTCGTGATGAACCTTCGTAACCAACGGACACGTCGCGTCCAACACTGTGAGATTAAGTTCCTTCGCCTTTTCGTAGTCGGAAGGAGGCGATCCGTGCGCCGAAAAAACCACCACCGCACCTTCCGGGACCTGGTCGACCTGTTCGACCGTCACCGCGCCGATCGCCTCGACATCCGCCACGACTTGCGGATTATGGACGATCTGATGCTTCACATATATCGGCGAACCGTATCGTTTAACCGCCAACTCGACGATGCCAATCGCCAAATCCACACCCGCACAGAATCCGCGCGGGCTGGCCAAAACCACCGACCTGTTCTCGCCCGAAGAACCGTTCTTTTCTAACTGCATCGCCATGATTCCTGATGGTACAGGAAACTCCAAACATGCACGAGATCATTCGTTCTTGACCACTAACCAGAACGTTATCCCCGACAGAATAAACACCAAGCTCGTCGATCCCAGAACGATCGTGTATCCCAGGTATTCGACACCCATTTCAAAACCCCGATCATTCAACCCGCCGATAAAGAACCCGCTCGAACGCCCGATGATCGCGCCAACCAATCCCGAGATACCGGTCAGGCCCAAATCACGCGCCGCCGTAGACCGCTTCACCAAATCGTTCGCAACCGCCCATCCGACCGATAGATAGATCCCGAGTGAAAAACCGATCGCCATCACACCAGGGATCACTTCGATCAGCGAGTGAGCGCTCAGCAGCAGCACCGAAAGTATTCCACCAGCTCCGAGTATCCCCGAAATAAGCAACAACAGTCCGCGCCCGATGTGATCGGAGAGCTTGCCAGCCGGGTACACCACAACCGCCGCCGATCCAATCAGCGCACCCAGAATGTAGTTCCCGCCCTTGGCCGGATTCGCCAATCCGATCACGTCCTGCACGAAAAACAACGCGTTCGTTTGCGTCGCCGACAACGCCGCAATCGCCAACGCCATCGCCAGCAAAAACAGGTAGTACCGCGCCCGAGCACCATCCTCCTCCTCAACAACCTCGACCTCAATTGCCAGTTCTTCGACTGCATCGACCGAATCCGCGTACGCATCCCGGCGGGCCCTTGGAACCCGCAATGCCATGAGCGTGTAGAACGTAGTCGCAAGCAATACGGCGACCATCAAGATAACCGAGAACCACATCCATTGCGGTGCATCATCCACGTGGTAGAACGACATCAAAAACACCACCAGCATCGCCACAAATCCTGAACCAGCTAGACGCATCAAATTCAGATAACCCGACGCTCGGCCGCGTTCGCGTTCGTCAACATGATCGATGATTAACGCATTCGCCGGACCTTGAGCTGTGTTGCCCAACACCTGCATCGCGATCGTGACCAGCAACAGCGCCACAAAAGTGTGCACGAACCCGATCAGCAGCGTGGAAGCGGCAAATCCTAGCAACCCGACGACGATGAACGGATATCGCTTCACCTCGACGATCCCCACCTTACGGTCGCTCATGAACCCAACCAACGGCTGAATCACCGCGGCGATCGCCAGACCGATCAACGAGATCAATGCCGCCAAACTCGTCTTGTCCAGCGTCCAACCCAACATCATCACCGGCGAGTTGTCTGCTATCTCGGTCACCTTGAACTGCATAATGATGCTGCCGAAACCGACCCACACGCCCGAACTCCCAAAGGTGTAGATGCTGATGTTGAAGAGACTCTGCGAACCGCGCCGAAAGCGCGCCACAGGATTGGCGTTGCGGCCGAAAGTTAGCGCCGTCTCAATCGCGAGCCGAGTGGAAGTCATGGAGTGATTACAGAATCGACAACTGCGCGTCGGATAGAACATCCCGCGCCCGCTAACCAATTTACACTAGCTTTTCGCAACCGAGAATTCATACGTCGATTCCGACGTTTAATCGGGATTTGACGCACGAAAGATTCCGAAAATGACCCAAGAACCACGCTTCTACACATGGCGCAAGTGCTCAACTTGCCGTGATGCCCAAAAAACTCTCGTTGAATTAGGCGTCAATGTCGAAGAGCGAGACTTCTTCGCCAATCCTCTGACCCGCGAAGAAATTGGCAATCTGACCGACGCCGTTGGCATCGAAAACCTCTTTTCATGGCGCAGTCCAAGCTCCAAACCTTACCGCGACCGCAAAAACACGATCAGCCGAGATGAACTCATCGACGCGATGCTCCAAGAACCACGTCTGATCCGTAGACCGATCGTCTTCTCACCGGGCTCCGAGCCGATAGTCGGTTTCAATAGAAACGCATACTCCCAACTCGGCGAATCGGGATAACGTGATTGATACGACGCAGGCTTACGGCTATCATGTTGCAACATGGATTGGAAATCACTTGCTCGTTCGATTGGTGGGGTGGAGCAGGAATTGTGATGGCGGCCAGTGTCGGATTTGACCTCCTTGATGTCGCCGAGGAACTAGAGAAGGGTACGCGCGAGTTGCCGCAGGGTGTTTAGGCATCCCTAAAACTGGCTCTGTTCAGCGGGGGCTTCTTTTTCTTCTTCTGGGGCGCGACGATGGTTGTCGGGCAAATTGTTAAGAAGCGCGAGACTGCAATTGACCGTGAAGCGGAACGATTGATGGCTAAGGACCTACGCGAAGCCGGGATGTTCAAGATGCTACATCCCCGCATCCCCGCATGCCTTGAGAGTTTGATCGCGTATCGAAACAGCAGCGAGAGTGTAGGTTCTGATCAATACACCGATGTCGCGGTGCAAATGGACGCGCTTGGGCTTTGGTTGCGAAGCGTTGGAATCGACATTCCGACTGTATTACCCAAATCAGACAAAAACATTTTCGACTGGACCGTCGCGTTGCGCTACCTCAGCGTCTATTCGGAATTGGGAGACGTCACATCTGCGCGACGTTTACAGAGAGGCATTCCGCCTGACGCAACGATCGAAGCGGTGAACCCGGATAAGTTAAAGCAAGTTGAATGATGTTGATCGCTTGTGCTCATCTCCGCTCCGCCCAACCTCGTGGGAGACGCTTCCGACACACGGAATCGCGAATCTCGTACCATAATCGAAGCACTACTCATCGTGCTCGTGCGGTTGTACGCCGTTCTGAACCACCGCTCGGCGGTTTGCAATGAGTAGTTCGACGCGGGTTTTCGAATTGGGTCACTTCATTTTCGACATCGGTGGCTCGAAAGTTATTCTGAGGTAGAAGCGTAGGTTCCATCGATGCAAGCCCGAATTATTGCGTTAGGAGTAATTGCATCATCAGTGCTGTTCGTCTGTGCGATTGCCTGTTCAAGCAATACGGCTTCGACGGCTGATCCAGTATTAGTAGCCAAGAATCGAGAGAAGGTTTGCAGTTGGGTGAAGGAATTGGGCTATGAAACCCGTTTTGACCGCCCTGTACGCAAACGGGATCCTGATCTTTCGAAACTCGCAAAGCGCGTCAACGCTGAATTTGAAGATGCAGATTCGACAACCGATCTGCTGACACGCACAGCTATCCTGTTCGGAAAAACACGTCAACGTGGGGAAATGAGCGCTGAATTTGGACCATTCCTGCGGCATTTTGGCGCGCCGGAGAATTTTCGTACGAAATCCTTGAGATTGATTGCGGTCTAGCTTACAGATTGTTCACGACCGTTGACGTGGCACCCGCATGTACAGTCCGGCAACGCTTCCGTTTGGGGGATCTTGATCAATCGGAACTTGTAGACCAGTTTTTGACATCCCTCAACAACAATCCAGAACACCCTGACGACTACAGTGACCGCCTCAACAGCTTCATGGTCATTCTCTACGCATTTAAAACCCTTGAGGACGAGATTCCGCGCGACCGGTCTCTGGTCAACCCAAAAGGCGATGAAGAACTCACTCGATTCGGGATCGAGACAACCATCGCTCTGGGGGATGATGAATGCAGCGTGATACCGTGAAGCCCCTTCGCAGGTCGACGAAGCGCGAAATCGAACGCATAATCAAGTCCGAATCTACCCCTCTAAACGATCCAGGTTGCGCAGAGTACCTTGTGTTGGACCTGTGACTCCCTACTGCAATCCCATCACGAAGCCGAGGCATACGCCGATTTGGGCAAATCGCGCCCTGTCCGTTCCCCGGCTAGTGCTAGAATCGAAGTTCGTCACTTAATTTGCATGCAATACGCGGTTCCGGTTCCTCATCGATGCGCCCAATTAACGGAGGCCCAGTAGTCTTGTCTGGGACGGCCCACGAAGGTCTGTCCCGGAAAATCTGCAACTACCTCGGCATCGACATCGGTAAAGCCGACGTCTTCAAATTTTCGAACGATAACACCTTCGTAAAAATCCTCGAAAACGTTCGCGCGCGCGATGTCTTCATCGTCCAGCCAACTGCGGAACCGGTCAACGATCACATCATGGAGATGCTGATCATGATCGATGCCGCACACCGCGCCTCAGCAGGTCGAATCACCGCCGTCGTCCCTTACTACAGCTACGCCCGAACCGACAAAAAAGATCAACCCCGTGTGCCCATCACCGGACGCTTGATCGCAGATCTTTTGGAAACTGCCGGTGCAGATCGCTTCCTCACCGTCGATCTACACGCCGGACAGGTGCAAGGCTTCTTCAAGGTTCCCGTCGACGAGCTCACCGCCATGCCGATGCTCTCGAAATATTTCATCGAGAAAGAACTGGAAGCCCCCGTCGTCGTATCTCCTGATATCGGCAGTTCGAAACGCGCCCGCGACTTTGCTCACTTCATGGATGCACCACTTGCCATCGTTGAGAAACGTCGAACCGGCAACGACGATAGCGTCGAGACGCACAACGTCATCGGTGAAGTCAACGGTCGCAACGCCATCTTGATCGACGACGAAATCGCCACCGGCGGAACAATGGCCGCGGCTGCGGAAGGTCTACGACTCAACGGAGCGCGCGATGTCTTCGCCGCCGCCGCGCACGGAGTTTTCCCCGGCGACGCCGCAGCCAAACTCGCACAGATACCAGAACTCTCGGAAATCGTGATTACCGACACCGTCCCTCTTCCGAATCACAAGCAACACAAAAAGATAAAAGTTCTATCGATCGCACCTCTGATTGGAGAAGCTATCATGCGCATCCACCAGGGTCGATCTATCGGGGCGCTCTTTCCCGACTAACCGCCACATCCCTCCCTCCCCCTTTTGCGTAGCAAAAGGGGGAGGGAGGCAAGACGCAGGGGGTTCATACCGCCACCCCGCGCACACCCCCGTCACTCCCGCCGCCTACCAACCAGTACCGTGCCACCCGCCAAAATCCCCGCGATGCCCAGAAGCATCAGCAGCACCGTGCGACCATTCGACAAACCGACGCCGCCCGTCTCGATCCCCTTGATCTCCGGTGCCGGCGTCGGAGACAGTTCCACTGCTACCTCCGCACGCAAAGCAACTGTAGTCGTGGCCGACAGCGAACTTAACGCGCCGCAGACCTTCAACTCGCCGGCAGAGTTGGCAAGGTAAAGCCTGCTGCTCAGCGCCGTCAGAGTCGCCTCGGTGTTGATCGAGCCTACAAGCACGTCAAACGTCTTGGGCCTGAACGCGTCCGGCAACGGCATGCAGATGTCTCCCGCTTTACGCAGACGGTAGTCCGTCAACCGCGTTCCGTCGATCGCCACCGCATCGATCTGACATTGGACCCCTTCGGTCGCGAAGCGAGGATCGACCACTGCCAACCGCTCCTCAGGCGTTTCGAGCTCGGTGATGAAGATGCCCATAACCTCGTCATTTTTCACTGAACCCTCGGGCACCCGGAACGAACACCTTTCGGTGATGAACTCGCCGCCGCCCTCCGGTGTGAACACCTCGTAGTTAGTACCCCTGTCATCCACTATCACCGAGGGAATCTCACCAGACGGATCGCGCGGCGGAACGGGTGTCGCCTCCGGCGGCGAAAATCGCGTCACGGTGATCTCAAAAATCGCGGTGCAGCGGTCGATGGCATCCTGATCCGTCTCCCCATCACGCTTGGGCACACACTCCGTTCCCGGATCCAATGCGGCACTTACCATGTATCTGCCCGGCTCCGACGACGCGATGTGCAACGCCCGACGATCATCCACCTCGCCGTTGCCCACACGATCATCACTCTCGCGAACATCTTCGCGGAAATCGCCACCCTCCAACAAAGCCGCCGCCTCGCCAACTGTCCAATCGAACGTTATATCGTGGCGATCACCCAGTGAATCGTCGCGGAGGTCCTGCCGCCCATATACCTCCACCCTCAGACTGACACGCTCGCCCAGACCCAGATGCACGCCCCGGATCGCAGGTTCGATGCGAAGGATGCGCAGAAGAATGGGCGTAGGTGTGGCAGTTGGCGTGGGCGTGATGGTTGGCGTGGGCGTAACGGTGGGCGTAGGTGTGGCAGTGGGCGGCGACGCTCGGAACGATCGCGGCACCCAAGCCTGACCCGTGTTGATGATCTCCTTCCCCACGAAAACATCGATCTTCGCAGTGCTCGGAATCGCGTCCGCACCCCAGCACGCAACCGTTCCCCCGGGCCGCGTCGCACAGACATGCCACATTGACGCACTGACGCTCTCGAACTCAACGTCTACGTACACTTCGGGAACTCGATGCTGATTCAGGTAGCGAGCGGGAACCGCCCCCCAAGCAACAGGCGTGCTCGGCCAGGCGGCCATTGCGCTCGGACCCCAACACTTCACTCGATTATCCGCCGTTATTCCGCAGGTCGAGAACCGTGAGACGCTCACCGACGAAAACTCCAACTCCTGCATGTCGGCAGGAATCTCCGCCACCTGAGGGTACCCCCAGCACTCCATCGCACCGTCGTCTTTTCGCACCCCGCAGGTGTGATAAAAACCAGCCGAAACCGACCGAAATTCCACATCCTCCAACTCCAACGGGATATCCGCCTGACCATAGTCAGACGTCGGATCCCACTCGGCCGTAAGACCCGTTCTGCCGTCGGCCCAGATCGCGCCCCAGCATTCGATACCGTTCTCGAGCTGACCATTCTGACCATCCCGAAGACCGCATCCGTGATATAAACCCGTGCTTATCTCTTTGAAAGTACTCGAAGGAGGCGTAGATTGTCCCTCCCCGTTGTGTCCCCAGCACATCACCGCTCCCGATGTCTGACCTGCTGTGAGGCCATCAAGAATGCCGCACGTGTGGTAAAGGCTTGCGGAAACCGATTTGAACGTGTAATCGGTCGTCAGATTCTCGACAAGCGCAGAATTCGCCTGCAATCGCGAGCTTAGCGTAGGGCCCGACCACCCTCTGCTCTGCAGATTGTTGTTCCTTCCCCAACACATCACGCCACCACCTTCTCGTACACCGCAAGTGTGATCCCAGCCCACCGACAAATCGATGAACGGTCCCTTCGTAAACGTACGCTTCGTAGACCCACCGCCCCAACAAACTATGTCACGCGCCACCGTAAGACCACAGTTGTAATACCGACCCGTATCAACTTTCGGATCCGCACCCAGCGCTGGATAACGATAGTGGGAACTATCCGCGCGCCCACCGTCCACGAGATGTACTGCGGTCGGATCATATTCGAACTCCGCTCCCCAACAAACCACTTCTCCAACAGCTTGATCGTTACGACCGTCCAGTATGCCGCAGCTGTGGTACTCAGCGGAGATCACCTTGCTGAACGTCGCGTCCCGGTAATCCACCGGTACCGACGTTTGCCCGTAGTCGACCTTGAGGTCGTGTGGTTTATCCACCGCGCCCCAGCAACGCACATGCCCAACCGCGGTCACTCCGCAGACGTGGCGATCGTTTGCCGAAATGTCGACGAAACGTTCCGCATCCGGAACGTCCGAGACCGCACGATATTGGTCGTCGCCCCAACACACCGCTTTCCCTGCTTCCTCACCTTCCGCAAGCAAACCGCAGGTGAATTCACTACCCGCTTCGACCGCGGTGAACGCCGTGCTCGCGTATGTAGCGGGAACCGTTGACTGGTTATAGAAGTTGTCACCCCAACACCTGATGTTGCCTGCCTCCGACCCACCCTTCAAAACTCCGCATGAGTGCGTTTTTCCCGCCCGGATATATGAGAATTCGTCTCCCGAATAGTCGTAGCTTTCGCTCGACCTGCTAGCTGAAGTCCCAGAACTCTGCCCGTGAGAGTCGTATCCCCAACAGACCACTCGCCCATCGTTCAGACCAATGCCGCACAGATGACTTGCGTAAGAATCTATCTCCGAAAAAAGGATTGCTTCACCCTCGTCGGAAACCGGCGGGGTCGTCTGCCCGCCGCTGAACCGATCGAATCCGAAACACTGTACTGTGCCGTCCGATTTCAGACCGCAGGTGAAAGTCCTTCCGGTAGCCACGTCGACGAATCCACGAGCCAGAATCGGCGCAGATATATTCTGACCCCAGCACGTTATATCGCCCCCCGACGTCAAACCACACGTGGAATCGGCCGACGTATCCAGATCCACGATTTCCATATCTACTGAAAAACCCACATCACCAGGCATCAAAAACAACTCGCCCTGAGCCGAAACACCAAGAACCAAGACCGACAACACCGACAACACCAGAGCCCCGACCAGAACAATACTCAGCCGCCGTAACATGACGACCGCGGTTTTAGAATATCTGTTTGATAAATGGGGGGGGGGGGAATCAAGATAGACCGTATCCCACGTCTTTCAAGCGCGCAATGATAGAACCATACAACAGTATCCGGATCCAGCGCGATACGTAAATATCCCGCAACAACACAACCACAATAGAAGCGCCAGTATGTAGAAACTCGAGACGAGGGGGCATATCACCGCAACATACCCATCAACCAACACCCAATCGAAATCCATTCTTACCAACCACGCCCCTCCTGGTTCAAAACCCATATTACCCATCCCCAACCTCACGACGTTTCGTAACACATCTAGGCAGATAATCCCGTCAATCCCAGTTCAGACAAAAAAGACGTCATGATAAAAAGAGAATCATGATCGGAAAACTGCTAGGAAAATTAGTAGGCGATCCGAACGAGAAGCAGCTCAAGCTGCTGCAGCCGATCGTCGACGAGATCAACGCACACGAAGATTCGATGCGCGTTCTGACGGACGACGACCTTGCCGCGCTTACCTACGAGTTCAAATCCCGTCTCAACGGCGGCGAATCCATCGACGACATTCTCCCCGAAGCATTCGCAGCCGTCCGAGAAGCATCCGCGCGCGTCCTCGGCATGCGCCACTTCGACGTCCAAATGATCGGCGGAGTCGTCCTGCACCAAGGCAAAATCGCCGAGATGCGTACTGGAGAGGGCAAGACTCTCGTCGCCACACTCGCCGCATACCTCAACGCGGTCAACGGAGACCCGGTACACGTCGTAACCGTCAACGACTACCTTGCCAAGCGCGACGCCGAATGGATGGGCCCCGTCTACAAATTCATGGGCCTCTCCGTCGGATGTTTGCAACAGAACAGCCAGTCGTTCGTCTTCGACGAGAACTACCAAGAAGGCGAAACCGCAGAACGTGAAGATGCTTCCGCAAAGTTCGCAACCGTCGTCGGAACCCACTTGCGACCATCCAGCAAGGTCGATGCCTACAACTGCGACATCGTATACGCAACCAACAACGAACTCGGCTTTGACTACCTGCGTGACCACATGGTTAGCGGATCCACCGACAGAGTCCAACACGGACTCGCATACGCCATCGTAGACGAGGTCGACAACATCCTCATCGACGAAGCCCGAACGCCGCTCCTCATCAGCGGACCGGGCATCGAAACCGTGCGCAACTATTCCCGTTTCGCCACCGTCGCAAACCGCCTCAAACCCGAAACCGACTTCGAGATGGACCTTAAACGCCGCAACGTCTCGCTGACCGAAGTCGGAAGCGAAAAAGCCGAACGGATGCTCGGCGTCGACACCCTCTACAGCGAATCCGGCGAAGACAACGAGTTGCCACACCTCGTCGAGAACGCCATCCGAGCCGAGCACGTCTACTCACGCGACCGCGAATACGTCGTCCGCGACGGCGAGATCATACTCGTCGACGAATTCACCGGAAGGCTCATGGAAGGGCGGCGTTTCTCCGACGGCCTACACCAAGCGCTCGAGGCCAAAGAGCGTGTCCAAGTCCGCGCCGAATCCGCAACCTACGCAACCATCACCCTCCAGAACTACTTCCGCATGTACGTAAAGCTCAGCGGAATGACCGGGACCGCCGTCACCGAAGCCGAGGAGTTCTCCAAAATCTACGGCCTCGACGTCCTCGAAATCCCGACCAACCAAGAAGACAAGCGAGTAGACCACCAAGACTTCATCTTCATGACCGAAGAGGCCAAATGGAGAGCCGCCGCCGAAAAAATCGAAGCGCTGAGCAAAGCCGGAAGACCCGTCCTCGTCGGCACCACCACCATTGAGAAATCACAGAAAATTGCCGATCTGCTCAAAAAAAGCGGCATCGACCACCGAGTCCTCAACGCCAAAGAACACGAATCCGAGTCCCACGTCATCGCCCAAGCCGGATTCCCGGGAGGCATCACCGTCGCCACCAACATGGCCGGTCGTGGTACCGACATCATCCTCGGCGGAAACCCCGAAAGCGTCGTCGCGGAGACATCCAACCAGAACAAATCCAAGCGCAATGGTCAGCAATCGAAAAACGGACACGGGACCGCTGATCCCACAGAGATCTGGCAGCAGCAACACGACGGGGTAGTAGAAAAAGGCGGACTCTTCGTTCTAGGCACCGAACGCCACGAATCTCGACGCATCGACAACCAGCTCCGAGGCCGTTGCGCCCGACAAGGCGACCCCGGCGAAACCCAATTCTTCCTCTCCGTCGAAGACGACCTAGTCCGACGCTTCGGCGGCGACCGCATCAAAGGCACCCTTGAGATGTTCAATTGGGAGGAAGACGTCCCCATCGAGAACTCCGTGCTCGTCAGGTCCGTCGAGAACGCACAGCAAAAAGTCGAAGGCATCAATTTCGAAATCCGCAAGCAACTCGTAGACTACGACGATGTCGCCAACACCCAACGCGATGTCGTCTATAAAATGCGCGACCGCATCGTCGACGGCGGTGACTTCCGGACAGAGATCGGCGGTTACATAAAGGACGCCCTCACCCGTGCCGTCAACTTCTACCTCGAAGGCGACGCTACAGTATGGGACACCCAAGGATTCCAACGTGAAATCCGTCGCTCCTTCCCGATCCTGGAGGTCCTAGCATCCGAAGACGACCTCATCGGCCTCACTCAGCCGGAAATCGAAAAGGAACTCCACGACTACGTAGACACCGTCTACGCCCAACGCGAACTCCTCTTCGGCGACGAACACCTCCAGATGATCGAGCACAGCGTCCTCTTGCGCGTCCTCGATCGCCACTGGGTCGGACACCTCACCCGCATGGAGAACATGCGCCAGTCCGTCGGCCTCCAAGCCATCGGGCAGCGCGACCCGCTGGTCCAGTACCGAACCATGTCGTTTCAGATGTTCAACGAAATGAACGAAGAGATACGCAACGAAGTCGCTCGCACCATCTTCCACCTGGCTCCCAACCTCCCGCAACCAACCTCGCAACTCGCATCCAGCAGAGCCACTCCTCTCAAATCCGATGCCCTCGCCGCTGCGCAACGCATCGCCCTCGCCCAAGCCGGACAGCAATCCGTCATGTCCTCCGCCAACGCGTCACGCCAAGGAACGGGCGGCACGACCACCATCGCAACCGTCGACGCGCCGACACACGCCGCCGACGGACGAAGGCTCTCCAGAAAAGAACGCCGAGTAATCGAACGCCGCAACAAGAAGAATCAACGCTCAAAGGCGCCTAGGTGAAAACGGCATGAGCGTCACACTGCAAAGCAAAACTAACAAAAAAGTCGACATCAAAACGAAGCGTCGGCAGTTGGTCGTCGATCTCCAGAAAAACGTCGAAAACCATGCCGCTGACTGGAAAACCGCGTTCCTCGAAACCGTCGCCGTATGGCCCATCGAAAACGAGCGTGTATTCGGCGAAACATTCCACTACTTCATCGGCGGCGAAGCCTTCAACTGGAAACGACTCGCCGAGCGAATCGCAACGCAGCTCGCCGACGAAGGCTCGACGACACTGCCAGCCCACAAGATATTCGAATGGATCGATTCCACCGGCGTCTTCGGCGGAGTACCGGAACACGAGTTCCGACGCATCCTCGGCGTCGACGGATGGCGCGCACACCTCAACCATTTCTACGGCGTACACATCGAGCAGTGCCTCATCGCCGCCGTCCAATCCCGTATCCAAAAACGACGATACTCCTCAGGAAAACCACCCTCCGATAATGCTTCCGACAAGGTGTTCCTCGGCCTCTACGAAGAGACCGAGCAAGACCTGTGGAAAGAATTCGCCCAGGAAAACGCCGACCGCTTGTCCGATCTGATCGCCGAATTCGGTGAAGACCAGCGCAGCATCGGCCTCGACGAAGAGTTCACCTACTGGCTCTTCAAACGCCGCATCGAATACACCAACGCACCCCAAATTGCCGCCGAGACTCGACGCGGACTCGACATGATGTCCCAAATGGACGCCGTAAACGACCGGCGCGTCAGAATGCTCAAAGACCAAGACGGCGGAGCACTCCTCGAATTCGGCCTCGTCAAACCGCGCCGAATCAAGTCGTTGTCCCGATGACCCAATCCCGCTTAGACCAAGCGGCGTTCGACGACTGGCTGTCAGATCAACCGCCAGAAGCCCATCAGCTTCTCAAAGACGTCCGAGACACCGTCATCGCCTCCGGCCACAACCTCACCGAAGGCATCAAATGGGGATCGCCCTGCTACTGGCTACCCGGAATCTCCCGCCGAAACATCATCTGGTTCCAGCACCACAACAACTACGTCCGCCTCGGCTCCTTCAACGGCGTAACAATGCCCGACCGGGACAACCTCCTCGAAGGCACCGGCATCCGCCTCCGCCACATCAAGGTCTACAAAGTCACCGACAGCAACCGCCAAACCCTCACCATCTACGTTCGCGCCTCAACCGACCTCGCCATCGCCGACCCAGACTCCCTGTCGGGTTAAACCGATCATTCCCCTGAATGGTTGCAACCATGCAACAGTTGTGGTAACATGTCAGTGCATCGGGTTATCAATGCCACGTGTAATAATTAATAGCGTTCTACGAATTCAATACAGGATCGAAGCATGACGACAATCGAAGACCTCGAAAGTCGAGTAGAGGCGTTGGAAGTGGACATGCCTACACGCAAAGGTTACGCGGCACATCTCAACGACCTAGACAACAAATTCCAACGCCTCGACGAAGGCCAACAACGGTTAGAACAGGGCCAACAGGTCCTTGAGCAACGCATGGAGCGGGTGGAGCAGGGCGTACAACTTCTCGATCAGCGGACACAGCGTCTCGAAAACAAAGTCGACGACGGATTGCAACGCCTTGATGACAAACTAGACGCCGTATTGGCCCACTTCAAAATCGGACTTGATTAAACCGCTACGTACCAACGCTCCTCAGATGTCTTAAGCGAGGGATACCTATCGATCTTTTCATCACACCAATTCTCCACCGCATCCAAAAACCAAATTTCTTCCTGCGTTAGAATCAAACCCAGAACAAAAACCCAAACGCAACAAAGGGGAGTAGTAACGGACCCTGACGCTCACCAGAGATCCGACGCCAGCTGCAAAGTCGGAAGCGTCAACCCGCGAAGTCGCCCCAGAGCAACTGCGCCGAAACCAACCGTCCGTCATTCCCGCGTAGGCGGGAATCCAGATAGGCAAGAGCAAAGGCAACTAAGCGCAGTCGGAAAACGCCCGTTACCAAGCGTCATCGAGCGGTCGTCGCCAAACCAGCGTCGGCAACAAAGGTGGTACCGCGAGGCACCCGTAGCCCCGTCCTTTGATAGGACGGTTTTTTGTATCCCGGCCGAAAACCAACAGGTTTCCCACGTTAACGGGGGAAATGTCCGAAGGGCAAAGGGGGCACACCCCGATAACGGGTGAACCGCCCGAAGGACAAAGAGAGAACCCAAGTGACAACCGAAACCGCCGACAACAAAGTCAAGTCCATCGACCCGCGCAGCCTACCTCGCCGCTTCGACATCAAAGAACGCGAAGCATACTGGCGAACCCAATGGGATGCCCTCGGCATCTCCAAGCACGACAAATCCGCCTCCCGTGAACAGAGCTTCGTCATCGACTCGCCGCCACCGACCGCCAGCGGATCCCTCCACCCTGGCCACGTCTTCTCCTACACCCACCAAGACGTCATCGCCCGATATCGGCGCATGACCGGCTGGAACGTCGTCTACCCCATGGGCTGGGACGACAACGGACTCCCGACCGAGCGCCGCGTCCAAAACTACTTCGGCGTCCGAGCCGAGCCGAACGTCCCGTACATCCCCGACCTCAACGTCCGCCGCCGCCGCAAAGAACTCGGCCTCGATACGGACGAGCAACTCGTCATCTCCCGCGGCAACTTCATTGAACTCTGCCACGAAGTCACCGCCGAAGACGAAAAGACCTACAAAGAACTCTTTAATCGCCTCGGATTCTCCATCGACTGGGACGAGGAATACGCCACCATCGACGACCGCTGCCGCGCCATCGCCCAACGCTCCTTCCTCGATCTCGATGAGCGCGGGCACGTCTACACCGCCGAACTCCCGACCATGTGGGACGTCGACTTTCAGACCGCCGTTGCCCAAGCCGAGGTTGAAGACCGACCAACCCCCGGCGCATACCACGACATCGAATTCGGCATCTACGAATCCTTCATCGAAGGCGAGGAGGGCGTACCTCGAACCTTCGTCATCTCGACTACGCGCCCCGAGATGATCGCCGCCTGCGTCGCCGTCACTGCCCACCCGGACGACGAGCGCTTCAAGCCCCTCTTCGGCAAACACGCCATCACACCCGGCTTCTTCGCCAAAGTCCCTATATTCCCCAGCGAAAAAGCCGACCCTCAAAAGGGTACCGGCATCCTCATGCTCTGCACGTTCGGCGACGATGCCGACGTCGAGTGGTGGCGGACCCACAACCTCGAACTCCGACCCATGGTCTCCCGCGACGGCGAAGCCGCACCGCGCACCTTCGTCCCGTACGGTTCGGACGAACCCGGTTGGGGCTCCCTAGACCCGCGCCGCGCCCAATTCTTCTACGACCAGGTCGCTGGACTCCGACTCAACGACGTCCGAACCAAGATGGTCGAGCTGCTCGCCTGTCCCGGAACCGCCGCGCAAACCATGCTCGGCCCCGACGTCGAAACCGAACCCCCGCTCCAGTCCGAACCGCGCCCCATGGAACACGTCGTCCGCTACTACGAGAAGGGCACGACCCCCATCGAATACATCCCCTCGCGCCAGTGGTTCGTCCGCCTCATGGACAAGAAACCGCTCCTCCAAGAAGTCGGCGCCAAAGTCCAATGGCTCCCCGAATTCATGCAGAAGCGATACGCCGACTGGACCGACGGCCTAGCCCATGATTGGGCAATCTCTCGTCAGCGATTCTTCGGCGTCGCCATCCCTGTCTGGTACCCCATCGACGAAAACGGGGATGTCCAATACGACAGCTACATCGTCGCAACCGACGACATGCTCCCCATCGACCCGATGCTCACGCCAGCACCCGGTTACGACGAATCCCAGCGCAACCAACCTAACGGCTTCATCGGCGAGCAAGACGTCTTCGACACCTGGTTCACCTCGTCCATGACCCCCCAGATCCTAGCCCGATGGGGCGAAGACGGCGACCGCATGACGAACCTTTACCCAGCTGACCTGCGACCCCAAGCCCACGACATCATCCGAACCTGGGCTTTCTACACCATCGTCAAGTCCGCACTCCACAACGACAACGTCCCTTGGCACAAAGCCATGATCTCTGGGTTCATCGTCGACCCCGACCGCAAGAAGATGTCGAAATCCCGCGGCGTCGTTGTCACCCCGATGCCCCTCGTCAACCAGTTCGGTGCCGACGCCGTCCGATACTGGGCATCCAACGGACGTCCCGGCATGGACATGGCCTTCGACGAAACCGTCTTCACCATCGGTGGCAAACTCGTCACCAAGCTATACAACGCCGGCAAATTCGTTCTCATGCAAGAAGCCGAACACGGCGAAATCACCACCGAACTCGACCGCGCATTCGTCCACGACCTCCGAGACACCGTCCAACGCGCCACCAACGCCTTCGAAAACTACGAATTCGCACACGCCCTTCAGATCACCGAAACCTTCTTCTGGGACGCCTTCGCCGACAACTACATCGAACTAGTAAAACGCCGAGCCCGCAGCGAAACCGACCCCCAAGGCAGATCCTCAGCAGTAGCAACCCTACGCCTAGGCCTAAACGCCATCCTCCGCCTATTCGCACCCTTCGTCCCCACCATCACCGACGAAGTCTGGTCCTGGACCTTCGCCCAAGAAACCGGCCACCCCTCAATCCATTTGGCTCCCTGGCCAGACCGCCCCACCGCGCAGCAAGAACCCGACACCCCCGCGGCACCCGTGCGCGGCAAAACCCACCGCGTCGATGCAGGCCCAGTCAACTTCCATTTCGGCGTATCCCCCGTCCAAATAACCCACGTCCCATCGCCCACTAACTCCAACTCTTTCCAAACCGCCTGCCGAGCCATAGCCGCCGTCCGAAAAGCCAAACACGAAGCCAAAATCGGCCTAGGGAAACCCCTAGCAACCCTCAGGATGTCCGGTTCCACCAACCTCCTAGAAGAACTTCGCATCGTCGAAGCCGACGTAGCCGATGCCGGAGGAGCCCCCCAAATCACCTACAGCCCAACCCAAACCAAAGACGGCTACATCGCCACCGTCGAAGCACCCTCACCCTAGCCCTCTCCCTCGATGGGAGAGGGCTAGGGTGAGGGTGTCCCCCGTATTAGGGGATGCTCGAATGGCAATCCAACTCCGGTATCCTACGATTCAAGAGACCAACAATGATCCCTCTAATCGCAGAACATACCGACCAAATCGCCGAGATCTGCCGACGTCACCACGTCAAACAGCTCGATGTTTTCGGTTCCGCCGCAGTCGGCGACTTCAAACCTGACCAAAGCGACATCGACTTCATCGTAGAATTCGGCGACGCACCCCGTAAACCCTGGTACGGCAATCACATCGACCTCAAAGAAGACCTCCAACCCCTCTTCAACCGCGAAGTCGACCTCGTCGACGACACAGCGATCAAAAACCCATACTTCCGGAAATCCGTCGACGAAACCCGAGAGCAAATCTATGCGGCGTGACCCCAAATGCTTCCTCTGGGACATCCAACAAATCCGCAGAAGCCATCCTCGAATTCGTTTCGGGTAAATCCTTCGAAGACTATGAGCAACATCGGATGGTCGCACTCGGCAGCACCTTCTCGTTGGTCGGGTTCGAGTACTATCTGAACAGACGAACTAATCACGGAAACGAGAGGATAGAAAATGACGCTAAATTCAGCATTTTACGACGAAGAATTCGTTGAAAAAGAAATCGAAGGCACTCCGTTCCTTTACGACCAAAACATCCTTCCCCGTCTCGACGAAATCATTGAACGTGTCGAACAGATGCGAACGGGGGGCAAATTAGCTGGTGACTCGCTTCGACATATTCGGCAGTATTTCCGCATCAAGAACATTTACCACTCCAACGCAATTGAGGGCAACCTATTGGATGCAGGTGAAACACGACAAGTGGTCGAATTGGGTTTAACTATCACAGGGAAGTCGCTTAAGGACCAAGCAGAAGCCAAAAATCTAGGTCATGCCTTAGATTTCTTAGAATCTATGGTAGCGAACAACTCGAATCCGATTACCCAAAACGACATCCGCCAGATTCATAGCCTAATATTGAAAGGCATCGATGACGAAAACGCAGGTGCGTATCGGTCGGTTGACGTCGCGATTTCAGGATCAAAATACGAACCCCCAACTCACGTTGCGGTCGCTGCAGAAATGC
Organism: Dehalococcoidia bacterium; assembly: GCA_965224305.1. Classification (GTDB taxonomy): domain Bacteria; phylum Chloroflexota; class Dehalococcoidia; order Lucifugimonadales; family Lucifugimonadaceae; genus Bin127. The sequence goes on along the minus strand of OZ245044.1, from coordinate 1,603,788 downwards.
GAGACTTCATGGATTGGCTTGAACCAGCGTCTGTCGATCTCGACGACAAAGCGATCGAAGTGGCCGCCGTATGTCATGCAAACTTCGCCCAGATCCACCCATTTATTGACGGTAACGGAAGAACGGCGCGAATTCTCATGAATCTCATCTTGATGCGAGCCGGCTACCCAATTGCGATCGTCACGCGCGACGATCGAGCGAGGTACATCGACGCGTTGGAGCACTCTCAAGTCTCCGATTTGACGCCGTTCATAGCTTTGTTGATTGAGTGCATCTCGGAGACTTTAGAAGAGTATGAAACTGCCGCACAAGAACAAAAACAACAACAAGAATGGACACGTACGCTAGCCAGCCGAATTTCCGCTTCTGAAATGCCACGAATGACGAATGAATATGAATTATGGAAAAGCGCAATGGAACTATTAGTCAGTCACTACCAAAACATCGTCAATCAACTAAATGATACGGTTCCGCTAACTCAAATTTATATATCGACATTTGGGATGCTCGCATTTGAAAAATACCTTGCCTTAAGACAACGGCAGTCAGCAAAGCAGACTTGGTTTTTCCGCGTCGACTTCGTGCAAGAACGTAGATCAGCTCGGTATTTGCATTTTTTCGGTTATGCAAACAGACCAATGTCTGACTACGCGAAAGTTTCGCTTCATCTAGCTCGCGAGGAAACACCGTATTATTTCGAAAAACTCGATGAAATTTCACGTCCGAACGTCCCGGACCTTAGAGAAATTGCCTACTCTCCGGTAGACGAGATATTTATTGCGAGGAGAGGTGAGATTTGTGTAGATCAAAAGATCGAGCATATTGCTCGCAATTTCTTTGAAGAGGTGGTAGCGAAGCATTTCCAGAACTGATCAACGAACGAAGAGCACCAGAATCCCTAGTCAGCCTAGCTTGATCGAACGCCCGCTGCGTTAAAAACGAGGGCTTGCCACTGGCAAGCCCTCAAAAGTCATCCGAATCCCTACCCCACTCCCTCATCCACATATCTCAACGCCGCCCGCGCCAAGAACCCCGAACGCGTCTCTCGCTCCCGCGTAGCCGCCTCATCCACAATAGCCAACACCCGCTCCGGCAGTGTGATATTTACCCTTATCCGCTTGCCCGACAACTTCGACACATCGGCATCAACGAGCGCCCATATTCCGTCGGCAAAATCCTCGTTCAATCGGTGCTCTTCAATCGGTCTTTGCTTCGGAACCGCGTGCCCGTCCATCAGCAACACCTCGATATGGCTGAGTATCGCCTCTTGCGATGCGGTCAAAACCTCTTCCAAGGTATCCCCGCCGGAAAAACACCCGGGCAGGTCCGGCACCGTCACGCCGTAAGCACTTCCCTCATCTTTGTGAACAACTATCGGAAATCGCATCATCGGTCCCTCCAGTTCCAGCCGACCTGTCGGAATATGCTCTGCAGGGTGCCAATCGGCAAATCCTTGAGTGGATGTTTCACCGTCACCAAACCTCGTTTCGATGGATGGGTGAAGTTGTGGTGGCTACCCCTCACGTTCCTCAGATTCCAACCATCACGTTCGAGCCGCCGCATGACCTCTCTGCTATCTATGTGTGTATTATACACACATAGGATCTCAAACCTATCCTCGAAGCCACATTCCAGTTCAGACAATAACACCAAACCACCATCCACCCCAACACCCCTCACACACACCACCCATCATCCTTCCCATCATTCCAAATCCTTCGCATCCTAGTTCAGACACCAACGCAGACCAATTAGACGCGCCCAATCACCATCACCTAAAATCCAACGAGCGAACTAACCTCCTAATCCCCCTCACACATGCCCGCCGACCTCACAACCAAACGCATCATCATCACCGGCGCTGCCACCGGTATCGGACGTTCCACCGCCATCATGGCTGCCGGATGTGGTGCCCAAGCCGTCGCAATCTTCGACGTTGACGACGCCGAAGCCCAAGAAACCGCCAACACCATAAACTCCGCCACCGGATCTACCGTTGCCAAATGCTGGCACGTCGATGTCGCAGACCGTGCAAGCGTTGAAGGAAGCGTGGCCGCCGCGGTCCAATGGATGGGTGGCATCGACGTCCTTCTTCACTTCGCCGGCACCATGGACGGCGCATACACCCCCATCGATTCCTTCGAAGAAGCCATCTGGGACCGCGTCATCCACATCAACCTCCGAGGCACATACCTCGTCACCAAGCAAGTCGTCACCCACATGAACCGCCAGCCCGACGGCGGCGTCATCATCACCACAGCATCCGGAGCCGGAGTAACCGGCGGATCATCCTCCTACGCCTATGGAGCGTCCAAAGGCGCCGTCCACGGCTTCACCATGGTCATGCAAAGACACATCGACATGAATAAGATCCGTGTCCAAGACATCGCCCCCGGACGCGTCCGAACCCCGCTCGTCCTCAAAAACCTCCGCCTGCAACTCGAAAAAACCGGCGACCGCGCCCACTATGAATCCGAAGTAGCCGCTTTAACCGACCCCGACGACGTAGCCAAAATCGCCACCTTCATGGCTAGCGATGAAGCAAAAGTAATGCGCGGCCCCGTCTTCACTCGTTAACCCCGTCATTCCGGCGAAAGCCGGAATCCAGAGGGGCGGGGAAAAAGGACCCCCCTTCGCTCGCGAAGGGGACGCGAGCAAGCGAAGCGGCGCTCGCAGGGGATGCCCGACACTCAACCGCCCGCACTCGCCTTATAGTCCTCCCAATCCTGGATCGTAAACCCAGGTTTCGAGAAATACTTGAACCCCGCACCCTCCTTCGCCCGCACCTCCGCAGCCGTCTTCAAAACATCCTCCGCAACATCCACTGGCACCCGAGTAACCCCGTCACCGTCGCAAACCAAGATATCCCCCGGCAAAATCCGCAAGCCGGCAACATCCACCGGCAAATCGTGATCGATCAAATTGAACGGACCATGCCCCGGAACTCGACCCGTAGCCCAGAGCGCCAACCCCGCCTCCTTGATCCCCGGAACATCCCGAGCATTCCCATCCGTAACCGCGCCAACCGCACCTAGTGCCCGCATCTGATAGGCCATCCCATCACCGATAATCGCCCCCCGCCGCGCCGGCAAATCGATATCCTGCTGCACCACGATCACCGGCGCGTTGGCGTAAGCAATCGAATCCATATAATCGAGCCGACCCGCAATCTCCTGCGCAGGTTCATGCAACGGCATCCAAGTCGAAGTCAACGCATAACCCACCGTCGGCTTCCCAGACCCGTCCAAATCCCATAGATACGGATTAAGGTCCGGCCCAGTGTAGTCGTTGTGCGCAGAAATGTAACCGCCATACACAATCGCGGCAGCATTCTGAACGGTAGCCGAGTCGAACTCGGCTAACCCCTCCAAAACCTCGGGAGCAACGATCTTCAGCGCCATATCAAACCTCGCAAATTCCAAGCGGCAAACAACCAACCGCTAGACGCTGAATATAGCAGATATCGAGGGTAGCCCCAGGATCTGTCATGGGGGTACACTCAAGTGTTAAGGACGCGCTGAACGAGCGAGGTGACCATGGTTCGTACAAAAGAAGATAGAGATGCGGTTGGAGCACGCGGGTTGGAGATCTACGAGAGCGAGATAGCACCGCAGCTGAGCGACGACGACGAGGGGCGGTACGTGGCGATCGACGTCAACAGCGGCGAATGGGAAATCGACGATACGCGCGACGTGACCGAAACCTTGCGTGCGCGTGTTCCCAATGCCGACATCTTCATGTTGAGGCACATCGATCTCAATCAGGCGTTTTGGGGTGCACCTAGCGGGCTGTTGAGGCGCCTTGGAATACCGGACGGCCTTAGTGAGTTAATGGAATGAACGTCGGGAGTGTTTGGGATCGTGGCAGGCTCTTTCCCACGGCTCGCTTGGAGATTGAGCTAGTCGGCTACGGGCCAGTGCCACTGGTTGCGTTTATTGACACCGGATTTACAGAGTGGCTGGCTTTGCCGTCCGATGCGATTGAACGACTGGGTCTGAATTGGGTCGACAACCAACGGATCAGGTTCGGCAATTCAGCGAGTGAGGACGTCAATATCTACGAAGCACGAGTTTACTGGGGTAGGGTATGGCGTACGATCAGAGTACATCAGGTGCCTGGGAATCCGACGATCGGTATGGAGTTGTTGCGCGGGCATCGAATCGAATTCGATGCGTTGGGCGATGCCGAGATTGATGTTGAACCAGTTGTATCGGTGAAGTGTTAGCGCATTTCGTCAGGGTTCCGAGAACGGCGTTAACGCGTTGTTGGAGGTGAATTCCGTGCCATTGAAGGCGGAGAAGAACATCGGTTTGCCGGAGAACGGCATCGGAGAAACTGGACCCAACGCCATGAACGGGAATTCTTTCGACCGGGCGTCGATCGCCGATTGCGGATCCCTGAAACTGCGATACAAAGTCATCGAATCGTCATCACCCCCGGCAAGTTCCTGCAGTCGACGAAATTCGAGGCCGAACGCCAAGCCGTATCCGAGAAACATCGCCCGAAGCTGCATCAGTATCTCAGTGTCCACGCCCTGCATCGTCTGGCTGATAAACATCCATCCTACCCCGTACTTCCGAGTTTCGCGAACCGCGCGTTTCAACTCGTTTCGTAACTCCCTCGCCTGGTCGTCAAGGTGGAAATCGCCACCAGATGGTACAAATCGATGTGCTTCATCGAGCACTACCAGTGTGTTCGCATTCCTTGAACCATCACCCAAGGATTTCGAAGATTCAGACACCAAAGCATTCGCGAGGTGAGAAATTACGCGGTTCTGCAGCGTCTCGTTCCAACGCTGTACGCCCGATTGATTCGACAAATCGATCACGACCAACGGTTTACCTTCGTCATGATTACCCACGAGTTGACGCACGATCTCGTCGAGCCGAATTCTGTTGCGTCCACCTGCAAAAAGCTCGGTTACTGGCCGCCAGCAGTCGTCGTAGAATCCATCGAATTTGTGACCCAACAGTTCATCGATGTTGTCGCGTAGTCGGTCGGCTAATGGTTTGGTGTTGTAAACCTTTCCCGCTTGCCGCTTCAGAGATTTCAATGCCGCAGTGGCACAGGATCTCGTCGCAATTTGATCGATGCGGCCGTGGCTTCGTAACTGTTTCATGAGGGTTTGAACCGCGGTAGTCTGTTGCGTCTCACCGCGTACGCCTAGTTCGACATCGAACATCCGACTACCGACGAGGAGTTCTTCGAGGAGATTCCAATCCTCCAGCCGAATGCGCGAAATTGGCAATTGCATTACTTTACGATCGAGACGATTTTTCAGGATGCCCATCAGATCCAATGCTTGACTCCCGACGGGACTACCGGTCATCTCAAGCGAAAACTCGCCTTGCGGGTCGATGACCATTACGCCCATCTTCGGGTGCCTAGCATAGGCGGTGACCAACATCTTCGCCAATCCTGTCTTGCCAGAACCGGTTTTGCCAAAAATACCGATGTGGTACGCTTCGCCCACGCCGTGTTTCCCGGCTCCGAAATGCTTGAACCACATCGGGAACGCCACGTCGTTGCCGTAGGCGCGACCAAGTTGAAAAAGGTCGTCTTTGCAAAAGTCCAAAACCGAATCCAAGAAATGCTGCTGAATCAAGTTAACGACTTCGCCCGTTGACGGAACGCTGCCCAAGTCACTGTGCGAATACGATCCATCCGCTTGTTTGACGAAACATCCGCCGACCTTCATCAAAGCAGTACGTGTGTCTTGAGCCGGAGTGATGGCAGGTAGCTTCCGATTTGATTTAATAATGTTCTTGAACGTCTGATCTTCGTGCCACCGATTTCGCATCTCCAGCGAAGTAATCTGGCCCAAAACTGCAGTCTGTGGGGCTTCTCCGCGTTCCGTCGGTCCGGTCTGCCGCCAAGTGAACCCGACTAAAGCGCCAACTAGTTTGGCGACGATACTTTCATCCAAAATGTCGAGTGTCAACTCGGTATTCGTCGAAGGACTCCCCACAACCGCGACAGGTATAGCTGGGGCACGATTTTCTGGCATGGCGCCTTCTGTTTCGCTGTTCACGGTGATGGTTCCTCAAACGAAGGATCGGTTCGATACGCGTTCATCATGTCTGCTGCGATTGTTGGTTCGGATGATTTCGAGACAACTTCAGCTCTGACCGAATCGAGCAACGCGTCAATGCCTTTTTTCAGACTCTTCGCGAATCGATCGGCGACATAGAGAGGATACGGTTCCTTTATTGCTGGGTTGACTGTCTGTCTGCGCACTGACTCGAGTGTCTCGTGAAGTCGCCTCGTATCGTTCGCGATCGCTGGCGGCACCTCGATCCGGTAGGCGTGCGTCCAATCCTTAGGTTTGAAATAAACGACATTGATGTTGGAATAGAGCACCTGTAGATCTGCTGTGTAGCTCCGATAGAAATCAGGTGAATCCAAATGGAAACCGTGTGTTTCCAATTGGAATGGCCCCGAATATTCGCCCGCTTCCAGTATCAAGCTCGCAGTAGACCTGCCATTCGTGTCGACCTGTCGGCTTCCGAAGAGCCTGGTCTGATTGACGAACTCATTCGATGACGATCGCTTCGGCAATGCGACGACACTATCTGAATCCAAAAGTTCTGGCACAATTTCCATCGTCGATTCCGTCCATCGACGCCTAAACTCCTTTGACAAATCGTCTTGCAGATCGCTCGCCGACCTTAAAGCGATAGATATCGCGACCATACCCGTTGAAAACGCGCCGTCCAACATAACCAGGTCATGTTCAACCGATGCCGCGACATCGTACTCCATACAAAACATCAAGCCATATCCGATTTCGTTGGCACGCGCGATCGGACCCGGCAATTTGACTTCAATCTCGAACGGCATTTGCTCGGTGACCGAATTCCTTCCGAGTCCTTCTACAGCCAATGCCGCGGCCGCAGCGAGTTCAAATGAAGCGAGCCGAACCACCGCAACCGATCCGTCGACCGCCGCCACAGATTTGTCTGGCAAATCCGACAAGTCGCCAACAGACTTGATTAGGCCAAGAGTTAACGCGCGGTCTCGCAGTTCATCCCGTTCAACGACGCGCGAGTCGACTGCGGCCCCGGCCAATTCGGAGATGTCCGACGAGCGCGTAAGAATTTCGTTGATCAGCGCATCCGGCAGATCGCCGAAGACGTCCGAAACGATTTGGCTTGAAGTTGTAGTACTAAATGTCACGCCCCGGGAAACACCTGTTCATTATCTCCAACAGTCTCACCCCGTAACTGCCCCCGTGCTAGCCGGCTGCACGAGCTTGATGTACTTGCTGAGCGAGCCGCGGGTGTAGGGTGGGGGTTTGGGTTGCCAGTGGGAGAGGCGGTCTTGGAGTTGTTCGGGGGAGATTTTTAGGTTTAGTTCGAAGTCGTTTAGGTTGATTTCGATGGTGTCACCGTCTTGAACCGCCGCGATCGGACCGCCGACGGCCGCTTCCGGGCCGACGTGTCCGATGATCGAGCCGTGGGAACCACCGGAAAAGCGTCCGTCGGTGATGAGGTACACCTTTTCTCCGAGACCTTGTCCGACAAGAGCGCCAGTCACGGCGAGCATTTCACGCATGCCTGGCCCGCCCTTCGGACCTTCATAGCGAATGATGACGACGTCGCCCGCTTCGATCTCTCGCCTTTGGAGAGCAGCCATCACTTGCTCTTCTTGGTCGAAGACCTTGGCCGGACCTGAGAAACGGGCGCCGAATTGGTGTCCGGCGACCTTGAGCACGCAACCGTCGGGTGCAAGGTTGCCGTGGAGCACGACTAAACCGCCTGTCGCGGACAACGGATCGGATGGGAAGCGAACTACATTGTTTTCGTCTGGGTTGGGATCGACATCGGCGAGGTTTTCCGCTATCGTTCGGCCGGTGACAGTCATGCAGTCACCGTGGAGCAAACCTGCGTCGAGCATCCGCTTCATTACGAGCGGGACGCCTCCGACGCGGTCGAGGTCGAACATGACGTACTTTCCGCCCGGCTTCATATCTGCGATCAACGGCGTGCGCATCGAAATCGCGTGGATGTCGTCGAGAGTGAGGTCGATGCCAGCTTCATGGGCGATGGCCGGCAGGTGCAGGGCAGTGTTGGTAGAACCACCCATCGCGACCACAAGCGCCACGGCGTTTTCGAACGCCTCGCGGCTCAAGATGTGCCGAGGATAGATGCCCTTGCGCAAGAGGTTCATCACCGCGGCTCCCGCCGCGCGCGATGATGCGCGCTTCCGCTGGTCGACGTTCGGCTCGGAAGCCCCGCCGGGCAAGGACAACCCGAGGGCCTCGCCGATCGACGACATCGTGTTGGCCGTAAACATGCCGCCGCATGAGCCCGGTCCAGGGCATGCGTTCATCTCGATCCCGTAGAGTTCGTCTTCGTCTATCTGACCAGCTTGGATCCGTCCGACCGCCTCGAACACCGTCTGGATCTGGATGTCCTCGCCTTTCCAGTGGCCGGGCAGGATGGAGCCGCCGTAGACGAAGACAGATGGAATATCGAGGCGGGCCATCGCCATCATCGCGCCCGGCAATGACTTGTCGCATCCCGCAGCGGCGACCAAGCCGTCGTAACGTTCGGCGAAGCAGACCGTCTCGATCGAGTCGGCAATTATCTCCCGACTGATCAACGAGCCACGCATCCCCTCCGTGCCCATCGATATCGCGTCGGAAACCGTAATCGTACCGAACTCGAATGGGGACCCGCCCGAAGTTCGCACGCCAACCTTTATCTCATCCACCAACGGCTTGATTCCGGCGTTGCATGGAGTCACCTCGTTGTGCGTAGACGCCACGCCCACGAACGGCGCGTCAATATCGGCGTCTGACATGCCCATGGCCCGCATCATCGACCGATGCGGTGCACGGATCACGCCTTCAGTCGTTTCCCAAGACCGCCATTTTCCAGCTGCGCGCCCGTTCCGCTTTGCGCCAGCCCGTCGAGTTGATTGCGTTGCCATATATCCCGCTCTCTCTGTGAAGTACAGTCAATTCGATGTATCCATTTTAAGAAGACCTACTACGGGAGAATGCTCCTTGCCGCCCAGTTACATCCAACCCGCCGCTCGCGCCGTTATCTTCGACGACCACGGACGCATCCTGCTGATCCGCCGAGGTGACAACAAGCAGTGGGCGTTACTGGCAGGGGGCATGGAGCCCGGCGAGTCGGTGACCGAGTGCATGGCGCGAGAGGTGTGGGAAGAGACGGGTCTGACGGTCGAATCGTCGACCGCGTTCGCCATCTACTCCGAACCTCGTTTTACTGCGCCGACGCGGCCGGAGGCGCAACTCCTAACCGTCGCCTATCGCGTTGACGAGTGGAGCGGTGACCTGCAACGAACCACCAACGAAACCGACGACGCCCAATGGTTCAGACCCGACGAGTTGCGAGCGCTTCCCGACTTCATGCCGATGTACCTCGTAACCGTCGAAGACTGTTTGACGTCGCGCGACAATGGCGACTTCGTAATCAAGTAAACATTTGTGACACGTCGGATACGAGTTGTGACGACCTTTGCTCTAGAATCGACAATGACCGCAAGACGATGAAGAAATTTTGGAAAATGACTACCAAAACTACAACAGTGCCCTCCGCGATTTCGGGTTACAACGACCTGTTCGGAAAAGCGATTGGTGAAGGATTTGACTGCGATCTGGATTCATTGACGGATGTGACGTCGCCTCACGGTGCTTCAGTATCTCATCGGCAAACGTTGCAAGATCGCTTTCATTCGCGTATGTCTGTTGGCGCGGGATTGACGCGCGGGTTGGTTTCTTATCAAGGCAACAAAGCTGAACCTGGACTGCGCTGGATGAAGTACAAGGAAGGGTTTACCAGAAAACTTGTAGAGGCATTTATGGGCGAATCCTCTCCAGACAGCGTCTTGGACCCGTTCGCTGGTATGGGAACCGCCCCACTCACCGCGGCTGGGATGGGAGCCAACGGCGTAGGGATTGAAATCATGCCAGTCGGTGTCACTACTGCGCGCGCGTTGAATATCGCCTCTAACGCGTTGAATCCAACCGAGTTTGAGACCGCGGGCAATAGGCTTCTCGAACGAATATCGTCGAAACGGGATGCCGCCGTGGAGCACCGTTTCAAGCATGTTCGGATCACCGAGAGAGCGTTTCCAGATCCCACAGAATCTGGACTGGCTAAAGCACGTGAGTTCATTTCCGGCGTCGAGGATACCAAGATTGCGGCGTTATTGAATTTCGCGTGCATGAGTGTTTTGGAAGAGATCAGTTATACGCGAAAAGATGGTCAGTACTTGCGATGGGATTACCGGTCTGGCAGGAAATTGCGGTCAAAGGTAGACAAAGGCCCTATCAGCACTTTGTTGGATGCCTTGGACCGACGCTTGAAGATGATGTTGGACGACATCGGTCGGTTAAGTGATGTCTTTGGTGGAGGAACAACGAACTTCATCCAAGGGTCCTGTCTAAGGCGATTGCGTGATTTGGATGATGCTTCATTCGACATGGTGTTCACATCTCCTCCTTACGCGAATAGATATGACTACACACGGACCTACGCGCTGGAGTTGGCATGGTTGGGGTTGGACCAGATTGGTTTTTCTCGATTGCGACAAGAACTCGTGACCGCAACCGTCGAGAATCGACCCAAACGAGATTGGCTCGACAGATGGCATGGAGAGGATGAGCGTTGGTCAGTGGCAGTTAGGAATTACGATTCTCAGTCGGCTTTGCACGAAGTACTAAATGAGTTAAAAAATCGTCAGGAGGAACTCAGCAATCGTCAAATCATAAGGTTGATTGAAGGATATTTTCTCGAGATTGCCTATGTAATCGCAGAAATGGCGAGGGTGACTAGACCCGGCGGCGTGGTCGTTATGGTGAACGACAACGTCCAGTACCACGGCGAGCAAGTGCCAGTCGACCTGATCCTGTCCGATTTCGCAGAAAAATCTGGATTTGAGTGCGACAAAATATGGATGCTGCCACGAGGCAAAGGTAATTCTTCCCAACAAATGGGTAGATATGGGCGCACTGAGGTAAGAAAGTGCATATACAGTTGGAGGCGAACAGGTGCCTGAGTGGGATTCCACTGTTGACCGATCGATACTGATTGCGGATCGAATTTCGAGACGCACCGATGAAGAAGTTCGGGATTTGGTCAACCAGTTCGACGGCGCTCTTTTTTTTGAACCGATTGATTCTCATTTGATCAGTCGAGTTGCTTGGGGCTATGTAGTTGAATCTGGATACGAACCCAAGCAAGTATTCGCGCACCCTGATTTATTACGGGCATTACCAATGACGTCGGCATATTACAGGAACATGGCGCTGCTCCCGTTGAAGCGCGTGTCAGATCTGGCGGTCGGCGTGGACCGATGGGAACAGCCTGAAACCAAAGTTCAAGTGCCCGCGAAACGGGCTTCCAGAGTTGCCAGACTATACAACGCGGTGATTTCTGCGATCATCGAAGGCAAAACGGACTGGACCCTAGATAACGGATACCGCAACATCGTCGCCAACATGGGGATCGGCCTTGACGGAACAATGCGCAACATTATCGGTCGGGATGGCGACGTGATGGTCAAGTCGCGGATTGTTGATTGGCTGAAAAAGGCGAATCTGCTCGGCAATGGCGACGCGTTCGCCGGTGGAGCGGAGCTCACGGCTGAGTATTTTATGCGCTTCGGATCTGAACCCGATATAGAATTTTGGCACAATGGATTCATGGTCTCAAGCATCGAAATCAAAGGAGGGCGTGATCCTGCCGGAGCGCTTGAACGATTGGGTGCAACAATCAAGAGTTTCAACAATACGCCTCCCAATTGCGTGAATTTCCTTGTTGCGGGTGTCATAACCACCACGATGCAACAAAGATTGGACGCAATCGGTACTATCCGGGTCTTTAAGTTAGACGAGGTCATTGAAGACGGTGATGGTTGGTACAAGTTCCTCAACGAGCTGTTTCACCACACCGTGCGAATAACTGATACGACTATAAGCCCCAGTTAAGTCAACTGGCACCACTCTATTGTTGCGGTCTCAACATTCGCTACTGTGCAACTCGGTTAGCCAGATCCCCTCCAACCCTAACGTCACGACATCCTTCGGCGGCGCCTCGCGTATCCCATTCGGATTGGCTGCGGCGCGCCCGTTGGATAAATCATCAGCCGTAAACCACACCCATCCGTCCGGCGCACTCGGACGCGGTCCCGTCACTCGACAAAAATAGATCATGTCGATGTGTTGGTGGGCACCGACTTTCTGGTCGTATACATCTTCGATGAGGATTGTCCGGGGCGGAGGAACCTGGACCAAGTTGAATATCTCAGGGATTCGTTGCGTCGGCACTAGCTCGACATCAAATCCCGTCTCCTCCTTAACTTCCCTTAACACGGCCTGAACAGGATCCTCGTCTGGCTCGACGTGACCGCCCGGCGGCAGCCAAGCCTGCACGCGATGATGCCAGTGCAACAGCGTCGCATCACCGTTGATCACGAAACCGGTAGCCGTGAAGTGGCGGGGGATTGGTGATTCGGGCATGGAGATCGACTGCCTAGCGACGGGCATTCCCTGCGGTCGCTTCGCTCCCGCGTCCCCTTACGCTACGCGAAGGGGACATCGGGCAAACGGGCCTCCTAGGGTGAGAATGTTAGGCGGTGTATTTGGCTAGGGCGGTTTCGGTCATTTCAATTCCGAGGCCGGGCTTGTGGGTAAGCGCGATGATGCCGTCGTGGGGTATGACGTGCTCGCCGTAGAGTTCGGCGATCTCTTCGAGCGGTGGTGCGAACTCGATTGAGAATTCGTGGGGGGCGCACGGCGTTCTTGATGGTCGAGTAGCAGTGCAGTGAGGCGATGCTGTTGATGCCGGCGCTTGGTGAGTGCGGCATGACTGGTTTGTTGTACGTCGTAGCTAGCGTGTAGATCTTGAGGATCTCTGATGGGCCTGACGCGCCGAGGATGTCGGGTTGCAGGATGTCGGGGTTGCCGAGCATGATGACGTCACGGAAGTGCCAACGGTCCCAGTCCTGCTCGCCGGTCGATATTGCGACATCTAGCGCATCGGAGACTTGCCGTAGTCCGGGGAGGTCGTACTGGGGCAGGGGTTCCTCGAAGTGGTCGATGCGACCATAGTCTTCGAAAGCGCGGCCTTGTTGGAAGGCGGTGCTGACCGAGTAGCCGTTGTTGGCGTCGAAGCCGAGGTAGATATTGTTCGGCAAAAAGTCCCGGACCAGCTTGAACATCTGGAGGTCTTTTGCTGGGTTGGAGTCTTGGCGGTAGGATCGCCAGTCCATGCGGATCTTGTACGCCTTGTATCCCTGTTCCCAACCGTCCTTGACGTCGTCCAGCATCTGGTCGGGCGTCTTGATCCATCCGAGACCGACGCTCCAGTAGAGCGGAATGTCGAGACGGGCGGCTCCGCCCATCAATGCGTGGCACGGCATGCCGGCGTCTTTGCCGAGGATGTCCCAGAGAGCGATGTCGACGGCTCCAACTACATGAGGTGGGAGCTTGGTGATGCGCTCTTCGTCGCCTAGGTATAAGGTTTCCCAGTGGCGGTCGATCTTGCGTGGGTCTTCGCCGGTGAGGAGGGGCTTGACGGTGGAATCGAGGTGGGCTTGAAAGGCGCCCGAGCGTCGGGAGACTTCGGCGACGCCGGTGATGTCGGCGCTGGTCCGGATCTGTAGGATCGCTCTGCCGTTCTTTAGCGGGGTTATGTCAAAACCGGTGATCTTCATGGGGAGCTTCCGTGAGTTGGGGATTGAATTCGCAATACTGAGTTTAGCGCATTGTCTGAACTGGGATTTTTGGGATTTTTGGGATTATTGGGAAGTGGTTTTGGTTGTTGGGGGGTGCTGTGGGGATGGGTTGGTATGAACCCCCTGCGAGCCGCGCTTCGCTTGCTCGCCTCCCCTTGTTGCGCAGCAAAAAGGGGAGGGAAGGGAGTTCAGGCGGATTGTTTGGCTAGGGCGGCTTCGTCTATGTCGATGCCTAGGCCGGGTTTGTCGGTGAGGGTCATGACGCCGTCGTGGGGTAAGACGTGTTCGCCGTATAGTTCGGCGACTTCGTCGAGTGGTGGTGCGAATTCGGTTGAGTATTCGTGGGGCCGGATGGCGTTCTTGATGGTGGAGTAGCAATGGATGGATGACATGGACTTGATGCCGGCGCTAGGGCAGTGGGGCATTATGGGTTTGTTGTGGGTGGTGGCGAGGTCGTAGATCTTGAGGACCTCGGATGGGCCGCCGGCGTTGAGGATATCGGGTTGGAGGATGTCGGGGTTGCCGATCTGGATAATGTCTCGGAAGCGCCAGCGGTCCTGGTCCTGTTCGCCGGTGGAGATGGCGACGTCTAGGGCGTCGACGACTTGGCGGAGGCCGGGGAGGTCGTACTGGGGGAGCGGCTCTTCGAAGTGGTCGATGCGTCCGTAGTTCTCCATGGCGCGTCCCTGCTGGATGGCGGTGGAGACGGAGTATCCGTTGTTGGCGTCGAATCCGAGGTAGATGTCGTCGGGGAGGAAGTCCCTGACGAGTTTGAAGATCGCAAGGTCGTTGGCGGGGTTGGCGTCTTGTCGGTAGTTCTTCCAGTCCATGCGGATCTTGTATGCCTTATAGCCTTGGTCCCATCCGTCCATGATGTCGTCTAGCATCTGGTCGGGGGTCTTCTTCCAGCCTGATCCGACGCTCCAGTAGAGGGGGATGTCAAGTCGTGCTGCGCCGCCCATGAGTGTGTAGCAGGGGAGCCCGGTGTCTTTTCCGAGGATGTCCCAGAGAGCGGTGTCGATGGCGCCTACGACGTGTGGAGGGACCTTGGTGATTCGCTCTTCGTCACCGAGGTATAGGGTTTCCCAGTGGCGTTCGATCTGTCGTGGGTCTTGGCCGATGAGGAGGGGCTTGATGGTCGATTCGAGGTATCCCTCAAAGGCTTCGGAACGTCGGGGGAGTTCGGCGACGCCGGTGATGTCTTTGTCGGTGCGAACCTGGACTATGACTCTGCCGGTTATCAGGGGGGTTAAGTCGACGCAGGTGATTTTCATTTGAGGGGATCTCCGTTGGTTTGTGTGAATCTGGTATTGGTATTTTAGTGTAGTTCAGTCATGGCTGAGCGAGGCGACGATTCGCGCGCCCCGTATGTCCTTTGGACATTTCCCCCGCGTCTTCTCCGCCCGTTCACCCTCACCCATCCCCTCTCCCGTCGAAGGAAAGGGGATGGGTTCCCGCCTTCGCGGGAATGACGGGGGTTGGCGGGAACGACGGTGTGGGTTAGGCGGATAGTTTGGCTAGGGCTGATTCGTTTAGGTCGATGCCTAGGCCGGGTTTGTCTGTGAGGGTTATGGTGCCGTTTTTGGGGATTATGTGGTCGCCGTAGAGTTCGGCTACTTGGTCTAGTGGGGGTGCGAATTCGGTGGAGAATTCGTGGGGGCGGATGGCGTTTTTGATGGTGGAGTAGCAGTGGATGGAGGCGATGGAGTTGATGCCGGCGTTGGGGGAGTGGGGCATTATGGGTTTGTTGTAGGTGGTGGCGAGGTCGTAGATCTTGAGTATCTCGGAGGGGCCGCCGGCGTTGAGGATGTCTGGTTGGAGGATGTCAGGGTTGCCAATCAGGATGATGTCTCGGAAGCGCCATCGGTCCCAGTCTTGTTCGCCGGTGGAGATTGCGACGTCGAGGGCGTCGGCGACTTGGCGGAGGCCGGGGAGGTCGTACTGGGGGAGCGGCTCTTCGAAGTGGTCGATGCGTCCGTAAGTTTCGAAGGCTCGGCCCTGTTGGATGGCGGTGGGGACGGAGTAGCCGTTGTTGGCATCGAAACCGAGGTAGATGTTGTCGGGGAGGAAGTCTCGCACGAGTTTGAAAATGGCGAGGTCGTTGGCGGGGTTGGCGTCTTGGCGGTATGACTTCCAGTCCATGCGGATCTTGTAGGACTTGTAGCCTTCTTCCCAGCCGACCTTTACGTCGTCGAGCATCTGTTCCGGTGTCTTTTTCCAGCCTGATCCGACGCTCCAGTAGAGGGGGATGTCGATTCGGGCTGCGCCGCCCATGAGTGCGTGGCAGGGGAGGCCGGCGTCTTTGCCGAGGATGTCCCAAAGTGCGATGTCGACGGCGCCGACGATCTGGGGTCGGAGCTTGGCTTCGCGTGGGATCTGCTTCTGGGAGCCGAGGTAGAGGGTTTCCCAGTGGCGGTCAATCTGTCGTGGGTCTTCGCCGATGAGTAGGGGTTTGATGGTGGATTCGAGGTGGGCTTCGAAGATTTGTCCGTCTGCCTCGGACAAGCCGGTGATGCCGGCGTCGGTGCGGATCTGGAGTATTGATCTTCCGCGTTTGAGGTGGGTGATGTCGAATGCGGTTATTTTCATGGTGGGTTTCCGTGTGTCGCTTCGCTTGCTATTCCCCCTTTGTCCTTCGGACATTTCCCCCGCGAGCGCGGGACACCCTAGGGGTGTGAGCAGGTTCTCAATCGGGCGGCTAGGCTGCGAATTTCGCCAATGTGGCCTCGCTAATATCGATCCCTAACCCTGGTTTGTTCGTCAACGTGATCATGCCATCCTTGGGAATGACGTGCTCGCCGTATAGCTCAGCGATTTCTTCAAGTGGCGGCGCAAACTCGATCGAGAACTCGTGGGGGCGGATGGCGTTTTTGATGGTGGAGTAGCAGTGTAGGGATGCGATGCTGTTGATGCCGGCGCTAGGGGAGTGCGGCATGACCGGCTTGTTGTAAGTTGTAGCCAAGGTGTAGATCTTGAGGATTTCAGACGGTCCTGAAGCTCCGAGTATGTCCGGTTGCAGAATGTCCGGATTGCCCAGCATGATCACGTCGCGGAACCGCCATCGGTCCCAGTCCTGCTCACCAGTCGATATCGCAACATCGAGAGCGTCGGAGACTTGGCGCAGTCCTGGCAAATCGTACTGCGGGAGTGGTTCCTCGAAGTGGTCTATGCGACCGTAGTCTTCGAACGCTCGGCCCTGTTGGATGGCGGTGCTGACGGAGTAGCCGTTGTTGGCGTCGAAACCGAGGTAGATGTTGTTGGGCAAGAAGTCGCGGACCAGCTTGAACATCGCCAAGTCTTTGGCCGGGTCGGAGTCTTGCCGGTACGACCGCCAGTCCATGCGGATCTTGAAGGCTTTGTATCCCTGGTCCCATCCATCCATGACGTCGCCGAGCATTTGGTCGGGGGTCTTGATCCAGCCAAGTCCGACGCTCCAGTACAACGGGATTTCGAGGCGCGCCGCGCCACCCATCAAAGCGTGGCAGGGCATTCCGGCGTCTTTGCCCAGGATGTCCCAGAGGGCGATGTCGACGGCGCCGACGATTTGTGGCGGGAGCTTCGTGATGCGTTCGTCATCGCCCAAGTAAAGCGTTTCCCAATGGCGGTCAATCTGTCGTGGGTCTTTCCCAGTTAACAGCGGTTTGATCACGCCGTCTAGGTGAGCTTGAAAGGCGCCCATCGCACGCCACGGCGGTTCCGACACGCCGGTTATACCCGCGCTGGTGCGGATCTGGAGTATCGCTTTGCCGTTCTTGAGCGGCGTGACGTCAAAACCGGTTATCTTCATGTCGAGTTCCCGAAACCTTTGTGTTTGAATTGCGTAAACAGAGTTTAGCGCAACAAAGACGGCGACGCGCACTGACAGCGATGAGAAGTGAGAGATTGACTGCCGAAGCGACGAACGAGACTAGACGTTCAGTTCGGCTCTGCGGTCTTGGAATATCGAAGCCAAGTCGGGGTCTTCCATGACGTTGGCTTCGTCCTCGTACAGGTAACACTGCGCCTGACGGTGCTGCTCTAGCCGGTAACCGGGCGGTTGCTCTTCGTTGCAGATGTCCATGACGTGCGGACATCGGTCGGCGAATTTGCAGCCGAACATCGTATCGAAGTCTTCGAAGCGGGGTGACGGTGGTTCGTCGCCCCATTTATTGTCGGGATTGGGCTGCGGTATCGACTCGATCAGCAGTTGCGTGTATGGATGCTTGGGCTCCAGAATCACACGCTCGACAGCGCCCGATTCGACGACGGAACCACGGTACATAACGAGAATGTTGTCGCTGATCTGTAACGCCGTAGTCAGGTCGTGCGTGATGTAGACCACGGAGATACCGATTTCACGGTTGAGGCGCCGGATGCTGTCCAATATCGTCGCACGCAACGAGGCGTCGACCATCGATACAGGTTCGTCAGCCAATATGAGACGCGGCTTGATCAGCAGGGCCCGCGCAACCATGATGCGTTGCCGTTGACCACCGCTCAACTGGTGTGGGAAACGGCCCAAGGTGTCGCCCGGTTGGAGACCAACCATCGCCAACGCATCCTCGATCATCGTGTTCTTTGCTTGCCTCGAGGTCGCCAACTTGAAGCGGTTAATCGGGGTTTCGAGGACGTGATCGACCTTGTAAAACGGGTTGTATGAACCGAACGGGTCTTGGTAGATGGATTGGACTTCCTGTTTGAAGTTCCACGAATCCCTGCGAGAGAGTTTGGTGAAGTCCTTGCCTCGGTAATACATCGATCCGAAACTCGGGGTGATGGTTCCCATCAGCAGGCGCGCCAACGTCGTCTTGCCGGAGCCACTTTCGCCAGCGATCGTTGTGATCTTAGGTTCGTCCTCGTTTATCGAGAGCGATACGTCGTCGACCGCAACGATTGGCGGTTTCGTTGACAAGGTACCGCCACCGAACGTTCGGGTGACGTGATCGAGTCGCATGAAATCGCTCAATTGGTGGCCTCCTCGTCGAACAAGTGGCAAGCTACGCCACGACCCGGTCCAATGTTCAAAAACTCCGGCACTTCGCGGAAGCAACGTTGGTGAACGGATGGGCAACGCGGGTTGAACGCACATCCCGGCGGCAGGTGCAACAGCGCCGGTTGCATGCCCGGTATTCCGATGAACTGCCGACTGATGTCGAACGATGGGAGACTCTGAATCAGCAGCTTAGTGTATGGATGCTTCGGGTCCTTGAATACTTCAGGAACCGTTCCGACCTCGACCAGCTTTCCGGCGTACATAACGCCGATGGTGTCGGCGAACTGTGCCACAAGGCCCATGTCGTGGCCGACGAGGAGAACTGTCGCGTCCAAACCTTCTTGCAGTCGGCCCAGGGTCTGCATGATCTGCCGCTGCACGACGACGTCCAACGCGCTGGTCGGCTCGTCTGCAACGATGATCCGTGGGTTAAGTGATATTGCGATCGCCATTGCGACGCGCTGTTTCATGCCACCGCTGAGTTCGTGCGGGTGCAAGCGTGAGACAGATGGATCGAGTCCGACGCGGACTAGCAAGTCGTGGACGCGTGTGTTGAGTGCCGTCCGATTTGGAGCACCCTCGCCAGGCGGGACATGGTCCATAATTCCGTCAGTTATCTGATCCGCGACCCGCATGACCGGGTTTAACGAGTTCATCGCGCCTTGCGGCACGAGCGCCATCTCACTGAGGCGAATCGATCGGATGTCCTTCTCTTCCATCTCGACAAGATCGCGATCACCTAGGTAGATGTGGCCACCGGCGATGTGACCCGGCTCGCGGGTCAATCGCATGATCGCCATTGCCAGCGTTGTCTTCCCACTGCCAGATTCACCCACCAGTGCGAAACGTTCGCCTTGCCGCAGGTTGAACGAGACATCGTCGACAGCCTTCACCATCCCCCGAGAGGTGCCGTAGTAAACCTTCAGACCTTCGACCCGCAACGCGAATTCGTCGTCATCTGACGCAACGTCGGAGGGAGTGTTTTGTTCAGTTGTGACCATTGGTTAATGCCGTTGTCGTCTGGCCTATGCCTGCCTGCGTAGCCTCGGATTTGACCATTCGTCCAAACCAGCTGATATCAAGAACAGGCTGACGAAGATGATGACGATGAAGATCAGCGGGAACAACCACCACCACCACATGCCGAGAGTGATGGCGCCGAACTGGATAACCCAGTAGACGGTCATACCTAGCGAGGGTGAGGAGAAATCGCCGAGTCCGAGCGCTTCCAAACCGATCGATGCGAGAATCGATCCGGCGACTGAGCCCACAAAACTGGCGGTGATATACGGGATGAGGTTGGGCATCATTTCGCGGAAGATAATGGCCAGGCCAGACATCCCCGATTGCCGCGCAATCTCGACATACGGTTGTTCTCTCAAAACCAGCACCTGTGAGCGCACCGTTCGCGACGAGAACACCCAACCAACCGCGGCGAGACCAGCACCGAGTTGCCACCACACGAGCTCAGTCCCAAGCTGGATCCTAATGATTATCAGGACCAATAGTCCCGGTATCGAGATGCCGACGTCGGTCAACAATCTGATGAGCACATCCGGGACGCCGCGATAGTACGCGGCAACGAAAGCTGTAACGGTGCCGATGCCTACCGACAATATTCCCGCGATCAAACCCGTGCCAAGAGTTAACGGGATGCCCCGGAGATTCGTGGCAAACAAGTCACGAGCTTGGGTGTCAGTTCCCATCGGATATTGGAACAGGGAGGGTTTTTCGTCCGCTTCTAGCTCAACATTGTCCTCGCACCATGTGCACCATGAAGGTGGCAGACTCTTATCTTTGACTGGCGCACCGCCGCTTACGAAAGCATCCAGCCGTGAATTCTGTGCGCGACCAGCTATGTGGGGCTCCGTCTGTCCGTAGATCAGAAGACCGATGATGGTAAAAAACAACAACGCGCCCAACAGGCCAAGCCCAACGATCAGCGACGGGTTACGCCGCCCATACGAAGATATCGGCTCGATGCGCTCTTGAAACAAAACCCCGAAACGACGGCGAGCCAAACGAACTCTGGTCCTCATCGTTAGATTTCTTGCGCTCGCGACTCTAGCCATATCAGTTTTGGGTGTACCTGACGCGAGGATCGATCAGCGGATAAACCAAGTCGATGACCATCGTGGCCAAGGATAGCGAGATGATGATTGTCATAACAATCCCGGTTATCTGGAAGAAATCCGAAACCCTGATGGCGTAGAAAAGAGTGTTGCCGAGACCCGGGTATTGGAACAGTACCTCAACCAGCACAGCCCCGGTGAGTAGTGTGCCAAAAGAAATCGCCAAACCGGTGACCTGTGGCAAAAGGGCGTTCCGGATCGCATACCGGACGAAGATCCGAGCGCCGTTCAGACCCTTGGCGTCCGCTTGAACCATGAAGTCTTCACCTTGAGTGTTGATCATCATGCCCCTCATGCCAATCGCCCAGAACCCGACTGCGGAGAAGAGAATCGACAGGGCCGGCAGGATCGTGTGCTTAAGCATATCGAGAATGAAATCCAAACTCCATTCAGGAAGATTGCCCGGACTATATGCACCGAAGAACGGCAACAAATTCAGCATGATCGCAAAAATGAACATCAACACCAATCCCAACATGTACTGAGGGATGGCAGAAAGCGTGAGCAAAGGCATAAACGCATAACTCAACCAGGTGGGAGAACGCGACCAACCGAGCAGTGCTCCTGCGCCAGTCCCGAGTACGAACGCCAGAGCGAGTGTAACTGACAACAAGCCCAGCGACCAAACGATTGAATCAGCAATGATTTCGTTAACAGTTTTTGGGAAATAGGCGATGGAGTATCCGAATTGCAAACGTGAAAGGTCGGACAAGTAGTTGATGTACTGCTCATGGAGCGGTAAGTCCAAACCGAGCCGCGCGGAATATTCCTTCGCCATCTCGTTCATCCCCACTTGGACAGAACCGCCGCGTTGCGCCTCAAGCAGGAGCTTCTCTTTGACCGGGTCTTGTCCGGTCAGACGAGGAAGCATGAAAATCACCGTCGCAGCCACCCACACCGTTAGCAAGAACAATAGGAACCGTTGAACGATGAAGTTGCCGAAAAACGCGCCAATGAACGACAAAACGGGGTTTCGTCGTGAGTTCAGAGCGGGATTTTGCCGCGCGTTCGTGCTTGTTGCCAACGAAATTTCGTACTGAGCGTCAGGTAGGTGGATCCAAATGTTGGCGGGGCCCTTCAAGCCGAGCGCACAGCCGACATCTCAAGCGATTGTATCTAGCCACAACAATATGTGCAAGTTCCGATGTTCGAGCCACCCAACATTCCCACCAACCCAATCCGGTTGGATCACAGCGCTTCAGATATCCGCTATTCGTAGTCAGATCAGTTGAAAGCCTATGCGCTAACCAAAAATCGTTAATTTAAGTTGACAACCACTGACAGTGAGTAGAGAATTGATGCTTGATCGTTGTCAGGCGGTTCGGGAATCTTCGCGTGGCTTGCCGTGCATACAGAAATACCGCTGAAGTTTCGCTTGACGTGCAGAAAAATAGATTTGAGGAAGATAAAACAATGAATCTCCCCGCAAAATTCGGGCGATATGGTTTGTTGGCAATCCTTGCGAGCGTGATGGTTCTCGGAGCCGCCATCGCTTGTGGAGAAGAAGAGCCTACAGCCACACCCGTCCCGCCGACCGCGGTTCCAGCTACGGCGGTTCCGGCAACGGCAGCCCCAGAGCCCACGGCTACTGAAGAGGCCATGATGGAAGCCATGGGCATGGTCTTTGACCCAGGTGACGTCGCAGCAGAAGACACTCTGACGCTTTTCCACGGCGGTTCAGAGGGGCGCTTCATCGACCACGAACTTTGGAATCCTTACGCTATTGGTGCAAACCACCAGCAGGGTCCAAACCTGATCTTCGAGCCGCTCGCCTTCTTCTCAGCCTTCGCTGATGAAGAGATCATGTGGTTGGCCGAGAGTTACAGCTACAACGATGACTTCACCGAGCTGACGATCAACTGCCGCGAGGGCATCACTTGGAGCGACGGCGAAGACTTCGACTGCGAAGACGTCGTCTACACGTTGAACACGCTCAAGGAACTCAAAGAGCAGGTTCGATGGGGCAAGGACATCGACTCGGCGATGGACAACGCTGAATTGGTCGATAAGTACACCGCGAGAGTGAACATGCAGAGGCCGGATCCGCGCTTCTTCTTCCTGTTGACATACAAGTTCGACATCGGTGTCTACATCGTTCCTCAGCACCATTACGAGGGCCGCGACTGGACCACGTTTGGTGACTACGACCGCGACAACGGCTGGCCGCTCTCGACCGGACCTTGGCAGGTGACCACCTCAACCGAACAGAAGATCTTTGACCGCCGCGACTCGTGGTGGGGCGACGGCGTCGCCGACTTGGGCGAATACGCCACATTGCCCGTGGTCAAGCGCATCATCTACATCCCGGGTGTACCGCAGGAACAGCGTGCACAGGCTTTGATCGCCGACCAAGTTGACGGTGCCGCGATGACGACCCCGTCGCTCATCAAGGAAACCCTTGACCAGAACGAAGACCTGATCACCCACTCCGGCCGACAAGAGCCTTACGGCTATGTTGACTGGTGGCCTGTCTCCATCGCGTTCAACACGAGTGGTAAGTTCGGCCCGTACGACGACCCTGACGTGCGATGGGCGGTCTCCTTCTACCTTGACCGCGAGGAACTCCGAGATCTTGCGTACGACGGCGCGGCAGCATACAACCCGCTGACCATGCCGCAGTACCCGCCGTTGCAGCCTTACTTTGATATCGCCGTAGAGGTCATGGACGAAATCGGGCGCTCCACGCTCGACTACGATCCCGACCGCGCTGACTCGTTGCTCACCGACGCCGGGTTCACTAAGAACTCCGACGGCTTTTGGGCGGACTCCGGTGGAAACACGATCAACTGCGACATCGTCGGTTTTGGTGCTTGGGCGGACCTTGGACCTGCCGTTGCGCAGCAGTTGACCAACCACGGCATCAACGCGAGCTACGGCCAGCCGACCGACGCCTCCAGCAGAATGGCAGAAGGTAATTTCGAATGCCTGATGTTCGGACACGGTGGCTCCGTACGTGACCCATACTTCACCATGAAGCTCTACCAGTCAACGTCCGTGAACATTCCGGGCGGTCACCAGGTGAACTTCTACCACTGGGAAAACGAAGAGTGGGACGACCTGACCGACGAAGTCGCCAAGACTTCGCCTGACAACACCGCTGAGATGTACGACCTCTGGCGACAGGCTGCCACGATCTGGCTGTCCGAGTTGCCCGACGTTCCGATCCTCGAGTTCTACCACCGCATCATCATGAATGAGGCGCGTTGGACCGGTTGGCCCCAGGGTGACTCCTCACAGGGTGCCCTCGACGTGACCGGATACGTAAACGAAGCATGGTGGCACTTGACCTGGACACTGGTCATCCACCAGCTCGAGAAGAGCTAACGAACCTGAGTTGAATCGGTTGCCATAGACTTAGCGGCACTAGCAACCGGACAACCCAAGTCGAAGAGAAGCGGCCGAGTTTGGGAAACCAAACCCGGCCGCTTAGACGCGTCAGCGATCAAGGCAAATCCGTCATCGGATGCCTCTCCGAGGTCGTTGAGCTTACGCTACGCTACCCTTAATCCAGCGACCCCGAATCGGAACCGGATCATGTCAATCAATGCAAAATCGATCCTCGTTCCCCTGTTGGTTTTCGTGGTCGCCAGTTTCGTAATCAGTTGCGGCAACGCAACTGACGAACCGGCGGATGACGCAGACGGCGATCCCGCTGCTGTTGCGGTCGACGAGGATGCGATGGTCCCCATCGGTGAACGTGCTGAACTGCGGACCTACACTAGGCCGAACAGTGTGTTGACCGTCGACGATTTCGTAGAAGCCGGGTGGAAGAAGAACAAGGAATACCCCTTGGACACCCTGTCCGAGGCGACTGGCGCGTATTTCGGCTTCTACAATCGCAAGGACATTGAGTTACGTATCTACCCGTCGCACGATGTGGCTATGGCCGCCGGTAGGGATTCTGCTGAGGCCGCGATAGAGACTGAAAAGCTGTCGGGCCGTGGCGCAGGATTCTCGAGCGTAACGTTGTACGGCGCCTACGTGGTCGCGGGCAACGTGGTGATGTTGTGTGAAATCTCGGTCAGCGACTGCACCGATCTTCTAGACCAGATCGCGCAATGAAGTGGACTTTCGATTTTCGGTCTCGTAGCGCATTGCTGGCGGTTCTCGCGATCAGCGCCGTGCCAGTCGTGATCGGATGCGGTAGCGCTGCTCCTGAATACGGTGCGTCTGATGTTGCGGAGGCGATCGACGAGACGGCGATTACCGCGATCGGTGACCGACCGGAGATAAGCGCATGGACCCGCCCCAATCGCGAGTTCACCTATGAAGAGTTCATCGAGGCCGGTTGGAAGCAGCATCAGACCTATGAGGTCGACACGTTGCCAAACGCCCTAGAGGCCCGTTACGGGTTCTACAGTCGTCGCGACGTCGAGATTCGCCGATACCCGTCACACGATGCCGCGATGAACGACGGGACGTCATCGGCGGAAGAAGCGTTGGACCGCACAGTTCATGACGGTTCCGGATTCGCAAGTCGACGCGTCTACGGCAGATATCTGGTTGCTGGCAACCTCGTAATGATGTGTGAAGTTTCTACGGACGACTGCATCGAGTTGATCGAAGCAACTGAAGGCGTCGAGTAATCTACCACCCCTCCGAAACGGGCGATCGGTGGAGTCGTCTTAGGCGAATCCGTTCTTTCGGCGGGCAAAATCGTTCGAAATTCGAACCAGCAATGGGGTTGTCAATGTCGCGAACTGATGACAAAATAGCGTGAACCGATTTGTCGCGGAGCGAGGTATCCAATGCGATTTTCAGGTCGTCTAGTCATCATCACTGCATTCGCGGTTTCGGTGCTGATCATCTCGAACATAGTTGCGATCAAACCGGTGTCGCTTTTCGAGATGCCGTTCGAATTCTTGGGGAGCAACCTCTACGTCGTTTCGGCCTCGGTAATCTGTTTCCCACTGGGTTACATCATTTCCGACGTATTGACCGAGGTGTATGGCTTCCGAGTGGCTAGGGGAGTGATATGGCTCGGTTTCGCATGCAACCTCACGGTTGTCATCGTCATCGCGCTCGTCGGCGCGATACCGGGCGCGGTGTTCTGGGGAGACCAAGCACAGTACGAAACAATCCTGGGGGCGACTTCGTGGATCCTGCTCGGTAGCTTCGTCGCCTATCTGGTGGGTGAATTCGCTAACGCTGTCGTGATGGTTGTCTTGAAAAATCGGACTCAAGGACGGATGCTGTGGCTACGGACGATCTCATCCACGGTCGTCGGACAAGGTGTCGACTCGATCTTGTTCTACTCGATCGCCTTCGGCGTATCCGGTATCTGGGGCTGGGAAGGTGCCATCAACGGTGCCATCTTGGCATGGATCGCCAAAACTCTCTATGAAATCGCAGCGACTCCGCTGACCTACGCTGTCGTTAACTGGCTGAAGAGAACCGAGAAGATGGACATCTACGATGCGCCGAGGTCACTGAACCCATTCGGCGTATTCGGTGATCCCGACGAGGCCAGCTACAACGCCGCCAGCGCATAGCCGCGTTTACGCACGGCTTAACTGTGGGAAATAACTACGGCAGCTGCTCGAGCATATTGTCGCAGTTCTCGATCGACTGCTTGCTCTCGAGACCCTCACACATCATGATCATGTTGCCGACCACGACATAATCCCAATAACGCGGAGAATATGCACACCCGGAGTGCGGCGTATCGGCGTCACGGCTGCAACGTCGACGGTCATTGGAGCCTTCTTCCCAGATGATGTCATCGCCGATAACTACCGCGTCGTCGCCGGTGACATGCTCGACGTACGGTATGCCTTCGTCCAACAACGTTTGGTGGTCAGGGTAGAAGCGGACCTCGTAGTCCAATCGATTGAAGATGATCCGCCACGCCGCATCGGCTCCCGGCAACTCTTCAACGTCGTACTCTTTGTTCGCTTTGACCCCGGTTATCTTCAGGTCGTCGATCGAGTAGGTGCCGTCGGCGCTCCGAATACGAGGGTCACCCCCGCTGCCTTCCGCAGGGGCCCCGCCGCCTCCGCTCCCGCCAGTGTCCGAGCCACACGCCATCGAAGCGACAATCGCCATCACCAATGTTAAGCAAAACACCGCGACCAGGGCGCGTGGAGACCGAAAAGACATCGCGTTTTTTGACATACCGACCTCGGTGCCGTTCAATATCAATTTTGCAGGGCCGCGTACAACGCTTCGCAATTCTTCAACGCGGCGTCCGAGTCCCTGCCTTGGCATAGTAGCACCAAATTGCCGGCGACCACGTAGTCGCCGTATTTTGCGATGTTGCACCTGCCAGAATGGTGCGAACCACGGGTGTTTGCAGCGCAAGCGCGTCTTTGAATCAACCCTTCACCCCACCGTTGCGTCGCACTGGCGATCACTGCATCCGGTCCCGTAGCCTCGTTCGCGAAATCGACTCCAACGGTTAACGCGGTGTCGTGGTCAGGGTAGAAGCGCGCTTCGTACTCCTGACGTTTATATGGATCCGGCCCGAAGAACCCGTAGATGGCACTGTCAGCGCGATCCAAACCCGCAACGTCGTAACTCTTGTTGAGTTTGAAATTGGCCAACGCCTCGAAGTCGTCCAACGAGTATTCGCCTACGTCAGCAAGTACCTGAGGTTGGCGCTGCGCGGTCGGTTCAGGTTCCTCTACAACTGGCGCTGGGGTTGCCGTCGAAGGTACCAACGTCGCCCTTCCTACGATCTCGTAGTCGCCAGACGCAAACGAATCATCCGACCCAACGTCGCCACAACCGACGACATTCACCAACACGGCTACTGCTAAAACGCTGATTAATCGGGGGACGACTGATCCAATGAATTGCTGACCGAGGCGAGCCGATCTCACTGCGATTGCAGGGCTTCCATCAATGCGTTGCAGTTGTCGAGCGAGGTCTCGGAGTCTTTGCCTTGGCAGAGGAGCACCAAGTTGCCGGCCACGACGTAGTCCCCGTACTTGGCGTTGTCGCACTTTCCGGAGTGGTGCGATCCGCGGGTGTTGCCGGAGCAAGCACGTCGCTGGACCAATCCCTCGTCCCAGCGCTGAACGTCCGCTGCGATGATGGCATCAGGCCCTGTCGCTTCGTTAGCGAAATCGACACCTATGGTTATCGCGGTCTCGTGGTCAGGGTAGAAGCGTGCTTCGAACTCTCGGCGGTCGTATGGGTCAGGACCGAAGAAACCGTATACGGCAGCCGTCGCTTGGTCGAGACCCTCAACCTTAAGGTTCTTGCTCTTCTTGTAGTTCGGGGTGTTGATGAGGTCGTCCTCGGTGAAGACGGCATCGGTCGAGACGACTTCGACGCCGGGAGGCGCACTCGCCACCTCTTCAACAGCTGCCGCAGGTGCAGCTGCGTCGCCACCGCTGTCGGTTTCATCGATGTCGGCGCTGCCGCAGGCAAAGGCGAAAGCGAAGGCGGATATCAACAAGACAAGCCCGAACTCGCGTAGTCCGAGCGAGGTAATTCGTCGCAGGATCATCTCTTCGTGCTCCTAATCGTGGACATTTACCGCGGCCCACTTAACGCGGTTGTATGACGCATCACGGCATGTGTCTAAATATGTTATCAATTCGCCGATGCGATGACGACGGGCGTCCCCGTTTGTACCGATGCCTAGGGGAACGTCTATCGACTCGTCGAATCCAACGCATCTACGAGGCGGGAACAACGTTCGGCGCCTCGTTCGGAGTCCCGACCTTCGCAAAGGGCGATGATGTTTCCGTAGACGACGAAATCGCCGTACCGAGGCGTGGGAGAGCCACGGGTATGAACGATCGTACGTCGATCTCTCAGCCCTTAGGTGTACCTCGCGAAATCGGGGTCGATGATCGCTTCAGGACCTGCTCCCTCAATGGCTTACGACAAACCCGAGGTTACGGCTTCATCGTGCGAGCCATAAAATCTGACTTCGAACTGGACCGGCGTCCCATCGACCTTCCAGAAGAACAGCGATACGCCGGTTGCGTCCGGCAATCCCACAGTTCTGTATCCTTCGAGTGCTTGAGGCCTGCGGCTTCGAAATCCGCGATTTCGAACATCCGACCAGATGGTCTCACGATTTGCGTATGCGCTCCCGCATCCTCAGGTTCGATATTTACCTCCGTCACCGATTGACTCCCGCAGGCGAACCCCAACATAGCCACCGGAAATAGTGCCGTTGCAATCAACGCAGTCTTCATCGGTTTTCAAGAGCATCTATCACCGCTGAGCATCGGTCCCATGATTCCACATCGTCCTTGCCTTCACAAAGAAGGACCATGTTGCCGTAGATGGCATACGCGCCGTATCTAGGTCTCGGAGTGCCACGGAAGTCGAAAACGGTTCGACGGTCCCTGACGCCTTCTTTGTAGACGGCGTCACGCTCATCGAGGACCGCGTCTTCTCGGCTGCCTTCCTCGGCCGGCGCGGTTCCGAGATCGACCGCTTGAGAATGTGATTCGTAGAAACGCGCCTCGAACTGGACTGCGACATTGTCGAGTCGCCAGAAAAGCTTCCTCGCCTTAATGCCACCGGGCAATGTCGAAACGTCGTATTCCTTGCCCAATTTGAGACCGATCGGCAAGAAGTCGTCGCGTATTAACGTGACAGGCCGGTCGAAAATCCTGGGTTCCGCATTATTTGGCGCGCCACCGGTATGGCTTTCGCCAATGCCATCGCCATCGCTACTGCCACCGTCGCTTCCGCATGCGACCAACACCTTCCGCATGCGACCAACACGAAGGCGAGAAAGCAGGATGCCAAAACCAAAATCCGGAACATATTAATTACCTTATTGCCCTGAGGCTTCTTCGAGTGCGTTCGCCAACAGTTCGCATCGCTCCGGAGCTTGTTCGCCCGCGGCTCCGCCGCACGGCACCTTCACACGCCAGAGCACCCAAGTCCGTCGATGTGGTCGCAACCTTCATCGACTATCAAGTGCCTCAATCAGCGCAAAACAACGATCCCACCCCTCAGCATCGTCCTTTCCTTCACAAAGGAGGACCATGTTGCCGTAAATCGCGTACGCACCGTACTTCGGTTTCAGTGCCCCCCCTGGGTAATCAAATATGGTCCTGCGATCACGGATCCCCTCCTTGTACGCCGCGACATCCGTATCGATGATCGCGTCTTCGCCGCTTCCTTCTTCCGCCGGTGCAGTACCGAGTGCCACCGCATCATCGTGCGAACCGTAGAACCGTGCTTCGTACTCCACAGCGACATTTTTGACCCGCCAGTAAAGCAACCCGGCTTCGACGCCGCCGGGAAGCGTCGCAACATCGTACGTCTTCCCAAACTTCAAACCAAGAGAAACGAGGTCTTCTGCCGACAGCAAACCTTCTCGGGCAAAGACGCGACTTTCAGTTTCGGCGTTGTCGACGGAACCCGCGTCGCCACCATCATCCGAGCCACATCCGAAAATCAAGATCACCAAAATCAGCGGCAACAACCAGGCTAGTCGCATCACCTTGACTACTGTCCCCCCGCCTCATCCAACGCGGTCGCTAGTTCTTCGCAACGTTCTAACGCCTGCTCTCCCGCTGCACCGCCGCAGAGCATGATCACGTTACCGTATATCGCGTAACCGCCGTAGCGTGGCCCGACACCGCTGCGCGCTCCGCCGCCGATGCCAGAGCCGACGATCATGCGGCGATCCTTCACCCCTTCCTTATACGTCGCGTCGTCAGCGTCGAGGATCGCGTCCGCGCCGGAGCCTTCCTCCGCGAGGGCAGCGCCGAGTGCAACGGCATCCTCGTGATTCGCATAGAATCGCACTTCGTAGTCGATCGGGTCGCCCGACGCGATGCGCCAGAACCCGAACACCGCCGCACTTGCGCCCGGCAAACCTTCGAGATCGTAGCTGCGCGACTGCTTGAATCCAATCGCCTTCAAATCATCAGGCTCAAACGCCGTTTCGACATCCATCGCCTGCTGGAAACCTTGCTCGCCGCTGTCACCGCTCCCACCATCACTCGACCCACACGCAATCAAGAACGCGGCCGTCATCACACCCCCAAATACGGCGAAGATGAAGCGGAATCTGTAGGTGCTCGAGTACATATTTTGGTGCGGATTTTGTCTGTGTGAATGATAACCAATATCGACTCGTCAGGCGACCTCAGCTCGCCAACAGCGATGTCGGCAGCGACGCGCCAAGCCCGAGTATGCGGCGCGCGCGCATATAAACTTGAACTGTGGGGCTGTAGCTCAGTGGGAGAGCGCCTGCTTTGCAAGCAGGAAGTCACGGGTTCGAATCCCGTCAGCTCCACCAGACGCGGCGGAGCGCCGATTGGCGATTCCGTCTCCTATCTCTTAGTGGAAGAGGGCTAGGGTGCGCGTGAAGCTATCCGTCTCCACGGTGTCTCTCAATCAGCGCCACGACCCGATCGTCGATTTGGCCGTCGAAATCTCGCCCGGCGTCTGACAGGGCGATACCGAGGTGCGCGTCACGTAGCAGCTGGTCGTACTCCGTGGTTTGTCCGTAGTTGATTTTTAGCTCGGCGAAAAGGGCGTCAAGCGTGTCTTTTTGAAACATCGTCGTCCGGAAGAGATTGGTGTTGGTGGGGTTTCGGAAAAGGAGGTCGGGAACTACTCGTCAGTCCGCGAAACGCCCTCTTTCACCAACCTCGAGAGCTCGTTTGCAAACTGAACGGCATCCGCATCGGGAGTTCCGCCGTTTTCTTCGACCTTACGCTTGAACTCTTTGAACAGCCACTCTTCTTTGGTCCCATGGGGGAACTCGAACTCTTTGCCTTTGAAACTCGGCAACTCGCCAGGGCCGAAGTAGCCCTTGCCTCGTAGCTCGTAGCCTTCCAAGTTCGGCGTGCCCTTGCCAAGAATCTCGCTAGTCTCGATGTAGTGTTCCATCACCGGTTTCATGCCGTAGCGCTGGACCGGGCAGACCTTCATGCAAACGGCGCAACCCTCATACGTCACCATCACGGGCCGACAGCGGTCATACACCAGCTTGTTCTTCTTAACGCCGCGGTACCACACCTTCTCACGCAGAAGCGCACGGGCAGGGCAGCGGACAACGCAGACCTGACACTCTTCGCAGAACTTGTTTATGCCGTAGTCTACCGGCTCGTCGTGAACGACCGGCGCATCCGTCGTGATCAGCATCAACCGTGCCCGCGAACCGAAATGGGGAGACAGCAACTGTCCGTTCGCGCCCAGCTGACCGAGGCCCGCTTCAACGAACAATGGGATGAACGCGCCACTGTTGTCGTTGGGACTGTGGATCTGTGCGTGATATCCGAGCGAGCGGATGTGCTCGGCGAGATCGAGCGCCAAAGCTCCAGCTATCTCGTAGGTGCCGAAATGAGCGAATTCCGCTTCCAAACTGGGTATCGACTGCGTCTGCGAGTAGTCCTGCTCCAACGCCAGGCAGATCGCGTGATTGAATTTGGCCCAACCCTTCTTGCTCTGGTAGGTGTATCTGCGGTCATATCTCGTGAAACCAACCTCGCCAAAACCCAACTCACGGGCTTTGTCTCGGATGTCGGTCGTAACGTCATGCTCCGGGTCGGGTTCGGCAGTCGGTTCGATATCGCCAGAAACCCACGCCGCTTCGATCAGCGGCTCGCTGACCGCGTCGTGCTTCTTGCGATAGTCGTAGACCTCTTTGATGTAAACGGTCCAACCCCAGTCGCGGTCGGCCGATTTCTCGACGGTCTGCGACTCGATCGGGTATTCCCGGTTGTAGTAGGAAACATCGCCGTCGATGACGGGCGAGCCCGGCACTGTTACCAAATCCTTCGCCACCGGTATCGCCGCTTCGGTATCGCCGATCTTGCGTCCCGGCCTGGTTACGACGTGATTAACTGACTTGGCCATCTTTGAACCTTTGCATTCGGACGCGCACGTGCGCGCTTTGGGGCGCATTATAGCGCGTCGCGCCCGTTGAATCCCGCCCATTCAGCGAAAACACAACAAAGATGCAGCCCAAATGTCAGGAAACGTCCCCTCCGCTGGGGTAGGGGTGGGATTCGCACCTCGCGTCAGACGATACGCTGTGTCAACCCGCATATAATGACGTTCTAACTCGCCCGTGCGTTCCGGGTCAAAATGGGCAGCACTTGAAAACGTTGCCAATTTAGCGAAAGAGAAACCGCGATGCTCAGATTCACCGAGGAAATCATCCTGCTGCTGTTGAACGACGATGATGGGCGGTTCGCACGTCTCCCGAATGTCTCCTTGGACTACGCGCTGGCTGGCGGCGTGCTGATGGATCTGGCTCTGGAGAATCGGATCGACACCGATCTCGACAGCCTCATTCTTCTCGATGAAACTCCAACCGGCGATTCCCTCTTGGATCCGACGCTGGCGGACATCGTAGAGGTCGGAGGAAACGACGCTCGATTCTGGGTTGAACGCACCGCTGTCAGAGCGGAAGAGCTGCGCGAAGAGGCGCTGCGAAGGCTCGTAGAGAGCGGGATTTTGGAGCAGGTCGAGGATCGTTTCATGTGGGTTTTCAAATCGAGGCGATACCCGGTGGTCGATGGTCAGGCGCAACGAGAAGTCAAGCTGCGCATCATGGGCGTCCTCTTCAGCGATGAGATTCCCGATCCCCGCGACATCGTCGTCATCTGCCTCGCCGACGCCTGCGGAATCTTCAAAACCCTCCTGTCTTCACAAGAGCTCGAATCCGTCACACCCCGCATCGACCAGGTCCGGCGGCTAGACCTCATCGGACAAGCAACGACGCAAGCGATCCAGGACATCGAGCTGACACTGGCCGCATCTTTGCAGCCGCACATGTACTGATATCAGGACGCGGGGCGCCAACCGAGGATTTTTTGGAGGTTGGTGAAGTATTCGGCAAAGGCTCGACGTCCGACCACCGTCGCCTGAATCCACGTCCGAGGTTTCTGGTTGTGGAACTCTTTGGTCACGTGCAGATACTCGGCGTTTTCGAGTTTACGAAGATGGGTCGTCAGATTCCCGCCGGTTAGACTTAGCGACTTCTGCACGAAGCCGTAGGTCAGGCGGTCGGCCTCAGGGATCGAAACGAGCATCGTCATGATCCTCAACCGAACCGGCTGATGAATGATCTCGTCGAGAACGACAGGTTCCTGCGTCATGAAACTCCGCTCTTCCGAAGCCACAACGCGCCGCCGAAGACCACCAACAACATCAATACAGCAGTCACCGCAGCCGCGACATCGCCCAAAAGGTAGTCAGGGATGAAGTACGCCGCTGCAATACCCACGCCAACGACGGCTAGCGCGGGGCAGGAGCATGATTCCGAACAGTGTGTACCCGAGGGCGATGATACCGATCGCAACACCCGGGATGCTGGATGATGTGTCGTCGTTCCACAGCCCAACTACACCCGGAATCAGGAAGGCAGCGGCGACCACGACGATCCAAAATGCGAACACTCGCAAACCCGCGTTCCGGGCCGCATCCCAATCGGAGCGACTCTTGCTCGCGCGATATCCGATGATATTGCTCGAAACCATGCCGATCGCGACGCCAACCAACTAGAACGGCGCGAAGATCCACGGACTGCGCTCAGCAAAGTCGCTCGCCAGCGAACCGATCGCGAACTGGCCGAGATACCAAGTGCCATCAACCCGCCCCACAGCAGCAGGATGGTGTCGGTACCCGCTAGGCACAAGGCGCTTTGGGATTGGTTCAAGGTGCCGTGGATGGCGTTAAAGCTAGCTTCAGGAGAGAGTTCGTTGGGGTCGTTGTTTGGGTTATTCACTGGTTGCCTCCAAGTGGAGTGGGGGACATTGGACTTGCATTGTAATACAAAATAGTTTGTATCACAAACCGTTAAGGCCACAGTTTCGCGGTGTTTCAGAGTCACAGTTTCTGTGTCGACGCGATGTTCGAAGAAGCGGGCTTGATTCGCCGCGCCTCCAATGATTAGATCGTCCAATCAGGGACGTTAACCGCGTTGTTCTCGGCTCTTGATCGCGACTAGGACTTCGTCAACGGACATTCGACCAATCGGTCCGGACGCGTACATCGACCCGAAAACCACACCTCCGCGCGAGATGAGGAGCTCGGTGGGTTGCATGTATCGGCCGTGGTGGTCGGTTGTCCACCATGCACCCAGCGGTTCGAACTCGGACTCGGTGAGGCCGTATGCGACTGGAAAGGTGAGCGCGAGGTCGTCGCGCATGGCTTTGACTTCCTCTTGGGTGCCGACGGTTGCGGCGACGACGTCAGCGCCGAGTGCTTTGAGTTCGTCGAGACGATCTTGGTAGCTGCCTAGCTGCCTGCGGCAGTAGCTTCACCACGCGCCGCGGAAAAACAGCAGGGCGATGTAGCGGGATGACATGCCCGTAGGCAGGTTCAGTTGATCGCCGTCGACGAGCTTGAAGTTGAGTTTGGGCAGACGGTCGCCTTGCTGGAGTTTTTCGGACATCGAGTGGGTGCGCGGGCTACAAGATGGTCGTGCTGACAATGCAAGCGATTATATCGCGACGTTTGGGTTGGCTTCGCGATCGACGCGGGTTGCGCCTAGGCTGGCGGCGGTTTCGCGTTCGGTGTCAAGGCCGAGCATCTCTAGCGCTACAACTTTTGCGCTCTCCAAGTTCTCAACGATGTGTTCTTCCGGGACTTTGT
The DNA here is from genome assembly GCA_965224305.1 of Dehalococcoidia bacterium. GTDB lineage: Bacteria > Chloroflexota > Dehalococcoidia > Lucifugimonadales > Lucifugimonadaceae > Bin127. Next base: position 1,568,442 of record OZ245044.1, on the reverse strand, counting down.
CGATAGCGTTGAGTGCTCGAAGGGCGGTTTCGGGAACGCCACCCAGTCCAGTCAAGATGTATTTCGTGTCTTCGCCGATTGCCACGTCGATCATCTGCTCGACGACTAGTGCCGCGCTGTCGTCGATGTATACGGTGTCAGTGAAATCAACAATGACGACCTCGTGTTCCCGAATGTCTTCGCTGAGAGTTGTGATGAGTCGGCCGGACGATGAGACGGTGAAGCTTCCTCGTAGCGAGACCAACCCGACTTGCGCTGAGAAAAGGTCCATCGATCTCGAAGCTTTGAATCCGTAGAAGAATACTTGATCGAGGAGCGGCACCGAAATGATGCTGTCGAGTTCCAGGCGTTCGAGTTGACGTGCGGTCGCCATGCTGGCGGCGATGAGTCCGATTGCGACGGCGGTTACGAGGTCGAGGAACACCGTTAGGAACAGGGTGATGACCATGACGATTAGGTGTTCGCGTTGGACACGATGGATTCGGGTGATGAATCGCCAGTCGACGATGTCCCAGCCCACTTTGATGAGGATTCCGGCGAGGACGGCGTGAGGGATGGTTTCGACGTATCTTCCGATTCCGAGGACAAGGGCGAGGAGGATTGCGGCGCGAATGACGCCGGCGATCTGGGTTCGGCCGCCGGCCCGGAGGTTGACGACCGTGCCGAGAGTTGCGCCGGCGCCGGGAAGTCCGCCGATGAATCCGGCGATTGCGTTACCGATACCTTGACCGACGAGTTCTCAATTCAGATTGTGGCGAGTTCGGGTCATCGAGTCGGCGATGAGCGAAGTCAACAGGTTGTCGATGGAGCCGAGGAGGGCGATAATCAACGCGGGTTGCACAGCATTGACGAGGAGGTCGGTTGAGAGGTGCGGCACCACTACGCTTGGGAGACCAGATGGGTCGCCGCCGATGACGGGTGCGCCTGCGAGAAACGGGATCGTCAATTGGGTTCCGGCAACTGCCAAGAAGGTGCCGGTGAGGAGAGCGGCGAGCGTGGATGGGAGGTACCGGCTGAGACGCTGCGGCCAAAAAATACCGACCGCGAGGGTTACGCCGGCGATGATGAACGCGCCGGTGCCGAAGTTAGCGAACCCTTCGGGCCAGGCTTGTAAAGCGCCCATTGGTCCGCCGGAAACGCCGGCTTGGCCGATGAATGGGAGGATTTGCAGGATGATAATGATCACGCCGATACCCGACATAAACCCGGAAATAACGGAGTACGGGGTGTATGCGACGAATCGTCCGATCTTCAGGACGCCGAGCAGGATCTGAATTATTCCGGCGAGGATGACGATTGTGAACGCGTCGCCCAGATTTTCTGGTCCTGCGAGGGTAACGATCGCCGCCATGGGTCCGGTGGGGCCAGAGATCTGTGATTTTGTGCCGCCGAACACGGCGGCGAAGAAACCGACGGCAATTGCGCCGTAAATGCCGGCGACCGCGCCGAGACCGGAAGCAACGCCAAATGCGAGGGCGGCGGGTAATCCAACGACGACGGCCGTCAATCCCCCAAATACGTCACCGCGCAGAGCACTGAGATCGTAATCGAAACTGAATCTTTGGGAGATGTTTTGCAATTGCGATTAACAACATTTTCTCTTCTATATGCGCGAGGCTCTTTTACGCGGTAATAGATAACGGTACGTAATTGCAAACGACATATTTTCTAGGAAAAGCGTAGGTTTTTTGGGTGTTCGCGGCAACCCGCACGCCGCACCGGCGGCGAGTAGGCCGACGAATCAGATACCAAGGGTGTGGTATATTTCACTACACGCAAGATTAAAGATCGTGAAGGGAAACGGAGAAGGAAGAAACGACGCTGCAGCCCCACCTTGGAGGTCGAAATTAATGGCTGACCGTATATTGGACCGTATAGATTCTCCGAGCGATCTCGACGGTCTGAGCTATGAGGAGCTAGAACAGCTCGCACAAGAGGCTCGGGACACTATCATTTCCGTGATCACTGAGCGGGGCGGCCATCTCGCTTCCAATCTAGGTGTGGTTGAACTGACGCTGGCGCTTCACCGGGTGTTCGAAAGCCCGAGAGACAGCTTGGTCTGGGACACTACGAATCAGCTTTATACGCACAAGCTCGTAACGGGACGAAGAGACGAGTTTCAGGACATCCGGCTAGAAGGCGGGTTGTCTGGATTTGGGGAACCGGCTGAGAGTCACCACGACACGCTGTGTGCTGGTCACGCGGGCACCGGGCTATCCATCGCGCTTGGCATTGCGCAGAGTGCGGTCCATCAGAAGAACGATTCGTGGACGATTGCGGTGGTCGGTGACGGAGCGATGACTTCTGGTTCTAGTTTCGAAGCGCTCAACAATATTGTTCATCTGAATCCGAAGGGAATGATCGTAGTTCTGAATGACAACGGGATGTCGATCTCGGAGAATATTGGTTTCCTAACGAACTGGCGGAAGCGATTGATTACGCATCCCGAATTTCAATCGATGATTGAACGGATGAAATCAATCTCCCAAAGGGTTCCGACCGGCGAGTTGATGTATCGGATCGTGAAGCGGTTCAACACCGGGTTGGCAGGATTGATCGTGCCGACGATGTTCTGGACGGAGATGGGATTCCAGTACTTGGGTCCGATCGACGGTCATGATTTCAAGCAGTTGGAAGAGACGCTGCGGCAGGCCAAAAACTCGACCGGAGCGGTTCCGCTGATTCACATCGTGACGCACAAGGGTCACGGATTCGAGCCGGCAGAAGATGATCCGGTCAAGTTCCACCAACCGAGTTCACCGCTCGGCGGCTCGTCAGGAGCGCCGACATATTCGAAGGTGTTCTCGGAAACATTGGCCAAGATAATGCGTGAAGACGAATCGGTCGTCGGAATCAGCGCCGCGATGCTTGAAGGCACGGGGTTGGTGGATGTGATGCATGAGTTCCCGGACCGGGTTTTCGACGTGGGGATTGCCGAGCAGCACGCGGTCAGCATGGCCGCGGGAATGGCGTCGAAGGATCTGAAACCGTTCGTGTCAATATATTCGACGTTCATGCAAAGGGCGTTCGATCAGATACTTCACGACATCTGCCTGCAAAATCTCCCGGTCACTTTGATTGCCGACCGAGCTGGGATTGTTGGCGAGGACGGAAAGACACACCACGGCGCGTTCGACATCACGTATTTGCGATGCTTGCCAAATGCGATTGTGGCGGCACCGCGTGACGAAAACCAGCTGCAGCATCTGGTTTATACGGCCTACAAATACGACGGGCCGTTTGCGATCAGGATTGCGCGTGGCACCGCAGTTGGCGTTCCTCTTGACGAAGAATTGCACGAAGTCCCGATCGGTAAAGGCTCGGTGTTGATAGTTGGTGATGATGTTGCGATATTCGCGCTAGGCAAGTCTTGCGGCGCGGCGTTGGAGGCGGCGGAAGTGCTTGCGGAGTACGGCGTTTCGTGCGGCGTGGTCGATCCGGTTTACGCCAAACCGCTAGACACGGAGCTGATATTCGAAACGGCGCGCAAGACTGGAAAGATCGTGACGGTTGAAGAGAACGTGCTCGCGGGTGGATTCGGATCTGCGGTTTTGGAGACATTGAAGGATGCCGGGTTGGATGACGTCTTGGTTAACCGGGTCGGTATGCCAGATGCGTTTATCGAACACGGGACTGCCGCGGATCAACGCCGGCAGTTGCAGCTAGACGCTGAAGGCATCGTCGATCACGTTCTCGATACGTATTTCCCGGACGTGGCAGCGAGGGTGCGCGGCGGCACGGCCGACCAAGGCCTCGCGGCGACGGCCTGATCTCTTCAAAGGCTTGCTGGAAACAAATCGGCGCTGACGTTCATGGAGTACGCTCGGTTTTTACAAGTACTGCTTGGCCCAACCCAAACCACTTTCGGTGTCTTTGGCGGGGATGTATTCGGCACCGATCCAACCGTCGTAGCCGCTGTTAGCGACGTGATCCAAGACGAACGGGTAGTTGATTTCTCCCGAACCGGGTTCGTGCCGTCCGGGGTTGTCGGCGATTTGGACGTGCCCGATCATCGGAAGGAGAGTGGAGAACTTCGTTGCGATATCGCCTTCCATGATTTGAGTGTGGTACACGTCGAATTGAAGCCGCACGTTTTCACGCACGGTCGCCCGGACGAGCCGGACACCGTGCGACGAGGTCGACACGAACGTTCCGGGAACGTCACGAGTATTAAGAGGTTCGACGAGTACGATGGCGCCGATGCGGGCGGCGGCGTCGGCAGCGAACTGTAGATTCCGGACCATGGTTCGTTCAGCGACTGCTGGATCGGTACCGTTGTCGGGGATGCCGGCAAGACAAGTTAACCGTTCGCAACCGAGGACCTCGGCGTATTCGACGGCTTTGCCGACGCCGTCTTGGAATTCTCCGACGCGATCGGGTTGAACTGCAATACCACGGTCGCCGGCAGACCAATCACCGGCTGGAAAATCGAAGAGCACTTGTTCCAAGCCGTTAGCTTCCAGCTGCTCGCGTATGGCTTCGGCCGAGTATTCGTATGGGAAAAGGTATTCGACGCCATCAAATCCGCAGCGCGCGGCGGCAACGAATCGGTCCATGAATTCGTGTTCGCCGAACATCATGGTTAGGTTAGCGGCGATTTTCACCGGCATGGTGGAAGACTCCTGGTTGTTCCTCCCGCTCGCAGGGGGAGCATAGGGTCTGATGTTACGTGATAACGAAGATTTTTATGATACTGTGTATCAGTAGAAATTCGGGGCGAGTTACGAATGTCTGAGCATGACGAATCTCAATGTGCGGATTTCGCAACTTGCCGAAGTATTATGCGTTGTTGCCGCTCCGTTTTCAAGGTTAGAAATTACGTGGTCGCCGAGGGATCTGCAGGGACATAGGATGTGATGGAATTTTTGATTACTACGAGCTAACGCGGCGGCGCAAACGGACTGCATTTTCGCGGGGTTTGGTGCGATCTTATCGGAGTCCTACAGGTGGCCTGGGAGCGTGGCCTGTGAAGATTGTGGATAGACTGGTCAGTACACCCTTTTCAGCCCTTTTGGTGCGATAGGAGTGCCAATTCGTTGGATGAAATAATCGTGTTCGGGGTCCTGTTTATTGCGCTCGTCATGTTTGTGATGGGCACGTAGCGGTACGATATTGTTACGCTTTTTGCGTTGCTGGTGCTAGCGATCGTAGGGATCGTGCCAGCTGCGGAGGCGTTTAAGGGATTCGGCCATCCAGCAGTAGTGACCGTCGCGGCTGTTTTGGTGCTGAGCAGGGCGCTTCAAAATTCGGGTGTCGTCGACGTGATAGCGGCTTGTTATTCCCGGGTACCCGACCACTCGACGGTTCGAGTTATGTCGTTGTCCGGTATCACGGCGTTTTTTCGGCATTCATGAACAACGTCGGAGCGGTGAGTCTCTTGATGCCGGTGGCGATCAGAGTTTCGAACAGGAGTAAAGAGCTCCCTTCGCGTTTCCTTATGCGGCTGGCCTTCGCATCTCTGCTCGGCGGGTTGACAACGCTGATCGGCATGCCTCCCAACATCGTTATCTCGAACTTTCGGCAGGAGGAGGCCGGTGCGCCGTTTCACATGTTCGATTTTATGTCTGTAGGACTTGGAATCGCAGTTGCCGGTATTTTGTTCATTTCCTTGGTTGGCTGGCGTCTCGTTCCGTCTAGGAAAGCTCCATCGGCGATGGGCGATACGCTGCATATCGAGGACTACATGACGGAGGTTCGCGTCCCGGAGAATTCTCGGTTGGTTGGCAAATTGGTGCGCGACCTCGAGGAGATGGCGGCGGAGGATGTTGCGATAACGGGTTTGCTGCGTCGTGGCGTGGTTTACGGAGCGCCATCCAGCTGTGAGGTCATCGATGCCGACGACATCTTTATTATCGAGGCTGATCCTGAGTAACTCAGATCATTTACCGACTCAACAGGTTTCATCCTCGAAGGTTCTCGGGACATGCGCGAGGAGATCGACCAGTCGCTGAGTTCTGAGGACGTATCGTTGGTGGAGGCGATTGTTGGTCCGGATAGTACCGCGCGGGGCAAAACGGCCCGGGGGCTCCACCTGCACGCGGCCTATGGTGTGAACTTGCTCGGCGTGTCGAGACGGGGGACGAGATTTGCGCGGCGGTTGGGCAGAATAGCGTTTCATCCTGGTGATGTTCTACTTCTACAAGGGAGGACAGAGTTGGTTCAGGCGGCGCTGCCTCGGCTTGGATTGCTTCCGCTGACCGAGCGTGAGTTTCGTGTTGGGCAACGTCGACGACTTTTCTTTCCCGTCGCGGTATTTGTAGGTGCTGTGTTTCTGGCCAGCTTCGAAATCGTGCCGGTCCAGATCGCCTTCGTGGCTGCCGCAGCGGTACGTCTGGTGACCCGTGTTCTTACGCTTCAGGCGGCGTATCAAGCGATAGATTGGCCGGTGATCATCCTGTTTGGGGCCATGATTCCTGTGGGTGAAGCATTGGAAACGACCGGTGGCGCGGCGCTCGGAATTGTCTTAGTGACTACGATGCTGTCGGCGGTGGTAAACAACGCCACGGCGGTGATACTGATGAAGGCGCCAATCGGGATCGGGGTAGCGGCGACGCTTGGTGCGGCGTCCGATCCGTTTTTTATAGCGGTTGCCATCGGCGCGTCGTCGGCTTTCCTCACGCCGATCGGTCATCAGTCGAACACGATAGTGATGGGGCCGGCCGGATATCAGTTTGGGGATTACTTCAGGTTGGGGCTTCCGCTTGTGGTTGTGATTGTCGCCTTCTCGATTCCGCTCATTATGTGGGTTTGGCCGATGGGGATATAGGGTGGATGACGATCGATACGGCTTGAATCTGAGGACGGGGTCGTTACAAGATGGTTTTGGGGACTTCTTTGGTTGGGTCGAGGAATGGGACTCGGACTACGGTTGCGTCTACGATGCCGTCTCCGGGGAGTTGTACTTTCGCTTTGGTGCCTCTGCGCCAATGGGTTTTTGGCATGACGGCAAGGGCGATGTTTGAGTTTAGGGTTGGGGACCAGAAGGTGCTGGTTATGTAGCCGATGTCGTTTCCATTGTCGGTGTCCTTTACGAGGTAGAAATCTTCGTTGTACCAGGTGACGGGTGCTCCGCCGAGTTGAAGTCCGACGAGCCTTTGTTGGACACCTTGTTGTTTGATTCGTGCCAAGGCGTCCTTGCCGATGAAGTTGGCTTTCTTTTCGAGGTCTACTTGCCAGCCGAGGCGGACTTCGAAGGGGTTGTTCTCGATGTCCATGTCTTGGCCGTAAGAGAGGATACCCGCTTCAAGTCTGCGGATGTGGCTGGGTGCGATGACGCCGAGGTTGAACTCCTCGCCTTGTTTGAGGATGTACGGCCAGATGTCGTCGGCGTGGAGCGTGGCATCGTGGAGATAGATTTCGAAACCGACCTCGGCAGAAAACCCGGTCCGGGAGATCGTGACGCTGTGACCGTTCAGCTTGTCGTGGATTAGGCCGTAGTAGGGAATATCCCGCACGTACGAGCCGAACATCTTTTCCATCAACGGGGCGGATTTTGGGCCTTGCATCTGGAGGGGCGAAACGTCGATCTCGTGGACGTCGACGTTGAATTTGGCGAACGAGTTGACGCCTTGGGCCCAGAGCAATACATCGGAATCGGAGATGCTGAACCAAAACTCATCGTCGGCCACTCGGAGCAGGACGGGGTCGTTAATGATGCCACCGTATTGGTTGCAGAGGATCACGTACCGCGCCCGCATGTTTGGGAGTAGCTTATGAACGTCGCGTGTGATCAGGAGGTTTACGAATTCGGCGGCATCGGGCCCTTTGACTCTGATCTGTCGTTCGACAGCCACATCCCACATGCTGACGTGCTGGGTGAGGAATTCGTACTCTGCTAGTAACCCGCCGTCTTCTGGTTTGATGTACGCACGCGGGTGGTACAGGTGGTTATAGGTGGTATAAGCCCAGCATCCGGCGGCTTTTGAGAGGTGCCACCATGGTGACTTTCTGATCCGCGTCGATATGAGAATCCGAGCGTCGCTGTTGCCGCTCTGTCGCAAGTTGATGGGCAAGTCGCGTCGTTTGAGGCCTTCGATCACTAGCGTCTGGGGCATCTTTCCACCTCCAATTGGTGAATATGCGCCGCGTTTGTGGAGATGCTACCACGCAGACGCAATGAAGGGTCAGAAAGCCGAGGTGGTGGTTGCTACGACTTCAATCTAGCGCCGGTGGGATCGTAAAGAGGTTCGTTTCGGACGGTTGCTTGGAGGCGTTGGCCGAAGTAGACGATGTCGACCGTGGTGCCGGACTTCGCATGGGAGATCGGCAGGTAGCCGTAAGCTATTCCGCGGCCGATCGAATGTCCGTAGTTGGCGCTGGTCACGTAGCCTAGGACGCGGTCGCCCGACATGATCGGCTCTTTGCCCAACACGACGAGGCTACGGTTGTTCAGAGTGATGCAGCAGAGTTTTCGGGTTGTGCCGTTTGCTCGGACCGATTGAAGTGATGCTTTGCCGATGAAATCGCCTTTGTTCATCTTTACGGCGAACGCAGTGCCTGCATCTAATGGGTTAAATTCGGTGTGGATGTCGTTTCCCCAGAGGCGGTAGCCTTTTTCGAGGCGCAGTGATTCGAAGGCGGCGGTACCGGCGGCGATTGCGCCGTGGGGTTTGCCCGCTTCCCAGAGAACGTCCCAAAGTCGCAGACCGTACTCAACCGGCGCGTAAATCTCCCAACCAAGTTCGCCGACGTACGAGATGCGCAGTGCAAGAGCCGGCACATCGCCGATGATTACACGCTCGGCATTCATGTACTGGAACGCCGAGTTTGACACGTTGACGTCACTGACGCGGCTCAGCACCTCTCTGGCTTTTGGTCCCCACAAGCCGATGCAGCAGAGGTCGGAAGATACGTCAGTGATGGTTACTGATCCGTCGTCCGGCAGGTTGGCGCTGATCCATTTCAAATCGTGGTATCGCGTGCCGCCTCCGGTGACAATCAGGAAGTGGTCGTGGTCCAATCTCGTTATCGTGAGGTCGCACTTGATTCCGCCTCCGGGTGTGAGCAACGGGGTGTAGGTGATGGAGCCGATCGGTTTGTCCAACTGATTGGCGGCGAGATGTTGGAGTGCTGCGAGTGCTCCGGGGCCATCGACCTCGAACTTGGCTAGCGGCGTGAGGTCGAACATGGCTCCGCGTTCGCGTGTGGCAACATGTTCGGCGGCGATGATGGGCGACCATTCGCGAGCTTCCCAGCCTTGACGCGACGCGCCCGTGATGGGCAACGACGTGATGAAGTGTTCATTTGCCGCGTACCATCGCGGGCGTTCCCATCCTGAGTCTTCGAAAAAGACCGCGCCTAGTTCCTCATGCCGAGAGTGAAACGGTGTAAGTCGGAGGTTGCGAGGCTCCGCGATCTGTTGCAGCGGATGGATGACGTCGTAGACCTCGCGATACTGCTGCGCCGCGCGAGTGCGGACGTATGAACGGCTGTAGGCGTGGGGATGAAAACGATTTATGTCGCATTCGTGCAGATCCATGGTCGGTTCGCCGTTGACGATCCACTCGGCTACAGCTTTGCCTACACCACCGGCATGCGTGATCCAAACCGCCTGTGCGGACCAAAAGCCGCGCAATTGGGGAGCCTCGCCGAGGATCGGGAACCCGTCGGTGGTGAAGGAAAATAGGCCATTGAACTTTCGAGTCAATCCGATGCCATCGAGGCATGGCATCACCTCGCCCGCGGCTTGTTGAGCCGCGCTGAAATGGTCGGCAGTAAACGACATCTCGGCCGGAGCGATCGGTGCGTCGTCGAGTTCTAGGATCTCCTCGGCGTCAACGATGAGCGGTTCGTGAAGGTAGGAGCCGATGCCGAAACTGTCGCGTTCTTGCCTGAAATACATCGAACGGTCTTGGTGGCGAACCAACGGCATTGCGATATCAGACGTAGCTCCCTCGAGTTCGGGCAATGGCTCGGTTATGGCGTAGATGTGTTGCATCGGCGAGAGCGGGATCGGCACATCGACGATGTTCCCGATCTTGGGGCCCCAAATCCCGACGGCAGATACGACGAGATCGGTTGCGATATCGCCGCCTGTGGTCTTGACCCCTTGGATCCGTCGATTGGAGATTCTGAAACCGGTGACTTTGACGCCGCCGTGAAACGACGCTCCACTTGACGTGGCCGCGCGCGCCATCGCCTCAGCCGGCTTGGTCGCCGTGGTTTGGATGTCTGACGGAACATAGAGCGCGCCCAAGATCCGTTCGGAAAGCGTTGGCACCAAATCGCGAGCTTCGGCAGCGGTGATGACGTGAGATTCGACGCCCCAACTGAGACCGTAACCCGATTTGCGATTCAGGTCGGTGAGCCGCTCCGGGGTCCACGCCACTTCGAGACTGCCCACCGGATTCGTGCACGGCTCGCCGTCGAGTTGCAACTCTGCCCATTCGTCGACGGTGTAGCGAGCAAACCCGGTCATGGTCTTCGACGCGTTTATCTGAAATACACCTCCGGGTGCGTGCGAGGTCGAACCGCCAGTCTCGAACAGCGGCCCCTGATCGACAACGATGATGTCGCGCCACCCAAGCTTCGTGAGGTGGTATGCCACGCTGCAACCTGCTATGCCGGCGCCGATGACCACGACTCTCGCGTGACTTGGCAATGAATCTTCAATCATGTTGCTTCAGCACTTTACATGGGGCAATGGTCGGCTTGGGCATTGCCAAATCATCAGAGTATTCAACGGGATACGTCGCGGGTTTTTTGAGTTTGCGGATATCTTCAGGAACGCTGTGGAAGCCCGATGCGACGCGTTCCCTAACCGTTGCGATAGGGTTATTCTGCGTCAGTCGTTCGCCGGACCTCATGACAGTTCTAAGCATCGGATGAGGGTAGCTTGTGGGCGCCCGCGAAGTAGATTTCGTCAACACGTCGCCGCGCATCAGGCCGTCTTCGAAGCGCCGGAATACCTGTTTGGCCCAAGGTCGTGTAACTTTGGCGGTGCTCAACTTGGTGACGGAACGACCGTCGATCTCGACGAGTTTGTAAACCGAATCGATGTACGGCGCATCCGCGGATGTCCCGAATCGCGTGCCGACACCGAACGCATCGATGGGGGCGCCGGATTCGATCAACCTTGAGATGCTGTGTTCATCTAGACCACCACTTGCCATGATTCGAATCTGTGGGAAGCCGGCCTCGTCCAATAACGCGCGAGCCGCCCGCGCCAACTCGCCTAGATCGCCGCTGTCGAGACGGATCGCGTTGACGGCGGAGCCGCGCGAACGCGCTTGTTTTGCGACGCGAATGGCGTTGCGGACGCCTTGTAGTGTGTCGTAGGTGTCGACGAGAAGTGTGGTCGTCTCGGGAAATTCGTCGGCGTAGGACGCGAAGGCTGTTGCTTCGTCATCGAAGGTTTGAACGAACGAGTGCGCCATCGTTCCATATGCGGGAACGCCGTAGATTGCGGCGGCCTTGACGTTGCTGGTGCCGGCAAAACCGGAGATGTAACCGGCACGGGCGGCTGCAATGGCCGCGTCTTCGCCATGAGTACGGCGTGAGCCGAAATCGACGACGGGTCTGCCGTCAGCGGCTTGGGCGATACGGGCGGCTTTCGTTGCCAACAGCGACGCGGTGGTGACGATGTTTAGGAGCATCGTTTCGACGATCTGGGCCTCGATCAACGTACCGGTCACTTCGAGAAGCGGTTCGTCGGCGAAGACTATGCTGCCTTCTGGGACAGCTCGGACTGTCCCATTAAAACGGAAATCGGAGAGAACGTCGACGAAATCGTCGGCTAGCGGAGTAACGTCGCGGATGGCTCTAATTTCGTCAGCGGAAAAGCGAAAGTTTTGGAGGAAATCAAGGGCGTCATCGATGCCGCTGGCGATGTAGTAGCCGCGGTCTTTGGGATAGCTGCGGAAGAAGAGGCTGAACGTGGCGTTGGAATCCATGCCGCGTCGCCAGAAGACTTGCGACATGGTCAACTCATATAGGTCGACGTTGAGCGGTTTGCGGTATCGGTTCACGGGTCGTCAGTGCGATTAACGTGTTGGTGCATACTTTAATGCTGACCACTCGCCACGGGTATGAATTGGCGAGTAATCAATCGGAGAAACGGGATGTCTCAGGCACTGGAAACTGCGTTTGCAATGGATGCTGCGAGCATCAAGTTCGGATTCGGTGTGACGGCTGAGCTTGGCTTCGAGATGATGCGGCTCGGCGTCAAAAAGGCGATGGTGTTGACGGACCAATCGTTGCTCGAATCGACGGCGGTTACGACGTCATTGCAGTCGTTGAGGGATGAACGCATTGAGTGTGTGGTCTACGCCGATGTCAGCGTCGAGCCTACGGATGCGTCATTTGCGGATGCGATTCAGTTCGCCGAACAAGGCGAATTCGATGGCTTCGTAGCGGTCGGTGGCGGGTCGGTTATAGACACTGCGAAAGCGGCGAATCTATACGACACGCATCCGGCGGAGTTTCTGGAGTACGTGAACGCGCCGATAGGGAAGGGCACACCAGTCCCGGGTGCGTTGAAACCGTTAATAGCTGTGCCGACGACTGCGGGCACGGGTAGCGAAACATCCGGTGTTGCGATCTTCGACATGAAGGAGATGCATGCCAAGACGGGGATTGCTAACCGAGCGTTGAAGCCGCATATGGGGTTGGTGGACCCTGAGAACACGCGATCGATGCCGCGGAACGTCGCGGCGTTCAGCGGATTCGATGTGCTCTGCCACGGCTTGGAGTCGTATACCGCACTGCCATATTTGCGGCGCGAGGCTCCGATCGATCCCGCGCATCGTCCGGCGTATCAGGGGTCGAACCCGATGAGCGATGTGTGGGCGTCGAAGGCCATCGAGATCGTCTCCCAGAACATGAGACGCGCCGTGAACGACCCGCAAGACGACGAGGCGCGAGCGAATATGTGCCTCGCGGCGACCGCTGCGGGCGTCGGATTCGGTACCGCCGGTGTTCATCTGCCGCACGGGATGTCGTATCCGGTCGCAGGAAACGCGAGAGATTTCCAACCCGACGGGTATCCCGAAGAGAAGCCGATCATTCCGCACGGGTTGTCGGTCATTTTGAACGCGCCTGCGGTATTCAGATACACGGCGCCAGCCAATCCCGCCCGGCACCTGGAAGCGGCGAGATTGATGGGCGCGGATGTCGCCGGGGCGGACGACGAAAATGCGGGCGAGATATTGGCACAGCAGATTATTCAACTGTTGCAGGATTTGGGAATGCCGAACGGGTTGTCTGGCGTAGGATACGACGATTCGGACATCGACGCATTCGTCGCCGGAACTTTGCCGCAGCATCGCGTCACCAAGTTGGCACCGAGGCCGACCGGGGCCGAGGAGTTACGAACGTTGTTTGAGGCTTCGCTGGAACTCTGGTAGCTGGAACTCTGGTAGGCGATATTCGAACGACTACTTCGACTATTCGTTAAAAGCAGTAACTAGAAGGACAACCGACGTGGAACTGGTGAGAAAGATCGTAGGGGCGTTTCTGGTTGTCACGTCGATAGCGGTGGCGGTGCAATTGGCGGTGACGCCGCTGTACCACGACGGTTCGCCGGACTACCCTGTCTGGGACGTATTCAACTGGTTCATGGTGGTTGGAGTGGTGATCGTGCTGGCAGTAGGGATATTGCGCAAACGAGCGATCGACGGCTCCGATGTTGATACGCTCACGTACCTGCGAACATCGGTGGTCTTTTACGGTTCGATCGTGCTCGCGATGCTGTTCTTCTGGCAATGGTTCTGGCTTTTAGACACCGACAGCGAGACGGGGTTGGCGGTAACGTCGCACATGATCTACTTCCCTATCATGGATGCGTTGTACGTAGTGCTGACATTGATAGTTGGTCGGCGAATCTGGAGCGACGGTGGGAATTAGGTGGCGATCGTCTAACTGCCTAAACCGGGCGTCATCGAACGTTTGGCGGTGTCCCGCGCTTAAACTCGTACCGTGGTTTTGAGCGATGGTACGAAGTGCTTCAACAGATACTGATGTCGTCGGACTTTTCAGCGCGCCGGTCGCGCAGTGGTTCCGGGAATGTCACGGCATTGCGACGGAACCACAGACTGGGGCGTGGCCGCTCATCAAGAATGGCGAGAACGTCCTGATCCATTCGCCCACGGGTTCTGGCAAGACGTTGGCGGCGTTTCTCTCGGCACTCGACGCGTTGTACTCGGACGTTGCGCCGTCGAATCAGAAGGGTATTAGGACGCTCTATATCTCTCCGCTGAAAGCGCTTGGCTACGACGTCGAGCGGAACCTCGAAGAGCCGATGCGGGGCATTGAGGCCGCGGCGCAGTCGCTAGGTATCGAAATCCCTGACGTGCGGGCAGACGTGCGGACGGGTGACACTCCCTCAGCGGCCCGAGCTCGGATGGTCAGAAATCCGCCGCACATCCTCATCACGACACCAGAGTCGCTTTACCTGATACTTACGTCGCCCCGTGCCCGGAGCATCTTGAGCACGGTCGAAACGGTGATCGTGGATGAGATACACACATTGTGTGCGAACAAGCGTGGAGTCCATCTGAGCATCACCCTAGAGCGCTTGGAGCAAATCGCACCGGGGTTTCAGCGTATCGGACTGTCGGCGACGCAACGACCGCTGACTGAAGTTGCGCGTCTGCTGGGTGGTCAGACCGTGTCGTCGACCGAGGGCGATAACGGCAAACTACGTGTGGAACCTAGACCCGTGTCCATCGTCGACTGTCCGGGATCGAAAAGGATCGAGATCAGTGTGCATGGGATGGCGGAGGTCGACGGCAATGACCCCAGTTCGATCTGGCCGAAGCTGATACCGAGGGTATTGGACGACATCGAAGGTCATGACACGACGTTGGTGTTCTCCAACAGCCGTCGTCAAGCCGAAAACGCCGCCGATCGCTTGAACGCGGTGTGGTTGGCCCGGGAGATGGGCGCGCAGGAAGACGATGCGGTTGGCAGAGGCGAGGTCGGAACAGGTACCGAGGATGGTCCGTTCATGGCGCATCACGGCAGTTTGTCCGACACGTTGCGACGTGACATCGAGGAGAAGCTTAAGGCTGGTGAACTGCCGGCGCTCGTCGGCACTAGCTCGTTGGAACTCGGCATCGACATTGGGAGCATCGATCTCGTCGTGCAGTTGCAGTCGCCGAAGACGGTTACCCAAGGACTACAACGTGTGGGACGTGCGGGGCACAGCGTCGGCGAAACCAGTTATGGGAAGATTTACGGGACGCATCCTGAGGATCTGATCGAGGCCGCGGTGGTGGCGAAAGGGATGCAGGAGCGGCGAGTGGAAGCGGTTGAGGTGCCACGCAACTCGCTCGACGTCTTGGCGCAACAGATCGTGGCGGCGGTTGCAGTGCAGGAATGGCAGATGCGGGAGCTTTATCGAGTCATCAAAGGCGCGTATCCGTACGCCGAGTTGATGTACTCGAACTTCGAAGGCGTCGTCAGGCTCGTTTCGGGTCACTACCCGCGCGAGCTGTTTTCGACGTTGCGGGCCCGGATTCACTGGGATCTGACGCGGGACGTGCTACAGCAGTTGCCGGGAACGCGGATGATGGCGATCAGTAATGGCGGTGCGATTGTCGATCGCGGCATGTTTCCGGTCGTGCTTCCAGACCGGAAGACGCGCATCGGCGAGTTGGATGAGGAGTTCGTGTTCGAGTCGGGCGAGGGCGATGCGTTCCTGCTCGGGAGCCAGGTCTGGCGGGTGGCAAAGATCGACGATGATCGGGTGATTGCCGAGCCAGCGCCGGGTGCGGTGCCGCGGATGCCGTTTTGGCGCGGCGATTTTCCGTGGCGACCTTTGGATTTGTCGCAGACGCTTGCGAGTTTTCGTGCGGAGGCCGCGAGGAGGGTGATGCCCTACGTCGGCGAGGAGAGTACACCCGCGGAGGTAGTCGAATGGTTGATGTCGGAGTATCCAATCGATGAGGTCGGTGCCAGGCAGATCATCGGATACATCCGGAGCCAGATCCGGTGGTCGGGCGATATCTCATCTGACAAGACGGTCATCGTTGAGACGTATCAAGATTCGATCGGGGATCAACGAATCGTTGTGCACTCCCCGTTTGGTGGACGAATCAACGGCCCTTGGTCGGTGGCCGTTGCACGCGAGTTGCTGAAGCGTCGGAAAATCGAACCAGAGGTGCAGGTTTCGGATGATGGGTTCATGTTTAGAATGCCTCAAGGCGATGGCGACCCTGCGGTCGAATTCATCGGAGAGATGTCGATGGATGTAGTGAAGGAGCATGTCCTAGACGGCATGATCGATTCACCGCTTTTCGGTGCGGTCTTCAGGCAGAACGCGTATCGGGCACTGCTGTTGCCGAGCCTGGGACAGTTTCGCAGGACGCCGTTCTGGTTGCAGCGACTGCGCTCGAAGGACTTACTCGCGATCGCGAAGTCGTTCCCGGATTTCCCGATCGTAATGGAGTCCTACCGCGACGCGCTCGAGGACTATATGGACATGCCGGGTTTGGAGCGCATATTGGAGCGGGTCCAGACAGGCGCAATTGAAGTGAAGTTCGTCGAATCTGACGTGCCATCGCCGGTTGCGAGATCGTTGGAACACAATTTCATAGATTTCTGGATGTATCAATGGGACACGCCGAAAGCGGAACGCGGGTTGCAGTCGCTGAACATCGACCGGGAGGCGCTCGCGCAGCTGTTCCGCAATCCCGAAGCGGCGGGGTTGTTGAGAAATGAGGCGATCCAGGACGTTTCGTCACTGGCTGGGCGTACCGCGGTCGGGATGAAGGCCAGAACTGAGACCGAGCTTGCGCAGCTTTTGAGTGAAGTCGGCGACCTGTCGGACGACGAAATTGCCGAACGCAGTGATGACGGATGGAATGGTTGGATAGCAAGTCTCGAATCGCAGGGCAGGGCGGAGCGCGTCGAGTTTGAGGTAGATGGTGTGACCGAATCGAGGTGGGTCGCATCAATCCTCGCGTCCGAGTACCGGCAAGCGACGGCGGATCCGTGCGACTATGGGGCAGTTAGGCGAGTGGTGGCGCGATATCTGGCTCGCAGCGGTCCGGTGTCGGTTGCGGTGTTGCAGGCGCGGTATCCGATCGCATCTGAGCCGTTGCACGACGCATTGGAGGAGATGCTGGCGGATTCTCAGGCGGCGAAGGGGTACTTCAGCGATGAGGGAGTGGAGGAATGGCTGGATCTTTCAACGTTGGCTCGGATTCAAGAGCGCACACTTTCGATCCTCCGATCAGAAGTGCGACCATCGGACCCGTTGCAATACCAAGCTGCGGTGTTGGAACTGCATGGGATCGCGGGCACCATACGTGATTCTCAACGCGACACGACGGTCGATGCGTTGGATATGTTGCGGGGCGTTTCGATTCCGGCCGAGCACTGGGCGAGAGACGTTGTGCCAGCGCGTGTCGATGGCTTCAAAAGCGTCGATTTAGACCGAGTTGTCCGGGAAGCTGAGTTTAGGTGGGTGTTCTGCCAAGCCGAATCGCGAGGTGCCCGCGGTGTCGCGTTGGTTCGCGCTGGTGACGCACGGGCGTATCTGCCTAGCGCTACGATGGAGAAGATACTGGCAGGTGCCGAAGACCTACCGACGGAAGCGCGTGTCGTGTACGAGTTCATTGTCGGTGAAGGAGTGGTCGATTCCGAGACCCTCCTTGCGGGACTGCCGGGCGTGATGCCCTCCGAATTGGCAACCGCAATACGTGACTTGGCATTAGCGGGGCTGATCACCGGCGATTCTTGGCGCGCCGCGACGGCGATATCGAATTCAACGGCCGTGAGAGCGGTGGGTCCGACGACCGAAACTGGACCAAGGAATCGGTCGCGGCATATGCGATCACGTTCGGGTACTCGGCGACAGTTCGCTCACCGTTTGCGTGAGAAACAGAATGTATTAGCGCCGGGCGTCAACTGGTCTGCGACTTCGCGGTTTTCATTCTTGGGACCGGATTTGAGCGAAGCGCAGCTCGCCGAGAAGCGTGCGGAAGCGCTCTTGAGACGCCATGGCGTCGTCACCCGCCGGGCAATTGAGATCGACCAATTGGGCTGGGATTGGCGACCTATTTACCAAGCCCTGAATCTGATGGAACTTCGCGGCGCAGTCCGTCGCGGTTACTTTGTCAACGGACTCCCCGGGGTCCAATTCGCAAGCGTCGAATTCGTCGAGACGATGCGAGCCGCGGGGCGTCGAGACGTAGATCATCTGCCATCGATTGTCACGGCCTCGGATCCTGCTTACGTCTTTGACCGCAAGTTGGTGTCGGTTTCTCAACAGACGGAATCCGCGTTATTGGATTTCAGCCGCAATTCGAGCACACGAGTAGTGTTCGCAGGTGGAGTCCCGGTGATGGTGGCTTACTTGAACGGAGCGCGTATCGTAACCGGTGACACTTCGGACGCCGTGATCGAGGAAGGGATACTGGTATTTGTGCGTGAGATCGCGCAGACATCAACAACGAGGCGCGTAATGATAAGCGAGTGGGACGGCGAACCCGTGATCGCTTCGCAAGCCGCGGAAATGCTGTCAAGAGTCGGTTTCCGCCGAGACTATCCGAACATGGTCATCGACGCGTTGAACCTGCCAAAGACGGTTATCGGCAGTCAGGACTGAGGGAAACCAGTGGTCGATGGGTTGTGATCGGATCGACTGCACGCTGTCGGCGCTAAACCCCGTCAGCAATCACGATGTTGGTTTTAGAGGATTTATCCAGAATCTCTTGGAGTGCACCAAACTCGGAGGAATAGATCCACGAGTTGGCCGCGACGAGATTTGGAAATTCGATCATCGCGATGCGGCTCGGGTTCCAGTCACCCTGTACGAACGTGATGTCCTCGCCCCGCACGACGAACGTGCCGCCATGGGCCGCAACGGTCGGGTCCAACCGCTCCCGAAACTCGGCGAACATCTCTGGATCAGTGATCTCGACATCGCTTATCACGTACGCTGCCATTGCTCGTTTCACTTCCTGGATTTGGTTAGAACCATGTTGCCGTGCTGTGGGAAGTTGAACTGACACCGAAGGGCTTGCCGATTTCGAGTTTGGATGCTGTTGAGCTTGGCAATTCCCATGGGGGCAAGATTTATAAGTACTACTAGGTGGATATGAAAGGATCGGTCAAAAATGCGCTACACCAACGAAGCAACTGCCGTTATGAACGCTGGGAACTTCCAGTACCGCATCATCGGGGACGATTTGCAGATGCTCGAGATTCGGCTCGCTCCGGGTGAAGAGATCATCGGCGAAGCCGGCGCGATGATGTACATGGAGCCGGGCATCGAGTTCGAGTCGAAGATGGGCAAGCGACCCGGCGGCGGTGGAGGAGGATTGCTCGGTGGCCTAATGAATGCCGGTGCTCGGGTGCTGGCAGGCGAGAGCATTTTCGTGACTCACTTCCAGAACGCCAGCAATCAAAACCAGATCGTTGCTTTCTCATCTGAAGCTCCGGGAAAGATCGTGTCGATCGACCTCGGCGATTTGGGCGGCACGGTGCTGGCACAACGCGACGCGTTCCTTTGCGGTTCGTCTGATACGGGTATCACGGTCGCGTTCCAGAAGAACCTCGGAGCCGGATTCTTCGGCGGCGAAGGGTTCATTCTCCAGAAAGTGCAGGGGCGTGGGCACATCTTCATGTCGGCAGGCGGCACAATCGTTGAGCGAGATCTGAAAGGTGAGCGTTTGCGTGTCGACTCTGGATGCATAGTTGCATTCCAAGAAGGTATTAACTACGACATTCAACGTGCGGGAAATTTGAAGTCGATGTTGGCGGGCGGAGAGGGATTGTTCCTGGCGACGCTCGAAGGTCGGGGCAAAGTGTGGCTGCAATCGATGCCGATCGGACGTTTGGCGCACCACATCCACTCCAAGATGCCGAGCAGTCGGTAGGTCGCACTCAGTTAGGACGGTGCGCGATGAGTTAACGCGCCGCTGAATTGGCCAGGGAGTAGCTCGTGCTGCGCCCGTCCGCGTCGCCACGCTCAAGTATTCTCACCTCGATCAGAAAGAAGATATCTTTGAGCGCCGTGTCCTGAGAGCACTTGGTCACGAACCAGCGATGGGCGACGGCGGCCAATAACACCTAAACCGATTAAACTCCGCCAATCTGCGGAGAATACGGGCGTTATTCTCCGCATCGGCGTGTGAGCGGCGGTCAGCCGCGCGCCATCTCGTCGTGCAGGATCCGCATCGCCTGATGATGGCTGATGCCGTCTTGTTTCAACTGCGCGTAGCGAGCTTCGTCGATGTTGCTGCGGTCCAAGAAACCGCGGATGTCGTATCGACCCTCCTCTTCCACGACGAGTTTGCCATCTTCGATCATGAGCTCGAGCGGGTACTCTTGCTCTTCCATCGGCATGTAGATGACTTTGTTCTGACGTGCTGATTCGTACATCGCCATCATGATCTCGACGGTGTCACGGGCGATGTGCCCGGCGTTGCGGTGTTCAGGGCCGCCGTCGAGCCACCGGACGAGTTCTTCCACCTGTTTTGCGTTCATGTTTCCGCCGATGGCCTGATCGCCTTCAACGAGATCGAGGTCCACGTCTTTCCAGCCGTTGGTTTCGGCGTTGAAGAGTTTTAGCACGGTCTCACGCACGTGAAGCATGCCTTCGGTTCCACGGATGAAAAACTTGCCAGCGTCGCAGTCGTTGTCCCAGAGGTCGGATTGAATGAAGAACTGAAGCGGATCGTCGAACATGACGAGGCCGATGCAGGAGTCTTCGATCGGCGTGTTTCGTTCGTATTTGTCGGTGGTTCGTTGGACGGCGCCCATGACCCAGCGCGGTTTGGGGTCGCCGAGGATGAATTTTGCGCCGTCGATGGAGTGGGTTGCCCAGTTGGCGAGGCCCTCTTTTACCCTGATATCGACGCGGAGCGGGATTCCGATGGCGCCAGCTTCGACGAGTTCCTTCGCCTTGTTCCAGCCGGGCGTGAAGCGTCGTTGGTGACTGATGACGAGTTTCACGCCATTGGCGTCGCAGGCCTCAACCATTCGGTGGGCGCGACCCATGCCGATGGCCATCGGTTTTTCGCAAATGATGGCTTTGACCGATGGATAACTGGCGGCCTCGACGGTTAGTGGGTCGTGCAAGAGGTGCCAGGTGCAGACGCTGACGATGTCGGGTTCGGCGTCGTGTGCGCATTCTTCCAAGGTTGCGTAGGACTGAGGGATGCCCCAATCGTCCATGTACATCTGGCGCGCTTCGGGGATCGGGTCGACACATGCGACGACATCGACGGAGTCGACCATTGAGTAACCATCCATGTGCGCATGTGCGATGCCGCCGCAACCCACGATTGCCGCTTTGTATCGGCCAGTCATCTCGTTGTGCCTTTCGCTCGATTTACGCAAACGCTCTTCGTTGTGCGATCTGCTGCAATTAGGATATGCGAAAATCTATGCGTAGACGATGCTTTGAAGTTCAGCGAGTTGAACACCTTGTCCACGCAAAACACCGCGCTCATCGTTGTTGATGTGCAGAACGACTTCGTCGATCCGGGCGGGAGTCTCTACGTCCAGGATGCGCAGTCCGTCGTGCCGAACATCAACAGCATGATTTCTGATGCTCGTTCCGATGGACGGTTGATTGTTTACACGCAAGATTGGCATCCGGAGGTTACGCCGCACTTCGCAAAAGACGGCGGGATCTGGCCGGTGCACTGCGTCGGCGATACTTGGGGCGCCGAATTCTACAGTGAACTCACCGTAGCGCTGGAAGCTGAGTTCGTTCGCAAGGGCACGGACGGCGAAGACGGATATTCCGGGTTCTCGGTTCGCGACCCTCAGACGGGGAGCGAGTCGGACACCGCGATGGAACGGACACTTCGGGAGCGCGGTGTAGAACGGGTCGATGTGGTCGGCATTGCGACCGACTACTGCGTGAAAGAGACGGCTCTCGATGCTCGCCGGCGCGGGTTTCCGACCATCGTCTACCGGAATTGCATGAAAGGTGTGGATCTGCAGCGGGGCGATTCGGATGCTGCGATCAGCGCGATGATCCAAACGGGTGTTGAGGTGCGGGACACCTAGTCGCCGCGGCGGAAGAGCCTGAAAAACCGCTCTTGATATTCCTCGAAGAGGTCCCACCGCATCAGCTCTTCGTGAACGTCCGACGGGTCCACTTCGCGGCGATGCGCCCTTCGCAACAGGTCTTCGACGCGGAGGCGTGCGTCGCGCGGCACGCCGCCTTCGTCGTCGAATAGGTTGTGCTCGTTGAGTTCGCTGAAGTTTGATTTGGCCGATTCGTTCGTGAACTCGTAGATGAACTTCATTACGGAGACGTCCCAGAGTTCATCGATGCCGAGGAGAACCGTGTGGAGCGGTTTATCGTCGCGTTCGATCTCGTCACGGATTTTGGCGGCGACTTGTATGGGTTCGCCGGCGACGGTGTCGGTGGACTGCGGTTCGTTCTTGTATTTGTAGAGAAGCCCCGGCACGTCTGAACCGTATCGATTCGTCAGGTACTCGAGGTATTCGGAGGCTTCTTGGCCGAAACCTTCGGAGCGCGACAGGTATCCGGGGGTGACGATCTGCGGACGGTCGGCTCTAACCAAGCCGTGTCTGATCACGGTGTCTTTGTGCTCGTCTTCGAAGATTCCTTCGTACACGGGCTGCGAGACGACGTGGTAGTTGATGATGGTGGATCCGAACGTCGAGAGAACTTTGCGCGGCGGGCGGATGATACGCGTCATTGCGATGGCGCGTTCGACCTGCGGGTCCAAGTTTTCCGGTTTTCTGGGTTGCAACACGATTCAGCCGCCGAGGAATGCGGTTGTTCGAAGGTTACTCCAACGGTTGACCTTCAGTGATTTCGATGCGCTGGTTCACGGCGACATCTTCGATCACTTGATCGATGCCACTCGGCCATTCGATCGTGATTTTGTCGATGTTGCTTGCGCTGCCGAGGCCGAATGTGAGCTCCAAACTGTTCATCGAAAGGAAGGTCGAGCTGCCGGTGAGTTCTTGGACTTGTTCACCAGTGGAGCCGTCGGAGTATTGGACGTAGACGCGTGCGCCTATGCCGTCGGCGTTGCTGCCGATGTCGCGTTCGGCCATCCCCCCGATAAGCCGGAGTGTCAACCAGCTGCTGTCGCCACCGGCGTTCATCCACATGAAGAGCGGCCCGGCTTCCCAGTTGCACTCGTTCTGTCCTACGAGTCGGCAGCCGTTGCTGTTGGTGCCGATCAAATCGACGTAGCCGTCGCCGTTAAGGTCGCCTTTGGCTAGCCCTTTGCCGTTTTCGTGGAACGCTGGGCTGATGCGTTGTTCCGAACGATTGAAATTCGGGTCGTCAGGGTCGAGGACGGAGTAGTCTACTCCGAGGATGTCAAGCACTCGTGCCTCGACAGTGATGTCTTGGAAGTCGCCGGCACCGTTGCCTCTGAGCATGCGTCCAGCGCCGGGGAAGAGGTGCCCGCTCGGGGCTTCGCCGCGGTCGGACATCGCGCCGAGCCAGTAGAGGTCTTGGTCGCCGTCGTTTTCATAGTCGAAAAACACCGTTCCGAAGCCGAAATCGTAGGCGGCGAGACCAGTCGGGACCTGCCATTCCTCGTCGATCTGTGTAGGGTCGAGCGCCATCGGCGGCATCACTTCGTTCGGTGCGACATAGGTCGCCCGGGCGATGTCATTGAACACTCCGACGGTTCCAACGCCTTCAACGTCGCGAACGCCGTCGTTGCGGAGTAGGAAGTGGAAGCAGGTTCCCCACCCGTACTGATGTCCATAAGCGCAGTCGCCAGATGGCGTGGCCGGAGCCTCGCGGGTGAGAGGATGGTATCCGATGTTGGTGACGAAGACGTCCAAATCGAGGTCGTTGTCATAGTCGCCGAGCGCGAAACCCATCCAAGCACCCATCATGTCGACGCCCATCGCCCGGCTGATCTGAGTGAACTTGATGTCGGTTTCGGTCGAGTCGTTGCGGAATACCTTCAACCTACTGCCGTCATCTGCGAGCCACAGATCCGCATCGCCGTCATCGTCGTGGTCGAAGAAAAGCGCGGCGAGGGTTTGCCCCGTGGGTTCGCCGACGAACTCGCCTGAAGCGTCGATCAGGTCCGGGTTGTAGCCGGGCACTATCTCGCCGGTGACGGGATCGGGCCAGCCGATATCGTCTCCGAACGGGTCACGCATGAGGATGGGGCCGTATATCAGTCCTGCTTCTTCGGTGATGTCGGTGAAGGTGAGATCGCCATTGTTTAGGTAGAGGACGTTGTAGTGGCCGTGGTGGTCGGGACGATTGAACCAGAGGAAGTCTTGGTCGACGCGGTTGCTGATGAAGATGTCGATCCAACCATCGTTGTTTACATCGGAACAACCAACGCTGAAACCGGAGCGAATGTTGGCTGCATCACCCAAAGCTGTTTCAGTTATCTCTTCGAATGTCCCGTCTCCTAAGTTGCGGAAAAGCCGATCTTTGATGATGTCGGACAGGCCGGAGTAATATCGTGCGGCGCGGTAGTCCAAGTTGTCGCCGATACGACCGTAAGAGGCGACGTAGAGGTCTTGATAGCCGTCATTGTCGATGTCGCATGCGGCGACGCCTGTGCTGTTGGCGACGGGCAGGTCGACTCCTGCATCCTCTGCGACTTCGGTATATACGTGTTCGCCGTCATTGCGGAAGAGGCGATTTGGCCCGCCCGTCGTGTCCGGCAGTAGGGCATCGATTTCGGCGGAGGTTACATAGAAGTCCATGTCGCCGTCGCGGTCATAGTCGAAGATTGCGACGCCGGGGTGTCGGTTTTCGATCATCCAGAGGTCTTCGCCAGTTTCGGGGTCGATCAGGACGAGTGGGGCGATGTTCGTGAACGGCATGACTGGTTCGGCCATCATTTCATCGAGCGATTCGGCGGCAGACGTAGCGCCCGAAGTCTGCGCGGCGGCAACCAGTTCCGGCGTTGCGGTCGGCGGTGGGATTGTCGGTTCTGGCGTCGCAGTCGGTTCTTCGCTGGTGCACGCTATGGCGACGGTGATAACCATTAATGCGAATGTCAGCAACCGGGTTGCTCGTCGGGTCTGACAACGAGAGGGCTGAACTGGTTCGATGTTGATTTGCATCAGTTGGGTAGTTGTATTGGCTGTCGATTCAGGGGAGAAGTCTAAGCTTTTCAGCGTACCACACCACATCGAATCGATACGTCACGAGGTGGCGCTTCGGTTTGACGAGAGACTCAACAAGATTTAGGGTTACATGTTTGTTCGTGCCTCTAGCGGCGCGATTGAATTGTTGGTTTCGACAATCCGTCGAGATTGCACACGTGAACTCCACGCATAACGGAGGTTGGCACTTGAAATTTAACTTGACAAAAGCTCGTATGAGTTTGCTGTTGCTGCCAGTATTGGCGGCAATCGGCTTCGCGATGGCCTGCGGCAGCTCCGAGCCTGAGACGATTATTCAGACCGTTGTGGTTGAGAGGGAAGTGGAAGTCAAGGTCGTTGAGACTGTTGAGGTCGAAAAAGAGGTCGTAGTCGAGAAATCAGTCGTCCAAACTGTAGAGGTTGAGGTGGTTAAAGAGGTCGAGAAGGAAGTCGAGGTCGTCCGCGAGGTCGAAGTCGTTTCCAGTGTTCCGCGCAACAAGACGGTTGTAGTCGGAACTCGCTTCGGCGGCGGTATTGCGCTTCGCATGTGGAGCCCTTACGCCCTTGGCGGCACCCATCAGAAGGGCGTCATTTTCTTCCACGAGCCGCTGTTCTATGCGGACAGCCTCAACGGAAACAGCTATCCATGGCTGGCTACGGACTTTTCATACAACGCCGCAGCAACGGAGTTGACCTACACCCTTCGCGAAGGCGTGACTTGGAGCGACGGCGAAGAGTTCAACGCCGAAGACGTGGCGTACACGTTCAACACCCTTACCGAATTGGGCAGCGAAGTGCGAGGCGGTGGCGTGTTCAAAACCTTCATCAAGGAAGCTCGCGTGGTGGACGATAACACGGTCACCATTGAGTTCAACTTCCCGGCGCCTCGGTTCCACGCTGAAGTCGTGATTTTCAAGGGCGACTCAGGGACGTACATCGTGCCTGAGCACGTTTGGAAGAATGAGAATTGGGCCGAATACGACGCCTACAACGACGGCGCAGGTCCTGTAACGACAGGCCCGTGGCGCTTGTCCTATTCTGACAACTTCCGCCGAGTGTTGGACCGTGTAAAGAACTGTGAACACTACTGGGCGTGCAGCAATGGATTTGCGCCGCTCCAAGAAGTCGAGCGCTATGTGCTCTACAACATCGATGACGACACTCAGTTTGCACAGGCGATGATCACGAACCAGATCGACGAGACGCACGACCTGCGAGTCGACACTGTTGAGACGATCCTGCGTGAGAACCCGGCAACCACGACCTACACGGGACGCGACGCTGACGGCGAGTACGGGATGGTTTCATGGTGGCCGATCTCACTGCACCTGAACAACCTGCAGCCGCATCTAGACAACGCCAACGTTCGCAAGGCGATAACCAAGTACATTGATCGAGATCGTCTAAACGCTCAGGCGTATCTGAACAAAGGCCGGATCAACAACTGGCCTTGGCCGCAGTACGCTGGTCTCAAACACGTCAACGAGGCGATGGAGCCTCTGGGGCAAGAGTTTAATGTGGGTCAGTACGACAAAGATGGCGCCGACGCCCTTTTGACGGAAGCCGGCTACTCGATGAACTCTGACGGTTTCTGGGCGGATGCCAATGGCGATGTCATCAAGTGCAACATCATCAGTTCGGCTCACTTCACGGACCTGGGTCCGGTTGTTGCCGCTTTGCTTGAGCAGCACGGTATCGAATCGTCGTGGGCGCAACCACCCGATGTTTGGGCCCGAAACGGCAAAGGTGGCGACTACGAGTGCACGCTAGTTGGTCACAACGGCTCGCAGTCTGGCGACATCTATCGAACACTGTTGTCGTACACGACAGAAGCCGGTGACAACCGCTGGTCGTACTCTAACCCTGAGTTCGATGCAGTCGTGGCGTCGATGGCTGAAGAACCAGATGTTGAAAAGGTTCTCGAACTTACCGAAGAGGCGCTCCGAATCTGGTTGGCAGATCAGCCGGACGTCCCACTGGTAGAGTTCTTCAACCGAGTCACTCGTAACGAGTACTACTGGACGAACTGGCCCGGTGATGCTCCGGGATACAATCCGTACATGAACGGTATCCACCCGCACACGGGTTTCCCGTACATCCTGAGCAAGCTAGAGCCGACTGGCGCGCAATAGTCGGTAGTTGACTCAAATAGTTGTGGTGCCGACGGACGGGGCTTTACAGCGCCGGACATCGGTGCCGCAACAATTCAGAAGTCTCATTGTCGGTGTGTTGACACTGGCTCGAGACTTCCTGTTAGGCGGTAGCTCGCTTCAACGTTCGGCTTCGACGAATTGATGTCATTCAAATGACCATAGACTATCTCGCGAGACGCATCGGAATGTTTGTGGCGGTGATCTTTGTCGCCACATCGTTTAACTTCTTTCTGCCCCGCTTCACCGGGCAAGATCCGATAGCGACTCGTCTGGAGTTGCTGGCGGCCGAAGGTGTCACGACACGCGCGGAAGACTACGCGGCGCTAATCGCAACGTACAACGCGAAGTTCGGGCTGGATCGGCCTTTGGTGCTCCAATACCTTACGTATCTGTCATCTGCCGCCCGATTCGATTTTGGCAATTCGATAACCAAGTATCCAGCACGCGTCAGCGAGTTGGTCAATCAAGCGATGCCGTGGTCGATCGGGTTGCTGGTAACGTCGACATTATTAGCGTTCCTGGTGGGCACCTTGGGTGGTGCCGTGTTGGCTTGGCAGCATGGTCCCAAAATCGCCTTTGAACTCATCTTGCCGCCGTTCTTTTTGCTTGCGGCGGTCCCGTACTATCTACTCGGCCTAATACTGATCTGGCTGTTGGCGTTCCAAGCCAAGCTGCTGCCATTAGGCGGTGGTTATGCACCTACTACGCTGCCGGATTGGAGTGACTTCGGCTTTTTGCTTGAGGTGTTTAGGCATTCATTGTTGCCGGCATTGTCGATCGTTCTCGCTTCTATAGGGTTCTGGGCGCTGGGAATGAGATCGATGATGATCACGATGCAGGGCGAAGACTACATGTTGCAGGCGGAGGCGAAGGGGCTGACTAAGGTCAGATCGTTTTTCCGTTACGGTGTGCGTAACGCTGTATTGCCTCAGACTACGGCGCTGGCATTGACTTTGCCGCACGTCGTTTCGGGTGCGATATTGGTTGAGCGGATATTCGGTTACCCCGGGATCGGTCGAGTTCTTTACGAAGCTATAACGGGTTTCGACTACTTTGTCATCCAAGGCGTTGTGTACATCATCGTGCTGGCCATCGCTTTTGCGATGTTGGTGATAGACATCGTCTATCCACTGTTGGATCCCAGGATCAGCTATTCTTCCGCGTAATAACCGATGGCAACGAGCGCGACGACAGAACCTCTAGCATCGCCCGGTAGCACGGGTGCATCAGACGCTTTGAATCGCGCCGCCGGATTATGGCGCTACATGAAACGGAACCCGTCGATTATCGCGGGGTCCGTGATGCTCGGCATCATCGTTCTGTTCTGGGCATTTGGCACATTAATGACGGCAGCGAAAGATGCCAAGGACCTTGCGTTCGCGCCGCCAAACAAGCGGCCATCTCTGCAAAATCCGCATCCTTGCTACTCATCCGAAAATCCGCGCGAGTTGTGCTTTGCTTACGACAACATTGAGCGACCACACCTTCTAGGTACTGACCGGTTGGGCAAGGACATATTGGCTTCGTTTTCGCAAGGGATTCCGCAGACGGTGATGATCGGGCTAATCGCCGGCTCGGTTGGAACGGTGGTAGGCACGCTGTTGGCCTTCGGCGCGGGTTACTACGGCGGAGTGCTTGATGCGACGATCAGGTTCATCGTGGATACGTTGCAGACCATACCGGGGATTTTGATTCTCATCA
This sequence comes from Dehalococcoidia bacterium, assembly GCA_965224305.1. Taxonomy (GTDB): domain Bacteria; phylum Chloroflexota; class Dehalococcoidia; order Lucifugimonadales; family Lucifugimonadaceae; genus Bin127. The sequence continues at coordinate 1,539,577 of OZ245044.1, read as the reverse complement.
TCATCACCCTCGCGTGGCGAGATGTGGGGGGAGGTGAGATGACATTTATCCAGCTGTCGTTGATCATTGCGATGCTGGCTTGGCTCGGGCCCACCAGGGTGATTAGGTCCCAAGTTCTTGTGATGAAACAACGCTCATACGTGGAGATGGCGAGGTTGTCCGGAATGAGCGGTCCAGAGGTGATCTTGAAAGAGATGGTGCCGAATCTCATGCCATTCATTGTGGCGAATTTCGTGCTGGCGGTCTCGTCAGCGATATTGGCGTCCATTGGCCTCGAGGCGCTTGGACTGGGCGATTTCAGTTCCAACACCTTGGGTATGATGATCTACCACAACATCTGGTACGGATCGCTGGTGAACGGCTGGTGGTGGTGGTGGTCGCCCCCGATCATCGTCATCATGATTCTGTTCGTTGGATTGTTCATGCTTTCTAGAGGAATGGATGAGTGGGCGAATCCTCGGCTAAGAAGGCGGTTCTAGTTGGCGACGGACGGAACCGTTAGCGCGACTGCGGATCGAGAGATCGTAGGGCGTTTTGACCTGCCGAAAACGGTAGATGATCTGCGCCGTTCGGGCTTGGGCGATTCTTCGCTACCTGCGATCGAGGTCAACGACTTACGGGTTTACTACGACTCCGAAGCGGGGATTGTGAAAGCGGTGGATGGCGTGAGTTTCACATTGGAGCAGGGCGAGCGATTGGCGCTCGTGGGGGAATCTGGTTGCGGCAAAACGACGCTTGGAATGGCGTTGTTGAAGTTGACGAAGGCGCCGGGATACATCGCGGGTGGTCAGATCCTGCTTGACGGCAGGGACTTGGTGCCGTTTGATGATGAGTCGATGCGTTTATCCCGTCTCGCCGAAATCGCTTTGGTTACGCAATCCGCGATGAACGCATTGAACCCCGTTATGCGGATCGAGGATCAGATTTTCGATGGGTTGGTGGATCACGGCATCAAAGACACCAAGGAGAACTTGAGGTCTCATGTCCACGATCTTCTGCGTCGTGTGGGATTGCGTGACAGGGTTGGGCGGATGTACCCGCACGAGTTGAGCGGCGGCATGAAGCAACGGGTCGCTATCGCGTCCGGTACGAGCATGAATCCTAAGGTGATCGTGGCGGACGAACCGACCAGCGCTTTGGACGTCGTGGTGCAGCGTCAGGTGATGATGACGTTGAGCCGGGTCCAACGTGACACCGGTGCAGCGGTGATTCTCATCGGGCACGATATGGGTTTGGTGGCACAGTTCGCAGACCGCATCGGCGTGATGTACGCCGGCAAGTTGGTGGACATTGGCACGGTAAAAGAGATCATCGAGGATCCGAAGCATCCTTATACGAAGCTGTTGATCAACAGCGTGCCCGATTTAGAAGAGAAACGGGAGCGCTTGGAAGGCATACCGGGTATACCGCCGCCTCTGGTCGACCTGCCGCCAGGTTGTGTGTTTGCGCCTCGGTGCCCCTCAGTCGCTGACCTTTGTCGCGATGTAACGCCGCGCAATACTGCCGTGGGCGACAACCGTTGGGTGATGTGCCATATTTTCGATGAAGCAGTAGAGATGGCGGGAACTGCAGTTGGCTAATCTGCTAGAACTCCAGAACGTCACCAAAGTGTTCGGCGGAGGGATGTTCAAGCGCTCGAACGTCACGATAGCCGCAGACGATGTGTCGTTCGCGATATCGGCGGACCGACCATCAATCACCGCGGTCGCCGGAGAGAGTGGAAGCGGCAAGACTACTTTGGCAAGGTTGCTGTTGGGAGTGATCAAACCCACAAGCGGCAGCGTGATCTACGACGGGCGAGACGTCTCCAAGATGTCGGGGCGTGAGCGCCGCGAATTCAGGCGCGAAGTCCAACCCATATTTCAAGATCCCTTCGAGGTATACAACCCGTTTTACAAAGCGGATCACTTGCTACACGTGGCGATCGACAAATTCAAGCTCGCAGCTTCGCAGGACGAGCGCATCCCGTTGATAAATGAGGCATTGGAGACCGTTGGCCTACGCCCGGAAGAGATGCTTGGACGATATCCGCATCAGCTCAGCGGGGGCCAACGTCAGCGGATGATGGTCGCGAGGGCTTTGCTTCTTAAACCTAAGATCATTTTGGCTGACGAACCTGTTTCGATGGTTGATGCGTCTTTGCGGGCCACGATTCTCGAATCGATAAGGAAACTCAACCGAGACCTCGGCATCTCGGTTGTCTACGTAACGCACGACCTTACGACTGCGTACCAGATTTGCGACGAAATTCTGGTGATGTACAAAGGCTCGGTTGTCGAGCAGGGTAGTGTGGAACGCGTTATCCGCGATCCCAAGCATCCGTACACTCAGTTACTGGTCGAGTCGATTCCGCAGATGAAGACTGATCGGGCGTGGGAAGACGGTGCGGAAGAACTGATGTCGATCGATGAATCGATGGTCACAACCGGATGCAAGTTCGCTGACCGTTGTCCGCAAGTGATGGATAAGTGCCACACCGAGCATCCACCGGCGTTCCAGCTTGACGACGACCGAGTTGCCAGTTGTTACCTTTACGACGAGATGTCGGTCGCAAGTAAACAAGCGATCGCAACGTAACCCAAAAACCATGACTGCCAACTCACGCCCGAACATCGTCTACATTCAATCTGATCAGCACAACCCGGCAGTAATCGGCGCCTACGGTGATCAGATTGTCGAGACACCGAACCTCGACCGATTGGCGGCAACCGGTGCGATCTTCACCGGCGCGTATTGCGGTTCGCCGATCTGCGTTCCGTCACGAACGGCGTTGGTAACCGGGCGATATCCGCACGAGACGGAAGTGTGGACAAACGACCAGATTCTGAGTTCCGCCGTTCCGACCTACGCACATTCGCTTGGCGCCGCTGGATACGACCCGATTCAGATCGGGAGAATGCATTTCAACGGTCCGGATCAATTGCACGGGTTTTCACGTCGGTATGTTGGTGATCACAGCCCTAACTATCCCGGTAGTCCGAGGCCGGTCGATCACGGACAGTTGCACGGCACGGCTGGCCCGGCGCGCGTAAGTTTGGAGGCGTCTGGGCGAGGGCAGAGCGCGTATGAAGTTCACGACGAGTATGTCGCACAATCGGCGGTCGATTACATAAACAATCGAGGTATCACTCGGCGATCCGGTTTAGACGATTCGCCGCTGTGTTTGTCTATCGGGTTAATGTTGCCGCACCAACCGTTTGTCGCTCGAGGGGTGGATTACGACAAATACGAGGGCCGCGTCGGTATGCCGAAAGTGCCGGCGGAGCCGATCGAGAATTGCCATCCCTATGTTCAATGGTGGCGAGAGCGCACGGGTATCGTTGAGGTCACCGAGGAGGAGATAATCCGCGCCCGGACAGCGTATTGGGCGTTGTGTGATCGTACAGACCAGCTAATCGGGGAGATCCTCGATGCGCTCGATGCGAACGGCTACATGGAGAACACCATCATCATCTACACCTCGGACCACGGGGAGCAGGTGGGCGAGCACGGGTTGTGGTGGAAGCAGGCGTTTTACGAGGATGCCTCACGGGTGCCGGCGATTGTTTCTTGGCCGGGACACCTCGACGCGGGCAGGGTTAGCGACACTCCGATAGACCAGTTCGATTTGGCAGCGACGATTTTAGACGCTGCTGGTGCGAAGGCGTTGCCGCAGGGACATGGGATGAGCGTGGTCGACCTCATCAACAACCCTGAAACTGCTGAGTGGAAAGATGCCGTCTACAGCGAATACTGCATGAACGACTCAGCGGTAGGTTCTGGTATGTCGGCCAATCTAGGCGGCGCGGATGTCCATGCGCGGCCTGGTGGCGTGCAGAACCGGATGGTGCGCTCCGGGGAGTGGAAGTTGAACTACTACCACGGCTTCGAACCGCAACTTTTCAATTTGGCGGATGATCCTCATGAGTTGAATGACCGGGCTCAGGATCCGAGTTGCAAAGGTGTTCGCGACGAATTGATGGATCGGGTTCTCGATGGTTGGGATCCGGATCATATCGCCGAGCGGATGCGTGTTCTGAAGCGGGAACAAGAACTCATGGAGCAGTGGGCTAAGAACGTGGATCCGCCGGATTCGATACGTTGGGACTTACGTCCTGAGATGGATTATCTGGACTGAGAGGCGTTAGATCGACACCGTTTGCGTCACTCCTGACATATCGCCTAAATCCCCAAATCGCCGCCGCGAAAAAGCCGAATACTATCACGGCGTAGCAGATCAACGGGAACCAATAGGTCCATCTCCAGTATTCAATTAGGGGAATGGACTGAGTGGAATCGTCACTCACCCGCGGATTCACGATCACGGCCAAAAAGCCGTCGTTAAAGATGAAATTAGCAGGGAAGGGGTAGTGGAACAGGATCAAGAATCCCGAAATAAACAAGACGCGAGGTATGAAAAAGGACGCCCATTTTGACAGAACGTCAAGCTTTGCATCCGTTTTTGAGAATGGGACGGATGGTTTCGCCAGGGCAATCGTCAAATAGGAGATGCCTAGCGCGATGGAGAATTCTCGAACCATGGGGAGGGCTCTGGAGCTTATATCCACCAATTCGAGGGAAACGAGCCAATGCCATACGGCTAGAGACCATCCGACAATCCCGAACGTCATCGTCAATCCGATCAATGCGACCAGAACCACGAAAACTTCCACCGTCCTTTTCACAGCACGCGTAGACATTGAAGCCGCGGTCCAGAGTACGGCAGAGGCGATGGAAGCGACCAGTGCGAGCGTCAACGTCTGCGCCAAGAATTGCAGAGCGTAGTTAATCGTCAGTCGGTGAGACGGCGCATTACGATATTGGAAATATAGGTCCCGGCAACGTTGGCTTGCTTCAATTTCAGAATTTGCGGACGGATCGGGCTCCAATTCCATCAGCCTCAAGCTGATCTCTTCCGCACAACCCGCGGCCTCTCGGCTTCCAAGGGTTTCGCCCATACGCGTTCATAACTCCCAGCAGAATATTGCGCCAGTTCCCTGACAATTGGAACCGCTTCGGCAACCGCAAAGCGGATGACAACGACTGCTACGACGATGGCGATGACGGCCATAATCCAACGCCGTCTTTTCACGCTCGAACCGGACTCGGTCAGGGCATTATTTCTGTCGTTATCAGATGATCGAGATTCAAAGTGATCTGCTTCTTCTTCGGTCGAAAGCTCTTCTGCACCATCGGCGACGCTTTGAGGCGATTCGAGTGAGGATTTAGAGGACGTCATGAACCGGCCCTGAATATGACGCACGAACCACCACGCTCCGAAGGTCACAAACGCGATCGGGATCAAAACCCTTGGCACTAATACACTGAGCATGCCGATGTGCTCAAACGCAAATATCCGTTCGATTGACCAGGTGATTTTGGAAGACGGATGAAATTCCGGTGCTGATTGGAGGAATACCAATGCGGCATTTGCGAGTGTTGCCAACCCGATCCAAGGTGCTAAGTTGGAAATCTGTTTGTGGAGAAGCCGGCAGAAACCGCTGGACGCGTCTGCAACACCAAATTGTGAAAACCAAGAACGGCGACACGTATCGTCATACTGATAGGCGACTGCAACGAGCGCGAACGTCAAAACTGCAGAAAAGGTGGACAATGTCAAGACCGCAGTCCACCCCTCGGCAGCGTTCAGTGCATGGGTCCACATCGATCACGCCGAAGATGAGAAGTATGTGGGGTTGTCCGAATACGAGGATAGCGAACGGCACGATAGTCAAACCCAATATCGCGTACGCAAACAATCGGGATTTTCGCCGCCAACCGTTGACCAGCGCACCGATTACGCTACCCACCACCGTGCCGATAAAGACGCTGGGTCCGACTACCGACAAAGAGGTCCGAGCACCGTGTAGCAACCTCGAGAAGATGTCTCTGCCGGCTTCATTAGTACCGAGAATATTGGTCGCGCTACAATCGGAGGCGCGGTCAGATGAGCTGTCGGATTTATTTAGGGCGTTTATCGCAAGCGGAGGGCAGCTGCGAGTCTCCAGGTCGACCACCATAGGGTCGAACGGTGCCAACGTAGGTCCGAAGATGCCTAAAACGAGATACAGTCCGATGATGATCGCGGGTATCGCCTGCCAACGCTTTAATCCAGACAGTGCGTTTTCGTTAAACGGCGTGGTCCAGGTTTAATAATCCGATCGGGGATTTCGGAATCAGTTGTCTGGGAAGGAGTTGGTTGCATGATCCTGGCGAATTCCTATCGTTTTCATTGTAAGGACGTTTGTCAAAACGGACTAGTCCAACTGTCGCAAGTTGGGATCCCAACGGTCGCGCATCCAGTCTCCGACGAAGTTGCCGGCCATCACGATCAGGAAGATGGCCAGTCCGGGGATGGCGGAGAGCCACCAAGCGTCTCCGATGTACTCCCTTCCGTTGGCGACCATCGCCCCCCATGCGGGCGTGGGCGGCGGGATGCCGACCGCCAGGTAGCTCAAGGTCGCTTCAGTGAGGATGATCCCGCCGACGCCGAGGGTGGCGCTGACGACGACGATGTTGATGACGCCTGGCAAGATGTGACGAATAAGAATGCGTGTCGGGGATGCGCCGGCGACGCGGGCGAACTGGACGTAGTCAGCTTCGCGTAAGCTCAATGTTTGTGCTCGGACGAGACGCACTGCGCCCGGCCATGAGATCAAGGCCAACAACGCGATAAGGATTTTGAGGTCTTGTCCGAAGATGCTGACGACGATTAGCGCGAGCATGATAAAGGGTAGCGCGGCCCAGATATCGACGATACGCATGATGATCTCGTCGGTGTGTCTGCCGAAATATCCGGCCAACAATCCGCATGTCGTGCCGACACCTACTCCCACGGTGATTGATACGACGACAACCATCGCGGAGATGCGAGACCCGTGGATGACGCGGCTGAGTAAGTCTCGACCGATGAAGTCGCTGCCGAGTAAGTAAAACTGACCAGATCTACCAGTCGTAAGCGGTGCGGTGTTGCGATCGACGAGGTTACTGACATACGGATCATGAGGAGCGATCTGATACGCAAAGATGGCACAGATTATCAGGGTCGCGATAATCAAAGCCGGGATGATCGGCCAGCGACGCAGAATGTAAAAGCTGTATCCGAGCCAACCGAGAGTGTGCCGCCGGCTGATTGTCGTCGTCGAAGCGGCATCTGAGAGTGTTTTTTGTTGAGGTTGGGTTGCCATGGAGTGGATCTACGCGTAACGAATTCTCGGATCCAAGATTGCGTAAAGAACGTCCATTGTGAGCACGACAATCACGTAGAGAACGACGGTCAAAAAGGTTATGGCCGAGATGAGCGGGAAGTCGTTGCCTTGCACTGCTTGAACCGCGACGCGGCCGAGTCCCGGCCACGAGAACACGGTCTCGATGACGGTGGTGCCGTTGATGAATCCGATGAGTATCAAACCGGAAAGCGTAAGCGGAGGAATGACTGCGTTACGAAAGGCGTGTTTCCAAACGACACGGTTGTAGTCGACGCCTTTTGCCCGGGCGAATTTGACGTACTCAGATTCTAGTACCTCAAGCATCGCCGACCGAGTCAATCTGAGATACGCGGCGGCTGGCAACCACCCGAGCACGATTGAGGGCAATATGTAGTTACTGATGGCAAATCCGTCTCCGCGAGTGCCCGAGGGCAACCATTCTAGTTGACCCGAAAACACGAGAATCGCCATGATTCCAATCCAGAATACGGGTGCGGCTTGACCGATCAACGCGATGCCTCGGGCGATGTAATCGAGTAATCGTCCACGTTGGACGGCGGATACGATGCCGAGAGGCACGCCGAGAATCGTCCCGAAAATCCACGCGATGATGCCGAGTTGTACCGAGGTCCAAAACCGTTCTTTTACGACCGTGAGGACCGGACGCTGATGAATGAGGCTGTCGCCGAATTGACCCCTGACGTATCGACCGACCCAGATGACGTATTGGATCGGCACGGGTTGGTCGAGTGCGAGTTCTTTCCTGAAGCGATCGCGAGTCTCTTCGGCTAGTGCGCCGCCGTATTCGTCGAGGTATAGATCCAGCGGGTCGCCTGAGAGGCGCGACAGGACGAAAATTACTAGCAGCGCGCCAAGGATCGCGATGATCCCATATAAAACTCGGCGGGCTAGGAAACTACGCATCGGCTAATAGATTGAGCGATTCGCACCCGCACCCTCGCTTTGCGGGCGAGGGCGTGGGTGCTTAGGTTTGACGTCGGACTGGGGAAGTCCGACGTCTACCGTTCGTTGACAGTGCTTACGGCTGCCAGTCGACTTCTTCGAGGTTGAACCAGCCGCAACCGCCGATGCACATTTGCGGTGGTATGGCCCAGCTCTTGATCTTTTCGCCGTCGAAGGTGTTGAAGGCAGGTTGCTCGTTGACACCGACGTTGATCGAGACCTCTCGAGCGTAGTCGAAGTGCTCAATGGCGAGTTCGGTACGCCTGCGTCGGTCGAGCTCCTTGGTCATCTGGTCGAAGATCTCGTCCCACCGAGGCAAGATGCTTCCGGCGCAGATCGTGCCGCCGATCTTGTGGGATGTGGTCTCGTTCGACTTCGGCAGGTCAACACTGAGCGCCGAGAAGCTGTCTCCACAGGTCCGGTATTGGATTTGGTTGAATGACAGGTTCACTAGGTTCGGTCGGTGCTCCGAGTACGGCGACAGGTCTAGGCTGACCTTTATGTTCAGGGTTGCGAGCCACTCGGCAGCGATGGCTTCTACAATCTCTTGGTGAGTGCCTACCCCGGTCCAAATGGTGACTTCAAAACCGTCAGCCCATCCGGCCTCTGACATAAGACGTTTGGCTTCGTCACGGTCGAAGCCGTACGCCCACCCGTGGGATTCGGCGTTCTCGGCCCATGTGCCGGAGTTGACGGAAATGTTCGTGAGGTGGTTGACGTAACCAAGTCCGTTGAGGATCGCGGCGTTAATGCCTTCGCGGTCGACTGCGGCAGCAAGGGCTTGTCGCACCTTGATGGCGGATTCCATGGAGGCATCGTTGCCGTATTCACCTACCCATGGCAGGGAGGTGTCGTAACCCGGGCGCTCTAACTCGTTTCCTTCAACGTAGTGATGTGTCTGCCAGTAGTTACCACCGAAGTAGAGACCGTTCATGCGAGCGGCAGTCGGGTTGGCGGTGAAGCCCTGCGACACGATGTCAGGGACGTCCTTCAGCGCGATGTTGGCGGCGTGGGCTTGTCCGGTCTCGAGCATTGTCTTGCGGACGGCGGCTTCGGGAACGGCGAGAATTTCCACTCGGGCCATCTCCGGAACCTTGCGCCAGTGAGAGTCTTGGGCGTTCAAGACGGCGCGGTCGTCGGATGACCAGGTCTCGAAGACGAACGGGCCGGTGCCTACGAAGACATCGACCATTCCCTCAGGACCAAACTCGTCGAACACCTTCTTGCTGTGGACACCCATGCTTTGCCAGTATGGGCTGAGGTTTCGTCGAAGGACGCCGACTTCCCATTGGTTGACGTGCATGCGGACTTTGCCCGGGTCAATAACTTCGAACTCTGTCGCCATCGCTCGGAAGTCACCGGCTTGGTCGTGTCGAGAGTCAGGGTTGGTTTTCGGGTTGGCGTTGTTGAAGCTCCAAGCAACATCTTCGGCTGTCATTTCGCCGAAGCCGTTATGGAAACTAACCCCGCGACGGATATCGAAATCGACCCATGACTGGTCGTCTGCGACGGTCCATGCGGTTGCTAGACGCGGGACCGCGTTTGCGCTGGAGTCCAACCAGAGCAGGGTTTCATAGGCACCCATGCGGAACTTCTGGTTGCCGCAGCCCGGCACGCATTGTTCGGGGTAGCCGACGGGCACACCGACGCTGCCCTCGGCGATGATCAGCGTCCCTTGCGGGTTACCGGTCACCAATTCGCTCGGTGCTTCGGCTTCGCGTTCGACGATGACCGTCTGAACGACAGGAACTTCGACCTGTTTCTCGACGACTACCGTCTGAACGACCGTGTCGCCTTGTCTTTCGACGACTTTCTCGACGACAACGGTTTGTACGACCGTATCGCCTTGTTTTTCGACGACGATTTCCTTCTCGACGACGACGGTCTGGACTACCTCAACTTGGACTTCTTTCTCGACGACAACGGTTTGGACGACGGTCTCGCCCGCCCGTTCGACGATGACTTCCTTCTCAACCACGACGGTCTGGATGACCGTTTCGGTAGTGGCCTCGCCACAAGCGATCGCCCACAACGCGAGAATCAAAACAGGCAACAAGATCAGCGCTGCCCGTCGCGTGTTAGTTTCAAACGACAACATGTTTACCCTCCTAGAGGAATAGAGCCGGCAAAATGACTTCGCAATCCGCCGGTACCAACGGCATTGCAGTGAAATGTGCCGTCACGTGAGGCAATGTATACCACAATTGCTAAGGATCAGCGCGACCGAAACGCGCGATCCGTAAGATAGCACGTATCAGGTGCACGTTTTGATGCCTAGACCTCAGCGACGCGCACGGAATTGAAATACTGCCAATCCCAAACGGCGCCCCATCCAGGGCGATTGGGTGGTGTTACCTCGCCATTCCGAGGGATAGGCGGGTTGAGAAGCCCGATCTCGCGTCCCAACTCGTCGCGTGAGCCGCCGGGGAAGTATTCGTAGTAGGAGGTGTTGGGAATAGCGCAGGTCAGGTGGGTGTGGACGAGGCCGAAGAGGCCGCCGGGTCCGTTGAGTTCGACGTTCGTTCCGTGTTCGGCCGCGTGCTGGGCGAGGTCCAATAGGGCAGTGGTGCCGTGCCGCGCGTGTGCTCTGACGAGGTCGCACGCGCCTTGCTCGAGCCATACCTTGGATATCTCGGGCTCGTGCATCAGCGTTTCGAGAGCCATTACCGGGATTTCGAGTTCGTCGCACAGAGTTCGCAAACCATTGAAGTCGCGGTCGGGGATGGCTTCTTCGAACCACCGATAGCCATGGCTTTCGAGGGTATGGCCGGCTTTGATCGCGTCATCGAGGTCATATTTTGCTCCAGCCGCGTCGTGCATGATGTCGATGGCGTCGCCGCACACGCGCCTGATCTCTCCAAACCAGTAAATGTTCTTCGCGACTGGCCAGGACAAGTGATCTTTGACGGCATTGAAGCCGATAGAAATTGCGTGTTCGATGTCTTCGATCGCCGCTTCCAAAGTCCCTCCGCCGCGGTAGTTGTAGTAAGCAGGGGCGGAGGCGCGGGCGGCCACGATGAGGTGGTGCACGGGTTTGTTTTCGGCTTTGCCAGCGATGTCCCAAAGACAGTTGTCGAAAGCGCCGAACCATCCTGGCATGGTGAAGACGTGCCGCGTGGCGGCACGTAGTTTCGATTCGAGGCGTTTTCGGTTGAGCGGGTCTTCACCGATGGCGAGGTGTCGAAGATGCTCAAGGTCGATCATCCGCATCGTGGTGTAGCGGGCATCTCCTACTGTGCAGACACCCTCCAACCCTTCATCGGTGTCGACGTGCAGGACGTGATACTCGGTGGGATACGGAGTAGTCGGGACGGACCGCCAAACGTCGCGGTTGCCGAGCGTTTCGCGCTCCAAATTGAAGAACGGCGACTGGGTCGGCAGTTGGAAGACCGACAGCCGAATATCAGTGATCTTCAAGCCGCGTCACCACGGACTATGAGCGTTCTTTGAGGCGCGGGTTCGCCCACTCGTCGAGGCCTATCGACGCGATGAATAGACCGGAGAACAACAGGATGAAGATGAAGATAGGTGATCCCCACCACCACCACATGCCGCGCAGAACGGCGTTGTAGAACGATTGCCAGTAGAGAATGTTTCCGAGCGTCGAAATGTGTGTCGGTCCGAGGCCGAGGAATTCCAGACCGACCGCTGCCAAGATGGCGCCGATGAGCGAGCTGACGAACGCGGCGAGCAGGAACGGCATAAGGTTTGGCATCAATTCAAAGAAGACGATGTAGATGCCTTTTTCGCCGGACATGCGAGCGATCTCCACGAACATGCGTTCCCGGAGCGTCAGCACTTGCGCACGAATGATGCGTGCGGCTCCCATCCAAGCGAAGAGAGCGATCACAAGGGCCATTAGTTCCAACGACAACACGTTGACGACACTGGCGAGCACGATTAGTACCAGTAGTGCCGGGACTGCGAGCATGATGTCGGTAAAAGTCCGCAAGATCCCGTCGATTATTCCGCCGTAGTATCCAGCGACGAAGCCGACGACCGCGCCGATGAATACGCCGAGTAGGCCAGCCATGAGTCCGACCCTGAGCGAGTCGGGTGTTGCGTCGATCAACCAAGCGAGCATATCTCGGCCTTGGGCATCCACGCCTAGCCAGTTCTCGGCGGACGGTGATTTGTCTTGAACAATGAACGAACCGACTTCGGCGCGTTCGAGATCGACGAAAAGCGGGCCGACGTAACCGAATGCAACAATGATGAGAACCAGGGAGAGCCCGACAGTTATCTTCATGTTGTGGCGGAAGAAACGGTAGGTCCGTCCGGCGAGGCTCAAAGTGCCCGCACCGATCGAAGTCGGGTCTTCGCTCAGGGCGACGGGAGATTGGAATGTTGGGTCTGCGTTCATGATCTCTGGTACGAAATCCTGGGGTCGATCAAGGGATAGATGAGGTCCATGATGAAAAGGGCGAGCGCAATGGCGAAGATGACTATCAGCGTAACGCCTTGGATCATGAAGTAATCGCTTTCACCGATGGAGTTTCGAAGCAATAATCCGAGCCCGGGATAGTTGAATACAACTTCGACTAGTACTTGTCCGGAGACGACAGATGCCAGCGCGAGAGCAAAAGCGGTCGTTTGCGGCAACAGGATGTTGCGAACGGCGTAGGTGAAGAATATCCGTCGTTCCTTCAGTCCTTTGGCATCGCCAAGGACCATGTAGTCCTCGCCAACCGTGGTTACCATCATCGCCCTCATGCCCAATCCCCATAGACCGGTTGAGGCAACGATGATCGAAATCGCGGGCAAGAATCCGTGTTTGATGAGCTGCCATGCCGATTCCCAATCCCATCCGAGCAGGAATCCGGGATCCACACCGAAACCGGTCGGCAGGATCTTGAATTGAACGCCTAGGAAGAACTGCAAAACGAGACCGAACAAGAAAAACGGAACGGCGGCCGCGACCATCAATACCGGCAACATGGATTGAACCAATCGGAACGACTTACGCCATGCGATCAAAGCGCCGATGAGGGATCCGAAAAGCATTGCCATTACCGTTGTTATCCCAATCAACCCGATTGACCAGGGCAGTGCGTGGGAGATCTTTTCTTGGACGGTAGCAGGATAGTTGGTGAGAGAGTAACCGAGGTCGCCCTGCGCGAGGTTTGAGAGGTAGCGGATGTATTGAACGTGCAGTGCAGCGTCGAGTTCGAACTTCTTACGATACGCATCAACGATCGGGCCGATATCGCCACCGGTGTTTCCGGCCTGTGCTTCAAGGGCCAAAACCTTCTGCTCGATAGGGTCTCCTGGTGCGAGCCGCGTCAACAGGAACACGATGGTGAAACCGACTAGAACGACCAGAAAGAACAGCGCAAGTCTTCGGACGATGTATGCGGGGTTCATGTTGCGACTGGTGGATTTAGCTGTTGAGTTGACCAGTGGACGGCAACCATCTCACGCTCTCGGTTTGTCGAGAACGCTGACGTTAACTTAAACGGATTGACAAGATTAGTCAAGACTCAAGGGCGGCATCCCGCGATTGACGAATTGTACCATTTCTGCTAGCATCAGCCGATACGGAGCGATTTTCGGTTGTTTTTGATGGAAAAACTGCGAAGATCGTCAATATATGCCGCGCAACGACCATCATGGTTCTAGTTGCTGTGATTTGCGCGATGCGGCCGTTTAGGTAGTTGCAAGGACTGAGGTCCGAGCTGCTGGTGTTGCGGGTGATGTCCGATAGGAGGTGCATGGAATCATGACATCGATCAAGCGGAAATCGTTACCTATTTTCTGGGCTTTTGCGTCATTGGCGGTGTTCGCGACGGTGTTCGCTTGTGGTGGCACGAAGACAGTGGTACAGACAGTAGTTGTCAAAGAACAGGTACCGGTCGAGATTCCGGTGACCGTCGAAGTCGAAAAAGAAGTCATCGTTCAAGGTGAGACCGTTTTTCAAAAAATTGAGGTTGAGAAAGAGGTCGTTGTCGAGAGGGAGGTCACTGCAACCCCTGATCCGCGAGCTTTGAAGGATGTTCCTCGCAACCGTACGTTGGTGATAACTCACTGGAGCGATTCGTATCGAACACAGCACGACAATGTCGACAACTTCAATTGGTACCTGCCTGGCAACTCGCACGCCAGACATGCGGCGGCGAAGGGTTTGATCGAATACCTGTTCTACACCAACCCCAACACCGGCGGCATATACAACTGGCTGGGCGAATCTTTCGAATACAACGATACGCTCGACGCCATTGATGTGAAGGTGAGGGATGGCGTTAAGTGGTCCGACGGTGCGCCGTTTACGACGCATGATGTGAAATTCACGATCGATATGGTCATCGCAAATGCTCCCGAACTCTATCGATCGGCGCTGTGGGCGGACCAGATAGATAGTGTGAGTGTCCACGATGACCTGAATCTGACGATCCATCTGACGCGGCCTGACCCTCGGTTTTTCGGCAATCAGTTCGCCACACCGGTGGGTGCGCACAGTCCCATCGTTCCCAAACACGTTTGGGAGGACCAAGATCCCCTGACGTTTAGCAACTACGATCCGGATAACGGGTGGCCGCTGGGTACCGGGCCTTTTAGATTGGCGCTCTCTGCGCCGGAGGTGCAACTCTACGACCGGCGCGACGACTGGTGGGCATCTGAGATCGGTTTCCACGATCCTCCTAAGGTCGAACGTATCCAGTACATCCCGGTCGCGAATGACGACATCGCGGGTCAGCTATATATCAACAACCAGTTGGACGCGGGTCCACCTTTGTTGAAGGGGACCTTTGAAGCCGCCAAGGGATTCAATGACGCTCTGCGATCTTGGTCGGCCGAAGGTCCAGTGTGGGGTGCGCCTGATGGTTGCACATTCGTCTTGATATTGAACAACCAGAAGAAGCATCTATCCAGTGCAGATGTCAGGTGGGCAATCAACCACGCGATCAACCGTCAAGAGATAACGGAGATTGCGTATGAGGGCGGTATACCTGCCGTTGTCGCCCCGATATCGTCTTTCGGCATCAAGCAGTACTTACCGGTTATGCAGGACCTGATCGACAAGTACGCTCCAGACAACCCTGACCAGGCTAAAGTGACAGAACGAATGACTGTTGCCGGCTACTCGACGGACTCTGAAGGCTATTGGACCAAGGACGGCGAACGAGTAGAGATAACGCTCGAGATCCCATCGTGGATACGCCCGCAGGGTCCGTTCCTTGAGAAGCAACTTCAGGAAGCAGGGTTCGATGCAGTGTTCAAGCAAGGCGAGCCTGCCACTATCGGAGATAGATTGACATTGGGCGAGACCGAAGTGGTATGGGTGCAGTGCGGATCTATCAACGAGCCGTACGACGTGTTCAAGTCGTTCCACTCCAAGAACTCAGCGCCTCCTGGTGAGAAATACAAAGGGGCGGTGCAGGGCGGCCGGTATGAGAATCCGGAAATGGACGCGCTTCTCGACGAGATGGAAGGCATGCTACATTCCACTGACGATCCGCGCTATGTCGAATTGGCGAGGGGAGCCATGGAACTCTTCCTGCGCGACATGCCGGTGATTCACATTGCGGAAGAGCTCCACGTCACGGTGTTTAACACGCACTATTGGAGTAATTGGCCAGGATCCGAAAATCCATACATGGGTCCCTTCCCTCCGTGGCGAGGCTGGTATCAGATAACCCTCAACCTAGAACCAACGGAGTGAAAGAACGTAAATTTCGAGCCTTTGGGACGGCACGCGGGAGCCAATCCCCAAGATTGCTTTCTGGGCGATTCGCGGATGTCAATGCATGACGGTGCGGATCGCCGGGAGAGTTGTCGATCCTTTCTGAACCGCTGTTGACAGACTGAAGGATTTCCGATAATGTTAGCGCGTCGCTAGAAAACTTTCTAGACGCGGCGGGTTTCTGTTGCTCGAAACAGTGTTACGGAATCCGCAAAAAAGAGATGTCCATGTAGACGGTGTCGCAATATGCACCGTTGGGAGGTCAAGGAAAACATGCGATTAAAGAGGTTGAGTCCGCTAGCGGTGATGTTAGCGGTCGCATCGATGATCGCCTTAACAGCCCTGGCGGCTTGTGGGGGAACCGAAACGGTTGTCCAAACTGTAGTCGTCAAGGAAGAGGTGGCGATCGAAGTGCCCGTCACCGTTGAGGTGGAGAAACAGGTCGTCGTCCAAGGCGAGACCGTTGTGCAGACCGTTGAGGTCGAGAAGCAGGTGGTCGTCGAGAAGCAAGTCACCGCGACTCCAGACCCCGGTGCGCTGAAGGACGTTCCGCGAAACCGGACCCTGGTGATCACTCACTGGAGCGACTCTTACCGAACGCAGCACGACAACGTAGAAAACTTCAACTGGTGGTTGCCCGGCAACAGCCACGCCCGCCACGCTTCGGAGAAGGGTCTCATTGAGTATCTCTTTTACACGAACTTGAACGAGGGCAACATCATTCCATGGCTCGGAGAGTCGTTTGAGTACAACGATTCCCTCGATTCGATCGATGTCAAGATCCGAGAAGGCGCCAAGTGGTCAGACGGCGTAGCGTTCACAGCTCACGACGTTAAGTTCACGATCGACATGGTCGTGGGCAACGCTCCTGACATGAACCGGTCATCGCTGTGGGCGGACATGATCGGCAGTGTCGAAATCCACGACGACTACAACCTGACGATCAACTTGAACCGTCCCGACCCACGATTCTTCCAGGTCCAATTCGGATTTGGCTGGGAAAATCACACGCCGATCGTGCCAAAGCACGTTTGGGAAAACGAGGACCCTCTCACGTTTACCAACTACGACCCGTCAAAGGGTTGGCCGTTGGGCACTGGCGCATACAAGCTTTCGCTTTCGACGCCGGAAGTTCAGATCTACGACCGACGTGACAACTGGTGGGCGACCGAGATCGGTTTCCACGACGCACCAAAGGTCGAGCGAATCAACTACATCCCTGTGGCCAACGATGACATCGCAGGCCAGCTGTACATCAACAACCAGCTTGATGTAGGGCCGCCGTTGCTGAAGGGTACGTTCGAAGCCGCGAAGGGCTTCAACGATGCATTGAGGTCATGGAACTTCGAGGGACCGGTTTGGGGCGCTCCGGACGGCTGTAACTTCGTGCTGATTCTGAACAACCAGAAGGAGCATTTCTCGAGTGCAGATGTTCGGTGGGCAATAAATCACGCGGTTAACCGAGATGAGATTACAGGTCTCGCATACGAAGGCGGCGTGCCGCCGGTAGTGGTTCCGATCTCGTCATATGGTGTCAAGCAATACCTCCCATTGATGCAAGACATCCTGGATAAATACGATGCCGGCAACCACAGCCTTGACAAGGTTGATGAGCGCATGGGCAACGCCGGATACTCCAAGGATTCAGAAGGTTTTTGGACGAAGGACGGCGGCCGCGTGGAGATCACGCTTGAGATTCCGTCGTGGATGAGACCACAGGGTCCGTTCCTTGAGAAGCAATTGCAAGCTGGTGGTTTCGATGCCGTCTTCAAGCAGGGCGAGCCAGCAACCATTGGTGACCGCCTACGGATGGGCAAAACTGAGGTCGTCTGGGTCCAGTGTGGATCGATCAACGAGCCGTACGACACGTTCAAGTCCTACCACTCCAAGAACTCGGCGCCCCCGGGCGAAAACTACAAAGGCGCAGTCCAGGGTGGCCGCTACGAGAACGCCGAAATGGACGCGATTTTGGACGAGATGGAAGCAATGCTCCACTCGCCGAACGACCCGCGATACGTGGAATTGGCACGCGGCGCAATGGAGCTTTTCCTGCGTGACATGCCTGTAATCCACATCGCGGAAGAGTTGCACGTGATCGTTCACAATACCCACTACTGGTCAGGATGGCCAGGTGTTGAGGATCCGTACGTTGCACCTTACCCGCCGTGGAACGGTTGGTACTTGATCACCCTGAACTTGGATCCGACCCAATAACGGTGAGCAATTGGAGACTGCGTGAGCAGTCCAGATAACCGAAGAGCGGGTTGCAGTCAGTTGATTGCAACCCGCTTTTCTTTAGAGTTGCGCCAAGCATTGCGAATTTCTCAGAAAACAATCGAACGATTTGGAATGGCAGCGGTCCTCACGTCGGCGGCTATCGTTGCGTTTTTGTTTCCCGTTGGATGTGCAAGCCCGGAATGAACTTGGAACCGACTCGGTAACGGAGAGCAAGACGACTTCTAAACAGTCAACGTTACAGGGGAAAGTGTTGCGGATTAAAGGCCGCATTCCGCTAATTTCTTACCGACAGAATCCGCCGAAAAATCTGACGGTCGTTTCGAAAAATACCGCAATTTGAAACCGGTTGCGTCGGTAAACGACAAACGCCGAAAGTCTCAAAGTTGGGTTATGGTTGATTAGTCGTCGGACTGAGCGTTTAATCGTCACGTCTCGGTGTCAATGTAACGAGTCGCTGGAGGGCTAGGAGGTCCCCAAGAGTCATGCGTTCGAAGAAATGGATCCTGTCGGTTGTCTTGCCGGGTGTCGCGATCCTGATCGCGTTAGCCGCGATTGGGGCATGTGGCGGCACCGAGACTATCGTCCAAACGGTCGTCGTTAAGGAAGAAGTTGCGGTCGAGGTACCGGTAACCGTCGAGATTGAGAAAGAGGTCGTCGTTCAAGGCGAGACCGTAGTTCAGACGGTAGAGGTTGAGAAGGAAGTGATTGTTGAACGGGAAGTCACCGCGACTCCCGATCCGAGAGAAATCAAGGATGTGCCGAGGAACCGAACGGTGGTTTTCACGCACTGGAGCGGTTCGTATCGGACGCAGCACGACAACGTCGAGAACTTCAACTGGTGGTTACCCGGAAACTCGCACGCCCGGCACGCGTCCGAAAAGGGGCTGGTCGAATATCTGTTTTACACCAACCTGAACAATGGTCAGATCGTCCCGTGGCTCGGCGAATCATTCGAGTACAACGACACGTTAGATGAGATCGATGTGAAGGTGCGTGAAGGAGCCAAGTGGTCTGATGGCGTACCGTTCACCGCGCACGACGTGAAATTCACGGTCGAAATGGTGATCGCGTCATCCCCAGAACTTTCGCGTTCGAACCTATGGGCCGACCAAATCGAGAGCGTCACGGTTCACGATGACTACAACTTCACTGTGAAGTTGACTCGGCCCGATCCACGCTTCTTCCAAGAGCAGTTTGGATTCGGCCACGAGAACCACACGGCCATCGTGCCTAAGCATGTCTGGGAGAACGAGGATCCGTTGACGTTTAATAACTACGATCCTGACAAGGGATGGCCGTTGGGCACTGGTGCGTTCCGTCTGGTTCACTCTTCCCCCGAAGTTCAGCTGTATGACCGACGCGATGACTGGTGGGGCGCTGAGACCGGATTCCATGACTTGCCGAAGGTCGAGCGACTGAAGTACATCCCGATCGCCAACGACGACGTTGCAGGACAGCTTTACATCAACAACCAGACTGACGCTGGTGTGCCGCTGTTGAAAGGCACGTTTGAGGCTGCAAAAGGCTTCAACGAATCTCTGAGGTCGTGGAACTTCGAAGGACCGGTATGGGGAGCCGCCGACGGCTGCAACTTTGTATTGATCCTCAACAACCAGAAGAAGCATTTTAGTGATGTGAACGTTCGTTGGGCGATCAACCACGCCATCGACCGTGGTGAGATTACGGGTATCGCATACGAAGGTGGTGTTCCGCCGGTAGTAGTTCCGATTTCGTCCTACGGCGTCAAGCAGTATTTACCGCTGGTGCAAGACATCATCGACAAGTACAACCCGAACGATCCAGACCCCGCGAAGGTCGAATCCCGCATGACGGCTTCGGGGTATTCCAAAGATTCCGAAGGGTTCTGGACAAAGGACGGTGAACGAGTCGAGATCACGTTGGAGATTCCCTCTTGGCTGCGACCTCAAGGCCCGTTTCTTGAGAGCCAACTGCAGGAAGGCGGATTCGACGCGGTTTTCAAGCAAGGCGAACCGGCGACTATCGGTGACCGGTTGCGCATGGGTGAGACCGAGGTCGTGTGGGTCCAATGTGGTTCGATCACCGAGCCGTACACGACGTTCAAGTCTTACCACTCGAAGAACTCGGCGCCTCCGGGTGAGAATTACGCTGGTGCTGTCCAGGGCGGCCGTTACGAGAATCCAGAAATGGACGCAATCCTAGACGAGATGGAAGCGATGCTTCACTCGCCAGACGATCCGCGCTACGTCGAATTGACGCGGCAAGCGTTTGAACTTTTCCTGCGCGACATGCCAGTCATCCACATCGCAGAAGAGTTGCACGTCATCGTTCACAACACACGCTATTGGACCGGCTGGCCTGGCGTAGAGGATCCGTACGCCGCGCCGTATCCGCCGTGGACGGGTTGGTACCTGATCACGATGAATCTCGAGCCGACAGAGTAGTGGAGAGCGAAAGCGCCGCGCGTAAGTAGTCGCAAAAAAGAGAACGGGTTGCGGATCGGATACCGCAACCCGCTTTCTTGTTTTAGATTGAGTTATCGAGATGATGTTGACCCGTTTCGCCATATTTGCGTTGTGTTCGACGGTTTTCCTGTTGCTGGCTTGCCAGCCATCAGCGGAACCGACGGCGACTGTTGCGCCGACAACGGAGCGCGTGGCACCGCCGACGATAAAACCAGAGACGCCAACTCCGGCTCCGACCGCCACACCTAGCGTCGAACCGGTCGCGGTACCGGGCATGGACCCGGTTATGCCGTTTACAAACATCGCCCGCGACGCGCTCGGCAAGAACGCGTTCGTGAACAACTGGCATCCTGGTTCGGCGTTCTTCGACTTCGATCGCGATGGCGACATGGATTTCTACGTCACGCAGGCGAATGCCGACTCTGAATTGCCCGAGGCGCCGGGCGGTCCGAACCTGCTTTTCCGCAATGACAGGAACAACGTGTTCACGGAAGTGGGCGAGGAGTTAGGTGCGGATTTGGCTCTGTCGAACAGCACGGCCGTCGCAGCGTGCGACTTCGACAATGACGGGTATCAGGACCTCTACGTCGCCGGATACGGGCTTATCGGCGATGAACTCGATTACCGATCGGCGGTGGGTAACGAGGCGCTGACGAACGCAATCAAGGACCGTTTGCTCAGGAACGTCGCCGGAGACCGGTTCGAAGAGATCACGGACTCTGCCTTCGGTGACGATGTCAACGTGCAATCAGCGATTACGATCGCGTGCGGCGACGTAAACAACGATGGTTGGACAGACGTATTTGTCGGCAACCGGTTGGATCAAGACTTCATTCGTTTCGACGATCCCCGCCACCATGGGCACTACAACAGGCTGTACATCAACAACGGTGACCTGACTTTCAGCGATGTGACTGAGTCTGCGGGGTTGATCAGTCCTCCCATCAAGATGTTGAGCCCTGATGGCGATCCGATGCTGTGGGAGGACCCTGACACGGGCGAGATGACGATGGGATATGACGCGGCGCTACGGGACGCGAACGGAAATCGCATCGGAGATCCGACCGGTCAGACGTTGTCGTCGCTGCTTTTCGACCACGACTCGGATGGTGACCTAGATCTTTGGTTGGCCGACGATGGTGACGTGTTAAAGGTCTACCGCAACGATTCAGATGGCGACACTATCAATTTCACGTCCATCGGTTCTGAAATGGGTGTCGACAGCGTGGGCGCATGGATGGGATTCGCGGTCGGCGATTTCGATTCGGACGAGGACCTCGACATTTTCGTTACGAACATCGGCTATCACTTCTTGTTGTATGACGCGCCGCCGGTGCCTTCAGGCGATTGCGCGTATAGCCACGCTCAGGGTTGGGGTACGTGCTACCACTTCCTGTTGCGAAATGATGGCGTAATGGAAGACGATGAGATGGGCATGCTCGGCGATTTCAAGAACGTTGCGCCGCAGACCAACGTCGCCACGAGCCAAGTGTTCCCGCCAGAATCGCTCGATCAATCCAACATCCTTGAGGTTTGGAACGATACGGAACAGCCAGCGGGGTTGGCGGCGTATGATTTCGGGTTCGGTGCCGCGTTTTTCGACTACGAGAACGATGGCGATCAGGACCTTTATTGGCTCGGCGCGATGGGCGGCAGGGGAGAAGGTCCGAACGGCTACAAATACACAGGCTCAGGACGAATGCTGCGTGGCGACGGAGCAGGTGAGTTCGAGGACATAACCGTTGAGGCGCAACTATTGGATATCCAAGGCGTCAACTACAAGGTTTTGGATCCGGACAATCCGGAGTTCGATTCTGAACGGCAACGGTTGGACCGACGTTACCACGAAAACGGCAAAGGGTTGGCGAAGTGCGATTTAAATGGCGACGGAACAGTCGATCTGCTGGGCACTAACAGCAACGGTCCGGTGTTTGTCTCGGACGAGACGATCGACTTTTTCCGCGGTCCGTTGTTCCTGTGGATGAGCAACGCGCGTGAAGGAAACTGGTTGTCGGTGAAACTAACCGGTCGTCAGAGCATCGATGGGACAGGTAGCAATGCCGACGGCATCGGTGCGCGGGTCAAAGTGTTTGCAGATATCGACGGATCAGGTGACGCTACAACTCAAATCCAAGACGCGCTCGGCAGTTCGTCGTTCCTCAGTATGAACTGCATCGACCTCCACTTCGGACTCGGGACGGCAAAGATGGTTGACCGAATCGAGGTGCAGTGGCCGAGCGGGGTCAGTCAGGTCGTTGAAGACGTGGAAACCAATCAATCCTTCGAGATCGTGGAACCCGCAGGTTAATGACCTTCACCTAAATCAGTTGGTGATTTCGGCGGCTTCAATCACCGGGTAATCGAACGACCGTCCGATGTCCGGGTCTTCAACCTCCGGCCGATCTGTGTAGAGGAAGCAGCTGGCCAATTGGTTTGGTCCGATCGTACGCAATCGTGGGGCCGAATCGGTGCATTCGGCCATCGCGAATTTGCACCGCGGAGCGAATTTGCATTGATCAGTGACGATCGAACTTTCATCCACACGGTCTACCGATTCGTCGTCCTCTTCGCCCCAAGCGGCTTTTGGATCCGGTTGTGGCACAGAGTCGATGAGCAACTGGGTGTAAGGGTGCTTGGGATTCTGAATGACCTCTTCGACGCTGCCCGCTTCCGCCACGACGCCGCGGTACATCACGATGATGTTGTCGCACATCTGGTACGCCGTGGTCAGGTCATGCGTGATGTAGATGACCGAGATGCCAAAGTCGCGGTTGAGGTCGCGGATGCTCCGCAGAATCGTGGCTCGGAGTGATGCGTCGACCATCGACACAGGTTCGTCCGCCAAGATGATGCGGGGGCGCAGGAGAAGCGCCCGGGCAACCATCACACGTTGCCGTTGACCGCCGCTCAACTGATGGGGGTAACGTCCCAACGTCTCGTCAGGCTGCAAACCGACCATTCGCAGGGATTCCTCGATGCGTTGGTCTCGTTGTTGTGCATTTGAGGCGAGTTTGAAATTGCGGATCGGACGGTGCAGGACGTGATCGACCGTGTAGAAGGGGTTGTAGGCTTCGAACGGGTCTTGGAAGATAGGTTGGACTTCCCGTCGGAAATTTAGCCATTCTCGCGAGCCCATCTTTTGGATTTCTTCGCCTTGATACATCACGCGACCAGATGTTGGCGGTACGATACCAAGGAGCAAACGTGCGAGCGTGGTTTTGCCGCTCCCGCTTTCGCCAGCGATCGCCGTTATCGTTGGTCGATCTTCTGGGATCGCCAATGAAACGTCTTGGACCGCGATCGTGACGTTGGAACGATTGAATAGCCCACCGCCAAATATCTTGGATACGCTATCTAGCTCAAGTAAGTTAGCCATCGGCCTCCGCTTCGTTGTGCAGATGGCACGCAACGCGCCAGTTCGCTCGGATTCCAATGTCCAGCGGATCAGTGTCTCGGCAGATATCCATCGCCGATGGGCAACGAGGGTAGAACGTGCAGCCGGTGGGCAGGTTCAGGAGACGTGGCGGCATCCCGGGGATTCCGACGAACTCTTTCTTCTGGTTAAACGACGGCAGGCTGTCGATGAGCAGTTTCGTATACGGGTGTTGCGGCTCTTCGAAGATCTGCGCCACCGGTCCAAGTTCGACCAATCGCCCGGCGTACATGACGCCGATGGTGTCGGCAAACTGAGCCACTAGTCCCATGTCGTGGCCGACCAAGATAACGGCGGCGTCGATACCGGATTGCAACCTGCCAAGCGTCTGCATTATTTGACGTTGAACGACGACATCGAGCGCACTCGTCGGTTCATCGGCGACGATCACTTTTGGAGATAGACATGTCGCGATTGCTAAGACGACTCGCTGTTTCATTCCGCCGCTGAGTTCGTGGGGAAACATGCGAGCGACGGAAGGCGACAAACCGACGTTAGTCAAAAGGTCGGCGACCTTGTTGCGCAGTTCGGAACGTGTCGGCGTTCTTGCGAGGGCGCCAAAATCATCAGCTCGCGCAAACGAAGATCCCGCGGAGCTACGGGTAGTCCCCGGAGATTCTTCGATGATGTGGTCTAGGATGCCATCGGTGATCTGTTTTTCGATCCGAACGACTGGGTTCAGCGAGTTCATTGCGCCTTGCGGCACGAGGGCAATCTCGGCGAGTCTGGCGCGCCGCATCTCGGATTCATCGAGCTGCAAAAGATCGCGGTCGCCTAATTGGATGCTGCCGGATACGATTTTGCCGGGCGGCCGAGTCATGCGCATCAGCGCGGTGGCCATGGTGCTCTTGCCGCTACCGGATTCGCCCACCAGCGCAAGGCGTTCACCCGGACGCAGACCGAACGTGACACCGTTGACAGCCTTGACTTCGCCCGCCGCCGTTTCGTAGTAGACGTGCAGATCTTTGACACGCAAGACTACATCTCGGGACTGTCGTCGATCGGTTCCGTCAGTCGAAGTTGTAGCAGGTGGTGCGGTCGTCATGTTCAGAATCGCGGGCGGTTATCTTGACGCTGTGCGCAGTATACAACCTTCAGAGGATGTGTTCCACAGGACGGGATTTGAGGGGCGGTTCGGACGGTGCATTATTATGGGATTCATTCGACAGGAGACGCAAACGCGCATGAACAAATTACACCTTCCTAACGAATTCGTCGAGTGGGTCTTTATCATCATCGGCGTCACAATTGCGGCGCTTGCCGGCGCCGGCATCAAGACGTGGCTTGACAACCAACTGGATGGCTCTGGCGTAGAGGCATGGGCGCCCGGCGTCGCCGCGTTGGTCGTATTTTTCGTTCTAGCTGCGCCAGTCTACTTCTGGGCATCGCGCAGCGCCCGGGCACGAGGCGAAAAAACCGCCGAGGATGCCTACGAATCCGAAGATTAGACTGAGGTCGCACTCGACGCTCAAACACTCCAAGCACAGGAGCTTGAATCCACGCCATGCCCGAACTAGTTAACCGCCGTTGGACTTTAGCCAATCGACCCGTAGGCTACCCGGAGACGAGCGATTTTGCAATCGTGGAAGCGGAGGTCGATGACCCGCAACACGGCGAGATACTAGTCCGAACCCTCTACCTCTCGCTCGATCCTTACATGCGTGGTCGCCTTCGTGATCGACGCTCATACGCGGTTCCCGTCGGTATCGGCGATTTAATCGTAGGTGAAGGCATCGGACGAGTGATCGCGTCGCAATCGGATGATGTCGCAGTCGGCGATATCGTCGCGTGTCAAATCGGGTGGCAGGAGTACACGGTCGTGCCGGCGCACGTGGCGAGGAAGATCGACCCTTCAATTGCGCCGATATCTACCGCGCTTGGTGTCGTCGGGATGCCCGGTTTGACGGCGTTTCACGGATTGTTGGTTGTCGGACAACCGCGTCCAGGCGAGACCGTGCTCGTGTCCGCCGCGTCTGGTGCAGTTGGAGCCGTTGTCGGCCAGATAGCCAAGATCAACGGATGCCGCGTTATCGGCACCGTCGGTTCTGACCAAAAGGCGGCGTACTGCATCGACGAACTAGGATTCGATGCCTGCGTCAACTACAAGACGGACGATGTTTTCGCCCGCATTGCCGAACTCGCTCCGGACGGCGTCGACATCTATTTCGACAACGTGGGCGGGCTCGTCACCGATGCCGCGATTGAAAACTTGGCAATGCGCGGGCGAGTGATCGTTTGCGGACAGATATCGCAATACAACCTTGAAGAACCCGAGATGGCCCCGCGCAATCTTTGGAACCTAATTACCAAGCAGGCGCGGATCGAAGGCTTCTTGGTGTTCAACTTCGAGAAGGACCACGATGTAGCTCGCGCAAGGCTAGCGTCTTGGGTACGCGACGGATCGTTGAAGTATCGTGAGGACATCGTCGACGGATTTGAGCACGCGCCGCGCGCATTCATCGGGTTGATGAACGGCGCCAACTTCGGCAAGCTGTTGGTCAAGATGTCAGACTGACTTTCGCGAACGCTGGCATCTCGCCGATTCTTGACGACAAGCATGATTTTGCCTCATGATGCATAATCATTAACTAACGAGCGGAAGTAGCTCAGTGGTAGAGCATCTCCTTGCCAAGGAGAAGGCCGCGGGTTCGAACCCCGTCTTCCGCTCCATCTTCTATCGGCATCTTTCATTCGCCGTTAACCCGTTCCCACCGCTGTAACTCTCCGCTTCCGCAGCTATTCGAACTCCGGCATTATGCCCTCTGCTGCGTCTGCGGCGATTTGACGTTGTTGCGGTGTAAACGACTCGTCGCTAGCTATCCAACGCAAGTAGTCGGAATGGGTTTCACTCATGTCGTAGAGCGAATGGCCCCGGTAGCGACCAAAATTGATGATGGGGTCGCCATCGTCTGACAGTGCAAACCTGCCTTGGTCGTCGATGTGTCGGTCTGAGGAATCACCGGTTGCCCACTCCTCCAACCGTGCAGGTTCTCCCGGCAATTCGGGATGTTGGTTCAGTTGCCCAGCGATGATCGACCGGACGGCATTCACCGTCGCGTCGTCGGCATTCAATCTGTTGAACTCACCGCCAACGAATCGCCGATATGCCGAGTCGAAGTCCCTAGGTTCAAGTCTGTGGAAGATCTCCATCGCGTCCACGATCGAGCGATCAGAGAGGTGGAAATCGATGCCCGCAAACTCGAATTCCTGCCTTAGAACTTTTAAGTGAAACCTCCGGATGCCAAACCCTGCAAGGTCGCATCCATCGAGATACTCGGAGAGCGCTTTGGCGTATGCGCCGAACGGTTTACACTCAGCCACGTCTTCATCAGTGATGCCGTGAAAATCGGTTGCGCCGGGCGAAATCGCTGCCATTGGGTTAACCATCTGGGAACGGAATCGCTCCTGACCGTCAGGTTCGATTCGGAGCGTTGAGAGGCGCACGATGCGCGCCGTCCTGCTGTCCGGCCCGGTCGTCTGGACATCGAGGAAGACGATCGGGCGCTCGATTTCGAGGAACGGTTGGTCTTCGGAATGATCTGCGGGGTTCTGGTTTTCAATCGTCGCCATGAGAATGAATTATCCACTAAGCAGGAACGAAAATTCGGTAGGGATGGCACAACCCTTGGGCAGGATCGCGGCGAGGTTTAGAATTAGGGAAGTCGCGTGCCGAAGTGGCGGAATGGTAGACGCGAAGGTCTCAAAAACCTTTGGGCTTTAGCCCGTGTGGGTTCGACTCCCACCTTCGGCACCAACACGTTAGAATCCCCCGAGATCCGGAAAACTTGGATGTTGCGCGCCTGACTGGGGAACGGTCGAGGAGAGTGGTGCCGAGGGGCGGACTCGAACCGCCGACACATGGATTTTCAGTCCATTGCTCTACCAACTGAGCTACCTCGGCAAAGTGCGTAAACCCTATTTTATCTTTCCGCCGCTGGTATAATCCATATCGCAGACGAGCCGCACGATTCGTGGCTCTTTCAACCTCGCCCGAGTGCCACACATGCCGTCGATCAACATCTCGTCAATAAGCGCATCCAAGGGCAAATCCGCACTCGCCGCCGCCATCATTTCCCGGTTGAGGTACCACGACGTTCCTGTTATTTCCGCGGCAGATACTGGCGATCTTTTCACCACTGACGATGGGGTTAAGGCGGTTGCAGCTGAGGCGATCGAACCCTCCGCATCATCGGTTTCTGTTATCGAAGGATCTTCTGGCGATCCGATGTCCGACAGGGATCTTGCGGAAAAGCTGGACGCGAGCGTGATACTCGTGGCCGGTCTCGATGAGGATGTGAAATCGGCGGTTGCCGAGTACGGCGAACGGCTTTCGGCTGTGGTTCTCAACAAGGTGCCACGCTATCGAGATGTTCATGCCGACCGGGAGGTTTCGGCACTAAATGATGACGGGATCAAGTGTTTGGGATGGTTGCCAGAGGATCGGCGATTGGCGGCGAACACTGTCGACTCGCTCATCGATCATATCGAAGGTCAATTGGTATTTGACGTGAACACCACTTCGGAGTTGGTCGACAACGTATTGATCGGTGGTCTGGTGTTAGATTGGGGACTGTTCTACTTCCGGTCGCAGGACAACACTTGCGTGGTAGTTCGCGCTGGACGTCCAGACGTTCAAATATCCGCCCTCCAGAGCGAAAATACTCGGGCGTTGGTGCTTACCGGCGGTGGAAAGCCGATCGATTACGTCTTCTATGAAGCGCGTACCAAACGCATCCCGTTGATCATGGTCAATGGCGACACGAACGAGACAATGGACGCTCTTGACGCGATGGCGCTTGCGGGTTTTTCACATCCCGAAAAACTGTCGCGAGTCAGCCATTTAATGGCCGAACGTTCGATGATCGATCCGATAATGGATCTCGTTGCTCTGCCCGCGACGCGCTGATACACGCTGGGAAACCGCAGTTCAGCATGTCCTCGCCGCGGGAAACGTATCTGCATGGGCATCACCGCTCCGTTTTGTCGGCTCATTCTGCTAGAACCGCGGAAGACGCAGCAACGTTTTTGTTGCCGTATATCGAGCCGGGGATGAGACTTCTCGATTTCGGGTGCGGGCCTGGGACGATAACAGTTGGATTAGCCGCAACGGTCGGTGAAAGCGGATCAGTGCTCGGCATCGACATCTCCAACGACTTGCATGACGAATGGAATCGTCGGTTGGAAGAGACAGGTGCAACGAATTTGGAGTTCCTCGTCGACGACATTTATGAGACCGAACTTGAGCGGGACCAATTCGACGTGGTCTACGCGCACCAGATATTGCAGCACTTCGGGGATCCCGTAGGAGCCCTCACGGCGGTGTCTCGGCTCGCAAAACGGGGTGGATTGGTCGGTATCAGAGAAGTCGATTGGGGAACCTTCGCCGCGTTTCCAGAGTCGAAGGCGCTTGACGACTTCAGACGTGTTTACGACGCAGTCGCGATTCGCAATGGTGGCACTCCGCACGCGGGGCGTCACATGCTCGAATGGATGGAAGCGATCCGAGAATTGACGGACATCCAAATCACGACGAGCACCTGGACTTTCTACGAGAAGAGCGGGAAGACGTGGTGGGGCGATCAGTGGTCGCAACGGATTTTGGAATCGGATATCGCGACGAAAGCGATTGAATACGGCATCGCGACGCGAACAGAGTTGGAGGCTATCTCACGCGGGTGGCAAGATTGGAAGAACGCCCCTGGATCGGTATCGTGTTTCACTCACTTCGAGGGTTTAGCGCGTCGCATCTGATTGAGCGCACTGCGGACCGAGTGCTTGCTCGGTCCGGCTCCAGGGCCACTAGGTGGTGAATGTCACAGTTGAGGCGAACCCACATTCGCCAGAATGTGCGAAACTAGTTATGATACACGCGTTAAAATCTGAACTTGTGTGATCGTCAAATGACTACCCTAACGACAAACCCTGACGCCGTGCTCGAAAGCCTGTCCGACGCCCAACGGTCCGCGGCATCGTATATCGACGGCCCGTTAATCATCGTCGCCGGGCCGGGTAGTGGCAAGACGCGCGTCATGGCGCACCGAATGGCGTACATCCTCGCCACCGGCGTGCGACCCTGGCGGGCGTTAGGGGTGACATTCACGAACAAGGCCGCGGCCGAGTTGCGTCAGCGATGCGACGCGTTGGCGAATCGCTTCGTGCCAAACGCGGCTGAGACAAACGTCAGCACGTTTCACTCGTTCGGGGCACGTTTCTTGCGCATTCACCACGACGCGGCTGGATTAGGTCGTGACTTCACGATTTACGACCGCGACGACCAAGAGCGGTTGATGAAGTTGATATTGGAAGACATGGATGTGGAAGCCAAAGTAGGCGAGGTGCTTGCGGACATCGGGAAAGCGAAGAACAACAATCAGTTGCCGGAGGAATTCGCGAGTATTGGCACCGGTTACCGGCATGAGTTGCATGCCGAGATATACGAGCAGTACGAGGCGGCATTGCGGCGATCGAACGGCGTCGATTTCGATGATCTCCTTTTGAAGCCCTATCGGACTCTGGTCATGGATGACCATATTCGGACCGCGATGCAGAACCGATACGAACACATCATGGTCGATGAGTTCCAGGACACGAACGCGTTGCAGTTCGAACTGGTTCGCGTTCTGGGTGATGCTCATCGCAACATATGCGTGGTGGGCGATCCGGATCAGTCCATCTATTCGTGGCGGAACGCCCGACCCGAGAACATGGAGCGGTTGGCCGAGGTCTTAGACGGATGCAAGTTGTTCGAGTTGAGCGAGTCGTACCGCTCCACCAAAACCATCATCGCTGCCGCGTCGGGTTTGATCGCGCACAACAACCGGATGCTTGACCGCGTCCTTTTCACGAACAACGAGGAAGGTGAACTGGTCGAGATCGGTGTCACAGAGCATCCCGAGCACGAGGCGTCCGTGATTCTCGATCTAGTCGAACGGCGCGTCAGGCCGAAGGTCGATGAAAACAACAGTGAAAACGCTCGCATTCCCGGCAACCTCGACGCCATCGCCGTCCTGTATCGCACGAACGCCCAATCTAGGGCCATCGAGACAGAGTGCAGCCGACGCGGCGTCCAGTATCGTCTGATCGGCGGCGTCAGGTTCTATGAGCGACGAGAGATAAAAGACGCTTTGGCGCTCCTGCGTATCGTAGTAAATCCGTCCGACGAAACATCGCTGCGTCGCGTCATCAACGTTCCGCCGCGTGGCATCGGTCCGGCGACGCTGCGCAAGATTGAGGAATACAGCCTCCTCAATAACGTTTCTTTGCTCGACGCGGTGTTGATGGCGTCAGACCCAAAGACCTCTCATGAAATCGGTTTAGGTCGATCTGCGCTCAACAAAGTAAGGTCATTCGCGGATTTCGTGAACACGTTGATCGCCAACTCGGAAAAGCACTATCCGCACGATCTGTTGGATTATGCATTGAAGGGCAGTGGGTATATCGATTGGGTCAAGAAGGATTCCGAGACGAGGGCCGAACGACTCGAAAACATCGACGAACTGAAGTCGTTGACCGAAAAGTATTCGAGTGCTGAGGACGGCAACGACCCGAGGCAGGCGTTGTCGGATCTTCTGGAACACACATCTCTATTCGCCAACGTGGATTCGATGGATGAGGGATTGGGCGCAGACGGCACGAATGTAACTCCTCAGAGCGAAGCCGCCGGCGCGATCACATTGATCACCCTTCATCAAGCCAAAGGTTTGGAGTTCGATACCGTGTTCATCGCGGGCGTCAGCGAAGGTGTGTTGCCGCACGCGATGGCTCTCAACGTGCAGACTCAGGATGACTACGAAGCTGCGTGTGGCGAAGAGCGTCGATTGATGTACGTTGGCATGACGCGCGCCAAACGGAAGTTGCACATCACGTGGTCGCTGTACACGTCAGCATCGTTGTACCGGCGGCAGAACACCCCCTCGCAGTTCCTGAAAGAGATACCGGAAGAGCGTGTAAAGGAAGTCGAATACGCCCGCGTGCCCGGACGTGCCGCGCCGCCACCGGTTGCGTTCTCATCCAGCTTCGGCGTCGCGGTTGATCGCGACAGATTCGCGCCACCTCGACGGCGGGAGCAACGCGAGAAGTTCACCGAGCGCGGTTTGGATGAGATGCCGGTCGAGTTGCAACTAAAAGCCGGGCAACGCGTTAAGCACAGCAAGTTCGGGACGGGCGTCGTAGTTAACTCCCGGCCCATCAAGGACGACGTTAGGGTAACGGTTGCGTTTTCCAAGGAAGGCGTGAAGATGTTGATGGCGAGCATGGCTGGCCTCGAGAAGATATAGGCTTCGTTTCGTGTTTTCCAAGATGCCTGACCGAACCTTTGTATTTGCGGTTTTCGCGTTGTTGCTGAGCATCGCCGCGTTTGCCTACCTAACTCTTTGGCCTTCGTTTGAGATCGTCGAAACGAATGCTGATGGCGTCACGACGGCTCGGCGAGCAGGTATCGGAGAGTCGAACGGAGTCGTCAGCGTCGTATTTGCAGTCATTCCGGTATTGATAACGCTCGGTGCGATAATGTCCGTTCCGCCGAACGGTCAATCGGAACGGCGGCACAAGCTTAACTTGATAGTTGGGACGGTCCTGCTGTGGGGCTACATCATGCTGTTCGCGCAGGAGATCGGCATCTTGTACGTTCCAGCGGCGACGATGCTGACCTCCGTAATCGTGTTGATGATGGTGCGCCAAAGGGCTTGGGGTAGACCCGAAGCGCGGGAGCGCGCCAAAAGTGCCCGCGAACTACGAGAAGAAGCGGTGAACCGAGCATCTCGATCCGGCAACAAGGTTGGACGTAGACGGTCGATGCGGCGCCGGTCCCGTTAGTTACACTTTGTCAGAGCCAGCAATGGCAAACGGGCAAAATCACGTAGCGACGACACGAGGAAAATTGGGTTCGGTAATCACAGACGAGATGCGTTCTTTTATCGGCGCGGGGTCACCACCGATCACCTACCGCGTATCGCATCGCGAGATTGCCCGTTTCAACGCCGCCATCCGTGGCGTCCTGCCGCCCGTTGAGAACGATCCCGACCACGAGGTCGGCGACCATCAAATCGAAGCGAATCCACTGATATTGCGGTCGTTCATCACCGCACATTACGACCCACCGTTTCCAGAACCGTTCCACGACGTTTTGGATGGCGGTAGCCGCTTCAACTTCATCAGACCGATCGTCGCAGGGGACGAAATTACGGTCGTACGGAAGATGCAGGAAATCTTCGAGAAAAGCGGCCGTTTCGGCCCTATGCTTTTCAAGGTAACGGTAGTGAGTTACTCAGACGCGTCCGGTGAACTGGTAGCTACCCAAGAATCGACCAGCATTTCGTATGGCCGACCAGCCGGAACTGTGTAGTCGAGTTGTGATGGCGCGGTCTGCGCATCGAGGATAATTCTGTTGACAAAGGTAATGTTTGAGGACGTTGAGATCGGAGGCGGCCCGGAGGCCGTTACAAAAGTCGTGACTCCTAGGCAGTTGGTCCAGTACGCTGCGGTGTCGCAAGACTTCACGCCGATCCACTACAACACAGATTATGCTCGTAGCGCGGGCCACGATGACATCATCATCCACGGCGCGCTCAAAACCGCCCTGCTGTCGCAGATGCTCGCCGATTGGGCCGGAGACATCGGAGCCGTCAAGAATCTGGAAACGTCGTACCGTGGCATCGACTACGCTGGCGCTATTACCTGCGCGGGTACCGTCACCAGAAAGCGGGTCGAGAATGGTGCCGGACTCGTCGATCTGGACATTGAATTTCGGAATGCAGATGGTGTGGTCACCACGCCGGGAAAAGCAACGGTCGCGCTGACGATGCGCGGCAACTGAACCACTAACAATAGGAGTATTGAGTTGCAACTCGAGGGGAAAATCGCAGTAGTCACTGGTGCCGGACGAGGCATCGGCAGAGGGGTCGCCGAAGAGCTAGCCGCCAATGGTGCGAACGTTGTCGTCAACGACATCGGAGCTGAGTTGGATGGCTCCGGCGGTTCGACATCGATCGCCCAGGAGGTTGTAGACGGCATCGTAGCGGCCGGCGGCAACGCAGTCGCATCGACCGATTCGGTGACGACATGGGACGGCGGTCAACGCATCATCGAAACGGCACGCGATGAGTTTGGCGGTATCGACATCGTAGTAACCGTCGCAGGTATCCTGCGCGACCGGATGCTCCACAACATGACCGAGGAGGAGTGGGACGACGTTATCTCAGTGCACCTTAAGGGCACCTTTACGGTTGTACGGCACGCGGCACCGATTTTCCGACAACAGCGCGGTGGGCGGATCATCACATTTTCGTCGGGTTCAGGTCTCGTCGGATCCATCGGCCAGTCAAATTACGGCGCTGCGAAAAGCGGGATCGCCGGGTTTACAAAAGTGATCGCGAAGGACCTGGGCAAGTACGGAGTGACTGCCAACAGCATCGCGCCGCGAGCCGAGACTCGAATGATTGCGTCGATTCCCGGCAACATCCAAGAAATGATGATTGAGCGGGGAGCATTGCCCCAGCCCGATGAGGCGCCATGGGCGCCGCGCGACGTGGCACCGTTTGTGGCGTACCTGGCCACCGACGGAGCCGCCCAAATCAACGGTCAGGTTTTCTTGGTTTATGGCGGCAACGTGACGCATCTGGCTCTG
This sequence comes from Dehalococcoidia bacterium, assembly GCA_965224305.1. Lineage (GTDB taxonomy): Bacteria > Chloroflexota > Dehalococcoidia > Lucifugimonadales > Lucifugimonadaceae > Bin127. Next base: position 1,505,007 of record OZ245044.1, on the reverse strand, counting down.
CCGAGGCGCGTCAACACAATCTACGCCTCGAATCCGCCCGGTTACTGGGAGTTGGACGAACTCGATCGGTTGGCGCCCAAGGTGTTGCTTCAAGGCTCACCCAGCATCACCGGCGGCAGCGAATTCGCTCAAATAAACCCGGGTTCTGGTGCGCAAGCACCGGCGGTCATGAAGTCGAGGAACGGTAAACGACTTGACGGCAAGGTCGCTGTCGTGACTGGTTCAGGTCGCGGCATCGGTCGCGGCGTCGCCAAATTGTTGGCGCGTGAAGGCGCATCAGTCGTCGTGAACGACGTTGGAGCTGCCTTGGATGGTCAGGGCGAAGACTCGACGCCTGCTGCGCAGGTAGTCGAGGAGATCAGCGAACTAGGTGGCCGCGCCGCCGCTTCGTACCACTCTGTCGCGACTGCAGAAGGCGGGGCGAACATTGTTCAGCAGGCGCTCGACGAATTCGGGCGTCTCGACATCGTCATTACTCCTGCGGGTATCCTCCGCGACCGGATGATCTTCAACATGACCGAGACCGAATGGGACGATGTTATCGCCGTGCACCTCAAGGGGACGTACTCGGTGGTGCGACCCGCTACCGAGTTATTCAGGTCGCAGAAGAGTGGTCGGATCGTAACTTTCTCATCGGTCTCAGGCTTGTACGGTCAAGGCGGACAGTCGAACTATGGTGCCGCCAAGGATGCCATCGCGGGTTTCACTCGAGTGGTTGCGAAAGAGCTCGCTCGGTACAACGTGACCGCGAACGTCATCTCGCCGGGCGCTAGCACACGCATGACCGACAGCGTCCCGGAAACCACCCGCTCCATGCGCGCCGGGCAGTTCCCGCCGCCAGACGAAGGCATCCTCACATCCGAACCGGATCACGTTGCTCCGATGGTCGTTTGGCTTTGCACTGACGCAGCCGAAGGCGTATCGGGCAATATCTTCCACTGCACCGGCAATCGAGTGAGCCTGATGAACCACCCAGTGGCGCATCGGTCCATTTACAAGGAAGGGCGTTGGACGGTTGAAGAGCTCACCGGAGTCGTGCCCGAAACGATCGGCATGGATCTGATCAATCCCGCACCGAAGGAGGATTGATCAGATTAAGCGGCGTTCAGACGACGTAATCGACGCTGTTGAGGATCAATTGCTGGAACTCTGGGTGATGTTGGCTGGAGCCAGCATGCCCGAGCGCGATGTTGGCGACGTCGCCTTCTCCGTATTTGCATGACCATCCGAGTGGCTTCAACTCGTCCTCGACGACGCCGTACATGAACACGTCGATATCGGGTTGGATGTCGAGACTGCAGTAGCACTCGTCGTAAGTCCAGAAAGGCGCGACGTCTTTGGCGAGTGGGTGAGCGTTATTGCTGAGATGGACTTGGAACCATCCGAAAGGTGGGTGCCAGCTTTCACCTAGGATCCATCCTCCTCCGGTCATCTTCTTCATCTCGGACCAATCTGGGCATGAGGCCGCCGAGATGTGAACGGATACCAATCCGCCGCCAGTCCAGACGTAACCCATCAATCCATCGCGTTGGGCTTCGGAAAGATCGTTGTCGGTTGCGGGTTGCCGCAGCGTGTTGAGGACGATGGCGTCGTAGCCCGATAGGTCGCCCTCGAGTTCCTCTGCCGATTCGGAAACATCGACATTGTGACCCGCTTCGGTGAGGAATTCATTCATCACCGGTGTTGTCTCATCGTAGGGGTGGCTTCCGCCAGTGATCAGTAGAAGTTTCGCCATCTTGTGTTTGCTCCTTAGCTGTGCGATATTACGAAATGTTGACTGAATGATACCCGCGAGATTGATTCACGCGTTGTCGCGTGCCCAATCGTGCGCCAGTATTTCCATCTGAACAAAGCTTTTGCCTTCGCGCCAGATGTGATCGTATTTGCGGAACCCCGCGTTTTCGAATGATCGCTGTGCGCGACGATTCGTTGTCAAGGTGTGAAGATAAAGCCGGCTAATATCGGTTTTGGTGAAGATATGCGACAGAAGCGTCTTGGTTGCATCCGAGCCGTAACCCCGTCCCCAGTATGTGGCATCGCCGATCATTATGCCGAATTCCGCTTGCATTCGCCGTGGGTTGTAGTCGTAGCACATGCAGTTTCCGATATGGACGCCGTTTTCATCCTCGATCGCGAACTTTAACGATTTTCGGTTGTGCTTCTTCAAATCTTCTCGGTAGAACCGTTCGAAGTCCACATAGGCAAGTCCTAGGGGTTCAGCGGCGTCGAGTTGCGACAGTTCCGGATCCGTTCGCCACACGTAGTCGTTCCAAGAGTCTGACATTCGTTTCGAACGAAGCGTGGTTAATCGGCCTTTTAGACGGACCGCGTCTTGAAAAGTGTTCAATTTGCGGTAGACGCGCGCCGCGGATCTCGCTACTTTGGCTTCGCTGTGGTACGTCAGCCGTTCAAGCGCCTTGTCAAGTTCGATCCAGCACGCGACGTCGTACTCATGATCGTGGTGTTCGAAGCCACCTCCGTATGCTTCCATCAGGTACCAATAGACGGTTTTGTTGACCTTCACGTTTGCGCGTGGGTTATCGCGTTCACTCACAAATCGGCTGTGCTTAGACCGTACGAAGGAATATCGGGTTTCGTCTACGGTGGAGAGTAACTTGATGTCCAAGCCGGTCTCTTCCCGCACCTCACGAATAGCGGTTTGCTCGATTGTCTCGTCGCAATCCGGCGTGCCCTTTGGCAGCGCCCAAAGGTTTTCGCCTAGGCGGCCTACAAGAGCGATCTCGATACGATTATCGTCAATGGCGCGCACTACGACGCCGCCGGCGGACCAGCGCGTGACCGTCTTCATTGCTCGTGGTTTTAGGATGTTCATCAGTCTCTGATACTCTGGCAGGCGATTGTAATCGACAGGTGATTATTGCGTGAAAACGCAAACTGTTTGTTAGTTGGGTAGGGGGTATCATTACGATAAAGGAGCCCGAATAGCCGCGCTTCGAATCGGGTGCGAAACTCGTGATGTACGACGAGCATCGATTTCGGCGCAAATGGGGAGTGAGCTTTCACGAAATATGTCGGAAAATCATAGCCAGGACTTCGTAATTCGGTTCGCCGGTGAAGGCGGACAGGGACTAGTTACCTCAGCCGACGCAATGGCTAGGGCGGCGGCAAACGCTGGATATTACGTCTCGACATTCTCTACATTCCCATCTCAGATTATGGGAGGACCCGCCTCATCGCAGGTCCGCATTTCTACTTCTCCGGTATTGTGTTCAGGCGACTCGGTCGACGTGTTAGTTTCGCTAGACGAGTACGCGTACAACAACCACCGAGAAGACCTTTCCGAGAACGGCGTAGCGATCTATAACTCCGGCGAATTTCAACTCCCGGAAGGAGGACCTTATTTCGGGATCGACGCCGACGAACTCGCCAAGTCAACCGGCAACACGCGCGCTGCGAACATGGTAACCATCGGCGCTGTCGCGCATCTCATCGGGTTTTCGATCGAGGAGATCGACGCATTTATAACGGCCCGTTTCACGCGCGGACGCCCCGGCGACGAAGAGATCATTGAATCCAACAAGAAGGCAATTCGTTTGGGTGCGGATGTTGCTGCCAACAGCGGGTTCTACGTTGGCACGATGGCTCCGCCGATCCCGCCGGATTACGAACAGATAATGATCACCGGTAACACCGCGCTGGCGCTCGGCGCCGTGACCGCCGGGGTCAATTTCTACGTCGGTTACCCAATTTCACCAGCGACGACGATCCTGGTCTGGATGGAGCAAAACCTCGTCGGGCCGGGCAGGTTCGCGCACCAAGTTTCCTCCGAGATCGAGGCGATCAGCGCGATCGTAGGCGCGGGTTATGCCGGCAAAAAGTCAATGACCGCGACCGCGGGTCCTGGTTTGTCGTTGATGGGCGAGGGACTCGGATTGGCCTGGATGGCAGAAATTCCCTGCGTTGTGGTGGATGTCCAGCGTGGCGGACCTTCGACGGGTTTGCCGACAAAATCTGAGCAGAGTGATCTTATGGCCTGCCTCCATCCTGGACACGGCGACATGACAGTCCCAATCTTGGCTCCGGGTTCTGTCGAAGAGTGTTTCGAAGCGGGCGCACTCGCGGTAAATTGGGCCGAACGCTATCAGGGCCCGGTGATTGTGATGAGCGAGTTCGGTCAAGCTGAGAAAGGCGAAAACATCCGAAAACCTGATCTCGACGCTGTAAAAGTCGAAACACGGTCCGTCTACAACGGCAACAACGGATACGCGCGTTACGAATCGTGGGGCGAGAACGGTTTATCGCCGATGCCTATTCCCGGAGGTCCGGGCGCCTATGTCGCAAACGGTTCGGAGCACGATGAAATCGGCGACACCACGCATCTGCCACGTCATCACATCCGATTGACTGAACGACGGTTCAAGAAAATGGATCTTCTGAACGACGCTCGCATCGAGATAGAGGATGAAGGCGCAACTGCAATGATCATGTCGTGGGGCTCCTCAAAAGGGCCGGCTCGCGAGGCATACGAACGGCTCAAGGCAGAGGGCGTAGATGTTGGTTGGTTGTACTCGATGGCGCTCAACCCGTTGCCTGACGAGATGAAGTCAGCGCTAGAACGGGCGAAATTGGTTATCGTGCCTGAACTCAATTACATGGGACAATGGTCGGCGGTGCTGCGCCAGCACGGATACCGTGCAGAATCGGTTACGCAGTACACTGGACTGCCGTTCAAACCGGCGACTCTGGTTGACCGCATCGCGGCTCGAGTAGCCGAGCTGAAAACCGAGAAAGGAACGGTTTTAGTTTGAGTAATCGCAACCCCGAATACGACTTCGTTTGGTGCCCAGGTTGCGGCGATTTCGGTGTGCGACGGGCACTGGAGTGGGCGCTCGAGAGACATGTGGCCGAACACGAAATTCCGCAATCAAACTACGTCATCGTCGCGGGCATCGGATGTTCGGGCAACATGGTGCACTTGATGGAGGGCGATCAACCCTTCGGTCTCCACGGGATCCACGGTCGAACATTGCCGTTGTCATTCGGCGTCAAAATGGGCCGTCCTGATTTGCAGGCTATCGTCGTCGCTGGCGATGGCGACTTTTTGGCTATCGGAGGCGAGCACATCGGCCCGGCTGCCGCACGGAACGTCGATGTGACGTGCGTTGTGATGGACAACGGCGTATACGGTCTCACCAAAGGTCAGTCCTCACCGACGACCGAGATGGGGGTGACAACGAGTTCAACGCCGTACGGCAAGATCGAATCCCAGATGATGCCGCTCAAGTACTACATGGCGATCGGCGTCTCTTACATCGCGTCCCACTACTCGAGCAAGCCGCGCGATCTCGCAAATGTTATCCAGGACGCAATGAACCACAAGGGCTTCTCAATCGTCCACGTGCAGTCGCCATGCACGACCTACAACGATACCTACGACATCCTCAAAGGCAATCGTCGCAAAGGTATACCAGGCATCGCTTGGGCGGTACCTGAAGATCACGATCCGTTCAGCCGTCAATCCGCCGAGGACCTCCTCGACCGGCCTGGCATTCCGCTCGGGTTGATCTACAAAGAGGAGCGTCCAACGCTCCAGGATCGGATCGACGAAATAGGTGAAGCTAATCCGCGCCGTACACCTGCCGATCTCTTGGCGTCTTACGCGCTTTAGCGATCCTTTGTCCGACCTGGCGGACTGCCACGCGGGAAATCGCTGGTATTGCGATTTGCGCGTGATCGAGGACCATGCCCGATCGTCCTAATATTCTGCTGATCTGCACTGACCAGCAACGTCGCGACACGATGGCGTGTTACGGCAATGATTGGGTCGAGTCGCCCAACGTAAATGCGTTGGCTGACGATAGTTTCGTCTTCGAAAACTGCTACGTTACCGTCGCGGTTTGTTCTCCAGCACGTGCTTCGCTGTTGACTGGCCTTTACCCTCACACGGCTGGCGTGATAAAGAACAGCGTGCCGTTGCCCGAGTCGTCCCCGGCGATCGGCACGTTATCGCCAGCAGAGTACCGAACGGCCAAGTTCGGGAAATGGCACCTTGGCAACGATCTCGTGAGCCAACACGGTTTCGACGATTGGTTGGCGACCGAGGATGAACACGAATCAAACCCGACACATACCCGCCGCGAGGATCGCTTCCGGCACTCGGAATACTTCGATTTTTTGAGGTCGCATGGCTACGAGCCACACCTGCGGACCGACGGTGGACACGCGTTTTCACAGAAGCAACGCAGCATGTTGCCGGAAGCGCACACAATGTCGACTTTTCTTGGCGACAATGTGGCGGACTTCATTCGTAGCAACAGCGACGGGCCGTGGCTAATGTGCGCGATGTTTTTTGAGCCGCATCCTCCGTACAACGGTCCGTTTAACGACATGTACGACCCAGACGACATCCCGGTCGGACCGCTGTTTCTTCGGATGCCTGACGAAGATACTCCGCTTTGGCACCGCCGCCGAGCCGAGCACCACTTGAATGGGGTTCCCACAGATTTTTTCCGGGTGAGCGACGACAATTCTCCTTCTCTCGATGCGGGCGGAGCGAATCTGCCGTTGCACAAACCGGAAGATTGGAGAGCCCTTAGGGCACGGTATTTCGGTCTGGTGACGCTGATGGACCGTGGCGTCGGCAAGATACTCAACGCCCTCGAGGATACTGGGCAAGCGGATAGAACTGTTGTCGTTTTCACATCGGACCATGGCGATGGTCTCGGAGATCGCGGCATGTTGGGCACGAAACGGGCGTTTTACGAGGAGATTGCGGGTGTGCCGTTGTTGATGCGCGTGCCGTGGATGAATCGTTCGCAGAAGATGATCGGCGGCAGCATCGGCCATGTCGACATCGTGCCTACGCTGCTCGAACTAATGGGCGTTGCGCTGTCTGACATGCCCGCGCATCTGCAAGGCGCGAGCAGAGTTGACGTTCTTGAAGGAAGCGCGGAGTTGTGCGATGACGTTTTCATGCAGTGGTACGAGCACCAGCCGACGGTGCCGCTCGGCAACCCGGATATCGAGCGCATGTCGCACGTGTCGTGGCGGTCAGTCGTGACGGCGGATCGATGGAAGCTTAACTTGAGCCCCGGCGATCAATGCGAACTCTACGATCTCAACAAAGACCCGTTCGAAATGAACAACAAGCTTGACGATCCCGAGTGTCGCGACCGCGTTCGAGATATGACGGCCCGGATAAGGATCTGGCAACAGGCGGTAGACGACCGATTGGTGTTGCCAGCGGTCTAGCGCTCGGATTCCGCCGGTTGTCGGTCTTCAATCTCGCTGGATTCCAACCCACCTTCGTCTGCCTCGAAGAATCGTGCGTTGCGTCTATGAAACCTGATGCTTTTGAGGAGAACTGCGAGCGCTAAACAGGAGATTCCAACGTACAGTACCAATTGTTCGACGCGTTTATCGCTTGGTCCGGCAACTGCAATCGTCAGGAGAAGGACGCCCCAACCAGTCACGCCGGCCTGCAGGGAAGGATGAGCGAACTTGTAACGTAGCGGCGGTACCCCGAATGCGATCGCCACTAGGCTGGCAGGCAGCGCCATCCATTGGAAAAGTCCAACGATGACTCCTCCCAGACTAGCTACGCCGTCACCACCCTTGAACTTGGTCATGGGTGAAAACCAATGGCCCAGAACCACCGCAACCGAAGGTACGAGGAACCATACTCCAGAAACATCGAAGATGTACCTTGATAGCTGTATCGTAAGGACGCCTTTCGCAACGTCGATGAGGAAGACGATGAAACCAGTCTTACGGTTGACGTGTTTCCAAACGTTCGTTGCGCCGGCTTGCCGCGAGCCTACGTGGAATATGTTGATTCCGTGAAGCCGAGAAGCGAGATACGCGGCAGGTATCGCGCCTAGGAAGAACGCAGCCAGCGATGCATAGGCGATATTCGTAATTTCGGAACTGGTACCCATCGGAATTCACAATGAATTTTAGCACCGCAAACTAAACGAAGCATGGCGCGCGAAAGCACAGCGATATCCCGTAGACGGCCCGGAATAGCCAGGCTTACCGTCGCGCGGCTCGGACGAACCCTGTCCTCGATCGAGTTGAGGAAATTCTTGGTCGGCACCGTCGTTTGGGGCATTGGCAATCAGATGGTGACGGTCACCCAGACGTACGTCATCTTCGATATTACTCAGTCAGCGTTACAACTCGCCGTTCTGGGAGCGGCGGTCGTCGTCGCATCGGTATCGATGTCGCTCGCGAGCGGCATATTGGCCGATCGATTCAGCAGGAAAACCTTGCTGATGTGGGGTTCGGTCATGACCGCGTCTTCCATGTTGACGGTGGGGGTTCTTCTGATCACGGGTCGCATTGAACCTTGGCACATTCAGGTTGCGGGCGCCATTCACGGTGCCGCACTTGCGCTCGATTGGACGGCCAGATTCTCGCTGTTACCAATCATGGTGCCGCGAAACATCTTGGCACGTTCGATATTCTTCGACAACTCGTTCTTCAATCTAGGTCGCGTTGTCGCGCCACTGACATGGGGAGCGATCGTTCATTGGTGGGGCTACGATTGGTCCTACGTTTTCATCGCCGGAATAATGGCGCTCAACTTTGTGATCGTCGCCACTTATCGACCGTTATCGTCATCGATTTCAACCACCCATCAAGCGATTTGGCACGACGTTGTTGAAATCGCGACGGTGGTACGAACCAATTCAATTCTCACGGGCAACCTGACATTCACCTTCGTGAACGCGCTGTTGATGGGCGGTTTCATCTACTTGCTGACGCCCATCGCGCGGGAGGTTTACAAGGTCGGACCCAGCGAATACAGCCAACTGTTCGCCGCGGTCGGCCTCGGCGCGTTTGTGGGTGGTTTGCTACTTGGGTTTACGGGGGGATTCAAGCGCACCGGTTACGCGTTGCTCGTCACAAACTTATTCACGGCCGCATCCGCGGTCGTATTCGCGCTGGTCGCGAGCCTATACTTCGGTTACGCGTTCGCTCTGTTGTTCGGGTTGATTAACGCGATACACATCGGGTTGGGCACCATCTCACTGCAGATGGCGATCACCGACAACGTGAGGGGCAGATTGGCAGGTATCTACGAGCTGGCGTGGGCCGGATTTCCGGCTGGTGGGTTCGTTTTCGGCGCAATGGCCGATTCGTTGGGCTCGTCGGCGTCACTCATCATTGGTTGCGGATTCGTAATCGTGGTGACGATCTCTGTTGGGATCCTCAACCCGAATTTGCGGCGTCTTCGGATGCGGGTTTAGATTCGCCGACCGGTTACGTTAGGCGTCGGGTTGACTGTCGAAGTAGTCGGGTTGATAAGGCGGAGGTTCCAATTGCCCGTCGAGTTCCATCTGCTCTTGCTCGGTCAGGTATTTGGAAGGGCAACGCACTGTGAGCATTTCCGCTTCGAGGACGCCATCTGGCCCCAATGTGCCGTTGAGGATGATTTCCGAATGGTCATTGAAGAAGACCTGGCCAACCTCGCCAGAATAGACGACTGGTAGTTCCAACGAGCCGCCTTCGTCGTATAGTCGGAAATTCGCGGTGACGCCGTCTGGCGATTTGATATACGAATTCGGGACTAGCTTGCCCAATACGCCGATGGATTGTGTGCCGCCAGGAGTTTCATGCATGACCACGTCGTCAACGCTCGAAAATTGGACGGTTGCTGCGTTAAAGGCGATAACGGCCAGATAGACAACACCCACGATGAACAGAGATGTTACGACGGCGATGCGGGCCTTGCCGCTCATCAGAACCGTCGACTTGGCGGTGCTTGCAACCTCAGGTGACGAGGACGATAGACCTTGTGTTTCGCTGTTTTCCATCAGGATTCGTTATCTTCACGCAAGTTTGCCAGGTCGCCGGAGATAGTCCGTTGTCGAACGCCCAGATAAACGACGTAAGCCATTATTGCTATCCAAGCTATCGCCACAACGGCGAAAAGGTACCCCAAGTTAGCGTCGACGTCGGTGGAAGCGGCTTGCACGACGGATACCGCCACACCATTGGAGTTAGATTGTGCCGAGATTTTCGTCAAACGTGATTGCTGATCGCGCAGACGATTGGCAGCCTCCCGAGCGTTCGAAGCCTGATCCGACACCCAACGGTCACCGACGCGATTTTCCAACCCGAACTCCGTGTTTGGGTTTGCGGATGAAACGGTGAATCGCAGTACGCCGCCGTCGCCTCCGACGATCGAAAACGCCGTCAAACCCTCGTCGTCGCCCGTCTCAACTGAGGTGACCACGCCGGTCGAAATTGAAGACGCTTGCGCCGAGACAACGCTTGCGATGAATAGTGATAACACCAACGCAAGAACGCAAACCGATGTCACTGTGGTCAAACGTTTCATCGACCACCACTCGCCGGAGACGCGGAGACGCGGAACTTCAAAACTTCGTACTCGCTTTCCATTCTTGCCAACCCGAGCCGGGCGGTTAGCAGTGAGAAGAAGAGGAACGTGAAGGCGATGACGCTCACCAAGAGTGTGAACCCGATCTGCGCTGCTACGAGGTTCTCTTCCTCAGCGACTGGTCCGATGACCAAAGGCGGATGCGCTTCTTGCCACAAGACCGACGCGTAGTAGATGATCGGCGTGTCGATAGCGCCAATGATGGCGATGATGGCCGAAAGGCGCATCCGCTGGTCGCCAGCGGGGAAGTAGCCTCGGAACATCAGGTAGGCGACGTATATGAAGAAGAGGATCAGTGCAGTGGTTAGCTTGGCCTCACCGGTCCACCAGACTTCCCACACCGGTTTGGCCCATACCATGCCCGAGATCAGCATCACAGCGCCGAACATCACGCCAACCTCGGCCATCGAGACGGCGAAACGGTCCCACCGTTCGTTCTTCGTTACGAGGTAGAGAACACTGGCCGCGGCGACGCCGACGATCGCCACCATGCTGACCCATGCCGCTGGAACGTGGATGTAAAGGATGCGCTGGACGACGCCTTGGTTGATGTCCGTCGGCACCCAAACGAACATCATCCAGAGTGCGAATGCCATCGCGATAAAGGTAGCAACATGCAGCACTGTCTGGGTTCGGATTTGCGAAAATACCATGCGGATCAGGCAGTTGGAGACGGCGACGATTGCCGCTTATTGACAACCGTCAATTGTAAATCGGATCGGTGAGCAATCTTCGTTCTGGCACACCCGCGGGTGGTGTCAATCGTCGAGAACGTAACCGAAAAGTAATGCGGACGCGGTCACGAAAACAACGTCGTAAGCCAACGCAAGTTGCAACCACGGGATCGAAGCAGACCAACCTTCGTCACTCGCGGCAACCGCAGTAACTCGGATCGCTGCGAAAAGAAGTGGCGATACCGATGGCAAGAACAACATCGGCAGCAACACCTCGCGTGCGCGGACCCTGAACGTGAGGCTGGAGAACAGAGTTCCCACGGATGAGAAACCAATCGCACATAAGAGAGCGACGAGCAGGATCTCCAATCGGAAAACCGGCAAGTTAAACATGAAAGTGAAAACGACGAACACTATCAACGTAGCTATGGATAAGAACACTAAATTTCCGAGCGATTTGCCGATGAAGAGCAGATCACGGGAGACGGGCGCCATCATCAACGCGCCTACTGCATCGTTCTCCAACTCGTGAGATGTCGCCCGAGTTAGTCCGACGACGCCGGCAAATGTTATCGCCGCCCATAAGACACCCGGGCCAGACTCGATCGCGTTACGGCTCGTTGGCTCGATTGCAATTGCAAATATCGCGATCACCAACGAGGCGAACATAACGATGGCAACCGCGACGTCCCGGTTGCGCGATTCGATGCGCAACTCTTTAAGCGTGAGCGCCCAAATTATCGACAGCGTCGCGGTCAACCGCTCATCAATCGATTTCGGCAGTCATCAATCGACCGCCACTCATTCTGTAGACCGCGTCAGCTGCATTAGACACAAATTCGGCGCTGTGCGTCGCGATGAGGACAGATCGACCATTGGACTTCCATTCGATGACGATATCCATCAGCGCGTCGAGCGATGCTTCGTCGAGCCCCGTCTCGGGTTCATCCAATAGCAACAGCGAAGGGCTGTGGATGATCGCGCGTGCTAACGCAACGCGTTTCCGGTAACCATGCGATAACCGCCGGACGCGTTCATCCATACGGTCTTGCAGTGCCAACCGAGTCGAAACCTGTTCGACGCGTTCCGCGGGCGAATCGAGTTGGCACAGCGTCGCGAATAACGACAGGTTTTCGCGTACGGTCAGATCGGAGTAGAGCATCGGTGAATGCATCACCGCGCCGATGTGTCGGCGAGCGTCGGCAGCGTGCTTCACGGCATCGGTACCGTTGATCGTCAGATTCCCTGACGTCGGCATCGTCAACGTTGCCGCGATGCGCAAAAGCGTCGATTTGCCGGATCCGTTCACCCCCATGACCGAAACAACGTTTCCGACACCGACTGACAGATCGAGATCGTTAAGGATGGTCGCCGCCCCGTAACGTTTGCAAACCGAGTCCATCCGCAAGAGCGGAGATTGGTTGGCTTCATTCGTAAGCATTTCAGTGGCCGTGATGATGACCTACCAAGTGAGGATGCGCAGAATGATGCGGCGGGTAGCGTCGTCCGTTGCGGACAGTCTCAACCGGTACGAGTAGATGTTTGCCGTTCCTGGTAGCGCCACGAGCATCGGTCAGTTCGAAATCGCCTTCTATCAATCTGATTATCGAAACATCGGCATCGGCGTCGACACGCAGCGAACCGATTGTCTCCGTCATACCGATCGCCGAAGCTGGACGCTGAGTGGCAAACGCGATTACCTCTTCGAGCGAGAAGCCTAAGTAGAGGTACTTCGAGAGCGTTGTCAACAGGTCGTACACCGGACCGCGTATGTTGTACCGATGGACATCAGAGCTGACGGTGCCGGGTCCGAAACCATCGGCGGCGCACTTCTCGGCAACATCGAACGAGAACGAACCCGCGCCATGCCCGACATCGAAGTTGACGCCGCGATTCATCGCATCGCGCGCTGCGTCGATGACTTTTCCGGTGTTGTCAACGATACCCGGAGGGTTGCCGGTGAAACTGTGAGTCACAATGTCGCCCGGGCGTAGCTGTTCCAGATATCGTTCCACGGGGTTGACCGTGCCGCCGATGTGGATCATCAAGGGTTTGCCGAGTTGACTAGACGCTTCGAGCGCACGATCCATGGCAACAAGATCGTTGTTGCCCACTATCCCTTCGGACAGTCGGACTTTGATGCCAACGATGACCTCCGGAAACATCCTTGCGGCTTCGACGGCTTTTTCGACTCGGGCCCACCGTACGTCCTCAAGTTCGCCGATGTCGTTATCGAGTTGCCCCATGCCGGAGATGTGCAAAAAGGCGAGAACCCGCGTGTCGGCTTCCTGCATCACGTAGCGATGGAAACCGGCAATGGTGTTTGATCCTGCCGATCCGGCGTCGATGGCGGTCGTAACGCCGCGGTAGAGGCAGGAAGGGTCGGCCTCGACTGCCAAATGCGCGACGCCCCACCATACGTGAACATGTAGGTCCACCAGCCCGGGCGTAACGATCAGTCCGTCAGCCTCAATGACATCGTGAGCATCCCCATCGCTGATGTACTCTTCAACCGCTCGTATCTTGCCGCCAGCAATAGCGATGTCGCGTTTGGCATGTAGGTTTTGGGCCGGATCGATCACGGTCCCGTTCTTAATTACTAGGTCCCAAGTCATTGTTCGCCTCGCGATGTTTGGTTAGGCAATCGTTTCCTAGGTTATGCGTCGAAATCGCGCAGAACCTTGCCGGGGGTGGTACCGGTCAATTCACCGTCGGCGATCGCCTGAATACCGTTGACGATTACGTGGTCCATGCCGGTTGAGTATTGATGCGGATCAGTGAACGAGTTGTTCTGCTTGATGTTGTCGAGATCGAACACCAATACGTCGGCATACATCCCTCGTGCGATCCGCCCTCGGCGCGTCAGATTTAGTCTCTGTGCGCCGAGAACGGTCATCTTGTAGATTGCCTCCTCGAATGACATCAATTTGCGTTCTTTGACGAACGTTTCCAAATGTCGAGAGTTCGTAGCGTAGCTGCGCGGGTGGGGTTTACCGGACGAGAGCGGTCCTGTGGTTCGTAGCGAACTACCGTCAGAGCACACGGCCATTAATCGCCATTGAGCGATCGCCTCGACGTCTGATTCTTCCATCGAATGCAAGACGTAAGAGCCGTCGGACTGTTCGTACAGGCGGAGCGCGGCTTCGGCCGGTTCACATCCCATCTCCAATCCGATTTCCTCCAGACTTATCCCTTCGTAGTCGGTGTTCGGAGGAAAGTGAGCGACCACAGAACCGGCGGCACCGTGGTTGCGGCTGATGTAGTACTCGGTATCGACGCGCATCTTGGCGCGCAGGTCGTCGTCTTGTAGCCGTTCTAGCGTCTCTTGCCTGCCGCCAGTGAGTGACCAGCGAGCAAACATCGCGCCGCTGAAGCCGGTGCTCGACCAAGAGTACGGGTACTGGTCTCCGGCGAGGTCGATGCCTTCATCGCGGGCGCGTTCGAATCCTTCGAGTATCTCCGGTCCGCGTCCCCAGAACTTGGGGCCGACGGATTTGACGTGCGATACCTGAATGCGACCGCCGGTTCGGCGTCCGATTTCGATGGCTTCGGCGTGGGCTGGAAATAGCCCGCACAGGTCATCTGCTTCCGAGCGGATGTGTGACGAGTAGAGCTTGCCGCGGTCCGCCACCGGTTGATTCAGCGCGATCACCTCGTCGGTCAAGGAGTACGATCCCGGGGGGTACCACAATCCCGTCGACATTCCCAACGCGCCCGCGTCTAGACTCTCTTCGACGAGTCGGATCATGTGAGCGAGTTCGTCGACCGTTGGGCCGCGGTTGTCCATGCCCATTACGGCCGAACGGACAGTTCCGTGTCCCACCTGCGTGGCGATATTGATCGTCGAACCCCGCCGCTCCATGGCGTTCAAATAGCCGTCGAAGTCTTCCCAATCGACCTCAAATGTGCCTTCGCCACCACGGGTGAGGCGTTCTCGGAGATGGTCTCGTGCGGCGCCATAAAGCGGAGCGCAGAAGCTCATCCCGCAGTTTCCGAAGTATTCGAGGGTTACGCCTTGGGTGAGTTTCGAATCGGCGTGCGGATCGACGAGGAATGATGCGTCGGAGTGGGTGTGCAGGTCGATGAAACCTGGCGTCACGGATTTTCCGGTCGCGTCGATGGTTACCGCGGCTTCCGCGTTCGACAGTTCGCCGACCGTTTCGATCGAATCGCCTTTGATCCCGACGTCGGCGAGGATCCCCGGGAGACCGCTTCCGTCGTGGACCACGCCTCCCGCAATCTTGATATCTAACATATTTGCCCAGCCTTTGTGATGTCAGTGAACCGCTGAGTGGATTTTATCGTCAATCGCGGGTATTCACGATACGCACTCGGTTTCGATCGTTTGACTTACACTAGCGTTGAGAATTCACACAATCAATCCACAGGGAGCCGAAGATTGAAGTTCGTCAGATTTGAGAACGGCGGCGGTGCCGCGTACGGCATTGTTGAGGACGATGGCACGATCACCGAGATTTCGAACTCGCCGATAGGGCAGTCCTACGAAGCGACCGGCGCGACGCATAGCTTCGCAGACATAAAGATACTCGCACCGAATCCCAACCCGACCAAGATGCTTTGCTTGGCACGGAACTATCGCTCGCACTTGCACGGCGTACAAGAGCCGTCACGACCGGAACCGTTCTACAAAACACCAACCGCGATCATCGGTCCTGGCGACCCGATCAAGTTGACTGCTGACTCCGGGTTAGTCGTGTGCGAATCCGAACTGATAGTAATCATGGGCAAACGCGCCAAGAACGTCAGCGAAGAGGAAGCACTGGATTACGTCTTCGGCTACACCGCAGGTAACGATGTCAGCGCTCGCGACTGGCAGGGCGGGGCCGATGCCGACACGCAATGGTGGCGCGCAAAATCCGCTGACACGTTCGGTCCCACTGGCCCCTTCATAGTGACCGACATCGATCCGCAGAACGTGAACATCCGCGGTTTGGTCAATGGCGTTGAAGGGCAGAAGTGCCATTCGTCAGAGATGATTTTCGACGTCAAGCAGTCGATCAGCTTTATCAGTCGCTACGTCACGCTCGAATGCGGCGACATGCTTTGGACCGGGACCTCGGGCACTACGCCACCGATCAATGTTGGCGGCGACGTAACCGTTGAAATCGACAAGATCGGCGTGTTGCACAACCCGGTTGAAGCCGCGTAATTCCGTCTTGCCCCGAGAATCGATCTTCTATCCGGCGCCGAAGTAGGTCGATAGATCGCCTTCGGTGAGCCAGTAGAAGACGAGATACGCGCCGACTACCGCCAAAATGACGGCGGAGACGCGCTCGACGTACTGCATCGATCTTCGTAGCGGTCCTAAGATAGCGCTCTTGAATAGTGCTATTCCGATCGTCACGATCATGATCAGGAATGCCATTCCACCCGCGTAGGCGACGAACTGAATCAGACCCGACAAGATCCCTTCGCGGCCGAATGAGCTAGTCACCGCGCTCAAAAAGATCGGCAATGTGCAACTCAAAGACGCGAGTGCGTAGCTGACGCCAAAGAGAAAGTAACCGCCGAGCGAAGACACGCGCGGATCGCCAACGCGGCCCGCCATCTGTTGAGCGATACCGGTGTATATCTTGCCGCCGATGAGAATGTAGGCGCCGAGCATAGCGATCAGAATGCCCAAAATGAATCCGATCCAAGGCAACGCTTCTTTGACGAGTTCTTGGCTAGCGGAGACGAGCAGCCCGGCCGAACCGAACAGCGCAACGAAACCCAGTCCCATCGCAAGGCTCACATAGATCGCTTTCGTGCCTCTTCTGGCGACACTGGTTAGGCTCTGATCTTCGTCGACATCGGATTCGTCCCGCAGGTAAATGGTGAGATATGCCGGCAACATGACGAAACCGCAGGGGTTGACCGCGGCGACCATCCCAGCAATGAATGCGAATCCGAATGGCAACAGGTCTCCGAGATTTGCGACCCATGTGGTTGACGTGCTTTGGACGCCTAACACATTGCCAACCGTCTCATTTGCACCGGGTCCTTGTAAGATGCCCGTCACGAAGGCGATCACGACCAGCAGGACCGCGCCAATTGCTGCGCCCATTTGAATTGGGCTCACCAGTTGAGCGTTCGACCCCAACAACTTCATGAGTTTCACTCTCCTAAATGAAGACACGAATGGCGAAACGCGAGTTACCAACCACGTCGTTTCGCTTTGATGCTGTTAAGAATAACGACTCCAATGGGCATTTTGGACGTATACGGTCGGTGCCGATCGAACCTCGCTATGCCGAATACGTTTATCTCGGATAAACCGTGGTGTGATACTATCGAACATTGGTTCCAAAGTTCGATTTGTCGCTTTGGAGGCGCTTCGCGCGCAACACAACACGATATGACGATCAGGAGATCAACCTACAACCTTGACGACTGAAACTGCGGCCGTAGAGACGCAATCCACAGACGAAAACGAAGAACTGGAACCCTTGACCGTTGAAGGGCTCTATCGCGCGGGCGTGCATCTAGGCCACCTCTCGAAGCGTTGGCACCCGCGTATGCGTGAGTTCATCCGACTCAAGCACCAGAAACGCCATGTTCTGGACATGGACAAGACGATCGAAGCGATCGAAAACGCAAAATCCGCGGTCCGAGAAATCGTTGCAAGCGGCGGAAGGTGCTTGATGGTTGGCACCAAACCGCAAGCGAGGAATGAAATTGAACGATTGGCGACATCGGTCGGTGCGTACTACATCACATCTCGATGGCTCGGCGGGACGCTGACGAATTTCACCACGATATCTCGACGCATCGAGGCACTGATCCGATTGGAAGAGGATTTCGCCAAGGGTGAGGTTCAAGCGCACACGAAACGTGAACTACTGATGAAGCAGACCGAAGTTAAGCGCCTCAACAAATTCTTCGGCGGTATCAAAGAGATTACGAAATTGCCGGACGTGATGTTCGTTGTCGGGATCGACCGCGAGAAACACGCGGTTAAAGAGGCCACCGATTTGAACATTCCGGTGGTTGCAATCGTAGACACCAATTGCGATCCGAAAAGCATCACCTATCCGATCCCAGGCAATGACGATTCGCACGCGTCGGTCAAGTTGCTTTCCAGCCACATTGCCGCCGCGATTTCCGAAGGAATCGAATTGGCAGCGGAACGCCGGCGCGAGCGCGAATCTATGCAGGCGGAGCGCGAAGCGCAGGACGCGGCGATGGCAGCTGCTCGAGCCGCCGCGGCGGCTCGCACCAAACAAGACCGTTAGGACCGGAAAACCCGGTCCTCAAGATCAATCAACAGAAACTGGAGTTGTCACGAAATGGCTAAGATCAGTACCGCGCAAATAAAGGAATTGCGCGACCTGACTGGTGCTGGGATCATGGACTCGAAGAGAGCGCTTGAGGATGCCGATGGCGATATCAAGCAAGCGACTGCAGCGCTGATGGAGAAGGGACTAGCCTCGGCGGCGAAACGCGCTGGACGCGAGGTTGGCGAAGGCGTGATCGAAGCCTACATTCACACCGGGTCGAGGGTCGGATCGCTAGTCGAATTGAATTGTGAGACCGATTTCGTCGCGCGGACACCCGAATTCAAGGATTTGGCTCGGGATCTGGCGATGCAAGTCGCAGCGATGAACCCGCGTCACATCGATCGCGACTCGATCCCTGAAGAAGCTGGCGAAGTTTCCGAAGATGAGATCTTGCTCGACCAAATGTATATCCGTGACACGAGCGTCAAGGTTGGCGATCTGGTTTCGGAACTGATCGCGAAGGTCGGAGAAAACGTGAAGATCGGACGTATCGAACGATTCGCTCTTGGCGAATAAGCAAAGGAGACCGTCGGCATGCGGTTGACACCACGTTACGGCCGCATATTGCTTAAACTCAGCGGGGAGTCGTTCAAGGGCGGCAAGAGTTTCGGTATTGACAACGAAACCGTCCGCTACGTCTCAAACGAGATTAAGCAAGTTTACGAAGTCGGAGTGGGTGTCGGCGTTGTTGTGGGCGGAGGCAACATGTGGCGAGGCACCGATTACGAGGCGCAAGGGATGGATCGGTCGAGCGCCGACCACGCGGGTATGCTTGCGACGGTTATGAACGCGCTGGTTTTGCAAGATCAGTTGCAACGGGACAGCGTCCCGGTTCGGACAATGACCGCGATACCGATGCCGACCGTCGCGGAACCGTATATCAGGTCCCGAGCGCTCCACCATCTCGAACGCTCACGAGTCGTCATATTCGCAGCGGGAACCGGCAACCCATTCATGTCGACCGACACCGCGGCTAGCCTGCGGGCGCTCGAGATCAACGCAGGCGTCTTGGTGATGGCGAAGAACGGTGTCGACGGCGTTTACGATGCCGACCCGGCAGTCTATCCGATGGCGAAAAAGTTTGACCACATCACACATCACAAAGCGTTGGAACTCGGATTGCGCGCGTTGGATTCGACCGCACTGTCGTTGGCGATGGACAATAAGATGCCAATTATCGTGTTCGATGTATTCAAACCCGGCAATTTGCAAGGCATCGTCAGCGGAGGCCATGTCGGTACTCGCATCACGATAGATGACGCTGGCGAACAGCTGCACATGCCGCAGCAGATGTCGCAGGTATACCTACGCAACAATTGACGCCGGATTGTCCGTACGAGCCGTAAATGCGGTTCAATATATGGTTGGCGAAGTGAAACGTCGTAGTGGTGACAACGCAAAAGAGGTGTTCAGATGTTGGAAGAAACCTTAGAAGACGCGCAGAGCCGCATGGACTCCTCAGTAAGTGTCTTCGAGGACGATCTGGACGGTTTTCGAACCAACCAAGCGTCGACTTCGCTCGTTTCGAAGATGCAGATCACCGTTGACATGGGCGGCGTGACCGACACGCTGATGATGAACCAACTTGCGTTGATCGCCGTTGAAAGCGCGCGAACCATCAAGATTGAGGCGTTCTATCCGGATGCTGCAACGGCCATAGTTCGCGCGATTCAACAATCTGATCTCGGTCTGAATCCGCGCGCCAAAGGTCAGACGATCCGCTTGATATTACCCGAGTTGACGCGGGAACGGCGGCAGGAGCTAACTAGGATGGCTCGCCGTCGCTCCGAAGAAGCGCGCATTGCAATCCGCAATGTTCGACGCGACGCGCAAAGCATGATTCGCGAGATCCAGACGGAAGGCGAAGCCTCCGAAGACGACTGCAAACGGGCGTCGAAGTCGCTCCAAGACCTGACGGATGGTGCCGTTGCTAGGGTGGGAAAACTACTCACGAACAAAGAAACGCAGATTCTCAACTGATCGATTGATCAGATGGGAGTGTCTGCTGACAAAAGCGCGAAGACGCCAGAGTTTTAAGGGGTTTGGATTTGGATCCCAGTGAAGGAGACATTGCAACGGTTTCGAACGCTTCGCCCAACGGGCTCGAATCGGAACTCAAGGTTCCGCACCACGTTGCGATCATCATGGATGGTAACGCCCGCTGGGCAATGAAACATGGGACTAGCGTTGCGCAAGGCCACCGGGCCGGTTACGAAAATATCGCCCGCGTATCCCGACTTCTTGCCGAACGCGGAGTGAAGGATATGACCCTTTTTGCGTTTTCCACGGAGAATTGGCGACGCCCCGAAGATGAAGTGAACGATCTGATGGACCTCGCGTTTGAGGCGATAGAACGGGGTGTCGAAGAATTCCATGCGGATGGAGTACGCCTGCGCCACGTCGGATACGAGCGACGTATGTCGAACGAAATGTTGCGCAATATCAAGGCGGCTGAGCGACTCACCAAGGACAACTCGACGATCTCGCTCAACTTGGCATTCGACTACGGTGGGCGTCATGAGATCGTGAACGCGGTGAAAACCATCGTCGAAAACGGCGTGCGTCCCGAAGATGTCGACGAAGCCCTTATCGAACGACACCTGTTCACTCGGGGAATACCTGATCCTGACATCATCATCCGCACCGGCGGAGAATTCCGGATCAGCAACTTCATGATCTGGCAGTCGGCATACGCGGAGTTCTATTCGTCCCCCGCGTTGTGGCCCGAATTCGGTGAATCGGAGATCGACGAAGCGATCAGAGCGTACTCACAACGACAGCGCCGGTTCGGACGACGTCCTGAGCAAAAACGATAGTCCTGCGAAACTATTCGCGTGTCTCAGGAAAACAATTCCGTAAATTCCGGATCTCGTAAAAAATCGCCCGAACTCAAGCTTCGGTTGATTTCCGCAGCCGTCGGCCTGCCTCTCGTGGCGATTACCCTTTACTTCGGTTTTTGGACGGTTTCGATCGTTGCGATCATCATTGCAGTGATAGCTGCGTGGGAAACGCTTGATTTGGCTTACGGTCCGGGTGGATTGTATCGTTCGCGGATCTTTATGTTGCTGAGCGGCGCCGTCATTGCTGGAGCGGTTGTAGCTGCTGGCGCCGTTGAGGAGTTGGGGAACAGCTACAGCCTTATCGATCCGACCGGCGTCGCCGTTGGATTCCTTTTCTTGTTTTTGATCGCCGAAATTGCGATCACAGCACGTTACCGAGAAATCGTTGCGGTGAGACGGAACATCGTGCTCGCTTACGGCGCAGCGGTCGTATTGGCCGTCTCGGTGTTGCCGCTAATCGTTTTATTCGAAACGGGCCGCGAGCTACTTACATACGTCCTATTGGTCGTGTTCGCGGCGGATTCGGGAGCATTTTTTGTTGGAAAATCTCTGGGCAGACACCGAATGGCGGCGAGCATCAGTCCGGGCAAAACATGGGAAGGATTCGTTGGTGGCATCGCCGCGGCGCTATTGGTATCTTGGTTGATGGCGAAGTTGCTTTCGCTCGATTACTCGATCGCTGAAATCTTGGGCATGGGGTTGGGTATCGCATGCTTGGGTGTCGCCGGAGACCTCTGCGAATCGTGGATCAAGCGACTATCGTGCGTGAAGGATTCGGGAGGCATTATCCCGGGACACGGTGGGTTGCTGGACCGCCTAGACGCCTTGGCACCGAACTTCATGTTCATATACTTCATCGAGAGATGGTTCGCATGAAAAAGCGCATCGCAGTTCTCGGTTCGACAGGGTCGGTGGGTTCTCAAACGCTCGACGTAGTTCGACAGTTTCCTGACGAATTTGAGGTAGTTGGGCTTTCGGCCGGAAAAAACCTCGAGAAACTTGCTGACCAAGTTCAAGAGTTCGACGCCACTTACTTCAGTTGCATCGATGATTCGATTGATGCCATTGGCGGCGCCCGGCGTATCTCAATGATTGACATGGCCACCCGCGCAGACGTCGATTTTGTGATGCACGCGACTGCAGGCGTCGAAGGTTTGCCGTGCGCGGTCGCCAGCCTGAACGCCGGAAAAACCGTCGGGTTATCCAACAAAGAATCGATCGTGATGGCAGGGTCTCAGTTGAAACGCATCGCCGACGAAAACGGCGGCACGATACTTCCGATCGACTCCGAACCGAGCGCTCTTTGGCAATGCATCATCGGCGAGACCACGAAACCTCGGCGCTACATAATCACCGCATCCGGTGGCGCGTTTCGCGACAAAACCGCTGCGGAGCTCGCAGACGTAACCCCAGAAGAGGCGCTCAACCATCCAACATGGACTATGGGAAACAAGATAACCATCGATTCGGCGACTTTGATGAACAAAGCTTTTGAAGTCATCGAGACGTCTTTCCTGTTCGACGCCACACTCGACGACATTGATGTCGTGATCCACCGACAAAGCATTGTCCATTCGCTGGTTGAGATGGCCGATGGTTCCGTTATCGCCCAACTCAGTTTGCCCGACATGCGACATCCGATACAGTTCGCGCTGTTTTTCCCAGAACGCAGGTTCAACGACACACTACCTGAATTCAGTCTGATCAATGCTGGCGAGCTGACTTTTGAACCGATGGATCCTTCGAAGTACCCGTGCTTCAACATGGCGATGAAGTACGCTCGAATCGGAGGGACTTTTAACGCGGCGTTGGCCGGTGCCGATGAGGCCGCTGTCGATCTCTTCATGGAGGGCAAGATCCGTTTCGACGAGATCGCTAGTGAAATCGAGACGACGTTGACACTGCACGATGTCAAATCAGAGTTCACCGTCGAAGACGCGATACTTGCAGCTAGTTGGGCATATGAGACCACGCTGGCACGCCACGTAACGGCTTAGACGCGTAAATCACATTTGAGACATTTAGCGACATGAGCACAACTCTTATATATGGTTTGCTACTCGCGGTTCTGATACTCGGTCCGCTCATAATCCTGCATGAATTTGGCCACTTCTTTCTTGCAAAACTCCATAAGGTCAAAGTGCTCGAATTCGGATTTGGGTTCCCGCCTAGGGCATTCGGAATCTGGTCTGGTGCGACCAAGATTTCGACTTCGTCTGATACGCGATTTGAATTCGGTGGGAACGCTCAACCTCTAGCCGAGGGTCAAATGGTTACGGTGATCGGGCGCGAGTGGGACGACGGTTCGAAAGAAGCCGCAATAGTTCGACAGTTCGAGCGCAAAGACGTGTCAGACGCTCAATCTTCGGCCTCTTTATTCGTCGGCAAGGTGAAGAGCATTGACGCAAACGGCATCACGATCGCTGACATGGTTTGGTCGATCAATTGGTTGCCAGTCGGGGGCTTTGTCAAGCTCCGAGGCGAAGAAAATCCGGACGCGAGCGATAGTCTTGCCGGCAAACCAGCACTCGCACGCATCTCAGTAATCGTCGCCGGGGTCGTGGTAAACGCCATCATCCCCTTCATCATATTTACTGTTGTCGTTATGATCCCGGTGCAATACATCGCTGGCGATGTCGTTGTGGCTAACGTTTTGCCCGGTTCGCCCGCGTACGAGGCTGGTGTGAGACCGTTGCAGAAGATCGTCGCTGTTGACGGGCAGCGCATCACCAACTTCAATGATTTGCAAAATGCTGTGGTGCGAAAACTGGGCAAAGATTCCAATTGGGAAGTCCAGCGCGGGGTGCCCGACCCGTTCGCACGCCCAACCGAACCGACGGTTCACTACATTGAAGGTGACACCCAGATAGTCACGGTCGTTCCACGTTGGGACCCGCCGCGTCACG
Source organism: Dehalococcoidia bacterium (assembly GCA_965224305.1). Classification (GTDB taxonomy): domain Bacteria; phylum Chloroflexota; class Dehalococcoidia; order Lucifugimonadales; family Lucifugimonadaceae; genus Bin127. Next base: position 1,480,941 of record OZ245044.1, on the reverse strand, counting down.
ATGTTGTTCTTGAAGTTGATGATCCCGCGACGCAAGTTCGGTTAGGCGTCGCTCGGGTCTACAACCCAAGCGTTGGCACCAACAACGAACTTACCGTGGTTGCTGACCGGGCGGTACGAGACGACCTTTACGAGATCGGCATTTCTGACGTACGCGAATTCGTGCCGAACGCAAACTTGGGCGACACTATCCAGGTGACAGAACGTCCCGACGGGACTGGAATTCATTATCTGGACGCCCGTAAATTCAATCTCGATCTTGGTTCAGCCACCTATTTGCAAGAAGGCGCTGCAGGAGTCCAACTCCAGCTCCTGAACCCGTATATCGCTTCGCGGGGCGTGCCAATCACGCGGGCGATACCTGAGGGCATCAAAGAGACGTTTGAGATCATCACGTTGGCGAGAAACTCCATTTTTGGTGCCGTCTCAGGGTCCAAGAATCCACAGTTCGAAGGCCCTGTCGCAGTAGGCCCGGTAGGGTTGAGTCAACTGTCCGGCGAAGTCGCTACCGCCGACATCGCGGTTAGTGCCCGCGTGACGATCATCCTGACGCTTGCCGCGACGCTGAGCATTTCGCTGGCGGTGATTAATCTGCTACCCATTCCCGGGTTAGATGGCGGGCGGTTGGCGTTCGTCCTTGTAGAAGTCGTCCGCGGCGGAAAACGGGTTTCACCAGAAAAAGAAAACCTGGTTCATTTGGCAGGTTTCGTTCTGTTGCTCGCGTTGGTCGCTGTCATTTCGTTCTCAGACATCGCGAGGCTCATCGGCGGGGAACGCTTCCTTTAGCCGATAATTGAAAAGAGCATGGATCCTGTAATCGAATTCCCAACGACGCCACGTTCAAAAACTCACCGCGTCAAAGTTGGCAACGTCCCGATTGGCGGCGGCAGTCCCGTGGTCGTTCAATCGATGACCGACACAGATACGGCTGTCATCAACGCAACGGTTACGCAGGTAAAACTGCTCGCCGAGGCCGGTAGCGAAATCGTCCGCATCACAGTTAATAATGACGATGCGGCTAGGGCAGTGCCTGAAATCGAGAAACGGCTTGCCGGTCAAGGTTGCGACGTCCCGTTGGTTGGCGATTTCCACTTTATCGGCCACCGGTTATTGCGAGACCACCCCGAATGCACCAAGACGTTGGCGAAGTTCCGGATAAATCCCGGCAATGTCGGGCGCGGGAGGCGCCACGACGAGAATTTCAACCAATTTATCGAAATTGCCCGCGACCACGGAAAACCAGTGCGGATTGGTGTGAACGCTGGCAGCCTTGACCAAGAACTGCTAGTTCAGAAAATGGACGAAAATGCCCGTCGCGATAACCCGATGAGTGGCGACGATGTGGAACGCGAGGCACTAGTCGAAAGTGCGATTGCGAGTGCCGCCGCCGCGGTAGATATCGGACTGCCAGAAGTCTCGATGATCATTTCGTGCAAGGTGTCTCGGCTCGAACAGATGGTATCGGCATATCAACAACTCGCCACGCTGACCAATATCCCGCTCCACCTAGGACTGACGGAAGCTGGAATGGGTCAGAAGGGTGTTGTAGCCACCACAGCTGCCTTGTCAGTGTTGCTGCACGACGGTATCGGAGACACGATACGAGCTAGTTTGACGCCGGAAGTTGGCGGCGCCCGCTCCAACGAAGTCAAGCTCTGCCAAGACATTTTGCAGGCGCTCGGCCTTCGAACGTTCCGGCCATCGGTCACCGCTTGCCCCGGATGTGGACGCACGACATCGACGCTGTTCCGAGAACTCGCTAGCAACATACAAAAACAGATCGATATCAATCTGCCGTCGTGGAAAACACAATATCCCGGCTCCGAATCGTTGAAAGTCGCTGTGATGGGTTGCGTAGTCAACGGTCCCGGCGAATCTCGAGCCGCAGACATCGGGATCTCGCTTCCCGGCAGCGGTGAAAGCCCGCGTGCACCGGTCTTCGTCGACGGGAAGAGGGATCGGCTCCTATCCGGGCCGACGATCGCCGCGGATTTTATCGGCATGGTAGACGAATACGTCCAAAATCGATGGGGTGCCAAATCCGCCGACTGACGGCTTCCCCGCAGGCAATTTCAACCGCACGGACCAAAAATGCGAGCATCAGAGTTTTACATCAAAACCACGCGGCAAGCGCCTGTCGAGGCGGAGACGATCAGCCACAAGTATCTGACCCGCGCGAGCTTTATTCAGCAAATTGCCGCTGGCATCTTCAACATCATGCCATTAGGTTGGCGGAGCCTTGAAAAAATCCGCAACATCATCCGCGAGGAGATGAACAGCGCCGGTGCTCTTGAAGTCACGATGCCGGTGGTTCAACCGCGTTCGATTTGGGAGGAAAGCGGCCGGGCCGACACCTATGACCCTCCGCTCGCTCGGTTCTCGGACCGCCGGGAGCGAGAGATGGTTCTAGCGCCTACGCACGAAGAAACCGTTTCGATTATGGGGCGATACGGAATCTCCAGCTATCGCGATATGCCCCTGAGGCTGTACCAGATCCAGACCAAGTTCAGGGACGAGACAAGGTCCCGCGGCGGATTGTTGCGAGTTCGTGAATTCGAGATGAAAGACGCATACTCGTTCGATGCCGATGTCGCGGGCATGGACGCCAGTTATGACGCGATGGCCGAGGCGTATCGCAATATCTTCGCGCGTTGCGGGTTGAACGCCGTCATGGTAGAGGCCGACTCGGGCTCGATCGGCGGCAAAGACTCGGCGGAATTTGAGTTGCTCGCCGACAGCGGCGAAGACTCGGTGCTCATTTGCGATTCCGATGATTGCAAATACGGTGCCAACCTCGAAAAAGCCGAGTTCATAAAGTCGCGCAATCCAACGCAATCTCCAGCGGATATCGAAAAGTTCGCCACACCCGGGGTGAAGACGATTGCAGCATTGGCCGAACTCGAGGGGGTCTCCAGCGCGAATACAGCCAAAGCGGTGTTCTACTCGATCGACGACCAAGTCTATGTCGTGGTGATCCGCGGCGATTACGAAGTCAACGAGACGAAACTACGAAACATGATGGATGGGTCCGAACCGCGGTTCGCGACGCCCGAGGAAGTCGAAGCGGCAGGTTTCGTGCCCGGTTCGGCTTCCGCGATTGGCGTCGACCGCGCATATGTCATCGCTGACGAATCGGCGGTCGAGAACGCCAATCTGCTCGCCGGCGCTAACGAAGACGGATACCACTTCCGAAACTCAAACTACGATCGGGATTGGTCTGCGGATCATGTCGGAGATATAGCCGCGGCTGCCGAAGACCACAGGTGTTTACGGTGTCGTGACGGACACCTCAAGCAACATCGCGGTATCGAAGTCGGCCATATTTTCAAATTGCGTACGATTTATAGCGACGCAATGAACGTCAAATTCAATGACGTAAATGGCAAGTTACAGTCCGCGTATATGGGTTGTTACGGGATCGGCTCAGGTAGGTTGTTAGCCGCCGCTGTCGAGGCCAATCACGACGAACGAGGCATGATGTTACCTAAGTCCATAGCGCCATTCGAATTAGTAGTTATTGGCGTTAACTTGCACAACAACCAAGAAGTGCGTGAAACTGCGGAAACCTTGTACCGGCAGCTCAGCGACGTGGGCATCGACACATTGTTCGATGATCGCGAAGAGGCTCCCGGCGTGAAGTTCGCTGATGCAGACCTGATCGGCATGCCAGTTCGTGCCGTTGTTAGTCCGCGCAGTATCCAAAATGGTGGGATCGAGGTCAAACTCCGTGAGCAAGCACCGTCCGATTCGGAGGTCCACGCGGTGAATGAAGCCGTCGACGCAATTAACGCCATGCTGGAAACTTGAACTCGGATTTTCGTAAGAAATGCCATTGATTCCCGTTTGAGGGCCAAGCCGGTGCGAGCATGCCAAGCCGAAACGTGTTAAAGTTGATTCATTAAGAACGCGCGTTGCGACAGCGATGTGTTGAGGAAGTGGGCGCACGCCCACTTTTTCTTTTTGAGGCGAATGAGTTCTCGATACATCGTATCGCAATTGATGGGGGTCTGATCAAAATGAAGAGCGACATGCTGCTTGCGGTAATGCAGCTTTCCGCGGAACGTAACCTTCCGCAGGAATCGGTCGTGTCTGCTTTTGAAGACGCCATCGCTGCTGCCTATCGCCGAGACCCCGCCGTCGAGGACCAGGATGTAATGGTCAAACTCGATCCTGAAAGCGGCGATGTGGTCATCAACACCTTTGTTCACGTCGTAGACGAGGTCGACGAGATCGACCCTCGTGGCCAAATTGACGTTGCTCAAGCCCGTTCGCTCAATACCGATGCACAGCCCGGGGACGACATCATCACTGGGGTATTGGATTTTACGCCTCAGAGGATCGCGGCCCGAACTGTCACTCAAGTGTTGATGCAGAGATTGCGTAGCGCAGAGCGACGGCTGGTTTACGAACAGTACGCCGACAAAGAAGGTGAAATCATCTCCGCGCCGGTTCGAAGGGTCGCTTCAACGAGGCTGGACGACCCGATTGGCACTCGACCCACAGTGTTCGTCGACTTGGGCAAAGCCGACGCGACGATGCCAGGAGACGAGCAAAGTGCGAACGAACGTTACCGCACCGGAATGGAGTTGAAGTTCTTCGTTGTGCGAGTCAACGACAGCACCGCCGACGGAGAAGGGACGCCTGAAATCGTCGTCTCCCGCCGGCACCCGATGCTGCTCCGCCGCCTCATGGAACTTGAAGTCCCGGAGGTGAAGTCCGGGCTTGTCGAGATCAAGTCGATCGCGCGTCAAGCGGGGGCGAGGAGCAAGGTCGCCGTCTTTTCCAACAAGCACGATATCGACCCGATCGGAGCTTGTGTTGGCTTGCGGGGAATTCGCATCCAAAACATCGTCACGGAGTTGATGGGCGAAAAGATCGATATTCTCGAATGGAGCGACAATCTTGCCGTATTCATCGCGAATTCGCTGGGCCCGGCGCAAGTCGAAGACGTGATCATCGTTGACGATTTCACGGCAGAAGTTATCGTACCCGAGAATCAACTTTCGCTCGCCATTGGCAAAGAGGGTCAAAACGTTTCGTTGGCGACGCGTCTCACGAACTTCCGTATTGATATCAAAGGTTCGGCCGCATACGCCGAAGAGCTCATCGAACGACAACGACTGCGCGAAGCGGAGGTTGCCCGGCAAGCGGCTGCGGAAGAAGAGGCCGCGAGAGTCACCGCAGAGGCCGCTTTGCAAGCCGTTGCTGAAGAGGCTCAGCGCGAACGACTGCTCGAAGTTGAAGAAGCCGCGACGGGCATCGAATCCGAACCGGTCGTGCCCGTTTTATACGTACCTGAATTGGACGATGCAGAAGAGGTCGCCGCGGTGGAACCCGAGGTTGTCCCGCTGCCAGAGGAGGAGGAAGAGGCCGTTGTTCAGGTCACAGCGCAACATCTGGAAGAAGCATTTGAGGATGAAGCCGTAGAAGAAACTGAATTGGTTTTGGAGGTTGCTGAAGAGGAACCACTCGCGCCGCCAGTTCCTTCACTGTTCGTTCCTGTAGTTCGAAGGCCTATTCCGGCGCAGGTCGAAGAAGAGGACTTGGATCTCGAACTGCTCGAGTTGGAAGAGAAGCTCAGAGAACTGGAGCTCGAAGAACAGGATCGCCTCGATGCTGAGCGCGAAGCGGCAGAGCTGGAATCGCTAGAACAGGATATCGACTCCGACGATCTTTGGGCGTTGCCCAATGACCTCCAAGTTGCGAAAGATACCGGCGACTCGGGACTGCGGTTCGCAGAGGACATATCTGGTTACCGCGATGAGCAAGGCCGCCGCGGCTCTGGCAGGCGCCGCGGCGGGGCGGGGCCGCGCCGTACTAGGCGCTGAACGCGTTTGGGACGCGCGGTGTCTGGGATGATGACGTTTCGGGCGACCGATCGGCACGTATCGATCCGCACTTGCATCGCGTGCGGCGGAAAACGCACCAAAAGCGAGATGATCCGCATCGTTCGCGGCGCCGATGGTTCCCCAAAGATCGACGAACTGCGTCGGATGCACGGAAGAGGCTGTTACGTGTGCCCAAACTCGGATAGTTTCGACGGGAAGAAAATAAGCGATAAGATGAGGAGAGCCCTCAAGCTCGAGAAAGTTGTCCAAGCGGATTTCGTCGAGTATCTTCGGACTCGGGCCAAGTCGCAATAATTCTCCGCTGGGCACGAGCATCGAGATTCATCAATGGCAAGATCACAGAGGACAAGACAAGGCCGCGGCGGCCGCGGGCGACCCAGGAATGGTGGCTCAGACCGACCGTCGCCTCGTCGCGAACCAGTGAAGTTCGGCGGCCCTGTTGATTTGCCCGCCGAGATCAGCGTCGCCGAGTTGTCCGAGGTAATACGCCGATCTCCGATCGAAATCATCAAAGAGCTGATGCGGCTCAACATGATGGTAGCGATGAACGACTCCATCGACTTCGAGGTCGCTGCGACGATATCGGTTGGATTGGGTGTGCGCGTCCGCAAACCGGTTGAGGTTGAAGAATCTGAAGCGTCTGACCGAGTTGGCCTTGATGAAGAAGAAGGGAAAGCGCGACCTCGACCCGCGGTGGTCGCCGTTATGGGTCACGTGGACCACGGCAAGACTACGTTGCTTGACGCGATACGTGGAACCAACGTCGTTGGTGGCGAAGCAGGTGGGATCACACAGAGTATCGGTGCGTACCAGATCGACCATGAAGGGCAATTGATAACTTTCATTGATACGCCCGGTCACGAAGCTTTCACTGCGATGCGCGCACGCGGCGCGCAGGCAACTGACATCGCCGTCATAGTAGTCGCTGCTGACGACGGCGTGATGCCTCAAACCGTCGAAGCCATCAACCACGCCAAAGCGGCGCAGGTTCCGATGGTTATCGCCGTCAATAAAATCGATGCTGCCGGCGCCGATCCGGTGCGCGTGACCACGGAACTATTGGAACACGACATCATCGTCGAAGATTTGGGCGGCGAAGTTTTGTCGGTCCGGGTATCCGCCCTCAAGGGTGATGGTGTGTCAGATCTCATCGATTCGTTGTTGCTCCTCTCGGAGGTATCCGAATTCTCGGCAGATCCCAAACGCGATGCGATCGGCGTCGTCGTCGAAGCGACGCTCGACAAGCAACGTGGTCCGGTTGCAACGGTCATTGTCCGATCGGGCACGGTTAATATAGGCGACACGATCGTCGCAGGCGACAAATACGGCCACGTGCGAAGAATGGTTGACGGCTTCGGGAAAGAGGTCGCGAGCGCCGGACCATCTGTTCCAGTCGAGATACTCGGGTTGAACGGCGTTCCGGAGTCTGGTCAGCAGTTTGAGGTAGTTGAAGACGAGAAGGTTGCGCGGCAACGAATAGACGCTCGAGCGCGGCAGGAGCAGCGACGGCATGACACGACCAGGCCCTCGACACTTGCCCAAGTTTTGCGACACCGCCAGAGTTACGGAGCTGCCGATTTGAACCTCGTCGCCAAAACTGGCGCTCAAGGTACGATCGATGCGATTCGGCGTGCAGTTGACGGGCTTTCGTCGCCGGATGTCCAAGTGAAGCTATTGCATGCTGCCACGGGTCCGGTTTCAGAATCCGATGTCATGCTCGCCTCAGCTTCGGAAGCCATGATCGTCGGATTTGAAACATCCGTCGAATTCGCAGCGGCACGCTTGGCAAACCAGGAAAGCGTCCCAATTAAGACCTACGACATCATCTACACGATGATCGATGATGTCAAACAAGCCGCCAGGCAGATGACCGAACCGGAACAGGAAGTTGTCACTCTTGGCCGGGCCACTGTGTTGGAGGTCTTCCAGCACGGCAGGCGGGAACGTATCGCGGGTGTTCGCGTGACAACGGGCATGATGCGTCGTAGCGCTCGGATGATCTTATCGAGACGCGGCGAGGAACTGTTTGAAGGTGCTGTCTCCTCGATGCGGCATTTCGACGACAACGTAAGAGAGATCGCCACGAACTACGAGGGTGGTATCGTGCTCGACGGTTTCCACGACTACGAAGAAGGCGACATCATCACCTGCTACGAGACGCGAGCTGTCGCAGCCCGTTAATCTGTCGCAGTCTAATCACGGATTCCGTAATGGCTAGGAGAATTGAGCGCGTCGAGAAGAATCTGCAACGGATCATCGGGCAGATTATCGACGAAGAGTTGGACCCGCCCGGGTTAGTTTCGGTAATGGACGTGACGTGCGATTCCGGATTTACTCTAGCGCGCGTCGCGGTGAGCGTTTACACAAAATATGGAGACGCCGAACCAGCGATTGAGTACCTTGGAGAGCGCGTCGGATTCATTCGTCACGAGTTAAGCGTTCGAGCCAAGATGCGACGCACGCCGAAAATCACGTTTATTCTCGACACCTCTCTCGAAGACGGTCAGAGCATGATTAACTACATCGCCGACCTCACTGATAACCGCTAGCAGACAGCGTCGCACCCTGAAATTGATGATGCCGGGGACAACACACTCGATTTCCGGATTTCTCAACGTCGACAAACCGCCTGGATGGACATCTTCTGATGTTGTCGCCAAACTCAGGTCCGCGTTCCAGCTACGGCGGCGCGGACTGAAGATTGGACACGGTGGAACGTTAGATCCGATAGCTACCGGAGTGCTGCCGATCTGCATTGGTGGCGCAACGCGACTCTCCGAGTTCGTATTGTCCGGAAGCAAGTCATATCTCATGTCTGCAAGGCTCGGGATATCAACCGATACTTACGATTCCGAAGGCACCGAGACCAACAGGCAAGATTACTCGTCGGTGAAATCAACTGACCTGATGTCGGCATTGTCAGAATTTCGAGGCGAAATCGATCAAGTCCCCCCGATGTACAGCGCCATCAAAAAGGATGGTCAACCGCTATACAAGTTAGCCAGACAAGGGAAAACGATTCCGCGAGAACCACGAAAAGTCGAAGTCCACAAACTAGAGTTGACGGCGTGGGACCCACCGAATTTCACCTTGAAGATCGACTGCGGGAGCGGGTTCTATGCTCGCAGTCTCGCCAACGATGTCGGACAACGGCTCGATTGCAGTGCTCACATGACATCGCTTCGGCGCGACAGGGCTGGTGACTTTAACATCGCCGATTGTCTATCGCTCGACACGTTGGTCGCGTCCGCCGACGCTGATTCGTGGACGCATCATTTGGTTAAACCGGATCATGTGCTCAAGCAACTGCCCTCGACCACGCTTGACGTTGCGGAAACCGTGGCTTTTTTGCATGGGCGCATGATTGAAACGGATTTCGCAAACTGGGAAAACAGGGAAACCCGGATTCGCGTATACGGAAAAAACGGCGAATTCATCGGATTGGCAAGAGTCGACGAAAAAGCGAATTTTATCCATCCGGCGACCGTGTTTAAAGATTCAATCGAAAACTAAACGTGGCGCGATTGTAGAATCTTTGCTGGTAAGAACCAAGTGGTCCCCTCTGTATTGAACGGGCCGCAACCCGCTCCAATCCCTAGCTAAGCCCTAACTTACCTCCCGAAAATTGCACGGCGAATCCCTACTCTTCTTGTCCGCCGAGTTGATCATCATGCTCGCGGTCATCCTTGTCGCCGCTAAAGTTGGTGGTGAAATCGCCGAACGCTTTCTCAAAATCCCAGCACTACTGGGTGAGTTGTGCGCCGGCATCATCATCGGACCCCATGCTCTCGGCGGAATTCGCTTCTTTGACTTCGCAGGACCGATGTTTCACGAAGTCGGGCCCTACTTGTCAGAGGCGGCCCAACATGGCGGCGACATTGTGGAACCTGCCATCCCATTCGCTCTCTACTTTGTTGGCCAGCTTGGCGCTGTTTTGCTCCTCTTCGAAGCCGGCCTGGAAACGAACAGGAAGCAGTTCATCAAATACATCCGACCCGCGACCGCCGTTGCCATTGGTGGCGTTGTGCTACCGTTCGCCCTCGGCTTTCTGGTCACGCTTTGGTTCGGATATGGCAGCTTGGAATCGATCAGCGAAGCGATTCCCGCATTGTTCGTCGGCGCGATCCTCACGGCAACATCGGTCGGCATCACCGCGCGAGTATTGGCCGATATCAGCCGACTAGATTCGATTGAGGGCGTGACCGTGTTGGCGGCCGCGGTATTGGACGATGTCATTGGCATTGTTGTTGTCGCCATTGTGGTGGGAATTGCTGGCGACGAGGGAATCTCGGGCGCGTCGGTTATCCTGCTGATCGTCAAAGCCGTCGGTTTCTGGCTCGGTCTCACCATCGTCGGTAGTATTCTGGCAAACCGCATCTCCGCAATGACGATGTGGTTCAAATCCGACGGTTCATCGCTTGTCTTGGCCGTCACGATGGCTTTCCTCGCCGCCAGCGTCGCTGAAGTCTATTTCGGCTTGGCCATGATCATCGGCGCCTTCTCAATCGGCTTGGCACTCTCCGCCACACTGCTCAAGGAATACACTCTCTTCGCAATTCGCAACGGAGGTAGCATCCTCATACCTGTTTTCTTCTGCATCATCGGCATGCAAGTCGATCTGACCGCGCTCTGGCAGTCCGATAACATCGGACAACTGATATTGTTCGGCGGTGCCATAACTTTGGTCGCTATCATCAGCAAGCTGGTGGGTGCCGGAGTGCCCGCAGCATTGGTCGGATTCGGAAAGATGGGTTCTTGGCGGATCGGATTGGGTATGTTGCCGCGCGGCGAAGTCGCACTCATCGTAGCCGAGATAGGTAGAGCCTCAGGCATCATCGACCGAGATATATTCACCGTCGCAATCGTCATGACCGTCATCACTACGATCATCGCCCCGATTTTCTTGACTAAAGCTTTTGCCAACGCCGTGGTCAACCCTGAAGCTTCGGAAGTCCAGGGCCATGCGGCGCGGGGCCATTAGGCCTTGGGACGAAACGGCTATCATAGAAACTCCATCGCGCCCCCGTAGCTCAGTGGATAGAGTACTGGTCTCCGAAGCCAGGTGCGTGAGTTCGATCCTCACCGGGGGCGCCACTTTCCAGCAATGGTTCGATCCGCATCAATCCCGCGTAAACCGAGTAGCGTGCCCAATGGCGCTCCATTGGTGGAATTCGTCGCTGCATCGATTGAGCGGACGCGAACACGGAACGCCCTGTCTCGGATCGTGGTTGTCGCCCCGTCGCTATATTCGGCCTTCTTCCTAAGACGAGCAGCAACCGCAAAACTGTGCGACGATGGCGGGCTCTTCAACGTCGAATTCATGCGGATTGAAGAGGTTGCCGATATTCTTTTCGCCGCCGCCGATCAGCCTGAGGGGACTTCCATGACACGGTTGATCGCCTCCGAGCTCATTCACAACGCGATCTATGACATCGACACGCCCGGACCGTTAACCAGACACGCGGACAACGACTCCACATTGGATGCAGTCCAACGCACGCTCCAAGAACTTGAGTTGCTGGATGGCGGGGCCGAAGCTGCATTGGTGCAGCTTGCGCGCGGGTCACGCAATGGCCTATATCCACAACTGCTTGAACTACAACGAAGATTCACGGCGTTCGCATCCTCGTATCTAACCCGTGAAAAGAAAGCATCGATGGCCGCTCAGTCGGTTTCCAGCGACACAGGTCTGATTGATTCCATCTTCGGGCCCGACATCATTGTGGTCCGCGCTCCATCCCCTCCCGACGCGTACACGCGGCTATGGGATGCTTTGGAGCGATTGGAATCCAGCGTCGCAGTTCGCATCAGTCCGGGAGACAAACCGGATTATCGAAAGGACCATGATTCTGCACAATCGCGTTTCTACTCGACGACGGGCGCGGCGGACGAACCAAGAGCGTTAATACGCAACGTAATGGCCGATGCGCGTGAGGGCGTCAAATTCGGTGAGATGGCAGTACTGTATCCGACACCTGACTACTCATCTCGTATCAAAGACGCTCTTGATGCTGCCAACATCAAGAACTGTGGGCCATCGCCCAAGACTTTGGGAGAGACGCCAAGCGGTAAATTCGTGTCGCTGTTCTTGACGATGCTCAGCACAGGGATGAGGCGCGACGCTTTTGCCGCTTGGACGACCTCGGCACCTGTCGTCAACCCGACGGATGTTTCAAGAGTGCCTGCGGTGAAATGGGAAATCGTGTCTCGAAACGCCAACATTGCAAGTTTTGCAGAAACAACGGATTGGCAACGATCTTTGCGCAGGTTCGAGTACCGGATGAACAATCGAGCCGACCGCGCGGATGACGCTGATGCCGAGGACAAAACCATCGCCCCCGACTCCTTTCGCGACGCGGCGCACGCGGCGTCAGAACTCAGACGTTTCGTGTCCGAGCTTTCAAATCGGGTCGCTGTTGACGATCGACGAAGTTGGACGGAATGGGTGGACTGGATCGATGGGATCCTGACCAGCTATCACGTTCAGTCTGACAGTCCGGATGGCAACGAACGGACTGGTTTAGACCGCGTCAGCGCCGAATTCGATCAGATCCGAGCGTTGGGCCGAATCACGAGCACGCATGTGGACTTTGGTCGCTTCGCTCGTACCGCTCAAAGGCTATTGCGCGCCAGCATCGGCGGCGATTCTGGATGGGGCTCCTCGGTCTTGGTTGCGCCATTGTCTGCCAGCATTGGCACGGCGTTCAAAAGCGTCCACATCTTGGGGATGTCCGAGGGAGGGTTACCGAGCCCAGGCAGATCAGATCCACTCTTGTCCGACGACTTAAGACGTCGATTGGATCGCAATGGCTCGTGGTTGACTACGAAGCGCGAGGATTTGGACCTCCAGCATAGCGAATTCAAACTGGCCCTCGGCTGCGCACCATCCAGACGCCTTTACTGGAACAAGGCCATCCTCGGCGCGACCAACGAAGCATATCCGTCGCCTTGGTACGTCGACGAAATCTTGAAAAGCCGCAACGAGACAAACGTCCCAGTTAAGTCCCTAATGGACCCTCAATCCGATTGGGTCGAGTCGGTCACCACGCAATCCGATGTCGGCTCATCAGGTTTCGAAGCATCTTACGAATATGAATTCGCGATCCAAGATGTTGCAATCCGATCGCAAAACGAAACAGATCTCACAGCGTTGCTGAACGAGCCGCGCAACCGAGCGCTAGCGCGTGGTGAACGAACCATAAAATCGCGGAAATCCGCAGTCTTCGGGCCGTACGACGGAAACATCCCGACATATATCGTCGGTCCGAAAGAGGCCTTCAGCGTCTCTGCAAGCGCACTTCAGACCTACGCCGAATGTCCGTATCGGTACTTCTTGGCACATGAACTCAATGCAGACGAACGCATCGATCCGGAAGAATCCTTGACTCTGTCGGCTCTAGACAAAGGGATTCTCGTCCACTCGATCTTGGAAGAATTCTTCTCGAGGTTCGGCGTCGACGGATCCAATGAAGGTCAGAAGCACCTGATAGATATTTCAAACGAAGTCTGTGACCGATTTTTGCGCGAGGAATACATCGGGTCCACCTCCATTTTCGAGCTCGAAAGAGCCAACCTACTACGACAGTTGATGCAATGGCACCGCAACAATCTGGACCTTTTGGACGGGTTTGAAGGCGAGTTGATGACGGAAAGGCAGTTTGGATATGGAGACGATAAACTCGGGCACTTTGCCTTGATGGATGGTTTCACGCTTAGACTTCGCGGCAAAATCGACTTGATAGCGGTTTCGAAATCTTGTGAACGAGCATTGGTACTTGATTTCAAATCTGGGAATTCGAGCAGTTATACCGACATCGACAATGATGTCACCGCGTCCGGAACTAAGCTTCAACTGCCTATCTACTCCTTGATGGCACGAGAAATTCTTGGCGCTGATACCGACGTAAGCGCAGCGTACTGGTTCGTGTTTCACGATAAAAGTGTTCGAATGCGACCCAAATCGCCTGCCACATTCGAATCGGTTCGTAAGCATTTCGCCCCAGTAATCGAAACCATCGTAGGCGGCATCCGCAACGGCAATTTCCCTGCCCGACCAGGTGATCGAGACACTCATGGCGACGGCCCGTCATGGAAAAACTGCAAATACTGTGCGTATTCGGACGCCTGCACGACGGATCGTCTGATTTTGTGGAACAGAAAAAGGTCCGCCCCCGAACTTTCCGATTACGTTTTGTTGGCCGAAGGTGAACCGGCGTGACCATGCAAGAATCGCCGACGCGATCAGACGCGGACTCGTTGTCGGTCCTGACTAGTGATCTCGATGCCAGCATCTATGTGTCGGCCGGTGCCGGTACTGGTAAAACCTATTCGCTTGTCCAACGCATCGTATCGCTCCTCAGGAACGGTGTCGATATCGACGAAATCGTGGCGATCACCTTTACACGCGCCGCCGCTTCCGAGCTACGATCTCGAATCCGCGGAGAACTGGAGCAGATCCGCTCTGAAAACCCATCGGACGAAAGAATCAAAACTGCTCTTGACGGCATCGACACCGCAGCATTCCAGACCATAGACTCGCTTGTTTACTCAATCTTGAGGGAACACCCTCTTGAGGCAGGCCTGCCTCCGGTGATCGAAGTACAAGACGACTTTGCCCAAAACCAGATGTTCCGTGAACGATGGCGTCAATGGACCGTCGATCGTTTGGAACATGACGATAGTTTTTCCGAATCGCTTTCAACCGCAATACGCCTCGAACTCAAGAACCCCTTCGGTGTAATCAACGATCTCGCAAGAGCGATGAACAATAAACACGGTGAGCTGATGTCCTCAGATTTTCCGGCGCCGCAGAGGATTGGACTACGGACGGTAACTGCTCTCGAAGAATCAATCGCACATCTCGAAATTCTGATCGATTCATGCAAGGACCCCAATGATCGCCTCTGTGTTCTTCTCGCGGCGGCGGTCGATTGGTACACGGACAATATCGCCGTAAAGGTAATCGCCACTCAAGACGAAGCAGAGAACCTCCTATCGACTTGGTCCGGCAGATCGCCAGGCAACGTTGGGAGCAATGCGAACTGGGGTGGCGCAGAGGTCAAAGCCGAAGCGGTCGCCGCGCTGAAGGTGATTCCTGCCACGATTCAGACCGTATTCGATGCTTCAAGGGCAAACGTATCGTATGAACTGTATCAACATGCCGCCGACTTCGTCAGCACCTTAGTTGAAGAACGCCGAAGTGCCGGAACTGTTTCCTACTACGACGCCATCGTCTGGCTGATCGTAATGCTCGAAAATCACGATGACGTACGTCGCCGGATCCAACGCCGCTATCGCCGCGTCCTTGTGGACGAATTTCAAGACACCGACCCTAACCAGGTCCGCCTCGTCCGCTTGTTGACCATCCCGCCCGGAAGTGACCAAATAACGCCTGGTTCGCTGTTCGTCGTCGGCGATCCGAAACAGTCCATATACCGGTTCCGCGGTGCCGAGGTCGAAGTCAGTCAGCGCGTGAGGGATGAAATTGACGGGGCTGATACCAACGGTAAGCACCTGACACTCCGAGAAAACCGTCGGTCGACCAGACCAATTATCGATTGGGTTAACCACGTCTTCGGTGAATGGATGCCTTCAGAAGTCGGTCAAGCCGATTGGATCCCCCTAGAAGTAGCCAAGGATGTCGCTCCACCTGACCAACTCGGAGCCGTTTATCACTACGGCGAACCAATGGAAGAGGGAAATCTTCCAGAAGTACGCGAAGCTGATGCTGTGGCCGCAGCCAACATCGCCCGCGCGGTCTGCGCCGGGGCGCTCCAAGTAAGAGACCGACAAAACGACGAAACCAGGGCATCGCAGCCGGGAGACCTCACGATCCTCACCCGGACCCGGGCAAGTTGGGAAATCTACACGCGACAACTCGACGAAATGAATCTCCCATACTCGGCAGAATTCGGCGGTGCGGCGGTCCTCGAAACGCAAGAGATCCGAGACATCGTCAATTGCCTCGCCGCCATCGACGATCCATCTGACCAACCTGCAACCGTCGGTGCTCTCAAGTCAACTCACTTCGGCTGCAGCGACGTCGATCTTTACGCGTGGGCGAAGTCTGGCGGGAGTTTCAGCTGCACCGCTGAATTCCCAACCGAGGAAGACTCCAGCGTAGTTGGCGATGCCATGCGGACCCTCAACAAGTACCACGAACTACGCGATGAGTTGCAACCCGCAGTACTTACCGATCGTTTTCTCCGCGAGCGTCAAGCCCGAGAGCTGATGTATCTCAATGCGGACCCGGCGCAAGGATTACGCCGCCTAGATCTTGCAGTCGAATTGATCCGGAGATTCAGCGAAGACAGCGCTGCGTCCATCAGAGAATGCCTCGTGGCCTTTAGCCAACTCAAAGAAAACAACGATTCTCTGCGCGAGGAACCATCCCTCGAGTTCGATCACAGCAAAATCCGAATCATGACCATGCACGCGTCCAAGGGTCTTGAATTTCCGATTGTCTTGCTCGCCAATCTTTGCGGAAAGCCCGGCGGTGGCAATGACCCGCTTCTGACCGACCAACCGTCGGACAACCATCGTCGCATCGGTGTACGGTTGGGCGGAAAAAAGGGTGCATACTTTGAAGCTGGTTGCTACGACGAACTACTGGACCTTAACGAAAAAGCGGCCGAACTCGAGAGGACGAGATTGCTTTATGTTGCCGCCACACGAGCCCGCGATCACCTGATCGTCAGCAGCTACTGCAAGGAAGGCGACACCGATGTGGTGGCCGCTCGATTTGAAGACCTCGTCGGCAACAACGGATCCCTTTGGTCAACAGTCCCGCAAGAGTGGAGTGCGCTGACGTACCATCCACCCGTTGCTCGCGAACTGTCGGAGCAATGGGACACCATCGAAGACCGCGGCACTTGGTACAAGCGCTACCAAGAAATCTTGAGATCGGCCTCCAAGCGACTATGGCTTTCTCCGAGTGAGCTGAAATCCTCTAGCATCGCCGGTTCGGACGAGACGCCAGCCGACAAGCCCGACTTCCAACCAATCCTTGATCCGGATGTCCCGATCAAGCGAGGTCGCGCCGCAACAAGAATCGGAAGCGCAGTCCACGCCGCAGTACAGCGAGCCCTCGAAATGCCGTACCGGGACTTTCCAACCATCGCCCGAATCGAAGCCGAAAAACACGGCGTGCTCGAGAGTGGTGAGGAGATCGAACGATTGACGTTGGCGACGCTCGACATGCCACTGCTAAAACGGGCCGCCAACTTGAACCAAAATGACATCTGGGTCGAAACACCAGTGGCCGTTCCGATGTCCGACGGAAACGGATCAACCACCGTTATCGAAGGACGAGTAGATCTGATTTACCGGTGCGATGATGGCACGCTCGGCATCGCCGACTTCAAGACGGATCGCACCTTCAATCGCTCGATCGGCGATATGGCAAGTCCATACATACCGCAACTTGGCGCGTACGCTTACGCAGTCCAAAAGGCTACCGGCATTCCAGTGTCAGAAGCCAGCATCCTTTTTTCCCGTCTAGCCGGCGACCGACAAGGTGAAGGCGAATATCGCTTGCCCGATGTCCAAACTGCAATTGAATTGGCGTTAAAGTTGGCGTCAATGCAATGACGAATCATTCCGACGCACGATATTCAAACTAGGAAAGCGATCGAAAAATGGAGCTCCTCAAAGGCAAAAAAGCACTCATAACCGGTTCGCGACGCGGCATCGGCGCTGGCATTGCCCGCGTATTCGCTGAAAACGGTGCCGATGTCGGCATCAACGATATCGAACGTGACGAAACCGCGGATAGCATCATCGCCGAGGTCAATGCTATGGGGCGCGTCGCGAGCTGGCATCGAGCCGACATCGGAAACACCGACGATCGCGCCCGAATGTTCGACGAATTCCTCGAAACTCACGGGTCGATTGACATCCTTGTGAACAACGCTGTTGCATCCGCCGACCCGCACTTCACCAACATCACAGAAGAATTCTGGGACTTCCTCGTCGGACACGCCTTGAAGGGTTACCTGTTCTGCTCGCAGAGGGCCGTCCACGAAATGATCAAACAAGGCGGCGGCGGAAGCATCATTTCCATCTCCAGCGTCCATAGCTATCGGGCGTGGCCTCAGGACACCGTCTACGGGATCGTCAAAGCAGGACTAAACCGCATGGCTCTCAGCATGGCGGTCGACCTTGCTGGTACCGGTATCACCTCAAACTGCGTCGCACCCGGTTACATCGACAGCCGAGTCCTCCCGCCGGAATTAGAGCACACGCGCGGCCAATTGGAAGGATACGTCGATTACGCCCGAGACTACATACCCAATCGCCGTGGCGGAGTCCCTCGAGACATCGCCAACGCCTGCCTTTTCCTCGCATCTCGCCTCGGAGACTACGTTAATGGACAAACCATCACCGTCGACGGTGGATTCCTAGCCGGTGGTGTACCACCTGAATCTGTCCCGTTGGAGCCAGGAATGCCCGGCGCTATCGAGTAAAGACTCGTCAATCCATACCAAAATCCGAGGCTTCAATTGGATTCAGTACTTCAACACATCGAGAACAACGTAGACCGTTCGCTCGAAACGCTCTTTACGCTAGTCCGCCAACCTAGTGTCTCCGCGCAGCGCCTTGGTTTTGACAGGGCACCGCAATTGGTGTCCGAGATTTTCACCCAACACGGCTTCGAAGCCGAGATCATACCAACGCCAAACAACGGCCTCCCATCGGTCTACGGATACGCTCCGGCCTCCATCGACGCTTTCCGCCACGCACAATCCGCCGCAGGCATCGATAATCCGTCCGGCGAACCGCCCACATTGATGCTTTACGTCCACTACGACGTTCAACCAACCGATCCCATCGAACTCTGGGATACCGACCCGTTCGAACCAACGCGAAAAGACGATCGCCTCTACGGCCGTGGGATGTCCGACGATAAAGGCAACATCGCCGCACGTCTCGCCGTAATTAACGCCTTCCGTGAAGAGTGGGGCGGACTGCCGTGCAACATCAAGATATTCGCCGAAGGCGAAGAGGAGTCTGGCTCGCCGAATCTTCCCGGATTGATAGTCGAGCACGTAGACAAACTGACTGCCGATGCGTGCATCTGGGAGGGCGGAGGTCGAAATGCCCAAGACCGGCCGCTCATCTATCTAGGCCTCAAAGGCGTCCTAGCCGTCGAACTCTCGGTAACGCTTCTGAGAGGCGACGCTCACTCCTCGTACGCCACCGTCCTCCCGTCAGCCGCTTGGACTCTCATCAACGCGCTTAACTCCATCAAAGATCCTACCGACGATCGCATCCTCATCGAAGGCTTCTACGACGACATCCGCGCATCCACCCCGAAAGAAGACCGTGCGCTCGCCAACCTGCCAGACGACTCCGATGAGTGGAGCGAGACATTCGGCAACGCCTCGTTCGTCGCCGGTCTAGGTTCCGAAGACCTGCCCCGCAAGCACCTTTTCATGCCTACCGCAAACGTTGCCGGCTTCGATGCGGGATATCAAGGCCAAGGCATGAAGACCGTCTTGCCTGCGAAGGCCTCCGCGAAAATGGACTTTCGACTCGTCCCGGACATGCGGCCCGACGACATCTTCGCCAAGATCCGACGCCACTTGGACCGCCACGGTTTCGAGAACGTCGTTCTAAACCTGATAAGCGGCGTCCATCCGTTCCGGACCGACATGTCATCGAAATGGGCCCGTATAGCGATCGAAACCTCCGAAGAAACCTACGGCAAACAAGCCGTTATCTACCCCACGATGGCCGGCTCCGGCCCCATGTATGACTTCGGTGGTGTCCTCGGCATCCCCATCACATCCGCCGGCATCGACCATCCAACTCACAAAATCCACGCGCCGAACGAAAACATCACCATCGAAGATTTCGTTCTCGGCGCGAAGAACATTGCCCGGCTAGTCCAAAGATTTGCGGGTGAGTGGAGTCGCAGCGGTTGAGGCGGTGAAACATCTCTAGTTGACTAGAATCTGTAAATGCCGAGTAGCTAACAACCCATCGGAGCCCCCACCCCTTGGCCATCATCGAATCAACCCCTGAACACGTCCTCGACTCCGCGACCATCGAGAAGTTGAAGACCGTCAACTCCACCGCCGTTGTTGACATCCTCGCTCGTAACGGACACGATCCTCGTTACGTGTACATGCCCAAAATCCGAACCATGAACCCCGGCGTCCGACTCGTCGCCCGAGCCATCACCGTCCGTTTCCTACCGGCGCGTCCCGATCTCATGGCTGAGAAACCCGGCGGTGAAGAATCGCCCGAATACGCTGCATTCGAACTCGGCGGTCCTGGCGATGTCATCGTCATGGAATCGATGCGAACCAAGTTGATGTCGATCGGCGGCGACATTAAGTTCCTCCGTCTCAAACAGCGCGGCATCGACGGCTTAGTCTGCGATGGCGGCATCCGTGACATGCACACGGTCAAAGATTACGGCATCGCTCTGTACGGGTATGACAAAACTTCTAACCTAGGCACCCGCGTCGGCACCCCGTACTCCACCAACGACGCCATCAACTGCGACGGCGTCCTCGTCAAACCCGGCGATTACATCGTCGCGGACGATGACGGCGTAGTCTGCATCCCGCGTGTCGTCGCTCCTGACATCGCCCAAAAAGCTATCGAATACGACGACCTTGAAGAGTGGATACGAGCCCGTCTAGACCGCGAAAATCTGACCCCCGGAAAATACTACCCTCCAGACGCCGCCGTGATTGCCCAATACCGAGCCGAACGCGACGCATCTTAGAAGCGGACCAAAGATAAATGGCGATCAATCAACGCCGATCTCGATACTCATCCCGTCATACGCGTATTGGATATCCAAGCCGCCGTTCATTTCTGGTTCGCGTAGCCGAGCATTCATCGCGTAGTGATCGATGCCATGCGCGGCATCAGTCAGGTACGTTCGTCGGGGGCGGATGATCTTCGCGTACTCGACCGCCTGTTCCATCGTCAAATGGGAGCCGTGAGTGCGTTCGGTTCTTAAAGCGTCGATGACAAGCGTATCGACGTCGGCGATCTGTTCCAAGACTTCGTCGGGCACGTGGGAAGCATCAGAAATGTATGCCATATCCCCGATCCGGTAGCCATTACACGAATAGTCGGGACCGTGCGGCACCTCCAGCGGAATCACGTCCGTGCCTACAACATCAAACGGTTCACTGTCGATCGTCTGAAAATCCAGAATCGCCACTGTCCCACCACTAGTCATCTGCGTCCTATCTACGAGGTAGTACGCCGTTTTGGACACGATCTCCAAATCCTCGCTACGCAAATAGATCGGGATCCGAGCATCTCGACCTCTCGCTAGCAGAGCCGCGTGTTCATCACCTCGAGCGAATCGCATCGTGTTCGTCCAGTCCCGCAAATCATCCAAACCGCCTGCGGAGTCCGCATGGGCGTGCGTCAGAATCACCGCACCCAATGACCGAATCGCATGTTTGGGAAACCATTCAATCGCCGCCTGGTAAAAGAATTTCCCCGCGTCGATCATTATGTTTACCGGTGGCCCGTCATCCTGCTCGCGCTGGATCACGATCCCGGTGTTACGCCGACGGTTCTTGGAACCGGGACGCATCGCATCGGCGCAGACCGGACAAGTCGGCGGGTCGGCGGTCAGACACGTTACACGCGGTATTCCTTCGGACGTACCCGTGCCGAGAAACATGACGGCCGACTTGGGGTTCGAATTTGGCATTATCTCAGGGTACGACGCGAAACAATGTCAATTGCGCTCCGCCCGATTATTCTTGAGGCTAGTTGCAGAGACTGACCTTAGGTATGACATTCCTTTGATAACTAGCAAAACCGATCTCATCGCATCCCTCGACGACAAGTTTGCAGGCGTCATCCCCGATCACGACTCCCCAAACCATGCCGCGCTCGGTTTTGCCCTCGGCAACTCACTCGGTGTTTTACAGGCTGAAACCTTTGACGACGCGACAATCGCGGCATCAAAGGAGATCATCGACCTAATTGGCGAACCTGACCACGTCGTCTTCCTACTTCTCGATGGTTTCGGTATGAACTTTGTGGACACATTGCCAGAAGATTCATACGTTCGTAAACACACGGTGTTAACGATGTGCTCGACTCTTCCCACATCGACCGGCCCCAATTTAATGGCCCTCGCAACTGGCCGATGGCCCGGAACACATGGGAACCTCGGATGGAACGTCCACATCCCCCGTCTCGGCGAGCGAATTCAACCGTTGCCATGGCGACTCACGCGCACCAGTCAACCCTTAGATGAAATTGGTTTCAGCCCGATGGAGGTGTTGTTCACACCGATGATTCCGTTCGGGAACTTTGGCGCGTACACCTTTGTCGTCAACGAGGACCTCGCAGGTTCAACCACCACACAGATGTATGGTCAAACAAAAACGCTGGCCTTCTCATACGAAAGCGATTCGATTTCGACAATCGTCGATAACGTGCAATCCGAGATATCCAACGCGCTCGGCAAGTCGTTCACGTACGTTTTTTGGGCCGAAGTTGATAGTAGAGCGCATTCGTATGGTGAAACTCACCCGATTACGCGATCAGCGGTGCACCGTGCGGCTGCGCTGGTGGAAGCGCTCGGAACGGCGCTGTCCGGCAAAGCCAGGCTTATCGTCACTGCGGACCACGGCCATCTGGATAGTCCAGACGAAGCATGGACAACCCTGACCCCATCCGCGCCCCTGAGCCAACACTTGACCTGTGTACCAGCCGGGGAACCTAGGACCTTGTTCTTCCACACCAAACCAGGCTCAGAACAACCTTTCCAAGACCTTTTCGATGCAGGACTGGGTGATCGCTTCACTCTGATGCGTAGCGAAGATGCGATTGAAATGGGACTGTTCGGACCGGTTGAATTGATCTCAGATGCCGCCCGTGCCCGCATGGGTGCTTTCTTCGCCTTATCACGCGGAAGATGGTCTATCTACGCGTCGGATACTGAAGAGGAACTGACTTTACAATCGATGCATGGCGGAATCACGACCGCCGAGAGTATCGTGCCATTAATCGTGGTCTGAAACCTAGAAAAGCAGGTGAATTGATGTCCATCCGAGGAGGACTTAAGAAGAAGCTCCAAGCGGGCGAGACCGTCGTGGGACCATTCGTAATCATCCCGTCGGTGCCAATGATTGACGCCTTGGGTCACTCCGGGATGGACTTCTGCATCATCGACACCGAACACGGCCCCATTTCAATGGAATCCGCCACCGATCTTGTAATCGCCGCCCAAGGGGTCGGCGTGGCTCCCATCATCAGAGTGGGAGATAACGATGAGCGGCTAATACTGCGCGCGTTGGACATCGGCTCCGAAGGTGTCCAAGTTCCACAGATCAACTCGATCCCTGACGCGGAGTCGGTTGTACATGCCGCCAAATACGCGCCTCTGGGTGAACGCGGTCTTTCGATCTTCACGCGCGCTGGCAACTACTTCGAGAACGAAGGTGAGGGGCACACTGACCGTCAAAACGACGAAACCATGACGGTCGTCCACATCGAAGGCAAAAAGGGTCTCGACAATCTCGATGAAATCATGACTGTCGAAGGCATCGATGTCCTCTTCCTTGGCCCCTACGACATCTCACAGTCCCTCGGATACCCTGGCGACGTCCGTAACCCAATCGTCGAGACTGCACTACGCGAAGCTACCGCCAAAGCCCGCGCACAGGGCAGGTCGGTCGGATCGTACGCCAAAGACGTCGAAATGGGCAAGTGGCTGATCGACTTGGGCATCCAGTACATCTCGATCAACGTCGATGCGATAATCTATCGCCAAGCCTGTGAAGCCATCGTCACGTCGTTGAAACCGTAGAGTGTGTGGTCATTTAATCGGTATGCTCTCGACACATGCATGATCAATCGCGATTTGACTCAGGGACTGCGATCACGGAGCACATGGCTGGCTCAAGATTAACAAGATCAGGCGCGCGTCGTTACGGAGACGATTACCAAGACTTGGTTGCTGCGGAAGCGATGCTTCAAATCTTGAAGTATCCGTTGCGTTACGAATGGGTGAAGCTGGAGGTGAGAGAAGCGGGCAAACTTGACGACGTTTTGGTTCTCCGGAGAGATGGTCTCCTGGTAGCTACGCAGGTCAAATCTTCGCCAAAACCACTAGAATCTGACACCTCTTGGACTTGGGAAACACTGCTGAAGCACTCAAAAAGCGGAAAGTCGTTAATTCAAGACTGGTGCAATTCCGTCAAGAAACTAGAAGAATTGTATGAGGAAGTTGA
Source organism: Dehalococcoidia bacterium (assembly GCA_965224305.1). Lineage (GTDB taxonomy): Bacteria > Chloroflexota > Dehalococcoidia > Lucifugimonadales > Lucifugimonadaceae > Bin127. The sequence goes on along the minus strand of OZ245044.1, from coordinate 1,456,869 downwards.
ACCGAAACTATATTCCAATCGACGACGCGGCAATAGTTTCTACCTCAAGACCGACAGTCTGGTTGATCAAGACCGAACCGATCGCGAACATTTGGAGTGTATCGCGTCGCAACTTGGCGAATACGCCAGTGATTTTCTCAAACGGTTTCGATTTCAAGTCGATGAACAAGATCTGCCCGATTACGACGAGCGCCTGTGGCGTGAATTCCAAGTGCTTGGCGTTTTCGAACAGGGTTGGCTTGGTCTAAAAGACGCGATCAGGTCGTGGATCAGATGCGAGCTCCTTCCCTCGAACGGCGAGATCCGACTGAAGGACATCCAAAACGCGTGTGGGTGGCGTCAGTTGCTTCCGCTTCCGCAGAACTTCGAAGTCCCTTCAGATTACACGCTCCAACCTGGTTTTCACGAAAAGGTTCTTGGCCGAGTCCTCCAAGGAGACGGGTCGACGATTGTTCTTACGGCAAGCCCCGGTTCAGGCAAGAGCACCTACCTGAGCTACTTGGTTGAAACGTTGAGAGCCGCCAGCCAACCGGTCATCCGGCATCACTACGTATTGCAATCCACGACCGCTCCGCGCGAAAGATTCGAAGCGCGTCGCGTTGCGGAGTCACTGATGTCAGATATCCAAAACGACTTGAGTGAGTTCGTCGCCGATTTACCGATCGGAAACCCAGATCCGAATCATCTCCGCACATGGATTACAGAAGTCGGATCCCAACTCCGGGAATCCGACAAGAGTCTAGTGGTGGTGATTGATGGACTTGACCACGTTTGGCGATCCGAAGAATCTCGACAACAGCTGAACGAACTATTCAATCAGTTGATTTCGCTACCTGAACGTGTAGTCCTAGTCGTAGGCACTCAACCGGTAACAGACCACCAACTCCCGGTCTCGTTACTTACCGTCGCACCTAGGGAACAGTGGGTGACACTACCGAGTCTGGATATTCATGCCGTATCAAAATGGATTGTTAACTACGAAGAACTGATGGGGTCGGCATCGCGATCACCAAACAAGCAGATCATTCGGGCAAATGTGGCTACAGCTTTACACGCCAAGACGGGAGGACACCCACTCCTGTTGAGATACGTGATTAAGCGAATCACGGAACTAGGTGAGCTGCTGACGGCCAATTCCATTCAAGCTATTCCTGAAGAACCAACGGATTCCGTTGAAACCTACTATCGCTCGCTCTGGTTGAACCTGTCCGAAGAAGCTAGAGACGTTGTATTGCTTCTTGCCCTGGCCGACTTTTCCTGGCCACGCGGCGCTCTGTTGAGATGTCTCGAACTAGCTGGATACGAGCGAAGCAGTTCTGTGAACGCCTTGTCTTCAATTCATCATTTGATGGGATCGGACGCATTGGGTTCAAAGGCATTCCACAGCAGTCTGTTGGTTTTTGCAAAGCAACGTCTGGAACTCGTTGATCGACAGACGAAGCTACGCAACGCGATTCTCAAGTGGCTCGAAAGGGATGCTCCTGATTATTGGCGGAGGTCTTATCCCTGGACGCTGAAGCTTGAATCTGGTGACGACCAACCGTTGTTATCGGGAGCGGATCGGCAGTGGACTGTTGATGCGCTCGCAGCAGGGCATCCGGCATCTGAATTGACTCGTGTCTTGCAGGCCGCCGCTTGGAGGGCGATTGAAATAGGAGATTTTCCAACTTATGTGGACCGCGGCATTCTTGCTGACGTTGTTTCCTCGATCAGGCACCACGACGAAGCTACGCGGTGGATGTTGGCGACGCAACTGCTGATGGCAGAGGATGAATACCTGGAAGCTGCATCTGTCGCCAGCATCGACCGCCTCAGCGCTTCTCACCTTCTTGAATTGGCGAAACACATGTATATCTCAGGCAAGAATGATGAATTGAGAGACTGTTTCGAGGAAATCAAAAGACGGAACCGGCGCGAAATCGACGATATCAGCACGCATACGGGCAGAGAAGATTGGTATCTGTACACCGCCGAACTCGCTGGGATGGTTGGCGTCTCGACAGATCGTTTGGTCAACTTTTTATGTAATGTCCCATCTCTAGATATACGCGTATTGATAGCAGAGAGTTGGACATCCGGGTTGCGGAGAACTCGCGAAGTTCATCGTGCCGTTGAAGCTCTCGGTCAGGGTCTCGATAGCCGGACGGAAAGATGTTTTTCGCATCATGTGGCGCTACAAGCCACGGTTGAACGATTGAAACTATCGGCTGATGAGTTCGCTAGCTTGGATCCGTTGTATCGGTCGCTCTACGCGGTGTTTCACTCTCGACAACCACCCGCAGTTTTTCTAGACGAACCGGTCGTTCCTGAGGATGAATTCTCTTTCTCCTACGAATTCTGGCGTATGCAAATAGGCAGATATGTTCACGATCTGTTTTTTGTCCTAGTTGTGCAGGAAATTCAGTCCCCGGGCTCTACAGAACGCTGGGAACCGGCCGTCGAGGCAGGCCCATGGCTCGGCGTGGCACTTGCGAGGTTGGCCGACGGCGCGCGATGTGTTGCTGAGACTTGGTTGTTCGACGGAAAATTAACCGTAACTGCAGCATACGATGCGACTTCTTCGATTGCTCGTCCCCCGTTGGACTCAAACTTGACCCAATATCGGCAAGCTGACGGGTTCGAGATGGCTCTGCAGACGATCACTGAAGATCTGCTGGCATTCCGGGGAGCGACAGACGGCGACCCGAAACTTGGTTGGGAAGAGGTGGCATCAATCTCTTCGCATCGTTTCTCTGGATTCAGATATTTACTGCACTCCATTGCCGAAGAAGAGGTCGACGTCTCAAAATCGACTCTGGCGAACATTTGTGCTTCGATTGAATCTGAACTGGCTTCGTGTGTTGAACCGTTTAGTGAACGCGCGGAGGTCTACGCTTTACTCGCCAATGTTTGCATCCGACACGAGTTAGCCGACAAGGCGGAAGTCTATCTGAGGCAAGCCGCGGACAACTTGATCGGATACGGTTACCACAAAGACCTCTTGCTCCACACGGCACTGAGGGCGATCGCTGCGGTGGCTGAAAACTCGGGCGTTGAAAAGTCGTGGTGGTTCAATCTTGCTCCCTTGATCAATGCTGTCGAAGAATACACAGACGGCGACGAGACGCGTTATTTGCCCGCCCAATTCGGCGCACATCTGCTTCGCTTTGCCCCACCTCTTGCGGTCAATTACGTGAAATCATGGGCTGCCACCGAAAATCACGGTGAGACCGGTTATCTTACGGGGCAGATGGTGCGTTACGGTGATTTGGCAGAACCGACGGTCAACGCTTTGTTCACCACGCGCATCAAAAGAACTTCAATTCGCACCCTCGAAGAACTTGCCGGCAAAGGAGACGATGTCGCCGAGGAAATGTTGATACATCTGCCGGACCTTTCTTCCGCAACGACAGTCGACGATACAGCCGAAACTACGGCCGATGAAACCCCGGAAAACGATCGGTGGCGCGACGGCGAATTGGTCGACCGAGATTGGCGTCTCGTATACCCGCCGGAAATTCTTGTTCGGCTCGTGAGAGAAGTTGTGGTTGCTCGGTCTTTCGAACTTGAAGACAAGCTAAGTTCGTGGTTACCTCTCTGGTCAGAATCGGAACGCGCACACCAAGCATTGCGGGCCGCGGAATGCCACATCTTAGGGAACGACCGAATCAAAATCAGCAATGAAACGGTTCTAGCCGCGCGAAATGTAGGTGGACTTTCGCGAAGCTATCCTTGGCTCGTGAGAGCTCAACAATCTAACAGGGGTTGGATGGAGTACAGGTCTAGTTATGACGAAACTAAAGAGCGCTGGCGAATGTTGACAAGAGATTTCCCTGAGAAGTGGCATGGCTTTCTATTGGAATCAATTCGGCCTGTGAGAGGGAATTCTCATGGGTTCGGTAGCACTTTGGCACACCTCATCGAGTATTTGGTATATATGGGGCAAGTTGATGATGCCCGCGCAGCAACAACTCAACTGGTCGAAACGATATGTCAATTGACATCCGGACAAAGGCTACCGTCGCCAGAACGGACGAGGTGGTGCGGACGGGCCCATCGGGTTCGGTTCATTTCCAATTTGGTGTACGCGGCCAACAGGCGACTAGGCAAATAACTAGACCTCACCCCACCCCCTCATTCAACCGGACCCCAAACCCCGCCTCATCACCAACCGACAACTTCCCACCCTCAATCCCAGGTGCACCGATCCACAACTCATCCCTCCCCACATCCCGCGCCCCCATGACCAACTCCGCCAAATCGTCACAAGCATCATCGGCTGCAATCAGATGCAACCCCCATACTTCGCCGCCGCGATGGGGGACAACCGGAATGTTGAGACTGGCCGCCAATTCGCAAATCCTCAATCCCGCCGTAATCCCCCCACACCAAGTGATGTCGGGTTGCCAGATGTCATAGGAGCCATGCTCCGCGATCTCCCCGAAACCAACCACGCCGAATTCGTGTTCACCGCCTGCGAGATTGATAGGGGAGACCTTCGGGCGTAGGTCACCGAGGGCGGCTAAATCGTCAGGTGTCAGAACGTCTTCGAACCAGTAGATATTGAATTCGGCGAGGTCCTTCGCCATGCGGACTGCAACATCGGCATCCCACGACATATAAACATCGAACATAATCTTTGCCCCGTCGCCCATGATCTCGCGTGCTGCTCTCGCTGAAGCAACCGCGTCATCTGTTGTTCCGTTCCAGCGATGCGTCAATTTTTGACCGGAAACGCCAAGTTCGGAGTACCACTCCGAGTCGGGTCCCGTCGCGTACACATCGATGCGATCTTTCCGAACGCCACCAATGAGTTCCGCCACCGGTTTTCGTTCGGCCTTCCCGAGCGCATCCCAGAGAGCCAGGTCGACGCCGCTCAATGCCATCATCGCAATCCCTTTGCGACCGTAGGGTATCGACTCGTAGTAGAGACGATCCCACATACGCATGACGTCGTCTGGCGAGTTCAATTCCATGCCAGTCAAAATCTCGCTGAAGTGGCCGTTGACGATCGGCAACGAGGCTAGTCCGCCGCCGCCGTACCCGTAACCGACGGCCCCGACATCGGTTCGCACCTCCACCACGATCTGCCAAAGGTGGGTTCGCCAAGACGATGCGACGTTCTGGTAGTTCGGGTACACGGCTTTGATTGTTTCGATCTTCACGTTGGGGGATCCTTGTCGTTAGGGCGGTGTTGATTCGATTATGTTTCGCGTATGGCTGACCGCGGGATCGCCGAGCCGTAGACGCCGTCGTAACCCGGTTCGACGTGTACGTCGCCGCGTCTGGCGTCAACGATCGCTCGGGCAGCGTCATCGCCTTCCATTAGCTCTGTAATGTCGGACGCGTCGGCGTGCAACAATACATTGAATTCGCTGCCAAATTCGTCAATTAGCGCGTTTTCTGTCCGTTTAACGCGGTTACTTGATTTCCCAACACCTAACGTGAACGCCAAAATCTCATCTAGTGGTATTAAATGGCGGTACGGCGCGAACCGTCCGACGGCATCTTGTAAGGTCCCATTGCCGTTTCTGACGACGTGGTCGTTACCGCCATCGGACAAATTACGAGATCGGTATAGCACGCCGAGCGTCATGGTGCGGTGGCAGCTTGGACAGATATCGTTGAGCTCCGCAGATTCCGTTGGGTGCAACCGGACTCCGCATTTTCGATGTCCATCGTGGTGATACTTGCCGTGCTCCGGGTGAAATTCGTAGGTCTCGACGATGGTGCGGTCACGCAGGGACTTAACGATGCCGTCGTACGAGAGTTCGTCGACGTTGAGTACCGTTGCTTCGCGACCCAGCGAGCCGATCGAGTGAGCATCAGAGAATGACACTATGGCCCGCGTTCTGGAATCTGGGACTGTCCAGTGCATTGCGGGATCACTCGAAAGACCTGTTTCGACTGCAATGATCTGGTGCGCGGCACTTCCGAAACATTCTTCCATTGAATCGAAACCCGACTTGGCTCCGAAAATCCCGTACCAAGGAGTAAAAACGTGAGCGGGAATCACCTCGCATTTGGGATCGGCGTCGCGGACGATGGCCAGTAGGTCGAGTGCAGAAATCTTGAAGATCGGGCGGCCGTCAGATTCGAGGTTCTGCAATGTAGCGAACTTTATCGACATTTTCTCGACAGCTTCAATATCGGGTGCGGTGATCAGGAAGTGAACTCTCCGGGAACGGCCGTCCTGGCGCCAGATGCATGAGACTTCGCTTACCAAGACAAAACTGCGACCATACGCCGAGAACACGCCAGAACGCGGTTGCGTCTCTTCCAATTCATCTCGCATCTCTTCGCGCCAAAGCGGGTGCGTGAAATCGGGCGCTGCGAGCAGATCGATACCGACTCGCTTGGCGCCGAGTGCCAAACTACGAATATCGAGCGCTGGGCTAGTCGCTAACGAGTAACGCGAATGAAGATGGAGGTCGCAGACGAGGCGCATTCAGTCCGCCGTGGTTCCGATTTCGATGAACGCGAGCATAGAATCATAGTATTGGAATCACGGGGAGTGGCGCAGTGGAAGCGCGCCTGCTTTGGGAGCAGGAGGTCGCGGGTTCGACCCCCGCCTCCCCGACCATGTCAAAGGACTCCAGCGCGGCACATCATCGATGCATCAGCATCTCACCGCCGTCCACGACTACCACCTGACCACGTATCATCCGAGCATCAGGTGAGCACATCATCGCGACGACTTTGGCAACGTCTTGTGGAGTAACTGGTCGTCCAGCCGGGGTAGGGCGTGACGCGACGTCGTGAACACCCAATTCTTCTGGGAATGCATCCAACGCATCGGTCTCGACAAAGCCAGCGGACACGGCGTTTACTGCGATTTCTTTCGGAGCCAAATCGATCGCCATATACCTAGTCACGGCCTCTAGAGCCGCTTTTGATACTCCGACCGGGAAGTAGTGCGGGAGAACGCGGTTGGAACCGGGTGAGGAGATGTTGATGATCGTTGAACCTTGCGGCATGTGATTGGCCACGAGAGCGGCGAGTTGCCAAGGTGCTTTTGCGTTGATCGAATGGGTCCAGTCCCAATGCTTCTCGCTAAGTTCTTGTGACGGACGCATGACCCCAGATGCCGCATTGTTCACCAATATGTCGATTTTGTCAAAGCGTTCTACAGCTGCGTCGACGAATCCGTGGATGGCTCGTTCGTCAGCCAGATTTGCTCGGTGACGCATCGTTTGAATCCCGAGTGCCGTGAGTTCGGTTTCTACCGCACGGGCCGCTGCGTGGTTCCGCAGGTAGTTGAAGCAGATGTTCGCGCCGCGGTTGGCGAGTTCGACGCAGATCGCTTTGCCGATGCCGCGGGATCCGCCGGTCACGAGTGCGGTCTTACCAGCTAGGGGATCTCCCGATGACATCATGTCACTGCCTCCCGATCGGAAGTCGTCAATATCCTCGTTGAACTTGATGAAAGGCTATTACAAGCTTTGACACCGCCCCGGACGTCAGATCGCCAAACCGCCGTCGACGCGGATCACATCGCCAGTGACGTAACGGGCTTCTTCCTTGGTCAGGAACGCAACCATTGGAACGATCTCTTCGACGTAGCCAAACCGTCCCATCGGTATCGCTTGCAACAAGAATTCGCGGGCGCGGTCGGATATCACTTCGCTCGTGGCTGTCGCAACATAGCCGGGCGCCACGACGTTGACGGTGATGTTCCGTTTCGCGAGCTCTTTGGCTACCGAGTAGGTGAAACCGTGGATCGCAGCCTTGGACGCCGAGTAGTTGGACTGGCCAAGGTTGCCGCGTATTCCGACGATCGAGGAGATGTTAATGATCCTACCCCATCGTCCGCGAACCATGTTCGGCACGACTAGGCGAGTGCAGTGGATGGTGCCCCAGAGGTTGGTGTTGATGGTGTGTTCGAGCTGCTCATCCTTCATGCGGATCAGTAGATTGTCCGAGATGACGCCTGCATTGTTGATCAATATCTCTATCGGTCCGTGGGCATCAACCGCCGCCCCCACGATCTCTTCGCATCCCTCTTTGGATGAAACGCTGCCACCGACCGCCGTCGCAGTTCCGCCGCCGGCCTCAATCTCGTCTACGACCTCCTGCGCTTCGGCTTCGTGGGAGTTGTAGTTCACCGCCACAGAGTGACCCATAGAAGCGAGCCGGATCGCGATACCTCGGCCAATGCCCCGAGAGGCGCCGGTGACGAGTACGGATCGTGGTTGGTCGGTGAAGTCCAAGGTTTTATCTGACAGGAGCTTCCCTGGTTCGCGTCAAGAAACTTGAGCGTGGAACGCCGCCAGCTCCTTTTGCTGTGCCTCAACGAAGTCGTTGTCGAACACGTGCTTGGCGGTTTTGATTGCTGTTGCAATACCCGATGATCCCGCCGCACCATGTCCGACGACCGCGATGCCGTTGACACCTAGCAACGGACCGCCACCGTAGCTGGCGAGCAAATTGGTAATCGAATAGATTTCGTCAGCGAGCGCGCCGTCGCCTTTGTCCCTGACGAGATCGGCGATCGCACGCCCCAATCCTTCAGTCAGCTTCAACACGACGTTGCCGACGAATCCGTCGCATATCACCACTTCTGCTTTGCCGTGAAGGAGGTCGTATGGCTCGACCATGCCCACGTAATTGAGGTTGGAACGTTTCAGCAACTCGGCAGTTTCTTTGACAAGAGAATTGCCTTTGGTCTCCTCCGAACCGACGTTCAAGAGTGCGATCCGCGGGTTTTCCTGACCGTAGTTAATCCGCGACATGACGCTGCCGAGCGTGCCAAAATCGGCCAACTGTTGCGGCCTGACGTCGACATTCGCGCCGAGGTCGATGATCGCCATATTTGGCGAAAAACCGATTATCGCACCACCGATGCAACCACGAGTTATGCCGGCCATTGTGCCGTAAGTCACCGTTGCGGCGGCGATAGACGCTCCCGTTGAACCCATGCTTACAAACGCGTGTGCTTTTCCCATCTTTACCAAACCGGAGCAAACGAAAATCGAAGCTCGTGGTTTGGATCGGAATACCATCGCTGGATTGTCGGTTTCTTCGACCACTCCATCGGAGGCGACCACTTGCACTAAGGGGTGGTTCGTAGTGCTGTACTCGGCCAAAACATCCGAGATGGTATCTGGATCACCTACCAAAGCGATCGCAATATCCCCATTGGATACTGCATCGAGAGCGGCGGGAACCGTCGCCACCGGGCCGTGGTCACCGCCCATGGCGTCGAGTGCCACAACCATGCTGGGTCTTCCGCTCGTCGTCATTTACTAAGTCAGAAATCGCCGCGCGAAACCACGTTGCCACGCTCACATTAGTATACCCGCGCCGATTGAATCACCGACTGAGCGTCGACTAGGCAAGCGGCACAGTAGCAGATCCTGTCAGCGCCTTTTCGCCGTTAGGACGGGTTACCTCGACATCGCATTCGATGCGTTGACGACCGCCTGTTTCTCGAACACGTTTAACTGATCCTTGAACTGTCACCTCTTCGCCAGGCACGACCGGTGATGTGAAGCGAGTCTTGACAGTGCCGCCGTTATGCCAAGTGGTTGGGAAGTTGATCGACATCATCTCCCACACAAAAGCAAGGCTCAGCATACCGTGAGCGATCCGTTGTCCGAAGCGAGTGGTGCTCGCAAACTGCTCGTCGAGATGTATCGGGTTATGATCGCCCGAGGCATGGGCGTACGCGGTTACCCGATCTTGGGTGACCGTGCGTCGGAACCCCTTTAGTTCCTCGCCTATCGTCTTAGGTGAGTCCATGTCATCGATCCTTCGAAGGGCGTGAGATCATGGCATCATGATGATCGTCGAACTCGATTCCGCAACCCGCCGGCCGGTCTCGTCAGTAAAAGTTGATTCAAAGATCGCCCAGATACTTCCACGACGGTTCGAACAACTCTTGAGTGTTGAATTTGCGATGATCATTTCTCCCGGTGTCGCTTGCCGATGCACAGTCATCTGCTGACCGGCGTGAACCGTCTCGATTCGGTTCTGGACAATACCGATTTCCGATATCAGCCTGCTTAACACGTACGCATCGAGTTGGAGGGGGTGCATGTTCCCCGCGAAGTCGTGCGGGTCGTCGAAATCACCGGTCGCAACGATGTACGCGTCAGCATCAGGTTGCGAGATTTCGATGACATACGGACCAAACGCCTGCCCTGACTCTAGTTCGTCCAGATCGATCGGAGTTGCCTCAAACCTTGCGCGGCTGCCGCGCTGCATGTCAATGGCTTCGTTAACTAGCTCGTTAGCAAGCTCGAACGCGGTTGGATTCGAGAAATCGAGGTCGGAGATCGCAAGGACGCGGTGCAGGAGTCCCGTAGATGCCAAGACTTCCGATGCTTCGCCAGTCGGTGGGACATTCACGCCGAGCGCTACGGCCATCGCCGACGCTGCGTTGATGCCGGACTCGTCCAGTTGAACTCCCGTGAGAGTTTGATCTTGGTAACGCAATAAAACCGCGTCTTCGGTTTGTTCGAGCTTGACCCGAAGATGCGAGCGGGGCGTACCGAGTAACTCGTATGCCGCCTCTAACGCTGAAGCTCTTTGTGCCTTGTCCATAACTGGATCACCGCTGAAATCCCAGTGGTGACGCGTCTACCGTTCATCGGGTTAAGGCGAGATCATCTCCATTTCGACCAACCGATCCCAGACCATTTCGGCACTAGCTTCGGGCGTTTCCTTGTCGGACCTGAACATGATTTCTGGGTCGATAGGCGGTTCGTACGGGTCTGAAACGCCTGTGAAGTTCTCAATGCGACCCTCGAGCGCCATTTTGTAGAGGCCTTTCACGTCGCGTTCTATCAAGGCATCCAATTCGCAAAAGGCGAACACCTCGACGAAGTTCTCGTGCTTCTCGCGAATCTCGTCGCGGATCGCTTTGTATGGCGAAATTGCAGCAACAATGCAGATCACTCCATTTCGCGCCAGGAGTTCGGTGACGAAACCGATGCGGCGGACGTTTGTGTCGCGGTCTTCTTTCGAAAATCCCAGACCAACGCTGAGATTGGTTCTAACAACGTCACCATCCAATATTTCGACCTTTGCGCCTGCGTTTTGCAGTCGTTCCAAGATCATGTTGCCGATAGTAGTTTTCCCGGCCCCAGAAAGGCCCGTGAACCACAGCGTAAAACCCTTATGTTGCATGTATCACCCGTGCGATTATTGCGTAGTCAACTTAACGATTCTAATTTCCGCCGATGCCGATAGCTTCATCGCTCATTTGGGTGAGCACAGCGTCGAGAGATTGTGATGTGTTGGGCCCGTTGACCTTCCGAACTATTTCGCCTTGAGGATTGACGAAGAATTTTTCGGGTATCCCTTTGACACCGAATTCGACCGCGATGCTGCCGTCTCCGTCTATCCCATTCGGATACGCGATGTTGTTGCGATTTATGAAATCGAGGACATCCTCTTCGTTGTCCCAAATCGAGATGCCCACGAATTCGACGCCTAGTTCAGACCAGCGTTCGTATGCTTCGGCAAGAACTGATGCTTCGGCCCGGCAAGGAGGGCACCACGATGACCAGAAGTCAACCATCACGATCGACCCTTGTAGATCGCTCAAACGCAACTCGCGGCCGTCGAGCGTCGTGATCTGAAAATCACTGTAGGCGTCGGTAGTTATATCGACCTCGCCCAGCGTGTCGTTTACGCCGGGACGACCACCTCCGCGTCCAGATTGGAGCATGCCAATGACCAAAACAACGAAGAAGATAAATAACGGCACTCCGACCGCCAAAATCGGAATTTTGCGGCTCGACATCACGAATCTAGTTGATCGACTTCAGTGTTGATGATTTCGCTCATCAATCGACTGCGGCGGGTTGAGTATTCGTGTTCATCGATCTTGCCCAACTCGCGCATCTCATCCAACTCGGCAATGGCGGCAACAGTCGCGGATCGAGTATCGGATTTCCCGCTCGATCGCATCGCCACCGCCATTGAAGCGACTTGGTGCCGGCGGGATGCCAATACGACGTACGTAATGATCGCGATCATGGCCAAAGCGACGCTCGCGATTATTGCGATACGGAACTGAACACTTTCAAAGAATTCCAAAACTTGGCTTTGCAAGTCTGGTTTTGGTAGACCGGTGATCACTACCCCAAGTTCGGCGCTCCGTTCGTAGTTAGCCCCCTCATACTTGACATAGCGTTCATCCCCGATCGTGACGGTTTCGGCCTGTTGCAAACCCAGGCCGGACACCATCCCGCTGTCTTCGGGGATCAAGATCGAAACGCTGTCAGCTCCGAATGGGAGTCTGAGCGGATAACTAAACTCGCCGCCATCAAACGACGCGGTGTAACTGATCACCATGTTGTACTCACCTGGCGGCACCGGGTTGGAGATGGCGAATCCGGTGCTGATTTCCATCACATTACCGCTGGGCAGGTCAGACTCGACGGTCAACTCCTGATACCCCTCGGGAAGATTGAAACGGAGCAGTTTGAACCCCGTTAGAGCAGGGTCGGTGAGATCCGCGAGATACACGGTATCTCCGGAGTTGACTAAGTTGACAGCCGCGAGAACGCCTAGGACGCCTGCAGAGCCGTCGATCACTGGTATCACCATCGAGTAGGTCGTAAACGATATTTCCTCAAGCGATGTTGTGCTGCCATAGACCGTCAGCGTAATCTCTTCATGAGCGTCTTCAGGGAGAACATCCACGTACGGGGTGTAGACGCCGTCGTCAACCACCACCCGGTAGAAGCGAGGTTGAGTGACTTCGGCCACGTCTATGGCGAACGACCCGTCGGCCCCTGTGACGGTTTCTACGCGTTCGACAATTGCTTCAGTCGATTCGTCGATTACCAGAACAAACACGGTCACCTCAGCGGGAGGTTCCCCGCCTTGTGTGCCATTGACGACTTGGCCCGAGATCGTGATGATGCCGTCCGGTGACTGCGCCTCCGCCAACTGTGCCGATTGGTTTAGAACCAATACCGCGGCGATCACGACCAACACGAATAGCCACAAACGCGTCGTAAAGGAGCAGTCAACGATGTTACCCATCTGCGTCTCCGCCTTCCATCTCATCCGAAGTTCGAAGTTGCCGAATGCGTTGGACCTCGAGCTCTATGGAAAGTTCGGCTTCGATCATTCGAGACCGGAGTCCGGCTCTCTGGCGCATCAACCTCGCCGCTACCAACTTTAGTTCTTCCAACTGTTCCTCGTACTCCTGGGCGGTAATGTTGCCCGCTTCGTATTCGTTGCGAAGTGTGACCGGTTCGCGGTAGAGGAGATGTCGCAGCGTATCAGCTGAAGCAACGCGGTCGACGATCTGAGCATTTCCGGATGCGATACTTCGCCGCTTTACGAACGGGTACACGAGGACGGCCACGATGACCGCCGCCAAGAGAATTCCTACGATGGATGCCACTGTTTCGTGTCTCTAAGATTCCACCGCGACCGGCGCGACGTCGACAACTCGTGAAACTCTTGAACGTCGCCGCCTCGCAGATCGTTCGAGCGTTGGATGAGGCCACAAGGCTATCGCGGTGCCCAATATGAAGATCGGTCCTGCAATCCACAGCCACATCGCCAACGGGTTGATGCTAACCGCCAACGAAACGCGTTCGCCATTTTCGTCCTGGAGGAAATCTCGAGGGATCACGTACAAGTCTTCAACCGGATTCGATTTGATACCTGACCGCACTGAAACCTGGTTAAAGTTGCGGAAAAATTCATGGCTCGGTTCCAACTGCCCCACGAGCCTGTCGCCTGGCCTCTGTTGAGTCGTTAACGTGAACCCGGCTTTGCCATTGGAATCTGCAACATTGAATTCGTCGCTGTACTGCGATTGATCGATTTCATAGATGTCGATCAGCGCCCACTGCGCGAAACGATCCGGGCGGTCGTGTGACGTTTGATCGACGTACTCGATGCGGTAATCGTCCAACACGAGACTCTCTCCAACCGCGATCGCCGCGTCGTAACGCTGATCGAAGAATTGTGTTCCGATTACGCCGATTGCGACTGACAAGACCGCGATATGCACGATGTAACCGCCGTGGCGAGGACGATTGCCGTTGATCAAGCGCCAGAACGCGACAGCGTATGGTTCTCGCAGATTGCGGACGCGAGCCCGAACGCCCATCCACCACTCTTCGAAAACCGCAAACGCAGCGAATGTGACCGCGGCGAAAGCGACAACTGCCCAGAATTCCGTAATCCCAAATGCAACGAGTCCGATCACGATCAAAGACGCGGCGGCAGCCGGTGCGAGCAACCAACGTCGGACGGAACGCGTTGTCGTTCGACGCCACGGTAACAACGGTCCGATGCCCATCACTATTACCAACAGAAATAGGACTGGACCGTTGACGCGATTGAAGTACGGAGCTGCGACGCTGACATCTACGTCGCGTGCCAAGCTGGAGAATACCGGGTATATGACGCCCCAAAGGGTTATCGATGTCACGACGAGCAAGAGGAAGTTGTTCACCAAGAACGATGCCTCCCGTGACATGAACGATTCGATTGCACGTTCACTCCTGAGACGCGGGTATCGCCAGATGAATATGACAAATGCAAACACGACGCTCAACGCCATGAACGACAGGAATAGGACGCCGAGCGATGATTCCGCGAATGAGTGAACTGAGACGACACTGCCGCCGCGATTGATGGACATGCCCAGTTGAGCGAGGATGAACGCGATGTTGATTAAAACGATATTCCACATTCGGAACATCCCGCGTCGTCTCTGGACCATGATCGAGTGGATGAATGCGGTGAGCACCAGCCAAGGCATGAACGCCACGTTTTCGATTGGGTCCCAGCCCCAATAGCCTCCCCATCCGAGGATCGTGTACGCCCACCAAGCGCCGAGCAAGATTCCCACTCCGAGCATGCCCCACATGATGATCGCGAAAACGCGGGCGATGTCGACCCAATCGTCTCCGTATTCCCCGAATATGAGCGCACCCGACACGAAGGCGAAAGGTATCGCGATACCCACCAGTCCAGCCATGATCAATGGAGGATGGCTGTAAAACCCAGGGTGAAGCAGCAACGGATTGACACCCCGTCCGTCGGCGGGCACTATCGACTGCGTTTCAAACGGGTTGGCGAGTGTCGCCATGGTCGCGAAGAAAAAGGCCAACACGACCGCGAGGATAGCGATGGTGTAGGGCATCGCGGCGGCGAAACGAGGTGGCGAAAATCGAATGCTAATCGAAGACATCACAGCTAAAGCGAGTGTGATGTAAAGCAATGACCCCTCGTTGGCGGCGTAAAACGCAACCAGCGTGTAGCCGCGTCCCATGACGATATTCGAGTTGTTCGCGACGTACTTGATGCTGAAATCGTTGGTGAGGAAAGCCGCCATCAACGCCGCAGACGCTACGAGCGCAGCTAGCAAAGCCATGTAGACTGCACGTCGTCCGCTCACGACCATCTCGGGTATCGCGGCCCGTGCGCCGACGACACATGTGACTGCTGCGTACGCGGAGACTGCGACGCCGAGCCAGATTGCGATTGTGCCGATCTGATCCACTACTGTTTGTATCGGGTATCTGGTTGCGCCTGTGAAACCGGGCGCGCCTCACCTATCGCCGATGCGATCTCACGGTCGGCACGTTTGAGATACTCGTCCATTTCGCCGTCTGGTTGCGGCCCGTTCATCTCAACCTTCTCGGATGGCGAGACTTCAGAACTACCGCCGTCGGAACGATTTCGACGGCGCATGTTTAGAAACGCATTTCCGACCAACAGTGCGCCACCGAGGAAAATGACCACCGGCATCACCCAAGCGATCAAGTTGAAACCGCCTGCATCGGGTGACGCGAGCACGATCTCGCCGTAACGCTCAACGAAATAATCGCGGATCTGCTGGTTGCTGTTTCCTTCTTCGATCTTCCGACGTACCACCTCCTTCATGTCTGCCGACAGTTGGGCTTGCGACTGATCAAGCGTTTGTCCGTCGCAAACCGGACACATCAATTGCTGCGACAGTTGGTAAACACGTTGATCTGCCGTCAAGTCATCCTCACGGACACAACCGGATGCGAGGACCAGCGCGACTAGTGAGACGAGGATCAGAGACATTGAGGCAAGATTTCCGGCATGCCCCGACTCGCCAATGCTCGCAGTGAGCCCGTTGCCTGCGAAATGGGATCGGGTCGTCCCAAGACGTAACGACCGGCCCGTCTGAAGTCTACGCCACGGGGCTCGCGGTAACAGCTCGCGGCTATTGGCCGACGCCAGTGTTTTGATCGTAGACGTAAGCCACGATCTCCCGAATATCTTCCTCTGCGAGGAGATTCCTAAATCTCGGCATCACGACGATGCCGTTCGAGACCAAGTTGATCATCGCCTCTTGGTCATACGTTGCGCGTTTTTCGAACAGATCTGCAGGGCCAACGTATGGAGAATCGTTGGTCTGCGCCCAGTAGCTGTCCGTAGCCGTGATGTGCTGGGCGGCCGGGCCGTCGCCGGTGCCGGACATACCGTGGCAAATCGAGCAGTTAATGCGATAAAGCTCGCGCGCACGAGTGACGTCGTACGGACGTTCCAATCGCTCAGGGACCGTCAGGACTTGCTCAGTGCCGATCTGCTGGAAGGGCACTGCGTCTGCTACAGGAGCCAACCGGGGAGGTTCTTGCATCCTTGTCGACTGCGAGTAGTGCATCTCGGAGAAGATCTCGATCGGATACGTATTCGATTCCTGCACCGCGCAGGCGGCCGCGCTCACTGAGACCACCGCAACCGCCAACAAAGGCAGCAACGCGCGCACAGTGAAATTCGAGAAGATTTGATCGATCAGGGGTTTCACGCCTGTTTGATCTCCATTGCCCCGGCCCCGTTCAACGCGTCGATTGCGGTACCGGCCATGTCGTCGTCGGTCGTGATAACGACGCCGATCAGGCCTTCGGTGATTCGATTGTCGTACACACCGGGGTTGACGTTCGGCAACCGTGACTCGATAACGATACCCACAACTGTCGAGATGACAGCGGAGAGCATCGACATCTCGTAGAGGATGACGAGCATCGCGAAAAGCGACAAGATCGGCTTACCGCCCGTAACAAGCGGGTAGGCGATCTGCGTTGCGGCGGTGAGGAACAGCGCCAAGGTGAAGCCGATGATTGCACCGAACGCCGGGAACCGGAACAATCGGTGCTGTGGGACATGTTCACCGAACGCCCCTTCGGGATAGGGCGTGCCAGTTAGCACATCAAATGTCCCGAGCGGAAACCCCGCGCCTTTAAGCGCGTCCATGGCGTCCGCGGCTTGGTTCGGATCGTTGTATAGACCAAGTACGCTCTTGCTCATTTCGGTAACTTCCTCAATCCTCTCGTTCAATCAGCCTCGCGGACAATCGCCGGCACCTTGACGCGGCCGATCTTGATCGAGTCTCCAAACGTCTGGCTCTCTTTTTGTTCGAACAATGGCACCAATGGGAAGAAGCGCGAGAACAGCAACATCAGGAACGTCACCCACGCCAACGACCAGAACAGGATGAACCATTCTAATCCGCTAGGCCGGTAAGCCTCCCAGGTGTAGACGAATGGTGTCTTGCGCGCCAAACCCGGTACGATGATCAGGAATCTTTCCAGCCACATTCCGATGTTCACGAATAGAGACGACCAGAACATCAATGCGATATTGTTCCTGACGCTCTTTTGCAGCCACATGCCGACTGGAATGATGTATCCGGTAATCAAAAACGTGATGAAGAGCAGGTTCCAAGGCCACTGGAATATCTGGAGCTCACGCAATGCGAGTTCCGGTGCGTCAAGCCCGTAGACCGCGAATATCAACTCGAGGAACGTGAACGCGAGCCAGCCCGTTGCCACGACGATCAACAGCCGTGCCAACGCGTCGAAATGCTCCGGCCGAATGAAGTCTTCCCATTTCCACAGCCACCGCATCAGCGCCATCATCGTGACCACTGCCGACACACCGGAGTGAACCGCACCAATAACGAAGTAAGGAGCGAAGATTGTCGAGTGCCAGCCTTCAACCGCCGGCGTAACCGCAAAGTCCCACGACACTATCGAGTGCACCGACACGAAGATGGGAAGCATCAACGCCGAGAGCAAAATACCGCCAACTGTTTGCAGTTTCCACTGCCGCGGGTTGCCGCGCCAACCTAGCGAGAGGATGGTGTAGAGCGCATTCTGCCATCCGGTCGTACGGTCCCGCAGGTTACCCAAGTCGGGAAGGAGGGCGACGTACAGGAACAACGTTGAACCGGTCAGATACGTGCCGATTGCCACCGGGTCCCAGATAAGCGGCGAGCGGACGTTAGGCATGATGCCGCGCGCAAAATCGTAAGGCAGGATGAAGTAGACGATGCGCCAAGGTCGTCCAGCGTGCATCAACGGGAACATCAGCGCGGTCATCAGCGAGAAGACAGTCAAAAGCTCAGCGGCTCGTGTGACAGGTCGCCGCCATTCAGCTTGTGACAAGCGCAGGATTGCCGAGATCATGATGCCGGCGTGACTGATACCGACCCAGAACACGAACGTGGTGATGAAAAGCCCCCAGTAAACCGGCCTCGAAAGACCAGTCACGCCGAGTCCCTTGTTGACCATGATGCCGATGAGGAAGAAACCGATTGCGACGATGATGCCAAGGACTATCACCGTTGGTGCCCACCACTTGGGCGTGTCCAGCTGACCGTTCAGCAAGACACGGTTGGTGTGGATCTGGTCGATTGTTCTTCGTTGTTGCACAGTGGTTTAATGCGCTTGCAGCCTGCCAACGTTAGTCGGGTTTGCCGATCAACGAAACCTTTGTCTTCATGTATTCAACGGGTCGGTAAAGGAGGTTGAATTGCTGCACATCCCAGATGCTCAGGATCGGTAGGACTCGTGTGGCGGCAAGGATCAAGAGGATGCTTCCTGCCAAGGCACCGATCATGATGAAGATGTCCATGACATCGGGATATACGGCAGCCGGATATTCGGTCAAGAACCGCTCATGAATGCGATCTTCAGGCACCGCCCACGCGGCGACGTATAGTCGCACACGATCCAAGAAGACGCCCAAAAGGATCAATCCGGCGCCGATTGCGGTTCCGTTGTAACTTCGACGCACACGGTTCCAAATCAACCACCACCACGGCGTGAACCAGATGAACAGCAGCGCCAAGAGGAATATCACGAAGTATGGGCCGCGAACCAAGTAGTCGATCCACATCTTGTCGGAACCGCTTCTGCCGTACCAGAAGACGATGAAAGCCGAGATGAAGAAGTATCCCCACAGCAATGTGAATGCAAACATCAAACGGCCGATCGACCAAAACTGATCGAGGTGCAGATACTTGTCTAGTCCCAGATACTTCCTAGCTGCCCACAGTCCGATTACCGTGACCGCCAATCCGGCTTGGATCGACGAGATCGCGTGATACATCGGGAAGATGGCGTCACGCCAGCCCGGAACCAGGCTCATCGCGAAGTCGGTGCTGATGATGAAGTGGACGAACACGAAGGTGAAGAAGTAGAGCGTGCCCATCATGCCGATACGCAACCGCATCGTTCGCCATTGAACCGTTGATCCGATCCAACCACGCGCCAACCACGCGCCAAACCGTTGTTTCCATCCGCTCGAGTGATCGCGCATCGCGGCGAAGTCCGGTATCGCATAGGAGTAGATCAAGCCGAGGGCGACGATGATAAGCGTCGCCATCGCGACCAGCGCCCAAAGGTGCGGTGAGACGTCAGGCCCCTCGAACCAGATCGAGCGTCGACGTGCACCATCCACTACGAGCAAGGGGAGGTTGAGGATCAGCGGAATCATCCAGATCGCGCAGATAATCGACGCGAGGGAACATAGAGTGGCAAATCGAGCAACCGGGCGAACCCAATTCGCTTTCGCCAATGTCGGTGCGATCGCCACCAATGGGGCACCACCAAATGCGCTGAACACGAAGGCAACCATCGCCGCGGTGTAACCCCACTCGTCTTGATCACCCCACTCGATCACCACCTTTACGAACGCGACGACGATCCCGACGAGCGTCAACGCACCGAGGATCCACATCCAGTTTCGAACGCCCGTCGCGTTGGCTTCGGTCGTGGCGATCAATTCCGACGTCGTAACGTCGGGCTCAACGCGCGCCGGAAGCTCGTGATGACCTTCCTCGTGCGTCCCGGAATGGGCGCCTGAATGTACTGCTTCGCTAGCCATGCGATGAGCCTGTTGACCTGTCAGTATCGATTTTCGCCAGATAGACGACGTTCGGGTCGGTATCAAGATGGGGCAGGAGCGTGTAGTGGCGGTCGTCCTTCTTCATCTTGGAGATTTTGCTGTCTTCGTCGTTGAAGTTGCCAAAAACAAGGGCGTCAGTAGGACAAGCCTGAGTGCAAGCCGTCTGAATCTCGCCATCAATCACTTTACGGTTCTCGCGTTCGGCGTTCCTGACGCCTCGTCGGATGCGTTGGATGCAGAAGGAGCACTTCTCCATGATTCCGCGGCTTCGGACCGTGACGTCGGGGTTCAAATGGTTGCGGAACGCCTCGGGCCAAACTGGCTCCCAGTAGTTGAAGAAACGCACGATATATGGGCAACCGTTGGCACAGTACCTAGTGCCGACGCAGCGGTTGTATACCTGAACGTTCAAGCCTTCGTTGTTGTGGTACGTCGCAAATACCGGGCATACCGGCTCGCACGGCGCGTTTTCGCAGTGCTGGCACATGATCGGGATGAACCGTGCCTTGATGTCCGGGAATTCGCCTTCCCAGTAGCGTTCCACGCGGATCCACGACATGACCCTCGCACGCTCAAAGCGGTCTTGAAGGTTCAAAGGAATGTTGTTCTCGGCCTGACAGGCCAAGACACACGCCTGACAACCGGTGCATTTGTCGATATCGACGACCATGCCCCAGCTGTAGTCTCTTTTTTCTCGTTGCAATGTCATGTGGTCAATCCACGTTCATGGTATGCGCGCAAGCGACAACCACTGATCAGTGGCCTCCTCCTGACTCTTCTTCGTCCTCTTCACCTTTGTCAGGTAGCAGGAATTCTTGCTGGTAGGTATGATGGTTGGCAATCTCTGCATCGTGCGCGCTTTCGCCTGGAGCGACAACAAGAACTGGCACGCCAGGTTCGACCGGGAACGCAGTTACTTCACCCTCAAACTTAGCCAGTTCGCGTTTACGGCCGGAACGCGCCACGCGGACGCGGGTTGCGGCCCACGCCAACGAACCGCTTGCGGGTTCGATATGGGGCGCGAGGATCTTCAACACATTCGCTCCGAGTCCTTCGTCATATCTGCCACCGTTTTCGTGGCCGAGGCCAATCGGGACACCGATAACACCGGGGCGGCCGCCGGGAGTCGGGTAAGCGAGTGCTTCGATCTCGCCGTATTCAGATTTGATGAAGAGCACGTCGCCTTCGCGAATTCCGAGATGTTCAGCTTCTTTGTCGTTCATCTCCGCCCAAGTCGCCCATGCCGCACTGCTCATCGGGTCGGGGTTTTGGATCGCAAATGGAGTTGCCGACAACCTACCTTCGTAGAGGCTGTTCGAGAGAAACGGCACCAGATGGAAGTCGTCTCCTTCACCCAATCCCGAGGTGTCGGAATAGCGGACCGCGCTTTCGAGGTCGAACAGGTTTGGCGGCGCGTGGTCCGACGGGGTTTCGGCTGCTGACTCAGTGTCCCACCAACCACCGCGTTGGAGAACCCCTTGCTTGAAAAGACGTTTGTTCGGTGCCGAAACAGAGCCGCGGTTCAGCTCGTAAAGCTGATCTATCGAGATGTTGACCAGCTCTTCCATGTCGTCAGCGCCGAGATCGCCGCCAGCCATTCGCAACAGTTCGTCGCCGAAACCGCGCGCGTCGGCGATCAATCCGCCGCCGCTGAACAGTTCCGTTTGACCGATTACAGGTTGCTGGATCGTTACGACTTCGTAGCCGGGTGCGGGGTCCGGAATGGTGGTACCCCAAGTTTCGAGGAAGGTCTTCTCAGGAAGAATCAAGTCGCAATTGGCGAGCGTGTCGTTCATTACACTCCCGAAACCGATCACCGTCGGTACGCCGTCCATTGCACCGACCACGTCGACCGAGTTGGGCATTCCGTGAACGATGTCGGCGCCGCGAATGATCACGGTCTGAACGTTGCCGCCGCGCCACTGGGCGAGTTCGACTTCCCAATCGCTGAACGAATCGCCGCTACTTCTTCCGGTGACGCCTTCCAACACGGCCAACGGGTTGTATTTCACCCCGCCATCGGACCCCACGGCACTAACCAAGGTGTTGAGCGCGTGTGTCGCAGCGATATTGAACTGCCCGTTGGTGTGCGCCCCCGCGCTCCCGCCTGCGAATGCGAGACTGGGGCGATGCTCAGCAAAGTGGCGTGCGGCCTTGCGGATTTTGTACGCGGACACGCCGACGCGTTCCTCAACGTCCTCGGGTCGGAAACCAACCAACGAAGGCGTTGGAATCTGGTTGAAGAATCTGGCGATTTCGCCTGAACCCGTAAGGCGTTCATCGACGATCACCTGTGCGATGCTCATTGCCAAATGACCTTCGTAGCCCGGAATGACCGGAAGCCACAGGTCGGCATTCGCCGCGGTCATCGACATTCGAGGTTCGGCATGGATGAGATAGCCGCGGTCATGCTTGGATCGGAACTCACCGTAACGAACCGAGTATCCAACCGATGATTGC
Organism: Dehalococcoidia bacterium; assembly: GCA_965224305.1. GTDB lineage: Bacteria > Chloroflexota > Dehalococcoidia > Lucifugimonadales > Lucifugimonadaceae > Bin127. The sequence goes on along the minus strand of OZ245044.1, from coordinate 1,434,285 downwards.
CAGGTGCTGAGCCAGTCTGCCCCGATGGAAAGAATCGTGTTTGCGTTGGCGATGTCGTAGTAGGGCGGATCCTCTTGTTCGTAGACGAACTTGATCGCGTCCTGCATAACGCCTTGTTCCGTTGGGTCGAACTTGATGTGGCGACCACCGTTCAATGCGGCAAAATTGATCGCGACCCATTCCAGATGTCCACCCAACGGGTTGGTGACCACTGACATGTTGTCTTTGCCCTCTTCGACTGCGCGTTGCACCAATTGCTCGGCGCGATGCCACGATATCGGGTCGTACAACCCGCCTTTGCTCTGGCGGAGCATAGGTTCGCTGATGCGGTCAGGATGATAAGTCAGCTGAATGGCGGCGTCATGACGCGAACTCTGTTTGCCGAGGTTGACAGGGTGGTCGGGATTACCGGCGATCTTTTTGGCCCGTCCCTGCATGACACGAACGATCAGGCCGTCGCCGCCGGGCATGTCTGGCCAAGTCGTCGCGTACCAAGCGTCTTCGCCACGCACCAGGTCCTCGGGCATGTCGATCGGACTCTGGACAATGAGTTCACGTTCCGGCAGACCGCAGGCCGCGAAAATCATCGTGCCAGCAGTCGCCTTTGCGCCTAGCGCCAGGAACTCTCTTCGACTTAGTTTCATCTAGTGGTTTGGCTCGTGTTCGTCTCTAAATTATGAGTTCGCCAGATCAATGGTGACATGAAGCGCAATCGGTCGGCGCATTGTTGTCGCGGTGGCAATTCACACATTGTCCCATCTTTAGAGGTTCAACCTGTGCGACCTCTTCCATCGCAGCCACGTCGCCATGGCAGGTTGAACAAACACCCGCGGCACCGGTGCTAACGCCGCTGGTGCTATTGGCGACCGCTTCTGGGTGTTGCGTTAGGTAACGGATATGCGGTTCATGGACGAAGCGGACGTGGTCGGGCATTCGATGCACACGTTTCCAGTCGATCGGATGTGGTTCGTCACCAACGATTCCGGCCGCCATTCGAACCTGCGTCAACGGTTCGCTTTCCTCTCCGCCAATGACTTGGTGGCAGTACGCACAGAATTGGACGGGCGGTACGCCGGCGTTGGCTTGCGATGTAACCGTCCTGTGACAAAACGTGCAGTCCATCCCAAGGCCCTGAACCTGATCGCCCGTCGAATTAGTGTAGCTCGCGGTCCCGGCGTGAATTGTGTGCGGAAAAGCGATCGGTTGTTCGACCGATTGGTCGAAACCCAGAACAGGTATCGGTTGACCGAGCCAAGCTGTGATGACGAACGACAACATCGCGCCGCTCACGGCTACTACGCCAAGAGATCCGATTCCGAGAATTGGGATCAACACCTTTAGCCACAGAGGAGTGGTCCGGTGTTTCTCGCGCAGAAACTCAAGCAATGCTGCCAAGATGTATCAACTCCTGGGTTGCCGAGTAATCCGAGTTAAACAAGGTTTTCGCCCGAATATCCGCTGGAATCGTAGTCGATTTCACTGCCAATACCTGGAATATCTAACTTCGAGCCAGTCCATGTTGAGCGCTGCAAATACGAAACAGGTGATGACACCGACAACTGCAAGAATTCCGATGCCGTAGAAGACGGGTCGGAGACTTGACCATCGGGCCGGAATGGTGTTCGAATCGACCAACGTGACGATGATGGCATGGGCGGTGAGGAGGCTGAAACCTGCGACGATTGCGCAACCCAACGCAGCCCAGAGAAATTTGAGCGCGGTGCCTATCTGCGCCCATTCGGACGATGAAAGCGGTTGTGGGTCCATTCGCCGTTCTCTTGGTCAATTAGCGGGCAGACGGTCTCGAACTGCCGGAATCATCTTTCAGTATGCCTAAACGATCGTTCCAAAGGGCGCAAGTCCTAACTGCGCGCAACCATCTATCTTATTTGCCACCACGCGTCAGTGTCAACGCGCACTTCCCGCGCCAAGTAACGGATTTCAGCAAGTCTCCGCAGACTCGACGAACTCGATCGCGGTTCCTGTCGGCAACAGCATGTAAGGCTCGCCAAATTCGTCATGGGATCCGAGCGACCAATCGGCACCGCCGCGGCTCGGACGCAGACGAATCCCGTGATTGCCACCGTGAACCAAGATCGACTCGCCGGCCCCTGAATCACCGACCGGAACGACTCGTATCTCGCAACGCCCGAAGTCAGACCACCCGACGGTTTCACAGCGCCCGTCGACGTTCGTCACGTCGTCGAGGAGGATGCTAGAGGCGACTCGCTCCTGCCCGCGGACTTCGAATGTCTGCATAGGGAAATACCCGCAGTTGTCGTTGTCGTCTATGTCGATCCAAACCTGAGCCATCAACGCCTTCCTTGGCGAGCGCCGAACATCGATTGTAGTTGCACCAAACGAGGCGATTTCGATACGTCGAGTCCAACGCCGATGTTCTGAACTTCATCTGAGGGCGTTTCGACTTGTAACATCAATCTCAACGAACTCAAACAAGTCCGATCCCGTTGGAACGTATTAAAGAATATTTTCCAACGGCAGGGAAATTGCGTGATGCGAATAACTAGAGAAAAACTGCGTTGGCTCTACGAAACGATGTACCGGATCCGACGATTCGAAGAGACGATGTTGGAGCAGACGTTCCGAGGGAACGCGATGGGCGTCACACATCCTTCCGATGGCCAGGAGGCCGTGCCGAGCGGCATCTGTGCTCACCTGACCGAAAAAGACTGGATCGGATCAACGCATCGCGGCCACGGTCACTGCATCGCCAAAGGTCTTGACACGAAGGCGATGATGGCCGAGATCATGGGGCGATACACTGGCCAATGCAAGGGCAAAGGCGGTAGCATGCACATCGCCGACTTTTCCAAAGGCATGCTCGGCGCAAACGCAATCGTCGGTGCTTCGGTGCCCCTCGCGGTAGGTGCCGCGTTGACCTCGAAGTATCGTGGCACGGAAAACGAGTCGGTCGGTGTCGCGTTCTTCGGAGATGGCGCTACGAGCCAAGGCGTTGTCCATGAATCCATGAACCTTGCCGCTATCTGGAAACTCCCCGTAATCTTCGCCTGCGAAAACAACCAATACGCGGAAGCAACTCCCGCATGGTACGCGGTTTCAACCGACGACATCTCTGCAAGAGCCGACTCCTACGGCATACCCGGCGTCCAGGTTGACGGCATGAACGTCTTCGCTGTGTACGAGGCGGCAGGGGAGGCGGTGGCGCGCGCCCGCGCTGGCGAAGGCCCGACATTGCTCGAACTCAAGACCTATCGATACCACGGACACTTCCACGCGGACGACCCCACGAAGTACCGGAAACCAGACGAGGAAGAAGAGTACCGGGAACGCGACTGCCTCAAGCATTTCGAAGGGTTGGTGATGCGACAAGGCGCAATGACCGAAGAAGAATTGCAGTCGATCCGAGACGAGATCGAGCAGGAGATGCAAGACGCAGTCGAATTCGCATTGAACAGCCCGATGCCCCCGATTGAAGAGCTCTACACTGACGTCTACGTTGAATACTCAAACCCATTGGCTGGGTTGCGCTGAGCGTCAATATCCCAATCGAATTCTTCAACAGAAAGGCAACCACAAAGCTATGACGACAGCCGATGCGACGCAAACAAGGTCTGTGCTAAGCGATCCCGGAGTTCTAGCGCCCGGCCCGGGTTACGACGTTCCCGGTACCGTTGAGCGATACCGCGACACTTTCAACAGGACGCTCCGTGACGAATTGGACCGCGATGCCGACGTCTTCATCATGGGTGAGGACATATCTGGCGGTTTCGATCGAGACACCAACGAGCCTCTGGATGCTTGGGGCGGTCCGTTTGCTGCAACCAAAGGATTAGTCCAAGATTTCGGTCCGGAACGCATCAGAGACGCTCCCATATCCGAAGCCGGTTTTGTAGGCGCGGCCATTGGTGCGGCGTTGACAGGATTGCGGCCTGTGGTTGATCTGATGTACTTCGACTTCGTAACCGTAGCCTATGATCAACTGCTCTCCAACGCTGCCAAATCGCGCTACATGTTCGGTGGGCAGACCAAAGTGCCGATGACACTCTTCGCCCGTTCCGGTGGTGGTACCGGTCACGCAGCTCAGCACTCCGAGAGCTTTTACTCGATGCTGGCGCACATCCCAGGTCTGAAAGTCGTCGTGCCGTCCGATCCGTATACCGTGCGCGGTCTGCTGGCCGCGGCGATTCGCGACGATGACCCCGTGTTCCTCGTCAACGACAAGAAATTGATCAACATCGAGGGTTTCGCGCCCGACGAGTCGTTCACATTCCCGCTCGGAAAAGGGCGTTACCTCAAGCACGGCGACGATGTGACGTTGATCGGGATGTCTTACACATCAGTGGTTTGTAAACAAGCAGCCGACAAGTTGGCCGAAGAGGGCATCGACGCGGAAGTGGTTGATATGCTGAGCCTTTCGCCATTTGATGAAGAGATCATCATCGAATCCGTTAAGAAGACCAACCGCGTGGTAATCGTCGATGAAGACACTCCGCGCGCCAGCATGGCGTCGGAGTTTGCTGCCATCATCGCCGACAAGGCGTTCGACTACCTCGACGCACCTGTCAAACGCGTCACCGGACCTCACACGCCGGTGCCTTACAACAAGGGATTGGAAACCGCGTTCATGCCCCAACCAGAGGACGTTGTAAGCACGGTTCGGACGATGTTGAACGGAGATTAACCCATCGAATAAAACGGGTTCAGTCGCACCGGACCGCATCGTCCTCGCTCGCCAATCGAAGCAACATTCGAAACGGGTAAATGCCTGTCGAGTGGCCGTCGGTCCACAAGAATTGTAGGGCGTACCTGCCAACTTCCAAGTAATCGACGGCGATGATGTCTTCCGGCACTATCGCGACGTTCAAGAGTTGACGACCGCTCATCTCTTCGACGCAGCCCGCGCACGCACACTGCAACCTGAGATAGCGGTACGGAAAAAGGCAAGTTCGGCCGTCTGACCAAGTGACCGAGACACCGTCGCCGACGAGATCGACATTGGTCGCCGTAATGTTCGTGTCTTCCATGCTGGTTCGCTTAACGATGCCGGTTGTGTGATCATTTCGGTGCCGCAATTTGCATTGCTGGGCTAACCTTGTTTAAGCGTATCCGACAACCAACACGACTAATCGACACTCTAGGAGCAAAACCGTGACCACAGACACCGACAACATCGTCCTCGGCCTCATCGGCGCTGGCGGTAACACCCAACTCAGGCACATCCCCGGACTCCGCGCCCAACCGGGTGTCGAGATCAAAGGTCTAGTGAACCGATCAAGAGAATCGTCTGAGCGAGTCGCCGGCGAGTTCGAAATTCCGGAGGTCTACGACGATTGGGTCGAACTCCTCGAAGACGAAGATATCGTCGCCGTATGTATCGGCACGTGGCCATACATGCACGCACCATTGGTCATCGAAACGCTCGAAGCTGACAAACATGTCCTCGTCGAGGCCCGAATGGCGATGAACTCCGATGAGGCTCTCGAAATGTTGGAGGCGTCCAAACGCGCTCCCCATTTGGTGGCGCAGATCGTTCCTGCACCCCATTCGCTCGAGATCGACCAGACAGTGATCGGGTTGATCTCTGAGGGCTACATCGGCGATCTGGTCAACATCAAGCTTCACGTGGGAACCGGCAGCGATTTCCCAAACCCAGATCTACCATTGCATTGGCGGCACAACCGCGACCTTTCGGGCAACAACATCATGACTATGGGCATCTGGTACGAAGCCATGATGCGCTGGTTTGGCCCAGCTAAGACAGTGCAGGCCTTGGGACAGACCGTCGTTAGTCACCGTTTGGATGACGACGGTCGCCGTCGTTCCACCACTATCCCGGACCACATCGACGTGTTGATGTCCATGGAGTGCGGCGGAACGATGAGTTATACCACCACCGCTGTCTCCGCCTTCACGCGTGCACTCGATCTATCGATCCACGGTACCGACGGCGTAATTCGCGTAGAACTTGCTGACCCAGCAACTTCGGATGGAGCTACATACGCGGTCAGCGGTGCACGCCGAGGCGACAGCGCTTTGACACCCATCGAAATCCCGCCGGAAAACCGCGGAGCATGGCGCGTAGAAGAGGAGTTCATTAACGCAATTCGGGGCATCGAGCCAGTGACCCACACGAATTTCACCGACGGGTTGAAGTACATGCAGTTCACCGATGCGGTAACGGAATCGATCAAGACAGGCAACTTGGTCAGACTACCGTTCTGAAAAACTCGCGAGTTGTGACATCGCAACTCGAATGAGTCGAATTGATTGTCCGAAAATCTCTGCATGATGAATGCAGGGCTTTTGGACTTCCACAAACAAATCGCCAAATCCAGCAAGCGTTCGGCGTTCGTCGACCCTGAGAAATTGGCGTCCTTCGTCGAGATGCCGTCGGCCGCGCCTGAGTTACGCAGCGAATTGCCGCTTGATCCGTTGTTTGCGCCTGACGCCGATGCGCAAGTGCCCGAGGCGGCATCGGAAAGCGCGCCAGGAAATATTGGCGACGAATTCGGTTCTGCTTCGTCCGCTGACGGCAATGACGGTCCCTCTCCACGACTCAAGAATTTCCGATTGAAGAACGTCCCGGAACGCGAGCGGCCGCGGGAACGAATGCACGAACTGGGCCCGGCGGGAATCACAAACACTGAGCTATTAGCGATCATTCTCGGGTCCGGAATCCAAGGCGTTAACGTAAAAAACGTTGCAGATAATCTGTTAACCGAGTTTGATGGATTACGCGGTCTTAGTCGTGTGAGCCCCTTCAATCTGAGGAACGTGGAAGGAATCGGCGCTGTCAAGGCGGATGTGTTGACGGCAGCTTTTGAGTTGGGAAGGCGCGCTGCACAGGAAGAGATCGAAGCGCCGGGCAATGCGTATGGGTGCCACTTGCCGAACGGTGAGACCATCGCATGGGCCGTCGCCAAGCAGTTCACTACCCGATTGCGCGACAACGCCCAAGAGGAGATGTGGATCGTGCTGCTCGACGTTCGGAATCGATATCGTGGCAAGGCTCGCGTTTACATCGGTTGCTGTGACCAACTGGTTGCCAAGACGGGTGAGATCTTGAGCCGTGTGGTCGAACGAAACCTCCCCCGTTATGCGTTAGTCCACAACCACCCATCAGGTAAAGGCGACCCAAGCGGTGCCGACATTTCATTCACTGAGCGATTGGTCAGAGCCGGTTACTTCCTCGACATCGAACTGGTGGATCACGTCGTTCTCGGTGAAGACCTCCGCAGTTTCGTCAGCATGAGGCAACGAAAGCTGGTGGACTTCGCGTCACCTGCTCGCAACAATCGCAAGGTCCAAGATGTTAATTTGCGTTCCGAACCCAATCTTCGTGTTTGATCCAAGCAAACCTGGTTACAGGGCCACCACTTGGCAACTCTCCGCCTTGAGAAACACCGGAAACCTTTAATCCACCGTCTCGCAGGACGCGTGCGACGTCGACACTTGGGCGATCATCTGATCGACTGCCGTACGCTCCGAAAATCAACGCTCCGTTGCGCGCGACAGCATGTTCGAGCAGATGCCGAGCCAATTGGGGAAGATATTCGATCGGCACCAGGTCCCATATGGCGTAAACCCACCTGAATCTTCGTGGTGGCAACCATCCCCACGCATTCGCGACCCAAAAGCGATCCGGATTTTGGCGAAATCGCCTCAATGCCTCTTGCAATAGGCGCGGATTCAGATCTACGCCGTGCGGGGTCAATTCGACTCCGCGCTCACGGGCCCACTCGACAACGGATTGGAGCAAATGACCGTTTGCGCAACCAAAATCCAAGAACTCGCCATCGCCCTCTACAGCATCGAGTAACGGGGAGCGCTCGGTTCGCCATCGATCGGGCCCTCCGCTAAAGCCAGACTGCTTTATCGCGTCGCGGTGACGAAGGTATGCCGATTCCAAAGTGCGGATCGATTCCAGATGGGATTCTGGCAGTCGGGAGAGCGGTGTGGCGGCGCGATTGGGAAGCTTATTGTCCATCGGTGATACGATACTAATCGCTGTCGAATCGCTGAAAACCGTCGTTTGAAATCTCCATGCGATTCGAAGTGAAACGCGATATACGTTGGGAGCACATGCCATGAGCGCAACGGTGGCGATTGATCTAAACGCCGACATCGGAGAGTCTTACGCCTCATACCGAATGGGCATGGATGAGGAGATCGTCAAGCACATCACTTCGGCGAACATCGCATGTGGTTTTCATGCGGGAGACCCGGATTGGATGGCGCGCACCGTAGCGCTCGCCGAAGAGCAGGGCGTGAGCATCGGCGCACATCCGGCATACCCGGATTTGGCGGGGTTCGGTCGCCGCGATATGGCGTTGACGCCCGATGAGGTGGCACACGCAATCACGTACCAGGTCGGTGCGCTCACGGCGTTCACCAAATCGAAACGACTTGCCCATGTCAAACCACACGGCGCGCTCTACAACCGCGCTGTCGGCGACAAGGACATCGCCGCGGCGATTGTAAAGGCGATCCGCAAGATCGACGACGAGTTGATACACGTCGTTCTCGCAAATTCCGTCTGGGAAGACGTTGCGCGGAACGAAAATGTGAGGGTTGCACGCGAGTGTTACGCCGACCGAGCGGTTACGCCAGAGGGAACGCTCGTTCCGCGTTCCCAACCCGGTTCAGTCATCCACGATGTCAATGAAGTTACTGCTCGTTCACTACGCCTCGCTGCTGAAGGCAAGGTAACTGCCTCAGATGGCAAGGATATTGATTTTGCGGCCGATACTATCTGCCTCCATGGAGACACCCCGGGTGCTGTCGAGATGGCAGCTTCGGTCAAATCAACGTTCGAATCGAGCGGCATCCAAGTCAAACCGCTGGCATCAATCCTCGGATAACAACGGGTTAGATAATTGATCTCGACAGAATTGACTTTGTCCGAATACCCACGCATCCTTCCGGCCAATGATTCATCAATTCTGATCGAATTCGGCAACTCGATAGATTACTCGATCAATGCGCGCGTGTATGCTCTCCAAGGCGAAATCGAACGATCCGATTTCATCGATACAGTCGTGGAGACCATCCCTTCGTACCGATCATTGCTGATCGAGTACAACGTCGAGGTCGTGACCTACGCTGAAATCCGAGGTCATGTGGATGTTCTCGTTGAAAGAACGGTTGCATCCGAAGACCCGATCGGCGATCTCGGAACTGAGTCGCATCAGATTCCCGTCGCCTACGGCGGAGAGTTCGGCCCAGACTTGGAGACTGTCGCGGAGCACGCGGGGATCGATGTCGAAGAGGTCATCGCGATCCATTCGGGAACGGACTATCACGTCTTCATGCTGGGTTTCGCACCCGGATTTCCGTACCTGGGTGGCATGGACGAACGTATTGCTTGCCCCCGCCTATCAACGCCACGAACGCGCGTTCCTGCGGGCTCTGTCGGCATAGCCGAATCGCAAACCGGGGTTTATCCGAATGAGAGTCCGGGGGGATGGCAACTGATCGGACGCACACCGATAGCTTTATTCGACGTCAATGCTGACCCTCCATCTGCGATGTTGCCAGGGACTCAGGTCAACTTTGTACCGATTTCGTACGAAGAGTTCGAAGCCAAGATCCGGTCTGAGTGAGTTAGATGGCGACCTCGATTCCAAACGTAGAGGTTCTAACGCCTGGCAGCCGATTGACTATTCAGGATCTGGGTCGACGCGGCAGTCAACGCTTCGGCGTTTCCGTCAGTGGGGTTCTCGATCTCCAGGCAGCAGTCGTGGCAAACCGTCTCGTGGGCAACCCTGCGACATCCGCAGTTTTCGAATCAACCTTCGGCGGAACGTCTCTCGTTTTCGACGCAGATACCAAAGTCGCGGTCACCGGAGCAGAGGTTGCTGTGGACATTGATGGATTCATCGTCCCGGTTTGGGAAACACTGATAGTGCCAGCGAATGCGGCACTAAACGTTTCGGCACCGATGGCCGGGTTGTACGCGTACGTAGCCTTCGCAGGTGGTTTAGACACCCCGTCAGTCTTGGGTTCCCGCTCGACACACGTCGCCTCTGGGATCGGCGGTTTGGATGGGTGTGCATTGACATCCGGAGACGCTCTGCCGATTGGTGAAGAAACGGACGGAAACGAGAGACCATCCGCGGGTACGACGCGTCCGGATTTGGTAATGCCAGTGTGTCACGAAACGGGCCAACGGATACGTGTCACTGCCGGACCCCAATTCGATGCATTCGACGATGATTCAAAGTCGAGATTCTTCGCGTCTGAATTCATCGTCAGCAACCTCACCGACCGCCAAGGGGCAAGGTTGGGCGGTGCCGAAATATCCGCAATTGGCGGCAAACACGACATCGTTTCGGACCCGGCCTACATGGGGGCAGTGCAAGTGCCAGCCGACGGCAACCCCATCATCCTCTTCGCGGACCGACAACCGACCGGCGGGTACGCGAAGATCGCTTCGGTGATATCCGTCGACCTCCCCTGCGTGGTACAAAAAGTTCCCGGTTCGAAGATCGAGTTTCAACTGATCGACGTTGAGGAAGCACAAACTCTGGCACGGGAATTCAACCAAACCGTTCACAACGCTCCGCTCCAAGGGCCGTCAAACAAATTCACTGCACGCTTAGAAATCGACGGCGAAACCTACAATGTTGAATTAGTGCATTCTTTGAACGCGGGCGACCGCGACGGCATCGTCTACGCAGATTTCGGCGATGCACGACAAGTCGTTGCCACAGTTGAGGTGCTCCAAGACGCGAGCGAGTAGACGATCCGAGAACGAAATTGGATTTTGAACCCATATTTGACGGCCTACAGGTCAGCGGAATCGGGATCGGCATGACAACTGTAGTGCTCATCATTCTTGCGCTATCCGTTCGAATCATGGCGTGGTCGGATGCATATCTGCGTAGGAGGGAAGAGGCGGCCAAAGAGACGGCAGCGATCGAATCGGCGGATGAACCCGTTGCCGAACCGGTCGGCGTTAACCAAGGCTCTAGCGGTGCCGCGAGAGCCGCGGCGATTGCCGTAGCGATCGCATTGTCTAGGCGCAACCTGGAAAACGATGTCAGCGTCCAATCGGGTGTTGTTGCTAACTTAGCGAACCCGAATTACGACTCGTGGTTGGCCGAGGGAAGAGCCAGACAACGCGCCAAGCAAGGTAGCAGAGGGTGGCGATGACGGGTCGCTACCGTATCACCGTCGACGCCGTGACATACGAAGTCGAGGTCGGCGATGTCTCCTCGTCACCCGTATCGGTTGTGGTCGATGGCGTCGAATTCGAGGTCGAAATACCCGACGCTGTGCAATCAGCACCAACCGCGCCGCTACCGCCGCGGCCTGCACCCGGTCCGATGCCCAGACGTCGTCCGGCGGAGCGCGCACGCCCTTCAGCGGCTGCGGCTTCCGATAGCCAAAACGTCGTCCGCGCCCCGATGCCCGGTCGAATAATTCGCGTTAACGTGGCCACCGGAGACAATGTTCAACGCGGTCAATCGATCGTCGTCCTCGAGTCGATGAAGATGGAAAACACTATTGCGGCGCCGCGAGACGGAGTTGTATCTCAAGTTCACGTCACCGCAGACGAATCGGTGCAACACGGCCAATCGTTGGTGGAGATCGAGTAACGGATGTCCGGCGAAGTCGTGCTAGACCAAATTCTCGTTGGCTTTGAAGCCATTGGCGAAGATCCGCGCATCGTGGCGATGTGGGTGATCGCCGCAGTATTGCTGTACGTGGGCATCGCTAAACGCAAAGAACCGTTGCTTCTCGTTCCCATTTCAATGGGCATACTCTTCGCCAATCTGCCGTTGGGCGAGTTCATTCGCGAGGGCGGCGAAGGCGCGCCGACCGGCATTCTCAGAACGTTCCAGTCCGTCGGGTTGGAATCGGACATCTTGCCGTTGCTGATCTTTTTGGGAGTAGGCGCGGCAACCGATTTTTCGCCAATGCTATCCAATCCAAAAACCCTGTTATTGGGAGCCGGAGCGCAGGCGGGTGTGTTTTTCGCACTGATTGGTGCATTGGTCCTCGGCGCGGTCGGTTGGTTTGATTTCGGGCTGCTCGAAGCTGCGTCAATCGGAATAATTGGTGGCGCGGACGGTCCCACGACGATATTCATCGCGACGCGAATGCGGGAGTTGGGCGATTCACTACCGAATGTTGAAGTGCGCGATATCGTCGGCGCAACTGCGGTCGCAGCATATTCGTACATGGCTTTGGTGCCGATCATCCAACCACCTCTCATAAAACTTCTGACGACCAAGAATGAACGCCAAATTCGCATGGAGTATTCGAGCGAACCGGTGTCACGCAGGTCGCTAATCCTGTTTCCCATCATCACCACCATCGTCGTGAGTGTGTTGGTTCCGTCGGCGTCACCCCTAATCGGGATGCTGATGCTGGGTAACCTCATCAAGGTTTCCGGCGTGGTTCCGAGGCTCGCCGACGTTTCAGAGAACGCTTTGATGAACGCCACGATCGTCATTTTGGGTTTATCGGTCGGCGCCACGATGCCGGGATCGATCTTCCTGCAACCCGAAACATTGGGCATATTTGTCCTCGGGCTGTTCGCGTTCTCCACCGCTACCATCACCGGCGTTTTGTTGGCAAAACTGATGAATTTGGTCTCAAAGAGCAAGATAAACCCGATGATCGGTGCCGCAGGCGTTTCCGCGGTCCCGATGGCGGCGAGAGTCGTGCAAGATATGGGCCAAGACGAGGACCCCGAGAACTTCCTCTTAATGCACGCCATGGGTCCTAACGTTGCTGGTGTCATCGGCACGGCGACCGTAGCCGGCGTCCTAATCGCAGTCGTTCCGTCCTTGATTGGGTGAGGATGGGACGCTTCGAAATGCCGATGTATGTAACATCAACTTCTGTAATCCCGAGCGCGAATAGTACCGCAGATCCACGGAGTATCTCCAATGCCTGACCTCACTATGCGGGGTGTCTACCCGATATTGTCGATGCCGTTCGATAAACACGGAAACATCGTTTTCGATGACCTCGAAAACCAAGTCGAATGGATCATCGATCAAGGAGTGCATGGCGTTGGAATCGCGATGGCGAGCGAGGTTTTCAAGCTTACTGAGAGCGAACGCGACGCAGTCTTGAAATCTGTCGTCGACACGGCGAACGGCCGTGTAAAGGTTGTGATGAACACCGGTGTGGAGGGCACGGACGCGACGATCGCATATTCTCGGCGAGCAGAAGAACTGGGCGCCGACGCACTGATGATCAGACCTACGAGTTACACACCGACCGTTGCCTCGGAACATATCGAGTTCTTCGTGCGCGTTGCAGAGTCGGTCGGGATACCCATCTTTATGCAGGATCAAAGCACTGCACCCGTGCCTCCGGGCATGGCGGTAGCGTGTGCAAAGCGTCACGAAAATCTCTGTTACATCAAGGTCGAAACCCCTCCGACGATTCCGCGAATGTCAGAGGCACAGAGTTTGACTGCCGGTGATGCCAATCTGATTCTGTTCGGCGGCATGGGAGGAGCATTCCTTCTCGAAGAACTTCGTCGTGGTTCGGTCGGCACGATGCCTGGATCAACATTGCCAGACAAATTCGTGGAGGTTTGGGACCTGTGGGAAGCAGGAGACGAGTCGGGCGCGCTCGACGCTTTCGACAAGTACGCATCGATTATCCGCTCGTTGGCGCAAGGCCAGGGCCTAGCCAACTGGATCTACAAACACATCATGTGGAGAAGAGGCATTTTTAGTCGAGAAGGTATCTACGCACGGGGCCCGTCGCTTAGGCCGGACGATGAGCACCTGAAAGAAATCGATGAATTGCTCGATCGGGTCGGCTTGATCGAGGTATCTGGTTAGTCACTCAGGGTAGTTTTTTGGAACATGACGTTCACTCCAAAAAGCCAGTCGAGGACGAATTCGATCCTTGAAATCACCTCAGAATACTCTGGTGAAGTACCTGACTGCAATTGTCGACGCATCGGCGCGTCGAACTTAACTAAAACTAAACATCATTACCTCCGAGAACCGCGATGGATTTGATTCTCGGGGCTAACACTGACCTCGCAGTCTGGCAACTTGTTGTGATGGGCGCAATCTCGCTCGCGGTGGGGTTGTCTGGCGGTGTCGTCGGGATCGCGTTGGGGGTCATCAGATTGCCGATGCTGACCCTATTCGGTGTCGACCCTTTAATCGCCGCCGGCACCAATCTCATGATCAGCGTGATGGGTTCAACAATCGGGACGCTCGAAGCATTTTTGGACAAGCGCGTTGTACCGGCAGTTGTGTTGGCGATGGGAGGGCCTGCGATAGTCGGCGCTTTTTTCGGCGGATACTTCGCAGATGTTTTACCAGTCTGGATTCTTCTCACGGTGGTTACGCTCCTGATGGGTTGGTCGGCATTGTTCCTGATCTTCTGGTCGCTGAGAATCATGCGGATTCGCCGCCGTTATCCGGGTGCGCGCACCCGGCGCGCGATGACAGGTGGCGGCGATGATCAACTCGAACTCGACGTGAAACAAGTGAGCCGCGAAGGCGCCGCAGGGTTTGTGATCGGCCTCATCGGCGGCGCGGTGGGATTGGTATTGGGAGTGTTGCGGATGCCCGCGTTACTCGCGATGAAGATGGACCCGCACAAAGCCGCCGGCACCAATTTGGCCATAACGGTTCTCGTCGGTATATCCGGCTTCGTCGGCCATTTGCTCAAAGGCAGTGTCGATTGGCACTTGATAGCGATCATCGGCATACCTGGCGTCTTGGGCATGTACGCCGGCACTAGATTGGCGAATCGTTTCGATGCCGTTGGTCTACGGCTCGTCGTGGGCATCGTAGTCCTCCTCGTCGCCCCCGCGGTCCTTTTCGGCGCGTTCCGCAACATAAACTAACGGCAACTAAATCAACCGGATTCACGCATCGATGCGCAAAAACATATACGACGCAATGGAGGCCGAGCGACCATTGCAGGTCGCGGGCGTCATCAACGCGTACGCCGCAATCCAAGCTCAAAAAGCAGGTTTCAACGCGATCTATTTGTCAGGCAGCGGCATCGCGACTGCCTCCTATGGATTGCCGGATCTGGGCATGACAGGAATGACCGACGTGCTGGTCGACGTCGAACGGATCAAATCCGTAAGCGAATTGCCGTTGCTGGTGGATTGCGACACCGGTTGGGGTGCCGCGCTTTCCATCGCAAGAACCGTCCGTCAGATGGAGCGCGTCGGTGTCGCGGCGATTCACATTGAGGACCAGGTGCAAGAGAAGCGATGCGGGCACTTGCCGGGCAAAATGGTCGTCGAGACCGAAGAGATGTGTGATCGGATCAAGTCTGCGGCCGATGCGCGGATCGACGATCAATTCATGATCATGGCCCGCACCGATGCGTTGGCTGCTGAAGGATTGACGCGAACTTTGGAACGCTGCGCCGCCTACGTTGAAGCGGGTGCCGACGCGATATTCGCCGAAGCGGTGACTGAGTTGGAGCAGTATCGAGAGTTCGCCGCTCGAACCCGCGTGCCGATACTTGCAAACCTGACCGAATTCGGCAACACGCCGCCGTTCACCGCGGATGAATTGCGCTCAACGGATGTGGCCATGGCGTTGTACCCGTTATCCGCATTTCGCGCGATGAGCCGAATCGCCGAAGCGGTGTACTCTGAAATCAAGAATTCAGGGACACAGCGCGATGTTGTGCATTTGATGCAGACTCGCGATGAACTCTACGAAAATATCGGGTATCACGAATACGAACGGAAGATAAACGACCTGTTTTCAGTGAGTAGACGATCGGAACGAGCGAAATGACTATCACCGCCAAAGGTTTGGCTGGCGTAATCGTCGGAGAAACCGGGATTTCAACAGTCGGCAAAGCTGGCGCCGGACTGACATATCGTGGCTACAGCATTGAGGAATTAGCAAAACACGCTACCTTCGAGGAGGTGGCGTATCTGCTGATCTACGGCAAACTGCCCAACCGAACTGAGTTGAGCGCCTACAACCAACGATTGGCGAAACTCCGTGAGCTACCTCCTGACGTCTGTTCCATGCTCGAAGCGTTGCCGATGTCTACGCACCCCATGGATGTTCTTCGGACAGGCGCTTCGATGATCGGTTCAATTGAACCCGAAGGCGAAGAGGGTAGAAGCGCGCCGTACGTTGCAGATCGATTGATGGCGTCGATGACGTCGATGCTGGGCTATTGGCATCGTTACGCGCATCGAAAGCAACGGATCGATACACAGTCCGACGAGGTGGGCCTCGCAGGACATTTCCTCCGTTTGTTGACCGACCAGAAGCCGAACGAATCTGCTCGTCGCACTCTCGACACGATACTCGTCCTTTACGCCGAACACGAATTCAACGCTTCCACATTCACTGGGCGCGTTGTGACCAGTACGCTGGCGGATACTTACTCCGCTGTAGTCGCGGCGATCGGTGCTCTCCGAGGTCCCCTCCACGGCGGCGCGAACGAGGCGGCGATGGAGCTAATAGCGTCATTTGACAACCCGCAACAAGCTGAGAAGTCGGTCAACCACATGCTTGATGCGCGCCGGCTAATCATGGGCTTTGGTCACCGGGTTTACAAATTCGGCGATCCTAGATCCGACATCGTGAAGGAACTGGCACGAAAACTCGCCATCGAGATCGAAGACACGACATACTACGATATCTCCGAGAGGATCGAGCAGGTGATGATGCGCGAGAAGGGGCTGCATCCCAACCTCGATTTCTATTCAGCGACTGCATATCACCTCTGTGGCATACCCACCGTTATGTTCACGCCACTGTTCGCCATTAGCCGTACGTCGGGTTGGGTTGCCCACGTCATCGAGCAACGCGACGACAACCGGCTGATTCGGCCCAACGCTGACTACATCGGCCCGCCAGCACGAAAATACGTCGAGTTGCAAGACAGATAATGACGAACCGCTACGACGACGTCATTGCCGAGATTGCTGAATATGCCTGCCGTCCAGGCGAGGTAGGCACCGACGAGGCGTTTAGAACCGCGCGCCTAGCGTTGATGGATTCCATCGGCTGCGCCTTTTTGGCACTCGGTTTTCCAGCATGCCGCGACTTCATCACGACCGACGGAGCGATGAACAACATCGCCGGCGGCACTCCGATACCTGGAACACCGTATTTGAAAACGCCGTCACAAGCCGCGTTTGATATCACGACGGCGATTCGGTGGCTCGACTTCAATGACACGTGGCTGGCAAAGGAATGGGGTCACCCCTCTGACAATTTTGGAGCCATTCTCGCGACTACGGACAGTATTTCGAGATCGCGACCAGAATTGGACGGCAGGGCGTTCCGCGTCCGGGACGTGCTCGAAATGGCGATCCGAGCATACGAGATCCAAGGGATTTTGGCGCTTGACAACGCGTTCAATCGCGTCGGTATCGATCACGTCCTTCTCGTCAAGGTCGCTTCGGCTGCAGTTGCCGCAGCGGTCATGTCGGATAGCGATGAACAAATCGTGTCATCCGCAGTTTCACACGCATGGCTCGATGCAACTTTGCGCACCTACCGGCACGCCCCAAACACCAACGCTCGAAAATCCTGGGCAGCCGGAGACGCGGCATCTCGCGGCGTTTCACTTGCCGGGTTCGCATTGAGGGGTATGTGTGGCTGTTACTCGGCTCTAACGGCACCGGACTACGGTTTTCAAGATGTGTGGTTTGAAGGACAGGATTTGACGCTGGGGAGACCACTTGCGTCGTACGTGATGGAAAACGTACTGTTCAAAGTCAAATACCCGGCGGAATTCCATGGGCAGACCGCCGTAGAGGCCGGTGTCGCCTTACACCCGCTGGTGGCACATCGATTAGATGAGGTTCGAAAAGTTGAAATCAGGACTCAAGAACCTGCGATACGCATCATCGACAAGAAAGGCACACTGAACAATCCGGCCGATCGCGATCACTGCATTCAATACATGACAGCGGTAGCTTTAATCAATGGCGATGTCACATCGGACGACTACGAGGAGAACGCGTCGAACGATCCTCGCATCGATGCCCTTCGCGAAAAGATGGTAGTGTCCGAACGCTCTGAGTACACATCCGAATATCTTGATCCGGAAAAGCGTTCGATCGCGAATGCTGTGAAGGTGGATTTCCTTGACGGAAGCACCACCGACGAAGTCGAGATTCGATTCCCGATCGGGCACCGGACCCGCCGAGACGAAGCAATTCCGCTTCTTTTCGACAAGTTCAACGCGAACCTCGAAGCCACGTTTGGCGATTCCGATTTCGCGCGCGACGTAGGCGCCAAGTTCCGAAAATTGGATGAGTTGGATGAAACGCCAGTGACTGCATTCATGGATGTATTGAGCCTAAACACTTATGTGGGAAGGACTGCTAAGAATTGACTAAAAAGCTGACCGGTAGCGATTTGTTGAACATGTCGCTGAAAGCCGAAGGCGTCGAGACGCTGTTTGGTGTCGCGGGCGACCACATCCTCGACTTGTTGGATCGCATGGTCGATGAGCCGTTCCGGATGATCGACACGCGCCACGAATCGGGCGCAGTTCATGCCGCCGACTCGTATGCACGCATACTCCGCCGCGCTTCGGTTGCACTCTCGACAACACCCGGACATGCAAACGCCGTGCCAGCCTTGGCAAACGCGTTTCATTCGGAAGCGCCGGTGGTAAATATCGCCGGTAGTGCCGAGTCCCCAAATTTGGGTCGCGGCGCGATGCAGGAGATCGATCAAGTTGGTATTGCCAGGCCCGTGACAAAAGGCGCTTGGGAAATCCCATCACCGGAACGAATCCCAGAATACGTCGCGCTGGCGTTCCGGACGGCACTAAGCGGTCGTCAAGGTCCCGTGCATCTCACCATTCCACACGACTACCAATCGGCGACAGTGGACGCATCCGACTTCGCGCGATACGCGCCGAGCGAGTACAGCACGCCGTCGAGAGTGATGGCCGATCCAGATCGGATTCAACGCGCCGTTCGGCTGCTCAATTCGGGAAAGCGCCCGTTGATCATGGCCGGTTCTTCAGCTGGAGCCACCGCCGATCCTGACGAAGTTCAGAGATTGGTCGAGACCACGCGGATCCCGTTTGTCTCGGAGGATTCCGCGCGGGCGCTCATCCCTGACTCTCATCCTTACAGCATTGGTTTGGGATACCTTCCGTTAAACCGGGCGGCTCAGATGGTGCGCGACGCCGATATCGTTTTGATGTTGGGTAAACGCTTGGACTACACGCTCGGTTTCGGTGGCAATCCACCGTTCAACAAGGACGTCAAGTTCATCATCGTCGATCCCGCACCTGCCGAGATTGGAAGAGCGCGGACCGCCGAGGTGGCGGTTCTAAGCGATGTCGGTCCTGCAATTTCTCAGCTTGCCGACGAAGCCGCGGCGTTGATTTGGCAAGAACCGACCGAGTGGTTGTCTGCTTTGCAAAGCGAACGGGAAGCATGGATGGAAGAGCTCTACGAGCATGCCAGTCCATCCACGCCGATGCACCCGATGTTTGTAAGCGAGACGCTCCAAAAGCATCTTGACGAGGATGCGCACATCACTTTCGATGGCGGCGACTACTGCCACTTCTTACGGGCGTCGGTGCCTCGCCAAAGGCCATTCAGGTTCCACAACGTATCGAGCTTCGGCATGATCGGCGTCGGCGTCGCCTATGGGTTGGGAGCGCAGGCGGCATTGCCCGATACTCAATGCGTTGTTTGCGTGGGTGACGGTTCGTTCGGCTTCAACGGCATGGAACTCGACACGATGGTCCGCCACAACCTTCCGGTAAAAATCCTGTTGGGCAACAATTCGATCTGGGGCATCGATTGGCAGATCCAGAAGGGGATTTACGGCCGTCCCGTGTGGACCGTCTTGGCACGAGGGACTCGCTACGATCTGGTCGCGGAAGGTCTGGGCGCGCATGGCGAAAACGTCCAAACAGCGGATGGGCTAGAGCCAGCCATGAAGCGCGCATTCGCGCACAACGGTCCGGCGTTATTAAACATCGAGGTCGACCAGATCATCAGCCCAGTGGCCGAAGCGGCGATTGATCGCAAAGTCGGTTCGCATGGCTAGATTCTGAAGCGTGAACGAGGAGTTAACAGCATGACCGTCAAAGTTGACAAGTCACGTGCGCCCGACGGTGGCGCCGGTTATTTCGACCCCGAATACGTCCAACGGCGGGAACTTCTGCCCGGAGTCCAAGCCCGATTAATTTGGCGCGAACGAGTGATGATGGGCATCATCGACATCGAGCCAAACGCCGTGGTTCCTTGGCACTCGCACATGCACGAACAGTGTGGGCGTGTTCTGGAAGGGTCAGCGTGGTTCGAACTGGAGGGGCACGAAAAGACCAAATTGGCGACGGGAGAGCACTACGTTATCCCCGGTCACGTCCCGCATCAGGTGACCGCGACCAGCGAAGGTTGCGTCGCGCTTGACATCTGGTCGCCGATCCGGGAAGAGTACATTTCCAACGACATCGGATTCTTCGGCAACTCCGAATAGCCGATAAAGCCACGTCGAATTTCGAGTTCCCGCCCGCCCGGCTAAGCGGACGGGAATCGTTTTGCGCTGAAGAGAAGTGTGACTACTTCTTGGTTTCCCAGAAAATGTTGCCGATCTCTTCCAAGGCCGCTTTGAAGCCTTGCGCAGCATCCATGTCGACGTTCTGCTTCGCCTGACTGGCCAGTTTGCACGCGTTCCAAACCAATTCGTGGAGGTTCGGGTACTGCTCAAGATGCTCGGGCTTGAAGTAATCGGTCCAGATGACGAGAATGTCATCCTTGGCCTTCTTGGCGTGTTCTTCCTTGGCGACGACGTAACGGATAAGATTGTTTCGCGCCGAAACGTCTGACATGTCACCCGACTCTTGGATCAGCTCAGTCATCCGGATGACTGTCTGGGCTGCCTGAATTGCGTCGTGAGGGTCGTAAATCCCGCACGGGATGTCGCAGTGAGCATGGGCAACGCCAATTGGGGACAATCGGTCAGCTATTCTTCTGACACTTCGTAGCATCGTCATGGTTCCTTTCGTGTTTCCGTGAGACCATCTCGCGGACCAGTAGTGCGATAGTCGATAACATGTCGATTACCGGTATCAAGAATAGACTACTCCGATGTTTGCTAACGTCAAAACGAAATTACAGGCGATCGTCGAAGCTCCCGGCAAATTGCTCGATCGCCTGACTAGCAAATGGGTGCTGATTGTTGGCCACTCGATGCATCCGGCGTTGCGAGACCGGCAAAGGGTGCGGGTCAGCCGACGAGCCTTCAAACGTTCCACACCTGCGCGCTGGGACATCGTTCTGTTCGAACACCCTGAACGGGAGCGTTTCTGGGAGACGAAGCGAATAATCGGTCTGCCGGGTGAGTTTGTGCGACTAATTGCCGGTCGGCTTCAAATCGACGGTCTCGATATCGACGTGCCGTTCATCTACGGCGGTCAACCTCGGATGGATCGAACTTGGGCATTGCGCGACGACGAATACGTCGTGATGGGCGATAACCGACGACGTTCAACTGACAGCAGGACCTTTGGATCCGTGCCGCGCCGCAACATCTTGGGCAAGGTCATGGTCGATTCTCAACAACCGTTAAGTTAGCAGTTATTCGTCATTTCCTGAATCAACGTGTTCACTCTTCGGGCGATGTCGTGGATTAGCGGTACGATCTCTTTGTCCGATGACATCTGAGACGGGTCGGGCAATCCCCAATCGTCGACATCGGCGAAGTTCACAGCAGGGCAAGATTCAGCGTTCACTTCGCACCCCATCGTCACGATCCTCGGACCACCTTGCAACATTTCGTCGGTTATCAACTTCGGAAACTCTCGTGAAGTGTCGAGATTGAACGACTCCAAGACGCGTTGAACCGCTGGATTAACACGTTCGCCCGGCTTGGTGCCTGCGAACTGAGCGCGAAGTTGCAAACCTAGTTTCTTGGCACGGTCGTTGAATATCGTTTTTGCTGCCAGGCTTCGTCCCGCGTTGTGGGAGCAGACGAAAAGCACGTCGATCCGGTCTTCACTCATATCTGCTCCTCACAACTTGGACGGGTTCAGGCTTGCTGCCGGGCAAACCCGGTTCGATGACCAACTTGAACAGCAGTGCACCCAAAGGCGCACCGACGAGCGGTCCGAGAATGTAGACCCAAAATCCGCCTTCTGGTCCCGGGATAGCGATCTCCCCCCAACCCGCGAGCCACGCCACGATGCGTGGTCCGAAATCGCGCGCCGGATTCCAACCCGCTTGCGTAATCGGAGCGAACAGGCTGATGAGCGCGGCGACAGTGAAGCCGATGAAGAACGGCACCATACCGTTTGTCGGAATGCCGGCGTTGCGACGTTCGGTCAGCGCAAAGATGACGATCGCGAGGATTGCTGTCCCGAATGCTTCAACTGCGAACG
Organism: Dehalococcoidia bacterium; assembly: GCA_965224305.1. Lineage (GTDB taxonomy): Bacteria > Chloroflexota > Dehalococcoidia > Lucifugimonadales > Lucifugimonadaceae > Bin127. The sequence continues at coordinate 1,411,965 of OZ245044.1, read as the reverse complement.
CGTGCAACGGCGAAACTGACATGGTCATCGAGTCGAACATCGCGGGATTGGGGAAATATTCGCCGAACGCCATTGCGGACCTTTGGCTTCCAACCTCGCCGCGAACGATGCCGTTTTCCATTTCAAACCGACCGATGAATGGATTGAACAGGATCAAAACCGCTACACCAGCAATCACAGCCCCGATCAATTGCGCTCCCCAATATGCGAAAAGGCGGTTCAACGGAAATTGGTCGCTTCGGAATATTGCAAACGCCAGGCTGACCGCCGGGTTAAGGTGCGCTCCGGACACGGCGCTGCTCACATGAATCGCCAACGTGACACCGAATCCCCATACCACAGCTACTTGCCACAATCCGATCTGCGCTCCAGTGAACACCGCTGCTGCCACAGAACCTATTCCGAATAACACCAAAATGAAGGTCCCCAACGATTCCGCAACACAAGCGCTCAATAGTGGCGCCATAGCCGGATTGGGTTTCTCATTTCTCAACAGACTCATCGGCTGTCGCCATTGATCCATTTGGCAGCGTCGATTGAGAAATAACTGATGATGTTGTCGGCACCCGCTCGTTTGATACTCAGAAGAACCTCTAGAACAGTGTTCTTCAAGTCGATCCACTCATTCGCCGCCGCTGCGTGGATCATCGAGAATTCGCCGCTGACGTTGTAGGCATAGAGCGGTCGATCCGGAAATTGTCCTTTTGCGCAGGCGATAACGTCGAGATATGCGAGCGCGGGTTTGACCATGATGTAGTCGGCACCCTCGGCGATGTCGGCTTCGATCTCATTCATCGCTTCGCCTCGTTGACTCGTTGCCATCTGGTAGCTTCGCCGATCTCCGAAGGTCGGCGTTGAATCGGCCGCGTCTCTGAACGGCCCGTAAAAAGCAGACGCGTACTTTGCGGAGTAACCGAGTATCTTCACGTCTTGGTATCCAGCGTCGTCGAGAGCAACCCTGATTGCCGCAACTTGCCCATCCATCATCGCTGAAGGCGCGACGACTTGAGCGCCGGCATCTGCGTGTGAAACCGCGGCGGAAGCGAGCAAGGGTAGGGTGGCGTCGTTGTCGACCTCGCCGTTGTCGGTCAGTTTCCCGCAATGCCCGTGATCCGTGTATTCACACATACAAACGTCAGTAATCGCCACCGCATCAGGGAAATGCCTCCGCAATTCGGCAACGCTTCGTTGCACAGCTTCATCCGGCGACCAGGCTTTCGTTCCCGTAGCGTCCTTTTCATCAGGAATCCCGAAAAACAAGAAGCGATTGATGCCTGCGGACGAGGCTCGTTCCACCTCGCGCATGGCTTCGTCAACCGACAATCGCGCGATGCCGGGCATGGATGGCACTTGTTCGCGACGATTTTCTCCGTTGATGACGAACATGGGGTAGACGAACTCAGAGCCGTCCAAACGAGTTTCGGCGTTCTGCAAGCGCACTTCTGCGTTCGAACGCAAAGGACGAAATCGTTGGAAATCGGGTAAGGCAGATGACGACATTACGTTCAAATATCGCGGAAGTGGTTTTCGATCGCTGAGACTAGCCCAGGAATTGATTGCTCTTCGGGAATGATGTCCACTCGTAATCCGAACGATCGCGCCGTAGACGCAGTTACCGGTCCCATACAGGCTACGATGCAGTTGTTAATTGGAGTTACATTTCCGACAAGCAACCGCCGGAGGTTCTTAACCGTCGATGAGCTCGTGAAGGTGACTATGTCGATACCCTCTGCAAATGCTTTAACGGCGGCATCGGCGGAATCTTCAGCCAAAATCGTGCGATACGCCGAAACTTCAGCGACTTCAGCACCAAGTTGCCGCAACCCGGCGGGCAATGTCTCCCGTCCGATATCAGATTTGAATACCAAAGCCGACTTTGGTGCCACCCACGCAGACCGAAACTTGCCGACGAGACCTTCTGCCGTGTACGTGTCTGGCGTCAGATCGGCGACGATACCGCGCTGTTCCAACGCACCGACCGTCGCCGGTCCAACCGCGGCGATTTTGCAACCTGCGAACGCTCGGGCGTCCATTCCAAGCGCATTCAACCGCCGGAATACCTGGTTGACGCCGTTCGGACTGGCGAATGCGACCCAATCGTGTTTGCCTAATTCACACAGAGAAGCATCGATATCATCCGCGTTTTCAACCGCAACTGATCTAATTACCGGACACTCAACAACCGTTGCACCGAGTTCGGCCAGACCGGAGGCAAGCCTACTTGCCTGACTCCTCGCACGGGTCACCAAAACGCGTTTGCCAAACAGTGGACGCGTGTCGAACCACGTGATCTCCTCCCGTAGATTCACTACATCGCCAACGATCATTGCGACCGGAGCACCAAGACCGGCGACTTTAACTTTCGAATCAATATCTGACAGGGTCCCGACAACTGTTTGCTGAGTTGAGGATGTTCCGCGGTGAACGGCGGCGGTTGGCTCGCTTGGCGTCCGTCCGCACGCGATCAACTCGGACGCGATTTCACCCATCCGAGAAGCGCCCATCAGGATGACGATAGTTCCATTGGTCTTCGCAATCGCTTGCCAGTCGACACCCGATTTACGCGATTTCTCGAACTCGCTTCCGGTGACGACAGTTACAGAAGACGCGATTCCGCGGTGCGTCACGGGAATCCCCGCGTACGCAGCAGCTCCGATTGCCGATGTGATGCCAGGGATCACGATGAATGGCACTCCCGCGTCCGCAAGAGCGATAGCTTCTTCGCCGCCACGTCCAAACACGAATGGATCGCCGCCTTTCAAACGGCAAACGTTTTGGCCGAGCAGGGCACGCTCAACCAACAGTTCGTTGATCTCGATCTGCGTGAGCGCAACAGTACCAGGCGCTTTGGCGGCGGATATTAACTCCGCATCCTCGCGGGCGTTGGCCAGCAACTCCGCGGGAGCCAGTCGATCATAGACGACCACATCGGCGCGCCGCAGCGCGTCGAGGCCCTTGACGGTGATGAGCCCGGGATCGCCAGGTCCCGCCCCAACCAGATAGACGGTTCCGATTTTGGCCATCACGCGGTTGAAGCGATCGCCACTTGAGGCAGTAGGTCAAGAGCGCCATCCTCGACTACTCGTTCGGCAACGCGCTTGCCGAGTTCAACTGCGTCAGAAGCCGAAGCGGATTCTCGGCGGCGAATCAAATTGACGCCAGAAGGATCGGAAACGACCACTGCCAGCGTAATCACGTCGTCATCCAATCTCGCATGTGCGCCAATGGGAGCACTGCAACCGCCACCGATTTCAGCCATGAAAACCCGTTCCGCTTCGACGCACATGCGCGTACCTTCGTGTTCAATGGCACCGCAAATGGCGATTGAACGAGTGTCATCGCTCCGCGTTTGAAGTGCAAGGGCCCCTTGACCTGGCGCAGCCACGAACGACATGCAACCGAGGTATTCAGAAATTCGGTGAGCCACATCGATTCGCTTCAATCCTGCGGCGGCCAGCACTAATGCATCGATCACGGAATCCTCGTCGTCAAGCATCTCCAATCTGGTAGTCACATTGCCGCGAATCGGCTTCAGAATGAGGTTGCCACGTTCTGCGTTGATCAACGCTCGCCTACGGGCGCTACCGGTCGCGACGATGGCGCCGGGCGGCAGATCGTGCAACCCACCGGGACGTCTGCTAACGACGGCGTCGCGCGGGTCTTCACGATAGGGAACACCCGCGATCAGCAGACCGTCCGGCGTTGCCGACGGAAGATCCTTGAGGCTATGCACCGCCACATCGATTTCACCGCGGAGCAGTGCGGTTTCGATTTCTTTTACGAAAACGCCTACGCCGATCTCAGAGACCGGAGCGTCTTGCTTGATGTCCCCGCTGGTCTTGATGGATACCCGTTCGATTCCGATGTTATCGAAACGCGTCCGCAACGCGTCCGCAACTTCTTTCGCCTGAGCAATCGCCAGTTTGCTTTCTCGGCAACCGAGGACTAACTTTCCACCCAAATCAATCATGGTTAGGCATTCAATGCCCGATTGTTGACTGCGGCGCGGCTTTCCAGCGCTTCAACCAACATATCCCGTGCGGCATCCGGTTTTCCGTTTTGGAAGGCGCGAAGCATGTCATCGGTTATCGATTGAGCCCAATCATTCGGCGTAACCGGCAACTTACGCGCCCTGACGTCTTTTCGGACTTCGGCCAACATTGGTCCCATGTCCGCCCACTGCAGACAACGGCAGTAGTCGTGATCAGATATCCGCTCCCGAAGACGGCGTGCGAGAGCCGGGCTCGTGCCAGCGGTCGAAACGGCGACTGTGACATCTTGCCGCTGAATCAAGGCTGGTGCGATGAAGGTGCACAAAGGTGTAACATCCATCACATTGAGCAAGATGTCGCGTTCGGCGGCCTCAATCGAGATCGCTCGATTAATCACAGGGTCCGATGTATCGGCGACGATCACTATCCATGCACCGGATAAATCGCCACTTTGGTATCGCCGGTCGATCCAATCAATCTCACCGGAATGCGCCATAGACTTCAAGTTGTCTGAGATGTCGTCTCCCGGACTAAACAGCGTAACTTGACCGCCGCATTCCAAGAGGTACTTCACCTTGCGTTCACCTTCATGCGCATCGCCTCCGAAGACGAGGCATCGACGATCCTGGATGTCGACGAAAACGCCGTAGTAGCGAGGCATTCTACGATCCGATCGAAGCCGCGGCGCGTTCCACATCGACGTTGTCGTCGACGAAGTACCGCACACGCGTCTTCTTGTATTCCCGGTGGCTGTACAAGAGTTGGTAGTCGGCCAACTCGGTTTCGGCTGCAATGTCTCTCGCGATGTCCTCGCATTCGTCACGAGTGACAGCGTGGATCATCGAGAAATGCGAGAAGCGCCAGTCGTCGTATCTCGGCCGCTCGTAACAGTGGGTGACTGCGGGATGTTTGGCCATGCGTTGCCCAACCGCCACCGAACGTTCCTCAGGTACGTTCCACACCGCCATGGCATTGGCCGAGAAGCCGGCACGACGATGGTGCAAGACGGCGGCATATCGTCGCATCAGCCTTCGATCAACCATTTCATCGGCCTTCGCGAAAAGCTCGGCTACTGTGAGACCCAACCTTTCGGCCATCGCGTCGAATGGCCTTGGTTCGAGCGGCAAGTCTTCTTGCAGTTCACGTACGAAGTCGATGTCGAACTCGGAAAGGTCCGTTGCAGCGCTCGGAACGCTGGCGGACGCAACACCTTTCGTTGCGTCGTTTCCATACTGAACATCGGGGACGAAGTAATCTGTCGCATTCGAGACACGATTGACCATGTCGAAGTTGACGCCGATCTTGAAGAACCGGATAGTTGGGAGGAGGCGTGCCGTATCGGCGCCACACAATTCTGTCAATTTCCGTACCTCAGCCGCGATCTCCTTGCCGGGCGGCAACGCCAGAGTGAACCAAAGATTGAATTCACCGTTTCTCGCGTAGTTGTGGCTGATGCCGGGATGAGCGTTAAGAATGTGTGCGCCGCGATCGAGCGCATCGTCCGGGAATCGCATGGCGACAAGGGTCGACGTGTATCCGAGACGTCGGGTGTCGAAAATCGCGCCGATTTGACGGACAACGTTTTTGCGTTTCAACTCCTTGACGCGGTCGATCACCTCGGACTCATCCACCCCACAGCGGTCTCCGACTACGCGAAACGGCTCCCTGACCAAGGAGAAATCGGACTGCAAGATGTTCATTATCTCGCGGTCAATAGGTTCAAATTCGTCACGATACAACGTTGGCAACTTGCGATTGGTATGAGGCACACGCCCGGATCGGCGTTAGTTTCCGATTATAAACCCGCGCATGGAATAGACCCGATCGCACGAATGAACGAGATGAACGCTGGAATCTCACAAGCAATCGATCACCCGCATCGCGGCAGCATTTCCGCTCTGCACAGCGCCTTCCATCGTCGCTGGCAGTTTTGTGTCGGTCCAGTCGCCGGCGACGAAAAAACCGGGAATGTCCGTGATTGTCGCGGGACGCAACTCCTGCGACCCCGGTTCGATCTTGATCGTCGCCTCAAGCGTCATGACGACAGATGAATTCAACAACCGCGTCGTGCGTACCCTCGGAAACGCAGTATTCATCGCCGATTCAATCCGCTCCAAAACTTGCTGTTTGCTCAGCGAAGACCATTCGTTTGCGGCGCTCAGCGAGACTACGATGTGTTGCCGCAAAGATCGCGACGTGTCGCGCAATGCCGAGTCGTTAAAGACCCACTGCAGGCCAAGGTCCAAGAAAGCCGCCACGTGCTCATCCATCACCGGCCGCTCGTACCAAAGGTGAACCGCGACGATCGGTGAATACCAGAACTCTGTGAGTTTCGATGCCAGTCTGGCGCATCGTGGGTCGGATTGCGGCAAGATGCCGCTCAGTACATTGGGTGCCAAAGCGGATAGGACGGTGTTGGCTTTCAAGTGCTGACCATTCGAGAGTTTGATCTCGAAACCGCCATCATCCAAGGACGCGAAAGCATCGACGCGTGTGCGGTTGATCACCTCGGCACCGTTTGCACGCAGATATTCGAACGCAGGATGACCGATCAGATACGAAAGCCCCTTTTTCGGATAACCGATCGCAGCGTCACTCGGGCTTCCGAGAAGCGCGGCTTTTGTGAATTTGATCGCATCGTATGCCGCAACCTCATTAATGCGGCAATTGAACACCGGGAGGATAAACATCGACCAAAAACCTTCGATGGCTGCGTCGCTCTGTCCGCGTCCGGACAACCACTTCGCGAATGTGACAGATTTCTGAAGTTCTTCCTCCCGGCTTCCGTATCGAGCGAACTTCATTCCCGCCAAAACACGCGCGACCGCCAACCGATCCATGACGCTCAGGTGGCCGTACCGCAGCAATGTAGCCGCGTTGCCAAATATCCGGCTGGCGCGTAGCGTTGATATTCGGTCACCAAGCGACACGGGAACTTCAAGAACCGAGCCCAACTCGATGTCCTGGCGGGTTCCAAGGTGCTCAAGAAGGTGCAAAAACTGGTCGCATACGCCGAGGATTACATGTTGCCCGTTGTCGATCTCCTCGCCGCTGCTCCGGTCGGCGAATGAGAATGCTCGACCACCTAAGAACGGCCGACGTTCGACGAGAGTCGGCTTGAAGCCGTGGTTGATCAATCGGACCGCAGCCGCGATGCCCGCAAGTCCGCCGCCGAATATAACCACATCCCGATGTTCCAAATCCCGATGTTCCAAATTGGCACCTGCGACCATCACCGGTTAACGGAGCGCATCGCCCATCGCCACCCGACGCCCGCGGTGATCGACAATTTTTCGGATGTAGACAAACTTACTCGCTGCGACAGCACGTCAGCATCGCACGCTTCGATCTTCGCCAAGATCCGCGAATAAAACCCACTCATCAGTTCCAAGCACTGCCGACCTTTAGTGGCCATCGGGATCACTAGTTCCCCGCTCTCGTAGTACCCGCGAGCCCGATCGAGCTGGAAACGCATCATCTCGCGGAAGTTGTCGCTCGGAGTTTCGCCCGCGAACTCTGCCTCCGAAACTCCGAAGCGCTGCAAATCCTCTTGTGGCAGATAAACGCGCCCGTTGTTGTAGTCCTCCTGAATGTCGCGAAGGATATTCGTCAATTGGAAAGCGATGCCGAGGTCATCGGCGTACCGGATCGCGTCTGGCGATCGGTTCCCGAATATGCTGATGCATATTATCCCGACCGCGCTCGCCACACGGCGGCAATAAACTCGCAGGTCATCGAACGTTTCATACCGATCCGTCCCGATGTCCATCCGGCATCCGTCGATGACGTCAACGAAGTACTGGGTGTCTAGATCGAATTGATCTATCGCATGGGGGAGAGCGGTGAAGATCGGATTGATGGCAAATTCGCCGTCATGAGGTTCGGACAGAGCGAGTTCTACCTTGTCCAGTTCAATCGACGGGTCTCGGTCTGGGTCGGGTTCATCCACGATGTCGTCGCAAAGACGGCAGAAGGCGTAGGTCGCGTAGATGGCGCGCCGCAACTCCTTGGGCAGCGACAAGAAGGCTACGTAGAAGTTTGAACTCGCAGCGCGCGTTAATGAAGCGCACTCTCGGTACGCAGATTCAATCTGACTGTTAGTCGGCTGCGACATTTGATATTGAGGAAACCGCACCAGCTCAACGCACCGAACGGCTAACAAACGCACTCGCCGGAACCGGTGTCATGCCCATCAGGTTACGCGCGACGATCTTCAGCATGATCCGAATCTTCGTTGATCTCGACACCGTAGGGCGGACCGTTAAAGTGTCGAACTCCAACGCATCGATCGCGTCGAGGACTGCCATCCCGCCGGCGGTGATCGCTGAAAACTCGAGCCGGAAGTCGCGTTGCAGGTGATGATGAAGTTCATATCCGGCGTGGAACAATTCTCTGGTCCGATCGACTTGGAATTTCATCAACCGTCGAAATTCTGGTGTCGGCTTCCGGTGTTGGATGGTTGCTGGCTCGACACCGAATTCCGCCATGTCGGATCTCGGGATGTAGATACGCCCCTTCTCGTGATCACGAACGACATCTTGCCAGAAGTTGGCCAATTGCAAAGCGATGCACGTGTTGTCTGAGTACCTCGCCATCTGATCCGAGAAGTATCCGTAGAGATAAAGAACCAAGTGACCGACCGGAGTTGCGGAGTACGTGCAGTATTCAATCAAAGCATCGAAATCGGGATATTCCTTGTCGCGTTGGTCGCGACGATTCGCCTCGATCAAGCGCAAGAATGGTTCGGGCGGAATATCGAACTCATCTATCGTGCGTTGCAACGCTTGAAACCAGATGAGTTTCGGCGAACCGGAATAGCATAGCATCAACTCATCTTCCCATCTATTGAGCAGTGCCAGACGATCGCCTTCTGCCTCATCCCCGAGATCGTCGACCAACCTGCAGAAGGCGTATACAGAGTAGAAATGTGGGCGCAATCGTCGTTTGATGAAACGACTGCCAACATTGAAATTCTCGTAGCTGCCGGCCGCCAATCGCCGACATGCTTCATATGCCAATCCGACATCCGGAACGGCCGCAGTTAGGTGTTTCGTCGCGTTCATCCAAATTTCGGTCGGCAATCAAATGAGGATGTTGTCAAGAACTTCGCTCGACTAAGAAATCTCCCAAATCGAAAAAGTCCTTGCGAACTCCTTCATCAAGTTCTAGACCATCGATGATTTCCGATGCCGCTGCCCAATGTATTGCTGACATCGAATCGCAGAATTCGTAAGTGCCAGCTTCATCCATGATCTCTAGCACCGTTTGAACGTCGCCGTCGTCGAGTTCCGCTTTGTCGTAAATCTCTCGCATTTGTACGGAAGCCTTACCCGCCGCGTGGTTCAGCGCGTGGATAGCCGGAAGTGACTTCTTTTTGTTGACGATGTCGCCGCACACAGGTTTGCCTGTTTCATCGCTGCCCCACACGCCTAGAATGTCGTCTCGAATCTGAAACAATCGCCCGAATTCGTATCCTGCGCGCCTCAATCCGTCTGAAACCCGACCATTGGAATTCCCGTTTGACGCGACCAAAGCTCCTAGATACAAGCTGGTTTCAATCAACGCGCCAGTCTTGCGTTCAATCATGGATAGGTACTCATTAACAGACACAGTGGTGCGATCCTCGAAGGCGATATCCATGTACTGCCCTTCGATCATCCGCATGTAGGCTTGCGCGATCTGTCGTTGGACCATCAACGACTTGTCTTGGTTTACACCGATGCCACGCAACGCTCGTGTTGAACGATCCGCCAACTTCAACATCCAGTTGCCGGAGACTATCGCAGTCTCGTCACCCCAAACGACCCAAATAGTCGGACGGTGGTGCCGAAATCGATCGCGATCTTCTATGTCATCGTGAATCAGCGAAAAGTTGTGGACGTATTCAAGCGCAATTGCAACCGGCAACACGGACCGCGTTTCACCGCTTACGGCATCCGCCCCGAGCAACACCATTGTCGGTCTCAGACGCTTGCCTTGTGTGGCGACCAGATCTGTTCCGTTCTTGTCCGCCCAACCCATGTGATAACGGTGGGTCGTTCGAATATCCGACGCGTATCCCCCAAGCTCTCCGCGCAACGCGGTGTCGATCATCGGTTGGTACCGGGCGAAAAACGCGGGCACGTCTGCACGATCTGAAACTATAGGCATGGCGTGATATTAGTGATACGCGATATCAATGTTACGCAATTGCACATTGGTCTCGCAATGACCAACAAAACAGCTGCGCCCCGCAGTCGAACGGGGTGCGACAGTACCAACTGTCGGATCGATGTTAGGCCGAGATCGGCAATCGCTTGGGCGGCTCACCGTCGTTCTTCGGCAACTTTATCCTCAAAACGCCGTCCTTGAAGCCGGTCGTCGCGGAATCGATGTCCACGCCGTCAGGAACCCGGAGCATCCTGAAGTACTTGCCGTACCTCCGCTCTCGCAAGAGATAACGGCTGTTCTCCGAGGTCTTATCGATAGAGTTGGTTGCGGCAATGCGCAACACGCCGTCGCCGACCGTAACATCGATGTCCTCAACATTGAACCCCGGCAGCGACGCCTCGATTGTGTAGTTGTTCGGGTTTTGGATCACATCCACGCCCAGCTTCAACGGTGCAACGGATGCGCGCCTGACGGGTGCGTAGTCGCTCCAGAAATCGAATGGCCAACCAGCGGTGCGAGGGAAGGGATTCCAACGGGTCAATGATGTCACGTGTTTTCTGCTTGTGGCTTGTTGCGAGCATCATCGCTCACATGCATAAATAATAAAAATTGATATGCATAGTATCAAGTAACATGGTGATGATATTACAATAACCATTGCTTGGCACATCAAACACGCCTCCGGGTTTGGCCGGAACACTCGGAGTCAGAACGAGCCCAACAGCATCCAAGGAGACAGATGGCAATCTCACCAGAAAATCTCACGCACCAAACACGCGCGGTAATCGATGCGGCGGTGCAACTCATGATGCAGCGAAAAAACGTGCAACTTGATGTTGAACACATCCTCTTCGCTATGACCGACGGTAGCGAAAATCCGGTACGGAAAATCCTCGATGTTCTCGAAGTAGACACCGAGGCATTCCGGACCGATCTGATGGTGTTGATCGACGCGAAACCCAAAGGTATTGGCCATCCGACGGGACGGCAACGGCAGATTTTCATCACTCCACGGGCGCAAAATGCGATGAGCAAAGCGCAGTCCATTCAGCGCAAGACGTTCCGGGACGACTTGATGAGTATGGACCATCTGTTGATTGCCATCGTTGAAGAGGCGGATGGCGACCTCGCGCGAGTGCTCGCGAAGCACCGTGTGACCGCCGAACGCGTCTATCAAGCGGACCATCAGGTACGCGGCGCAGCTCGTGTAACTTCACCCGACGCCGAGGAAGCGTACGGGACGCTCCGCAAGTACACGACCGATTTGACTCGACTGGCTCGCGAAGGAAAACTCGATCCGATTGTTGGTCGAGATTATGAGATTCGACGTGTGATGCAGACGTTGACGCGGCGAAGCAAGAACAATCCAGTCCTGATCGGAGACGCCGGCGTCGGCAAGACTGCGATCGTCGAGGGGTTGGCTCATATGCTCGTGAGTGAGGGCGTCCCGGAGATGCTTGCCAACAAGCGAGTATTGGCGCTGAGCATCGGTGTCCTTCTGGCCGGCGCGAAATTCCGAGGCGAATTCGAGGAGCGATTGAAAGCTGTCATGGACGAAGCTCAAGCATCCGCAGGCGAGATCATTCTGTTCATCGACGAGCTGCACTCGGTTGTTGGTGCCGGAACGGGGAGCGACGGCTCGTTGGACGCCGCCAACATGATGAAACCGGCACTCGCACGCGGCGAACTTCAGGTGGTAGGTGCTACAACCCCCGAAGAGTATAGAAGGTTCGTTGAAAAAGATTCGGCATTGGAACGCAGGTTCACTCCGATCTGGGTCGAGGAGCCCGGGGCAGATTCTGCCGTTGAAATGCTGAAGGCGCTAAGGAAGAACTACGAGGCCCACCACGGTGTTGAACTTACGGACGCGGCGTTGAACGCTGCTGTCAGGTTGAGCGACCGTTACATCACTGATCGGCAGCTGCCCGACAAAGCGGTCGACTTGATCGACGAGGCCGCCGCAAAGGCGAGAATCGAACGCGCACCCGTCGTTGTCGTTGATCAATCAGACGAATCATCTGAACCAGAGCATTTGGTAATCAGCGAAAAGGACATTGCGGCGTTGATTTCGGAACGAATCGGCGTTCCTCTTGACCAACTCGTCGAAGAAGAGGTCGAAAAATTACTGAAACTCGAAGACCGCCTGCACGAGCGCATAATCGGCCAAGATCGCGCGGTCGGCACCTTGGCAGACGCGGTCCGTCGCGGTCGCATGGGGCTGAAGGACGCAAGTCGTCCGACCGGCGTTTTCCTGTTCATGGGACCTACCGGTGTCGGGAAAACCGAACTCGCAAAGGCGTTGGCCGAGTTCATGTTCGATGACCCGAATCACTTGATCCGGCTCGACATGTCCGAATACGAAGAGCGCCACTCGATCTCTCGCATGATCGGGGCACCGCCGGGATACGTTGGCTACGACGATGCCGGCCAGCTAACAGAGGCAGTGCGACGACGTCCGTACTCGGTGATCCTGCTCGACGAGATCGAGAAAGCTCATCCGAACGTCTACGACAGCATGTTGCAGATCTTCGACGACGGCCGGTTGACCGATGGTCATGGACGCACCGTCGACTTCACCAACACGATCATCATTATGACCAGCAACTTGGGCACGGCCGACCAAAACAAAGGTGCATTGGGATTTTCAGTCGGCGGAGATGAGACGCGAGGCAACGGCTTTGACTCGCCCGGCCTGACCAGTCGGCACGAGTCAGCTTTGAAGTCGAGATTCTCACCCGAATTCTTGAACCGCATCGATGAAGTCGTCGTGTTCGACCCGCTCGGACGGGACGAAATCGACCAGATCGTGGATAAATTCGTTCGCCAAGTCGAACATCGGCTGGCTGATCGATCGATCGGCATCGAGTTGACGCCAGAAGCGAGGAGTTGGATTGCCGAGCGAGGTTACGACACGTGGATGGGTGCTCGGCCAATGGCCCGAGCGATGCAGCGTTACATCGAATCGCCACTGGCACTCGCGTTGATTAAAGGCGAGATCAGGGATGGTTCGCACGTTGTGATCGACATCGAAGAAGATCGAATCGTGTTCGGGTACGAATCACCGGAATCTTTGGCAGCAGACAAGGAACTATCCGAAGCGGTGGCGAATTAAGCCGCTTTAGACATTTAGAATCGGGGTACGACCTGAACTGAAAATTCCCCTGATCAGTATTTTCGGGTCGTCCCGGTGAAATAGCTATCGACGACGAACTCGCGAAAAACGAATTGCCCGTCGAAGGCGGTTTACACGGCCGCGATGCCCTGAGCGGGTTTGGAAGTTCGATCCTCGGATTTCTGGCCTCCAACCCGCGCTTGGTCCAAGTGGGAATTTGGAGCGTCGTTGTCGGGTCTACGTTGTTGGGGATCGCCCTGTCTTTCGGTGGGTTCCTGAACGTCGAAGATGTCGGTTATCTCGCGACGTTTTACCTGAACCTAATCGGTGCCGCGACGATAATCTTCCCGTTACCGGGAGTGTTGGCGGCTTGTGTTGCAGCGGAATCTTCATTCGGGTTGAATCCTGTCGTGATCGGTCTCGTCGGCGGCGCCGGCGCAACGATCGGCGAGACAACGGCATACTTGGCAGGCTACGCGGGACACAACGCCGCGACACACTTCCGTTGGTATCCACGCATCCACGATCTGATGGAACGCCACGGTTCGGTGACGATATTCGTGGTATCCGTGATCCCGACTCCCTTCTTCGACCTCGCTGGTATCGCCGCCGGGGCATTGAACTATCCCTTCAGGAAATTCATGGTCTATGTTTTGGCAGGCAAAACGATCCGCCTGATCATCATGGCGTATGCATGTCGTCTTGGAATCGACTGGTTGCGGACGATCTACCAATTCACCTGGCCAGTGGGATAATGGTTTCGGCGCTGGTCGGCCAGAACCTTCAATGGCCGGCTGCGTCATCGACCGTATTGCCGATTGATCTTCATGATGGACGAACGCTCCCTACACGCTGAAACCGCCCGGGGCGGGTTATCGGTAATCATCGTGGCGGCAGGTCAGTCTGCGCGCATGGAAGGCGTCGACAAGCTTGCGTTGGAGATTGGCGGCCGATCGGTCTTAGGCCACTCGTTGGATGTGATCGACCAAAGTGCATTAGTTAGCGGCGCGGTGGTGGTCACACACGAAACCAAAGTTGCCGACATCCGCGAAAGCATCATCAACAGTGGAATCTCAAAACCAGTCAGAGTTGTTGCCGGTGGTGCTCGACGACAAGATTCGGTGCGAAACGGGCTCGAAGAGTTGGGGCGTGCGGGAATCGAGTCGGAATTCATCGCAGTTCACGACGCCGCGCGTCCATTCTTTAACGAAGACATGCTGACGCGCGGTCTGGCTGTCGCGCGCCATGTCGGCGCAGCAGTACCCGTCGTTCCGCTAAAAGATACGATCAAACGTGTCGAGCACGGGATCGTCGTGGACACTCCCGACCGAGGAGCGATGTTCTCGGTGCAAACCCCACAGATATTCCGTGCCGAGATCCTGCGCGCGGCGCATCAAACCATCGAAGCAGACGTTACAGATGACGCATCGATGGTCGAAGTCGCCGGTGGATTGGTCGCTACGTTCGAGGGCGCTTACGAAAACATCAAAATAACGACTCCGTCGGACATCGCCATTGCCCGAACGATTGGTGGCGAATGGACATATCGCTCAGGAATAGGATTCGATGGGCACAAACTGGTAGACGGTGGCCCCCTCAAACTAGGGGGATGCGAGATCGAGTTCGACATGCGGTTGCAAGGTCACTCGGACGGCGACGTGTTGTTACACGCGGTGGCAAGCGCCATCCTCGGCGCGGCCGGTCTCGGCGATCTCGGAGGACGGTTTCCTTCCTCCGATCCCAGATACGCAGGCGCAGACAGCTCGTTATTCATCCGTGATGCCACACTTGAGGCGAGAGCGTTGGGATGGCGGATCGACCACCTGGATGCAACGATTATTGCCCAGCGCCCAAGGTTGGCGGCGCACGTGCCCAATTTCCAAGCGAATATCGCCGATGCTATGGGTACCGAGGTCAATAGAGTTAACGTCAAAGTGACATCGACCGACGCGGTCGGTGCCATCGGGCAAGGAGAGGGCATCGCGGCACAAGCAGTCGTCACATTGAGGCGTCAGAGCGGTTCAGATTAAAATTTCCATTAGCCCGCAACCTGATTTCTCCACGAACCATGCAGCTTTACAACACCCTTACGCGCCAAAAAGAAGAGTTCAAGCAGATATCCGACCCAGTTCGGATGTACGTGTGCGGGGTAACGACATATGACGAACCGCACCTCGGTCACGCTTTGTCGACCATGATCTTTGAGGTGATGCAGTCGTATATGCAATATCGAGGTATCAGCGTCAAACGCGTCCAAAACTTCACTGATGTCGATGACAAAATCATCGATAGAGCGGCTGAAAACGGCGTTGATTGGTTCGATCTGACTCAGGAACACGTCGATTCGTTCTTCGAGGCCATGGATGGACTGAACGTCAAGAGGGCAGACGTCCACCCGCGCGTCTCGGAGGAGATGAACGAGATCATCGCTCTGATCGGGGAGCTAGTCGATTCAGAGGCGGCGTACGAAGCAGGAGGCTCCGTCTACTATCGCGTGCGGCGCAATGAGCAATACGGCAAGTTGAGCGGTCGCACGGTTGACGGTGTAGTGGAGTTGGCGCGACTTGAACCGGATTTGCTCAAGGAAAATCCTGAAGATTTCGCATTGTGGAAAGCCTGGAAACCGGGCGAACCGTCGTGGGACAGTCCGTGGGGCCCCGGCCGCCCCGGGTGGCACATTGAATGCAGCGCGATGGCTCGGCGTTACCTCGGCGACCAAGTAGACATCCATGGCGGCGGTTTAGACCTCGTATTTCCGCATCACGAAAATGAAGTGGCGCAGTCCGAGTCTGCGACGGGCGTAGTTCCGTTCGCGCGCTACTGGGTTCACAACGGGCTGCTGCGGATGGGCGGCGATCAGAAAATGTCAAAGTCCCTCGGGAATTTCGTGACCGTCAGGGATGCCCTCAAAACGTACTCAACCGACGCGATACGGATGTGGGTATTCCAAAGCCACTACCGGAGCCCCGCCACATACGACGTCGAAAACCTTATCGCCGCGGAGCGGGCAGTGCGCAGATTGCGACAAGCAGCTGAGGCCGTAAACACGGGCGTCGGCACCGGTGAAGTTTACGACGCAAATCACGTCAGGCAACGCTTTATCGAGGCAATGGACGATGACCTCAACACTCCACGCGCATTGGCGGCGATATTTGATCTCGCTAGGGAGATTTTCACACAGCAATCCAATGGATCGGATATCTCTAACGCTCAATCAACCTTGCGCGAGTTGATCGGCGTGTTGGGGCTCACGCTGGAGGAACCGGAAAAAGACGATTCGGTGGATGATGCCGAGATCGAGGGACTTATCGAACAACGTCGGTCGGCGCGGCAGGATCGGGACTACGCGACAGCAGACGAGATCCGTGACCAGTTGGCAGGTATGGGGGTCGAGATAATGGACACGCCGCAGGGCACTACCTGGAGGCGCGCCTAGTGTGGATTTACGTTCGAATTAAGTGAACCGAACGTTCGCTATCGCGACCGCTACGAATATGATCGTCAATAAGATCGTCGCTCTGAACAGCAGCTTCTCTACGCCGCGACGAACGCGGAACGTGCTCTCCGACTGTCCGAAAACAGACGGGTTGTTGCCGCGGGCTTGCAAAAGCAAGACCACTATCAGCACCACGGCGAGGATGAGGAGCGATATCTGAAACCACATAACTACAAGGTTATTTTAGCAAAACGTTCCACCGACGCATGGCGGAATGCCTTTATTCGTCCATCGCCTCGCCCAACATTCTCATCACCGATTGGGCATCGGCACGACCGCGGGTCGCCTTCATCACTTGGCCCATCAAGAAACGAATTGCGTTGGTCTTCCCCGAGCGATAGTCGTCGACTGCCGATGGATTTTTGGCCAGAACCTCTTCGATTATCGGCGCCAACTCGTCCGCATCGCCCACTGATGCCAGTCCCAACCGCTCGATCACCTCTTCTGGATCGGCGCCCTTGTCGAACATCTGGCCGAACACCCGTTTCGCCGAGTTGTTGTTGATTTCCCGTTTTTGAAATTTGCGAACCAATATTGCCAATGCGTCCGGCTTGACTTGGGTATCTTGGATGCTGTGGACGTCGTTTTCGTGCATCAACCGAGCCATCTCGCCGTTGAGCCAGTTGGCCGTCTCTTTGGCGAAACTCGCTTGATCGCTCTCCGCTTCGCCAATGACCGTTTCCATCACTGATTCGAAATACTCGGCCGAAGACCGTGAATCGACCAACAACGACGCATCGTAGTCCGAGAGTCCCCATGATCCGACGAAGCGTTGCTTTTTCGCCAATGGCAGTTCAGGCATTTGCGCGTCGATCTCGGCGACCCATTCACGACCGATGTGGATCGGCGGAATGTCGGGTTCAGGGAAGTACCGATAATCGTGTGCATCCTCTTTCGATCGCTGCGTCACCGTGAACTTCTCGCCGTCCATCCACCCGCGCGTCTCCTGCACAATCCGTTTGCCTCGCCTAATGGCCGCAATTTGACGCTCGATCTCGTACTCAACTGCTTCGCGGACGGCGCGGACGCGGTTCATGTTCTTAACTTCGACTTTCTCGCCGAGTGTTGTCGAACCGACTGGTCGGACACTGATGTTGGCATCGCAACGGAAGGAACCCTCTTCCATATTGGCGGTGCCCACGCCGAGGTATCGAATGATCGACTGAAGCGTCGTTATGTAGGCCTCCACTTGTTCCGGCGTCCGCATGTCCGGCTCGGTGACGACCTCCATCAACGGCACTCCGGCACGATTGATGTCCAACAGCGAGTGCATTACGCCACCTGTCGGGGAATCAATGTGTATGAGGCGCGCAACGTCCTCTTCCATGTGGACGCGGTTGATGCCGACTCGCCACGGAGTTTCCGTCGGTAGATCGAGCCAACCGTTGACGCAAATCGGCTCATCGTATTGCGAAATCTGGTACCCCTTCATCAGATCGGGATAGGTGTACTGCTTGCGATCAAACTTCGTTACTTCGGCAACTTCACAATTCAATGCGAGGCCGATCGTAATCGCCGATTCGACCGCACGTTTGTTGACGACTGGCAATGTGCCTGGCAGCGCCATAGAAACCGGATCGACCAACGTGTTTGGCGCCGCTTTTTGGTATCCAGCACCAGACCAAGAGAACATCTTGCTCTTGGTGTTCAGCTGGACGTGGGTCTCAAGTCCGATTACTGCTTCGAATTCAGTTTCTGGCATGTCGTGTTCCCAGCATTGGGCGTGATTTCTGCTGATCGTTTCTATTTTCTAATACCGGCGGTAGGGTTTTTCGCTTCACCAAGCCCCGGGTCCGATTAGCGGAACGAAGACACATTCAACCCCCCATTTAACTTCGAAACCGTCGTCCGCACGGATTACAGTCGCGACACGTTGCCTTCTGCGAGTACCGACCGGTATCACCATGCGCCCATGAGGTTTCAATTGATCGACTAAAGACTGCGGTACCCCCGGAGCCGATGCGCCGACAATGATCGCGTCGTAAGGGCCGCGTTCCGGACAACCCAAGACCTCATCGGACGCCTGGACAACCTCAACGTTTTCGTAGCCCAGCCGCATCAGCCGGTCGCGAGCGGCGTCCGCGAGTTCGCCGATTCTTTCCACCGTGACTACGTGGTCAGCCAACTGAGACAATATCGCCGATTGGTAACCCGAACCACATCCGACATCGAGAACACGAGACGCTCCCGTTGCAAGACCAAGTTCGGAGATCATGTGGGCGACGAGGCTCGGCTGCGAGATGGTTTGGCCCTTTCCTATTGAAAGGGCGCGGTCCGACGTGGCTCGACTGAGATCGTGTCCCTGCACGAAATCTTCGCGCTGCACGTTTAGTGTCGCTTTCATAACGCGGCGATCGATTTCAGGCCTCGACCTTATTGCGTTCTCTATCTCCGAGAGTTCGGAAGTGGCTTCACTCGCCGAGCGTCCAACCAGAATGTCGGACAGTCTTCTCTTGATCTGTAGGAACGGCAAGTTCGTATTCGCAGTTGATCGGCAATAGCGGTCGTCGAGTGCTAACGCTTAGGATACGGGTTGATCTGACAGCGCTCAGATTTGTTCAGTCGGTGACATGGTTGTCCGATAGGTTGTGATCACGGCGGAATTTCGTTCAACTGGTAAAATTAATTACAGAAGCAATCAGGAGTTCAAGCGGGCACATCAATCGGGCGACAGCGCTCCGAAATGTTAGGTCGTTGATGGAGCGGCCAAACGTGTAGCCGAACCCCAATTAACGGTTGCAGAAACCGGGAGGATACTTGACTACTCAAGACAGACTCACCATCTCACGGGAATCCACGCTCGATGACGCGGGCTACAAATGGGGATTCTCGACCGATGTCGAGATGGAATTGGCGCCCAAGGGTTTAGGTCCTGACATCGTCCGGCTGATTTCTGAGAAAAAACATGAGCCGGAATGGCTGCTCGAGTGGCGATTGAAGGCATTCGATTACTGGAGCAAGTTGCAGCGCGAGGACGCTGAACCTCGCTGGGCCAAACTTCGTTACCCGGACATCGACTACCAAGACATCTACTACTACGCGGCACCAAAATCTTTTGACGACGCTCCAAAGAGCTTGGCCGATGTTGATCCCGAGATGCTGGACACGTTCGAAAAACTTGGGATCCCGCTACACGAACGCGAGCGTCTCGCTGGCGTCGCCGTCGATGCGGTGTTCGACTCGGTTTCGGTTGCAACGACATACAAGGACCAACTCGAAGAGCGAGGTATCATATTTTGCTCGTTCGCGGAAGCGGTCCAGAACCATCCCGATCTCGTCCAGAAGTATCTAGGCTCCGTGGTTCCTTACACCGACAACTTCTTCGCGGCATTGAACTCCGCGGTTTTCTCCGACGGTTCATTTGCATACGTTCCGCCTGGGGTTCGATGCCCGATCGAATTGATGACCTATTTCCGGATCAATACCGAGGGGTCCGGTCAGTTCGAACGCACGCTCATCGTCGCCGATGAAGGCGCATACGTGAGCTACCTCGAAGGCTGCACGGCTCCGATCCGGCGCACCAGCCAGCTACACGCAGCAGTCGTGGAACTTGTTGCACTGGACCGAGGAGAGATCAAGTACTCGACGATACAGAACTGGTATCCGGGAAGCAAGGACGGACAGGGCGGGGTCTACAACTTCGTGACGAAGCGCGGAATTGCGGAACGCGACGCAAAAATCTCTTGGACACAGGTCGAGACGGGTTCGGCTATCACTTGGAAATACCCGTCGGTCATACTGCGAGGTGACAATTCAGTAGGCGAATTCTACTCGGTTGCTCTCGCCAACAACTATCAGCAAGCCGACACCGGCACCAAGATGATCCACATCGGCAAGAACACGAAGTCGACTATCGTGTCGAAGGGCATCTCCGCTGGCCATGGCGAAAACACCTACCGGGGCGGGGTGAAAATCCTGCCAGGTGCCGAGAACGCCACGAACCACACCCAATGCGATTCATTGCTGGTAGGCGATCAATGCGGAGCCCACACGGTTCCCTACATCGAGGTCCGCAACCCGACCGCTCGTTTGGAACACGAGGCCAGCACGTCGAAAGTTAGCGATGAGCAGCTTTTCTACTTGATGGCTCGTGGAATATCCGAAGAGGACGCCCACCACATGATCATTACCGGTTGGAGCCGTGATGTGATCAAGGAATTGCCGTTCGAATTCGCGCTTGAAGCTGGCCAATTGCTGAAAGTCAGCTTGGAGGGCGCAGTCGGGTAGTGCGACGGCGAATCATCACTCGATCATTTGGCCCCTTTCAGAAAACGAACGGGGCGACATCAGCGAACCCGCTACCGAATCGATCATCCGACATTCGATCGCGCCGAATCGCAGACCGATAATCAGTAAACGAATTGGAAAAACTGCACGAGAGAGCAAATGCTGAAGATTGAAAATTTACACGCCTCTGTCACTGGCAGCGACGAAATCATACTGAAAGGCATCGATCTGGAAGTTAATCCGGGTGAGGTGCACGCAATCATGGGACCCAACGGCAGCGGCAAGAGCACACTTGCCAATGTGCTGATGGGAAAACCCTCGTACACCGTCACTGAGGGCGACATCACCGTTGACGGCGAAAGCATCATCGGCCTGATGCCGGATGCCCGAGCCCACTTGGGTTTGTTCCTAGCGATGCAGTACCCGTCCGAGGTGCCGGGCGTGCGACCATGGCAGTTCCTCAAGGCAGCGAAGGACGCAATCGACGGCGCCAACGGTCAGAAAAAGATGTCGGTGCGTGATTTCTCCAAGCTGTTCGACGAAAAAGTCGAGGAAATCGGGATCAACCCAGATTTAGTCAAAAGGTCGCTGAATGAAGGGTTCTCTGGTGGCGAGAAGAAGCGCAATGAGATGCTTCAGATGCAGATTCTGGAACCGAGGATTGCGATCATGGACGAGACCGATTCGGGTCTCGACGTCGATGCGTTGCAGGGCGTCGCCAACGGCGTCAACAAGATGCGCTCACCAGCGCGCAGCTTTGTAATCGTCACGCACTACCAGCGATTGCTCCACTACGTCCGTCCGGACGTCGTGCACGTCCTCGTAGACGGCAAGATCGTCGAGACAGGCGACGCGTCCTTAGCTGAACAGGTCGAGCAGAACGGCTATCGAGACTATCTCGCGACTCGACGAAACGGGGAGTAGCAGAACTCCTATGACCCTGAACGTCGTCGCGATGCCGAGCAATTCGACTCGGCACTTGGACATCTATCGAAACGACTGGCAACGATTCGTCAGCGGTAGTTCGAATAATGGGATTGCCAAAAACCCGGTTCATGAACTCCGCAACATTGGCTGGCAGGAATTCGAACGCATCGGGTTCCCGATCCATCGTCGCGGCAACGAGCTTTGGAAGTACACCGATCTTCGAAAGATCGACAGGTCCGAGTTCCGATTCGGTGATCCCTCGTCATCCATCACCCGCGATGAGTTAATCCAACGTGTTCCTTTAGCC
This sequence comes from Dehalococcoidia bacterium, assembly GCA_965224305.1. Classification (GTDB taxonomy): domain Bacteria; phylum Chloroflexota; class Dehalococcoidia; order Lucifugimonadales; family Lucifugimonadaceae; genus Bin127. The sequence continues at coordinate 1,389,754 of OZ245044.1, read as the reverse complement.
GGTGCATGGCACAACGTCGTCTTCGTCGATGGCTTGTTGGATGAGACTCTGTCGGACACCGGTAACGCTCCGGCGGGCTCCGAGTTGAAATCCGTCGCCCATTTTGAGCATCTCGGCAAGTTGGCGGATTGCACTGACAATGCCTTCGTGGCACTCAATACGTCGTTTCTCGGCGACGGGTTATTCCTCGAGATCGCACATGGTGCAGAAGTCGACACGTCGATCCATTTGGTGTTCGCCACCACTGATGTAGATTCAGGCCAGCGCGTGGTCTATCCGCGTATTGCGATCGCCGTCGGTAACGGCGGATCGGCCACCGTGATCGAATCGCACGTCTCGATGTCGAGTGCAACGCACCTATCCGCTCCCGTAACCGAGATCACCTTGGACGCTGATGCCGCGCTGACGCACTACAGGCTGCAGATTGATGGCGAAAACTCCTACCACTTCGCCACCACTCGGGTGTTGCAGGAGGCAAGCTCCGACTATCGCTCGACATCTTTCAGTATCGGTTCGGACATCGGACGCAATGATGTCTTTACGCACTTGGTCGGTGAACATGCCTTGTCGACGTTGCACGGTGTTTATCTGACCACCAATCGGCAACATCAAGACAACGAGATCAGTACCACTCACACCGCGCCGCATTGCACGAGCGATCAGTATTACAAGGGAATTCTGTCTGGACGGTCACGCGCAGTGTTCAGCGGTAAGATCACGGTCGAGCGCGGTGCTCAGAAGACCGACGCGAACCAGAAAGACTTGAACCTGCTGCTTTCGCACGGTGCCGAGGTCGACACCAAGCCGTCCCTCGAAATCTATGCCGATGACGTGAAATGCGCGCACGGCGCGACGGCCGGCCACGTTGACGAGGAAACGTTGTTCTATCTCCAGTCGCGCGGTGTCGACTATGACACGGCGCAAGCGATGCTGATACGTGGATTCGCAGCCGAAATCCTATCCGAGTTCAAGGACGACGAATTGCATGCGTTCTTGGAGAGCCAGCTGGACGCGTTGATGCCCGAGTTGCAACAAGCATCTGACACCATAGGCACCGCGTAGTGCCAGTTTGAATCACGCGCTAGAATAATCGAACCGTGTAGGCGCAAAATATGCAACGCGTCACACGGTTATCCCCTTGATGCGTAGCGGAATTGGACATCTTGACGAGGTTAATCGATACATCGTCGAGGATCACTGCCGCAATCCGCGCAACGTCGAACCGATCTCTGGCTTCAACGCTGAGGCGAATATCGACAACCCGTTCTGCGGGGACGAGGTCACGGTCCAACTTCGCATCGACGATGGCGTTGTTTCGGCGATTTTCGTTCATGGTTCTGGATGCGCAATAACCCAAGCGTCAGCTTCTATGATGGGCGAAGCGGTCGAGGGCAAGCATCGTTCGGAAATCGCAGAGTCAGCGACGATTATTCGGCGAATGCTTACGGAAGGTGAGTTGCCAGACGGGGATGATGCCGATGCGATCGGGGACGCGATTTCACTGCGAGACGTATCCCGATTTCCGGTCCGCATCAAATGTGCGTTGCTCGCCTGGGCAACATTGGAAGACGCGATCGACAGTCTCGAAAACTAGATCAACCGCCTCGAACGCGGTCCGCAAGCCACAGTCGGCTCAACCAAGTCGAATCAGCGCGATAAGTGCTTGGCGCAACGTTTCGCAGGTGTGACCACCACAACCAGTGAGATACCGATGCGGCGGGCCGGAAGATGTGTGCTCCTCGGAATATTTCTCGCTGGATTTCGAGCATCAGTTCGCCTCTGACGAGCGGGTCGAACTCTACGGCCTGAAGCGCAATAAGGGTGTCCAGCTCTTTGGTGGAGTAGCCGGTGGAGTTCCAGGGGCCGCCGGAGTGATGGATCGCGAAGAGGGCGGAACTCGTACTGGTTAGAGGTGGCGGCGCTCCCACGTAGATGTCGTAATTGCCTTCGTTCCAAATATCTTCGCCGAACGTGCGTGTGGAGACAGCTTCGACGGAGACGATGGCGCCCAACCGTTTGATCACCTCGGCAAGCGATAGGGCAGTGTTGATGTAGTCGTCGCCGAACTCGCCTACTTGGATGTTGACGATGATGCCTCTTGGAAGGTTCACGCCTTCCAAAAGCGACAAGACTTTGGTCCGGTCGTTGAAGAACGCGTCGATCTCGGTCGCGGGCAGGAGCCATTCGGGGTTGTAGAGCGGCAATCCGGCGCTGATGAACGACTGGCCGCTATGCAGAGCGTCGATCAATCCGTTGGGGTCCCACGTGTAGAGGATAGCCTCCCGGTAGAATTTCTGGTTCAGGTACCCGCGAGTCGTGTTGAAAGCGACTTCGATGCCGGCCGCCGGGTCGTGACTCCTTGTCCAGCGCAACTCGTCGAATCGCTCCGTCGCTGCTACGAGGTCGGGTAGATCGGGTTGGATGAGATCGAGTTGACCGGTTCGCAAAGACGTCGTGCGAGTTTGATCGTCTTCGATGATGGCGACGTTTATGCCGTCCAACAATGGCAGTTCCGGAATGTAGTATCGCTCGTGTGCTCTAAAACTCATTCCGCTACGTTCGAAGGATTCCAAGACCCAGGGGCCAGTGCCGATGGTCGGGCCCCGCGTCAGATCTCCGTTTAGATTGAGGGCTTCGGGTGCGACGATCGCGGCGCGGGCATCTGCGAGTTTGTCGAATATCTCCGCGTCCGGCAACGTGAGATCGATTTCCACCGTGTCATCGCCGACGACTCGAGCTTGGGCGACGGTGTTGACGAGATGCGAATTCGCCATTTGCGGGTCGGTCAGGCGATTTATGCTGTATACGACATCTGCGGCCGCCAGGTCTCGGCCGAGACCTGGGTTGGTTTCCTGCCAATGGATCATCGGTCGGAGCTTGATGCTCAGTGTGGTGTCGTTGGTGAATTCCCAGTTCTCGCACAGGTCGCAGATGATCTCGTGCGCCGATGACGAGGTGGTCGGGTCGTACCGCGTAGAAAGTTCGTCGACTCCGTAGTGGGGGTCGTTCGGTTTCAGCCACCGATATCGGAACAGACGTGAGTAGGCGATCCCAGGTCCCCAACCAGCGAGTATCGGCGAAACGGATTTATGGATGTCTTGATGGGGCGGTGATCCGGGAACAGCGATTTTGATTGTGCCGCCGCGGAATCCCGTGACTTGCAACGGTTTGACGGGCTCAGCGGCGATGGAGGTAGGGGCTGCAGTGACTATTGGTTCCGGTTTTGGAGTCAGAGTTGGCGTCGGCAATACGGGTGTCGGTGTTGCCTTAGGAGCCGGTGGAATCGCCGTGGGTTCGGGTGCTTGCGTAGTAACCGCGGGAGTTGATGTTGGCGGTACCGGTGTGGGTGTTTCGGTCGGCGGTGCAACACTAGGCGCGGTCGGTTTAACGACAGTCTTGGGCTGGGGTGTTGAAGTTGGCGGTGCGATCGTCGTAGGGATCGGGGTACTGGTTGCAACTGCGGTTGGTTCGGGCGGAGTTTCGGTTGAGATCGGGGGTTTTGTTGGTGCGACGGTTACGACGGGTTTCAGCGTCGGCGTCGGTGCTTCGGACTGACAAGCGAGCGAGATCGCGGCGATGCACAGCGCTCCAACGGTGATGCCGACGCGAAGTGCGAATTTGGCGGTCACTTGCCAACCGATCTGAAGGAGTCGACGGACTTGCGTAGGCCGTCTGCGAACGAGGTTTGGGCTCGCCATCCGAGGTCGCGTTCGGCGACGCTAACGTCTAGCCAGATTTTCGATATGTCGCCGGCGCGCGGCGGGCCATAGATTGCAGGTTTGTCAGAGGGTACGATTTCGCGAAGAAGGCGATGGATTTCGTTGACGGGGATGCCGATGCCGGTGCCAATGTTGTACGGGCCGGTTAGGCCTGAGCGAGCGATTGCGATCACTCCTTCGATGAAATCCTCGATGTAGATGTAGTCGCGTTCGTCGTTGCCGTCGCCGAAGATGGTTACTTGTCGACCTTCGAGCATGGCTTGGGCGAAGATGGCGATGACTCCGGCTTCGCCATAAGGGTTTTGCCGGGGGCCGTACACGTTGGCGGGTCGGACGATCCCGTAGTCGATGCCGTAGAGGTGGCCGTAGACGCGGAGGTAGTTTTCGACGGCAAGTTTCGATGCGCCGTACGGGGATAGAGGTTGGGCAGCCAAGTCTTCGGATGCTGGCAGGTCGGCTAGATCGACGTCGCCGTAGATGGCTCCGCCGGTGGAGAAGTAGATGAAGCGGGGTGCGTAGGAGAGTTCGCGGGTGGCTTGGAGGAGGTTGAGTGATCCGATGATGTTTACGTTTGCGTCGAGGATCGGGTCTTTGGCGGAAACTGAGACGCTGCCTTGGGCGGCTAGGTGGTAGACGGATTGCGGCGAGATCTTGGTGAAGATGTCGGAGACGGATTGGTCGCAGATGTCGAGTTCGATGAATTCGGCCGAGGGGTTGAGGTGCTCGGTGGTTGCGGTTTCGAGGTTGTCGATGACGTAGACGCGGTTGCCTTCATCGACGAGGGCATCGACGAGGTGGCCGCCGATGAATCCGGAACCGCCGGTCACCAGAACGGTTCCAGGGGTACGTCGGTGATTTTGGTCGGGCTCGTTCAATTTTCTGTTGAGGTTTATGCAGAATGGTGCTGAATAGTTAGACGAAATGGAGTGATTGGCGGTTTCAATCGCGTCAAACTTCAATTATGCGTCAGTGGTGGTGTGGGACTCTTTGCCTGGTGTGCGGTTTCGACGTGAAGGGGTAGAATTGGCAGGCGTTGACAGGTGCGAGAACTTGGAGATTGGATCGATGCCCGACATCAGATTAATTGCTTCCCGACATTCGGCTTTTTACAGTCCGTTGATCTCGATGATCGCTGGCGGTTTCCTCGAGAAGGAAGGGCTATCGGCGACTTATACACCGACCGCCGCGGGTCAGAACTCGGTGGTTGAGGTTGCCGAGGGTAGGGCGGATGTAGGGCAATCGGCGGTATCGGGGAGTTGGGGGGCACTTGATGCGGGTCAGAAACCACCGGTAGCGCATTTCGCTCAGATCAATGCGTTTGATGGCTTCATCGTTGCGGCACGCGAGCCGGATGCCGATTTTAGTTGGGAGAAGCTGCTGGATGCGAAGTTTTTGTATGTGCATGGTGGTCAGCCGGAGGCGATGTTGAGGTACGGGTTGAACCGGGTCGGGATTGATTTATTGGATATCGAGGGGATTGAGTCGTCAGGTGGTGATGAGATGATGGGGCTGTGGCGTAACGGCGAAGGTGACTATTTCCACGAGCAGGGCGCGTTTCCGCAGCAGTTGGAGCATGAGGGGATTGGGCACATTGTTGGCTCGATCGGAGAGATTGTTGGACCGACGGCGTTTAGCAGCTTAGTCGGTCGATGGGATTGGATAGGTTCGGATGAGTCTAAGGCGGTGACGCGGGCGTATCGGGCTTCTCGGGAGTGGGTGAACACTGCCGATCAGATGGAGGTCGCGATGGCCGAGGAGCCGTTTTTCCCTGGGATGGCGGTAGAGGCGACTGCGGCGGCGGTGGGTTATTACCAGAAGTTGGGGAACTGGGATGGGGATATTGCGATTCCGACGGATTTGTACGAGTCGGCTTTGAATGTGTTCGAGCACTCGGGCATGGTTGGTTCGAGGCATTCGTATGCGGATGTTGTGGTGGCTCCTCCGGGGGATTGACGAACGCGGTCGTGAGACTATGCTCACCGTCAAGTTCGCTTCTTTCCTTGTTGCCACGGCTCTGCTCGCGGTTGCGCTGCTCGGTGTTGGAGCATGTACTGTAACTGAGGAGAGTAGCGGGTCAATCGCGATTTCGAGTCCTTCGGCTATAGCGGTACTATCCCCAACGCCAACTCCGCATCGACCCAATTCGACGATCCACGTTGCGATTGAGGCGGTTGCGACGAATACGCCGCAACCTTTCCCAACACAACAGCCGTCGCCAACTGCCTCTCCGGTAGTCGTAACCGCGGTTCAAACACCTACACCAACCATTACATCTACTACGCTGCCGAGTCCAGCTGCCTCCCCCACTTCAACAGTGTTACCCGAACGGATCACAATTGTGGAAATGGAAGGGACTTCTCACGACGTTGTAAGGACGACAGTAATTGACGACAATCCGGCACCGAGCCCCAGGATCACAACCATTGATGAGGAAGAGATCGCTTCGTTGCTTGCATCTAGTAGCAGGATCATCAGGCCGCGTTCGAATCCCGTGCCGATTGACGAAGTGCTGACATTATCAGATTGGTCGATGCGCGTCTTGAGTGTGGAGCGGACTGAGCCGGACGGGGATTCCGAATGTGGCGCGTCGGAAGGTGATGCGTGCTTGCGGATTGAGTTTGAGGTCACGAATGTTGGGGAACGCGACAGCATCCGAGCGGTGATCCACGACTATATTTTTGTGGTTGGGGAACGAGGGATCGCGTATACCGGAGGTGGTTGGGATGTCGGCAATTGCGTGTATCGATGCCATCGCGCCGAATTGGGGCGTGGGGAGCGAACGACGATCGAGATAAAAAGGCACGTTCCGGCTAGTGAAGGCGGTTTCGTGTTGCTTTATGACGAGGGTTACGATGCGAAATCATTTTGGCTTGAATCGGGTTCACCGACGCGAGACGATTCGATCCCGTCAGCCGTCGCGACGCCGCTGGCGATTGAAATAGGTTCTGCTGGGACATGGACGGGCAACCCGGTCTCGCTAGGTTCAGCCTCTAGGGTTGGTGATGTATCTGTGCGCGTCGTAGAGGTCGAGCGAGGTTGGGAGCCCTATCCATACTGTTGCGACATCGCGTTGCCGGAGGTGCTGTTGCTGTCGCGATTCGGTGAATACGTCTACGCGGAAAGTCGAATCGGGGCCGACTTCGAACTGGCGCGCGATGATCGAGAGGTTGACGAGTTCGACGTGATGACGGAATTCTTAAGAGTGCGTTTCGAGGTAGTGAATGTGGGCGGATTCGACAGCAAGTCATCGTTTAACGACGCAGACATCATTTTGGTTGACAGCGATCGGCGAGTATTTCGCGGGGGTTTTTTGCTCACCCAAGAGTTGTTGTCGGAGGACGATCCATACCGTTGGAGGGCGGGCTATTTGACGGCTAGGGATGGGTCCAAGACGATCGAGATGTTTGGCGGTGGCACAATCGTCGGAGAGATAGTGTGGCTGGCACCCGTTGATGGTGCTCGTCTGATGCTGATGTACACCCCGAGCGAACATGATGCGGGTGGCTTCTTGGCTTTGGATGATTCGGTTACGACTGATGAGGAAGTGGTTCCGCCTGCGCCAGATTGGGTTGAAGACGCGCTCGATAAGAATGGGACGTGGCCGTCTCGTCCAGCACCTTTAGGAGTTGGTGTGAAGTATCGGGATGACATCGCGGTCAGGGTGTTGGATGTGGTACGTTCGTCGCGGTGCAGAGAGTGGTATGAAGAAGTTGTCCAGGGGCGTGAGTGCCTGCTGGTGAGGCTGGAAGTGGCTGTTGAGCAAGGGAGGTATAGGCACAACCTGTTCAGGACTCATGACGACATCTCTTTTCTCATAGATGGTTCCCATATTGATAAGGCATCTGAACATAGCGAAAGCTCTTATACGCCGATCCAGGCAGAGTTTGATTCCTTGCTCGACCCAGCGGAGATTTACGGGGTTGGTTCGGTGATGGTTACGTATTGGGCTGAAGTGCCGGTTGATGCGCGCGAAGCAATTCTATTGTTTCATCCTTTCCACAACACACCGACGGTGTTCTTGTCGTTGGATGACGAGAGATCGATAGAACCAACGCCGGAATATGGAGTTGATGTGGTTGCCACTGCGCGTGCGGCATCTTCGCCGGACAATGTGGGGTTGTACGAGTATCTTGAACAAATACATTTACAGCCCGACGATATCGATGAGCAAGCAGTTGAATACTTCGCCGGCTTGATCATCTCCTGCGCTTCGTTTCTCACACGTCCTTCAGATGAGACAGCGACTCAGGCGGTCTTTCTCGCTGGCGCGGTGAGGGATAGCCGCATCGGAGAGGTCGCCCCGGCATATTTCGAACATGCCAGCGATCCGGCTGTATTCTGCGGTAAAGTGCTCCCTGCATCGTCCAGACCGCTGGTGTTCGTCCTGTTGATTGGAACAGCCCAACTTACGTGCCTTTTAGGTGGCCAGGGAGCTTTCGGTTTGAGTTCCGCAGGCGCGATGGAACTTGGTGAAACGATATTCCTCTATTGGGGCGAAAGTGCTCCCGTGTCGATATCTGATTTCGAGGGACCCGAGGAGTTTTGCGGGTGGATTTTCGATGAAGAAAACGACCATTTGAAGAAACTGATCGAAAATCTGGACTTGATCGACGGGGTGAATCTGGCGTTATTTGAGTAAGCGGGGTGAGTGCCCCCTTCGTCCTTCGAACATTTCCCCCGTGAACGGGGGCAACCGAGGCGGTGACGGATTTTCAACGATAGGTTCTATCGCGCCGAGCGACCCTTAATACCAGCACTCGCAAAACGTCGTCTTGGATATCACAGATGAGATAGCCCCCTACGCGGTAACGCCATAGCCCACCGAGTTGTCCAGTTAGCGCTGTCCCTGATTGCTGAGGGTTGTCGGATGCGGCAACACGCTTATCCATGTAGTCAACCACTCGCTGCGCGATCGTCTTGTCGAGTTTGCGAAGCTCAGACTTGGCGGTGCTGGTGTACTCAATCCTCCAGGCCAAGGTCCCGCCTTATTTCGTCTGCCGTGAATACCTCTTCCGCGCCTTTGCGAACGCGTTCGAGGACATCTGCACCCAAGTAGTAATCCTCCATGTCATCGATTCCTCGCTCGATCATCTCACGGATGTAAAAGGCTTTGGTACGTCCTGTCCTTGACGCAATCGAAGCGAGTCGACGTTCGGTTTCGGCAGACAGTCGAATCGAAGTAGCCATGCCAGGCTCCTGTACTAGTGTGATACGCGTACTCATTGTATCGCGCAAGTAGACGTTTAGGCATGGTGCCGCGGGCGGGGAGTAGATTTCGTGTGGGTTCCCGCGTTCGCGGTAATGACGAGTCCCGCGCACCGACCCGGGCATCCCCTGCGGTCGTTTCGCTCCCGCGTCCCCTTCGCGAAGCGAAAGGGAGGGTTTTATCGGGAGATTTCGTGGACGATGTTGATTAGGGATTGGCCGCGGGTTAGGCGGTCTAGGTTTTGGGCTACGGTTTGGGCTCGGCGGGTGGCGGTTCCGTAGGTTGCGCCGGAGTGGTGGGGGACCATGATGATGTTGTCGAGTTCCCAGAAGGGGTGGTCGGACGGTCGTGGGGCGTCGGTGGCGGATTCGGGGTATTGGTACCAGGTGTCGATGGCGGCGCCGGCGATGGTGCGGTTTTTGAGGGCGTTGTAGAGTGCTGCTTCGTCGATGATGTGGCCGCGGGCGGGGTTGATGATGTACGCCGTGGGTTTCATCAGCGAGAGTTCGTGGGCGCCGATGAGGCCGTGGGTTGCGGGGCCTAGAGGAGTTGAGATGAGGACGAAATCGGCTTCTGAGAGGACGTATTCTCGGGCGTGTTTGCCGCCTCCGATGTAGTCTGCGCCGTAGAGTTCGCCGTCGGCTTTGTCGGCTCTACCGGCGGCGATGACGGGCATTTCGTAGGCTTGGGCGAGTCTGGCAACGCGGCGTCCGATGGCGCCGAAGCCGACGATGCCGAAGGTTCGGCCCATGAGTTCGCGGTAGGAGCCGTGGCGACCGGGCCACATTTCCCATGATCCGGCGCGGAAGGTGCGGTCGGACTTGAGGAGATCGTGGTCGATGGCGACGGCGACGGCCATCACCCACTCGGCGATAGGCGCTTCGTGGTGGTAGGCGTTGGCGACGAAGCAACCATTGGGGACGGCATCGGGGTCGATGCGGTCGTAACCGGCGGCGGCGATGAGGATGGCTTTGAGGGAGTTTGCTGCCGCGCCCATCTCTCTGGTGAAATCGGTGCCGATGTAGACGTCGGCGCCCACGAGGGCGTCGGGCGGGGCTTTGTTGTCGACAAACTCGGCGTAGACCCATTCGACGGGTTCGGTGACGGGGAAGGGCGCGACGTTGGGGTCCGCGTTGTGGCGGTTGTTAACTACTACGCGGAGTTTGGGAGGCATTGGGTGGGTTGCTTCACAGGTAGGTGAGTTCGTTGTTGTCGCGCCGCCGCTTGGCGGGGCTGTCTTGTGTGCCCTCACCCTATCCCTCTCCCGCCGAGCGGGAGAGGGGACATAAGTAGCGGAAGAAGGGACATCTTCAGTGGGGTGATTGAGCCTTAGAAGTCAGGTTGGCCGGAGGACCAGTTCCAGTTGTCGGATGGCCAGACGTTTCGTCCGCGGCGGGCGCCCATGTTTCCGGCCATGGAGGCATCGCGGCGTTCTTCGTCGTACCAGTCGGCCACGGTATCGCGCCATTGTTTGATGTGGGGCGTTGCGACGTGGTAGTCGAAGGCGGCGCTGTTGACGTAGACCTCGTAGAGGTAGAGTTCGGTCGGATCTTCGACGTTCTGGTAGACGTCGAAGCGGAGGCATCCGGGCTCTTCGTGGGTCGAACCTATGCCGTCGAGTGTTACAGCGGCGATAAAGTCGTCGACCTTGTCGGCTTGGACGTATTGCGGAGCGTGGATGACGTGGAGCGTGCCCTGTTGGAAGGCGGGGTCGTCGACGGCTCCAGGGCGATATGCGTCCCAATCGGCGGGGCCAGCGGGGTAGACGGAGCGGCAGAACGAGACTTCGGGCGGCTCGGCGAACATGTCGGCGGATGCGTCGCGCCACTGGTGGAAGTGGTAGGCCATCGTGTGGTATTGGAAGGCGGCCTCGTCTTCGTAGACCTCGCAGAAGGCGAACTTGGTGGGGTCTCCGTCGTCTTGGATGATGTCGAATCGGTAGCAGTTCGGCTCGCCGAGTACGGAGCCTACGCCGTCGCCGATCGAGGCTTCGATGAAGTCATCGATCCGGTCGTCTTTGACCTTCAGTCTCACCATGAGGATGTACATTGGGTTCTCCTGATTGGGTTGGGTGGTTTGGTTGCCCTAATGGAGTATATCGCGGTACTTGTTTTATTCCCTTCACGAATTGGGCAACCCGGTTCTCTGCCGATGTAGAGCTGTTGGTTGGGGATTACTATGACTTTTATCTTGTTAACGCCGGTAGGGAGGGTTGCCGTGGCTGCATATATAGGGAGGCAGGCAATTGGCGTACAGTCATGAAACCGGGATATCAGACTGCCACTCTGCGAACGCGGTTATCCCGAAATTCGCATACAAGAGCGATCACGATGTTGCCCGATTAGAAACCCACGATGTGCTAATGCGTGGCGACAATGTGACGTTGCGACCAATGACCGAAGACGATTGGGGGTTTCTCTTCGAATGGAACAATGACCCCGAGGTTATGGAGCACGCTGATCAGGATGATTTCAGTCAGTGCACACTGGTTGAAGCCCAGTCGATCTACCGTTGGATTTCAACCCATGCTTACTGCTTCATCATCGAGGTGGACGGGCGCGCCATCGGTGAATGCTGGTTGCAACCCATGAACCTGCGGCGAATCGTAGATCAGTTTCCCGACAAGAATCTCTGGCGCATCGATTTGATGATCAGGACAACGGAGCTTTGGGGCCGAGGTTACGGCTCGGAAACGATCACCTTGCTAGTTGACTTTGGCTTCAGGCACGAAGGGGCCGGCGCGATATTCGGTATCTTGTCCGCAGATAACACGCGAAGCGTGTGCGCCTTCAAGAAGTGTGGATTCCGTAGTCATGGGGAGATCCCGGAGAAGGACGGGTCCTCGGGCTTGGACATGGTGGTAACCGGTTGTTCTGAAACGTTGAGCTAGCTCGTAGGAGGTCGGGTTAGATGGCATGGTTGCCGTTTTGGGTAGATCGCGAAGAGGATGGTGGGAGGGATGAGGAATTCGCTCTGTCGAAAGCGGTGGAGTCAGCGCCGACTTGGGATGCGGCTCTCACCATCGAATATTCGAGCGGTTGTCGTCGGCTAGGGGATTGCAGCTACCAGATGATGTACGCCCTTCGGCAAACCCGCCTTCGGTCAACGTCGCGTACCCCCAGTGTGGCGGAATGGGAGCAGTCGATCCTGCAATCGGGTCGGCACCATCACCAAGCAATTCCAGATGCTCTTGCGCCTCGGAGTAAAGGCTGGTTTCGCTACAAAAACCAGTGTGTATGTAATCTTCTGTTTGCCCTGCATGGACGATGTATCTTTTGCCAACACGGAATTCGTAGCCGCAACTTTCTTCACCGCGATTAGTGATTGCGTAAACAGTCTCGTGTCGCGGACCGTTCCAAACTTTGTCGACCCGGAATTCGACCAACATGCGACTCAACCCAAGTTGAATCTCGACTGGTTGGACACTGACGACTTCACCGCTGAACAATATCGGGGCGAGTTGCAACGCTTCTGCGAAAGATACGATGTGCTCGCAACTACACGCATGGACATGTTCGTCTTGGGTGAATAGGGAGTAGGCAATTGCCGCGATCGCCAAAGAGGCGATCGCGGCGATTACTAGAGACTTGATCGATCTGAAATTTCCGGTTGACGTAAAGAACTGATTTGTAGGGTAGGTGATCGGTCTTGCTCGCGACATTCGCCTGGCTCGTTCGGAAATCCGAACTCCTGGATTTCCCCTAGCCCCGCCCGATGTAGAGCTGTTGGTTGGGGATGACGATTGCTTCTAGCATGTTGATGTCGGGTGGGAGGGTGGCCATTAGGAGGGCGGTTCGGGCAATGTTTTCGACGTCCATCATGGGTTCAGGGCCTTCGTCTCGGCCGGATCCGGATTTGGCGTCGGCGCGGCGTTCGACCCATGTGTTGCCGGGATGGAGGGCGCCGACAGAGATGTTGATGTCTCGTCCTTCGATGGCTGCGGATTGGGTGAGGCCCCAGACGGCGTGTTTGCTGGTGGTGTAGGCGGCGGCGGAGTGACGGGATCGTTGTGCGGCGATGGATCCGATGTTGATGATTCGTCCACCACCTTGGGGTCGCATGATCTTGAAGGCTTGCTTGGTGCAGTAGAACATGCCGGTGACGTTGGTGTTCATCACGCGGAGCCACTTTTCGGAGGAGAGAGTTTCGATGGGGTCGCCTTCGACGGAGCCGGAGTTGTTGACGAGGATGTCGAGCCTGCCGTGAGCGTTCATGACGGATTCGAAGACAGCAACGACGCTGTCTTCGTGAGTGACGTCCATCGTCAGAGCGGTAACTTGGGTGCCAGATTCGGTTGAGAGTTCGCCTGCGGTTGCTTGGAGGCGTTCCATGTTGCGGGCGGCGATGGTTACGTTGGCGCCGTTGTTAGCGAAGATGCGGGCGATGCCTTTTCCGATGCCGGTGCCGCCGCCGGTGACGAGTGCGATTTTTCCTTCTAGGGATTCGTTGCTCACGGGTATTCCTCCGGTTTATGTCTCGAGTTAGGTCTGTGGAGTCTCGTTTTTGCCTGGTTTTGACAGGAAAGATGTGATGAGGGCTAAGGCTACTATGCCGGTTGCGGCGAGGTATGCGTATTTCCAACCGTCCATGAATGCGAACCCGGCTTCGGGAATGTGCTCGAGATCGGCGAGGGGTATGTCGAAGCCTCGGGCGATCATGACTCCGGCGATGATTGCGGTGATGACGGCTTGACCGGAGACGTTTCCGAGGTTGCGCGTGAGGTTGATGATTGCGCTTACAAGCCCGTACGACGAGATCGGAACAGAGCCCATGGTTGCGCTGGCGTTGGGTGCGGACCATGCGCCCATTGCGAGGCCGTTGATGAGGACGACTATGGCGATGTAGATGATGTTCGAGGTGTCGTTCAGCGTTGCAAGTGCGATGCCGGTAAGGACGAGGAAGAAGAATCCGCCCATCATGAACGGTCGGACACCGTAGCGGTCAGAGAGTCGACCGAATACTTGTGCACCGACGCCCATTCCGAGGGCCATCATCAGCATGACGCCGGAGGCTAAGATTTCCGGCCATCCACGGAAGGCGACGAGGTAGACCGGCAGGACGAACAGGGTCGCTGATGAACGCATGAATGCCAGGTATCGGGTGATGATGGAGTATTTGAAGACGCTGATTTTGAAGAGCCTAAGGTCGACCATCGGGTATGGCGTCTTGAGTTGCCACCAGATGAAGGCGATGAGGGTGGCGATGCCGGTGAACGCTCCGCTGATGATTATTGGCGAGCCCCAGTTAAGGGCCCATGGGTTAGTGATCGTGAGGATGATGATTGCGGTCGCAACGGCGGAAAGGGCGGCTCCGAGCCAGTCGTAGGGCGGGCGTTTTGCTCCGGAGAAGGATCCGATGCGTTCGTCTTTGAGGATGTAGAGGCCCCAGAAAAAGGCGACGGCGGTGGGGATTGCCATGAAGATGAAGAGGGCTTGCCAGGGTAGGAATTGGAGTGTTACGCCTGAAACTACGGTCCCGGCGGCTCCTCCGATGGCGACGGCGGTGGTTTGGCTGCCTAGGGCTTTTCCTCGTTCGTTGGCGGGAAACACGGATGTCGTGATGGCCGTGGAGACGGATTGGCCCATGGAACTTCCGATGGACATGATGACGCGAGTGACGATGAGGAATGTGAGGCTTGTAGCGAATGCGCAGGCGATAGCCCCGCCGCCGAAGAGCACCATGCCGATCAGGTGGAACTTCTTGCGTCCGATCATGTCGGCGACTTTGCCGAGGGGGACCATGAGGGAGCTGATGGTGAGCGATTGTGCGATGACCAGCAAAGATGCTTCTTTGAAGGTGATCCCGAAATCTTCGGCGATGGCGGGTAGAGCGAGGAAGATGATGCTGAAGCTCATCACCATGGTGACGAGCGAGAGTCCGACGGCCCAGAATGCTCGCCACTTGTACCAGGCGTTTTCGGGTGCGCCAGAATCCCAGACGGGTGTAGACGCCGCGGGTTGCGAAATGGGTTGAGTGTCTGCCATGGGCGGGTGCGGTACGCGGCGATGCTACGTACCAGCAGGAGTAAGCTTAAACGCTAAAAAAGGCGCACCAAACTTAGGTGTTCGCGCGGCTTATGTTAATGCACGTCCATGCGCTTTAGTCGCCATACAGTGGCGACGTTGCAGACGATGATGACAGTGATGATGGCGATGATGGCGTATTCGATGGGGGGAAGTTGGTTGGATCCGGATCTGGGTGCGTCGATCAGGGTAGCGTTGAGTTCGTGCAGGATCGACAAGGTGTTCCCGCTGATGCTGACGTATTTTAAGCCGGGAATGGCAGTGGAGATCAGGGCTTCGAAGCCGAAGACGTAGACGATCCCGAAGACGACGGCTCGTGTAGTGAGGGTGCCGACGAATGCGAACAATGAGACGAAGGCGAGGGAGCCGATGAGTATGCCGAAGGCTCCGACGATGGCGGCGGAGTAGGAATTATCTTGGAGAACGAGGAGTATCGAGACGAAGGTGCTGAGGGCCATTGGTATAGCGACGATGGCTGAGGCCGCGAGCATCTTGGGTATGGAGATTTGCCAGCGCGCGATGGGGGAGAGCATCAAATTGGTCAGGGTCCGGTCTTCGATTTCGTCGGCGAATACAGGCGCGGCGACGATGAGTGCGATCAGCGGTAGTCCGGTATTGAAGATCAGCCCTTGGATGAATCCCTGAGTTACTTCGCTGTCCCAATCCGTGTTGAGCAGATTGCTGACGATGGCGATGACTAGCGGGATTGCGGCGAGAAGCACCAACACTGCGACCCGGCGGATCGACATCGATTGCCGAAGCGCGAGGATGAAGATTGTTTCTGCGATGGTGCCCATCAGCCTTCGACCAGGTATGAGAAGACGCTCTCAAGAGAGTCGTCGATTGGTTGGATTCGGGTTAGTCGGACGTTGTTTCGTTGAGCGAGGACTGGCAAGTCAAGTTGGAGGACTGCGACGTTGGTTGTTAGGACGACGATTGAGCCATCGGGATCAAATGAGATGGACTGAACGGCGGGCATTTTTGCGAGTTCTCCGCCGAGCTGCTTGGGGTCGGAGCACTCGATTTTGACGTGATATGGACGGTCATCGAGAGCCGCGCGGATGGCGTGGAAGTCGCCTTGTGCGGCTAGCTTGCCGTTGACTACGAGGACGACGCTGTCACTGACTTCTTCGACCTCCTCCAAGATGTGGGACGAGATAATGACGGAACGGCCTTCGTCTGCGGTTTTGTGGAGGATTTCTTGGAAGCGAATGCGCTGTGTTGGGTCAGCGCCGTTCAAGGGTTCGTCGAGAATGAGGAGTTCCGGATCGCCGACGAGGGCTGCGGCCAACCGGATGCGTTGGCGCATGCCGCGGGAGTAGGTCGAGATTTTGCGGTCGAGTGCGAACGACATGTCGACGCGTTCGACGGCTTGTCGCAGGTGGCTCTCTTCGCGCCGTAGGTCCTTCAACCTCGCGGATAGGCGGACGAATTCTAGGCCGGTCATGAATTCGTATGCCGACTCGTTCTCGGTCATGATGCCGATGCGTTTGTAGACGTTGTGGTCGGTGCGTGGGTTGGTACCGAGTAGCCGGACTGTGCCTTCGGAGGCGGAGTAAAGTCCGCACATTATGCGGAGGAGGGTAGTTTTGCCAGCTCCATTAGGACCGAGAAGGCCAGTTATGCCAGAACCGATGGTTAGCGTGATGTCGCTGACCGCGACGACGTTTCCAAACCATTTCGACACGGAATCCAACGACGCGATGGCTTCGGGGTTTGCGCGGGTTGCGATATCGGGCTGGGCTTGCACGGGACTATCTTTGTCTGGAATAGAAACGCCACGTTGCGAACATTGATGCGGCGGTGAGGAGGACGACCCAGGCTATCGGGATGAAGATGTTGAGGTCGAAGCTGTCTTTGTAGGTTCCAAAGAACATGGAAGGGATGATGCTGGTGTTGATGTCGATTAAGTTGAGGAGGCCGATCGGGTCGCTGACTGCGGCTGGCGGTTGGAAAAGGTTGACGATCAACTCTCCGAAGGATGAGATCATGATGACGCTGATGATGATGAGCGTGGCGATCATTCGGCGGTCGGTCAAAGAGCTGACCGCGAAGGTGAACGAGGCTGCGAAAACGGCGAAAACTGCGCTGTTACCGACGAAGCGAAGAATGTCTGTCCAGTTGTCTTGAATGTGGCCAATCGAGTCCGAAACGCCGAACAGTAAACCGACCCACAGAGTTAAATGTGGAAGAAGACTGGCAGCGAGCAGGAGCACGACGAGGGCGAGCCATCTTGCGCCGAGGTAGTCGAACAGAGTTATCGGTCGGACGAAGTAGAGGTGAATGACGCGATTCCTGCGGTCGGGGCATATCAGTTCAGGTCCGACAAATGCGGCGAAGATGAGGAGCATGAAACCGATAACGCCGATGAGATCTTCGTGGCCGGGCAGATCTAAAGGGTTTTCGCCTTCGCCGCCGCCGTCATCGAAGCCGAACTGTTCGAAAAACGCGGCGATGGCTGCGAACACGAGGCCGGTGGCGATGGCGGGCGACACGACCATCCACGGGAGGAATTTCGCCCATCCGCCGCGTCCGATTCCCATCCCGTTTTTGATGCCGTCCCAGAATATGGTCTGCCAAGCGCGGCTACGACCTTCGCGTTCGCCTGCGTAGGACTGGTAACCGATGTCGAAAACGGTTCCGGCGCGTTCGGGATGTTGGTCGGAGGTCACGGTTCAGTTGGTGCGGAAAAGGTCGATGAGCGCGCGATGGCGCGGGCCCATGCGGACAAGTCTCGCTTCGGAAGCGACCAGTGCGTCGCGAATGGCGTCATACTTCGCATCGTCGACGTCAGGAATTGTGATCGCGATTCCTTCCGACGTGTGTTCGATGTTTCGGTCGGTAAGTTCGTTGGCGAATCGTCCGCGGTTGTTGGCGACTTCGACGTATATCTGTTCGGTTTCTTCGGTGAGGGATTTGACGTCCGAAGATTCTGTTACTCGGCCGGCGTTCAAGAGAACGATGTTGTCACAGGTTCGCTCAACGTCCTGCATGAGATGGGTTGAGAGGATGACGCTGATGCCGAATTCGCGGGCGATGCGACGGATGAGGTTCAGCATCTCGGTTCGGCCTGTCGGGTCGAGTCCTGCGGTGGGTTCGTCGAGCAGGATCAGCACGGGGTCGTGGACGAGTGCTTGTGCGAGTTTGACGCGTTGCTTCATGCCGGTGGAGTATCCGCCGATCGGTCGGTAGCGTTCCTCGAATAGTCCGACGTGGCGTAGCGTGTCGGCGGCGAGGGCGCGGGATCGGGATGGCGGAATGCCGCTGACTTCTGCCATGTGGGTGAGGAAGTAGGCGGCAGATTGGTTAGGCGGCAGGCAGTCGTGTTCTGGCATGTATCCGAGGCGCGTGCGTGTTGCAGGGTTGCGGGCATCGGCTCCCATGACGAGTGCGGAGCCGGACGTGGCGTCAGTGAGGCCGAGGAAGATACGGATGGCGGTGCTTTTGCCCGCGCCGTTGGGTCCGAGGAGGCCGGTGATGCCGGAGCCGACGGTGAATGATGCCGAATCGAGAGCCTGGATGTTGCCGTAGAGCTTGGTGAGGTCGCGTGCTTCGAGGAGTGGTGACTTCATGTGGTCTAGGCGCTCAATTGGAAGCACAGATCTCTTGCATAATTGACGCAAGTTCGTGATTACCGACCAGAAAGATGAGGCGCATTGTTGGGTACCGACATCGCTCAATCTGGTTTTTTGCGGAGGTATGTTAGCACCAAGGTTATAAATCCTGCGCCCATGAGTATAGCATTGACAACCTGCAGATCGTCGTGGTAACTGGTCAGCAGGATTGTGCTACACAGGACGATGATGTTGAAGCTAATCATGGTCACTCTTGCTGTGAGCCGATCAGTGATGTTGTTCGAGATGACGTATACAGCGGGTAGTGCGGTGCCGGCGAACGAGAAGACGTAAACGACCAACGCGATGGGCTGGGCGTTGAAGTAGAACAGTCCGCGATCGCTGAATCCTGGTTCGGATGGCACGACGAAGGTTCTGAGAATGAATAATACGATCAACGCCGTTGCGGCGATCGCGAGCACGATTGTGCGGTTCTTATCATCCCAAGATTCGGTGGCAGAAGAAAGAAAGAAGAAGAATGCGGGCATGAACATCGCGGTGCCGATTGAAGCCCAGAGGTGCAGATTTTGTGGGTGTATCCAAACGATGGCGGACCACACTGCGAGGGCAACTGAGGTAAACGCCAATGCGATGCCGAATCGGCGAAAAACAGGCGCTGTGTCAGCCGAGAACCTCCAAGCCAAGAAAGCAGACATCAAGGTGCCGAGAGCGAAGAAAGCGACGACCAAAAAGTTGGTATCGGTTGAATTTGCCAGCGCCTCGCTCATTGGTATTACTTCCCAGTCGAGTACGGTTTACCTCCGACATCCGTCGGAGTGATAGGTGCCTGTAACTCAGCTTGAACTCGCGTATGCCTTGACGCGTAGGTGGGACATATCAAACTTCTAAGCGATAGAACTCTATGGCGGTTTTGCCGAAGATGTAGTCGGACTGCTCTTCGGGGAGGTTCTTGAGCATGTCTCGAACTGCGTTGGCCCAGCCGGCGTAGGGGGTGCCTTGGGTGGAAACGGGCCAGTCGGAGCCGAACATTAGTCGGTCGACGCCAAACATGCCTATGACGTGGTGGACGTAGGGCAGGAGGTCATCGTTGGTCCAGTTCTCCATGTCGGCTTCGGTGGTCATGCCTGAGAGCTTGCAGCGCATGCCGTTGATAGATGCGACCTCGCGCAGGCCGGTGAGCCAGGGTTCTATCTCGCCCTCTTTGATGTTCGGTTTGGCGATGTGGTCGATGACGGCGCGGAGATCGGGGACGTGCTCCATGATGCGCGGGACGAAGGGGAGGTTCCAAGGACGGACTAGGAAGTCGTAGCAGAGTCCGCGTCGTTCGACCTCTTTGAGGCCTTGGATCGGCGCGTCGCCGGCGAGCCAGCCGTGGTCCTCGTCCATCTCCCAGAGGTGGCGGACGCCTTTGAAGTTGGGGCTTTGCTGGAGACCGTCGAGAATTTCGCCTACGTCAGGTTCGCTGAGGTCGACCCATCCGACGACGCCGGCGACGAAGTCGGTGTTCTCGGCGATTTCGAGGCACCACTTGGTCTCTTCGACGGAGGCGTGCGCTTGAACGATGACCGTCTTATCGACGCCAGCCTCTGCCAACAAAGGGCGGAGGTCATCGGGGCCGTAGTTGACTCTCAACGGACTGCCTTCCGGCATCCAGTCGTAGGGTCGCAAGTCTAGGTCCCAGAAGTGGTGATGGCTATCGACAATGGTCATCGCTCTCGCGTTCAAGAATCCGTTTGGCGCGGTGTTCGTGGACAGGGTAGTTCGGACTTAGTCCGAAAATCAACGGGCGATGGTCCCGACGGCGGGTGCGCCGCGAGTGGCGGTGCCGTGGCTGCCGGCGAAGTTGGCGTCGCCGAACCAGAGGATGCCGTCTTTCGAGGACAGGCCATGGATGAAGGGGTCTTCAGGGCCCATCGTGATGCGATCCATCTCGGCGCCAGACTCTTTGTTGTAGAGGACTACGACGTTGTCGGTCGTGTGTGCGCACCAGATGCCGTCGTCGCCTTCCAAGGCCAGGCCGTGGAGTCGTTCAAGTTGGACCTCGAACATGTGAACGACCTTGAAGTTGTCGGACGGGTCTACGAGGTAGATGGCTTTGGGGCTGAAGGCCGTGATCCAGATCAGGTTTTCGTCGTGGTCCCACTCGATTCCGTGGATTCCGCCGCCATCTGGGGTTCGGAAGCGTTCGACGGTCTCGCCGGTGTCCATATCGAGCTTGTAAACGTAGCCGAGGTGGGTGTCGGTGCTGCGGTAAGGGCGTGAGACAGTGGTGCCGTTCGATCCGGTCCAGATGTAACCGTCGCCGACGGTGAGACCGGATCCGTTTTCGGTGCCGGTGTAAACGGTTCTGTGGACATTTCCTGCTTCGTCTATCACGTAGACGTTGTCGGTGAGCTGGTCCATCACGAATAGCTCGTCGTTGTACCACTGGAGGCCGTTGGGCATCTCGCAGGGCGAGGGTACTGTGATACCGACCATCGACTTGGTCGCTGTCATCGTCATATTTGTCACTCCAATCGGATGTTTGTATCGCTGGATACTTGTGAAAGTAGTTTAACCCGAAGTAGGGTCGTTTCAATAGGGATGCGTTCCAGAGATTGTGTTTGGTTGCAAAGCTATGGGTTTTGAGGGACTGCAACGGGTGTGATAGACTGATAAGCGTGAATGTAGGCGAATGCAATCCCCATTATCTACGGGGAATGAATCTAGTACCACGACTAAGCCAATCGCTTCGAACTCTCCTGTCGCCTGCGGAGAAGATGCACGGATGTGGGGTGTCCCGCGAACAATTCTCGCGGTTATCCAGTTACAGCCCAACGATCAACTTTCAGGAGGAGGCGGTTGTCATGAGAAGGAAGATAATCGATGCGAAACCAAATGAATGGCAATGCCGGGAACCGTCGAGTGATGATTTTTATCGACGGCAGCAACCTTTACCACGTACTTAAGCAGAACACAGACAAACAAAATCTCGACTACAAGAAATTTTCGGATAAGCTTTGCGGCGACCGCGAGCTGATCCGCACCTACTACTACAACATCAGGCAGGAATCGCCTGACAATCCCCAACTCGCGCAGTCGCAAGATCGCTTCTTGAACGGGCTCTACCAGACCGAATTTCTGGAAGTGAAGCTCGGTATTTGGAAGCAGCGGGGACAGACGATGGTGGAGAAGGGGGTCGATGTGATGATTGCATCGGACCTGATATCGCACGCATATGAAGACCACTACGACACCGCGATTCTCGTGAGCGGCGATGCTGATTTCTATCCCGCGTTGCAAGTGGTGAAGGACACGGGTAAGCAGGTCGAGGTGGCGGCATTTGATTCGAACCTATCCTCGGAGGCGGCGCGGTTTTCGGATGTGTTGGTCAAGTTCGACCGTAGCTACTTCGATGATCTGTGGATGTCATCGAGCCAGAAGAACGAAACCATGCGAACCGCGGCGATCCGGAAATCAGTGACGGACGAAGCGGCTTCACCGAATGGCGAGGATAAAGGCGCGACGAGACGGCAGAACGGTGATAGAAAACCGTTTGCCGTGCGATACGCGGACCGGCGCAACGCGTACAACGCAAGGGAGACATCACGTAATGGGTCTACCGCAAGTTCTAACGGGCATGCGGTCGCCAAACCCGCGAGTCGAGTGCGTCGAACCGAGAGCCGTCGGAGCCTTTCCACGGTCTTGGGATCTGATACACAACCTCCTGCGCGGACCGAACGAAGGGGTCTCGCGGCGGTGTCAAGCTCTCGTTCGCGAGTCACTCCGCCGGACATCAAGAACAGTGCTACCGAGTCGACACCGGCTCCGCGTGGCGGGCGAGGAAGCGACAGCGCCCGACAGCGACGTCAAACTTGGATCTCTCGGATGCTGAAGTCGCGGTAGTACGGCGGCTTGTTTGTACTATCCCGCTTGGCGATCACCAATCGGCGGCGACGATGTCGCTGTCTTCTTCGAGGACGCGAGTTTGAGAACCGGACTTGAAGTCCATGCTGAAGATGTGGTTTTTGCCGTCGACATCTGAGCGGAACAGGATCTGATCGCCGTCGATGGACCACCTTGGATCGGCGTCCTGGATGCGGTTCTGGGTCAAGCGACGCGTTGATTTTTCATTGGTATCGATGGAGTAGACCTCGGCGTTGCCGTCACGTTCGGAGACGTAGACGATGTCGCGGCCGTTGGGAGCCCACTCGAAATCAGTCTCGTCGCCGTCGTCGTCGGTGAGTTGCGTGGTTGCGCTTGGCCCTTCTCCGGTGTCGACGATCAGCGTGTGGATGTCGGTTGAGCCATCGGGTTGAGTTCTTGCCAGGGCGACGCGTTTACCGTCGAGCGAGAAGCGGGGCCGATGGTCTTCGTAGTCGGTGAGCTGGACTTCGTTGACGCCTTCGACGGAGCGCATGTAAATGCCGTGACCGCCATCGACGTCCAACCGCATCACGACCCATTTATTATCACCCGACCAGTTGCCGAGTTCGACGTTTCCGGAGGGTTCGGTCACGAGCAGCGTTGTCTCGTCTTCCTCGAAGTTGTGAACGTAAACCTCGGTTTTGGCGCCGTCTTGTGTTTCGGCTTGATATGTGATCATGCGTGAGTCGGGCGACCAGAAGTAGCGGGAGACGGTTGCCGGGGCGTCTGGAACGCGCGTGTCGTCTTTGGTTTCGCGGTCCCAGATCATGAGTTGGCCGGTGCCGTTGGAATAGTCGGTCAGGAACGCGATTCGTCGTTGGTTAGGAGACCATTTGGGGTCCGTAACGGCTTTGTTGACTATCTTCGAAGATTCGCCGGCTTGAGTGAACATGAACAATCGCTGGTCTTCGCCTCCCAGCACATAGGCGACATCGTGCGCTATTTGGTCGCTGCCGCAAGCGGCGATCACCATTGTGCAGGCTAATGCGAGGACTGGCAGAGATGTGACGAGAGCGTTGCGCATGTGTTCTGTTCGATTAAGCTGGGCGAGCGGCACCCGCGTGTAATTGATGCGCGAAGGTTGCACGTGGCCCTTGTCGCGATTTTCGGGTATTTGAATCGGCGTTTGCAAGGGGTGTTGATGCAACTAAAATCGCAATACACAAAGCAATAAACACGATCGGAGATGGGGCGATGAAATTTGCGTTCTTCATGATGCCGCTACACACACCGAACGAGAATCCCTCGTTGGCGTTTGAACGCGATATAGACATGATCAATTACGCCGAAAAACTGGGGTTCGACGAGTATTTCATCGGCGAGCATCACTCGGCAGCTTGGGAAACGATGCCGACGCCGGAGTTGGTGCTTGCGAAGGCGTCGGCGACTGCGACGCGGATCACACTGGGGACGGGCGTGGTATCGTTGCCGTTTCATCACCCGTTCCACATCGCCGAGCGGTTCGCTTTCCTAGACCACCTGACGCGAGGTCGCACGGTTTTGGGAGTCGGGCCCAGCGGATTACCCACGGATCCGCAACGGTTCAAGATACCGCCCAAGGACTTGAACGAGATGATGCGGGAATCTACCGACATCATCGTGAAGCTGTTGGAGTCGCCGGATCCGATTTCTTACAAAGGGAAGTACTGGACGATCGACGAGATGGCGCTGCAGTTGCGCTCGTATCAGCAGCCGAGACTCAAATTGGCGACGCCGTCGGCGGGTAGCAAACGGTCGCTGGACTTCGTGGCACAGTACGAGATGATGATGTTTTCGATTGCGGGTAGCGGTCCACCGGATGCGGTGCCCTTGGCGCGTCAATGGGACGAGGTCGTGGATGCATCCGCAAAGTACGGCACGTCGCCGAACAAGGATGACTGGCGCGTCGTGACCTACGTCCACTTGGCAGACACGCGCGAAGAAGCATTCGAGCAGGCTAGGCACGGCGCGGTGCGTGACGTCCACAACTACTTCTACACGATCAATACGCCGCGAAGTTGGTTGGTGCATCCGGACCAGAATCCTGCGGATCTGACATTTGAGGAGATCGTCGAGAAGAGGCGGTGGATCATCGGCACGCCCGACGATGCCATCGAGCAGATCGAAGCGTTGGTCGAGGAGACCGGCGGAATAGGCGGCCTGATGCTGACGACGCACGAATGGATGCCGATGCATCATGTGATGTATTCGCAAGAGCTTTTTGCGAGGTATGTCATGCCGCGGTTCCGGGGACACACAGCCGACCTCGAGCGCGAGTGGGAGCGCACGAAGTACGACCGCGCCCACGGTCGGATACCGAACATTTCTGGTCCGAACGATGGGAGTTTGGAAGATGGGGCGAATAGCAATACGTTTGTGAGGGTTTAGGTCTTAAGGTCCCGCACCGCCAACTAGCATCGCAGGTGCGGTAGTGGAACCACAGGATTCAGAGGATCCGGGCATCGGGCAAGTCAGCCATTTTGCGATCCAAAGTCAAGGTTTCGCATCCAACCTGAGCGTATCCATCTGCGATCAAACGATCGAACAGTCCTGGGCTTCCTGAAATTTCGATGGCTTGCAATGCTTGCCAGCCATTTAATGGTTGCACGAGACCGCTGTTGAAAACGTT
Source organism: Dehalococcoidia bacterium (assembly GCA_965224305.1). Lineage (GTDB taxonomy): Bacteria > Chloroflexota > Dehalococcoidia > Lucifugimonadales > Lucifugimonadaceae > Bin127. The sequence goes on along the minus strand of OZ245044.1, from coordinate 1,364,717 downwards.
GATCAAAGCCTGTCTGGCGTCGGTTTCCGAAACACGATAGTGGTGTTGGACAGCGACGTAGGCTTCGCCAATCACCTGATTCGAAGCGAATACATTGGCACCTTCTTCGTTTATCAAGTGTTCCAAAGACTCGACGCAATACCTAAACCCCGCAAACGGTTCACTGGTAAGCAACCGTACGAGTACAGACGTATCAATTCCGTAGCTTGGGGTCATAGGCTTGCTCCCGGAATCTGTGGATGTCGAAGGGCTCGACGTCAGGTGGTATTTTGTCTCGCAAATACCCCAACAACGACAAATCTATGCGTCGAGGGCGCAATACGAATCCATCTTCGGTCTTTTCGATTGCGAGTTGGTCGCCCGGTCCAACACCGAGGTCTTTCAGAACCTGTTCGGGAAGGTCGGCTTTGCCTTCGGGGGAAATTTTGATGTACATCATTTGACTCCTAGTGCAGATGTTACCAATGCTAAACTGCCGCCGCTCAAGATCTCGAAGCAACGTCGTTTCGATTGGGTACCCGGAAGTCGTCTAAAGGGTTGTCCAATCGCGCCCGTTTGGGCGTAAATTGTTAGGTTGTTGACGCAAACAAGGAACCGGACTGATGTGATGCCAACACTAGAACTACTACTCGATGAAGTCGATGCATCTGCGGCTGAAATCGTTGAGCTTGAGCGGCAGATGATCCAGATACCTACCGTGAACACCGGTCAGATGCCGACTGGTAATGAGACGCCGTTGGCGGAGTTCATCCGCGATTGGTTTCACGACGAGGGGATCACGGATACGCAGATATTGGCGCGGGACCCGGAACGCGGGAACATCATCGCCGTCTATCCGGGGAGCGAGCCGCGTTGCCGATTGATGTTGATGTCCCACACCGATGTGGTGCCGGTTGAGGACGAGACTAAATGGTCGTGGGAACCGTTTGGGGCACAGGTTTCCGGCGGTCGGATATATGGCCGAGGCGCGTCCGATTGCAAGGCACTGTTGTCAGCTCAAATGATGGCGATGGCGATATTGAAGCGTAACGGCGTGGAATTGAGGCACGGGTTGCGTTTGGCGAGTGGTGCGGATGAGGAGCATGGAGGTCGATGGGGCTTCGGTTGGCTGGCGGACAATCATCCTGAGTCGTTGGAGTGCGACTTTGCCGTGAACGAGGGTGGCGGGACCCCGGTGGAGCAGGGCGGCACGTTGTCGTATCTGCTGGGTACTGGTGAAAAGGGTAGGTTGGAGATCAAGATCACATTGCGTGGTGAGAGTGCGCACGCCTCCGTGCCGTGGCAGGGCGTAAACGCGTCGGCGCGGCTGTGGCGGGTCTTGCAGCGGATCGAGAACTACGAGCCGGAGATCGACACTTCGTTGCCGATATTCGACTATCTGAATCTGTTCGGCGTGGAGGAACGCCCGACGCCCGAGAACATTGAACAGATTCTCGGCGAGATGGAAGACAATTCCCCGCGTTTGAGTTCGATGTTGCGGGCGTTGTCGAGGATGGTTTGGACGCCGACGATGATCAGCGGCGGCATCAAGTCGAACAGCGTGCCGGAGAACATCACGGTGACGTGCGATGTTCGGACGTTGCCGTTCCAGGACGAAGAGTACGTCCGGAGCGAGATCGAGAAGACGATCGGGGACGTCGACGGCGTATCGTTTGAGATCGACTACATGTCGGTTCCCAACTCGTCGCCGTTCGAGACGGACTTGGCCGAGGCTATTAAACGAGCTCAGGCATTGGCGGTTTCGAGAGATGACATTCAGTGGATACCAGCGGTGAGCAACGGATTCACGGATTCGAGGTTCACGCGGAACTTGGGGATTATCACCTACGGGTTTGCTGGGACGCACCCCGACGACGATCCGATGTTGTCGAGGGCGCATGGCACCGACGAGTCGGTGGGAATCGAGTCTCTGATCAGCGGTACGAAATGCATGATCGCGTTGGCTTGGGACCTATGTGAGGCGCAGTGAATCGATGGCTTTGGACATAGCCCCGCTCGCTGACGAGTTGGCGACTGAGTTGGAAGCAAACGGTTCTCAAGATCGAGCCGTCAACGAGAAGCGGTATCTAAAGTCGGAACTAAGGCATTACGGCGTCAGCGTTCCGTTCATACGGAAATTGGCTCGCCGATTCGCTCGCGAGCAAAGATCCGTAACCAAGTCTCAACTGAAAGGTTTGACGGTTGAGTTGTGGGGACGGAATGTCTACGAGCTGCGGAAGTTGGCGGTTAACATTCTGGCGGCTCGGGTAGAGGTTTTCGACGTGAGCGATGTGGATTTCGTCGAGGGTTTGTTGCGACGGTCGCATACTTGGGCGTTGATCGATGATTTGGCGATGAATGTTGTAGAACCAATGCTCTCATCTGCAACCGATGCTGAGCGAGTTCGTTCTCCGTGGTCCGAAGATGACGATTTTTGGGTGCGCCGAACGGCGATGCTCGCGCTGTTGCCACGATTACGACGCGGTCTCGATGGTTGGGAGGAGTTTGCGGGGTACGCGGGTGCGATGCTTGGTGAAGAGGAGTTCTTCATCAGGACAGCGATAGGTTGGGTGCTGCGAGAGGTGTCGAATCATTCGCCGGATTTGGTGTTTGAATGGATGAAACCTCGAGCGGCGATGGCGTCGTCGGTCACGTTTCGCGAGGCTGTGAAATATCTGTCTGAAGATCAGCGTTCCCGGCTATCTGAACTCAGAAAATTCCCAACGCGGAGGAATTAAAGATGAAACGTCCAAACGTTCTATTCATCATCGCCGACCAGATGAAGTGGTCGGCGTTGCGGGTGTATTCGGAGATTGGGATCCCGACGCCGTCGTTGGAGCGGTTGGCGGCGCGTGGTGTGATGTATCGGAACGCGGTGACGCCCCATCCGTTGTGCGTGCCAGCTCGGACGTCGATCATGACCGGACGATATCCGCACTCGACGGGGTGTCGGCGCAATGAGACGTTGATGCCGGACAACGAGACGCATGCGTTCCAGATCTGGCGAGATGCCGGTTACACGACAGGGCTGGTCGGCAAGAACCACTGCTTCGTTGACCTTGATGATTTCGATGTCTACTGCGATATCTCGCACGGAGGATTGCCGAAGGGTGATTATCTGGGATCAGAGCTAAAGACGAAGGGTATGGAGTGGGTAAGACCAGTGGAAGCGATCAACAAGGCGCATGAGACCCGGGCGCGGTTGAATGAGAACGCTCAGAGTCCGACGATCGCATATGCGGTTACGGACTATCCGTTGGAGGACTATGGTTCGAACGTGGTGACCGCACAGACCGAATCGTATCTGGAGCGGGTGGAGGCTGGCGATCGTTTCGGACGCGATGCCTACGACGGTGATGAGGACAGGCCGTTCGCGCTGTGGGTGTCCTATCCGGATCCACACGAGCCGCGTGAAGCACCGCGTCAGTACGTCGACATGTTCCCGCCCGATGAAGTTGCGCAACCACCCATCCGGCAAGGTGAGTTCGACGAGGATGGCGGTCTGAGACATCTCGGCGATGCGCCGTACCCTCCGAATGGCGAGGTCAGTCCTGCGCCAGAGGTCAATCGCGTCCTGTACGAAATGTTGGGAATGGATGATGACAGCGAGGAGGACATCCGAAATCTGGTTTCGGTGCACCATGCGATGACTCGGTTGGTCGACGATGGGATTGGTCGGATCCTCGATAAGTTGGAAGAGCTAGGCATGCTGGAAGACACGATCATCGTGTTTACGGCTGACCACGGCGACTTCATGGCCGAGCACAACATGTCGGTCAAAGGTGGCGTGTTCTACGACTGTCTGACACGAGTTCCGTTGATGGTTTCGTTTCCCAAAGGAGATGTTCCAAGCGGGGAAATTGACGAATCGATGGCGAACACGTTGGACATATTACCGACGATATTGGAGTTGCAGGGGTTGGCTCGTTTCGAGGGGATTGACGATGGATGGGCCGGTACGGTGCCGGACACGAGTGCAGCAGATGATCTGACAACGACGCTCGACGGAGACGGGAAGGTTAGAACTGCGTTGTTACGTCGGATGCAGGGAAAGCCTCTGCCGACCGCCACCGGTACGGAGCCGAGGATCGCGGCGTTTTCGGAGTACGGCGCGGGTGGACCGCCTGTGACGATGTCGCATCTCGAGGAGTGCGAGAAGCCTTGGGGGTATCGAACTTTGATTGCAACGCTATGGGGCCGGGAAGCGCAGGGCCGGAGGAAGATGGTGCGGACGGTCGAGTGGAAGTATGTGACGGACCCGATGGCACAAGGCGCGGGTACGGGCGACGGTGCTGATCCTGAGGACGAGCTGTACGACTTGGTGAACGACCCTTGGGAACTCTACAACGTCGCGCATGACCCGAAGAACGCTGGAGTGGTTTCGGAGATGCGGCGGTTGTTGGCGGAGTGGATGATCGAGACGGAAGGTTCGGAACCGGTCGACTTGCCGAGGACGATTGGCCGGTCTTGACGAATGATCCCAGGGCTATTGGGATTGCGTAAATGCCCAAATCATGAAAATCAGGGCGAGGAACAAGACAACAATCCCGAATGTCAGGGCAGGTTTCAACAGCATAGACCTCCCCTAACTGCGGAGATCGCGAACGGCCACACAGTACATCGTTCAGAAAATACCTTTGGGCTCCATGCCAAGGTAGAACTGACCGGCGGTGTCGTAGTGGGTTGGTCGCCCTTGGATCTGCTGTCGGATCGCATGTGCGTCTCGGAAGCAATGTTGGATCTTGTTCGTTTCGAAAATCGAGCTTGAACCGCAGATTGTGTAGGCGGTGTTGACGACATCGGCGGCGGTTCGGATTGCGTGGGTGCCGGCGAGTCTGATCTTGATGCGCTGCGCGGTGGGTAATTTGTGGGTTTGGGCGACCGTTTGCCACATCTCCGACGTTGCCTCGTTAAGGAATGCGCGTGCGGAGTTCCATGTCGCTTCGGCTTGGCCGATCATTCGTTGTGTCGTTGTGTCGGCACTGAGGATGTTTGTGCCGCCGTGCTGGACTTTGCCCTTGGTCAAGTCGATAGCCGTGTCGAGGCCGGATCTGGCTACGCCGAGAGCGACGGTGGCGAATCCGGACGAGAACATGGGCGTCGTGTGTAGGACGTAGAGCGGGCCGGTTTCGCGAGAGTCTTCGGTGAGTCCATAGGAGCGCTCCGCAGGGACGAATAGGTCGTCGGCGGTGAAACTCAAACTGGCGGTGCCTCTCAGACCTCCCACGTGCCATTCGTCGACGACGCCGACTTCCGATTTCGGAATGAGAAACGTGCGCATCTCTTTGGCGTCGGTAATATCCGCGTTGTGCACTGGTGCCAGGGCGGCGACCCACGTGGCGTGAGAGATTCCGCTGCTGAAATCCCACCTTCCAGAGAGGTGATAGCCGTCTTCGCCGATCACGGCTTTGGTGCCGGGCCGGGGCGGTCCGTTCGTGACGACTGTGTGCGGGTTACCCCAGATTTCCTCGGCAACCGATTGGCTCATTCGGACCGAGTTGGTGGAGAAGACGTTGTTTTGGTTGATGCACCATCCGACGCTGGCGTCGGCCTCGGCGAATATGCGAACGATCTTCAGGAAATCTGGGTGTGCGAGTTCTGCACCGCCCAGCGACCGGGGTAGCAACAGGCGGAAGAAGCCAGCTTCGATGATGGGATCGACAACGTCAGCCGGGATGCGGCGTTCGCGGTTGATGCGGTCAGCCGCAGGTGCGACCATCGACGCGAGATCGTTTGCTTCGTCGATGAGTCTTTCTTCGGTTGCCAAGCGGTGAAGCGATCGTTCAGTTACGCCAACTCATCGGGAACCACAACATCGGGTTCTAGTTCGAGAGGATATCCAGGGAAGAAGTCACGCCAAGGTTCGAACTGCTCGACGAACTGCATCCCGTGTTCCATCGATGGGAGGTTCTTAGTTGAGCGGCCAGGATCGTAACCCATCGTCTTGGCAATGGCTTCGATACCGCCGCGCCGCGTGTGTCTTACACCCCCGACGTTGAATGAGTCGCCATCGTCATCTTCGACGATCATGTCGAAGCCGCGTTTTCGTTGTCGCCAGTAGAGTCTCACGGTTGTCCAAACGTTGGTCTAATCAATGTCCGCCAGATACGGTTTCACCCTGTCTAGTATCGCATTGCCGACATCGTACTTGCTCATCAGCGGCAACGGTTCAATCGAGCCGTCAGTGCGGACGATGTCCACCCGGTTGGTGTCGGTCCCGAAGCCGCTGCCGGGTTCCGTCACGTCGTTGGCAACGGTGATGACGGCACCTTTGGCGGCCATTTTCGCTGCGCCTTTAACAGCCGCGTCACCGGTCTCGGCCGCGAACGCCACCTTGACGAGGCGAGGACCGACAACCTGCGGCATCCAATCTTCGACTTCTTCGAGCTGCATGGTCATTCCCTGACCGCCGCGTTTCTTGATCTTTTCGTCCGTGAACGAAGTCGGGCGGAAGTCGGAAATTGCTGCCGCCATTACCAAGACATCGGCGCTTGCCGTTGCTGGCAAAGTCGCGGCGCGCATCTCGTCGACGGTGCTGACGTTGATGGTTTCAACGCCCCAAGGCGCGCGGATGCCGGTTGCGGATGTGATCAGAATCGTGTCTGCGCCACGATCGCGTGCGGCTTCGGCAACGGCGTAGCCCATCTTGCCGGTCGAGCGGTTGGTGATGACGCGGACGGGATCGATCGGTTCTCGAGTGCCACCGGCGGTTACAACCACGCTCCTGCCGGCCAAGTCGCCGGTACGAAATCCAATGGCGGCGCGTACGGCTCCGACAATGTCGCCGGGATCGCTCATGCGTCCCTCACCCACGAGCCCGGATGCCAACCTGCCAGATTCAGGGCCGACTATCATCGCGCCACGTTCCCGCAGGGTGAAGACGTTGTATTGCGTCGACGCTGAACCGAACATGTCGGCGTCCATCGCCGGCGCCAAGACCAACGGCGCGCTTGATGCCAGCACCGTCGCAGTAACCGCGTCATCGGTTATTCCGAGAGCGAGTTTGGCGAGCGAATTCGCCGTCACCGGGGCGATCACGATGCAGTCGGCATTAGTTCCGAGAGCTACGTGATCGATGTTGATCTCGGTGATTTGGTCCCAGAGCGATGTGGTCACCGGGTTATGACTCAACGCGGCGAAGGTTGTGCTACCAACGAAACGTTGAGCGGATTCGGTCATCACAACGTCGACGCGGGCTCCCAATTTGACGAGATCGGACGCTATGTACGCGGATTTGTACGCCGCTATCGAACCCGTGACGCACATGACCACCCGGCGGTTGGATAAGGGAGTGTGTGCTGGTGGCGTCATCGAGAGTAAGAAGGTGTCGTCAAGGTAGAATCGGCCACTGAGTGGGGACCGTTCGGTGGTTATCTAGTCCCGTTCGATTACAAACTGTTTCGGCAGTTCGTCAATCGATCCGCCGGATTTGAAGTCCATCACAGTTTGGAAGAAGCCGGTCACTTCGTTGCGATTCAATTCGGTGGGCACATCGACCCTTAAACTCTCATAACCCTCTACTCTGACGAGGAGGCGAGAACCGAGCGACGACCGAAATCGATAGCCCAAGTTCCAGAATCGTGCTAGCTCGATCTCAACCGATCGAGCTCGAAGCGTCAAAGCGTCTTTGGTTTTGAAGTCTACGCCGATGCGGGCGCGTTGGAGTGTCATCCTGTCATCGTGCCAACGATAGTGGGCTTCCATGTAGAGGAAGTCGTTCACGTACGGCAAGCATGCATCTGGGTCAGGACCGGCGTAGTCACGTGGACCGATGGTGAATTTGATGCCGGATATCCGGTTGGTGCCGTGAATAACCCCGTAGTTCCGCAGGTCGACGTCGGAAATCGTAATGTCGGTCAACTGGTCTGTCGGCCAGAAGTCCTGAGTTCGCCAAATCCATTCGACGCGACGATCCTTGACCGCGATGATGTGGTCGAGGACTCTGAACTCGTCATTCTCGATGACATGGTGGAGCGTTATCTCGTCTTGTTGGCTGCGTTCGTATTCGGCTGGACGCAGTTTCGAGCGCGCTCGCTGGACGTACTCGTCAACTATCTCTTCGAGCGTCGGCTTCGTGTTCTGTACCATGTTCCGTTTCCAGGGAAAGGTTAACGGGGGCTTCAGCCTACGATGCTAATGTACGGAACGCCATGTGGAGATGCGAAATCAGGTCGCTCGCCGTCATCGCATAAGGCGTGAGGTCTGTTCGGGCATACTCCGCGCTCAATGAGTGTATCGAGACACCAAGCGACGCGGCGTCGAACGCATTCGACTTGGCGGCAAGTCCAGTTATGAGTCCTGCAAGGACATCACCAGTCCCGCCGCGCGCCAACCCGTGGTCGGGCTTTATATTGATTCGTAACCGACCGTCAGGCGAGGCGATCAGCGTGGCCGCGCCTTTCAGGACCGCGACGCAGTTGAACCGTTCAGCCGCCGTCTGGACCGCGGCGAGACGGTCGGTTTCAATTTCCTCCACGGAAATCCCGAGCAGCCGCGACATCTCGCCGGCGTGGGGCGTTATCACCAAGTCCCCGTCGAAGACCTCCCACCATCCCGGCAACTGGGACACCAACGTCAACCCGTCAGCGTCGATTATCACGGTGCAGTCGTCCCACACGTGGGGCACCGAGGTCAACCGAGAAACCAGCTCTCGAGCGCCGTGCGAAAGACTGATCCCGACACCGATGAGAACGGAGTCCATCATCGGTACGCGTTCTTGTAGCCGGGCAAACGCGGGATCTGGTAAAACGCCGTTGTCGTCTTCGTCGAGCGGAATGTATGTCGCTTCAGGGATGTCCCCGGCCAAGGCTTGGAACGCGCTTTTCGGAGTAGCGAGCGCTACCAATCCCACGCCGGACCGGACGCAAGCCCGCGCCGCTAGCGATGCCGCGCCAACGTAAGTACTCGATCCAGCGACGAGCAACGCGCGGCCGAAATCGCCCTTGTGAGCCGTCAGATCGCGGTCAGGCAGGAGAGTGCGCGCCAATTCAGTAGTGTTGACCTCGCGTTCAATGTGGTCACTCAATCTCGGCGGAATGTCGACATCCAAAACCGTCATCTCGTCGCCGTATGCCGTATCGCCGAAGCGTATTGCGGGTCCGAGCTTGGCCAAGCCTACGGGTAGACACACATCCGCAGGCAGCCCGTTAGGGTCGAATTCGCCGGTGTCCGGATTGGCTCCGCTCGGCATATCGATCGCGACGATCTGTGTTCCGCTGGATTTTGCGACTGCAAACACTGACGAAATCGGTTCTTCGATAGGGCGTGAGATGCTGAATCCGAAGACTCCATCGAGAATCAGGTCATTTTTGTCGCATAAGTTTGACAGTATGTGCCCGAAACCTGCGTCTCGGAGGTCAACGACGTTGCCGCCAGCTTCAACGAACTGGGTCATGGGCGGATCGTCACCGTCGCGAGGAAGGATCAGACAAACCGTGGTTTCAATACCCGCTTCGAGCAGATATTTGCCGGCAATCAGGGCATCGCCGCCGTTGTTGCCTTTGCCAACCAACGCCAACACGCGTTTGTCGCGGGCATCTTGTTCTAGATCTGCGAGCACCCAATCGGCGATCGCTCGTCCTACCCGATCCATCATGCCTTCGAGCGTGATCTCGCCCGATTCAAACCATCTCTGCTCGATGGATTGCATCTCGGCGGCGGTGACGACTTTTCGGTTTGGTGCCATGTTGATGTAATCTATGGTCGCCACGCGTCGCCGCGTGCTTCAAGGACTACTGACGCCACCGCGAACTCTTCGGAATGCGTCAAACTCAGCGCGATTCGCGTGACACCCATTTTTTCGGCGCGTGCCTGAGCCTGTCCGTGCAAGGTGATCTCAGGCGGACCACCGCGCTTGCGGGTCACCTCGATCGATTTCCACGGGATGCCCCTGACACCGGTGCCGAGTGCCTTCATCACGGCTTCCTTGGCCGCGAAACGGCTGGCGAGCTGGGGGGCACGATTGCGGGCGTAGCGCTGTTCGCCGGGCGTGTAGACCTTGTTTAAGAAACGAACCGGGTAACGATCGCGCACCTTTGCGATGCGACCGATTTCGATCAGATCGACGCCCGTGTATATCATGGTTTTTGGTACGCCAATCGGTCCTCAAAGTCGCTTCGGCGATGCGTAATCGCGACTGAAATTGTAAAACCAGCACTTTTCAACCCACGGAACTCGAAACTCATGACAGCTCGCATCATCAGCGGCAACGAAATCGCAAAGACTGTCCACGCAGAAGTGGCGACGAAAGTGACGGCGTTCAAAGATTCCAACGGATACGCGCCGGGTTTGGCGGTGGTCCTCGTAGGTGATGATCCGGCATCGCGATCCTACGTGAGGCGCAAGGAACGAGCGTGCGAAGAGGTAGGCATCGTCACCGAGACGTTGAACATCTCGGCGGATGTGAGTGCGGAGGAACTGTCCGGCGTCGTCGATGGGTTGAACAATGACAACCGTTATCACGGCATTTTGGTTCAATTGCCCCTGCCGGACCATATCGACGCTGACGACATCATCAACGGCTTGAATCCGTTGAAGGATGTCGACGGGCTTCATTCGCAGAACGCCGGGTTACTGTCTTTGGGTCAACCGCGCTTCGTTCCCGCGACCCCCCTAGGAGTGCAGCGGATGTTGATCGAGGAGGGCGTTGAAGTGAACGGTGCGGATGTCGTGATCGTCGGACGAAGCACGCTGGTTGGAAGGCCGTTGGCGTTGCTACTCTCGCAACGAGGCCGCGGGGCGAACGCCACTGTGACGATGTGTCATACCGGTACGCAGGGTGTCGCGTCGCACACGCTCCGTGCCGACATATTGGTTGCCGCGGCGGGAGTGCCCAACACGGTTACCGCGGACATGGTCAGGGAAGGCGCGGTGGTGATTGATGTCGGAGTTTCGAGGGTCGCTGATTCGTCGAGACGCAGCGGGTTCAAGCTCACCGGAGACGTCGAATACGACACGGTCAAAGAGAAGGCGTCGGCGTTAACACCTGTTCCTGGAGGCGTCGGGCCGATGACTGTGGCGATGCTGTTGGAGAACGTTGTGTTGGCGGCGAAACTCCAAAGCGCGTGACGAACGCGGGCTCGGTGGCGACCAACCTAATCCAACGTGCATTCAGTATTTTTGAGGGGTTGGTATAGAATCGAAAGCCGACATAGCACGCCGTTTGGCGGAGTTGAGAATCGTGTTCGCCACAGGTTTGTGCGACTGGAGTTAAGAAATTCGGGACGATGCACCCAACTGAAAAGCCCAGGATTGCCACGACTGGAGTTGTCGAGCAGACAACCACCGGAATTTCGCCCGAATCTTCAAGTACCAACGGTTTCGATCCCTCACGTTCACCTTCGCCTTCGCTTTCCGCAAGCATCGACAACGATGAACTCTTGCGCATGTATCGTCTGATGCTGCTCATTCGCCGGTTTGAAGCGACCTGCGGGGAACACTATTCATTGGGCAACATTCGCGGATTCCTGCACCTATATATTGGCCAGGAAGCGACCGGCATCGGGTCAATCTCAGCACTCGAACCCCGCGACTACATCGTCACTCATTACCGCGATCACGGCCACGCCTTGGCGCGCGGGCTCGACACGAACCGGATCATGGCGGAGATGTTCGGCAAAAAGACCGGTCTTAGCAAGGGCAAAGGCGGTTCGATGCATATATTTGACGCCGCCAAGCACTTCATGGGCGGACACGCCATCGTCGGCGCTCAACTTCCTTTGGCCGCGGGAATCGCCCTGGCGCAGCAATACCTCGAATCTGACGTCGTCACGATGGTGTTCTTTGGCGACGGTGCGACGAACCAAGGCACGTTCCACGAGACGCTGAACTTAGCGTCCGTCTGGCAACTGCCAATCATCTTCTTCATGGAAAACAATCTTTACGGCATGGGATCGGCGGTGGGACGCGTCCGCTTGCAAGGTGCTGATTTCAGCGACGTGATGGGCGCGTATGACGTCGATACCGTATCCGTAGACGGTATGGACGTGGTAGCGGTACGCGAGGCTACACGGACCGCAATCGATCAAGTTCGGGCCCAAGGGAGCCCGATTTTTATTGAGGCCAAAACGTTCAGATTCGTAGGTCACTCGTTCGCCGACCCCGGCGACCAGTATCGCGACAGGTCAGAGATCGACCTGTGGCGTCGCCGCGACCCGTTGATGACCTTTCCGCATCGTCTCCTTCAGTACGGGCTGGCGACGCGATCAGACCTCGATGATCTTTCGGAGAGCGTGGATGCTGAGATAGCGGCAGCCGTAGAATTCGCCACGAACAGCCCAGAACCAGACCTCTCGGAAGCATTTGACGATGTCTACGCGTGATCGACGCGGGCAAATCGGTTAACGATATGGCTGAAATCACCATTCGAGAAGCGATCACGCAGGGTTTGGCCGAGGCCATTGAGACCGACGACTCCGTCTTCATCATGGGCGAAGACATCGGTGAGTATGGCGGTGCCTACTCGATTACCAAGGGTTTCCTCGAAAAGTACGGCGACAAACGCATCAAAGACACCCCGATTTCTGAAGCGGCGTTCGTTGGCGCAGGTATCGGTGCGGCGACCGCAGGCTTGCGGCCAGTTGTCGAGTTGATGTCGATGAGCTTCTCGCTCGTCGCATTCGATCAAATCGTGAATATGGCCGCCAACTTGCGCTACATGTCTGGCGGTCAGATCAAGGTCCCGATGGTGATCCGCGCTCCCACTGGCGCCGGTGTCCAGCTCGGAGCGACGCACTCCCAAAGCTTCGAAACGTGGCTCGCCGAGGTGCCCGGAATCTACTGCGCGTGCCCGTCAAACCCGCGTGACGCGTTAGGACTCTTACGATCGTCGATCAAATCCGACAACCCGGTGATCTTCGCCGAGCACTCGCATCTTTACGGCTCTCGTGGAGAGGTGCCGGACGAATACTACGAAATCCCCCTCGGCGTTGCCAATGTCGCCCGCCCCGGCGAAGACTTGACGATGGTGTCCTATGGCTACGGCGTTCACATCTCGCATCAGGCTGCCGATGAGATGGCTCAGGAGGGCGTCGAAGCCGAGATCATCGACCTGAGGTCGCTGAGCCCCGTCGACTACGACACGTTGGTCGCTTCGGTGCAGAAAACAGGCCGAGCCGTGATGCTCGACACTGCGCGTCGCACTGGCGGGATCATGTCTGAGGTCGTGGCCGAGGTGCAGGAGCGCGCGATGGACTGGCTCGACGGGCCAGTGATGCGCGTTGGTTCCAAGGACGTTCCATGGCCGTACAACCGCGGCATGGAGCAGGATATCCTGCCGCAAACCGACGATGTCATTGCGGCGGCTCGCAAGATTATTTCTTTCTGATGACCACGGTCTATCACAGAACCCAAAATTCCCGTCACAGACCTCAAACAACGAATTCCAACCGATCGAGGAGATAAGAGTTGATCCACGAAATCACGATGCCAGCGATGGGTGCCGACATGACTGAAGGCACCGTTGTCAAGTGGTTGAAGAGCGAAGGCGATGAGGTGGCTCGTGGCGACAAACTTGCCGAGATCGAGACCGACAAGACCGTTGTCGAGATGGAGGCCTACAACGCCGGCATTCTACGCAGGATCGTGCTCGGCGACGGAACGAAAGCCCCCGTCGGCTCGTTGCTCGCATACATCGGCGCCGCAGACGACGTGCTCCCCGAAATGGACGAAGCACCCCCATCGGTGGCAGTCGAACCAGAACCCGCAGTAGAGCTCCAAGTCGATGCGGTCGCCCCAGAACCTCATCTCCCGCCAGCACCTGTGCCCACGGCACCGGTTGCTGCGGCACCTCCCGCACCGCCAGTCGAAGGCGGCAGGATCAAGGCTTCCCCGCTCGCTCGCCGATTGGCCCGTGAGCATGGTTTCGATCTCGCGGCCATTCCGGGAACCGGACCAGGCGGACGAATAACTCGCGACGACGTGCTCGGTTTTACCCCTGCTCCTGCGTTCGCGCCGTCGGGCGTAGCCGCAGCGGCATCGGCCGTCACCGTCGACGGCTCTGACATCGAGCTATCCACGATGCGCCAAGCAATCGCCCGCGTGACCGTCCGTAGCAAGACTGAAGCGCCGCACTACTACGTCACATCCGGCATCGACATGACCGAAGCCATGTCCTTCCGCGCCCAACTCAACGCCGAACTCGCAGAATCAGGCTTCCGCGTGTCGGTAAACGACATGATCATCAAAGCCTTGGCAATGGCCATCGTCAAGTACCCGAAGTGGAACACGACGTTCCATGAAGACCGCTTGGAAGGTCACGACAGCGTCAACATCGGGGTAGCGATTGCGCTCGAAGCCGGATTGATCGTGCCAGGATTGATCGGCGTCCAAAACATGTCGCTGATCGACGTAGCCAATGCGTCGAAAGACCTCGGCCGTCGCGCCCGCGGCGATGGCGGGACTCTTACGCAGGAGGAGTTGACAGGCGGCACGTTCTCGACTTCCAACCTCGGAATGTTTGGCATCGACACGTTCACCGCGATCATCGTGCCCCCTCAAGCTGGGATATTGGCCGTTGGCGCGGTGAAGCCGACGCCAATGGTTCAGGGCGATGAGATAGTAGCTCGACAGATGATGAACGCTACAGTGTCGGCTGACCACCGGGTCGGCGACGGCGCAGAGGCGGCGATCCTGATCAATGAGGTGAAGGACAACCTAGAGCGGCCATTGCGGTTGATCTTGTGATTTTCGGGCGATGGGGCAGTGCGTTGTCGTGACATCGTGTCCGAAACAGCTACGATGGCTTGGACGAGGTGTGCCATGAAAATTCTTGATCGAAACCTTCTTTTGTGGAAGGTGATACTCCCTGCTGTCAGCGCCGGGATGGTCTCTTATGTTGTATTGGCACTCTTTATTGGCTCAGCCACAGCATAGAGTGGTGCTTATGCCTTTACTGGATGCAGATTTGCTCCCGATTCCATCGAACCGATCTCATACCGATTCTTTTCCGTTGGCTCGGACTACGAGACAGCCTTCAAAAACGCCGAAAAGGTTTGGGACGGTACCGGTTCACCGGGGTACTTTTCGGAGTACCCGTACAGCTTCGACCCGGAAATCAATGTTACTGATGGCTCCATGCCGGACGCATGGGCAGGAAAGGTAACTGGCCATTGCAATATTTACGCTGGATCGTCTTTTGGAAATTACACCGGAAACGAAGTTGAGTATCAGTTCAACACGAGAGTAATGGACAGTTATACCAGTCAGAACAAAAAGCTGGTCGCGATACATGGGATCGGACATGCCTATGGTCTCGACCATGTGTCTAGCGGTTGCCGATTGATGCGTAGAAAGCTCGAGCGATTCAACTCCTGCGGTGTTGCGATGCCATCCGCAGATGATGTCGCTGGTGTCAATGCCATCTATCCCTGATGTGACTGACGAGGACCAAGCGATGACAAAAGAACGCAAATGGCTGGTACCGCTGGGTAGCGCGGTTTTTGGGGCCGTAGCAGTAGTCCTCGTCTGGTTCGCATGGGCGATCCTGACTGATGATCCGCTGCCGTCGAGATCCGTCACGGTCGATTCGCCTTTGTTGATGAACTACTACTCTTCCGTTGACGAGATGTCCGCAGATGCTGACGTCGTGGTTGTGGGTACTGTCAGAGGAGTTGCACAGACCGGATTGGACAGAGGGCATGACAGTAGTCTTATCACGCCGATTCCTTACACCATCTATAGAGTTGGAGTCGTAGATGTTTTGGAAGGAGATATAGGTGGCACTCCCGATATCTACGTGTTCAGAAGAAATCCGGAGGATTTTCCCGGGGCACCGCTCACCCGATTAAACAACGGCGAGACTTCGGTGATGTATCTGGGCGAGAGGAGAGCATCTGAGTTTACTCCCACGATCACGGTGACTGAGGTTTTCTATGTGACCTTGGCATTTGATGACGCGGTGTTGGACATATCTTCTTCAGGTAGTGTAGGGGCCGTGGGTCGAGTCAATGACGATGTCGTGGCAGTCCCGAGAGGCACAGGTCCCGACATGTTCCCGCATGGGACGACATTCACAATGTCAGAGATCAGGGAGGCCGTCGCGGTTGACACGCATGAAATCGGCCCAGTCGGCAATGCGAACTGATACCTTCGTCCACCACAGCGTACACACAAAGATTGACATTGCGCTTGTAACCCGTTGGCGTTGGAATCTCATTCACGCGCGTATCCGAAAATGGCGACTCATCTGGTCGGGATCGATCGTGCGGCCACCTAGCACATCATTGCCGAAAACGCTCGCGGAAATTACATCCGTGCAACTAGAAGACAAAACTGGAGTGTCAGGTCAATAACGGCCGCGAAGATTGACGCACTGTGTACGTTCGAGAGGCATTCACCGACGAAGAACGCTCGATCCTGAGTCGCTTCTTCACCAACACCGACCTCCCGGTGTTCGCTATCGTGAACCTCCCGGAGATCGTCAAAGGCGCCATGTTCGCCCGATACAGCCGGACGCACAAGTCTTTGCGCCGCCTGTTCTTGGACGAGTTCTACGAACAGCCAGAGATCGGGATCCAATCGATCGTCGACCGAGTTTCTCATGATGAAGACAGCGACGAATCGGCCGCCCAACGCCGTGCCGAGGAGCTGTACCAGCGAGTCTTCGTCCAATACGGCGACGACTCAGTCGCCCAGCTAGGCGGCGCACATCTCGCGTGCGAACAGGTCTCCGCAATCCTAGCCAAAGTGATCGAGCGCGGACGCCTGGCGGCGTATCTGGAGCAAAGCACCCGCTACATCTACTTCGACGAGAAGCTGCGCGGCGAGGACGGCCATGAACGTTACCGATACAACACGCCGCCCGAAATCGCCGACGGTCCACTGTCCAAACAATACGAACAGACCATGGATCGCCTGTTCGAGAGCTACGCATTCGTCGCTCAACGGATTACAGACTACTTCATAACGAAATTCCCCCGGCAGCAACGAGAGAGGAGGGGAGCATACAACCGAGCAACCCGAGCACGAGCCTGCGATGCAGCACGCGGCCTGCTTCCTGCCGCAACCACTTCCAACATCGGAGTTTTCGCAACCGGCCAGGCATACGAATCGATGTTGATGCGCATGAACGCAAGCCCATTGGCCGAAGTGCGCAGCTACTCCGAGATGATGCTCAACGAGCTGCGCAAAGTCATCTCCGGATTCCTGACGCGGGTAGATGTCGACAGCCGCGGCATCGCATGGAGTAACTATTTCCAAAAAATCGCCACCGACATGAATGAGTTGGCAGGCGAGTTTGAAGACGTGTCATCTGCCACGGAGTTCGACATCGATCGCGACGAGGTCAAACTCCTCGAATGGGACCACGAAGCCGAACCGAAAGTCGTCGCCGCGGCTCTATATCCGTACTCCCACCGATCCGAGGAGGAACTGCGAACCCTAGCCGCCGGCATGAGTGGACCTCAGCGCCGCAAAACCATCGCCTCGTACGTTGGCGACCGCACGAACCGCCGCCACAAACCCGGGCGAGGCATGGAACGGGTCTACTATCGCTTCGACGTGCTATCCGACTTCGGCAGTTTCAGAGACCTCCAGCGCCACCGAATGATGACCATCGATTGGCAGCGGTTGACCCCGCGCCACGGCTACGCCACGCCGCCAGAAATCGAGGACGCAGGTTCCGAGGTATCGCAACGTTGGCACGACGCCATGACCGAGATGTCGGATCTATACGACGAGATTGCAGCCGGACACGGCGAAGATGTGGCTCAATACGTCGTTCCCTTCGGATTCCGCATCCGATACAACATCCAACTCAACGCCAGACAGGCCTTCCACATGTTGGAACTGCGCACGGGCGAATCAGGGCACACCGACTACCGCCGCATCTGCCTCAAAATGCACGATCTAATCCGAAACCAAGCCAACCATCACGCCATCGCCGACGCCATGACCTACGTCGACAGCAAGAACTACGGCCTCGGCAGGCTGTCAGCCGAACGCCGCCAAACCGAAGGCGAGCAGCTCGGGTTACTTGACATGCCGTAAATCTGGCGCTGATCGGCTAAGGGCTAAGATATTGGAACGGAGAACGTGTCCGAAACTCGATTGGCACGTCTTTGCGCACATATTCTGCCCAAACATCCATCGCGTAGTCAGAATCGAATCCCCACCTGCCGTCGGAACGTTGGTGCCATGAACCGGGCTTTGGCCGGAAGGCACAAGCGATTTTGCCTAACCGCTTGCCCAGCACCAGTTTGATATCGGCAACCCGACCAGGATCAATCTTCCACCATCCTTCGACGGCCGCTTTCAGATCCCGTCCTTCGGACATAGCATTTCCGATCTCGAACAGTATGAGTGGTTCTTTGATAGTGAAGTCGTTCACATCGATCTCTAACGGAAGGTCGCCGTAAAGCTGACATCATGACATCCGCGGATAATGCGCCGGTCCTTTTTCGACGCCGCAAGCATTCGCGAGCCAATCTTCTTGCGCGATGTGGTCAAGGTGACCTTTTCCTAGGTTGACGCCTACGGTGGCCTGGCTGGCGAAACCAGCTGCGAGCTGGTCGTAGTAGTCTTTCTCTCCGGCACCTGTGGACAGCAGAACCTTCTTGGCGCTAACGTCGCTGACTAACGCCATCGGATCGTAGTTCGCTAGCGTTGCGCGCGCTTCATCCCAATCATCCGGGTTCGAACGCTTGAAATCATTGAACTCGGCGATCGGGTAGTCCGGGTTGCCGGCGGTTTGGTTTTCGATGTCCGCGAACATGAGCCCACCGGTTTGGAGGGCGTGGACGCCGTTGGTCAAGGCAGCTGTAACAAAAGCGAGGTCGCCGCCGGATATGGAGAGTCGTGATGCGTCGATGTTGGGTTGTTGAAGAAGAATGTGGATGGCTGTGATGCAGTCGGATACGATGTCGCCCCAGACGTAGGTATCTTCGCCCGGCAGGCCGTCAGTGAGCAGACCGGGGTAGGCTGCATCGTAGCCAGAGTTGGCGAGTCGTTGTCCACGGTGGCAAAGCGCCATGACCACGTAAGCTGCGCGGCGTTCGTAAAGCGGTACGCCAACGACACTTCCATAGCCGGGTGCCTGGAACAGCGGCACGTGAGGTCCGTCGGATTTCGGAATGTGGAGATAGGCGTAGAGCGGGTAATCTGCAACGCCATTGAAGCGGACGGAGTAGGCGTTCGACGTCTCGTTGGTTCGTATGGGCAGATCCTCAATCGAGACGTCGCCCTTAGCCGCGTTGACCGCGGCTTCTACCCGCGCAGACCAGTATTCATTCATCATCAGATTCTCCGTCGGGGTTTACAGCGCCACCGGGTTGAGATGTTCGGCGAGGAACGCGCGCAACACCTTGTCGTGACCGACGCCGGAGCCGGAGTCGTGCCCGCAATCCTCGTAGGTATAGAGGTTCTTGTCTTCGCTGCCAATCTCTCTGAAAACCGC
This sequence comes from Dehalococcoidia bacterium, assembly GCA_965224305.1. Taxonomy (GTDB): domain Bacteria; phylum Chloroflexota; class Dehalococcoidia; order Lucifugimonadales; family Lucifugimonadaceae; genus Bin127. Next base: position 1,345,348 of record OZ245044.1, on the reverse strand, counting down.
AAAACCGGTCTCGGGAGGGCAGACGTCGTCCATCAGTCCGATGTTGACGATGATCGGGCACTCGATCTTGTCGACGAAGTTGTGGATGTCGTGGAGATCGAGAGTATCTCTAGCAGCTTCTTCACGCTCGGGATGGAGACGCAGGTAGTCGTTGATCTCCTCGTACGGGTAGGACCGAGTCAGCGATGCCGCATCCATCATCGAGCATAGATACGGAGCGCCGGCGGAAGCACATGCCACCTGCCCAGCCCGCAACGCCGACACCAGGAGCGCCAAAGCACCGCCTTGACTCCCACCTTGAACGCAGATGCGTGATGAATCGACCTCGTCGAGGCCGCTCAGAAAGTCGAACGCTCGGATCGCATCCATGTAAAAGCCTCGATAACCGTACTCGGTTCGCTTGTCGAGGTTGTGGACTAGAAGACCCGGATAACCCGGATTGAAGACGGAGTTGCTGCGAAGTTTGTTGCGCGGGGCGGCCGAGAATGCGGCATACCCCATCATCGCCAAATCAGTCGGTAATTTGGGTTCGCTGACGTAACCGGGCACGAATAGGTAGCCGGGCAACGGGCCGGCGATGTTGCGCGGTCGGCAATACCAACCTGCGATCTCCAAACCACCGTAGCTGTCGTATCGCGCTTCGAAGACTTCGACCTCTGGGGTCGAGCGCATCGGCACTGGTTCCAGCAGAGGGTTCAGCGGCACGGCTAACGTTTCAGCTTCGGTTTGCCGCCAATAATCGTCGAAATCATCAGGGCGGAGCACTGAAGATTCGAATTCGAAAGGATCACGGCGCGTCATCTGCAATACCTCGGTTCAGTTTTCGAGTCCCTAACACTGTATCACCGCCAAAACCGTACGACGCGGCGCGGTCAGGCGGCAGAATTCGATGGTTCGGCAATGTCTACATCAGGCTCGTAATTGCGGGTCATCAACCATGCAGGAATGACACCGATCACACACGCGGTCGATGCATAGGTGAAGAAATTGGAGAAGACAGCGAGGCCCGTTTCGCTCGCCGCTTCGGGCCGCTCAATCATCTCTTCTAGTCCCGGTGCAGTTAGCAGGAACTGCTCGGTGCCGAGCGAAGCGACAACCGCCAATCCGGCCGTCATACCGATATTCCGGGAGAGTGTCAGAAGCCCGGAAGCGATGCCTTTGTCCTTAGTGGGTACTCGTCGCAATGCGCTTTCGGCTATCGGGGCGATCAACAGTCCCAAGCCAACGCCCACCAGAACCAGATCGATCGACGCACGAGGCTCTTCCAGCACGATGCCCCAAGTGGATAGGAAATTGAAGCCGATCGCCGCGACAACCAAACCGGCGATCATGGGTATGCGGACGCCGAATCGGGTGGCGATGAATCCTCCGGCGAACGCGGAAACCCCCAAGGCAACCGTCATTCGCACTAGAAGGAGTCCAGAGTCGAGGGCGGAGAGGCCGTATATCGTGCCCGCGAGCAATGGAACACTCACCAACCCGATCATCAACGCCGAACCGACTAAGAAATGAGTGACGTTCGACCAGATGAAGTCCTTCAATTTCCCCAAGGATCGAGGTACCGCTTTCTCGCTGGCGGTTCGATTAGATATCGCGACCACGCCGGTTAAGGCAGCGGCGGCGACGAACAGCATGATCATCGGCAGATCCGGATCGGATATGCGGAAAAGGCCAATTGTCAGTGTGGTTAGGGCAGCGGTAAAGGCGGCGGCTCCGATCCAGTCGACGCTGGTGTCGTGGCGTATTCCCTTCGGAAGCTTGGCAAGCGCGAGAATCGCGATCAATGAGAGGGGGATGTTGGACCAGAACGTGTATTCCCAACCGATCCAGTCCGCTATCGCACCCGCATAGACGGGTCCAAATACACTGCCAGCCTCAGCAGCCGCACCGACCATGCCGAACGCAACGATCCGACGGCGCGCACCGACGAGCGTCTCGGCGGCGGCGAGCGATATCGGTATGACCGCACCCGCACCAACGGCCTGCACAACCCTCGCAACAATCGCCCACCGGTATTGATCCAACCACGGTATCGCATCCAACGAACCAGTCATCACCGGAATCAGCGCAACTCCGACAGAACCGACCATGAAGACGCCCAGCGCGACAAGAAAAGTGGCGCGGTAGCCCCATCGGTCGGACAATCTTCCCATTATCGGCATCGTCGCCGAGTAGCCGATCAAAAAAGAGATGATGAGCCAGCTCGCCCGCGTAATGTCGTTAATCGGGATCTTCAGGCTCTGCATCATGTCCGGCAGAATCGTCACGACCAAAGTCATGTCGTCCGCCGCGATGAACACGCCGTAGCACAACGGAAGGAACAGCAGGTAGGGCGATACCTCGGTTTTTACCCACTTCAACGGTTCTTCGATTCCTGCTTGCGCTGATAAAACATCATGGGATCGGCTGTTCGATGACGAACGCCTCGCCGTAACGGCTCATCTGAAGGATTCGCACGGTTTCATCGGTGTCGCGGATCTGGAGGGCGCCAGTGATGCGCGCCGATTTCATCTCAAAGGTTTCGTGATCCATCACCACTTCTGCGACGCCGATGCCGTCGGGTATGATCTCGCCGAGCAACGACTTGAGCGCTTCAGCGCTCAAAGGCGACTTTATTTGGTAGTCGACACCCGGTTCTGGCGCCTCGAAGTACTCCGCCGCCGTGAGACCTTCAAGCACGCCCCGAACCGCCGCGATCGGTTGCAGGAACCCTATAGGGTTTTCCTCGTCAGGCAAGAGTTCCCATTCGCCGGTCAACGGGTTGGTCAACCAAGTGCTCGTGCCGATCAGAATCGCGTCGACTTCGATGTAAATCCTTCCGAGATTGGCCTCAGCTTTGATGCTCATGCCGGTTTCAGTAATTGCTCCTTCAACCCGGGTGAGTTCCAAGCCGCCCAGCGCTTCGGTGAAACCGTTTTCGTGTTCAAGCACGAACCAAATACTCCCGGCTTCTACGAGGGAGTCGATTGAGTTTTCGACGACTTCATCCGGCGTCAACGGCACGGGTGTAGGTGTAGGACTTGGTTGGATGACGGCGGTCGGTTCAGGGGTGGCCGTCGGATCGGGCGCGCTCGAACATGCAATCGTTGCTAAAACCAGCGTCAACAATGAGAGCGAAATCCCCACTGCCGCGAAGACATGACGACGCATCAACGAAACCCCTTAACTAAGCCAAAACCCATCGAGGGCAACGGTCCAAACAACCGCGATACGCCGAATTTTAGGTTAGATTCGCCGCACCGTGTTGACGATCAACGTGAGCCGCCGCTTGCAGTTAGACCGATTACTGGGGCTTGAAACGGTTTTCCAAGCTTGCAAGCGATGGATCCGGCGGGTCGGAGCTCGGCTCAAGAGTGATGTGAGCGCCGAGATAGTTGTCGAGAGGGTGTGACAACTCGAACAGTATTGTGCTGTTGCCGGCTTCGCTCACGTCGAACGAAGTTACGTAGTGTGGTTCTTCTTCGCCGACCAGATACAGACGGTACTCTTGGCCGTGCGGAGCTTGTTCGACACCGCCGATCACCAGCGCACCCAGTCGTCGCTCCTTGTGTTCGAGTAGATACGCAAAACCATCTGTGCTCAGAAGAGCGTCCGATTGCCAATCTGCGCTGTGATACTCGTCACGCAGCGTCGCGTACGTGAGGCTGATCTGGTCGTTCATCGATGTCCGCATCGCATCGTTGAGTTCCGTCATGCGGACAATCTGAAGTTCCTGCTCGGAAATTCGATCATGGGCGTGGGATAGCAGTTGATCGGTAGAAGACATGTCCTTGACAACGGATTCAGCATGCGCGTAGGCGGCCGAAACCATGCTTTCCGAATCTGCGAGTCGTCGATTCAATTCGACATTATCTGTGCCCAACTGAACAGCCATGATGCCGACGATGGCCAAAGCGGCGACCGAAGTGGCGAACGCCAACCTTCCCGCGGTCAGAACTCCGCCAATGCGGTCCCTTAGTCGTGGTTTAACCGCTGCTTCATCGATTTCATCAGCCGCGATCCGCTGTTCGAGATGTGATACAAGCGTCGAGAATGCCAACGCATCGTCAGAAACGCCGACTTCAGACCTGATGGAAGCGAGCAGATTCTGCCGGACCGTCAACGGCGGTTCAACTTGGCCCACCTGCGACGAGAAATCGGCAACCGTTTCGAGCATCTCCTCCAACTCGACCGCCGCATTCGCGTCACGCTCGACCAACTCTCCAACCGCCCGTCGCGCATCGTCATCCAACGCACCCAAGGCATACCCAGGAAAATCGGCTGCGATCTCCGCATCAGACACGAGTACCGTATTCACCGACGCCTGCTCCGACACGCCAACCGCCGATTTGACGGCGGCGAGCAAATCCCGTCGGACTGTTATTGGCGGTTCGGCTTCGCCAATCTGCGCGGAAAAATCGGCCACGGTTTCGAGCATCTCCTCCAACTCCGCCGCCGCATTCGCGTCACGCTCGACCAACTCTTCAACCGCCCTTTGCGCATCGTCATCCAATGCGCCAAAGGCGTACGCGGGAAAATCGCCGGTGATGTCTTCGTTTCGTGGCATTTCTCTTATTCACCAAAGATCATTCGTCGCCGTAGATCTCGTTGTCGAGGGCGACACGCAACTTCTTGAGCGCCAATCGCATCCGCGTCTTCACAGTACCCAGTGGCTGCCCGGTCGTCTCGGCAATCTGCGTCTGTGTCTTCCCCTCGAAATACGAGAGGTATACCACTTGTCGTTGGGGCTCAGGTAGCACGTTCAACGCCTTGCGGACCTGCTCATATTCCGAATTCGCAACCGCCGCCTCAGGCGGAGAGATGTCGTCAGATTCGAGATCGTATCGCTCCGTGATGTCGTCGCTGTAACGTGATTTGTCGCGTCGCAGCTTGCGCAATTCGTCGATCGTCCGGTTGTGTGCGATGCGGAAGAGCCAGGTCGTGAATTTCCCCTTATCCGGCATGTAGGTGTGGCCCCGGCGCCACACTCGCATAAACACGTCCTGTGTGACTTCTTCGGACTTCACTGCGTCATTCAGGATGCGCGCGGACAACCCGAAAACACGTTTCCCATATCGATCGTAGAGTGCTGCGAACGCATCGGTGTTGCTGGCTGAAATTTCAGCCAGCAACTCTTGATCTGTGAGCTCGTGGTAATTGATCATCAGCCGAATTCCGTTGGATATGGCTTCCTTCTCCTAGTGATTGGCGACAAATGCATGTCGCTTTTCTTTAGATACGGAAGAACGGTATCTCATGGATCTTTTCCGGATCCACGAAATCATCATTTTCGGCCAACGGCTTCAACATCTCGAGCGAATCGAGTTGCAACGAGACATCTTCGTGAGGCGGCATCATTTGAACCATCCGCGCCAGCATGTCGTAAGCATCGCGAGCATGCCCCGAACGACCATACAGGTGCGCAATGTCACCCACGTTCCGCCAGTTCCACGGCATCAAATAGTGAATCCGCTCAGCATCCGCAATCGCGGCACCGAATTCGCTGGTTTGTGTGTGGATCATCTTCATGTTGTTGAGAACGCGAGCCAAGATAAACTTGCTGTCGGCTTTTGGAAGATACGTTCGCTCCAGCCCACTAAGTTTGTTCGAATTGTGCGGAGGATCGCCCAGACCGCTCAGTAACCGCAGACACTCCCAGCGCGAATAAAGCTTGCCGTGTCGGAAAGGATCGACGTAGATCAACGAATCGCCTTCGCCCGCCGACAACAGGAAATGACCAGACATGTTGACGCCCGACATTGGGATGCCGATACGGCTGCCCACCTCTATGTAGAGGATCGAAAGACTGATCGGTATCCCGAGTTTGCGGTCGAGAACCTCGTTGAGCAGGCTGTTGCGGATGTCGTAATAGTTCCCAGCGTTACCGCGCATCCCCAACTCGTCGAACATCAAGTCGTTCAACGCGTAGAGCGAATCGAAGAGAGACATCCGGCCCTGGACGCGTTGCCGGATGCGCTCGGTGATCTCGCTGATGCGCCCCATGTAAAGCGGGACGTCAAGCCCGCCGGGAGCGCTTTCGGCTGCGATGTAGAGGCAGGACAGCGCCAGATTGATTTGGGCCGATGGGCGCGACACGGATCGGACGAAGTTGTCTCGCGGCCCGTTGTCTGGGGTTCCCATGGCAAAGCATTGTAAAGACGAACGCCGTTCGTGGCAACCCCATACCGCCAGCGTGCCCAATCGAGCGTCCAATTGAGCGCCAATCGGAGTTGATATAATCCAGTGACTATCAGGTGTCACGTTTGCGACTTGAATCTACCTTGAAATGGGGAGCTCGGACGGCCGGGCTGAGAGGGCGGACGCTATTCCGCCGACCCACAAAACCTGATCTGGATAATGCCAGCGGAGGAAAACAACTCCGATTTCTCAAACATCGGAAATTCCATCAGCCGTTCATCCCCGGAACGAAAATAGTTTTTCGAGCTCCATTGTGAACGCCAACCCGCCACGCTCCCAGTCTGGCGAATCCTCAACCGCTCTGACCCGATCAGAATCTCCCGCGGTCTCCGTACGTGACGCGTCCAAGTCGTTCATGCGTCCCGATCTACCCCCGATCGAAGCCATGGACGGTGTATCTCTGGATGTCGATCTCGGCGAATTCGTCGTAATTGTCGGCCCAAGCGGATGCGGCAAGAGCACCCTGCTCAACATCATCGCCGGACTCGCAGAACCCGACACCGGATCCGTCAGCCTGCAAGGCGACAACAAAGCCCAGCGCATCGGCCGCGTCGCCTACATGCACCAGATCGACCTGCTTCTCCCATGGCGCAACGTGCTCTCGAACGCGACGCTCGGCCTCGAAATCGCCGGCATCCCGCGGGCTGAAGCTGATGCAAAGGCCACCGAGTTGGCGTACCGCTTCGGAATCGCCGACTTCCTAACCGCATATCCCGTGACACTATCCGGCGGCATGCGACAACGTGTCGCACTGCTCCGAGCCGTTTTGCCAGATCGAAACGTCCTGTTGCTAGACGAACCATTCAAAGCCCTCGACGCCATCACCCGCGCCGAACTCCAGCGATGGCTATCGGACGTCCTCGACCGCACAAACCGCGCAACCGTAATGGTCACCCACGACGTTGAAGAAGCGCTAATGCTCGGCGACCGCGTCTTGGTGATGTCTCCCAGGCCTGGTCGCATACTGCTCGAACTCGACGTCGACCTTCCTCGCCCTCGACCGCGCGACGTGGTCCGGGAATCGAAGTTCGTCGAATACAAATGGCAGTTGCTATCCAACCTGGACGGCGACGCAACCGGGTGACGATGGGTGCTCCAGTGAGTTCGCAGCAACAGATTAGAGACCTGACGAAGCCAGCCGACGTGCAACTCCCGACGGCATCTGAACACACGTTCGCCATGCGAACGCGTTCATTCATCAGGGCATGGGGCTCCGCAATGGCTTTGGCGGCACTCGGCCTCGTCTTGTGGGAGGTACTAGTCCGAGTCCTCAACGTCCAGACTTGGATATTGCCGCCCGTATCGCTGATACTCGCCGAACTCGCCGATAAACCGTCCCTATTCCTGCGACACGCATCAGTCACCGCGCAAGAGATACTGATCGGTTTCGCGTTCTCGATAACCTTCGCATGTGTAATAGCGACCGCGATGTTCTGGTCGAAGCTGCTTGAGCGGTCTGTATACCCGTTCTTGATCGCCTCCCAGACAATCCCGGTCTTCACGTTGGCACCGATGCTCCTGATCTGGATCGGCACCGGTATCGCGCCGAAGATCGTGGTCGTGGTACTGTTCACATTTTTCCCCGTAACCATCAACCTCATGACAGGACTGAAGTCGGTCGACTCAGACATGGTCGCGATGTTCCGCACCTTGGGCGCGTCGCGGTGGCAGATGTTTACGAAGCTGTACGTCCGGTCAGCGCTTCCGTACTTCTTCGCCGGATTGAAAGTCGCAGCCGTGGTATCCGTGATCGGTGCCGTGATCGGCGAATGGATCAGTGCCGCATCTGGTCTCGGCTGGTTGATTAAGACTTCCACACCTAAGTTTCAGACCGAACTTGTGTTTGCGGCTATATTTACCCTTTCGGTTATGGCCGCGTTGATGTTCATTGCGATAGCGTTGTTGCAATCGCGTGTCCTGCGTAACTATCCGGGGGCAAACCCACAAGGAGAATGATCGTGAAACGGATAATTGGTTTTCTTTTGCTAGGCGTTGCACTCTTCGCGCTGGTCGTCGCTTGCACGTCTGAGCCCGAAACAGAAACGGTTTCGATCGAGCTGGACTGGTCGCCGCCGAACGCCAACCACTCCGGAATCTACGCCGCGATTGACCAAGGCTACTTCGAGGAAGAAAACCTCGAGGTCGAGGTCAGCGTGCCTGCCGACGCCGCAGCAATCGCCCAACTCGTCGGTGCAGGGCAACGCGACTTCGGTATCTTCTACCAGACCGACACCACTCTGGCTCGAGCCGCAGGCGTTCCCGTCGTCGCGGTCCGCGCGATAGTGCAGAGCCCCGTTAACTCCCTGATGGCTTTGAAATCCTCCGGAATAACGCGCCCCGCCGATCTCAAAGGCAAGAAGGTAGGCTACCCCGGAATCGAGTGGGACGAGTTGATGCTCGCCGCGATGCTCGAGGCGGACGGCCTTACGCTCGACGACATTGAGCTCCACGACGTCGGATACGCGCTGTCGCAGGTGCTCGCCGCCGGAACCATGGACGCCGTCATCGGCGCTTACTGGTCATACGAATCGTTCGTCCTCGAAGACATGGGATTCCCCGTCGAGATCATCTATCCCGAAGACTGGGGCGTACCCCGCTACTACGAGATGATGCTCATCACCTCCGACAAGATGATCGAAGAGCAGCCCGACGTCGTCCGGCGCTTCGTAACCGCCTTCACCAAAGGCTTCGAATACGTCGTCGAAGACGGACAACGTGGCATCGACATCCTAGTCAAGCTCAACGAAGAATCCATCGACGAATCCAGCGAATCCCTAGACCGCCGAGGTATTCCGCTCCTAATCCCCGCATGGCTAGACAGCGAAGACGGCAAATTCGGTACCCTCTCCGAATCGCAATGGGAATCAGTTGGCGACTACATGAAGAGCAGAGGACTGATACCGCAAGACTTCGACGTCAGCACGGCTTGGACCGACGAGTTTTACAAGTGATCAATCGACGATGCTCTAAGTGCGCGTTCGCATTCAGTGCAAAACGAGCAATACAGCGTTGAATCGATACCGGTGTCACGCGAGATTCAGGAATCTCGAGGCAGCCGGGAAAAGTTTTGGGTGCCTCGTGTCGGCGAACCGAACCTATGGCTACTGAAATTCCCGCGACGCAATACCGGCGAACATTGGGCTGAAAAGGTTGCGTACGAAGTCGCCAAACTCATCGGTGTCAAATGCGCGCGCGTCGAATTGGTGCTTTGCGACGAACGGCGTGCTACTATCTGCGAGTCATTCGACCATAGTATCTGGTACGACTACTGGGGGAAATTCGGCGAGAGTCCGGAGCGAGACGCATACCTTAACGCGACTGAAGTTACCCCTATCGGTTCTCTCCTGACAGACACATCTCGTATCGGATTAGCGTCCGAGATTTTAGAAACGATTTTCCTTCCCGGCTTTGCAGTATTGGCAACTTACTTAGAGGGTTACGACACTAGCCGCGAGGCGCGCTTCAACCAGAAACAACACAATGTCGTTAACGTCGTCAATGCGATCAAAAAACTTGTTCGAAATCGCGAATCGGATTTTGTCGAGAGTGAGCGGGTCCTTTTGGAGGAAATGGCCTCGTACGTGATACTGGACGGATTGATTGGCAACACGGACCGACACCACGAAAACTGGATGTTGAAACTTGAGTATCGCGCAGGTGAATCTAGAATTTCAGCCGCTCCTTCCTTCGACCATGCTTCCTCGTTGGGGAGGGAGTTATTGGATGATGACCGGAGAACCAAAATGGACGCCGACGGTGTGTTGAACTACCTCCAAAGGGGGCGAGGTGGGGTGTATTGGACCGCCGACGATAAAAATGCACCCGCGCCGATTGACTTGGCCCGCTCATTGTCGCGAAATTGGCCCGAATTCACGTCACACACGTTAGAGGACCTAAGAAACGTCCAAGACTCCGAGTTTCGTACCATTGTTGATATGGTGCCGAGCGAACTGATGTCAGGAGTCGCCAAAGATTTCGCGTATCAAGTCTTGGTAACCAGCAAACGCGAACTGCTCAGGAATCTATGATGACTACTCTTTATTTGGCGTGGCAAGATCGACAAAGTCGCAGTTGGTTTCCAGTCGGGCGGCTGGTTCGACACGATGTGGAACCAATGGAGTACGAGTTTGAGTACATCCAAGGTGCAGAGTTAGCCCAGAAGGCTGCCAACCCGTTCGTCATTCCGATGCCTGGTTTTCCGGAAATGGGAAAAACGTATCGTGCACCTGACGTGTTTCCGTTATTTCGTTACCGTGCGATGAATGAAAGTAGGCCCGACCGACCAGCGTACTTGAACCGTTTGGGTCTAAACCCAGATGATGCGGACGTGCTAGCTGAACTTGCGATTTCAGGCGGCGTTAGCGTGGCAGATAGCTTTGAGCTCTTTCCTGCAATCGAACCCGACCCTGATGGCCGATTTGAAACGCGATTCATCCTGCACGGTCTAAGCTACACCAACCCAGATTCAATCCATCGCGCTGGTTTACTCAAGGAAGGTGAAAGGCTTGAGCTTTCATTTGAACTGAGTAATCCTGCCACCGTGCACGCAATTACTGTGAAAACCACTGATCAGTACATCTTAGGTTGGCTGCCGCGTTACCTCGTCGATGTGATGCACCAAGATAATGCGTGGAAAGTTGTAGATGTCGAAGCGATTGTGGCGCAGGTCAACATCAAAGCCCCGTTGAGTCATCATGTCCTCGTCGATTTCAGTGGCCGACTGCCACCCGGCGTTGACCCCATGACCAAACTCGAGATGTATCAGCCCATTGCGACCTCGAGGTAAGTCAGAATATTCCTCGCACCGACCATGCCCGGGCAACTTTTTGCTGAGTACTTCCTCACCGACGGCATCAAGCAGTCGGACGAATGGCGAGACGCTGTCAACGACTCCCAAGTACTCGACGCGTTGCGCGCTGCCGTCTCTGGCAAGTTCAACAGGATCGACATGTTCGATCAGCCGAACGAAGCGACCACAGAGCAGGAGTTGATCCGACCGGTTTTGGAAATCTTGGGATGGTGTGACTACCTGCCACAGCAATCCGCATCCGGCGGCGAAGACGTACCTGACAATCTGCTATTTCCAGACGAAACCGCCAAAAACCAAGCCGCCGCAGAAGCAACCACTGCCGGAAGGTATAAATACGCCACCGCAGTTCAAGAAAGCAAACGTCTTGATCTCCCTTTAGACGTTCGAGCCAGCAGCGAGGATGTCAGACGGGGGCGTACGCCTCACGGACAAATCCTTAGATACCTAACCGCTGCAGACTATGATTCTGGGGGCAAGATCCGATGGGGATTCCTCACCAACGGAAATGTTTGGCGACTGTACGATCATCGCACCAGACCACGCTCTACCGCCTTCTACGAAGTCAAGTTTGACAACATCCTGAAGAAGGATGACGAAGATGACCTGCGAAGCTTCTTCCTGCTCTTTAAACGAAGCAGCTTCGTCCTCCAAGATGGCGCCACGACCACCTTCATCGAATCCGCGTTACAAGAGGGCAAACGCTACGAAGAGAAGGTCGCTCAAGATCTGTCCGGTGTCGTTTTCGATAAGGTCTTCCCGTCGTTAGTCAAAGCCCTCGCGAAGCGAACCAACGAAGACCTATCAACCGTTCACCGAACCGCGCTAATCCTCCTCTATCGAATCCTCTTCGTCTTGTACGCCGAGGACAGAGGTCTGTTGCCGGTAAATGATCTCAGTTACGCAACCTACGGAATGCGGAAACTGTTGCGAGACGACATCCGCGAAAAAATCTCCGAAAATATCAGCTTCTCTTCCAACGCCACGAAATACTACGACAACCTCACAACGCTCTTTCGGATGATCGACAGAGGCGACGACTCGATCGGACTCCCTCCGTATAACGGGGGCCTCTTCACCGATACCGCTGCTCCGATTCTCAGCCAAGTCCGACTAGACGACGCAACCGCGGCGCCAGTTATCTATGAGTTGAGTCACACAACTGGCGATGGTGGCGAGCCGCGCTTCGTCAACTACCGCGACATGTCTGTCCAACAGCTTGGGTCCATTTATGAGCGGCTTTTGGAACACCAACCCGCTCTGGATGGAAACGGCGAAATAACAATTCGCCCAAACCCGTACGCACGCAAAGACAGCGGTAGCTTCTTCACGCCTCAAGAACTCGTCGATCTCATCGTTGATCAAACTCTCAAACCTCTTGTTGAGGAGCGTCTAGAAGCGTTTGAGCGAAAAGCCGCGAATCTCGCAAGCGATCGACGTCCAATAAATGACCGGCAGGTCGAACTACAAGAACTCGATCCCGCCGAAGCGGTTTTGGACCTCAAGGTTCTTGATCCCGCAATGGGCAGCGGGCATTTCCTCGTAACCGCCGTCGACTTTCTGTCCGACTATATCGCCGAGTTGATCGAATACGTCCCCGCAGTACCAGAGTGGCTTGACGGTGAAGATGCTTACGCTTCACCATTACTTGAACGCGTCCAGAACATCCGCAGTGAGATCGTCAATCGCGCTAAAGAAAACGGTTGGAGGGTAGTGGAGTCTCAACTCACTGACCAAGCGATTATCCGCCGTATGGTGCTCAAACGTTGCATCTACGGCGTCGACAAAAACCCCCTGACGGTAGAGCTTGCTAAAGTTTCTCTTTGGTTGCACAGCTTCACGGTGGGCGCTCCGCTGTCCTTCCTTGACCACCACCTGAGATGCGGAGATTCGCTGGTCGGCATGCGGGTGACGGATATGGTCAACGAGTTGCAGAGATTGGGCGGCGTCTACGCCGGGAGCGCGGTGCAAAGCGCGCAATCCGCTACCGACGCAATGTTGGAGATCGAGGCTATCTCCGATTCCGACATCTCAGAAGTCAAGAAATCCTCTCAGCTCTTTGAAGGCGTCGAAAACACGACTGCCGATTTACGCAAAGTACTTGATTTCATGTGCGGGATCAAGTGGCTTACCGCTGGGATGAATAGGCGAGATAGATCCAAAGTCGAAGAGCCAATTTCGCTGACGCTGGTTGAAAATTCTCAACGCGCATATCAACTGCTCGCTAATGGGCCAAAGGAGTTAGATTTCGAACGGTCAGAAAACTTGGCAAAAAGATGGGCTGAGTTCAGCGAACTTTGGGGAAACGCTACTGGCATCGCTGATAAGGAAGGTTTTCTACATTGGGAAGTGGCGTTCCCGGGCGTATGGGAACAATGGCAAGACTTCCATCCCAAGGGCGGATTCGATGCCGTTATCGGAAATCCACCATGGGACCGCATCAAACTCCAAGAAGTCGAATGGTTCGCAACCCGAGCACCTGAAATCGCGCTGCACCAGACCGCATCTGCGCGCAAGCAAGCAATTGAGGATTTGCAGCAAAACGACGTTAAGCTTGCCGACGACTTCGAACGCGCCAAATCGCACGCTGATCAGCTAGGAAAGGTCGTTCGGGCATCAGGTGACTATCCATTGCTCGGACGCGGCGACATCAATATCTACTCGCTTTTCGTAGAGCGCGCCAAAAGTCTCATCAAACCCGACGGCTTCGTCGGACTGCTAACACCCTCCGGCATCTACGCCGATAAAAATGCTGCAGATTTCTTCAAACAAGTGTCTACTGGTGGGCGAATCTACGGACTGTTCGACTTTGAAAACAGAAAAATATTCTTCAAAGACGTTCATGCCTCTTTCAAGTTCTGCGCCTTGGTTTTCGGTGGAGAAGAACGCTTGCTAGGCAAAACCAAATGTGCTTTCTTCCTCCACGATACCGACAGCGTTAAAAACCCGGATCGCTGCTTTTCGCTTACGCCTGCCGACTTCGCACGCCTGAATCCCAACACAGGTACCGCACCAGTGTTCCGGACCCAGCGCGACGCCGACATCACACGCCGGATCTACGAGAACCATCCAGTGCTCGTTGATCGCTCAGGTAGGGAAGAGAAACGCGCGTGGCCGGTCCGCTATCGCAACATGTTTCACATGACAAACGATTCGGACCTTTTCCGTATCGCGGGGCAGCTCACGAATGAAGGATTCTACCGAGTTCAAGGCAATCGTTGGCAACGCGGTAATGAGACGTACTTGCCGCTGTACGAAGGTAAGATGGTTCAGGCGTACGACCATCGTGCCGCTAGCGTCGTCGTTAATCCTAGAAATCTCAACCGACCGGCCGTCGGAATCGATGCCACTCAAGCACAACACGAAGACCCCGACTGGGCATCCGATCCTCAATTCTGGGTCAGTACGGATGACATCAAGTGGCCCGATGAGATTGCGTATGCAGTGGGAATCAAGCACGTCACAGCACCTACAAACATACGGACAATGATCGCCAGCCTTGTTCCGCGCGGTGGTTTCGGTAATAGTATTCCGATCTTTTTGCCAATCAACGAAAGCGATGAATCTGCGAGCAAAGAGTGGTCGTACCTGTTTGCCGCAAACTTGAACGCTATCGCTTTCGACTTTGTCACGCGCCAGAAAGTGCAAGGGCAGAACTTGAACCTGTTCATACTGGAGCAACTACCGATCATCACATACGAAGACTATGATCGCCGTTTCGGGCTTAAGACCGCCCGCGAGATCGTCCAAGACCACGTCTTGCGCCTGACATACACGTCGCACGACATGACACCGTTCGCCCGCGATCTCGGCTACAACGGCCCTCCCTTCGTGTGGGATCCGGAAGAGCGCCGACACTTGCGCGCCCGTTTGGACGCTCTCTACTTCCACCTCTACGGCATCTCCAACGATGATGCCGAGTACATCCTCAGCACCTTCCCGATTGTTCAACGAGAAGACGAGGCGGAGTTCGGACGCTACCGTACCAGCGAGATGATCATCTCATACATGAACGCGTTAAAAGCTGGCGACACCGAAGTCGTGGTCTCGGCGTAATCGCCTCTGCCTGGACTTTCGTCCCCTCTCACTTGCTGGGACCTTTGCACAACTCGGTATCGGTGCTGTCACAAGACCAAATGGACGGACGTGTCCCCGATTGCCCCTCCCCTCTGGTTTCCCGCCTACGCGGGAATGACAGGGTGAAGTGCGGGAATGACAGGGTGAAGTGCGGGAATGACAGGGTGAAGTGCGGGAATGACGTTCGTGGTGCAAAGAACCCGAAGGGGAGGAAGTTTTGCAAAGATCTCGCGAGCGGGGAAACCGGAGCGTCGTCGGGCGTTTGCTCCGCGAACGTTAGGAGCTGGGCGCGTTTAAGAACCTGTCGGGAGTTTTCCGGCAGGTTTGTCGGACGGTGGGCTTGAGGGCTTTGCGTCGGGGTAGAAGTCTTATCAGGGTGTGGCAGGGGTTTGTTCAGATTTGTCGTTGGGAGTTGTTTTTAGTTCGAATCATCGCCGCGTTTCAGGTTCGCGTGCGACGTTTTTGCTCTTCGCAGGGTCCAGCATCGGGGGCGGCTCCAGCGTCCGCCTGACCTACCGTGTTCTCGGCTTTACGCCGGTTGTCCGGTCGCCGCCTCTTCCGACTGAGGCGTTCGTTGCTGTGGCCGTGCAGCCCGCCGAGGCTTACGGCTTGGGGCGCGGGGAGCTCTTCGTATCGGCACTCGAACCTTGCGTCTTCCCGCCGGAAGGGATGCGGATCAGTGGTCCGCTCCGTTTCGGCGGCGACGTCCTCGATCATTGCCGGAGCGAGGATGGTCGGAGCAGTTCGAGTGGCAGTGAGGGCGCATGCGCGCGTTCGGTCCGCGCGTTTGCATGCATCTGCGACGGTACTCCCGTTGCCCAGTGTTTGTTTACGGTCGTCGATCGTCCCTTTCAGGAGGGAACGTGCGGGCACCGGCGCGGTTGGCATGGAGCATGCGCCGCGGCTCGTCGCCGTCGGTGCTGACATGTGCTTTTTGCTCACCATGTGTTTCTCCCGCCTCGCAGACCACTAAGGTAGAAATCGATGGCGCCGAACAGGTTGTGCACGTTTACATTCGACGCGGCGATGTTCTTTTCGCCCGTCAGGACCGCTGTCTGTCGGGGCGTATGATTACGTTTGTACTACAACAAATGTTGGGTGTCAAGGTGTTTGGGCGGGTTTTTGAACTAGGATGGCAAGGATTTTCAAGGATGTGAAGGATGGTTGGTGGTTGGGTTCCCGCCTGCGCGGGAATGACGTGGTTTTTACGGGAATGGCGGGGGTGCGCTCCGAATGACGTGGTTTTTTGCGGGAATGACATGAGTGCGCGCTCGGAATGACGTCAGTTGTGCAAAGGTCCCTCGATGGGAGAGGGATGGAGCCTTTCCGGGGTTGAGGGTGCACCCTCAACACATCTGGCTCGCAAAAGATATAAGCAGAAATGCATACTTAGAGCGGTGAGTAGTTTATCCGCTACAGACCGGATTTATGCCGAGATGATCTAGCATGCCACGTTTCATGGATTACATGATTTCGACACCTGTCGACGGTAGCCTTGAGGTGCTGCGGCCAGCGGCGCAACGCGCGGAGGTTTTTTACATCCCGTCTACGGACGCGGTTGCGGCGTTACGTGGCGCGTCAATTCCAACCAGAATGAAACTCCTGGACATTGATCGGTCCAAGCGGCGATTGACTATCCATCCCATCAATACTCGCTGGAACGCCGAAACATTTCTTAAACCCAAATATGCCCAAATCCGTCAATTGACATTGTCGGACCGTGGTGACATCGGTTTGGAACGCGGCAATCGAGTGCTCTTCTTGGGAGTAAAGATAGGAACGAAACGCGCGACGATTTGTGGCCTGGTGTGAAGGGGCGGTTCTATTGATCGAAAATGAGCGCCCCCTCAAGATATCCGACGCGGATAAGCCAGATGCCCCGTCATCCTCACCTGGTACACGGGAATGAAAGGTCGCCGAAAATCCGATAGTTGAAGCGCATCGCTGGAGAAACCCGTTCCTCTCCACTGAATCGAACGAGCATTAGACTGAACGGCGACAGACCGCTGTCTGCCGAACAATCCGCCGCGAAGACGAAGCCAAATTCTGTCGCTACCGCACAAGCGAGATGATCGTCTCATACATGAACGCGCTAAAAGCTGGCGACACCGAAGTCCTGGTCTCGGCGTAAGGACTACTGATTCATCTTCAATCGGTATTCCGTTGAATTGAGTAGTCGCAGTTACTCGATCATCATCGCTAGACGTTGCTACTTAAAGGCGATTAACCTTTGAATATGGATACTGGGTCGAAAACTGAACCTTCATACGCAACGCAACTGGACATTGAGCGTCTACGAACCGAGTTTCATCAGGCCATCAATCAGCAGACTTGGCGTATCATCGGCTTTGTCACTGGCATTGTATTAGTTGGCATCGGCGCAGCGACAACCATCATCCTCCAAGCTCTCTGATCTGCTTGAACCGCACGGCTCGTTTGAATCTAAATGCGAACCCCCCTCAAAACAACCGACGCGGATAAACCAAATGCCCTGTCATCCCCGTATTCCTCACCTGATAAACATGCCCCGTAGCAAACGTCACGAACAGCACGTCCAGACCCGGACCGCCAAAAGTGCAGTTCGTCGGACTATCCGCCGGCGTCCGATGCGTCGCCCTGACTAACCCGTTCGGCTCGAACACATAAATCGCCGAACCTGCACCATCCGTCGTCTCTCCCGCGGTGGCCAATATCTGACCTTCAGTTGTCAACGCCATACCGTCAATGCCACGACCTGCGCCAAAATCAAATAGCACGGTGCAGTAACCCAGCGTCCCGTCCGCATTGATCGGATACGCCCGCAACTGCCGTCGAAGACTCTTGTTCCCCGGACTCTCGGCGACATAAAGGATCGATTGATCCGCCGACAGCAAGACTCCGTTCGGACGGTTCGTATCGAACGTTACCCTTTTCGTGGTCCAGTTGCCACCGAATGTGTGCGCTGCAAGGTAGACCGATTCGTGTGGCAGGTTATTCGGCTGGGAAGAGTAGTTTGGATCCGAGAAGTAGATTCGGCCTTGGCCGTCAACGTCCAAGTCGTTCGGCATGTTCAGCGTGGCACCGTCGAGGCTGTCGGCGATTGCTACCGGCTGGGAACTGGGGTTTGCGGGGTCGATCTCAACGACGCGATTGCCTGTCCCTTCGCAAGCAAACAAACGGCCCGAGTTATCGAATTTCATACCGTTGGCTTGGTTCGTGCCGGTTCGCCAAACCTCGCTCTTGCCAGACTTGGAGTCCCAGCGATACGTTGTGGATGCGTAGCACTCGTTGTAGAGCAACCCACTGCCGTCCCACGTTGGTCCCTCGGTGAGCGTGTCGTGTTTAGCGATCAGCTCCCATTGCCAAGAGTCGTTCATTTCAACCTCGTTGACTACGTTAGGTGTAGCTCGAGTGTCCGACCTGATGTTGGGCGCTCGTAGCTAGGCTTCATTGCGGGTAGAGCAGGTATCCGGTCAAACCGGTGTCCCGTGCCACCAAACAGTGGCCTTCTATGGAGGAGACGTAGAGGTCTTCGCCGACGAATGTGCAGTTGGTAGGTCGCTGCGCCTTCGTTGGGTGTTGCTCGATGATCATTCCGTCCGGATCGAACACGGTGACGTTTCCGCCCGGCCCTGAAACTTCCCATCCGGTGCAGGCGGCGATGCTTCCGTCGGAGGCAAGTGTCATGCCGTCGATGCCCCGGTGCGGTCCAAAGTCGTGAAGAATTCTGCAATCTCCGAGCGATCCGTCGTCATTGACCGGATATGCGCGGAAGTCGCGGCTCTCGCTGGCTCGGAAGTCGGATTGAGCCACGTAAAGCGTTTTGTAGTCGCTGGAGAAGATCAAACCGTTCGGTTGTGTCGTGTCGAACGTGCGACGTGCGCATGTCCAATTGCCGTCTTCGTCTTGTTCGGCTGAAATGATGGCTGAGTAGGTAATACCTACTTCTGGATTCGAGTCAGCGACCCGATCCGAGAAGTAGATCGCTCCTGAAGGGGTTATCGCCAGGTCGTTGGGACTGTTGAGCCGAAGACCGTCGATACGGTCGACTACGGTCTTGAAATTCCCGTTATCGTCGAACTTGATGATTTTGCGGTCGGTGCTTGCGCAGCCGTAGAGATTGCCATTGGCATCGTAATTGAGGCCATTCGTGCCTTCCGTGTTCTCAGCGAATACATCGACTAGCCCAGTCTCGACGTTTAGCCGCATAATCCTGTTGAGGGCAATGTTGCTGTAAAGCATGTGCGTGCCGGTCCAGCAATTTCCCTCGGTAATCGAACCGATCATCGGTGCGGCGTCTTCAAATGTCCAAGGCATTGATTATCTCCTTTTTGGGTTTGATTCGTTCAATCGATTGGTCGACAGCAAGTCGGAATCAATCGCAGCCGAGCTGGTCAGCCAAATTGTTGAAGTCGGTGGCCGCGACATCGAACGCCGACGTGTCGGGCAGTGCGACCGGGTTATTCGAGCCGTGCTCCAACGGACGATAGACGAACGCCGTCGCCAAACCTTCGCGGGCCGCGGCTTCCAAATCGTGGGTATGGGCGGCAACCATCATCACCTGATCAGTGTTGAGGCCGAGCAGTTTCGACGCGTTCTGGTAGACCTTTGGCGAAGGTTTGTATGCGCCGTAGACATCGGGCGACATTACCGCGTCCCAAGGGAGGTCGGCGTGCTTCGCCATGTTGACGAGGAGCGCGAGATTACCGTTGGAAGCGGTCGCAATGATGAATTTCGACTTGAGACGTCGCAAACCAGACGGCGAGTCGGGCCATCCGTCGAGTCGATGCCAAGCGCGGTTTAGATGACGCTTCGATTCCTCGTTCATTACGTCAGCGAGATCGTATTCTTCGAGCAAAACGTCGAGTTTTTCCCGGTGGATGTCGTCGACGAGGCGCCAAGGACCATCGCCGCTACTGAGTTCGCGGGTTGACTTCCCGTACCATGCGCGCCAATCGTCGGCGAAGCGTCCCCAATCGCCATCCGGCAACCCGTGCTCGGCCGCCGCTTTCGACACCTCGGCGATTATCGAGTCGCGCCAGTTCACCACCGTCCCGAAGACGTCGAATATCAGTGCTTCGACTATTGACAGGTCTTTTTTGTGTGCATCTGGCACCACGCTTGCGTATTCTATATGGAAATGAACTCCGCAACCCCACCTCGCGCGTTGACCATAGCCGGGTCCGATTCCGGCGGCGGCGCGGGGATTCAGGCCGACCTCAAGACGTTCGCGGCCCTCGGAGTCTTCGGTACCAGCGCTATCACTGCGATAACGGCGCAAAACACCCTCGGCGTGACTGCCGTAGCGGAAGTACCGGTTGAGGTAATCAACGATCAGATCGACGCGGTGGTGTCCGACATCGGCGTCGACGCAGTGAAGACCGGGATGCTTTCGTCGACCGAGATCGTGGAGTGCGTCGTCGAAGCCGTAGAAAGGCTTAAACTCGCTCCTCTCGTGGTAGACCCGGTGATGATAGCCGCGACTGGTGCTCAGCTGTTGCGAGACGATGCAATCGAAAGCGTCAGGGAACGGTTGGTTCCGTGGGCAACTGTGGTGACACCCAACGTTCCGGAGGCCGAGGTTTTGACCGGGGTCGAGATCGATTCGGTCGACGATATGGAATTGGCCGGCGGCGAGCTGGTTGCGATGGGGGCCGACGCGGCGGTTGTCAAGGGTGGACACTTCGACGACGGCACAGGCCGCGTCAACGATGTCTTGGTAACCAAGGAAACGATCAGACACTTTACTTCGATCAGAATTGATACGACAAGCAATCACGGCACCGGTTGTACGTTTGCATCGGCGATCGCGGCGCACCTTGCGCATGGGATCGCGCTTGGCGCTGCGGTCGATCTGTCGCAGCGGTTTGTTTGGAACGCTATGGCTAGCGCGGTGCCGATCGGCGCCGGCCACGGGCCACTGAACCACATGTACGCGCACCCGTATCAGCCTAATGTTGAGCAACTAAATCAATCGGAGTTGAGATGACGCCATCCCTCTATATATCGGAATCGCAAGTCAAATCGTTGTTCACGATGGACATCGCGTTGCAAGCGCTTGAGCAGGCGTTCATCGCCCGATCTCAAGGCAATGCCTTCAACGAACCGCGGCGCCGTCTGCCGACTAGTTCCGGCGCGTATAACTTCATGGCGGCGACGTGGCCCGGCCACCAGATAGCCGGGCTCAAATCGTATGCCGGAGGTCGCGGAGGCATCGCATTCCATGTCCTGCTTTACGACACCTCGACGAACTCGCTGATGGCGGTGATCGAAGCCAATCGCATGGGACAGATCCGAACTGGCGCCGCGTCGGGTGTAGCAACCAAATACATGGCGCGAGATGATGCCAGCGTCGTCGGCGTCATCGGCTCCGGGTATCAAGCGGAGACCCAACTGACGGCTATATGCCACGTCCGCGATATTCGCAAAGCGATGGTTTACAGCCGTTCGGAAGAAAATCGAAACGGGTACGCGGAGCGGATGTCGGACGCGTTGGGTATCGAAGTCGCCGCCGTGTCGAGCGGTGAAGAAGCAGCGCAGGCAGATATTGTGGTGGCGATCACCAATTCACAGGAGCCGGTTTTGCTCGGAGAGTGGTTGAAACCGGGTACTCACATAAATGCCGCGGGCAACAATTCGTGGCTCAAACGTGAAATCGACACGCGAGCAATCGCAATGTCCGACATCGTTGCGGTGGACGATGTTGAGCAAGCCAAATTCGAATGCGGTGAATTGATGCGGGCAGCAGAGGTGGGACGTTTTTCTTGGGACTTGGCGGTCCCTATTCACGACATCGTCGGGGGAAGGGCTTCAGGCCGCGACAACGATGAACAGATCACGCTCTTCGAGTCTCAAGGGTTGGCGCTAGAAGATATCGCAGCTTGTGAGAGGATTGTTGCAATGGCCCGCGAACAGGGAATCGGCACGCCGCTGAATTAGCCTCATTGCACCGACAGGAGTACCGACATGGCCCTCGACTTTCTAAAAATACCCGAAGACAACGCGGTTCGCGTGCCTGCTGAACCCTTGCGGAAGCAAGTAGCAGCGATATTTGAAGCCGTAGGCACGCCGACTAGACACGCTCAGATCACCGCCGATGCATTGACGCTGGCGAGTTTGCGCGGCGTCGACACTCACGGTGCGACTAATGTGGTCCGCTACACTGAATCGATCATTGATGGCACGTTCAAATCGCCGCAGGAGATCGAAGTCATCTCGGAGTCGGACACTACTGCGCTATTGAGTTGCGGATGGGGACTTGGTCATCCGGCGGCGCATATCGGTATGGAAATGGCGATGGACAAAGCGGCGAAGCATGGCGTAGGAATGTCCACGATCCGCGACGGGCATCACATCGGGATGGTTGCTTACTACGCGATGCTTGCGGTGGAGAGAGACATGATCGGGATCGCGATGACAAACGCGGGTCCGGCGGTAAGGCCTGCTCATGGCCGGCGAGCGATGCTCGGTACCAACCCGATAGCATTCGCCGCGCCAGCCGGCGAGGAGTCCAACTTCGTTCTGGATATGGCGACTTCGACGGTTGCGAGCGGGAAGATAGGTCTCGCACGACAGTTGGGTGTTCCTATACCGGAGGGTTGGGCCGTCGGAGCGGAGGGAGACGCGATAACCGAGCCGCCCGCAGACCGCGGCGAGCATTGGGCACAGAACCCGCTGGGCAACACACGCGAGCAAGGGGCACACAAAGGTTACGGGTTGGCGATGATGGTCGACATCCTTTGCGGCGTGCTTTCTGGTGGCGGATACAGCTCGTTCATCGGCGGCGGAAAGAACATGTCGTTTGCCATGGCCATCGACATCTCGGCGTTCCGTCCGGTCGACGAATTCAAAGAGATGATGGACGAGATGATCCGGGCGTTGCATAACACGCCGACAGAACCGGGTGCCGACCGCGTAATGGTCGCCGGCGACCCGGAGGAGGAGGCGATGAAGGACCGCGAGGCTAACGGAGTGCCGATTTTGCAGGCGCGGTATGACGAGATCGTGGGAATCGCTCGACGCGTTGGTGCGGAGGTGCTGATCTAGCAGAGGTGTACCGACCGCATCGAAAATTCATGCCGAACCAGAGACACGATCCTGACCACTAAACCAAACATCTTAATCATCGGCGTCGACTCGTTGCGAGCGACCAATCTCAGCTGCTACGGCTATCTGCGCCTTACTTCGCCGCATATCGACCGCCTGGCATCGCAGGGGACGTTGTTCGAGAACACGTTCAGCGCACACATCCCGACGACCAGCGGTTACACGTCGATGTTGAGCGGGTTGGATGTTTTTTCTTCGCAGGTGGTGGCGCTTCGACACAAAGGGCCTGTCAGATCCGAAGTGACGTTGTTGCCGGAGCTATTGAAAGGCGAGGGTTACAACACCGCTTGCGTCGGACTTAGCGGTAACCCAAGTTCACGAGGGTTTGACACGTATCTCGACTATCGGGCATGGGGTTCTTGGGAAGAAGGGCGCAGTGACAAGGCTCAGGACCTCAATCGGGTATTCATGCCCGAGTTGGATCGACTTTGCAACGCCGATGAGCCATTTTTCGTGTTGCTCCGTCACATGGACCCTCATGCGCCGTATCTACCACCAGATCCGTATGAGCGGATGTTTTATCACGGCAACGAGTGCGACCTCGACAACGATTCGATGGAGTCCGTTATGGCGTTCAAGCCGTTTTGTGACTTTTTGGCTAGTTGGATGCCGCCGGGCATTACAGATAAGGACTATGTAATTGCCCAGTACGACGGGGCAATTGCGTACATGGACGCGTGCATCCAGACGATCCTCACAAATCTCGAGAGTCGCGGCGTTCTCGACAATACGATAGTCGTTCTCAATTCCGATCACGGAGAGACACTCTACGAACACGAATGTTTTTTCGACCATCACGGACTTTACGATTCGAACCTGCATGTTCCGCTCATCATCCGCTACCCGTCAACGGTGCCAGCTGGATTGAGGGTGAGTGGCTACAACCAACACAAGGACTTGATGCCGACTCTGTTGGAATTGGCAGGAATCGAGAGCGATATCGAATTTGACGGACGGAGTCTCATGGGCATGGTCAGAGGAGAATCGGTGTCGCACGAGTCGGAAATCTATATCACGGAGTGCACTTGGATGAGGAAACACGGTTGGCGCACGCCGCAGTGGAAGTTGATTAGGGCGCTGGAACCCGACTTCCATTTCAAACCGCCGATCGAGCTGTACAACATGATCGAGGACCCGTTGGAAACCAACGATGTCGCAGATGCACATCCCGACGTGCTCGCCGCGTTGACTAAACGAATGGAGAGTTGGATCGCGAAGCGAGAACTTGAGACCGGACTGGAAAATCCCATCCACAACCAAGGCGATTGGCACGGTATTGACGGCGTTGGCTCGTTCAAGTCGTCTCAGCAGGCTTACGACACTCTTTACATCGGCGATTCGTCGACGGCAAGACGACTGCAGGCGAAGTCTCGGTAGTCAACTTCATCATCGTTTTCGAGGGAGCGCAGGATTCGTGACGTTAAAAGTCGCAGTTGTAGGAATGGGTGGTATCGGCACGCGGCACGCCGACATCTTTCACGCGGATGAAGGTTGTGAGATTGTCGCAGTGTGCGACGCTTTTTCAGACAAGGCCGATGCGGCTGCTCAGCGATACGGATGCACCGCGTACAACTCGGTTTCAGCGATGCTGGAAGGTGCGAAAATCGACATCGCGAGCGTATGCACGGCGGGTGTCGAAAACGGTGGCGATCACTACGAACCGACGATGGCTCTGCTCGGCGCGGGCATACCGGTGCTCGGCGAGAAGCCAATTTCGAACGAGATACCGAAAGCTCGTGAGATGGTTGCTCTCGCCAAGGCGAAGGGACTCAGATATGGCGCCAACCTGAACCACCGTTTCACACCGGCGGCCGTTCGAGCGAAGGAATGGGTTGACGCGGGACGCCTCGGCGAACTGAACATCATCAACATGACGATGTGGATCAACAATCCAAATGAAAGTTCGCCCCATTTCCACATGCGCGCATTGCATCCTCATTCAATCGATGTGATGCGTTATTTTTGCGGCGACGTGAAAAAGGTGCAGGCATTCTTCAAGCGCGGCATGGGGCGCAAGATCTGGTCAAACGTCCAAGTCAATATGCTCTTCGAGAATGGCGTTATCGGTCACCTGACTGGCAGCTACGACGCTGGCGGAAGTTACGGTTTGGAGCGGCTTGAGGTTGTCGGTTCCGAGGCGAGATTCGTCTTGCGGGACGCATGCGAACACTTGGAGTTTTACCCTCGGCGCTCGCAACAGGTTGAGACATATGCTTACCTCGGTGACATGATGAACTTCGGCGAGACGTTCGAGAGTCGCATAACGAGGTGGATTGATCAGAACATCGAAGGCGCCGACCCGGATGGGATAGATGGATCGGGCGAGGACGCTCTTAAAGCGCAACTGATTATCGAAGCCGCGATCGAATCTTGGAAAACAGGAACAGTGGTCGAAATCGAAGGGAATCAGCAATGAAACTTGGCGCCAACTCAGTGCTCTTTGGCGGGCACAGCATGGAAGACGCGTTCCGGTGCATCGCGATGGCAGGTTACGACGGTATCGAGTTGTCGGCCATCGGCGGCACGAGTGAACACTTGGTGTTGGACCGTTGGGAAGAACTCGTGCCTGAGATAGGTGACCTTTCGGACAAATACGGGCTCGAACTACTAGCCATGGAGCAGCCGTTACGCGACCCCGACGTCATGGATCGAGCTTGCCGCGCCGCGTCAGAGTTGGGCATACCCGTCGTCAACTGTGGTCCGGGCGGAACTTCCGACGACGGGGGCAGCCTGCAGGCCTCGATCGAATCGCTCTCCGAAATGGCGAAGATCGGCGAGGAACACGGCGTTACGGTCTGCGTCAAGGCGCACGTGGGTGCGAGCATCTACAACACGCCAACGACACTACGAGTCATGGAAGCCATCGATTCGCCCGCCTTCGGTATCGACATGGATCCGTCTCACATCCATAGGGCTGGAGAGAAGCCGGCGGAAGCGATTGCGGCGGTGATGACACGAGTTAAACACGTTCATATCCGTGACTGCAAAGGCATGCAGTCGGGACCTGGAAAACCGGAAGATCAGGCAAACGGCCGCGGCGACATCGACCTCTTGGGGTTCGTTCGTGTCCTGCACGAACACGGCTACGACGGCGCACTCAATCTCGAGGTCATCGGCGCCAAGGACTACAGTTTGGAGCAGTGTTGCACTATCGCCGCGGAATCTAGAGGGCACATGCAGGCGTGTTTGCAGGCTTGCGGGGCGCGTTAGAGTTAATATCGAGTTCAAGACACTCATAGAATCGGTCGTTTTATTGAAGGGTAACGACAGTGACGATCAAACCTACCAATGTAAAAGCCCTAGAAGGGTACCGCATCTGGATTGCGTACGAGGATGGCGTAGAGGGTGAACTGGACCTGTCGCACCATGCCGGGCGTGGGGTTTTCAAAGCGTGGGAGGATCGTGCATTCTTTGAATCCGTCCGTTTAAGCCCGTACCAAGTGATCGTTTGGGGCGATGACTTGGAACTGTGCGCTAACGCTCTCTATATGGAACTTACCGGCAAGACAGTGGACGAAGTATTGCCGATTGCCGATCCGGTGAATGTTCATGCCTGAACTGTGCCGGTTCAACGGCATCGTTATCTCAATCGTCTACGGCGATCACCCACCACTACGGCGATCACCCACCACCTCACTTTCACGTCAGATACTCCGGGGTTGACGCGACTGTGGATATCCAGAGCCTGAATGTTAGATCTGAAGAATTGCCGCCACGCGTGGTTAGGCAGGTGATCGAATGGGCGTCGCGACGCCAGGCTGAGCTACGATATGCGTGGGAACAGGCAAGTCAAGACTTGCCGCCGGGCAAAATCGATCCGTAATGGTCAATTGATAGCAAAAAATCCTGAGTTGATGTTCGGCAACGTTGGGAGAGTTACGCCCGCCGTAAAACCGGCGAGATTGCCAATGCAATTAGGCTCGTAGCGGCAACTACTAACCCCGCGCCTCCAATCGCCCATCTGACACCGACCGCCTCGCCGACCGCTCCCATCGCTAGATGGCCTACCCAACCGAAGCCGATAGCGAATACCCAACCTCCGATTACGCGCCCTCGTAGCCTGTCAGGCACGTTTGCCTGAAGTAACGTCCACTCCATGGCGTCGAACATCGACGCGGCGGCTCCTACCATCATCACCAAGACTAATGCGGTGATTAAATTCGGGCTGGTCGCAACTCCCATCAACCCGAGTCCGTAGCCCAAAGCGATGCCGAGGAGTAACGGGCCTTTGCGGGAGAAGTCGCCGAGGAAAGACAGCGCGATAGCTCCAGCGACCGCGCCCAATCCAGCGGCGAATCTCAATGTGCCTAGACCGGATTCGGTTACATTCAACTCGTCGCGAGCCATCGCGGGCATGACCGAGTCGTAGGCGAAGCCGAATATCTCGACCACGACGGCCATCCACAGGAGCGTCGATACCGTGGGCATCCGCATCATCGACCTGATCCCGATTACCGCGTCTTTGAAAATACGCGCCGCGGACGCTCCCGTCTGTCGAACAGTTGTCTGGATTGTCGGCACGAACAGGACGACAATTCCTCCGACCAATATCGATCCGGCGGCGGCGAACAGGGCAGCAGGGATTCCAACGAACTCTGCGATGATTCCGCTGGCGAGCGCTCCGACAGCAGCTACGGCGCGAGTACCGACGGAATGGACGGCAATGGCGTTCATCCGGGCTTCGCGCGGAACAATGTCAGTGATCAGTCCCTGTTTAGCGGGCATCTCGAAAGAGTTGACTACACCTTGGATCGATATCAGCACGAAGATTGGCCATGGGTTGGAAAATCCGTTCAATGCTATGATCGCGGTCATCAGGATCGTGGTTGCCATGATTAGCGCTGTCAGAGGCAACACGCGGTTTCGGGGGAATCGATCCGCGACGGCACCACCAATTGGAGCGGCAATAATGCCGGGCGCAGATCTGGCTGCAAACGTTGCGGCAGAAAGCAGAACCGAGTTCGTCTGCTCTAGTACTAACCATCCGACAGCTAGGCGTTCCGCCCACGTGCCTAGCGCGACGAAGTTGGCGCTGAACCACAGGAGGCGGTAAGCGGGGTACTTGAAGACTGCGAACGGTTTCGGTAACGCGAATATTGATCTCCGTCTTCGAGATCGGGGCGTAGGACTCAACGAGTAGAATTCCTAATTGTGCATCAACGTCAAACTGATCGCTGTACCGCACCATCAACCGACACTTGATGTAGAAGACATCGCAAGTGTGTCGATGCCAATAGGAGGACATGCGCGTGCAGTCTGGTCACGTGCCATTGAACACTAAGCATCGAAAACACAGAATATTGCCCCGGTCAGCAATAGATTTTGCATCGCGAACCATGTCGACAGTCGGGCGCGCCGTAACACTCTCGATTGTCTTACTTTTTGGAGTTGTAGCGGCAATCGGGGCGATTCTATCAGTCATCTGGGTAATCGCTGGCGGACCGGTAGGAACTTGGTTTCTTTGGAATTGGTTAGGTCCAGTTCCGCCTTTGATACTCGCGACATCGGCAGTCGCAGTCGCCACTGTATTATCGAGGCTAGATGCGAAGTCCGATCCTTCGCGGTTGAGAAGGGTTGTGATGTGGTTTGTTTACTTTTTCGCGTGGATCGCGTTTTGGTTCGTCCTGTGGATACTAGTGCTCAAGAGAATAGGCACCCACATGCGAAGTTCACGACGTCATGCACGCGTTCGTATTTCTCGACAAGGCCAGAGAATCGGTTAAGTCGGAATGTGGTGGATCTGATCCTGTATCTCGCCGGTAATCTCGACGTCGCTCTCGTTGATGTAGATGTCCATCTCAGACCGGACTCCGAATTCTGGCAGATAGATGCCCGGTTCGATCGTCACGCATATTCCCGGAATCAACTGCCGGGTGTCGTGCGTCTCCCAATCGTCGAGGTTCACGGCGTTCGAGTGAACTTCTGGGCCGACGCTGTGGCCGAGGCGATGCACGAACCACGGTCCGTAACCATCTCGTTCGATCGATTCCCGAGCGACACGATCCACCTGCCATCCCTGCGTCGCTTCGCCGTTCAGGTGTCGTCTTCGAATGAACTCGTAAGCCGAGTCGCGGCCACGCCTGACCGAGTCGAAGACCTTGACATGTTCAGATGTCGGATCGCCCCCGATTTTCGCGACCCACGTGATGTCCGCAAATACCGGCTCGCTCATGTCGCCGGAGCCTTCGTGCACGAACGGCGTGATCGACGCGGGCTTGGCCCATGAATCGATCAATAGCCAGCCGTCGCGTCGAATGATCGCACAGTCTTCGGGTGTTGGATCGTAGTGAGGATCGGATGAATTAGCGTCGAACGCCACTACGGGCCCTTCATCAGTAATCAGGCCAGCACGGTCGAAACGTCCGCGAATAAACTCCGCAACGTCGTGCTCCGACAGTTTCCATCGGATGTTCTCGCCGATGAACTTAAACGCCTCGTGCATCGATTCAACCAGCTCTGACATCGCATACCGATGCGATGCCAACTGAGCAGCGTTCCAGCGCTCCGTGGCGTACTGTGACACGTCGCCCGATGAAACCACTTCCAGGCCGAACGACCGTACCAACTCCACTGAACCTGCATCGACGCGTGCCACGCGGGGCAGTTCGTACATCGGCGAGTAGTCCATTGCAACTTTGCCGTGCGCGGGCATCAAAGACTTGAGCGTTGATACCATCGCATCGCGGTTGCTGTAGACGGAAATCTCGAAATCGTCACGTTCGAATCGGTTCACATCAACATCGTGCGCCAACAATCTTGGTTCTCCATCAGCAGGAACCCACAGCCAGACAGGCCGGGTCAAATTGGGCGGTCGATAGCCCAACGCAGCGAAGAAGATGGGATTGGTGTAGCGATAGTCGCGCGTCAACCAGCCGGCGACGCCTATGTTCGATAGGTAATCACGGGCTGCTTGCAGGTCAGTTGCCACGGACGGATTCCTTGGATTAGGACGCTTCGGATAACGAAGGATAAATCGAACGGGCGGCTTCATAATCTTCCGGAGTGTTGAGATCCAATCGGACTATGGAACTCTCGAAGCACACCCGGTTCATCGAATCTTCGTGCTTTTTGATTACCTCTCTGACACCTTCCCGTTCTTCGCTGATATTCACCAACTCGTCTAAGAGTGAGCCATCAAAGAACAGCGGGTGACCACCATGGCCGCTGAAACGAGGCGAGGTAACCGGTGGTTTCGTTTGGCGGTGAGAGTTTAAGGCGCGTTCGACGACCCACGCAGGACGGGGTTGATCGACCGCCAAGAGCACGATCGTATCGCAGTCGCAACTCAATACGGATAGTCCGGCCTTGATTGAAGTCGTCTTGCCGGAAGCCCAGTGGGGGTTGTTCACGACTTGAGCATTTGGGACATCTGACACTACACCGGAAATCTCGCCATGGTGGGCACCAGTGACGACGATAATGCGATCAACTCCGCCTTCGGTTAGCGATGCTATTTGAGCCGAGACTAAAGGGACACCGAACCAGTCGAGCAAGGCCTTGGGTTTGCCCATTCGGGAAGATTCGCCAGCCGCGAGAAGTATTGCCTCTGCGCCCATATGGATCGGGTCGATGGCGGTTTAACTGCCAGCAGCCATAACGTGATCTACGGACTGTGGCTTCACAGCCCGTTCAATGGCCTTGTCCAGCAACCGCTCTTGGAGTTTCATGCTGCCGCCGTTGCCGCCGAGACGGAATGCGATGATCTCGGACATTACGCTCAAGGCGATCTCTTCGGGGGTGCGACCGCCGATGTCCAGACCGATTGGAGCGTTAATACAACGCAACTCGTTAGCATCAAAACCGTTTCGCAACAGTTCTTCGAAGATGAGGATCGTCTTGCGTTTGCTCCCTAGCAATCCGACGTAGCTGGCGGGTGTGCCGAGGGCGCCGGATACCGCAGCGTCGTCGAACTGGTGCCCGCGCGTTGCCACTACTACGAAGGAGTTGGCGTTGACCGGCAACCTGTTCAAGCCGTCTCGATAGTCGCCGACCATCGTGATATCTGCTTCGGGGAAGCGTTCTGGATTGGAGAACTGCTCGCGGTCGTCAAAGACGAAGATGCGGAATCCGACGCTCTTGGCGATCGGAGCGATAGCCTTGCTGACGTGGCCGCCACCGACCAATACGAGTGTCGGGGGAGTCGTATACGCCTCGATGTAGCACTCGACACCGTCGTCGAAACGCAGGTAGTCGTTCTTGCCCATCGCCATCAGATCGCGCGCCTTTGTAACGGTGATGGTTTCGAGGACCGAGTCGCCGAGACCGCCTTGAGTGTCACCGTTTTCTCGGACGAGCATCTTGGCGCCGACTACGACATCTGAGTCGGAAGGGGCTGCGGTGACGTTGACGATGGCCATGGGTGGCCCACCGGCATATGCGTCAGCTGCTTGGGCTGCGAAGTCGCGGTACGGTTCGGGTTGGCGCACGGGATCGATGAGGAAGTACATCGTGCCGCCGCAGACGAGGCCGTCTTGCGCGGCGAGGTCTTCGTTTAGCTGGTAGTCACGCAGTTCGGCCTCGCCGCCGCGTTTGAGGAGTTCCTGTGCTGCGAACCAGATATCGCCTTCGACGCAACCACCACCTAGAGTGCCTACGCCACTTCCATCTTCCCTGACCAACAGTTTGGCGCCTGATTTTTGGGGGGTCGAACCTGAGGTGCGAACCACTGTCGCGACGACCATCGGTTTGTCGCCGTCCAACTCTTGAACCGCTGCTTTGAAGACCGATTCCATACTTGAAATTCTCCTGCGTCGCGCCCGAACCGACGGCACCTGACCTCACCACCGCACGGACTTACACTACCATAGTACCATCTTGCCAACCGCGTCGATGGTGAACCCAGCGATGGTGAACCCAGCGGATGCGGTTTTGGAATCACATATATGCTATTTAAAACGGTTTTCACTTGACGTTACTTAGAAACGAATATGGGTGCGAAAAAACAAGACATGCAGATATCCTTGCGGCCACCTGAAGGCGGGCGAATCCCGCTGGCGACTTTTGGCAAGACGGTGGTGCGCGCAAACGCAATGTTGGAAACCGTTGAGAGCGAACTCGGTGTCAGTTACCTTAAGCCAGGTTTCGAACTGGATTCGTTGCACTCCAGCAACCCCACAATAACTGTTTCCGGTGCAGGTTACGAGGAAAAAACCGCCGTTTACTCGTCAGTCATTGACGCGATGAATTCGGCGTCCAACGATGATTGGGCGCGTTGGCCCCAATCCATCGGTTCCGTTGCTTGCGTAGAAGCAGTTCGGGACTTCATCAAGACGGCCACAGACATCGGAGCAGACGCGATCGTTGAGCACAACGGACGCGCCGAGACGGGCACTGTCGGTTCAATCAAATCGCTGATTCGTTGGTCGGAAGATCGACGTTCACTTCTCCGCATTGTTCCGACGTTGGGCACGGTATCCGGTCAACTCGACAGCATAAATGTTCACTCTCGTAACATCTTTGCTGTGTGGCGGTCTCGAGACGATCGTCGCTTTGAATGTGAGTTTAATGACGAGCAATTTGAGATTGCTCGTAGTCTGTTGGGCAAAATGGTAACGGTCCGCGGTTTGATCCAAGAAGGGCGCACAACTCAAAGCCCTGGGAGGGTTACCAACATTGCATTGCTGCGCGAGGTAATGCCTCGGAAACCCATCAGCACAGTCAGTTTGTATGGTTCGATCCCAGACATCAAAGGCGTGTTGAGCGACGCAGAATATTGGGATATAGTGCGCGGGTCACGTTCATACGATGACGAGTGATCTTCAAATCGCCCGTCTATGGGACGCCGTAGTCGTACTTGACTATCTGGACGGCAGTCAACGGTCTAAGGTCTATCAGCTTAAGGACATCGTTGCGAATGAAGAAAATTCCGGCCGGAAAATCCTCGTATCCCGTCTTTGTACCGCCGAGGTTGCCTACTTCGGTCCGGACAGACTAAGCGCGGAAGCTGAACGCGCGATCGTTGATTTTTTCAATTCGGATACGGTTTTAATCGCCGAATTGACGGGAGACATAGCAAAGACCGCACGCAGTTTGGTAAGGGAATTCAGGTTCGACGGCGCCGACGCGGTACACGTTGCTACGGCGATAGAACACGGTGTATCGGTTTTTGAGACTTTTGATTGTCGGTTGCTTAAGCAGGGAATGGAGATGAAGGTTGGTGCCAAATACGACACAATCGTCACGAAACCTTCATTTTCAGGTCAATCGATGCTGCCGATCAATCCGTAGCAAATCTTGTAACGTGGCGTGAGATGTCGACGCTAAGGCATCGAACTCTCTAATGAAGCTGCATCTTCTTCCTCGCGTCTTTGCCGCCGAACTCGACTAACGACAACGCTGGTGACGATGCCGCCGCCTATCAAGACGAACAGGGTGGTGATGATGATGGGGCCAATGGCGAATTGGAAGCCGGGATCGCGTACTTTTGCGTAAACGTGGATTCCTTCGAGTAGGTTGGCATCCCAGATGAGAACGCCGTCGACCTCGCGGTCGGCGTTGTGCTCAACGTATTCGCCGGGGATTTCGAGGGAGAAGATGAAAGGCAGGTCTAGTTCGCCCATGTCGAACGGAGCGACGCCAGAAAAATTACCTAGTCCGTCTGCGATGGAAGGATCCGTGGTTTGTTTCATTTCAACAATCCAGCCGTCGTCTTCGGGCGTGCGTGTGAAGTTGAAGTTGCCGATGCCCAACGTCTCGGTCAACCCTCCCAACATCGAATCGTCTTGGGATATCGCGGCGATTGTCGGATCGTAGGCATCGAACTCGGCTCGGATCCTGATGCCGGTGTACCCGTCTTGCTTGTAGGACTCGATCGACGCGCCTTCCAATCCGTCAGTTCCTAGTTCTTCCTCTGGCATGTCGAATAGATCGCTCAGCGGGTCTTCACCGCCCATACTAGCGAGCGATAGGATAGCGTCGTTTACCGCTCCGATGATCTCGATCTCGCCCATGCCTTCCTCATCGATGCGCAAATTGACCTCGGCTTTGCATGCCGCGACTGACAGGGACAAGGCCGCAACTGCTAGTAGTAAAGGGGCAATTTGATGATGGAGACTAGGTAAAACAAAGAGTTTCACGTGTGGACACTCCCATTTGACTTGGTAAGGACAATCCTATACGCGAGATTGAGTTGGGTTGATTCGAGGGTAAACATTGTTGGATTCAGATCATCGCAACGAGGATTCCGGCCGCAGCGCATAGGATGACCACGAACCAGGATGGAATGCGCCAGAACATTAGCAGTCCGAATGCTGCGGCTACCAGGGCGAAGTCTGCCGGGTCGTCGATTGTTGAAGTCCAAACGGGGTCGAAGAACGCGGCGGCCAAGATGCCGACTACTGCGGCGTTGATACCGACCAGCGCGGCGCGGAAGTTTCTTGCTTGGTTCAGTCGGTTCCAGAAGGGGAGAATGGCGACTACGATCAGGAATGATGGTAGAAAGATGGCGGCCAGTGTGAGGAGTCCGCCGACCGCTCCGCCGGGTCCGACGTTCATGACGGTGCCAAGGTACCCGGCAAATGTGAAGAGGGGTCCCGGGATGGATTGAGATGCGCCGTAGCCGGCGATGAATTGTTCGGTCGTAACCCAACCGTTCTCGACGACTTCGGTTTGCAGGGTGGGAAGGACAACGTGACCGCCGCCGAAGACTAGTGAGCCGCTACGGAAGAAGCCGTCAACAACGTCAAGGATGTCGAGATCGACGAACTGACGGATTAGGGGTAATGCGACCAGGAGGATGGCGAAGAGAGCTGCGCAGCCGATGGCAAGTGGTTTCCAGATTGCGTATGAGGCGCTATCTGAGGGTGATTCGTCGACGTAGTGATGGAAGCGCCACCAACCATATGCTCCAGCGAGAAGTATTACCAGAACCATGCTGAAGGCAAATGGAGCGATGAGGATCGCGATGGCAGCGGCAATTGCGACGGTGGCGCGTGCCTTGTCGGGTGCGAGAGTTGTGCCCATTCCCCAGAGTGCTTGGGCGACGACGGCGACGGCCGCGATCTTGAGGCCATTGAGCCAATCGTCATCTAAGAGAGTGTCGAACTCGGTGACGCCGTATCCGAACGCTATAAGGACGGCTGCTGAAGGTGCTGTGAAACCGATCCAAGCGAGCAATCCGCCGAGTAGTCCACCTCGGGTGATGCCGACAGCGATACCGACTTGGCTACTGGTTGGTCCGGGCAGGAAGTGACACAGGGCGACGAGGTCGGAGAATCGCCGTTCGGAGAGCCAGCGGCGGTTTTCTACGTACTCTTGCCGGAAGAAACCGATGTGGGCGATCGGTCCCCCGAAGGATGTGAGACCGAGCCGCAGGGCTACGGCGAAGATTGTTAGCAAGTTGCCTAGTCGCGAATTCGTGCCATTAGGGCCGCCGGTTGAGGTCGCTTCGGTCATCGCTGAAGTCCTATCAACCGGCGTCTGTACGCGTTATCGATACCGGGGTCCAATACCGCGGTCCACAGGTCAAACGCGGAACTCTTCCAAGACGTCCCATTTAGGTTCTAGGCCTAGACCGGGGCGGTCAGGCGCGTGGACGTAGCCGTCGCGGATGTCGAGTTCGTGTTGCCAGATCTTGCCGTGCATCGGGTCGACGGTGTCACGGTAGTACTCGAGGATCAAACCGTTAGGGATGGCCGCGACGAGGTGGATATGGACGTATTGGGAACCGTGCGGTGCAATATCGAGGTCGTGCGCTTGCGCTAGCGCGGCGATTTTCATGAATTCAGTGATACCGCCGAGGACGAGGGCATCGGGTTGCAGGATGTCTACCGCGCGGTGATCGATCATGTCCCGGAAGCCATAGCGTGTGTATTCGTTCTCGCCTGCTGCGACGGGAATGGAGGTTGCTCGGGTGATTTCGCGCTGGCCGATGTAGTCGTCAGGTTCGACAGGTTCTTCAAACCAGAAGAGGTCGTATTTTTCGGCTTTTCGGGCGAACTCGATGGCTTGATAGTGTCGGTATGCGTTGTTGGCGTCGACCATCAAACGGATGTCGGGTCCTATGGTCTCGCGACAGACCCGAACGCGTTCGATGTCTTCGTTGATACGGACCGCGCCGACTTTGATTTTGACCGCACGAGCGCCGAGTTCGACGTTTTCGGCCATTTCGGCGGCGAGCTCTCTGAGGCCCTTGCCTTCTTCGTAGTAACCGCCGGCAACGTAAGTGTCGACGCGGTCGGTAAAACCGCCGAGCAGTTTGTAGACGGGAAGGCCAGCGACCTTTCCTTTGATGTCCCAGAGAGCGATGTCGATACCGCCAAGCATCCTGGTTGTGATGCCGCGTCGACCGACGAGCTTGGGGCGCCACATCTCGTGCCAGATGCGCTCGTTGTCGAGCGGGTCCATGCCGACGAGCATCTTCTTGAAGTGTCCGATGATCGCTTCACCAACTTCGGGGCTAGCTTCGATGCCCCCGGCGAGTCCGATGCCGGTGATGTTGGGATCGTCGGTCTCGATGACGACGATGTTCAAGAGGTTGTGGGTGTAGGTGTAGAGGCCGTTGGTTATAGGCACCTCTCTCGGCCACTTGAACATTTCGAGTCGGACATCGGTGATCTGCATCGGTTCTACCTGCTTAGGCATCATCTAGACGGTTGTCAACACAGTGAATATTAGCGCAGGGGTGTTAACGCCGCGTCGGAATTACCCTTTTGACGACCAACGCGGGGACACGACGTAGCGACGAACCGAGAAGGGGCCGGGGTAGAATTGATATCACTCTGAGGCGTGGGCCCGTAGCTCAGGGGTGAGAGCAGTCGGCTCATAACCGATCGGTCGGGGGTTCGATTCCCTCCGGGCCCACCACTATTCCATTGAATTCAGTTTGAATTACGTCATCGATGCGGTCGAATACCACTTTTGATACCACAGTTTGGTTCGGCAAATCCTGCGGTTCTTGGTGAAACGTAGCGGGATTGCTTGGAGCAATCAGTTTTTCTCGGCGACGACCGCTTAAAGTCTATGCATCGATGATTGGTCGGAAACTGCACGCCATTCAGCGTCCAGTGGCTCTTGACTAGGGATTACCGTGAGAGCCGCGTGTGACGCGTCGCCGAAGACCATCTGATCAGTTGTGGAAGGGATCCTAGAGTCGAACCTGTTTTGATTGCTGTCGGAACTCGACAGAGTTTAAGAAATCGATCTGGGACTGGCATCAATGTCCCGTTCTCGGAAAGGTGGTTGTCGTAAGTTTCGATGTTGCCCAGACTCAATCAGGAGCTCGGCGCTCAAGCCGCTTCACTCGGTTTCAGAAGTCTTCTCAGCGACCCGGTCAGATTCGACTTACTAAAAAGTGGATGACTCATGAAACTGCAACGCCTTTTCCGTCTGCTGCCATCTGCCTCCGGCAACATCTGAATTTCTGGGTTAACAGATAAAGATGGCGCTACCTGACGCTGGCAACGAGCGTTGCGACCGGCGTTTTTCATCGCCACAATAACCTCGCGGGAGATGGAAAAATCGGACCGATCCAGCTGCAACCACTCGGCTCAAGGATTCGCATGTTCGGAAATATCCGGAACTCAAGTACGCGCGTGCGCGTGTGCTCGCGCACGTATCTCGGTGCGGCGCGCAACCAAAGCTGCGCCGATGCTCGGGCGTTATCAGAAATGAGTGACCACTCGCGGTCTATGCTGACCAGTGTTGTTCGAACGGACCCCGGTGGTCAGGGTTGAATTCAGTGGGTTGCCATCGGGATCAACAAGGCTTCGCCGCGTCATACACCGCCGCCGACTCAACGGCTCGACAACCAATCTAATCTGCCGCCTAATTGCAACCGTCTGGTCGAGGTCACCGCCAACGGCGTCGGCCGGAAAGTTTCACGAATCGGTGGTGAAAACCCTAAAGCGATTTCGGAAAACGCGCTACGCGTCATGCCTGAATTGATGTGCATGATGCGATGGCGCAATTGCGCAGCATCGAGGAACGAATATGCGGGAGAAGCTGAGAATTCAGGCACTTCAAACTGAGATTTTCTGATATCCCCTCTTGTTCTGATATCCCCTCTTGTAAGGTGCCGCGCGAGGTGAAAGTTAGAAGCGCAAGCATCGAGGAGAAAGGGGCGCACCGATGCACCGGCTAAATGAAACCTCAGGGCGCGACGGGCAACCGACTCCTGGTCGTTGCGGATCGTCGCCCTCGTCGGGGAGGCTGATGTGGCCGAAACGATTACTGAGAAGAAAATCTTGAGATTGCCGGAGGTGCTGGAAATCACCGGTTTATCGAGGACCACGCTTTGGCGTCGTGTCGTTGCGGGCGAGTTTCCCGCGCCGGTGAGGTTGGGGGTCCGAACAGTCGCGCGGTAGGTTGGCGAAGTGAGGACGTTTACAAGTGGATGGATGACCTCGCGTATAGCTGACATGCGACCGTAGTCCCGATACGTGATGGATCGGACAGTTAATGCCGGAGCCCCATCATTGGATCGACTTACATGAGACTTTGTAGTGGAAACCGTTGGGATTTAGGATCACTTTACCGATCTTGTGAAAGCGAAATTGTTTCGGTTTCGGTTCCTGATGGGGAACTCTTGAGAGATCCGAGCCATAAGGACCCGGACGGTCGCTAGCGCATCAACGTCTCACCCGGTAAACGCAAAAAATCTCCAATGTCAGACATTGCCAACGAAAACTACGCGATAGAAATTCCTAAATCGCATAAACAGTCCCGGCGACGGGCGGAGGATTCTGTCCAGAAGCTTATAGGTTGCGTTGCAGTCGTCGGCGAAAAAATGAACTCGCCGTTCTTACTTGAGTCGGTTCGAATTACGGACCATTTTCAGGAAGTAGTAAATCGGATTATCGCAGAACGAACACATCCAACTCGATACAGCGCAGTAAGAGACAATGTGCATGTGATCGGCAAAACGTTGTGGATACGAACCGGGCGAGGTGATCTAGGATTTGCCGTCGTTGTCGACGCGAATCTAGTTGGCCCCGTAGACCTCGAGAACTGTCGGTTTTTGACCACCGTGCTTCATGAGATGATCCATGTGCTTTACGAGGCGCGTCATCTCAAGATTTTGGGAGAAAAGGAATACTGTGCAGGGTCACAAACCAAAGAGCAGCTGATGGATCGCTACGCTAGGTCTCTCATTGATGAATTCGACGTGGATCGTCTAGTAGATGACGTAGTGAGCGTTCTGGTGACCAAAAACGACGGAACTCGTTTGTATTTGCGTGAGCTAGACGAGGTTCAAGGCATCCAGTGGGTTGACGGGTTGATGAACGGACTAAATCAGTTGCCAACCGTCATCGACGAGATAGTACACCGCTTCAGGATAAGGGAGATTGACATCGATGAACTTGCCGTCAGGTTGCTTCCTAGAGTCAAAGATCTGCTAATTTTGCTAGTTCACACGTTCTCCATTCACATCAATAGCGATCAATGTCCATGTATCGCCGAGCGAATGAAAAATACTGAGGCATCCCAGCGTTTCTTCAAGGAACATCTAGACACGATTCTTGGTCAACTCTCAAATTCCGTGACACCTGTCGAGGATTCTGTGAAAATTCTGGCCAAAAGCATTGAGGAGATATTTGGATATTGCGGCCTCAGTTTCAGGACGGTACCTCAAGGTCTGTACATCGAAGTCAAAGAACCAACACGATAACAACATCATCGGGATCGACGAACCGGGTGTGAATGCCTCCCACGATGCGAGACTACAATCGTGATCGCTACGGATGGGACGTCCGTCGCGTAGCGAAGATGGCGTTGGCAGATTCATACGCGGATCGAACCCATTTCATATTCGAACTTTTGCAAAACGCCGAGGATGCGATTGCGAGAAGAGGCGAGGATTGGAATGGCGATCGCACAGTTTCGTCCTTTCTGACACAAGACCATCTGCGTGTGAGCCATTACGGAACTTGACGACCTTGCTCGGCGCGTCGACGTTATCGGACAAGCGACGGATCTAAGCGGGGATGAAACGGAACTGAACTAAGAATGGTTGGTGTTTTGGCTCGGAGTCAACCATCGAGGCAAATCGGCGGGACAGGTCGAAATCGCGTTCTGGGTCGACTCCGCTGGCGGACACGACCGCCACTTTCCATCATCCCGAAAACTGCGATCTTTCCTTCGAATGGGGAGCGATGCGGTGTCTTCGGGCGCAACCCCATCTCTTCCTCGTCTTTGACGCGCTCCTGCCAAACTTTATGGCCGCGTCTGGTGGGGCCCACATAGGTCTCGTCGGCCTCGATCACGACGCCCGAGGGGTTGGCCATGTTGCCTTGCATGGCGTTTCTGACGCGGTGACACATGAACCAGGCCAAGCGATAGGTGATGCCTAGATTCTTGTGCAACTGATGCGCGCTGATGCCCTTCTTACACGAGCACTTGAGGTATGTCGCCGCGAACTACTTGGAGAGCGGGATCTTAGTGTCTTCGAAGATGGTGCCGACGGTGGCAGTGAACTGGCGCTTGCAGCCGCGGCAATTGAACAGTTTGCGCGATTTGTTTTTGCTTGGAGTCTTCCGGTTGATTCTGTAGGGGTTTTCGGCTCCGCACTTAGGGCACCGCGGATTGTCGTTCCATCAGATTTGTTCGAGGAATCGACGATATTCGTCGTCCGACAACCGTATGATGGTGTGAAAAGTGATTTTATCGGTTGCGGATGGCTTGACACACGACAGAAATCGTTATAAAGTCGGCGGCATTGCTGACAGCCGCGGTAATTCTGCCTCTGTCAGAAAGTGTGCGCTGTCCCGATTGCACGGGAAACTCCACACGGACACAAATGTGACGCGGACCAAAGAGGATGTGCCTAATGGTAATTCGGTGTCGTGGGAGGGCCGGGAAGCTCTTCATCATTTCAATCACAGCGATAATCGCAATGTTCGTGGTCGGCTCGGTGGCCTGTGCTGGTCCCCAAGGCCCTCCAGGTCCTCCAGGTGCCCCGGGGTTCCCGGGAGAACCGGGAAACCCGGGATTGTCTGGCGACCCCGGACTGCCCGGGGAGCCCGGAGGACCTGGAGAGCCTGGAGCGCCAGGTCCACAGGGGCCCCCTGGACCGCAAGGGCCAAAAGGCGATCCCGGTGACCCGACAGACGTCTCTACGACGGCCAGCATCATATTGACCGATCCGGTCACAGGCCAGGTTGGACGGGCCACGTTTAACCCCGACGGAACCACGTTCAACGCGGTTGGAGGCGGATTCATAAACGGGTCTGCGATTCAGTTCATCTGTTGCACGGGTAATAACAATACGGCAGGCAATCAGTTGCTGTCTCTTGGGGGTAGGTTCTTCTCCACGGCCACAGGGGCTTGGCGGAAGGACGGCATCATGTTGCCTGACACGGTGGAGGCTGGTGACGTAATCACCATCATGGTACGCACACCAAGAGGCACCGTTGCGTACTCGCCCCTCCTAATTCTGGAGCCGTAAAAGAGAGGATCATGCAGATATGACTCATTCACTCATCGATAGATTCGGCGTACGGTTACTGCTGTTAGCACTGTTCGCCTCGGCATTCGTTGCCGTGATCGCCTGCGGCGCGGAAGAAACCGCACCGGTGGCAACAGCAGCGGCGCCGCAACAGCCCGCAACTGCAATGCCGGCCGCACCAGGCGCTACGGCCGTACCGGGCGCAACGGCTGCACCAGCGGCAACTGCAAGACCTGCCGTGGTAGTCACAACTTCCCCGCCGGATGCCTCTGGCGGAGGCGGAGGAACGGTAACAGTGGTCCGGGCAGACGTAGGAGTCCCGGTAGGACTTCCGGCACAGTGCCCGCCGGGTTGCGGCGTTGAGAAGTTCACGATGGGCGCCTACGAGATGCTGCTCCAGGCTACAGGACTTGACTACACGGTCTCCGGCCTTGTCGCTGAAAACTGGAGTGTCCTTCCCGACGGTTCAGCCTACATCTGGCGTATCCGGCCGGGGATTCAGTTCCACGGCGGATGGGGCGAGTTGACGGCGGAGGACGTGGCTTGGACGCACAACAATGCAAACGCTGCCACGAACACTGCCACGGCGCACGACAATGCCGGCGACCTCCGCGCTCACATCGGTCTTTCGACGGCGGTCGACAAGTACACGGTAAACATGCCGATCACATCGGCGGATGCCAGGCAGCCCACCCACCTGTTCACGAACGTGGTACCAAGAGGTGTAGGCATTCACAGCAAGGCCGTGTTCGATGAGTTCGGTGAAACCGGCATGCTGACTCAGTTCGTCGGGAGCGGACCTTTCGAGATCGAGGCCTGGCGCCAGGATGACCGCGTCGTTCTTAACAGGTTCGATGGCTACTGGGGCGAGAAGGCACTGGTAGATCAGATACTTGTCCTCGCCGTGCCGGAGCCTGCCATTCGAGCCGCGATGTTCGAGTCGGGCGAGGCGGACTTTTCCGACGTGGAGCCAAAGGACAGGCCCAGATTGGTCGAA
This sequence comes from Dehalococcoidia bacterium, assembly GCA_965224305.1. Classification (GTDB taxonomy): domain Bacteria; phylum Chloroflexota; class Dehalococcoidia; order Lucifugimonadales; family Lucifugimonadaceae; genus Bin127. The sequence goes on along the minus strand of OZ245044.1, from coordinate 1,302,823 downwards.
GACCACAATGGAGTGCTCGTCAATAATGGCGGATCCCTCAATGGGATCGTCCCGTGTTGCAATTACCTGGAGCGCGTCGGAGCATCCACCGGCAACCCGCTGGATAGCCCCGGCTACCACCCGGAACTTCCATGGATCGCCGACATCGACGACCCGGCTTGCGACGAAGCGCAGTTGTTGGAGCCGGTGCCAAGCGGACCTATTTGCGACTCGTGGGAATCTGCCCGGCTGGTGCGTCGTGCCCTGGAAGTCAGTATCAACCGTGACGAGATCAACCAGCAGATCTACGCCGGCCTGGCAGTACCTGCATACGGTCCTCCGGGACAGGCTTCGATAAGCTCGCTGTTCAAGGAGGAATGGATAGACGAATTCAGCATTGATCGGGCTAAGGAACTGCTGGCGGAGGCGGGTTACCCGAACGGGCTTGACGAGACCATCACCGTTCATGCACAAGGCCTTAGCGTTAGCCTGACAGAGCTTATGTGCGCAACCTGGCAGCCGCTGGGCCTCTCATGCGAGATCGACCAGAGAGTGTACGCCGTGAAGCGGCCTTCCTATGTGGACCGTTCGAATGAATCCTTCACCTTTGCTTTCATACCCCGGTTCGACCCGGAAGACTGGCCGATCGACACCGAGGATCACAGTTGGAAAGAGGGTGGCACACAGAAAATGGGCAACATCCCGTTCTCGGCAATCACCTTTGAACTGATGCGCTCGGAGAACGACCCGCAAGAACGCATTGAGCTCTACAAGGACTGGATTGAGCACTACCAGTACTGGGCATGGGCGTTGCCAATCGCAGAGGTCTTCAACCAGACCCTTTACAACTCTTCGACAATTGAGTTCAGCCGCAACGTGTACCCGACCTTCGGGTATGCCTACTCGATAATCAACCCGGTGACGCAGATCAGGTTGAAGTAGACAACGCTTGTATTACGGCCCGGGTTCCGTACGTCGGAGCCCGGGCTGCAATCAGGTTTGGCCGTAGGCGAACATCGGTAGTGGAGTTGATTGGAATGATTGAAACGATTGCACTTGGCAAGTGGCCGATCTTCGCTAAGGCGTGGGCGGCGCACCAGGCCTCCGAGCGTGCCGGTTTGCGCAGGTCCTTCCCAGCAATGCCATGTACCGATCCGTCGCGATTCGGCTAACAGGCAAGGAAAAATAGATGCGGGCATTTCTTGCCAGACGCTTGATCATGGGGGTCGTTGCGATCCTGGGCGCAACAGTCATCGTGTTTGTGCTCAGCCGCGTCGGAGGCCAGGACCCGCGCTTTTTCTATCTAGGGAACACACCCGGATACGCCGTCACTCAGGAGCAGTGGGATGCCTGGGGGGAGAAGCTTGGTCTGGACAAACCTGTCATAGTCCAATATTTCCTATGGGTTGGTGGAGTGATCAAGGGAGACTTGGGCAACAGCACGCAGTCTGGTCGTACGGTTTTGTCTCTGATTGCTGAACGAGCTCCCGCAACCGGTCAATTGGCACTCGGCGGCTGGATTTTCGGCGCCATTGTAGGCTTACCGCTTGGAGTGTTTTCGGCTGTTCGGCGAGGCGGGGTGCTTGATTACCTGGCTCGGGGATTCGCGCTAATAGGGCAAGCCACTCCAACCTTCTGGGTGTCAATCATGGCCATCCTGATCTTCTCGGTTTATCTGGGATGGCTCCCCTCCGGCACGCGGGGCGACGGGTTTTCAATTCGTCATTTAATTCTTCCCTGGATCATGCTTGGGATTAACCCGGCCGCTGCCTATCTACGCTTTACGCGCTCATCGATGCTCGAGGTGCTCGATTCGGAGTACATCAAGCTGGCTCGGGCAAAGGGCATCGGAAACCAGCAGATCATCTGGAAACACGCCCTCAAAAACGCGTCACTGGTGCCTCTAACGGTCTCAGCACTTGTCCTGGTTGGCTTCATCACCGGCACTGTGGTCACGGAGACGGTATTTTCTTGGCCGGGTGTTGGAAGGATGGCGGTCAACGCAATCTGGAACACCGACTTCCCTGTACTCACCGGCCTGGTGCTCATGTTCTCTCTTGCGTACGTGATAGTCGTGCTGCTCCTGGACCTCGTATATGTCTTGATTGATCCTCGTATTCGTCTCGGAGGAGCTGAGTGACGACCATCGCTGGAAAGTCAACCCCCCAGGGGGCGGTAGTGGGGTCGCTGGGAGCTTCGTGGCAGTTTCTCAGGCGTTGGCCGGTGATTCCGGGGTTAGTCATCGTTGTACTGCTTTTTTCTGCTATCTTTGCCCCCTGGATAAAGCCGTACGACCCGCTGGAAGGCCACGGCATTTTCTCGCAGGGACCGGCGTGGACTGCAGACGGCAGCACTAAATTCTTGCTCGGCACAGACCACATCGGCCGCGACATACTGAGCCGCATGATCGAGGCGAGCCGAATTACGGTTGTCGTCGTACTGCTATCGGTGACCGTCGGAATGATCACCGGGACTATCCTGGGCCTGATCGCGGGATATTTTGGCGGGTCTATTCTTGATGAAGGGATTATGCGCATCGTCGACGTGTGGGCGGCGCTACCCCAGTTACTTATCCTGCTGACCATCGCGCTTGTATTCGGCTCGGGCATATTTGTACTGGTCGTCTCCCTCGCACTCATTTCGTGGCCGGGTGCGGTCCGCCTCGTGCGCGTTGAAGCGTTGAGGTTACGCAGTATGGACTATGTCGATTCCGCAAGGATAACTGGAGCAACAAACCGGCGCATCCTGTTCAGACACATCTTTCCAGGCGTCATAAACACCGTCCTCGTCGCAACGACACTGTCAACGGGCAGCCTGATCCTGACAGAGGCTACGCTGAGCTTTCTCGGAGCCGGTATTCCGCCACCCAACCCGTCTCTCGGTGGCATGATCTCTTCGGGCCGTGACTACCTGCGAGAAGCCCCGCATATTGCGTCGTTCCCGGGCCTGGCACTGGCCGCCATTGTCATGGCGGGCAACTTCCTGGGTGACTGGATGCGGGATCGCTTCGATCCGCGGCTTCGCCAGATCAACTAGAAGGCAGCGCCAGAAGCGCATTGAACGCACACTATCCGTCGAGCCCGACTTCATCATCTGCGATGAACCCGTTCACATCGACGACACGGTTTTGCCGGCGAACGAGGAGCTGGTGCTGGAAGGCATATCGGGCAATGCGATGGAGTTGATCGTGGAGATCGACGCCAACAACGCGCCGATGGTCGAGCTGAACGTGCTTCGTTCGCCGAACCGCGAGGAGTACACCCGCATCGCCTTCTTCGAGGATCGTGGCTTCCGGATGCATCGCGACCTGCCCGAGAGCGGGGCGCTGCTGGCGAGCGGTTCGGCGGCGGTGCCGAGGTTCGGCGCGCCGAGACGGGTGCCAGTCATGCAGAGCATCGTGTCGCTCGACACGTCCTACTCGTCAACGCTCCCCGACGCGCTGTCACGACCGCCGGAAACAGCGCCGATCGTGCTCACGGACGACGAGCCGTTGCGCCTCCGCGTCTTCATCGACAAGAGCATCGTCGAGATATTCGTCAACGACCAGCAGTGCATCGCCGCCCGCGTCTACCCCGGTCGGGACGACAGCGTCGGTGTATCGCTGCGAGCCCAAGGCTCCGCCGCCATCCTGGAATCGCTCGACGCCTGGCAGATGTCGAACATCTACGAGTAGTCGCCCGGAAGTACCATTTAGGGAGTGGGGGAGTGGCGGAATGGTAGACGCGCATGCCTTAGGAGCATGTGGCTTAGGCCGTGCGGGTTCGAATCCCGCCTCCCCCACCAGTTCTTGCCTGAGACCTGAGGGGGACTCCAACTCTCCTAATTGTTGACCACCACAAATATCGGACAGCTGCCTAGGGAGGCATTCCCAGAGGTGATCAGAGCGTTAGCGAGTGGATCTTACCGCGAAAAACTGATTCGGCGAGCAGGAAATAACTATGAAGAATGGAAGTGCAGACAGTACCTCTAAGAATTCGGACGTTAGGCCGACCGCTCTTGGAACGTTGCTGGACGCAACAGGGGCCGTTGGGAGTCTGGTGCGGGGATACACGGCGAGGGGTGACACGGGAGATGAGTGGTTGGATTCGTGGTTCTTGAGGAGAACACGGCTTCAATGCGATTCCAGCGTTCCTGAAGATGAGCAATTTTTGCCCATCACGTTGGAAACCACCCATGTGCCACAGCTGAGCCAGCGACCGGGACTGAGACTTGTCTCGATAAGGCCACACTATTTCAGGGGGTTCAAAGATCTCCCGGGTGCAATCGATTTGACTGGCGACCTGATTGTCATTGAAGGCAAGAACGGTACTGGAAAGACTAGTCTTGTCGAAGCCCTCGAATTCCTTTTCCGAGGCTCCTTGTCGCGTCGAGAAGAACATGGAGGGGGTGACCCTGCGGAGCTGGAAAACTGCATTGAGAATCAACTTCGGCCGGTCGGTGAGAGCACATTCGTAGAGGCAACATTTGTCAAGCACCCGGGAACTCCCGACGAACAGCAATTCGTGTTGAAGCGAGTTCTTACAAGGGATTACGGCACCACTAGTACGTCAATTTGCGAATCGAAACTTCATAGGAACGGATCCGAGCTGTCGAAAGAAGATGAAACTGCGGCCCTAGACGATATGTTTCGCCGCGTACCACCGCTTCTCATGCAGCACACCCTCGGATCATTTGTCCATAGCCTACCTTCCCAACGGAGGCAATACTTCGAGCGCATTCTCGACCTGAACGATTTAACCGATCTCATTGGTAAGGCCGTGATCGGCGACGCGAAGTTGCCAAGATTCAAGAGTCCCAATGAAAGCGCTGGCTTGCTGCAATGGGAAACTCTGATCGGCCAACTGAAGATTGCCCAATCCAAAACAACGGCGCAAAAGGTCAAATCGGTTGCCCAAAAGAACCAGCCAAACGCCCTTGCTGATGCACTAATCAATATCGCAAGTTTAGAATTCTCATCGCTAGGTGCAAACCTAGCCGGTATGGCGATTTGGATAGATCGGCTACAACGTGAAACTCGGCAGAAGTCATTTCCACCTTTGGCACAATTGCGGCCTAAGCAACAGCCCAATCATGAGTTGTCGACAACATTCATCGGATCTGAACTTCGTGTATCGAACATTGAAGGAAGATGGAAGGATTATGAGGGTGCGAAAACGTTAACAAACGCTGTGCGAGCGAATGCCCATGTAATTGCGGATGCTCTGGAAAACATGATCCAAGCGGGCCTGATTGACCGTGAACGAGCTGTCCAACTATGTCCTTTGTGTGTTCACGAAAGCCCAACCACATTGACTCAGAAACGACTTCTGGAAATTGGTGGATGGCAGCCCCTTGTGGAAGCTGAAAAAAAGGCTCGGGCTAACTTCGATTCTGAGATTGAGGGACTGAAACGCGATCTTTCAACCCTGATCCTGGAGGCCAACAACACTCTCCCAGAACTCCCTGATCTAGATCAACACTTGAAAGACGTGTCTGGCGAGTTGTTTAATGCGGCCCCAAAATTGGTTAACGTTCGATCTCGTATTGAAACTGAGGTGCGCCAAGACTTGGCCCAAGCTCAACTCCTAACCAAAGCCGAAACTGAACACATCGAAACGCTGGCCGAGGTAGAAACCTACGTATCGGAATGCACGACGTGCATCGATAATCTGAAAGGTCTCCCTGGGCACGCCGAAGAATACCGCCAAGCATTGAGATCGCTTGAGACCATTATCGGACAGGTAGCTTCTTCTGACGAAGCATATAGGAAACGACAAATTTGGCTTGAATGTGTCAAATCGCAGGAGGACATCTTGGATGACTTCAAATGGGAGAAGGCAAAGCTATCTAGTCAAAAAGACCTGGCTCAAGTCAGAAAGGAACTGATGAAGTTCCGTGGGAAATACCTCGAGGGTAAACGAACATTGTTTAGTGATGGGATGCAGGCGGTATGGTCTTCATTGCGCGGAGACACTTACTCGGCGTTCAGTAACCTGCAAATCCCGGAGCCCAAGGGGAAAGGTTTCCCGGTCGTACTTGAAGTTAAGGCCACACTTGACGATGGTTCTGAGATCAAAGAGATCGATGCACTCAAGGTGTTTAGTGAGTCCCAAGTCAATGCCCTTGGAGTAGCAGCCTTTGTAACGCGTTCGAGATTACTTGGGCATGCCATGTTGATTTTCGAAGATCCAGTTCAATCAATGGACGAAGACCATTTCAAAACATTCGCCAGAGACGTTTTGCCCCCGATCTTGGACGAGGGACGTCAGATCATTCTTCTGACACACAACGAGACCTTCGCGCGAGACATAAGCTTCTGGCATCACGAACGTTCTGGCTATGTCACGCTAAGGTCACGAATGTCCAAAAAGGACGGTTGCCGAGTCGATGAGGGCAATCGACGTTTGAGTGAGCGTCTGCGCAATGCTGAGAAATTTGCCGACAATGGGGAACTGAAGGAAGCTTGGATACGTGTCCGTCTTGCAATTGAACGCCTATACACAGTAACGAACATTAAGTATGGTTCAAACGGATTTGATCCCGATTCGTGGAAAAATCAAACTGCTGAATACATGTGGGTCGATGGTGGCGTCGGCGCTATCATCACCAAAGAGGATCCTAACGCAGGCAAACGCCTCAGGGAAATCCTGACGATGACATCTGGTGGTGCCCACGACAAAGGTGCCTCCGGGTTCACGGATCTAATGGGTGCGACCAAATTCTTGAGGGAGCTTGGGTCAAGAATGAAGATCTCGGATTAATCAAGCGCGCATGACCGCGTGACGCACTATCCCTGGTCCGACACTTGATGTGCCAGCGCTTCATACGAGCGCTTACTACGACCGCCCCCAGTTAACGACAGTCCGATCACCCCTGCATACCGTAGGGGGTGTCCGCCAACCGCCACTGGCCGGAGAGCTTGCCGCCGTCGATGATGAGCTCGGTTCCGGTCATGAAACTTGATTCGTCTGAAGCCAGAAATACCACGCCGTAGGCGATCTCTTCCGGGGTGCCCATTCGACCCATAGGCCTGTTGAAGGCTTCGGAGTCGCCTATCTGTTCGGAACCCGCGGCGAGCATTTGGGTGTCGATGGCGCCGGGATGAACCGAGTTGGCCCTGATGCCTTCTCGGGCGTATTGTATTGCGGTCGATTTGGCCAGCAGGTGAACGCGGAAGCCCTCAATGGGGAGGCAGCCGATGTCCTTTTGGAGCACGGCGCAGCCATTGACCCAGGACTTTGCTCCCCGTCGGAGACCGGCATGCCCTCTGGCCTCATCTCACCCCCGGCGGGATTTGTGCACGACAGAGTCCCAGGCCACCCCCTGGCTTGTCGTGAACGGAAACGAGATGTCAGGGCTGTTCGAAACTTCCAGTTGGTTTGTTCATTCATTGACCCTGACGTCGTAGGTGGCTGACTTCGAGTCGCCATGCTTGTCGGTGACGGTGAGCGAGATCCTGATCGTGTTCCATTTCACGCCGGCAGGCCTCGGATGAGTTCTCGACGTACGGTATCGGACCGTGCTCTCGGTTGTCGACTGCTTGAAGATTCCGCAGCGTTTCGAGGTTCCGACATTCTGAGCCGTGCAGTTAAAGACATCGCCCTCTTTACTGGTGGACCTCACGAGGGACCAGGCGTACGTCTTCCCCGATTTTCCTCCGTTCATGCCCGTGACCACAGCGCTTAGCTTAATTCGCTCTCCTCTGGTCACGTTGGAAGTGGTGCAGGTGGCCCCGGAGGTTCCATCTTTACAACTCACGCTGAGCGACCAGGTGGCCGCGCGCGGCTCCCGCGCGTCGGGGGTGTCTACAGGGCCGGCTGCGGCGAGGGGCATCGCGGTGATGCTGGCTAGCAGGACGACGGCAATTGCTACGAGCAAGAGGCGGCGTCCCCCCCCCCCCATTTTTGCGAGCCTGAGCGGTATTCCCGTGTCAGTCCCGACTATCTTTGCGTAATAATTCATCGTCACTACCTTTCATCGTCACTACCTAACCCGTCGATTGGGAAGGTCTGAACAGACGACTCTGGAGTCGGCGGACCGGAGTTTGCCGGTCGCAGTGGTCAATCCTACCACTCCCTTCGGCCCCTGGGACGTGAAGCCCACGCTCACCGGCAGGATGGTGTTGGACTTCATTCGGGGCGAGCTGCCCAGCTACCTGAATACCGAAATGAACTTCGTGGACGTAGCCGACGTGGCGGTAGTCCACGTTCTTGCTTTGGAAAGGGAGGGCCGGGACGGCGCTACCTGCAGGGGAATCGCGACCTGACCTTCAAGGAGTTGCAGGAAATGCTCCGGCGGATAGCTGGGCGGCCCGGCCACGCTTCCGGATCCCCATCCCGCTGGCGCTGCTTAGCGGCAGTTTGGATGAACTGATTGAGGGGCAAGCTGCTGGGACGGGAGCCGCATATACCCCCTGGACGGGATGAAGTTGGTGCGGGACCCGATGTACGTGTCTTGCCAGAATGACCGGTTGGGACTGCCCCAAAGTCCGGTGGAGGCTGCGTTGGAGCGAGCGGTGCAGTGGTTCACCGAATACGGCTACGTCCGGCGTGCTTAGTGTCCTGAATCGAAGAAAGTGGGCACGAGGCCCAGGGTGTTGGCGGGCCTCGTGGTTCGACGGGCTCACCATGAACCTATTGGGTTAGGGCGGCTTGGCGTGGCCTGTACGTCGCGGCGCTGAGCGAGCGGTAGCTCTTCCGCCGACGGGAAGGCCGGAGCGATATCCAGGCGCGAACACCTGGACACCTACCTCAATCCTGCGTTGAGGGAGCCCCGGCGATGGCAGCCGGTTCCGTACCATCTTGAACCACGCCGCCCAACCGGTTATCCCATCTCCCTAAATCAAGACCTCCCACCGGAAAGTTCGCAGTACAGTACGCTCAGCTCCACCAGATTTCTTGATGTTTACTCTGGCGTGATGACGGTTGGTTGTCTTCCGCATTGTCGCTAGCGATTCGCGTTTCCCTATGTTAATCGGAGTAGAACGACATTCGGCTACTTGAAACGCCTAGACGGATGAGAAAGGGATTACTTCCATTTTGACGATCGCTTCGAGGGTTGACGGTTCGCCGTCGATGAGGATGCCGCGGGTAGGGGAGACGTCGAGGTAGTCTCGGCCGACGGCAATGCGAACGTGTCGTTCGTCGGCGATGGTGGCGTTTGTGGGATCGAATCCAAACCAACCGAGATCGGGGAGCAGGCACTCGACCCATGCATGGGTAGCGGATTCCGGAACCTCTTCGTCCTCCGTTTCGGCGAGGTACATGTATCCGGATACGTAGCGTGTCGGGATGCCCCATGATCGAGCGATTGCGATCATGACGTGCGCGTAATCCTGGCAGACGCCTTGTTTGGTTTCGGGGATTTCTTCAATCGTCGACGCGGCGTTGGTAGAGCCGGGGGTGTATCCAAAGTTGCGAAATAGCGTGTCGCCGAGGCGAAGAAGCGATTCGACCGGGTCTGATCCCGAGCCGATGCGATATTTCGTTACGAAATCTTCGAGCGCTGGCGAGTCAGAAGTCATCGCGCTTTCGTGCGTGTAGTGCCAGTGCTCGAACGAATTCATCCAGGAGGCGATTTCTTCCCAAGCTCCGGGTCCGAGAGCGGTTGGAAGTCGTGCTACCGTGATGTTGTCGACCTCTGAACGAGTAATGATGACGAGAGAATCGTGTTCGAAGTTAACAGTGATGACGTGCTTGTTGTTGCCGAACGGGTCGGTTTCGGGGCTGAGATAGACACTGGGTTCGGTAACTGCCTCGAATCGACGGACATTTTGATCGAAATCGCTCCTTGGTTCGAGGCACAACCACATCGCGGAGCGAGCAACGGTTTCACGATAGCGGTACCGAGATATGTGCTCGATCGCATATCGAACCATCTCGGTCATCGGATGTCACTCTTTGGCACGCCTTGGAAGGCGTAGTCGAAATAGGTCTGCAAAAGGAGATTATCGAGTTGCTTGGAATTTTGCAGGACTTCCTCGCGATCATCGCGGTCTGGCCAATCGTAGCGCAAAAGAGTGCCTAAACGACCTGCGAGACGACGCAGAGCGCCACTTGTGGCCGCGTCAGGTCCGTCGCCGAGAGACGACAGTTCTTGAGTCGTTCGATCAACGGAGCGAAGCAGGGATTCAGGTATTCGACGATCGGTTACGAGGAGGTCCAGCACCAAGTCAGGTCGGATCTCAATGCTGTAGGTTCGGTCGTATGCGCCCGACGCGTGAAAAATCTTGAGTAGGCTTCTCCAACTGGCTTCGGCGAGTTCGCCAGATTGGTTTTCGATCAACTTCTGAGTAAGAAGAAGCGAGCAGCCGAATTGCACACGCTCGATGAATTGCCCGACGCGGAAGAAGTGCCATCCTTCGTCGCGGTACATCGTTGCCGTTGCGACGCCGGAGAAACGATCGATCGCCGCCAGCAATTCCTCGTAGAAAGAACTCGGCGATGTAAGCCAAATGTCAGTCAATTTGACGTTACGGATGCGGAGAAGCTCGGTGTTGAGCGCGGTCCACATCTGATCGCTAACGCAATGGCGGATCTGCCGGGCGTTTTCGCGACCTCGTTCCAAACAGCTAAGGATCGACTCTGGGTTGTCACGCACGAATGTGAGTTCGTCGGTAAGTAGATACGCGTCAACCAAGTTGTAGTCATCGAGCGGACCCATCGCTTGCACTCCGCCGAGCGGGGCCCGATTAATTGCCGTGTAAATTCGTCGCCAACCGAATTGGATCTCGCTGACGGGTCGGTCGACGAGTGCTTCAGACTGAATATGAAGCAGGCGGCACATGTAACTGGCGCGTTCCATGTAGCGGGCCATCCAGTAGATTCCGTTTGCGCTGTTAGAGAGCATTTTGGTTAGTCAGGAAGCACCCAAATGTCTTTGGCGCCACCGCCTTGGCTGGAATTGACCACCAAGCTGCCTCGCGTTAGAGAGCAATACGGCACAGACCCCCGGGGACGATGCGAGTCTCATTTCCACGGAGCACGAACGGACGCAGATCGACGTGTCGAGGTTCGAATTGGTCGTTGATCAAGCAAGGCGCACGGGATAGGTCGAGAACCGGTTGCGAGATGTAGTTTTTTGGATTCGCTTGGATCTGTTTAGCGTATTCCTGTCGCTCTTCGGCCGTTGAGTGCGGTCCAATTAACATCCCATAACCGCCAGATCCGCCAACCTCTTTAACCACGAGATTTTCGAGATTATCCAACGTATGCTCAAGCCCTTCCGGCTGACGACACAGATACGTATCGACGTTGGCGAGAATGGGCTCTTCGCTGAGGTAGTAACGAATGATGTCGGGGACGTACGCGTAGACACTCTTGTCGTCGGCAACGCCCGTTCCCGGCGCGTTTGCGAGAGTTACATTTCCGAGTCGATAGGCGTGGAGAAGGCCCGGCACACCGAGGTAAGAATCGTGCCTGAAGACGAGAGGATCGATGAAGTCATCGTCGACTCGACGGTAGATCACATCAACTCGTCGTAGTCCGCTAGTGGTGCGCATATAGACGTAGCCGTCGTTGACAATCAGATCTCGCCCTTCAACCAGCTCTGCATCCAATTCTCGTGCGAGGAACATATGCTCATAGAACGCAGAGTTGTAGACGCCCGGCGTTAACAGCACGATGGTCGGGTCGGTAATGCCCGGAGGCGCCAATTCGCGAAGGGTTTGGGAAAGCAGCCTTCCATAGTGTTCCACGTCTAGGACGTTCGATCTTCGGTAGACGCCACGAAGGTTAGCTTTAACGGCTTTGCCGGGTGGCGATCATGTAGGAAACGCCGGAAGGTACACGCAGGTTGTCTTCGAGTACGCGGAAGCCGTCGTTGGTGCGGACGAGGTCGGTCCCGCAGATAGCGACCCATGCACCATGCAGCGCGGAAAGCCCGCGCATCTCGATGCGGTATTGTGGACAGTCGCGAATCACATCCGTCGGGATGACACCGTCGGCGATGATGCGTGCTTCGTTGTAGATGTCTTGGAGAAACAGGTTCAACGCACGAAGGCGTTGGTCTAAGCCGGCTTCGATGTGACGCCACTCGGCGTTCGCCAGAACCCTTGGGACACAGTCGATGGGGATGATGCGTTCACCCGCGGCTTCGTTGCCATAGACGATGAATGTGATGCCTTCGTTATAGAACGAACGCGTTACCCGTTCTTGCATCGTGTTAAGTTCAAGTTGGGACAAGTCGGAGAGCGTCGAGTGAAGCTCGACGCAATGTTGACGCGGCGAACCATCGACATCGAACATTTCGTCGTACAACGACGGTTCTATTTTGTAGTTATTGAACTCCAAAATGGCGGTTGGCTTTGTTCACACGCAACATGCGCGGACGGTTGAGAAAACGGGTAAATTCCGTTTAATCGGATACCAACCTGCGACGCGTATTCCGCTTCTAATGGCACCTATATCTTTTGCCATGCGATGCCAATTGCACCGCGCCCGGCGTAGAGGCCGATGAACGGGTGGAAGTCGGAGATGATCATGAGTTCGCAGTCGCAGTTCGCTCGTATTTGAGCTGCGATCGATTTGGCACGATCCGGCGCGTCGACGTGCAACACGAGGAATCGAGCAGTGTCGGAACCGAGGTCGTTTGAAATCTCGCGCAACATGCGGCGAATCGCTGATCGCATTGACATCGGTTTCGCGACTACGCGAAATTCATCGTCATTGAACGTGACGACAGGTTTTAAGTTCAATTTGCGCGCTATGTTGATGGCCGCGCGGGGTGTAGTAGCGATATGGTGAATGCGGTTGAGATCGTTTAACGTTGCGATGGTGCGGAGTTGGGATTTGGTTTGTTCGATGTGTGCTACGACGGCATCGGCATCGAGTCCTTGCTCAGTGGCGCGCACAGCTTCTGTGACGAGGAGTAGCAAGGTGCCAGATATGGTGCCGGAGTCGATTACGCGGACTTCGAAGTCATTGTTTTCAGTTCGTGATATTTCTGCAGCGACGCGGGCGGAATCGTAAGATGCGCTGAGACCTGCGGAAACGGTTAAGCAGATCACGGCGTCGACGTTTGGCGAAGCCTTTTTGATAGTTTCGAGCCATTCCGCTGGTACGGGAGCTGATACCCAACCGCGGGTGTCGGGTTCGAGTGCGACGCGCCGGTACAGATCCGGGTAGTTGAGATCGGGGCTGTCGGTAAAGGAATCGTCGCCGATGTTTATGCGCATCGGGGCCACGGGCACCTTGTGAACGTCGACGAATTCGGGGCTTAGTAGGGCGCAGGAATCGACCGCGATAGCCACTCGACGATCAAGGCCGATGATTGGGTTTGTGTCGTCGAGATGTTGAGCCACTTTAGGTTCGATGTGAAGAGAGTGGCACCCCCGGCGCGATTCGAACGCGCAACCTAAAGATTAGAAGTCTTTCGCTCTATCCGTTGAGCTACGGGGGCGCGGGATGTGACGACTCTGATTCTAAATCGACGGGGTCGAAACAAATCAGCTGTGCGATTGCCGAAGTTTCGGTTCGGCCGAGTCGATCAGCGTCGCGCTCCCGGTCTAACGCAGAGTCGCGGTAGTAAGGACTCACGAGACCCGTCAATTGCTAGGTTCAGCGAAGGTCAGCATCCTAGTCGGGTTGTCGATCAGCATGGTGTCGATGTGTTCTTGGGATGTGCCACGGGCTCGCATTCGAGGCACAACTCTGGCGATGATGTGATCCCAGCCGTGCCCGCCATATTTCTTGATGCGGTGCTTGGAGCAGATGTCGTGGGCGTGAAGAATCTGATTCACGTGTCCGTTTGCTATCACATGCTCGACCTGTTCTAGGCGGTGCTGATCCGAGGCCATGTAGGTTGCAGGGTTCATAGGGTAGTAGGTAGATTCGTGTCCCCAAAGGTCCCAGTTCATGTAAGCACCAGTCGCGGCGACTTCGTCGAGGACGCCGCGGTCGAAGATGGTTCGTTCGATGTGGCCCATCACGGTGTGTGAGAGGTCGCCGCCCCAACGGTCCACGGCTTCTAGTAGTTGGATTGGGGCGTAATTGTCGCGACCGGGATGGATGAGGAGGGGAGCGCCAGTTGCTCGCTGAGCCATGACGGCCGCTTCGAGGGTTTTCTTTTCGGTGTCTTCCCAGGGCCAGGAGTTTCCGATTTCGCCGATGATGCCGGTCTTGATGCCAGTGTCGCCGACGCCGTCTTGAACGTCGCGTATGATGCCTTCGGCCAACTCGTCGACGGTGGCGTTTTGGATGTCTTCGCCGTGCGTGAGATAGACGTAGTGTCCGCCACCCATGACAACGTTTAGGCCGGTGGCACGGGAGATGCGTTGTAGGGCTAGTGGATCGCGTCCGATGCCGATGGATGTGACGTCTACGATGGTGGAGCCGCCAGCGGTGTAGAACTCGCGCGCCTCATCAATTGCGACGTCGACATCTAGCAATCTGAGATTGTCGATGTTGCTGTTCCAGTAGTGTCGCACCCACCACAGGTTTTCGATACTGACTGGCTCCAGCATCCTTTTCAGATTAGTTGCACCGGGGAGTTCGTGCAGGACAGGGATGAAGTCGATCAAGAGGTGCTCGTGAGTGATCGTGGCACCGACCTCGCTTGGGTCGATGGGACCTTGGACGGTTTGGACTTTGCCGGCGATTGAGTTAGCCATTGAGTCGTCTTTCTATTGGATGATCTTGCGACGGTTCGGGGTGGTTGGGGGCTTTAGAGATCGCGCCAGGTATGTTGCTGTTTCCAATCGAGGATGCGCTTGGCTTTAGCTGGGCTGATGGCGGACGTGAAACCTGGCAACGGAGATCGTAATTCGGCTTCTGGGTAGGCCATCGCAATCGCTTCTTCGGTTGGCACTTCCAAGAAGGTGTCAGTGGCGTTGATGAAGAATGCCTCGTGGCCGTCCCACTCCTTTTCGATCGCCAATCTGCACGCCGCCGCCGATTCTTCGATGTCGGAGTATCCCCAGAAATCCATCGCGTTGCGGCGCAGGGGATTGGCCATGCTGGGATTGCGAGAATTCTTACGCTCGTTTTGTTCTTCCTTCGAGCCGAGCCAATGGAAGCGCATTGAAGCGATCTGCATCTTGCCGGGATTACGACGAATGAAGGTGTCGGCCATGATCTCGCCGTACCATTTCGACATGGCGTATGAATCTTGGCACAGCGTTCCTTGTTCTTCATCGAGCGGGAAGTAGGGACGAGGGACACGGTTGCGTGAGAATGCGGCTCCAATGGCATTGATGCTGGAAGCCATGACGACGTTGTAGATGCCATGTTTCTCCGCGGCCTCTAGGACGGCCCAGTTGGACATGGTGTTGACGCGGAGAACTTCCCACTCTGAAGCGATGAGTGGGTTGGGGATCGCAGCCATATGTATGACCTTCTCGCACCCCTCCATGACGCGTAGAGCCTCGTCGGGATCTGTGATGTCCGTAGCGATGAACTCGAAACCGTCGGTAGATTTCGGCGGTTTACGGTCGGTGCTGACGACCTGGTAGCCGTTTGCGAGAAGGTCGGCGATGATCACCTGACCCATTTTTCCTGAGCCGCCAGTTACTAGAACTTTAGTCATGCAGTTGTTTCCTTCAACGTCGCGCGCAGTAACGCGGCGGATTGTCTACTTCGCCTTTAGCGTGGCATCTTAAGGTTCACTTGGTCTACGACTCATTCGTACGATTGGCTTCGGAAGGCATAGGCTCGTCGAAAATTTCGCCTGTCTCGTCGGCTCTTTGTTTTCGAGTCAACCAATCTAACCAGCGTTGCCGTTCTTGATCGGCGCCCTCTTCGAGCCCCTCTTTTTTACCCCGTTCGTAGCGATGTTTCAGATATCTTTCTGCGAAGATCATAGATCCCTCCACGATTGTTGTGCTAACAGCGGCCGACACAAGGATTACGGGTGCCAAGCCTCTGATAATTGAATTTGCGAACCCTATAATGTCGCCCTGGCTATGCGCCGGGAGTTGCTCCAGCAACAGTAGCAACTCCTGATCCGCCGGTCACTAGAACTTTTGTCATGCGGTTGTTTCCTTCAACGTCGCGCGCAGTAACGCGGCGGATTGTCTACTTCGCCTTTAGCGTGGGATCTTAGAATCACTTGGTCTACGACTCATTCGTACGATCGGCTTCGGAAGGCATAGGCTCGTCGAAAAATTCGCCTGTCTCGTCGGCTCTTTGTTTTCGAACCAACCAATCTAACCAGCGTTGCCGTTCTTGATCGGCACCTTCTTCTTTACCCCGTTCGTAGCGATGTTTCAGATATCTTTCTGCGAAGATCATAGATCCCTCCACGATTGTTGTGCTAACAGCGGCCGACACAAGGATTACCGGCGCCAAGCCTCTGATAATTGAATTTGCGAACCCTATAATGTCGCCCTGGCTATGCGCCGGGAGTTGCTCCAGCAACAGTAGCAACGAACCGAACGCCATTAACCAGAGAAACAGTGTAAAGTGCCACGCGACCCACGCATCGGGGATCGGGCGCAACCATCTCAATGTTTAACTCCTATTCTTACAGAACCAACGCGACGTACGTTACCGCACAAGGCACAGTTCGTGAAAACAGGATGGCGAAAATGAAGATGTATGGTCGAAAAGCTTAGAAGTCGGGATCCATGCTGACGCTGAGCCAGCCGATGGGGCCGCGGTCGTCGGCGTACCAAAGGCGGTTGTCTTTGATTGTCATGCCATGGATTTGGACCGGATGCGGTACGCGGAAGACGTCATAGCAACGGCCGTCTTCGATGCGTTGTCGGCATACGATGCCGAACGAGGTGTCGGAGACCCACATGTGGCCTTCTTCCTCGGCCCACGCGATGCCGTGGACGCGATAGCCGGGGGCTTTGAAGCGATGCACCTCTTTCCAACTAGATGCGTCAAGGACATGGACGAACTGTGACGGCGGAGATGCGATGTATATATGTCCGTCCTTCCACTCGAGTCCGTGGTCGCCGGTGGGTTGCGCTGCGCGGCCCATCGAATCGTCGAAGTGTTCCCGAGTGGCGTTGATGCCGGCACCGGGTGAAGGGAACTTGTCGATAGTCGCGCCAGTTTCACGGTCGACCACGAAGATATCGCAGGAGTAGGTTGATGCGATCCAGACGTTTCCTTCATCGTCGAGAGTGATACCGCTGGAGTGCACGGTCTCGGTAGGGGCTTCGAACAGCGTCTCGCCAGTTTGCCAGTCGAGTTTGTAGACGTTGTTGTTGCCTTGGTCGATATACCAAAGCCCGTCGTCCGCGGCTTGCAGACCGTTGGGTTTAGGGCCTGGCGATACGAACATCGGTATGGGGTCGGCGACTTTGTATGCCATGTCGGGGCGTGTTCCTTACTACGGTTGGGCGGGTTATGCGTGAATGATGATAGGTTACTTCAGGACAGGGTGGGTTAGAGCACGGTGTAGCAGGTGTGTTCAATGCGGGTGCGATGGGGGGTGTTACTCAAGATCTCAAGGTTTGTAGATAAGATAGTTGAAACTCGAGGTGGATTGCCGGAGAGATTCGGTAGGGGTTGCGTCGTTTCGTTATCTGACTGCAGACGCAGGGAGCGTTCCCAGGCCATGAGGTCGCTGGGAACGGGAGTCGGAGGTAGTAGCGCGGGTGGTGAAGGCTGAATCGTGATTGTCTGATTTTCGTCCGTTACGCTTGATGGTCTTAGGACTATCTCAATGAATTCGGGAGGTGAAACAGTTGGAATGTTGTATTGCTGGCATGCTTCTGTAACTTTTCCGTCTCCAGATGCGACGGTTGGACTGTATCCGCTCTTGCCGAGAGTAAGTGCCAACGCCACTACATACGGGTCGGCTTTGTCGCTTTCTTCGTCTTGGCTAATTTCTGGAAAGTCGCGAATGACTTGTCTGATGGACTCTGGAGCCGGCGCGGCGAGTTCTTTGTCGATTCGCTTCCATGCGCCTGCGACCCAGGTGCCGGGCGCGTCTGGGTGTTCAACGTCGGTCAATTCTTGCCTTACTTGCTCTGGAAAGATCAGCGTTCCTCGGACCGTCATGTCATACATCTCTTTTAGCAAGTCCCATTTCAGATACAGAGGTATTGACCCTTCGGTTTTGATGTGAAGGGGGACATTAGCGTCAATGATGTAGATGCATTCAGACGAGTTACCGGGCGCGTTAGTGCTGAACAGTGTCAAAGGGCTACACCTACTCTCACAGCTGCCGCGTCGATATCTGGTCCGTCAAGGTTAAGTTTTCTGCGGATCTCTAACTCCCCGATACGCCCCTCAGAGAATGCTTGCAGGAATGTTCTGACCGCGCGCTTGCCGTATTCGCGGACTCTTATTTGCGGGCGCGTAGCACCTCCACCACCACCAGATCGCTGGGGACGGTCGCGTTGTTGCAGTCGTTCGTTCGTCCGACGATATGCGCCAGCGGCTTGTGGGAATGTGCTCTCGATGGCTACGGCGGCGGCGCGCTGGCTGGTTTTGTAACGCGAAGCGACATCACGCACATCGTTTTCGTCTCCGGTAACTCGGTCCTTTTGATTGAAGAGAAGCTCGAGGTCTTCTCTAGGGATGAGCGCAGAACTGGCTACCTGGTCGCACCATCTCTCGATGCCTTGGGATCGGTACGATGGGACGTGGCAGGAGTTTAATGACCCGGTGACTAAGTGTGCGAGTTCGTGGAAGATGGTGAATGAGCGTGCTGGCGGGTAGTCTACAGAGATAGTGGCGATGACGGGTGCGTATTCGTCGGGCAGGCTGAACCCGCGCAGCTTGAACCGCACTTCGCCAGGATGGGAGTCGCGCGGTTTTCTCAGCGGCAATGACATGACGAATATGCCTTTGTCTTCAACCATGTCTCGCCATTCGGTGAACTCACGTCCGACTGGTTCGTTGTCTGCTGATTCGCCTTCGATCCAACATCTGATGCTCTTGCCGACTACATCGTGGTCGCTGTCGGATGGATATCGCGGAATATCTACCTTCGCCCGTTCGTCTTGGAATAACAGTTCGGAGAGGGACCTTTGGAGATATCTTGCTCTTCGTATGGCCAACCGCTCCTCTGGCAGAAGGTCAAGCGGAGTTTCGTCCGGCCGTTGCATGGTGCGGAGGTTTTCAGGCAGTGCGGCATCTTCGGGCACGTTCTCGTAGAAAAAGAGCAGGCGCGGGCGCTTGAGTTTCTTCGCCAAGCTGTTTAACTGTCCTCGGCTCGGCTCCTCGTCTCCAGTGCACCATGCCTCGATTTTGGACGCGTCGACGTCGAGGGTTTTAGCGATTTCGGCAGGTTGGTACCCGCTCTCATCGATAGCCCACTTGACGATGTCTGGGTTAACTGGGATTTCGAGTTTAGCCATTAGTGGAATAGCCTATGCGCTCTGGATTGAGGCTTACGAGCAGAGTGGCGGTTGGAGGAGCGCGCCACTACAACTCGCTGTTGCGAATTATGGTCTCTTCATCATTGACGAACGATTCGAGGAGCGTCTGGCATGCGCCGATGCCTTCGGGCGGGAGGGCGTAGCCGTTTTCGATGACCGGCAGGGTGTCTACTACTTCACGATACCAAGAGGCGTTGAAGGCTCGAACCGTCTCTTGTATGAGCGCGTTGGGAGCGTTGAGGGATAGGTGAACCGAGTACATGAAGGTGACGGGTCCGACACAGTCGTGTGGTGCGATGGGCATGTGGTAGGCCTCGGCCATTGCGGTGATGCGCTTGGCTTCAGAGATGCCGCCTACCCAGGAGATGTCGAACATGCAGATCGTCATCGCCTGTTTCTCGAACATCTCTCTGAAAGCCCACCGGGTAGCGACGGTTTCGGAGGCGGTCACCGCGATGTCGGTTGAGCGACGGAACTGGACTAGCGTGTCGATGTTGTCCATCGGAACCGGGTCTTCGAACCAGAAGGGTTGGTACGGTTCGACGCTTTTGGCGATGCGTACTGCCGAGGGCAGGTTGTAGGTGGAATGCATCTCAAGCATGACGTCAATCTTGTTCCCGACTTTCTCGCGGATTAGGCGGAAGGGTTCGGTGCACATCTCGAGGTCTGGGCCGGAGATGAATTGTCCGTTCGACTTCTCGGCAACTTGGTCGAAGGGCCAGATCTTCATCGCCGTGTAGCCTTCGGAGAGAAGGTCTTCGGCGAGCGCGCCGGCGTCGGTCAGGAATGCCTGTTGATCTTCATATTGATGTTCCGGGCGGTAATCGATGTCGCCCATAGCTAACCTGCCGACGCGATTGATGCCGTACGAGTAGCCCGCGCAAGTGTTGTAGACACGTATTGACGGACGGCTCAATCCGCCGAGAGCCTCATAGAGAGGGACTCCTGCGCGCTGGGCGTAAAGGTCCCACAGCGCCATATCGACCGCGGACAGCCCGCTCATATCCGCTGCGCGCCCCTTCACTTTTCCGCCGTGTCCATTCAAGCGGTTCCAGTGCAGATCTACCTGCGTGGCATCTTTTCCGAGCAGATAACCTGCACCATCTTCATGCACCCAAGCCTCAACCGTTTTAGGACCGAACGAGGTCTCGCCGAGTCCGACTCGGCCGTCGTCGGTATAGACGCGCACCCAGCTTATATGGGAGTATGCGGGATTCCGCAGTGTTTCGATACGGGTTACGATGGGTGGTTTCTTGGACATGTTGGCAAATCGGTGCTAGTTACTAGGCAACACTCAATTTACCACCAACACTCAATTTACCACGCGGCATCTCGCTCCGACTAAGAATCGTTGTCTGCACGACTTTGAATTAGACAATAGGTTGACGGATAGATTGCAAGTATCGCCATGACCATCGTTCAAACCGTTACACTCGCCTTGATGCAGGGCTTCACCGAGTTGCTGCCGATCAGTAGCAGCGGTTACATGGTGATCGCGGCTTGGGCGCTCGGTTGGGATTCGCCGTCCACGGCTTTCGATGCAACGGTGCATCTAGGGTCGCTGTTGGCACTCGCGCTCTTCTTCCGTCGGGACTGGCTGTTGATACTGCGGACGGCGAGGCGAGGGCGTAGCATTCCGCTGGGCGGCGACGACGATATGTGGTCGATGCAGACGCTCGAGCGACATCGGCGGATCGGCGATATGCGGCGTCGGTTGTCGTTAAGGATGGCGATGCCGTCAAAGAACTTGCTGAAGGCGGTCGGACTGGGCTCGTTGCCAGCGATTGCGATTGGTGTGGCACTGTATCCGCTACTTACTTCGGAGATGGTGCGCGCTCCCCAAGTTGCGGCTGGGATGTTCATCGTAACTGCGGGCGTGTTGCTGTTAGGGCACTACTTCACCAACTTGCGTTTGACGGGACGGGATCGGCGAGTCCGTCCGAAAGCGATTGAATATACGGACGCGCTGATTATCGGTTTCGCACAGGCCGCGGCTCTGATACCGGGGATATCTAGGTCAGCGACGACGATCACTGCCGGGCTTACGCGTGGGATGCCATTAGTAGTGGCAGTGCGTTTCTCGTATCTGCTGTCAGCGCCCGTGGTTGCGATTGCGGCTGGGGTATCGCTTATACAGGTTCTCGTATCGCCCTCGGAGACTTTGCCGGATTGGGACGAGTTGGGAATCGGATTTGTAGTCTCGTTTCTGGCGTCGTATATAGCGGTCAACCTGTTCATGTGGATGGTGCGACGGTTGGGGACGTTGACGCTGTGGCCGTTTGCGGTCTTCACGGCGGTTACAGGCGCGATCGTGTTGATGGTGGAGTATGGGGGGTAGGGGGATTTGAACGCATAATTGTGATGCGGCGCGATGCGAATGACTGCTTACCTAGCTCGCCATAGACTGTTCTCATCGGAGACTTGAAATTACCACTCGATCTAGACATACCGAACCTAACGCGAACAACGCGATGGGTTTGATCCTTCAAGGGATGTTGCCGAGAAGCACGGTGCATTACGAAAACACGGGCATGATAGTCAGTGATGCCTCGTTACAACCGGACATTCTGATAACTGGCGCGGACCGAGCACCGGTGGTGATCGAAGCGGAGTTCGAACCTGCGAGTAATGTTGAGAAAGAGGCCGTTGAGAGACTCGGCTTGCAAGAAACCGAGGGCAACAAGACGATTGAGTCTGCGATCGCGCTTCGATATCATGACTCACTTCGAACTAGTCCGGATCTTGATTCCGGTTTGCGCGGCGCGGTATTGTCGTATGCAATTCTCAATCTCGATGGCACGCGGTTTCCGATAAGTGGTTGGCTGAAGGGGTCGTGGGCAGACGTTGCTGACATTGTTCGTCTATCTTCGGTGCCTCAGAGTGCTGTGAATGAAGCTGTGCAGCGTTTGGAGTTGGGTATCGATACCGCTGCTAAGCGTCTAGAAGAAATCGCGGAATTGCGACCGCGCATTGCGGACTCGATCGCGCGGCTGTTGGGGCTGTCGAATGTTGTTCAAACGCGTCGTATGGCGTGTGCGATAGTTGCGAATGCAATGATCTTCCATGATCGGGTTGCGGGTCTGCACGACGAGGTGAAACCGCTGCACTTGGTGTGTGGGGATGATGTCATCAATCCGCAGGTTGAGATTTCGCATACTTGGCAGGAGGTCCTCAAGATCAATTACTGGCCGATCTTCGCAGTCGCACGCGACATCGTGAATCAATTGCATCCAAGCGATTGCAGACGGATCTTGCGAGTGTTGCAGCAGACCGCGTATGACGTTTCGGCTACCGGCGTTGGAGTGTCGCACGACCTCACTGGCCGGGTGTTCCAAAGTTTGATCGCGGACCGGAAGTACTTGGCGACTTTCTATACCTTGCCGGCGTCAGCCGCGCTGCTGGCGCGCCTCACCGTGGATAAGATGCGCGAGGTTGATTGGTCTGATGCGGAAGCCGTTGGAGAGTTGCGGGTGGCAGATTTCGCATGTGGAACCGGAGCGTTGCTAGCAGCCGTGTATGATCAGTTCGCTTCCCGGCATGAAAACGAGGGCGGCGATTCGGAAAATCTGCACAAGGCGATGATGGAGGAGGTTTTATATGGCTTCGACGTTATGCCGTCAGCCATCCACATCAGCGGAGCCACTCTGTCGGGAGTACATCCCAACATCAAGTTCGGTGGTTCCAGGCTCTACAACATGCCATTCGGAAGGCAACGGGATGGGACGGTGGCAATAGGCTCTTTAGAGTTCCTTAATACCTCCGCGGTGATGTCGCAGATCAACACGAACGATCCGGCGCTACGCACCGGTAGCACTGGCGAAGAGACGGCTACGACCGTAATCGCTGACGCTCCAGATGAGAGCTTCGACATCGTCATCATGAATCCGCCGTTCACTCGGGCGACGAATCACGAGGGCGCGCATGCTGACGTTACTAATCCCGCATTCGCGGCTTTTGGTGCTACGCGAGCCGATCAAACCGCTATGGGTTCCAGGATAAACAGGTAAAGGGACTTGCTACCACGGGAATGCGGGGATAGCGTCAGCGTTTGCAGCGTTGGCTCATCAAAAACTTAAACCTGGCGGTATCTTGGCACTCGTGCTTCCGTTGTCTGTGGCAGCAGGAGTTTCTTGGATAAAAATTAGATCGCTACTTTCGACACACTACAGAGATCTAATGGTCGTCAGTGTTGCTAATTTGGGACATCAAATGGCGTTTTCTTCCGATACTGGTATGGGTGACTGTTTAGTTGTTGGCATAAAGCGTAAATCTCATGTTCGCAAGCCAGATGCGTCTCAATATATTTCATTGAAATTGCGGCCTGCAGATTTCGCAACAGCAGAGGTGATCTCAAAGTCCGTTAACTCGGCAGACAAGATTAGGACGTTGGATGACGGACCCTACGGCGGTACGTTAATCAAGTGTGGTGACGTTACGCTCGGTGAACGTCTAAGGGTAGTTGATAGGGTGAAGACAGGCGCAACTTGGGGGACTGTGCGTATCAACGACTACGCGTTATGCCAGGTCGCCTACGCGTTGGCGAATGGAACGTTGTGGTTACCCGGCGGCATCGCCCCACTGAATTTGCAGACTACGACAATCAGTTCAATCGGTGAACTCGGACTGGTACACAGAGATATTACCGGTCCCAAACCCCGGGGTGCGTTCGACTTGAGCCCTCCTAAGGACCACGCTACATACTCCGCGCTTTGGAATCATCACGCCTCAAATGAAACACGATTGATTTGCAAAGCTGATGCCGAATTGATTGCTCGTATCGGCATGGAGGAACACGCGGACCGGATTTGGCGCAAAGCGACAAGGCTTCATCTTAATCAAGAGTTTACTTTCAGTTCACAGGCACTTGCTGTCGCGTTCACTACGACAAGAACGATGGGTGGTAGTGCATGGCCAAACGTCGTCTTGACCGAAGCGCGATTTGAAAAAATCTTCTGCTTGTGGTCAAATACGACGTTAGGTCTACTGATGTATTGGTGGCAATCAAACAAACAACAATCTGCCAAGGCTCGTTTGACTCGTTCAGCTGCCAATGAAGTAATCACGTTGGATTTAAGGACGATATCTGATCAACAGTTGTCGGTTGGGGAGATGATATTTGACGAATTCTGCAAGCTAGAATTTATGCCCGCGTATCTCGCCGATGCTGACCTGAACCGTCGAGACTTCGATCGAGCAGTGATCTGCGACCTATTGGGTTTCGACGACGCAACCTTTCGCGCCGTGCGTCGTCTCGCGGAGAAGTGGTGCGCCGAGCCTTCGGTGCATGGCGGGAAGGCGAGACCGAAAGACGCGGTATTTCAAGGCTAGGCCGCTTGAGCAGAGTGGAAGCGATTCAATCGTCGAAGATCTCGAAATCGAGCTGACGTTCAATAGGTTTAGCAGCCTCGATGCGGCGTCTTATCTCTTCACGTTTGGCTTCAGCGATGGCCGCGTTCCGAGCCCGTTCAGCCTCCTCCGCAGCTTGCTGTGCCTTAAAAGCAGGCAGGCAGTCTGGGCATCGGGTTCCTGAGCTTCTGATGCCGAGGGAGTTCCAGTGTCTGTCGTACATGCGAACGACGAGCCGGGTTTCGATCTTTGTGCCGCAGTCAGGACAAGGCGCGATGACCGTTTCGTTGACATTTTGAGTCATCGTAGTTAAAGATTGAGGGTTTGGCGGCATGAGTTTGTTTATCAGCTTCCTGTATTGATCTTGGATGCTACCATCCCAACGATTGCATCTGTCAGGCCTTCGCCCGGTTCTCTTTAACCCTCCGGCAAAACTGCCATCGGCAATACCTCCCTCGATGCCTCAAGTTTTGGCTCGAGGGATTGCATTCTGTCGCGGCGTTTCAACGAGCTGGCGACCTCAGTGTTTTGCCCGGCGGACGGCCAGTTGCCACGGAGGACGGCTGCTACCTGCTGGGATGCCCGCTGGCGGCTTAGCCATGCCGAGCGAGTCGAGGCGCCGGCGGAGTGCGGAGCGACGATTACGTTGTCCATCTTGAGGAGCGGGTTGTCGGGGGCGACGGGCTCTTTCTCGAAGACGTCAAGACCAGCGCCGCGCATCTTACCTTGGCGGAGGGCTTCGATGAGGTCGATCTCTTTGACGACGGCGCCGCGGCAGACGTTGACGAAAAATGCGGTCGACTTCATGCAGTCGAAGTGCTCCTTGCGGATCATGTGGTGCGTCTCTTTATTGAGCGGCACCTGAACTGAGACATAGTCGGAGCGCTCAAAGAGTTCGTGGAGCGAGAAGACCTGCTCGACGGCGTATTCTTGGGCGATCCATGGCGGGCAGTAGGGGTCGTATGCGATGACCTTCATGCGCCAGCCGTTGAATAGCTTGCGGGCAACTTGGCGACCGATGTTGCCGAGACCGACGAGTCCGAGGACCTGCTGGTCTATCGGCTCAATGGGCAGCAGATCGTCACGGCCCCATTGTCCGGCTTTAGTTCGTTCGTTGAACTGGATGAGTTGCCGGTTGAGAGCCAGGATCATGGTGACGGCCTGGTTGGAGACCTCCTCCATGCACATGCCGGCGGCGTTGGTGATGATGATGCCCATCTCGTTACACACATCGGTGTCGATCTGGTTGAACCCGTGGGAGTAGACGGCTAGCACCTGCGCCTTCTCAGCGGCGCGAAGGACTTGCTCCGAGGAGTAGGGGGTCGAGCGCATCATCAGCGCGTCAGCGTCGCGGACGAGTTCCATCGCCTCGCCTTCCGACTGAGGGTTGCCGCGCACGAACTCGACGTCTAGGTCGGCCATCTCGGCGCGCTCGTAGTCAAGGGGATCGTTCTCGTCGATACCCAAGATGAGTACTTTGTGTTCTGCCATTTTGGTTTTGTTCCTTTCGGAGGATTTGGTAGCGGTTTTAAGTTGTTCTAACGTGGTTTAGCGGTTCGCAATCATCACTTCCCACGAAATGGGGTCTTTGCGTGGCGGCGCGTGGTGCTTAACGTCGGGGTTGATGTGCGACATCGGCCAGTAGCCGTCGGCGATCCGGACGGCTTCTTCCCCGAGCTGCGTGTTGGCGCGTTCCCATGCGATTTCGCTATAAGAGGCGTAGTGGTTGGTCACGCTAACGTTGTCCATCTTGAGCAGCGGGTTGTCGGGATCCACCGGTTCCTGCTCGAAAACGTCGAGGCCGGCACCTGCGATCTCGCCGTTCTGGAGTGCGCGGATCAGCGCGGATTCATCGACGACCGGACCACGTGAGCAGTTGATGAAGTATGCCGTCGGTTTCATCGCCGAGAAGAACTCGTCGCTGAACATGTGGTACGTCCCGTCGCTTAGGAAGACATGTGGCGATACGTAGTCCGAGCGTTCTGCGATCTCCTTCAACGTACCCACGATTTCGACGCCGTATTCTTTGGCGTCCCACGAGGATCGATATGGGTCGTATCCGATGACATTCAAGCCGAATGCTTGCGCTTTGCGTGCCACTGCGCGACCGATGTTGCCAAGTCCGACGATTCCGAAAGTCTGGCCTAGGATGTGGCCCATCGGCGGGAGGTATTGCCGCGTCCATACGCCGCTCTTGACGAGTTTGTCGTGGAGGACGAACTTGCGGGAGCAGACGAGGAAGTGCATCATCGTCTGGTTACTGACCTCTTCAGTGCCGAACGAGGCGGTGTTTGAAAGCACGACGCCATTTACCGACGCGGTCTCAAGGTCCATGCCGTCGTATCCGTGCCCGAACGATACTAGTCCCTTGCAGCGACCGTTATTGCCCATGTGCGAGAAGAGTTCTGGGTCCCAACCGTGGCCTTGGTTTATGACGGTGTCAGCGTCTTTCAGCGCCTCGATCAACTCACCTTCGCTGCTTCCCGAATAGTGCTCGAACTCGG
The DNA here is from genome assembly GCA_965224305.1 of Dehalococcoidia bacterium. Classification (GTDB taxonomy): domain Bacteria; phylum Chloroflexota; class Dehalococcoidia; order Lucifugimonadales; family Lucifugimonadaceae; genus Bin127. Next base: position 1,275,739 of record OZ245044.1, on the reverse strand, counting down.
CACCGTATGCGCGGACGGCTCTCGACTGCTGCTCGGTAGAACTGGCGTTGTGCGTGTCTCCGCCGCTCGGACCTAAGTACAAAATCTTCAACGTTTCTTCAGCCATTCAATTTCTCCTCGTCATTTGTCGTGATTGGAAGTGTAACGCTCATTCTTCGGTGACGATGCTCTCCGGAGCCTCGCCACGCCAAACTCGTTGCATGTTCGAAAATGCGAAATCGACCCTTCTAGGGTAAGACTCCCAACTCTTGCCCGCAACGTGCGGTCCCACGACGACATTGTCCATCGTCAGAAGCGGGTTTTCGGGTTCGACAGGCTCAATCTCAAAGACATCGAGACCCGCGCCCCAAATCTCATTGTTCCGCAACGCCTCGATGAGGGCGGCTTCGTCTACGACCGGACCGCGGCAGGTGTTGACGAGCAAGGCGCTCTTCTTCATAAGCCCAAGCTCGCGGGCACCGATCAGTTTGCGCGATGTTGAGTTGAGGCTCGTGTGCAAAGAAACGACATCCGACTCCGCCAGAAGTTCGTTGAGTTCGACCCGTTTTGCGCCGTAACTCTCGGCTTTTTCAGAGCGGACGAAGTCCGTATAGAGAGTCGTTGTCTCAAAGCCCCGAAGCATCCCGGCAAGGGTTGAGCCGATGCGTCCAGCGCCCACGATGCCGACGGTCTTTCCGAATAGCTCGTAGGAGTCGTAACCGTCGATCTCGGGTCGCATCCACGCATCGGCGCGGGTGTCGTTGTGGGCCATCGGGAGATGCCGGTGGCAGGCCAAAATCAGCGCCATCGCGAACTCGGCGACCGGGATGGCGTTCGCTCCGCCGTTGTTGGCGACGGGGATGCCTAATTCACCGGCAATACGTAGATTGACGCCGTCGTAACCCGCAGAACAGAGTTGCACCAGCTTGAGTTTCTTGCCAGCGTGGAGAATGTCCTCGGAGACGCCGTGCCCGAATGCCAGCACGAAATCTGCCTCGTTCGAAAGCCGTTCCACTTGGTCCGAGTCAGTTTCGCTTGTGCAGACGTTTATTTCGTAGCCTTCGGGCTTCATCTCCTCGGCCATCTTGAGCAATGGCAGGGCAGGGCCTGAGAGCACCAACACGTTGGGCATATCGATCTAACCTCAGTTTGCGGCGTGCGGCGGGATCGGGTATCCCGCGTTTCGATGCGTATTCTACATTCGGTTCGGCGTCGGCTACGCGCATTGGTCATTGTGGGATGCGTCGATCGGCACTTGGTTGGCGTAGATTTAGCCCATCGCTTGGGGTTCGAACCTGTGCCACGATGTGTTGCAGACTAGGCCGCCAGATGAAACCCTTAATCGCGGAGCGAAGCCACTAGGTCGCTGGCACTCAGGTCGCGTATGATTCTTGACCATGCGCGCGCTTGAAATCCTTGAACGGCTCTGCTTGCAACCGACGGTCTCCTTTCACGAACGACGAGTCGCACGTGAAATCTCGACCATCCTCCTCGCCAACGGAATTGACGCTCGCCAGGACCGCTGGGGGAACGTCGTCGCGGAACTCGACGGCGATGACACCATGGCGCCGTTGGTGTTCGTGGCGCACATGGATCATCCCGGGTTCGAAGCGATCGAGGCGGTTGAGGTGAATGACGACGAGGAGATGATCGTCGCCGAGCCGAGGGGCGGCCTAGGGACCCGCGCCTACGACGTGGGCACGGAAGTCCGCATTGTTTCGCGCGACGGCTTGACGATTCACGGGACTATCGAATCTCACGGCCTGTTGCGTCCGGTCGGGAACGGCCGCTTCGCACGGACAGATCGGGTCATGATCAAACCCGAAACCGGTGCGTTCGTGCGCAAAGCTTCCGATCTCATGTATCCAGCGGTGGTGGTGTTGGACCTGTCGAGTTTCGGCGTCGAAGGTCAAATGATCCGAGCAAGACAGTTGGATGATCTCGCAGGTTGCGCGGCGATCTTGGCGTCTTTGATCGCAGTCAGCAATGATGGATCGACCCATCGACCCATCGTCGGGCTCTTCACCCGAGCCGAAGAAGTCGGACTTGTCGGTGCGGCACTCGCCGCCGCGGACGAATTTGTCGGCAAGGACGCCATAATCGTTTCGGTCGAGACTAGCTTGAAGAGCGAAAACGCCAAGCAGGGCGACGGTGTGGTTATCCGTGTGGGTGATCGCATGACCACTTTCGATCACAGCGCTGAGGCGGTACTGCATGCCGCGGCGTATCGGATCGGAGAGCGAGAGGGCACAGATGGTTTCAAAGTGCAACGCGCTTTGATGGGGGCGGGCGGTTGTGAGGCGAGCGCGTTCAAGGCGCACGGCTATCGGGTCACCGGAACTTCGTTCCCGCTCGGCGCATGGCACAACACCGAAGATGATGGTTCGATCGTTCCGGAGTACATCCATATCGACGACTTCGGGTCGGGCGTTGCACTGATCACTGAGGCGATGCGGGACGATAACGAACCTCGCCACAATGATCCGTTGCGATACCTCTCAGCATTCCCCGAGACTGGTGCGATGCGCTTGAGGGAGACGCAGATTTAGCATTCGATGCCCGGTCGTTGAACGGTCGTCTTCTGTTTTTGTTGGCTAGACATGACAGCATTTGGCTTTGGATCAGCGATATAACCTTGAATCCATGCCCAAAGTTGACGGAAGTTATCTGATCGCCCGCACCCTCAAGGAAGAGGGGGCCGATTGCCTTTTCTACTTGATGGGTGGGCCGAACTACGAGATCGTCAACAACTCGGAAGATTTCGGTATTCGCACGGTCGATTTCCGGCATGAACAGGCTGCCGCGATGGCGGCACACGCGTATGCCCGAGTGAAGCGTGTTCCAGGCGTGACGACGTCAGCATCGGGACCCGGCACGCTCAACCTACTTACGGGAATCTACAACGCATTTGTGGACGCGGCTCCCATGGTCACTCTCGGCGGTGCGGGTCCGTTGAGGGACGTGTACCGTGACGGATTTCAGGAAGTAGACCTGCCGAACATCTTTGCGCCAGTGTCCAAATCAGTCATTCGCCCGAACTATACGGCGCGCATGCCGGAGCACATCTCGTCCGCATTTCGAACGGCAATGAGCGACCGCCCGGGTCCCGTTTACGTTGAGTGCAATGAAGATGTTCTCTATGGAGAAGTTGACGAGAGCGCGGCCGAATCGCCGACGCGAGCGACGGCGGTTTCACCGCCGAGCGCGGACCCCGACAAGATTGCTGAGGCCGTGAAGATCCTCTCGGAGGCCGAGCGACCGATCTTGTTGGCGGGCAGCGGACCTTGGTGGTCCGGCGCATGGGAGGAACTCCAAGAGTTCGTCGACCGTACGGGAATTCCGTTCTACACGACGCCGATCGCCCGAGGGCTGATACCTGAGGACCATCCTGTTTCGTTTCCGGCAGCTCGTTCGACCGCGTTCCGCGAAGCGGATGCGGTGTTAGTAGTGGGGACGCGTTTCAACTGGATTATGACGTTCGGACGTCGAATCTCGCCTCAGGCCAAGATCATTCAGATCGACGTTCACGCCGCTGAGATCGGACACAATCGTTCAGTGGATATCGGCATCGTCGCGGATGCCAAAGCAGCGATGCGGTTAATCAACGCGGAAGTGTCACGCTCAGGAATGCAATCGAAATCCGAATCGGCTTGGGTCGCGTATCTCCGAGACATCGAGAACAATCGACGCGAGCGGTCGGAGCAGCTGGAGAACTCCGAGCAGGTCCCGATTCACCCGCTGCGGTTGTGCAAAGAGTTGCGAGAGGTCATGGATCGCGACGCGATACTGACTGTCGACGGCAACGAGATCCTGCACTACGGTCGACAGTCGATACCGACCTACGAACCGGGGCATCGGTTGAATTCCGGGGCGACGGGATGCATGGGTGTCGGACTGCCATTCGCCATCGGAGCGAAACTCGCGAAACCCGACAAGCAAGTGATTTCGTTGCACGGCGACGGGTCACTAGGCATGAACATCCAAGACTTCGACACCGCGGTCAGGCACAACCTGCCGATCGTCATCGTAGTATCGAACAACGAAGGCTGGACAGCGCGAGTAGAAGGCATCCGCAAACCTGGCCGCGAACTCGGTTGGACGCGCTTCGATGCCATCGCGGAAGCAATGGGCGGTTACGGCGAGGAGGTCCGTGAGCCTTCACAGATCCGACCAGCCTTGGAAAGGGCATTCGACGCCGGCGTCCCCGCGATCGTTAACGTCCATACGGATCCGACCGCACGCGCCCTGTCCCGTTTCGTCGGATCCAAGATGGAGTAAATGAAGGCACCATTCATGTCAAACCAAGACAGTGACGGCCGGAAAATCAACACCTACATAATGTTCTCGAAGCTAACCGAGCGCGGCCGCGACCGCGTCAGGACGCATCCGGAACGCATACTCGAGGTCAACAACGAGGTCGAATTGCGCGGTTGCCACGTAGTCGCTCAGTACGCAATGATGGGCAATCACGACTTCGTCACGATAATCGAAGCGCCTGACAACGGCGAAATGTCGCGCATCGCGATCGAACTCGGCGCACGTGGCACGATTGACACCACAACCTACTCGGCCATCCCGATTGACGAATTCATTGAGATCATGCAGCAAAACGGACCGTAGTCAGTTGTCGATCACGTGGGTTGATCCACGTGAATGCATCTCTTTGATCAAAAGTGGCGAACAACGTTTTTAGCCGAGAACGGCGCGATGCATCCTTTTCGCGGAGGGTGTACGAAGGCGGATTCGACTGGAAGCTGCTACTGGTCGGCGCGCTTTTCGTGGTCGTCGGACAGATCCTAGTCGTTCAAACCGCCGGTCCGGAACACGAGGGAATTCCGCCGAACGGAAAAAGCGCCTTGGTGTTGGGATTCGCGGTGGTGGCGTTGGCCGCCTACTTTTTCAACTCTCGTTTGCGCCACCACAGTTGGGTTGCTAAATTTCCCGGCACGACCAAATTTAGCACCTCAGGCCCGCGCTCGATCCTGTTTGGCCTGGGGGTCGCCAGTTTTGCTTTCTTGTCTCTCCGATTGCTGGGCGGCTCGACTTCAGGAGGCGATCTTTGGGTGTGGATCGTCGCGCTTGTCGGCATCGGATCGGCATTCGCTCCTACGTACTTGCGGGTGCTGGTGGGACTGCGGAAGGCTGTGAGATCGATACGAAGCGTCGACGTTGTGGTCGTCGTTGCGCTGATGGCGATTCTGATGCTCTTCAACACTGACGATCTGACTGATTGGTACTACTCGGCGATCGGGGACGAATACTCGTTCTTCGATCTTTCGAGCCACTTCGCGCTTGAAGGGATCAGCGATCCGTTTAGTCAGCGTGGGGTTTATGACTACCACCCCCGGCTGGGTCTGATGATGAAATCGGTAGTGATGAAGATAGTCGGGATCGACCATTTCGGTTGGAAATTCAGTTCAATCGTCATGCTCGCCTTGACGATTCCTGTGCTCTATCTGGCGGGAACGTTGATGGCTGGGCGGGTTGCCGGCGCGGTTGCCGCCAGCGTCATTGCGTTCAGCCACTACCTTGGAGCGATCGCGCATATCGGTTATGACCACATAGATTCGCTGTTGCCAACGGTGTTGGCGGTCGCGTTTTTCGTGTTGGCGACCCGCAACAGAAGCCCGGCGTTGATGTTCATAGCTGGCGTTTTGGCCGGAATGTGCATCTACACCAACGTCGCGGCGAGGGTGATATTCCCGACGATTCTGGTGTTTGCCTCGTTGCAGGTTTTCTCACAGCGCCCGAAGACTGTCGGCCGATGGATATTGCCTTGGGTTGTGGGAATGGCAATCGCGGCTTTGCCGATGTTGATCGTGGACGGCAACGAATTGGTGCCCCAGATGTTCGGACGTGTGATCGGAGGGCAACTCGAACCTTCAGATCTGGGCACGCTCGATCGAGTCAAGACGAACATCGAATTGAATCTATTCGCATTCAATTTCAACGAGCATATCTCTCATTACGTCTCGGGCTCGTTGTTCGACCCGATCACCGCATCGATTTCCGTGGTAGCCGTTGGATTTGCCTTGGGCAGGCTGCGGGATGTTTCGTCGTTATTCCTCATACTCTGGTTGGGCTTCGCATTCGTAGGAACCGGTGCGATCAGTCCCTATTGGCACACAGCGGTCACACGTTTGTTCCCGATGGTTCCACCGATCGCGTTGATGATAGGAATATTTGCATCCCGCTTCGTGTGGCCCATCGACATCAACTTTTTGAGTAGTTCGGGTTCACGCCCTGTTAGCCCCAAAGCGGTCGCGATCGTCGCATTGTTAGCCATCGGCGCGTTCGTGTTGATGCTCAATGCCGAACGATTCAGGAGTGAGACGCCGTTTGTGTTCCACAATTCGCCCGTCGCGGTGAGTCTTCGTGCGTTTCAATCCGAGCCATGCGACCGATTTGCCGACGATCAATTCGTGTTCATCTCACGCGACGAACATATCATCCGACGCGTCTTGGATTCATATGAACCCGGGAGCATATACACCAACCTGGAACAAGCGAGTGAATTCCCAGGCATTCCGAAGTTCCTCAACCATGAACAAGCGATCGATCATGATTTGTCCGATTTTTCTCGCTATGAGTGCGTCATTTTCTCGCATCCGTGGGAGGTGATTCCGACACAAATTCTCGGAGATCTCTCTGTTTCCAACCCGTTCGGACGGGTGATCGACGTTGCCGACAATTCAAACAAGACCATCATCAAAGTGTTCCTTACGCGTCCCTGACAATCATCATCGACAATAATCATGGGAAATTCGCTTCACTTATTTCGCCATTCCGATATCGATCCAATCCTGCGCCTCCCCAGTTTCGTAGAATCGTGTAGACCGAAAGCGAACCTAAACACAAAAAAGATGTCATCACAAGCAATCGAAAGACGCTCGATCATCATCTCGATCGTCGCAAGTGCCAGTTTCGGTATTCTGGGCGTCGCGATATCGGTGGCCAGCCATTCTGGCGCCGTGTTTTTGGACGGCCTCTTTTCTTTGACGTTCGCAATCGTTGGATTGCTCACGCTTTACGTCTCGCAACTCGTCTCGCGCCCCAGCGACGACTCTTACCCCTTCGGTTACGCAACCTTCGAACCGATGCTCAACCTTTTCAAAGGACTGCTCATCGGTTTCGCGCTCGTCTACGCGGTTTGGACCGCCGTCCAGACGATATTGACGGGTGGGCAAGAGATCGCGGCTGAAGGCGGGATAATATACGCGGTCATCGCAGTCGTTGGAGGAGCAGTCGTTGTGGTGATGCTCAAAAAGTACGCGAAGCAGTCGGGTTCGCCGATAGTCGATGTCGATGCCAAGAACTGGACCGTCGACACGCTCATCAGCTCCGCCGTCGGGGTCGCATTCGTGGCGACGCTGCTAATCCAGGACTCCGACTGGTCACACTTCGCGCCATACGCGGACCCGGTAATCATGCTGGCGATAGTCGCCATCGCATCGCCGCAGCCGTTCCAGACCATTCGCGAAAATTTGCGGCAAATCGTTGGCAAGGCACCGCCGAAAGACGTTCAAGACAGGGTCGCCGAACTCGTCGAAGAAGCGATCGCCGATGTTCCGCATTACGAAACTCACCTGCGCATCGTCGATGTCGGCCGTTACATTCACCTTCACATCTACGTGATCGTCTCTCCGGTTACGAGCGAGTACATTGACATTCGACGACACGATGAAATACGGCGACGCATATACGAAAACGTTTCTCGCGAATACCGTTACTTGTCGCTCGACGTCGGTTTCACAATGGATCGTCGTTGGGCGCTCAACAGTGTCGCGTCAGAGGACAACGAAACCGTTGTTGTTCCGACTGAAGCGATGGAAGAAGAGGCGACATAACTCTTCTAGCAAAATCAACCGGGTTGTTCCTAACGCTTGCGGCGACCCTCCTCATTGTTGGTTGCGGAACCGTGGGGAGTCTGGCGTCGCCGACTCCGGTCCCCGTGGGCAACTCGCGATTGACGCCCACACCGTCGTTCACGGATGCATCCAAATCCGCGATCACCGAGCGCTTCGTCGAACAAGCTGCGTCCATATCCAATGAGGACTGGGAATCGGCGTACCGAACTTGCAGCCCTGGCTATCGTGCTCGACGAGATTTGGATCGCTTTACCGGCGACACCAGCCGATATCTTAACCAGCTCGATACATCGGCGGTCTCACTGGACTTTCGCAATCCGATCGTGACCAAGGGCAGAGACGACCGCTTCGATCTCAACTACGATCTCTACATCGACGAGGAATTTTCACAGACTATTCGTGTCGGTGGGGCGTACGTCCAGATAAACGGTGAGTGGTACGACGACGGAGTTTGGTGTCGCTAGGCGCTTGCCGTCGCCTGCATCGCTTGCTCGAGCTGTGCCGCCGACATCGGCACGACCGTGAACTGTTCTTCGTAGAGCCGTCGGTATAAGTCGGACTCGCCAATCAACTCCTCGTGCGGACCGCGCGCTTGGATGTTGCCGCCTTGGACTACCAGTATTTGGTCTGCCGCTATCACCGTCGACAATCTGTGTGCAATCGCGATCGTGGTTCTACCCTCGCGCAACCGCGTGATCGCCTGCCGGATCAACCGTTCGGAAAGCGTGTCTAGGGCGCTGGTCGCCTCGTCCAAAAGCAGGATTCGCGGATTTGCAAGTATGACTCTGGCTATCGCGAGCCGTTGCCTTTCGCCGCCCGAGAGGCGGTACCCGTGTTCGCCGACGATAGAGCCGTAACCATCAGGCATGGCCGCGATCGTGTCATGTATCTGTGCCGCTTTCGCCGCTTCGATCAATTCCTGTTCGGTGGCTGACGGACGCCCGTAGAGAAGGTTGTCGCGCACCGATGCATGGAACAGGAACGGGTTCTGCGAGACCACGCCGACCAGTTGCGTAAGGTTGTCGTGTGTGATGTCTTTGATGTTCACGCCGTCGATCCTAACCGCGCCTTGATCCGCGTCGTAGAGCCGCGACGCCAAGTAGCCGATGGTGGTCTTGCCAGATCCGCTGGGACCGACTAGTGCAGTCAGTTTCCCCGCTGCGGCAGTGAACGAGATGTCCGACAGATGGAACGATTCATCGTCCTGTTGTAGCCCCTCGGACGCATCACTTGATTGCATTCCGCGACCCATCGGCGGCCTGCCGTTCCCGCCGCGATTTGGAACTATCGGCGGTGCCATCGCAATTTCCGGAGCAATCTGACCGTTGCCCCCGTTCGGTGGTCCGCCGGGAGGCCCGCCGCCGAATCCGCCTTGAGGACCGTTTGAGGACAGTAATCGTTGTCGGGCTTCGATGCGCTCCAATCCAGATTCTTGGTAGGTGAACGAGACGTTGTCAAAGACGACCTCGCCTTTGGTCGTCGCCGGATCGACCCTGATTGGACTTACCGGATCGACGATGGTCGGCTTGATGTCCATGTATTCGAAGATGCGCTCGAACAGTGCCAGCGAGCCCGCGATTTCTACCCCCCGTTGCAAGAGGTTCGCCATTGGGAAGAGCAGGCGGGCTTGAATCGTGGAGAACGCAACGATGTCGCCAAGCGTCACGCGTTCATTGCCGTCGATGATCAGAATGCCGCCGATCAGCCAGATGAATGCTGGTGCCATCGTGAAGAACGCCTGCACCACGATGAAGAATCCTCGACCAGTCATGTACTGTCTGATCGAAACGTCGGTAAGTTTGGTGTTGGTGTCCTGGAATTCGCGGAGTTGTTCGGCTTCACGCCCAAACGTCTTCGCAACTATCACGCCTGACACGAACAACGTTTCGCCAGTCTGGGCCGTCAAATCTGCCAAAGTTCTCTGCATCTGACGCGTCAAGCGACGCCTTCGAGCACCAACAACGCGGGAAAGATACGCGAATATCGGCATGGTACAGACCGCGACGATGGTCAACTCCCACGAAAGAATCAGCATCGCCACCAGCGCCGCCGCAACCACCGTCACGCTCGAAAGAATATTGACGACGGTGTCAGTTAGAACCAGCTGAGTGCTCGACACATCGTTCGCCAGACGCGATTGGATGTCGCCGGTCTTTGTCGTGGAGAAGAACGAGATCGGTTGCTTGAGGAGATGGTTGTACACGGTGTGCCGCATATCCTCCATCACCTTGAACCCGACTGAGGCGTTCAGACGCGATTGGGCGAAGTTGAGAATGCCCGAAATACCAGCCGCGCCGACCATGCCGCCGATCAGCCATAGCAACAGGTCCATGTCCTGATTGGGCAACGCGTCGTCGATTACGCGTTGAATCAGCAGAGGTGTGATGACGCCCAGAGCGGAGGTGATGAGAACCAGCAGCGCAACTATCACCAGGACCATTTTGTGGTCGGAGTAAAGCCGGACTACTCGTTTGAAGGTGTCACGTGGAAACGGGCGGCGCGGCATCTCTTCGGGCGTCGGTCCGAATCCCGGACCGCCCATCCCGCCTCGCATTCCGCCATCCCGCATACATGTCTCCGATATTTCGTGCCGTGACTTAAGCGCACGACGATTTAAGGCATCTTATCTCAAGCCCGACTGTCTCGCAGGGGAGAGGGGCGATGCCGATCGAAGAGAGCACACCAAAGAAGTTGGTAGCCCGTAGGGGAGTCGAACCCCTGTTTCAGCCTTGAGAGGGCCGTGTCCTGGGCCACTAGACGAACGGGCCACCGGTGTCGTGCGGGAGCTGGACTGATCTGTCCGCGCTCCGTCATCGATTCTGGCTGCCGATGCAGGATTCGAACCCGCGCTCCCAGATCCAGAATCTGGTGTCCTACCACTAGACGAATCGGCAACGGCATGCATTAAACATAATAACAGACGCCAAAATGTCGAAGTCCGGCTTCACTTCGCCTGCCTGCGGGGTCGATGCGCGCGCGGGTTTGGGCTCGTATTCGTCGAATCTGATATATACTGCGCAAATCCTAGAACGCAATTGTTGCGTCCAAAACGGAGATATCTCCGTGCAATCGACGTGTTCAGTAGCCAATGATGTCAATTCAACCGAGGGAGAATTCTGGCATGAAATCACGAATTAACAGCAGGTACCTGCTTGGAGCGCTTGCGGCCTTGATTGCCGTCGCGGCTTGGGCTTGTGGAGGCGACCCCGAGACGATCGTCGTTAAAGAGACGGTTGTTGTCGAGGTCGAGAAAGAGGTTCAGGTCGAAGTCGAGAAACAAGTTCAGGTCACCGTCGAGGTCGAAAAGGTAGTCGAGGTCGAGAGGGAAGTAACGGTCGAGGTCGAGGTCATGGTGGAGAAAGAGGAGGTCGCACCGACCGCCACTCCCGAACCCGCCCGGCAAGAACTCCCGGAGCCTGAATCTCCCGTTGGCACTTTGGTGATGATCCCTGAGGGTGTCGCACCAGGTGTTGGCATCAACCGTTCTCAAGCACCTGAGTCGCTAATGTACTGGGGTGTTAGTGAGCAACTCTTCCGACCAAACGACGATGGCACATTGGTTGGACCGTGGCTCGCCGAAAGCTGGGAAGTCAACGCCGACGCCTCGCAGGCGACCATTAAGATCCGAAGCGGTGTCCAATTCCACGACGGCTGGGGCGAACTTACTGCCCATGACTTCGTGTGGAGTTTGAACGACACCAACGCTGCGGTAACACCTGAGAGCATCCACGGTCAGGCGGGCGACTTCGCAGCCTTCATGGATGAAGCCGAAGCCACCGACGACCGCACCGTCGTACTCAACTTCAACGCGCCAGAGCCGCGCTGGACGACCCTGCTGTTCAACCAAGCCGGTGACGCGTTCGGAGTGTTTTCAAAGAAAGCGTTCGACGAGATGGGCGCCGACTGGATGCGTGAAAACGTCATCGGCACCGGCCCTTACGCCGTGCAGGAATGGCGCCAATCCGACAGTGCAACGCTGATAGCACAGGACTCGCACTGGGACCGCGTTGCGCAAGCACCGACGATTCGTCTGATCGACGTTCCTGAGACCGTTGCACGCGTCTCAGCATTGCGCTCTGGCGGAGCCGACTGGGCAGTCTTGCCAGTTCGCGAGATCGGCGCGTTGACACGCGACGGTTTCGGGACTCTCACGACGGGCCGACAAAGCGGTGTTCCGCTAAACATGGCCGGAAACTACTGGGAAACCACTCAAGTCAAGACCGGCGAACCAATCCAGCACGTGACGTTCACCCACGACATCCCGTGGATCGGCAACCCGCACAGTCCTGATGACGGTAACAACCCGGCGGGCATCGACGACATGGAACAAGCCCGCTTAGTCCGTTGGGCTATCGCGATGTCGATGGACCGTGCTCTCGTCAACGAGTCGCTATACGGCAACAACGCTAGCGAATACCACATTGGCATGTACCACGTAGTTGACAGCGATTGGGATGACAAATGGACGATCCCGTACGACCCTGCGAAGGCGAATGACTACCTCGATATGGCCGGTTACCCGAGAGATGAAGATGGCAAACGGTTCGACATGCCGATCTACGCGTTCACGTCCGTCAGAGACTGGGCAGAGATCGCTGACGCCGCCGCCGGGTTCATAAACCAACTCGGCATCGAGACGAACATCATTAAGGTGGCCTACTCGATCGTCCGTCCCAGCTTGGTTGCCAGAAGCACGACCACGCCCGCGACTCAGTGGTGCAGGTCTGACCTCTGGAAGCCTTACGACTGGGTCACAGGCGAAGAAGAGACCAGCTTGACGCGTGGCGGTTTCGGTTGTCACATGGAGATCCCGTTCATTCTCGAAACGGTCCAGAAGGTGGCGGCTGAATCAGACCCCGCGAAACGAACGCAGTACAACATTGCGTTGGCGGACTACCTCTACGAGCAGCAGTTGAAAATCGGAATCATCGCCCTTCCGTTCGTTTCGGCTTACAACCCGAACGCGATCGCAGAATGGCCGATGCGACCTGGTCCACAAGCGCCGCACACTTCGCCGGAACTCATAGTCCTGGCTAGGTAGAACTCGAACCTGACGTAATCGCCTCGGACGCACGATTCGAAACGGCCGAGGCGATTGCGGTCTAGCGGCGACGCCACCGACATGTCGGTGGCGTCGCCGCTGTGCATCATCCACCAAGAACAATCCAGTGCGAAAGTTCCTGATAAGGCGATTCTTTGCCGGCATCCTCTCCATCCTTGCAGCGACGGCGATCGTCTTCGGTCTGTCTAGGGCGGCGGGGGATCCTCTGTTGCTCTACGCCAAGCCCGGCGGATATGGAGTAACCCCTCAGCAGGAGCAAGCATTGAAGGAAAAACTGCGCCTCGACAAACCTCTCGTGGTGCAGTACCTCTTGTGGCTCACCGACTTGCTGCAAGGTGACTTTGGCAAGACTCTGCTCGCCGAGCAACAAGTCACAAGGGTCATCGGTGAGAAGATGGGGGCTACGGTACAACTGGCGGTCGTGTCGTGGATATTGGCGACGATTTTGGGCGTGCCATTAGGAATCTTGTCGGCGGTACTACGCGCAAGTATTTGGGACTACTTGGGACGCGGATTCGCACTTATTGGACAATCTCTACCGACATTCTGGTTGGGATTGATGCTGATTCTGATATTCAATAAACGTTTGGGTTGGCTTCCATTCGGAACGCGCGGAACCGCTGATGAATTCTTTTTCTCTTGGGAAAGCGTGCGTTATTTCGTACTGCCTGCGTTCGCGGTCGCTTGGGGCGCTGCTGCAATCTACCTCAGGCTCACTCGATCCGCCATGCTGGAAGTTCTCGACTCCGAGTTCGTTAAACTTGCACGCTCAAAAGGCGTCGGTGGCACGACGATAATCTGGAAACACGCATTCCGAAACGCGCTCATTCCTCCTCTCACCGTGTCGTCGCTAATGATGGCCGGTTTAATTACCGGCAGCGTCGTCGTCGAATCCGTCTTCTCATGGCCAGGGCTCGGTAGACTCGCAGTTCAAGCCGTGCAAGACAACGACTTTCCAATTCTCACCGCCACGGTTCTCTTCTTCGCAACGGTTTTCGTGTTCGTCAATTTCCTGACCGACGTGCTTTACGCGTTGATCGACCCGCGCATTCGCTACTGAGTTAACACGAAACATCGGATGGCAGCAGAAACAACCACAAGCGAAACTGGCGTCGCCCAAGACGATGCCGCCCCGGTCGCTACGAAGTTTCGGAGCGCCCCTATGTTCTTGTGGTACGTGATCCGACGTTGGCCGATCATTCCCGGCGTCATCATGTTCGTGCTGGTCGTGACCGGTCTGTTTGCGGGCCAACTTGCGCCGTACGACGAGATCGAGCAGGACATCCGTTTCCGCAACGCGCCACCGCGGATTTTCGGGTGGAATGAAGACTACTGGGCCACCCAGGACTTTTCGAAAGCGATGTTCAGCACCGAAGAGGGTGTCGGAAAGGACCCGGCCAACCGCTTCATTCTCGGTGGAGATCACGTGGGAAGGGATGTCTTGAGTCGCACCATCCACGGCGCACGCATTTCTCTCGTCGTAACTTCGGTGGCGCTTTTCTCGGGCCTGATACTCGGCGTTGCCATCGGCGTTACCTCCGGATATTACGGCGGCATCGTCGACGAGATATTGATGCGTATGGTCGACATCTGGTACTCAGTGCCATTCCTGTTGCTTGCAATGGTCGCCGTAATTATCTTCGGAGCCAGTCTCAACCTCATCATCGTATTGCTGATCCTGTTGGCTTGGAGCGGCTACGTCCGAAACCTTCGAGGCGAAGTCTTGAGCCTGAAGGAACGTGATTTCGTCGCCGCCGCACGGGTGGCAGGCGCCTCGACGTTCCGCATTATGTTCAAGCACCTATTGCCAGGTCTCATAAACACCATCTTCGTGATCGCCAGCCTAAGGGTAGGGCAGTTGATATTGGCCGAAGCGTCGCTCAGCTTCCTAGGCGCCGGAATCCCCGGCCCGACACCGGCATGGGGCGTGTTGATCGCAGAGGGCAGGGAGTACGTTGAATCCGCTTGGTGGCAGACGGTATTCCCGGGAACGGCGATTTTCCTTGTCGTTCTCGCTTTCAACTTCCTCGGCGACTGGGTCCGTGACCGACTAGACCCGCGTTTGCGACAACTCGACTAATCCAAGAAGCGTACGCGGATCGATTGATCTAGGCGCGACTAAACCTCGATCAACTGATTCAAGATGTCTTGCAGTTGATTGTGCTTGACGTATCCCTGATGCACGCTTAAGACGTTGTGGTCTCTGTCGAGGAAAACCGTCGTCGGTGCAGCAGTGATCTGGTAGGCGATGTGGATCGAGCTGCCGACATCCGGAATCGCCGGGTAGTTGGCTCCCATTTTGCCGAGAAACTCCAAGCCGTCAGCCGCAGTGTCGAAACCCACCGCTTGAACACCCACGAAGACGATTTGGTCAGTCCCAGGTGGACCCAAGGTATTGTAGGCATGCTCGAAATTCGGGACCTCTGCTCGACACGGCGGACAAGACGGAAACCAGAAGTTGATGACAACGGGTTTCCCTAGATGCTCGCTCAGATCGAACGGTCCGTGATTAAACGTGTCACCCTTGAATCCTGGTGCATCACCGAAACCGTTGAAGATCTGCGTCGATGCGTAGACCAGTTCCGGTTCGACCAACTCTGGATCCCCTACGGCAGATTCGTCAGTGGACAACTCCATCGCGACCGCCTCACCTTTCCCGGGTTGCGAGTCTTCCTCGATCTGCGTCGAACCACCCTCCACTATCTCGCGGACGATCTCAGCCAGGTTCTCCTCGTCGATCGCACCTTGCCACACCCGATGCTCGTTGTGATTACGGTCTAGAAACACCGTCGTCGGATAAGAGAAGATGTTGTATCCGATCTGTATCGCCGAGCCGTTGTCCGGCAACCCCGGGTACGTTACTCCTACTTCTTCGAAGAGTGCCGCACCGTCTTCAATCGAGTCGAGCCCGAGTTGCTCAATGCCGACGAACTGGACATCGCCTCCCGACGGCTCGCCGAACTGTTGGTAGACATTTTCGAAATGCCCTAGCTCAGCCCGGCATGGAGGGCAAGAGGGGAACCAGAAGTTGATCACGATCGGTTTGCCGGCAAGTTCTCGGGTGTCGAACGTGCCGTGCGCAAAGGTCGTTCCGTGAAACCCTTTTGTATCGCCGAGACCGTCGACCGTCGCAGATTCGAAAGATAACCCCATCGTCTTCGAATCCGCCGCCGCTTCGTCGCTTTCGGGCGCAACCGTTGGTTCCGGTACGGGCGTGTCTGCCGGCTCGACAGGTTCGCTCCCACACGCCGAAGCGGCGACAAAAATCATCGACGCGATTAACAAGGCCGCGATGGTCAAAATTCGTGAACGACTCATTCGCAGTTTCATCTCCCTAAAGCCAATCGTGGCGGCAATCGTTTGGGAATCCTCTGATTAGATGATACGAAATGGCAGCGAACTCAGTTCTCGCTACCGCCAGACTGAGATTGCGACTACGCTCACTCGGCGAGGACGTCCGCCGCAATCCCGTCCAACTGGTCTTGCAACGCGTTGACCAACGATTCAATCGGGACCCTGATCTGTTCCATCGTGTCCCGGTGGCGAATCGTCACCGCGTCGTCAGACTCAACAGTCTCGAAATCGACTGTCACGCAGAGCGGAGTCCCGATTTCGTCCTGCCGTCGATAGCGCCGTCCGATGCTTTGCGTTTCATCGTATTGCGTGCTGAACCGGGACCGCACGATGTCGTAGACCTCACGAGCCTTCGGCGTCAACTTGGCGTTCCGGCTTAAAGGCAGGATCGCGATCTGGTACGGGGCGATTGACGGGTGGAAGCGTAGAACGACGCGCTTGTCGTTGTTTACCTCTTCCTCGTCGTACGCATCGACCAAGAATGCCAACGCCGAACGATCGGCGCCCATCGCAGGTTCTACGACGTATGGCACGTAACGCATGTTGTTGGGTTGGTCGTAGTAGGAGAGGTCCTTCCCCGATTTCTCGATGTGTGCTTTCAGATCGTAGTCGGTGCGATTCGAGATCGTCTCCAACTCGCCCCAACCCCAAGGGAACAGGAACTCGACATCAGCGCTTCCTTTCGAGTAGTGCGGCAACTCGTCCGCCTCGTGTTCTCGAACTCGCAACTTCGATCGGCGGAGACCCAACTCCGAGAACCATCCCATCGAAAAATCGATCCAGTAGCGATGCCATTCCTCGTCCGTACCCGGCTCGCAGAAATATTCCATCTCCATCTGCTCGAACTCGCGGGTGCGGAACGTGAAGTTGCCGGGTGTTATCTCGTTGCGGAACGATTTGCCTTGTTGCGCAATCCCGAAAGGGATGCGGACGCGGCTGCTGTTTACCACGTTGTCGAAATCCACGAACATGGCCTGCGCCGTCTCGGGGCGAAGATAGACGATGTTATCGTCGCCTTCGACTGGGCCGATGTGCGTTCGGAACATGAGATTGAAATGGCGCGGGTCGCTCAACTCCCCGCCGCAATCGGGACATTCATCGGCCTCAAGCAAGTCAGAGCGATGCCTCCGATGGCACTCTTTGCACTCAGCCAACGGATCAGTGAAGCTGTCAACGTGACCGCTGGCAACCCAAACGTTCGGGTGCATCAAGATCGAGGCGTCGATACCGACCACATCCTCACGGTCGCGTACCATCGATTTCCACCACTGATCCTTAACGTTCCGCTTGAGTTCAACACCGACCGGTCCGTAGTCGTAAAGGCTGCCGATGCCTCCGTAGATCTCGCTGCTCGGGAAGATGAATCCGCGCCGTTTGCACAGGCTGACGACGGTGTCCAAGCTGACGTTATCGAGGTTGCGTTTCAATGTGACTTGCCAATCTTGTGTTGCATTGATTTCGTGCGGCGATGACGGCGGAGTTCCAAACACCGCATAGTTTCAGTGTAAAGAGCGATTGTTTCGAACTCCGCATGATTGCGAAGTTCACGTCTGGATCACAATCCACAATTCATCATCTCAACGGCAAACCACAGAGCCATTGCGCCGCCGCGGTCGTCGAGGCCGATTGCGGCATCGCGGATCAGATACTCGTTTAAGTTGCCCAAGGGTCCCGTTCCGACACAAACACGAAGCACCCCGCCTTCATCGTCGATGCCGTCCGAAACGCCACGCCATGCGTTCGTGAGCACATCGCCCCAGTCGCCTTTGGACAACCAACCGTGTCTAATCCCAAGCGCGATCGAGGTGCCGATCATGCTTGTTGAACTGTGTTCGGTGTACGAATCGGCAACGTCTACAACCTGTCGCCACATCCCAGATACGGGATCTTGGAACGACTTGAGGCCCGAAAGATGCGCGACGTGCCGTTCAATCAGCCGATCGCGCTTCTCGCCTTGGTAACCGACCAGCGTCTCGGCGAAACCTAAAGCTGCGAAACCGTTCCCGCGTCCCCAGAAATACGGCGACGAGATACAGTGCCAATAGAGCCCGTTGGGCTGTAGCAAACGATCAGCACATTCAAGCACAAATTCGGCCGCAAAATCGACGTATGAATCGTCTCCCGTCAATTGAGAAGCGCGCTGCAGGACGGTTCCTGCAAAGAACATGTCCTCGACCCTGAAATCTCGATCCAAGACGCTCGAGAATCCATCTTCATCGCGCTCCATGAAGCGATCCGCAGTTGCGATCAGCAACGAACGATATCGCGCATCATCCGCCAGCAACGACGCCCAGTTGACACCCGCATAGTTCGCGGTGCCATCGCTTGGCGCGAAAACAACGTCGGGATTGTCCACGTACTCCGCCGTAATCGCCTCGATCTCGGCTCTCGGGTCCGGATATTCGGTGTCCAATTCGGCGAGTTGAAGTCGCGCGGTCAACGAGACTCCCTGCGTGTAGACTACCGGACGCTCCAATACGTGGCCATACACACCGGCCAAGGTCCGGGCCTTCAGGTTCGCCGACTCTGCAATTGGGACCATATCTACCTCTGCCTCGTCATAACGACAGTTTGCCGTATCATTTACGCAGACTGAATGATATAGCCACACCTTAAACATCCGGGAGAAAATATATGGCGGCGTCGACATCGCAGCAGCTAGCGGGCAGGAGCGCTTTGGTAACAGGCGGCGGCAGAGGGATCGGACGCGGCATCAGCATGATCTTGGCGTCCAGAGGTGCGGAAGTCTGCGTGTCGGATATTGATCCAGCGAACGCCGAACAAGTCGCCGCAGAGATTAACGAGGGCGGAGGCAACGCTTTCGCAGCCGGCGGTGACGTTACCAACATCGACTCGATCTCCGATGTCGCCCAAACCGCGATCGAAACCTTCGGCAAGCTCGACATCTGCGTGCCCAACGCCGGTGTCATCGGCGGCCCCGGCTTCATTTCCCGCAGGGACTACATCGACGCCGATTGGGACATGACCTGGGAAGTGAACGTGCGAGGTGTGGTCAACACCGCCGACGCCGTCACCGAACACATGAAAGAGCGGATGTACGGCAAAATCGTGATCATCGCCTCCCACGGCGGTCGACAGCCGCGGGGCGTACCCGACGTCGGAAGAGGAAGCGCCCAAGGCCCGTACATGGTCTCCAAGGCTGCAGCGATTCAGTGGACGCATTGGCTCGCGATGAACCTCGGACAGTACAACATTAACGTTAACGCCGTTTGCCCCGGCCGCTTGTGGACCCCGATGTGGCAGGCGATCGCCCAGAACCACAAGGAACTTAACCCTGAACTGGCCGATATGGAGACCCGCGAGATCTTCGAGATGCAGATCAAGGGCACTATGCCCCTAGGCAGGGAACAGACCCCTGAAGACATCGGCAAAGCAGTCGCCTTCTTGGCGTCTGACGACGCGTCCGAAATTACCGGCCAAGCGTTGAACGTCAACGGCGGGGCGATTCTGAACTAGCGCGCTCATCCGCGCGCAACAGCCACCGCAAATTTGGACCTCAGCAGAGCGGAAATCCATGGCAGAGATATCAACAACAGTCGAAATTCAGATCGACGTGCCGAACGATTACGTGTTCCAGTGGGTGATCGATCCTAGAAACATGGTGTACTGGATGAACGGGGTTCGGCGCACCGCTTGGATCCGGCGACAAGAGGCCGACATTCCTCGGCCGCAAGACACGTGGGAAATGCTCTACGACTATGGCGGAAAAGAGAACGAGATCGTAATGGAAGTTGACGCGTGTGATCCACGCGACGGCGCGTTCGAATTTCACACGATCGAGGGAAACTACCCGATCCGCACCGAGTACCTGTGCCAGCCGTCCGGGAATGGCACGCTTTTCCGAATGACGAGGACGGCGTTTTCGGAAAGCACGTTCACATCGCTCATGTTAACGTTGACCGGGTTCATTAGCAAACGGATGATGCGGAAGCAGAATCTTGCCGAACTCGTAAAGATGAAGTCGGTAATCGAACTTCAAATTCCGGCGATGCGAGGCAGATCGTCCGCCAGAATTACCTGACAAGAGGAATCTCATGAACGACCGAGACCTGATGTTCTTACCGGCGCACGAACAGCGTCAAATGATTTTGGACAGCAAGATTTCGTCCGTCGAGCTGACGCAGGCGTCGCTGCGGCGCATCAACGAGCTAGATTCGCAGCTCAACGCATTCGTGACGTTGGATGAAGAAGGAGCGTTAGCCACCGCCGCCGCATGTGATCAAGCGTTGGCCGATGGCGAAGAACCCGGTTCCCTCCACGGCGTACCGATCTGTGTCAAAGACCTCGAACTGACCAACGGTTTGCGCACGGCGCTAGGATGCGCGGCGTTCGCCGATTGGGTACCAGATTTCGACTCCGCGGTCGTTGAGAGGTTGCGCGCGGTCAACGCAGTCATCCTCGGCAAGACCAACACCCCGGAGTTCGGGAACAGCGCCGAGACTTTTACCGACATATTTCCAACTGCGAACAACCCGTGGGACGTGACTCGACACCCCGGCGGATCGAGTGGCGGGTCATCAGCCGCCATCGCTTCGGGAATGTGTTCAATAGGAACGGGCACTGACGGCGGAGGATCAGTGCGGCTACCCGCGTCCTTCACGGGAATTTTCGGTCATAAACCCACGCACGGTCGCACGCCACGTTACGGCGGACGCTCGATGCCGTCTTATAACTGCACCAGCACCACTGGCCCCATGTCGCAAGACGTCAGATCGTCTGCCATTATGCAAATGGCCGTATCCGGACACGATCCACGCGATCCCGGCTCACTGAAGACGCCGGTGCCTGACTGCGTCTCCGGACTCGAGGATGGAATCGAGGGCATAAAGGTCGGTGTCTCCATGGACTTGGGATACGCCTACGTCAACGACGACGTTGCCCGAGTGACCGAGGAAGCACTCAAGGGACTTGAAGATGCCGGTGCAACGGTGGCGAACGCCGACATCAGTTTCGACCCTGTCCCGGCGGAGTATTGGTGGAAGATCTGGACCGCCGGACAGGTGGCCATGTACGGCCATCTCGCCGAAGACCCCGACGTGCAACTCACCGACTACACCATGGAGATGGTCAACGCCGGATACGGCGTGACCGGCGCCGACTACGCATCGTGTCTGCGCCAGGCTGAGGTTCACAGAATCCAAGTCGCCCAACTCTTCGACGAGTTCGACATTCTCGTTACCCCAACAACCGCGATCGAGGCGTGGCACCACCGTCAGACGCCGATGGAAGTCGGCGGTCACAAGCTCGAAGAGGGCATCGCAAACCCGTCTGCGATACCGTTCACCGCGCTCTGGAACATACTTTGGAATCCGGCTGCTTCCGTCCCATGTGGATTCAGCGACAGCGGAATGCCGTTGGGACTCCAAATCATTGGTCCCGTCAATGACGATCCCATTGTGTTCCGTGCTTCCCGCGCGTTCGAGCTGGCTCGCCCGTGGACGGGGACACGACCGCAAGTTTCATGAGTCGCTGATCAAGGAGGAGACGCGCCATGAGCGAAACCTTCGACGCCGTTGTTATCGGTGGCGGCGTCATGGGATGCGCCACCCTCCATTACCTCGCGGAACTCGGCATCACCGACACCGTCCTCCTCGAACGCGACACTCTCGCCTCTGGTTCAACCGGACGTTCGATGACGATCTTGCGGATGCACTACTCCAACCGCGTCACCAGCGAGATGGCATGGTGGAGCAGAGGGGTGATGGTCGATTTCGAAGAGACCACAGGCTCGCCCAGCGGATATCGTGAAAACCAGTGGATCCTCATTCCAGGTTCGGGCAACAAAAATCCTGCTATACAAAACGTCGAAATGGCCCAGTCGATCGGTATCGACGCCAAAATCCTCGACTCCGACGAAGCCGAGCAACGATGGCCCTACATGCGCTTCGACGACACCGAATGCGTCGTTTGGGAGCCAAAATCCGGGTTTGCCGACTCCCATCTAGTCACACGCGGATTCGCCACTTCAGCACGCGATCGCGGCGCAATCGTCAAGTTGGGCATAACCGTCACCGACATAATGCTGGACAACGACCGCGCGATCGGCGTCAAGACCGATCAAGGCGACATATTCGCCGATCGAGTCGTCCTCGCCGCCGGCCCTTGGAATATCGAATTCTTGGAAGGTGTCGGCGCACCATTGCCGCTGCACACCGTTAGACACCAAGTGATCCGACTGCAACACCAAAGCGAGTTCGCCGAAAACGCCGATCCCTTCCACCCGACCATCGCTGAGGGTATGACTGGACTGTCGGCGCGGCCAGACACCCCGGGCTTTTCGTTGCTTGGCTACCGGGAAGACCCCGTTGATCGCGACACCTACAACCAAAGCGTCGACACAGAAGTTGCCATCGAAGCGATGACTAGATTCTCGAAGATCATCCCAGCATACGAAAACGCAACCTGGGCCGGAGGATGGTCCGGACTATTCACAGTCACGCCAGATTGGAACCCCGTCATCGACCACGTTCCCGGCGTCGAAAACCTTGTCGTGGGCGCAGGCTTTTCAGGTCACGGTTTCAAGATGTCACCCGCCATCGGTCTTTCGTTGGCTGAGCTTGCGACGAACGCTGACGACACGACGTTCGACTTGGATCCGCTTCGCTTCAGCAGGTTCGAAGAAGGCGACTTGTTGAAATCCGCATACGGCGGCAACGTCTTCGCCTGATTACCCTGATCACCCGACCGATCCGTAAACGAATCCGCACACGAAACCGAAAATCAGGTGCGCGATCAAAAGCATCACCGCGCTCTGCCGGGAGTAACCGAGTGCGAACGGTCCCGGTGCCTTCATCTCACCCCTCCGTATCCGCGGGTGCAGCAATCGGAAGTAAGTCAGACTGATTCCCGTCAACATCCACAACGGAACTGACACCGCCGTGCCGAAGATCCAACCCACGGCTTCCAGCTCGAACGCGTACAGCACCGCCGATGTGAAAATGCCGTAGCAGATACCGACGCCGAACAGAACCCCTCGGCCGATCAACTGTTGCGGGAACGATTTAGAAGTGAACGCAGAACCGATCAGCGTGACGATTCTGACGTGACCGTGCGACGGTCGCGCTACTTCCCAGATCTGCAGGAACAGTATCGCGGCGATCGTTGCCATCAAACCGCCGATGATGGCAATATCCAGATTCAACGCCTTCTCCTGTGCCCCTAGAACTGTCTACCAATCGGCCACCGAACCATCCGCAAAGTACGATTCGCTGCCCAATTCGCGGTGATAGCCGGTTGCTTCGCCATCGAAGACCTTCATCGCTTCGCTCTCGTCGACCTCGACGCCTAATCCCGGTGTGTCCCACAAATCGATGTGGCCGTCTTTGACCTGCCAGTCGTTTTTGATAATGCCGTTGCCGAGCGCTTGGTCCACCTGTTCCTGCACCAGGAAGTTCGGGACAACCGCGTCCACCGTCATACATGCCGCGAGAGCCAACGGCCCGATCGCGCAGTGCGGCATGATGTGCTGGTAGTAAACCTCGGCGTAGTTAGCGATCTTCTTCAACTCCGTGATACCGCCGCAGTGAGCCACGTCCGGTTGCAACAGCGACACGCACTGCTGCTCGATGACTCGCCGGAACTCCCATCGCGAGAGCAGACGTTCGCCGGTCGCGATAGGGAAGGGCACATGATCCGACACCAGCTTCAGCGCGTCCTCGTTCTCCTGCGGCACCGGTTCTTCCACAAACATCGGACGCATCCCCTTAAGTTCGTTGCACACCTCAATCGCGATCCCCGGAGCCATCTTCCCATGGAAATCGAAGCACAGCTCCACATCGTCGCCGACCCACTCGCGCATCGTGTAAGCCATCTCGACGAATTCGTCAATTCGAGACGGCGGCTCGTGCGCCCGCCAAAAACCCGGAGGACCGGCTTTGTACGCCGTGTAGCCCATAGTGCTCAGCATATCCAGACGCGCGCGCGACTCCTCCAAAGCCTCATCCGACATGTTCCTGATGCCCCAATGAGCGTAGACGCGAATGCGATCTCGCACGTTGCCACCCAAAAGCATGTAACTTGGCACCCCGTAGTGCTTACCCGCGATGTCCCAGAGAGCAGCATCGATACCCGCGATCGCCGACATGTTGTGTGCGCCGCCACGGAAGAACGACGAGCGATACATCTGCTGCCAGTGATGCTCGATCCGAAGCGGGTCCTTACCGATCAGATACCCCGAAAACTCCTCAATCGCCGCCGGAACCGACAGATGCTTTCCCTCAAGCGTGCTCTCACCCCAACCCTCTATACCCGTATCGGTAGTAATCCGAACCAACCGGGTTCGCTGCCGAGGTGAATACTGATCAACGCGCGTTATCTTCATTAGAGGGTGTTCCTCGGACTGTTTCGTGTGCCGCTATCGGATGCGTTCCTGATTGACGGATACTAACTGCTCTAGGTCGAATCGACGCTTTCTAGGATACTCTCGCATAGTCGAATCGTGTCCATCGAACTCTCAAGAGTCGCGGCCGGTGGTGGGAAGTTTACGTCGTCAATTACGCTCTCCACAAAGCAACGCACCTGCGCAACTCCATCGATCTCGTACTTGTCCGGCGCCTCGAGTTCGCTTCGTTCTCCGTCACGCAGCACCCAACCTTGATTGACGCCTTCGAGATAGACCGAGACGTAATCGCCGTGCAGTTCGTAGCGCTCCAATCTCCCACCGGCGGTGTACGCGGCGGTGAACTGACACACGACCTCGTTCTCGAACTCGATCAACGCCGCATGGACGTCTCGATAGGGGCTAGCAGTCCGCTTCACGATCGCGTTAATTGACGAAACCGCCGCGCCGGCCATGTGAGTCACGATATCGATGGAATGGATCGGCGACTCCAACAGCATCAAATCGAAAATGGTGGGCGAAAACCGCGGATCATCCGTGAACTCATGGATGTCTTTGTGGAACTCGGCAACGATCTGCCGAAGCGAACCGCGTTCCAGGATCACGTCAATCGCCGCACGAATCATTGGATTGAACCGGCGATTGAACGCCACCATCACCTTCGATCCGCTCCGATCCGCCGCGTCGCGCAGTTCGACCACACCTTCCGACGAAAGCGCAGGCGGCTTTTCGATCAAGACGGGAACGCCTCGTTCGACCGCTTCCATGGCAACCACATTATTCAGGTGCGCGGGTGCTGTCACAATCACCGCGTCCACATTGCCGGAATCGACCATCTCACCGGCCGTGGCGTACACCGAAACGTCGCCCAATTCATCTAGCGCCGCTTCCCGGGCGGCCTCAACCGGATCCGAAACCGAGGTCGCTCGTGCCGCCTCTATCTCGTTGACAGCTCGGAGATGACCCCGGCCGCGCCGGCCGTAACCCGCCAACCCAACCTTTAGCGACATGATTGTCCTCCAATGCAACGGCAACTTCCGTGAAATGCTCACCGCATCGCACACCTCTGCCATGTTGGGAATAGACTTTATCCAAATGAGGAACCGCTGATAGTGCTTTGCAACGGAGATTCAACATGATCTCAACGATGATGGACACCACCAAAATGAGCGGCGAGGATGTCCGCATGGCTTCGAGGAGCGGCGAATTCGCCCAGCCTACCTCCGGCGCGGCACCCGACATCGTCCAGACCAACGTCGCCATCCTACCCAAGGACCTCGCGTTCGATTTCTTGGTCTTCTGCCAACGCAACCCGAAACCCTGTCCGGTGATCGAAGTCCTCGAAGCTGGCCAGACCGAGGCCGTCCTCTCCGCGCCCGGTTCCGACATCCGCAGCGACGTGCCGCAATACCGCGTCTACAGTCACGGCGAACTGGTCGACGAACCGAACAACATCTATGACCATTGGCGCGGAGACCTCGTTACCTTCCTCCTCGGTTGCAGCTTCACTTTCGAACACGCCCTCATCCGAAACGGCGTCCACCTCCCGTACTACGGAACCGACAAAAACGTCGCAATGTACAAAACCAACATGATGACCGCACCCGCCGGACCCTTCGGCGGACCCATGGTCGTCACCCACCGATGGGTCCCCCGCGAGAAAGTGGTCAGGGCAGTGCAAGCCACCTCCAGATTCCCTGCCGTCCACGGCGCACCAGTCCACATCGGCGACCCCGCCGAAATCGGCATCGCCGACCTTTCGCAACCCGACTTCGGCGATGCCTGGGACCCGCAGTCCGACGACGATGTCTCGATGTTCTGGGCCTGCGGCGTCACTCCCCAAGCCGTCGCCATGGCGTCGAAACCTGAGCTGATGATCACCCACTCGCCCGGATACATGTTCGTCACCGACATGAACGACGAAGACCTCGCGGTAATGTGAAACCCGGCACCGAATCGTCTGACAACTGCATCAAGGAAAACCTGGACCATATGAGCGAAAACGACCCAATATCTCGAATCGAAGACATCGTTCTGCAGGATGACATCCGAGGCATGACGGCACTCAAACCGCACATGCCCGCCAACTACATGGAAGCATGCGCCGATCTGCTCCTCGATAACCCTGGCAAGGTCTTCATCGTTACCGGCTTTTACATCATGGCCGCGGAGGCTACAGAGACCGATGGCCCTCCTGGTGCGGTAGCGATCGGCAACGCTCTCGCAAAACTCGGCAACGAAGTGGCCTACATAACCGATGAGCTTTCGTCGACAGTCGTCAGGTCAGTAGCGCAACACGAAGTGATCGAGTTCCCGATCACCAACCACTTCGAATCGGCAGACTTCGCCAACGAACTCGTGCAGGAGCACTCGCCGAGTGCCTTGATCGCCATCGAGCGCGCCGGACTCGTCGGCGACGGCACCTACCGCAACTTCCGCGGCGTCAACTTCACCCCCTACAACGCAAAAATCGACCATCTCTTCGACCAGCATCCGTATTCCGTCGGAATCGGCGACGGTGGCAACGAAATCGGCATGGGCAACCTGCAAAACGTGATCCCGACTATCGAGCACGAATTCCTCCCCAAAAGCCCATGTGTGACCACGACAACTGAACTCATCATCGCCAGCTGTTCGAACTGGGGCGGTTACGGATTGATCGCCGCCTTGTCTCTCAAAACCGGCACGAATCTATTGCCGAGCGTCGAAGAGGCCAAGCAGATGGTCAGCGAAATCGTCGCGATAGGCGCAGTCGAAGGCATGAGCGGCGAAAACAAAGAGTTCGTGGACGGCCGCGACTTGGAAGCCGATTCAGCATGTATCCGCGACCTTCACGCATTGTTGGATGAGCAGGGCGTCGGTTAGCCTGTTTCCTCTACCTTCTCCTCCGCAATCGCCGCCGCGTGACCGTTTCCTTCACCAGGACTAACAACGCGACGGCTCCAACGCCCGCGACTCCTCCGGTGAACCATGTAGCGGTCGCCAGTGCCATGATCTGCGCTATACCCCCGATCAGTGGCGGTCCAGTGGCACCGCCAACGTCGGATATGAAACGCCAGACCCCTAAGAATTCACCGGGATCCTTCAACGGCGCTAAATCCGATCCCAATGTCAACACAAAACCGCTGCTCAATCCATTCCCGAGCCCGGCCACAACGCCCGCCATCATGAGCATCACCATTCCGTCGGCGAACGGTAGCAGCGACAAACCGAGTCCCATGACTATCAGAGCCGGTACGCCAACGTATTTCCTGCCGAAGCGGTCCATTGTCCAACCCACAATCGGGAACATCGTCGAGTCCACCGCGTAGGAAACGCTTGCGACGTAACCGATTTGGTCGGTTTTGAGACCAATCTCGTCGCCCCAGACTGGTATCAGGAACTCACGGGCGGCGCGTATGAATTGGAGGATGATGGCGACCAGGCCAGCGGTCATGAAGTCTTTCCGGTGCAGCACCACGGTAGATCCGATGCTCGCTACGACGTTGCGATGTCCCTGCGGATCCACCGTATCGCGACCGTACCTTTTCATGGCGTAGAGAACGAATATGCCGGTCAGTACGGCGATCACAGCCTGTACGTAGAACGGCGCACGGATGTCAACGTATTCTGCTAACACGCCACCTAGTATGGGGCCGATGATTGCTGCGATGCGACCCACTCCTCCGTAGAGCGAAAGCGCTTTGCCTCGGTGCCGGGTGGGAACTGCACCCGCGATGAACGCGTGCCGAGAAATCATCCAGAATGCGAAGCTCGCTCCGGCAGCGAATCTCGATGCGAACAGCAACCCGAAGTTCGGGCTGTTCGCCGCCGCGACCGCGGCAACTGCGAAAAGCAGGATGCCGACCAGCATCGTGCGCCACATGCCGAATCGTGACACAAGAATCCCCGCTGGAACGTCGAAAGCCAAAGTGCCGAGATGCTTGGCACCGACTGCCAGACCGATAAAAACCTCAGTCGCGAGAAATTCGTCTTTTGCGTATACCGGCAGTACCGGGATCAACACGCCTTGGCCGACAGCAAGCAGAAACGCCGGCGCGTAGACCGTGGGAATGAGCGAAACGATCGAGAAACGGTTCCGTCGGACCGATCTCGCCTTTCTGGGTTCCGTGGGTGTTTCAGCCACTATCCCTAGTCGCCACTCTGATGCGTCGCCGCGTCTCGTTTTGATGACATCGTCAACTTCACGGTTGTAAACTTCGCAAACCTCTTTAACATAGAATCAACTGAGAGCGAACCAAATCAAACTTGTGCGCGGCCATGCGCGTCGTCGTCGGCCCAAATGCGGGTTGAGGCGCACGCGTTATATGGTCCGCGCATAGTGTACGCGGGAGAACAACTATGACCCAAATCAACTCTAGGGGCTACGCCAACGCCGACGCGCTTGTGTCAACCGGCTGGGTTGCCAAGCACGCGAATGACGATGGTGTACGTATCGTCGAATCGAACGAGGACCCTCTGCTGTATCCGTCGGGGCACATCCCCGGTGCCGTCGAGATCGACTGGGCGGCCGACCTCAACGACCCACTTCGACGGGACTATCTCGACCGCGACGGTTTTGCCGGCTTGATGTCGTCGAAAGGCATCTCGAACGACACGACAGTCGTGCTCTACGGCGACCGCAGCAACTGGTGGGCGTGCTACGCGCTTTGGATTTTCCAACTGTTCGGCCACACCAACGCCAAGATTATGGACGGTGGCCGCATGAAGTGGGAAGCGGAAGGCCGCGAACTGACTCGCGAAGCCCCGGATGTAGCCGCGACAGATTACTCGGCCCCCGAGCGAGACGACTCGAAAGTGCGGGCGTTCCGCGACGATGTTTTGTCTCACATTGGGAGCTCCGGCAAGTTGATCGACGTCCGTAGCCCCGAAGAATACCGAGGCGAGCGTCTCCACATGCCCGACTACCCGAACGAAGGTGCACTTCGAGGCGGTCACATCCCCGGCGCTGCCAACGTCCCGTGGGCTTCCGCAGCGAACGCGGACGGTACCTTCAAGGATGCTTCGGCGCTACGAGACATTTACGAAGGCAACGCTGGCCTGTCGTCTGACGACGATGTCGTCGTCTACTGCCGCATCGGTGAGAGATCGAGCCACACGTGGTTCGTCCTGACCAACCTCTTGGGTTACGGCGACGTCAAGAACTACGACGGTAGCTGGACCGAGTGGGGCAACTCCGTCGGTTTACCGATCGCGAAATAGCCACAGCACCTAAAGACGCTGAACGCGGGCACCAACAACGTGGTGCCCGCGTTGATCAGACGGTCAGTTTCACTAGTTCCGATGGATAACATCCCAAGTCCTCTGACGAAGATCATTGGAGAGCTCGATTCTCTCGACTGGGTTGAGCGTGCGCAGTATTTGATCGAATTGTCAGACGAATTCTCGGAAGTACCGGACACAATAGCGACGCGCCCATTTCCTGAAAATCGCCGAGTCCCCAAGTGTGAATCTGAAGCGTTCGTCTGGGCGCAAGATCAAGACGACGGAACATTGAAGTTCCACTATGCCGTCGAAAACCCCCTCGGCATCTCGGCACGAGCCATGGGAGCCATTCTCGACGAAACGATGTCCGGCCAACCGTTAGACCAAGTTGCGAACGTGCCAGGTGACATCGTCCACCGCATATTCGGCCGCCAGTTGTCGATGGGCAAAGGCGAAGGCCTCGCCGCCATGGTCGAATATTCGACATACGAAGCGCGGCGTCGGTTGAAGCAGCGCTGAATAATCGCAGAGACTGCTTACACGACTACGGCAGTTTCAACTGAATTGATCGGCGGCAGGTATTCGGCGAGCAGATCCCAACTGTCGCCTTCATCTCGACTGAAAAAGAGTTGCCCGGTGCTCGTGCCGGCGTAAACGCCGCACGGATCGACATTGTCCGTGGCCATTCCATCCCGCATCGCGTGTAAATACGCGTTCTTCTGTGGCAGACCGTCAGTCAGCGGTTCCCAATCCCGACCTGCGTTACGAGTCCTGAAAACCCGGAACTTCGCATCGGTTACAAACCTCATACCGCCCCCGAGTTGATCACCAACGACCTTGTCCTCGGGCAAGACGTATGCAGTGTCAGGGGCGTGTGGATGGATGGCGAGCGGCAGTCCGAATCTCGACGGCAATCCTTCGCTGATGTCGGCCCATTCGACCCCGCCGTTTTCGCTTCGAAACACTCCGCAGTGGTTCTGCTGATACATCACCTCCGGATTTTCAGGATGCAAGAGGAGTTTGTGCGGACACTGACCAACCTCGGGAAACGTTTCCGGCATGAAATCGGCGCGGACGCCCTTGTTCAGCGGCATCCATGTCTTGCCGCCATTCTCGGTTCCGAACACGCCGGCAGCAGAGACGCCAATCCACATTCGATCTGCTGAGCGTGGATCCAGAACTATGCTGTGCAAACACATGCCACCAAGACCCGCTTCCCAACGATCGCGCGTCGGATGTGAGGTGATCTCCTCAACTTCGTCCCACGTCTCACCAGAATCTTTGCTCTTGAAAAGTGATGCTGGCTCGGCCCCTAGATACACAACATCAGGTTCTTCTTCTCGGCCCGGTGTAACGTGCCATAGTCGATTCAGCTTGATGCTCGGATCGGAGACGACATGCGGGCTTATTCGTGAGCTCTGCCAAGTTGCGCCGAGGTCATCGCTTCGATGGATTTCTGATCCGAACACGGGGTCATTTCTGACCACCCAGAGCCTTCCGTCGCCGCGCTCGTCGTAGACAACGTGAAATACGTCGGAACCGGGCCAATGTGGATCCGACATCTCCCAACTCTTCCGGTTCACGTCGCTCGAGAAGATGAACACACCCTTACGAGTGCCGACAAGCACAAGGATGTTGCCTTTGGCGCGCTGCGCGTGACCAGTCATCGTAGCCACTTTTACGCCCGCGCGCCGTACTTCAACGAGCCAAGCAATCGCTTCGATGCGAGGGTGATCTCGTCAACGGCAGCGTCGAAAGCCATCTCGTTCGCCCGTGACGGTGCTCGATATCCGCTTATCTTCCTGACGTACTGCAACGCGGCGGCTGCGATCTCGTCATCGCCAGCAGGGATGTCGCGTTCTCTCAACACTTTGATGCTGCGGCACATATGAACCTCCGGTTTCCGACTCGCTCAATGCGTTTTGCCATTTGACTGCGTCAGATGCGCTCTGACAATGCGTATGTCCTCGTAGGTGATATCGTCTCCTACGTTCTCGTACACGGTTGACAGTTTCGCCTCTGTGCCACCGGCTTGATCAAAGGCCACCTCGATTACGACCTTACGATCCGTCCTCGGCAACGATGGTTCCAGTTCAACGTCGATACCGTTCGAAACCATCATCTCCACGTGGCTCACGATGGTTCCCACAGACAGCCCGCGTCGATGCGCAACCTGGCTTGCAGACATTCCTTGGTTTAGCAATTCCCGTGTCTGCGAGTACGTGGAACCTTCGCGGCTGACAGCACGTCTTTCGCTGGCCCGGGAATGGTCAGATTCGGACGACCGTTTCTCCTTAATCGGATCGGGATTTGCCTTTAGGGATTGCTCAATCTCTGCCAAGAATTTATCGCCGAACTGTTGCAGTTTGACAGAGCCTACGCCTGAAATCCGACCGAATTCTTCACGATTGCGAGGTACGCGTTGCGCCATGTCTTTGAGAGTGCCGTCATTGAAGACGACGAATGCCGGAACCTCCAGTTCCCGCGCGATCTCGAGTCGAAGGCTTCGTAAGCGTTCGAACAGTTCGTTGTTAAGCGTCGCGGCACGATCGACTCGTTGACGTTGTGGTTGTTCGGCACGTTTCGGTCTGGAAAGTGCGAGGCGATTGCGTTCCGTCAGAAACTTCCGACCTTTGTCCGTAACCCCGAGCGTCGGATACTCTTGGTTGTTCCTGTAGATCAATCCTTCTGCCATCAACAGGTTTGAGATTTCCTTGATCTCGTCGCCCGTTTGGTCTTTGGCAATGCCGAAAACGCTTAGTGAATCGTGACCCGATTCGCGAATTCTCTTCGATCGGCCTCCGCGTAACACGGCATCAATGTGCGTGATGCCATACCGCTGGCCAGTTCGGACGATTGCTGACAATATCTGCTGGGCGATGATGGTGGCGTCGAACTCTTCGCGCGGCAACAGACATATGTCGCAGCCTTGGCAATCGTTCGGTGGCGCACCATTGGAAACCGTTTCATCGTCGAAGTATTCCAGCAGGTATCGCCTTCGACACGTCTGCAATTGACAGTAGTCGATAACTTGTGCTAACTTGTCGCTGGCTTTTTGACGTTCAATATCGTCCTCTATGCGGTTGATGAAAAATTCCTGTCTCGACTTATCGCCGTACGAGTAGAACAACACGCAATCGCTCGGCAAGCCGTCTCTACCCGCGCGTCCAGTCTCTTGGTAGTAGCCTTCGAGCGACTTCGGAAGCGAGTTGTGGACCACTAGCCGGACGTCTGGTTTATCGATGCCCATGCCGAACGCGATCGTTGCCACGACTATCGGGAATTCGCCGGCGATGAATTCCTCCTGTGTTCTACGGCGTGCGTTGGTATCCATGCCCGCGTGGTACGGCTTAGCGGTCAGATCTTGTTGCCGCAGATCGACCGCAAGCTCCTCAGTCTCTTTGCGGGAGAAGCAGTAGATGATCGCTGACTGATTTCTTTTGCTTTCCAGCAACTCGACGAGTTGCCCAAACGAGTTACGCTTGGGTCGAACCTCGTAATTGAGGTTTGCCCGGTTGAAACTCGCAACGAATCGCTGCGGGGTTTTCAGTCCGAGTTGGGTAACGATGTCATCTCTGACTCGATACGTCGCCGTTGCGGTCAGTGCGATGAACGGAACGTCCGGCATGCTTCGACGCAGGGCGCCAAGACTGCGATAATCCGGACGAAAATCGTGGCCCCACTCCGATATGCAATGTGCCTCGTCGACCGCGACGAGACACACGTTCAGGCTTTTGAGCAACGATTGGAATCCTTCGAGCGCCAATCTTTCGGGCGAGACGTAGAGGATCTTGATTTCGCCTCGCAACGCCTCGCCGCGAATACGAACCATGTCCGGATAGGGCAGGGCGCTGTTGATGAACTCCGCCTTGATGCCGTTGGCTTTCAAGCCGTCGACTTGGTCCTTCATCAGCGCTATGAGTGGCGAAACTACGAGCGTGATGCCATCCAAGCGCAACGCAGGTAGTTGGTAGCAGAGAGACTTGCCGCCGCCAGTGGGCATGATGACCAGCGAATCTTTCCCGGCGCGGACGTTGGAGATTATCTGTTCTTGAAGCGGGCGGAACTGATCGTAGCCGAAGTACTGTTTGAGGAGGTTGAGCATGGTGATATCGTCAATTCTTCGGCAGTTCAATCTTGAAAAGGACCAAGGAACGAATCGCCATCAAAGTGAATCAAATGCGAAGGTGTGTAAGCACACCACACTTCAGTTTCCCAAGAGATGTCGTTTAAGAACCGTGCCATCAACGTACGGCTTGGAAACGCCGTGACGTACACGATCCCGGCCGTAGAAGTACTGAAAATATCTGCAAGCTCTGAGTGACGCTTTGGATTGACAAGCCCGTGGCTTGTCACGGCTTCGATAAGCAACAGCCAATCTCTCACGCGGTAGTACAAAATGATGTTCGGTAATTTTCCTTGCAAATTCAGTGCTACACCGATCTCATCTAAGATCTGTCTTGAAAAGTAGGCCGTCCTATCACCAGTGTCCCCCACGTAAACGACTTCTGCATTTGGAACAAACCTTGGAGCGAATTGCGTGATGACTTTCTGGATTAGCGTACTATGTGCTCCGGGAGTCAGGTTGATCGAGAGACTTGGCTCAATCTGGACCGGGACCATTCGCATCTGTCGATCTCGTCGCCAGATTTCCGTCAAAGATTTATGCTGATCTACATACCGATCGACATTGGCATCCCATGACTCAGAGCCAAACGAACGTAGCAACAGAGCAACGTCATCGCTTATCTGGTAACAGGAGTGAGGGCTATTGACTGGCCGATCTGGTTCATCGGGGTTGTACAGCGCGATTCCGGCTTCGACGAACTGATGCATAGTATGTCTACGGAACGTTTTCCTCGTGTTGGGAGCATAGTCGCTTCTGTAATATTCGCGGCAAAACTCCATGATTGGAGTGATACCCATTAAAGGCCGCTTCAAGTCATCCCACGGATCAAGTGGCTTAAGGTCAAGCAGAGCAAGTAATGTAAGAGTTGACCTAGAGTTGACGATTTCGCGAGGTAGTCCAAGAACTTTGAGTATTTCGATAGCTTGGTCGATTTTTTCCTGTGCCGCCACGGGATTGGATTGATCTTGCATGCCGGGTAATTGCGCTCCAATGATGTCGTCGATCTCTCGCTGCGTAAGCCTCCAGTCGCCGGCTTGGCGTCCGATGCGCTCTAACATTTCGCGTGTCGGGTAAGGAATTGTTCTGAGGTCGGCTGCGTTGACCTGTGTGTGCCCACTAAAGACACGAAAGTAGCGATCCAATAAACCACTGTTGAGGTAGTTGCATAAACCGATAGCGAGGGATTTATTCAGCCCATTCTTACTGCAATGGTAAACATTCAGGTGATTCTCAAAACCTATTAAGTCTCCGGGAAGGTCGGAATGGTATACAGATGCAACGATCCTCCTACGTTCCTCTTTTGATGAAAAGCGCCTAGTTACGACGTAGTGACCATGATTGGTCCATAACCAGCGTCGACTCTTCTCGTTGACTTGTATGGCGTTTGGCTTCTTCGTCTCTTTTGGCCACTCAAGATTTCCGTCGTTGAAATGCGTCGGGTATAGCAACGGAGCTGTTCTAGCCCCGGGCTCTAATCGAAGTTCAGACTGTAGCCTGAAATCGACTACTGGCCCAGTAGATACCTCAACACCGATCTCTGCAAGTGATGCGGGAAAACGATTTATCTGGTCAGTGGCGACATGATCCGAACCAGTTGCTTCGATGTGAACCAGATGGCTAAGATCATCCGGATGAAGAACTGTTGAATTACTAACGAATCGTTCTGTGATGTCCTCGGTGATCCAACGACCTGATTCAAGGTCGAAAAAGAAGTCTCCGCCGTCACTACTCGAGATCTTCACCGTTGTCGGTGCAGAAGACCTCACGGCGTGAATAATCACGTTTTCCTGTAACACGTCGTCGTCACTGAAAGCCGAGGCACGTTGATTGAATACGTGAATTGCCTTGATGACCATCGTCTCGAAGAAACGCTTTCTGAACGTCTTGAAGTAAGTGCCATTGCAGAACGATCTCGGCACAATCGCAACTATTTCGCCGCCTTGGTCGAGCAACTGGGCGGCGATCAATAGAAACGCAGAGTACAAGTTTGGCACCTTGATCTCTGCGTGACGAAGAGCAACGCCTGTTGCTGAATCCGATTGGATCTTCCCGTAGGGAGGGTTCATGATGACATGGGTATATTGTGCGTCGTTGATGTCAAAACCAGAAAACAGACCTGGACGGAGGTACTCGGAGTAGACCTGAATGAAATCGTCAGGACGCACTTTGCCTGATGCTGGAATCCCGGAAGCAACACAATACGAAACCGATTCATCAATAGTCGCTAGCAAGTAGTCGATCAAAACTGGATCGATCTCGTAAGCGACTAAGGAAACGTTCCTAGGACGCTCGTCAAGTTCAAGTATGTGGTCTGTAAAGGCCGCTGTCAGCGAACCTACTCCGGCACCTGGATCAAGAACCCGCAAGCTACCCTCAAGGTTCTCAAACATGCTTGCCATGAACCTACTTATCGGACCAGGAGTCATGTACTGACCTAGGCGCGAGCGCCTACGTCTATCTAGTTTTTGAGTCGCTTCAAACCTGAAGAACTCAGTTGTCGATCCAACGTTTTTTTGAGTGCCAAGGATTGCCATCCGTCTTTTCAACCTTCGTTGCAAATACTGAGATAACGTGATTTTACCCTTGATCGATTTTTCATAAGCGATAGGTGGCGAAAAAACCACATCATCTCACTCGCGGTACCGCTCCAGTAATCTTCGGGCGATCACGAGTTTCTGCATCTCGTTGGTGCCTTCTCCGATGA
The DNA here is from genome assembly GCA_965224305.1 of Dehalococcoidia bacterium. Lineage (GTDB taxonomy): Bacteria > Chloroflexota > Dehalococcoidia > Lucifugimonadales > Lucifugimonadaceae > Bin127. Next base: position 1,239,079 of record OZ245044.1, on the reverse strand, counting down.
TCATCAGTGGCGCGTCGCGATAGTAGCGCTCTATGGGCAACTCCTTGGTGTAACCGGCACCACCGTGTATTCGCATCGCATCCATCGCCACCTCGCCACAGATCTCGCTGGCATATAGTTTCGCCATCCCTGCGGCCAAGTCGACCCGTTCGCCGGCATCCTTCTTGCGTGCCGCGCTCATCGTCAAGAGTTTCGCCGCCTCGATCTTCGTGCCCATCTCGGCGAGTTTCAGCTGGATCGCCTGATGCTCAGCTATCGGCACACCGAACGCTTGGCGGCGTTGCGCGTATGAGATCGCCGCTTCGAACGCGGCTGTTGCTACCCCGACGGCCCGAGCTGCCACGTTGACGCGTCCCGACTCCAACCCACTCATCACCTGATGAAAACCTCTGCCTTCTTCGCCACCGATCAGATCTTCCGCACCCACACGACAACCGTCAAATATCAACTCGCCGGTATCGACACCGCGGTAGCCCAGCTTGTCGATGTGCTGGCCAACTAAGAGGCCAGGGTTGGGTTTCCTAACTATGAAACAGCTCATGCCGCGGTAGGGTGGGTCTGCATTGAGGTCAGTCTTGGCTAGTACTGCGAATGCGTTGCCGTTCTCCGCGTTGGTGATGAACATTTTCCGACCGTGCAACACATACTCTTCGCCTTCTCTGGTAGCCGTGGTGCGGATGCCTTGGACATCGCTGCCGGCTTCTGCTTCCGTTAGACCTAGACCACCGCGCATCTCGCCGGTTGCCATGCCGGGCAAGATGCGGTGTTTCTGATCCTCGGTACCGTGATCGACGATTATCGATGACATTAAGAGATGAGTACCGATAGGGCCGCAGATCGACATCCATCCTTTGCTCAACTCCTCGAAAATGATCGCCAGCGTCACGTGGTCTAAACCGAGCCCGCCGTACTCTTCAGGTATCGTGATGCCGAACAGGCCCATCTCTCGCATTTTGTCGACGAGTTCGGCAGGGTAGACGTCTTCATGGTCGTATCGCGATGCCACCGGTTCGACATCCCGACGCACGAATTCACGGACTAGATCGATGATCTGGGAGCGTACTTCGTCTGAGGCCGTAGACATAACGACAAGTTAAACCAGCCGGAACTGATACGCGCGTTTTAGCGGACGATGTGCGGATTAGTCTTCGACTACCAAGCTGCTCATCGTGACCTTTCCGGAAATTAATAGATGTGGGTCGTCGGATGTGGAGCCGCTACGGGTGCGCCTGTCCTCGGATTCGCTCATAGTTACGATGTTCTCCATGTTCACAACCCAATCAGATGGCACTCTGAGACGCAATGCGCTCATGGCCAACGACACGCTCAATATTGCTGGAGGATTCTTGACTGATGCCGCCCGTAGGTCCAGATTGACGTTCCCCATCGTCACATTCACCTTACCGCCGCTGAAATCGTGGGCTTCGACTCGTTCGTTGGCTTGGCCCAGAGTGCAAGCGATGTTTAGTTCTCCATCGCTAGTGGTCGTTGAACTTTGCCCGACGTCGTGGTTGCCACTACTTGACCGACGCCGCCAACCACCGATGATGATGCCGCCGCCGATCAGGATGAGGATTACGGGCGAATACTTGTATGCATCTACGCCAAGGTTGCCGAGGAGGATGAAGAGGCCAATAGCGATCAGCACTATCGGGAAGAACACCTGCTGTAATCTTCGGACGACCAAGATTCCCAGACCGAACCCGATCAACAGAATCGAAGCGATCCATCCGAAAATCTCCCCGGCGTTGATATCGAGAACGCCCAAGGTGCCGAGGAGGGATAACACTCCTACGGCGATGACAACCAGGCCGGCTACTAAACGGCCGGTTCCTCGCTTTAAGTCCATCTTGATATACTCCTCATTCGATATCCCGTTCACTCCAGAGCGTATCTAACCGGTCATGTCATGCGCCGGCGCACTTGGCCGCGGCGTTGACTGCACGGGCAGTGTAGACCTGCGTCATGGCTTCACGGTATTCAGCGGATGCGTGAACATCGTCGTTAAACATTCCGGCGAGTTCCGCTCCTCCGCGTTGCGCCGCGCGGTTCACGGCGCTCTCGGAAAGTTCCTTGCCGACTAAGATGCGCTCGGCACGTCGAGACCTAATCGCGTGGGGACCAGCTCCAGTAATGCCAATGCGCGCGGAAGTGCAAATTCCTCCGTCGTCGATCGTCAACGAGGCCGCAACGCCAACGACTGCGTAGTGCGATGCTTTGTTGGCCAACTTCACGTATGCGCATCCGCTACCGGCGCCTCGAGCCGGGACGGTTACACCCGTCAGGATCTCGTTAGGCCTTAGCGCGGTCTCGAGATAGCCGCGGAAGAATCGGTCACTCGCAATCGTGCGCTGGGATCGCGCCGACGCGGCGTGGATTTCAAAACCGAGGGCGACGGCGACTGCGGGAAGGTCACCTGCGGGATCGGCGTGCGCCAATGAACCGCCGATCGTTCCCCAGTTCCGGACCTGCGTGTCGGCAACCTGCGAAGCCGCTTCCGCGATCGAGCATGCATTCGAGTTGATGACGTCGGACGTGATCAGCTCGTAGTAGGTCGTCATCGAACCGATGGTGATGCTGCCGTCGTCGTTCTCGGTAATACCTTTGATGCCTTCGACGTTCCGCAGATCGACAATCGCTTGCGGCGACGCGATTCGAAGCTTCATCATTGGGATCAACGAGTGACCGCCGGCCAACACCTTGGCATCGCCACGATACCTCGAAAGTGCTTGCGACGCCTCACGCACCGTAGTGGGTGCGTGGTATGCGAAAGGATCTGTTACTCCAGTTGTCATGTTCAGTTACCCCTTCTCGCTGCTGCCGAACGTCGGGCTCGACGTTCCTCTTTGGCGTCCTGGATGGTTCGCCACATCTTTTCTGCGCTCAACGGCATGTTCAGATGCGTCACGCCGAGGTGTTTGAGCGCGTCTACGGCTGCGTTCACCACTGCCGGTGATGCCGCGATCGTGCCCGTCTCGCCTGCGCCTTTGGCGCCGAGTGAGTTGACGGTTGTCGGAGTGACCGTGCGACCGGTTTCGAAGTTCGGGAAGTCCTCTGCCGTCGGAACCGCGTAGTCCATCATGCTTCCGGTCAGCAACTGACCGTCGTCCGAGTAGACCGCGCACTCTTGGAGAGCCTGTCCGATGCCTTGTGCGATGCCGCCGTGAACCATGCCGTCCACGATCATCGGGTTGATGACGTTGCCGACATCGTCGATCGCGACGTAGCGGTTGAGTTTCGTCTCGCCGGTCACTTCATCGATTTCGATAACTGCGATGTGCGTGCCGAACGGCCACGTGAAGTTCTGCGGGTCGAAGAAGCTCACGGCCTCCAAGCCGGGCTCGAGACCGTCGGGCAGGTTCTTGGCCCAGTACGCACCTAGAGCGACATCGCCCCAAGGAATCTCGCGCTCTTGGATGTCTTCAACGTAGAACGTGCCATTCTCGAAAACCACCTGTTTCGAATCGACGCCCATCTCATGGGCGGCGATCTGCTTCGCCTTGTCGATGACCTTGTCCAGACTCATCATCAGGGCTTCGCCGCCGACCGCCAAGGATCGGCTACCGAACGTGCCGGTGCCGAACTGGTGTCGTTCGGTGTCGCCGTGCACGACTTCGATGTTTTCCATCGGAATGCCGAGCCTTGACGCCGTTATCTGAGCGAAGGTGGTCTCGTGACCCTGTCCGTGCGGCGAAGTGCCGGTGAACACGGTCACCGTTCCGGTTGGGTGGACACGGACGGTGTTCGATTCCCACAGACCTGCGCCTGCGCCCAATGCACCTGCAACCGCTGATGGGGCCATGCCGCAGATCTCGATGTAGGTCGAGAAGCCGACGCCGAGCAGTCGACCCTCACGTCGGGCATCGCGTTGCTCTTGCCTGAACGCTTGGTAGTCGAATTTCTCGAGCGCCGCTCCGAGCGCGCCTTGGTAGTTGCCAGAGTCGTACGTAACGCCGATGGGCATGTCGTGACCGCGCTTGAATGGTCGGATGAAGTTGCGACGGCGAACGCCGAGAACGTCGCGCCCGATCTCGTGGGCGTATCGCTCCATCATCCGCTCGACGACGTAGGTCGCTTCGGGGCGTCCGGCACCTCGATAGGCATCGACGGGCGTCGTGTTGGTAAAGACTCCCTTGACCGTGCACGAGAGGTTCTCGAATTTGTAACACCCGCCCAGCATCAAGCCGAACAGGATGGTTGGGATTGCTGGTGCGAACGTCGATAGATATCCGCCCAGGTTGGCGTAGACGTGGACCTTAAGCCCAGTCACGATGCCGTCGCTGGTGCCGCAGATCTCGGCGTCCGCGATGTGGTCGCGCCCGTGAGTGGTGGCGATGTAGTTCTCGGTCCGGCTTTCGATCCATTTGACCGGCCGTTCGAGCTGCTTCGCGACGATGCCACAGATGACCTCTTCAGCGTATAGATAGAGCTTGCACCCGAAACCTCCGCCGACGTCAGGGGCGACGACCCGAACTTTGTGCTCGGGATGGCCGGTTACCAGTGAGAACAGAAGACGCACGAGGTGAGGTATCTGAGTCGATGTCCAGATCGTTATCTGGTCGGTCCCGCCGTTGTAGTCAGCCATGATGCCGCGCGGCTCCATGGGGTTGGGGATCAATCGCTGGTTGATGATTCGCTCGGAGACCACAACATCGGCTTCTGCCGCGGCGGCCTCGTAATCGCCGGCGCCTACCGACCAGTCGAACGCCAAGTTGCCCGGTGCGTCGTCGTGGACCACGGGTGCACCGTCGGCGGTGGCCTCTTCGGCGTTGGTGACGGCGTCTAGCGGTTCGTAGTCGACCTCAACCAATGCAACTGCGTCTGAGGCTGAGGCTGGGGAGTTGGCTACTACGGCGGCGACCGCGTCGCCGACGTAGCGGACCTTCTCGATGGCCAACGGGGGGTGCTCCGGTGCCTTCATGCCGGTGGTTTCTTCATCGAGTAACCAACCGGCGGGCAGGCTGCCGAGTTGTTCGGCGAGGTCTGCGCCAGTGAACACCGAAACCACGCCATCTGCGTTTGCCGCTGCCGAGACATCCACGCGGTTTATTTTGGCGTGACCATATGGGCTGCGGACGATCGCCAGGTGGAGCAGTCCAGGCAGCCGAAGATCGTCGACATATCGGCCTCTGCCGGTGATCAGCGCATGATCTTCTACGCGCTTGACCTCTTGGCCAATGAGGGTCCCAGTTGTCATTTCTACTCACCTCCCGAGATGGCTGCTGCGTGCTGAACGGCTTTGACGATGTTGTGGTAGCCGGTGCAGCGGCACAAATTACCGCGCAATCCGCTTCTGATCTCTGCTTCCGTTGGTGAAGGGTTGCGCTCCAGTATCTGGACTGCCGTGATCATCATCCCTGGAGTGCAGAATCCGCACTGCAGGCCATGCTTTTCACGAAATGCCTCTTGGATCGGATGCAGCTCGCCGTTCGAAGCCAATCCCTCGACCGTGGTCACGCTGCGCCCGTCGGCTTGGACGGCGAACATTGTGCACGACTTTGTCGCATTTCCATCGACGAGAACGGTGCAGGCGCCGCAACTGCTGGTGTCGCAACCCACGTGGGTACCGGTGAGATCTAATTCGTCTCTGAGCACCTGCGATAGCAACGTTCTCGGGGGCACTTGCAGGCGGTGCGCCGTCCCGTTGATCGTTATCGTCACTTCTGCATTCATGGACATCCCCCGAGGGTTAAGATGGACTGTGGAAACTGAAGCAAGTTTATCCGAAATTGTTGAGCGCGTCGAAGCAAAGACACCGTTTTCCGAGGGATTGAGACGTGAAAATCAGCGGAGAATTCACTGTAAACGCTCCCAAGCGGAAGGTCTGGGAAACGCTTAACGACGTGGAAGCGCTAGGTTCGATGATCCCTGGGGCCAAAGGGCTCACGGAAGTTGGGACGGACGAGTACACGGCCACGATGGATATCGCGATCGGGCCGATTAAGACCAGTTTTGCGGGGAAGGTGAAGATCGAGGAGCGGGACGCGCCGAATTCTTATCGGCTCCTAGTGGATGGAAACTCACGTCATGGTTGGATGAAGGGGACAGGGAAGGTGGAGCTTGAGGAGATAGATGCGGAGTCGACGCTGATTAAGGCCGACGGCGATCTTCAGGTGGGTGGCATGATCGCTCGTGTTGGGCAACGGATGTTGCCGGGCGTGTCGAAGCAGCTGATGGGGGTCTTCTTCAAGAACGTTGAGAAAGCCGCGATGCGACGCTGAGGCTCAGAGCTTGTTGCCGTCGACGTCGTAGGTGATGCCCATGTCGTCGACGCTGCGTCCGGAGTCGATGGTGTAGCCGGCGGTTGCGATCTCGAGGCGGTTTCCGTCGGGGTCATCGACGAAGAAGTAGCGTTGCCCGTTTGCCCGTTCGCCTGGGCCCGACGTTATCTCGACGCCGGCGGAGTTGACGGCTTCGAGCGCGGCGTCGATGTCGTCGACTTGGAGGGCGACATGAAAGCCGGCGGGGTTTCCATCTCGAGGTTCGATGAGGTGAACCATCCCGCCGTCTTCGGCCCGTGTCCAGACGAGGGGGTTACCTTCGATCTCGTGGGGAATCACCTTGAGGCCGATGAGGTCGCGGTAGAAGGCGATGGATGCTCCGCGGTCGTCGGTTGGGATTCCGACGTGGTTGATTTTTTCGACTTTGAATCCGCCCATTTTATGCACCGTCTTTCAGTTGGACTATGAGTTCGATTTCGACTGCGATGTTGTTGGGTAGACTGCCCATTCCGACTGCGGATCGGGCGTGCTTGCCGTTGACTTCGCCGAAGACCTCGACCATGAGGTTGGAGAAGCCATTAATGACGGCCGGCTGGCTTGTGAAGTCAGTGGCTGCATTGACCATGCCGAGGGCTTTTACGCAGCGTTCGACAGTGTTGAGGGTGCCGAGTTCGTGTTTGATGGTGGCGAGGAGTTGGATGCCGACCATGCGGGCCGCTTCGTAGCCCTCTTCGATTGATAGGTCGGAGCCCACCTTGCCGGTGATCATTTCGTCGGAGCCGCCTCGACGAGGGCCGTGTCCTGACAGGAAGAGCAGGTTGCCGACCCGAACGCATGAGACGTAGTTGGCGATGGGAGGTGAGGGGTGGTTCAGATCTATGCCGAGTTCTTCGATTCGTGCGTCAGCAGACACAGTTGAGGCTCCATTCTTTCGGTTCAGCTAAATCTAGCTGTTTAGCGACTCCATGTTAACGCGCCATTGACGGTGGGAATGTGGAGTGGATTGATTGTTTGGTTTGGAATTTGGCGCGTTGAAACACCTGTCGAGGTGGTCGGCAGTGTTGAGTGGTTGGTCTTGGTTGATGTTGTCAAGTCTTGGTCATTGATTTATTGGCCCCTCACCCCCGGTTCAAGCCCGGGGCAGGCTCTAGCCCTCTCCCACGAGGGGGAGAGGGGACAATCGTTTGGTCGTCGAAGCATCGCCGCGTCGTTGTTCGGGTTCGCGCGGGCGATAACTGGTTGGTGCCTTTTTATACAAAATACAGCGTCGCCGATGTCGCCAGACCATCGGTCGTCCTGACGGTCGCCGGTAGGTGGAGCGCCCGGAATCAGTCGATTTTTGTCTATCTTCGATGCTGTAGCCTCGGCCGCTCGACGAAGCGGCCAGACGTCTGCCGGATAAAACGGGGTTTCGCTCGGACCTTGAACGGGCATCCCCTGCGTGGTCGCTTCGCTTCCACGCGTCCCCTTCGCTACGCGAAAGGGACGGTACGTCCGTCTGGCTTGCTGGTCGGAGCCGGCAACCTGCTCCGCATCCGAGCCCTGGAGCCACAATCCCGCAGCGGCCGGGTTGTCGATCTGCGTTGCGTCCCAACCTATCCTCAACTTCTGGCGGGCACCGTCGCGGACCGTTTGGGCACGGGCGGGTTTCAAACCTGCCCCTGCCGCGGTCCTGTGTCGTCCCTCCCGCAGACCGGGGTTCAATATTCGGTTGTCGATATCCCTCGTGAAAGGAGCGCTAACCCTCGACGCGGCGATACTTCTGGGCGCCGGTGCTGTTGATCGGCAGCGTTGGCGCTTGGTTGTTATTGTGGTACATGCGTTGTGTAATGTCAAGCGCGATTTCGCGGGTTTTCTGGCGGGTTTTTCGGGATCAAGAATTTTGCGGTCGACAGGGTTGATCTCGCATCCTTATTTTTCGCGATGGCAAGGGCAGGTTTGAAACCTGTCCCTACCGGTTCAGGACGGCTTGACAGGCGGCGGTTGTTTGGAGGTTGTTGTTGGGATCGATCTGGCCGCCGGCGCCGTCTAGTTGTCCAATCGCCCATTCGGCGGCGCGTTTGGCGTTTTGAGGGGTTGGTTGATCCAAGAAGATTGTGCAGGGGTTTTCGTCGTTGTTGAAGCCGTCGAACCGGGTCACGGTAGGGGCTTGCTCGAAACCCTCAGCCTTTGTGACCGTTGGTGCCTGATTGAAGCCATCAGCTTGAGTAACCGTCGGTGCTGTCTTGAATCCTTCGAAACTGGTTGTGGTTGGCGCGGTTCCGATGGTCGGGGCGGCTTGGACGGTGGGTGCGCGTTCGACGGTGGCGATGGGGCGGAATTCGGGGTTGTAGTCTGCGACTTCGAGGTCTTCGCAGGCGGCCCAAAGGGAGCCGAGTGCCAATATTGTGCAGGCAAGGGCGAGTCGATTGAATGTTCGGGCCAGTGTGGCCATCTCATTTGACTGGGGTCGATGTCGAGCTTCTAGTGAAACAGCGTATCAAGCCTTAGATTTGGATCGCAGCAATCTTACGGTGGTGTTTGCGCTGCGTCTGCCTTGCACTTGGACGATTTCGGGATAGCTTCTGATGAGCTGGGCGAATTGGAGGTATCCGAGTCTTTTGACGCTGAAGTTGGGTTTGATGCGCCGCATGGTCTCATAGAGGGTCTTGGTCGACACGATCCCGCGTTCGTCTGTGGAGGCGACCATCGATCGGAGGATGAGGTCACGGATCTGGCCGCGCACATTTGGGTTCATGCGTTTTCGCGCGACCTTGACGACTTGCCGCTTGGGTTTTCGCCTCGGGTCCCGAGCGTAAATAGAACTGATTTCTGGATCGAGGGCTTCGGCGATAGGGATGAATTGATCGGAGTGTCGTTCGAGTCGGGCGTGATTATCGTTGGCGTTTCCGGCGACGATGACTTGTTTGCCGAGTTCCCGCAGTCGGTCGTAAAGGGGCAAGAAATCTTGGTCGGAAGAGACGACGGCGAAGGCGTCTACGGCAAGATTGGGGTTGTGGAGGATTTCGATGGCTTCGATGACGATTCGGACATCGGCCATGTTGTTTCCGGGCACGAAGTTGGGCTGATGGACCAACTCGATGCCCATGTCTTGCATCCCGACTTGGACCAATTTGATGGCCCGAAACCAGTCGCCGACGGCACGTTTGAGTACGACGTTACCGTCCATTTCGAGGATGTCGATCAGGTTGTGTAGAGATGCGAGATTGTTGATGTTCTCGGCGTCGATGAGAACTGCAATGTTGGGTTTTCGGTCCAAGGTTGGAAGCACTCCTTAAAATTAATTCATACAAATATACTACAACATTGAAACAAATGGGACGCGATGTGGCGAAACGCGCCGAGAATGCCGATGGCGGGGGCTGCTGGCGAGGGATTAGCTCGGCGTTTAGCCGCTTACCGAGATGTTGGGGTTGGGTTCGGTCGTGGGCGGATCAACTTTCCGTGATTTGGACAAAGTATTGCGAGCCGCCCGATGTGCGGCTTCGATCTCATCTCCGGCGTCAGCCTTTGGGTGCATCTCGCCACGTTCGAATCGCTCGAGAATCTCTCGCTCTTCCGGGTCCAAATTTTCGTTCATTTTTGTCGTCTCAACCACTGCCGCTGATGTTGGGGTTGGGCTCGGTCATGCTAAAGGGGTCGAGGGCCTCATCCAGTGCGGCTTCGTCGAGGTCGGTTCGGCGGAGGGCTACGTGGCGGATGGTTTCGCCGGTTTCGGATGCTTCGTGGGCGATGGCTGCGGCGGCGTCGTAGCCAACTATGGGGGCTAGGGCGGTACAGATGGCGAGGCCTTGCGCGACCATAGACGGGCCTTTGTCGGTGGCTTGGATACCGGCGATGCATTGGCGTTGGAGGTTGGTGCAAGATGCGGCTAGGAGGTCGATGGATTCGAGGAGGTTGTGGGCGGCGACGGGCATCATGACGTTGAGCTCGAAGTTTCCGGACTGTCCTGCGATGGCGATGGTGGCGTCGTTTCCGATGACTTGGGCGCAGACCATGGTGGCGGATTCGGCAATCACGGGGTTGACTTTGCCGGGCATGATTGAGCTTCCGGGTTGCACCTCTGGCAGCGCGATCTCGCCGATGCCGGCTCGTGGGCCGGAGCCGAGCCAGCGGAGGTCGTTGCAGATTTTGAGCAGGCTGACGGCGACCGTCTTGAGGGCGCCGGATGCGCTGACGACGGTGTCGATGGTGCTTTGCGACTGAAAATGGTTGTTGGTTTCGGAGAATGGAATGCCGGTTCGCTCGCCGAGTTTGGCGATGACGCGTTCGGCGAATTTGGGATGCATGCCGATGCCGGTTCCGACTGCGGTGCCGCCCAGTGGCAGGACGGCGAGTTCATTGAGGGCGCGTTGGACGCGCTGACGTCCGAGCTCGATCTGTCCAGCGTAGCCCAGGAACTCTTGCCCTAAGCGGATGGGGGTGGCATCTTGGAGATGTGTGCGCCCGGTTTTGACTACATCCCAGAACTCGTCGGACTTTGCCCTTATGCCGTCTTCGAGTTCCTGCATCGCGGGTAGCAGGGAGTCGGCGATTGCGACCGCCGCGGCTACTTGTATAGAGGTGGGGATTACATCGTTTGAGGACTGACCCTTGTTCACGTGGTCGTTCGGATGGATGGGGTCCCGAGAGCCGAGCTTGCCGCCGAGTGCCTCGATGGCGACGTTTGAGATGACCTCGTTGGCGTTCATGTTGGTAGAGGTGCCGGAGCCGGTCTGGAAGATGTCGACCACGAAGGCATCGTCGAACTCGCCGTCGATGACGCGCTGGGCGGCGGCTACGATGGCGGTGGAAAATTCGGGGTCGATGGCGTCGAGATCGAGGTTGACCTCGGCGGCGCACTGCTTGACCTGTCCGATGGCTCGAATGAATGAACGGCTGAAACGGAGGTCGCTGATGGGGAAGTTTAGCTCTGCGCGTCGGGTGTTAGCGCCGTAGTATGCGTCTGCGGGGACATCAAGGACGCCCATGGAGTCGCGTTCGGAGCGCATGGCGTTTGAAGGGGTGGGCATGCGGGTAGATTTCCTCGTCGTGGGATTCGGAGACGGTTGATGAGATTCAATGGTAAGGGGGAGAATGGGTGGGGTGATGCCCATCCGCGATACGACCAGAACGGGTGTGAGGATAGCGTCGCGTACTCGGTTGTTAAAATCGTGCGTAGCATTCGCGGACGAGAACTGCGGGCAAACTCACTCTCCGTCAGATTCTCGTGCCGGATAAGGATCGCATGCTATGACTTCGTCTGAAATTGACACTCGAACGTCCACCGACGCCGAGACGTCTGCTGACCGTGGGTTGCACCTGCCCGATCTCGTCATCGAGGGGTTTCGCGGGCTAGCGGCGCTGAACATCTCGCGTTTAGGACGCGTGACGATGATCACGGGTAAAAACAGCGTCGGAAAAACGTCGGTCTTAGAAGCTGTCAGGGTCTACGCAGCGCGGGGCAGTTACACAGCTCTAACCAATTTGCTTAAAGAACGTGAAGAGTTCGCTGACGCGAACGACAAAGACGATGATGACGTGGCCGGTATCGATCTATCTGGTCTGTTTCACGGATGGGAGGTCACTGATTCGAGCAGCATCACGATAGGTTCTTCAAACGTTCAAAATCAATTGAAGGTAGAAGTTGGTGATGTCACTGGAGATCAACTTGAGCTTTTCCGAGGGATGAACCCGGACATATACGAGTTCGGCGACAAAACGTTGAGTGCTCGTTTCGATAATTCCTCTCACGTTTTGCCGTGGGTCTTTTCGTTCGACTATCTAGGCGCGCCCACGAGCCATCGGTACGATCGGCAGTTTCCGGAAATTCGTCGGAGGTTGCTGAGGTTGCCCCGACAACAGTTGCCGCCGGAGATTCCTTGTGCGAACTTCGGGCCAGTTTTGCCCAACAATTTCGAACTGGCAGGCACTTGGGACAAGGTAACGTTTACGGAGGATGAGGAACGAGCGCTCGATGCATTGAAGATCGTGCTCGGAGACGACGTTGTGCGGATTGCGGTAGTAGGAGGCACCCGCGGACGACAAAGGGGTGGCACCAGATTAATCGCGGGACGTCGCAATCTTGGTCACCAATTCTCTTTGAAATCGTTCGGTGACGGCGCACTTAGGATGCTTGGCGTAGCACTTGCGTTGGTAAGGGCACGTGGTGGGTTCTTGCTCATAGACGAAGCTGAAAACGGGATACATTATTCGATACAATCCGAATTTTGGCGGATGGTGTTAAGGACTGCGCATGAAAACAACGTGCAAGTGATCGCAACTACTCACAGTTATGATTGCGTGCTTGGATTCGCCCAAGCCGCGTCCGATATTCCTGAAGTTGAAGGGCGGTTGCTGCAACTTTACAGAAAAAACGGTTCGTTACACTCCGCTGAGCTTCCTGAACGGGAACTCGTACGCGCCGCGCAACAAAGGATTGAGGTTAGAGGGTGAGCACCGATCTCACATCGCGGAGCAGCAATGTGCTGTTGGTGGAAGGTTTGAGTGACCTGAATTTTGTTCGCCAACTGCAAGAGAAACAAGCACCCGAATTGCAGTTTGAGATCGATAACAAACAAGGGTTATCGGTTCTCTTGAACGCGATTTACGCAGAAGTAGTGGCGGGCTCTCGAGATGTCGTGGGGATAATGATTGATGCAGACGACTCGTTTGACATGAATTGGAAGAAGGTATCAGAACGGTTGGATGAATCGGGAATTTCGGTGCCTTCCAACCTCGATGTCAGTGGCACGATCATAGATTCGACACCAGAACGTCCACGGGTTGGCGTTTGGATCATGCCTGACAACAATTCGTCGGGCGAACTTGAAGACTTTGTTATCGACATGATCAAAGATGACGACGCGGTGTGGCCGATGTCCAAGGCATATGTTGACGGTATTCCCGTTTCCGAACGAAAGTTCTCGTCTGGCAAAACCGACCGTGCGATGCTTTACGCTTGGCTTGCCACATGCAGGCGACCGCCGCACATCGGCGCCGCTATCGGCGCGGAAGACTTTGACCTAAGTGCTAACCACTGCCAAATCTTCGTCGATTGGTTAAAACGCCTTTTCGCGCCGTAAATTGAATCGACGTTTTGCGATGCATTCACTCCCCAGAGTGTCGCTCGTCGTAGTCCGCGAACGCCTTCTCGGCGGCGTTTAGGGCATTGACGCACGCCGGGTAGCCGCCGTAGAAAAGCATCTGGGTGATGAGCTCGACGATCTGCTCTTTTGTCCAGCCGTAGTTGAGTGCGCCGGTGATGTGTCCGGGCAGCTGGTTCGGACGGTCGAGGGCGATGAGTGCTGCGACGGTGCAGATGCTCCGGATGTTTCCGGGTAGCGCCTCACGCTGGTAGATGTGTCCGAACAGCGTAGCGTTGATGAGGTCGAAGGCGTCGGATACGGACTCGGTTACCGGATTCGGTGTCGGTGCGCCGTCGTAGTACCAGTCACGCCACTCTTTGGACTTTGCGAGGAGGTCTTCGTAGTTGTGCATGAGGGCGTGCCTTTCTGTGGGTTGTGGGATGCGCTTTTGGGTGCGCGTGGGATTCAATTTTGGCATAGGGGCAAGACTCGGCTACAGCTAGAATATACTCCGTCGCGAACGCGATCAGTTATTTCACGGTTGATGTGGTCGCAGATCTGCATCAGAGGATCCTTGCTTTTCGAGAGCCGCGTAAAGATCATCCATCGTATTATCAGCTTTGAGGCTGTTGCAGGGTTCGCAGAGCAACAGCAGATTGTCAAATTCGTTTGCCCCTCCCTTCGATTTGGGGACAATGTGATCGACCGTCATTTCATTGAAGTGGAACTCTTTTTTGCATCCTTTGCATTGGCCTTCTTGTTGGCCGAACCAATAACGTTTGTGGACACGGTATTTGGGGTCCCGAAAGCCTTTGGTGCTCACATTCGTTGCTTCGGTAACGTCGAATGGCAACGGCAATTCTTCAAGTATTAAAGGTAAGTTTCTAACGAATTTGTATCGATCACTGACTCCTCGATGGATCAATTCGACAATCCTGTCGTTGTGCTTGAATTCGTCTTGATGGTAGGCTTCAACAACCCGTTTCAACCACCTCAGATCCCTGTCCCTGATGGATTGAAACCACGTCGCGCCGTTTCTGTCCCATAAATCACGGGGAATTCGAAATTCGATCATTAACATCGGTTGAGAACGGCTTTGAATTTCGCCAAAGTGAACGAATTCACTCCTATCATCGTCGACTCCTTCGGGCAATCCAAAGTACAAACCAAAAACACCATATTGCTCCACCGTGATTGGGATGCCGTATCCTATAGTCACTACATGGTTGACTGTTTGGGATTCTTGTTCCGTCATTTTATTCCAACGCAAATTCGGTTGGATAAACTGTACGTGCTGGTTGATGAGACGACGGATCGTGTACTGCTCTTCCTGTTGTTCGCAAGTTCTGTCCGATAAATTCGCAATTTCTGCAAGCACTGTGGATTCATGTAACTGGTACCGTTCAACGATAGGATATTCTTCGTTAAACAAACTACTGTAACTCGTCCGCGTTGTGCTCACAGGTTGTGTTTTGGTTACTCCGTTACATGTCTATCGCTAAAACCCATGTCCAACGGTTTACCGATCCAGATATCGAAGATCGATTTCGGATGTGGATTAGGTACATACTTCTCAATCTAACATTGGGTGAAACTGCGGTTAACCCGCCTATCGCCGATACCACCGTGATGTTAGGACGGTCACCAGCCGAGCACGAAACTCGAAACCGCGACAGCTGGGCCTGCGATGTTTGTGCTGATTGAGTGACTTACGTGCGAATACCATGATCTCGAAGTCGCGCTATCAGCTCTGCCATGCTGCCGTTGGCTTTGGTGCTGTTGCAGGCGCCGCATAGTAGTTGGAGGTTGTCGATGTGGTCGGTGCCGCCTTTTTTTGTCGGGACGACGTGGTCGACGGTGAAGTTTCGGAATGGGAAGGCTACGAGGCATCCGTTGCAGATGCCTTCCTGTTGACCGAAAAGCGTGTGCTTGTGGGTACGGTAATTTGGCAGTTTGCCTAGATCGGTTCGCTTCGGGATGTCGGTTCTGTGGATCGATTGGATACCGCCCATCAATCCGAGTTCTTCGCGGGCGCGTTTTTCCACCAATCGAACGGCTAATGGCGACAGATCAATGCCGATCCATTGCCTTCCCAAACGTTCAGCCTCTATGCACGTCGTAGCACAACCGCAAAACGGATCGAGTACTATGTCACTCTCGTTTGAACTCGCCCGGATAATTCGTTCCATCAACGCCAGTGGCTTTTGAGTCGGATAGCCAGTGCGCTCTTTCCTAGAGGCATTCTTGATATCGGTCCACAAATTCGTCGCGACCTGCGCTTGACCCGCCATCAGATATCGTTTCAATCGGGGAACGTTGTTCCGCGACCAAAGCACCAACCCCGCAGCATCAAGCGCAACTAATCGATCGTGGATACTCTCGATACTTGTGTAACCCGGAATCAAATTTGCCTCGATGTACTGTGCGTACTTATGCGTCTTTGGTACGCTCCAGTGTCTACTGTTGTCAGTGGGATCGTAGCCACGCCACGATTTGCCGGCTTCGCCCCGGCGCGGTCCAGAAGCCGTTAGATCTCCGCTTTGGTACTTGCCACGCGAATCTTCATGTCGGTAGTATGTGCTGACGTAATCGGGCTCAAGGGCTTGCGTAACAGGATTAATCGGCGCGGCACCATAAACCAGAATCGTGTCCGTAACGCGTCCGAAGATCGTGTCGTTGTGCGCGCTCGTACGTTTCCATTGGATACATGACTGAAACGCTTCGCTACCGAAGATGCTGTCCATCATCAAGCGCAGATACGCGTCGGCCGTATCGTCGCAGTGCAGATAGATGCTGCCCGTATCCTTCAACAATCGTTTCATCTCGATCATGCGCGACGACATCATGATGAGGTACGCCATCATCCCCTTGCCGCGCGCCGAACCGGCAGCTTTGATCACGTCATAGAGTGCTGGTTCTTGGTCTGCGATCAGACCATGTTCCTCGGCTTTTACGTCATCCCAAGTCCAAGTATCTTTGAACGCGGCTCCGGCCGCTACGCTACCGATCGGTGCCGCGTAGTTGGCGTTGGAGTTGAACGGTGGATCGAGATAAATGAGATCGACGCTGTCTGAGTTCATGCCTCGCAAGATGTCTAGGTTGTCACCTTTGAATATCGTGCGGTTGGCGATCTGTTGTTTCGTTGCGGTTGTCAATTGGCAAGGTCCACAGTAGAGTAGTAAACGAATGTTACCTTACATATATCCTAAAATATCATCCGTTGGCGGAAATCATGTCATCGCCGATACCGCGGAATGCTGCGCAGATACTTGCGAGAGGCTAGGACGGTTGTGGCGGTTCCTAGTCCGTTTCGAACCGTTGGCAAAGGTCGTCAGCGACTTTGGTGTCCATCTCTGGGCAATGTCTTAACAATAGGTCAGGATCGTCGATGTCACTAATACGGATTTTGTGTTGCGTGCGTATGTGCTTGACGGTAGCAGCCAGTTCAGGCATGAACGGCGCAACCAGAGACTTGGCTTCCACATACACTGGGTCCTGCGGTACGCCTTGCACAATCGTTTCTTGATACCAGGTGGCGATTCCTTCCTCAAGGAAATTGAGTTGTCGACCCTCGACTTCAATATGCCACGGGTCGATGAGATGGACGCATTGATGTGCAAGTTGCCATATCGCGATGTTGGCGTCACTGTGAGCACTCTGAGTCAGACGGATAACGATGTGTGCCGATCGTTCCTCGCTTTCGTTGCCCGGGTATCCGGTGTGCGGAAACCAAATTCGCGGCTTGGCATTTTGAGTTGTGTCGATTTCTAACCCGACGTAGGTGAATTTCGAATCTCGGGGACCAAACAACATTTCAATTTCAGTGAGGAATACGCTGGTCAATTGCGCAAGCGTTAATGAGTAAGTCCCATTTGCGTTTCGAGCGGTCGTAAACGGCGAAACGATGATGGTCACGACTGTCTCCTTTGGTTTGTTTCATTCAATCGACACGGGACGCGGGTTGAGAGTTCTAAAACAGTTAGGTTGATGACTGGTTGGTCATCGCCGATACCGCGGAATGCTGCGCAGATACTTGCGAGAGGCTAGGACGGTCGCGGCGGTCAACACGAATCCGGTGATGGCGATAGCGAAGACAGCGGTGTCGGTACCGATTTGCGTTGCCAACCATCCGACGTGTAGGGCGCCGATGGGACCGGAGCCGATGGCTACGGAGAGGACGCCTAGGACGCGTCCTCGCATCTCCGGCCGCGTCGATGAAACCACGATGATGGATTGCATGGTGCCGAAGCCGGACATGCCGAAGCCGCCGATGAAGAGGAGGGGGATGGCGAGCCAGTACCAGGGGGTGAGGGCGAATGCGGCGATTACGCAGGTGAAGCCAAGGGATGCGTAGATGTAGACGCGTGTGAAGTGTCGGGGCTGTGCGATGGCGGCGATGGTGAGGGCTCCGAGGGTTGCGCCGAGCCCTTCGACGCTCAGGAGGAGTCCGACGAAGACGGGGTCGATCATGAGCTTTTCAGCGCCTAGGACCGGGATCATCTGTTGATAGGGGAACGCGAAGAGGTTCATCACGATCGTCACGATGATGGTCACGAGCAATACGGCGTCACCGGTTACGTGTTTGATGCCAGTGCGGAGGTCGAAGTTGCTGCTGGACGCGGGTGTGCGTTCGGAGGTGGTAGGTGGTTTTCGGATGACGAGCATCGAGAAGGCGATCAAGGAGGCGATGACGAATAGGCCGCAACCGAGGAAGTAGACGGCTTGCATGCCGATGCCTTGGAGGAACACTCCACCGACGAGTGGGCCGATGACACGGGAGAAGTTGCTGGAGGCCATGTCGACGCCGAAGGCTGAGGAGACGCTGTCGGCAGGGACGCTGTCGGCGATCATGGCGCGGCGGACGGGGAAGTCGGTTGCCCACACGATGCCGGCGATGAAAGCACCGGTGGCGACGTGCCAGAGCTCGATGCGGTCGGCGAGGATGAGCAGGGCGAGTGTGAGGTAAACCGCCGCCAAGCTGATGTTGGCGATGGCGAGGATGGCACGGCGATTGGCTTTGTCGGCGATGGCGCCGATAAAAGCGCCGAGGACGAGCATGGGCGCCATGCGCAGGAATCCGATGAAGCCGACTAGGAAGGCGGATCCGGTCAGGTCGTAGACGTAGATGCCGAGGGCGACGGTTTCGAGCCAACGCATGGAGTTGTTGGAGATACCGATGCCCCATAGTCGGGCGTAGTCGCCGTTGAGAACGACTTTGAATCTGGCAATCGGATTGCCAACGCCGGGGCGACGTCGCCTAGATGCGGCGCGTCTGACTGTGACCCCGTTTGACGCGGTCTTTCGAGCGATACGAGGCAAGGACGAGACCTTCAGTTGACGCTTTCGTCGGTCGCGAATCGCGGTGGCACGCCACTCCAGTGTCCGAGTCGTTCGAATCGTGCCGCTTCGGTCCAGCTTTGGAGGTTGGCGTGATGGCGGTTCAATCCGTCTCGTTCTTCGCCGGGCAGTGCGATGCCGTTGCGCAACAGGAGGCCGTTGACCATGTTGCGTTCAACGTAGACGTAGCGGAGGAGGCGCCCGAAGTCATCGGTGTCTACCTCGTCGGCTTCCAAGAGGACCTCGCTGTTGCCGACTATTTGTAGGTTCGCCAATATGCCGACGTCGTACCACGGGCTGCTGAGCGGTAGAGGCTCTACGCCGATGTAACGGACGGTGGCTAGCTCGCCGTCGATGTCGACGATGATGGTGCGGAAGTCGACTATTTCGACGACTTGAGCGGGTATGTATTCGATGCGCTGTGGCGCGTCGGATCCGGATGATCCCAGGAACGGGCCAGCTAGACCGGCGAGGAGTCCGAGGATGACGAGGATCGAGACGATGGCGATGCCGGCTTTTACCCACCATGGGGTGTTGGACTTGGATTCGGTGGACCAACCGTCGGCCGCGCGGTGCTCTGGAGGTTTGTATTCGTCGATGTAGTCCTCCTCGGGATCGTAGTAGCGATAGCGGAGGTCGATTTCGTCGTCGGTATCTTGACGAGAATCCTCGTCGCGGTCTGGTCCTTGTAGGCGGTCGCTCATCGTTGATTGCTGCGCTCGTGGTTGACACGTACCAACTATCGCAACTCTAATCTCTTTGAACCGATCGAAGACATAACTAATACCGCCTCATTGACGCGAGACCTTTGCAAAACTGTTCAGAAGAGTGGGAGAGTGGTCAAAATGGGGTCATCTCCGCTTACCCCACCCTCTGGATTCCCGCCTGCGCGGGAATGACGGTGGATTTGCAAAGGTCTCATCGCCGCCGCCGGGGAATACTACGCAGATAACGACGGCTCGCCAGCACCGTCGCCGCGGTCAATACCAATCCGATCGCCGCGATCGTAAACACGGCTTTGTCGCCGCCGACCTGTGTTCCTAGGAATCCGACGAGGAGCGCACCAATTGGCCCAGAGCCGATAGCTACTGTGAGCACGCCCAGCACTCTGCCACGCATCGCGGGATTGGTTGTCATGACGACGATCACCGATTGCATAGTAGTGAATCCTGACATCGCAAACCCGGCCAAGAACAGCAGCGGTATCGTCAGCCAGTACCAAGGAGCAAAGGCGAAGGCCATGAGTAACACCAACAACCCGATGGAGGCGTATATGTAGACGCGGGTGAAATGTCTAGGTCGCGCCATCGCTGCGATTGCGAGCGCGCCGATTGTCGCGCCGAGCCCTTCGACGCTCAGTAATAGCCCTACCAGTACGGGATCGATATGCAGTTTCTCGGTGGCGATCACTGGGATCATCAGTTGATAGGGGAACGCGAACACGTTCATCACGATCGTGACGATGATGGTGACGAACAACACGGAATCGGCCCTTACATGCCGCAATCCGCTCAGTAGATCGTAGGTTCCGGTGCTTGCGGGCAATGGTGGGGAACCTGTTCCGATGCGGCCGGTCTTTGCGAACAGCATTGAGATGGCGAGCAGCGACGATGTCACGAATAGGGCAGATCCGAGAAAGTAAACCCCCTGCATCCCTATCGTCTGCAGAAACACGCCACCCACTAGCGGTCCAATCACGCGTGCGAAATTGCTGGAGGCCATATCGACTCCGAACGCCGCGGACATGTGATCGGACGGCACGGTATCCGCGATCATGGCGCGCCGTACTGGGAAATCGGTCGCCCACAACATCCCGCCAATTAGCGCTCCTGCTGCGATGTGCCACAACTCGATGCGATCTAGCAGCACCAACAGTCCCAACGTCAGATACACCAAGGCTAATGTGATGTTCGCTGCTGCCAACATCAAACGACGGTTCGCGCGGTCGGCGATTGTGCCAATGAATGCTCCCAGCAACAACAACGGCATCAACCGTAAGAAGCCGATGAATCCAACGACGAACGCCGATCCGGTGAGCTCGTAGACGTAAACACCGAGAGCGACGGTTTCGAGCCATAACACGGTGCTGGCCGATACGCCGATGCTCCACAACCGCATGTAGTCGGCGTTGAGCAATATCTTGAAACGCGCGCGCGGGTTGCCAAGGCTGGCACGACGACGCACTGGGACCTTACGCACCGTGAGTCCGCGTCGGCGCCGAGGATTTCGGGGGAACGGTCGGATATTCAACTGGTTCGACCGCTGCTGAATAGATTCACCGCCGAATCACATCGATGCCCGACGCGTTTCGGTGTCGCTGGGTTGCCCCGAATCTGAAACCCCGGACGAAAGAGATCCAGTCCGTCCAGCGGACCATTCGTCGCGATGACGCCGTTCCTAACCAGCAATACAATGGCCATTACCTGACCCCTGTTTTCTTGCGCTCTTAAGCTATCGTGGTTGTAGGCATCGAGTTGGTATCTACAACCGAAATTCTAATTTCCACGAGGTGTTCTAGAACGTGGGTAAAATCGCAATATGACTACCACCGCAGAGCCAGCAGTCGTTCCGATAACTGCGCCCACTACCGGCGAGTTCAAGATCGAGCACGAGTTCACGCCGCAGGGGGACCAACCCCACGCCATCGACAAGGTCGTCGAGGGCATCGCCAGCGAGAATTTCAAGCACCAGACGCTGTTGGGCGTGACGGGTTCGGGCAAGACCTTCACGATGGCGAGCGTTGTCGAGAAGGTGCAACGTCCGACGCTGGTGATTGCCCACAACAAGACGCTCGCGGCGCAGCTGGCGACCGAGTTTCAGACGTTCTTTCCCAACAACTCGGTGCAGTATTTCGTGTCGTACTACGACTACTACCAGCCCGAGGCCTACATCCCTCGGTCGGATACCTATATCGAAAAAGAGACGGACATCAACGAGGAGATCGACCGTCTGCGACACGCGGCTACTCGGTCATTAATGACGCGGCGTGACACTTTGATAGTGGCTAGCGTGTCTTGTATCTACGGTTTGGGTTCGCCGCAGGAGTACAACCAGATAACGCTTCGATTGCGGGTTGGTGATGAGCCGGGACTTACACGAGTTACGCGGCGGCTCGTCGGGATGTACTACGACCGCAACTTGATGGATCTGCGACGTGGCACTTTCAGAGTGCGCGGCGATTCGCTTGAGATCATGCCGGCGGACGAGGAGTTGGCGATCCGGATCGAGTTCTTCGGTGATGAAATCGAACGGATCACAATCATCGACCCTCTGACCGGCGAGATATTGAAGGAGGCCGAGGAGTACGACATTTACCCTGGCAAGCACTTCATCACGCCCGAGGAGGAGTTTGCCGATGCGTTGAAGGATATTCGGACGGAGTTGGAAGAACAGTTAGAGCTGTTCCGCAGCGAAGGCAAGTTGCTGGAGGCGGAACGGCTTGAGCAACGCACGCTTTTCGATCTGGAGATGATGCATGAGACCGGAACGTGTCCAGGTATCGAGAACTACTCGCGTCCGCTGGGGCGTCGTCCGGCTGGATCGGCGCCATGGACGCTGTTGGACTACTTCCCGGAAGACTATTTGATGTTCATCGACGAATCGCACATGACACTGTCGCAGATTCGTGGGATGTATCACGGCGACTACGCCCGAAAAACGAATCTTGTCGAGTACGGTTTCCGGTTACCATCGGCGATCGACAACCGACCGTTGACGTTCGCGGAGTTCGAAGACCGCGTCAATCAAGTTGTTTATGTCTCGGCCACGCCGGGTCCCTACGAGAAGGCGCACGAAGAGCAACGCGTCGAGCAGATCATTCGTCCGACGGGGTTAATCGACCCTGAGATTACGGTTTTGCCGACCGAGAACCAAGTCGATGACTTGATTGAACGGATTCGGGCTAGGACGGCGAAGCAACAGAGGGTTTTGGTAACGACACTCACTAAACGTATGGCTGAGGATTTGGCGGACTATCTGCGTGAGCTTGGCATCCGGGTCCACTATTTGCACTCAGAGATCGACACGTTGGAACGCACGGAGATACTGCGCGACCTGCGGTTAGGCGTGTACGACGTCGTGGTGGGCATCAACCTGCTTCGTGAAGGACTCGATCTGCCAGAGGTTTCGCTGGTCGCTATCCTGGATGCGGACAAGGAAGGTTATCTGCGTTCTGGTACGTCGCTGATACAGACGGTCGGTAGGGCAGCGCGGCACATTGAAGGGAAGGTGGTGATGTACGCGGATCGGTATACCGATTCGATGAAGTTCGCGATTTCGGAGACCAATCGTCGCCGGAAATTGCAGACTCGGCACAACCTCGATAACGACTTCACTCCCTACAGCATCGTCAAAGACATCAAAGACATCAATGACCGAGTACGGAAGTCGGAGCCTACGGTGTTGGCGGACGCGGGCGAGCCGTTTGGGGCCGAGATGGGTCTGCCCAAGGACGAGTTGACGCGGATCGTCAAGGACTTGGAGCGGCAAATGAAGAGGGCGGCGCGAGAAATGGAGTTCGAAACCGCGGCGCAGTTTAGGGATCAGATCTCGGATCTGCGAAAGTTGTTGGCGGAGGCGGGGTAGTGAGTTGTGTCCAAGCGGTCTGACGACGATCACTGTAGCGAACGATACAAGTTTCGCAGCCGCGTACGACGAGTTCAATCGGGACAGAGAGTCGCGTCCCAGCGGCATGAAGATGTTGAAGCGCGGATCAATCGAACCGCGTCCAAAAGAGGGACGAAAAATCTGGCCCTCAACTTTGTGATATTCACATGCGTTTTTGGATTTGTGGTCGGTTGGGTAGTGTTCTCGATTGCAGGCGATCGGGTTCCGAGTGTGACGCGTTTCGAAGCGATCAGCGACTATTTCGGTCTTGTAGTACTCGTGGCATTAATCGGCGGAACCGTATGGACACTGGCGGTGATGACGCGAGGAGGTCGCCGCAGGTGACTCATTGCTCGGTTGAGGCGCGATAATCTTGCCGCCGCGGGTCAGTTGATCGTAGAGACCTGTACGTCGCCGTCGGGTACAAAATCGACACTCAGGTTGTAAGACCTTAGCAGCGCCGTTCCGACTGTAGGTTCATCGCCGATTTGATGAAATGGTGCTCTAAGCGTTTGATGACCCAACGTCACTGTGCCACCAAAAACCCGTACGTTTTCAGATCTGGCATTCGCAAGTTCAACGACATCAATCCCTACGGGTGTGAGGGCAAGTTCGTCGACGATCTCTGGTGGCAATGAAACGAAGCCGTTTGAACCAGTGTCGACCAACGCCGACACAGTTGCTGCATCGCCTAACGGACCCTGAATGACGAGGTCGACGTAAGGCAGCAGGCCGAAAAGCCCGTCACTTACTGAACCGACTTCACTTGGAATGTAGGACGCGTACCGACGGGAAACGGTATGTAGTGATCGTAATGTGCCGAAGGGTGAACGGCTCTGCATTCGGGACTCGGTCACGCAATCGAAGAATTCCTTCAAGCATGTCGTCGTGCAACTCCCACTCGCCGGAGTTCGCGTCGATGGTGACGAACCGACCTTTATCAGCGTCCGACAGTTGATCTTTGATGCTGTCGTAGTAGTACGCTTTCGCACGACTGGCGATGGCGTCAAGTTCTTCTTTGGTACGCATCATTTCACGTTTTCCAAAATTCAACGGAAAATATCTTGTCATTTTATCGGACTTTTCATGCACACCGAAGACAGTACTGCACGTAGACGAATGTGAGCGCGATGTAATTGACGAACGCGACGATCGACAGAGGTAGGGACGTACACACTACCCATATACTTAACGCAACAAATTCCAAACCCGCGCAAAGTCCGTAGGATCCAATGCCCCCCATCAAATCTGGCATCTTCATCATGCCGTTCCACGACCCTGTTAAACCGGTCTCCCAGGCCTACGATGAGGACATGGAGCTTGTAATCCGTGCCGACGAGTTGGGTTTCAATGAGTTCTGGATCGGCGAGCATCACACGATGGCGTACGAGAATATGCCGATGCCGGAGCTGTTCATCGCCGCGGCGATGCGGGAGACCGAGAACATCCGGATGGGACCGGCACCGGTTTGTATCCAGCAGCATCACCCGGTTCATGTCGCTGGTCGTCTGGCGATGCTAGACAATCTCTGCAAAGGACGTTTGGACCTCTGTTTCGGTTTAGGTAGTGTGGCGACTGATCTGGAAATCCTTGGCATCGAACGCGAGGACTCGCCGATGATGGTTGCCGAGGCGATCGAGATGGTCTTGGCGCTTTGGGCGGCGGATGGTCCGATCGATCTGCAAGGCAACTATTGGAACATCTCGATGAAGGAGCACATCGACGCGGCTGTCGGTCTCGGCATCACACACAAGCCGTACCAGAAGCCGCACCCGCCGATTGCGATGCCAATCACGTCGATGAACTCTGGCACCGCCAAGACAGCGGGACGCAAGGGTTTTCAGCCGTTCGCACATAGCCTGATCGCCAACAATGTCGTGGCAAATATCTGGGACACCTATGAGACGGCAGCTGTCGAGGCTGGCAAGGAACCTGATCGGTCGGACTTCAAGATCGCACGCGCCGTTTTCCTAGCCGACACCACCAAGGAAGCGCAGAAACGAGTTCGCGCCAACTCGGTCGTGGGCGGTTTCCAATACATCTGCAACCTTCTCGACCGTTCGAGTCGGAGCCGGGGCATGTTCAAGCGTGATCAGTCCACGCCTGATTCCGAGATTGACGTCGACTATTGGCTGCAGGAACACATCATCGCCGGCGATCCGGACTACGCATTGGAACGGATTCTCCAGATGACTGAGGAGACGGGCAAGTTCGGTACGCTCGTGATGATGGGCTACGATTGGGACGATAAGGATGCGTGGGTAAATAGCTTGGAGCTGTTTGCCAAGGAACTGATGCCGCGGGTGAATGGGGCGCTGCGTTAGCACCGCGGTAGGCCAATCAACGGCCCCGTTTGCTCACGCTGGCTCAATGTCGGTTTGAGCGAAGTCGTTGCCTTTGAAGAGGAGAGGTTCGCCTGTGGTCGCGGCGAGCGCGTAGGAGAAGCAATCTCCGAAATTCAATCGTGCTGGGTGATTCCCTTTGCCGAAACGGCGCCATGCTTGGCGGGCGGTTTCTGCTTGCTCCAGAGTCACGGGCACTAACTCGATACCGAATCTGTCCAACAAAGCGTCAAGAGCGAAACTTACCGAAGGACCGGCTTTGCCCTCCAGCACCATCGTTGCCTCTAGCAGGCTAGCCACCGACATTCGGCGCGGCCAAGCGCATCCGACTTTCTCTTCAAACTGGGCGGCATCATCCTCATTCAAAAAGATGGCAACCATAGCCGAAGTGTCGATGATCAAATCGGTTCACCATATTCCCCGTACATTTCTTCTATGATCTCCTCCGCGGACGGACCGGCGTTCAACTTATCCGCGACACTGTCACGGATTGCACGAATGTCCCGGAGGAGAGCTTCTCGATCGCGTTCGCGCTTGATTTGCTCGACCCGCTCTCGCAATACGTTCGTGATGGCACCGGTCATAGTGTCGTCAGTCAATTCGGCGAGTTCTCTGGCGAGATCACACGTTTCTTTATTTTTGATGTTCAGAGCCATGGCTACGGTCAGGGTAGACGGACTGTCAATGCGTCTACCATACCATGATTCATCGGCGATCCTTAACGACCCGATGCAGCGTCCAAGGTTGTGAGCAACCGGCGTTGAAGAGCAACTTCTGTTTCGACGGGAACTATATCGCATCCTCAGCAGCTGCAATCGCGGCTAGGTCGGCGCGGCTGTACGAGCCAAGCGAGCGGAAGTTGAACTCGGTGTAGTTCTTGAGCCACTGCATGGAGATTTTGGTGGCGTCTTGGTAGCGTTTGACGGCGGAGGCGGGGGCGTGGGGGCCTAGCAGGCGGATGATGTCTTCGCCTTCGTCGGCGATGATGGATTTGAGGAGCGACAAATCGTGTGTTGCTCCGGTGTCTTCGGCCTGGGCTTCGTGGATGACGCGTTGGGCCATTTGGGATACCGAGATGCGAGCGGTGGCGAGGTCTTCCATCAGCGCGGGGCGACGTCCGAGTCGTCCGGCCAATCGGTCGATGCCCTTGGCGCCGCGCCCTCCGAGCCAACCTTCGACGTATTCGATTAGGGTTCGGGCGTTCTGGCGCGTGCCTTCTTGGGTTACTGGGCCTTCGGGAGTCTCGATGTTCACTGGGTAATTGTCCGGGTTGGCCATGTCCGGTGACGGTTCCCAACCGCTGTTGCGGAGTTCCTTGAACGGGTCGCCGGCAGACTTCATGTGGTAGATGTGGGCCACCCAGCCGCGGAGGAAGCCCTGTTCGGCCTCCCAAGTCTTGTCGCCGCGGACGGTTGCGGCGGCCTCTTCGTTGACCGCTTGATCGCGATGGGGCAGGGCGGTGGCCATGCCGCCGATCGGCACGGCGTCATGTTTCATGCAGACGGCGACGAGTCGGCGGAATATGTTGGCGATGAACGGGGTTGTCGGAACGGCGACGCCGAAGCGGTCGGGCCAGAGACTCGCACGGTCCGCCATCACGTATTCAAGCAGTGAGGCTTTGAGGTCCCAGCGAGCGGCGTTCAAGCCGGCGGCGTAAGGTCCGAGAGCGTGCAGGCTCTCTTCCATCGTCCAGACTATGGGCAGAGACTCGACTAGGAAGATGCCCCGGATGGTAGCGTGTTTTAACCCGGGAACTCGGTTTTGAATTGATGCGAAAAGGTCGCGGTAGAGTGCCGCCTCTTCGGGCGATTCGGTTTTCGGCAGGTAGAAGTAGACGCCTTGGCCGCGTTCGGTTTGGGCTTGTCCAGCGTGATAGAGGGTCAACAGAGTGCCTAGCACTGTGGCTGAAACCGGCGAGCCGTCGACCAGCATGTCAGGATCATCCAGGTGCAGACCGCGCTCGCGGTGCATGAAGAACGGTATCTCGCCGTCTTGAATGGAGTAGTGGCGGTCACGAGCTTCGTTGTGGAAGGTCAGCGAACGATCAACCGCTCCCTTCCGGTTGCGAGCGGCGAGGAGGGTGTCTGCGAGCAAGTGGCTCGCCGAGTCTTCGTCGTCATCGAGGTCGCCAGCGGCTCGTTCGCCGTCAGGTCCGGGGTTAAGGGCGTTGATGAACATGGAGGTCATGTGCGCCGGGCCGGATATCTCGATGCCCGGGTTCCAAAGTTCCGCTGGCATGTCTGGCACGGACCAATCCGACGTGGTGGCTGTGCTAGGCGCGAGATGGCCGGGCTGCACGCCGCGGTGGACGGCGGCATCGATCATGTCGAGTCGTGCCTCACGCGATCCTGCGATGCGGGCGCCGAATTCATCTTGGAGCGAAGCGACCAATCCCTTGACATCATCCGTCAAGATGTCGTCCCAGTCGCCAGCGGCGTTACTTTGCACCCTGTCTGCGTCGGCCATATCGTCCTCAATCGACTCGTAGGTCGGAAATCGTGTGTTGATTCAAAGCGAATCAACATCTTATAACGTGATGATTTCTTGATGGCCTGCTCAGGTTTGTTAGATGGCATTGGATACGGATTCCAACAAACGAGAACCGGCCCCGCGTTTCAGACGCGGGGCCGGTTAATCAGCTATCTGACGTAGCAGGTCGGCAGGACGCCTCTTAGTTGAGGTGCTCCTTCATCTCCCATACTGCGCGGCTTCGCTGGAGCGTCTTGAGCGCTGTCCGCTCGATCTGTCGGATGCGTTCGCGGGTGAGGTCCATGCGAGAGCCGATCTCTTCGAGCGTGTACTCTTTGCCGTCTTTCAAGCCAAAGCGTAGGACCAAAACCTCGCGGTCTCGTTCCTCAAGTTCGTTGAGGATGTTCGAGATATCGTTGCTCAAGAGTCGCTGAGCCGTCTCTTCCGGAGGAGCCAAAGCATCGCGGTCGGGGAGCAGGTCACCGAGTTCGTTATCGCCGTCTTCGCCGACGGGCGTTTCGAGCGACATCGGTTCCTGACCGTTCTTGAGAACGTCGGTAACTTTCTCGACGGTCATTTCGACGCGTTCCGCGATTTCCTCGATCGTCGGTTTGCGGTCGTATTCCTGGGCAAGTTCGCGAGAGGCTCGACGCACCTTGTTCAATGCCTCGTACATGTGAACCGGGATGCGGACCGTGCGCGACTGGTCTGCGATTGCTCGGGTCACGCCTTGACGGATCCACCACGTTGCGTAGGTGCTGAACTTGAATCCCTTGCGGTAATCGAACTTGTCGATTGCGCGCATCAAACCGATATTGCCCTCTTGGATCAAGTCCTCGAAGGTCAAGCCGCGGTTGGTGTACTTCTTTGCGACGCTGACGACGAGGCGAAGGTTCGCCTTGCCGAGGTGGTCGCGCGACTTTTCACCGTCGTGTTTGATCGACGAGAGTTGCGATTCGAGGATCGAGTTCGCTTCAACCAGGTAGGACTCGTGCCACGCCTCAATACCGTCTTCGACCGCCAAGTCTTCAAGTTTCATCTCCGGCGGGAGAACGAGGCTCAGGTCAGGAGGCAGCAAGCTCGAGAGGACAGCCAACTCGCGAACGAGCAAACTCGCCTTGTCAAGGCGACGCTTGGCGCGGGCGTCCTTGGTGTTCAATTTCTGAGCTTTCTTGCCTCGCCCCTTCTGCGCAGTCTCATCGAACACGCCGAAACGCTCCATCAAGTTGGTGTTCTCGTAGACCTCGAGTGTGTCGGTGAGGTACCGTAGCAACAATTCGTACGGCGGGAGCTTGCTCATGTCCTTGACCTGGGTATCCCGGGCCGCGTTGATCATGGTTCGGTACTCGAAGTCGGTAAGGAGATGCTCCAAAGTGACCGGCGTCGGCTTCGCCATGTAGGAAGCGATCTGGTCGGCGATCGGCGCAAGCCGGCTGAGTCGGCGCAATACGGTTGCAACAACGTCGGAAGCTTGCACCTTGGGAGGGTTGTCCGGCAGTTGGTCGCGGTTGCGCGGGTACTCCTTGAAACCGTGCTCGGTCTCAAGGCTGCCGCGAATGTCCCACTCGATGCGCTCGAAGCGGTTGGCAGATTCGACGCGTTGCGACAGCATTGCTTCGTCGGCTTTGCTGAGGAGTTGCACATCTCCGATCTCGCGGAGGTACATCCGAACGTTGTCATCGGTAGCGGAATCGTCAGTCACACCCGCCGATGGGTTGATATCAGGCCCTTCTTCCCGCGCAGCTTCCCATACTTCGAGTTCGGACGAGGCGGAGGTTGCCCTCATTGAGGGTGCGCCTTCATCATCCGATGAAAGATCTGCGAAGCGGAATGTGCTGTTGTCGGTCTGCGACATCACAGCGGAACCGGACTCGCCGGTCGTCATCTCTGCATCTTCTTCAGAAGCATCGTCGATTCGGGTGTTGGTAATGGTCACCAATTGACAGATTCCTTTTACTAAATACCTTTTTGGCGATATCTACCTATTTTTCGATTCCGAGACGATTGTCGTCCGAACGCGTGTATTATTGCCAAATCAATCCGCCCGCGAGGATTCGTCTGAACGCGCCTTGGTTTTGTAACATGCGCAGGGAGTCACTTGTGGATTCCCGCTAAATGCGCCAGCTAACGAGATCGTGGCAATGGTCGTATTTCGACCATTCTCTAGGTTTGCAGGTACCCTCTTCTAGGTCTTACGACGCGTGTCTCGGCGAAGTTTCCAGTTTAGCACCATTCGCAGAATCGTGTGAATTTCGAATCGAGTTCTCGTTGGTCCTTCAAAATCAACTAGTGAGGGGTTTAGACGCGTGCAATTACGGCACGGAACGATTTGTCGCTCCGTACCAGATGAAACATTATCTCAATACGATTTAGGGGCGTAAGTCCAAATTAGTTAGTCCCAATTGATTACGAACTTGCCCGGCGCTCCGGCTTCGAACTTTTCGTAAGCAGCCGGAACATCCTCGATCCCGCACCTACCTGTAATCAAAGACCCAAGCGGAACGTTGCGCCGCGCGGTGAACTGTGCCGCTTCTTCAAGCCCGAAAGTGCTGAAAGTCCATGACCCGACCAGCGTCAAATGTCGATGGATGATGTCGGGACTGGGTTCGACGTGGAAATCGCCGCCTTCGCCCACGAAGCAGCATCGGCCAAATATCTTCGTGGATTGCACCGCGGCGAGTCGGGTTTCATGGATGCCAATAGCCTCGAGCGTCGCATCGGCGCCTTCGCCGTAAGTCAGGTCATGGATCTGATCGACTGCGGACCCGTCGCTGTTGTCAACAACTGCCCACGCGCCCGTGGACTTCGCCATCTCCAATCGCTCGCCCGAGATATCGACCGATATCACACGCGCCCCCATCTCCGCTGCGAACATTACCGCCGCCAATCCCACGGGGCCGGCGCCGAAGATCGCGATCGTGTCGAGCCCCGACAGTTGCAGTTTCTTCAGTCCGTGGTAGGCGGTACTGGCTCCGCACGCGAGAAATGCGCCAACTTCGTAACTCAACTCGTCTGGCAAGGTCAAGCAGGTAGATGCGTGCGCGACCATGTAGTCGCCGTGACCGCCGTGCCTCGTGCCGCCATGTATCATGCGGCCCGGCACCTTGCATAGCTGCGACCATCCTGATCTGCAACGGTCGCATTTCTTGCATCCCTCATAGTGATGCTGGAGGATGCGATCTCCGACGCGTAAATCCTCAACACCCTCGCCAACCACCGCAACTTCGCCACAAGGTTCATGACCCGGCCTGACAGGGTCACGTTCGAGTTCTTCCTGCGAAAACGGCACCCGGTACCGATGGAGGTCAGACCCGCACATCCCGGACGAACGCATCTTGAGCAAAACGTAACCGGCCCCTGGCTCTTCGTCCGGGTAGTCGATGACTTCAGAACGTTTGTCACCTAGAAATCTGATGCCACGCATTGCTTCACCTCCGAGGTGCGCACCGGTGCGCACTTCAATAGCGGATAACTCATGCCTGTGTCGATGCGTGAAGTCTACCCTGCAAATTACACTTTGCACACGTTTGCAAATAGAATGCGTTGAAGTTGACGTAGCAGAACGGAGATAGCCGCCAAATGACAGCAACCAGCACGCACTTCAGTTACGAGGGATTGTTCTCGAAGAGGTCTCAGGACACGCCAATAAACTCGGTCGCTCACGCCGAATATGACTTTGCAGTTGCGTACCCGGCGCCCGAGACGTCACCAATGGACGGTTTGATCGGGGCGTTGCAGACGGCGATGGATTCGCGCGGCGACGAGATTGCGCGTCACATGGCATACTACCCGCAACCTGCCGGTTCGCCGGAGCTACGAGAGTACGTAGCCTGGAAGCTCGAATACGACCGCGGCTTCAAGGTCGACATCGACGACATACTGATCACCGCGGGCTCGGGCGAATCTATCGGTCTGGCAATTCAAGCATTGACCAACCCGGGCGATACCGCGATCACCGAACACTTCGTCTACAGCGGGACGCTCGGCCAGCTCCAGAGATTTGGTAACACCGTCTACGGTGCCGAAACCGACGACGAGGGCTTGGTTCCTGAAGCCGTCGACGACCTAATCACTAAGCTTGAAGCCAAGGGCAAGAAGCCGAAGATGATCTACACCATCGCCGAGCACCAGAACCCGATGGGTCCGACGTTGCCGGTTGGACGGCGCGAAGCCCTGTTGGAGATTGCGCATCGCCATGGCGTGCCGATTCTCGAAGACGAGTGCTATGTCGATCTCCGTTTTGCTGGCGAGGTGCAACCTGCGTTTAGAACCCTTGACGACTCCGGCATTGTCATCCACGTCGCATCGTTCTCCAAACTGCTGGCTCCCGGCCTGAGGATGGGCTATATCACGGCTGCGCCCGAGGTCTTGCGTCGGGCGATGAGCTGCAAGGTCGGATCTGGCCCCAACCAGTTCGCGAGCTACGCCATCGAAGGTTTCCTGCGAAACAACCTCGACGAGCACCGGGAGCGGTTCAATCCGCTGCTCAAGCAGAAGTGCGACGCGATGGATGAGTCGCTTAGCGACCACTTCACTGAAGTTGGTGCAACTTGGTCGAAACCTCAAGGCGGTTGCTACACCTGGCTGACGATGCCGGAAGGCACCGACATCACGTCACCGCGCGACGAGATCTTCGCCGAGGGTGTCGGATACAACGGTGGTGTCGGTTTTGCACCGAACGGCGACGGCCAGAACTGCGCCCGCCTGTGCTTCGCATTTGAAACACCAGAGAAGTGCTACGACGGCATCGAGAAGCTGGCTGGACTCTTCAAGAAACGCGGGTTGATGTAGGGAGTAAAACCTCTACATCTTGTGGAAGCCCTCAAGCAAAGCGACTTCGTCAGCGTTGCCGATATACATCGGCGTACGGTGATGTAGTTGTTCGGGCTCTAAGTCGCGGATGCGGGTAGTACCGTCACTTGCCGCGCCACTGGCTTGTTCTGCGACAAACGCGAGCGGCGCACACTCGAAGAGCAGACGCAGTTTGCCACTCGGACTGCTCATGTCGCCGGGATACGCGTAGATGCCGCCTTTCATCAGATTGCGGTGGAAGTCGGCGACCAAGGCGCCGATATAGCGTCCGGAGTATCCCTCACTCTTGACGTGCGCGACCCAATCGAGGTCGGCGTTGTGCCACTTGCCCGAGTTGCCTTCGTTCGCCGAGTAGACGTGCGACGATCCGTGCGAACGGACGTTCTCGTTCGTCAAGAGATAGTCACCAATCGTCGGGTCCAGCGTGAAGAAATGCACACCATCGCCCGATGTGTAGCAAAAAATGGTTGATGATCCGTAGAGGACGTAACCCGCGGCGAGCATCTCGTTGCCCGGTCTCAGGATGTCGACATCGCCAGCCGGTACGCCTTCACTGAGCCGTCGGTAGATTCCGAATATGGTGCCGATTGGTGCCGCGACGTCGATGTTGCTCGAACCGTCGACGGGATCGTAGACGACGACGTACTCGCCTGTGACCGCCGCGTCGCCGCAGTCGATCATGCCCGCGGTCTCTTCGGAACTCATCGCGCAGACCAAACCGGTCGAGAGTAGTGCCTCTGCCACTACGTTGTCACCGATAACGTCGAGCTTCTGCTGGTCGTCGCCCGTCACATTGGACGCCCCAGCCGAACCGAAGAAGTCTCGCAAAGCCGCTCGATTGATCTCGGATGAGATGAACTTGCCAGCGGAACCGATGGCGTTCAACAGCACCGCCAGATCGGACGGACTGGCGAATTCCTCGTTAGAGTTATCCGACGCAAACTGGAAGAGATTCGGAGGAGTTACTGGCATTTTTCGCAAACCCAAGTTTCGTGAGGATGATCGGCTTTTTCGTGCCTGCATTATATGCCCCCGTATGCTAGTCACTGGCTTTAGGGATGGCGACCTGCTTCGGTCAATGCCTTATCATTTGCATCAAGCCGATATTGCACTGAACTCAGCGAAAACAGGGCATCGCAGGCAGACCGACACAGGTTTGAACGGGAGGTTTTAAGACTATGGGCAACGAGCTTCACACTATAGCCAAGGCAATGGTTGCAAGGGGCAAGGGTATCCTCGCAGCGGACGAATCTACTGGCACTATCGGACGCCGATTGGCTTCCATAAACGTGGCGAATGAAGAGCCGAACCGGCAGACGTGGCGACAGCTACTGTTCACGACCGAAGGCTACGGCAAGTACATCAGCGGCGTCATTCTCTATGACGAGACGTTGCGGCAATCCGCCGCTGACGGGACGCCTTTCGTGGACATTTTGCAAACCGAAGGTGTTATTCCCGGCATAAAGGTCGACAATTCGACCAACCCGCTTGCCAGTGCTCCGGGTGAACTCACCACCGACGGCCTTGACGGCCTGCGAGATCGGCTCAACGAATACTACGAACTCGGTGCCCGCTTCACGAAGTGGCGAGCCGTCATCACCATCGGCGACCACATCCCGTCCGACTACGGCATCAACGTCAACGCCCACGCGCTAGGGCGATTCGCCGCCTTGTCGCAAGAAGCGGGCCTGGTGCCCATTGTTGAACCGGAAGTGCTCATGGACGGCGACCACTCGATCGAGATGTGCGATTGGGTAACCGAGCGAACGCTCAACCGCACGTTCGCAGAACTCAAATCGCAGCGTGTCGACCTTGAAGGTATGGTCTTAAAACCCAACATGGTGCTCAGCGGGGCCGATGCCGAACATCGCGCCGTCGCCCAAGCCGTCGCCCGCGCCACCGTCGACTGTTTCCGACGAACCATCCCCGCCGCTGTGCCCGGCATCGCGTTCCTGTCAGGAGGGCAGGGCGACGAAGAAGCGACTGTCAACCTAGACGCCATCAACAAGATTGCCAAAGCCGAAAACGCTCCGTGGGAACTGACATTCTCGTACGGACGCGGTCTGCAGGCCACGCCGCTGAGCATATGGGGCGGCAACCCCGACAACGTGCTGGCAGCACAAAAGGCATTTCTCGAACGCTCGATCGCAACCGCCGCCGCCCGCGAAGGCGAATACGTTTAGATATGCGAGACGAAATCTCCCGCCTCGTTGCGGCGCGGCAAAACGAGATAGTTGCAACTCGTCGGTTTCTGCACGCGATTCCAGAAACCGGTTTCCAGGAAAAGGAAACCGCGGCATATATCGCCAACCGTCTGAAGCAAGCAGGTTTGGATGTCTACGAAGGTCTTGGCGAGACCGGCATCGTTGCCAATCTTCAAGGTGGCAAGCCCGGCCGAACGCTTGCGATACGCGCTGACATCGACGCGTTGCCGATCGACGAGTTGACAGGACTCGAATTCACTTCAACTAATGGGCGTATGCACGCCTGTGGTCACGACGGTCACATCACGATGGCGCTAACCGCCGCCGAGATACTGGCCGCAAACCGGGATCGGATCGCCGGCGACGTCTCGTTCATCTTCCAACCCTCCGAAGAGATTGCGCAAGGTGCTTTGGCGATGATCGCCGACGGCGCGATGGAGATCGCGAACTCCGATGTCGTGATCGGCACTCACCTCTGGAACCAGATGCCGATGGGCTACGTCGGCGTTAACCAATCGACGGTTTTCGCCGCCGCCGACATGTTCAAGATGACCGTGCGAGGGCATGGCGGACATGGCGCCATGCCACATCTGACGGTTGACCCAGTCGTAACAGCCGCGAACATCATCAACGCGTGTCAAACCGTGGTTGCGAGAGAAATCTCACCGCAGGCGATGGGCGTCGTCACATTCGGCAGCGTTCACGGCGGCTCCGCAGGAAATGTCATCGCTGACCAGGTCGAGATCCTCGGCACCATCCGCGCCTACACGCCCGAAAACCACAGGATCATCTCGGAGGCCGTCCCGCGCATCGCGGCAAACGTCGCGGAGGCTCTCAGGTGCGAAGCCAAGTTTGAACGATTAGCAGGGACGCCCGCCGTCGTCAACAATCCCGACGTAGCGAATTGGGTTTCAGGTCTCGCCATGCAGACAATCGGCGAGGATTTAGTTGGAGAGTACGAACCGATATCCGTTGGCGACGATATGGCGGAGTTCATGAACCGCGTCCCCGGCACCTACTTCATCCTCGGCGCGTCGAAAGAAGGCACCGAAGGACATCACAACGCCAAGTTCGACTACGACGAAGCCTGCCTGCCCATCGGCACTGAAATCTTCGTCAGAGCCGCGCTCGACATCGAAGGGATGCCGTAGGACGGGCTTTGTCGGGGACAGTTCGAGTAGAGATCGACCACAACGCCTCCAACGAATATTTCGTTTGCGTATGATTAAGGCGCGGACGCAAAGTCCAATCGATACACGCAATCAGAAATTGACAAAGGGATGATCAAACCGACAAAAGTTAAATCTCTCGACGGATACAAAGTCTGGATCGAGTTCGAAGATGGCGAAAGTGGCGAAGTTGACCTAAGCCATCTCGCGGGCAAAGGCGTGTTCAAAGCTTGGGATGATCGTCACTTTTTCGACACCGTGAGAATCGATTCGCCGTATCGAGCCATCGTTTGGGGCGACACCGACGAGTTAGAGCTCTGTACTGACACCTTTTACTTGGAATTGACCGGCAAGACCATTGACGAACTCATGCCGGTTGTTGACGAGGTCAAATCGGTTGCCTGAAATATGCCGATTTAACGGCATGTCCTTCCGCATCCATCCCGACCACCTTCCTCCCCACATTCACGTCAGGTACTCAGGTGTTGACGCAACGGTCGAAATCCGAGGCTGCCGCATCAGGTCTGATCGATTGTCGCCGCGCGTGAAACGTGACATTCGTGAATGGGTCACACTTCACGAGGACGAACTGTTGGAAACGTGGTACCTCGTCAATAACGGTGGCGTACCAGGGAGAATACCGCCGCTTCGTTGATATCCGCCGAAACCCGAGTGCCAACTTCTCGACCATATCTCGGCATAATCCCTATCCCGCGTTGCGCGAGACAAGGACCATCGGGCTAGGACCGCTCAATAAACCGGTGCCGCGCCGCCATCGACGTTGACCGCTGTCCCTGAGACGTAGCTCGCCGCCGGTGAGCAAAGGAACGCGATCACGTCGCCCGCCTCTTGCGCTTCACCGATGCGACCGAGCGGGACTCCGCCACCGAACGTCGCCCAGTGGTCGTCCAGGGTGTACGAAGAATCTTTAGCGTTCGCCGCCTCCCAACGCACTCGGTGCTGCCGACTCTTGAGAACGCCGACACATACGGTGTTTACGCGGATGCCGTACTCGCCGAACTCTTTGGACCATGCTTTGGTTAGCGAGATGCCGGCGGCACGGGAAAGCGAAGTCGGTTGACTCCCACCTGCTGACGCCTTGCCGCCTGGCGTGGTGGTGTTACAGATGGCTCCGCAGTCGGACTGCTTGAGATAGGGCAGGGCGTAGCGGGTCATGTAGATCGCACCCTTGACCTTGAGCGAAAAGTCGATGTCCAACGCTTCGTTAGTCATGTCTTCGAAGCGCGATGCCGAAGACGTTCCGGCGTTGTTGACCAGGATGTCGATGCCGCCGAGTTGCTCGGCTGCGGACTCGACCGCGCTCTTCACCGCATCTTCATTGGAAACGTCGGCCGGCGCCGCGATCACCGTGCTGCCGGTCTCGCCACTGATCTCCGCTGCAACCGCCTCGAGATCGGCTCGGGTCCGCGACACCAAAGCCACGCTTGCGCCTTCTGCCGCCATTCGGTACGCAGCCGCTTTGCCGATGCCATCGCTCGCACCGGTTACTATCGCAACCTTCCCTGCTAATCCAAGATCCATATCGTCAGCTTCCTTTCTTGATGCCGGACCCCATCGATCCGTTCCGCAGTCGAGTTCTTTAGCCTAAATTGAAAGTATCGCGTCTGAGAGTTCAATAAACTGGTGCCGCTCCGCCGTCTACATTCACCGCCGTCCCCGAAACGTAGCCCGCAGCAGGCGAGCACAGAAACGCTATCACGTCGCCGGCTTCTTCGGCCTCACCGATGCGGCCGAGCGGTATGCCCGGTCCAATGGACGCCCAGTGGTCTTCCAACGTGTACGACGGGTCTTTCGCGTTCGCCGCTTCCCAGTGCCGGCGATTCTGACGACTCTTGATGGATCCCACGCAGACGGTGTTGACGCGGATGCCGTACTCACCGAACTCTTTCGACCACGCCTTTGTGAGCGAGATACCGGCAGCCCGCGATAAGGAAGTGGGTTGCGCACCACCGGGCGAGGCTTTACCCGCAGCGGTGGTGATGTTGCAAATGGCACCGCAATCGGATCGTTTGAGATAGGGCAGGGCATGGCGAGTCATGAATATGGCGCCTTTGACCTTGACCGAAAAGTCGAAGTCGACGAGCTCGTTGGTCATGTTTTCAAATCGATGGGAGGCCCCTTGACCGGCATTGTTGACCAGAATGTCGATACCGCCCAACTTCTCGGCGACCATGTCAACCGCGCTTTTCACGGCTTCTTCGTCCGACACATCCGCCGAAACCGGGATTACTGTGCTCCCGGTCGCGCCGATGATTTCCGCCGCGACCGCTTCCAAGTCGGACATGGTACGAGCGAGGAGCGCGACGTTCGCGCCCTCCGCAGCGAAACGCGTTGCAACGGCCTTGCCGATGCCGTCGCTGGCACCTGTTACGATTGCGACTTTTCCAGCTAGTTCAAGATCCATGCCGACGTTTCCTTTCTCCAATGGCTGCTTTGTCGTGTTGTGCCTTGGAGGTTTCCATTTGCCCAAGCGGACGTTATACATTATCGTGAAAACTCGACCCGCAAAAAAACACCCCCGCTGAGGACCGGCCAATTGACGAACGATCAATCAGAAAACGGAGCAGCATCCGAAGCAGATCTGCTCAATTTCGGCAATCAGCCGGTTCCGCGGCGCACCATCTTGGGACCCGGTCCCAGCTCTGCCAGCCCACGTGTCCTCAGGGCGATGTCACAACCGATCATCGGTTACCTCGACCCCGCGTTCTTCACCATCCTCGACGAAGTTTCCGCGCTCCTTGACCGCGTGTTCATCACCAATCAGACCACGATGGTGGTCGCTGGCGCCGGTTCCGCCGGGATGGAGGCTGGACTCTCAAGTCTTCTGGAACGCGGCGACAAAGCCATCATATGCGTCAACGGCTTCTTCTGCGAACGCCAGATCCTGATGTGCGAGCGATTGGGCATCGAAGTTGTTCGAGTCGAATCCCCGTACGGAAAACCGGTCGATCCGCAGATGCTTGAAGACGCGCTCATCGCGAATCCTGATGCCAAGTTGGTATCCGCGATCCATGCCGAGACATCCGCCGGTGTTTTGCAAGACATCAAAACCCTATCTGCTTTGGCGCACGACCACGACGCGCTCTTCATGACCGATGTCGTGACGTCGCTTGCAGGCACGCCTGTCGAGTTCGATGCCTGGGAAGTCGATTACGCTTACGGCGGCTCCCAGAAGTGCTTGGCGGCACCCCCAGGCATCAGCCCCGTAGCCATCTCCGACCGAGCGTTGGATCATATCCGCAACCGCGCGACGCTACCCAGTTCGTGGTATCTGGATCTGGACCTCATCGCCAACTATTGGGGTCCCGACCATGTCCACCACCACACCAGCCCTGTCAGCATGATCTACGGACTCCGCGAGGCGCTGATGCTCGTCGCGGAAGAGGGCCTGGCGACTCGCTGGACACGCCACGAAAAGGTCGCGCAAGCCCTACGAGCTGGACTTGCGGCGTTGCATCTAGATTCACCGGTAGACGAGGCGAACCGCCTCAACCAACTTACGGTCGTATCGTTGCCCGAAGCGGTGAACGACCAAGAACTCCGATCCGCATTGCTAAATGAATACTCGATAGAAGTCGGCCGCGGACTCGGCCAATTCGCAGGCAATGTCATCCGCATCGGTTTGATGGGCGAATCCTGCGTGCCCGCGAACGTCTTCGCGCTGCTTAGTGCCTTGGAGCACATTCTCCCGCGATTGGGCCACGAAGTGCCGAGAGGCGGAGCCGTAGCCGCCGCATCTCAGATGCTCGCCGAGGATCCAGCGCCGGTTGCGACGATCTAGTCGTAATCCCCGCCCGCGCGGTACGCCTCATCCAACAGATCGACGACGTACCACACCTCAACATCCGCTTCGGCGCGTCCGAGCGCGTTCGTGAGTTGCAACGCACAGCCCGGGTTACCCGTTGCCATGTAACCCGCACCACTCGCGACGATGTTCCGCGCCTTACGATCGCCCAATCGCATCGACATGTCGCGTTGCGAGATTGCGTACGTCCCAGCAGATCCGCAGCAAACGGTTGGTTCGGCCATCGCAACCACCTCAACTCCGGGGATTGATCGCAATAGTGCCCGCGGCGGATCGCTGATGCGTTGCGTCGACAGCAGGTGACACGGGTCTTGGAAAACCACCTTGGCTTTGATACGTCCCGTCGGGGCTTGCCAACCGTATTCGGCAAGCAACTCATGGATGTCACGCGTCTTGCTTGCCAACTCTTCGGCCATTTCGTCGCCGTCGAGCAGCTCGCCGTACTCCTTCATCGTTGAACCGCAACCGGCCGAGGATGACACGACGGCGTCCGGATTCATCGAGAGCAGGGCGGAGGTATTGTTGGCCGCCATCTCACGGGCCGTTGCTCGTTCGCCAGCGTACATGTTCAACGAGCCGCAGCAACCTTGGTTCGCTGGCAGATGAACTTCGAACCCGTTGTGAACGAGCACCCGCAACGTCGCATTCATCGTATCGGCATGCATCATCGACATCACGCAACCGCCCAGTAGCGCCACCTTGGCCTTGATCGGTCCGAAGGGCTTCACGACCCGTCCGTCAACCTGAAAGAACGACTCGCCCATCACCGGCAAAGACTCGTCGAGATAGGTGTATCGCTTCGGCAGCGCTTTCATTAAGCCGATCTTCTTGGTGATGTCGCGGATGCCGGATCGCTGGTAAAAACGCGTCATCTTCCCAAAGGTCCGCATCAGTTTGGGTTTCGGCAACAGGCGGTTGAAGCCCACTTCTCGGGCGAATCGCTCCCGCAACGGACGTTTGACTCGCGCCTTCATTTCGGCCCGCGTTGCCATCATGATCCGACCGTAAGGAACGCCCGAAGGACACGCCACTTCGCAAGCCCGGCACTGCAAACAAAGGTCCCAATGACGCGTCACCGTCGGCGTCATCCCGACGCGTCCCTCGTTCACCGCCTTCATCAGCGTTAGCCGACCACGCGGCGACTCCGCCTCAAGTCCAGTCTCCAAATAGGTCGGGCACGCGTTCAGGCAGAAACCGCACTGAACACATTTGTAGAGATCGTCCTCCGACGGAGCATCATCGGTGATGAAGCCCCGTTCGGGCTTGTTTGGCGTCGATTTCAACCTGAGTTTCCTGAGTTTAAATCCTGAACGCGAACCGGCCCGGGTTCAATGTACGGTTCGGGTCGAACTGGTCCTTCATTCTCCGCATTATCTGGGACGACGATGCATCGACGCCGAAAACGTCGATCGCATTCTTAACCGTGGGAGGGCATCGCTCAACCGTAACGGAGCCACCGGCATCGCGAACCATCTGTTTGGCTTCCTGGACAAACTTCAAGGCGGATTGATCGTCAATCTCCTCAACATTGAACTGCATCGAACCATATCCAACGTCAAAGGTCGACGATGCATGTGACGCTTTGACCCGCCCAAGCAATCTCTCCAACCTGCTCACTAAATCGACAGATGTCGTCGGCTTAGCTGCGACCCGTAAACTGACAGCCGCGGCATCACCTGTATCGCCCGCGTAGGACCAGATATCGGCTTCGTGCGCTCCCGCCAAGACTTCATACCCCGCAGCCGGGACCGTACCCGCAAGTCCGGTGAGCTCGTCAACTTGACGGCTGAGTGCTGCTTTCGAGCCTGAAACTTGAACCAGCATCAGATAACCGGGATCACCCGACGTTACGTCCAAATCCATATGTTTATCAGCCGCCAACTCTCTGATCGCACCTATCGCCCGGGAACCGGAGAACAATTGAGCAGCCTCGTTCGTCACGTTCGATTGATCGACATCTAAAGCCGCGTCAGCCGCCGATCCCGACCCGTCAAACCACATGGCAACTGTCCGTGTATTCTCGGCAACGGGGACTAACTTTAACGCCACACTGACGATCACTCCCAAGGTGCCGAACGCTCCAGTGTGCAGACGATGCAGGTCGTAACCCTGAACATTCTTGACCACACGTCCGCCGGTCTTCGTGGGAGTCCCATCCGCGAGCACGACCGACATACCGATCACCCAGTCACGTATGCCGCCAAACCGCGGCGCCAATCGGCTCGGCGCGTTCGATGCCACGGATCCACCGATCGTTGCCAAGTTTGGTTGTGCCACTTCAAACGGTAGTCTTTGGCTAGATTCCGCTAGCAGCGAATACAGCTCCGATATCTTCACGCCCGCATCGCACACTACCGTCATGTCACCCGGAACGTGTTCTAGGTCCGAGTTCATCCCGGTCAAATCCAGCGCCACATCGTAACCGGTCGGCACATTGCCGATCCCAATGCGCGTTCCGCCACCCCATGGCACGACAGATTTGCCTTGACGGGAAAGCTCCGAAAGATGCGAAACCACGCCCGACTTTGACGTCGGACTGATGATCTCGCCGGGCATCAACCGGTCAACTCGGAAATCACGCAATGAAGATCTAAGACTCGGTGGCGACCACGTCGACCTGCCAACCAATGCCGAACTTGTCGACGCACGAACCGAAGTACGATCCCCAGAACATGTCGCCTAGCGGCATCGTCACCTGCCCACCGTCCGACAGTTTGGCGAACACTTTGTCGGCTTCTTCTTTGCTTGCCAACGAGTATGAGATCGAAAAGTTGTCGCCCATAGTGCGAGGAGGCGCGAATGGCGGTGGCACATCCGAGCCCATCAATATCGATGAACCGATCGGATATGAAACATGCATCACCTGATCCATCACCTCTTCGGAGACACCCATGTCGTCCGGGCCGTCACGGAAGGTCTGAAAGACCATGAAGTCGCCGCCGAAGATCGAGCGATAGTGATCGAATACCTCGCAGCAGTTGCCGTTGAAGTGAAGGTAGATGCTCAGGCTCAATTCGGACTCCTAGTGTCACAGACGATTAAAACTAGTCTAACCCTGGTTGTAGGTGCTCCTTACGCCGGAGTACGTAGTCTTCACAGCCTCGCTTGCGGCAGTCGCTTCGTCGATTGCTTCTTGTGGAACGTCTTCGTGCCACGCCTCTAGATTCGAGCGCACGTGTTCCACGGTATGGGCGCCCATGATGCACACCGTGACAGCCGGGTTGCTGATGACCCAGCGCGAGCTCAAAGCGTTCATCGAAATCCCGTATTTGTTCGCGATGGCGACTATCTTCTCGACAACGTCGAAATTGGCTTGCGACCAATACGTCTGCCGGAATGACTCATAGTGTCGGAATGCAGGGGAAAATCGGCTACCTGGCTCGGCCTTGAAGTGGAGATCTTGCCCAAGCAGGAGACCTCCGGCCCTCGGCGAGAACGCCATGACACCGACGCCGTACTCAGCGCAGACCGGTAACAGCTCGCGTTCGGGGTCTCTTGCCAACAAGCTGTATCTGGTTTGCAAGCAATCGAAACGACGCGCCCCGAGCTTGTCCGCTTGCCATAACGCTTCGACGACCTGATACGCAGCGAAGTTAGCTACGCCGATGTAACGTGCCTTCCCGGCTTCCACGATGTCGCTGTACGCGAGAACGAACTCGTCGATCGGGACATCAGGCGGGAAGTCGTGGATCTGGTAGAGGTCGATGTAGTCGGTTCGCAAGCGACGCAGCGAATCGTCGATCGCCTGCATCACATA
Source organism: Dehalococcoidia bacterium (assembly GCA_965224305.1). GTDB lineage: Bacteria > Chloroflexota > Dehalococcoidia > Lucifugimonadales > Lucifugimonadaceae > Bin127. The sequence goes on along the minus strand of OZ245044.1, from coordinate 1,195,270 downwards.
CTTGCGACTGACCTGACGATCGTTCGGACCGAAGCCAAGACGTCCGTTCCCTTTGGTGGCCAACACGACATCGTATCGCCGTCCCTGCATGAACTTGCCGACATATGTCTCCGAGCGACCTTCTTCGTAGACGTTGGCGGTGTCGATGAAGTTCACGCCGCCATCGAACGCGGCACCCATGACACGGAGCGATTCCTTCTCATCCATCTGCCCGCCGAAGTTGTCGCCGCCCATGCAGTACTCTGACACCTGCAGGCCAGTTCTGCCAAGTCTTACGTAGTTCATTTAGTTTCCAATTCGAATTAGTCCCGTTCATCCGAGATTTCACTCAAGACAAACCGGATTGTCCCAATCTTCACCGGGCTCGGTCAACGCAACCGTCTGTTCGATGCACGATTTCAGTTCTGCCAAAAACGAAGGGTTGTAACCGTGTTTGGTGTGTTGCACGTTCCACAAGCCAGAACGCTTAACTGCTTCATTGCGGCTACAGTTACCCAACCACCGTTTCGAGCGCTTGTCCGCGAGATTTCCGTTGAAATCACTCAGCAAGGCAATGGCGTTGCGTTCAATTCGCTTCCGCAAATTGTGGCTGTTTTCGCCGTCAACGTTTGCCCAAAGGAACGGCATCTGGCCAATGTAATTGCTGATGCATCGGGTGTGATTGTGCTTTCGGTCGCTGCCGGACCGTTTCCTCAATGCCTGGTTGACGTGAACGCGGAAGACCGATCTGCCGCCGTCCTGCTTGTGTTCGTAAAGCCGATTCCACAACCGACTCTTGGACTTCGCAGTCACAGCGTGTGTCCCAACCCTCACAACCCGGAGGTCGACATCTAAGTTCGAACGAGTTTCACCTTCCTCGAAGAAGAAGTAGACGCCACGTTCAGGCCATCCCATGTTCCGATGACAATCCGCCAACGTGCGTTTGCCACCCACGCGTTCTTCAAGTTGTGCCAGCAATTCGTAGAAGCGCTCGGTGTCGCGTTCTCGATTGGTCATTACGCTGCCCTCGACACCGTTCCGAACGCCTGACCGGACTGCGGCGGGTAGTTCATCGTAGCTGCTGCTGCCAAATCATCGGCGATCTCTCTGACCTCTGCCATCGCTTCGTCACTAGCCCGTTCACTCCAAGCCTCCAAGATCCCATCCGACTGGTCGATCCGTCGAGCACCAAAAATAGGCGCAGTAACACCATCGTGGTCGACGACCCACTGCAACGCCAATCTGATCATCGGTTCGTTGTAACGATCAGAAACCGACTTGAGTCTTGCAACGGTTTCATGTCGGACATCGTCGCCGTAACGTCGCTTCAACGTCCCGCCTCGGTCATCGTCTCGTTCGCCGAATTTCGAATCCGAAACGTACGATCCCAAATGCTTGCCCGTCAGGAAACCACTCGCCAACGGGCTGTAGGGCACAACCGCAACACCATGCTTCTTCGCCAGAGGTATCATCTCTACCGCCAACCCCGGTTGCAAGATGTTGAAGACGCTCTGGATCGCTTCCACTCGATACAGATTCCGAACGTCCGACGTCCACAACGCGGATGCCAACGCCCATGACGGGAAGTTCGAAGCACCCGCGTAAACCACCTTGCCTTGGTGGATCAGGTCGTCAACCGCGCGCAACGTCTCCTCGAACGGCGATTCTGCATCCCAAGAGTGGCAGTAGAGCAGGTCGATACGGTCTGTCTTCAACCGCTTGAGCGACGCTTCAACCGTCCGAACGATGTGATACCTCGATGCCCCGATATCGTTAACGCCGTCGCCGACCCTTGACCGGTACTTCGTGGCAAGCACAACCTGGTCCCGCTGACCCGACGCACGGAAATAGTTCCCGATAACCCGCTCCGAATCACCGATCGAGTAAGAGTCCGACGTATCGAGAAAGTTGATCCCCTTATCGAACGCCTTCGCCATGATCTGATGGGAAGTCTCCTGATCGCAACCCCACGGGTTGCCGAAGCTGTCAGAACCGAGACAGAGGTTCGAGACCTTTACTCCGGTCCGACCCAATTTCACATATTCAAGCGGAATGTCACGACCTCCAACGCTACGATTAGTTGTCCTCTCCGATGTTAGTCGATAATGAACACGGCGTTGCTGAGCGCAATCCGCATATCGGTGCCGTAGGCAGTTGCAGAAAGCTCCCAAAGTTGGAGAACGAATGATACGCGCCATCCTCAATAGTTTTGTCTTGTCATCTCTTTCAGGCCTGCTGATCGCGTCATTGGCGTGTACCGATGACGACATTCCGACGACGCCCACTGCCGCTACGACACCGATCCTCGAAGGCGTCGAGATCGTCAAGACGATACCGCCAACCGCGGAAGGTGACGAACCTGAACCGCTCAACTCCAATGGCCCTTGACGCGGTGGTGTCCTCGCGGCTCCGATGAGTTGGTGTCCAATTCACGATCCGGCAATCGACTCGGCGTTGGGGCTTTTCGGCATCGACGACGTCCCACTGGTGACCGAAATCCACGCAGGATTGACGAGCCTTAGCGACGATGCCAACGCGCTGGTTCAATTGGGGCTGGCAGATTCCTACGGCGTCCTAGAAAACGGACTGCTCTACGAATTCGTGCTCCGTCAGGACCTCAAGTTCAGTGACGGGTCACCGTTGACCGCCAGCGACGTGAAGTGGAGCTGGGAACGCGCCCTCAAAATGTCGGGCACTGCCGGCAGAGCTCGAGACGTATTTGGTTTGATCGACGGTGCCAGCGCCGTAATTGACGGCGCAAGGCTCAGATCTTGCTAGTGTGACTATCGTCGACGACCGAACCATCAAAGTGCACCTGATGCACCCCAGGGCCGAATTCATTTCGCTTCTCGCGGATCCAGTCGCGTCGGTTTTGAGTGAAGGAAACGTCTTGAAGTGGATGACTCGATGGGAAGGCGACGGAAGTCAGGTTTTCCTCGGCCAAACTACCGAGGAAAACCTGCCGGTTGGCGCGGGCCCGTTCAAACTCGTCGACTACTGGATCGGGTCGGAGCCAGGTCATTGCGCAATTGCCCGCAACCCGCACTACTGGGGTCGACCCGCATATCTGGACGGCGTGTGGTTCCGCCCAGAAGTGATGAAGCGCGAAACTGAGACTTTAGATGGTGAGCCACACTATTCGGTAAGCACAAATCCGACGGCATTTTTTCAGGAAGAAACTGACTTCGAAAATACTGCGTTCCTCCCCGATGGATCGTCGATCGGCGATGTGCCAGATGAATTGATCGAGGTCGAAGGAGCCGAGATACTCCGATATCAACAACCTGCGACCATCAGCTTTTTCGTGTTGAACCCATCTGCTCCGCCTTTCGACGATGTTCATTTCCGTCGTGCCATCGCAGCCAGTTCTGACGTTGAATCAGCAACTTGGTATCCCGGTGATACTCCGAGATTGATAACCGACGATGTAACGACCCTACCCCTCGAAGACAACTACGTTAGCTACGACACTGATGTCGCGAAAACCGAACTTGCTGCTTCGAGGTACGCACAACATGTCGACATTTGGGAGATTGGGTTTCTGCAGGCAACGAGTTGGCTTCTAGCGTACGATTTCGAATTCATTTTCGAGCAATGGAGCGAACTGCTCAACATTGACGTTCGACAAGGACACTTCGACCACGCAAAAATCGACGATTTTGGCGGTAGAAACAATGACGAATACTACATCCGGTTGTATCACCAGGATCCGGCATACCCGGATCCCGCGACAGTTTTAAGGGTCATTGACGCCCCATTCGGTGAAATCGGTAAAGCACCGGAATTCGTCAAGTCGGAAGACACGATGATTGCCGCGGCCGTCGAATTGGACTTGGCAAAAAGGCACCAAATGTATCTCGAAATCGAATACTACCTCGCCGAACAAGCCTTAGTGATCCCGATCGAAGTGTTCCCATCAAACGAACACTACCGCGTCCAACCCTGGGTCCACGACCTAAAACCACCCAAGTACCCGGGGTCCGTTTTCTACAACGTTTGGCTCGACCACCGGGCGCCGAAGCGGGAACTCCCGTCACCGTAGATGACCATGTCCCCTCACCGCTCAACATCCACCCATCGTCGCTCCGCCCAAGATTTGTGGATCGCATCAACGATCCGCGCCGCTTCCAACCCCGCTTCGAAACCAGTGTCGATCAACGACTGATCGCCAGCCAACGCTCCAGCCACAAACTGCTCATACGGCTGCGGATAGGGTGGACCCGGATCGATTTGGGCAACCGGAAGATTATCACCGGACGAACCCAATATGCTGTCGTTTCCATTCGAAATCATCCGGCCACTTGAACCAGCCACGTCTACGGTGACGCCCCGGCCGCGCTCTTCGCCGCGCTGCACGAAACTCGTGTGTATGACGGCATACGCGCCGTTCACGAATTCCAACAGAAACGCCGATGAATCGGGAACACTAACGTCGAAACCCTCTGGCGCATCGATGAATCGCCGATGTGCTTCCGCCGTATTCAGCATCGCCGACACGCGCGCAACCTCGCCGTTGAGCACCCGCGCCATGTCGAAGACGTGTATCAGCTCATACACGGTGCCTCCTCCATGTTCCGGCAAGAAGCGCCACGATCCAACATCGGGTCGTGCGTCTTGCTGCATCGACATTCCCCACCTGATGTTGATGTGATACACATCGCCAACGTATCCAGCGTCGATTAATCGCCCCATCTGTCCTATAGGAGTTCGCCCACGCTGATTGAAGTTGACGGCGTGGATCACTCCCGCCGGTCGAGCCGCGTCCAACATGATTTGACAATCCGCGGCATTCAAAGCCAATGGCTTTTCGCACAGGACCGGACGGCCTGACGCGATCGCATCTAATGCGTACTGCTTGTGCGAGTCGGTAGGGGTGATGATGTCGATCGCATCGATTTCGGGATCATCCAGCATCGCCCGATGGTCCGAATAGCCCTTCGGCACGTCCCATTGTTCCTGCATTTCGCGTAGCGGCCCCTCCGACCTTCGCATGAACGCCACAACCTCAACCTCATCGATCTTGGCGAACGCCGCCATGTGCTGCGCCGCGAAACCGCCCGCGCCGATGATGCCTACTCTCAGTGCTTGGTTTTTCATAGCTAGTCCATTTCAATTTCTTGGTGCGTTGGCTAGTCGATGCGAAAACGTTGCTCGCAAATCATACATACGTGATGTATCACCACAACCATTATGACTCGAATACACTATAACCATCCTTTCTGGGGAATCGCCCATGACAACATTAGAACAACGGGTTAACCGCCTCGAGGGCGGATACGAGCATCTAGCTACGAAGGCGGATGTCGCCGACCTTAAGGCAGATTTGAAAACCGACATCGCGAGACTGGAAAGTCGACTCCTTCGATGGATGATCGCCATGGTTTTGACTTCAATCATCGTCGCCTCGTCGGTTGCCACGTTCGTACAAGGCTTCGTCGGTTGAAATCGACATCTCTGCGAACACTCTCTCGCTGCCGAAAATCCGCGTCGTCTACGTTTATACCGCCTGCAACCCGCCCGGCCCGGTAGCTCTAAACGCTTCTTCTGAAATCCCGTACGCGCTCCCATGAACCGCGCCGCCCGGGAAAATCTTTCCCGGATTGAATCGCTCGCCGGCACCGAAAGCAGGGCGTAGCTTCGCCATCGCAGCCATGTCGGCCTCGGTGAAAACCAACGGCATGTAAGCCTGCTTCTCGATTCCGATGCCGTGCTCGCCGCTCAACGCACCGCCAGCATCGATACACGCAGCTAGGATCCGCTCTCCACATTCAATGACTCGACGCACCTGCGCCTTGTCTCGACCATCAAACAGGATGCACGGATGCAAGTTGCCATCACCGGCGTGAAACACATTCCCTATCGTCAACCCCAACTCTTCGCCGATCTCCCTCACCTGCCGCATGATGTCTCGGAGCTTAGTCCTCGGCACCACGCCATCGACCAGATAGTAGTTCGGCGCAATCGTCCCAAACGCGCCGATCGCCCCCTTGCGAGTCGCCCACAACCCGGCACGCTTGGCATCGTCCTCAGCTTCTCGTATCTCCGAGCTATTGTTTGCCCGACATATATCGCGTACCCGCTGCCCCTGCTCGTCGACCGTCTCGCGCAAACCGTCGAGTTCGACGATGAGCACGGCCTCAGCGTCGTCGGGATATCCCGGATGGTATACCGGCTCGCACGCCTCGATCGTCACCCGGTCCATCATTTCAATCGCCGCCGGCACGATGCCTGCGCCGATGATGTCCGAAACCGACTGCGATGCGTCGTCCAGCGATCTAAACGCCGCCAGCATCGTCAGCACGGCCTCTGGTTTACGCATCAATCTGACCGCCACCTTGGAAACAATGCCCAGCGTTCCTTCCGATCCGATGAACGCGCCTCGCAGATCGTACCCGACGGTATCCCTCGAAGTACCGCCCAACCAAACCTTCTCGCCATCAGCCAGCACAACCTCTACACCTAAAACATGATTGGTCGTCACACCCAGTGCCAAACAGTGTGGCCCACCAGCATTCTCAGCCACGTTACCGCCGATCGTGCAAGCGCGTTGCGACGACGGATCAGGTGCGTAGTAAAGACCGTACTGCGCGACCGCCTCCGACAGCTCGATGTTGACGAGACCCGTCTCGACAATCGCGACACGGTTTTCGACGTCGACCTCCAGAACTCGGTTGAGCCGAGTAACCGGCAACACGACCGAGTCGTGCAACGGCACCGCGCCGCCACTCAAACCCGTTCCGGCGCCACGAGGCACGATCTTCGCATCGTGCTCGTAAGCGGCTTTGACGCACTCCGCCAACTCGTCAGCGCTGCCGGGCAGCACCACGGCGCCGGGTTGAGATCGGTCTATCGAGCCGTCATACTCATACAACAGCAGATCATCCGATCCCCAGATGACGTACTCTTCGCCAACGATTTCACGAAGGCGTTCGATCAGCTTCTCATCAATCATCGGACAGGGCAGGGCGTAGCTCTACTGAGCGTTATCGCTCATGAAATGCTGCGCGCTGTTCAACAGCAACTCGTGGATCCAGACGGAACTCATGATGTCGCCACTCATCATTCGTCCCTTGCTTCGAATGTAGTCCGACAGCTCATTTGCTGCTTTCACGACGTCCGGATGCTCACATTCGCCGGGATAACCGATGCCTTGTGCAAAGTCGTTCATCCCGATGCCGAAGTAGTGGATACCGTCCACCGCGAGGATGTCGTCGATGTTGTCTATCGAGCCTTGATCCTCAAGCAATGCGCCAACAAGCATGTTGTCGTTCGCCTGCTGATAGAAATCCCTCTTGTCGCCCCAAGCATCCGGTGTGAACGAGTAGTTGGTCCCGCGATTCCCGCCGAAGGAGCGATGACCAATCGGACCGAAGTAGCAAGCATCCACCAGCTTTTCGGCATCCTCACCGCTTGCGATGTGCGGTCCCATGATGCCTTGGATGCCGCGGTCCAGATATTGCAAGATGTGCGACGCCTCGACGTTCTCAACACGCGCAATCGCCGTAGCATCGGCCGCCTCCACAGCACGCACCATTTCCTCCAACTCGGTATATCCGAATGGACCGTGCTCACCGTCCAACCAAACGTAATCGAAATCCAAGCGACTCAGTATCTCGACATCCCATACGGACGGGAATGTCATCTGATATCCAAGGGCATTTCGGCCTTCACTCATCGCTTTGATGACGCGGTTTTCGCGGACCATCATCTCTGCCATCTGTCAACTCCTATGTAGTTTTGAATTCGGTTTACTCAATATATCGTCAGAACGTCTCGCTCTTTAATTTCACTGCGGTTCCATAGCAGAACACGCTGTAGTTCTGGTCAGTGCCGTGTTGGCCCGACGGTTGGATCGGATTGATCCTGATGTCGATGACGGCGTCAGCTTGAATGTTCTGAGCCGCAGCCGTCAATCGCTCGATCGCCTCCGCAGTTTTTTCCTCCACATTGCTCGTGCCACCCCGTCCGAGTTTCTCAGCACCCGACACCAATCCGAGAATGCTCTCGATCTCCCGACCCGGCACGAAGTTCGTTGTAGTCAACACCACCGGCATTTCTTTGCCCCAAGTCATCTCGCCGTTCCTTAAGAATCAATTAGAAACTGAACACCTACTTGAATTTGACGGCCGTTCCGTAAGCGAGGATTTCTGAGAATCCCTGGCCCACCGAAGAAGTGTTGTAGCGCGTACTGACGATCGCATCTGCACCGAATCTCATCGCTTCCGCAATCATCTCCTGCGTCGCCTCTTCTCGAGTGTCCCGCAGAAGACTCGAATACTCTGAAACCGCGCCACCAGTGATGTTCTTGATGCCGGCCATGAAGTCGTACCCGATTCCACGGGCCCGGACCGCGTTCCCGCGCACCATGCCGAGTACCTCAACAACTTCCTTGCCCTCCACTCGTTCAGTCGTAACTACGATCATCTTGATTTGCCTCTCGTGGTGCCAGTCCAGATTTCTCTTATCTGCTTCAAAGTTAACACTTCATCCGCTGTGTTTTTTTCGGCGTCGGTTGTTGTTAGTATCCTGTTTACCCGGTCACGACCGCTACCCGATGGTCGACCGCCAAACATCACAAGAACTGGAGAACCATGTACCCGAGCACAATCAGATCGAAACTGGCAACTGCTGGAGCTGTCCTAAGCTCCAGCATGTTCTCACGTGAACCCCACGTGGCGCACGCCATCTACACCAGCATCAAACCCGACTGGGTCTGGATCGACCAAGAGCACAGCCCGTGGGGCACCGAGAGTATCGGTACGATCTGCGTTCAAGGCCGCAACCTCGGCGTATCGCCCGTCATCCGCGTCCCCTGGAACGACCCCGGAGATATCAAGAAGGCTTACGACGTTGGAGCGGTCGGCGTCATGGTGCCCCAAGTCGACAACCCCGAAGAAGCCGCCGAGGCCATCCGATACGCCAAGTACCCGCCCATGGGTGAACGTGGCATCGCACCATGGTTCGCTTCGATGCTCGACATCACCCAAGACGACGTCCTTGAACACGCCAACAACGAGACGCTGCTGATCCTCCAGATGGAGAGCACCGAGGCATACGAGAAACTCGACGACACCCTCGCGCTCGAAGGCTTCGAAGTCCTGCTAGTCGGCCCGACCGACCTCTCCGCGACGCTCGGCATCCCCGGCCAGATCCACCACGACCGCGTCGAACAGATCATGTCCGACGTTGCCCAGCGCATCAAAGGCACCGGCAAAGCATTGGCAACTACCTTCGGAGACCCCGAAGTGGCTCGCCGCTGGATCGGCGAAGGCTACACGATGATGAACATCGGCAGCCCCCTCGCCCTAGGCTGCGGCCCGATGGCAAAACTCTTCGCCGAACTCCGCGAACAATTCCCCTGCGAATAAACAGCGAACCGGCGACTCAACCCTCGGCCGCGCGTGCAGTCAAGCGCGTTAACATAGCTCGATTATGGAAGCTCGCGAACCAGAATACCTCCGTAATCTGGTTCGCGAGCTGTGTGCGTTGCCGTCCGAGTCGGAATGGGTCGAGTTAAAAGGCAACAACTCAAACCCAGAAATCATCGGCAAAAACATCTCCGCACTCTCGAACGGCGCCGCGTTGCATGGAAGGCCATTCGGTTACGTGGTTTGGGGAGTGGAAAACGGTACTCACGACATCGTTGGCACTGAGTTTTCGCTAGAACCCAAAGGGAAAGGACCCCAGGAACCGAGAATCCGAGCCAGCATCAGCGACAACTGCGATTTCCAATTTCATCAGATCGATATCGACGACCGCAAAGTCGTGATCTTGGAGATTAATCCCACACGACAGTTCCCCGTCAGATACAAACGCGAAGCATTCATCCGAATTGGCTCTGCTACAAAACCGCTGAAGGATGTCCCTCAGGTTGAAGCCAGGCTGTGGCGCGTACTCGATCAAAATAACTTCGAGGACGGCATCGCGGACGCGAATCTCTCCGACCAACATGTGTTGACGTTGCTCGATTGTTCGGCATATTTCTCATTGATCGGATCGCCTTTGCCAGACGGAACCCGCAACATCCTGCAAGCAATGAGTGCAGAAAGGCTGATCAGGAGATCGGATGCCGGCGGTTGGGACGTCACAAATCTTGCTGCCATTCTGCTCGCAAATGACCTGTCTCCATTCCCGAGACTTTGGCGCAAGACGCTCAGGGTCATCCAATACGATGGAGTAGATAGATCGCGCACCCTCCGGGAGTGGGAATGCAAACGCGGATACGGGGTCGAGTTCGAACACATCGTCGAATATGTGATGGCGCTGGTGCCGTCGAACGAAATCCTTACAAACGCGCTAAACCAATCGGTGCCTATGTTCCCGGTTGAGGCCATCAGAGAACTCGTCGCTAACGTGTTGATTCACCAAGATTTCACGATTACCAGAGCCGGACCAATGGTCGAGATGTTCATCGATCGCATCGAGTTGACCAACCCTGGCGAACCTCTAGTCGAAACGGACCGTTGGGTAGACCATCCACCACGCTCGCGCAACGATCGACTTGCTTCATTGATGCGAAGATTCGGTTTTTGCGAGGAACGCGGGCTTGGCATCGATCGAGTGATTTACAACGTTGAAGAAGCACGACTGCCAGGACCCCGTTTCGAAATCCCCGGCGGATCCACAAAGTCGGTCCTGTTCGCGCACAAACCGCTAAACGCCATGGACAAGGAAGAGCGCGTACGTGCCTGTTACTGGCACGCCTGCTTGCGTTCCGCAACGCACCAACCCACAAACAACCGCTCGATAAGAGAACGCTTTGGTATTCCTGCAGGTCTCCCAGCAAAGGCAACAAGGTTGCTCAACGAAGCGGTCAAAGAAGGACGACTCGTCATCGCGGATCCATCGGTTGGCAACAAGAGCAGAACTCATCTACCGTCTTGGGCCGCAAGCACCGACGATAGTTAAATCATTTCTTTACCCGTTCTTTTCGCAAAACACTGGTTCCAGCCCCGTCCACAAAGATTTCAAACCCAAACAACGCAGAATTTTCTTTACCCGTTCTTTTCATAAAACACTGGTTCCAGCCCCAACCACAAAGACTTTAAGCTCAGAAACACAGAATGTTCTTTACCCGTTCTTTTCACAAAAAACTGGTTCCAGCCTCTCTGACGATCCTCCCAAGTTCAACCCCAAACCAGATTTCTTTGCTTGTTCTTTGCAAACAAAGCCATATCCGAAGTGATTCACCGAAATTCCGAACTCAAAAACCGCTGAAATTTCTTTGATCGTTCTTTGACGCCACCCGCGTTAATCCCGCATCACGCTGTCGCCGTACCATTGAGTCTTATGGCAGCCGACTCAGCCATGGTCCCTCACCATTGACAACCCTCTTACTCGTCCGGCACGGCGAAACCGACGGCAACTCAAACAACCTCGCCCAAGGCCACTACGATGCGCCGCTGAACGAAACGGGCGGGGCACAGGCCAAGCTCCTCGGCGAACGGCTCAAAAACTGGCACTTCGATGCCGTCTACTCCAGCGACTCGTCCAGAGCCCTCCAAACCGCCGAACCGCTACTGAAACACCGACCCGATCTCGAAATCACGATGTCGTCCGACATCCGGGAGAAAAACTACGGCGACTGCGAGAACTACCCTTGGCAGCAGCTGCGAGATGAATATCCCGACACGTTTGCGCAGATCCTAAATCCCGATGTCGGCTCCGACGTCAGATTCCCCGGTGGCGAGACCGACCGCGAACACATGGCCCGCGTCGCGAAGTTCAACCTCAATGTCATCGAAAAGCACGACGAAGACGCTACAATCCTAGTCTTCAGCCACGGCGGCTCGATCAAATCGGCCGCGGCCCACATGTGCAGACTGCGACTAGAAGACAAGTGGCGACTCAAGACCGACAACACTGGCATCAGCTCAATAATCTCCGAGCCGACCTGGCGCGACGACGGCTGGCAAATCGAAAGCTGGAACGACACTTACCACCTTAACGGCTTCAACTCCCATGGATGATTCTCTGTTGAGCACGCTGTATCAGTCGAACGTCCTCGGGACTGGCCCAAACCCGAACCGGCGCACCATCATCATGGTTCGTCACGGCGAAACCCAAGGCAACCTCAACGACAAAGCCCAAGGCCATTTCGATGCTCCGTTGACGAACAAGGGTGTGCGGCAAGCCTAAGCACTTTCCCAGCGACTTGCCAACACAGATTTCGGTGCCGTCTACTCTAGCGACCTCCAAAGGGCTGTGCATACCGCTGAAGCAATACTCAACGACCGATCCGACATCGAAATCCAACGTCGCCCAGAACTGCGCGAACTCCACTATGGCGCCTACGAAAATACCCCTTGGTCAGTCCATCGCGATGAGGACCCGACGTTTTTGAAACTACGCATCGAATGGGAAACGAGGGCCAGTGCCAAATATCCGGGCGGCGAATCAGCAACGGACTTGTGGCAGCGTGTCGGCGATTTCGCGAATGAGCTCGTCGCCAATCACCCCGAGAAAGCAACCATCTTGGTCGTTGCCCACGGAGGTTCGCTCCAAGCTCTCTTAGCTCTACGCATCACAGACCAGTGGCGTTTTCAATTCGACAACACCAGCATATCAATCGTCAAAGAACACGCAGTGGCGCCGCACGTTTGGCAAGCCAAGTTGTTCAACGACACCCACCACCTCAACGGCTTCGACTCGCATGAATGAACCGAACTCGAACACCCCCGGGCTTATCGTCAACCCGTCGCCGCGGACCTTATTCTTGGTTCGCCACGGCGAGACGCAAGGCAACATCGACGACAAAGCCCAAGGCCATCTCGACGTGCCTCTTACAGAAACTGGCAGGCTCCAAGCGAAAGAGGTGGCGCAACGACTATCGGACACCGAATTCGATGCCGTCTACTCAAGCGACCTCCAAAGAGCCCTCGATACCGCCAAAGCGATCACCGCTCATCGGCCAGAACTCCAGATTCGAACCCGCACCCAACTTCGAGAAATCCATTTCGGCGATTACGAAGACATGCCGTGGGATCAGGTCGGCAACACCTATCCCGAGTTCTACCGACGCTGGAAGAACTTGGACACCAGGGTCAACATCAAATTCCCCGGCGGCGAATCAATGCAAGACACCTGGAACAGAGTCGGCGAATTTGCGAGCGAGATCGCGGCCACCAATCATCCGGAGAACGCGAAGATCTTGGTCGTCGGTCACGGCGGCTCGCTGCAAGCGCTCCTGGCTCATCTCTTGAACCTACGCATCACGGATCAATGGTCCTTCCTCTTCAACAACACCAGCGTCAATATCATCAAAGAACACCAATACACGCCAAACGCTTGGCGAACCCATCAGTTCAACGACACCAGCCACCTAAACGCTGTTGCCCACATCGATCGATCAGAACGGTAACCATCTACTTCTCGCAGACCGCGCCGTCACCATCGCCGTCCCTTGCACTCGGGACCTGCCAAGCAGGAAACCCTCTGCCATTCCCACTGTCGCCTTTGATACGCTCCAAGCCTGCTTCTACCGCGGCGTCGCAACTGTCATAAACCTGACCAGATTCTTGAGGATCGATGGTCGGTGCCGCGGTGGGTATACCAGCCGGCGTCGCGGTTGCGACTCTCCCGATTTCGTCAGGATCGATCTCGCAAACGTAACCATCCTGATCACCATCTCGTTCCCCAATAACGATTTCGATTGGAAATCCCCAACTTGGCCCTTCTTTACCCGGCTCACGCTCTATCCCTGCCGCCTCAGCTTCTTCGCAGGTTTCGTAAGTCGCTTCGGAATTGTCACTTTCGACGGTAACCGTCGGCTCCTCAATTGAATTCGCGGTAGGCGACGGCGCAGTATCGCCAGCAGGAACGACCGTCGGTGCTTGAGTCGGCGTTGGTTCGGTGGTGGGTTCGGGCGTCGACATCGGAGTCTGAGTCGGAATGGGCGATGCCGTCATCCCGGGATCAGCAATATGCCCACCCTCATCCAACGCCTCGCAATTCGCCCGATGATCCTCAAAATCCCGCACAGTCGTCGCGTCGTACTCGACAGCAAGACCTTCATCCAACAAGAAATCGGTCAGCAAATAACCGTCCGCCGATCTCAGATCCCCCAAAATCCGTCCAAATCCACCGTCATCAAACTCCGTTATCAATACGAACGGTTCCCGATCCGACAGAAACTCGGTTACACGATCCTTCGACCAATTCCCGCACGCCTTCTCAAAGTCATCGGTCGTCCGCGTCTCCGGCGTATCCACACCCTCAATCCGAACCGTTTGACGCTTCAATCCCTCGACCTGCACCTCGTCGATCTCAACCTCGACAGTATCGCCATCCAAAACTCTAACGATCTCAACTGCATACTCACCTTCGACTGCCGGGACCGATGTTGCCGTTGCCGTCGGCACTGGCAGGGGAGTGGGCGTGTCGAAAAGCAACACCGGCCAAGCCGTCGGTGTCACGGTCGGCACTGGTACCGACATCGGCGTCGGGGCCGATCCTGCTATCGCCGTTGCTTCGGGTAAATCGGGCGACGTTTTAGCGTCGGTACAGGCAAGCGCCACGAACGGCACGCCGATGCAAACCACGGCGAATAAATACTGCCGTCTGCCCATCAACCGCACCATCTACATCATCAGCGCGACGCGATTCGCCGTCGTCCCGCCTTCGCGACCCTGCCACTCCGCAAACTCAAACGCCTCGTTGATCTGCTCCAACGGATACTTGTGCGAAATCACGTCAGCCACCGGAATTTTGTCCTGCACCCGAACTAGGAACTGCAATGCCGCCTCGATGATCCAAGGATCGTAATGCGTCGTGCCCAACCACCGCGTCTGCCCGCCGATAACCTTGGCGGCCGGTATCGTGATCGTACCCTCACCGATATTACCGATATCGATGTACTTGCCGTTCGTCCGAACCATGTCCAACCCCTCCAGCGCCGCCGCCGCGATGCCGACGACCTCAACCACCACATCGGCGCCGATTCCGTCGGTCAGTTCCATCACACGCTCGACTCGCGACTCCGGCGTCGGGTAGTTGACCAGCGAGATCGTGTCAGTTGCACCGCACTTCATCGCAAAATCTAGGCGTGACTGCTGTCCATCGATGACAATCACCCTCGACGCACCCTTTTCCGCCGCCACCGCGGTCGCATAGATGCCTAGACCGCCAGCCCCTTGGATCACCACGCGGTCGCCGAAATCCATCTTCGCCCGTTCCAATCCGAACAGCACCTGAGACAAGGCACAGTTGACCGGAGGCACCGCATCGCTCGGCAACTCGTCTGGAACCTTAAACGCGTAGTGTCCCTGCGGCAGATAGTAGTAATCCGCATATCCGCCGTCGCAGTAGGGATACGAGTCGAGATCTTTCCGCCTCGAACGGTGCGGACAGGCGTGAAATTCGCCCCGGATGCACCAGTAGCAACGATTGCACGGGTTGAAGAAGGGGAACGCCACGCGGTCGCCCTCTTTGAGCGGACGCCGCATCGAATCCGTCTCGATCCCCTTGCCCAGCGATTGAACCACGCCTGTGAACTCGTGCCCCACGATGCGATTCGAGTGCGTCGACATGTCGCCGCGCCAGATGTGCAGATCGGAGCCACAGATCACCGCATCGGTGTTCTTGATGAGCAGCCCTCCCGGCTCAACTTCCGGCGTCGGGAACTCACCGATCTCGAACGGCACTCCCGGTTTGTCGAATATCGTGACTTTTCCGACTGGCATCATTGACCTCTTTCTCTAAATCGTGAGTGCTACGCGGCTGGCGGCCGTACCGCCTTCGCGCCCATGCCACTCAGCAAACTCGAACGCTTCGTTTATCTGCTCCAGCGGGAACTTGTGCGAAACAACCTCCGCCACCGGAATCCGATCCTGAACTCGTACTAAAAACTGTAACGCCTCCTCGATGATCCACGGGTCGTAGTGCACCGTCCCGAACCACTGCGTCTGGTTGCTGATCACCTTGACCGTTGGAAACTCAATGCTGCCGCCACCGATGTTCCCGATGTCGATGTACTTCCCGTTGACACGCACCATGTCCAGCCCCTCCAACGTCGCCGCGGCGATACCAACTACCTCGACAACCACATCCGCGCCAACACCGTGCGTCAACTCCCGCACCCGCTCGACCCGCGCCTTCGGGGTCGGATAATCAACCATCGACACCGTGTCGGTCGCCCCGCACTTCATTGCCAGATCCAGCCGCGGCTGCTGACCATCCACAACAATCACCTTTGATGCACCTTTCTCCGCAGCAACCGCCGTGGCATAGATGCCCAATCCACCTGCGCCTTGAATTACGACCGTGTCTCCAAAACTCATCCGCGCCCGTTCCAACCCGAAAAGCACCTGCGATAAGGCGCAGTTCACTGGCGGCACCGCGTCCGTCGGCAACTCCTCTGGCACCTTGAACACATAGTTTCCCGGCGGCAGATAGTAGTAATCCGCCATCCCGGCATCGCAAAACGGGTGCTCGTCCAACGTGTACCAGCGACCGCGATGCCGGCACGCGTGATGTTCGCCCCGGGTGCACCAGTAGCATCGATTGCACGGGTTGAAGAAGGGGAACGCCACACGGTCACCCTCTCTCAACGGACGCCGCAACGAATCCGTCTCTACTCCCTGACCCATTGAATGAACCACGCCAGTGAACTCGTGACCAGTCAACTTGCGGACGGGGGGCATCGGAACATCTCCGTCACCGCGCCAGCCGTGAAGATCTGAGCCGCAGATCACCGCGTGAGTGTTCTTGACCAGCAATCCTCCGGGCTCAACCTCAGGCGTCGGCAACTCCACGATGTCGAACGGCACTCCAGACGTCGTGAAGATCGCAACTCTACCAGTGGGCATAATTCACCCAACTCTCGTATCAGTTTCGACTTGGTCCGCAAGCACTCACATCGTCAACGCGACCCGGTTCGCCGTAGACCCGCCTTCGCGTCCTTGCCACTCGGCGAATTCAAACGCCTCGTTGATCTCCTCCAACGGGTACGTGTGCGAAATTACGTTGGCGATCGGCATCCGGTCCTTGGCACGGACCAAAAACTGCAATGCCGCCTCAACGATCCACGGGTTGTAATGCATCAGGCCCTGCCACTGAGTCTGGTTGTTGATGATCTTCCGAGCTGCAAACTCGATGCTCCCGCCGCTGATGTTCCCGATGTCCACGTACTTGCCATTGAACCGAACCATGTCTAACCCCTCCAGCGTCGCCGCCGCGATCCCTACGACTTCCACCACCACATCAGCACCAATCCCATCGGTCAGCTCTCTGACCCGCTCAACACGCGACTCGGGCGTCGGATAGTCCGCCATCGACACGGTATGGGTAGCCCCGCACTTCATCGCCAAATCCAGCCGCGGTTGCTGACCATCAATAACGATCACCTTCGATGCACCTTTTTCAGACGCTACCGCGGTTGCATAAATCCCCAGACCACCAGCGCCTTGGATCACTACCGTGTCGCCAAAATCCATCTTCGCCCGTTCCAACCCGAATAGAACCTGCGACAAAGCGCAGTTGACCGGAGGAACCGCATCCGTCGGCAACTCGTCCGGCACCTTGTACACGTAGTGACCCTGCGGCAAATAGTAGTAATCCGCCATCCCGCCGTCGCAATACGGATACGCATCCAACCCTTGATGGTTGCTCCTGCCGCGGTGCGGACACGCATGATGCTCGCCGCGTATGCACCAGTAGCAACGGTTGCAGGGGTTGAAGAACGGAAACGCCACTCGGTCTCCCTCTCTCAAAGGCCGACGAAGCGAGTCGGTATCCACGCCGCTGCCCATCGAGTGGACAACACCAGTGAACTCATGGCCGGGGACGCGCCGGACCGCACGTTGCGGACCATCGCCATCGCCTCGCCAACCGTGCAAGTCAGATCCGCAAATCACGGCGTGCGTGTTCTTGACCAGTATCCCACCCGGGCGAACCTCCGGCGTCGGCAACTCTTCAATCTCATACGGCACTCCCGATGCGGTGAATACGGCGACTTTTCCAGTTGGCATTTTTAGGTTCTCCTAAGGGTCGCAACGACGCGGGTGGCGACAACTCGCTGATGCGTTCCACATGATGCACGCGAATATAAACCATTCCCATTCCCAATGGTTGCCGCAAATGTATACAATCGAAGCGATTAAATCGGGGCGTGGCGAAACACGACGGTCGCCGATCGACAAACCAGCATCGCCGACGCCTTTAGCGAAAGGCACATTCGATTGCTCGAACGATTCCACGTCCCACATGACATCGCGGTACATGTCGAAATCGACGACATGCGCGCCACCGTCGAAGACATCTTCCGAAAAATGGGTATGCCCGAGGATGACGCCGTCCAATCGGCTGACGTCCTTGTCTACGCTGACGCCAGAGGCATCGAATCCCACGGCGTTTCCAACATGCTCAGAAGCTACGTCGCTTCATTCGGCGCAGGCGGCATTAACCCGACTCCCGAACCCAAAATCATCCGCGAACTTCCCGCCGCCGCAACTCTCGACTGCGATGGCGGTCACGGTCTCGCTATTGGTCCGATGGCGATGCGAATGGCCATGGACAGGGCAGAGGTCTACGGCATCGGCACCATCACCGCGATCAACGGTCGACACTTCGGTGCCTGCGCCTACCACGCCGCAATGGCCCTCGAACGCGACATGATCGGCGTCGCCATGACCACTGGCGGTGTCAACGTCGCACCCGTCCACGGCGCCGAACGACTAGTAGGCCTGAACCCCCTCGGCATCGCCGCACCGACCCGAAACGAACCTCCGTTCATCTTCGACGCTTCCATGAGTAGCGTCGCCGGAAACAAGATCGTCCTCGCCAAACGCATCGGCGTTCCCGTAATGCCCGGTTGGATCGCCGAAGCTGACGGCACTCCCATAATGGAGGAGGCCGAGGTCCCCGACGACTTCATGATGCTCCCAGCCGGTGCAACCCGCGAACTCGGCGCTCACAAAGGCTACTCGATGGCCGTGATGATTGAGGTCCTCGCCGGAATCCTCGGCGGAAACGGCGGAGGTCCCAACCGACGCCGTGGCGCATCACACCACTTCATCGCATACAACCTCGAAGCCTTCACCGACATCGAAGACTTCAAGACCGACATGGACGAATACATGCGGGCCCTCCAAGACTGCAAGCCAGCCCCGGGCCAAGACCGCGTCGTCTACGCCGGACTACCTGAGCACGAAGAAGAGATCGAACGCCGCGAACACGGCATCCCGTACCACCCCGAAGTCATCGACTGGTTCCGCGGAATCACCGCCGAACTCGAAATCCCATGGAGGCTCACATAAACCAAGACTTGACGGCGACGTCAACATCCCCTCTTCCCATCGTGGGAGAGGGTTAGGGTGAGGGGGAACGGGCGGACAACGGGGCCATCCCCGCGCCAGCATCGCTCTCATCCCCAAAACCAAACAAAGGAACCCAATAATGGGCATCAACAAATGCATCGACCTGCTGAAGCAGGGACAACCCTTCTACGCTTCACACACTCCTGAACTCTCCTACGACGCCGGCGTCGACATGGCCCAAACATGGGCTGACATGATCCTCGTCGACTTCGAACACCACCACTTCGACATCGGTGGTCTAGGCCAGTTCATGAAAGGCCTGACCGCCGGCGGGCCGACCGCGAGCGGACACCTCACGCCAACCGTCGTCACAACCCTCCCGCACAGCGCCATCACCGTTGAAGAGGTCCGTTACAACGCTTGGCAGATGCGACACGCACTCAGCACCGGCGTCCACGGACTCCTCCACACACACGCCCGCGACCCCGAAGCCGTCAAATGGTTCGTTGCCGCTTGCCGCTACCCCTTCCAGACCCTCGCACGCGACGTCATCCCCGAAGGCTTGCGCGGCGGAGGCGGGCAGGGCGCACCTGCAGCCCTCTGGGGAATGTCGGCACGCGAATACGTCGAAAGAGCCGACCCGTGGCCGCTCAACCCTAATGGCGAACTCCTCCTCGGCCTCAAAATCGAAGACCGCCACTGCCTGGCAAACGCCGACGAAACCGCTGCCGTCCCAGGCATCGCCTTCGCCGAGTGGGGACCCGGCGACATGGGAATGTCTCACGGCAACCCCGACGCCCACGACCCGCCGTACCCCGACTACATGGACAAAGCCCGCGACATCGTCAAGAACGCCGTCGACAAAGCTGGCGTCGGCTTCTACTCCGGATGGCGCGACGACGACATGACCACGGAACAGACCATCGACCACCTAATCGACGTCATCGGCGTAAAAATGATGGGCGCCCCCAACAAAGAATTCGCCGACTACGGCCGAGCTAAAACCGGCCGCACGATGCCCGTCTAACGACGTTCACTCTCCTCTCGTTCCCCCTTCCTTTAGGAGGGGGTCACGGGGAGGTGCGCCCCTTTCGCAAAGCGAAAGGGGCGCAGCGATGCGATCGGGGTATGCCCGGCTGGGCGGAGGCGTCATCCCCGCACAAACGAGACGGCATCCCCGCGCACGCGGGAACCCAGAATGAACCAAACACGACTTCCGTTCATCGCGCCACCGACCACAAGCTGCACCCCTCATGTCATCTTGGGCGCATTCTCAAAGCTACATACACAGCGCGTCGGCCGCCCGCGACGTTGCTAAACTGTTTGAAATGATCCTAGGCCAAACCTCCTACTCAACCGTGCCGTGCCGCCCCCTTTTAAAATGGCCAGGGGGTAAACGTTCCGAATTGCAGTGGATTCGGCCGCTGATACCGCCGCATCGTCGTTATTTCGAGCCCTTTTTCGGCGGTGGATCCGTATTCTTCGATGCCATCGACGTCGAAGCTTACGTAAACGACCTGCACAAAGACCTCATGCTGTTTTACAAATGCGTAAAGGAACAACGGCCGGAATTCTTCGAAGTGTTGCTCGGTTTCGTTGAGGAGTGGGAGGCTGGAACGTACATCGATCGGGAAACGATGTACTACCAGGCACGCGATCGTTATAACGCAACCGGCGCCATGACTGTCAATCGCGCTGCCGATTTCTTTCTCATCCGGCAATTCGCCTACGGCGGGATGTTCCGTGTAAGTCGTCAAGGTAACTTCAACGTGCCTTTTGGCAAAGCCTACGCCCGAAGCGATAGCGGACTGCGGCTAAAGGTCGAACATCTCGCATCAGCAGCCGTACAACAAAAATTGCAGTTGCTCACACTTTCGACGCTCGATTTCGAGGACTTCCTGCAACGGAGGGAGTTCGGTGCAGATGATTTCGTGTTTCTCGATCCGCCGTACGACACATCGTTTTCCAATTATGTTTCGGATTTCGACGAAGAAGACCAGAAAAGGTTGGCGAGATGCTTGGAGGGGCTGCAAGGCAAATTCATGCTAGTGAGCAAACTCACTCCATTGATTGAGGAACTGTACGTCGGAAACGGCTATTCAGTAAGACAGTACGAGTTAGGATACAAGTTCAACATCAAACAGCGATTTTCGCGGTCGACAACTCACGTTTTGGTTACGAACTATGACGCCGATCTCTGAATCTGAACTCATATTGCCGACTTTGATGCTGTTGGAACGTTCATCGGAAGGATTGAACACTTCGCAGTTGATCGAGCAACTTACTGGAACGCTCCACTCGACAGGCGATGACATGAGAATCCTCTCCGGCAGGAATGACACGAGGTTTTCTCAGAAAGTACGTAACCTCACGTCACACGACACGCTCACGCAACGGGGTTTAGCGACCCGCGGGACGGGACGAACCCAACCGTTCAGAATTACGGGAGAGGGACGCACACTTTACGAAACTCATAGAAACTCGCTAGACGTCCTGACTGGTTTTTCGCTTGACGATTCAGAACCGGCATTGAGGCTCATCGCAACGAACAATCCAATCGAAATCCTCGATGATGCCCTTATTCGCGAGGGCCAACCAAGGTTGCGCACGACAGAATATCGTACCCGTTCGCGTGAATTGCGAATGTCTGCCGTAGGGCATTATTCTCGGAGCGGACGCATCCATTGCTCAGCTTGCGGATTTGAGTTCGGCAAGGCTTATGGATCAATTGGTAGAGGTTACGTACAGATTCACCATCTAAAACCTGTATCGTTTATGCGCGGAGAAGCGATGAGCATGGGAGACGCGTTGGCGAACGTTCGCCCGCTCTGCGCTAACTGCCACCAGATGGCGCACAGGAAGACGCCACCTTTAAAAATCGCGTACCTTAAATCCATCGGCAGTGTGTCTTACAACTATTCTGAAGAAAATCTATCAATTCCAAGCTAGGTTGCGACCACTTTCAAGACCGTCGTTCTGGTCAACCGCACGCCGCCATTTCATAGGCCAATCGATGCATTGGTTCAGAGTAACGCCCCCTGAACTCAACTGGTCTGTGCCGATTCGCGACTACGGCTTGAAAACGGCGCCTCCGATCCCCAACCCCGTATCTCCCATAACCCGATAAAGTATCAACACGCGCGACGAATCACGTCGCATCCCGTCACTAGAAGGAACCAAAACAATGGGCATCAACAAATGCATCGACCTCCTAAAGCAAGGACAGCCTTACTTCCACACGCCGGCGCCCGAACTCTCTTACGACGCCGGACGTGAGATGGCTCAGACATGGGCCGACATGATCCTCATCGACTTCGAGCATCACCACTTCGACATCGGTGGTCTAGGCCATTTCATGAAGGGTCTGAAAGACGGTGGACCAACCCCCAGCGGTCACGCGACTCCAACCGTCATCGCCTCGTTGCCTCACAACGCCATCACGCCAGAGGAAGTCCAGTACAACGCCTGGCAGATGCGCCACGCGCTAAGCACCGGCATTCACGGACTACTTCACACCCACGTCCGCAGTCCAGAAGCCACCAAGTGGTTCGTCGCCGCATGCCGCTACCCGTTCCAGACCATCGGCAGCGACATCATCCCCGAAGGACTCCGAGGCGGGGGAGGGCAGAGGAAACCAGCCGAGATCTGGGGCGTAACTCCCAATGAATACGTCCAAATCGCCGACCCGTGGCCCATGAACCCCAATGGCGAACTCATGCTTGGACTCAAGATCGAAGACCGCCACTGCCTCTCCTTCGCAGAGCAGACCGCGGCCGTCCCCGGCATCTCCTTCGCCGAGTGGGGCCCCGGCGACATGGGAATGTCCTTCGGCGACCCCGACGCCCACGACCCGCCGTACCCCGATTTCATGGACAATGCCCGCAACATCGTCTCCACCGCCTTGGCGAACAACAACATCGCCTTTTATGCCGCGTGGCAAGACGACGCGTTGACCGACGAGCAGAAAATCGACGTGCTGATAGACGAACTAGGCTGCAAGATGATCGGCGCCCGCTCCAAAGAAGTCGCCGACTACGGACGATCCAAAACCGGCCGCACAATGCCGGTCTAGCCGTCATTCCCGCGCACGCGGGAACCCAGAAACAACAATGCACGCCCCCTCCAAAAGGAGGGGGGCTAGGGGGAAGTTCCGCTGATTTTCTAGTTCTCGATTCCAACACGGTTTAAACCAGAGGAGTACGTGACATGCTTAAACGATTGCTTCGATTTTCGCGTTTGCGGCGATCATCTTTGCGTTGGCGATTGTCGCAAGCATCATCGGTGACAGTTTCCACCCTGACGGCATATTTGACATCTACAACTTGTCGAATGACCCTCAAGTGCCGTCCGAGTGCCGTCGCCACGTCGGAGATTTCACGATCAATTCCGAAGAAGACGGCGACTACCTTGATTACCAGCGGCTCGGCACTCAAGCGCAACTAGAAAGTTGCACGGAGGCGATCAACGCCATGTCCGGAACGTTCGATGAACGAGACTATGTAGGCAGTTACGAAGCCGGTTACGTCACATGGGTCGGTTTCGAACCCACGGACATCCACGATTGGGATCTCCCAGACGAATGCCAGCCGCACTACGTCTTCAAGTCAAAGAGTCACCCATGGTGGATCGACTACCTGGGAACGGTTGACTATATAGACGTGACATTCGAGTGGGTCGGCACCGACACCGAATGGGAAGCGTGTTCGGTCGCACGCGAAAAACAGATCGCGGAAATAGACCCCGCCGAGATCGAAACGATATGGGTTGGCGAACCAATCCTGGAATCGATCACCGGATTTACGTTCACCATCGTCTCCGACGCACGATAGACTGGCGTGCTGCCGTCCCGCCACGAGGGCAACGCCCGCGGCATCGTCAAAACCGCGCTCGACAACAACATCGCGTTCTACGCCGCATGGCAATACGACGCGTTGACTGAAGAGCAGAAAGTCGACATCTTCCTCGACCACCTAGGCTGCAAGATGATCGGCGCCCACTCGCCAGATGTCGCCGACTACGGACGAGCCAAAACCGGCCGCACAATGCCGGTCTAATCGACGAAACGTCCCGCATCGCCCAGCGTGTTAAGCTCACGTGTACTTATATGAAACCTAAATTTGGAGCCGATCAATATGCATCTCCCATCCCAGTCAAGCCCTTCTCACCGACTATTCAAAGTCCTTGCCGTCGCAATTGCCCTCCCACTGATCGCATTGGTTCCAGCATTCTTGGCGTCTCAGCTGCTGATTCAAGATACGGTCGAGTTAATTGAACCTGCTGAGCAAGCCGTAACAATCGATGTAACCGACATCGATCCCGAAGGCACAGTCATGTACAACATTTCTCCGCCCAACGGCGAACGGGATACCTCTGACAACCACATCACGATCCCGCATTCCCTAATTGGAGGCTCTGACCTCATCAAAGTCACCATCCAAGATGGCGTTACCTCGTCTTACTGGTCAGACAGTGAATTGAGTAATGAGTGCAGCTTCACGTTGTTCCTCCGATCAGACGACCGATACGATGACGAGACCGATTCCTTCACCGGCTATTTGAAAGTCACCGACGAGGACGCAGTTCTGACGCCCGGCTCTGGTCTCGAGCAACTGGAAAACTGCGGACTCTACCTGTCGGTCGATTACGAGGAATAGTCCTCGTCTCCGCCTATTTCCCCGCCGATACGTAACGGCGATGTTTCAAAATTGACGTCGCCATCACTCATCGCGACGCCCCGCATTCGCCGCGACCCGTTTAGTCGACTCTCCCTCCGCATATACACGTCAATCGACGCCGCCCGATGATATAAAAAGATATATTGGAGGATAGCCATGCCGAAAATCACCCGCATCTCCAAATGGGGCTCAAGCCTCGCCGTACGCATACCCAAAGCCATCGCCGAGGAATGGGGCGTCAAAGAAGGCACCGCCATCGAGATGTCTCAAGATGATCAAGGCATCCGTCTAAAAAAGCGCAAATACGACCTCGATGAAATGATCGCCTCAATCGACCCCAACAACCTGCCGGAGTACGTTTGGGACGACGGTCCTAGAGGCAAAGAAGTTTGGTAGCCACAGAATATGTTCCCGGACGGGGAGACCTCGTGTGGATCGAGTTTTCGCCCCAAGCAGGTCACGAACAAGCCGGAAGACGGCCAGCGTTGGTCTTGAGCCCGTCACACTACAACCGCACACGCGGCCTCGCCCTGATGTGCCCAATCACAAGTCGTCGGAGCGACTACCCGTTCGAGATCGAAGTGACCCCAGACTCCGACATCTCCGGTGTAGTCATGTCCGACCAAGTGAAAAGCACTGACTGGCGCGCCCGTTACGCCCGATACGCCGGCAGAGCGGAGCAAAGCGTTGTAGACGCAGCGATAGTCAATATCTCCGCACTGCTCGGGACGTAAAGCGAACAACAGTTGAGCTGATAGCCACAACATGAAACTAATCGCAACAATCCCCGTCCTCACCGCCGCCGTCCTCGTGTTCACCGCCTGCTCCTCCGATAGCGGCGCCACTCAGGTCGCACTCGAACGCGCTCAAGCCACCGCAGAGGCCGCCGTCATCTCGCGGAACGCTGCCATCGCGGAACGCGATGACGCGGTCGCACGCGCCGAACAATCCGAAAGATCTGCAGATCGACTCGCGGCCATCAAAGACCGCGGCGATGTCGTATGCGCGACCGGTAACGACACACCCGGTTTCCACTTCCTCGACGCGTCAGGGCGGAGCGTAGGTTTCGACGTCGATCTCTGCCGCGCCGTTGCCGTTGCCGTGCTCGGAGATGCCAACGCAATCGACTACCGATTCACCGACCTCGGCGAACGCGGGCCCGCTCTCCAATCCGGCGAGATCGATGTCATGAACCTCACCACGACGTGGACGTCGAACCGCGATATCAACTGGGGAAACTTCCCGCCCGTCATGTTCTATGACGGCCAAGGATTCGTCACTCGCAAAGACACCGGCGTCGAATCCGCTCTCGAGCTCGACGGCGCCGCCATCTGCGTCACTTCCGGAACCACAACCGAACTCAACCTCGCCGACTACTTCCGACAACACAACCTCGACTTCACGCCGACCGTCTTCGAACAGACCGAGGTCGCATTCGGCGCCTATACGTCTGAACAGTGCGACGCCTTCACAACCGACCGCTCCGGCCTCGCATCACTCCTCAGCGAGTTTCCCAATCCCGACGAACACCTCATCCTCCCAGAGATCATCTCCGAGGAACCTCTCACCCCCGTCGTCCCACACGGCGACGAAGCCTGGTTCGACGTCGTCAAGATCGTCATGGCCGGCATCATTTACGCCGAAGCATACGGCATCGACAGTACCAACGTCGATGTCATAGCCGCAAGCGACAACGTCAAAGCCAAACGATTGCTCGGTTCCGAAGGCGATTTCGGACAAGAGGCGCTCGGACTCAAAAAGACGTTCATGCAAGACGTCGTCAAGCAAGTTGGGAACTACGGGGAAATATACGAACGCAACCTCGGCGCCCAAGGCATCGGACTCCCGCGCAAAGGCCGCAACGACCTCTGGATAAACGGCGGCCAAATCTACGCCGCACCGTTGAGGTAAAAACGCGCCGAATGAGGGGAGGGCGATGGTGCGGTCACCTATACCAATTTGAATGCCGTTAGTAGTTTTTTGGCCTTTTCAAATTCGGTTGAGAATCTGTAGCCAATACATAGAACACGTTCCGTCAAAATCCGTATTTGATCTGCCGCAAACGAAACGCCTCGTCGCCGCCGTCAACCGTCCTGATGATGGCATCGCGGACATTCGACTCTTCAATCGCGCCCGAAAGTTCCACGTGTCCCTGATCATCGTCGGCTTCGAGAAGAATCACCTGGTCGGCATCACCGTTGACAACGAAATTCGCGCTGTGCGTTGCGATGATTATTTGTCGTCTTCCCTTGAGACGCCTCAGTGCTGGTAAAACGTCTTTGTACACAAAACGGTTGTCCAATTCATCCTCCGGTTGATCAATCACCAACGGACGATTGTCGTTGGTTTCCAGCAATAACGAAAGTAGCAAACTGACTTTCTGGCCACCAGAAAGATCGGCCAACTTTCGAAGCCGACCGTCATCAATACGCTGAGACAAAGTGTAAGTATCTCTGCATCGAATCGATCGCAGCATTCGATGTGTAGCAGGGTCGAGTTGATCGCGAAACGATTTGGCGACCGCGTCACTCATTTTGACCTTCACCAAATCATCTGAATCGACGTAATCTAGGAGGTCTTGTGGCGAGAATGTGTCGTCTTTCTGCACTTGGTTCCACCATCGCGATATCCCTTGGTGACCTAAACCTCGAATGAATTTGTCAAGCGGCGATCGTTCACCAGCGTCAACGCGTGTCACTTGAATGTAACCATTCGATTGGCTGTGAACTCGATCGATAGCGCCATCCAACGCGTTACGTTGAACTTCCGTCAATTCCTCACGTTCGCCGATCAAATTATCGAACGACGCTTGTGACGTCATGAAACGTTCGCGAATTTCGTCCCTTTTCGATTCGTGCATTTGCAGGCGCGACGCATGTTGATTCAATGCCTGCAACTCGTTGATCTGGGCCCCGTCCAATCCTTGTGACGCCAAGGCACGGTCAACGTCAATGCGGATGGTTCGTTCCCGCTCAGCGATGGCACCCGAGACGGACTCACCAGTTTCCCGAAATCCTTCCCACGTGGTACTCGCGGCTTTGAGTTTTTCGACAGTTTCTTGCCGTTTCGTCGGCAATCTACGCCTTGCCTCAGCTTCACTTTTGCCCAGCAATTCGATCAATTGACCGTCGATCTCGGGTATCTCGAATGCGACGACCGATTAAAAAATTCGTCGAATTTGGTTCCGAGTTCTTTTGCACTGCGCGCCGCCTCTTTCCAGAGGTTCAGGCGCCGTGAAACATCGTTCAGAATATCAATGCCGGCCGCAGTGTACCTTTCGACCCTTTTCTTGGCGTCAACACTCTGGGAAAGTGCCTGTTCAGCCTCTGCCAGCTGGCCTTAGAGATCCGTGAGTTGCTCCGCAATTGTTCCCAGGTCCTTGCCGAGGCACTGAATGGATTTTTCTCTTTCGTCAATCTCACCCGCACCACTTATCACCAACTTCGCAAGAATCCCTTCGACGGCTTGTGGTTCGCGAGCGAGGCTTTGCAATTCGCTTTGTGTGTAGAAAACGGCGGGCCATCGCTCATGATGGTCCGCGGTTGGGTCCCGACCTGGACGTTCAAGTACGATTTCCGGAGATCCAACAAGAAATTTGTAGTTTGCCCGATCTTTTACTTGCTGTTCCAGCTCGGCGTATGGGGGCATGTCAGCGCCAACGTGCACGCGCAAACCGTCAAGTAGAGTACTCTTCCCGGTCATGCTACCGCCGATAACGCACGTGAGGTCCGGGCTGAAATCGAACCGCATAACTGGTTCGTTCGCTGTAGCGGACTGAAAGAACGATGCACCTTGGGAAATTTCAACGGATTTCAACCAAGGTCGATTAGCGATAGTTACGTCTGGAGGATTCGCTATCTCCCTTATCGTACCTGCTTCATCTTTTTCAAATCCCAAACGCATTCTGGATTCGCTTGCAATGAATGCTTGGCGCAATGCGGCAATTCGAGGACTCGCAAGTTTCACCCACGAATGTCGCGATCCGATGTCGTCAACGGAATAAGCGTCGCTGGCGTGGAAAAAAGCTTGGTGAACCTTCGCCATTCCTTCGTTCAGCCATGGTCGATTTTCCAGCGTGTCCTCTGGAAGTTTGCCGTCGCCAAGTTCCAACCCCGCAATTTGGTTGTGTTCGAATCGTTCGAGGATTTGCGCCTTCTGCGCACCCAACAATCCTTTGGCGCCGTCTACATGTGGTGCCAACGTGATGTAATCCCAGCATGGTTGGCCTACTTTGGCGTTGCGGATGTCCATCGCTGAGAACTCGGCAAGATTCTTAAATGCGTCCGACGCCGAGTTGCGGGACACCTGCAGCGTCCCGTCAATCCAAGGAACGGTACCTCCCATGATCAAGTCGAAAATTCTCAGGTACCGCTCACAACCGATTTCTGGGTCGAATAGGAAAAGGAGATGCAATCCTGAACTTCCGTTTGCCAATGACGGTTCAAATCCGGGAAATACCGCGTATATTTTGTCCCTAAAAGGTGTTCCGTCATCGTCACAACCAACGTTCCACTCCTCCACTATCTTCCAAACTGCGCTGGTTTCGCCGGCATCGCCAACTCGTGCGGAATGGGGCGTTATCCCAAGCACTTGCACCCCATTTGATATCGCGGACTGGAGTAATCGACGGGCATAGGCGGCAAGAGTTGCAGGAAATGAAGGATCGCCATTGATGCCGCTTGGCATCTTAGCGTTACCGCCCGCTAAATCGTCTACGGTATGGACTTGCAGATCGGCCTTGAACCAACGCGCACCAGGAACATCTCGATGCCATTGATCGGCAGGTTGGCGAATGAATTCCATCTCTCAGGTCTGGTTAGGCAAGTCTTCCTATTCGATGTTAACAACCTCGGCGCCCAAGGCATCGGACTCCCGCGCAAAGGCCGCAACGACCTCTGGATAAACGGCGGCCAAATCTACGCCGCACCCCTGCGCTGACGAACATTTCGTTGCTGACAAAGACATCGTGTCAGGAACGCGACGATTCCAATACCTGCAAATCCATCCCCGCAGGCGTGTTCATCGCCGCAAGGCGACCAGCGCACGCCTCCGTCGTTCCCGCGCACGCGGGAACCCAGAGAGGAAGGGTAACCGGGACACGACCAGTATTTCCTAATTTTTCGGTTGTCAATCCCGGTTATGCAGAAGACACCAAGGAAAACCTAATCCATCTAAATCCGAATAATGACGTAAACTGGAGGAGATGATGTCTCGTTTCACGACTGTTAGACGTAGCTTAAACCCACATGAAAATCATCCCCCTCGGGGGAACGAACAATATGAATTCGAAACTTCTAATGTCGGCACTCGCAATGATGTCGGTATTGGCAATTGCATTCGCTGCTTGCACGAGCGACGAAGGTCCGTCTGACGCCGACCTCCAGAACGCTCAAGCAACCGCCTCTGCCGCACAATCCGCTGTCAGCGCCGCAAACTCGCGAGCAGACGCCGCCGAAACCGCCATGGACGCGGCCGATAAAGCACTAGCCGAAGCCCAGCAAATGGCGATGGACAAAGAAGACGAGATGATGATGGACGACGGCCACAGTCGTCTCACCCAAGTCCAGCAACGTGACAAGGTCATCTGCGCAAGCAGAAACGACGTCCCCGGATACGGTTCACTCGACGACTCCGGCCGTAACGTCGGATTCGACATTGATCTCTGCCGGGCAGTCGCTGCCGCAGTCCTCGGCGACCCCGAGAAGATCGAGATCCAGTTCATCACCGCCGCTGAGCGTGGCCCGACCATCCAGTCGGGTGAAGTAGACCTCCTCGTCCGAACCGTCACATGGACCACCAGCCGAGACGCTCAGTGGGGCAACTACGCTCAGACCATGTTCTACGACGGACAAGGCTTCATGGTCCCAGCCGCCCTTGGTGTCACTTCCGCTTATGAACTCAGTGGAGCCGCCGTCTGCGTGACCTCCGGTACAACCACCGAGCTCAACATGGCCGACTTCTTCCGACAGAACAACATGGAATACAACCCGCAGGTCTTCGAAGACACCGACGTCGTCCTCTCCTCATACGAGTCCGGCGCCTGCGACGTCTTCACCAACGACCGCTCGCAGCTAGCCGCGCTTCGCACCTCGCTGCAAGACCCCGACAGCCACGTGATCCTCCCGGAGACCATCTCCGAAGAGCCGCTTGGCCCAGTCGTTCCCCACGGTGACGACCAGTGGTTCGACATCGTGAAGACCGTCATGTCCGGCTTGATCTACGCCGAAGGGTATGGAATCAACAGCGAAAACGTCTCCGCGAAAGCTGGTGGCGACGACGTCAAAGCCAAGAGACTGCTCGGCACTGAAGGCACTATCGGACAAGAGAGCCTAGGCCTCTCCGAAACCTTCATGCAAGACGTCATCAACGCCGTCGGCAACTACGGCGAAATCTACGACCGCAACCTCGGACCCGACGGCATCGACCTCCCCCGAGAAGGCGGCCGCAACGCCCTCTGGTCAGACGCCTCATGTAGCGACTGCCCCAAAGGCGGCCAAATCTACGCAGCACCCCTGCGCTGATTACGCCACAGGCGATCAAACGCCATAACCTACGGAAGGGCGATGCAAAAGCATCTCCCTTTTCTTTTGCCAAGCCATTCCCGCATACCTAACGCCCCGCACGCGCAGTTGCCCTTACCCTCCCCCTAATTCAGGGGGAGGGTAAGGGAAGGTCCAGCGCAGCGAACGCAGGGGATGCCCGGCGGGGCAGGGCCAAGACGTCATTCCCGCGCACGTGTATTGCTCCCGCTTTTAGGAACCTGAGAATCCTTTCGCCTAGCATCGACCGGCATGTAAAGTTCTGTGCCAAGAGGGTCTGGGAGATTTGCTGGAAATGAACGAAAACGATACTCATGAGTGAACTAGCTGTTCAAGTCTTGGTCGGCGTACTTGCGACGATTATCATCACCGTATTTGGTGTTTTTTGGAGGACCGCTTTGGAACGATTTGCGCGTTTCATATGGCATGAAGTCATGTGGCTACGTTGCAAGAATTTCAAGAAACACAGCATGGAAAGCTACGGAATGGCACCACACGGCAAATTTAGTTCTACTCCTGCAAGTTCTGTTCGCATTAATGCGCTTCTTGATCTGACGCGCCCTCTACGGCCTCAGAATCCCTAGGCCTGATATCTGGCGCGATTGCAGAGAACCGTATCGACTCTGCGAATGGCATATCGATTTTCACGGGTTCTTCGTCGATCGGCATTCGCGCGTGACTTTGATCGCGTTTGCTACACTGCCGTCCATTCGTTGCCATCGAGATTGGTCTCACCCCCAGCTCTGAGCAAGCGGAAAACGGCGCCGAGGAGTTCGTGATTACCCAACGTGTCTTCGAAACCCAGACTCCTGAGAACTACGCCAGCAGTTCGTCGCCATTGAAGCGGCTTTCGCTCCTTCTGGAGCTCCGATAGCAACGCGGCTTTCAACAAATCAACAGCCGATTAAGCTACTGTACTCTCGAGACTCATTTTCGTCCGCCTACTTGAACCGGCAATAGAGCATGGACGGTACCACACCGCCGGGTTGTGTACCATCGCGTGCGACCATGCAAGACGTCGTTGACACCGTCGGCAACTAACGCGAGATCGACGACGGCAAACTCGGACCCAAAAGCATCGACATTTCACGCGAAGGCCGGAGCAACGCACTTTGGTCCGACGCTCCATGTGGAGACTGCCCGAGGGGCGAACAAATCTGCGCCTCCCCTCCACAAAAATCCAACAAACGCCGCCGAGCAATATTCTCCAACTTTTATTGGCCCGTTAAACTACACCAAAGTCGCCAAAAGCAAATTGACGCGATAACGAGAGACTAGCAGTGCAGAGCATCCTATACCCCGGCGGGATGCCCCTGTGGCGAAACGTCGTCTTCCTGCGGTGGTTGTTTCAGATCATCTCGGCAATCATCGTCATCGCCATCGTCTCCGGATTCATCTTCAACGTCGCCAACGAGATCCAAGACCGCGAGATCCCATTCGGTTTCAACTTCCTCGACGACGCCGCTCAGATCCCCATCGGCGAATCCGTCATCCATTACGACCCTTCCCAGTCATACCTCTATGGCTTCTCCGTCGCCGCTCTCAATACCATCAAAGCATCCGTACTCGGCGTCTTCCTCGCAACCTCACTCGGCATCGTCATCGGCGTCTCGCGACTCTCACGAAACTGGCTCCTCAGCCGACTCGCACTCGGATACATCGAGACCTTCCGGAACATTCCGCTCCTGATCCAGCTCCTCTTCTGGTTCCTCATCATCCTCGAACTCCCCAACGTACGCGAGGGGTACGTATTCTTCGACGCCTTCTATCTCAACAACAGCGGCTTCTACCTCCCGTGGACGACACCGCTCAGCGGCTTCTGGCCATGGGTGATCCTGTCCGTCATCGGCCTGATAGCCGCGATACTCGCCTTCAGATTCCTCGTGAAACGGGAAATCGAAACCGGTCAACCAAGCTATCCCATAATCGCCGGCTTCGCGATCTTCATCGTCGTTACCCTCATCGGACTCGTCATTTTCACACCCCTAGACCTCGTAATGCCAGAACGACAGGCGGGCCCCTTCGGACGGTTGCAGGGCGGCGCACGATGGTCCGGCAGCTTCTTCGCTCTCCTCATCGGTCTCGTCGTGTACACCTCCGCATTCATCGCCGAAATCGTCCGCGCCGGTATCCAAGCCGTCAATAAAGGTCAGACCGAAGCCGCACGAGCCCTCGGACTACACACCAACGCTGGACTCCGCTGGGTCATATTCCCGCAAGCGATGCGCGTCATCATCCCGCCGCTAATCAGCCAATACCTCAACCTCACCAAGAACTCGTCCCTCGCCGCCGCCATCGGTTATCCCGACCTCGTCAGCGTCTCCACGACCATGACCCAGATCGCACCCGCCATATCCCTAATCGGGATGGTCATGGTCACATACCTCGCGTTGAGCCTCTTCTACTCCGCACTCGGAAACATCTACAGCCGCGTCACCAGATACGCCGGGGTCGGATAGCAACGACCCAAAAGATACGCCAACGATACGCCAACCTAAATGAACCAGCAATCCACAAGATCGCACCCGACGCCGCCCATGATGACCGTCGGCGTACCCGGTTGGATACGCGCCAACCTCTTCGCCTCGCCAGCCGACGGCATCATCACCATCATCCTCGGTTTCGTCGTCGCACTCGCCATCTTCCAGTCCATCAGCTGGGTCTTCTTCACCGCATCATGGGAAGCCGTAACCACCCGAATTCCCCTCTACGTCATCGGACGATACCCCCAAGAGTTCTACTGGCGACCCGAGGTCGCGCTCCTCCTCATCAGCATCCTCCTCGGAATGGCATGGCGACTCTGGGGCGGCATCGCCCGCGGATTCGCCATCGCAATCATCATCGTAACCCTCCTAGCCGGCACACTCCCATACCTCGGCGTCGACTTCGGAGCACCCAAATACGACGCCACAATCTCGCCAGACCCGCCGAGAATGGCCCTCCGAGAAGTTCAACGCGACATCGCCGACGCCGACCGAGCCAACGCTCTAGACCAAAATGACATCACCGAACTCACCGGAACCACCTACCTCGCCGGCACTCTCGACGGCGACGAAGACCGCTCCGACTACTACGCCTTCACCATCACCGAGTCGATGACCCTCAAAACCATCCTCGGTCACCAAGACGCCAACGCCAACCTCTTCCTCGAAGACTCCAACGGCCGCCTCATCAAATCCAGCGACAACTCCGGAACCGACGACGACTCCATCGCCGCCACCATCGATGCGGGCACGTACTACATCCGCGTCGATTCCCAACAGATCGCCGACAACAATTACGTCCTCACTTACAGCGTCACCGGCCCGCCGAACCTCCTCGTCAGCATCCTCTTCGCACTAAACCTCATCGCCGTCGCCATCGGATACGGCCTCGCAACCCTGCGCACCTTTGGCACCCTCCGAAGCTTCCTCATCGCCGCCATCGTATTCTTCATCTTCTCCGCCTTCCTCGTCATCGGCTCCAGCTTCATCCCCGGTCTGGATCCCGTTAACACACAAGACCTCGGCGGACTAACCCTAAACCTCCTGCTCGCAGCCATCGGCATCGTCTGCTCTATACCCATCGGCATCGGACTCGCACTCGGGCGCCGCAGCCAGCTCCCGTTCCTCAGATACTTCTGCGTCGGATTCATCGAGATCATCCGCGGCGTCCCACTCATCACGCTGCTGTTCATGTCCCGACACATCCTGCCACTCACTTTCCCCGAGAACGTGTCGATCGACGAGCTATACCTCGCCATGATCACCATCACCCTCTTCAGCTCCGCCTACATGGCCGAAAACGTCCGCGGCGGCATGGCAGCCGTCGCCACCGGCCAGACCGAAGCCGCAAAAGCCCTCGGACTACGCGGATGGCAGACTACCGTCATGGTCACCCTCCCGCAGGGTCTCCGCAACATCATCCCGGCCATAGTAGGGCAGGCCATATCCCTCTTCAAAGACACCAGCCTAGTCTTCATCATCGGCATGCTCGACCTCGTCGAAATGGGCCGAGTAACCATCCAAGGAAACATCGAATTCATCGACGACGGACACGAAGTCTACATCTTCGTAGCCGCAGTCTTTTGGATCTTCACGTTCTCAATGTCATACGTATCCCGCCGAATAGAACGAGCCCTAGGAGTAGGTCAGAGATAAAACACCCCCTCACCCCAACCCTCTCCCACGAGGAGAGAGGGAGCAGAAACGCCACCAACAATCTCTTCTCCCATGATGGGAGATCAGAAATGTCGCCAACGATTCCTTCACCTTTGATGGGAAGGGGAGCAGAAACGCCGCCAGCTATATCCCCTCTCCCTTGATGGGAGAGGGCTAGGGTGAGGGTGAATAGCCAAGGACACACCAAACCATGACCACCGTAACCGAACAATCCATAACCATCACCGATCCCGACATCCGCAACGTCCCACTTATGGAACGCGACGATATCATCGTCTGCGAAAACGTCTTCAAGTGGTTCGGAAACTTCTGCGCCATAAACGACGTCACAATGTCCGTGAAGAGGGGAGAAGTAGTCGTCATCTTCGGTCCCTCCGGCTCCGGCAAGTCCACCTTCATCCGCATGATCAACCGGCTCGAAGAGCACCAGCAGGGCAAGATCGTCGTCGACGGCATCGAGATGACCAACGACCTCCGAAACCTCGACGCCATCAGACGCGAAGTCGGCATGGTCTTCCAGCAGTTCAACCTCTTCCCCCACATCTCCGTCCTCGGTAACATCACCCTCGCCCCTCAGCGCGTCCGACATCTACCCAAAGCCGAGGCCGACGACCTCGCCATGTCCCTCCTCGAACGCGTCGGCATCCCCGAACAGGCCGACAAATACCCCGCCGAGCTCTCAGGCGGACAGCAACAACGAGTAGCCATTGCCCGTGCCCTCGCCATGCAACCCCAGATCATGCTCTTCGACGAACCAACATCGGCTCTCGACCCAGAGATGATCAAAGAAGTCCTCGACGTCATGCGAGAACTCGCCGACACCGGCATGACAATGCTCTGCGTAACCCACGAAATGGGCTTCGCCCGAGAAGTAGCCGACCGCATGGCCATGTTCGACGAAGGCCAACTAGTAGAACTAGGCACCCCCAACCAAATCTTCACCAACCCCACCGAAGACCGAACGAAACTGTTTTTAGATCAGATCCTCTAACCCCCGTCGTTCCCGCGAGAGCCCGTCATTCCCGCGAAAGCGGGAACCCAGCAGAACGCCATCGCCCCCTTCGGAAAGCGATGGAGGACGCGGAGCGCAGCAAACGTAGGGAATGACCGGTGGGGTAAGGCAGACGGGCTACCCGCGCCAACAGGCGAAACGTCCAAATTACGTTACAGACCGAGCAGTCGTAACCACGAATCCCTCACAACCGCACATTACAAACCACCGGCTCCGAAGCCAGTAACACCCTCAACTTGCTCAAGTCCGGCAACCCAAGAATGTCGGATATCCCCTCATCCAACGTCGCACGAACCGGACAGTAGGCCATGTCCGGCAATCGTTCGAACTCAGCGTCCGTCAACTCATCGTACAGGTCAGACAGTGCATCAAGTTGAGTCGTTGATAGTCGACGTGGGTCAAGGATTGTCAATTCTTTGAGATCGGTCTTCTTGAACTTGACCCAGTTGCCTTCCGTGGTGTTGCGGACCGTGAGGAACGCGAGCAACCCCACGCTGCTGTTCAAAAACGCCGCGATAGCTTTTTCCGAGGCACGAGATTCAGTTTTGATCGGCCACCATACGTTAGAGAGGACTTCAGATTCGGTGGTCATCGCGACGACCCTGGCGGTGTTCAATCGAAGACGCTCCGCAACCAGTAATCGGCCCGCTTTTGGCCAAAGCGAAGCCAAGGATTTAAGGCGTCGCCCGGGTCTCGGGGTAACTAAGGGCGCGAGGTACTTGTCGGGACTAGCGGTTAACTTGCGTCGCACGTTCGTGTCGTGGTTTTCGACCATCGGGTACGCCGTTACAGTTTCGGTCGGTTCGAAGCCATCGCGAACGTCTCGGACATCCGGCCCAATCTCCCCGATCTCTTCCATCCGACACATCGGTATGCTGCCGATACCTGATTCACCGGGAACCCACACTTCACTATCTTCCAAAAGCCTTAAAGCGCTCCTAACGACATCTGCGCGTGCGAACTGCACTCCGATCCACTGCTTGCCCTTTAGTTTCGTTTCTGGAATCGAAAACACTTCGCCTACATGTTCACCATCAAGCTCGAGAAGGGCAGTGCCCGTAGCCTCAATCCTCGCCGGTTGTGTTGTGTTGACTACCTCCGCCACACGATGCGCATCCAACACTCCATTCGGGTTCTGCCAAAGGTTTACGAAAGTGGTCCGACGTTCCGCGCCATCTCCATTCGCAGGTCGCCGCGTTGCGATCAACAGAGCTTCAGACAAATCTGTGCTGTCCGAAAAGTTCCAACGCGCAGGATCGTGCGACGCGACTACCACGTCTAACATATAGTGGTTCTCCATCAAAGCCCGCGTCTGCGACCAAGACGGACCAGTGCAAACCGTCACTGGCAACACAAGCGCCAAGCGTCCCTCGCCGGGACGCAACTTTGGCGATGCCGCCGCTACGAATGCCGCCCCAAGTCCCGCGGTTGATGATGCCTGCATCGATCTCAAACGGCGCGATAACTCGCGTTGCAACTTGGTTCGTTCCTCTCTGGGCAAACTACCAAAAAGCAAGTTTCCGCCCACTGATCGCGTAAACGGTGGGTTCATTATCGCCAAATCGAGTTCAGGCAATCTCGCGGTTACTCCCGCGTCGACGCCACGCCAACCGCCGCCGTACACCTGCCCGGGATCCCGTAAGGTCGTGCCAAAATCCGGGTCCGAAAGCGCGAACTGGACCGCTGCCTCATCTGTGTTCAGAAACTCCAACGAACCCAGAAGGACGTTCGAACCTTCTGCGCCCAACGGCATCACATAAAGATTCATGCGATCAAATTGGATGTCGGGATTGAGCATCGCCAGACTCGTGGCCGCGAAATGCACTGCCGAAAGCTGCACATCGTAGCCGTGCAACGCCTGTTCGACCATGGCTTTGTGAAGCGCCGCTACATCAGATCCCCCGGCCGACACATGTTTGCGCTCCACCTCGGTTGCAACCGCCATCAAAAGCGTTCCCGTTCCACACGCCAAATCTGCAACGTTGAGCGACGCAGGAAATTCGTGGTCCGACCAGTCAACATGTTCAGGCCATTCGTGAAACACGAGACGCGACAACAGCGTTGCTGCCGCAACTGATGTGTAGTACGCACCCGAAAACTTGGCATCGGTCAATAGGGTGTGGAACAATCGTCCAGATAGGTCGTGTCCCTCCAACTTGCGCGTATCCCTAACGGCCCGTGCTAATGGCTCGATCACCGGGAGTTGCACTTCAGGGGGGCCATCTTTAAGTACATCAACGATGTTGCCGGCTAAGTCGAAGACAGGTACATAGTCGATCTCGTTGCAAATGTACCGCCAAGCATCGTGCAAGCCATCGAGTTTGCGTCTCAGTGCCTCGTCGACCGTGGTGACATCATCGTCGACGGCAGTCAGGCGTTCTTGGAAAGCCAGCGCGTTGAAAAGCACCAAGCTTGCGATGCGTAGGGCAGCACCGCGATTCCTTTCCTGATCTGACGCCGCGATGATCTCGGATACTCGACGCGAGATTCGCGCGTGGCCTGAAATCCGTTTCGCCGATTCTTCGATGGCGATACCCACGATGCCCGCGGCAGCTTGCACACGATCGACGCCCTCTATCTCCAAAGGCAGGACGCGCAAATGGTCAGCGAGATCGCCAACGGAGCCGCTACGAACGCGTCGATTTGCGTCAACCTTGCCTTTGGAACCGTGCAACCACCACTGAATGTCGCCAGCAAATTCAAGACACGATTCCACATCAACCTCGTGTTGCATTCGGTCAGGATACACAACGCCCAAAATGCCGAACGTCGCGCTAAAACTCGCCAAACGACCGTCCAGTTGACTCTCTAGTTGACCCGAAGATCCTGAGTATTTGCACTCCAAGATGATCTCGTCACCGCTGCCCAATTTAATCCGTACATCTGGCGCACCTTGTCGGCTCCGGCGCTCAGCACGAGCAGGGACCCCGCGTCGCGTGAGCAGTTGAGCCAGCACGACGTTTACCGCTTCTTCACGATTGGTTTCGGATGTGTTTCCTCGGGGCATGATAAAAATCGGTTTCCAGAATTCTGCGAACTGCGTTGTGACGATCCACGTATTGTTCAGAATTGCGATTCTATGCTGGCATCTCTGCTACGTTATCCCTCGCATGTCACAACTTCGCACATCGTCTCCAAAATCAACGCCATCACCCTCGCCTCCCCGGAAACCGCCCGCATCATCGACTCCCTTCAACCTCCTTCACCGACGGTAGGACAACCAACGCCACCCCTTCCACCTTTTTGAACAAGTTTTAACAAACGTCAAAATCAATCTTGAGTCTAACTTGCCGTCGGCACCGCAAGTATCGGCGATTTCGGAGTGATTTGCCGCCTCAGCGGCACTATCGCGGCAAGTTGCCAGACTCAAAAACCGCAGGGCAGAGCGTACCTTAGATCCGCGTGTAACCGCACCGACGTCGAAACATTCGTGACAACCCGATTGGGATTAGATCTCCGATCACGCCACACAACAACAAACATATGTGCTATTATGGTCGAAAAGCTCAAAACGTCGACATCCCTTTGATGGATCCGACACCCATCCGAAACCACACTTCTCCCATGCTCATTAAACCCCGTCCCGACCGCTGGACCAAAATGTCGCAACTCGGCAAGATGGCCACCGACGACATCCTCCTTCCGTCAGGCAATCAACAACGATTCTCGGTCAAAGAACGCGCTCCCTACAACGATCCTCGCAACAACCCGATGCCCGGCGTTTACCGCTCCCGGCTCCCCAACGGCAGATTCACCAACCTCATGCAGGTGATGTTTACGGATTTCTGCAAAATGGACTGCCATTTCTGTCCAAACAGCCACTGGGTCCCCAGAAAACGATTCGCCTTCAAAGTCGACGAACTAGCCAAAACCTTCATCGAACTCGCCGAACGACATACCGTCGAAGGCCTCTTCCTCAGCTCCGGCGTCGCCGGCACCGGCACCAAGACCACCGAACGAATGGTCAAAGTTGTCGACCTCATCCGCAACAAATACCACTTCAACGGCTACATCCACCTCAAAGTCATGCCCGGCACCGAGCGTCACATCGTCGAAGCCGCCCACCTCCTCGGATCCCGCCTCTCCGTAAACCTCGAAACCACAACCGTCGACCACATGTCGAAACTGTCCAAGATGAAGCACTACGAGCGCGACATCCTCGCCCCGATGGCCTGGATCGACGAAATCAATCGAAATCCTACGCATGATTCGACGAAAGGCGCAGTCGGGCAAGCAACCCAACTCGTCGTCGGTGCCGCTGACGAAACCGACCTCGACATCCTAAACCGCATCTCGCAGCTCTACGCCGACTGGGCACTCAAGCGCGTGTACTACGCACCCTTCCGCCCGGTGCGATACACGCCGCTCGAAGAGCATCCCGCAACCCCCATGCAGCGCACCAACCGCCTCTACCAACTCGACTGGCTAAAACGCATCTACGGATACAACGACACCGAAATCAAACTCGCCCTAGACCAAGGCGGCTTTTTACCCCTAGAACTCGATCCAAAACAGACGATTGCCCTCGAAAACCTCGATTCATTCCCCGTCGACATCAACACCGCCACCCGCGACCAACTCATGCGAACCCCCGGCCTCGGACCCATCAGCGCCCAGCGCATCCTCAATAACCGCCGTCGCTCCAAGATAACCCGCTGGCAAGACCTCGCCCTAATGGGCGTCGTCCGTAAACGAGCCTGGCCATTCATCACCTTCCCCGGACACAATCCCGAACCGGCCAAGCAACTTCGCCTCGACTCACTCCTCAACCAAGAACGCAAATCTCGCACCGACGGCGGTACCGAACACCTGACCAGAAACAGGGCAGAGGTCACCCGCGAAGCGAACGCATCCATCCTCTCCGACCCCGGAGAACCGTTCGAACCTCAATCAACCCTTACACCCACGCCCTGTGGAATCCGATCGAACTGCGACGGCTGTTCCCTCTACAACACCCCTGGTCACCCTGGATCCACCAAAGGCAGTGTCAAATACACGCCATCTCACAGCTTCGCTTAAACCTACCGCAACCCGTCCCCCTGCTCCTCTGGATTCTCGCCTGCGCGGGAATGACGATGGTTTTGCAAAGGTCTCGTGGGGGATGCTCACCCAAAACGGCTACCTCCGCATCGCCCTTGCAATATCTCGATCTTGATCCCGACGTTTAATCGTCTCCCGACGGTCTTCATGCCGCTTACCGCGCGCCAACGAGATCGCGGCCTTCGCAACTCCGCGCGCAATGTAGATGCGTTGAACCACGATAGTCAACCGTTCCTGCTCCACGCGTGAACGCAAGAACTCTATCTCCCGGCGATGCAACAGCAGTTTTCGTTCCCGCATTGGCTCGTGCTGACTCCACACTCCAGCGGCCTGATACGGGGCGATGTAAGCGTTCATCAACCACGCCTCACCGTTCGTAACCCGCACATACGCGTTCGAAACATCGATCTTTCCGTCACGAATCGACTTGATCTCGGATCCCTTTAACGCCAGCCCAGCCTCGAAGTCGTCTAGCAGGTGGTAGTCATACCGGACGCGCCGATTCGTAGCCATCGTGCTCGACATGGCCGCACCGTTGGTAGATGTCGTGTTCTTGCGATTTTTGCGTGCCATAACAGGGCGGAACTCAATCTCAAAGTTTACGCACTATTATCCCAACAACCCCTGAGCGGCGACCACGAAGATCGCATCGCCAATCAAATCTCGACAATCGTGTCTAAGGAGTGACCGCAGTCGTAACCTGCGTCTGGAAGTCAAGCTGCTTGATCGCCGCTTCCATCTGCGGTTCGACCCAATCGACATCCCGCTGATCCGGAATAGCGCCCGCCTCCACGATCACATCAGGCGTCAAACCGACACCCTCGATCGCATTTCCATTCGGCGTATACCACCGCCTGATCGTAATGTTCAATCCCGCACCATTCGACAGCGTGCGCGTGATGTTCACACTGCCTTTCCCAAACGTCTGCACACCGATCAAAATCCCTCGCCCATGGTCCTGGACCGCACCAGAAAACAGTTCCGCACCACTCCCAGACCACTTGTTCACGAGCAGAACGATCGGCACATTCGTATAGTTCGCGTCGCCATGAGCATAAAAGTCCCGTCGAGCACCGTTGCGGTCCTGTTCATAGGCCAATCGACCCTCGGGAATGAACTCGCTCGCCGAGTCGAGAGTGGCATGCAGCAATCCGCCCGGATTGTTCCTCAGATCGATCACGACACCTTCAGCGCCTTGCGAGAGCAGATCTGTCATGTGCTCGCGAATCTCTCCCGGCGTCTCATCGGTAAATTGGCGGATATCCATCTCACCATACGGCGTGTCCGGGATCAACCTCGAAAACACCGACTTCAGCGGCACTCGACCGCGAATGATCTCTATTTCGACCGGATCGACATCACCAACATGCAAGATCGTGAGAACCACCGGCACGCCTTCCTCGCCGCGTATCACCAACACAGCCTCGCTCACACTCCAACCCGTCGCATCGACGCCGTCAACCGCCAGGATCCTGTCACCAGGCTTAATGCCGGCTTTCTCCGCCGGTTGACCCGGCATCGGAGCCTGAATGATCACTCCCTTACCATCCGGCGCCTGCGCCACATGTGCACCAATCCCGAAGAACTCTCCAGCGAGGTCATCCCGGCTCATTCGCATCTGTTCGGGCGAGATGTACGTCATATGAGGGTCGCCGAGCGCTTCGATGAACCCGCGGATCGCCTCCTCAGACATATTGGCGGGATCTACGCGACTGTAATCCACGTACTCATCGTTGATGAACTGGAACGCCTCCCAGATCACCGCAA
Source organism: Dehalococcoidia bacterium (assembly GCA_965224305.1). GTDB lineage: Bacteria > Chloroflexota > Dehalococcoidia > Lucifugimonadales > Lucifugimonadaceae > Bin127. The sequence goes on along the minus strand of OZ245044.1, from coordinate 1,151,845 downwards.
CGTCTTCCGGCACGGCATCTGGAAGTTTCCGCGTCTTGGACCGCTCGACGATGTTGGCGACGGGGTCCTGCTCGAAGACGCTGGCCGAAACCGCCCCATCCTCCGTCGGCTCCGGCTCCTTCATCTCGACTTCGGCTGGAGGATCGTCGTCGGCAACCGAGGATCCGTCTTCTGTCGTTGCACGCGCCTCGTCGGGCTCAGACGATACCGCAGCCGTGCTCACGACGACGTTGTCGTCAGCGACACCTTCAGTAGCCGGCTCGCTCTCTGAACTGCAAGCAAACACGAACAGCAGCGTCAGCGACAACGCCGAGACTGCGAAGAAGGAAAAGCGGTCGATTATGGTTTGTCGTTTCATTTGGGGTCAGGCGATTCGCGCGGCAAATTCACAATTACATCGATATCAGGGTATACGAAACTGGTGCCAACACCGATTGCTCGACATCTTGCGGGGCGGGCTCCGGCACTTCCAGCTTTACATAACATGTCTAGTGCGAAGTAACCTATCCATCACGTTTCCGTCCCATCTTCAACATCCACATCGTTTTGCCGTCACCCGCAGCGTTTTCAGACGTCCGCGCCGTTGCTTGGGCTGTTCACGGCGTCTTCCAGTCGATCCATGTTCAACGCCGCATCAATCGCGAGCCGCAATTCTTCGATGCCCCAACGTTTCGTCGCCGAGGTCATCACGGTGCCATCGTCCGAAATCTCGTCGTCCGCCGGTGGTTGTTTGGTTACGAGATCGAGTTTATTTAACACGAGCAACCGTGGTGTGTCGCCGAGTCCGAGATCATTGAGCACTCCGTCAACGACTTCGGCAGCCTCGGCAGCCAACGGGTTTGAGATGTCCGTGACGTGTATCAGCAGGTCGGCGAACATCGCCTCTTCCAACGTGGCGTTGAATGCATCGATCAATATCGGCGGAAGCTTGTTGATGAATCCGACCGTGTCGCTCAGAGTCGCCGAAGTACCTGAAGGCAGATACAACCGTCGCGTCGTGGTGTCCAGCGTCTCGAAGGGCCTGTCGATCGATCGAATGTCGGAACCCGTCAACGTGTTGAATAACGCTGATTTGCCCGTATTGGTGTATCCGACGAGCGAAACGGTCCTGACGTCACCCCGCACCCGTCGACGCCTCTGAGCACCCCGCTGGTCTCTGACGTTCGATATAGCACGTCGTAAATCCCGCGCCTTCAACCGCATCAAACGACGGTCGGTCTCGATCTGCGATTCACCTGGGCCCCGTGTTCCGACACCACCTCCGAGTCGCTCCAAGTGCGACCATTGCCCGGCGAGTCTCGGCATCAGATATTCGACCTGCGCCAACTCGACCTGCAACTTGCCCTCACGGGTTCTAGCACGCCTCGCGAAGATGTCGAGGATCAATGCTGTCCGGTCAATGACTTTCACCTTCAACCGGTCTTCGAGAACGCGTTGCTGCGCGGGCGTCAACTCGTCGTCGCAGATGACCGTATCGCAATGCAGCGCGCCGACGATGTCTTCGATCTCTTCAAGCTTGCCGGTCCCCACATACGTCGGTGACGGTGCGTTCAGGGTCTGGGTGATCGTCGCAACCGGGTTGGCGCCAGCCGCGCGGGCCAACGCGTCTAGTTCAGCGACCGAATCTTCGAGCTTCCAACTATTCTCTCGCCTCCGAACCCTCACTCCAACCAAGCATGCTCGTTCCGGTTTCGCCACCGTCCAATTTGATCTACTTCGTTTTGACAATTTAACTCACACCACCGCCTGATCAGATGCCCCAACCAGATATGCGACGAATGCCTTCGTCGATCTGGTCGTCAGGGATCGTGAGGGATAGCCGGATGTAACCCTCGCCCGATGGTCCATACGAGGCGCCCGGCGTCACGACCACGTCTCGCTCTTGAAGCATTTTTTCGGCGAAGCTGGCCGAAGTATACCCTTCCGGCACTCTAGTCCATATGTAAAGCGTCGCTTTCGGCGTTTTCGCCTCGAGGCCGATCTCATTCAGAGCGGCCACCACTTTGTCTCTGCGTCGTTTGTAGATCGCGTTGTTGGCATCGATCCACTCCTGCGGCAAATTCATCGCCTCGGTGCCCATCTCCTGAATCGCCTGCGACAAACCAGAGTCGATGTTCGACTTCACCCTCATCAACGCATCGACCATCTCCGAGTTTCCGACCGCCGCGCCAACGCGCCATCCGGTCATATTCGCGGTCTTCGAAAGCGAGTGAAACTCCATCGCGACGTCTTTCGCATCGGGAACCTGCAAGATGCTGGGCGCAACGTAACCGTCGAAGGTGATTTCGGTGTAGCAGGCGTCGTGCAACAGGTAGAGGTCGAACTCCTTGGCGTATGCTACCGCCTCCTCGAAATAAGCCAGATCCGCCACCGCGCCCGTCGGGTTATTCGGATAATTCAACCACAACGTCTTGGCTTTGCGAGCAACATCAGTCGGGATCTCCAAGAAGTCGAGGAGGTAGCCGTTCTCTTCGCGCAACGGCACCAAGTGGGTCTCACCACCTGCAAACATCGTACCGATCTCATAGACCGGGTATGCAGGATCGGGCGATATCGAGATGTCGCCGGGATCGATGAAACATAAAGCCGCGTGTGCAATGCCCTCTTTGGCGCCAATCAAGTTGATCACCTCGCTCGCAGGGTCGATTTCAACCCCGAAACGTCGCCAATAGAATTCCGATACCGCCTGCCGGAACTCCGGCAAACCCTCACTCTCCGGGTACCGATGGTTCGGAGTCTTGCGGGCGCCACGATCCAACGCGTCGAGCACGACGTCGGGCGTCGGAATATCCGGGTCGCCGATGCCGAACGACACCACGTCGATGCCCTGCGCCCTCTTCGCCGCGATGGCTCGCGAAATGTTGACAAACAGATACGGCGGCAGTTGCTGCACACGTTTCGCTAGTTCTGGCATATCATTCCGATCTGAAAACTGGGTTGTTCCCGAATTATGGCTGTCACTCGTTCCATACGCCGGTGAAGACCTCTACAGCGGGGCCTTCTAGAAACGCTTCGTCGTTGTCGTCCCATGAAATCCCCAGCGCGCCGCCATCCACGACTACATCGACAGCGTCGTCGACCAATCCAAGTTTGCGGCAGGCAAACGCCGACGCGGTACTGCCCGTACCGGACGATAACGTCTCTCCTGCGCCTCGTTCGAAGATTCGAGCCCGGATGCGATCCCTGGCATACACGTTCACGACTTCGAAATTGATGCGCTGTGGAAACATCAGATGGCTCTCGACCAGCGGACCGACTTCGAGAAGTGGGAAATCCTCAACAGGTTGATCCGTGATGGCCACCGCGTGAGGATTGCCTATCGCAAGACACGTGATGGACAGGCAGACACCGCCTATCGTCACCTTTTCAGCGATCACCTCGTCGATCCCGCCTAACTCAGTGGTGTCTACCGGCACTTCCGCCGCTGTAAACGTCGCTGGTCCCATCGCCACACGCGCTGATTTCATGCGGCTGTCAACCATTTCGGGCCAAACTGTGCGCACGCCCCCCAACGTCTCGACCGTCAATCCGTCTTCCGAAGGCTCTGCAATGCCGCGATCTAAAACGAATTTGGCGAAGAGACGGATGCCGTTGCCGCTCATCTCGGCCTCCGATCCGTCCGGGTTGTAAACCCTCATTCGCACCTGAGCCACGTCCGAATCCAGGAGCAGCACGATACCGTCGGAACCGACGCCGAACGCGGGTTTGCTGATCTCGGCGGTCAACGGACCCCAATCTCGCTCTATCGAACGTCCATCGATAGCTATGTAGTCGTTGCCGCAACCGTGCAGCTTTGCAAACTCAATCGCCAAACAAGACACCTCGCATTGAATTCATTGATTACCAAGCGATTCTATCGTCCGATGCACGATTCACCCCGTTTGGACAACCACTCACCGACCAACTCAATCGCTTTGTCCGCGTAATCCCCATCAGCAATACCGATCCACGAAATCCGTTCGTCTCGCGTCTTGAACCAGTTGTTTTGCGCTCCGATCAACCGGTGATTGCCGATCAGGATCTCGTCACGTATAGCAGGCCAATCCATTCGACCTTCGACGTGGTCGATCAACTCGCGATAACCGATTGCTGACATCGAAGGCAGGTTACGTGTCACGCCTTCTCGGACCAACTTCTCGACTTCATCGCGCCAACCCGCGACCAACATCTGGTCGACACGTTTCTCGACTCTGACGTGAAGCAACTCTCGAGGCGCGTTCAGTCCAATCACCATTGCGTCGTACGGCGGTTCGGCACTTTTACTGGCTCCTCCCATCGCGTCGCCAGTAGCCACTGCCCTCTCAATCGCTCTGATCAACCGTCGCGGATTCAGGATTTCCACCTTCTCTACAGCGCGCGCGCCAGTGGCATACAAACGAGTTTGGAGCGCCTCCACGCCTTGATCTTTTAGCTGGGTCTCCAGTTCTTCCCTCAACGCTGGGTTCGGGGGTATGTTAGGCACTTCCCAACCCTCCAGCAATCCCCAGATGTACTGCCCAGTTCCTCCTACGACAATGGGCAACTTGCCGCGGCCCGTGATGTTTGAGATCGCATCGACCGCATTCTTCAGGAATTCGCTCAAACTGTAGGATTGATGCGGATTGAGGATGTCGATGAGATGGTGCGCAACGCCCTGACGTTCCGCTTTGGTCGGTTTCGCCGTGCCGATGTCCATTCCTCTGTAGAAGAGACGGGAATCGGCGTTGACCACCTCGCCGTTGAAACGTCGGGCGAGTTCGATCCCCAGCGAAGTCTTGCCAGTCGCGGTCGCGCCGATTACAGATACGACGCCGGTGGGATTGGGCCGCGATTTACTTTCGGACACGCCGAAACTTGGTCAAACGTCAGCCTGAGCTTGGGCCATGATCGAGATCATCTTCGAAAACTCAGCGTCGTTCAAGCTAGCACCACCAACCAACGCCCCGTCGACGGCAGGGCTGGCGACGATCTGTCCGATGTTGCCCGCATTGGTGCTACCGCCGTATAGAACGCGCATCGCGTCCGCCACCTCTTGGTCGTACATCTCGCAAACCTCTTCACGTATCGATGCGGCCATGTACTCGATCTGACCGATCGTCGCCGAGACACCGGTGCCGATCGCCCATATCGGTTCGTATGCGATCATAACCTTCGACGGATCTTCGATGCCGGCTAACCCTTGCCGTACCTGCCGCCGCACGTAGCGTTCGGCTCGGCGCCGCTGACGCTCATTGTCATCCTCACCAACGCACACGATCGCCGTCATTTCGGCGTTCACCACCGCTAAAGCCTTCGCGGCGATCATCTGGTCAGTTTCGCCAAAATGTTGCCGTCGTTCGGAATGCCCGATGATCGCGTGGCTGACCAAACCCCGCAGCATCTCGGCGGAAACCTCGCCCGTGTACGCTCCGTTGGGATGCTGACTGACGTTCTGCGCTCCGAGCATGACGCGAGTGTTGTGAACCACGCCATAGACTGCGATGAGCGACGTGAACGGTGGACACAGGACGACCTCAATCGTGTCAGCATCGCCATCGCCAGCGGTGCGACGGATTGCCTGTGCGAGTGCCACGCCTTCTTGGGGCGTGGTATTCATTTTCCAATTGCCCGCGATCAACGGTTTGCGAATCGTCAAATTTCGCTCTGAACTTTATCCCGAGTTGAGGGCGATGGATCAATTCTGCAATGTCCACCGCGCAAATTAACCATAAACTCACTTCGGTGTTACGTCAACCATCTTTTGATGGCAAAACTGCGACGAATTTGTAGGTTCAGTGGCAAATGCCGTGATTGAGTACCGTTAGCCGCTCTGCAACGCGGCGATGCCCGGCAGTTCCTTGCCTTCCAAGAATTCCAACGACGCTCCGCCGCCGGTCGAGACATGTGTCACGTTGTCGGCGATTCCCAACGAGTTAATCGCCTCAACGGTTGAACCGCCACCAGCCAGCTTGAATGCCGACTCGTTATCGGATATTGCGCCGGCGATTGCTTTCGTTCCTGTGGCAAACGCTTCCCACTCGAACAACCCCATAGGGCCGTTCCAAACGATCTTTTCGGCCGACGATATCGCGTCGACATAGGCCGCGACCGTTCGCGAGCCGATGTCCAAGATGAAACCCGACTCCGGCACCGCATCTGCCGGAGTCTCGAAGCATCTCGAATCTTGGGCGAATGCTTCAGCCACGATGACATCTGAGGGTAGACGCAACTTCTCGACGACAGTCGGATCGGCAAGCAACTCGCTAGCCGCTTCCAACTCGTCCGTGCTGACTGCGACCGACCCGACGGATTTGCCTTGGGCAGCGAGCATAGCCGAAACCATCCCGCCACCGATCAAGACGGCATCGACGTTTGGCGCTAGATTCTTCACTACTCCCAGCTTGTCGGCAACCTTCGAGCCGCCGAGAATCGCCGCCGCGGGTCGCTCATCAGAATCGACGGCGCGTTCGAGCGCAGCAATCTCGGCTCGCATCAGCAGCCCGGCATAGGTCGGCAGCAAATCGGCGACGCCGACGATCGACGCATGAGCACGGTGAGACGCGCCGAAAGCATCGTTCACGAAGATATCCGCCAAAGATGCCAGCGCGTTCGAAAAATCGGCATCATTGGCTTCCTCGCCCGGATCAAATCGCAGGTTCTCGAGCATCGCGACATCACCGTTGCCCAGCGCGGCAACGGCTCGTGCAGCATCTTCACCAACCGGTCCGCCTGCGTAAATTACATCGGAACCGAGCACGTCCGACATCCGCGCCCGTACCGGCTCGATCTGCATATCCGGTACCACTCTCCCCCTCGGACGTCCCAAATGCGAACACAGCACCACTCGCGCGCCCCGACTTCGCAACAGTTCGATAGTCGGCACGGAAGCATGGATACGGCTGTCATCAGCAATCCGCGTCGAACCGGGTTCGAACGTCACATTGAGATCGGCTCGCAACAACACGCGCCTGCCACTGAACTCAACATCCTCTATAAGTGGGAGTCTGGATGCCAAGGCGATTTCTCCAAAGTCCTAGACGTCGGAAACGCGTAACTATTTCAGCTGGCCGACATCGCCGATGTCGCGCGCTAGTTCCATCAGTTTCTCGGCATTCCGGCCATCAAATCCGGCATCGGCGAGAGCATGTTCTGCTTTCCCAAGGTGCGACTGAATCTTTTCGAGATTGAACTCTCTGCCGCCCGCTTCAACCGCCATATCGACCAAGTCAGATATGCGCGAGGGATCGATCACCCTCTGCATGTACATCTCGCCCGCACGGCGCATGATCGAAGGGTCATTGACCGTGTCGAACAGAAATGCCGTCGCCAGATTCTTCTTCTTCGAAATGATGCGACCTTGTTGGACCGGGTCGCGTTCGCTCGTACCGAACATCGCCTGATAATCGGCCACCAGCTGCTTGATCACCCCAATGCTCTCGCCGAATTTCCGCAACGCCTGACGTCGCTCAGACCCGAAATCGTCATCGAGTATCGCCACCGTTTCTGCCGATGCGCCATAAAGTGAACCGACGCGCTTGGCGACCATGTCGAGATAGTCCGCAACACTTACGGATAGACCCTCCTGGTATGAAACGTCGAGGAATTCGCCCTCGCATCGATTCAACACGGCATCGTCGACGATCTCCAACGCGGCGCTGACGCGCTCCAAAGGTTCGCCCTCGTCGCACAGCTGAAACAGCGCCAGCCGCGCCATCGCATGCATTCCGTCGCCAGTGTTTATCGCCTGCGAAGGCCCCCATTTCCACCACACCGATGCCCTGCCTAACCGCTCCGTGTTCCCATCCTGCACGTCGCCATGTATCAACCCGAAGTTGTGCATCAACTCTACGGAAACCGCGTACTTTAACCCGATCGAGTAGTCGCCGTGCAAAGCTTGAGCAACCGCCAGCAGCAACGAACCGTGCAACCGGCGCTCGGTTGGTGCTAGCTCGGTTACACCACGGTCGTCGCCGTGCCCCAACTGCCACGCCATCATCTGATAGATTTCGAGGTTTCGACCCGCGAAAAACGCGCGGATCGCACCTTCGAGTCGATCTTCGGCCTCATCCGGTAGCAAAACGGCCGATTCATGGGTCGAATTCATAGCTTATGCGCCGCCAATGCGGCCTCGATCTCGTCAGCCGAAATCGGCCCTTTGCGCAGTATCTGGAACGAGCCTCCAAAGACCTGGACAACGGTTGAAGCCACCGACTCATCGCTGCAATCGCCAATGACGATCGCATCCAATTCAATCCCAATCGCTTCATCCACAACGCGCCAATCCTTAGTTGGTGGTTCGCCGGATATGTTGGCGGATGTACCGGTAATCCCGCATCCCGCCTCTTTGATTAGCCGGCGCGCCAAGTCGTGATCAGGCATCCGTAATCCGACGGTACCGAAACCACCCATCAGCACGTCTGGCACATCTTCGTTAGCCTCAACCACAATCGTCAATGCACCCGGCCAAAACCGCTCCGCGAGCGCACTCGACTCGGCATTGAAGCACGATGTGAACGTTTCGGCTTGCGGAATCTCCGAAATCAGCACTGGCATCGGCGTAGTCGCGGGCCGGCGCTTTATCTCGAACGCCTTTCGGATCGCCAACTCGTTCATCGCATCCACGCCCAAGGCGTAAAAGGTGTCTGTGGGATACGCGATAACGCCACCAGACTTGACCGTTTCAACGGCCTCACTCAAGTCGATCTGTTCCAAGGGTCGGATAACCCGCCTTCAGCTATCTAAATCCGCGCCAACCAATATCGTACACCCACCACCCTAAGTCACATTCCCTTGACCAGATCGAGCACTCTGTCACAAGCATTAGAATCCAAATGTACCGAAACCTTCAACATGACCAACGCCAACACCGAGTCCATCTCCCACCGCGTCGCCACGTCCGACGACATCGAACTGAACACGTACCTCGAAATCGCCGAGGGCGAGCGGCTAGGCGGTGAATCCCCCGGTGTTCCGGTCCGCACCGAATCGATCGTCATCCTCGATTTCGGCTCCCAATACAGCCGATTGATAGCTCGCAGAGTTCGTGAGGCGAACGTCTACTGCGAGATTATCCCCTTCGATGCCGGACCCGACGTCCTGCACCTGCAAGACGTCAAAGGCATCATTTTGAGTGGCGGTCCCAACAGCGTCTATGAGAACGGCGCCCCGCTGATCCCGGCTTGGGTTTTCGATGCGGGAGTTCCCGTCCTCGGCATTTGCTACGGCATGCAGGCGTTGGCACATCAACTCGGCGGATCCGTCATTGCCGGCATCGAACGTGAATACGGCCACGCGCTGCTACGTCTCAATGGCGCCGCGCACCCGCTGTTCGCGGGCCTCGACACGTCGGTTCCGGTATGGATGAGCCACGGTGACCGTATCTCCGAGATGCCGCGCGGGTTTCTCTCGCTCGCCTTCTCCGAGAACTCGCCATGCGCCGTAATGGGCAACGAAACGATGCGCGCCTACGGCATTCAGTTCCACCCCGAAGTTACTCACACCCAGCAGGGCGCCCAGATAATTCGCAACTTCGTACACGGAATTTGCGGCGCGTCCGGCTCGTGGACGCCCCGAAATTTCGTCCGAGACTCCATCTTCCGCATCCGACAGCAAGTCGGCGACGGCAAGGTGGTCTGCGCGCTATCTGGCGGCGTCGATTCCTCCGTCGCGGCCGCGCTGATTAACCGCGCAATCGGCGACCGACTCACCTGCATATTCGTCGACAACGGCCTCATGCGACGCGGCGAGGCTGAGCGTGTCCAGACCGTTTTCGCGAGCCAACTCGGCGTAAATCTCCGGTTCGTCGACGCTACCGAACAGTTCTTATCGGCCTTGAGGGGCGTAAAAGACCCCGAAGAGAAACGCCGGAGGATCGGCGAGGAGTTCATCCGCATCTTCGAACACGAGGCCCGAGATATCGGGGAAGTCGATTTTCTCGCGCAGGGTACGCTCTACCCCGATGTCATCGAATCGGTCTCGGCCGAAAGCACCGCCGCACACAAGATCAAGACGCATCACAACGTCGGCGGGTTGCCGGAGAAGATGGACCTGAAACTCGTCGAGCCACTCCGACACATGTTCAAGGACGAGGTTAGAAACGCAGGCCACGAGCTCGGACTGTCCGCTCAATCCGTCAATCGTCAACCGTTTCCCGGCCCTGGATTGGCGATCCGAATCATGGGCGAAGTGACCTACGAAAAGCTCGAAATCCTGCGCGCAGCCGACTGGATCGTGGTCGACGAAATCAAAGACGCTGGCTTGTACGAAGAGCTCTGGCAGAGCTTCGCGGTGCTCACCGATACCCAGAGTGTCGGTGTGATGGGCGATGCCCGAACCTATCAGTACGTCGTCGCCATCCGCGCCGTCGTCAGCACCGACGCCATGACCGCCGATTGGGCTCGGCTGCCATACGAAACCATCGCTCGGATGTCCAACCGCATCGTCAACGAGGTGCCCGAGGTCAATCGAGTGGTGCTAGACATCACGAGCAAGCCGCCGGGAACAATCGAATGGGAGTGATGTCGCCCCCGATACCCATCGACTTGGATCGTACCGAATAGCGATCAAGTCCCGAACGAAGCAATGAAAATCCTCGTAGTCGGTTCCGGAGCCAGAGAACACGCACTGACGTGGAAACTCGCACAGTCAGACCTCGTATCGGAAATCGTCTGCACCCCGGGCAACCCCGGCATGGCGAAACACGCCGAACTCGCTGACGTAGCCGCCGAAGACATTGAAGGTCTGGTGCTTCTCGCAACGGACATAAATGCTGACCTGGTTATTGTCGGCCCCGAGGCACCGCTCGTCCTCGGTCTCGCCGATCAACTGCGGGCACGCGGCATCCCCACCTTTGGTCCATCGGCCGACGCCGCCCGCATCGAAGGCTCCAAATCGTGGGCCAACGACATCATGAACCGCTACGGCATCCCCTGCCCCAAGAGCCGCACATTTCACGACGCGGCCGCGGCCATCCAATACGTCGAATCTTGCCCCGCAGGCGGAATCGTGGTCAAGGCCGATGGCCTCGCCGCTGGCAAGGGAGTGACTATTCCCGAGACAGCGATCGAGGCGATCGACGCTATCACCGACTCGCTCGAACGTCGGGCGTTCGGCGAGGCTGGCGAAACCATTGTCATCGAGGAACGACTCTCAGGGCCGGAACTCAGCGTGTTCGCATTCATCGATGGCGAGACGGTATCAACCCCCGTCGCCGCCCGCGACTACAAGCGCGCCTACGACGGCGATATCGGTGCCAACACCGGCGGCATGGGCGCGTACACATCGCCAAACCTGTGTTCGCCCGCAGACCTCGATCACATCCGCACCACCATCGTCGATCCCGTTGCCCGTGCGCTAGTCGCAGAGGGATGCCCCTACCAAGGCGTTCTCTACGCCGGGTTGATGCTCACAGACAGCGGCCCACAAGTTATCGAGTTCAACTGCCGCTTCGGCGACCCTGAATGCGAACCGCTGATGCTACGGCTCGATTCCGATCTCGCCGAAATCTGTCTTGCTGTCGCCAAGGGCCACTTAACCGAAACGCCCGTTGCTTGGGACGACACATGCGCCGTAGGTGTCGTTATCGTATCGAGCACGTATCCGGCGGCGTATGAAACCGGATTTCCGATCACCGGTGACCTGCCTGTTGAAGACGATGCCATGGTTTTTCACGCCGGAACATCCAAGGATGTTGACGGTCAACTCGTCACCGCGGGAGGACGAGTTCTCGTCGCAACCGCATCCTCGACCGAATCCGTCCAAGAAGCCCGCACGAAGGCCTTCGAAATCACCGAGGGAATCGAATTTGAGGGCGCGCGCTACCGCTCGGATATCGCGGTCGGCGCGGATTAGGTCGAATCTACTTTAGTATTGCTCTTTTCCGATGACTCGCCTCCAATGAATCGACCGACGACGTGATACCTCGCTACTCAAGACCCGACATGAGCCGAATATGGTCGGAAGACCATCAGTTCGACTTGTGGTTGAAGGTCGAGATCGCGGCCTGTGAAGCGTGGTCAAAGCTCGGTGTAATCAACGACGAAGACATGGCGAAAATCCGTGACGCGTCGTTCTCACGCGCCGAGTACGATCGCCAGTTCGAGGAGACTCGTCACGACCTCGTCTCATTCACCCGCGCGGTCGCGACCAACCTCGGCGGTGAGGGGCGATGGATACACCACGGTCTCACCTCCAACGACGTCAAAGACACCGCCCTAGCGATGCAGTTGTCAGACTCAACCGCGCTGCTGCTTTCCGGCATCGACGCACTATTGACGGCTCTTGCTACCCGCGCCGCCGAGTTCAAGCACACGCTTTGCATGGGCAGATCGCACGGTATCCATGCCGAGCCGATGTCGTTCGGCCTCAAACTCGCCTTATGGTGGTCCGAGATGCGCCGGAACCGGGATCGCGTCGTGGCGATGCGCGATCGCGTCTCGGTCGGCATGTTGTCAGGTCCCGTGGGCACTTTCGCAGGCATCCCGATCGAGATCGAAAATCACGTCTGCGCCCAACTCGGACTTAAGCCCGCCGAGGTGTCGAACCAGGTCATCCAACGTGATCGCCACGCCGAGTATCTCCAAGTGCTGGCGCTCATGGCGGCAACTTTAGACAAGATGGCGACGGAGATCCGCGCGCTCCAACGCACCGAGATCGGCGAGGTCGAAGAGCCGTTCGGCAGACCCGGCTACGTGAGCAAAGGCTCATCATCGATGCCGCACAAGCGCAATCCCGAACTTTCGGAGCGGATCTGCGGATTGGCACGAGTAATTCGGTCGAATTCCATTGTCGGACTGGAAAACGTCGCGCTCTGGCACGAACGAGATATTTCCCACTCTTCGGCTGAACGCGTCGTATTGGCAGATTCGTCCCTCGCGCTCGACTACATCTTGGACCTCATGACCGGCATCATCGCTCACATGACGGTCAAACCCGACCGCATGCGCCGCAACATGGAGATGACGCACGGCCTCGTGTTCTCGCCACGCGTCATGCTCGCATTGGTCGAAGCCGGGGTCGAACGCGGCGAAGCGTACGACGCTGTACAGCGCGCCGCGATGCAAGCCCTCGACCAAGAATCAGACTTCCAATCGATCATCAGCGAAGACGCAAACGTCACCCAGCATCTCGGCGAATCGGCACTCGCCAACCTCTTCGACTACGGCTATTTCATCGAACAGGTCGACCAGATATTCGACCGACTCGGCATCGAGGAAGCGAATTGAGCGCATCGGCGACCGTATTGAGCACCGATCTGCCAGGTCTCGTCCACCGAGGCAAGGTGCGCGACACCTACCGCGTGGCCGACGGCGTTCTCATGATGATCGCCACCGATCGCATCTCGGCTTTCGACGTGATCATGGACGATCCGGTGCCACAAAAAGGCGTCTTACTGGCCCAGATGTCAGCGTTCTGGTTTCGCAACGTAATCGGAGACATCGTCGACAACCACATGATCGCGATGGTGGGCGACGCCGAAAGCGTCGCAAATCTCGGTCGAACCGGTGCACTAGCTCACTTTCCCTCGGAGTGGAACGACCGCGCAATGTTGATACGCGAAGCGGACCGTATCGACATGGAATGCGTCGTGCGCGGCTATCTCGCCGGATCCGGGTGGGCCGAATACGGAGCCCACGGCACCCTGAATGGCGCCGCCCTACCCAATGGACTCCGCCCTGCCGAACAGTTGCCGGAGCCGATGTTTACTCCTTCGACCAAAGCCGAAGAAGGTCACGATTTACCGCTTACTGAGGATGACGCAATCGATCTCGTTGGCGCTGATCTGCACGAGCAACTCAAGCGTGTAAGCATAGAGATCTACGGGCGAGCCCGTCAACACGCTTCCGAACGCGGCATGATACTAGTCGACACCAAGTTCGAGTTCGGCTTCGTCGACGGCAACTTGACTCTTATCGATGAGGTTCTGACACCCGATTCGAGCCGTTTCTGGGATGCGGAGGATTGGCAACCGGGTGCATTCCCACCGGCGTATGACAAGCAGCATCTCCGCGAATGGCTCATAGAGAGCGGCTGGGACCGTGAACCACCACCACCCAGCGTTCCCAGCGACGTGCTCAAAATGACGCGCCAGCGATACATCTCCGCTTACGAGCGATTGACTGGCTCAACATTCCCGTCATAAAACACCGTAACCCAAGTGTGAAATAGAATCGTATTTTCATGGCAGAGTCAAGAGACAGAGTAGCGACCAGTCGTCCCGATCACCGTCGGGGCATGACACGCGCGCAGATTCGCGAAGAACGACGAGCACGCAGCAATCGACGGAAGCGACGGAAGCGAACCGTCCTAATCGCGTTCGGATCAGTCTTCGCCGTCTTAATCATCTTCGCTCTCGTCTTCCAGCAGGGCTTCGTTTCGCGGGACCGGCAGCTCGTTGGCGAACGCGGCCCCTACAACAGCGGCGGACCAGTTCCAGAAGATCCTGATGATGGCCGAGCCCATGTCCCAGACCCGGTCGTTCCTGAGACCAGTTACAGCATCTACCCGCCGACCTCTGGTCCGCACTGGAACACGCTAGGCAGCCAGTCCAACAACTTCGAGCGCGCACCCGCCGGCTGGGGCCCGTACGAACGTGTGCTCCCCGACCAGGTGTTGATACACAATCTCGAACACGGGGGCATCGGAATGCACTACGACACTACGAAGTGCTCTACGGACGCTTGTGCCGACATCGCCGAAAAGTTCAAGAATGTCGCCAAGGATTGGAACGAAGACGAAACCTATACCGGCTTCCTAATCTCGCCGTATCCGTTTACCGATACGGTTATCACTGTCACCGCATGGCGTCACCACCTTCGACTCGACGAATTCGACCAACCGCGCATCTTGGAGTTCATCGACGCATACTTCGATCGTGGCTTCGAGCCCCAAGTGGCGGGCATGACGCCGGTTCGATGATCGACGCGGACACCCCACGATGAGCGAAACATACCTCGCCCATATCCGCGTCTACTTCAAACCCGGCATCCACGATCCCGAATCTGAGACCATCAACCGCGCGCTCGGACGCCTCGGGTTCGATCAGATCGCGTCGTTGAGCGCGGGCAAGTTCTTCGATGTCAACATTGAAGCGGATGATGCCGATGCGGCATTGGCTACCGCGCGCCAGATGTGCGAAACGCTACTCGCCAACCCCGTGATCGAGACCTACTCTGTCGAAATCGTCGACTAACCGCCGATCAGTCTGCTGATTGGCTCTCTTCACGCCTCGCGTGCTTTTCACGCAAAGCGGTAGCCATCGCTTGCGCCACGATACCCGCAGGCGCGGCCACTATGCCCAAGCCGCACAGCACGACGACCGCGGTCATGATCTTGCCGCCGATCGTTACTGGATAGATGTCGCCATAGCCGACCGTTGTGAGCGTCGCGACCGCCCACCACAGAGCGTCCCCCATGTGACTGAACTGCTCCGGCTGCGTCTCGTGCTCGAAGTGGTACGCGCCGAACGCCGCCAAGAAGACAACCAAACCGGTCAGCGTGAGAAACAGCGCGATCTCGTCCCGCATATGCGAAAACGCCCGCCCCAGATCCGCAATCGCTTGACTGAAGCGCGCCATCTTGAGCAATCTGATGAGTTGCAACAATCTGAACAGTCGCAAGGACGTGAACTGGGGAAGTGCCACGATTCCCACCACTACCGCAAGCAGATCGATTATGCCGAAAAACGACAGGATGTACTTGCGTTTGTCGGGCGCGGTCAACACCCTCACGGCGTACTCGAACGCGAAAAAGATCACAGAAACGTAAGCGATATCGTCGATCCAGCCCTTCTCCGGACCCCATGTCGCCTTCCACAAATGCGGGATGTCGGTGTCAAAGGTGGTTACACTCACCGACGCGACAATCGCCGTCAACGCCAGCCATTCGAAAATGACCCGGCGTCGGCTCATCTGTTCAGTCATCGTCGCCCTCCGAATGATTCGCGGTTTTTCCACGCGGACAATGCATCCGCGTTAGCGCAAGTGTCACGGCACGAGCGTTGACTGCGCCGCGTGAGTCGGACCCGAATCAGTCTGACAACGTGCCTTTGGTGCTGGGTACTGCGCTATCCGCCCGGTCGTCGACCGATGCGGCCTCTCGGAGCGCACGTGCGAACGCCTTGAACGCCGATTCGATCATGTGGTGCTCGTTCGTTCCGCGAAGCACCGTCAAGTGCAGATTGAATCGTCCCTCGTAGGCCAGCGTTTCAAAGAAGTGGCGCGCCATGTCGGGCGAAAAATCACCAGCGTTCGACGTCGATCCCATGTTGATTACCGGATAACCCCGTCCGCTCAGATCGACCACGGCGTGCGACAAGGCTTCGTCGAGCGGGACGTGCTTGCTCGACATGCGAACGATACCCGCGCAATCGCCTAGCGCCTGATGCAAGCAACGGCCAATCACAATCGCGGTATCTTCCACGGTGTGGTGCGAACCAGTTTCGACATCACCAGATGCCGCAACGGAAAGGTCCATCATCGAGTGTTTGGCGAGCGCGTGCAACATGTGGTTCATGAAGCCGATCGGGGTGTCGATCTCGGCTCTGCCCTGCCCGTCGATATTCAGGCGGACGCTGATGTTGGTCTCGCCAGTTTCGCGGGTTATCTCTGCGATTCGATCACTCATTTCGCACCTCAACCCTCAATTATCGAATGCGCAACCAACGCGATTCCCGCGTTTGGATGCATCCAAACCCGTCAAACGAACTCTTGCAAGGCCTGAATGACTATGTTGTTCTGCGGCGGCGTCCCGACGCTGACACGTATAGAGTTCTCCAGCCGTCTCCCACTGAACTTCCTCGCGAATATCCCGCGTCGCGCCAGAAACTCGTAAACCTCGTCGCCGGACCGCCCGACGAACTTCATCAACAAATAGTTCGCAGTTGACGGCGAGTAGCTGACACCCGGCAACTCATCGATCACGGATTCCACCCGCTTACGTTCACTAGTCAACGTGTCGATGCGCGCCATCAACTTGGCCTTGTTCTCCAAGGCCGCCAAAGCCGCCGATTCCGCCGCTATGTTCAGGTTGTACGGTTGCTTGATCGTCATGAGGTGGTCCACTATCAGCTCCGATCCGATCGCGTAACCGACTCTCAGCCCGGCGATTCCGGCCCACTTGCTGAAGGATCGAATGACCACCAAGTTCTCGTACTCGTCCAACAGTTCAGCCGACGTCTCGCCGCAGAACTCGAAGTATGTCTCGTCCACTACCGAAACGATGCCGGTGTCCAAAATCGCCCGAGCATCGTTGTCAGGCAACAGATTGCCAGTCGGGTTGTTGGGCGAAGCGATGAAGAGAATTTTCGCACCCGTGCGCTCGATGGCTTCCGTCGTCGCATCGATATCGATCTCCCAATCGTCACGGCGCTCTACCGCTATCAACTCGGCTTCCGCGATCCGCGCGCAGAACTCATACATCCCAAAAGTCGGCGGACAGTCAATCATCGACTCCCCGGGTGCCACGAACAGCTTCGTCAACAGTTCGATGATTTCGTCGCCGCCCGAACCGGCGATGATCTGCTGTGGGGGCCGCCCGGTGTATTCAGCCAACGCTTCCCGGATCCGCACCAGATCCTGGTCCGGATACTCATGTATCGGCAACCCGATTAGCGCGTCCGTAATCTCCTGCAACGGCTTGTAAGGGTTCTCGTTCGCGTTCAAACGGATGACATCGGCAGGATCGATCCCAGCCGCCGTCGCCAGATGGTCAGAGTGCTGCGCTCCGACGTAGCCAGTGGGCTCGTAGAGATGCGGTCGCATCATTTCTCGCAAATCGCGCATCGTTGCGTGCCCCGTTCAAATCGCGTTCAATTCGCGTCGATGCAGCAATACTACTTTCGACGGCGGATGTCTGAAGCGCGTGCATGAGCCTCCAGCATCTCCAGACGAGCGAGGTCCGATGCCGCGTGCGATATCGAAGCAAAAGTGTCCTCGTCCATGTCCAAGAACGGCGTAACTCGCACGAAGTCTCTGGCAGATAATGCCGATGAGAAACGCGCCGACCCGCCTGTAGGCATTACGTGGCTCGGTCCCGCCACATAGTCGGCCATCACCTCGCCAGATCGTTCGCCGATGAAAATGCCCCCTGCATTGCGAACCTTGTCGAGCAACCGGTCAGCTCCGGTGAACCCCATGCACAGATGCTCCGGCGCAAACTCTTCGGCGACGTTCAAAGCCTCGTCGATGGTATCGACCACCACCGCTGCACCGCGTCCGTTCAAAGCAGATCCCGCGATCTTGGCTCGTGGCAACATCTCCAACTGCGTCGCCAACTCTGATTCGACCGCGTCGACCGCGTCATCCGACAGCGCGACCAACACCGGAGCGGCCAAGACGTCGTGCTCAGCCTGCGCCAACATGTCTGCAGCAGTCACGGCCGCGTCTGAATCGTCGTCGATAATCACCATCGTCTCGGTCGGACCGTAGATCCCATCGATGCCCACCATGCCGTAAACCCTTCGCTTCGCCGCCGTCACCCAGATACTTCCCGGACCGCAAATGACATCGACCTTCGGAATCGACTCGGTGCCGACCGCCAACGCCGCGACCGCTTGAGCGCCGCCAACCGCGAACACTGCATCAACACCCGCGATGTCGCAAGCCGTCAAAACCGCCGAGTGCGGCGATCCATCGCGTCCCGCCGGTGTCACAACGCACACGTAAGGCACGCCTGCAACCTTCGCCGGTACCGCGGTCATTATCACCGTCGAGGCCAAAGGCGCAGTGCCGCCAGGAATGCAGCATCCAACCGAGCCGACCGGATGCACCACTTCGCCATAGCCGGCCGCTACATCCCGCCATGACTCCGGCAGCGTCCGCCTCTGAAAAGCCGCTACCCGTTCCGCTGCGAGTTCCAGAGCCGCCACCTCATTCGCCTTCAACCGATCCTTGGCAGAGCGGATCACCTCGGTTGGAACTTCGAAATCTTTGAGATCAACGCCGTCCAACGCTTCGGTGATGCGACGAACAAAAACGTCGCCCCGTTCTCGAACATCAGCGATGACGCGGTCTGCGAACGCTTCCGGGGACATCAACTTCCGGTAAATGCCCCCGCCGTCGGTCATCGGCTCATCATCACCACCGGCCATGCTGCGGTTCGAAAACTCGGCAATTGCGGCTTCCAGACCGTGGATTCGTCTCAGCACGGGTCGACCGCTCCAGAGAACTGGTCCAGATTCGCGATCAGCTTCGCATACAACGTGCATTCGCTCTGATACAAGAACTGCAAGTCGGTGACCGCGGTGCCCGTGCCGCCCAGCTGCCGCAAGTGGTCGACCACGCGCAACACGTCGTTCTTTTTGGTGACGATCTGCACCGCGAACCAGCGATTGCCGTCGCTCGTGTAGACGCGCGAAACCGTTGGGCCCGTCATTCCAGACAGTTCTCGCGACGCCAATATCATCTCGGCGATATCGCCCTCCGACTCGCCCCTGACGTTTGCCGTCACCCGACGATACGATCTTGAGCGCAGTCTCGCCTCGATACGCTCCAACAGACGCCGTGTCAAAGCTAGCTTGTCGTCGGACCGGGCGAGCAGAGCCGCGTTCCCGATCATGATTGCTTGCGATTCCATCGCTATACCGTCAACCAGCGTGCGCAGATTGTTCTCACGCAACGTGTTGCCGGTGTCCGATATGTCCGCGATGATGTCCGCGTAACCGATGCGGGGGGCCGCCTCGAGTGCTCCATTGATTGCAACCATCGAGAAATAGCTGATGCCGCGGCGATTGAAAAAACGCTTCACCAATCGCGGATACTTCGTAGCTACTCGCAAGTCTCGCCCGCGCTCATGGAACTCGAGGCTCAAATCCGATAGGTCGTACATAGACGTGATGTCGAGCCAAGAATCGGGTACCGCAATCACCAACCGCGAATCTCCATACTCCAGATCCGGCACGACTACCAGCGAATCGCCGTCCTCCAACCGAGATTCCAGATATCGGTCCAACCCTACGATCCCCAAGTCGGCGTTGCCCGAATCCACAATCGTCGTGATGTCGGATTGCCGTTGATAGATAACCTCGACGCCCGGTATCGACGGAATCATCGCAGTGTATCGACGCGAATTCACTCGGCTCACAGCGGCATCAGACTCCGCAAGCAGCTTTGCCGCGCCCTGTTCGAGAGCACCCGTCGATGGTATGGCGAGTCGCAACGTGTCCATCACTCGGCAACCCACGTTAACGAGCCTGAAACACCCACCAACACCACCCTCGCATCGCCGATAGAAGCCGCCGCTTCACCAGCATCGACCGTCGCATCGAAGAGCGCGAACACGTCGTAGCCCTGGCCACGCAACTCGGCGGCCGCGTCGACGATCGACTCTTGCGCATCCTCGTCGGCGGGAGCCAGGACGACAACCCTGCGACGGGTTTCAGACGCCGCGGCGCCGCCGTTCAATTCCAATATCGTGTCCAGGTTCAGCGCGAACCCGAGCGCCGGCACATCCTCGTCCGACCCTAAAGCCGTCGCCAATCCGTCATATCGCCCGCCGCCGCCCAACGAAACGTGTTCGCCTTCGACCTCCACGTAGACCTCGAAGATCATCCCCGAGTAGTACGCTACGGATGTCGCCAATCCGAAATCTACCGAGATGTCGACGTTGCCCACACCTGCCCTCTCGGCCGCATCCACCACCGATTGGATGGTTCCGATGTTGTCCAACTCGCCCAACCCGTGCTCCTCAGCGATGCGCGCCGCACTCGTTATCGCGTCGCTCGTGATGCGCCCGATCCTGCGCATCAGCTCCATCGCCTTCCGGAAATCAGCGTTGGCTACGTCGCTCTCCACCTTTCTGCGGAGTCCCGCGACGACCTCCTCAGCGGTACGCGAAGTCTGTTCGGCCGCGCTCGGCAATTGCACCGATCCAGTGGCCAATCGCGTCAGCAAGTGAGCAGCCGATGCTTGCGTCTCAACCGATTGTCCCCCATTCGTCGGCATCAGTCCCAATCCGATCGCTTCCGCCTCGATCGCGGCACCATCGTCATCGCTCGTGCTGAAATCCGAAACGTGGTTCGCGAGAAAAAGCGCCGCTCGTTCCGATAAATTGAAGCGCCCCAGCATCTCCCATATCAGACCGACGTGGCCGAGACGTATCGAGACGTTCTCAACACCCAGTCGCTTCGCCATCTCGTACGCCGTCGCGATGATCTCGCCATCCGCCGCGGCCTGCGTCGCCCCGACCAGTTCTGCCCCGGCCTGGATGTATTGGCGCTTGCTGGGAACTGAGTTCGGAGGCGCGTCGAATGGCCGCTCCGTGTACCTGAATATCGGAGACGCGTACTGGTAACGCATCGGATGCATCGTCCCGCCCAGCTCGAGCGCGTGACGTATCACCGGAGCCGTCAACTCCGGACGCAGCGTGATGTCGCTACCGTCCGGCGCTAGGAAATCGAAGAGCTGGCTGGAAAGCAATCCCCCAGACCGACGCAGAAAAAGCTCCGTCTGCTCGATCAGCGGCGTCTCGATGGGCTGATAGCCCCGCGAGTAAAGCACATCTCGCGCGGTTCTAATCGCCGAATCGAGTCGCTCAAAGTCCCGCCCCGCACGGTCTTCGAATCCGGGCGCGCGCCGTATCCTGCCGTTACGACCCATATTCGACACTGTCTTGGGTTGGTCCAGAATTCATCGGGATGCGAGCTAGCTGTTTATTCGACGATTGCGATGCGCCGACGATTTCGCGTCAGACCTCACCATTGAGATTCTAATCCGCAACATCAATTTGACTTGAAAATCGTCGAATTGAACATCTTCCACGAAAATTCAAGCAGGAAATTGTGATCGTCATATGTTTTTTCTCACTAACCCTTCACGTTTTACGGCAAATTTCCATCACGTTGTCTGAAGCATCGTAGACTAGTGCCGAATCATGATGAATTCCGACGATAAAAGAAAATCCATCCTCGTTATCGAAGACGACGAAGCGATGTCCCAATTGATCAGCCTTTATCTGGAACACGGTGGATTCCGAGCACTGGCAGCATTTGTTGGCGCTTCCGGATTGAAAATGTCAAGTGATCAAGATCCGGCACTGGTGATCCTCGATCTCAACCTGCCAGGCATGGACGGCAACGACGTGTGCCGTTCCCTGCGCGAGAACTCACATGTGCCCGGAATCATGGTCACTGCGCGAGTGGTCCAGGAAGACCGGCTCGCGGGACTTGATCTCGGCGACGACGACTATGTCACCAAGCCTTTTGCACTCCGCGAGTTGATGGCCAGAATCTGAGCCGTTTTGCGACGCACATTGCCTGCGGCGGGCGAATCTGAAAATCGTAACGGACGAATTTCAGCGGGTCCTTATGTTGTCGAACAAGAAAGTCGAACCGTCGAAGTCAACGGCCAAGAGTTGAAGCTGACGCCGACCGAATACCGATTGCTGGTTTGCTTCTTGGAGTCAAACCGACGCACTCTGAACCGAAAACAGATTATCGAATAAAGTTTGTGGGGTTTGATCGCACAGTCGACACGCACATTTCGAATCTTCGTCGTAAATTGGAGACGGCCACCGGTGGCGAAAGGCACCTTAATACCGTTTATGGCGTGGGTTACAGGTTTGAAGCGTCCTGGATTGGACATACTCGATCGGATTCCGGCTGGTTGTCGGATTTGCCGCCCTGCTCGCATTGTGCATGTTCGCCGTGTTCACTTGGCCCATCAACACTTCACGCATCGCGATCCGAAACTTCGAAAACGAGGTCCAGATCGTACGCGAGCAACGAGCCCGGCAACTTTTGCAAGACGTCTACGCTTCCGAAGATGACATCGCCAAACTACGCGTCGCGGTGCAGCAAATCGCTTGACTGTTCGACGATCGAGTCGCCGTTGTCGATAGTGACGGCCGAATCTTAGCCGACTCACACAATTCAAACGTCGCCGACGTTGGCGGAGCTCAAACAACGCGCGCCTTTTTCGAAAACTCAGAAGGATTCAGAGCTGTACCAGCGGTGTTCGGCGAAGATGACCTCTGCGAAGTGGTGTTCGTCGATGCGGACACCGGATCTGAACCCGTCGTCCAATTCGGCGCGGCCTCTGGACCGGCATCGCGATCATCCGCCGGTTCGGACACGCAGAATCCCGGATCGCGACTTCTACCATCTTCCGAAGCGAGGTTCGACCAAATCGAACCAGATTTCGCCGACGCGCTGAAAGATATGACCATCCCCACCGCGGAGCCGACGCTAAGCTCGTTGCACGACACGCTGCGCAAATCTCTAACCGTGAGCGGAATCGCGGGCGGGTTGGCAAGCGTATTGTTCATCTTCTTCTCCACCCGCAAAGCATTCGAGCCGGTTCGAGAACTCTCCCATGACGCGGAAAGACTCGGTAAAGGTGAACTCGACCAGCGCGTCCAATCCATACACCGCGGCGAAATTGGCAGCTTGGCCAATACTTTCAACACCATGGCATCCGATCTGCAAGCCGCCGAAACTCGCAGACGACGTGTCACCGCCGACATCGCACACGAACTCCGCACTCCCCTCTCAAACATCCGCGGCTACTTGGAAGCCATCAAAGACGGCGTCATGGACCCTGACAGCCAAACGGTCGTAATCCTTCATCGTGAAACGATCCATCTCTCAGCTCTGGTCGACGACCTGCGTTTCATCGCCGTTGCAGATGCCGGAGCTCTCAATCTAGACAAAGAACCCGACCGAATCGAGGCGATTGTCGAAAGCGTCGTTAAAGATTTTGGACCGCGGGCCATTGAAGCCGACCTGCTCCTCGACTGCTCTGTCGAACCTGGCCTCCCGCTAATCGATATCGACCGCACACGGATGACTCAGGTCATCGAAAGCCTCCTCGCCAACGCCATCGATCACTCGTTTAGCGGCGGGAAGATTACTGTTCGAGCCTGGCACCACGAAGACATCGAAGGAGTCAACATCAGCGTAACGGACGAAGGGACGGGGATTTCGGCTGAAAACATCGATCAAATTTTCAAACAGTTCTACCGCGTCGACAGTTCCCGAACCCGCGCCACCGGCGGTGCCGGACTGGGACTAACCATCGCCAAGCGGCTGGTTGATGCGCACGGAGGCGAGATTAAAGTCGCCAGCATCGTCAACTCCGGATCAACCTTCACCCATCGCCAAGCGGCTGGTTGATGCGCACGGAGGCGAGATTAATGTCGCCAGCATCGTCAACTCCGGATCAACCTTCACCATCTCCCTGCCAGCGTCCGAAGTCCGCGAAAGCGACGTGTAGCATCACCGGCTTCGCGATACGATACGATTCATACCCGAAACCGTAACCCGCACGCTTTTGTTCGGGCTGAGGCAACCAGCAATGCAGTCGCAGCAACCCAGAGATGCCGTCGTTATCGGAGCCGGCGCGGTCGGTTGCGCCGTTGCTCTGCGCTTGGCACAACACGGAATCATCCCCCACGTCATCGAACGCGACGACATCGCTTTCAACGCCTCCGGATACGCTTGGGGAGGTCTCTCCGCCCACTTCGGCAACGGCGTGCCCGGTGCGATGACTACGCACTACCGGGACGCCATCGACAAGCACATCGAACACTACCAGCGCGTATCGCCGAAACCCGAATTCGATTGGCAACTTCAACGGGTTGTTTCCATGTCACTCGCCGATGATGAACCGACCGCGCAACAGTTGGAGCGGGATGTCGCGTGGATGTGGACCAACGGCTTTGAAGCGCAAATGATCGGCCCTAGTGAAATCGACGCTCTCGAACCCGCTGTCCGACAAGGCATGATCGCAGCATCTTTAGTCAACGCCGGTTGGGAGCTCGACAGCTATACGTACACCCTAGCGTTGGCACATGAATGCAAACGTCTCGGCGCAACCTTCGCCACTGGCACCATAACGAGCGTGTCGACAAATGGTGGCAAAATAACCAGCGTGAATCTCAACGATCAAACGCGCATCGACACGCCTCTCGTCGTCGCCGCCACAGGACCTTGGGTGAGCCAGATCGACGGCATTCCAGAACTACCAATCAAACCGATCAAAGGCGAGATAATCCGGCTAGAACGAGACGGCGACGATCTTCAGGTCCGCGTCGGCTTCAGCGGATTTAACGTCGGTCGCAAGCCCGACGGCTCGGTCTGGGCCGGAACGTACGAATGGGACCGCGACTACGACCGCGATGTCACCGAAGAGGGTCGCAATCACATCATGAACGGGGTCACGAGCTACATCCCGTCACTCGCCGGGTTGCCCGCCATAAAGACGACGGCGTGCCTGCGACCTGTAGCTACCGACGGCTTCCCCGTCGTCGGCGCTTCGAGCGCGGCAGACGGCCTTTACTACGCCAACGGCGCCGGCAAAAAGGGCATCCTGCTCTCGCTGTTGATGGCGGAATGGATCGTAGACCAAGTCGCGCATGACATCGCGCCACCGTCCATCGCATCGCCTTCTCGCTTCGGTGACTTTTAGCGACCGTTCGTCAAGCGTGCACTCCGTCCGATCAGCTAGTTGTCGGACGCTTCAACCATCGCTGGTATATTTGTAACCATTCAATCGCCAACCTCCGACAAATCACGGTAATTTCATCATGGCTGAGAACACACCCACATACCAGAGCACGGCTACCGAACGAGCGCACGGCTTCTTCACGACCAAATGGGGTGATGCCTTCGAAGACTCGATGACGCGCGGCAAGCTGAGGAACTACCGCGCACCAGAAGATCGGGAAAACCTCGACTCCGAAGAACGTCGTGAATTCTTCCGCGAAGGCGCATTCCCGTACCAGGCGAAAATCAGCCTCGACAGCTACTACGAGCACAAGTTCCCGCTCCAGATCGAACTCGTGAAAATGCAGAACTGGGTGCGTGAAACCGGCGAGAAGGTTCTGATCGTCTTCGAAGGACGTGATGCAGCCGGAAAAGGCGGCACGATCCGCCGATTCATGGAGCACCTCAACCCCAGAGCCGCAAAGGTCATTGCCCTCGAAAAACCCACTATCGAAGAAGCCGGTCAGTGGTATTTCCAACGCTATATCCGACACCTGCCGACCGACGGCGAGATCGCTCTGTTCGACCGCTCCTGGTACAACCGCGCCGGGGTCGAAAAGGTCATGGGCTTCTGTACCGAAGAGGAATACGACCGGTTCCTTATCGACACTCCGCGGATCGAGGAGATGTGGGCAAACTCCGGCACCCGCATCATCAAGCTCTACTTTTCGGTCAGCCGCATCGAGCAGGAACGCCGTTTCAAACGCCGCAAACGTGACCCCTTGAAGCAGTGGAAGCTCAGCCCCGTAGACCTCGCCTCTTACCACCGGTGGGACGACTACACCAACACCAAGACGGCGATGTTCTACCACACGCATACCGATTACGCCCCTTGGTACGTCATCAAATCAGACGATAAGATGAGGGCACGCATCAACTCCATCCGACACGTCCTTAACCTTCTCCCATATCACGGCAAAGACGAGAACGTCGTCTACGAAGCCGACCCGTGGATCATCGCCGGCGCCGACGAAGTCTTCGATGTCAAAGGCAAATCCAGCTACGGCACCAGCGCCAACGGCGAAGCCACAACCAGCGAACTCGCCACGGTAACGACTTAACGAACGAGCGTCAGCCCTACTGCGCCGTAAAACCGCCGTCGATCACCAGGCAGGCACCCGTCACGAACGAGGCTTCGTCTGAGGCTAGGAACAGCACCGCCCGAGCAATCTCGATCGGCTGCGCGAAGCGTCCTATCGGATGTAGCGCGACTATCCGGTCGTAAAGCTCCGGATTTTCCCAAGTCCCGCGCGTCATTTCCGTATGAGTGAACCCGGGACAAACTGCATTGACCCGGATATTCTGTTTCGCCAGGCCAAGAGCCATATCCCGAGTCGCGTTCACCACGCCGCCTTTCGAGTGTGGATAGGGGTTGAACCCGTCGGTGATGAAGTCCGGATATCCGATCAGACCTCGAATCGAAGCGATGTTAACCACCGCACCTGCGCCCTGCTCTTTCATCTGCTCCACCGCATGGCGAGCCATCAAAACTGTGCCCTTGAGGTTAACGTCGATCACGAACTGCCAACGCTCTTCGTAGGTCATGTCCGATGCGCGCCTCGCACCAACACCCGCGCTGTTTACGAGAACATCCACTCGGCCAAACTTATCAACCGTAGCGTCAACCGCGGCCGCGCAACTATCGTTATCAGTCACATCAACTGACATAGCCATCGCTGAACCGCCAGCTCCACGTATCTCACCCGCGACTCGCTCCGCTGCCGACTCGTTCAAGTCCGCAATCGCAACCGTCGCGCCTTCATCTGCGAACAGCTTTGCACTCTCCTCGCCGATCCCGCTACCGCCACCAGTGATCAATGCCACTTTGCCTTGCAAACGCCGCAAACCTGTCGCTCCCGTCGTTTGTGTCTGTGCCACCATCGGTTTACTCCCTATCCCGCCGTGTACCCGCCATCTACGGGCAGGCACGAAGCAGTTACAAACGACGATTCATCCGACGCCAAATACAGCGCCGCATACGCGATCTCAATCGGCTCGCCAAGCCTTCCCATCGGATGTAGCGACTCCAACTGCACACGCATGTCGGCATCGTCCGTCAACGACTTTGTCAAGGCCGTATACGTGAAGCCTGGACATAGCGCGTTAACGCGGACGCCACGCTTGGCGAACGCAACCCCCATGTCTCGCGTCATCTGCACGACACCGCCCTTCGAGTGCGGATACGGGTTGAAGCCATCGCTCATCCCGGTCGAGTAACCGACCAAACCGATGATCGACGCCAAGTTAACGATCGATCCATAACCAGCGGGAAGCATCACTTCCGACGCCGCGTGAGACATCAACATGCTGCCCTTCAGATTCACATCGATCACCCAGTCCCACTTCTGCTCGAAGTCCCACTCCAACGGCGCCTTCCGAGGCGTCACGCCCGCGCTGTTCACCAGCACATCCAACCCACCGAACCGATCAACCACGCTAGCTACCAAATCCTCGCACTGATCGCGCTTTGTGACATCAACAGACCCCGCAACGGCCGATCCGCCGCGCTCAGTCACCCGATCCGCCACCTCCTGCGCGGCACCAGCTTCCAAATCAGCACAGAACACATTGGCGCCCTCCGCACTGAAAAGCTCAGCGCACGCCGCGCCGATACCCGATCCTGCGCCCGTAATCAACGCCGTCCTATCATCAAGTCTGCCCATGTTTGCTCCAATGCTCGATGCTTGATCAGCGTTAGTAAGTTTATGTGCACTCCCTACCCTACGCGCATCGTCTACCGCAACAGTTGTATTTGCTAGCATGAAGTCTATCTGCGCGCCCACGGAGCATTCCCATGACCGCTACGCCGAAACAAGACAACACAATTAACTTCATCGAAGTACACGACCTTGAAAATCGGGTCGCCGAAACCGTCGCCAAGGTGTCAAACGGGCAACA
Organism: Dehalococcoidia bacterium; assembly: GCA_965224305.1. Taxonomy (GTDB): domain Bacteria; phylum Chloroflexota; class Dehalococcoidia; order Lucifugimonadales; family Lucifugimonadaceae; genus Bin127. Next base: position 1,123,512 of record OZ245044.1, on the reverse strand, counting down.
AGAATTCGTCATCACCCAAAACGGCAAACCGGTGTCCCGCTTAACGCGATACGAACCACAGCCTGAGGCCGAACCGCCCAAGCAAACTATGGTGTTTGGGCAACACCGGGACCAAATTGAAATCCTTGGCGACATCGTCGGACCAATGCCCGAAGAATGGTACGCGAAAGAGGACGATAACGACGAGGAACTGTTTTGATCGTCCTCGACACCCACGCGTTGCTATGGTTCGATCGAGGCGATCAAAGACTAGGGCGTAACGCTCATCGAACCATCTCTGACGGTTTGTCGCAGGGGGAGATCGCAGTTTCGGCGATTTCCGTATGGGAAGTTGGGATGTTGATAGACAAAGGGAGAATCGATTTGCGCCTCGGTCTGGCAAGGTGGCGTGAAACCCTTTATCACCAAGGGTTGATTGAGTTAGCAGTTTCGGGTGACATCGCGGAACGCGCCGCAACTTTGCAGAACATTCACGGGGATCCGGCCGACAGGATCATAGTCGCGACAGCACTCGAAGATCACATTTTGGTAACTGCAGACCGCCGTATCTTAAATTGGGAGGGTGAGTTGGACCGGATACGTGCTACCGACTAAACTCCTCCCTCCCAGGCGATACAATCTCTATCGCTAACCATGACCACCCCGCGCCGCAGACACCGTTCCCGTTCGGTTCAATCCGGAGCAACAGAACAATCCATTCCCGAACCGGCACTGCCTGGCGTTCAATCCGAAGCGTCGTCCGATCCAGAACCTAAACCCGCAACCATCGAATCGCTCGGCCTCGAGTTCGCCGGTCCTCTACGTCGCATCTATGCCTTCGCCATCGATGTCGGCATCTTGCTGATGATCATCTTCATCGTCGCCCCTATCTCCGGCGGACGCGTCTTCAGCGCCCAAGCAGGAATCATCGACGTATTCATCTTCCTCACCTACTTCATCGTGCCCACCGGCCTCTTCGGACGCACCGTCGGCAAGTGGGTCGCTGGAATATCAGTGGTCGACGAACAGGGCGAAAAACCCGGCATCGCCCTCGCCATTCCTCGCGAAGCCGTAGGCCGGTTCGTATCCGCCATCACCTTCGGTATCGGCCTGATATGGGTCATCTTCGACGACAGACACCAAGGCTGGCACGATAAGATCGCCGGGACATACGTCGTCATCGTCCCCAACAGCGGCGGCCCCGGTTTGCTCGCTCGGATGTTCGCTCCGCAAGACGAGAATAAACGTGAACAAAACCGACAGCAACGAGTTGGACAACGCGCTGCAAATCGCAGACGGCGCAACCGTCGGCGAAACTGATCCGTCCCAAAACGCCACCCATACGAAAGGCCCGAACGATCATGGCTATCTCAAAACTTGCTCGAAAGCAGATGCAGGCAAGCTCGTGGATCCGTCGCATGTTCGAAGAGGGAATGGAGCTCAAAAGCGTTCATGGACCGGAGAATGTCTTCGATCTGTCTCTCGGCAACCCGCTCCTCGAACCTCCGCCTGAGTTCAAGCAAGCACTCGCCGAGATCGCCCAAGAGCCGGGCAGCGGTCAGCATCGATACATGCCGAACCCGGGGTTCATCGAAGCCCGCGCCGCGGTCGCCGAAACGCTCACCGAAGAATCGGGCACCCACTTCGAGCCAACCGACATCATCATGACCGTCGGTGCAGCTGGCGCCATCAACGTCGCCCTACGCGCCCTCCTCGATCCCGGCGACGAAGTGATCATTATCGCACCCTACTTCGCCGAATACACCTTCTACATCCAACACGCCAACGGCGTCTACCGCGAAGCGCAGTCGACACCGGACTTCATGCCCGACCTCGACTCGCTCGCGTCGCTCGTCAACGAGCGCACCCGCGCCATCATCATCAACTCGCCCAACAACCCGTCGGGCGTGATTTACCCCGAGGCAGTCATCGCCGAAATCGCAAACATCCTCCAAGCGGCTGAAGCCAGATACGGAACCGAGATCTACATCATCACCGACGAACCGTATCGAAAGCTCATCTACACTGACGATCCGTACCCCTTCGTCTTCAAACACCACGATCGGACAATCGTCGCAACTTCCCACTCGAAAGACCTAGGTCTCGCAGGCGAACGCATCGGATACATGGCTGTGAATCCTGGCGACCCCGGCAAAGTCGACCTCCTCGACGCATCCGTCTTCATGATTCGCACCCTCGGCTTCGTCAACGCCCCCGCTATCATGCAACGCGTCGTCGCCAAGCTCCAGCGATCATCCGTGGACATGTCGCAGTACCTCCGCAAACGAGACATCATCCACTCCGGTCTCACCAAGATCGGATACCGGTGCAACCTGCCCGACGGCGGGTTTTATCTGTTCCCCAAATCGCCGATGCCCGACGACGTCGCATTCGTCAATCTGCTGAAATCAAAACTCGTCTTAGTCGTCCCCGGCGTTGGCTTCGGAATGGGCGGATACTTCCGGGCCTCGTACTGCGTCGAGGATCAAGTCCTTCACGGTTCGCTTGACGGATTTGCCGAAGCCTTCAAAGAAGCCAGCGCTGGTGGATAGAATCGATTCCCATGCTTGCGAACATACCTCGAAAATACGCACGGTTGATCCTGTTGCCGTCCGCCATCGCCCTGTTAGGCATCGTCGCCGTCGCGTGTGGCGAGGACGAGGAGCCGACACCCATCGTCTTGCCGACGGCCACACCCGGAACGATGTCGGTCACGGTAACCCCCACGATCTACCAAGATGACGACGTCAAAAAGGTGCAAATAGGCTTCAACCTCGGCCTGCAAGGCTACTCTCAACAGGGAGCCGGAGTCATCAGGCAACTGGACCGTGGAACCTGGATCAAGGTAACCGTCCGACCCGCCCCCGGCACCGTCCAACAGATCAGCATCCGTCAAGGACGTTGCGAGAACGCCACCGACCTCCCTAACTTCAGATGGGTCGAAACCCTCGATCCTGCCGTCGGCGGCGTCTCCGAAACCGTTCTCGCCGAACGCCACGTCAGCACCATCCTAGACGGCAACCACGCCATCGCCGTCTCCATCCCCGGCGGAACATTCAGCCAAGTGGCCACCTGCGGCGACCTCCCAGACCTCAGCCACCTGCAGATTCCCGAATCCGTCGACGGATAGATCGCCATTGTCCCCTCTCCCTTGATGGGAGAGGGTTAGGGTGAGGGTGATCCGCCCCCTACAACCCCTCCTTCAACCCCGACCCCGTAACCGGCACCAAAACCCGCGCCTCGGCCCCGATCAACCCATCCTCGACCATCGCCTCCAATCCCGCAAACGCAGCAGCCGACGTCACTTCACAGAATATCCCTATTTCCGAAGCCAATCGCTCCCGCCACGCCAGCATCGCAGCGTCCGAAACCGCAACCCCCGAACCGCCCGATTCGTTGACCGCCCGTGCCGCCTGCGTCGCCCGCGGTGGCATGCTCACCGAAATCCCCGACGCGACGGTAGGCCGGGCCTCGCTCGCATCCCAATCCTCACCCCCAATCGCGCGCATCAACGGCTGAACCGCTTCCGACTGCACGCAGTGTATCCGCGGCGACTCCCCGCGCGGATAACCTGCGAAACATCCGATCAGCAACGCCCCATTCCCGGCCGGGGCAACGATATCCGTAGGCGTTTCGTCCGATCCCTGCTCAATCTCACCAACAATAGCCTTAACCCCCTCCGCGAACCAAGGACTCAACGCGTGTGACAAATACGGTATCCCCTCACGTTCCGAAAACTCCGCAGCAGCATCCGTCGCCGCCTGCCGAGGACCGTCGATGAGGTGCAACTCCGCCCCGAATATCCGTATCTGGTCCAGCTTCCCCTGTGCGGCGCTCGACGGCGCAAAGATGTGCGCCTGAATCCCCGCCCTTGCCGCATACGCCGACATCGACGCTCCGGCATTTCCGGACGAATCCTCCACGAATTCTGTAATTCCCTCCTCCACCGCTGCCGAAACCAGAACCGCGCTGCCGCGATCCTTAAACGATCCGGTAGGCGAGCAGAATTCCAACTTTGCGGAAAGAGAGGCGATTCCAAGCTCACTCGCCAGTCGTTCCAATGAAACCGACGGTGTACCACCCTGACCAAGGTCTACAATGACCTCCGCCGCTGCCAACGGCAATCCGTTCACCGCGTCAGACGCATCAAAATACCGTATGTCGTATACCCCGCCACAGTCGCAGTAAACGTTTCGAACCGAAGGCGCATCCGCCACCGACGAGCAGTCGGCACAGACCAGCTCAAATCGCTCTGAACGAACCTCAAGCACCTTCGACAAGCTACCTACTCCCTCAGAAACTACTCGGTCGATTCCGATGCACCACTGGGCTCGAAGACCGTCAGTCCGACACCCTCACGCGCCGTTCCCCGGCTGACGGCGACCGCACCACCATCCGAACGCCAGCACGACGATCCGGCCAACGACGAGTCATCGCCGAACTCGATGATGTTCATCCCACCGGCCACGTTCTTGACCATCGTGATGACGTGACCAATGTTCCGCAACGACGTCGCCACCGCCGATCCGAACTCCTGCTCCAACTCAACATCCTGACCCTGCGTAAACATCCTCGGAGCCTCAACAGCTTCCTGCGGCGTCATGCCATGGTCAATGATGTTTACAATCGCCTGCGCCACCGAAGTCCAGATCCGTATCCCGCCCGGCAAACCGAGCGCAAACGCCGGCCGACCGCCTCGATACACGATAACCGGAGCCATGCTGCTCGCCACGCGCTTGTACGGCTCGACCGAGTTTGCGAGATTCGGATGAGGGTCGAAGTTCGCCATCGTGTTGTCCAACAGGACCCCGGTGCCGGGAACAACCACCTTCGAGCCAAATATGTGGTTAACCGTCTGCGTCGCCGAAACGATGTTGCCTTCACGGTCGGCCGTCGTTATGTGCGACGTGTCATCCGACTCCGCCAGCACTGGCGACGCCAACTCCGACATCACCGCATTCGACAGTATCTGACTCATCAACTCCTTGGCGTGAAACTCCGAAAGCAATCGGTCAAACGGGATCTCTTGGAATTCCGGATCCGCAAGATACCGGTTGCGATCCGCGAACACCAGCTGCATCCCCTCGGCCATCAAGTGGATCGTCGCGCTCCGTCCAAAACCCATATCTCCGATGTTCCGCAACGCCAGCACGTTCAAAAACTCGATAAGGTGAAGCCCACCCGCCGACGATGGCCGCGGTCCGGTTATCGTGTAGCCGCGGTAATCGCCGGTCACCGGTTCGCCGCGCCGTGTGCGATATCCACGGAGGTCGTCCATCGTGATGATCCCGCCGTTCGCATGCGAGTAGCGAACGATCTCCTCGCCCAACTCGCCGCCGTACAAATAATCCGAACCCTCAAGTGCGATCCGCTTCAACGTGCTGGCAAGATCGCGTTGCACCACCAGATCGCCCGGTTTCGGCACCTCGCCATCCGGCATGAAGATGCTGCTCGTAGCGCTGTAAAGCCGCATTAGATCGGCGTTGCCAGTGACGAAACTGCAGTAGTGCTCACTAGCACGAAACCCGTTCTCCGCGTGACTGATCGCTGGCTGCATAACCTCCGACACAGATAGATTGCCATACTCCGACTGGACCTCGCACCACGCCTTCAACGATCCCGGTACGCCCGATGCCAGCACGCCCGTCTGGTTCAGATCGCCCCGTGCACGCATGTAGTTCGGCCACTGATCCGAGATTGGCGTAAACATGCCCATCGTCGCCGCGCCGGGCGCCTGCGAATAGTTGTCGATGGCTATCCGGCGTCCATCAGCGAGGCGGATGTTCATGAAACCGGCGCCGTAGATGCCCATCTTCATCGGCTCCACGACACTCAACGCGAACATGGTGGCCACCGCCCCATCGATGGCGTTGCCGCCCGCCGCCATGATCTCCGCACCTGCCGCCGATCCGAGTGCCTGAGTCGAAGCCGCGACGCCGTCGTAGCCGACCACAGGCCGGTTCTCCGGGCTGAACGTTACCGGGGCGTTTTCGCGCCACCGCTGAGAAGTCAACGCGCCTGCTGGCATCAGTTTTCAACCATCCTCATTTGCATCTTTTCGGCGAGATTTTCACACTGGTACGCGAACTTGAAACCGCGTCCGTAGCTTCGCAATCTTGTTGATGGTAAAACCTGAAATTCACGTTTAAACGGCGATTGACGTCTCACGCGATAATGGAATATACCTACCTGTCCGTACCCCAAACGCCCGCGACACCCGCCGTCACAACAACCCCACACATTTCGAGCGAACTGGAGAACCATCGCACATGACAATCATCACCGTCGAAGGCAGAGTTGGAGCCGGAGCACCCGATCTGGGGCGCCTAGTCGCACGCGAGTTGGAGATCGACTTCGTCGACCGCCTCATCCTCGCTCAGATCGCGCGGGAGGTCCACGCAACTATGCGCGCCCTAGTCGACCAAGAGCGCCGCGTCCCTTCGCTGGTAAACCGCCTCGCACTCCGCGTGCAGCGTGTCTTGGAACGATCCGCCGTCGCTGGCATGGGCGGCGACCCCTACTTCGGCCCCGGCGTCGAAGACCTCATCTCACGCCAATACAGTGAGTACGCTGAAGAGCCGCACACCACCGCCGAGGAAGTCGACGACGAACGCTTCATCAAAGCCACCCGCGAAGTCATCCTAGACATCGCCGACCAAGACAACATCGTCATCCTCAGCCGTGGCGGAGCCGCAATCCTCCGCGACAACCCCAAGGTCCTGCGCGTCGGAGTAGTCGCCCGCATGGAAGACCGCGCCAAAAATATCGCCGAGCGCGAAAACATCAACATGGAAGAGGCTCTCGAGTTCATCGCCAACTCCGACGACGCACAGCACCGTTACTTCGAAAAAGCCTTCGAGTCCAGCCCCATCGACCCGTTCCTCTACCACTTCATGTGGAACACATCCGACGTCAGCATCGATTATGCAGTTAGAGTAACCGTCGACGCCGCCCGCGAAATGGATGCGCTCGGCGGCCTGAATTAACCGCGTCAAATAGAATCGCAGTAACGCAGTCCGAAGAATCTCAGCAACCCAGTCCGAAGAATCTCAGCAACCCAGTCCGAAGAATCGCAACACCTCAATCCGTCATTCCCGCGCACACCAACGTCATTCCCGCGCACACCAACGTCATTCCCGCGCACACCAACGTCATTCCCGCGCAGGCGGGAAACCACAAACCAATCAAGACACAGGTCCCTGAAACTCACTGAAACATGCCACCTCGTAATCGAAATCGACGCCGCACAGATCGCCGCCCCAACGTCTTCGTCCAAACCGAACGATCCGCTGGACGGAGCCAGACCAGCGACGAACCGGAAGCTGAAAACGCCGCCGTCGTCGTCGAACCGTCCCCCGTCCTAGCCGCAACCTCCGTCGCCGTCGCCAGACAGCGCCCAGTCGGAGCACGCCGAACCCAACGCACCCGCTCCGAGGTCTACGCCCGAACCTTCCCCCTCGAAATCCGCAAAATGGCCATCCTCTCAACAGGCATAGTCGTCGCCCTCGCGGTCTTCACCTTCGTTCTGTAATCAACCGCGTTACCCGTTGCATTCCCCAGCCGAGTCGACGACGCGCGGCGAAGAGTGCGGCATCTTCGCGGTCTAAACCGATGTGTGCATCGGACCATAAATCTTTGCCACGCCTCTAATCTGAACCGCCAACTTACGCGAAAATTAACCCATATCGATCCCCCGATGCTCTAACATCCGTATCCGAGACCAGCATATGTTGCTGATGGACGAACCTATCAACCCTTCGCTGGCGGCACCTAACGGCGTCCAGTCTATGGTGCACGATTTTCGCTTCAAATGGCGCGACTATCAAGGTACCGAACCCCAACACTATCAAGCCCATTTCAACGAAATCTGTGAAATCGTCGGGGTCGAAAAACCGTCTGACGACCTCGAAAACCAAGATTTCGATTTCCAAAAATCCGCACCTACTCCCGGCGACCGCAACGGCGTTGCCGATGTATTCCTTCGTGACCACTTCGTGATGGAGTACAAAAAGCCGGGCAAAAACCTCGATGACGCCAACTCCCAAGCACTGCGCTACCGCGACGGCCTCGGCAACCCGCCACTCCTGATCGTCTCTGACTTCGAGACCGTTCGCATCCACACCAACTTCACCGGAACAGTCTCCGATACCTACACCATAACCCTCGACGACCTACATGACATAGAACAAAACGCGACCCGCAAAAGCGCCCTTGGTATCGTCAGCGAGTCTCCCCTTTCCGTCTACCAAGTACTACGCTACTGCTTCCACGAACCTGGCAACCTAAAACCGTCTCATACGCCGGATCAATTAACCCAAGCCGCCGCAGACGTCTTCTGGAAAATCTCCGACGAACTCCAACGATTCAACCCCAACAAAGATGCCGAAATCGCCCGTTTTCTTTCCCAACTCCTCTTCTGCATGTTCGCCAGCGACGTGGGGTTGCTGAAGAAACAGTTGATGACCGAATACACCCAAGAAGTCGGCGATTCGCCCGCCGAAGTCTTCACGGCTAGATTGAATCAGCTATTCGACTGGATGAACGAAGGAAACCACATCGCTTCGCCTCCTATCAAGCGTTTCAATGGCGGTCTCTTCGACGGCTCAAAACACGATCTTGAGATCGTTACTTCCATCATGCCTCTCGTGCGTCAAGCTGATGCCCTTGACTGGTCGCAAATCGAACCCGCCATCTTCGGAACGCTCTTCGAACGCGTCTACAACCCCGAAAAAAGAGCACAACACGGGAGACACTACACCTCCAGAGCCGACATCGAGACATTGGTCGAACCGGTCGTCATGACTCCGCTCCGTAGAGATTGGGACAACATTAGATCCTCTGTCAGGGCCGACGACGGAGACCTAGCCAAGGTGACTACCCAAGACTTCGTAGACCGATTGGGCAAAGTCAGCATCCTGGACCCAGCCTGCGGCTCGGGCAACTTCCTATACGTCGCCTTGAACCTGTTGCACGGACTCGAACGCGAAGTCATCACTTGGGCAATAGAGTTCGGTATCGATCCACCAGAACCTCGCATCCATCCGCGGCAACTTCTGGGCATCGAAATCGATGAATACGCCCATCAACTAGCCAGCGTAGTCGTATGGATCGGGCATCTCCAGAACGGGGCTCGCGTTGGCAATATCGAAGACCGCGACCCTATCCTCGACCCCCTAGATAACATCGATTGCCGCGACGCCATCATCGACGACTCCGGTCCCGAACCGCGCCCCGCAGACTGGCCCGAAGTCGACTTCATTGTCGGAAATCCCCCATTCCTCGGCAATTACTTGATGCGGCAATTACTTGGCGACGACTACGTTGAAATACTCTACAAAGTTTGGTCCGAATCGGTACCCAGTCGGGCAGACTTGTGCGCCTATTGGTTCGCGAACGCAACGAGGCACATCGCAGATTCACGATACGTCAGAGCTGGCCTGCTCGCAACCCAGAACATACGGGGTGGAGATTCGAGGCCAGTTTTGGACAGGATCAATGAAGTAGGCAACATATTTTTCGCCGAATCTGATCGCGATTGGCTTTTGGACGGCGCTTCTGTCCACACGTCCATGATCGGCTTCGACGATGGCACTGAAACTGATCTGGTTTTGGACGGTAAAAACGTCAATGTTATCCACTCAAACCTGACCTCCCGGGCCGCAAACCTCACGCTCGCGAGGAGGTTGGAGGAAAACGCAAACATCAGTTTCAAAGGCGTAGTGAAACAGGGCCACTTCGAACTTGATGATGGAACTGCCCGCAAAATCATCAGTGCCAGTAACCCGCACCCCAAACCCAACAGCGATGTTGTCAAGCCATTCATTAATGCCAAAGACATAGTCGGACTGCCTAGCAATACGTGGGTCGTCGACTTCGGTAACTCTATGACCGAAATCGAAGCGTCCGACTATATCGAACCATTCGCTTATATCGAACGACTCGTAAAAACCGAACGTCCCCACATGCGAGGCGAAGAGGGAACTCGATGGTGGATGCATCAACGTCCGCGTCCAGCGTTTCGCGCGGCAATTTCGGATTTGACGCGTTATCTCGTTACCCCGCAAGTCTCTAAACACCGGATTTTCAAATGGGTTCCGAGCAATACACTGCCCAGCAACGCTGTCGTCGCTTTTGCTCGTGAAGATGACTACTTCTTCGGTGTGCTCCAATCGCGCATTCATCAAGTCTGGGGACTAGCGACGGGTTCACAACTTGAATCTAGGCCGCGTTACACACCAACGACCTGCTTCGAAACCTTTCCGTTCCCGCGTCCCGCGGCAGATCAATTGAACGCCATCTCAGATGTTGCGGAAAGTATGGCGGAACGCCGCGTCAACGTGTTGACACCGACGGCATCAACCCCTGACAAGATGCGCCGCGAGATGACCCTAACCCACATCTACAATCGCATGGATCGATGGTTGCAATTCGACCACGAAAAACTCGATCGCGCCGTCTTCGATGCCTACGGCTGGTCCGAAGACCCAGCAGACCTCGATGACGACACCATACTCGAACGCTTGCTAGAGCTGAACTTGTCGCGCGATCCGGTCTAGACGTTTGGGACTAATCTCAGCTCGCGGGCAAACTGATGTCGTCCGGGTTCAACCCCGTAAAATCAACTTACACAACCCATGTCTACCGCTCCTTCCACAGAATCCCCCTCCCGCGCCGAACTCTTCGCCGATCGCCTCGCGGCAGTCCCCCGCGAACCGGGCGTCTACACGATGCGCGGCAAGAGCGGGCAGATACTCTACGTCGGCAAATCTATAAGCCTCCGCAACCGACTCCGCTCCTACTTCTCGAACGAAACCAAACTCCGCGGCAAAACCAAGCGACTCGTCAAGCAGATCCACGACTTCGACTACATCGTCGCCGAGTCTGAACGCGAGGCCCTCCTCCTCGAAAACTCCCTCATCAAGCAGCACAAACCCCGCTTCAATGCCCGCTTAAAGGACGACAAGTCCTACCCCTACATAAAAGTCGACCTCGAAGACGAGTTCCCCCGCGTCTACTTCACCCGACGACGTGCCAAACGCGACGGTGCACGATATTTCGGCCCCTACGCATCGGCTTACTCCGTTCGAACCACTCTCGACCTCCTCAAGAAGCTCTTCCCCTACCGCTCCTGCACGATGAAGATAACGGGCGAAGAGGAGCGACCATGCCTCGAGTACCACATCAAACGCTGCATCGCCCCCTGCACTGGCTACGCCGACAAGCAGGAGTACGACAAGGTCATCGATCAGGTCATTACGTTCTTGCAAGGCGATACCAACAAGGTCGTCGTCGAGCTCCAAGAAGCGATGACCGAAGCCGCTGAGAACCTCGAATTTGAGCGTGCTGCCGCCCTCCGAGACCGTCTCAACGCCATGAAGATCGTCTACGAAGACCAAAAGGTCGTCGGCATCGGGCAGGAAGACATGGATGTCATCGCCTGCGAAAAAGGCAGCGACGAGGCGTGGATCGACGTCTTCTTCATCCGCCGAGGCAGCATGGTCGGACGCGACAACTTCATCATGGCCGGCACATACGACGATACCGACTCGCACATCATCGCCAAGTTCATTGAGCAATTTTACATCGCTGGCAACCCGCATATGCCGCGCCGCCTCTTGACCCAGACCGAACCCGAAGACGCCCACGTCCTCCAAGAGCTCCTCACCGAAAATCGCGGTGCAAAGATGGAGATCAACGTCCCGCAACGTGGCCCCAAGCGCAAACTCCTCGATATGGCGCGTGAAAACGCCGTTCAGGGGCTCGCACAGCTCAAATTGAAGTGGCAGTCCAACTCCGACCTCATGGGGCGTGCTTTGGACGATCTGCAAGAAGCGTTGAGCCTCCCCAATCGCCCCTACCGAATCGAGTGTTATGACATCTCCCACATCCAAGGCACATCGTCCGTCGCAGCCATGTCGGTATTCGAGAACGGCGCACCAGCGACATCCCAGTACCGACGCTTCAAGATCAACACCGTCGAAGGCAACGACGACTTCGCATCGATGCGCGAGGTTCTGACCCGACGCTTCAAACGCCTAAACGCCGCCCGTCAGAAAGCTGTTGATGGCGAAGGCACGGATCCGACTAAACCATCCGACTCTTTCGGCATCACACCCGATCTTGTGCTCATAGATGGCGGCAGAGGCCAACTTTCCGCCGCGCTCGCCGCAATGCTTCACCTCGGCGTCGCAGACATCCCCTTAGCTTCGATCGCCAAGAAGGAAGAGGAACTATTCACGCCCGACAGCTCAGATCCGATCCGGTTGCCTCGCAACGCGCCTTCGTTGTTCGTCCTGCAACAGGTTCGAGACGAAGCCCACCGCTTCGCCATCACCTACCACCGCAAAACCCGCGGGCGCACGTCCCTCAAATCCGCCCTAGACCTCGTCCCTAGCATCGGTCCGTCCCGCAAACGTGCACTCATGCGCCGTTTCGGAAGCCTGAAAGCGATCCGAGAAGCGACCGAGTTGGAACTCGCATCCACGCCGGGGATGACCCAAAGATTGGCTGAAAAAGTCAAAGATTACCTCTGATTCAGTTTGGAATTCTTTGCCGATCCTCTTGCAACATATGACATTTGTCCGATATAACCGCTACGACAACACCAGAATTTCCGCACCGACTAGATAATCGCATCTATGAAATTCAATGACCACCGCGGCGCATGAAACCAACTCCGACGCAGAAATCAGGCTAGTCCAAATTGAGACACGGTTAGATTACATGGCCACGAATGAAGACCTCGCCAACTCTATCGGCGAGTTACGAACCGATATGGTGCAGCTTTCAGGCTAGTCGCTCAACCGGTCTCGGCGCGACTCAAGAGTGCCGATGAGCATGTCCAAGTTTGCGACTGTTTCGCGCATCTTCAGCGCTCCGTCGTCGTAGCGAAATTCCATCCACCCTTTTGGCAAGGCTTCGACGTCTCTCGCAACGGTGCGAGATTGCGAAACGGCGTTTTCATCAGCCTCATCGTCGTCTGACGCGCTGAGATATCCACGAATGCCATCGAATATTCGATCAATCATGGCAACGCGCCTGACGACTTCATCCATTCCGACGCCGGTGATTTCCTGCAGCATCGCTGCCAACACGTTCTGATCCACACTCGAATCGCCGATACGTTCGTGCAAATCACTGAACAATGGCACCGAGGCGGCCAACCTTCGCATCACGTGCCACTCCTCGGCGGGGCTGGATGGCGACGACACCCGCACTCCGGCAGGCGTCAGTTCGATCTGCCCTCGTCCAGTTGCCAGTCCCCAGACGCGCAATGCGCTGACACGGGCACCGAAAGCGCCCCCGGCGGGTGACATGCCCAAAACGATCGCCAAGCCGTCTCTACGGACGTCTCCGCCTAGTTCGTCGTAGATCCGTCGCGTGAGTTCAACGCTTTCTGCCAGTCCGATTTCTGGAAATTCGCAGTCGCCGAGTTTTGCCATGAATTTGCCGTTCTTGCCGCTAAATTGCCGCTCTATCGGCATTTTACGGCAAGTTCAGCCCTGTTTCGCCGCGAAGTTGCCGCTCCAGCGGCAATTTAGCGGCAAGTTCCGTTTTCGACGAAGTTTAAAACTAGTTGACCCGCCATCCGCGCCAGATCTTGGTCATCCAACGACGCGTCGGTGCATCACTTTCGGCGCGTTCGACCGGCAGATTTTCGACATCGACACAGTGGTATGGGAGTCAGGATCCGACCCGTGTTCGAACCATCTCGTCACGCCGCGCCGCGCCCGCCCGGGCATCCGGCGGTCATCCTCACGGACGACGGTCGGACGTTCCGGCCTCTGACGCACTCGAAATACTTGAGGCGAACGCTGGCCGCGTCGGCAGATTTTCGACATCGACACAGTGGTATGGGAGTCAGGATCCGACCCGGGCTCGAACTATCTCGTCATGACGCGCCGCGCCCGTCCGCGGAACCGGCATTATTCCTCACATGCCGTCGCCCGTATCGGGTCAGACGCGGCAATGCGTACACCATGCGTTCGTCGATCGTCAGCGGCAGGTCCGAGCCGATGTTCGGCCCTGTTGACTAGACTCTTTCCGATGTTGCAGAAGAACGCGCTTCACCAGCTTCACACCGCCCCGTTTAAGTCAGATTCAGACGAGATTCGATGAATTTTTACGTGAAACTAAGCGTATGATTTTCGCGACATCGTCTCAAACTAACCGGCAACTGGACTCAAGGCGAATTTGAACGTAAAAAACGGCGGGGTTTTGGGGCGCCCCGCCGTTAAGATCCCCCGGTGAACGGTCGGCGATTAGTTGTTGTTGTCTGAGTCGCTGGAGCCGCCCATTACGTTGCCGATCCCGGACATGAGTTTTGTCATCTCCATGGGAAGCACGAACTTGGTCGACTCGCCGGCAGCCATTTCCTTCAAGGCGTCCATGTACTGGAGGGTCATGGTGTTTCGACCGAGACCGCTGGCAGTATCTTGGATTCGCTGGAGTGCCTCGGCGAAGCCGGATGCTCGGAGGACGGCGGCTTGCTGGTCGCCCTCGGCTTGGAGGATTTCAGCCTGTTTGGCGCCTTCGGCCTTGAGGATTTCGGACTGCTTCTGCCCTTCTGCCACGGTGATGTCGGCTTGTTTCTGGCCGTCGGCCTCAAGGACCATCGAGCGACGCAAGCGCTCGGCGGACATCTGGCGGGTCATTGCGGTTTGGATGTCGGTCGGCGGTTCGATCTCGCGGATCTCGACGTTGGTGACTTTGATGCCCCATCGTCCGGTCTCTTGGTCGAGGCGCGTGCGGATGATCTCGTTGATGCGCTCGCGTTGCGACAGGACCTCGTCGAGGGTCATGTCACCGACTACGGCACGCAGCGTGGTGGTTGCAAGTCCGACGACGGCTGAGGTGTAGTGCTCGACCTCGAGGACCGCCTTCTCTGCTTGGTTGATGTCGACTCGCAGGTAGACGAGGAAGTCGATGTCGATCGGGGCGTTGTCCCTGGTGATGTTGGTCTGCCGGGGAATCTCGAGCACCGCCGTTCGGGTGTCGACCTTTTGGGTCTGATGGATGATGGGGATCGAAATCACGATTCCCGGTCCCCTCATCCCTTCGAATTTGCCTAGTCGAAAACGTGCCACGCGTTCGTAGTCACGCACGAAATTGATAATTGCCATATTTTTCTCCTTACCGCGGCGTTTTCAACGCTCGCGGTGTCTGTTTGCCAAGGTTATCGCAAATGGTACCGGTAGTCGGTTGTGTCGGGTTATCGGTCTCAGCGAGCGAGGTCGCGGCGTCGAACGCGACGTCGCTCCATGACAGAGCTACGTCGGAGTTGGTGGGTTTGGGGGTGCGGGGGATGAATTTCGCTTGACACCGCTTGGCTTGGAACATATGTATGGTAACGTGTGATTCATTGACAAAGCGAAACAAGCCTCGTGCACGTCGTAACGCAATGACACCAACGTCAAGATCGATGCAACGGAGAGTACAAACAGAATCCGTATGCCGAACTCAGTGGTAGGAGTCTTACGCGGGAAATTCGACTGCTAAGATGCTGGTCTGGTTTCGGCGTGCGTAGGCAGTAAGGGAAGCGATGCTGAGGGAAACAACACGATTGGTGTCAGATTGGGATTATCGGACAGCCAACACGAAGGAATACACACACGGAATTCATCCCTATCCGGCGATGATGGTCCCACAAGTGGCGCGTCGCCTGATCGAAGAATACGGGCATCGTTCTGGTTCATTGTTCGATCCGTATTGTGGAACTGGGACGACGCTGCTTGAAGCGATAATGGCGGGCAACGAATCAATCGGGACCGATTTGAACCCATTGGCTCGGCTCATCGCGCAGGTCAAGACGACACCGATCTCGGTTGACCGTCTGGATCGTGAGATTGAGAATTTCATCGCATTCTGGATTGGGACATCCACCTCCTCTGGCATGCGTTTCGAACCTCAGCTCATCCCAAATGTCGATTACTGGTTCTCCCCTAGCGTTCAACGCGAATTAGCGATGATTCGCGACTACATCGACAAGATCAACGACGCTTACATAGCTGATTTTTTCAGGGTTGGATACAGCTTGACGATCAGGAAGGTTTCTTGGACGAAGAACTCAGAGTTCAAACTCGTGCGAATCCCACGGGAGCGGATGGTGGCCCATAACCCGGACGTATTCTCCACGATGGTCGGTCAATTAAGCAGCAACAGGGAGGCAGTGTCCGCGCTCATGCACGTACTGGGTGAAAGCCATCCTCGGCGGGCGATCCACCAGTTCGATACCGTAGCGGGGATCCCGAGGGATGTGATCGACAACGGTTCAGTTGACTTGATCGTAACGTCCCCACCTTACGGCGATTCCAAGACGACCGTAGCGTACGGACAGTATTCCCGATTGTCGTCCCAATGGTTGGGATACGAGAACGCGAACCGCGTCGATAACGTGCTGATGGGCGGATCGAAATTGGCGGGCGAAGTTACGTTCGGCTACAAAGCGTTGGACGATGTGATCCACGACATCGCTGCGATAGACGCGAAACGCAGTTGTGAGGTCGCTTCATTTTTCGTCGACTATCGCAATTCGATCGCTAACGTGGCGTCGGTTGTGAAACGAGGCGGCTATGCTTGCTACGTTGTCGGGAATCGAACCGTAAAAGGCATGGAGATACCGACTGCGGAAGCGACTGCGGCGTTCTTTGAGATGAACGGTTTTGCGCACGTCGACATGTTCCGCCGCAATATCCCTAACAAACGGATGCCATCGATGAACTCGCCTACTAACGTGCCGGGCAAACTGGGCAAGACGATGAAATCGGAGTACATCGTGGTTTGCCAGAAAAATCCGCAGCGATGAGACTACCGGAACTGTGGTCTCGTTTGGCGGAGATCGACGGGATGGGATTCGTGAAGTCTCGCCGGAGAGGTTCGACAGGTATTGGTTTCACGCTTGAGTCGCTCCTGGAGGTGGAAGAGAACAATTTGCCGATTCCCGATTTGGGAGGCCGCGTGGAGGTTAAGGCAACGCGGAGCAACACGAACAATTTGATCACACTGTTTACGTTCAATCGCAGCGTCTGGGGGTTAAAACCCACGGAAATCGTTGAGAGATGGGGTTACGTGGACTACCGAGGACGTCCTGCGTTGTATACCACGGTGTCGGCGCGGAGGCCGAACCAACTGGGTTTCCAGCTGTCAGTAGCGGAAGACGGGACATCCTTGTCGATGAATCACGTCCCGAGCAAAAGCTTGTTGGCGACTTGGGATGTTTTTCACATCGTGGGCAAATTCGTCACGAAATTCGAACGAATGCTTTTTGTACATGCAGATTCTCGACGAACAGACGGGGCTGAGGAATTCCACTTCAATCGTGCGGAATTGTTGTCTGAGCCGAGTTCGTTAACGTTCAGGGACGGTTTCGCCAGCGGGATGGTCACGATAGATGTGCGAATGTACTTAAAACCCAATGGCTCAGCGAGAAATCACGGAACTGCTTTCCGCATCCACGAACACGATTTGCCGGCGTTGTTCGGCGGAACCACGCGTATCGTGTAGGCGTTCGGTGAACCTCCCCCTAACCCCCTCCTCAAGGAGGGGGAATGTCGGGGCGGCCCGGCCGCTCTGCCCGGGGCATCCCCTGCGTTCGCTTCGCTCCGCGTCCCCTTCGCTACGCGAAAGGGACGGCCTCCCGCACACCCCGCGTGCGTGGGCAGGTTTGAAACCCGCCCCTACCGTTCGTTGTGCTCTCTGTGCGAAGGGGATCTTGAAATCAGTCCTCTTCGGGTTCGACGATTAGGGTTACGCCTTCGATTTGGGTGATTTTCACGGTTTGGCCGATTTGGATGTTGGTGCGGTCGGGGGTGTGGGCTGTCCAGTGCTCTCCTGCTGTGTAGACTTCGCCGTCGGGGTCAAGGGCTTTAGTGACACGGGCTGTGGTGCCGATTAGGGTGTCGGTTGCGCCTGCGGGGAGATAGGAGCCGGGTCTTGCGGCGATGCGGAGTTCTCGGATGAGCCAGATTACGAAGAGGAGTGCGACGGCTCCGATTCCGGCGAGGAGCCAGCGGCTGACTTGGATCTGGCCTCCGGGGAGTTCGGGGGCTTCGATGGACGGGAATGGAAAGAGGAAGAGTCCGCCGAGGATGAGTGCGATGACGCTGGCGACGCCGAAGAAGCCGAAGCCGGGGGTTACTATGAGTTCGGCGGCTAGGAGTGCGACCGCAAGGAAGATGAGGACTATTCCGGCCCACTGGAACGGGAGTTGTCCGACGCCTGCGAAGCCTACGATGAGCAGTACGACGCCGATGGTGCCGGGGATGAAGGAACCGAAGTTCCAGATTTCGACGATTAGTGCCAGACTGCCGAGGGAGATGAGGAGGAAAGCGAGGTTGGGGTTGGCGATGGCGCCCAAGGCGCGGTCCCAGACGCTGTATTCGCTTTCGTCGATGCGGGAGTTGAGGAGGTTTTCGAGCGTGACCTCGCCGGTGGCGGTCTCGACGGTGCGGCCTTCGGCCCAGTGCAACAGTTCGTCGAGATCCGCCGCCACGACGTCGGCGATTCCGATCTCGACGGCTTCTTCGGCGGAGTACGCTTTGGCTTCGAAGACGGTGGCTTCGAGGGCTTCGACGTTGCGGCCGCGTTTTTCGGCGATGCCTCTAATAAGTGCGGCGGCGTCTTGGTTGGCTTTCACCTGGAGGGTCTCGCCGAGGTCTTCGCCCTGCCCTCCTACGACGGCTGCGGCGCCGATCTCGGTGACGGGAGCCATGGCAAGGATGTTTGCGGCGGCGCCGATGAATGTGCCAGCGCTGGCGGCGTGTGCACCTGACGGCGAGACGTAGACGGCGATGGGGACGCGTGATTCGAGTATGGCGTTGACCATGGCGCGGGTGCTGTCGAGGAGTCCGCCGGGGGTGTCGAGGACGATGACGACGAGAGCGAACTCGCCTCGGGCGGCTTCGAGTTCGCGGACGAGGTAGCGCTCGGAGACGGGGTCGATGGCGCGGTCGAGTTGAATGAGGTAGACGCCGGTGGCGGCGGTAAGGGACTGGGCGTTGGAGGGTTCGGTTGGGAGGGTTAGGGTGAATAGGCCTACTAGGAACATTGAAGTCCAGAGGGCAACGCGCGCCCACGTCCGTATCTGGTGCCGAATTTCGTATGCAAGTGCGTTCAATGTCTGTTTCCGACCAAGTATCACGCTGCCCCCTAAAAACTCCGCATTCCTGACGAATGATCGTTCATTCCGAAACAACCAATCTCACGTTGGTCGGAGATTTCAACTTGTATCGACGACCATCGCGATGTATATCACCGTTCAGACTGATCGATTTTGTTTCGTGAAATGCTCTGGTTACGGTGTCGTGGTCTTGTCTGTCAAACTGGACGTACAAGGAAATTGGCTTGTCATCCAACTCGGAAACCACAACCGCTTCACCGTTGAACGGATGGTCAGCTTCGCGCTCAAGTAACACAACTTCGCCTTCTACCTGAGCGTTATAAATGGGACTAACGTTTCGCAACCATTTCGCACTATCTCGGAAAATATCGACGCTGCTGTCGCCAAATGCGAACTCTTGGACCACCGTTTCTTTCGGGCGTACGCTTGCCCAAGTCAATCCAAGAGAGATACCACGCCCACGTTCAGCTAAACCAGCGATTGCATCACATAAGTTCGCGTTGAGACCTCGATCTGCCGCCGATTCGAAAGTCTCAGGTATATTGGCGCCTCCGAGAACTCTGTCCGTTGCGTTGCGCGCTTCCGTGAGGCCGTTGTGTAACGCAACCATTACCATGCGAGAGAATGGTGCCGCGTAATCGTCCCCCAAGTCGCCTTGAAGACCGTAATCAGCCGGTACAAGGGAATGTAACGCAAAATCATGCCAATGACGCGAACCAAATACGGGGCGCACATCGCCCAGGTACTCAGTTACTACGCCGCTTGCCCTCCATCGGTAGACTGGTTGTCCAGGGTTTTCGGCAGATCGCGCGGCGGCTGCAATCAGATCCCGTGATCTCCCCAATAACTCAACGCCGTCTGGTAAAGACCATTCCCTAGATTCAAGGCTATCTGCAGAACGAAATCTGACTACATCCGCACGTGCCGCGATCACGTCTCGGTATACATCGAACTGTGGGCGCTCTTCAAAGTCGGCCAATTCGTCCAACACCTCCGCGATCCGGGTCGCATAGGCGCGAGAGTGCTCCGCCAACGGAGTTAATACCTCAACAGTTTGCTCATTGTTTTCGTAGTACCAAACGACAACGCGGTTTCGCCAAACTTCCCGTCGCTCCCAACCATGTGATTTGAGATAGGCGTTCAATCCGACAACGCTGACGTTTCTGAACCCGGTAGTGTCATTGATTTCGAGTGTCATTCGGGATTTACCTCCTTAATTCGTTGACCAACCTGGTATCAATTGCCGAAACATGCTTGGTAGCCCCGCTGCTGTGAAGGCGTTGTTCCTTGGCACGCATACTCTCGCGGTTCGCGTGTTGCATGTTCGTTTCTCGCCTTCAAGGGACAACCAATATGCACAATGCCTCGAACTGAGTTCCTCCTCAGTCTGTTCTAGCCAAAGGTTTCGATCCTCTGGCATCACGTACAAGATAAGTATGGCGGGAATCCCTTCTGCTCCAACCAAAACGTTGTAATTGTCAGCTTCCAAGTCGTATACGACGTATTCGTCCTTGAGTTCGTAGTTGACAGTAGATTTGAGTTGAAAATCTACACGGTTAATCCCTTTCGAATACGACTTGATGGTGCCATCGATGCCGTGATCGTCAACTACCAGATTTGAAAGGTTGAAACCCGCATCGAAAATCACAGCGCGTACGTAAGTTATAGACAGTTGTTCCTGAACGAAGTTTGTCGACATTCGATTCGTCATCGGCAGTTCCGATTTCATGGTGTGAGGTCGAGAACCCCGCCCTTAGTCGCTCCCACCGGCGCCAACGGTGCCGGCCCAGGCTCCTACGGCCATCATGCCGCCGTCTACGTTTACATACGAGCCGGTCATGAATGAGGCTTTGTCGGATGCTAGGAAGAGCATGACGTTGGCGATGTCTTCGGGTTCGCCGATGCGGCCTAGGGGGTGCGTCTTGGCGGATTCGATGAGGCCCTGTTCGATGTCGTCGCCGGTGCCTTCGAGTGCTTTCCAGACCATGGGGGTGTTGATGGTGCCGGGGTTCACGGAGAGGACTCGGATGTTGTCTCTGGCGAAGTCGATCGACATCTGTCGGGTCAACGAGAGGTCTCCGCCTTTGCTGGCTGCGTAGGCGGAGACGAAGGGCATGGAGAGAATCCCTTGGACGCTGGCGACGGAGATGATGACGCCTCCGCCGCGTTCTCGCATGGATGGGACGGAGTATTTGGCCATGAGGAAGCGGCTGCGGAGGTTGATGTTGATGATGCGCTCCCACGACTCTTCGGGTAGGTCGACGGCGTCGACGTAGGAGGACGGGGGTTGGATGCCGACGTTGTTGATGACGATGTCGATGCCACCGTAGGCGTCGATAGCGGCGTCGGCGGTTGCGCGGCAGCCCTCGATGGTTCCGGCGTCAGCGGAGATGTATTGGGCGGTTGCGCCCTGCGCTGCCAGCTCTTTGACAAGAGCGTCCCCAGCATCGTCGTCGATGTCCATGATGGTGACGCTTGCGCCTTCGGCTGCGAACGCCCTTGAGACGCCGCCGCCGATACCAAGCGCGCCGCCAGTAACAATTACGGACTTGCCTTCGTATTCACCCACTTTGGTCGCTCCATTCTTGGGGTTGTCGGATAGAACTGTCTAGGCAATCACGATAACAGGAACGCGGAGGTGGAAGAGTGTGGAGGAGTCGGGGCAGGTTTGAAACCTGCGCCTGCGGGTTTACTGGATCGGTGCGACAAGAACAAAAAGAGACGCTCCCAATCAAACGATCAGGAGCGTCAGGCCCGGCGATACTATCTGCCGGGGGGTATACATCGAATTATACGCTTAGGCCCGCCCGAGTGTCAAAAGGTGGTTCTTGAGCGTCTAACTCCATTCCGGTGGCTTCCTCAACGTATAACTCGCATTGCTCGTCACTCGGTGTGGGAACTGACTTCCGCTCACTTCATGCTGTTCGATCTTGAAATAATCTGACGCGATTACTTCCAAATATGCAGAGTGGCGATCTGGCGGAAATGCGACGATGATCTTCTTGTCCGAATGTCGCTTCAGGAGAGCTTCAACCGGCCCAACCAAATCGCCGTCAGCTGAAACGATAATCGCCGTGTCGAAAATGTCGTCTTGCGCATGACATAAGAGTTCGACTGCAATGTTGACATCCGTCGTCTTCTCTTCGTAACTCAGATACGTCGCTCCACAATTTGCGCACTTTTGATTCTTTCCCAAAAAGTAACCTTCGTGGATCCGCACATCGGGCAAGGTCGCGAGCGCGTCCAGGTACGTGTTTTGTCGCCTCACCTTCCCTGGATTGTTACGAACTCGGGCGGTGAAGTACCGGACGATCTCCAACTGTTGGTTTTGTTCGAGCAGCTTCTAGGACATCCGTCGCACGTCCAACCATTAGTAGCACGGCCATTTTGACCCGCGCCACCCTTTGCGCTTTGATTTCAAACCGTAACAAAGATTGAAACCGTCAATGTAGACCGCAACACGATCCATCGTACTCGCCTTGTTTCGGATGTTTCAGGTTTCGGATGTTTCAGATGAAAGGAACGATTGTATCGTATCGCGAATTCCGTGTTGTAATGGAGATGCAAAAGCCGCGCGAAGTGAAGACTTGGTGTACGGTTGTTAATAGCACGTACGTGCTGTAGTTGAAGTGGCGACGTAGTTTTGCTGTGTGGAGATGTGTTGATGGGTACTCGGGTTTCGGTGTTTGACAGGTTGTTGCCTAGTGACAGCGTGGTGGCTCGAAAAGATCCGGTGTGGTTCGCAACCAGGCTGCTTGGCGTCGATCCTTGGTCCAAGCAGGGCGAGATCCTAACGGCGCTTCGGGATCACGACTATGTGGCGGTGCGGTCTTGCAACGGGTCCGGGAAGACGTTTACTGCGGCGATGGCGGCATTGTGGTGGTTGGTGGCGCACGAGGAAGCGGTGGTCATCACAACCGCGCCGTCTGAGCGTCAGGTGAGACAGCTGCTTTGGCGAGAGATTCGCGGTCTCCACAGCGCACGAAGTCGACTCATCGGCGGCAAGTTGACGGCCACACGGCTGGAGTTTTCGGACAAGCGGTTCGCTTTCGGATTCTCGACCAATACCGCAGAGCGGTTCCAAGGGTTCCACAACCAGAACATCCTCGTGATCGTCGATGAGGCTTCCGGCGTCCACGAGTTCATCTTCGACGCCATCTCGGGGTGTCTCACGTCGGCAAATGCCAAGATGCTGATGATCGGCAACCCGACGAGTCTGGCCGGGACGTTTTACGACGCGTTCCACAAGAATCGGGACAATTGGAAGACGATCCACATCTCGGCGTTCGACACCCCGGCGTTCCAAAAGGGTGACACAAAGGATGCCGAGCCGAATCACCCGCCCGGCATGGTCACACCCAAATGGGCGCGACGCTTCGCCAAGGAGCGTGGCGAAAACTCTTCGGCCTACCAGGTGCGGGTGCTCGGCGAATTCCCGGACGAGGCTGACGACACGCTGATCCCCCTCAAGCTGATCGAAGCTGCGGTCGGCCGTGATTTCGAAGACATCGACAAGCACGAGCCACTCATGGGTGTCGACATCGCTCGTTTCGGAAACAACCAGACAGTCGCCGTCGTCAGGCGTGGTCCGCAGGTGTTGGAAATGGTCGCGTTTGGGCGGTCAGACCTCATGCAGACCACCGGGCGGATCATCGACATCGCCCGGAATCATGGCATCAGCACGATCTATATCGACGAGGTCGGCTTGGGCGCCGGAGTGATCGATCGGGCCAAGGAGATCGACAGCGTTTGTCCGGTCGGCATCAATGGTGGCAGCAGGCCCGGCGACACTGAACGCTACTTGAATCTGCGCGCCCAGATGTTCGATGGTCTGCGGCAGCGGTTCGTCGACGGCGACATCGCGATACCAGACGACGCCGAACTCGTATCGCAACTCGCGTCGCTCACCTTCAAATACACCTCTCGTGGGCAGCTACAGCTGGAGAGCAAGGACCAGATCCGCAGCATGGGCCGTCAGAGTCCGGACAAGGCGGATGCGCTGGCGCTGGCCTTCACGTCGGCCCCCAACCCGATGCGAATGTGGGTTTTGTCGTCGAACACAATGCAAGGAAGTCGCCGACGGCGGAGGGGGAGGCGCCTCGACTAGACCGCGGATTGGGGTTGATGGCTGCTTGCGTAGTGGGAACTCCCCGTATCCCCCTTCTTGAGGGAGACCTTTGCAGAACCGCCGTCTTTCCTCCCCTTCGCGAAGCTACCAGTCCTCCTCCCCTTTCAGGGGGAGATTAAGAGGGGTTCAAGATAAGCGAGCACGCAGGGGGTCGGCCGATTTAAACCCCCTTTAATCCCCACTTCGGTATCAAGGGGGAGGGTTTTACAAATATCTCCCTCGAGGAGATAGAAGGCTGCATCACTTGCCGTCGTTTTAGTCAACTGGCCGACGGCGCGGTGCCCTTCCCGCCGTGGACGCTGGGTTCGGAGCACCATTTGAGGCGGAGGAGGTCCAGTGGTTCGAGGATAGTTTCGGGTAGTCCGAGCAGATCGATTAGGACTCGTCGGTCGAGCTCTTTGCGGCTGTCGTCGCGGTAGGCTTCGTTTGCGGGCAGGAATTCGCGATCACGCATGTCTTCGAAAATCTGCTCGGCGGTTTTGAGTTGGTCTTGCGAGAGTTTGGTGACATCCAAGGTTGGCATTGTGCGGATGGCTGTTGTGGGCATTACACCGCGCCCAGTTTGTTGTCGGCTTGAATGCCACCAGTAACAGATTATTCCAAGTGTCGTGTTGCCCCAGAGGGAGTACGCGATTTCTTGGGAGCGGCTCTCGAACTTGACGTTAGGCCACGCCCTGCCGCCGATTGTCTGGTCTTCGGTAAACGCGACGGCGAGGGGTTGGGAGTTGAACCGGAAATCCCGGTTGGCATGTGCGTGGCTTCTGGTTTCCCAGATTTCAGCAGCTCGGGTTTCCCTGCCCTGTTTGACGCGACCTTCGCTATCTGGATTCACCACGAGACGTGTTTCTAACTCCGCGTTGTGGTTCCACAACATCGGGTACGTTGGGAAATTGGAAGCCGGTTTCAACCGATCAAACGCCGTTCTGTACCCGCTACCGACGATATCCTTATCAGCCATCCCAATCCTAGCAATTTCGCCTGTCGGCGCCATCGCCAGAATCTGTACTTCGCTCCGGGTCATCCGGGGTAACCAGAGAGCGCCAGTTGTCAATTGATATGCACATTGGATTGCGGTGTAATCTTTCACTCCTACAGCAGGCCAAGGACCGACTGGACTCAACGACGCATCGATAATTTCACCTATTTGTTCTTCGCCTACTTCCAATACGTCGCCACCATACGGTCCGTTTTCGAGTTTTCTTAAGCCGCTATTTGAAGCGATGCGGGATATCGTTCTCGCAATCTCCATCGCCTCCATTTCGCTATGTGGTCTCTTTTTCAATGAAACGAAAAGGCCACGGCCAGTGGCACCGTTGCTTGATTGGCGACCAACGACCAATGCCTCCGCCATTCCGGTATCAGCCGAGAATGACTGGTTATCCTGTTTGGCAGTGGCAATGGTCATCACGACAACGTCGCTGTATTTTCTGGCGACCAATTCACGAACTTTGCTCCAACTCGTTCCCTGTAAAGCCGTCATCGGCAAGACGAGGGCGATTGTCCCGTCGTGCTTGACCATACGGTCAGCGAGTGCCACGAACCATGAGGCGATGCCGGCATATCCGTGTGCGCAAGTTCCTTTGCCGTACTCCGAAGCCAGTTTCGACATCCGTGACTGAGTATGTCGATCAATGCTGAGTCCGTGGAACTGTTTGGTTTGATACGTCTGCCCTCTCCGACCGTCCCAATCAGAACCTGAACGTGTGAACGGCGGGTTCATGATCACCAAGTCTTGGCTGAACTGTGGCATCTCCAAGCTGTCTTGTGCGCGAACTGCGCCAGTGC
Source organism: Dehalococcoidia bacterium (assembly GCA_965224305.1). Taxonomy (GTDB): domain Bacteria; phylum Chloroflexota; class Dehalococcoidia; order Lucifugimonadales; family Lucifugimonadaceae; genus Bin127. The sequence continues at coordinate 1,097,503 of OZ245044.1, read as the reverse complement.
CGGTCACCGCTGTACCAGTGTGCAACGGGATCAGTGGTTTGACCTCGCCGTTGGATCCCAACAGATCCAGCGAGCCGATCGAAACGCCACCGTCTGGGGTTTCGCCGTACTGGGCGACGACTGTGCGTGTGCCACCGTATTGCTTGTTGGGATGCGAAGACGACAGCATTGAAGCGGTCAAATGAACGGCGGACGGCAACACATCGCATGCGGTCAACGAGTCCTCCATCATGTGCGAGTGCAGATCCTCCGGCTCTCCGCCAGAGAATAAGTGAAGCTGATTGACCCGTCGGTAAGCAGCGTGGATCAATGTGCCGGTTCCACACGCGTAGTCAGCGATGTGAAATTGCTTCACGCGCTCTGCATCTGCCCATCCCCCATCGTCCGGGATCGCTATGTGAGCCAATAGGGTCGCAGATTCTGGACGCGTGTAAAACGTTGCAAGGAATTTCCGATCCGCTATCAACCTTTGGAAGATAGTGCCGGCCAAGTCACGAGAATTGGTGACGCCTATTGCGTTCACCCTGTTGGCAGTTTCAACCATTATTCCGAGAGCTTCCACAGCGTATCGTTGCGGGTTGAAGTTTTGCAGCAACTCACTCGCGATACTGAAGACCGCCCAGTAGTTGATCTTGAGGATTTTGCGCCATTCCTGCAACACGAAGGTCGGGATTGGTTTACCGTCTGGCATGAAGGATTCGAATCCTCCGAGACCGTGGTAACCGACCAGATTCAGATGGAAAACCAATGCGTTCACCATTATGGTCGCCGCCATCCGGACGGTTTGTTCGCTGTACTCTTGCTTTAACTGGTCAGCAATCGCTTGTTTGGTACTGGGGCTTATCTCCGCGGCCTGGGCCAACTTGGTTGCCGCTGCGGCGATACCGTTTTCCAGTACGTCGATCGCTTTCTGGATCGCTTCCTCCGAAGTTGATGCATAGCCGATGAACGCGGCCAGATCCCGAATGTTGCCCGGGATGTACCCGCGCTTTGGGAACCTCGAAAAAACGGAGGGCTTGGTTCCCGTTAACAGCGCGTACTCTAGCTCGATCCCGCCGCTCAACATCTTGTCGACTTGATCCAAGTTCCGACAACGGCGTAAATCTAGCGGTGACCTGAGTGCGACGACGGCATCGATGTTTCCGGTGGCCGCGACGACGAGCGGATCCAGCTTCTCTCCGAGCCTAGCGATGGCTTCGGCTTCCAATGTCCGGGCTGGCAGGTACTCGTTTTCGATGACGACTGGGCGACCTCCTAGCGGCATGACCAGGATGTCGGGTTGTCGCTGGTTACCTTGGAATGCGCCATGGGTTTCGCCGAGCGCACGCCAACGGACGTTCATGCGGTCGAGCTGAGTGGCGATGCAACCGTTGAGTTGAGTTTCGTTGATGGGCATCGGATTGGATGTTGTCCAATAAATGTCGGCGGTTTCGGTCAGCGTAGCAGACGGGTGCCGACTCATAATTCTGCAATGTCAGAAACAGGCGCGGGTTTACCCGCGGCGGGCATCCTCACCCTCACCCGAACCCTTTCCCATCGAGGGTGCTTTGCACAACTAACGTCATTCCCGCGTAGGCGGGAATCCAGCGGGGTGGGGCAAACGGGGACAAGTCGTCTATTTGGTCTTGTGACAGCACCGATATCGAGTTGTGCAAAGAACCCATCAATGGAGAGGGGATTTGCGCGGTGGGGATCTTGGGCAGGTTTCAGACCTGCCCATACGTAGGGAGAGGGTGCGCACCCCTGCGGGCATCCCCTGCGTTCGCTTTGCTCCCCGCGTCCCCTTACGCTGCGCGAAAGGGACGGTACGCCTTGGTAATCGCCTGCTCTATTCGTTGGCTTTGACGAAGGCTATGAGGTCGGCTAGCTCTTGGTCGGAGAGGTAGTCGAAGGCCGGCATGACGTTGGTGAAGCCTTCGGCGATGAATTTCGAGGGTTTGGTGATGGATTGGACGAGGTAGTCTTCGGCGTCGAGTTCGGTGCGCTCGCCGGCGCGGGTGTAGAGGCCTTTCCAGCCGGGACCGACGATTGTGTCGTCGGCGATGGAGTGGCACGCGGCGCAGCCGAGGGTGGTGTGGAGCGCTTCGCCGTTGCTGGCGACGCCTTCGGGGAGTTCTATGGGTTCGGCGGCGAAAGCTGCCAGGTCGGCGGCTGATGCGCCTGCGAGGACGAGTTCGCGGGTGCCGGGAGCGGCTGGTGTGGGTTCGAACGAGACCGGGGTCGCAGTCGGGTTCGGCACTTCGGTGCAACCTGCGATTAGCACCGATGCGAGGACGAGGATGATTAGGCCAGCGGCGGCTCTGCCGCGACTCTTTTTGACGCCCTTAAACGAAATTCCAGCGATACGCAATGCCGAGCTCTCCCAAGTTCTGGCGTTTCCGACTCAAACAATTCTACGATAGGCCGGCAGCCAAGCTGCTTTACTTTTGGTTGTGGTGCTGGCGGGTTCGGGTTACATGGTGTTGATCATGCCGAGTAAGGCTTGTGCGCCTGCCGGGTTTTCCTGTCGCATGGTGCGGAGCTTCTTCACGAGGTCGAGCTCGTCCGCGGTTAGAGAGTCGATGTCTCCGATCCCGATGCCGCGGTCACGCGCCCGTTCCAACGCGCCGATGGCATCGCTGTCGACGTTCGCCAAAGTCTGCGGGTCCATGTTTCGCCGTCTAGATGCGCGGATGAATGCCAGCCAATCCGTGCCGACATTGCTGAGCTCGTCGACGTCGATGCCGGCGGACCGTGCCTGCTTGATCAGCGCGATGTCGGCCTGCGACAGTTGCGAAACGTCTTCGCTGCTTACGCCCTGCACCATCAGCTTGGCCAGCGCGTCCAGCATCGCGGCATCGATGAGGTCGATCTGCTCGTCGGTCAACCCGAGGCGCGCCAGTCTGCGGAGCGCGACGACTTGGGATGCGGTCAGTTTGGCGAGATCTTTAAGCGGCACCCCGAGCTCTTCGAGTCGCCGCATCGTCCGGTCGGCTTCCGGGTTCAGGTCGTCAAGGTCATCGGCAGAGATGCCCATCTCGAGGACCGCGTCCAGCAGTTGAGCGTCGGCGGGCGACAGGATGCGGATCTCTTCTTCGAAGTAATGCGCCACCCTGCCGTAGTTGATGCCGAGTTTGGCCATCCAGTAGTTGATGGTGGCTTTCTGAACCCGGATCTCCTTGGAGATGCTGGCAACGGTCTCGCCGGGTTCGTTCAGGCGGGAGTGCAGGGTTTCGCGCAGCGGTCCGCCTAGTTTTCTCTCGGCCTCTTCCACCGCTTTGGTCATTCTCAAGTAGTTGACCGTTGTCATGTCTAGCGTCTTCTGGCTTCTTGGGCTTTTTGGGTTGTATCCGCAGTTCGATGTTCAGTTTGGTGGAGCACACCTCCGTACTTAGTGTTGAACTAGTTTAAACCAAGTATGATGGGAGTGTCAACGGTGTTCAAAACAAGTTGTAAGTAAGTTCAGATGTATGTTGACTCTATTTAGACTTGTTCAAAACCAATGGTGCTTTATTTCAATATCATATCAACTAAGTGTTGAACTTGTTCGATATTCCTCGCAATTTCGCTTTGGGGCGCCGCGCGATATACGGTCAACTAGTTTTGAACAAGTTATAAAATGGTTCTATCCGCGCTGGCGGCAACTTACGGCAAGAAGAATCGAGGCATTGAGCCTCGCAGAGCGATACCCTATCCGGGCATCCCCCGCTCGCGACACTTCGCTTGCCGCGCCCTTACGCTGCGCGAAGGGAGCGATTGGTGTTGCGGCGGCTGAGGCGCGTCTGAAACCTGCCACTACCGTCTCCGCGGGGATGACCTATGCCCTGCCCTCTCAAAACGGCCCTCGGTCGACGCGAGACGAGTTTTGGCACCTGCCAAGCGGCCGAGCGTCGTTTTTGGCGATTTCAGGTTTGAGTCGATGTCGGCCGACATTGTCGGCAATCTGTTGTGTGTTCGGGGCGTTGGGCTTTTGGGGGTGCGCCCTGCCCTGCCCTAGGTACGCGTGATGCACATCAGACCCCTGGCACCGCCAAGACCTTTGCAAAACCCTACCCCTTGATGTCCAAGGGGGAATTAATGGGGGATTAGATTAGGTCAGCCGTCGGGCACCCCCTGCTTGCACGCGTCCCCCTCTTTGTGTCCCATTTTTTTGGGCGAAGGGGAGGAAAGACGGTGGTTTCGCAAAGGTCTCGCACCGCCAAAGCGTCGCACACGCCGCCGATGTGTCATTCCGAGCGCACAGTGTCATTCCGAGAGCACATTGTCATTCCGAGAGCACATTGTCATGCCGAGGGTAGCGAGGAATCTAATTACCTCGCACCGGGGCTGACGTCTCAGATTCTTCGCTGCGCTCAGAATGACGTGGATGGTCAGAACGACATGGCTGGCGGTTGGATGACGTGGCTGGCGGTTGGATGTTTCACGGGTATTGACGGATAATGGGTGCGATGGCTGTTCAACATGACGATCCCGAGTGCCGAGAAATCGCCGCCGAGCTCTTGCGTCGGCATGGGGAGTTGCAGGCGGAGGCGAACATCACTTCTTCGATTCGGGATTTCTTGGTGCGGACCGGGTTGGTCGAGACGAGTGAGATCAGCGAGGAGTCTTCGCCGGCGGAGGGTTCTGGGAGCGCGGTGGATCTTGCGGCGCTGGACTCGTTCATCGAGGTGAAGCGGAGGATTGGAAACGGTATTGTGCCCGAGGTGGGCCATGTTGGGCAGCTGGACGCCTATCTCGAGGCGGCGATGGAGGCGAGCAAGGGGGTTCGGATCGGGATACTGACGGATGGGAAGTACTGGGTTTTGCGGTGGCCGAACGCGGTGATGATTAACACTTCGCCGCCCTACGCGTTCACTTTGACGGATGCGGACAGGTGGTATGGGCTGTACGAGTGGTTGCGAGACAATGCGCTGGTTGCGCGGCAGGATATTGAGCCTACTGCTGAGGAGATACAGAACCAGTTCAGTCCGACAAGCCCGTTGTATGAACGTGAGATCGACACGTTGCGGGCGTTGTACGAAAAGTTCTTGGGGTATGAGCCGGTTGCGGTGAAGCGTCGGTTGTGGCACGATTTGTTGCGGACGGCGCTTGGGGAGGTTGTTGAGGGGGATGAGGGTTCGTGTCGTGGACGGGAATATGTTGACAATCATGAACGGATGCTGGCAGAATCACGGTCACTACCACGGATGCATTGGGAACAAAACACGGGGTTATGCCTAGTGTTAGACCTGAAATACTGACCTGGGCGCGTGAGACAGCCGGGCTCTCTGTTGAGGCTACTGCCAAACGCGTTGGATTCGCGGATTCAAGTCGATCATCTGCAGCTGAAAAACTCGTCGCGATTGAAAGCGGCAGCCGAAGCCCGACACGTCCCCAGTTGGTGAGAATGGCTGAGGTTTATCGTCGTCCATTGCTCACCTTCTATCTGTCGCGCCCACCGGCAAAAGGCGAACGTGGTGCTGATTTTCGCACGATACGTGGTGAAACTTCAGTCAAACTCGATGCGTTGTTGGATGCGTTGCTCCGAGATATCCAAGCTCGTCAGGGCATGATTCGTTCGATCTTGGAGGACGAAGACGAAGCGGAGCCACTTCCGTTTGTCGGATCCCATGATGTATCTGACGGTCGGCGTGAAGTTCTCGCATCTTTGCGAGACCTGTTACGCGTCGAATTGCAGGAATACCGTGCTAAACGCAGTTCGTCCGAAGGGTTCGCGTTGCTGCGAACTCGTGCTGAACAGGCGGGCGTGTTTGTCGTGATTCGCAGTGATTTGGGCAACTATTACACCGCTCTTGAAACGAGCGTTTTCCGGGGATTCACGGTAGCTGATCCGGTTGCGCCATTCATCGTGATTAACGGACAGGACGCTCGGGCTGCTTGGACGTTCACGCTGCTACATGAACTGGTGCATGTTCTTCTTGGACAGACGGGAGTGGGTAATTCGAGCATTGAGGATTCGAATGAACAGTTCTGCGATGACGTGGCTGGTGCGTATCTACTGCGCCCACGCGAAGTAGATGATGGCGATCTATTTGGCGACGGGAATTTCGACTCTGTTGTAGAACGAATCAACGCTTTCGCGGATTATCGAAACGTTAGCCGAACAATGGTGGTATACAACGCGTTTCGCTCCGATCTGATCGACGATACGGCATACCGTGGATTTTCGCGGTACTTTCGCGAGCAATGGAAAGAGCAAAGAGAACGTGATAGGACACGAAACCGGGGATCGAACAATGGACCGGATTATTACGTCGTGCAACGTCATCGCATCGGCATGTCAATGCTGGTGTTCGCGAAACGAATGATGGATGCCGGTGCGTTGTCCACGTCGAAGGCTGCCAAGATCTTGGGAGTAAAGCCCAAGCAGGTACAGGCAATGTTGGCGACAACGGTCTAACAGTAGATAACAATATGCTTTATCTACTTGATGCCAATGTGTTGATCGACGCGGATCGCGATTACTACCCTATCGACCGGGTGCCGGAGTTTTGGGATTGGATTTTGGAAACGTGCTGATTGGGAAGAGTGAAAATACCTGAAGAAAACTTTGAAGAAATTGTGCGACCAAGACCTGATAATCCAGATGCTTTAATCGATTGGGCACTTGCCAATCGAGATGACATCATGCTTGGCGAATCGGTAAGCGAATATCGCGTCGCGTTGGTAACGGAGCAAGGGTACGCCAACGATTTGTCTGATATCGAAGTTGAGAAAATCGGGCGCGATCCGTTTTTGGTAGCGTATGCCCTTATCGATCCCGGCGATCGCGTTGTAGTGACGTCCGAACATTCGCGACCAAGCAGGATGCGTGCTAATCGACATCTTCCAGACGTCTGCCGCGACTTTGATATCCGGACTCGTAACACGTTCGAATTCATTCGTGAATTGAATTTTAGGACTGATTGGAGATCTGTTAATTAGTACGGGTCCCCTCTGCCCCGCCCGGGTATAGCTCGCTCACGGAGTTTTGCTTCCTCGCGCCCCTTACGCCCTGCGAAAATGGGCGGATCGGCTTCTGTAAGTGTTCAGCGGGAGTTGGGGAATTTGCGGCAGCGGTATTCGAGGTTGACGGTTACGATTGCTCGTCGGGAGATACGGAGGTTGTGGGGGTGTTGTTGGGGGATGAGGGGGTGATGAGGGGGATTGCTCGGAAGCACTGCTGTGCCACACCGAACGAATCAAACACCCGCATCGTGCTACGATGTGCTAGAAATGATCAGCGACACGGAATTCGAAGCCATCCTGACCGATGGAACCAAGCGGATCGAGGGCGATATCTCGTGGTCAGAGGATGAGGACCATTCTCCTGCCCAAGTGTTTCGCACGGCAATACACTCGGATTCGGGTGAACCGCTTCACATCAACGGCTGGTACAACCCGCATGCCGGCCGGCTTTCGTTCACTGTGTTGCGTCAAGGCACGGGCAGAATCTACGGGCTTGACCTTGGTGTTGGCCACGGCAGGCAGAACCCCACTGGGATGTATGCCAAGCACAAACACCGTTGGACCGAAACCCGCAAGGACAAGAACATCTACGATCCTCCAGACATCACAGCGTCAGCAGAACGTCCAGTCGAGGTTTGGCGACAATTCTGCGTTGAAGCTCGTATCAAGCATGAAGGAACGCTACACGAACCGCCGGTGCAGGCAGGATTTGACCTATGAACGCCCAAGAGCTTTGCGCGCAACTAAAGGAAACTACGCCTACCTTGTTCGAATGTTTTCCGGCACCGATCCAAGGGGTTCAGATTCGAACGCCGTTTAAGCTACCCGACGGAGATATCGTGGATGTGTTTGTCGTCGAGCGCGGGGACGAGTTCGTGGTCACTGATTTCGGCGTCGCGCTTGGCTGGTTGCGGACTCAATCAATTCGCGGCAGGCTGACGCCTAGGCAACGCTACTTGCTCGACGATATATGCGCGACGTTGAATATTGCGGTGGAACGTGGGCAACTTACGCTTCGGGTTGCTGACCAAAAGGATATAAGTGAAGCAGTCCAACGCATCGCCCAAGCCGTTGTGCGAGTAGCGGATCTTTGGTTCACGTTCCGCACCCAAGGTTGGGAGACTGTCAGTGACGAAATCGACGAATGGCTTCAAGGAAGAGAAATATCATTCGAACGGCGAACGCAATCCACCGGTCATTCGGGTCGCAAGTGGACGGTTGATTACAGGACCACACACCCGACTCACACATCTTTGGTGTTCCTTCTAGCAACGGGAGCGCGTGGTGCGGTTCACAGGATCACGGATCGTGTGTTCACTGGTTGTTCTGATCTCGTGGCGTTGCGATCGGACGGTACAAGTACCAATCTGGTTTCGCTTTTCGACGACACAATAGACGTATGGCGCGCCGAGGATTTCGCGCTTTTGGAGAACGTGTCGAAAATAGCCCGGTGGTCAAGCCCGGAAGAATTCGAGGAGATCCTTAAAACCCCCGATTGATTACGTATTAACGGGTGAAACGGTGGCCGTCTAGTTGGCTCATTCTCAGGTGTTGCCAGAGGGAGTGTTCGGTGTCGGTGGGGTTTCGCATTTGGCGGGAGAGACGTTTCAGTTGGGGTGCGGGTTGGTGGGATGGGAGGGATGATATGGGGAGGGGTGCTGGTTGGTTGTTCCCCGCGTCTCTTGGCCATCCCGTTCACCCTCACCCTAGCCCTCTCCCATCAAGGGAGAGGGGAATACTTCTTGTGCCCGACCTCTCTGGCTTCCCGCGTTCGCGGGAATGACGGTTGGTTGGCGGGAATGAGGAGGGTACGTGCGGGAATGAGGAGGGTACGTGCGGGAATGACACCTCTTCCCTGCCCCTCTCCGGGCATCCCCTGCTGTCCGATTCGCTCCCCCGCCCCCTTCGCTTTGCGAAAGGGGCGGGGCGTCTGCTTGCGACTGCGGTTTCTGTGGTTTAGGGTTCACCCGCTCCGGCGGGCATACCCCGCGTGCGAGGGCGGGTTTGAAACCCGCTCCTAGGTCGCGTCCCCTTTCGATGCGCGAAGGGGGCGCGGGTTGGCTTCGTTTAGGGCTTGTTGGATGGTGTGGAGGACGCCTTCGATGTTGTTGATGACTTCGTTGTTCCAGAAGCGTAGGGCGCGGTAGCCTTGTTGGTTTAGGCGTTTTGTGCGGAGGTTGTCAGCTGGTTGTTGTTGGTCGTGTTGGCCGTCGTCAAGTTCGATGGCCAGCTTGGATTTGGGGCAGGCGAAGTCGACGATTGCGTTGTTGATTACGAACTGGCGAGTGAAGCGGTGGCCGTCTAGTCGGCTCATGCGGAGGTGCTGCCAGAGGGCGTGTTCGGCGTCGGTGGGGTAGTTTCGCATATTGCTGGCGAAGCGTTTTAGTTGGAGTTTTGTTTGTGGCATGGGAGGGATGATATGGGTGTGGGTTGGTTGGAGTGGAGGTGGTAGAGGTTTGGCGGCGTTTCCCCCGCCCCTCCGCGGGCATCCCCGGTGTTCGCTTCGCTTGCTCGCGCCCCCTTACGCTTTGCGAAGGGGGCGTTGGTTACGGCGGGGGTAATTGGGATTAGGTTGGTGTTGGGACGAGAGGCAGGTCAGCGGTTTCGGGTGTTGCTTTGACTTGTAAGCGGATGCCTTCGTATTGGAGGGTTTGGGCTAGAAGGGTGGTGAGGTTGGAGGCCCGGGGGTTGCCATCGGGGCTTAGCATGCGGATCAGGCTTTTCGGATGGATGCTTGTCAGGTCTGCGAGTTTGTTGTAGCCGATGGAGGTCTTGATGTAGAGCCTAAGCGCAGCCTTGCCTTCGTCGAGTTCGCCGGAGATGATGGATTCGGCTGCGATTTCCAAGAGGTTGATCCTGAAGTCGGCATCGCTCTCGGAACGCTCTCGGATTGTGTCGTAGAAGTCGGTTGTTGAGGGCATCAGCTGAGTTGCTCGCGTTTCATTCGCTTGTAGTGGCTCCAACGATTGCGGGCCGATTGGATGTCGCTTTGTTGGCGTCGCACAGCAGTAGGATCAACGTTTCGCCATCGCGACCGAAGTAATTCGATATCCGGGTCCGAACGGAATACGACGTTCCAACACTCCTTCACCGACCGATCTCACGTCGCCGAGATTTCCCTCGGACATCCGTTCGAGTACGACAGCGATGCGAGCGGAGGCGCGGCTATCGAGGCGCCTGAACCGACGTCGAAAAGGACTTCTTCCGCGTTCGTCGTTGTATTAAAGTATCTCGATCACTGCACTGCGGTAACGTATATGTTACTTCATTTAAGTAGGCGGTGATTTCGTATTGGCCGATCAACTGAACGCTGTCAACGCGTCTACAGCAACCCTTCGTCAATGGCGGCGCGAGCTAGAGCGTTGTCAAGGGTGGCAAGAGGGGCGTTTCGCCGTTTTGCCAACTCCAAGTAGAGAGCGTCGTAAAACGTGAGGTCGTGGGTCAAGGCGAGTTCCATCGCCGTGTCGAAGTTGGGTTCGTGATCGGTGTCGATCCGTAGTTAGTTGATCGCCTTCAAATGGCCGCTTATTTGCGGCCATTGGATACGGCCTCGACGTGCAGCGAAGACTAGAACATTTCTAATCTCAAAGTGCCAAATCTGCGGGACGATCGCTTCAACGGTGTCTAGGGATTCAAATGTTGCGTCGGCGACCGGGTGTTCTTCGTCTTCGAGGAACCATGCGGCGGCAACCGAGGCATCAACGACGAGATCGCTCATACGCGATGACCGGCATGTCGGGCCTCAAGGATCTCCTCGATCGACATGTTAATGCCGCCCAACTGCGAACGAATGCGTTTGAACTCCTCCAATGCCGCACGCCGTTCGGCGCGATCTTGGTCGACGGCTGGTACTAGGTGAGCGATTTGTTTGCCGTGTCGGGTTATGACGACGGTTTCGCCGCGCTCGACGGTGCGGAGGAGTTCGGCTAGGCGGGCTTTTGCCTCTGTGGCAGGGACTTGGAGCATGGCGGGGATTTCTGACTGGTTAATTTAACTATAAACAGGGTTGGGTTGCCACCGCCTGTCTCTATTGGAAGAGGGGAGCCAGTAGCCGTCCTCCCCGGGCATACCCCGCTCGCGGCACTTACGGTTCGCGAAGGGGGATGCGGGCACACTCACCCTCGGGTTTCGTCCGGTGGTGGTTCTACGCCATTGAGTGTTACCCACAGATTTGGGAGCGGGTGTATGATGCAATGAAATTCTGACATCGTCGGTTGGGGCTGGGTTGTTCCGCGTCCTTGTCGCACTTGCGCGAATTCTTCTTTGGCATCACAAAATCGCATAGCGCACTCTCGGACGGAGCGCATCAAGCCTTGGTCGTCGTTCAAGCACTACAACTTCTCGGTGCTGTGGGCGGCGCAGGTGACGATGACGATGGCGATGACGTTGCGGTTGCTGTCGACGAGTCAGTGGATTTTCGACGAGACGGGTTCGGTGTTGCAGCTGGGGATTCTGGGCGCGGTTCAGTTGCTGCAGATGCCGGTGGTTATCTACGGCGGTGCGCTGGCGGACGTGATGAACCGCAAGGTGCTGATGGCGATGACGCAGTCGGTGTCGTTTGCGTCGCTGGTGATACTGACGGTTCTGGCGTATGGCGATGTGCTTGCGCCGTGGCATATCTGGGTGGTAACAGGTGCGACGGGGATGGTGAACATGCTCGGGAGCTCGGCGCGTCCGGCGTTGCTGCCGCGGGTGGTTCCGCGCAGTCACCTGACGAACGCGGTGACGATCTCGACCTCGACGATGCAGGTTGCGGCGATCACGGTGCCGTTCCTTTTCGGTCCGCTCTACATCGGTTTCGGGATTGCCCCTACCCTTCTGGTGACGACGTGCATCGCGGCGGTTAGCGTGGTATCGCCGCTGCTCATCCGTGCGTCAGGTGCACCGGAGGCAGGTAGTGCCGGTGGCGTGAAGCTGAAGACGATCATCGAAGGCTTCAACTTTGTGCGAAGGCACCCGATTTTGCCAGGGCTTTACATGCTGGATATCGGGGTGACGATCTTCAGCTTCTACCGGATGCTGTTCCCGTTCTTCTCGCAGGAGCTTTACGGGATGGGCGCGCAGGGGACGGCGTTGCTTACGTCCGCCAACGCGATGGGCGGTGTGGTCGGGAGCATGGTCGTGTTCGTCACTGAGAGATGGCGGCGCAAGGGGATGATCGTGCTTGTGGCAACGTTGATCTACGCATTTTTGTTGATCGCTTGGGGCTTCAACCGCATCGACCTTGTGGACAATCCGTTCTTGACGCTGGGCTTGTTTGACTGGTCGTACACGTTCAACTACATATTTGCTATCGGATTGGGGTTGGTTGCGCTGCTGGGCGGAACCGACTCGGTTGGTATGACGATGCGTCAGGCGTTGGTTCAGTTGACCGCGCCAGACAACATGCTGGGACGTGCTAGCAGTGCTCACTCGTTCTCGGCGATGGGTGCGAACCACCTTGGGCAGATGGAGGTTTCGTTTATTGGTGGGATTATTGGCGCGGGACCGGTGATGATCATGGGCGGTGCGATCTCGGTGGTGGTTGTCGGCATCATCTGGTGGTTTACGCCGGGGATACGGAACTATCGCTATCGGCCGCAGCGTCGGCCGCGGGGGTAGGTTTAGCGAAAGACGGGTAGGTGTCCTCAAGGAGGGGGCGGCGGCGGGCATCCCCTGCTGTCGCTTTGCTGAGACCCCCTCTTAATCTCCCCCTAGAAGGGGAGGGGGATGGGTTGCTTCGCGAAGGGGACGTTTAGCGGGAGACCATCTTGAGGATGGGGCCGCCGAAGCGGAGGATGTAGATTTCGCCTTGGGTGTCGACGCCGACGGAGGCGATGCCGGGTTCGTCGTATTCGGTGCCTTCGGGGGCTACGGGTTTTACGGCGGTGCTGCCGGTCTCGGGTTTTTCGACGCTCATCACTCGGAGTTCGCCTTTGCAGTGGTCGGAGTAGAGGTAGTTGCCGGTCAGAGAGGGAATGTCGTCGCCTCGGTAGACGGGGCCGGCGATTACCGAGCAGTGGCCGGAGCGTGGGGGATAGTCCTCAACGGGTAGCGCCATGCCCGTCTTGTTGCAGTCGGTGCGGGGTTTGAAGCAGGCGGTGCCTTCCATGATGCTCCAGCCGAAGTTCGTGCCGCCGCCGGTCTTCGTGTTGACGACGTTGATTTCGTCGCGGTAGCTCTGCCCTACGTCGCCAATCCATAGGAGGTCGGTTTCGGGATCGAAGGTCATGCGCCAGGGGTTGCGGAGACCGTATGCCCAGATTTCGTCGGGAATGTCAGGGTCGTCGATGAATGGGTTGTCGGGCGGGATGCGGAATGGTTCGCCGTTTCGGGTCTCGGAGATATCGAGACGGATGATGGTGCCGTATGCGTTGGTGAGGTCTTGGCCGTTGTCTTGCGGGTCGCCTAGTGAGCCGCCGTCGCCGAGGCCGAGGTAGAGGTAGCCAGTGTTGTCGAAGACGATCTTGCCTCCGTTGTGGTTCCCGTACGGCTGGACGATCTCGTAGACGACGTGTTCGCTGCTCCAGTCTGCGATGTATTCGTCGACGGTGAACCAGGATAGACGTGAGCTTCTGAAGCCTTGCCTGACGGAGTAGTACATCCACACGCGGCCGTTAGTCTCGAAGTTGGGATCGAGGGCTAAGGACAGCAGGCCTTCTTCGTTCGATTCGCGACTGACACGTTCGCGGATCGAGAATGTCAGGATGGGGTCGCGTCGGGCGTCATTGAAGGCACGGTATACCTGTCCTACCTGCTCGGCGACGAGTGCTGTGTCACCGTCAGGTAGGAAGGCGATATCGATGGGTCGTTCCCATTCGTGACCGCCGAACGCTTCGACGAATTCGAAGGTGTAGCGGTCGAAGTCTCGGTCTGGCGTGGGAGGTAGCGCCGCGGTGACGATTGGTGCGGTGGGTTCCGCCAAACCGGGCGTCGGTATTGGATCGCCTGAATCGCTGGAGCAGGCGACGAAACTCAGCAGTGATATTGCCAGCGCGATTGCTGGCGACAGGACCTGGATTTTTCGGTTCACCCTCACCCTAGCCCTCGCCCATCGAGGTAGAGGGGGTTGATCGAAAGGTTACCACTGGACGTACATCGGCATCACGACGTGGGTGAAGCCGGGGTGGTTCGAGTGGCGGAAGACGGCCGGACTGGAGGGTGTGGTTATCGACAGGATCAGCTTTTCGGTGCCGGGTGCGCCGTCGCCGTCAGTTTCGACTGGGTTGGAGGTGCCGCCGTGCGAGTGTTGGACGAGGTCGGTGAGGAAACGCACGTTGAATGCGATCTTGCCCTCTTCACCTTCGATGTCGATATCGAGGGTACCTTCGCTGTTGCCGAGGTCCTCGGCGTTCGCCGACAGGGTCAAACGCCCCTGCCCTTCGAGGTTGGACCCGACGAGTCGGACGATGGCACTGCCCTCTCGGGCTATTACGTTCATGGACCGGGCGACCTGAGCGACGCTTTCGAGCGGGATGGTCAACGTGGTGTCGGCGTTTTCGGGTACGAGGCTCTTGTAGTCGGGATAGGTTCCGGCGATGAGCTGGGTGATCATCTCGATATCGTCTCCGATGCGGAACATCACCTCGCCGCCAGTTTCGGAGACCATGATTTCGACCGGCGAAACGGTTCCAGACACCGGCGAAACGGTTCCAGACATCAACGCAGTCAGTTCTCGAAGCGCACGAGCCGGTATCAACGCGTCGAAGCTTTCCTCCGCGGCTTCCATCAACTGTGCCGACTCGATCGAGAGTCGGAATCCATCGGCCGATGCGAATGTCGCCTTGTTGCCTTCGACCTCCATCTTGACGCCTGTCAATACAGGCCGCGCGTCGTCGGTCGCCGCGGCGAAGACGGTGCGGTCCAAGGCGTTGCGCAGGATGCCGGAATCGACTCGCACGCGGTGCTTTGGAGATACTTGGGGAAAAGGTGGGAAATCGTCTTTGGGCGCGCCGCGGAGATCGGTGTCGATGGTCGCGGGGCTGCTGCTGCTCTGTGTCGTGGTCTTGATGTGCGCGCCGTACGGTTCGTCGGTGACTTCGATCTCGACACGTCCCATGTCGAAACTGCTGATGGTGTCGAGGAGGGTTCGGGCAGGGAGCGTTATCGACCCGGTGGCTTCGATCTGGGCGCCGACCCATGTGGTTATCGAGAGCTCTAGATCGGTTGCTGAGAG
Source organism: Dehalococcoidia bacterium (assembly GCA_965224305.1). Classification (GTDB taxonomy): domain Bacteria; phylum Chloroflexota; class Dehalococcoidia; order Lucifugimonadales; family Lucifugimonadaceae; genus Bin127. Next base: position 1,082,421 of record OZ245044.1, on the reverse strand, counting down.
CTTTAGCCTAGCGTCTTCAGCCTCGATCAGGATGTTCTGAGTGATGGGCAGCGTCGCTCTCGACGGCACCGCACGGTTCACTACGCGCAGTCCACGTGCCAGATTTTCCTGTATGCAAGTAATCTTCATTCCGACCAATCCAGAAATCTAGTCTTGTTCCCAGCGAGTCCGCTTCGGCTCGCAAATTCTAGAATCACGTTGTGCTCAACTGGGTAAAGCATCAAACACGACTCGACATTTTCATCGCTGTAATGATACAGCGTGGTAAACGTTCAACTAAGTTCGACTCCAGTTCAAGCACAACTGAACTCTGAAAGTAGCGTAATGCCATCCGACGCAAGCGATATTTCCCAATCCGAGCCAGTTGGGCAAGTGCCGAGCGCGGAGATGGGATTCGCGACGGTTGATCTCGACCGCGAGCGCAGGACCGGCTTTCCGGAGGTTGTGATGGGTGAGGGAAAGACTCCGGAGCACATCGCCGAGATTGCGAAGCGGATCCATGATGTTTCGCAAATGGTGCTGATTACTCGATCGGATCGAGTTGCCGCGGAAGCTGTGAAGGCGGTGGTTCCGAGTGCCCGTTTCATCGAGACTTGCGGTGCGATATGGGCGGATGACCGTGGGTTGGAGCCCAGATATGGCGGCCTGATCATCGTGTCTGCCGGCACGGCTGATATGGCCGTTGCGGACGAGGCAGAGATCGTGGCCAAGCTGATGCTCTGCGATGTCCGGCGGATCAACGACGTTGGAGTTGCGGGTATTCATCGGCTGCTCGCACACAAGGACGCGTTGCAGGCGGCGCGTGTGATCGTGGTTGTCGCAGGGATGGACGGAGCGTTGCCGAGCGTTGTGGCTGGCTTAGTGGAGGCGCCGGTGATTGCGGTGCCTACTAGTAATGGGTATGGGACCGGTTTGGACGGGTTTTCGGCGATGCTGACGATGCTGAACTCTTGCTCGCCGGGAGTATCGGTTGTGAATATCGATGCCGGGTTTTCGGCCGGGTATCAGGGCGCGTTGATTTGTCGCGGGTGAGGGGATGATTGGGGGTTGATCGACGGGTTGCTTAGTGTGGAGTTGGCATTACACTTTGATGGGTCTTGATCGGTTCGACGCTGGTCCGGCGCAACTTCTGTGTTTAGACGTTGTCCCCAAATCATGGGCGAGGTACCCGAATGTTCGTAAGGCGCGTAGCCGTTGTAATTGCTGGTCTTCTGATTTCGTCCGCGCTGATGGCCTTGATTACAGTCGCTTGCAGTTCAGCTGAACCTACGCCTGACATTGCCGCAACTGTGCGGGCGATCGTCACCGCATCGCTGCCGTCGACCGCCACACCAGTCGATGCGGTCGGCACCGCCGTTGCCGTTGTGAAAGCGATGCCGCCTGAACCGACCGTGACCCCAGCGCACACGGCGACTCCCGCGCCGATCCAAGAGCCGATCGCAACCGTCACCCCGGCACCCTCAGCCACCCCACCTGCAACTGCCACGCCCGTGGACGTACGTGCCACGGTAGATGCGATAGTCGTGGTGTTTACGCCTGTCCCGACAGATACGCCGATACCTCCAACTGCCAACCCGATGCCACAGCCACACGCCGACTCCTGTTGACGTGCCAGCGACGGTTGAAGCTAAATTTGCAGCCTTTACACCGGTTCCAACGGAGACGCCTATACCGACGGTCACGCCTGTAAGCACGCCGACGCCAGCGCCGACCGCTACGCCGATCCAGGTGCCAGACCCTGAATCCACAGCCGTAGCCGTGGTGCTCGCTCAACCCACCGTGGTGCCGATTCCGATCCCGAGTGATCGAGCAGATTTCGCCAAGATTATCGACGGGGTGAAAGAAAGTGTCGTATTGAGTGTCGTATTGATTAGGGGCGATGCCGGCGATGGGTCAGGTTTCGTCATTCACTCCGACGGATTCATCCTCACCAATGAGCATGTTGTGGTAGACGACGAAAGGCTGAGCGTGTTGATCGACGGGGTTTCGCATAGATCTCAGATAGTCGCCATGGACGCCGACCTCAACGTGGCGATTCTCGAGATCAATCTTAAAGATGTCCTCAAATCATTGCCTTTGGCGGACGCAGCCGGGGTTGGTGAGGAAGTAATCGTTGTCGGGTACCCGTTAGGGCTGAAATCTCAAGTGACTGCGTCCAAAGGGATAGTTTCAGGGTTTCCCAGGATTGAAAACGTAATCGTTTTGCAGACTGATGCCTCAACCAATTCAAGCAACAGTGGATGTCCCGTGGTCAACCTTTATGGCGAAGTAGTGGGCATGGTTAAGTCAAACGCGGTTAGGGATTTTCGCGGCGACGACGTGTTGGCAGAAGGTGTCAACTACGCAGTGCACCTTTCCGATCTAGGAGGTTTCTGGGAACGGCGCAAGCCGGCGTCAACGCCACTACCAACTGGCAACGCGACACTGATCCACGGTCCTATGAACGGCACGATAGATCACCATCCCGAGGGCGACACCATCGACGACCATGACGCGCTCGTCTGGCTTGCAGACGGCATCGTGGAAGTGAGTATCCACAACCCGTTCGCACCACGCCTTGGCGATTGGAGCGTTGGGCTGAATTTCCGCGACGGAATTGGCGCTGGTTTCTTCGTCATAATCGCTTCAGACGGCCGTCTGTACCATAAAATTTACCAAAACCGTGAGTACACAACGCTGAGCGAAGCTAACTCGAGGCACATCGACGTTGGAAACGGCAGAAGCAACAAACTGCGGTTAGTAATGAGAGGTAAACGCGGCGAATTATGGATCAACGGAGCAAGAGCCGGCATCTTGGATTTGAGCCGGAAACTCGGCGCTGGCGACGTGTCGGTTGTCGGCTCATTTTTCACCGGTCACGGATTGACAGGTCACGCAACCGAGTTTTCCGACTTGAAGATCTGGAAATTCGAAGGCAGCGAATTAAATAACAAATGCTGCTTTATCGATGCATGATTTTCGACCGGGTATTGGGTCGCAGTTGATTTGAATGGGTTGGGGATATTGATGTTGGTCGCTCGAGGGCTGCTCCTGCGCTTCTGGTGTTAGTTCACCCTAACCCTATAACCCTCTCCCATCAAGGGAGAGGGGATGCGCCGCGCCGCCGCCCCTGCTCCGTGAATATCCAGGTCGCGGCGCTACGCGGACCCCGTCTTAATCTCCCCCTTGCAGGGGGAGGGGCAATGGGTGCGCGAAAGGGGCGGTACGGGGTGGTTCGTGTTAGGGTTGCGGTGGGCGTTTTGGGCTGATGGTTGGTTCTTGCGCCGTTGGCTAGAATCGGGATTAACGCAACAGTCGTTTTTTGCATTGACTACTTTGTCGTCCAAGACGAGATTGGATGGTCGGACCAGGTGGCTCGATCTGCGAGTTAATGGTGTTGCGGTGCAGTGTGCCGAGGGTGGACGGGTGCTGGATGCGGTGAGGGATGCGGGGTTTGAGGTGCCTACTCTTTGTTATGACGAGCGGGTGGGTGCGCAAGGGACGTGTCGGATGTGTCTGGTGGAGGTGGAGGTTAATGGTCGGGTCGAGCAGGTGGCGTCGTGCACTGCGTTTGCGGAGGAAGGGATGGATGTGGCGACACACACGGATGAGATTCGGGCGTATCGCAAGACTTTGTTAGAGATGCTGCTGTCGGAGATGGCGTCGCCGAACAATAATCCGTATTCGAACAAGGTCGGGCCGACGGAGTTTGATCGTGCGGTTGAGGAGTATGAGGCTCAGTGGGACGCTTTTCCGCACTTGGGGACTCGGGAGAAGGCGTCGCATGACGAGAATCCGTTCATTCAGCGGGACTACGACTACTGCATAGCGTGCTACCGGTGCACGAATATCTGCAACGATTGGGAGCAGGCGGCGGCGATCACGGTCGATGGTCGGGGTCAGGATTCGAGCATCTTCACGTTTTTTGGGAACGAATTGATGGATTCGCCTTGTACTTTCTGTGGTCAGTGCATCAACACCTGCCCTACCGGCGCGCTGACGGACCGGAAGGTTGTAAGTCAGGACATATCGGCCGAGGATGTTGATCGAACGCAGACGGTTTGTCCGTACTGTGGTGTGGGTTGCGGCATCGAGTTGTTGACGCATGATGGCGAGATCATCGGTGCGGAGCCGGACTTCACGGCCGCGAGTCGTGGATCGCTATGTGTGAAGGGTCAGTTCGCGTCTTGGGAGTTTGTGAGGAGCGAGGATCGGTTGCGGAATCCTCTGATCAAGCAGCCTGACGGGACTTTCCGCAAAGCGTCGTGGGACGAGGCGCTGGATCTGGTTTCGTCGAAGTTCAAGGATGCGATCGCCGACGAGGGTCCGGACTCGGTTGTTTGCTGGGCATCGGCTCGGGTGGTTACGGAGGCGAACTATTTGATGCAGAAGTTCGCTCGGATCGCGATCGGGACGAATAATATCGACAACTGTTCACGTACTTGACACGCTCCGACGGTCGCCGGTCTGGCGGTCATGATGGGAAGAGGAGCGATGTCGAACTCGATCGAAGAGCTCGCGGGCACCGACTTCTTGCTGGTCACGGGTTCTAACACGACGGAGGCGCACCCGGTCATATCGCTACGGATGAAGCGTGCGGTGAGGAACGGCGCCAAGCTGGTGGTGGTCGATCCGCGGAAGATCGAGCTGACGAAGTGGGCGACTCGGTACGTTCAGATCAAGGTCGGGACCGATATCCCGTTCTACAACGCGGTTGCGAACGTGATCATCAACGAGGGTCTCCACGATCCGGAGTTCGTCGAGCATCGGACGGAAGGCTTCGAGGCGTTCGCCCGGCACGTTCAGATGTACACGCCGGAGTATTCGGCGAAGATTTGTGGCGTGACCGAGGAGGAGATTACCGAGACGGCTCGTGAGTTTGCGGCGGCGGCACCGAAGGCGGCGATCTGCTACACGCTGGGCATCACGGAGCACTCGTGCGGGTCGCACAATGTTCAGTCGTTGGGGAATCTGGGTTTGCTGTGCGGGACGTTGGGAGTGCCGAACGGGGGAGTGAACCCGCTTCGTGGGCAGAACAATGTTCAAGGGGCTGGTGATTCCGGTTGTATTCCAACCGATCTGCCGGGGTATCAGAAGGTGGAGCGCCCGGGAGTTCGTCAGGTGTTCGAAGAGGCGTGGGGCGAGCCGCTGCCGAAGCGTCGTGGGATTACGAAGATCACGGCGATGGAGCAGATGATCAAGGGCCGGGTGAAGGCGGTGTATGTGATGGGCGAGAACACGATCGTGTCGGACCCGCACGCCAATCACGCGGAACATGCGCTGAGGTCGGTGGATTTCCTGGTCGTTCAGGACATTTTCCTGACAGAGACGGCGCAGTTGGCGGATGTTGTTCTGCCTGCGGCGGCGTTCGCCGAGTCGGATGGTACGTTCGCGAATAGTGAGCGTCGGGTGCAACGGGTACGCCCTGCAGTTGATCCGCCGGGCGAGGCGAGGCAGGACGTTCAGATCCTGTTGTCGCTGTTCGAGCGGATGAGTAAGCCGCAGGATATGAAGACGGCGACGGACGTGTTCAACGAGATGCGGAGCGTGACGCCGATCTACGGTGGGATTTCACACGAACGGTTGGAGCGCGACGGCGGGATTCAGTGGCCGTGTGGCGATGAGGACGATCCGGGCACCGTGTATCTGCATGGCGACGAGTTCTCGACGGGATTCCCGGGCTTTTTCGCCCCGGTGGATCACATACCGCCCGCCGAAGAGCCGGATGAGGAGTATCCGTGGATGCTGACGACTGGTCGTCGTCGTTCGACGTATCACACCGGGACTCAGACGGGTCAGGCGTCGGGCTTCAATCTGTTAGTGCCGCACGAGATGTTGGAGATAAATCCTCGGGATGGTGAGGAGATGGGATTGTCGGACGGCGATTTGCTGGATGTGGCGTCGAGACGCGGGCAGGTGACGGTGGCGGCGCGGCTGACGGAGCGGTCGCCGCGGGGTTTGGTGTTCATGTCGTTCGCATTTCCGGAGTTCACGCGGACGAACGATGTGACGTCGGACGCCTACGACTTCATCACGGAGACGCCGGAGTTCAAGGCTTGTGCGGTGAAGATATCTAAGTCGGCGCGGCAGGACGCGGAGTTTAGGCAGGCGCAGCGGCGCATCCGGCTGGCGGGGGAGGTTAAGCAGCCGACGGAGTTGATGCCGGGGGGTTATCTAAACGGTCGTAAAGTCATCACGACAAGAATGGGGCAGCAGTAGAAGCCACGGTCTATCAACCAACGGAGAACATATGTCTAAAGTTGACAGATGTTGCATATTGCCGATACACTGATTGCATGAGCGCAAGCGGCGACCTACGACGAGACTTGGCGAGCCACACCTTTGGGACGGTGTTGGCTGATCCGCCATGGCGGTTCCATAACCGTACTGGCAAGGTCGCGCCGGAACACCGTCGACTGTCACGCTTTAGCACGCTGTCATTCGACGAGATCGCGGCACTGCCGGTGGCAGAACATATGGATGAAACCGCTCACTGCTACCTGTGGGTACCCAACGCGCTGTTGCCGTACGGGTTGACGGTGCTTGAAGCGTGGGGGTTCACCTACAAAACGAACTTGATCTGGCACAAGATACGCAAGGATGGCGGATCAGACGGTCGCGGTGTGGGATTCTACTTCCGCAACGTCACCGAGATGGTACCGTTCGGCGTTCGCGGCAAGAGCGCCCGCACCCTTGCACCGGGCCGTCGGCAGGTAAACCTTATAGCGTCCCGCAAACGCGAGCACTCCCGCAAACCCGACGAACAGTACGACGTCATCGAAACCTGCGCGTGGGGTCCGTACTTGGAACTCTTTGGCCGAGGTTCCCGTCCCGGGTGGACTGTTTGGGGCGACCAAGCCACGAACGGCTACGAACCTGATTGGCCGACCTACAACCACAACTCGGCGACCGCGCCAGCATGACCCTGACCTACTTAAGGTCAGCCGGGCTCGACATCCACGTATTGAACCATGCCGAAGCAGTGTTGGAGCGCGACTTCCCGCTACTGTTGGCTGAACTCTGCGACAATGCGCTAGGCATCACCATTCAAGTGGAGGAACTCGTGCGCGGCGGGGGCGGCGAATCGCCAGTGACCCAACGGTTGCGCAGGGCGTTGGCCGACAGCGGTTGGTCGACGCGCCGGGTAACGATCCGCAAGATCGTCGATGACCAGGAACGAGCATCAATAACGCACAAAATCGACCATGTATGCTCCACCGACATCGGATCGGTCGCCTTAGAGATCGAATGGAACAATAAGGATCCCTTCTTTGACCGCGACTTGGAGAATTTCCAACGCCTCCATAACGAAGGAGTCATCAGTGTCGGCGTAATCATCACCCGCGGATCATCTCTGCAAAATGCCCTACAACAGTTCGTATTGGATTTCGCTCATAGCTATCACATCACATGCTTCGACGATCTAAGAGCACTCGGTTACAGGCCAACGGCCCGCCAACGCCGCCTAGTCGAAAGACGACTCGCCGATATCGACTTCTCCACTGAATGGAGCCGGGCATTCGTCAACGACAAGTTCGGCGCATCTACCACGCACTGGGACAAACTCCTAGAACATGTCCGCCGTGGTGTAGGCAACCCCTGTCCCTTGCTCCTTATAGGAATACCTGCCGAATCGGTACAGGAGACCCCATGAGCAACGAGCCAGAACATCTCGTTCCGTCCGAAAATCGAGCGCCCGTTGAGCGGACAGAACCGATCATGGAATGCGAGGACAATCTTCGGTTCATGGCTCGTTTGCCGAACGAGTCGATGGATCTGATTGTTACTTCACCGCCATACAACCTAGGTAAGGTGTACGAAGGCAAGACTTCATTGGAGAGGTATCTCGACTCCCAAACTCAAGTGATTGAGGAATGTGTCCGACTGCTCAACCCCAAGGGCTCAATTTGCTGGCAAGTCGGGAATTTCGTGGAGGACGGCGAAGTAGTACCGCTAGACGCGGTGCTGTATCCGATCTTCAAGCGGTTGGGATTAAAGATGCGGAATCGGATTGTGTGGCACTTTGAACACGGGCTCCATTGCACGCGGCGATTGTCTGGCCGTTATGAGACGATCAACTGGTGGACTAAGTCGGACGATTATCGTTTCGATGTCGATCCGATCCGTGTGCCGTCGAAATATCCGAACAAGCGGTATTTTAAGGGCCCGAACGTAGGTAAGCTGAGCGGTAATCCGGATGGGAAGAACCCTAGTGACGTGTGGATTTTCCCAAACGTGAAACACAACCACGTTGAAAAGACGGTTCATCCGTGTCAATTTCCGGTAGAGCTTGTCGAACGGGTTGTGCTGTCGATGACCGAGGCGGGGGGTAGTGTTCTTGACCCTTACATGGGCGTCGGATCAACGGTCGTTGCGGCACTTAAACACGGCCGACGAGCTTACGGTTGCGATATCGTCGAGGAATACGTTGAAATAGCTTGGAATCGGGTTCGAGCACTGAGGAACGGGACCCTCCGCACAAGGCAAATGGGCAAACCGGTTTACGATCCGACGAGACGTAACGGCGGACATTGATGCGGATCGTCGAAAGCTACTCTCATCTTAGATTTCTCGTGAAACGGAATCGAACGCGGCTTTCAATTTCTTGAAGTCAACTTCCTTGGCGCCTTGGATTTTCTTCAAGGTCGATTTTCCGATGCTTTTTTGGCCGGGAAGGTTCTTAGTAGCGACTACCCAAAATACCCATTGGGCTACATCTATAACGGAGCATATGTCTAGGTTGCGGCCTTTGTGCAGGGCGAACACATAAACCTTCGCCCATCGTTTCGGTTCCCCAACGTAACCTTTTCCCTGAGCATCCATCCTCTTCTCTGCGATGTCCCACCTGGGTGTAGACACTTCTTGTGATTCGTCCGCATGCCAGGTCTGGCGTAGGCCGGTCGTCTTCACCTCGATTTTGATGCCGTCCTCGGTCTGTAAATCCCAGTTCGCCCAAGGTTCAGTGCGGAGCGCGAATGCGTCGCCATCGCCAATAGCTAATGCCACCAGGTATTCACCGAATGTACCTCGCAGGGTGTTGTCGAGCAGATTGGACGAAGACCATGACCAAAAATCCAGCACTGTTCCATGGGCTAGTTCCCGATTCAGTTCGTCACGCGATTTAAGGCGTTCATCACCTGTCAATCGCGGCAGGTCATTTCCGTTGCTCATTGTCACTAAGAAGAATCTCCCTGACCTACACCGGCGTCTGCCTTGGGTGCATTCTGGAGGACCAGAAGGCGGGGTCGCCGGCTTTGGGGTGGGTTACGGGTTCTAGGATGGAGCGAGGGTGGCGGCCATGGGCCCATTTGCCGAGGTTGTCTAGGATGTAGCGGGTGACGAGGTCTGGGCGCTCGGTTGCTGCGGCGTCGCCGAGGTCGATGACCATTTCTCGGTAGTCGATTTGTCGTCGATGCGTGGTGATTAGTGTCTTCAGCGCGGTTTTATCGATTACTTGTGGGCCTGAGAGGTTGATGATTGTGGCGTTGGTGTCTAGGAGTCGGAGTTCTCGTTGTGTGAAGAGCGGGGTCGAGGTTGGGCCGGGATGGATGGCGATGAAGACGACGTCGCTGGTCGAGAGGAGCATGTCGAGGGATGAGCGTCGGGCACCTAGTTGCTGGAAGGATAGCTGCCGCGGGGTTCGGATGTCGTTGACCCAGATCTGGCCGTGTGACTGGTTTAGGCGTCGGCCGAGTTCGTATCCGAGAGCACCGAAGCCGACGATGCCGGCGATGGGTTTGTTGGTGCTTGGCGAGCGGTCGGTGATTTCGTGCCACTGTTCGATCGCCCAGTCGGCGGCGGTGTCGGCGAGAATCGACGAGGAGTTGGCGACGGTGAGGTCGGGGGCTGTGGCGTGCGGTTCGCCGGGTCCGCAATCGATCAACTGGAGATATCGGACGGACTCGAGGAGGCTCTGCAGGTCGTTGCCGACGGTAGCGCTATCGGAGACTACGACTTCGGCTTCGCAGACGTCGTCGGTTGCTAAGAAGTTGCCGAGTTCGAGTGCTGCTGCGGTTTCCAACGCTTGTTCAATTGCGTCACGTATGGCTTCGTGGCGCGGCAAAGCCACGTGGATTTTGTGTCGGTCTTGCATCCCTAGTTCTAAACTAACCCTTCAGGAGTCCTAAATGCCACCCGCACAATTTTCGCATATCGACTTGCGCTGTCCGTTGTTCATTCCGGGCAATCAGAGCGACATGTTGGGGAAGGCGGGACGGTACGCGGCGTCGGCGTATATTCCGGATATGGAGGACTCGGTGCCGGAGGCGAACAAGGTGGAGGCGCGGGCGGTTACGGCTGATGCTCTGCCCTCTTTGTTTGAGTTGGGGAAAGCTGTGGTGCCGCGGGTTAATTCGCTGTCGACCGGGTTGACGGAGGGTGATCTTGCGGCGGTGGTTGGTCCAAATATCGTAGCGATCAGCATCGGGAAGTTGAAGACTGCCGACGATATTGCGGCGGTCGATGGTTTGCTTTCGGAGTTGGAGGCGGATCGAGGTATCGAGGTTGGGACGGTCGGGATATTGCCTTGGTTGGAGACGGCTAGCGCGATCGTGAATGCATATGCGATCTGTTGCGCTTCGGAGCGTGTTCATGGGGTCGCGTTCGGGGCGGAGGATTTCAGTGCGGATATGGGGATTAGCCGTGCGGTTGATGTTGCTAGCGTGGATACGGGTGGCGTCGAAGAGTACGGCGAGGCGTCGTTGCTGTATGCGCGGGCTGCGGTGGCGGTGGCGGCGCGAGCGGCGGATGTGCTGGCGTTGGACACGCCGTATGTGAAGTTCCGCGATCCGCAAGGGTTGAGGCGCGAAGCGGGGTTGGCTCGGCGGTTAGGATATAGCGGCAAGTTCGCGATCCATCCGGCTCAGATCGAGGTGATCGACGAGGTATTTTTGCCGACTGTTGAAGAGATTGAGCGCGCGAGGCGGGTCATCGAGGCTGCGGCTAGTGCGGAACGCGAGGGTCGCGGGAGCGTATCGTTGGACGGCGAGATGGTGGATGCGCCAGTCGTGGCGCGGGCGCGGATTGTGCTGGCGCGGGTTGGCGTTGAGCTACACGCCGAAGGATGAGCTGGGGCTGCTGTTGACGCTCGGCGCGGGCGCGGGTGGTTCGGACACTTCGAATGCACTCTAAGGATGGTGTACGATTGAAATAGATGGGGAGATTGATGTGAGCAGGTACCACCGCTTGAGCGACAACGATGGCAATATGCCCTCGTTCAAAATTGTCGCCGCGGTGTTCGGGATAGTGGCTGCGATCGTGTTTGGAATTTGGGCGATCTCATTTCAGAGAGAAAACACTGAGTATCCGGCGTGCACAGCATCGGTGATTGAAGTGGATTTGGGCGAGATCGAAACGGGAACTGATGTTAAGTTGACAACGCCGGCCGGCGGAATGTGTGTGGGTGATGTGATCTACGAATCTGAGACGCTTTGCAGCGATGGCGTCACGATATTTGGCAGCAGTAGTTTCGGCGTTCGTGGCGAGGATGTTCAGTTCAGAATCGCAGATTGCCAATTGAGTGTCGAAAAGATCGAACGTCGTTGAAATGAGCAAAGTTCTGCGAATATCGACCGTTGCCTCGGATATGGTGGTGGTGCGATTAACTATGCAGCAAATCTAGTACGCGGCGGTCTCCCCAAATGGATGACGATCGTTTTTGGCGTCCTATTCGCAGTGGTGTTGAGCGGTGCGGCAATCGTGGAGTATGCCAGCGACATCGGTTACTTCCGCGAACCGCTGCGCGAATTGGTGCGAGACTTGGTGTGGATATGCACCGGGGCATGGTTCTTGGCGAACGCGTTACGTCGTTTGGACACGATGAGGCACGGAGTTTGGCGTTATTTGTTGCTGGCCGGTTTCGGTGCGTTGTTGATCTGGTTCGGCTACTCAACAGTGGATACGTATCTGGGTTACGGTGCAGACGATATCTCGGAACAAGCAAGCATATCGGCGGCGGTCTTTACCATCGCAATCGGTGTGTTGGCCATTATCAGCTTGTTAAGACGAGGTTCCGAGCGAGCGGATGGTCCCATTGAAGAGGACGAAGTGGGGCGCGTTTCCGAACGGTCGAGAGTTGATGTGGCGCGGAGTCGCATGTGGATGGTTGTCACTCATCCATTTCGAAGCATCAAGCGAGATCCTATTCGGTGGAGCGCGATTGCAGGTGCTGCGATTTGGCCAACGATTTCTATATGGGTTTTTTTTGCGTTGCTGCCGCAAGGGATAGCAATGGCATGTTTGGTCCGATACGCTGACACCTACAAGGGCCGTCCGTCCATCCGAATCGTTGCTTTGGTGGTGGCAACGTTAGTGGTGTGGCTCAACTTCGCCGTAACTGTCCCATTTACTCCCTTGGCTGTCGCATGGACTGGACCGGCGTTGACACTTTGGACATTCTCGGCAGTGTCGGCGATGTTCAGGCCTCGGAAAGTGCGCGATGGGCTACCATCTGACCAAGGGTCGCTGGACGATTTGGATGTGGAAGATGCCAAAGTTGCAATCGTTTCAGTTGAACAGTCAATCGAAAAGGTGTAACAGATGACACTTAACGGCGCGAACGGCTTCGGGCGATTTTTCGAAGATTTCGAGGTTGGTGATGTGTATCGGAACTGGCCTGGGCGGACGATTTCGGAGGCGGACGACACGTGGTTTTCGCTGGTGACGCAGAACCAGAACCCGATCCATATCGATGCGAACTATGCGGAGAATCACACGGAGCATCGGAAGTGTCTGGTCAATGGCATACTGGTGTTCGCGATCGTGATCGGCCAGTGCGTGCCGAGCGTGTCGGGGCGTGCGATTGCGGCTTTGGAGTATGAGAGGGTGACGCACGACGGGCCGACGTTCCACGGGGACACGATCTACTCGGAGGCGCATGTTCTGGACAAGTGGGAGACTTCCAAGGGTGACCGCGGGGTCGTTCGGTTGGACTGTTTCGGTTACAACCAGCGGAACGAGCGGGTGCTTTCGGTGCGGAGGACGGTGTTGATACCGAAGCGGAATCATCCGACGATGGGCGAGCACGCGGAGTTTTATCCGGCGGTGGGTTAGGTGATGGGATCTCCTACCCCTGGCCCCTCTTCAAGGAGGGGGAGTTTGTTGATCGATCGGCGGGATGTGGAATTTCGCGAATTGTGACACCTTTAGTCGAATGACATGAAACAGGTGTGTCAACATTTGTGTTCATGTCAGCCGAACATCTAGAAAACGAACATCGGGATGGACTTGCATCGACTGGAGAGGCGACGTCGGACGCCGCGCAGGAATTCGATGACGAAACGCAGGGCGACGCAAACGGGGCGCTGCTTGAACCGCGGGCGTCACTGTGGACCGTACCCGAAAAATGGGGAGGCGGTTTTTTCGTGTTGCTCGTCGCGCAAGGTGGCGCTTTGATCGGGTTGCATGCATGGCGCGCTGTGGTGTCGATGCCGAATGTTCACGTTGTTGATACAGTACTAAGTGAGGTCCTCGCCGCGACGCCGATACTGGTATTCGCTGGGATCTTGAGCATGATTGAATTGGAGGTTGCTTTGACACTTTCACGATGGTACGAACGCCGTTCGATACAGAAAGACAAAGAGCGGTACGAAGCGGGCTTCAAGGACGGTGAAAAACGCGGCGAAATTCGTGGGCGTGAAAAAGGGGTCGAGGAGGGTCGACGGTTGGAACGTGATAGGTTGTTGGCCGAGCTTGCATCGCAATCGAACGGCGATGTCGGCGACCAACATTGATCGGTTGCGGGCACCCCCTGCTGTCGCTTCGCTCCCGCGTCCCCCTCTTTGTGTCCCATTTTTGGGCGAAGGGGACGGGATGTCGCAACTCAAATCTGATATTGACATACTGCCCTATTGACGTTTAACATCTAGTCGATACCTTGTCTTGGTGCGCCGATCCCAAATGTGGCGCTCAAGATGGTCGGTGAATCAGCGAGCTTAGGATCACGAAGCTGCTGCTGTCACTCCCGGCACGGGTTTACCACACAAAGGTTCCCATGCGCAGGTGATATGACAAGCATCAGTGCACAATTGAGGAACGACACCCGTGCCACACGTAAACGGTCTCCGCTGCAAGGAATGCGGCACTGACTACCCTATCGAGCCGCTCTACGTTTGCGATTTCTGCTTCGGGCCGCTTGAGGTTTCCTACGACTACGACGCGGTGAGTCGTTCGATCAGCCGCGAATCAATCGAGCGGGGTCCGATGACGCTTTGGCGGTACGCGGACCTGTTGCCTGCTGATGCCGCGCAGGCGGTGGACATCGGTGCGGGCTTGACGCCGTTGCTCAAGGCTGGCAATCTTGGCGAGGTTCTGGGTCTGGACAATCTCTGGATCAAGAACGACACCGCCAACCCGACGCACTCGTTCAAGGACCGCGTGGTCTCGGTGGCGGCTACCAAGACGCTGGAGTTCGGGTTCGATACCCTGGCTTGTCCCTCGACCGGCAACTTGGCTGGTGCGACGGCGGCGCATGGTCGCAAGGCTCGATTGAAAACGATGGTGTTCGTGCCGCACGACCTCGAACGCGCGAAGATTAATATGGCGGCGATCTTCGGGTCCGTGATCCTAGTGCGCGGCAACTACGACGATGTCAACCGACTTTGTAGCGAGCTTGCTGACGAGCGTCGATGGGCGTTCGTGAATGTGAACATGCGTCCGTTCTACTCAGAAGGCAGCAAGACTTTGGGGTTCGAGGTTGCGGAACAGCTCGGTTGGCGCGCACCACGGCACATCGTTGTGCCCGTCGCTTCTGGTTCACTTCTCACGAAGGTGTGGAAGGGACTGCGGGAGTTCACTGATCTCGGTTTGATCGAGGATGTTCCAACGTCGATGCACGTCGCTCAGGCTGAGGGGTGCTCCCCTGTCGCTACTGCCGTCCAAGAGGGTCAGACACACCCGCGGCCAGTGGTGCCGAACACGATCGCGAAGTCATTGGCGATCGGCAACCCTGCGGACGGCTACTACGCGGCGAAGGTGACGACGGAGTCTGGCGGCAAAGGCTGTATCGTGCCTGAAGAGGACATCGCGGCAGGTATTCGTCTCTTGGCCGAGACGGAGGGCATCTTCGCTGAGACAGCAGGTGGCGTTGTGATTTCGGCGTTGAAGCAGCTGGCTGAAAGCGGTGCGATTCGGCGTGATGAAGAAACCGTCGCGCTGATCACAGGCAGCGGGTTGAAGACGATGGATGCGGTTGCGGACTCGATTCGGGTGACGACGATCGATGCGGATGTCAGGTCGTTCGACGAGATGATCATGGGCGCGGTGGCGTAGCGTAGGTAGATCGCATTTACGCGCCTGTTCTAGATCGAATCGAGCGAATTGTGCCGAAAGTTAGGCAATCGATTCGTCTAGTCGAACGCGAAGGTTGGCGATTGGCACGAACTCGTGGAAGTCATCGACATTACCAACACCATGAGAAGCCGGGAATTGTTACGATTGCAGGCAAGATGAGCAAAGATTTGCCACCAGGAACTTGGAACAGCATCCTCAAGCAAGCGGGATTACGTTAAGGAACGGTCCAAATGCATTACATGGCAGTTATCGAAAAGAGCGACAATGGTTTCGCGGCTTATGTGCCCGACTTGCCCGGATGCATCGCGGCCGGCGACACTGTAGATGAAACAAAGTCGCTGATTCGAGAGGCGATACGAGGACACCTTGAACTGCTCCGTGAGATCGGCGGTACAGCTCCGGAACCAGAGGCGTCCCATGCGATGGTAGAGGTTTAGGCGGAAACTGCCAAGTAGTCCATCTTGCTCTGACGACTAATCTCGGTTAACATACTGACTCACAATTACAAAAACAGGTGCGTCGATGCCTTCCTTGGAGTTCAAGGGCAAGCAACACATATACGCGCACCACTTGACGGTGCCATACCGGTCGTTGAAATCCGCCCCAAGCAAGTCTATTTATAGTACGACTGTTACGCAAATGGGGGGGGGGTACAGCCGGTTCTGAATCGCATGTACCAGATGGCAACCTCGTCATCCACGGCGACAATCTCCACGCGCTGAAGGCACTTCTGCCCCGCTACGCCGGGCGCATCAAGTGCATCTACATCGATCCGCCATATAACACCGGCAACGAAGGCTGGGTCTACTCGGACAGCGTCAACAGCCCGCTCATGCGCCAATGGTTTGCCGCGAATTCGCCAGTCGACGGCGAAGACTTGGAGCGACACGACAAATGGCTGTGCATGATGTGGCCTCGCCTGCATCTGCTACGAGAGTTACTTGCTGAAGACGGCGTTATATTCGTCTCGATAGATGACAACGAGCAGCATCATTTGCGAATGCTGATGGATGAGGTGTTTGGAGAAGCGAACTTTATTGCAAACATAATCTGGCAACATCGGCATGGCAGAAGCAATAACGCCAAGCTGTTTTCAAATCAACGTGAACACGTGATGTTGTATAGAAAAACAGAAAGCCTAACTCATATCAGAGTCAGGCGAAATAAGCAACTAGACGCTACTTATACAAATCCTGACAATGACCCTCGTGGTGGTTGGATATCTAGTTCATATGTCAACCCAGCGACAAAAGAAAAACGCCCAAATTTAGTCTACTCAATCATCAATCCCCATACTGAATCTACTGTAGATCATCCAACACACGCTTGGAAATATAGCTTTTCGACTTATCAACAACACGTTGAAGAAAATCGGCTCTGGTGGGGCAAAAATAGGAGAATGCGCTATCCGCGCCTGAAAAATTTCCTTACTGAGTCCAAACCTAAGGGCATTGTGCCCGTTGATCTGATGTTGGCTGACATAGCCGGTACTACGGACGAAGGTACACGTTTACTGCAAATGCTGTTCCCAACCAGTGCAACCACATTCAACAATCCAAAACCCGTCAAATTGGTGAAGAATTTGATCGAGGTCGCAGAGGGGATATCACCAGAAGAAATCATCGTCCTCGACTCCTTCGCCGGTAGCGGCACAACGGCACATGCGGTGCTTGGCCTTAACAAAGAGGACGGAGGCAACCGCAAGTTCATCTTAGTGGAGTGTGAAGACTACGCCGATTCGATCACTGCCGAACGAGTGCGCCGTGTGATTAAGGGGGTGCCAGGAGCACGTGATCAGTCGTTGCGCGAGGGACTGGGCGGCGAGTTCACTTACTGCGAGCTGGGCGATGAGGTAACGATCGAGGGGATGCTTAACGGCGAGTTGCCGTCCTACTCGGATATCGCGCGCATGGCGATTCACAATGCCACCGGTGTAGCACCCGACAACATGCCTGTCGAGTTTGATGGCGACCTCGGCTTCGTCTACGCGTCGGACAGGACCCGCTACCATCTGCTCTACCGCGCTGATGTTGAGTGGTTACGAGGAGAGGAAGGCGCGCTCAATTCGGAGAAAGCACGCCGCATATCGGGAGCCGCAACTGAAGCCGGTAAGAATGCTGTCGTCTTCGCTCCGGCGCGTTACATGAGTCAACGCGACCTTACGGATCTTGGCATCACGTTCTGCCAACTGCCGTACGATCTGACGACTCCTCGCCTCAAATCTCCGCAGTCTTAAGCACATCAACGAGTCGCGCCAGATGCAATTAAAAGACTATCAACGCGACGCGCTAGAAGTGTTTGACGGATGGCTGAAATCGCTCGATGAGTCGTGGGACGAATGCCAGAGAGCTACACAGGTTTTGCGTGAGGTCGGGATTCCTCTGACACCGGAGCAATCCAACTTCCCAAAACAGGCTTGGGAAAAGATGCGCGGGCAAGGATTGTTACCGCTCACCAGCGTCGGCAGGCCATACGTAAGTCGCACCATCGGCGAGATCGACGGCGGCGAACCGTTGCCGCACGTCTGTTTGAAAGTGCCGACCGGCGGTGGAAAGACACTGATGGCGACGGCCACGGTGGAGCGATATCTCAGGAGCGCAACAAACCCTAACGGACTGCTCCTGTGGATCGTGCCGACCCGCGCCATTTATCACCAAATCAAGTCTTCGTTGTGGAATCGCGAGCATCCCTACCGTCAGCTGTTGGAACGCGCTTGCGGGGGACGCGTCAAGGTGCTCGAGAAGGATGACGCATTTACGGCGCGTGATGTTGAACACTATCTTTGCGTGATGCTGCTGATGCTGCCATCGGCAAATCGACAGCGCAACAAGGATTTTCTGCGGATGTTCCGCAACAGCGGGCGTTATCCCGGCTTCTTCCCCGAGGAGGGAGACCTGCTCGCCGAAGGGCGCTTTCAGAATGAGCATTCGACGCTGGAACGCGAAACGACATCGAACGTAGTCAAACACAGCCTCTTCAACGTCTTCAAGATCTGCCGTCCCATCGTCATACTGGACGAGGCTCACAAGGCATACGGGACTAAAATCGACCGGTCGCGCGAGTATGCGCGTGCGATCAATCGTATGGATCCACGCGTGGTCATCGAGCTGTCGGCGACACCGAAACACGAGATCAGCAACGTGCTGGTCGACATCAGTGGCCAACAGCTTCAAGACGAGGAGATGATCAAGCTGCCCATCGAGGTGACGACCCGTGTTGGCGTAGACGATTGGCGCACCACCGTGGACCGTGCGCAAGAGAAGCTGAAGCAACTTGCAGATGAAGCCAGCGAATTGGAGGCTGCTGAAGGACGCTACGTCCGCCCTATCGGTCTCGTTCGCGTCAAATATACCGGCAAGGACAAGCGCAACGGTATGGACGTTCACGCCGAAGACGTTCGTGAGTATCTGATCGCGCAGGGCGAGCCTGAAGAGGTGGTGCGCGTCAAGTCGGCTACAGTTGACGAACTGGGACGTGAGGATCTGTTGGACCCGCAGAACCGTTCGGCAGTCCGTTGGATCATCACCAAAAGTGCGCTCCAAGAAGGTTGGGATTGCAGCTTCGCTTACGTTCTGGTCCTGCTTGACAACACGCAAGCCAAAACCGCTCTTACTCAGATGGTCGGGCGCGTGCTCAGGATGCCTGATGCCCGTTCAACTAGCAATTCCGCACTCGATCGTTGCTACGTGTTTTGTCACAACGTCGATGTCGGTACCGCAATCGAGAACGTTCGGCGTGGCTTGGAACACGAGGGTCTGGGTGATCTGCGTGGATTGGTTACTCATGAAGGACAATCCGAGTTTCGGCGCATCTCTCTCGACCGTCGTTCTGAGTTTCGTGGCGAACGCATCTACTTGCCGAAGGTGTTGCATCGAAACGAACTCGACGATCCTGAGTGGCGCGATCTCGACTACGATCGCGACATCTTGGCGAGCATCGATTGGAACATGATTGATATCGATGACATCCAGAGCGCGTTTGAAGAAACAGCCCTAGAACAGGTCTCATACATTGATTTGAAAGACAAGGTTATCAAGCATATCGACCGCGAACTAGATGTCGACAATAATTTGGGAATCACCTACTTCGCGAGACGTCTATCACACGAAGTACCAAATCCATGGCGCGCCGCCGATATTGCCGACCGCGCCTTAGTCCATCTCAAGACTAAAGGGTTAAACGAGGAGAAACTGTTCGACCAACGCGCGAACCTTGCTCAACGAATGAGGGAGAGTCTCCAAGTCTCTATCGATAAAGCTGCGGAGCTAATCTTCACGGATAAGTTGGAGCAAGGCCAAATTAGGTTCAGTCTGGACGCTGACGAAGGAAACTACAAGGTGCCTGAAAAATACGATATCTTCGTGCCCGAAGGTGCGCCCCTGCTAAGCGGTTCCAGTGGCTACATCCAAAAATACCTGTTCGATACTCCGTACGAATGCGAATTTGACACGGAGCTGGAACGTCGATTTGCGCGCTATATAGATGACAAATCCGCGATTAGATGGTGGTATCGCGTTGCTGCTCGACAGCGCGGAGAATACTTTCTGCGCGGATGGAGGCAAAACCGCATCTTCCCCGATTTTGTCGCCGTAGCCGAAAAAACGATTGCCGACAAAGATGGATCGGCCTACCAGCAAGTGCTCATCTACGAAACCAAGGGCGATCATCTGCTACCCACGGAGGACACCCAATACAAAGAGAAAGTTCTAAGCAGCTTGCAGACAGCGCTGTCCCATGGCAACACTCTCTCCGACAACGGAGAAGAATTCGGCGAGATGACCATCAGATACGGAAACCCAGCCGGAGTGTTCCGCATCGTGTCCACGCAACGGTTCAGGGAAGCGGTGATGGGGACGTACGCTGGCGAGTAGTCTTGGATTCGGACATAGGCGTGAACTGCCCTACTTTGACGCTGATTCGAGTGGCTCGGTAACGGTAGTGCTGTTTTGTGGCACTGAACAGCGCATTGAGCGGCTGTGGTAGATTTAGGATCAGTGTGAGTGGACGCCGTGAATGGGCGCTCGAGGCGTGAGAATCGGGGGCGACTCTGGTTCTGGGCGCGGCGCATTAACAAAATCTTCGAGGAGTGAAGGCAGTAACATGATCCCAGTCCTGATAGCGATTGTCGTCGCTTTCTTCGTGGCAGGTCTCATCTGGCTCCTAGTGGAGTGGATGACGCCAAAAGACGCGAGCTAGGCTCTGCTCGTTGAGACGTAAGTCTGACGTGGTGTCGATGGGCTGAGCCGCGGTTGAGGGAGTGGGTCCGTTGAGACGTGCCCGGGTTCCGCTAGGCGAGCGGATCGATGGTGACTGGGCCGTTCGGGATTGCGCGGAGGTTCAGGTCGTGGTGGCGTAACATCGCCATACCGATGAGGTGGTCGCCTTCGGAACTGTGGACCCGGACCCGACGCAGTTGGCCGTTCCATTCAATCGCGGCTGAGTAAACATCGAAGGTTATCGGTTCACCGTTTGCCAGCGTCATTTCTTCTTCAATTGCAAACTGCAAACCTAGCACCCGCACAGCGTGCGTCGGTAGTGTCAAATATCCTGTGAATCCTGTGTCCACGATCGCCTGTACGATCGCCTTTGCGTTGGACCGCCCATAAACAGAAATTTCGGCGAACGGTTGTAGGGTCGCTCCGTGTGTGATTACTCTACCAGTGACCATGATCCGGGTCTTGGCGGCGCGTAGCCGATTGAACCTGTGGTGTAAGAGCCGTGTAGCATTCCGAAAAGTCGGCCGAATGGGTGTCGTTTGCGTAGAGCAAGGGCAGTTTCTAATCCATCTGCTCCGATTTCGTAATCGCCAGTGTCGATGTCGATGGCGAGGTACATGCCTAACTGATCGTCGGTCAGTTCGTGCTTGATGACGTTTTCGTAGAGTTTCTTCGCCATCCCGAACGTGTCGTCTTTTTGTTTGGCATGAACCATGACAGAGTTCCTTTTGACGGATATGTTACCACATGAATACTATTTACATAGTTGGGATGCCCCTTTGTTCTCGTATCTCCTCAGCTTGCCCCTCTCACTCATTGATGGAATCGTCTAGAATCATCTCTCAGCATCGAGAAGCGAACTAGAGCGCCGTGTGTTACGGCGGTCGTTGACGGAGTAACAGACAGAATGGCAGTTTCAGTTAAGATCCCAACGCCGTTGCGACGGCTTACCCACCAGTCGACGGTGAGTGCCGATGGCGGCGATGTTTCGGCGATGATCGAGTCGTTGGACGGGTCGTTTCCGGGGATCAAGGCTCGGCTGTGCGACGACTCGGGCGAGCTTCGCCACTTCGTCAACATCTACATCAACGGCGAGGACATTCGATATCTTGACGGGACCAACACCGGTCTGTCGGACGGCGACGAGGTGAGCATCGTGCCCGCGGTTGCGGGCGGATAGGGCCGCGTCGCTACGCTTCCACGCGTGCCACTCGCTAGGCTGAGGGGACGTTTTCCCGTCGCCTAGTAACCCCCTTTTAATCTCCCCCTGTCAGTGGGAGGGATTGGGTTCGTGGGGAATCAAAACGTCGTTCAAGGCGGCTCGGACCACTCTCGCGGAGATGTCGCGGCTTGTTGTGGCGCGGCCGGGCGCTCTTAGGATGACCCAGCGGATTTTGCCGCCGCGGGATTTTTTGTCGGAGGTTGTGGCTTGGAGGAGCCTGTCGGGGTCGACATCGCTCAATGTGACTGGGAGTTCGAAGCGTTGGAGGAGGTTTCGCTGGCGGTCGACGAGTTCTTCGGATACGAGGCCTTGGCGTTGGGATATTTCGGCTGCGACCATCATTCCGATGCTGACCGCTTCGCCGTGTAGGTAGGTGCCGTATTCGGTTACGGCTTCGATGGCGTGGCCGATGGTGTGTCCGTAGTTGAGCAGGATGCGGTCGTTGCCGGTTTCGAACTCGTCGGCGGAGACGATTTCGGCCTTGATTTCGACGGAGCGCCGGATTACGGGTTCGACGAGATCACCTGACAGGGATGCCAAATCTTCGGCGTGGGATTCGAAGGTGTTTAACAGGTCGTCGTCGAGGATGAGGGCGTGTTTGACGGCTTCGGCCCAGCCAGCGGCTAGTTCGCGGCGTGGGAGCGTGTCGAGGAAGTCGATGTCGTGGACAACCAGGCGCGGCTGTTTGAAAGCACCTACGAGGTTTTTGCCGATGGGCAAGTTTACGCCGGTTTTGCCTCCGATCGAGGCGTCGACCATAGCGGCGAGGGATGTCGGGACGTGGACGACCGGAACGCCACGAAGCCAAGTTGCGGCCACGAAGCCGACGAGGTCGGAGGTCACGCCGCCGCCCATCGATACTAGGCAATCGGTGCGCTCGGCGCGCTGCTCGGCGAGCCACTCGAAGACCTTGGTGGCGGTCGCGATGGTCTTGGCTTCTTCGCCAAGTTCGAGTATGAGGGCATGGGTTTCGTATCCGCCGCGTTCGAGGGCTTCGTGTGCGCGACGGACGAGCAGCGGGAACATTGCGTAGTCGGCGATGAGGAACGCCCTGCCGTTGACGCCGGCATTTCGCATCTCGGGGCCAATTCCCTCGATGGCGCCACGCGACACCATCACGCGGTAGTCGCCTTGGGAAGACCTGACGGTTGCGGCGGGTTCCTCAGCGCCCAGTTGGTAGTTAAACATCTGAGTTGTCCTGACTGGATTCCGAGCTGGATGACAGCTCTTGCCAGACGCTTTCAATTGCGGCCGCGACTTGGCGATGGGAAAGTCCTTCGGTATCGATGGCGCGGTGGGCGCACGAATATGCCTCGGTTCGCTCAGCCAGTAGGTCGGCGACTCGTTGCTCGGGGGCGCCGTCGCCTAGCAATGGCCGCAGGGTCCGGTTTCTGTTTTGTCTCGTCGTAAGCCTTTCGTGAATCGTCTCAGGGGTTGCCGTCAAATGTATGATGACTCCGCTGTTACGCATGATCTCGCGGTTGGCTTCGCGCACCGGCGCTCCTCCACCGGTGGACACGACACGGCTGGCCTTCACTGAAAGCTCCGTCAGGATGTCGGTCTCGATCTTGCGGAAGGCTTCTTCGCCGTCCTGCTCGAAGATCTCGGGTATCGACTTTTTCGTGCGGTACTCGATGAGATCGTCCATATCGACGAATGGGAGTTTCAGCAGTTCGGCGGCTCGGATGCCGCTGAGCGACTTTCCGGTGCCGGAGAACCCGATGAGGTAGATGTTGCCGTTCGGGTTCACCCTATGCGACAACACCGACGCCGAACTCTTGGTGCGAGGTTATGTAGGAGTCGTAGTTGCGGCGGACCTCGGCGATGGAATCGCCTCCGAACTTCTCGAGAAAGGCGTCAGCGAGAACCAGCGCCATCATCGCCTCGCCAATGGGACACGCGCGGGCGATCTGACAGATGTCGGAGCGGTTGTATGCCGCTTCGATGACTTCGCCAGTGTTGATGTCGATGCTCGGCAACGGACGGGTCATTGTGGCGATCGGTTTGACCGCGACGTGGACCACCACTGGATTGCCGTTAGACATGCCGCCTTCGATACCGCCGGCGTGGTTGGTGAGTTGCCGGAAGCGACGGCGATCGGAAGGGTCGGGCACGATGACATCGTGCACGTCCCTGCCCCATCGAGCTGTGTTATCGAAGCCGTATCCGATCTCGACGCCTTTGACGGCGTTGATGCTAGTCATGGCTTGAGCGAGACGTCCGTCGAGTTTGCGGTCCCACATGACGTGGCTGCCGAGGCCGACGGGCACTCCGAAGGCGATGATCTCCATGACGCCGCCGATGGTGGTGCGTTCCTTTTTGGCAGTGTCGATGGCGGTGCGGAATCGCTCGTCGGCATCGGCGTTCCAAGCTCGGACTTCCGAGGCCTCGACGGCGTCCCAATCGATTTCGGACGGGTCGATGGTTGGCGATTTCTCGGCACCGCAGCTGATGACGTGCGACCGGATGTCGATGTCGAACTGTTCGAGGATGCGGCGGGCGACGGTGGATGCGGCGACGCGGGCGGCGGTCTCGCGGGCTGAGGCGCGTTCGAGTACGTTTCGGACGTCGTGATGAAGGTATTTGAGCGCGCCGGGGAAGTCGGCGTGGCCGGGAACGATGCGGGTGTGTGTCTTCCTGTCGACATCGTCGCCGACGTCTGCGACGGACATGGCGTCGGTCCAGTTGGCGAAGTCTTTGTTCTCGATCCACATGGCGATGGGCGAACCGAGGGCCTTGCCATGGCGGACGCCGCCGCGGATGACGGCTCGGTCCTTCTCGATCTTCATGCGGCCGCCGGAGCCGTAGCCCTTCTGTCGGCGGGCCATCTGCTCCTCGACGTAGTCCGGGTCGATCGGCAGGCCGGAGGGTACGCCCTCCACTATCACAGTCAGTCCGGGGCCGTGGGATTCGCCCGCGGTCAGGTATCTGAAGTGCGTCATCAGGAAGTGGCTCGTCTCACTGCTTCGAACATTTCGTCGACCGGAGCCGGTTTGCCTGTCGCCAACTCGAATCCGACGGCTCCTTGGAGCAATAGCATGGTGAAGCCGCGCAGGGATTTCGCCCCGGCTATCTCGACCTCTTTGAGGAACGGCGTCATCGGTGGAGCGTAGACGGCGTCGTAAGCGACGGCGTTGGGCGAGATGGCATCTGCGGTGACGGGAGTGGCGTCAGGGGCTGGGCCGCCATCCATTCCCATCGAAGAAGTGTTTACCAACAGGTCCGACGCCAATGAGATGTCGTTCAGGTCGTCGGCGTCGAGACCGCATGAATTGATGCTCAGCGTGTCGTCTGAGAAATCGGCAGCGAGTTCTTCGGCTCGTGCGACGGTGCGGTTGGCGATGGTCATCGACGCTACGCCAGCGGTTTTGAGCGCGTGGATGATCGCACGGGCTGCGCCGCCTGCACCGAATACGAGTGCTGACTTGCCCGCCGGGTCAAACTCGCCGAGTTCGGTCAGGGCCCGTAGGAATCCTGGCGAGTCGGTGTTGTGGCCAGTGAGATGGCCGTTGTCGTTGATGATCCAGTTGACGGCTCCGACAGCTAATGCAGTGTCGGCGAGTTCGTCGATCATCGGTATGACGGCCTGCTTGTGCGGGAGCGTGACGCAACTAGCGAGGAAGCCGTCGGCACGGAAGGATTCGACTTTTGCGGCGAGATCGTCGGGGTGGGTCGGCCAGGCTTCGAACAGTTCATCGATGCCGTGGTGTTTGAGCGCGGCGTTCTGGAACACGGGCGACAGTGTGTGGCTTAACGGGTAGCCGATGATGCCGAAGTTGCTGGTGGTCATGGGATTCGGGTTGGAGGTGGTTTAGGGGTTCGGATTAGATAAATGCTATATCGAACGAACGACGCCTAATTTCCGATTGGACCGTTTGTTACCCGCCGCCGAGATATGACTGCAATATGATCGCAGCTGCAGCGGAATCTACCCGGCCCTTGCTTCGGTGGCGTCGTTGGGATGGCGTATCGAATTCATTCAACATTCTCTCGGCTTCGACGGTGCTTAGTCGCTCGTCGGCCGTGACGACCGGGACGTCTACAACTGCTCGTAGTTGGGCGATGAATGCGATGGCCTCTTCGCCCATCGGCGACATTCTGCCGTCCATGTGTAGCGGGACGCCGACTACAATCTCTGTCACGCCGTCATCATCGACCATCGACTCGATGCGCAGAAGTGCGTCGTCGATCGGGACTGCCGGGACGGGCGAGGCGATCACGCGTCCGGGGTCTGATATGGCGAGTCCGACTCTTGCCAGTCCGAAATCGACGCCGAGGCACCTGCCCGGACGCTTGTGGCGGCCTCTAACTCGATCGGCAACCATGATTATCCCTTCATTTGTGCAACTGTATTCGTAAGTGATTCGACGACTGAGCGCGTGTTCCTCAACGCTTCGTCGATGCGAGACGGGTCGCGGGCACCGGCCTGCGCGGCATCGGGACGTCCGCCCCCACCTCCGCCAATGGTGGCGCTGATGCCTTTGGCGATGTTTCCTGCGTGTACCACCTTGCCAGCGATGTCGGAGGTGGCCATGACGATGATTACCGGGCGTTCGCCGACGACGCTTCCGAGCACGACTACTCCGCTTCCGAGGCGGTCGCGCATGTGGTCGCCGGTGCGGCGCATGGCGTCGACGCTCGAAGCCGGGATGTTGCGGACCTGGATCGGGATGTCTGTGCCGTTGACGCTAATTTCGAAGTCGAGTACTTCGGCAGACGATGCCTGACCATCGACGGATTGTCTCAGCATTTGCTCTTCCAGTTGATTCGCTCGACGACGGGCGGATTCCAACTCGGCAAGGAGGGCCTCTGTGCGGTCTAGCACACGGTCGTCGTCGACTCGGAGCGTTGCGGCGACGCGGTCGACGATGCCGAATCGTTTTTGGACTTCCATCTCGGCGCCGATGCCCGTCAGAGCTTCGATGCGACGGATGCCGGAGCCGATGCCGGACTGCGACACGATGACGAAGATGCCGATGCCGCCGGTGGCGTCCATGTGGGTGCCGCCGCAAAGCTCGTAGCTCCACGGGGCATCGATCTTGATGGTGCGGACTTCGTGCTCGTACGTGTCTCCGAAGAACGCGAGGGCGCCCTCCTCTACCGCCTTGCCGTAGGTGGTCCAGTGGACATCGACGGGGAGGTTTTCGCGGATGGCGAGGTTGACACGGTCCTGGACCTTCGTGATCTCTTCGGGAGTCAGCGCGTCCATGTGGGTGAAGTCGAAGCGGAGGTAGTCGGGTGCGACGAGCGATCCGGATTGGCGGACGTGGGTGCCGAGGACCTCTCGCAACGCGGCGTGGACGAGATGTGTCGCGGTGTGGTTTCGGCGGATCATTTCGCGACGGTCGCCGTCAACCTCGACGGTCATAACGTCGCCGACGGAAACGGTGCCGCTCTCGATGTCGCACGAGTGGACGTTGAGGTGGCCGTAAGGCGCCTGGCAGTCGTTGACGCGGATCGACGTTTCGCCGTTGCGCATGTAGCCGGTGTCGCCGATCTGACCGCCTCGCGCGGCGTAGAACGGTGTTTCGGCGAGCACGATCTCGACTTTGTCGCCGTTTGACGCCTCATTCGAGAGTAGGCTGTCTTTGACGATGCCGATGACCTCGGTGTCGGCGATCAGCGTCCGGTAGCCGAGGAACGGGACCTCTTCGATACCGAAGGAGCGGTAGAGATCGTCGGCATCGGTGTCTGACGTGAACATGCTCGCGGATGCGCGCGATCGTGCGCGTAGCGCCTCCATCTCGGCGTCGACGGCTTCGAGATCGACCTCGATGCCTTGTTCGGTCGAAATTTCGGCGGTCATTTCGATCGGGAAGCCGAAGGTGTCGTAGAGCCGCACGACGGATTCGCTGGGGACGGTTGAGACGCCTGACGATCTGGAGTCGGCGATGACGTCGTCGATCATCCGTGAGCCTTGATCGAGGGTCGATTCGAACGATTCCTCCTCGCGTTGCAGGACGTGCTGCACGAAGGAGAGGTTGCTGTGCAACTCCGGGTAGACGTGCGACATCTGCAAAGATGTCGCCTCGGCGATCTGGGGCAGGATGGGACCGGACAGCCCGAGTTCGCGGCCGAACAGCATGCCGCGACGAATGACGCGCCGCAGCACGTATCCCCTGCCCGTGTTGCCGGGCACGACGCCGTCGGAGATGAGGAACGATGCGGAGCGACCATGTTCGGCGACGACGCGGATGGCACGGTCGGTTTGCTCATCCTCTCCGTAGGTCATGCCGGCGCGGCTCGCCACCAGTTCGATCAACGGGTTGAAGATGTCGGTTTCGTAGACGTTGTTCTTGCCTTGGAGGATTTGAACGGTGCGTTCCAGTCCTAGGCCGGTGTCGATGTTCTTCTTCGGCAGCAGCGCGTCGTTGCCCTGGCGGTCGCGGTGGTACTGCGTGAAAACGAGGTTGTAGAACTCTAGAAAGTCGTCGGAGATGCCGGGTCCCCACGTGGTGCCGCGGTCGGGCGAGTCGACGGGGGGTATGTCGGCGAGGTCGCCGAGGTAGTAGTTGAGCTCGCTGCAGGGGCCGCATGCGCCTTCATCGCCGGCCGGGCCCCACCAGTTGTCTTCGTCACCGAGGCGTGAGATGCGGTCGGCGGGGATGCCGAGGTCGAGCCAGATCTGGTTGGCTTCGTCGTCGCTGGTGTAGATGGTGGCGTATATGCGTTCGAAATCCATGCCGTAGACGCCGAGGCATAGTTCGAGCGCCCATTTGCATGATTCGGCCTTGAAGTAGTCGCCGAAGGAGAAGTTGCCGAGCATCTCGAAGAGCGTGAGATGGGAAACGTCGCCGACCTCTTCGATGTCGGTGGTGCGAAAACTCTTCTGCGCGGTGGTGATGCGCGGCGACGGCGGCGTCAACTCGCCCGAGAAGTAGGGTTTGAAGGGCACCATGCCGGCGGTTGTGAGGAGCAGAGTGGGGTCGCCGGCGGGTATCAGCGATGCAGATGGCAGACGAAGATGTTCCCTTTCCTCGAAGAATTTCAGGAAATGTTCGCGTATTTCGTCGGCGGTGAATGTTCGGTCAGGCATCAGTTTGGCGAGTTGGGAATGCAGAATCGGGCAAGGTTGGAAGTGTTGACGAATCAATTTTAAGCGTTGAGCCCTATGGGCTTTGCGCAGACCGAGTGAAAAAGTGAGGGTAAGCGTATCCTTAGGGATACGATCGTGTTATGATCGAAATAAGGCAGACGGCGACATACGAACGATGGTTCGGGAAGTTGCGAGACCACCAAGCGCGGGCGCGCATCAATGTTCGGATCAGGCGGCTATCGCTGGGCAACTTCGGGGACGTCAAGGCCGTCGGTCGTGGGGTTTCAGAACTGCGAGTGCCGTACGGACCGGGTTACCGGGTCTATTTCTGCCAGCGTGGCGAAGAGCTCGTGATACTTCTGGCCGGCGGGGACAAGAGTTCGCAACCTCGAGATATTCGGGTTGCACAGGACCTTGCTACGGGCCTTTGAGGTGAATTGCAATGAATAACGTGAAAACCACTACCTGGGATGCTGCCGAGCATCTGAAGGATGATGCAGACGTCGCGGCTTACGTAGAGGCGGCGCTTGAAGACGGCGACCACCATGTAGTCGCCGCCGCGCTCGGCGATGTAGCTCGAGCCAAGGGAATGACGCAGGTGGCGCGGGATGCGGGTCTGGGTCGCGAGAGCCTCTACAAGTCGCTGTCGCCAGATGGGAATCCGGAGTTTTCGACGGTGCTCCGAGTGCTGAAGGCGCTTGGGATCAGGTTGCGGGCCACGGTTGCGAATGACGGCGGTGCGGACAGTTGGTCAGGGACTACGGCATCTGCGCTGGCGGATGAGGGCGAGGAATTCGACGAGTGACAGCGACACGCGGCATTAGAATCGTTTGTATGTACGGGCCTGTAGCTCAGTTCGGCAGAGCAGCGGACTTTTAATCCGAAGGTCGTGGGTTCGAATCCCACCGGGCCCACCATTTCCAGCCAACGTGCAGTGTATTCACGAATCCTTTATTGCTAGGGACTTCATTCCGAGCGGTTGGAGACAATCCTTATTTGTTCAGGGGAAGGCGAAGAGTCACGGTTGCGCCCTGTACAGGCCCGTCGCTTTTCACGGCAACTGTGCCGTCGTGTGCTTCGACTATGGCTCGGGCGATTGCCAATCCCAGACCGGTGCCGCCTATCCCACGACCACGAGATTGGTCAGTACGGTAGAAGCGGTCGAAGACGTGGGGAAGGTCTGAGGCATCAATGCCGATACCGTCATCAATGATTGAGATAGCCAACGCCTCGTCGCTTTCCAACTCCGCCTTGAGCACGACATTCCCGCCCGCCTCGGTGCAATGAATTGCGTTGCTCAGGATGTTTCCCAACGCCTGGCTCATGCGCATCCGATCGAGCTCCATGTCCGGCAGAACATCGGATACTAGGAGCGACAATTGAACCTGACGAAACTGAGCTGGCGGCCGCCAGCGACCTACCTCTGTGACGAGCAGTTCGTATATCGAACTTTCTTCGAATGTGAGTCTCATTTCGCCGTAGTCGGTCTCGGCAAGCGAGTTCAGATCAGTTACGAGACCGCGTAGCCGGTTTACTTCTTGGATGATGTGGTCGGACGCGCTATCCGGCGCCTGAAATCCATCGCGCAGCCCTTGTGCCTCCAACTGGATGACGCTTAGAGGCGTATTCAGTTCATGGCCAACATCGCTTATTAGCCGTCGACGGATTTCGCGCTGATTTTCCATAGCGGATGTCATCTGGTTGAAAGCCTGGCTCATCTGCCCAAGCTCGTCCGAGGATGTTACTGGCACCTGGGTCGTATCCCCCTGAGCAATCGCCTGGGTCGCCTCGGTCAATGCCGTCACAGGTGCGGTGATACGTTTGGATAACCAAGCTGCCAGCAACATGGCAACGCAAATCGTCAGGATTCCGCCAATAACGGTGATGTACAGGAGCGTGTTGAGAAATCCGTGCGACTCGGCCGATAGGAAGTCACGGTTTATATCCAGATAGACGTGGCCGACGGGCTGGTTCGTAGTTAGATCGAACACTGTCTCGCGATGCCCGTCTAAATGGGGTATCGGGGTTCCAGACAACAGTTCAGATAAGTTGTCCTTCACCACGCGCCCATCGATGTCGGCGATTACGACTCGTATCTGATCGTCGTGGAAGAGACTAAATCCCTCTCCCTTGCTATCTTCACTTTCTTCAGATCGTTCCGACTGCGTATCTCCGTCGTAGAGGCGTCCTGCTGCAGACAACGGTCTGTCGACCGTCGCCCAACCACCGGCAGTTGTGTACTCCCGACTCAGATTCTGGGCCAATTGGCTCGCCTCGTCATTACCTATCTCGTCTACGAACACACCAAGGCGGGACTGCGTCGCGTAGTATCCCACACCGACGCTGATCAAGACGGTGAGAACGATGACGAAGACGGTCGAACCCATGATTCGCCAGCGCAACGACATCATCCGTCCTCCATCACGAACTTGTAACCGGCCCCGTAGACAGTCTGAATAGGCTGTCTGCCATCTCGGCTGATCTGCTTTCGCAGGCGAGCCACCTGGCTATCGATGGCGCGGTCGAACCCTTGGAATTCGTGGTTAAATGTCAGCGAGATCAGCTGATCACGGGTGAGTACCTGATTGGGGTGACGCATAAAGGTTGAGAGCAGAGCAATTTGCGCTTGGCTCAAAGTTACTGGTTTTTCATCGACCGTCACGCTCTTGGTAGCCTCGTTCAGCGTGATGTTGCTACGTGTGAGGATCTGCTGAGTTTTGCCTTGGACGCGGCGAAGCACGGCTTGGGCGCGGGCGATGACTTCATCCGGGTCGAAGGGCTTGACAATGTAATCGTCAGCACCGCTGTCCAGTCCGATGATTCTCTCGGCGTGGTCTTCTCTGGCCGTGAGCATGATTATTGGGATGTCAGAGTCTCGACGTATGATTCTGCACAAATCCACGCCATTGAGACGAGGAAGCATCAGATCGAGGATTATCAGGTCTGGAGTCAGACCACGGGCCATGGCCAGACCGGATTCACCATCATGAGCGACCTCGGCAGAGAATCCGGCGCGCTCGAAGTACACCTTGACCCAGTTGGCGATTCTCTTATCGTCTTCGATTATCAATACTGTGCCGCACATCAGCAGTCCTCTAAGGAGCTATCGCGTCCATCCGCTCCGCCGGAAACGCCCGTGGTTAGATTGTCTCACTTGAGATTTTGGCATCTTCCGTTGGTCGCCTTTGATCAGCTCTATCCCCCTCCGCGCCGCTCACCGCCGGAGCCGTGTTCGCCACCGGACTCCCGGCCGCTCTCTCCACCGCCGCTTTCGCGTTCCCCGCCGTGTTCGTCGCCGTGTTCGTCGCCGGATTCCCCGCCGCCAACCTCGGCATGTGCTATCCATCCGGTGAACGATCCCGGCGTCGCGGGCAAGTTGATCGCGACAACCTCGCCCGGAGCCATGTCGATCGGAGTCGTCGGGCCGAGTTCGGTTCCGTTCGAGAGGTGCGCTTCGATCCTGACCCGGTTCAGGACGCGGTTGGTCGTGTTTTCCACAGTGCCCTTGAATTCGTTGCTTTGAGCGCTGTAGCTCAGGATCAGTCGGGCGCCGCTACGAACCATGTCGAAGGTCTCATCCGGCGCCAAAGTGTTGGCACCGCTGCCATCTTCGCCGCTTGTGCCTTCGCCACCTGACTCTCCGCCGCCGCGTTCTGCGCCCTCTCCTCCGGTGTGAGGCACAGGGCCGGGGCCGGCGCAGTCGAACATTTCCATGTGAACGACGTATCCGTCGTACGCGGCTCCGGCGAGTTTCGGTTCGCTGGCGACTGTCAGGCTTGACGTTGCTTGCTGGCCGGGATTCAGATCTCCCAGCTTGTCGGGGCCAAGCTCGCCCACGGTCTTCGTCCCTGACTTCAGGTGAGGTTCGGCCTGCACGTAGCAGAGTTTCTGCGAGAGTGTGTTCTGCACCGTTGCGTTGACGGACTGGGTCGCCGCTTCGTAGCGTGCGGTAACGGCGAGTCCGCCGAGGACGCCGTTCCACGACTGTCCGAGAGGGGTGATCGAGCTGGACATGGCGGCTTCGCCGATCTCTGCGCCGCCTTCGACTTCGCCGCCGGATTCCACACCAGCTTCCGCGCCGCTGCCTTCACCTCTATCGCCATGCTCGGCTTCAGCGTCGGCACCTTCTCGCTCGGAGATGCCCTGACTTACCGTAGTGCGGTCAGAATCTTGGTCGTCTCCGTGCCAAATGTCGACCGTACAGCCGCTGATGATCGCCGCGGAGAGTATGGCCCCGAGGAGCGACCCAACCAGGAACTTCTTGGTCAACAATTTCTTGCGACTCATAGTTTCGCCTCTTTCGTGAAGTGTCTTTGATACTCCTGACGATAGCGATGAAATGTCGCAGAATTATGTCAGCCATGTCCGGGTCTGACCGATGATGAAAGCCGACAGGTTTAGAAGGTAGAGCTAGAGTTCGCTGGCTTGTACTAAAGGCTACTAAAATCGGCTTGCGGACCGACTGTCTAGAACGACACGCAGGTCTTGCTGATCGTCTTGAGGACGGATTCCTGTTCGAAGCGGTTCTTGTATTCGTTCGAGACCTGTTCGACACGCTCATCGGCATCTTCATCGTCCGCCGGGGCCAGGATGATCAGGAGTTTGAAGGCTTCCCGTTCGATCTGATCGTTAGAACCACGCCATTGGCCGTTGCCGACGAGGACGGTGAGGCCGTCGGGGAATCGAGGGGTGACGGTATCGGCCAGGAACGTTTCCCATTCGGTGTCGTCGACAACATCGCCGTCCGGTGCGCTGAGTCCCATGAAGAGCTGGTACTCGATCCAGCGCTCGGTATCCTCGGGGCAGCCTTTGTCGAAGATCGCTTCGCATCCGAGGGTGGCGAACGCGGTGGTGGCAATTAGGATGATGAATACGGCGCGCATATGGCCTCCTTGATAATTGGATTCTACGATTGACGGATTGATTCGAGATGACCAGATTTCACGAACTAGACGCTTTGCGCGCCTTCGCGATGTTGCTCGGCGTCGTGTTGCACGCGTCGTTGTTTCTAGTCACTAAAGATTGGCCGGTGGTGGCGAAAGAGATGTCGCCGGAGTTGCCTTACGACGACATCGTGTTGGCAATTCACGGCTTCCGGATGCCGATCTTCTTTTTATTGAGCGGGTTCTTCACCGCCCTGCTGTGGCAACGGCGCGGGACTCAGGCACTGATCATGCATCGCTTGAAACGCGTCGGAATTCCGTTGCTGATCGGGGCTTTCACGATCGTACCTTTGCAGATCTACTGGTGGTTGTTGGCGCAGGAGAAGGGTCTCACGCTGTCGGAAGCGATCTGGGTCATCCCATTCGGTTGGCTCGGCGGTTTGCACCATTTGTGGTTTCTATGGGTGCTGTTGCTGCTGGTGGGGATATTCGTGGCATTGATCGCTATCAGCGACAAACTCTTTGATCGGCGAATTTGGTGGGTGCTGATCCCTATGGTGCTGATCCCTCAACTACTTATGACCGAGCCGACTTGGGGTCCTGACACATCGACACAGCTATGGACCAATCCCGTTGTGCTGGGTTACTACGCGTGCTTCTTCATGTTCGGGGCGTTCGTGTACCAGACTGGTCTATCCATAGGGCAACGATGGACGTTCGCGCTCGTGCCGGTCATCCCAGTCTTCTTCGTGGGCTTGCATTTCGAGTTCGTCGATGAGGCGGAATGGGCACATTTCGTCGCGAGCGTTCTGCAAATTATTTACGCGTGGGCGATGTGTTTCGGGATGATGGGGCTGTTCAAGATCATCGCTTCGAAGGATCGATTTTGGGTTCGCTATACTTCCGATGCGTCTTACTGGATCTATCTGTGGCACCTGGTGCTGATATACGGCGCGCAATGGATTGCCGCCGAGCTGACGTTCAACGTCCATCTCGAAGTGGCGCTCATCGTCGTCGTGGTTACCGGCGCCCTACTGGTCGTTTACCAGTTCGGGGTCCGATACACGTGGATCGGCGTGATGCTGAATCGGCCACGGGGGCGGCAGATTGTCGCCGCGAATGTAGGCTAGTCGGAAAGTAGTGTCGAATTCTTTACTTCATTGCTAAAAGTAATGCGATATCATGTTTGGTAATGACAAAGGAGTTTAACCTTGATTGAATCCGGAATCACATCTAAAGGACAGACAACGTTGCCCAAGGCTGTCAGGGAGGCGCTCGGCGTTCAGCCAGGCGACCGGGTACGGTACGCGATATTGGAAGGCAAGGTGATGATGATGCCTGCAAAACCTGTCAGCAGGCTTTTCGGTATGCTGAAACACGATGGACCTCCGGCCTCTCTTGAGGACATGGATCGGGCCATCGCGGAAGGTGCTATTGAGAGCGCAATCGGATCGTGATCGCCGTCGACACCAACGTCATCGTCCGGTCCCTGATCAACGACGATGTCGCACAGACCGCGGCCGCAAACCGATTACTCGAAAGTCTCACAACACAAAATCCCGGATTTGTGTGTCGTGAAGTCGTGATTGAACTCGTGTGGGTTCTCGAGCGCGTGTACAAGCTAACTCGGGCGACTATAGGTGGCGCGATATTAGAGTTAATCGCCTCGAACGATCTAATCGTGGAAAATGATCAAGCGATGACCCTCGCGGCTTACAGATACATGCAAGGCGGTGTCGACTTCGCTGATCTGATGATTCTTGCCGCGGCTGATCACCGACGAGCTACACCGCTGTACACGTTCGACCGGAAGTTTACGCAATTCGAAGGCGTAACCTTGTTAGAAGCACCTTAAATTCGATGCGGGGATTCCAATGCAGAAACGAACTTTAGGACGGACCGGACATGACAGCACGGTGGTTTCGTTCGGAACCTACGCGGTTGGGTATGTCGACCAAGATGCCGCGTATCAGGCGATTCAGTTAGTTCTCGACGCCGGGGTGAATCATTTTGACATTGCTCCGACGTATGGCCACGCGATGGAGCGGGTGGCACCTTGGATGCCTGAAATCCGCAAGAGGGAGATATTCGTGGGAGCGAAGACGGCGGTCAGGGATCGGGAAGGTGCGTGGCGAGACGTCGAGAGCATTATGCAGCGGATGAATGTTGAGGATTTCGACCTTTTCCAGCTTCACTCGGTCGGCAACATGGAGCAGTTGGAGCTTGCGACCGCCCCAGGTGGTTCTCTTGAAACTCTCGTCGAGATGCGAGAACAGGGTTTGACCAAATGGCTCGGCATCACGGGCCATGGCCCAGAGGTTCCGGCGACGATTCTAGAGGCGTTGAAGCGTTTCGACTTCGATACAGTCATGTTTCCGCTGAACCCGGCGGCTGCGCGTGATGCGGCGTATCGGGAGGTTACGGAACGGCTTTTGGCAGAGGCATCTGCTCTAAACATCGGCGTGCAGACGATCAAGATGATCGCCCGCGGCGGATGGGGAGATGGCGATCGGGAGATCAACACCTGGTACGACCCGCATCGCGGGCAGGCTGATATCGACTCCTCGCTGTGGTGGGTGCTCTCGCAGCCGATGCACACGGCGCCGAGCTGCGGTGAGATCAGCTTGTTGCCGAAGGTGTTAGATGCCGCGGAGCGCTTCACGCCGCTGTCCGTCGACGAGCAGCGTGGCGTGGAAGAGTCGCAGCGTCCTCCCCTACCATTGCCAGATCTGGCGATCCCCGCGGCGGCTTGATGTCATTGGGCCGTCCCTTCTAGCTACACAACGCGACCTAAGAACAGGATAGCGTTCGTCGCGAGGTCCCGGATCAGGAAGATGAAGGGACGATCGACCTTCAGCACGATTGGGGAAGGCTGCGGCGGTCCGACTACCACTTCCCCAGTCGATGCGGTGGTAGCAGCGGCGGCCTCGGCGCCTCCTTCATTCACCAAGACAAACGCCTCGTGAATGACGTCCGAGACAATCAATCAAGGCTGTTCGTCCGTGGGCGGACACGACATGCCGTCCATGCCTGAAAAGTCGGCTACCCGGTCGTCGAAAGCGTCGGGCATCCCCATCTCGGCAAGAGTTTCCGTCAGTCCGAACTGCGATCGGAACTCGAATTTCGGCATGGTAAGCGAGACTCCCCGAGGTTTGATGTTCGCAAGAATTTGGGTCACAAGTCCGGCATCAATCGAATCTTCGAACTCACTGAAGCGCCCTTCGTCCGGAAGGATGATGGTCATCGACAGCTCGCGGCCGTCGTACGGCAGGTCCACGGCCTGGTTTCCATCCCCTTTGGCATATTCGAAATACTGGAATTGACTCATCATCGGCACGTTTACGGTGCTTCCGTCCAACATGAAGAACGGACCCGAGTGCGTGAAATCATCCCTGAAGGGGTATTGCCAGGCAGCATTGAAGTAGATGGCGTTGGTGAGGATCAGCCGTGTGAATTCGTCGATGGCGCCCTTTGGTATCAGGTCCTTTGTCTGGTCTTACGTCTGGTCGGTTACCCAGTCGTTGATCATGATCCGCGACTCCTCGGGGCCTTCTTGAAGTCCATCAGCCTCACGCCGGATCAGTAGTTATCCGTAAGCAGATCGAGGTACGCTTCCAGGAATTCATAGTCGTCCTGTCCCATACGGCGTTAGCGATGTTCAACCGGAATCCGTCGCCGCTTTGGCCCTCCGCATCCGCTCCGCGGGATGCGAGTTGGAGACCCAGGTTGTTGAATGCGGGATGTAGTTTTTCTTGTGCGAGGTTGAAGCCGAGCGCGTCGGCCATCTGGCGCTCGGTCTCGCCCCTCGCACCGGCGTTTGTCATGGCGAGGGCGAGAGAAATGCTGTAGGGCGAGTAGAACAGGTTGCCGTCCGGACCGGCCAGAGCATGGTAGAGATCGAAGGCGAAGTCGGCGTTGCCATCAACGAGGTCGAACATCTCGGCATCCGTGGTAGGGCCGGTCGGCGCGGGCGTGGCGGTGCTAGTTGGCGCGGGCGTGGCGGTGCTAGTCGGTATGGTCGTGACGGTGCTGGTAGACGTGGGCGTCGCAGTGCTTGTGGCAGCCAGAGTAACTGCGGGTTGCAGTGTGGCGACAGATTGCGAGTTGTCGTCACATGCCGACAGTGCGACCGTGACGATCAGGCATAGGTCCATGCCGAATACAAAGGACTGCGCCGACCACGTCAGCCGATTCAGGCCGGCAGTTCTCTTAAGAATCAATATTCTCCGAAGGTCCTTTGACATGTCGCTGCTGCGAACGAGCAATACTGCTACCAAGTCGCATCAGCTCGGTAAAAGGTTCACTCAAACTTAAACTGCTTGCATTCTCTCACAGATGTGGCGCAAGACTTGTGCTGGTACCTTCGCCTGCGCTCGGTGTTCCTATCACCGTTCGGACGCTTACAATCGTTATGGATTATTCGGTGCCAGCCGCCGACGTTGATTGGCACACGGAACCTTTGGTCCCGTTTGGAAAAGAGTCCTCCCGTTGAACCAAGAGATCAAGCGTAAGCGTTTTCTGATGTTGAGCGCTACCGCGGTTTTCGCGGTGGTGATGATTTTGCTCTACGTGTTGGGATCGGTTCTGCTCACGATCATGTTCAGCGCCTTGATCGCGTATGTCTTGCTTCCGCTTAGGAATGTAATTGTTCGGGCGATGCCGTGGCGCGAAAAACGACCTGGGTTGAGTCGCGGGATTGCCGTGGGGTTAATATTTCTCGTGGCGGCCGGTATCTTCACCGGCTCGATGGTGATGCTGATACCGCCAACCATCGAGCAGGGCCGCGAATTCGTGAACGATTTCCCCACGTTTTTCAATTCGGCAAGGGTAACGGTCGAAAGGTGGATCGGCGAGCACGCGGAGTTGGTTCCCGACGACGTGCGGGTTCAGATCGAAGAAAACTTGGCGGGCATGGGCAGCATCCTAGTAAACGCCGCTTGGCAGGTGTTGCCGAAGGCTGTTGGACTCGTTTCGGAGACGTTTTCATTGATCATCGGTCTGGCGACGATGCCGGTGCTGATTTTCTACATGGTGAAAGATTCACGCCAAGTCGGCTCTGGTCTATTGGCACCGTTTCCTCAGGCGTTGCAACCGTACCTGCTCGACTTGGCGAAGGTCGCCGACAAGACGTTGGGCGGGTATTTGCGGGGACAGCTGATTCTGGGAGCGATTGTGGGGGTCGCGGTGACGATCGGTCTGGTCGCTATTGGGATACCGTTCGCCGGGGTTCTGGGAGTCATCGCGGGGTTGTCCGAGATGATTCCTATAGTCGGGCCGTTGATTGGAGGTGCGGCGGGGATTCTGGTGACGTTGGCAACTGCGCCGGAGAAAGTGATCTTGGTCGCTGTGCTCTACTTGGGTGTGCAGTTGGTGGAGAACACGTTGCTGGTGCCACGGGTACAGGCAGGGACGTTAAACCTACACCCTATTGCGGTGATCTTCGTGATCATTGTGGGAGGTCATTTCTTCGGGATTTGGGGAATAATATTCGGTCCCCCGTTGACATCGTTGAGTCGGGATATCGTCAGATACCTTGCCGATGGTTGGAACAATCCCATTCGTGGCGAGGAGCTGGACTCGGATGCCAAGAGCGAAGACGGCGAAGATGCGGAAGACCCTGAATGCGCTGGCGATTGAACGCACCCGCGCGATGAACGGCTGTTTCACTAAATCGAATATATTTTTGGGGGCGAAAATAAACGCTAATTCGCTTAGCATTCGTTTTGCACACCGTGTGCTCATTAAATCCCGCGAGCCTAATCCGTCTTACAATTTGTTGTAATTAACCCGTCATTTGGGTTTTGCCAATCACTCGTATATTCAATCGGAATATCCCGGAAAAGCCATGTAAATCCGTCTAATAGCTAGTATTGCCATTTTGGTGGGATTGTCGCTGGCAGCTTGTCAATTTGTCGGTCAAAGCGAAGAAAAAGAGTTGACCATCCTCTACTGGCAGGCGCCGTCGGTTCCGAGTCCCTACCATTCCGGAGGTGCCAAGGACATCGATGCCGCAGCAATCACCTTAGAACCGCTGGCGAGGTACGATCCAGACGGCAACATCTTCGCGGCCATGGCGGCATCCGTTCCAACGATCGAGAATGGCGGTGTGTCGCAGGATCTGATGTCGATCACTTGGACGTTGAAAAAGGGGCTCAAGTGGTCGGACGGCAGCGATTTTACGGCTGACGACGTCCGATTCACCTGGCTTTACTGCACCGATCCAGACACCGGCTGCACTGGTGAAAGCTCGTTCGACGGAATCGCCGGTGTCGAGGTGAT
Source organism: Dehalococcoidia bacterium (assembly GCA_965224305.1). Lineage (GTDB taxonomy): Bacteria > Chloroflexota > Dehalococcoidia > Lucifugimonadales > Lucifugimonadaceae > Bin127. Next base: position 1,042,518 of record OZ245044.1, on the reverse strand, counting down.
CGACGGCGAGACGGTAAAGATCACGTTCGACGCGCCTACACCCTACCCGTATGCGGCTTTCGCCGGCAGCGGGACGCCGATCATCAGCGAGGCGCAGTTCCGGGATTGCTTGGCCGCCGATAGTGCGTGCGACCAACGATTCGAACCGGTCGGAACCGGTCCGTATCGGATTGTCAGCTTTACGCCGAACGAGGAGGCCGTCTACGAGCGAAACCCGGAATACTGGGGTGATGAACCCTACTTCGATCGGGTCGTCGTCAAAGGTGGCGGCGACGCGCTTAGTCCGGCGACATCGGTTTTGGAGACTTGTGAAGCGGACTATGCGTGGAACTTGCAAATCGAGCCGGATGAACTGAAAGGTTTGGAAGCGCTCGGGAACGGGACAGTTGTGACCGCTTTTTCCAGCTTGGTAGAACGTGTCGTGCTAAACCAGACCAATCCTGATCCGGCGTTGGGCGATGATCGGTCGGAACAATTGGACGGCGGCAACCCGCATCCATTCCTCTCGAATGGCGAGATACGCAAGGCGATGTCGCTGGCGATCGACCGCGAGCGTTTGACAGAAAACCTCTACGGATTCGCCGGCCTGCCGGCCTGCGACCTCATCGTCGGGCCACCGAATTACGTCTCCGGCGCCAACGACAGTTGTCTGACTCAAGACATTGGATTGGCGAATCGATTGCTGGACGATGCCGGAGTGTTGGATACCGATGGCGATGGCGTCCGAGAGTTCAACAGCACGCCGCTCAGCATCGTATTCCAGACATCTACGAACGATGTGCGGCAGGCGACGCAGCGACTGATCAGCGAGTGGTGGTCGCAGATCGGCATCGACGTGACGCTCACGCACCACGATGCGAGCCTGTTCTTCGGCGGCGATCCGATCGACGATGCCGAATATACGTATCGTCGCTTCTTCGCCGACGTTCAGATGTACGCCAACGGCCCAGGCATCGACCCGTAGTCGTATCTTTCGGATCGGATCTGCGAGCACATCCCGACGCGCGACGACAATTGGTCGCTGGGGAACATCGCGCGGACATGCAACCCTGACTACGACGCGCTTTACGCTCGGCTAGCGAAGATGCCGATTGGCCCGACACGGGACGAGTTGATCAAGCAGCTGAACGATATTATGTACGTCCAGAGCTACGTCGAGATCCCGCTCGTCAATCGCGGTCTCGTGTCAGCGCATCTCGACACACTCAAAGGCGTGCGAACGAACGCCTGGGACGGCGAGATGTGGAACATCGCGGCGTGGGGGCGATGAGCTTCGCGGGTGCGAGGTTGGAATTCGTGGGGGGAAGTGAGTTGATCCAACGCAGTTAAACTGTTTCACAACAGACGGGCGTTAATTTTCGGCGTCCGCAAGGACTATCGAGACTTGGTTCAACTCGATCGAAAACTGAATCCCCGTGTACTCGCGTGGGCGATCGACGAAAGCGGTTTTACGCGCTCGGAGATCGCGGGCCACTTGGATGTGGATGAGACTCTTATTTCTCGTTGGCTGCAGGGAAATGAACAACCGTCTAGGGGTCAATTCACCAAACTCGCTCAAAAGATCAAACGCCCAATGTTCGTGTTTTTCTTGGATGAAGTACCCGACGATCTGTCGTTGAGCGCATATCACCGAATGTCTGGGCCGAGCGGTGCTTCGGTGTCTTTGAATCCGTATGAACGACTTGTGGTGCGCCGAGCACGATACCTACAGGTTTTGTTATCTGATTTGGTGGCGACGGCGGAGAACCCTGCGGTCCAAATTCCCGATTTATCGAATATGGACGTTGCTGAAGCGGGCGGCGAACTCCGCGATTGGCTCAACAATTCGCGGAGAGACGCAGACACTGTATCGCCCGGACGCGGCACGGAATTCGCTGGCTGGCGTTCAACCGTGCAACGAGCCGGGATTTTCGTCATGCTGTTGAGGGTTCACGAACCCGAAGGATTTCAAACCAACCTGCGCGGGTTTGCGTTGCAGGATCAATTCGCACCTGTGATCGCCATCATCTCTAAGGACGGCCCGACGGCCCGGACTTTCACTTTATTCCACGAGATCGCGCATCTAGGTCGAAAATCGACGGTTTCGTGTCACGTACCGTCGCCCGACAATGCAAATTTAGGGGAGTGGTGCGATCGGGCAGCCAATCGTGCCTTGATTGATCGGACTGAGTTGGCGGAAGCGATTGGCGACACCATTGCAGAGTTTGAGGTGGTTAGACGCGTGTCCAGCCGATTCAAAGTCAGCATGCGTGCGGTTGCGCTCGCTATCCAGGATTATTCAGCGACGAACGCGGGATTGTATCGCCGAATCGATTCGGCGCTTCCTTGGCGTGACATACCCCGAAAAAGCGGTGGCCGTAGCGGGATTCCGCGCCACATTTATCGCATCAATGAATTAGGCGAGTTGGCTGTGTCGACGGTTATTGGCGCATTGAATCAACGTCGGATTGGTGAAGCGCAAGCACGAAGATTGCTTCGATTGGATGGTCCAGATATTGAAGCGGCTGCGTCGCATGTCAACACCGAACTGTCGTGGTAGCTAGATCCGACAAGGAGTCTACATGGCCCATTTCGGGGGTGGAAGTGATGGATTCGAACTCGTGCATCGAATTGAAACGGCGCGTACGGATCTTGCAACAATGGCGATTTTTCGCGGAGTTGACGAATCTCGTATGCCGTGGTTCGCTTGTTTTTCCTTGGGAGGTTCGTCAAGAACTCGTGAACGTGGCACACCCTGACGTCCCCGGTGCTTGGAGCCCGTTTGCCTTTGAACTCATCCCCGTGGGTTTGGCGGATGTCGATGATCGACATACTGACGCGATTCGCGAACGATATTATCCGAATTTGGGTCAAGCTGTCGACGACGTAGAAAACGCCGATCCGTATGTCGTTGGAATGGCGTTGACTCTCAGGACCAACGGGGTCCGAAACGTTGTCGTGTCTGAAGATGGGACCATTGTTACCGCATGTCACGATCTCGGATTGGACGTGATGAATACGGACGAGTTCATCGAAAAAGTGAACTCCCCGATGCATCCAGAACAATCGAGACATTTTGAATAGTCGACTGGAAACCCGAGTTTCTCTACTCGATAACAACCGTGTCCAACCGGTACTGCTCCAACCCTTTCCAGTCGTACTCCACGCCTAGGCCTGGGCCTTGGGGAACTGAGACGTTGCCGTCTTTGTCGATGGAATCGATCTGGTCCGCATAGTCGGATCTGTACAGGCTCGGTCCGGTCTCGACAATTTTGGGGTGCACGAGGCCCATTTCGTTGAAGTTGGAGTTGCGAATGGCGGCCATGCAGTGGCGGTGCGGCGGGCTCGAGATGTGGAGTTCGACGTCCATGCCGAATCCTTCGGCGGCGTGAGCGATCTTCATGACGCCGGTTATTCCGCCATCGTAGTCGGAGTCGGCGCGCCAGAAATCGGTGGCCTCGGCGATGGCCATGTCGGTGTGAGCTTCGACCAAGTGGACGTGTTCGCCTTGGAGGAGGGGTGTTTTGATCATCTTCTTCAGCTGCTTGTGAGCCCAGAGCGAGACGCCGCCGTCGCGCATGGGATCCTCGTACCAGAAGTAGTTGTATTCGTCGCAGACGCGTCCGACCGCCAGCGTGTCGGCGAAGGTGTCGTAGACGCAGCAGGGGTCAGTCATCAGAGCCATCTTGCCGCCTACGCGCTCCCCCACGGCTCGGACGGTCGCAATCTCGCGTTGGATGTCGACTTCGCCCCACGAGTGGATCTTGAAGCCGGGGTATCCCATCTCGAGACACTGCTCGGCGAAGTCGGCGTAGGCTTCGGGGCTGCTGAGGCCGTCGGGTTCGCGGTCTGCGTGATAGGTGCTGGCGTAGGACGGCAGCGTCTTCCGGTGACCGCCGAGGAGCTGGTATATCGGCGCGTTGTGGTACTTCCCTGCGAGATCCCAGAGCGCGACATCAATAGGGCCGATACCCATGCGGTCGTTCTTGCGGAGTATCGACTTCGCCTGGTTGTAGAAGCGCTCTCGTTCCAACGCGCTCTTGCCGATCAGGAAGTTGACGAACATGAGGATCTGTTCGTAGGTCGCGGGTGCGCCGCTCATGTACTCGCCGGTGACGCCTTGGTCGGTGTGGATTTTGATGCCGACCCTGTTCCGGAAACCGTGTGCGCCGGGCTGGTAAAACTGCCCCATGGCGAACCCAACGTCAGTCGCCAAATCGTACGTCGGAATGTGGTATCGCATCAGTTCAATGCGTTTAATAATCGGCGGGTTGCCCATCGTGCGTCTCCCATTTTGAGACCCTCAAGAAATCTGCCCTCAGTTTATTTCAAGCGATTGAGGCGCGACGTGGTTCGCACATCGGCAAACCAAGTCTTAAATGAGAGTCGCGGTGGGCTGATTCACCACTGCAGTTAGAGAACCAACCTTTGGATTGGGTGGGTTCCCAAAAAACCCGCCGGCGCCAGAATACGACGTTTCAGTCACCCTCTGGCGCATCGATCAATGTCGACGGTTAATGCTCGGGCGTTACGCCTATTCGGAGACCTAACCGTTCCGTATAGACCCCATATCCGATGATGATCCACCAGACTAAATACAGCATCGACAGCACCGTGAATATCGGTGCCAACGTGTCGATGAACTCGTGGAACGGCTCCGTCAAGATAAGGCCGATCAACGAAACGATCGCGCCGCACCCCACAATGAACGCAAACCACCGGTTCGCTCCGGGCCGGAATTTCCTCGCCATCGCAAAACCCAAAACTACGTATCCCATCAAACCTGTAATCCCGGCCATCAATCGGGCGACCCCCGCCATGGATTGCATGTGATACCCGATAGCCCTAAGGGCTTCTGTCTGATCAGCGCCGGCACCTAAGCCGACGCCGTGTTCGACCACGTGAGATGTCACGTAGTTGAAGGATTGGGCGGCAAGCAAACTGACTACGGCCAACATGACGCCAGCCAACCCAAACTTCACGAACGTGTCTAGAGCGCAGGGGCTTTGCGCGGTCTGCCACATCACGAGCAATCCCCACAATAGAACCATGAGCGACACGCCACCCAAGATGGAGGAGAAGTCGGTCAACAACGGGTTGTCGGCGATTGCGTCGGTCATCGCATACACACTGCTCGCGTCCGACCCATCCACGAAGCTGCCCGGTGCCAGCAATGTCGAAACGATATAGAACGCCGAACCGACCATCAGCGCCAAGCCACCAGTCCTGGCCACGGTAATCATTGCCATTGCATTGCCTCCAGACAGTTATGTTTTGATCCGATCACTACACCTCACGTGGATAGAACTTTAGGTAACTATATCTAATGGTCCCTAATTACGGGTGGCGCGCTCATCTATCCGGCGCGGTCTCGTCGAACCACACGTCCTTGAACTTCGATCCGCCGTACTTGGGCCAACTGAAATCGTTGACCCACGCTTGAAACGTGTAGTTTTTCTCTCCCGTGTACCACTGGATGGGGATCATCAAATGCGTGTCTATCAGATGCTGCTCAAACTCTGCGTATTTCTCAAACTGTCTCGCAGCGTCCTGCTCTGAGGTGGCTTCTGAAAGCATCTGCGCTACCTGCTCCCACTCCTCCGACACATCGCCTTGTTGGAAAACTTCGGCGAATACTCTGAAGACGGCATAGGGATCAGGATACGTTGCTTCGACATCGAATCCAATCATCTGCAACGTGCCGTTTTCTTTCGCAGATATTCTGCGTTGCTCAACGGTTCGTATGTCGCATCGATTCCCAAGGTACTAGACCAAGAATCGATCATCGCTTGGAATTCTTCCACTAGGAAGCCGTCCCAAAGGGGCTCGAACCGTATGATCTCGCCATCGTAATCCGATGCCTCGAGTTCCTGCACGGCGATTTCTGGATCAGCGTCCGGCACGACTATGTCGTCGCTGCAACCAGGAAATCCAGGTGGAAGCAAACCGTGCGCCGCATAGATGCTGCTGGCGAAATGGTCGAACACGTGGTGGTCAATCGACAGTGCGAGAGCCTTCCTGAATCTGAGATCGTCAAATGGCGACTGGCTCGCATTGAACACTAAGAAACTGGTCTGTGGTGGTCCGTCGGCGGGAAAGGTCTTCAACTCCACTCCATCTGGATATCCGAAGATCATGTCCACGTCTCCTTCGATGAAATCGGACTCCTCTCTCGCAGTCCACTGCTCGAATCCGAGCGTCGAATACTCGGTTACGATAACTATGCCGTCCAGATATGGCTGTCGATCCCAGTAGTGCTCGTTCCGCTCCAAAACCCAAGGTCCCTTGCGGTAGTCCGCTCGCACCAGTTTGAAGGGTCCGGTTCCGACGGGCAGATCGAACGCGGAAGAGAATATCGGACGCTCGAACTCGTTAATCGCTTCGCCCCAGTCGACTCCCCAGTTCTCGACGTTGCCACGCTTCAGAACGAATGCCACGGGATCGGCGAGCAGCGCCGTGAAATCGGATCGCGGATTCGAAACGGTAACTTGGAGAATACGGTCATCCACCGCCTTAACACCTGATAGTTCGTCGGCTGAGCCTTCGGCGATCTCAGCCGCACCTTCTATCGATCCGAGAACGTCGAATGCGCGTGGCGAGCCTGCTCTTGGACTAAGGGCACGTTCCCAGCTCCATTTGAAATCCGATGCCGTCACTGGACTGCCGTCGCCGAACTTTAGGTCCTGGCGCAGCATGAACTCGTAGCGGAGTCCCGACGTGTCCACCTCGAAGGACTGAGCGAGATCAGGGACTACAGCGTGGTTCTGGTCGGGAGCGATTCTAGTCAGACCCGAGTAGATTTCGGATACTAGTCAACTGGAGTCGAGGTCGTTTCCTGTTTGGTCGTCTCCTGTCGCGGGATCCGGAACGATGCCGTTGCCCGCGACCAGTCGGAACACACCGCCGACCTTCGCGCCGTCCGGATAGTCGATCGATGCCGAGACCGAAGGTGTGGACTCATCGATCTCGATTCCTGTCTCGGATTCCCCGGTGGGATCGGGCATCGGCATTGGAGTGTCAGGGTTGTCAACGAGCGTGCACCCGATCATGATCAGAGTCCAGATTCCAATCCATGCCAGACGTTTCACCATTTTCTCCTCCTGTATCTTAAGTATGTTAAGGCGCTACGCAATTAGGAATAAAAGTAAGGAATCAAATGAACGTTACACCTGAGATTCGCAATCGAATCATCGGCATGTTCATGTTCAGCATGATCCCGGCGTTGACTTTCGTCGCGCTGTCCGCGGGTGGCGAGACCACCCAGGTGGAGAACGCCGAGATGGCAGTTCTGGACACAACCGAAGTCGACTCTACTTGGTGGACGAAGCATCGATTCTCGGCAACGGCGAAGGATCATCGATAGAGCCGCACCCCCTTTTAAAAGTGCAAGATCATACGTCGCTGGAGGACCTGTCAACGAGAGGTCTACATCTCTACGCCGAACGGCTCGTATTGGAAATGCACCAAGTGGAAGTACTACCAAAAGTTAAGATGCGTTCCCAAGAGTCACCCACACAGCAACGACTTCTAGTTCCTAGAAAAACCCTGTACGGTTTCTACGGCGATCCCGCGATGCGGGGTCGCCGTTTTCATTTGGCGCGGCATTCCACCGAGCAATGATGCTAGGAGTTCCGTCACTCGTATTCCGCCATGTCCTTGCGGTACTGAGCCATCTTGCGCTAGCCGCAGAGTTGTCGAGAGTTCACCCGGAAACTAGCGTCATCACGTCCACGAGAGACGATGATGCCGCCTACGTCGCCTTGACCAGAGACGTCGAAGGTCACCAAGCAGTCTACGACGTGATTTCTCTGATCCTGTTCGGAGGCGCGGCGTTTGCGGCCCTGAACTTCGCGGCGCGGATCGTGGAGACGCAACGGCGAGAAATCGGAACATCCGTGGCGTTGGGACTTAATCCCGTTTCGATCGCAACTCGGCCGATTCTCCTCGGCCTGCAGATCGCTGTCTTGGGAGTTGTGTTCGGCCTCATCATGGGTTGGCTGGTGTCTCGCTTGATGCCGGGCGTCATCAAATATTTCATCGTTCTGCCCGTCTTTTCGGCACCCTTCGAAACCGATGTCTTCGTCAGCGTAGCCGCGATTGGCGTTTTGGTCCCAATGGTCGCCGTATTGTGGCCCGTTTACCGCGCGGTCCGAGTACAGCCGGTCGAAGCGATCAGAACCGGTCACTTGGCATCACGAGGCGGTGGTTTCGCACCGTTGATCGGTCGTATCCCCTTGCCCGGAGGAAGTGTCATACGTATGCCGTTTCGCAACATGCTAAGAACTCCGCGACGCACAATACTTACCTTGCTCGCCCTGAGCACCGTATTAGCGATCCGTTTTGCCACGGTTGGTTTGCGCGTTTCGTTCATCACTACGCTCCGAGGCGGCAGTCAAGAACTGCTTGGCGACGACGACGACCGACTCGTAGTGCAACTCGACGCCTTTCGCAAGACCGATTCGGAGGTCGTCTCAAACATAGTAGCCAGCGACGCGCTCCGGTCAGCCGAGCCCGTCCTATCCATAGTAGGAAGCATCAACTCGAATGAAGGCATCGGAAATGAAGGTTCACACTTCATTGACCTTGCCAGCGCAGAAGATGAAGTCCAGCGCAGCATCGAAGAGAGCGCTGTTCCAGTGAGCGTCCAGTTCCTCGACTTTCAAAGCGAGGCTTGGTCACCGACGGCGAGAGAGGGAAAACTTGAGGTGGGGGTGCCGGGTGTCGTGCTCGCGCGTAAGGCCGCATCCGACCTCGGTGTCGGCATCGGAGACGAATTAGTTCTATCGCGCCCCAAGACCACCGATGCGGAACCTTGACGGTCGGCTCAACCAGACTGCACGTTTTGGTTGTCCACGGATATCCGTTGCGGTCCGTCGTCTATATCGACGTTCGACAAGCCGATCTGATATGACTCGCAGGTTTCGCTAACGGAGTAACCGCAACACCCGCGGATGGGGTAACTCTCATCGACGCCAAAAAGCAACTTTTCGATGTGCCAGGCGTCGCGACGGTTCAAGGTCTCGCCGAAGGTTTCAAAGCCATCGCGGACCTCTTCGAACAGTTCGCTGCCGTATTCCTAGTCATTGAAATCGTCATTCTGGGATTGGCGCTTTTAATTGCCTTAAACACCGCCAACATCAACGTCGAAGAACGAGCGAGAGATCACGCGACAATGTTCGCCTTTGGAGTGTCCGTTGGAAGGGTGGTATTGAATCTTGTCATCGAAGGCCTAGTAGTTGGCACAATCGCCAAGCTCATCGGCATCGCGCTCGGATACGGTTTGCTGCTATGGATGATCCATTCACTAGTGCCCGCTACATATCCAGAACTCGGCATCGCACTCACGGTCGATCTGGCCCAACTGGCGTTGCTACTGATCTTAGCCATCTCAGTCATCGCAATCGCCCCGTCCTGAGCGTGCGAAAACTTCAGCGCATGGAAATCCCCTGTACGTTGCGGGTCATGGAGTAGGTGTTCCATCGGCGGACGAACGCCAGCTTTACCGATGAACCTGTTATCCGATCAGATCGTCCCCCCATAGCCGTTCGACGAATCGTTCCGCGGGCAGGATCAAGATGCCGTCGTCGGTTACCCTGGCTCGACGTTCCCGGCACACCACGACACGTTGGGGAATCTCGGGGTACTCGACGGCTATCGACCGCAATCCCCTCAGGTGTTGATTGCCGATGTTCCCGCTCGATTTTGCTTCGATGGCGATCGAGAGGTCGTCGAGCAGAAAATCGACTTCGGTCTGGCTCGTCAACCCCCAATACGTCAAGTTGGCATCGACATTTCGATAGCTGATGTATGCCGCCAACTCGTGGTGGACCCAGTTTTCAAACGCCTTGCCGTACTGCTCGGAGCCAGCGATCAACGCGCCGCGGCGCGCCAACCGGTTGACGACGCCGACATCGGCGAAGTAGAACTTAGGCGACTTTACAGTTCGGCGTTTGGCACGCCTTCGATATGCCGGCAGCCACGTGCCGAGCAACGTGTCTTCGAGTATCTCGAAGTAGCCCTTGACGGTATTGTTTGAAACGCCGCAATCCGAAGCTATGTTCGTGTAGTTGACGTTGTCACCGTCGCTGAACGCCGCGGCGTCGAGGAATCGAGCGAAAACAGGCAGTCGCCGCACCAATCCTTCCGCGGCGATCTCTTGTTCCAGATAGTCGGCCACATAGGAGTCGAGCACGCGCGTCGGCTCGTCGGACTCGTACGCCCTCGGCAGGCAGCCGTGGTTGAGCAGCCGGTCCAGATCGAACTCACGACCGAGCTCCCCCGCGGTCAATCCGTGCATCACGTACCTGAACGCCCTGCCGCCGAGCAGATTGGCTCCGCCGCGTCTGACCTTTCTCGCGCTGGAGCCGCAGAGCGCGAAATTGAGCCTGTGGTTCTCGATCAACCAATGCACTTCGTTCAACAGTTCGGGAACTCGCTGCACCTCGTCGATGACGATCTGCTTGTCGGGTCGCAGCCCTTCAGCTTCGATCTCCTGTCGCAGTCTTTCAGGACGTGCCGAGTAGTGGACGTACTCGTCGCTCTTGAGCAGGTCGAGCCACTTGCAACCGGGATAGCGCTCACGCAGGAGCGTCGTCTTGCCGGTCTGCCGCGGTCCCCAGAGGAAAAACGATTCTTTTCCCGAGGGCGGCAACTGTAGATTTCTACTGAACATCGACCCACAACGCGATGAATTTCTGAAGTATCACTTCATAATATCATGTATTTCTGCATTGCTACTTCATATTTTCATGTATTTCTGAAGTGCTACTTCATATTTTCATGTATTTCTGAGGTCGCGCTTCAAATATGCAAACCCAGCCTGTGCGATCCAGGCCAGGTATCAGAGCAACATGCTCTGCGGTTCAATGAGGTGCGGACCGTCGTTTCTGGTGGATCCGACGGCTGGGTTCGCTTCTTGAGCGGCCATAGTTTGCCACTCGCGAGGTTTCAGGGCTTCGAGAAGGACGGTCTTGTCGGCCGCGTCGTCGAGCCAAATCGCCGCCCAATCTTCGTCTAGGATCACTGGCATTCGATTGTGAATCGGCTCCATCAAGGAATTCGGCGAGGTCGTCAATATGGCACAAGACTCGACCATTCCATCTGGGCCATGCCAGACGCTCCAGATGCCGGCAAAGGTGACGAGGGGCGACTCGGCGTCGAAGATCCACATGGGCGATTTGGAAGTCCCGTCTCTTCGCCACTCGAAGAAGCCGTTAGCGGGTACGAGGCATCGCCTTTTGGTGAAGGAATCTCTAAACATCGGGCGCTCGGCGACGGTCTCGGAACGGGCGTTGAACATCGGACGCTTGAACGCGGTGTCAGGCTTGGCCCAAATCGGTATCAGCCCCCAACGCATCATCGTTCCGGTTCGGGCGCCGTCCGCCTCGTTGATCGACAGCACGGGAGTCGTGGGCGCAATGTTCCACCGAGGCACATAAGCGTCAGGTGCCATTGCCACCTCAAAGCCGAGCAGTTCGACCAGCTCGGCGAGGTCGGTGAAGAGTCCGAAGCGTCCGCACATGTCGTTACCGATCTTTCGTTGTCGCGGTCATAGTCGTCGGGCGTTAGTGAGAATACAGGGTAGCATCGCCGACACCTACGCGATATCATCATCCCAGCACCCGACACTTGCAACCCGCACGATGCCCATGAATGTACTAATCAACGGATCACCAACCGCCACCGGACGTGCCGTGGTCGAGCAGCTCGCCGACTCCGACCACAACCTTCGCCTGACCTCGATGGCTCCGTACGACGAGCAGGACGTGATCGTCTGCGCGCTCGAGCATGATCAAGCGACCGACGACTTGGTCGCCGGGATCGACGCCATCGTCAACGTCGGCTATCAGGACGAAGTCGAGATCCCGGTCAGCTTTCACCTCGACTACTACACGCGCCGCACCTACAACCTCCTCTGGGCGGCGTCTAACGCTGGCGTGAAACGGGTAATCAATCTGAGCACGCTTAGATTGATGGAGGAGTACGAGGAGAACCTGGTCGTTACGGAGCTGTGGCGCAGCAAGCCGCTGGCGAGCGACATCAATCTGCTCTGTGCGCACCTCGTCGAGATCATCTGCAAGGAGTACGCGAGGGACCGGAAGTTCGAGGTCGTCAATCTCCGGCTTGGCTGGCCGCTGGTCGAAGGGGGGCGAGACGGCATCGGAGACGAAGCTGGCGACTCGGCGCTGTGCATGCAAGACCTCGGACGCGCGGTGGCAGCCGCGCTGGAGGCCGATGTCGAGCCGTGGCAGGACATTCACATCCAATCGGCGGTGCTGAACCGGCGTTACACGACGGCGAAAGCATCAGCGACGCTCGGGTTCTAAGGCGCATTTCTCATTTGGAGGCACAGAAGAAGATGAAAGTTCTCATACTCGGTGGATGCGGGATGCTTGGCCCTTGGGTTGTCAAGGCGCTGAAACATCGTCACGAAATCATCCTGACCGACATCAACCCGCCCGGAGACGAGTTCGACGGCGATTTCCGGCAGATCAGCTCGGATGATCTCGACGGCATCGTCGCGATGGCTGATGGTTGCGATGCGATCATCAACCTCTCGGTTCTGCGCGAAGACCGCAAGCTGGCGTTCGACGTGAGCACACGCGGCAACTACAACATGATGGAGGCCGCGCGCGTACACGGAATCCAACGCGTCATCAACACCGGGCCTCACTTCCAGTTGGTCGGCGAGACGTACGAGAACTGGGATTTCGATCTCAGCCCCGACATGCCGCCGCAGTTCGGCACCCGCCTCTACGCGCACTCTAAAGGTCTCGGTCAGGAGATCTGCCGCGTCTTCAGCGAGCAGTTCGGCATCTACGTCATCACGATGCTCTACTACAACATGCGCCACACGTGGAACTGGGGCATGGGCAGAGGCGTTCCAGGGGCGACTTACCACGAGGACATGACGCCTTTCACCACTGCATGGACCGACTGCGGCACGGCGATCCGAGCCGCCTTGGAAGTGCCTTTGGAACGTCTGCCCTCCCGCTACGAGACGTTTTTCACGTTCCCGGAGACTCCGCACCACAAGTTCAACAGTGAAAAGACGCGTCGCATCTTGGGCTGGGAGCCGCGCTACACGTTGGAGACGCTGTGGAACAAGGAGCCGATAACGCCGCCGGATCATCTGCACGGGGCGTGGTAGACCTGTATTAACAGGCGACGATGTCGCCTCCCGTCTACAATCTGATTTCTTTTACGGTATGCCGGTAGTCCATCGGGAGGGGCCGTACAGTTTTTCGTTCTATTCGGACGAAGGTAACGAACCACCTCACATCCACGTCCGAAGGTATCGAAACCGAGCGAAATTCTGGTTGGAACCGGTAACCATATCGAAAAACGCAAGCTTCAACCAAACTGAACTGAATCGAATCGCGCGGATAATAGAAAGTAACGGAGCTACGACGTTAGAAAAATGGAATGAGCATCTCAACCGATAAACGATCCGAAGTGTTGGCCACGAATCTACGCTTCAGTCAAGAATCCCTTATCGTGGACCTTGCCGACGGGCGAAGCGTTACTTTGCCGTTGAGTCGGTACCCCCGTCTCGTCCATCCGACAAAACAAGAACGTGAAAATTGGGAGATGCTGTTTGACGGCGAAGGCTTCCGTTGGCCCGACCTCGATGAGGATCTGAGCGTCGATGGATTCGTCAAGGGGCGTCCGTATGGCGAGGGCAAGCGGTCCTTCGAACGTTGGTTGAAGGCCAAGAATGAAGGTCGCGGTCTGACGATTCCCGAACTCGACGCGTACGACGAATCACAGCGACAGCAACTCGCAGAGGTCGATTGAACACTGGTCCTGACCGGTGCGACGCTGGAGGCGTATTGGACATGTTCGGAGATTATGCCGACTATTTTGATCGAAGGGCCGTATCGGTTCAGTTTTTCTCCCGTGACGCTTCCGAGCCGCCACACGTGCATGTGCGACGAGACCGCAATCATGCGAAGTTTTGGTTAGCTCCGACGCAATTGGCCGACGACGGTGGATTCGGTCGCACAGAAATCCGGCGGACTACGCGGATAATAGAAAGCAACCACGACTTGATCCTTGAGGAATGGTATGGCCATTTCGGCACCGAAAACTAACGAAGCGCTGGCAGTCAACGTCCGTTGTTCCAACGACACGCTGACCGCTGAACTAGCCGATGGACGAGTCGTCAGCGCGCCGTTGTCCTGGTACCCCAGGTTGGTCCATGCCACACAAGCTGAAAGAGACAACTGGCAGCTGGAAGGCGACGGCGATGCGATCCGTTGGCCGGATTTGGACGAGGACATACTCGTCGAGGCACTTCTCGTCGGTTCGCCCTCTCGCGAGAGCGAATTGTCATTCAACCGTTGGTTAAAAGCGAAGCAAGAAGGTCGCGACCTAACTATCCCGGAACTAAGAGCCTACGAAGAATCGAAGAAACAGCAAACTACTGATTCAAAGTGAGCATTGACCCTCGACGGCAGGAAGACGATGACGATCCGTTGCTCCCCGATCGTCGCAAGCCGCCAATTCGCGTCTACTACTCCCAATTCGGATTCGGAATGAAGAAAAACAATCAATGGACCAGGGTCGGTTGCGGAGTGCTGTTCCTTGTCATCGGCGTGTGGGTCTTGCTCTGGGCGTTCAACATCATCGAACTCTCGCCCCGGTACATCTGGATTCCGTTCGCCGTCGTGCTGGTCGTTCTCGGGTTGCGGTTGCTATTCGTGAAGCGGAGATGAGCGGCAAAGTCGCCGCTCAGACGATGCGTGATCGTCGCACTCTAACCCATCAAATCGCCCTCTTCGCTCATGACGGCCATGAGATTACCGTCCGGGTCGCGGAAGAAGGCCATCCAGAGGGTGTAGTTGTCGGTCTGGTGGATGATGTGCGGTTCAGATTCGATGGTCACGCCGAGCGCCGTCAATTCCTTAGCAGCATCTTGGGCAGAATCGACTTGAAAATAAATGACGGAGGTGCCGGCGTGCTCGGGGTTTTCGGGTTGGTTAATGTAGAGACGAGTCCCGGAGCAGTCGAAGAAGGCCATCGGGTTGTCGCCGGGGACCTGAAACAGGAAATCGATGCCGAGCGTGTCGCGGTAGAACTCGACCGCCTTGGCGACATCGGTAACGGAGATCGAGATTTGACCAACGCCGTGGATTTTCATGTCAAACCAATCCTCTCACAAGCACACTTAGAGCTCTTTCATCTCGGATAGCAGGTCTTCGACGGACCCGCGCGCGTCGCCGAAGAGCATCATCGTGTTCTCCATGTGGAAAAGCTCGTTCTCCACACCGGCGAAACCGGACGCCATGGAACGTTTCAACACGATTGCCGAACGGGCTTGGTCGACGTTCAGTATCGGCATTCCGTAGATCGGGCTGCTTGTTTCGGTTCGCGCGGCCGGGTTCGTCACGTCGTTGGCACCGACGACTACCGCCACGTCCGCACGCCTGAAGTCGTCGTTGATCTGGTCCAGATCTTTGAGTTCGTCGTATGGGACATCGGCCTCTGCAAGCAAGACGTTCATGTGGCCGGGCATCCTGCCGGCTACTGGGTGAATCGCGTATCTCACCTCTGCCCCGCGCCCTTTGAGCATGTCGGCCAAGTTGCGAACCTGATGCTGCGCCTGCGCCACCGCGAGTCCGTATCCGGGCACGAAGATAACTGAATCGGCGTATCTGAGGAGTATTGCTGCCTCGGCGGCGTTCACAGATCGCACCGGTCGGTCCGTCGCCGTTGCGCCGGGAGCAGCCCCGCCCGTGGAGTCGGCGACACCGAACCCGCCGAACATCACGTTGCCTAGCGACCGGTTCATCGCCCGGGTCATGATGCGGGTGAGTATGAGACCAGAGGCGCCGACGAGCGATCCGGCGATGATCAGCATCGCGTTGTCGATCACAAATCCCGTTGCCGCGGCGGCCAATCCGGAGTATGAGTTCAATAGCGCGATGACGACGGGCATGTCGGCTCCGCCGATGGGAATCACGATAAGCACGCCGATAATGAGTGCGATGACCGCCATAGCGACGAGCGCCCATTCGAGGCCAGGGTCGACGATGATCAACCCCGCCATCGCCAAACCGCCGATGGCCAGCACCGCGTTGACGACGTGGCGAAGCGGTAACAATACAGGTTGCGTGGCCACGATGCCCTGGAGCTTGCCGAATGCGATGAGGCTGCCTGTCAGGGTCAACGACCCGATCAATACGGATAGCGCAACGGTGACACTGACGACGGGATCGACATCGCCGGTGTCGTTCCGGCTGAGAATCTGCGCGCCTGCCACGACGGCCGACGCTGCGCCGCCGAAGCCGTTAAATATGGCGACCATCTGTGGCATGGCCGTCAACTGCACCCGCCGTGCGGCTGTTACACCAATCAACGCGCCAATAATCAAGCCGACGATTATCCACTCGTATCTGACGATGTCTCGGTCGATGACGGTGAATACGACGGCGATCAGCATGCCCAACGCCGACAGCCGGTTTCCCGCTCGCGCCGTTTCGGGTGACCGCAGCCAAAGCAGCCCTACGATGAAGAGGACGGATGCGACGATGTACGCCGCGAGCGTTACGTTGTCGAGTGCTGTAGAGGAAATCTCCATGGTTTTCGCTTAACGTCGTTCGTCGTCGCTACGGTGGAACATGCGCAGCATCCGGTCAGTAACGAGATAGCCGCCGACCACGTTGATGGTCGCGAGCGTCACGGCGACGACTCCCAAGATCGCGCCGAGCAAGCCGCCGACCGATCCGGCGACGATGATTGCCCCGACGATCACGATTCCAGAAATAGCGTTGGAACCGGACATCAGCGGCGTGTGCAACGTCGGTGGGACGCGGGTGATGGTGAGGTATCCGACGAAGATCGCTAACATGAATACGGCCAGCGAGATTAGGAGTGCTTCAATCGACATATCGGTCTCCTGTCTTCATCGTCCAATCGTGTGGCCGCGTATCGCGCCGTCGTGGGTTACGCACATGGCGTCCACGACTTCGTCGTCGAAATCGAGTGACAAAGCCAGATCATCACCGATGAGCAGCTTGAGCAGCGATTCCAAATTGCGGGCGTATGTAACCGACGCGTGGTACGGCATCGACGAAGGGACATTTACGGGGCCTTTGACTGTCACGCCGTTAACGTCGACATCTTCGCCGGCAACGGTCGCCTCGACGTTTCCGCCGGTCTCGGCCGCCAGGTCGATGATAACGCTGCCAGGTCTCATCGCGGCGACGGTCTCGGTTTCTATCAATAGGGGCGCTTGCCGTCCGGGTATCGCCGCTGTCGTGATCACGGCGTCCGCGCGGATGATGTGTTCGGCTAGAAATCTGCGTTGACGCGCGTTTTCGTCTTCGGTTTGTGCCCTAGCGTAACCTCCGGTCGCTTCGGCATCGTCCGCGTCGAGAGGCGCAATGAACTTGGCACCTAAGCTCTGCACCTGTTCGCCCGCCGCCGCTCTGACGTCGAAGGCGTAGACATCTGCGCCGAGGCGTTTGGCGGTGGCGATCGCCTGCAGTCCGGCAACGCCAGCGCCGAGGATCAGCACCCTCGCCGGAGGAATCGTTCCAGCAGCGGTCATCATCATTGGGAAGAAGCGGCTCAATGAGTCAGCGGCCATGAGTGCTGATTTGTAGCCAGCGATTGATGCCTGTGATGAAAGCACGTCCATACTCTGGGCGCGGGCGATGCGCGGCACTAGGTCCATGGCGAATGCGGTGACGCCGGCGTTGGCGAGCGCGTCGATTGTATCGGTGTCGCGTCGGGCGTCGAGGGTTGCTGCGAGCGCAGATCCGCTTTGCATGGCAGCGATTTCATCGTCGGACGGTTTGCTTACGTGGAGTAGCAGTTCTGACGATTCGGCGATTGCGGTTGCCGACGATTCGAGCGAGGCACCCGCGTCTTCGTAGGTCGCGTCTGGGAATCCTGCGCTCACCCCTGCGCCGCTCTGAACGACCACATCGTGACCGGCAGACGCCAACTTGGACACCAGATCAGGGGATGCCGCGACACGGTTTTCGCCGGGCGCGTTTTCTCGATTGATGCCTATTTTCAAGGTGTTAGCGGATTGAGAGGGAATTAGGTAAGGGAATTCAGAATATTATGGTAACCGCTGCGCTTGAAACGCGTTTTATTGAACCGACAACCGGTTCTGCCGTAGAACACAACCAAAGTACGAGGATAACTCGATGTACATGCTCCGACGGGTCTACAAAGCCAAGTACCGGCAAGGCAAGCTCGTGGCTTCTCTGGTTCAGAAGCAACAGGAAATCTACGAATCGGCCGGTCGGTCGACAGGCACCGTCTACTTCAACGCTGGGACTGTCCCGGGCGAGCCCGACCAGGTCGTGCTTGAGTGGACGCAAGATAACCTTGGGTCACCGTACCTTTCGGGCGGCTCCATTCCACGGGAAGCGTTGCAAGTGGGCAACCAAGTCCGGGAGCATATCGAAGGCCAAGAGATCGAGTTCTGGGAACTCATGACTCCCGAAAAGATGGACGACGTTTAGCCACTCCCGATTTTCACCTACCATCCCGCTTAGAAGGCTCTTATGCGCCATAAGTGGGTCAACCTAATCCTCCTCGCGCTCGTTGCTGGCGAGTTTGTGACGGGTGCGTTCGGCTTGATGAGCGGCAACGCCCGCAACGAGATCGTGTTGCAAGCCCACAGTGTCCTTGGCTACAGCATCATCGCCCCGTCCTCGCTTGGAAAACGGCACTGGCTCTGCATTCGCTCAAACGGCCGGCCAGAGGAAGACCACGGAACGTCGCAATCGTCGTTTCGGTGCTCCTTTTGACGTCGCTGAGCGTCGGCGTGGTTTGGAGCATTGGGGGATTTTGGGCGGTCGAAGGAATCACGGGCATGAGCCTGCACATCTATGCCGGAGCCGCGATCCTGCCGTTCATCGCTTGGCACGCGTGGGTATACACGGCCCGATTCCGCGTCGGCTACAGCGCTGAAAGACGGGAGGTCTTGCGATTCGGCTCGATCCTCGCCGCGGGCACGGCCGCATGGGTGGTCAGCGAAAACGTCATTCGAGCAATTCCGACTCCGGGTGCGGATCGGCGTTTCACCGGATCGCATGAACGGCACTCGTACGAGGGCAACATCTTCCCCACCACGTCGTGGATCAATGACAAGCCATCCGAGGTCGACATCGCCCAATGGCGTCTCAAAATCACTGATGTCGACGGCGCATCGACCTCGTTAACGCTTCTAGACCTCGAGAACGGCGGTCTGGGGACCGAGTTCTCCGAAATCCAAGCGACGCTCGACTGCACGGGCGGCTGGTACTCGCACCAGATCTGGGGTGGTGTGAATTTGCGAGAGCTTCTCGAGGCCGCGGGGATGAACCCTGACGCATGGAGCTGCATCGTCCACTCGGTGACGGGTTACACCCGCCGCTACGCATCTTCGGAGTTCGGCAACATCATGCTGGCAACGCGAGTTGGCAACGAGTTGCTGTGGCATGGGCACGGCGCGCCGCTCAGGTTGGTGGCACCGGGAAGGCGCGGCTACGACTGGGTTAAGGTGGGTCGACGAGGTCCGCTTGACCGGCTCGCCGCACTGGCTGCAACCCTGGCTACCGTTGCAGTAGCGACTGAAACTCTGTCGAGCTTATGTCGTGAACAACGATCTCGATCCCCGCAGCACGCGCCAATCTGCCGTCAAGAGTCAACAATGGCAATCCGAACTGTTCGGCCGTGGCTACGTAGAGGGCATCGTATGGTGAAACGTTTTGATAGTGACGCCAGGCGTTCAGCACAACCGTCTGGTGCGAAATGCGATCAACTTCCCAATCCACCAAATCGCTCAACACGGTTTCCGCTGCATCGACTTCCAACCTACCGATCAGAACGTTTCGCCGGACGACTGATAACACCTCAGCGTCCAGCATTTCTGGAGCAACCAAACTGGACCTATCCAACAGCTCGGTAACCGAATTGCCGAGCGGAGTTTTTAACAAATGCTCAACGGCTACCGACGAATCGATAACGAACGCGTCTGACATCTAATCATTGACCGTTTCGCTTACGCCGTTTGAGGCCCGGGCTTCTTTAACTAACGCAGCCCCGTCGACACCGAGGTCGATTTCAGGGCGCGATTGCCAGCGCTCCCGCCACGCTGCGCTACGAATCTCACGCTCAACAGCATTTATGACCGTCGCACTGATTGTCGTTTGCCGATCTTTCGCCAACTTCCGCAGACGCTCGTACATCTCGTCAGGTATATTTTTTACTTGCAATGTAGCCATAATGGTTTCATCCTACCATCATGCGCTCAAATATTCGCATGTGGATCAACTGATGACCCGCCAACAACGATGCGTGTTCAATACTCCAATCCGTGTCCAAACGGAAAAAGCGTGTCTTCATCGGCATAGCCGGGGACGTCTGAGTGTTGTCCCAGTATCGCTTCTGCACTGTTTGCGAGGGCGAAGGGTAGTTTGCCTTGAGCGGGATGCTTGCCGGTGAGGACATCCATCAGCGCGGCGTCGCTCGATCCGAACGTCGCGAAGATGGCACCAGCCTTTCGCAGGCCGCTCGCTTCGTCCAAGACGAATGGTTGGCGGAAGCGGATCGCTACGATCGTACGGTCGGCACCGATTTCGGACATCACGCCGTTGATATCGGCCAAGCTCGGCGTGACCGTCCACGAGTTGGCCGTCTCCATGTCGGAGAAGGCGATCATGTCGAGCTCTTCCGGATCTGGAACCGGCAGGAAGCCGCCGCCAATCTTGCTGTTGTTGCCGACGACGACTCGGATGATGGCGTAGTCAGTGCCATCGGGGACCGCAGGTCTCGTTTCGCCGTTGGCAGCATCGTAGTCGCCGGACACGACTTCGTATTCGTTCCACTCGGAACCGCCGACAACTTCTGGGTCCATGCCCATTACATAGAGCTGCTTGCTTACGAATTCAATCTCCGGCTCGTTTGTCGAATCTTGGTGAAAACCGAGCAAAGCGAATGGGTTTCGTTGCGGTTTCGGAGACGGCATCTCCATCGGCAGCACGTTGTTGCGGTTTTGGAGGAGGACGATGGCTTTGCGTTGCGCGGCATCGGCCTTGGTTTGCGCTATGCGGTTGTTGAGGATGTATCCCGCTCGGTTCGGCTCTACGAAGGGGTTCTCGAAAAGTCCGAGCTTAAATTGCTCGGTGAGTAATCGGGTGACCGCTTGATCGACGCGCTCCTCGGAGATCCTGCCGGAGTCGATCAAAGTCATCATCTGCCTGTTGTCACTGAACCCGGATAGCACATCCACTCCAGCGTTGATCGCCATCGCTACTCGCTCTGCAACAGGTTTGTCTTCGACGCCCCACGGCATCGTTGTGGCGATTGCGGTGTCGGAGTTAACGTTGCCTTCGAAGCCTAACTTCTCTCTCAACAGTTCGGTCACGATGCCTTTGGAGAACGACATCCCGACGTCGTTCGGCAGGTACTTCTGCCCCACCGGCACGCCGTAGTACGGCATGATCGACGAGACGCCGGCTTTGATAGCGGCGACGAAGGGCTTGAAATGGTAGTCGAAGTTGTCGCCGGGGTAGGCTTGGTCCTTTCCGAACTCGAAGTGCGGATCTCCGCCACCCTCTTGCGGTCCGCCGCCCGGAAAGTGCTTCATCGTTACTTGGACGCTGCGGTGGTTGAGCGTTTCACCCTGGATGTTTTTGACCAATACCGTGGCGATTTCGCTCACTAGATCGGCGTCTTGAGCGAAGGTCTCGGTGATGCGGAACCATCGGGGTTCGGTCGAGAGATCGAGGCAGTAGCCGTACATTCCCCTGATGCCGAGCGCCACCCATTCGCGGGCGACAGTCCGGGCGAACTCGGCGATAAGATCCATGTCTCGCGTCGCGGCCAGACCTGCTTCTTTAGGCCAAGCCGAGAACGCGCCGACGGAGGCGTCTAATCCGCCCATGCCGCCTTCCTCGAAGTGGTTGCGTGGGTTGGATTTGAAGAGCGCGGGGATGCCGAGACGCGTGGTTTCGCACATCTCCTGCACCGCGTTCGTGAACTGCGCCATCTCGTACGGTGTCACCTGCGCGCCGAAGAACGGATGCCCGGTTTCTGCAGGCGAGTTCGTGACGGTATTGCGGAGGATGAACCGCGTCATCTTCTCCTCGAACAGCAATTTGCCTGCCAGTACCGGGACTTGACCACCCGCGTCGGCGTTCAACTGATCGATCATCAGCAACCCGGCCTTCTCATCCAACGTCATCTGAGACAGCAGGTCGGCGACGCGTGCCTCGACCGGTTGTCGCCAGTCTTCATAGGTGTCTAATTCACCGTTTTTGTTGAGGTCTCTGAACGGCACTCCGTCGTCGTAGAGAAGCTCAACAGATCGCGACTGAACCTCCGGTCGATGCCGGTAATCGATGGATGCCAAGGTAATTGCCTTTCGTGTCGGCTCTAAACAGCTGCCGCTACGGTCTCAATTTTTGTCTAAGCATCCATCATCTGGATGCAGACTGGTCCCGGTATCGAAATCATGTGTCCGGTGTGTGTCAAATTGCCAGAGTCGGCGTCCCGCTTGAAGGTGTGAATCGTGCCCGAATCTTGGTTCTCGGCGAGAACCCAAGTGCCGGTCGGATCGATGGCGAAGTTCCGAGGAGTGTTGCCACGTGTCGACTCGTTGGCAATGTAGTAGAGCATCCGGGCGCAGGGGTCCCAGCCATAGATGACCAGTGTGTCATTGCCGCGGTTCGAGCCGTAGACGTGCCTGCCATCGGGCGACACATGGATGTCGGCGGTGCTGTTGCCATCGGCATAGACCACGTCGGGACGCACCGTGCCGACCCAGTGGGTTTCAGTCAGCTTGCCGCTGTCGGCATCGACATCGTAGCCGCTGATAGTCAGCCCGATCTCGTTGATGGCGAATGCGGCCGTGCCGTCGGGGTGGAACGCGAAGTGACGCGGACCTTCGCCGGGTCTCGAATCGGCTGAGGCATCCTCGTTCAGCACGATCTTGCCAGCGTTGTGATCGATGTCGTAGACGCGAACCTTGTCCAAGCCGAGGTCGCAGACGATCAACTGGTTGTTGCTCGGCGCCATGGTTACGGAGTGGGCATGCGGTTCGTTCTGGCGGCTTGCAAGAACCATGCTTCCGCCGACATGCTGGTGGAAGTCACATGCTCCGTTCAAGCTACCGTCGTCGTTGATCTCGAACATTGCGACACTGCCACCGGCGTAGTTGGCTACGAAGAGGTACTTGCCGGTCGCTTCGACGACTAGGTGGCACGGGCCGGTCCCATTGGTCGACTCTTTGTTGATGAGTGAGAGCTTTCCGTTCTCGCCAATGGCGTATGCGTGGACACCGCCGGCATCATCGCCGTCGAAATCGTTGACCTCGGCAACCGAGTAGAGGTACTTGCCGTTCGGATGCAACGTGACGAATGACGGGTTGGGCCCGCTATCGGTAGCGACCGACAGCTCTGTCAATCTGCCTGTGGCGCCATCCATGTGGCACGTGTAGATGCCTTTGGCACCCAGATTGGTGTAGGTTCCGACGAATATCAGCTGGTCTTTGGGGTGTCCCATGCTTGCGATCTGCCTTTCGAATTGGTCTCGATGGTGGTTATTTGGTCTGCGCTGAAATGATAAGCGACAATCGGCGTGATCGTTCGGCTGATACATTAGGATTCAGGCGAATCAAGCACAAACGACCATCAACAAAACCACCTTCTAACGTATGAAACCAGCACCGTTCAACTCCGTCAATCGAATCAATGTCCAAGGACGGGATTATTCCTACTACGATCTAGGCGCGCTCGAACGTGCTGGGCTGTGCGACGTGTCAACGTTGCCCTTCTCGATACGGGTTCTGCTGGAAAATGCACTTCGCAACGCCCATGGTGGTCCCGCGACCGAAGACGATGTGCGCCTAGTAGCGTCTTGGTCGCCAACTCAGACTCCACCGAAAGAATTTCCTTACATGCCGGGGCGGGTCGCCTTGCAAGACTTTACCGGCGTTCCCGTCGTTGTCGATCTTGCGGCCATGCGCGACGCCGTCGCTGAAAAAGGCGGCGACCCCGGCATCATCAACCCGGTTGTCCACTCCGACCTCGTCATCGACCACTCGGTGCAGGTCGACTATTTCGCATCTGAAGGCGCATTGGCGCAAAACATCGACCTCGAGTTCGAGCGAAACGTCGAGCGTTACAAGCTGCTTAAGTGGTCGCAGACAGCGTTCAACAACATGCTCGTCGTGCCACCAGGGACTGGCATCGTCCACCAGGTCAACCTCGAATTCTTGGCCTCCGCCGTCCTTTCGGAAGAGGTAAACGGTGAAACCGTCGCCTACCCCGACACCTGTATAGGGACCGACTCGCATACGACGATGATCAACGGACTTGGCGTCCTCGGTTGGGGCGTCGGCGGTATTGAGGCCGAGGCCGTAATGCTCGGACAGCCCTACTACATGCTCGTGCCGGAAGTCGTGGGCGTGAAACTCAACGGCAGCTTGGCCGAAGGCGCAACAGCGACCGACCTCGTACTTGCGATTACGGAGATGCTCCGCGGTGTAGGCGTAGTGGAACGCTTCGTAGAGTTCTACGGGCCCGGTCTCGCATCGCTGCCGGTTGCCGACCGGGCGACGATCGGCAACATGGCTCCCGAATACGGCGCCACATGCGGCTTCTTCCCGATCGACGAGCAGACGCTCGATTACCTACGGCGCACCGGACGTTCCGAAGAGACAGTCGCGCTCGTCGCGGCGTACGCCGCGGCGAACTACATGACTCCGTCTGACAACGACAATCCGGAGTACACGATTGCCCTCGAATTCGATCTCGGCGGTGTCGAGCCGAGCATGGCGGGGCCGAAACGTCCGCAAGATCGGGTGCTGCTTAGCGATGTCTCAGAAAACTTCCGCGACGCATTCCCCGAAGCGTCTTCTAATGGCGCGGAAGTAACCGACGGCTCTGTCGTGATCGCCGCCATCACTAGCTGCACCAACACGTCCAACCCCTCCGTGATGGTAGGCGCTGGTTTGCTGGCGCGTAACGCCGTCGAACGCGGACTGGAACGTAAATGGTGGGTCAAGAGCAGTCTGGCGCCCGGTTCTAAGGTCGTTACGGACTATCTCGATCGTGCGGGTCTCACCGATCCGCTCGAGTCGCTTGGCTTCCAGACGGTTGGCTACGGCTGCACGACGTGTATTGGGAACTCTGGTCCGTTGCCGCAGGAAGTGGCGGACACGGTGACCGACCAAGACCTCGTCGCTGCCGCTGTCCTCAGCGGCAACCGCAACTTCGAAGGTCGAGTACATCCGCAGGTGAAGGCCAACTATCTAGCATCACCGATGCTTGTCGTCGCCTATGCCCTTGCCGGACGCATCGATGTCGACCTGACGCGTGACGCCTTGGGTACGGACGACGACGGCAACGACGTCTTCTTATCCGACATCTGGCCAAGCCAGAACGAAATCGCACAAAACGTCGCCAGCTCAGTTGGCGTTGACCAGTTCCTTAACCGCTACGGTGCCGTATACGAAGGGCCGGAGCAGTGGCAGGAGCTTGAAGCCGCCACCGGCGAGCAGTTCCAGTGGGACCCGGGCAGCACCTACATCCAGCCGCCGCCCTACTTCGACGGCTTCGAACTCGAACCGCAACCTCCCATCGAGATTGAGAACGCCCGCGTCCTCGTGAGCGTCGGCGACACGGTTACAACCGATCACATCTCCCCCGCCGGTAGCATCCCACCATCTGCTCCGTCAGGCCAGCATTTGATAGGCAACGATGTTCCTCGACGTGCGTTCAATTCCTACGGTTCGCGCCGCGGCAACCACAACGTGATGATGCGCGGCACTTTCGGCAACATCAGGCTCCGCAACAAACTCACTCCCGACTCCGAAGGCGACTGGACTGTCCACTACCCAACGGGCGAGACGATGCGCATCTTCAACGCTGCGGAGCGCTACCGTTCCGAGGGCGTGCCGCTAATCGTCATCGCCGGCAAGGAGTACGGCACTGGGAGCTCACGCGACTGGGCGGCCAAAGGACCGATGCTATTGGGTGTCCGTGCCGTGATCGCCGAGAGTTTCGAGCGCATCCACCGTGCCAACCTCATCGGCATGGGCGTCGTTCCGCTCCAATTCGTCGGCGGACAGTCGGCGCAGTCGCTTGGCCTCACTGGCAAAGAGCAGTTCACCGTCAACGGTGTTGGTGCGAGCGTGGAACCCGGCTCGATGCTGAGCGTCACCGCCACGAGCGAAGACGGTTCGTCGCAGACGTTCGATGTGTTGTCCCGCGTCGACACCGCGGTTGAAGCCGAGTACTACGAGCACGGCGGACTTCTGCCCTACGTGCTGCGACAGATGATCGCGCAGAACGACGGCTAGGCTCTTACGCCGCTTCCGTTTCCACTGCCACTTAGCGACTCCGTATCGCTGACGCGGGTTTGGGGCGCCACTTCGATCGCTCCCGACTGCGGAATGCGTTCAGGGGTTTTGGATGTCACTTTCGCTTCCCCCATCCTCGGCTCGTTTTCGGGGACGTGGAATCCGTTTCCGCTTCTTCCAGCGCCGGTTCGTTTTCTAACGCTCGGTCCTCAGATTTTGCTGCATCTGGACGCGGTCCACGATCGTGTATTCGGGGCGGTGGTATTTGATTGAATTCGTATTCGAGGCACTCTCGCAGTTCGCGGTGCTCGAACTCGAAACCGGCTTGCATGAGCTTTTCCGGGATCACCAGCTTGCTGTCGATGGCTAGTTCGCGGATGTAGTTGCCGATTGCGAATTTGGCAATTATGGCCGGCATCCATCCGAAACTGGGTTTGCCCAGCGCGTCGGCGATGGCGTGAGATAGTTCGGTGTTTCTGACGACGCCCGGCGAAACTATGTTGATCGGCCCATCCAATGCATCGTGCTCAACGGCGAAAATCAACGCCGAGACCGCATCGTCAATGTGTATCCACGGCATCCACTGCCTTCCGCTGCCCAATCGCCCACCGAGTCCCGCTCTGAAAGGTCGTGCCAACACCGGAAGCGGCCCGTCATCGGCGGCAAACACCATGCCGAACCGTGCGGTGGCAGTACGGACACCGAACTCCTCGGCACTCGCCGTCGCCGCTTCCCACGGCACCGCGATGTCGGCCAGTATGCCCTCGCCGCGTTGGCTCTGCTCTGTCAGCTGCTCGTCGCCCCGGTCACCGTAGAAGGCTACGCCCGAGGCGGTAACCAACACGTTTGGCGGCGATCCCATGCGTCGAAGAATCTCAACCAGCGTATTTGTCGTGATGATTCGGCTACTCGAGATTACGTCTAGGTATTTGCGTGTCCAGCGCTTCGCGACGGTGGCGCCTGAGAAGTTGAAGACCGCGTCGATAGCACCCAAGTCGTCAACGTTGACGGAGTCGGGATCGCTTGGGTCCCAGAGGATCTGGGTGACTTTCGATGCGAGTTCGGGTTCCCGGCGCACGAGATGGACTACCTCGTCGCCACGTTCGAGCACGCGTGCGGTTAATGACCTACCGATGAAACCGCTTGCACCAGATATAAGTACCCTCATACTTCAATCATAGAGCGGCTCCACCATCCACCGTAATCATCGACCCCGTGACCCCACTCGCCTCGTCCGAAGCGGCAAACAAAAATGCATTCGCCAGGTCTTCCGGCATCATCATCCGACCCATTGGCGTCCCCGCAACTCGCCTCGCTAGGTTCTCCGGATTGTCGATACTAGTCGACTCATCGTTCGGGCTATGTGGATTATTACCCCGGATGAACGGGGTGTCGACGTGGCCGGGCGAGATGATGACGGAGCGGATGTTGTCTTTGGCGTAGCTGCCCGCCGCCGACCGGTTCAGTCCGACCATACCCATCTTCTGCGCCGCATAACCCGGTGATCCACCGCCGGGGCGAATGGACGCCAACGAACCCATATTCAATATCGCACCGCCGCCCGCTCGACGCATCGACGGCACTACTGCCTTGATACCCAAAAACGCCCCCGTCAGTCCCGTATCCATGATGATGTTCCACATCTCCAACGTCTGGTCGTCGAAGCTGACCCGGAAGTTGGCGCCCGCGTTGTTGCACAAGATGCTGACGGGCCCGAACTCCTCCTCAGTGGCGCTGACACAATCCGCCCAAGCCACCTCGTCGCGGACATCCAACTCGTGTGCAATCGCACTGCCGCCGCCGTTAACGATGTCGTTGCAAACGGCTTCACCCGCTTCCAAGTTGAAGTCTGCGACACAGACCGCCGCCCCATGCTCCGCGAACAACCGGCTCTGTGCGCCTCCCATCGCTCCACCACCGCCCGTCACGATGGCGACCTTACCCGCCAAACGTTCTCCGAAATTGGCTATTGACATTGGAGTTCACCCCGTTTTCTCTGATCTGACGAAATGTTACTTGCCCAACCCCAAGGAAAACAGAAGATAAACCGAAACATCATACGGACACTCCGACTCGATTATTCAATCCATCGATGACAGTGGGATTTCCACGACTCGCCACGAAGCTCTTTCTTTGAGTGCGTCGAAGCGAACACGTACTCGAAAGTCTTCACCGAGGGTTGGTGCGTTACGCCCTGCGCGCCAGAATGTGTTGTTTCGAGCGTCCGGGTTGTAACTTGACTGAAGTTTGCCGTTTGGAATACACGGAGCGATGATTTTGCGCTGTTTGCGATGGTTGGCGTTCTCAACGTACGAGTACTTGGCGATTACCGTAACCACATGATAGAGCTTGCCATCCCTGAATATCTCGCACTACAATCCGCCCGGTTCATTCACCTCTATACCTGCGCGGACCATCCTGACTGCCATTGAGATCTGTGACATTTGAATTGTCACGGTGCATTCGTCATCCGATCTTTCAGCTTTCGAATCCACCATGAGTGCAACGCGATACGGTTCGGGCAGAAAGACGTATATCGCTTTCTTGTAGTCGACGTTGCCGTATAGGCGTTCGCGAATCGAAGACATTCCCATTTCTTCGATTGCTTCTCGGGTGATGTCTTCAGCGATGTCTTGAGGACGATCAGTTTCCTCGCGAAAGATCGTCTGTGCTTGGGCCGAATAATCACGCAGAGCTTGAACTACGGTAGCGAAAGTTGTCTGTTCGACCATCTCAATATCAGAGGAATTCATTCGTGCGATATTCCGCCAAACGTGAATATTCAGGGGAGATTTCGATGCCGATCCATTTCCTGCCCAGTCTATTGGCGACAACCGTAGTCGTCCCAGATCCTACGAATGGATCTAGGACCACGCCATAACTTGGTGAGTAAAGGGATATAACTCGTCGTGCCAACTCCTCGGGAAATTCAGCCTCGTGACGCACATTCTGACGAACCGATCTTATGCTCCACACCCCCCAAGAACCCCATTCCGCCCATTCATCAGGTTCTATGCGGGATCGATCGTATTTAGTGATACCGGGTTGCCAAAACACGTAAACATGCTCAAATTCATCAACCGCGCGGTAGGAATTCGAGTGCCACCGACTGTTCGCCCAACAAGGATCCTTGTGCCAAATCCTGTGGTCGTACAGATAAAACCCCGTAGCTTCGGCCCATTCCGACAACATACCGCCCGTGACAACAATTTTCGTTGACTCGGATGATTTTCCGCCGCGGACATTGTTATGTTCTAGCCGCCGTTGAATCGTTTGTTCACTGCATCCGAACATCGCCGCCAACTGATGACGAGTGGCGTTTGGGTGTTGCTTTTTGAGTGCTTCGATGTCCTCTCGCGTCACGGGAATCCGTTTATTGCGCATATTATCCGCTTGGAATCTCGGCATTGATGGGTCGCTCCAACATAAGATGTCCCCAATGTTCACCGCTACAAAACCACCGGGGCGGATGATGCGTGCGTGCAATCGCAACACGTCGCGAACCAGATCTTGCCAATCGCCCCACGTGAGATTCCGCTCGTATTCTTTGCCGACGAAATACGGCGGCGACCAGAAGCTCAAATCCACGCTCGAATTGGGGATGTCTGTCAAAATCTCCCTCGCGTCGCCGTTATAGATGCGATTGAACGCGAAATTTTGTTCAGACCGGGATTTCGGTTCCAACGTTGTGATCATGAAATTCAACTCTCAGGTGTAATCAATCCTACCAACGCCCCGTGCGGATCGTAGATCCACGCCATTCGCCCAACACCCGGCACGTCCCAAGGCGGATCCGGCAACTCAGCACCATGACGAACCGTACGCTCAACCGCCGCATCAACATCATCAACATTGAAATACGTCACCCACAGTCGGGAATATCAACGAGTTCGATGATCCGTCAGGCATCTCCATCGTTTCAACCTTCACACGGAACAGCGTGCCGAAAAACGCGCTGGATGTTGCCGCGTCGGTTGTCATGAATTCGCACGACTGCATTGAACCGTGTTCGTGCTTGATCGTAGGACCAGACTGAATCTCCGGCCAAATATTGACCGCGCCTCCCGTGGGATCAGCGATCACCGCACTCACGCCGTAATCTCCGGCTTGGGACGGTGGGACGGTCACGCTACCGCTGAAGCTCTCCACACGGCTCGTCACTTCATCCATGACGTCAACCAAAATGTGGACGTTCCAACGAGGTGCCGCATTTGATCTCGTCTCTGCATCGTCCGCCGAATAGATCGGCGGGAAATCCTGCTGGAATCTTTGCCCCAGCGTATCGTCGCCCGGCGACCCCTTCAGGTGCTTCTTCGTAGCCCCAATCGAAAAGTTGGGTGTAGAACGACATCAATGCGGCGATGTCCGGCGAGCCTAAATCGACCCAGAATGGATTGCCTTGGCTGAGTTCTGTGTATTGCGGCACAGTTTTTCGATTTTCTACATCGGATCGGGCGTAACCAGACCGAACACGGCGCCTTGGGGATCGGAGACGATCGCGATCCTACCGATGTGCGCCAGTTGCGTCGGCGACATGATCAAGGTTGCACCATTTGCAATCGCCAAGTCGATCGTGGCATCGACGTCATCGACGTGAAAGTAGATGACCCAGTGGTTTGGCGTGCCAGCGTCGGCGACATCGTCCGGCATATCCATGATGCCGACCATTGGTTCGTGATCCAACGTCAGCACATCGTTCACTCCGCCGCCAGGTGCGGGTCCGGAATCGAGATCTAACCCAAGTAACTTGCGATGGAAAGTCGTGGATGCTTCACGGTCTCGGGTAATCAGTTGCGCCCATGTGAAACTGCCGTGCTCAAACATTACACTCGCGCCGATGTGACTTCCAGCCTGCCAAAGTGCTGCTGGAGCACCATTCGGGTCCGCGATCGCCGACATCCGACCCAGCTCAAAAACATCCATCGGACCCATGTTCACCGATCCGCCAAGATCGCTCACGCTCGCGGTTGAAGTCTCAATATCGTCAACCGAGAACGTAACCGACCACGTTGCCGGGAACCCGGACGCAACAACCTCGTCTGGCTGTTCGTAGATCGCGCCAACGAAGTCATCACCCTTCTTCGCGTTCGAGTAAACGGGACCGTCAGCGGCGCCGGGATTCATCTCAACATCGAAATAGCCCCATCCGAAGACATCGCTATAGAATTTCTTGCTGGCGTCTTGATCAGACGTGCCTAGGTCGATCCAGCACAGCGACCCCTGCTTGTAATTTTCGACTTTAATTTTTCGTCATCCTTGTCTGATTTACTACATCGACGCTTGTGCCGACACAATGTTTAGCTTTCTACTCTGTTGGCGGCGACTGCACGCCGAATTGCGCGCCTTGTGGGTCCTGCATGTAGCCAATCGTTCCCATCGGGCCCATATCCGCCGGCCCCATGTAAACCATTCCCCCATTCGCTGTCGCCGCATCACAGACTTTTTGCGCGTCGTCGACTCTGAAGTAGGCCTCCCAGTGAGACGGAACTCCCATATCGACCAGTTGCTGCGGCATATTCATGATGCTCGCCACGGGTTGACCGTTTACCACCAACTGGTGGACCGTTCCGCCGTCCGGCGACGACATCGCGTCCTTTGCCACTTCGATATCGAGCAACTCAGAGTAGAACGAAGCTGTCGCGTCCTTGTCAGTCGTCAACAACAGAGTCCACGTCAACGCCCCGTGTTCGTCACGGACTTCCGCGCCGATATGTTGCATCGGTTGCCAAAACATGACTACAGCACCGACCGAGTCCTGGACAACGATCATGCGTCCGGCATCGAACACATCCATCGGACCCATGAGCAAGGTTCCGCCCAATGCTGGCACTCGTTCGCCGACAGCGTCCACATCATCTACCGTTATGTAAACGTTCCAATGCGACGGAATCCCTTGTTGGGCTTCTTCTGGCTGCTGAGTGGCAATGGCGCTAACAGGGGACCCGCCGATTTGGGACATGGAATAGAACTGCCCATTACCCATATCGTTGTCTTCGTATTCCCAACCGAACAACGAAGCGTAGAAATCCTTCGCCGCCGACTGGTCAGAGGTCGATAAATCGACCCACGACGGAGTTCCTTGAACGTAACTTTCAACTTTCGGCATTTAGTTTGGCCTTTCTAGCCTTATTGTGTTGTCGCTTTGGGCGCGTCGAAATGACCTTCGACGCGCCACATCGCCATATAGTGATTACTCCATCGGATGCAGGGAGAGGATGCTAAACGTAGCACCTTGCGGATCCATCAACACCGAAAACCTCCCCGGTGGGATGTTCGTGGGTGGTACGCAGACTTCACCGCCAAGTTCGGCAGCTTTAGCCGCCGACGCGTCGCAGTCTTCGACATGGAAATAGACCATGAAGTGGGACGGCATGTCGCCCCAGATCTCGTCCATCTCCATCATCCCACCCCGATCGGGTTCAACGCCGTCGATCTTCAACCAGTGATACGCGTACTCGACATCGCCCTCGGCATCTTCACCATCCGTCGGCGGAAGCATCAGATCCACACGCTGGTACCGCGACCCAAACACATGACCGATAAATTCACTGATCCCCGCAACATCTCGAGTGTAGTACTCCACCCACACGACACCGCCGACCTCGCCCCACGCCTCATTCTCGATACCTTTATCTCCGCTCCAAACCACAAACGGCGCTCCCTCCGGCGTCAAAAGCAACGACTTCCTGCCACCACCGGCAGGATCATCGCAAGCCGGCATGATAACGGATCCGCCCTTCTCAACCGCCCGTTCCATCGCCGCATCAGCATCATCCACCCAGAACGCATTCACCCAATTCAACGGACCCGGCGGCAAAGGCATCCCCGGGCTATGCGTGTATACGCCACCAACAACCTTGTCACCCAACTGCGCCTGGGTGAATACACCTTGCGGACTCGACATCAGATCGTGCCACTCCCATCCCAGCAACCCTGAGTAAAACTTCTTAGTCGCATCCACATCTTTCGACGCCAAATCCCACCAAACCGGCGTGCCCTGCACATGAATTGATGAATTGCTCAACTGATTCTCCTAACTAAACATGTTTCCAAACCACATCCTCCCAACCCCAACTCTTAAGGGTAAAACGAAATGCTTATCCAACACCGACGTTGTTGCGACTTTCCAGAATGCGGGGAGACCGGCTATCCGGCGGTTTGCCACAAACTGAAGCGGATGCCTTGAGGATCTTCGAGTAACGCCAGCGAACCGGGAGGTTCGTTGATAACGCCGAAAATTAATCTGGCGCCGAGGGATTTAGCTTGGGCTACCGATGCGTGGATATTTTCAACCATGAAGTACGTCGCCCAGCTCGCAGCCGACGACGGATCTGGCAACTGGGCGAAGGCGCAAGGCATCTGTTCGCCATCAATCGACAGCATCGTCAACGCAAAATCAGCGCCCGATCCGTCATTCGTCGGCACTCTCATCTCCGCGAAACCCGCACCAAAAACCTCCGAGTAATACTCCTTCGCCGCCACCAAATCATGCGTGTGATACTCCACCCAGCAGACCGCGCCCGGCTCACCAAATACGTCGGCAGCATACCCCGTCAAGCTCTGCCACAAACCAAACACCGCCCCCTCCGGCGTCGCAACGGTCGCGGCCAAACCCCATCCGTCAGCATTGTGAGGACCGGACAACACCCTCCACCGTTCGCCTCGATCCGTCTGACGATCTCTTCGGCATCCTCGACATATACGTTGTTGATCCACACGCCCGCGATGCCATCCGACTCACTGTCCCCGGACATACCGGCGATGTTCGCATCCTCCTTAATCGCCATGTGGTACGTGCTCCCGCCCGACATCGGCACATCTGCCCATTCCCAACCAAAGAGACCAGCGTAGAACGACTTGGCGCCCGATGGATCAGGAGTGACAAGATCGAACCAGATCGGGTTGCCTTGGAGTTGCGGCATTCGTGGGGTGGGCGTTTTGTCAGACACGGTGATCTCGATACTGATGCGCTATCGACGCGATTTTATTGCCTCGGACAAATCCATCACTAGTGCGTAGTTTGCTCACCAGCTAGTGGGCTTGGTGATCAACCTACCAGAGGCATCTTGGATCCTGGGTGGAAGTTGGCTTGCGCGCAAGTGTTGCGATTCGATCTCAATAACGTCGGTCGCGGCGTCTCGAAGTTCATCATGTGTGCTTTGAGCCAATACGGGGTTGACCACCGTCACTCGCAGCCCCAATTCATCACGGATCCTTCGAATAGGACTGACGAGGTCGGTATCGTTTGATACCAGCACCGCATGGGAAAACCGACTAAAGAACGCGTCGAAGATCATTTCTGTTGCGATGTTGACGTCGGTCTGCTTCTCTTCCCAAGATGTGCCGCGTTTCTTGTGCGTGCCGTAGATAACCTTGACATTGGGCAAAGCCGTTACGGCTCGCAAATATACGTCTTGTCGTTGACGCGGTCCGCCGTTACCGCCTACGGTCCTCATTTTCGCGGTGAAATAGCAAATGTCCCCCACATGAACTCCTCGGAACAACTCCTCCGCAAGACGCCGAACGTCGAGCCATTTGTATCTGGATCGTTTCAAAGCGCCGTGATACAGATTGAGACCGTCTATGTAAACGTTCGTCGACATGCGCAATTATCAAAAAAGCGACCGCCGCTTTCGCGGCGGTCTTAACCCCATCACCGAAGATCAGGGGGTGGTGATTTCATGCTAGCACAACAACATCACTCTGGCGTCACTTATTCAACCCACGTATCATCCCCCGCAAATACTCGATCTGCCCCAAATGCTCCGCTTCCTCACATAGCAAGTGCCCGAGCACCCACGCGTACGTGATCGGATCGTAGCGCGGGTTGGATATCTCGATGCTTAGGTCCGCCTCCTGCATCTCATTGGCAAAATACTCCGAAGTCCCCTGCCGAACCGCCCCGTAATACTCCATCACCTTCGGGACATCGAACGCTGGCATCGCACGAATGTCCTCGGCTGTCTGACCGAAACCGTTCGTCGGTTCCTCAACGCCCGCGCGTTCCGCCCAGTCATCGCGTTCCCAAATCGACTCCGACTTCCGAAGCTGAACGTTCACCCAGTTGTCCTCAACCCGAGCCATGTGCCACACCATCCAGTCGATCGTGTTCGACTCCAAAGCCGGACGCCAATGCAACTCATCCTCGCCGAGCCCATCCAACGCCCTCTTCAACTTGGCAAAACACTCGTTCAAACCGGAATCGATTGCTACAAGGAACGACTGCATGGCAATACCCCTCACATTGAGTTTCGAAATCTATAGACCAGAGACGGTTTAAATCATCCTACATAACATCGGTCGGCGACCCACCATTTCGTCCTTAAACAACTCCTACCCTCCCAACCCGCGCATCATCCCGCGCAGATACTCGATCTGCCCCAGATGCTCGGCCTCTTCGCACAGCAAATGCCCGAGCACTCCTCCGTACGTGAGCGAATAATTCCCCGATTGCGGGATCGCCTTCAACGGGTCCGTCTCCCGCATTTCATTGGCGAAGTATTCCGACGTCCCCTTCCGCACTGCTTCGTAGTACTCCATCACCAAAGGCACATCAAATGCCGGCATCGTCCGAATCTCATCCGCCGATTGCCCGAAGCCATTACCCATATCGTCACCGCCGATACGCTCCGCCAAGCCATCGCGGACCCAAATCGACTCCGTGTTCCGCAACCTCGCATTGATCCAGTCGTCCTCCGCCCGAGCCATGTGCCACACCAACCAGTCGATAGTGTTCGATTCGAGTGTGGGCCGCCACGACAACTCATCCTCGGTTAAACCGTCCAAAACCCGCTTCAACTTCTCAAAGCACTCGCTCAGTCCGGCGTCGATCGCGATTAGGAATGTTTGCATCAGTGGTTCCGCTACCCATCCAACCCGCGCATCATCCCGCGCAGATACTCGATCTGACCAAGATGCTCCGCTTCCTCGCATAGCAGACGGCCCAGAATCCGACCGCCAGTCCAGCCACGAAAGTTCGTATGCTCAATGACCCGTGACAGATCCGCTTCGCACATCACATTATCGAAATAGTGCGATGTCTCATTTCGAACCGAGTTGTAGTACTCCAATGCCAGTGGAACATTGATCCGCCCCATCGCCCGGATCTCAGCCATCTTCATCCCGGCACCTGCACTCGTCGTTGCAATCCCCAGACGCTCGCCCCAGCCGTCGCGCATCCAGATCGGATCGTGATTTTGAAGTGCAACATTGACCAAATTGTCCTCGACCCGCGCCATGTGCCAGACCATCCAATCGATGGTGTTCGACTCCAGCGTGGGCCGCCAACGAAGCTCATCCTCGGTTAACCCATCCAAAGCCCGGTTCAACTTGTCAAAATGCTCGTTAACTCCGCTGTCGATGGCATGTAGGAACGGTCGCATCAAAGTCTCCTCTCGTTCGAGTTCATCACACAACAGGATAAATGTCCCGACGAAACAGCGAACACACATCTAGTCGCCACATCAACTGACCAATCCAAATATCGACAGATCTGTCGATTCCGCCAACTTCCTAAGGTCCTCGTTCTCCTCATTCGAAACCCAACCGCAAAACTCCTTTGTCCGCCTCAACCGTCCTCTCCAACCTACAAGGATGGCGTACTCAACGCCATTGAGCAGCGATTGCTCCCGTCAAGAGGCCAGCTACCCCCGCTCCCGGGCGAAACGTCCGTACAACCAAACAGCCCTTCCGCTCCCAACACACCCCTGCGATATCCTACGAATCAGGAACACTACCATGATCCCCCTAATCGCAAACCGTACCGACGAACTCGCCGAAATCTGCCCACGCCACCACGTCAAGCGACTAGACGTCTTCGGCTCCGCAGCCATCGGCGACTCCAACCCGGAGACCAGCGACATCGACTTTCTGGTCGGCTATCAACCGTTCCCTGCCGGTGGCAAAGCCGACGCTTACTTCGGACTCATAGAATACCTTCAACGACTCTTTGACCGGCGCGTCAACTTGGTCGTGGACCATGCCATCGAGAATCCTTATTTCCGCCGAAACGTCGATGAATCCAAGGTCGCTGTTTATGAATCCTGAAGCGCGGACTTGCGCCCAAGACGTCCTTCGCGCTGCCAGCCTGATCCACTCGTTCCTCGTTGACAAGACGTTCGACAGCTGCACCAAAAATATCGCCCAAACATCTTTTCACAATCATTGAACGTTCGCAAGGCATGACTACTCCAGCGTCGGCCTCGCAATTGCCACAAACCCCGATCCGCGATAAACTATCAAATCGATATGACCAACCACAATCCCCGAAGAAAACCTCCGACCTACGTGCTAAACCATTTGTGGTCAGAGTCGTTTGGACATTGCACGAACCCCGGTTGCCAAAGGAATCTTTATCAAGGAAACCAAAAGATCGCCGAAACCGCTCACATCATTCCCCACTCACACGACGGCGACGTGTCATTCGAAATTTTGATCATGCTTTGTCCCAATTGCGATACAACCTACGAAACCACGCAATCGACCGCAAACATAGAATTGATGAAGCATTGGAAATATGAGCGTCGCTGGGAAATTGATCAGAGGTTCCAGTCAATATGCGAATAGTCCGACCAGCTTGGTGACGTTGTCATCCCGCTATTGGAACGCAATTACGCGTTGTTTCAGCATTACGGCCCTAACACGTCAGAGAGATCCACCACTGCTACATAAGAACAATGGGCAGAAGTTGAACCAGCAATAATATCAAATAACGCAAAACTCCAATCCATTTTGAAGGCCAATTTGATGTTGTTCGACGAAGAAGACCAAGCCACGATCAAGTTATTCGATCTTCACGCTTCAGAATTCGTTCGCACGCGCGATCGCAGTAACTCTTCACGTACCGTACTTTTCCCTCATCAACTTCTCTCAATTTTCGGTTTATCAGGTTCAACACCTGAATCTATCACGTTAGGAGGTTTTAACCACAATGACGCTTCAAAGCCAGTAAGAACCAATGAGATACAATTTCTGTTGCGGTGGCTAACGAGAAACGGGATAAATCATGAGTTCCCAAATCCCAACGACTGTACGGAGATTATTCTTAACAATCAAGTCACCGTGAGATTGATTGATAGATACAGAATCTCCGTCGCTGATCTGTACGAGTTGGTGCTCAATCCCGGTGATTTGATCATTAACATGTATTTCTCCAATTACGGCAACTATACATCTCAGTCCGAACAATTTGCCAAAGACATCGGTTGCCAAGTATTTACAAAACAGGAGTTTTACACGTATGCACATCGATACATCAAATGAACCAACAAATCATAAATCAGTTAAAAAATGCCGTCTCAGCATTTGATCCCGTTTCTGAAGCGTATCTGTTCGGGTCAAGTATTCATTCAGATACATCGAATGATTTAGATCTTTTATTGGTTTACGAAGGTACGTCAATCGCAGACGCGATCCATGCCAAAAACATCTTGGTTACTTTGTTGCAATCGAGTTTGGAGACGAAACGCTTCATTGATGTAACGTTGTTCAGCAGGTCAGAATTAAAACAAACCAACTTTCTGTCGATAACCAACCATGACCGAATCAAATAGGGTGAACAAACTACACCAAATTCCCAAACTCCCACACAAAGTCCCAAACGTCCCAAACGTCCCAATTCTGACAACACACCGCCAGAAATTCACGCCCGTTCACTCACAATCCCTCACCCTCACATCGCGGCAGCACTCTCGCTGACTAAGCGCCGTTCCCTCCCCTTCCCTCCCCTGATTCAGAGGAGATCAGAAGGCATCCCCTGTTGAAGGCGCAGTGCCGGGCACGACCAGAACACCCTAACCAAACATCCCCGCAACCGAAAACCGTGGACCAGAACAACCAACAGCAAATCTCAAGAATCCCACTAATCCCCTTTTAGACTAAACGCCCGCCACAGCAGATTTCACGCATACTCCCGCGCCAACCGAGCCCTCAGGTACTCCATCGGACGATTGCCCTTAAGCGAGTTGCAGTGCCCGCACAAAAGTTGCAGGTTGTCGAGGTGGCCAGTGCCGCCTTTGGACCGCGCGATGATGTGGTCTACCGTGAGATGCTGCGGCATGAAATGGGTACCGCAGCCGTTGCAGTTGCCACCTTGAGTGCCGTACAGCGCGATCTTGGATTCGTTGAGTGGTGGCGGTGGTTCACGGTCGGTGCGGAGCGGGATGTCGGTCCGAGCGTTGGATTGTATACCGCCCATCAATCCTAGTTCGTTGCGAGCGCGTTGTTCTACGAGTTTGACCGCCAGCGGCGAGAGGTCAATGCCGATCCATTGCCTATCCAGACGCTCGGCAGCGATCGACGTAGTCGCGCAACCGCAGAACGGGTCTAGCACGACTTCGCCGGGGTTGGAACTGGCTTTGATGATTCGTTCGAGTAATGCCAAGGGTTTTTGGGTAGGGTAGCCTGTCCGTTCCTTAGATTGGGATTGAACGGCGTTTACGTCGACCCACATGGTGTCAGCTGATGTGCCTCTGCTCTCATCTAAATGCCGTTTTTGCCTCGGTACGCCTCCGGATTTTGATTGGACGATACGACCGTCGTCGTAAGCTTTCTGCATGCGCTCACGAGTCCAACGCCACACTCGCGTCACTCCGAGGAATTCATACGTCAGGTTGGGACGATTTCTCGCTGGGTTGGTCAAGTCGTCAAGGCGATATCGTCTTCCGGTGCCCGGTTCTTTATGGCGATAATTTTTCTCAATGTATTCTGGCGAAAGTTGTAGGTAGACTGGATTCCAGACGAAATTCTGCCCCTTCGAATAGTAGAGAATCGTGTCGTGATTGCGAGCGTATCCGGTTGATGTAAGCCCTTTGGCGTTCTTTCGTTTCCAAATGACCTCATTTCTGAAGTTATCTCTCCCAAAAACCGCGTCCATCAGTGACTTCAGGTAGTGGCTGGCCGTGGAATCGCAGTGAAGATAGACGCTGCCAGTCGGCTTCAGGATGCGTTTCATCTCCATCAGCCGCACCGCCATCATGATTAGGTACGACTTCATGCCGTTCCCGTGGCTGTACTGGCTCGCGTCGATGATCTTGTAGAGCGGTAGGTCGGTTTCCGCGATCTGGTTGTGCCAAGCCTCGTCGACATCTGTCAGATCCCAAGTGTCTTTGAACGCTGCGCCCGCCGCCTTGCTGCCTATCGGCGCCGCGTAGTTGCGGTTGGAGTTGAAATGTAGATGAGGTCGATGCAGGCGTCGTTGATGCCGCGCATCACATCGAGGTTGTCGCCTTCGAAGATCGTGCGGTTAGGAACGTTGCAGACACCCGCTTGTGCTCTCGTCGTCGCCATGATGTTCAGTTTACGTCGTGAACGTAGTTACGCCGAACAGAGTGACAATCCCCTTCGCATCCCCATCAACCAACACCAAATCCCAATAATTCCATTTCAGACAACACACCGAATAACCGCCCCAGTCAACTCCGACCGCGCATATCCACGCTAACTCAAGTCACTCACCTCAAAGAAACCATCTCCGTCGCACGTCATCGTCACTTTCGCAAAGCGAGAGAAACGCCAAGGTAGCGGCGGGTTTCAAACATGCATGGGGGCGCAGCGAGTGGGAGATGCCCGGAGCGGGGACGCGTACCGCCCAAACCACAACACCCCATCCTACCCATCCAACCCGCGCATCATGCCCCGGATGTAGGCTATCTGACCGAGGTGCTGAGCCTCCTCCACCAAGATATGCCCCAACACCCAAGCGCCGTTCACCGCAACCTGCCTGCGCGGGTGATAAAACTCCTTGTCCAAATCCTCGATCGGCATTTGATCGAGATGCGCCAAAGTGGCCTTCCGAGCCGTCCGGTAGTACTCCATCATCTCGCCGATATCCGTCTTCGGCATCGCCCGCATCATCTCCGCCGTATCCTCCCGACCGTAATCATCCGGATCCATTCCGAAACGTTGATACCATCCATCCTTCACCCAGATATCCTCATCCTGTCGAAGCACCAGATTCACCCACCGATCTTCGACTCGAGCCATGTGCCACACGATCCACTCGATGAAGTTCGCATTGAGCGCCGGCTGAAACCGCAACTCGTCCTCGCTCAATCCATCCAACGCCTTCTCAAGCCCCTCCATATACTCGATCAATCCGCTTCGAACTGCGTCTCTGAAATCCGCCATCGTTTAACCCCATTCCTTCCTTCTGACTAGTTGTAAAACCCGATCAACCGACGCTCTGCTTGGTAACCGCTTCGATCATCGCTTGAATGTAACCGTTGGCAAACGCCCGGCCGCGGTGACCCCACGGCGTATCCTCAAACGTCTGCGGAACATGGTCGTCGATGAAGAACGAGTCGTATCCGACCTCGTGATAGATCTGCATCGCTTTGTACATGTCGACGTGGCCGGTGTTTATGAACTCTTCGCGGAACTTCGGCACTGGTCCGGACACGTTGCGGAAATGGACGTAAAGTATCTTCTTGCGCTCGCCGAAATACCGGATCATGTCGTAGATGCCGCCATTCGCCGCATCCTCCATCTCCGAAAACGTCCCCTGACAGAACTCAATTGCGTTACAGGGTGAATCGACGATTCCAATCAACCGTTTGTACGAGTCGAACGACCGGAACAACTGCGGAATCCCGCCCAACTTCTCGACCGGCGGGTCGCACGGGTGGATGCCGCATCGAACGCCTGCCTCTTCAGCCACTGGGGTGATGATCCGAATCCACTCCTCAAGCCGCTCCCACATCTCCTCCTCAGTGTGTTCGCGACCGTGCGTGTTCGGCATCTTCAACGCCTCGTCGTAATCGAACGCGGTCGCCAGCGCGCCGCCACGTATCAACTCCGGCTTGGTTCGCCACACATGCGACGGCATCCAGTTGTAGCCGAATATCGGAATCCCTGCCGTGCCGATGTTGCGCACCGTCTGGATCATGTTGTCGATCTGGCGCTCACGATTGGGGCCGCCCAACATGATCTCAACGTAAAAATGCGTCGGCACATTCTCCAGCGCCATCAACTGCAATCCCTCGCTCTCCACCTGCAGCCGAAGCTTCACCAAATCGTTGACCGCCCACTTACCTCCGGCATCCGGCAACTCCGGTGTATTCAACAACACATCCTTTACGCCGTATTGGGCTGCGAACCGCAGATATTCGCGGCTCGGTGTAT
Source organism: Dehalococcoidia bacterium (assembly GCA_965224305.1). Taxonomy (GTDB): domain Bacteria; phylum Chloroflexota; class Dehalococcoidia; order Lucifugimonadales; family Lucifugimonadaceae; genus Bin127. Next base: position 1,000,112 of record OZ245044.1, on the reverse strand, counting down.
TGAACTGTCCAAATCCTGCTCGCATTTCACAAGCTCCTATTGGTACGTCAGATTGCAGTAAATTCGACTGATTGAACTCTATATCCAATCGGCGACGTGGCGCGATCGCCAGTCGATTATCGTTGAAGGACACCTGAAGTCTAGGCATCGAATTGGCAAGGATATTGGTAACCTACGGCACGAAACACGGCTCAACCGCCGAGATAGCGACACGCATCGGAGAACGTCTGACAGCCGCCGGTTTCGACACCGATGTCCTCCACGCCAACCTTGGCATCGATGTGACGAAATACGATGCCATGATCGTCGGTTCGCCGATGTACGCCGGACGTTGGTTGGCTGAGCCTGCGCTGTTGCTGATGGCCAACCGCGAGCGCATCGGCGACATCGCAATCGCCCTGTTCAGCGTCGGGACGATCGACGTCAAACACCCCGGCAAGCTCCGCGATGAACACGACGCATGGATGGAGAAGATGTTTGAGCAGGAAGACGTCAAGCGAAACCTCGTCTCGACAGCCACGTTCAACGGTGCATATTCCCGAAGCAACCTGCCAGCGTACCTGCGCTTCATCGACGCCATCGTCCGCATCGCGCCGACCGGCGACTTCCGGCAGTGGGACGAAATCGAGCGCTGGGGCGACGAGGCGGCCGCAACCTTACGACACACGCTTGAACCGGACGCTTCCGACGTAACCGAAGATCTTTGATGCTGACCGACATCCATACCCACATCCAACAACACGACCCGTCGGAAGTGCCCGGGATGCTCGTACGCGCCGAGGAAACTGGCGTGTCGACAGTGATCGCCGCGGGCACCACGATCGAAGATTCTCTCAAAGCCATCCAACTCGCTGAGCAATACCCCAACATCTTCGCCGGCGTAGGCATCCACCCGTCAGACCTCGAAGCGCCGATATCTCCTGAAGACATAGCAGCCCTCGACACCTTGGCGTCGCACGAACGAGTCGTCGTGATGAGTGAAATCGGCATCGACCACATGCCCAACAGCCCAGACCACGATTGGCAGGAAGAAGCGTTCGCCGCTCAAATCGAAATCGCAAAACGTCACAACCTGCCCGTCGTTTTCCATGTCCGCGAACACCTCGACGACCTCTCCCGATTCGAAGCGCGCTCCTCTGCCCTATCCATCCTCGCCGAACACGACGCCGGCCAACTCGGAGGCGCCGCCCACTACTTCCAAGGCGACTACGAATACGCCCAAAAAATCCTAGACCTAGGCCTAAAAATCTCGTTCGCCAAACCCCTCCTCCGTTCACAGGAACTCCAAGACGTCGCAAAACGCATACCCCTCGATTCCATCGTCCTAGAAACCGACGCCTACCCCCAACCCTTCAAGAAGAACCGCGCCAAGTGGACCGAGCCCAAAGACGTCCGGCTCGTGGCAGAGTGTTTGGCGCAGATACGAGGTGTCGAGTTGGAGACGTTTCACAATCGCTCGCTTTGACGTGGCGTTCAGTCTGCCGATCTGGTTTGCAAGAGTAAAAACACCAACCGTGCTAACATCAGGAACCAACATCACCTGCGAATCCCCCGCAATCGGGAGGGCGCGATGACATTAACCGAAACTTTCATCCCCTATAACCGCCAACCCTCCTACGATGCCCAGATCGCGGCGTTGGATTGGGATATGGTTCCGCCTCCCGACGCCACGCAACAAGAATTACCGTTGACTGACCTTGTCGCGACGATCCGAGACGCGCTGACGCAAAGAGAACCCAGCCAAACGGTGTTCATAAGTTCCAGCACCTTCCTCTGCTACGACCCGACCAACCTCAACCGTCGCCTGCAACCCGACCTTTACGTAGCGTTCGGCGTGGAAGAATCCGCGATCCGCGATCGTGACGCCGGCTATCTCCCTTGGGAAGTAGGCAAGCAACCCGACTTTGTCCTCGAATTGGCTTCGGTTAGCACCGCTCGAAACGACTTGACTCGAAAGCGTGATATCTACGCCGAAATGGGCATCCCGGAATACTGGCGGTTCGATGCCACTGGCGGCGACTTCTACGGCGACCCTCTGGTCGGTGAGCGACTTATTGATGGTGTCTACGAACCGCTTCCGATTACCGAGGAACCCGACGGGCATCCGAAAGGCTACAGCCCCGTCCTCGGGCTTACACTCGCATGGGTTGACCGAGTGTTCCGGATGTACGACCCCGCAGTTCGCGAGTACTCGAAGACTCCTCGCGAACGCTTGTCGGCTATCGACGCGGAAGTAAATGCACGCCGTGCCGCCGAAGAACGCGTCCGTGAGCTCGAGCAGCAACTCCAAGACCTGCGCTCGAGTCGCAACGGCGATTCCGTCTGATCGACCTTGCCGAACGAACACGCCTTAAACATCGCCCTCAAAGAGTGGTCCGCAACCATCGACGCGCTCGCATCTGGTGATCAACTCTTCCTCCTGCGAAAGGGCGGCATCCGGGAGACCAATCGTCATTTCGAGATGGCGCACCGGCGTTTCCTGCTCTACCCCACTCACTTCCACGAAGCGGATCGGATGCTGAAACCCAGATTCCAGCACTTGGTCGACCATGACGCCCCGATCGACCACAACTCAGTCACCTTCACCGCATGGGCCGAGGTTGCGGATGTCTTGAGCGTCAAAGATGCTCAGAGTTTGGAAGCGTTGTTGGATTTGCATGTCTGGACCGATGAGTTCGTCAACAAGCGCATCGCTTGGAAGCCGAGACACGCTGCCGATCTGATAGTTCTGAAGACCTACAGGTTGACGGAGCCGGTCCAGATCCCGATCGCGCCGCACCACAAGGGTTGCAAGTCGTGGGTCGACATTGATCCGTCGATAGACATCGAAACCTCTATTCCCGCCATGCCGGACGCTGATTGGGAAAAACATGCCACAAGGATTAGACTCTTGCTTTCGGAAGTTTCCGCGAATCCCGTCCCGACAGCATGAAGCATCGACAACTCAAATCTACCGACCTCCAACTATCGGAGATCGGTTTCGGCGTTTGGAGCGTTGCGACGACTTGGTGGGGAGTGACAGACCGAGACTTCGGAGTCCGGCTGCTCCGCAAAGCCCGCGACCGCGGCATGACGTTCTTCGACACCGCGCCCGCGTACGGCGACGGTTACGGCGAAACGATTCTCGCCGAAGCATTCACAACTAGCGAACTGAACAATCTCGTCATCGGCACCAAATTCGGATACGACCTCGAAGCTCCGCGCACCGGACATCGTGAACGTCCCCACGACTGGTCACCAGAAGCGATTGCGAAACACTGCGACCAATCTCTGGAGCGCCTGAATATCAACTGCATCGACCTCTTCCAGATGCACAACCCCCGCTTGGATGCCATCAGGCGTGACGACACGTTCGATGCTTTGGAACGGCTCAAGGATGCCGGCAAGATACGTCACTACGCCGTCGCGGTGGGCCCAGACCTCGGATGGCAGGACGAAGGGATCGCGGCAGTCGCCGAACGCCGCGTTCCGGCGCAGATCATCTACTCGATACTCGAGCAAGACCCGGCGCGGGCGATCATCGATGCGGCAACTGAAAACGATGTCGGCGTCTTCACAAGAGTTCCGCACGCCTCCGGGATGCTCGACGGCACTCACACCAAGGACACCGTGCTAGATGAGACGCCATTCGGGCAATCCGACCACCGCTCCTACCGACGGCTGATGTGGATGAAGTCGGCGATCCGCAAACTCACCGCCATCGATTTCCTAATGGAAAACTACGACGCCACCATTGGTCAGTTGGCGATTCGCTTCTGCCTGATGCCGGACGCAGTCGCGTCATGCACTCCTACCATCACAAACGAAGAGATGCTCGACGAATACGTCGCGACGACGAATCTTGCTGATTTCAGTGCTGAGGACCTGACGGCGTTGAATCACTTCTATGCCGTCAACTTCGACGTGGACGAGGAGCCTGCGCGCATGAAGTCGAGCGTCTCACCCACCGGTTTCGTTCTGATGGACGGCGTTACCGAGGTCGAGCCGGTCGCCGCATAGATCCGTCGGTCACGCCGACTTCAACCGCCTCTTCATCTTCCTGGTCTTCGAGGTCGTCCTCGTATTCACCTTCGTCCTCCTGTTCCCAGTCTTCCGCGTAGCGACTGAGCTCGTTCTCCAAGAGTTCGAAGTCACGCTTCGAGATAATGTGAACCATGCCGAAGAACGCAAGTTCCCACATCTCGGGCGGCCATCGCTTGACGTACTCCAGCGTCGGTCCCACCTGCAACGCGTCAACCCAATCCTCAACTTCCGCGACCACGTCAGGCTCGATTGGGACCCGGTTCCGGAATTTCTCCTTGTTCGTGTGGTGCTTCCAAATCGGCGAATTGTCGTGAAAGACCTTGGCCATCACCGTCGCACTGGCGGCGAAGCTGCGGGTGTCGCGCACGTAGAAGACGATGCGGTCGCCCGACACCATCTGCGAAGCCTTGCGCGAGTTGGGCGCGTCGATGCCTACCAAGTCGAATCCGCGCTCCCGCGCGATGTCGCAGTTCTCGCGGGTCGTATTGATCAGCCAACAAGTCATCGTCAATTCAAGATAATACGCTAGATATTGGAACCCCTCAATACATCCGACACTAGACGAGGTGAGAATTGACCGACCAGAGCCGAGAAATCGAAGCCCGCGTGACAGCATTCTTGGACAATATCGGCGTTCATTACGAAGTCGTCGAGATTGACCCCGATTTCGCCGACACCATCAATTTCTGCGAAAATTACGGCTTCCCCATCGAAACCTCCGGCAACACCATCGTCGTTGCCAGCAAACGCGGCGCCAAGAAACACTCCGCATCGGTCGTGCGCGCCGACAAACGCCTCGACGTAAACCACAAAGTCTGCGAACTCATGGGCATCAAGCGCGCCTCTTTCGCAAAATCTGAAGAGACCTCCGAGCTTACCGGAATGATGATCGGCGGCGTAACCTGCCTCGCCCTCCCGCCTGACATCCCCATCTACATCGACGCCTCCCTGCTCGATCAACCCTACGTAATCCTCGGCGGCGGCAGCCGATCCACCAAGATCAAATCCGACCCCAAAGTGCTGGAGATGATCCCGAACGCCCAGATCTTCGACGATCTGACGCTCTGACGTACGGTTGCCTGCCGATCCGACCTAGTACTCCGCCCGGCGCTGGAACTTCGCACGGATGTAGATCGCTGCGGCGTTCATCGATAGCAGCATTATCAACAGGATGAGGATCGCCGCCGCCGCGATGTGGCGGAAGTCGTCTTGCGGCTGCGAAACCCACGTCACGATCTGCAGCGGCAGCACCGTGAAACGGTCTAACGGGGAGGTCGGTACGTAGGTGATGAAGACGAGCGAGCTTACGACCAAGATCGGCGCGGTCTCGCCGATGGCCCTCGACATCGCCAAGATGATGCCCGACATCATGCTCGGTATCGCCTGCGGCAACACGACCATCTTGACGACCTGCCATCGGGTCGCTCCCATCGCGTACGCGGCGTCGCGGTAGCTCGGCGGCACGGCACGAATTGCTTCCTGGGATGCAATGATCACGATCGGCATCACAAGCAGCGAAAGAGTCAACGCTCCAGCCAAGAGGCTCCGCTGTCCATCGAAGAGATACTGGACGAAGATCGCGAGACCGAGCAGTCCGTAGACGACCGATGGCACACCCGCCAAGTTCGAGATGTTGAGCTGGATCAAGCGAGTTATTCGATTGCTCGGCGCGAATTCCTCGAGGTAGACCGCGGTCGCGATTCCGACCGGCACGGTCATGACTGCCGTGAGAACGATGATCCAGAACGTCCCAGCGATCGGCGCCAGAACTCCGGCTTGGTCAGGGTGTCGCGACGAGTAGCTGCTCAAAAACTGCCAGTCGAGCCAGCCGACGCTGTCGATGAACACCTCGATGAGCAGCCAAGCGAGCACCAACACACCAACGACAACCGATCCGACGAAAAGTCCAGCGAAGAGGTTGTCGCGGGCTGATCGGTAGGTCTTGCGAGTATTGTTGCGAGATTGAAGGGCCATTCGTTTTACCTGCTGAGGTCCGGAACGTAAAGTGGTCACTGCCTATCGTTTACTCATACTGCTGGCGGAAGCGTTGCACAACCCAGCGTCCGACGATGTTCATGACCAGCGTAATCAGGAAGAGCAACAACCCCACCACGAAGATCGTGTAGTACTCGATCCCACCGTGCGGCGTGTCGCCCAACGCCACATTCACGATAAACGCGGTCATCGCTTGGACAGCCTCGAGCGGGTCGAATGTCAAGTTCGGGCGACCACCGGCTGCGAGATAAACGATCATCGTCTCGCCAACCGCCCTCGACATCGCGAGGATGAATGAGGATACGATCCCCGACAGCGCCGCTGGGACGACGACCTTCGTTGCAACTTCGAAACGCGTGGCCCCCAACGCGTAAGCGGCGTCTCGGAGCGAGCGAGGCACAGAAATCATCGCGTCTTCACTGAGCGTCGTGACCATGGGCATAATCATGATGCCCATCACCAGGCCCGCGCTCAGCGCGCTAAATGTGCCAAGGACATCCTCTCCGATTAAAAACCTTAATGCGGGGCCTACGGTCAGCAAGGCGAAGTAACCGTACACGACGGTCGGTATGCCGGCGAGCACCTCCAATATCGGTTTGATGACCCTTCTGACGCTCTCGGGTGCATATTCAGATAGGAATATCGCAGCCCCGATTCCCAATCCCAACGCGACGACTCCCGCTACGGCTGCGACTAGGAAAGTGCCAGCGACTAGAGGTAGAACGCCAAATGATTGTCCGACTTCTCGGTACGGTTTGAACAACGGTGACCATTTGGTGCCGGTGAGGAAATCGACTATACCGACGTGCGTCAGGGTCCCGTTAACGCCGGGTTCACAGCGTTTGATCGGCTCGCCTTCGTTTAGGACACAGATTTCTTCTTGGAAGAAGCCGATGCTCTGTGAAACGAGGACTGCAACGATGCCGATCGTCGCCAGTACGGAGATCAACGCGGCAGCCCTTAAAACCCAGATCACCGCCGACTCTTCGAAATGCCTACGCGCCCGATGACTTGCTAAACGGCTCTCGTCTTTTCTCAACGACACAAGCGTTGGTCGCTGTCGCGCTCCGTCGGGTTGGACGTTCACCATCGCGTCAGAACCGATCACCATAGCTCGTGGTTCTACCGCCATCGTTCATTTCTGGAGATCGTTTGCTTTTTCGATCCAAGGCCGAAATTCTTCCAATCGCGAAGAAATCCCGTTGATCGGGACACTTCAATAGCACTGATAGAAGTCATCTAAGATTCTAGTGTTTAACGGACGGGGTGGCAATCGAGTTGCCACCCCGTCCGGGATAATCAGCGCTGAACTTCGCTTCCGTTCGTAGCGGCATTCGCTACTAGCGTCAAGCCGTCGTCGTACATCTGCTGAGGCAGGCCGACATAACCGACGCTCGCGGCCAAGTCAGCAGCGTTGCGGAGGTAGAAGTCGACAAAGGCTCGCACCTCTTCACGCTCCAACGCATCTACGCTCACGTAGATGAACAGCGGTCGGCTCAGCGGCGAGTCGTTGCCGTTGTTGATCGTCTCTTCTCTAGGCTCGACACAGCCGTCGCCGGAGTCAACACCTACGAGCTTGAGCTTGTCAGTGTTCGCAACGTAGTAGGCGTAGCCGAGCGCGCCGCGGTCGCCCGCGATGCCCTGCACCAACACGTTGTCATCAACTGCTGGGAAGAAGTCGTCGCGGATGATGCCCGTATCGCCGTTGATCTCTTCGGTGAAGTAGCCGAACGTGCCGGAGTCGGCGTCAGGACCGTAAAGAACGATCTCTTGGTTCGGGTAGCTCGGGTCAACCTGGTTCCAGTTGGTGATTTCACTGTCGGGCTTCCAGATCTGGTGCAACTCGTCGGTCGTCAAGCAGGTCGCCCAATCGTTGGCTGGGTTGACCAGGACGGACAACCGTCGTACGCGACCGTGAGATCGATGAATTCGATTTCATTGGCCGCCGCGGCTTCTCGCTCGGAGTCTTTGACGGGTCGAGAGGCATCGGAGATGACCGTCTCGCCAGCCGTGAACTTCTTGAATCCGCCGCCCTTGCCGGAGATGCCGACCGGGATGTGCACCGCCGGGTAATCCTTGCGGAAGTCCTCGGCAGCCGCGACCGTCACCGGGTAGACCGTTGAAGAACCGTCGATCACGATCTCGCCTTCCAGCGTTATCGAAATTTCCGGCACTTCGGGAACGACGAGTTTGACATCCGGTTCCGGGTTGGCGACCTTGGCTTCCATCTGGTCATAGAGCGGCTGCGGGAGTCCCACGTAACCAACACTGGCGGCGAGGTCAGCGGCATTCGCGAGGTAGTAGTCGACGAACGCTTTGACTTCGGGTCGGCTGAGTGCCTCGATGCGGACATAGATGTAGAGTGGTCGACTCAATGGCGAGTAAGAACCGTCGTTGATGGTACTCTCGTTCGGCTCGATACAGCCTGCGCCACCGTCGACACCCACCAGCTTCAACTTGTCGGTGTTTGCCAAGTAGTAGGCGTAACCGAAGTAACCGAGTGCACCGCGGTCGCCAGCGATGCCTTGCACCAAGACGTTGTCGTCAACCGCTGGGAAGAAGTCGGTGCGGATTACTCCGGTATCACCGTTGATCTCTTCCGTGAAGTAATCGAACGTACCGGAGTCGGCATCAGGACCGTATAGAACGATGTCGAGGTTCGGGTAACTCAGGCCCACTTGGCTCCAGTTGGTGATTTCGCTGTCAGGCTCCCAGATCTCGTTGAGCTGTTCGGTCGTCAAGCAGGTCGCCCAGTCGTTTTCCGGGTTGACCAAAACAGACAGTCCGTCGTACGCAACCGTCAACTCGATGAACGTGATGCCGTTCTCAGCCGCTAGTCCGCGCTCCGAGTCCTTGATCGGTCGAGAGGCGTCGGAGACTACGGTCTCGCCAGCCGTGAACTTCTTGAACCCACCGCCCGTGCCGGAGATGCCGACCGGGATCTGGACCTGAGGGTGTTCCTTGCGGAAATCTTCAGCGGCGGCAACCGTGACGGGATAAACCGTGGATGAACCGTCGATGACGATCTCACCAGAAAGCGCACCGTCTTGAGGTGCTGCATCTTTGACGGCGGGCCTCGCGGTCGCGGGCTGTTGGGGCGTTTGGTCATCGCTGCTGCAAGCGACCATCACGACCGCCGCCAACATGCCGATGATAAGCAGGCCCTTAGCGCTCGCCAGGTGCCTAGTAAATTGATATTGCATCGGGTATCGGGTCTCCTGATACCAATCTGTCTTTTGACGTTCAGGGGCACGCAAAACGCGCACCTCCCGAAGAATCAAGATGCATCACGTTCTTTAATTTCGATTTACATGCCCACGAGATCCACATTCCCTCTCTCCTTCATGGGTTCTTTGCACAACCCTCCCCTTTTTGCATCAGCAAAAAAAAAGGGGGCGCGGCGAGCGAAGCGAGACGCAGGGGGCCATACATCCACAACCTGTCATTCCGAGCGCAGCGAGGAATCTACCCCCCTTTGTATTCCCCCTTGGGCATCAAGGGGGAGGGTTATGCAAAGAACCCTTCATGGGAGAGGGTCAGGGTGAGAGCGAAAGCGGACACGGATACGATGAGGAGTGCTCGCTCATTCGTATCTACGCTGACTCTTTCAGGAGCACGGTACATAAAGCGAAACCCCACCAGCTTACTGGATCATTCCACACTGCCCACCAAGAAGTACGGACCCGGACACCTCTCGCTAAATCCTGCTCCGGCGTGCTCGTCCGATACTTGTGCACCAGTCATTCCGCCGCCACCTCTCACCATGTCTCCTAGTCGCCACATGACTGTAGGAGGCGGCCGATCGTTAGGATCGAATTGATCCACGATCAGAACCAAGTCCTCCTGCCTTTCGATATTGAAATAAGTATCTTTCTGCCATACGAGTGCCATGCTTTCAGAGCCTTCGCGGGATGTGACCCGAAGACAGCCATTTTCTTCTGTCAGAGTCCCTATAAGCTCAGCGGTCATAACCGTTATGACTCGTGGTCTTTCCGTCTCCAATGTGCAGGCGGAACCTAGTATCACCAGCAGAGCTGACAGTGAGAGCAGAGCCGAATAGTTCATGATTTCACCAGCTTGCGAGGAGTTCGGCGATTGAATCTCCGAAGTCAGGTTTGCCTAGCCTAGTCGAATATCAGATCCACGTCCAAGACGTTTTTGATTTGATCGACAGGACCGTAAACCGAGCCAATCCGTGTCTCTGAGTCCGCTTCTTCTATGACCGAGATCGTCGTTCCAAAAGCTGTGTTATTCCAGAAAAACGGTCCGCCGCTGTCTCCTTCCGTTACTACGATGTCAGTTTCTACGTTCACAATATCGAACGTAGTGCTGAGTATCTCTCCGCAATCCCCGCCCGACACTTTGCCATACATACATACGTTTTGGCCCACGTACCGGTCGGACCGGAGTGCTTCATCGTAGATGTAACGATTGAGACTACCGTCGTATACGAGATTCCTTACTGTGAATGACGTTGTCGAATGCCACTGGATGTCGTGGCGTCCAGTGCTATTGTCTAGGGTTCCACCCTGGTAGGTGAGACTCGTCCCACGATAGGACTGGGCATTTTGGCAGTGGCCTGCAGTGGTGACTCCTTCAAGCGTTCCATCTGTAACCGAGAAGCCGCTGGTGCAAGTAGTGAGTGCCTTGCCTCCGAAAATATCCGCTGTTGGATTCGAGAGGGAATCGACCTTCACCACCGTGACTCCACGCGGAAGGGACTGGCCGCGTAAGTCCAGTTTCGCATCCAAGGCCGCCTTGTCGACGACATTGAGTTCCACTCGGTTATTGCGGATATCAATGCTTGAATCTTTGTCGATGCCCAGCTTGTCGACGATGCTGACGGCGCTATGCTGAGCATCGATAAGAGTGGCTTCGCTCAGGTTTGCCGTCCGGACTTCCACCATATCCCTCAGCGGCCCGCTTTGAATGTACGGTCGTATGGTCTCATTGCCGTTGGCAGTGAAGCGGACCACAACTCGATACGCGGGGTGTGTTCGATCCAGAGGCCCGCAAAGGATTGTGATTCGTGTAGACGAAGCTTGAACTGTAACTTCGAGATCTCTGGCCCCAGTTCTAACCGCCGGGCTGCATCATCCAGCGTGACGCCGTAACGATTTGCGTACCACTCTGTGTCTTTTGACCGCGTCTCCTGTGGGGTGAAGACCGGCGCGTTGTAGTCGATCCCTCCCAGTTGGTAGGCATTCGTAGCCTCTGGTCTCACGACCCACGTTAATGCAGTTACTACAAGCAACACCACCAATAGAGTCATTCTCATCTGCAATTTCACTCCTCACCCCCTATCTTGCAACATCGAATACATGTTTAAGATTAGCATGTAAACACTCTAAACTGGCAGATAATTGCAATAAATCCTGGAATTAGCGATCCGGATCATGCCTCATCCTTCTTGATTCTGGACTCATCTGCCGAAGATGATGGCATCCCAACCCGTCGAAAAGCGGCCAGATGGCTAAACCATAAGCCAATTTCGGACTCCCCGCCATGATCGGATACTCGTCGGATTCGGTTATTCCCATCATCCTTGGCATCAAATTGCAAACAAGCCGAAATCACGGAATCGGCAACCGGACCGTGAAAGTCGACCCCTCACCGACCACGCTCTGCACATCCACTGTTCCGTTGTGGATTTCAACAATGTTTTTCGTAATCGAAAGTCCCAATCCGAACCCGGTTCTGTCACCTGAAGACCGAGGAGACTTGTAGAAGCGTTCGAAAATGTGCGGTATCTCCTCAGGATCGATCCCTTCGCCGGTATCTTGTACCGAAAAGACGACGGACTCCCCGTCTCGCTTGCATCCGAGCTCGATCGTTCCGCCCGGCGCAGTGAATTTCTGGGCATTAATCAAAAGATTCCCAATTGCCCGCTCCATCTTCGGTCGATCCATCAAGACCTCCGGCAGACCATCGGCGATTTCGGTCGAGATTTCGTGATCCGAGCGTTTCCCAACCGGGCCATGACTCTTCATCACTGAACCGATCAGTTCCGCGGCATTGGTCATCTGGAGATGCACGGGAGAGCGACCAGACTCGAGCAACGTCAGATCCATTAGCTCGTTCACCAACGCGGTCATACGTTGCGCCCCGTCGTCGATGCGGTCCAGAAACTGTTCGATGACTTCAGGCGGCATTTCGGTACCGAGTTTGAGCGTGTCCACCGATGCCTGAATCGAAGCTATAGGCGTGCGCAGTTCGTGCGATGCGTTCGCTACGAACTCCCGCATCGCAACCCCGAGGCGAATCTCGTCGGTCTGATCGTTGATGATCACGATCGCTCGTCTGATGCCGCTGTCGTCCGGCGGCAAAGGGCGGGAAAACAACTCCAAGTGGCGGTGAGTCTCGTAGAGCTCGACGTTTCGGCGCACCGTTTCCCCACCGGTCGCACTCGTAGTCACCGCCTCGTTGATCTCGTAAATGCTGACCTTCGTCGCCAATGGAGTCGGGCCAGATCCACGAGTTGAGAAATCAAACCCCAGCATCCTGCATACCGCCGGGTTGGCGTACTGCAAGATCCCGTTCTCATCCACAACCAGGATCCCAACCGTGATCTCGTTCAGAATCGTCTCCTGATACCGGCGATTTCGGTCAGATTCTGAGAGTGTGGTTTCGACGCTGTCGGCAAGCCGGTTGACGGCGTTGATGATCCGCTGCTGCTCAGGCGGCCCATCGATCTCAAGCCGGTTTCGGCGGTCTATCGATCTTGTCCGGATGATGCCGGTAGCGGTCCGCCGGAAGAATTGCGTTTGCCGTTTCCCTAGAAACCAAACGGTGATCACCGCGATTATCGAACTCGCGGCTATCACCCACCAGCCGAAAAATGCGTATAAAACCCAACCGATTACCAGCGGTAATCCGGCCGCGGTCGCATAGCGCCACCTAAGCGGGAGGAAGTCCAGGATTCTGCTTAGATCGGGCATCGCCGATTGGGTCAAAGCTGACGTCGGACGTTCAAGGTACGTACCGGTACCCAACACCCCGCACCGTTAGAAGACGCTCCGGATTGGATGGGTCGTCCTCCAGCTTGCGTCGCAACAACGACACGTGAACATCTATCGTGCGCGACCCGCCGGGGCTATCCCCTCCCCATACGCTCTCCAGCAGTTGCGAGCGTGAAAAAATTCGCCCCGGTTGGGATGCCAGATGGACCAGCAAGTCGAACTCTTTGGTCCTGAGGTCGAGATCGTAGCCATCCAACACTGCGCTCCGGCGAACGAGATCGATCTCCAGATCGCCGACTTCAATTGTGTGTCCGGCCGTGCCGCTCCCGTTCGTCGGGAGATTGTTGAACATCGTGGCGCGGCGGAGTTGAGCCTCTACCCGAGCCATTAGTTCAACGATGCTGAAGGGTTTGGTGATGTAATCGTCGGCGCCGCTCCGAAGACCGTCGACCCGCTGGGTTTCCTGGTGCCAAGCAGTCAACATGATGATCGGCACGGTGTCACCAGTGTCTCGTAGTGCCTTGCAGACCTGCATCCCGCCCATCACTGGCAACGACAGATCCAAGATGATCAACTCGACGCTGTTCGACCTGCGGATGTCGACCGCTGTCGCACCATCCGAAGCCGTTAGAACGTGATAGCCAGTGGCTTTAAGATTGAACTCCAACGTCGCGAGCAGACCAGTGTCGTCTTCAACCACCAATATCGTTCGTTGGCCTTGTTGCTTCGTCGTCAAGTGCAATCCCTAGTCGCTATACCTTTTCAGCTACACCAGATTTCGCCGAGCGGTACGCGGCGTCAATCATCTCGATCGCTCGCATCCCGGCCCAACCGGGCGCCCAGTTGGGAACGTCCTTGCCGAGCAGGATCTCAGTGAAGTTGTCGGGCGGCCCACCGCCGTAGTACTCGCCAGCGCCAGCCCCAATGTCCACCTTGATGTGATTCCCGTCGTGGCGTTGCACTTCCAGCCGTGCCCGATCGACATCAAGAACGAATGCGCCCTCATCGCCGAACACGCGGACGTCGAGTTGGAACGTCTGGTCCTTCGGCAACGCGCCAGCACCTGAGAAGGTGCCGATCGCTCCACCCTCGAACCCGACTGTGAATGCGTTGTAAAGCTCAACCTGCGCGGTCGGAGCCGTGTTGTAAGCGAACACTGTGTCAGCCTTCAAACCCGTCAGCCAGTACGCCATACCCGCCGAGTGGGTCATCTGTGCCAACGCGTACCCGCCGCCCGCAATCACCGGGTCTGCCCATGTCTCAGCACCCGGCTCAAACATGTTGTCGCCCGCACCGCCGCCGGTCGCGAGGAACTTTTTGCCTTCAAGCAGGCTACGAACCGGAGACGCCATGTGGCACATCACGAATTCGATGTTTCCCACCGGATTCTGTTCCATAATCTCCTTGGCCTTTTGGATGTAAGGAGCATAGTGCCAGCCGTGCGGGATCAAGAGCTGCACCCCCTGCCGTTCGGCCTCCTCAACCATCTCCCTAGCATGGGCTGCGCTAGTCGCCAACGGCTTCTCGCACATCACGTGCAGCCCGCGTTTCAGCGCCGCCATCGTGTGTTCGTGGTGCAACGAGTGAGGAGTCGCTACCACCACACCATCCAACCCGTCGATCTCGAGCAGCTCCTCGTAACTCTCGGTCGCGTGCACGAAACCAAACGTCTCTTTCACGAGTTGGAGTTCGTCCGCTCCCAACCGACAGACTGCCGTCATCTCCACATCGTCACGCCCTGCGAACACCGGCATGTGGTTAGCGGTCGCCCACCATCCGGCGCCGATGAATCCGATCTGTACCGTTCCGTCAGGTTTCACAACATTGACCCTTTCGACGATATCGATCGCGAGTTAAAACGCGTCAACAATCGATTGTTGCACAATAGACCTTTGGCGGCTAATTGTAAGTGAATTGGCATCAACCACCTCTTCTTAAAATCACCTACCACTCTTCAACATGGAACTCTGGCTAGTAAGACACGGCGACACCATCGTAGGTGAGGACGGTCTCTATAAACCGCACCACGGGCTTACCGAACTTGGCTTCGAACAGGCACGTTGCGTTGCGGACGCGTTGAAGAATGTGGAGTTTGACGAGTGCTATTCCAGCAACCTGCCACGCGCCGTCCAGACCGCCCAGGCCTTTACGGATCTGACTTCGCACACCTTTAGTCGGATCGCCGATCTAAACGAGATCGAAGTCGGGCGCATCGAAGATGCATCAGTCGCTTTCAAGAACGACGTTGTCAATCACCGCGTCGATTTGGACTTTTCCCAATTCGGAGGGGAAAACCCCGTCGAGTTCTCCGGCCGCATCCATCGAGGCTTTCGTCAACTTCTAAAAGACACCAAGTCAAAGAACTGCGATCGCGTCGTCGGCTTCCTCCACGGCGGGACGATCGGTGCAATCCTCGACTATATGGCCGGGCGCGATTTCGACTACCGCAGTCGCCCGAGAATGCCGAACTGCTCTTATGCGATCATGGCCGAAACGCCAGAGGGTGGATGGACCGAGTGGGAACGCTGGCACTCGGACCATTTGACGGCGATAACCTAACCCGCCGACCACATCGCAGCGGGAACCTGTTCCTAGCTGCATTCTGCAGCCGTCAACTTTGCATTCGCGCACTCGCACGACCTGCAATACACCGTCGGAGACGGCGGACTCATGTCGATCGCGATGCTCGGAGTCTCGCAGTGCGGGCAACGCGTAACCTTCGTCGCCCCGCACGTCACACAGGTGAAATAGGTGCTGTACGCGTCCTGCTGAAGCCGCATCATTCCCCGATTGCATCTCATGCACTCGTTCTTTGACAACAACATCCAACCCGCTCCTTACCAAATACATACGCCAGTAGAGTTGATGGGCGTATCTTATGGAATCAAACGAACGCGTTTCAATCGGTTGAAACGCGTTCGAATAAAAAGTTTCAGAAACTTCGCGCAGCGCTATGCCAGCAAACCGTCTTGTGGTTTCGTCCACGGCGCACGCGCGGTCCACGCCTTCGGACGCGGCAACCGACCCAGCTGCACCTCTACGATGCTCGGGGCATCGACCTCCACAGCAGAACGTATCGCCGTCGTCAACTCCTCAGGGCTGGTCGCCAAGAAACCGGCCCCGCCGTACGCCTCGGCCATCGCCACGAAGTCGGGGTTCGCGAAGTCCGCTTCATACGATCCGCCAAAATCTTGGTCCAAGTCGCGCGCAACGTTGCCGTACGCCCCATCGTTGAATACCACCGCGACGACGTTGATGCCGTACTTAACCGCGGTCGAAAGCTCGCCAGACGAGTACATAAATCCGCCATCGCCAACGATGCAGATTACAGGTCGGTCCGGGACGCCCACTTTGGCGCCGAGGGCCGTCGGATACGCGTATCCCAACGTGCCCATGTAACCAGAATCGATATACGACCACGGACGGTCGACCTCGAAATGCTGCCGAGAGTAGTAGCCCAACTGCGTCATCCCCCAAATCCCGGTCGCGTCATCGGGATAAGCGTTCTGAATAGCGACCAGCCATGGATAAGCAGCATCCTCGCTACGGTCGTTTTCACGATACGCATCCAACGCCGCCTTGTCGAAAGCGTGACGCACGGCCATCGCTTCCGGATCGCAACCGAGATCCTCCAACGCTGCGTTCAGCTTCGTCAGCGTCGACTTGGCATCGCCCTTGAGCTTCATCTTGTTCGGGTGAGCGCGGCCCAAGATCTGATCATCCGGATCGATCTGGATAACCTTCGAGCCGCCGCCCATTGGATTCCTAGGAGTGAAGCGGCTACCGACGGCGAGGATTACCTCGGCGTTGTCGATCATGCTTTTGATCGGTCCTTCAGCCCCGACCCAAGAGCCAATGCTGTTGGGATGCGAATACGGAATGACGCCTTTGCCGCCAGCCGAGTTCACGACAGGCAAACCAGTCATCTCCGCTAATTGAGCCAACTCGTCGAAAGCGTCGGACCTAGCGATGCCGCCACCCGCGAAGATAACCGCCGTTTTGGCGTTCAGAATGTCGCGCGCGGCTTCTTCGATCAGCGAATCGTCGGCCGTAAATCTGTCGCCCGGCTGACTCTCGAGTAGTTCCACCTCTTCCCGCTCGACCATCCCTTCCGGCGGCATGTCGATAAATGTCGGTCGCGGACGACCTGAGCGCATCTGTCTGAACGCCTCGTTTATCGCCGCCGGCGCCTCGTGCGGCCGCATGATCGATTTCCGATACTTCGTTATCGGCTTCATCAGATCGGCTTGGTTAACGATCTCATGCAGCCCGTCCAGGCCTTTCCCTATCTGGCCTCTTGGAACTTCACCGGCCAACAGGAGCACGGGTGAAGATCGAGCGTACGCCGTCGCCAATCCCGAACCTGCGTTGTAAAGTCCGACGCCCGGAACGACCATCGCGACGGCCGGCTTGCCTGTCGCCCGAGCATAACCATCTGCCATGTGCGTCGTCGAGTATTCGTGCCGTGCGGTGATCATCCGCAAACCCGGTTCGTCACGAATGCCGGTAATCAAGCCGTACATCTGCACTCCCGGCAACCCGAAAATGACTTCGACGCCCTCCCTCACCAATGATTTCGCAAGCGCTTCACCGCCAGATAGTTTTGCCACGATCTTCGCCCCCAAGTTGTTACTTCGTTCAACGACACGGTTTTGCGGGGCGTTTTAACGTGCCCGACGACCCGAATCGAAGCATATGCAAGTTTAGTGGATTATACGAACATCCACCCAGACCAACGCCAACCTTGGCGCTTCATTTCATTGACGGCAACAGGAGCGTCGGCATCATCGACGGCGGCACGGCTCGGAGGTCGCTCGCATCCTTCCACCGGGTGATGCCAGTGCCGATCAGCACCGAGTCGAACCCGGCGGAATTCGCACCCGCGATATCGGTGTGCAATTGATCGCCGACGAACGCGACCTTCATGTAACCGTTCAAACGCTCTTTGATGGCGTCGAACATCGGAGCGTACGGCTTGCCCAGCTTCGCGAACTTCACGGCGTCATCATCGCCGAAACGCCGGGAAACCGCAGTCTCAATCATCTCAGCCAACCCGCCAGGCCCAATCGAAAAGCGGTCGTTACCGTCCGGATACAACACATCCGGGTTCGCCACCACCAGATGAAGCGGATTGCCGGCGTCCATCCGCCGAATAATCAGCGAGAGCATATCGCTCGTCGCCTCAAACCAGTCGTACCCTGTGATGCCCGCGATCGCCAGCGACGTCGATACATCATCGTCAGGCGTCAATCCCACCGCCTCACAACCCGCGAGCCGCACGAACTCCACCGCGTCGCCATGCCCCGTAGCGATGCACCGAGTTCCCGTCAACCCCCGCTCCTCGAAGAACCTACCCAGCAAAGAACCTGCCGAAATCACCTGATCTTCCTCGATGCCGAAGCCCTGCCCCTGCATCACTTTGAGACGACTCG
Organism: Dehalococcoidia bacterium; assembly: GCA_965224305.1. Lineage (GTDB taxonomy): Bacteria > Chloroflexota > Dehalococcoidia > Lucifugimonadales > Lucifugimonadaceae > Bin127. The sequence goes on along the minus strand of OZ245044.1, from coordinate 981,703 downwards.
CGGTCAATCTCGATGCATCGTTCGTGGCCAGCACCCACGGTTTGCCAGCCGCGGACAAACGCTCCGTCAGGTCAATCGCACCCGGCAACGGGTCGATCCCATCCACTAACACGCCATAAGAATCGAACGCGATCGCATCGTAGTGATCGAGAAGAAAATCGACCGATACGACAGCCGGGGTTGGTTTCATTGCATCGCCATTTTCAGAGTAAGATTTCCGCATGACCGCCCGCGCGGAAGCTCATCCGCCGCTTCCATTCTCGTTCCGGGCGCCAACACGCGTACACCGAGGTACGCCACCGATTCATATTGAAACACGCAACCACAGCCGCAGTTACCGGCGCGGGCGGATTTCTCGCTACCCACGTCTGTCGCGCGCTGCTAGCGCACGGATAGCGAGTAGTCGGTATCGCCTGCATCAGACCTGAGCGTAAACTGCCGGTGGATTTGGCAACCAATCTTGTTCCACACGCGCGTTGGCGGCATCGCTGATATCGCGGGGCCTTCGACGCCTACCCCGAAAATCGGCGAGCCACCATTCCCTGTTTCTCCCTGTTTCCTCTAAGCACCATTGGAAGGACATCACCTAGAACTGCGACCATTCAGACCAGCATCTTGACAAACCAGAGCCGTGATCCTAGTCTGTTAACTAGTCAGATGAAGTTTCGAAGGAGGATTTTGTGAGTAAGACGTGGCAAGTCCAAGAAGCTAAAGCCAAGTTCAGCGAATTCCTAGCAGCCAGCGTTGAGGAAGGCCCGCAGGTCGTGACCAAACGCGGCGTCGAAACCGCAGTGCTTGTCGACATCAACGAATGGCGCCGCCTCCAACCGAAGAGAGGCCGCACCTTGAAGGAGTTGCTTTTGGCTCCCGAAGCGCGCACCGACGAATTGGTTCCGCCGAGACAACCATTCCCGATGAGACAGATCCCAGATTTCGACTAGTCGGGTGTTTCTCCTCGATACGAACATCGTCTCGGAATTTAGGCGAATACGTCCGCACGGCGCGGTCGTGAATTGGCTAAGAGGTGTCGCGATCGAACATCTCTTCGTGTCTGCGGTCACCGTTGGCGAAATCCAAGTCGGAATTGTCCGTACGCGACCACGTGATGTGGCGAGGGCGGACGAACTGGAAATCTGGCTGGATGAGGTTGTTGCAACTTACAGCGTCGTCCCGATGGATGCCAGTACATTTCGAGTATGGGCAACATTGATGGACAAGAGATCGCAATCGGTCATCCTCGATGCCATGATCGCCGCAACCGCCATCGTCCACGGGCTAACCGTCGTCACTCGCAACGTCCGCGATTTCGATCAGTTCGAAGTTGCGATTCTCAACCCGTTCGAAAACGCCTGAAACACTGACCCCTACCACCTGCTAGATTGCTCCGCGTAAACGTGGTCGGGCAATCTGTAACTGATGCCCCCTTCGTCGAACGCCAAATTCTCGCGATACTGAGTTTATACTGAACGCGTGTAACATGTCTCGGACATCTCATTCATGAACGAACCTGATATGGAATCCGAAACCAACGCCAATCCTCAAGGCGAATCTGAACTGCGCGTTTTCATCAGTAGCGTGATGCCAGGACTGATGCATTATCGCCAAACCGCTAAGCAAGCAGTCGATGACATACCTTTCGCGCGACCATGGCTTTTCGAGGACACGCCGGCCAGATCCGACTCCGCAATTGACCTGTATGTACAGAAGGTCGCGGAAGCTGAGATCACGATTTGGTTGATTGGCGACACGACCAGCCCTCCAGTGGTTAACGAGGCACACACTTGCCTGACTGCCAAGAAACGTTTGCTCGCCTTTAAACTGCCCTTTGATTCCCGGGATAGCGTCACTGAAGAATTGATTTCAGAGGTTGGTCAATTTGTCAAGTGGCGGGATGTCAATAGCATCGAAGACTTACCCATTCAGATAAAGGCCTCGATTTATGACAAAGCCACAAGGGCAATTCGCGGATGGGCCGCTCCGACCCGATCTCAGAAATTACTAGAAGTACGGCGACTCTCATTCGCCCGCACCAAGAGGATGTGGACAACGTTAGAAGTTCCCGACGAAATCGCAACAGAGCTGACGGACGACCAATCCGTCGGTGACGTCGTCACACTTCCCAACTCAGGTCTACATGTTTTGATGGGTGATCAAGGAACAGGAAAATCACTTGTCGGCGAACGTTTGTTACAGAAATCGATTGATATGGCGCTCGAAGACGCCTCTCAACCGTTTCCCGTTTTCATAAATGCTCGACAATTCAACGAGCCTCTAAACGAATATGTGAACCGCACGACCGGGGATGTCGCTTCGCCTTTCAATCAAGGGATATTTGTCGTTGTTGACAAGATCGATGAACTCGGAATCACTGAGGCCAATAACCTGATTGATCAACTCGTGGTATTCGCGGATGCAAACCCCAAGTCGACTTTAATTGCGTCTTTGAGACCACTCCCCGGGTTGAAACAAGCAGGGACAAGAGTCGACATGCCGTTGCTTACCGAGGAGCAATCTTTGGAGCTAATTCGAAAGATCACTGGTGAGCAAGTTTTGCCCGGTGTCAGATTGAGTTCGTCGGGCGCGACATGGGACGCTACCAAACGCCCGTTGTTTGCGATCATGGTCGGCGTGGAGTTGCGACAAAACCCGGGCCAGGGCGTTCCTAGCCCAAGCGATCTGGTGCGACGTATGGCGGGGCGTGCTTTTGCGGACTCCGGATTGCCGACCGATCGGGTAGACAACTTGTTAAAGACATTGGCTGTCCAGACCACAAAATCTGGCAAGCTCGTACCCAAGTCACGAATCAGTCGAAATGTCCGCGAACAACGCGATCTAGCAGACTCTAGACTCGTTTTCGAACAAGACGACGCGATAGATTTCACGCTGGCGGTGTTCCGCGAGTGGTTCGCCGCCAGGGCAATCATTGAAGGCGATGTCTCTTTTGGATCGCTGATTCCGGCGTCTGACCGTTGGATTATTCCCATCTCCATCGCGATAAACGCTGACGAAGAAGAATTGTGCCATTCGGTTATGACCGAGTCATCTTCAACGGACCCCGGTTTTGCGAGCCTGTTGTTGAATGAAATCGACCCTGGATGGTATCGGTCGCCGAACAATTCACCCAGTTTCAGTACTGCAATAGAGATGGGACATCAGGTCTACGATGCCTTGGAAGATTGGAGGCATGGACTCGGGAACCTGTTTGATTTTATCGGTCCGATCAAGCGTGACGGCAATATCGCCACACTTGGCATCGCGATTGATGATCCATACCTGACGACATCCTGGTACTTTGGCAATGGCACTCAACCCAAAGTGTTGAATTTGCCACCCGGCCTCCCCATGCCCAACAACTACAGATCCGTAGGTTGGTTCGATTGGCGAATGAGAGGACTTCCTCGCACCCGAGCTTGGCCTTGGGTAGTCACAAAAGACGAGTTAGATGATTCTTTGTCGAAACTTCTCGATTCACGGCGTCTTTCGGCGTACGCCATTGACGGAATCGCCGAGATCAGTTGGGGTTTGGCGCTTGAATTGCACAAGGCTTAACACTCGAACATAACTAGGCTGAAAATCTCCGATACCGTCGCGCTGATCGACGCTAACCCATCTGGTGCTTCGTTTCCGGGGTGCTGGGGGACTTCAATCGCTCTCTCTCCCGCTGATATTGACTTCGTCAGGCGGCATTTGGCAGGATTGACAGCGAATGGCAAAACACATATCTCTGATCCTTGGCCATCGGAAAACCGCGACGTATCGGCGAGGTCTCTTTGGGAACGATTTACCGAATGTCAACTGTTGGCACGCACTGAGACCGTCTACTCCGCGGCTCTAAGAATCTACGAACAGATGGTCATTCAGTGGTTCACCGCGTTCCGAGATCGCCTGAATCTGTTTCAGTTGCTACCTGTACGTATGGAAGACGAACTTGTAATACCAGGGAATAGTGATAACGGTAGGTCTCATCCTTGGCTCTCGTGTAGACCCCGAATCTTGCGGCGGTCTGAACAATCAACGACCGATTTCGCGTTGGCGAAACAATTCAGTTCGATTGACGACGAAAGCTCGTATTGGGACGAAGAACTAGATAGTTTCGCGAGGCACCGACCTCGGTCCACGACAACGCCTAATTTGTTCATTTCCAGTTCAACACTCGAGATATTCACACCGTGTCCTGCGACAGATTTGGCCCACGAGTGGCTTTCAGATGACTTGAAAAAGCTTGGTTGGATTGACTAATGAGAGTTATCGCCGCCACCAATCCGAGGGCGACTCGCAGTAAATGATAGAACCGGTTTCGCGTCAATTTTCAGTTCTGCACTATCGCTACGATGCACAATCTTCACCACCTGCTAGATTGCTCCGCGTAAACGTGGTCGGGCAATCTGTAACTGATGCCCCCTTCGTCTAACACTGAGGTTTCGAGTAGCCCTGAGAAGCGGTTGAAACTGCTTTTTGAAGCGCGCTTGGGGAACAGTTTGTCCATGATTCTGTCGAAAATCCCTGTCGCCCGAAAATGCGCGACAACTCCGATACTTGACCCTTGTGGAAAATCGAGTGAATCGGCAAGTTCTTTACCGATGAGCCCGCGCGTAAACCGGTAGAGGTATTTGGCTAAGGCGCGGCGTTCTTCGTGATCCGTTATTCCGGCGACTACCGGAGCAGAGTTGATCAACGAATGCGCCATGACGACCGATTCCATTTCGGAGCGCGGCTCGCACATCAGGCCAATGTCATACAGTTCAAGAGCCTCAGCCCCATCGCGGAACAGGATCGTCTCAGGGACGCCCATCAACCAACCGGCGTAGCGCCAAACCGCCATGAAGCTCGCGTACTCCTCGTCTGTGTATCTAGCTCCCAAGGTTTTCATGTGCAGTAGCAATCTTGCGGAAAAGGCAGCAATGGCGTACCCTAAATGAGCCGCGCTGACCGGCAACCCCCACGAGTCAAGATCCCATTCATCCGACTGGCTGAGAAGGCGCCTGACCCGCGAGTGAATTACTCGAATACGAACGAAAAGTTTCCAGCCGTCGCCGTACCTGTCCAAACCACCGGGTAAGAATATATCCACCATGTGACGGTTATTGTTCTGCAGTCTTCGGACACCAGAGTCGCGAACCCGTCCAGTGATGAAGAACGACTTGGCAATGTTCGTGGTAAATCCTTCAACCAGAACACCTGTCACGAATGCCGCCAGAACCAGCTTTGAATTCCGGTGAAACATGCGGATCCCAGGCATGAATTCATCAATATCGACCCAATCCGGCACCGTTGATGCCTCTTCGAAGAAATCTCGCAACGAAGCCGGCGCCGACCTAAGAGAGGCCTCACCTTTTCTGTTCATGGCTGCTATGAGGAGTCTGCCTTGCTCTTCATGGGTAAACTCAGAAAGATCCCGGACCATGGTCTCGCACGATGGATCTCCAACGAGAGTGTGCGCTACGTAGTTGGATGCGAGCTCTGGATCAGCAAGCCGGGCTTTTTCATAACCCTTTTGGTAGTCGGTCGGGATTTTCAGTGCTGTCTGCGTTGCCATTGCCATTCCTCTTAAGTGATAACGAGAGCTGCAGGGCTCGGTTTCATTCTTCTGCTTCCACACGCAGGTCCGGCAACCATCCCAACCAAGTCGGCAGGTACCAGTTTCGGGCTCCGAGCACCTCCATGCTCGCAGGAACTAGAACCGAGCGTACCAACGTGGCATCCAAAAATATCGCTACGGCCAATCCGAAACCGACCTGTTGATTGACGATAGTTTGTCCAGACGCAAATGCGCCAAAAACCACGACCATGATAAGGGCTGCGCCGGTGATCAGGCTCGCGGTCTTTCGCAACCCGTATGCTACTGCTTCCGCATTGTTCCCAGACTGATCGAAACGCTCCCGGATGCGGCTCAATAGGAATACGTGATAGTCCATTGAAAGCCCGAAAAGGATCGTGAATAGGAACACAGGAACCCATATGTCTATTATCTCCGCGTGTCTAAACCCTAACAGTTCCGTGCCAACTCCCTTTTGAAAAACCAACACCATCAGTCCATACGCAGTACCCACGGAGAGAAGGTTCATAACAACGGCCTTGATCGGAATGACTATCGACCGGAAGACCAACAGCAACACAATGAAGCTGAACCCCAGCACGAAAGCGAACACAATCGGCGTGTACCGATTAATCACTGCCTGTACGTCTGTAGCGTCCGCGGTCACCCCACCGACAAGCGTGGTGGCAGGCACACCCGCAAATGCCGACGGAATGTGCTCGTCACGGAGCGCAGTTACGGCGTCCACGGCCGCTTGGTTACGCGGTTCCCCAGGGATGACCACCGTCATCAAGGCCAAATCTCCCGCCTCGTTTACTACCAGTTGAGGCGGTAGCGGAAAGCTCGGAGAAGCCGTCAGGGATGTCTCCAGTTTTTCTATTGCAGACTTGACCTGAGGATCGTTGACATTACCGTCAATGACTATCTCGACAGGATTGGCAAGCCCGAAAGAAAACTCCTCGTTCAAGACAATGAAATGTTCCCGCGTTTCCGCGCCTTCAGGAAAAGTATCGACACCATTGATGCCCGTTCGGATATCGAAATAAAAGAACGTAACCGCGATCATCGGTACACCAATCGCTACGATGCTTATAACCGGGAATTTGGTCACCTTCTGCGTCACAACGTCCCAGAAACCACCCTTGGAGGGTTCCGCATTTTCAACCGCAGATCTGCCGAAATATGGAATTCGCAGCAGGTTCAATTTCGGGCCGAGTAGCGCAAGCGCCGCAGGCAACAGTGTCAAATTGGCAGCCAGCGCGACTATCACTACGAGAATGGCACCAAGACCGAGCGATTGCAAGAACGGGAACGGTACGATCAGCAGTCCACAGAGTGCGATAACAACCGTCACTCCGCTGAAAAGTACGGTCCGTCCCGCCGTCTCACCCGCTCGCTCGACAGCTTGAAGAACATCCAATCCGCGTTGCATCTCCTCGCGGTATCTGGAAATGATGAAGAGCGAATAATCGATGCCGATTGCCAACCCGATCATTGTGATCATCAACGTTACGAAGAAGTTCAGCTCGAACACTTGACCTACGAGCGCCGCTAGGCTCAGCGCTACGATGATGGCCACCACGGCCAATCCGATGGGCAAAAGTGCGGCTATTACAGTGCCGAACAGCGCCAAAAGAATGATGAGTGCCACCGGAATACCGAAACGCTCCCCTTGCTCCAAGTCATGCGTTGAAAGTTCATTCAGCTCGTGACCAATGCTTGAGGCACCCCCAATAAGGACCCGAAATTCGTCGGACGAATCCAATTTTTCGACCTTTTCGAGGACCGTTCCGATGTTTTCACCTGCTTCCTCCAAACTCCCGGTCATTACCATCGGCAATATCGTCGTCTTGCGATCCACCGACACGAGAGATTCATCGTTGTCTTGGTAGTAGTTCCGGGCGAACGCGACTACGCCCTCTCCCAGCGACACTATCTCTCCGTAAACCGATTCGACTTATTGCCGGAACTCCGGCGCGTCGACGGTTAACGATTCCGACTGAACGATAACGATCTCGGTTATCGGCTCAAGACCCCTCAACCTGTCTACCAACAGTTTGGCGGCGCGCTCGGACTCGGCACTTCCGGACAAACGAAATTCGGTGGTCGTGGCCGAAGCAAGAAATTGCCCCGCTATTGCAAGCGCGATCACGACCAAAACGAGCCAAACAACGATCGTCACGATCGGTCTTCGCGCACTCAAACGTGCAAGCGATCGCGTCAAACTTAGACCCCTCCAGCTGTTAATTAACGGGAATTAGAGGTATGTTACACCTCTGGATGATCGCTCAATGCATCTTCGCGTGCAACTGCGTGACGGAACCCAATTCCTTTAACACCATTCAACAGCGAATTTTGACTTCAACCCGCCGCGAACCGTCAGCGTCCTCCACACCATTGGGCATTCGGTAGTCGATGCCCATGTCATCGTATATGGATCGTTGCATCAGTACCGTGAAAATGTCCAATTGCATGGACGTTGCGCCCGACACGATCTTCAACCTTTGTTAGGTTTGAAATCGCCGTTGCAGTCAACCAAACGCGACGCGGAGTCTTCCCCAGATGCTCCGTTCAGTTTCGTCGCTTCGCCAACAGCGTATCTGGTTCAAGTTCCAGCATCCAGTCGAACTCCACCTCATCCGGCCAACCTGGGTATGCATCGGGAATAACGTTTGCCAGCCAACATCCTTGTTTCGCATAAAAGTCGCAAGCGTTAACGTTTAGGTCCTGCGTCTCGATCTTGAGTTCGACACACCCTGCCCTATTCGCGTAACCCACCACGTGCTCAAACAACGTCGTTCCGACGCCACGCCTTCTCCATTCTGGCGCAACACGTAAATCCCACAACGCTGCCAAATCCTCGCACCCCTCCAGGAAATCCAGCTCCGGCGAATCGTGCACAACGATCGCGCCGCCCACTCGTTCATCACCCGCAAACGCCGACAATATCCGCCAATTGGTAGTGTCCCAACGCAACCATCGATTCGGCGGTTCGCCACCGTCGTAATCCTTGACCCAAGGCGGATCAACCCGTTCCTCAATCAGCCTCCAACCGCCGTCCGCACCGCCAATCGGCATCGCCACGTATCGGGATTCGACAGTGAACGCGATCGAAACCTTCGCGTACGCACCCAACGCTGCCATCGTCTCTTCCCTAATCGTGATCATTGCGGACCGCCTATTGGGCGCGCGAAGCGTGCCCACAGCGCAACCCTTCCCTGGGCGACTTACAACTCCGGCGCAACAAACTCGCTCAACAGACGTAATCTTGCGGAGGCGCGATTGGCAACTCGGTAAAACCTCTCGTCGGCCGTCCACATCTCGCAATCCAGTGATTCAGCCAATGCCAAGTAGTGGCTGTCGTAAGCGGCGCCCTGCCCAAGCTCGCTTGCCAATGCCAACGCCCTTCGATGGATATCCGGCGAGTGGTGCAGTTCGATATCAGCGGATAGCAACTTCTCGATCAGTCGCGCCCCTTCCTCTAGGCTCATCTCCGACCGCTTTACCCGCTGGTGAAGAATGTTGGTCACTTCTACAGGCATGAAATACGGCGCAACCAATTGGATTCCTGTTTCGTGCCACTCTAATGCCAGGGCTTCAGCCTTGTCGGAGCATTCCTCTTTCACCACCCACTTGAACGCCAGATTGGCGTCTACAACGACCGACTGACTCACGCCAAACCCTCGAGTTGTGAGTCGCGGATCTGGCGCGCTTCACGAAGCAAGTCAGCTGAATTTCCAGGTAGCACTTTGTCGCCAAATATCTCATTCCGGAGCGCTATTACCTCTCCGATGCCAAAGCGTCCTGACGGTTTTTTGGTCTTGCCATCCGATTCGATTTCGGCATCCCTTATCGCTCGCGCCTCTCTCAGCACATTTTCAGAATCTCCCGACAACACCATATCTCCCGTAAACCCTCGCCGAAGTATCGTGTAATGCTCCGAAGCTCGCGTCGCAAGGTTTAATCCCTTGTCCTTATCCCCTTCGTCCTTAGCCAGCTCCCGATCAATCGCACTCAAACAATACTCCCGCATGCTGACGCCCTTCAGCGCCGTCGTCGCCTTCAGCCGACGCTGAAAAGCGGGATCCATGTCCAGCGTGAGTCTCTTCTTGGCCTGCATTGCGGTCGCCCTCCCAAATATCTGCTACACAACATTTTACCGCAAACACAGAAATGCGTAATTCATCACGCTCCCATCATCCTGATGATTCGCGTACCGTCGCTTCATCTGCGACTTCCTCATCTTCTTCTTCTGCAGGCCGAAATGCTTCTTCTGCAGGCCGTGACGCCTCCAGCTCCTCGGCTGATTCGACCGCGGCTGCGCCGTTATCGGTGTGAGCCTTACTCTTAACCGGCCGCTTCGTGAACAACCACACGCTGAAGCCGAAGCCGAAGCGCAACACCAGTTCCAACGCGATCAGGAACAGCAGGTAGTACACGATCGTCTCCCGATGGTTGTCGACGCCTTGAAGGTTCACCAACGAATCGCTTAAATTGAAGAACGACGCATCGATCAGGAATAGGGCCAGTATGGCGAATGGCAGGATCTTCGCCAAATCGCGCGCCAGATCTTCGTTGTAATACGCCGAAAATCGAATGGCGCTGACCGTTGCCAAAGCGATCAATAACGTGTCCGAAATATCTCTGCTCTTGGATAGAAACGTCAATATCAACGTCAGCACCGCGAACCAGAAGAAAGCGAACATTGGGAAAACGATGAGGTACTTCGCTATGTACGAGACCACATGGATAAATTTCCTCACCGACGCGTAACGCGATTCCTCAAACCGGTAGACATCGAACGAAAACATGTCCCTCAACGCTACGAAGCGGTAGAAATTGAACACGAACACCGAATAGACCGCCACACCGATGACGTAGACCGCCACCGGTTGCAACAGGACTATGGCATCTTCGATGTTCAGACCGTTGGGGAAAAAATCATTGATGTCTAACAATTAATCCTCCTCTCCCGTCTATTTTGTCGGTTTGCCCCAAGCGATAACTAGCTTTAGCGTGTCATCACCGACGCATCTGAAACCGTGATCGACCCCCGGCGGTGCCAATACCGCGTCGCCAGCCTCAACCACCTGCTCCTCCCCGTCCATCCACATCACCCCCCTGCCCGCGATGAAGTAGTAAAACTCCTCGAGCGTGTCGTCGCCCTCGTGGGCGTGGCGGCCCTCGCTCGCCCCCGGCGGCAACTCCCAAACCTCGATCCGCACCGGCAGTTTCGACGCCCCATCGAAGAACCTCCGCCGCGTCACAACACCATCGCCCTCATGCAATCCCGGCTCCAGAATCGCATCCTCAGATTCGTGCTGCTTCCAGTTCATAACTACCGCCTATGCTGTCTGCTGTTCACCTGTTTCCAACCTCATAAACCTGCAACTCAGTATGCCGCGCCAAGACGCCAAAGTCAGCGTCATTGTGCAGGACCGGGACACCGGTGCGAATGGCAACGGATGCGATTAGGCAGTCCATCAGCGTGCGAATCGTTTCGCCCCGCCTCCGACAACGGCGATAGAGACCCGCGGCATCGTCGTAATCTGTCGGCCGGATCGGCAGCATTACTGCCCGCGCCAAGAGTCGCCGGAGACTTCGCAGATGTAAATCGTCCCGCGCCCCAGCAAGAACCTCCATGTGCACCGCGTCGCAAGTGGCAATCTCTTGCGTAAGAATCCCGTCAACCAAATCGCAGGTTGAGGACCCGGTATTCCGAAGGAACTCTATCCAGGCCGACGTGTCTATGAGGATCACGAGGAACGGTCTGACCGCATCACCTCGAGGTCGCCTTCCCAACCACTTCCTTGCATCGCCCTCGCCTCTTCCAACGACGCAGGCTCGGCTGCCACTGTTCGAAGCGCGAAATTGACGGCTTCCCGCTTGGTCGCAAGACGATACCGCCGCATCACTTCGGCACAAGCTCGATCATCTATATCAACATTGGTGCGTGACATACACCCAGCATACACCAATGGCCGTTCCATGTCTTGGTTGGCATTTCATCACGAAGCATGCTGCCAACAACCCGCGTAGTATGCAATCTATGACCCGATGTGAATGGGCCGGCGACGACCCGATAATGCAACGCTACCACGACGAGGACTGGGGCGTCCCAATCCACGACGACCGCGCCCTCTTCGAACTCCTCGTCCTCGAAGGCGCACAGGCAGGACTCTCATGGCGCACCGTCCTGCACCGCCGCGAAGGCTACCGCGCTGCCTTCCACAAGTTCGACATCGCGACCGTAGCCGCCTACGACGACTCCGACCGCGAACGACTCCGCGCCGACGCCCGCATCATCCGCAACCGCGCCAAAATCGACGCCGCCATCGCCAACGCCCGAGCCACGCTTGCCGTCCAAGCAGACCAAGGCTCCCTAGACACCTACCTATGGAGCTTCGTCGACGGCAAAACGCGCCAAAACCACTTCAACACTCTAGCCGACATCCCCGCACAAACCGACCAATCACGCGCCATGAGCAAATCCCTCCGCGCCCGCGGCTTCTCCTTCGTCGGTCCCACCATCTGCTACGCCTTCATGCAATCAGCCGGCCTAGTAAACGACCACGTAACCACCTGCTTCCGCTACTAGCCAGACCTTTGCAAAACCGCCGTCGTTCCCGCGCACGCGGGAACCACCAGAGGAGCGGGGCAATGCGATCCGAAACGCTAATGATATTCGCTCTCGTGATATTGGTTTAAGTGCGTCTAGGAAGAGTCGCCAAGCGTCTCCGATCGAGGCTCAAGCCTCGAACCTAGTCGCTTTTTTGTGGGCCCGTTCCATTTGCATCTCTGCTACATCGACGAATCGGGAACACCCGACGTTCCGGGCACCACTACGTCTTAGCGGGGATATCCGTGCCTGACCAGTTCTGGCGGAATCACCGCAGGTAACTGGAGCGAATCAAGCGCAACTACGGATTACAGAACGCCGAGATTCACGTCGCCTGGATGATGAGTGACTCTCGGCCGCATGGAGTCACGGAAATGAAACCATCACGGTATAACGCTACGTCGGATCAAGTTGCGATGAAGGAGGTTTAGTGGTGGCACAGGAAAGACAGATACGGCCTGCGGATTCGGACAAGAAACGACTGATAGGGTGGTTGTTGCTGTTGCCAGGGTTCATCGGCTTAGCTGGGTTGCACCGGTTCTACATCGGCAAGAGTTTCACGGGTCTGGTGATGCTGTTCACCTTTGGTTTACTCGGATTGTGGACGCTTCTCGACCTAATCACCATGCTCTCCGGTCAGTTCAAAGACAGCTTGGGGCTACCGCTCAAAAAGGGAGCACGCGAATGGCCGTACATGCTGGGCTCGCTCGCCGTCGTTGTCCTGATCTGGATACTGGTCTTCACCATATCGGCGAACAGCGACTAGATAAACCTGTCCCTAGATCACTTCGCTAGACATTGATTGCCGCTTGGAGACGCAGGGTTATGATTCCCAATCATTAGCGTTAGTTCAGCCGCATTATCCGCTACCACTGACCCACGAGACCCGTCAACCGGAAGTCACGATTCGTGCGAGCATAGTCAACGCCATCCGCAACATAAACCCGCAACTCGGTGTGACGCGCCAAGACCTCGAAATCGGCATCGTTGTGCAGCATCGTCGTACCGGTGCGGATGGCGACGGGTGCGATGAGGCAGTCCGTCATCCTTCGAACAGTTTCGCCTTGACGTCGGCAACGACGATAAAGCGCCGCGGCATCGTCGTAATCAGTCGGCTGCACCGGCCGCATCACCGCCGTCGCGAGCAACCGTCTAAGGCTCCGCAAGTGCGACGCGTCGCGCGCGCGCCAGCAAGCACCTCCATCTACACCGCTTCGCAGATGGCGAATTCATCCGACAACAAATCGCCAACCGAGTCGCAAGTTGGCGACCCCGTATCGCGCAAGAACTCTATCCATGCCGACGTGTCGATGAGGATCACGCCGAGCGGCCTGACCGCATCGCACCCAGGTCACCCTCCCAACCGCTTCCTCGCAACGCCCGCGCCTCCGCGGCAAGCGTCCGAAAAGCAAAGTTGATGGCCTCTCGCTTGGTTGACAGACCGTAGCGCCGCATCACCTCGGCGCACGCTCGATCATCGATGTTGACGTTGGTGCGTGACATACACCAAGCATACACCACCAGCGGTTTCGCTCGCTCCGAGGTGATTGGCGGGTTACAGCCCTTCCCCAATGAAAGATGCCACGCGCTCCCCGATCACCATCGAAGTGACGTTCGTGTTGGCGCGGATACAGTCGGGCATGATCGACGCGTCGGCGACCTTCAGATTCTCGAGACCACGCACGTTGCCGAACTGGTCGACCACCGCCATCGGATCTGAATCCGGTCCCATCTTGCAGGTGCCCGACACATGATGGCTGGTGGCAACGCTTCGCCTTATCCAAGCATCCAATGCCTCGTCCGACTCAAGGTCCGCATCCGTCGGATCCACTCGCTCCTTCACCAGACGGTCCCACCTCTCGTGCTCCGCGAAATCGAGACTAATCCGAACTCCCTCGCGCAACCTCGCCGTGTCGAACTCGTTCACCAAATAGTTGTAGTCGAGGAACGGCTGAACGTGAGGGTCCTTGTCTCGCAGGTACAGGCTTCCCGCCCCGAGGGCAAGGTCGATGCAGATGACCATTGCAACGCCGAGTTCGTCGCTTGCGCCCGTCCGATACGGCTTGATGTCGATCGGGCTCCGCGAGATCGATTGGATGAGCATGTCGTTGGACAGGTGCGAGCCCTCCGCGGTGTACCGCAGAGTTACCTGCATGCCCGGAATGCCAACAGGCTGCTCGGAGCCGTCGCGTGTCCGCCAAGCCGTCCTGACCTGCGGATGATCGCGGAGGTTCTCACCCACGCCCGGAAGGTCATGCAGCACTGGCACGCCAACTGCATCCAATCTCTCCGTCGGCCCCACACCGGACAGCATCAGCAGGTGCGGCGAGCCAATCGCACCCGCCGAAAGGATGATGTTCTCGCCCTCATAATCCGATACCTCACCGGCCACTTCTCCCCTGATCCCCACAGCGCGTTTGCCTTCGAACAGCACCTTGTGCACCAGGCACCCCGGCTGAATCGCGAGATTAGGCCGCTCCCGGACACTCCCGAGATAACCGATCGCAGTGCTCCATCGCACGCGGCCAGGATTGTTCAACGGCGTCGCACCGACCCCGGTAGAGTCCGGCGCGTTGTGGTCCGGGCACTCCGGGAAACCGTTGGCACGTGCTGCTTCGTAGAATGCCCGTTGGTCAGGGTTCCATTCATCGGGCTTGAACCGCCTCACGATGATCGGACCATCCGACCCGTGGAAATCGCCGCCGAAATCGGTGTCCGTCTCCACCATCCGGAAGTAGGGCATCAACTCCGCAAAGCCCCACTTGTCGTTGCCCCACGATGCCCAGTTGTCATAGTCCTCTGGGACACCCCTCAGGAAAATCTGCCCGTTGACCGCGCTGGATCCGCCCACTACCCTGCCCCGAGGCACCAGACCCGGCATCGCCTCGTCCGTGTAACGCACCACGAAGGTCCAGCGATGCTCGCTGTGCACCCTGCGCCACGGCCGATCTGTATGACCGTAGCCGTACTTCACATCGTCCGGGATATCGTCGAAGTCCGGATAATCGGGACCCGCTTCGATCAGAAGCACCGAATGATCTGGGTCTTCCGTAAGACGGGTTGCGAGAATGGCCCCGGCCGAACCGGCGCCCACTATGATCGTGTCGTATGTGTTAGGCATGCCACACCCTCTTGGATGCCGTTCCGATGACGGGATTATACGCCGATATGAGGTTTTGTACACCAACCTTCTACTAGACCTCTGCAAAACCCCGTCATACCCGCGGGACCTGCCCCGTACCCCGTTACGAGGGCGGGTATCCAGCGGGGCCAGGTCGTGGTGAAAATCCCCTCTCCCTCGGTGGGAGAGGGCTAGGGTGAGGGTGATTGGGGCGGATAAATGGCGGGGCGTCACCGCAGGCAAACAATCTATTAGCCTGATACCCACCATGACTCCCAACCGCATGAAACTAAAACTCCTCGCCGGCGAACCCGCATTCGGCGTCTCGATCATGTTCCCGTCGCCACAAATCGTCGACATTGTCGGACGCCTCGGCTTCGACTGGGTGCTAATCGACTGCGAACACGGATCAATCTCGATCGAGAGCGTCGAACTCATGGTCATGGCCGCCGAAACCGCTGGCGTGACACCCATAGCAAGACCGCCCGTCAATGGATTCGAGGCCATCGGGCAGCTCATGGACCGTGGCGTGATGGGCGTGCAGGTGCCTCATGTCAACACCGCCGAAGACGCCCGTATAGCCGTCGAAGCCGTCAAATACCATCCGCTCGGCGAACGCGGACTCGCCGCCGGAGTCAGATCGGCATCATACGGATACGGCATGTCGATGTCCGAATACGCCGAATACGCTAACAGCGAGACCCTCGTCTGCGTCCAACTCGAAGAAACCGAAGCCGTCCGCAACGTCGACGAGATCGTGCAAGTCCCCGGCGTCGACGTCTTCTTCGTCGGCCCGTCAGACCTCTCCCAGTCCCTCGGATACCCCGGTCGCCCAGATGCCCCCGAAGTGCGCCAAGCCATGGACACCGTCTTCGCCACCATCGCCGCCGCCGACAAAATCTCAGGCTCCGCCGGCAACACCGACACCACCCGCCGATACCTAAACCAAAACGTCACCTACCTCTACACCCACCTAACCACCCTCCTCTCATCCGCCGCCAAGAGTTTCTTGCACGAAGTGACACATTGATTCACCTTGGTGACCTTTGCAGAACCACCCTCATTCCCGCCGCAGAGCCACCGTCATTCCCGCGCAGGCGGGAATCCAGAGGAGTGGGATAAGACGCGATGGAGATCGAAGTCGTTGACCATCTCTATGAGGAGCATCGAAATGACAACCCCTGAACCAATCCACCCGGGCGAGCACCTCGCCGAGTTCATGCAGGAACTCGGCGTAACTCAGTACCGTCTGGCAAAAACGATCGGAGTGCCGCCGATCCGCGTGCACGCCATCGTTAACCGCCGCAGATCCATAACCGCCGACACCGCGACGGTGTCGATAACGGTCGACGATGTGCTGCCGAGCGCGCCCCGCGATGTCGTCCTGACGACCGGCGACGCCCAGATCCGAGTCGCTTGGACAGAGCCAGATTCCAATGGCGGCGCCAGCGTCGACGGGTACCGTGTACGCCACCGCGCACGCGTAACGCCGGCCGCTGAGTGGAACTACAGCGCACCGCTGACCGCGTCCCCTTACGTCATCACACGCCTCACCAACGGCACCACCTATCGGGTCGAGGTGCGGGCGAGGAACAGTCTGCAACCGCCCGAATTCGGGCACTGCGCGATGGTGGATCCCGTAACGCCCTTAGAATCGACGTTGCCCGTCGTCAACGCCCCAGCAACACCCACCAAGACCGGCGCGACTTTGTCGAGCATAACCGTCTCGTGGGCCGCGGTCACCGGCGCCGCCAAGTACCAGGTGCACTACAAGACCGGCACGAACGACTGGAACACCGTCGAGGTGGCCGCCGGCACGCGATACAAGGCGGAGATGCTTGACGCTACCGGTTCGAGGTGAGCGCGTACGGCGACGGCACGACGTTCCGGACCGATTGGGGCGCATGGTCTATGCACCTCGACGCGGCCACGAACGCGGCGCCGACGGTGAGCGGATGCACGACGACTCTGGGATCGATCTCCGGCGAATCGAGCTACGAGGGCACCTGGACCGACGAATGCGTGTCGTCCAACCGACCGTCGACGAGGTACGCGCGGTACTTCACTTTGGAGCTGGCGACCGCGGCCGAACTGACGATCGAGCTCGTATCCGCGACCGACCCGTACCTCTACCTCATGGAAGGCGCCGGGACTTCGGGTACCGAGCTGGCCAACAACGACGACAGCCAAGACAACGATCTCGGATACTACAACGCCAGGATCACCTACGAGGCCGCCGCCGGGACGTACACCGCCGAAGCCACGACGTTCGGATCGAGCCGCACCGGTGACTTCAAACTCACCATCAAGGTCGTCACCGCGCCGGGCGCCCCCAGGAACGTCAGACTGGCGCACGGCGACCGGCAGATCGCAGTCACTTGGGATTCGCCGGACGACAACGGCGGGGCGGTCATCACCGGATACCGCATCAGGCACCGTTCCGTTGTCAGGCGGGCGCAGAGGGCCGTAACTGATCCGAGCATCAACTGGTCGCTCGGCATTTGGCAGGTAGCGTCGGGCGAAACCGCCTCGACCATCGAGAATCTCGACGTGGGCCACCTACGCAGTCGAGGTGCAGGCCCGAAACAACAATAACGATCCCGACCGAGAGGGCGCTTGGTCCGCCCACATCCGAAGAGTTGCCGCCACCGACGGAGGGCTTGCGCGGTTGGTTGCCAATCCTGGAGGCAAACGTAACCGCCACGATCCGCCCGTTGAGTTCGACCAAGCGCGATCCTTCTCGCCGCTCGGCGTCCTCCAGGTACTCCAGTACCCGTTCCTCGTCCCACTTTCCGAACTCGCCTTTCTGGAGCACGTCGGTCCAACTGGCCGCATCCCCAAATCGGTGGGCCCATATCACGTACCCGGCCGGTAGTGGCACATCCGGCAGTCGGACTACCGAAACCTCGTCCAACACCATACGGAGCTGCTTGGGCGGAAGCGGCAATGTGGAGTGATATTGTTTTACCGCTTTGAACACGTCCTATCCCAGAGACATCACCAGATTCAGGTGCTCGTCGATGGTGCACCGGGCATCGGGTCCGACGAAAACGGTCGACTCTCGCTCCTCCACAATGGCCGGGCCGTTCACCGTCGCTCCCGGCTCGAGGCCGTAGCGGTCGAACACCGGACAATCGACAAACCTACCCTCCTCGGTGAGGAATAAAGGACGCTCACCCTTGACCCCTCCCGTTTGGGTCCTCAATTCGGATGTGAGGAACCGTATATCGGGCCGAGGCGGTGGCTCGGATGCCGACATGCGCCAAGTGATCGTCTCCACCGGAACGTCGCTCAAAATGCGCCCGAACAGCGACTCGTAGGTCGAACTAAAGGCCGCTGCGAGCGCCTCCAGCAATTCCGGCCCTAGCTTGTCATTGGGTACCGGGACCACGATCTCGAACCCCTGACCCACGTACCGCATGTCGGCGCTGCGCTCAATCTTGATGTCCGCGGCTTCGACCCCAGCCGCCGTAATGAGCTCAATCGCGGCCGACTCCATCGTCTGGAAGATTCCGTTCACGTGGTCCCAGTCCACGCTGTCAAGCTGGCTGATGTAGCTCTGGACAGAGGCGAAGGACTTCGGGGCGACGAGCATTCCAATCGACGACATCACACCCGCGCCTAGGGGGCAGATCACGCGGTTCAACCCCAGCAGCTTCGCCACCCGGTAGGCGTGAATCGGACCTGCGCCTCCAAAAGCGACCAGAGCGCTCCCTCGGATGTCCAGTCCTTGCTCAGCCGCGTGCATTCGCGCCGCGGTGGCCATGTTTTCGTTGACGACCTCGTGGATGCCCTGGGCCGCGCGGATAACGCTCATTCCCATAGATCTAGCCAGTCGGTCCTCGATGGCCCTTCTCGCGGAATCCGGGTCGAGGGCCATCTTCCCCCCAAGAAAGTAGCCTGGATTCAGGAGACCCAGCACCAAGTCTGCGTCGCTGACAGTCGGTTCGATCCCGCCGAGCCCGTAACATGCCGGCCCCGGGTCCGCGCCGGCGCTCTGAGGACCGACCTTCATTAACCCCAAGGTATCCACGTAGGCTATGCTCCCACCCCCCGCGCCGATCTCGATCATGTCGATCGCCGGAACTTTGAGAATCAGCCCGCTTCCCTTCTTGAAGCGATGCTCCCGTGCCACCTCGATCTCGGTCGTGCGCGACGGCTTGCCACCGTTGATGAGGCAGAGTTTCGCAGTAGTACCGCCCATGTCGAACGACAATAGTTCCCGGTGTCCGATGGCCTCCCCGTAGTAGGCTGCTGCCATCGCCCCAGCCGCAGGACCGGACTCGACGAGTCGCACGGGGAACGAACGCGCCGCCGCCAGTGTAGTTACCCCGCCCTCTGAGAGCATCATGTAGATGACGCCCCCGAAGCCCAAAGACCTCAACCCGCTCGCCATCTCCGCGAGGTGCTTCCGCAGAGGTGGATCCACGTAGGCGTTGGCGACCGTCGTGGAGGTCCGGGGATACTCTCGCACCTCGGGAGCGACCTCCGATGACAGCGACACGCCATATTGGGGATACCGATTCCTCAAGTATTCCCGGATCGTACGCTCGTGAGAAGGGTTCCGGTAAGAGTGCATGAGGGCGACGGCGATCGTCTCGACGCCATACGCCGCAAAGGTCGTCACAATCGGATCGAGCGACGCTGGGTCCAGCGGCAATAGCACCTTTCCGTCCCAACTCATTCGTTCCGAGATGGTTCTCCTAAGGTTTCTTGGTACGAGAGGTTCGGCGCGTCTCGCGGTTAGGTCGTACATGTCGTACCGCTGCTCGGTGCCGGTCTCTAGGACGTCCCGGAACCCCTCGGTGGCGATCAGGCCGACCCTCACCCCCTTCCGCTCCAACATAAGATTGGCCACGAGCGTCGTCCCGTAGGTCACTTGGGAGATGTCCTTGACCGCGAACCCGGACCGTTCAGCCGCTTCTCGAGTGCCCTGGATGATTCCCAGCGCGAGGTCATGAGGTGTGGTCAGGGTCTTGCCCACTGAGAATGAGCCCGACTCGGGGTTGAAGGCCACGAAGTCCGTGAACGTGCCCCCTACGTCAACTCCGAGTCGTACGTCGGGCATCTAACCGCTGTCCCGCTGGTCGAGGCCGTAGACCTCCCTGGCCGCGGCCGCTGATATATACCCGTTGCGCAGGTCCTCGACCACTTGGTCTAAATCACGCTCTTCTGGCTTCCCGTAGCCGCCGCCTCCGCCGGTGACCAACCGGATGACTTCGCCCGGTTCGAGAGCGGTGCGCCCCTTCTCGGGCAGCACCGCATCGTCGGGTGCGACCCCGGTTGTGGTCCTTTCGGCCCCGGCTCGTCCCCCTGCTTGGCCGCCGCTGAGACCTTCCGCCGGGAAGTCCCACCTCTCGGACATCACCGACAGCTCGGAGCGCCTCGGCGACTTGACCTCGATCACGATGTCTTGCCCGCATCCTCCGCGATAGCGTCCGGCTCCGCCCGAGTCAGCGAGTAGTTCTTTCTTCCAGAACACGAGGGGCGAGACCGACTCGGAAACCTCCACTGAGCCAGGTATGGAGTTGGTAGGGAATGGGCAACAGTGGACGCCGTCTTCGCTGCTGCTCGCGCCCATGCCGCCGCTCAGGAACTGCATCAGGGAGAAAGGTCTCATCGACCCGTCCACACCCGAAAAAAACGATATGTACTGTGGCGTCGACCCCGAGTCGGCGATCACAGTGTCGGGGAGGATCGGCGCCAACGCACCGAACACCGCCGCCGTGATGCAGTGGCCCGTGAGGTGCCGGGAGGACACAGCTCTCGGAT
This sequence comes from Dehalococcoidia bacterium, assembly GCA_965224305.1. Classification (GTDB taxonomy): domain Bacteria; phylum Chloroflexota; class Dehalococcoidia; order Lucifugimonadales; family Lucifugimonadaceae; genus Bin127. The sequence continues at coordinate 960,655 of OZ245044.1, read as the reverse complement.
AGGTCGCGTTGAGTATGCTTCCCTCAGATGCTTTTATGTTGAACGGTCGGTACGACCCTTCGTTGCGGTAGGTGAGAGGGTCCAGAACACACTTGAGCGGATAGGTAGTGAATGCCCAGGTGTACGCGTAGACGACGTTTACGCCTCCTTGGTCCACCTGCTCGGACGTTCCCTCAAAGTCGACCTCCAGCTCGTCCCCGTCTATCGTGATCGCGCAGGCGATCTCGATGGGATGGTCGAAGCCGTCAAGAAATACGGTGTGGCTGAATGTCCCGTCAGGAATTCTTAGGATTGCCCTCCGCATCACCTCCTCGGCACGCGACTGGATATTCTGGCTGAGCGTCTCCAGCATCTCCACGCCATACTCTTCCATGAAGCTTACGAGCTGCCGGCCCGCGACCTCGCATCCGACCACCATCGCCATGAAGTCGCCAATCACCGGCTCGGGAACGCGGACGTTGTAACGGATCATCTCGAACAGGATCTTGTTGGGGACCCCTTCGGAGAAGAGCTTCATGGGTGGCACGCCGAGGCCCTCTTCGAATACCGATCGGTTGTCCGCTGAGAAGATCGAGCCTCCGACGTCCGAGGCGTGGGCGATGATCCCGGTAAAGGCCACCAGCTCACCGTTCAGGAACACGGGCGTCGCCATCGAGAAGTCGGGCCGGTGGCCGGTGCCCATCCAAGGGTCGTTCGTGATGACCACATCGCCCGGTCTCCAGGTCTCTGGTGGGAAGCGGCGGAGAAAGTGCTTCACCGTGCGGGACATCGTGCCGACGAACGAGGGGATCGAGCCGCTGTTCTCCGCAAGCGTGTCGCCGTTGCGGTCCATCAGCACGCATGCATAGTCGTTGCACTCACGCACGACGGTGGAGAAGGAGGTACGCACGAGGGTCGTCGCCGACTGGTCTGCAATGGAGATAAGCCGGTTCCACAGGATCTCCAACGTTACCGGGTCAAACTCTGTCTTGCGCCTTGTTGATGTGAACTCTGACTCCAGCCTCCGGGTATGACTTCCAGGACCCGATCCGATGGCCACCCGCGTGCGTGACGCAGCAAATTCTAGCAGATGGCCGCCGAGTTCCAACGCTGGCCAGTTCCATGATCTCCCTGGTTAGTGCTTTCTCATCTCCCTTGTGTCTTGGTTCATATCGCTGTGTGGGCCGACGGCAACTCGGCACTGGCACACTGCAATCGCGTTGCTGTGAGAATCCGAAGTTCCCTCCATAACCTGATAGGAGCATCATTTTCATTGAACGCCCACACCGTTGTCTCGCGCTCTTCATGCGCCTTAGTCTGCTAACATTGCCGTCCAACGTCGACCTAAACACAACACACGAGGAGCTTGCCATGGCCGAGAAGACGAGCGTCGTCATCGTTGGCGGCGGACACAACGGACTGGTCGCCGCCGGATACCTCGGTCGCGCCGGGCTCGACGTTCAGGTGCTGGAGCGCAGGGACGTCGTCGGTGGCGCCGTCGTCACCGAGGAGTGGTTCCCGGGATACAACATCTCCACCTGCTCCTACATCTGCCACATCCTCCAAAAGAAGGTCATCGACGACCTCGAACTCCGCAGATACGGCTTCCACGTTTACCCAATCGACCCGTCGCGCGTACACCCCTACCCCAACGGAAAGACGGTCACCTTCTGGCACGATGACGCTCAGACGGCCGAGGAGCTCCGCGACCTGTCACCGGAGGATGCCGACGCATGGTTCGCATGGGCCGACTTCTGGCACCGCGCCGTCCGCATACTCAGCGACTACTACCTCGTGCCGCCTCCGTCCCTCGTCGAACTCGCCGATAGGTTCCGCCAGGAGGGCGAGGAAGAACTCCTCGAAACCCTCCTCACCGTCCCGCTCAAAGACCTCATCAATCGTTTCTTCGTATCCGACGAGGTCAAGGCGGCGGTCAGCACCGGAGCATTCGACATGGGAGACATCAGCGCTCCCGGCAGCGCCTACATCACGGCGCTCTATCGCTTCAGCGCCTTCCGCGAAGACACCGAGAACTACGGCATCGTCCGCGGCGGCATGGGCGGAATCACCCAGTCCCTCGCACGATCCGCCGAGGCCGCGGGCGTCGGAATCAGGACCGGCGCGGAAGTCAGGCGCATCCTAACAAACGGCGGCCCCAACGATGTACACAAAACCACGGGCGTCGAGCTCGTAGACGGCGAGGTCATCGAGGCCGACGTGGTCATCTCGAACGCCGACCCGAAACGCACCTATCTCAATCTCCTTGATGAAACCGCCCTCAGTGAGGGCTTCCTCGACGAGGTAAAAGCCCTTAAGACGCAGGCGGCCTCCGCCAAGTTCCTCTGCGCCATCAAGGAACTGCCCGACTTCTCCCGCCACCTCGGACCCCATTTCAATCCCGAGCAATTGGCGATGATGACCATCTGCCCCACCGTCGATCAGAGCGAGAAAGCGTGGGACGACTGCAAGAACGGCCGCGTGACTAAGACGCCGATCATGCAACTACAGATCCCCTCCGTCTACGACAAGACGGTCGCCCCGGAGGGCCACCACGTCCTCTCGCTGTGGATCTACTTCCTGCCGCCACACGTCAAAGACGGCTCATGGTCGGAGGTGCGCGAAAAGTACGGCGAGTGGCTCATCGACTACGTCTCACAGTACGCACCGAACTTCAGAGACTCGATCATCGATTGGACGTTCCTTACCCCGGAGGACATCGAGGAGCGCATCGGCCTGACGGACGGCAACATCCGACATCTCGACATGATCCCGCAACAGATGATGTCACGACGCCCCCTGCCCGGATGGTCCGACTACCGGTCACCCGTCGAGGGTCTCTACCTATGCGGCGCAGGAACCCACCCCGGCGGCGAAGTTACAGGCGCACCCGGCCACAACGCCGCCCACATCGTGCTACAGGATCTGAGTCGTTGAACACACGCAGCGTCTGGAGACCCGACAGAGACGAAGTCGTAGTCGGGCACGGCGCCGTCGCTACTGCGCACCCGATCGCCGCTCAAGTCGGCGTCGACATCCTCAAGAGCGGCGGAAACGCCGTGGACGCCGCCGTCGCCACCGGATTCTGCCTCAACGTCGTCGAGCCCGCAAGTTCCTCCATCGCCGGCCACGGCCAAATGATCATCCACATGGCCGCCGAGCGTCGCAGCGTCGCCGTCGATTACGGTCACCGCGCGCCCAGGGCCGCCGTCGCCGACATGTTCCGCGTCATCGGCCAAGCGGTGAAAGGCAACGGAATATTCGAAGTCGAGGACCAAGCCAACGCCATCGGTCACCGCTCCGTAGGGGTACCCGGTGTTACGGCCGGCATGTGCCGCGCCCACGAGCTTTTAGGTTCCTTGCCGCTGGAGCAGCTGCTGGAGCCGGCGGTCCACTACGCCCGGGAAGGGTTCGAGGCCGATCCTGCCACATGCCTTCAGATCGCCAGAAATATGCCCAACCTGCTCCGCTACGGCGAAACAGCGCGCGTGTTCCTCCGAGATGGATTACCCCCGCCGCACCTTTCTCCCTCCCCCTTCGAGGGGGAGATTCAGAGGGGGTCAAAGGACAACGCGACCCTCTTTCCCCCATCTCCGGGCGAGAAAATCGTCCAACGCGATCTGGCCGATACCCTCCAACGGATTGGCAAGGAGGGCAAGGACACCCTGTACCGGGGCGAGATCGCGGCCGCGATAGACGAGGAGATGAAGCGAAACGGCGGCATCTTGAGATCCCACGACCTCGCCGAATACGATGCGCAGGTGCTCGATCCCGTCAGATCCTCCTACAGAGGCCATGAGCTGCTCGGCTCCCCGGTGCCAGCCGGCACCATCACCCACCTTCAGACGCTCAACATCTTGGAGATGTTCGAACTTCGCCGCCTCGCGCACAACTCGCCCGAACACTTGCACTTCTTCACAGAGGCGGCGCGGCACGCGTTCGCCGACCGCTACAGCTTCCTAGGCGATCCGGACTTCGAACCAGTGCCGTTGGACGGGATCATGTCGCGAGAGTACGCGCGGGAGGTCGCAACTTCCATCGACCGCGAGGCCGCGAAACTCGAGGCAGAGCGCGAGCTCCAACCATGGGTCGCCTACGCCGACAACCCACTGCACGATCCGTGGCGCCACGACCCGCATCCGCGGCCCGAACATGCGTCGCCGGCGTCGCCACCGAGCGATGGCGATTGCACCACCCACTTCAGCATCATCGACAAAGACAGGAACATGGTGGCCTGCACTCAGACCGCTGTGGGTGGGTTCGGCTCCAATGTCATCGTACCCGGTACCGGAGTGCTGCTCAGCAACGGGATGGTCATCTTCAACCCCATGCCTGGGACGGCAAACTCGATCGCCGGTTTCAAGCGTGGGCTGAACAACATGAGCCCGGTGCTGCTGCTGAGTGGCGGGCAACCCTTCCTCGCCGTCGGAGCACCAGGCGGGCGCCGAATCATCTGCCGGATCGCACAGGTCATCTCAAACGTCGTCGACTTCGGGATGAGTATGCAGCAGGCGATCACGGCGCCGAGCGTCGATGCCGCCGAACGCGAGACCTTCGTCGACCACCGGGTTGATCCGCAGACGGTCGAGGCACTAGCTCGTATGGGCCACAACGTCGAGGTTGTCCCGGAGCCTTTCACCGGCGGCGGCTTCGCCCGGCCGCGCGGCGTCATGATCGACCCCGGCACCGGCCTCCTCCACGCCGGCGTACACCCCCTCGGCCCTGACGAAGCCCGGGGATACTAGAGACCTTCGACCCGGAGCGAGCCAAGGCAGCACTGTTCTACCCTTGGAAAAATGGCAACGCTTTGGCCACCTACATTCGGCGTCAGACTCGCTCCTGAGTTCATCGGGACCAACGGCTTGCGATATCTCGCTGCGGCATCGGTCTGCATCCTGTTACCCGCCGCCCTGCTCGCATGTACCACCGGAGACGAAGATTCCGCTAGCGACCAGCGTGTCCTCGAACTCGAGGCGACGGCCCTCTCCTTGGAAGAGTCGCTCGAAACGTTCGCAGGCGAGAACGCCGAACTGAAGGACGGAATCGCGATCCTTCGACAGAAACAGACCGATTTCGTAGATGCGCAGGCAGCCGATTCCAAATCGGCGTCGCTCCTCTTTGATAAGGAGCAGTGGTCTGAGAGTAAGAACGATCGGTTGTCGATGCCGGATGGCACCGCCCTCGAACAGACCTTCATGCTCGCCGAGGATGCCGGAGGTGTGGTCAGCTACATCGACCACCCGGTACGACAAGACCGAACAGTTCTGGTGACGCCTCTGGAATTTGTCGACGGCGAGACACCGCTCATCGTCTCTCTTCACGGCTACAGAGGAAACTCCGCCGACCACGCCGCCTACTTCCCCCCTCCACGAGCGCGTCAACACCCAAGGATTCGCCCTCCTGCTGCCAAACGGCACCCTCGACGGCGCGGGTAATCAATTCTGGAACCCAACCGACCACTGCTGCGATGGCGGCAAGTCCGGCAAGGATGATGTCGCCTATCTGACCGAGCTCGTAGCAGAAGCAATGGCAATCAAGGACTTCGGGCCGGTCTACTTCTACGGCTACTCCAACAGCGGCTTCATGTCGCACCACATCGCCTGCAAAGGTATGCCCGGCCCCGCGCCGTGGCCAGCCTCGCCGGCACCAGCTACGTCGAATACTCCAGCTGCGACGGCGCACCCCCGGTCTCCGTGCTGCACATCCACGGCACCGCAGACAGCGTGATCGGGTTTGAAGGCGAAGAAACCGAGCCGGATTCGAAAGCCGACGGCGAACGGGCGTTCTACGCCGGGGCTCAAGACATGGTAACGCGCTGGAGCCAACGCGCCGGCTGCGACTGGCCAGAAAACCCCCAACCCCATGCCATCCTTGATCTCGACCAATACGTTCCGGGCCCCGAAACCCAAGCATTCCGCCTAAATTCGGACTGTGCCGAGGGAATCAATATCGAGCTCTGAATAGGCGAGGGCAACAACCATTCATCCAGCTACGGCGACACCTTCATCGACGCCCTACTCGACTGGCTTCTGTCGCAAAATAAAAACTCCTCACACGCCACCATCATTCCCGCACACCTCCGTCATTCCCGCACACGCCACCGTAACTCCTCACACGCCTCCGTCATTCCCGCACACGCCACCGTAACTCCTCACACGCCTCCGTCATTCCCGCAAACACCCCATCATTCCCGCACACCCCCGTCATTCCCGCGCAGGCGGGAATCCAGAGAAAAGCAAAGCACGCCGCTTGATCGGACGGAACGTCCATCCACAGGGGAAGGTCAACGGAGAGTCTCTTGCCTTCCTAATGCGGAACGGCGCTGCCCTGCTCGAGGTAGGCCGACTTTGCGACTGTGGTGACCGTCACCTCCTGTCGGTAGTCACCGAGTTCGGCGGCGTGCGTAACTGTCAACGGTTCGACATCTGACGGATCAACGCCGGCGGCGAGTGCTTCGTGCAGGACGCGTCCGTCCATGTTGTCTCCGCCGGGCAAACCCAGGATGTGGAGGATCGTGGGTGCGATGTCGATGTTGCCGGTTGGCGTGTCAATGACGGTTGATGTCTGGAATCTTGGGCCGCCGGCGATCAGGGTGTTGCGCAACTCGTGTCGGCTCATGCCGCCGTGCGTGCCGACGCCGATCTGCCCTCCCCAAGATGCCGTTTGTCCAGGAAACCCGGCGGCGTTGAGAGTTGAGTTCCAGGCGAACGACATCGTAAGGTCGGGACTTCTGGGACCTTCGATGTTGGCTAGGCTTGCCGGGAGCGTGCCGGGCACTGGGCCGACGCGTTCCGAAGCCAACAACGCGCCGCACCATGGCTGCTGCGCGAGCCATGACGCCAATCGCTCCACGGTTACGGGATCGCCTTCATGTACGTAAAAGAGCGCCGCTCCACCGTTCGGCGCGGCCAAAACGCCGCCACCTTCGTCGCCGTTGGGAAAGCCGCCCGCCCGCAACTCGGCCTCCACGTCCACGACGTGGTCGATCGTCGCGTAGCCGTGATCGGAGACGACTATGACATCGGTTTCCCCCAAGGTGCCGTTGCGTTCCAGCCATCCGATGATGCGTCCGAACTGCTCGTCGGCCGCGGCGAGGGCGCGGTTGGAGAGGATCGACCCCACGCCCGCCTTGTGGTTGGAGCTGTCCGGTTCGGAGAACCAGATCAGCGCAACCGTCGGATCCCGTTCCGCCAGCACGTACTCGGTCAGCACCTTCGCCCCGTGCTCCATCTGCGGGGCATTCGGAGTCCCCTTGGCTGGCCACGGGTCGAACCGTTCGACAATTTCCTCATGCAGACCTCTAGGCAGGCAGAACTCCGGGTGGATCGTGGCCCCGCCCAGTGCTTCTGCTCGCGGGTTTTGAACGTAGGCGTTGCCCGAAGTGCCGACGCCGACGGCCACGAATTCTTGCCCGTATGCGTGAAGGATGTCGGCCAGAGTGGGCGTTAGCAGAACGTCTCCGGTTCGCTCCGCCACGCGGGCAAGCTGCGGCTCCATGGCTTCCAAGGTGTTGTTCGGATCGTAATCGCGCATAACGACCGTGTTGCCGGCCAGTCCGTGCCCGCCGGGGTGGCGGCCCGTAACGAGGCTGGCGACGTTGATCCGGGTAACCGTGGGAAAAACCGGGTGATTTCTCGCAAAGGTGACACCACCTACGGCGAAGGCGGAGAGATTTGGCGCGAGGTCGGCCCGAACCTGTGAAGGTTGGAGTCCGTCGAATGCGACTATGAGGACGCGGGTCACTGGCGTACATGTCCTATCTGCTGAGCCAATGCTAGCTGAAAAGATCGATACATGTGAGGTTCAGGGCAGGGCCGCGCTTCAGCAGGGAGACCGGCCACGCGCCGCCTACTCGGCCCGGAACAGTAGGAACACGTCGTCCGACTGCATGAACAGGCCATCGCCGTACGTGCCGTACCGGGTCATGCGCGGCAACAGATCAAGGTACCGTTCCTCCTGCTCCATCAGACCGTCCAGACCCTCGCATGCTTTTTCGGTGTAGAAAAAGGACTGGACATCGATTGTGGTCGACCCGTCTTCGATTTCCGCCACACCTGCATAGGAGTTGCAACCCGACACCCCCGAAACGCCCGATATGCCGTCTTTGTCGAATGAGATCGTCACTTCGGTTCCCTGGACCACCGAGGTGGGCCGGGTATGCCACATGCCAAAATCGATGTCGCGGAGCTCGACGAACGCCACCAAGTTCCAATTCGCGTCGGCGATGTCTTCGACGGTTGCCGGCAGTGGCTCGAAGGTCAGCGTCTCGCCTGTGGCACCTCTGATTCCGAGTCGGATCGATCGTCCATCCTCGTAAACCGAGTACTCGTTCGCCCACGTCAGGAAGTCCCCGAACTCGCCCTCCAACCTTCGAGACTCCTTCGGGCACGGCTGTGGGGATTTGAGCATGGTCTGCGACGGAAAGCGTACATTCCGTTCGGATTGACTATAGGTCGCGAGGTAGGGGCGGCAGGCGGTCACTCCCGTGACCAGCCGGTCATCTAGGAAAGCTAGATTCGCCGCGCGCACGTCCCCGGCCGCGTCGCCGTCCTTCAAGTGCCGCCACGTCGAACCCGCAAGGTTGATGGGACCCCCCGGCAGTGGCGCCTGCCTCACGAAGACCAGCCTTGCCGCGTCACCGCTGTCAAAGATCTCCAACCGGTCGCCCGTAACGCGGTACCTCGCTCCCTGATTGAGAACCGACACGTATGCGTCCGCTTGTCCCGTCACGCCCTCAGGCTCGGCACAGTCCCTCTGCGTATTTCCTACGGGCGGTCCTGAAAACATTCCGCCCGCATCAGCGATGGGCCTTCCGTCCTCAAATCGTCCCCGGTATGAGTTGCATCCGTCATAGCCGACAAGCCAATCCTCATCTATCTTGAGCGTTACGAAGGAGTTTTCAATGATCGGGCGACCGTCCAGTGAATCGAGAACCCATGTGGCGTCGCCGGGCAGCACCGACTGCGCAGGTGCAGAGGTGCTGAGTGGTGCCACAGCGGGAACGCTCACTTCGACTGTAACTTCATGCTCAACGTCGCCACATCCGGCTGCGGCCACCATCAGGAGTACCAAGAGTCCTCCGACGAGGCCAAGTCTCGAAACTCCGGGCTGTAATCTCAACCCTGATCCATTGTTTGTCGTCCTCATCGAATTCCCCTCCCGGTACGCCATCCACATATGCCATCCACTGCATATGTGTAAGTGTGCATTTCAACTATAAAGACGTCGCTTCCCTAGAAAAAGTTCCCTTCTTTGAGAAACACCCCATTGGGCGGCGGCTGACAGTGGATTGTGTGCTCATACCCGCCCCGTTGACTCCATTGATGTTCGAGGCCTTTGCAAAACCACCGTCTTTCCCGCGCAGGCGGGAATCCAAAGGGGCGGGGTAAGCGGGGATGACCCCATGTTGACCACTCTTCCGCTCTTCTGAAGAGTTTTGCAAGAGGCTGTGGTGTTCAGGCCGGCCCATACGTTGGTGATACGCCTCACCAGATCGAACCGTCCGGCACCTGGTCCAGGTGGTTCCTGACAACATTCGCTTAAAGATGCTACGAAATCCTCTTTAAGATGCCGTGCGTTGTTCCGATTCAAGAAGCATAATATGTGGCATCTAACGCTTCAGCGCTGAGCCCCAACGGAAAATCAGGGGAGGTGCCAGTCATGGCCGACTATTCGAGTTTGAAGAGCCGCATCGACAACGGTGAAGTCATCGTCCTGGACGGTGCCATCGGAACCGAGCTCCAGTCCATGGGCGTGCCTATGCACCCCGCCGCGTGGTGCGGACCCGGCAACTACACGCATCCCGAAACCGTGCGACAGATGCACGAGCGTTACATCCGGGCGGGTGCCGACATCATAACGACGAATACCTTCAACACCATACGCCCGGCGCTCGAGGCTTCGGGGTATCCGGACCTAGTGAGGGAGATAAATATTCGCGCAGTCGACGCGGCGCGGGAAGCGATAGCCCGGTCGGACGTCGACAGGCCCGTCTACATAGCAGGTGCCATCTCGTGCCGGATCCCCGTCCGCGACCGGAGGACCGGTACGCTACTCGGCGGGACCGGCTTCGGTTATGGCGCCAGCGTCTCGGCGGAGGAATTGAGAGCGTACTCCGATGAGCAGGCCGACATTTTGGCCGAGTCCGGCGTGGACTTCTTCATCATGGAGAACATGTGGGCCGACAATGAGTCCAGGATTATCGCCGCTGAGGCCGCGAAGGCCACCGGGCTGCCGGTGTGGGTCGGTTTCACCGCCTCCGTAGCTCCCGACGGAGAGACCGTCAGAATGAATTTCGGCGACGAGCGCAACGCCTACAGTAGCGGCATGGGGATGCCGTTGTGGACTTCAAGCTGGCGAACAGTCAACTACGACATGACGCTCGCCGAAGGCGTAGCCGAAATCGCATCGCTGAATCCCGACGCGATCAGCGTGTTCCACAGCCGGATATCTGAGACCACCGCCGCCCTCCAGGTCGTCCTCGGCCAGTGGTCCGGCACCGTCGTCCTCTATCCTGATGCCGGTAGAACCGACTATCTCGCGACCTGGCAGGACAGCAGCGTCGCCAACGAAGAGACCGCAGATGAGTTGACACAGGAGGCCGCCAGCTGGGTCGGAATGGGAGCCCAAGTCATCGGCACATGCTGCGGCTTCGGAGCCAACTACACCAAAGCCCTCCGCGGCGCCCTGCCCGCCCGCGTGAACGGTCGATGATGGCCTGAAGGGCCGCGAAGGCAGTACGGGCTGCTTTGCGCGAAACCAGAAATTGTATACAATCATCACTTGACATGTTATGAAACATTTGTGTTAATATAAGGTGCGGAATACGATTACGTAGAAGGTGCGTCCTCCGCTCAATTGTTTTCGTGTCGGTATCGAACGAGGCACATTGAAATGACAACTTGAAAGGGTAGTTGGTTAAGACGATGAGATCGCCCGAAGAAGTCGCCAAACAAATCGACAATGCCAACTCGTTGTGGCGGATCGCCGACCAGAAACGGCAACCTTTCATCGACGCTGGCTGGAGCCGATATAGTACAGACATATACAAGAACATCGGCGAAGTGAGGGTGTCCGTGACCTACGTGCATGAAGACGACCTGTTCAAGCTACACATATTCGCAAACCCATTGCTTATCCAAGACTTCACCACCGCCGAACAAGCCTTGGAGTGGTGCGGAAAATTGGAGGCATCCCTCAAGCAGGGGCGAGGAAACTAGCAATGCTCACGCAGGAACATCTCACCAGCACCCTCGTACGCCACCAAAGCGGACCTCAATGAAGGTTTGGGCAAACTAGACACGAAGATTTCAAACACCAAGAGCGATATCATCACATGGATAGTCGGCACCACCATCGCGGTAGCAGCGATCGTCGTCGTGGCCGCCGGAATATTGATCGGGTTGATCCTTTCGCAATGACCATTGTTGATTGATCTTTAAAATTCCAACCTTCAAAATTCCAAGCACAACTGACGTATAACTGGCCCCAGATTATCTGTCGATGATCGACAGGAGGGATCGCACATGGAATCGAGACCGCTCGTAGTAGTCGGGGCGGGGGTGTCGGGTACGGCCGCCGCCATTGAAGCGGCCAGGGCCGGTGTGCAGGTCAAGTTGATCGACGAAAACCCCGTCCCTACCGCCATGGCTGGGCTGAATGTCCCCCACTTTTTCGGTCAACGGTTCAACGGCGCGCTCAGCGACAAGGACGTGATGACGGGGCGGGTGATTGCGGCCAACGCAGCATTAGGCGAGGCCGAAGAAGTTGGCGTAGACGTCCAGCTTGGCACGTGTGTTTGGGGTGCCTTTCGTAATTCCGAAAACAGCAGGGTCCTCGACGGTCCCCAGATCGGCCTCGCCAACGACGAGCGGTCGTGGATGATGAAGTATGACCGCCTCATCGTCGCCGCCGGCTCCAGAGACTTGGGCATCGGATTCTCAGGCTGGAACCTCGCGGGCGCGATGGGAGCCAACGGCGCTTACTCGCTGATGAGCCAGTATCAGGCCCTATCCTCGCAGCGCATGGTGGTCTTGGGCGGGGGCAACCTCGGCCTCAACACCGCAAATACGGCGCTGAACAACGGCATCGAGGTAGCCGCCGTCGTGGACGTTTCACCCTCCGCGCCGGGCGACGAAACCCTCGTCACGACATTGCAAGCCGCGGGCGTAGAGATCTACACATCTCACACCGTCAAGGAAGCGGTCGGCAGAAACGGCGATATCGAGTCCGTCACGCTGGTCGAGATCAACCACAATAATGAGCCTGTTGCCGGCACCGAGAAGATCATCACCGCCGACACCGTTTGCCTCGCCATCGGCTTGGTGCCAAACGTTGAGCTCCTGAGTCTCCTCGACTGCAAACTCACCTTCAAGTCCGAACTTGGCGGCTTCGTGCCTGATCACGACGACTGGATGCGGACCAACGTCGACAATGTGTTCGTCGCGGGCGACGCCGCCGGTTTCCACGACGCCATGATCCTGGACCCCGAGATAGCGCGCAATCAAGGCCGCATAGCCGGAGTCGCCGCCGCCGCGTCGCTGGGAGCCATCCCCATTGCTGAGGCCCACGCCCAGATTTCCGAAATCGGTGCCGGAACCCTAACCGCAATCCCTACTGAGGTGCACACGGGCTGGAAGAAATGGCTTCAGTCTCTCGCCAACGCCGGTGGACAGGATGTCATCGCTTGCCAGTGCGAAGAGGTCACGCGTGCTGAGATCATCGGCTTGCAACCTCCGCGGTATCTGGAGTGGGGATCGGAGCAGATGAGCCGTCGGAGCCTACAGACTCAGCTCGAGGACAACCCAGTCAACCCCAATCAGGTCAAGCGCCTGACACGGGCGGGAACGGGCATCTGCCAAGGGAGAAATTGCCGAGAGCAGGTCGCATTGCTGCTCGCCGAAGAGTCGAATACCGACATCGCCGACGTGCCTTTGATGACCTATCGCCCACCGGTACGTCCGCTTCCGCTGAACGTCATGTGGCCCAACGACGAGACCGAGCAGGTGCGCAACGAATGGCCCAAGTGGTTCAGCCCAAACAACAAGGTGCTGGGGTAGGAAAGCATCATGCCCGCGGACAGAGCGGAAATAGTCGTCATCGGCGGTGGCGTCTCAGGCCTGAGTTCAGCCTATTTCCTCGCCAAGGCTGGCAAGGATGTCGTGGTCGTAGAAAAGGGAATGGTTGGTGGCGAAGCCTCCGGGCGAAACGGCGGCATGATCAGCGAGCGCACCGACGAACCTGCGCTGATACCGTTGGCCGTCGAATCCGTGAGGCTGTGGGCCACGCTCAATGACGAGCTGGGCTATTCCACCGAGTTCATACACCAAGGCAGAATCCAAGTCGCCGTATCCGAGGAGGAGATGGGCGACCTCTTCGCAGAACGCGACGAAGCGTTGCGCCACGGCATCAGTGTGGAACAGCTCGACCCTTCGGAAATCCGCGACATGATACCCGGCATCTCCGGCAGGACACTCGGCGGACTCTTCTTCGCCAACGGCGGTCACGCCAACCCCCAACGGACGGTCCAAGCTTTCGCGTGGGCTTTCCAAGACCTGGGAGGCAGGCTCTATCAGAACACCGCCGTCACCGGCATCAATGTCGTCGACGGCAGGGTCACGTCGGTAGAGACGACCGCCGGCGACATCGCGGCCGATGTGGTGGTCGCAACAGCCGGGCCCCAGACCGCTCTGATCGCTGAGATGGTGGGCGTTCATGTTCCCGTCGCTCCTGCAAGGGTCGAGATGCTGGCAACCGCTCCCCTAGAACCGCTCTTCGACATCGCCCTTGTCGGCAACGGACTCTACGGACGTCAAGCCGTCAGAGGCAATCTGCTTTTCGGAGGAGGAGCCCACGAGTGGATCGACGTCGGCCTGACCACCGAACCCGGCAAACCCAACACCCCACTCATCAGGAACATCGCCAGACGCCTCGCAGAACTCCTCCCGGCAGTAGCCGACGTCCGAGTAATCCGAAGCTGGGCCGGCATCGTCGAACAAGCCCCGGACTACATGCCCATCATCGACATCCCAGACAACCCCAGCAACTACATCGTCGTCACCGCCTCCGCACACGGCTTCGGAATCTCACCCGCCACCGGCAAAGTAGTCAGCGACCTAGTCCTTCACGGCAAATCCACCATCGACATCACCGGACTAGCACTGGACCGATTCGCCGACATCTCCCCCGACTGGCGCCAACAACGCGGCTGGCTCCCGGCACACGAGAACCGCTGAAAACCTCCCCTTCGCGAAGCAACCCTTCCCCCTCCCCTTCGAGGGGGAGATTAAAAGGGGGTCTGCGAAACGACCTCGCGGGGGATACCCGAGGAGGTGGGACGGCGGTGAAAATCCCCTCTCCCCTTCGTGGGTGAGGGCTAGGGTGAGGGGGATAGGGGGCAACCCCGATCCTAACGTCCCAACCACCAACCCTCCGATTTTGCTAATCTCCCAACAACCCGCAAGCAAAACTAACCCCCAATGGCGCAACAACTCGACACCCTTCGCCGAACCGCTCTCATACTGGTCATCGCCGGACTCCTATGGAACTTGGTAGAGGCTGGAGTCGCGCTCTGGGCAGGTCTCCAAGCAGGCAGCGTCGCCCTCCTAGCCTTCGGCTTCGACAGCATCGTCGAGCTCCTAGCAGGAGGCATCCTAGTTTGGCGTTTACGAGCAGACCAAAACGGACACAACGAAGAGGCCGCAGAGCGAAGGGCGCAGAAACTCCTCGGCCTAACCTTCTTCCTGCTGGCGGCATACGTCGCCCTCCACTCCGGCGCAAACCTGCTGGGCTGGCTACCCGAACCAGAACCGAGCCTCGCAGGCGTCGCAATCGTCATCGCCAGCGCCGTCGTGATGAGCGGACTCTACATCGGCAAGATGCGCATCGCGATTCGGATGCAGTCCTGGGCCCTCAGAGCCGAGGCCATGGAAACCCTCTTCTGCGACATCCAAGACCTCACCATCCTCATCGGACTCGCCCTGAACGCCCTCCTCTCCTGGTGGTGGGCCGACCCAGTATCGTCCTGGATCCTCATCCCCTTCCTAATCAACGAAGGCCGAGAAAACCTTTCTGGCCACGACCACCATCACGACGAACACGAACACCACACACCCCGCGTCTGCTTCTGCTCCAACTGCCTCTACGGCCTCCGCAAATGCCGCGCCGCCTGTTGCGCGGCGTAGCCAGTCAGCATGTCGTCGACTAGCGATGCGGGCGTCGGCTCGCCTCTGTGCTACTGGTAAAATGCAGCCATCACCAATCCGGAATCAACACTTGCGCGGTGATTGGAACATCCACCAAGCAATTCTCATATGAATCAAAAACCATTCCTACCGTTACTCGATGAGCCAGTCGAAGAGGACGCGCCCAATGCGTCCGCGCCCGCCAAGCGCGTTGTCCGTCACGGCGTCGCCACGAACGACCTCGTCCTCAGCACCTACTTGGACGGCAACGAATTCGTTTTCCCCAAGATCCTCGAACTGTACGTTAAGCCCGGCGGCGTAGTTGCCGACGTCACTTACGGCGAAGGCGTATTCTGGCGAAATATACCCCGCGGCACATACGACCTGAGAGCTACCGACTTGAAATCCGGCATCGACTGTCGCGACCTGCCGTACCGAAACGGCGAAATCGACTGTGTCGTCCTTGACCCGCCTTACATGCACTCACCGGGAGGTAGCGCCCACCAAACTCACCATGCGTTCGAGAGGTACTACGCAAATAACACATCCGGTGGGCAGACCAAGCGCAAGTACCACGACGCCGTCCTCGACCTCTACCTGGAAGCCGGTGTCGAAGCCTTGCGCGTCTTGCGCGAACGCGGCGTCTTCATCGTCAAATGCCAAGACGAAGTCTGCGCAAACCGACAACGATTCACTCATGTCGAGATCATGAACGCCTACGAAAACATGGGCTTCGTCGCAGAAGACCTCTTCGTCGTCGTGCGGAAAAACCGTCCCGGCGTGAGCCGCACGGTCAAACAAGTCCACGCCCGAAAGAACCACTCCTACTTCCTCGTCTTCTGGAAACGAGGCGAAGACCGCGGAAAATGGGAACCTCCTCATAAACCTCGGCAAAATCGACCCGATCGACCTGATGGTCCAGGTCATCGAGGAGCACTCACCTGAATCCATCTGGCGCGGTTCTCGACTCGAGGGCTACCGTCAACTCGGCAACACAAACCGGGGACAGATCGGCGAGAGTTTCATCCGCCGATATCTGTCAGCCGCCAACATCCCCGTCAGCAACGGCTCCCGGACCTCACCAACCGACCTCGTAATCGCCGGACGACGCTTCGAAGTCAACCGCCTCCCTAGGCGCCAACGGAACATTCCAGTTCAACCACGTCAGACTCGACCGCTCCTATAAATACCTGCTTTGCCTCGGCATCTGCCCAGACAAAATCGTCTTCGACGCATGGCGAAAAGGCGTCATCTCCGAAGGAGGCGCCGGTTCTCTTGTCCGCATGGCAGAAGGCCAAAGCACTACCCACAAACTAACCAAAAGACTGGCCGAAATGAGACCTTTCGAAGAACTGGTCAACTGGATCCGCGAAGAAGTCCAAGAAACCTAACCGACCACCACGCCCCCGCGTTTGCTTCTACCGCCTTAGCAGGGAGACCTTTGCAAAACCCCGTCATACCCGCGGGCCTGCCCCGCATCGGAGTACGGGGCAGGCCCGCGGGTATCCAGAGAGGCCGGGAGTTGGTGCAATTCCCCTCTCCCTTGATGGGAGAGGGTTAGGGTGAGGGTGAATGGGGCGGACAAAAGGCGGGGCATCAACACCTTAGAAATAGCTATGCAAAGGTTTCTCCGCAAATGCCGAGCCGCCCGCTGCGAGCCTATCCCGCTATCCCGTGCGGCAAGTTAACGTATAAAAACGCACGCACACAATCGCACGCACACAATCGCGAGACACAGACAAAGGAAACACAATGCCAGACCTCTCAGGAAAAGTCGCTATCGTTACCGGCGCGGGACGCTATCGTGGCATCGGTCGGGACACCGCCCTAGCCTTGGCGCGAGCCGGCGCCGACGTCGCCGTCACCGGAACCGGGCGCCCAGCCAGCAGCTTTCCCGACGATGAGAAGGCGATGGGCTGGCGAGACATCGACAGCGTGGCCGACGAAATCCGTGCCATGGGACGCCGCGCCACGACCATCGTCGCCGACCTGGGAGATCCCGCCCAGGCCCGAGGAATCGTCGCGCAGACCGTTGCCGAACTGGGGTCTGTCGACATCCTCGTCAACAACGCCGCATACGCGATGGCCGGCGACCGTGTCCCGGTAGTCGAACTCGACGACGCCATCTGGCACCGCGTCCTCGACATCAAGGTCCACGGCTCCTACTACGCCTCCAAGGCCGCCGCCCAAGCGATGATCCGACAAGGCACCGGCGGCAGCATCGTCATGGTCTCATCCATCGCCGGAAAGATCCACCCACGCAACTTCGCCGCCTACGTCGTCGCCAACATGAGCCTCCAAGGCCTCACCGGCAGCCTCTCCAAAGAGCTCGGCGACTACAACATCAACGTCAACACCGTCTGCCCCGGCGTCATCGACACATCACGCTGGGACAACAAACGCGACAACACACCCACCGGCCGCGAAGACTGGGAGCGCCTAGAAGCCAACATCCCCATGGGCCGCCCCGGCACCGGAACCGACGTCGCCAGCACCATCGTCTTCCTCTGCTCCGACCAAGCCCACTGGATCAGCGGCCAATCCATAAACATAGACGGCGGCCAAGTCTCCTCCCACTGAGCGCGCCCACGGGCGCGGGTCGACAAGTCACGCCACCACATCAAATTCGCCACTGGTCCAGCACATCCGTGGTTTTACCCAAGCTGGATGGGTACAATTGTCGTCAAACGGGGTTATTGTGCGCCAGAAGATGCTATTGAGGAGGTGTTTTAGTGTGTAAATTATGCAACTCTAATGCGCCATTGAAGCAAAGTCACATCATCCCTAAATTCGTTGGCAGATGGATCAAAGAAACATCGCCGACTCCTTATTTGAGGTTTGGGATGGATATGAGGAAAAGACGCCAAGATCTTGCCACGATGGAACTTCTTTGCGATGCCTGTGAGAATCGCTTTTCGGCTTGGGAAACAAAGTTTGCTAACGAGATCTTCCATCCCAGCGCTGCCGATAATTCGACTTTCAAGTACGGTGCCTGGTTCGTCAAATTCGCGTCATCGTTGGCTTGGAGAGCACTACAGTTTCGGAAATGCGTCAAAATCGAAGATCCGCCAACCGTGAATTCAATCTTCGACGAGATGGAACGTCATCTCTCGCTATTCCTTCTTGGTAGCGTGAGCCACGTAAGTTCGTACACTCAGCACGTCTACCTCGTTGGCGAATTGGCCGCTCCCATCGAACCGGGCTCGCCGAACATCAACCGTTACCTCGCCCGCACCGTGGAAATCGATTTTCTCCGAAGTGACGATCTTTCCGAGATCATGGTCTACGTAAAGCTCCCGATGTTCATGTTTTTCTCGGTAGGGGAATCCAAACATAGAAAATGGATGGAAACAAGCCGAATCAGGATTCAGGTCTATTGCGGCCGAAGAAACACATCCTTGACGAGAGCATGCTGCACTACCTTGTGGGTAGGTCGAACCGAATTGGGGAACTCTTTGACTCGATGTCCCCAAAATCGAAGGCAGTAGCCGACAAAGCGATTTCGCGGGCGATCGAGAAGGATCCCGAAGGTGTGGCACAGTCGAGATGGATGCGGGCGATGCGTAGGGATTACGAGTTCTATGGCGAAGAGGCAGTGGTACATCGGGATTGACGTCCTGTAGGGTTCCGACCAGCTGCCGGTGTTGTTCATGACTGATCGCAAAAGTGATGTACCGCGGACCCACCCCACCTCAATCCGTCACATAAGTGTGCGTAATCACCTCCCACACGTGGCCAATCTCACACTCAAAATAAAACCGGCGGTCACGGTGCTTGCGATTGATCTTGCCGTTACCTAGACCCGTGCCACTTGGACTGCGAACTTGCTGGAATTTGGTGCGCTGGCGCGCGCTGTGTCGACAACGATTGCGAGCGCCCACGCTGCTGCGCTCGCCGTCCATTCAGGCAGCGTAACCGACGGACCGAGCCCCGAACGCGCCGCGGAGATCGAGCTTATCGGCGTCTCGAAGCCCGTCTTGATCGAGTGCTGCTCAGGCACGGCCACTACTGGTCCGAACTCGAACGATCCGGTGTTCGTCCACTGGAGGCTAGCGACCAGTTCTACCTCAGTGTGCCCCCGAGCAACTCTTCGTCGAATGAGATGAGCGCATTTGCTCTCTCCTTCGAGGTGGTGTTGAACCAGTTCAGCGTCCCGACAAGATCAGCGTCAGATGGCGTCCCAGTCTCTAGGTATTGCGCCGTCACCTGGAGCCCGGACAACTCGATGTCTCCAAAGCGGCTGAGCGCATCATCGAAACACTGAATCAACGGCGGCAGCACGGCAGCCGGCTTGACGGCGCGTTGGCGTACACCGAGCGGCACATAACCAACCCAACCTGGAACCGCGCCGGGGCACCTCGGGTAGCTCAACGTCACCAACGTTCAGTCCGACCTGCACCCATCCGATCCGGGATGCGTCAATCCCGGCGGTCAGTTCCGCATCGTTCATCCCCCAAAGCATCGGGCGGCGATCCGACGTGGTGGACCAACCCATCAATCCGGCACGCGCTCTGAAAACGCTATAGAGGTCATCCTCCTCGGAATCAATCTGGTTGGTGCCCGGGGAAAGCTGCCCGAAAGCCTCAACAAAAAGCAAAGACGACATGACAACTGCTCTCCTTCACGTCTCGCAAACGATGACGAATCGAGCTTCGTGCGATGTCAAAACCCATCCCACCCCGGCAACGCCGACGCCTGCCGCACCCACGCCGCCATCTGTTCCTCATCGAACTCGCCTTCGTGAATGTCGACCCACCGCGCATCCGGGTCCTTGCCTCCGCCGGGCGGAACCGGATCCAACGACGCCCCGTTAAAAAACGTCACCTTGACGTAGCGGGTGAAGACGCGCACGCTCGCGAACCAGCCCAGACCCTCGACGCCGTACCACGGCGAGTTCCACCTAACAGCCTTCCGCACACCGGGCACTTCCCGCACGATCAGCGCATCGAGCCGATGCCCAACGTCCTGCTTCCACTCCGGCATCGCCGATATATACGCCTGCACCAGCGCATCGCCATCCGCCTTCGCAATCTGCGGATTGCCACCCGATAGAAGCCTCACCTGCGCGGCCATCGCATCTCCTTTACAAAACCACCGTCATTCTCCAAAACCACCGTCATTCTCCAAAACCACCGTCATTCCCGCGCAGGCGGGAATCCAGAATAAACAAAGCACGCCGTTTCAAACTGGTTACCACCTAATGCCCCCTGTTATAAACCACCGCCTCACGCACCAACTCCTTGAACGCGGCCCCGTCCAACTCGTCCCCCTCGAAAAGGTCGATCGCCCGCCACTTCTTCCCGCCCAGACCCGCGTTAAACAGCCCGTTACGGTCAACGAGCTGCGCCCCATGCGCAAACGTCAGCTTCACCGTGTCCCCAAAGTATCCTGATTTAATAGAACTTGGCAAGTCGAAAACCCTTCATCCAAACAAAAACCCGAAGAGAAGCATCACAATGAATCGTGTACTTACAGTTGGTTGCAAGATTCCGGGCAGCTTCGGTGAGTACGTTGACTTGCGCTCGCAGGTTTCGCTCTTTGATGCTGATTTTGTCCTTTTTTGCCCGTCGATAGAACTTTGGGCGTACGGATATACACGAAAATACCAAGGCAAGGAAACGCTGTCGGAAGAAGGATCGTTCGAACTCAAGGAAACGATGAATCACTGGCAAAAAGAGTTGGCATTGTTTTTGGACACTGGCAGGACCGTCTTCATGTTGATGGCCGATCTGGACGAGTTCTTTGTCGACACCGGCGAACGTACCTACTCTGGCACCGGCAAAAATAGAGTTCCTACCCGGCATGTAACGCCCATGTCCAACTACGAATTGCTTCCCTTCACCGTCAGCGTCACCGCATCCAATGGAAACTCTATGAAGTGCCATCAGGACACCCCTTTTTTCAGAGGATACTGGCAAGAATTCAGTAAAGAAAGCCAGTATTTCGTCTATTTCGAAAATGCCACGGAAATCGACCCACTCGTAGTTACTCGGGATGGGAGCCGCGTTGTAGGGGGTGCATTCCGAAGCAAAGGCGGCGGAACGTTGATCGCCCTGCCTTGGTTAAACCTTTTGCGTGAAGAATTCTTCGAGGATTTCGGTGATTTCCGCAAATCCGAGCCTAAGTGGACTTCGGCGGCCAAAGGGTGGGGACAGCGTTTTCTCGAAACGCTCATTTCCATAGACGCGGCTATCACGAGCCGCAGTACAGCGACACCTACGCCTCAGTGGGCGCGAAATGAAGAGTACTCAACAAACCGAGAAGCCGAATTGTCTCGGAAACTGCTCGAAATACAAACCCAATTCGCCGAACTCGAAAAGACACAGGAAGAAATTGAGACCGAAATCGCATCTGCAGGATCATTAAGGGCGTTGCTTTTCGAACAATCGCGTTGGAAGATGCCGTGCTCCAAGCCATGAAACTGATGGGCTTCAAAGCGAACAGATTCCGCGAAGCCGATTCAGAATTCGATGCCGTTCTTGAGTGTTTCGACGGACGATGTATTGGCGAGGTCGAAGGCCGAGACAACAGGGCAATCGGGATCGCCAAAATGAGGCAACTCCAAGACAACATTTTCGACGATCTGGATCGCTCCGACGTTTCAGAACCAGCGAAAGGAATTCTCTTCGGCAACGCTTTTCGCCTCAGTTTACCCTCGGAGAGGACCGAAGAACATTTCACGGCAAAGTGTGTCACGGCTGCCAAAAGATACGGAACTGCGCTGATCCGAACCTGTGATCTGTTCGTAGTCGCTAAGGCATTGACCGACAATTACGACGAAGATTTCGCATCGGCATGCAGAAGTGCGATTTTGGCGGCGAACGGAGCCGTAGTCGAATTCCCTCCAGCACCCGAACATCGAGCAAATGATGAACAAGGCGAAATCCTGCAATTAACCGAAATCAAAGCGACGTAGGGCCTGCACAGCGAGATCGGTAACACAAAGACTCATTCCGGCTTTCCATGAGGAGATTCGAACTCATGCAATGTCGCGAAACTTCAGTTCTGCCGTATTACTGCGTCGCGGGCGTCGTTGCGTCAGTCGCGTTTTATGCTGCGATGGTCTCTACGCTGACAACGGAAAACCCAACCGGCGAAGCAGGTCTGTAGGCACCGCTATTCGCGTTGTCCGTAGCTTCGATGGTTTTGATGCATGCTATCGGCATTGGCGGCTCCCGTTACCGCGGTTACCAAGGCGTCGGCATCGGCAACGGGAGTTTGGCAAGCTCCTGTCTTTGGATAGCAGATGAGGCAAGAATTCACCGCCGCGATCCGAAGTTGCTTCTCGATTTGTCGTTGGTCTGGATCGCGGCCGCGATCATGTCGTCAACGTTGATCCTCGCGGTTTTACTGAGTAACCGCAACTCAGAAAACTGATCGACAGACGCACCCGTGTTACATCGGCCCATTGAACCTACTCCCTGGCGCGGAACGCGGAATTCGATCCCGCACGACCGCAACCACATGCTCCTAAGTGATGCGCGTCTACCATTCCGCCACTCCCCCGATGATCGCCGGAGGTGCAGGTTTCATACTGGTCGGGCGCATCGTCGTCAACATCACCCGCACCAAAATTTCGAACGCCGTCCCTCGCCAACCTCAACTAATCAACCCCCAACACCCACCCGCGCGCATACCCCATTGACCGTTCAAGGCGGGTAGACTATCCTCACGATTGTTACGACACAGCGAGGACACGCACAGACTATGAGGCTTGATGGCAAGGTGGCCGTGATAACCGGCGCCGCTAACGGGATTGGTGCCGCGTCGGCGAGGTTGTTCGCCGAGGAGGGTGCCAAGGTTTGCATAGCCGACGTGGCCGAAGAACAAGGTCGACAAGTGGCGGCCAACATCGCTGAGTCCGGCGGTGATGTGTTCTTCAAAAGGCTCGACATCACCAGCGAGGACGACTGGGCCAGAGGTGTGGACGAAGTCGTAACTCGGTATGGAAAACTCAACGTCTTGGTCAACAACGCGGCCATCAGCCATGTTGGGACGGTGGAAGAGACGACTGCCGAAGACTGGGACCGCGTGATGGAGGTCAACGCGAAGGGCACCTTCCTGGGCACGAAGGCTGCCATCCCCCTTATGAGGCGGGCTGGCGGCGGCTCCATCATCAACATATCGTCTGGCGCTGGATTGGTGGGACAATCATGGGCCGCCGCGTACAACGCCTCCAAGGCCGCAGTTCACCTGCTGGCCAAATCGACCGCAATACAATACGCTCGAGACGGCATCAGAGCCAACTCGGTTCATCCCGGCGCCATCGACACCCAAATGCTCGCCGCGGGTTCCGAACAGATAGGCGACTCCGAAGCCTTCAACAGGCCTATGGGTCGAATGGGCACCCCGGAAGAGATCGCCTACGGCGTGGTATTTCTGGCTTCAGACGAATCAAGTTTCATGACCGGAACCGAGCTCATCATCGACGGCGGCAAGCTCTCCGGCCAGTGGCGGTTGGCGGACACCCCCTACGGTATGCAGGGGTAATCCGACGGTCGTGACCCCGAAGCGATCGTAGTAAGCGCTCGTATATTGGGCGTCGGACCAGGGATGGTAAGTCAGGCAGTCTGACGTCCCATTGGCGTCCCTAACCGCTGAAGCGCTGCGTCGCCTTGAACACCGACTCCATCGGGGCAACGTTGTCTTCCTGGCTCGCCGGCGAAATCAAGAGTGCCAGCCCAAAAGTGCCAGTCAGGAGTGGGTCAGCACAGCACAGGTGCCCCGACGCGACTGTAGATTTGAACCCGGTGACGACAACTGTCGGCTATGCAGACCAGTCCATCGGAACTCGTGTCGATCCCCGCGGGCCGCCAGAACAGCTTCTCCTGCTCGGCCATGCCGGAATTGGCGCGCCAACCGGCCTGCTCGGGGTTTACATCCAGAAATTCCTGGCACCACTTGGACAACGTGGCGTGACCGACAAGGGTCTCGCGATGCCCTCCGTCCATATCGAACACCTGAACGCGATCGTTTCTCCAGTCGGATACGTATACGTTGCCGTCGCCGCTGACGTGAACGGTGGAGGGTCGGTCGAACTCACCGTCACGGGCACCGCTTGATCCGAAGGCGAAGATAAACTCGCCGTCTGGCGTGAAACGCTGGACGCGGTCGTTGCGCCAATCGACAATCCAGATGCAATCTTCGGCGTCGATCGAAATACCCCAGGGGTAATTGAATTCACCCGGTCCGGTACCGAAAGTGCCGAATGAAGAGATGTATCGCCCATCCTCCGTGTATGTCTGGACTCGGGCGTTGAGGTGATCCACAACGTGCAAGTAGCCTTGGGAATCGACGGCCAAACCCGACGGACGGTTCCACTGGCCTTCCGAAGAGCCAACCTCGCCCCACCGGTGCGAAAAGGTTCCGTCCTTTTCGAACACCGATAGTGATTGGGTGTACTCGTCGGTTAGATAGACGCGTTCGTCCAGACCGATGGCGATAGCGGTCGGTTGGGTCGACAGCCCTGGTTCAGTTCCCCAGTTGGCGAATTCGAACAGGAACTCGGAGTCGAGGGTTACGGCGCTCACCCTTACGTTTCTGTTGGCGGCGTTCGACCGGCTCAAAACGTAGAGATGACCGTCCCTGGAGAAACGGACGTCGACGGGGTTCATGAAACCCCGGCCCTCAAACGAGGCGATCCCGAGCGTGTGGCTATACGAGTAGTTGCTCATCTTGTTGTTTCCGGGCTATGGGGTAGCGCGCCCGCTGCAATTGGCTGGGCTTGAGCATTCGGGGTGTAGATGCGCCGCTAGGTTGCCACTAAATGGGACATTCGGTTGAACTTCCTATTCAGCACCCACTCGGAATCGACATGCATGAAGTCTTCGAGGATGGTTGCGTAGGCGTCCCGGTAGTCGGTGTTGTAGTGGACGTCGCCTTCCAGTTGATCGGCTGGCTTGAGGCTCGGATAGTCACCGTAGAGCCCACCGTTGATCGGGTTGCCGATCATAAACGCGACCCCTCCAGAACCATGGTCGGTTCCGGCACCGTTGTCCTCGATCCGCCTGCCAAATTCGGAGAACATCCAGATCACCGTGTCGTCCGCCTGGCCAAGCTCGTTCAGGTCCTCCCAAAAACAATCCAGCGCTTCCGACACTTCGTCCCACAGCTTGGCGTGATTCACCAACTCGTTGGTGTGCGTGTCGAAGCTGCCGTGCTGAGTGTAGAAGATGCGAGTGCCGAGGTCGGCTGACATCACCTGGGCGACGCCCTTTAAGCTCTGCGCTATCGGGTTTTCGGCGTTGTACTCGACGGTAGACGAATACTTTTCAGGAGCGGATCTGAGCGTGTCAGCGCCGTCGAGCATGCCGCGCCCAGTCTGAAGCAGGCGCAATGACGGAAAGCCTTCGTCCGACATGGGCTGGTAGATGCGACTGACCGTGTCAAGCAAAGCGTCGCGGTTCGAAGCTCCTGCCAGGCCGGTGTATAAGCCGTAGGCCTCGAGTGCTCCAACTGACGCGACGGACACGTCCGGGTATGCTAAGGCTCTTGGCAGGCCGCGGCCAAAGTTGACGGTTGTTACGGCGTTTTTGCCCTCAGGATCGATGGCTTTGGTGGTCTTTCCAAGCCAACCCTCCGAGGATGCGATTGCGGGCTCCGCGGTGTGCCAGATGTCCATCGAGCGAAAGTGAGACCGGTTCGGCTCCGGGTACCCGATGCCCATCAGCACCGCCATCTTGCCGGCGTCGAAAAGACGTTTGAAAGGGCCCATGTGGGCGTTGAATGCGACCCGGTCGTCCACCGGGATTACGTCCTCGCCGCTCAGGCCCATGCTCGGACGATAGTCGTAATAAAATCCGTCCTGGTAGGGCACGACCGTATTCAGGTAGTCGTTGCCGCCAGAGAGTTGGATGACAACCAGATTCTTGGCGCTGCCATTCCCGTTGTGGCCATTCGCTGCCATTTCTTATCTCCTGTGTATTTGTGTGCCGTTATTCGTATCAACAGTACTGGTAGTCGGGTGTCGAAGCGATCAATTGGAATATCTCGATGGCCCGGTCCATTTCTTCGTCCTCGTTCGCCGGCTGCAACTGACCTGATGCATGATCCGCAATAAGTCCAAACGTTCGGTCCGAGACGTCTATGCAACCCATAACGTCGAGGCACGCAGCCACGTACTCCGTGGAACTCAGGTTGCTCCCGGCCTCGCGAACACGGTCCACCATTCGCTGAATGCCAGGCGCGTCTCTGTGTTCCAGTTCGGTTGAGGCGAAGTTGATTCGCTCGACCAATGCGCCGCTGTCGATCCACTCTTCGCCCTCGTGCCAACCCTCGACGCTAGGTGGGTTGAGCAGGAATTGTCCCATAAACAACGTATGGGAGGCCAATTGCGACGAAGCCAAGTCTGGGAGATCAAATCGATCGGTTAAACGAGCGGCTCCAAACACCAACTCGGTCGGGCTCTTAACCTTGCGATAGCGGACGGCTTCAGACTTGAAGTGATCGGACTTGAAGATCGCCCGGAGCACGGCGCGTATCTCACCGTCGTTCGCCTGAAACACATCGGCCAGCCGTTGGACTTCAGTCTCGTCGGCGGCGTCGGCTACGAAGAACTGATAGAGCCTTCTGGAGATGAACTCCGCAGTGGTCCGTTGGCGAACAATGATCTCCGCGATGTCCTCGCCGTTCCAGTTACCAACTTCGCCCAGAAATGATTTTTCACCGTCGTCGTGATCACTTTGATCGAACTGGAACTCCATCGGAAACGGCCCGAGGAAGAACGGCGGCATAGTCGGACGCGAAGCCCAACCCGTAAAGGCTCGGGCGGCGGCCTTGACGTCGTCCTCGGTATATGCACCCTCACCGGTCTCGTTGATTCCCATCGAAAACAGTTCGAGTAGCTCTCGGCCATAGTTTTCGTTCGGCGCGTCCTTGTGGCTGTTCTGGTTGTCCAGCCAGTACATCATTCCTGGGTTGCGGGATATTTGCACCAGAATGTCGCGGAACTTGCCGAGGCCGTAGCGACGGAAAAGATCGATCTCCGTGAGCATTTCCATACCGTGGTCGAGTTTGATGCCGCCGACCGCCAACAAGCCGTGCCAGAATAGGGCTATCTTTTCTTCGAGGTGTTTTTTGCTCGTGGCAAGGCGCCACGCCCACTGCGGATCGGCGTGACCGACTGATCTTGCCTCCACGGCGGCGATGAAGTAGCGATCCATCAAGTCCTGTTCTTCAGGATCCGAGAATTCGGGATGAAGAAGTCCTTCGACGGTTTCGTCGTAGCCCTTGCCCACGTAGTCTTCTATCTGATCCCGCGTCGCTCCAAATCCTGCCCTGCGCAACAGGTGCGCCATCAGGGCCGTGTCGGTATCTTTGCTAACAGCGGTAGTCATTGAAGGCCTCGCAGGTACGTGGTGCTCGGCAGTAATGGGGAGTAACTGCGTCGACTTTAAATTTAGCATGACTGCTGACATATCGCGCGCGTTTGGAGAAAAGCCGCGCATATCGCGCGCGCCCGCGAAAGAGCCGCGGATACCATGCGCCGTCGGCTCTAATCGCAGTCAGGGCCTGGCGCGGACGCTGGAGCGGTCTTCATGGAGGGCCATGGTTTTGGCCGCATCCTGGCCGCCCAATCCCCTATCCATGGTGGCTTTCATCTCCTCGAGGGCGGGCAGCGTGGTAAGGAGCGGCACGCCGAACTGCCGCGCGAGGTTGTGTGCCAGCGTGAGGTCGTTGTAGGCGGCTCGAAGCGTGAATCGCCCGTCGAAATCGCTTCGCATGAATGTCTCGGGAATATGGACATTGATATTTCCGCTTTTGCCTACTGCACTAGCGACCAATGCGCCATAAAGCCGGTCGGGCATTGCGCCCTCTAAACCCCGATCGTCAGACATTCTGCAAATACCTGGTCGAGAGTGAATCAGGACTCACCGTCGAGCGACCTGGCGATGGCTCCGATTCCCTGCGGGCCTATGTTGAATGAACGCTGTACCATTGTCGATACGATTCTCGCATTTTGGCTGTAGTGCTCTATCCAAAGTCTCCGGTCGTCGTTTTTGGAGGGCTAGTCTTGTCTCCGCTGACGCTGTACCGAGACGACAACAACGACTGCCGCAGCTAGGTCGGTCACCCCGAGCGCACAAACACCAAAGATGTAGCCTTTAGCCGGAAGGAGGCTAGCATGCAAACAGTAGGGTTCATAGGACTTGGCAACCTGGGCACCCCGATGGCGCAGAATATCCAGAGGGCAGGGTTCCCTATGACTGTGTACGATGTGCGGGAGGGGGCGACGCGCGCCCTTCTGGAGGGTGGTGCCCGGTTGGCGGCATCCCCGGGCGAGGTTGCCGCCGTCAGCGACGTGATCATGAGCTCCGTTCCGGGACCCACTGAGGTGGAGGAGATCACCCTCGGTCGCGACGGAATTCTCAGCGGGCTGAATCCGGGCGACGTGTACGTGGACCTCTCCACCAGTCGACCGTCTCTGATCCGCCGGATAGGGAGGGTGTTTAAGGAAAAGGGGGCCCACGTACTAGACGCCCCGGTGCTGGCAAGTCCTGCCACTGCGGCGGATCGGCAGGTCATCGTGATGCCCAGCGGCGATAAGGACGTCCACGAGCAGCTTCTTCCTGTGTTCGAGGCTTTCGCCGATAAGGTCGTCTACCAGGGCGAACTAGGTATGGGAACTACCTGTAAGTTGGTCAACAACATGATCACGCTGGCGGTAAGACAGGTCGTAGCGGAGGGGCTCACCCTGGGTATGAAGGCCGGGCTTGACCTCGATGCCCTAATGGAGGCGGGGAGCAGGGGGATACTGGGTAGTCAAAGGGAGGGGTTGGAGAGGACCGTATTCCCCGGGAAGTTCGAGCCGCCATCATTTCGGCAGGCACTGGCGCGAAAAGACATAGCACTCGCAAACGAGCTGGCCCGGGAACTAAACGTTCCGATGCCGGTGGCCAACATTGTGGAGCAGCTCGGAATCCAGTGCGGCAACCGCGGCTGGGGAAACATGGACACGCACGTGATATATCGCCTGCAAGAGGACGCAACAGGCGTGGAGATCAGGTCGTGCTAGTCCGTGCGGAAGACAGAAAAAGATCAAGATGATCAAGAATACTTCTGACTATTCACCGGTAGCTCATTGGTACGAACAGACACGATGCCGCTCGGCAGCGTTTCGAAGGAAATGCACAACCGTCCCCTTTCGGGACGAAAGGGGACGCGAGCACAGCGAGCAGGGGTATGCCCGACCGAAATGAGACTCGCCAAACAACTCTTCAGTAACCTTGACGTTATTAACGTATCGCATTATCACCAGCTCCTGTAAACCGCTACAGATACGATGCATCGAGGCAGTTGTTCGAACGACATGGACCACCGTCCCCTTTCGGGACGAAAGGGGACGCGAGCGCAGCGAGCAGGGGTATGCCAGCCACGGTGCTATCCGACCTGCGAGTGCCGCCGTCGCACCGTCTCGAAGCGCTACGCGGCGACCGAGCCGGACAACACAGCATCCGAATTAACGACCAATGGCGCGTCTGCTTCATCTGGACCGACCAAGGCGCGATGGAGATCGAAGTCGTCGACTACCACTGAAAGAGGCAACACAATGAACACTCCTGAACCTAATCCACCCGGGCGAACATCTTGCGGAGTTCATCGAGGAACTCGGTATTAGCCAGTACCGACTAGCCAAGACGATCAGCGTACCCCCCGGTCCGCATCAACGCAATCATCAAACGCCGCCGCTCGATAACCGCCGACACCGCCCTCCGCATCGGCCGCGCCCTAGGACCACATCCGACTACTGGCTAAACCTCCAGCGAATGTACGACATCGACGTCGCACGCTCGACAACCGACATCAGCGACATCGAACCCCTAGTCGAAGCTCGCACATGACCGGAACCAAACCAATCATCGACGACGGCAAACTCCCCGGTCATTGGCGCCTAGCCGACACCCCCTACGGCGCGGCGTTAACTGGTCGGTCGTGATCTGGGGGCACCACCGTCCCCTTTCGGCCCGAAAGGGGACGCGAGCGCAGCGAGCAGGGGTATGCTCATTCGACCGAGATATCGAGCGCGCCAAGACAATGGCAACCGATTGGAGGAGCTAATGCCTGAGGAGTATAAAGAGTTCAATGCAACGGATTACGTCAAGACCGATGCGGACGTCCGAAAGCTTCTCAAAGCAGCTACGGACGAGGACCTTGGCGACGGCACCGTGATTCGCGCCGTCCTAAAACACGTCGCCCGAACACATAACGTGAGTGCCCTCGCCCGCGATGATAGGTAGGGCAATCGCTCGCCCTATCGACCTCCCTAACCGCTAAGGCGGTATATCGCCTTCAACGGTGACCCGATCCATTTCTACTGTTCGACCACCTCAAGACCCGCCTAACGTATCAACACCCGAACCTCCGCCAGCCTATCCCGCACCAATCACCCAACTCATTGACCGTTCGTAAGCACCCAACCCGTATCCAGCACGGCGCTACGCCTCCCGACAATCTCTTATCAACCGTTCCACGTGTTGATCCCACAAATGCTGTGTGACGCCGATTGATTCCTCCCATTCAACTTCCTTGTTGGAAAAAAGCCCGAATAGAATGCTGAACTGGTCCGCGGCATCCCGGAGCTCATCGATCATCGAATCCCAGCCAGACGCGGACGTAAATTCAACGTACCGGTCCCAAAAGTATCGATGCGCGAGCCGATTCCTTGTTTTGAGGGCGATGTTCAATCGCTTTCTTTCGACCTCGCTTAACGCGCCGATTTCGTTGATCTTACGCACCAACTCACCCATAGTCATTGAGAACAATTTTCCGAGTACGTTGCCGTTTTCCGTATCAGTGGTTCCGATTGGACCAGGTCTGTACTCCGCCGCCAATATTATGGCGAGCTGACGTTCCAGACAATTGGCTTGGTACATCGTCAGTCCGAAATTGGCGTACACTTCCTTGATTTGCTCTAATTCGGGATTGATCTGCGTTTCAATCATCATCAAGTCTCACTTTTTCCACGACTCGCATCTGTTTCCAGTTCGCCTACTGAACCATGACGCAACTTTTAGAATCGTAACCTAGAACAACCAAAATTCTTTCGACACCCACATGCGCGCCCCAAAACGAAGACGACCCCAAAAACGCGAAATCCGGGTCCCTCCAAACACCGACCTCCAAGCGGTCGCGAACCGCGTAACTTACGTCGGCAGCCCAGAACACAAAGACTTTCCAAGCTTCGCCGGAATGCCACACCCACGCGCCGACGCATCGCTGTGTCCGCGAACCATTACCGACGCGGAAATCGTCACCGGTTGGTTACGCTCGGCGATAACGCGTGGTGCTACGAGTGCTCTATGGGAAGGCGGACATCCTAGATATGTGTGGCACAAGGAAGGTGATACACTCTTCGAAGCTCGACTCATCAACAAAAGTAACGGTTCATACAAAGGCTACCCACTCACTCCCCAAGAGTGGCCCAAAGGTATCGAAAAGCATTATGCCTGAAATACGTTTCGAATTCGATTGGGTCGACTCAGACGGAATAAAAGGCCCCGAGCTGTCCACAACTTGGGCCGCTTTGCAAATCGTTGCACGTGATTCCGTCATCACCCGGATCCTCGATGGTCGATCTAAATCGGTTCGCGACTTCATTTTCGTTCCCCTATACCCTCTAGCTGAATGGCTCGCAACCCATTGGTGGTTCTTCGCAACCGAGTACCCTAACCCAAGTAAACTGGGCGACCCCGAATTTCGTCACAGGCACTCCCTCAACTCGAGCAGGGAAGGATATGCATTTCCCGACCTGCATGTCACATCATCCGGCACTCGGACATTTCTTGCCTGGGGCAGCGGCGCACCAAAATGGTCAAAGGTCGAATTCCTTGACCAAGGCTATGCCTCGCTCAACAGCGCTGAGTTTCGCCAAGCATGCAGCGATCTGATCGACAGCGTGATACGTCGCCTAGAATCTAGCGGCATTGAAAACTCTTACTTGCAGGAAGAATGGGCGGCAATTCAATCGACCGAACTAGATGAAGAAGAGTTAAAGTTCTGCGAATCCGCCGCAGGTTTGGGTTGGGACCCTTACGATCTAAAAGACTCCCAGCGCGACGATCTTTTGTCTTTGGGCAATGCATTAGGCGAACTAACCGATGAAACAGTCCAGGTGGTCAATCCATCCGACATTCGTGACCAAACATCGGCAATTGTTTCAGCAATCGGAATTTCCAAACAAAACCGTGTGCCTATCGGTCACCTCAACTCAAAACAAGAGCCGTTTGATTTGAATTATCTTGGAATTAGTCCTTGGCAAGTCGGTTACGAACGGGCCCGGAAATTCCGCCAACAACTACGTCTCGACGGTTTGCCTATCCCGGCCATCCCGATCTTGGCAAAGGTCTTGGATCTAAATTTGGAACTGGTCAACGAAGTTACTAACCCTGTGCAAGTGTTATCGAAAACTCCGCTGGTCGATGGCGTAGTCACGCTCAACGACGACCAAAGCGCTTGTTTCGCTTTCCGCCAATTCAGCGACACTGGCAAGAAATTCGGCCTTTGTCGCGCTCTTGCTGAAGTCCTTTCACCTGTTCAGTCCGGCGCACTTCTAACTCAATCTCACTCTGAACGTCAACAACTTAATCGCGCATTCGCAGCAGAATTTCTTGCCCCTTCAGATAGCCTCCGACAAAAGGTCACTCGCCAAATCGTCGATGACGAAGAAATCGACGATCTGGCCGATGAATTCGGTGTCTCGCCATTTGTCATCAAGCATCAAATTGAAAACCACCGCATCGGCTACTTGGCCGAACCCGAACGCGGCTGAGCGCGATCAGCACCTTGGTTGACTTCTTGGACGTCCTACCAACCATCGCGTTCAATCCACGCTTCCTACGGCTGAATTGGTAGGGAAAATCCGAACCCGTAACCTGGTGGGGGAGGCGGGATTCGAACCCGCACGGCCTAAGCCACATGCTCCTAAGGCATGCGCGTCTACCATTCCGCCACTCCCCCGCTCTCTCAATAGTACTTCCGCGCCCTACTCGTAGATGTTCGACATCTGCCAGGCGTCGAGCGATTCGAGGATGGCGGCGGAGCCTTGGGCTCGCAGCGATACGCCGACGCTGTCGTCCCGTCCGGGGTATACCCGCGCCGCTATGCACTGCTGGTCGTTGACGAATATCTCGACGATGCTCTTGTCGATGAAGACGCGGAGGCGCAGCGGCTCATCGTCCGTGAGCACGATCGGCGCGGTTTCCGGCGGGCGCGACAACGCGTCGGGGAGCGTTGACGAATAGGACGTGTCGAGCGACACGATGCTTTGCATGACAGGCACTCGTCTCGGTGCGCCGAACGTCGGCACCGCCGACGACCCGCTCGCCAGCAACGCCCCGCTCTTGGGCAGGTCGCGATGCATCCGGAAACCCCGATCCTTGAAGAAGGCGATGCGGGTGTACTCCTCACGGTTCGGCGACCGGAGCACGTTCAACTCGACCATCGGCGCGTTGTTGGCATCGATCTCCACGATCAACTCCATCGCATTGCCCGATATGCCTTCCAGCACCAGCTCCTCGTTCGCCGGCAAAACCGTGTCGTCGATGTGGACGTGCTCGCCGCGCAGCGCCTCGACATCGCCCGCGGGTTCGATCTTCAACTCGTCTTCATGCACGCCCAGCGTCACCCGACGGGGCAGCGACATGATCTGGTTCCAGTCCTCGGAAGGGTGACCGGGGTTCATGTTGTGGATGATGATCACGCCGCCCTCGCCGTCGGGTGTCGCCGACGGTGCGTGAACGCCGCACGGGGTCGATGCGCCGAAGTTGAACAGCCCGGCGCTCGTCACGACGAACTTGTCGCGCTCCATGTCGTAGTCGCCGAGCAGATACTGCCCGCCGCTCATGTGGCTGAAGAACGGCAGTATCCACCGGTCCCCGATCGGCCAGAAGTACGGACATGCCCCGTCGTCGCCGACCAGTGTGAAGCGATCGTCCTCGGTGAACGGATGTATATACTCCCACGTGGCGAGATCCTTTGACCGGAACAGGAAGTCGGCGGCGATCCGCTTGCCACCCGGTCCGTCGGGCAGCATCCCCGCCGACAGCGAGTAGTAGTAGTCGCCCTTCTTCCAGATGCACGGGTCGAACACCGTGTACTCCTGCGGCGAATCGTCCTGCGGAGGCGTCGGAATCACGGCCTGACCGGTCACCTTCTCCCAGTTGAGCAGCAACGGATCGCTCGACGTCGCCACCATGTTCCCCACCTGCGTCCCGTGATACATCGCAATCACACGGTCATCCTCGACCAGCGTGGCGCCGGAGAAGCAGCACTCCTCCGGGTCGGGGTAGATCGCATACGGCAAGTCGCGCCAGTGGATCAAGTCGTCGCTGATGGCGTGCCCCCAATGCACCCGCGGGTCCTCCGGCGGATACCCCTGGTAGAACAAGTGCCACCTGCCCTGCCAGAAGCACAGCCCGTTCGGGTCGTTCAGCGTGTTCTCGGGGTTGACGTAGTGGTAGATCGGACGATGCGGATCCCCCGACTTCCTCTTCCTCGAGGCGATCATGCGATTCAGCAGCGGGTTGTCCCGAAGCTGCGCCTCCTGCTCCTCCAACGTATCCGCAAACGTGTAGTGCGGTGCCAGCGACCTGTATTCGCTCTCGCTCATGATGCTTCCTTGATTTGACATTGTTTTTGGTATCGATGTGGTCAAATTGGATCGCTGACTTCCCAACTCGCGCACCTAAGGGTTTGATGCACGGGATGAACCAATTCGTACCGCGCTTCTTCTACCCTCGGTCCCAATTTCAAACCCATCACGGACTCGGCGATCAATTCAAACGATCGAAACACAGGTTCCAAAGATATTCTGGGCGGATCGTCGCGCTCGTAACCTATCGCGAAAACACATTTGCGCGGCGGATCGATTGTGGATAATTTCACTGCGTCCCCCAACAGGCTCTCGTTGCCTTCGTACGGATAAGTCAGTTTCTTGCTCCAAATGTCTTCAACGTCTCCATTATTGCGGTATGGACGAGCTAATTTGAACTCAATGACCCATTGATCTCCGATAACCATGTCTATCTTCTTAACCGTGTCTACTTCCGCCTGCGTTTCGGCGGCTATCCCGGATTCGGTAAGGCGCCGAGCGATTTCTCGAACTAAAGGTACTTCGTCAAACGCTCCGATCCCAGGTTTGTAGGTTTTGTGTACCGGGTGTGTCGAATCAAATTCCTTCAACAGATCCGCTATCTTGACTACTAGTTGACGATGATTTGGGCTCTTTGACAACTCGATGCGCGTCCCTTCTGGATTCCCGCCTGCGCGGGAATGACGGTGTGGTTGCTACGGTATGACGGTGTGGTTGCTCGGGTATGACGGCGCCCCTTTGTCCGCCCGTTCCCCCTAACCCTCTCCCACGGTGGGGAGAGGGGATGTTGGCAATCCTACCGTCTTTCCTCCTCTTCGCGAAGCGAGGGGGACAAGGACGAGCGAAGCGAGTACGCCGGGGGTGCCCGACGGCTGCCTCCAGCCATGTCATTCTGAACGGAGTGAAGAATCTAAGACGGTAACCAAGTGCAAGGCGATTAGATTCCTCGCTGTTTTTCGGAATGACGTGACTGTTGACACTATGAACCCCCTGCGTCTCGCTAGGCTCGCCGCGTACCCCTTTTGCTACGCAAAAAGGGGGGTTCCCGCTGGTTTGGCGTGCAACAACGATAATATCCACTGAGAACTAAACGGAACGCAACTCTGTTGCACGAGGAGAACCAAATGTCTGATATGCAGATCGAGATGATTGTTGACGAGAAGGCGCTGGTCGGCGAGGGGCCTGTCTGGGATCCCAAAACCAGCGTCCTCTACTGGACCGACATCAGGGGCGGCCGCTACTTCAAATACGATCCTGCAACTGGCAATAACGAGACGATCCACAACGGCATCTTCGTCGGTGGTGCGGCTGTCAACAAGAACGGCGGTCTGACGTTCGGGACTTGGGAAGGAGTCATGCTCTGGCGGTCGGATTCCGACTGGCAGTGGCTGCATCACGAACCGGAGATGCGAGAGCGGATGCAGTTCAACGACGTTACCGCTGGTCCGGACGGCAGTTTCTATGCCGGTAGCTACTTCGAGGACGCACCGCGCGGCGAACTACTGCGCTTCAATCCCGACGGTTCGCACGAGATGATCGCCGACGGGCTTGGCATCAGCAACGGAATGGGCTTCTCACCCGATTTGACGGTCTTTTACCACACCGACTCGCTGGCGGGCGAGATCTACGCCTACGACTACCACGCCGGGACGTCGGAGCTCACTAACCGGCGCATCATCGTGAAGTTGGACCCCAGCGAAGGCATCCCGGACGGCATGACGGTTGACGGCGATGGCAACATCTGGTCAGCGACTTGGGGTGGCGCGCAGATCATTCAGTTCGATCCGGATGGCACCGAGATGAGTCGCATCAAATTCCCGGCGGTCCAAACGTCAGCCGTGATGTTCGGAGGTGAAGACCTGACCGACATCTACGTCACGACGGCCATGTTCGGGAGCGACGAGCCGATAACCGACGATATGCCGCCGGCGTACCAATCCATGTCGAACCGGGGCGGCCAGCTATACCGCGTTCGGCAGGACAAGTTCCAAGGGAAAGCAGAATTTGAAACCGACTTCCACTGGTCGTGAAGGTGGTCGGATGTGTGATTGCGGCGTTGGTTTTTCGCCGCTGATTGGGTGTTGTTTGGACCGTCTTGTGGTGCCGTTGCTGGTCGCAGCGGGCTTTTTCTGATTTTTGCACCTGCGTACCGGGTTTCAGACGTTGTCAGCGTCTGCATCCCGGCCCGCAGATACGGTTACTACCGGTAGTCCCGACCTGGCCTCCGCCAGTCGTAAGGACGATGGCGCGTAGGACACAAGTCACCGTGCCCTATCGCACGTGGCGCCCTGACTGAGGTTCGCCCGTTCCGCGTCATCGACCCCGCATCCACACAGGTCGAGGTTCTGAATCCTGTCAAACTCACGCAACGCACGTCGAGTTCCGAGATTGGTTCAACGAGGTGAACTGTCGGAGGACGTAGTGCCTCCACTCATCTGCACCGCACACCAGGGCCCGGGGAAATCGCCGGACCATTCGGAATTATTCGCGCTCACGCAGCTTTACACCCGTGCGCGACGTTTGCCTTATGAGTCAAATTATGGTACATCCATTTCATATTGTCAAACGCGAGTGTCACGGATTTTGAACTAGGGTGCGGGGGATATTTAATGATGGGAATGATGTGGTTGGTTGGATTGTGCAGGCTCCCGCCCTTTTTGTTCCTGTTCACCCTCACCCTGACCCTCTCCCATCGAGGGAGAGGGGATAAACAATGACCCTCTTCCATCGAGGGAGAGGGGATTTGCACCACTGCTCAGCCCCCTTGGATAGCCGCCTACGCGGGTATGACGGTGGTTATGCGGAGAGGGGATATGCACCACCGCTCGACCTCTCTGGATACCCGCACGCGCGGGTATGACGGTGGTTATGCGGAGAGGGGATATGCACCACCGCTCGACCTCTCTGGATACCCGCACGCGCGGGTATGACGGTGGTTATGCGGAGAGGGGATATGCACCACCGCTCGACCTCTCTGGATACCCGCCTGCGCGGGTATGACGGTGGTTATGCGGAGAGGGGTGAGTGCCATCGGGCATCGGGCACCCCCTGCGTTCTCGCTGCGCTGGTACCCCCTTTTATTCTCCCCCTTTAAGGGTGAGGGGAATGGGTCGCTTCGCGAAGGTGAAGGGGATCGGATGAACGTCTGCCCTACCCCCGCAAGGTCTCGTCGAAGTTTAGGTGGGCTCTTGATGCGGTGGGTTCGGTTTGGCCTTGGTAGCGGCTCCTGAGGGCTTTGGAGCCGTAGGGGTTTTCGGCTGGTGTGGAGAGGTACTGGAAGGAGATCTGCCCGATGGGCATGCCTTTGTAGAGGGTGAGGGGCAGGCGTGAGACGTTGGAGAGTTCGAGCGTGAGGTTTCCGTCCCATCCGGGGTCGACGAAGCCGGCGGTGGAGTGAATGAGCAAGCCGATGCGGCCTAGCGAGCTTTTGCCTTCGAGACGGGCGACGATGGTGTCGCTGAGTGTTATGCGCTCGAGTGTGTTGCCGAGTACGAACTCGCCGGGGTGCAGGATGAAGGGCTGATCATCTTCGATCTTGACCATCTCGTTGAGGTTCGGGACGACTTCACGGAGGTCGACGTAGGGTGCGGTGGAGTTGCGGAACACGAGCACTTTGTCGTCGAGATGGAGGTCGACGGATGCCGGTTGGACATCGGTGGGATTGAACGGCGATATTCCGATCCGCCCAGATGCGATCTCGTCTCGTATGCTCTTGTCGCTCAGTACCATGGCATGACCAAAGCACGCCCCACAACTCGTGCCGTGGAGCGTGCGTTATGGGATTCTAACCTAGCGATTCTATGGCTATTCGGTGTCCCCGTCTGCGTCCATCTCGATCAACTCCGTCTCCTTGTCGATACATCCCGGCTGCGCAATGGCGAATTTCGCGGTGACGCTTGCCCTGACCGCGACATCGCCTGCGCTGACGGGAGTGCTCGGGCCGTCGAATGCGGCCGATTCGGCCATTACAAGTGCGAAGTTGTCGAACACCGGCCTCGAAGCGACCGATTCGCTGGCGCTCAGTAGCGTGCCAACCTCGACGCCGAAGGCCTCGGCATAAAGGTTCGCGCGGTGTAGTGCGTCTTCGACTGCCAACTTGCGTGCCTCGTCAATGGATTCACTTGTCTGGTCGGCCCGGAAGTAGATCGAGTCGATGCGGACGTGGTCGCCGCCGGCGGTTGCCGCGGCATCGATAACCGATCCGAGAATGTCCGAACCGTCATCTTCCGACGTGTCGGAATCGTCGCCGTCGCCGTTCGAAGAATCATCTGCGTCTGCATCGTCGTCAGCCGTTTCGGTGATGTCGATCTCGATGCGGACCCGGTTTGACACGCGGTATCCGGTAATGACTTCGCGGCCCTTGCGTCCTGTGAGACCCTCGCCTAACTCGATGTCCTCTTCGACCCACGTAGTTTCGGGCCAGATGTTGATCCGAGTCGTGGTGATGTCGTCGTTTTCGACGCCGTGTTCCTTGATCGCGTCGAGAATGGCCTGCATGGAAGATGCGGCGGTTCTTCGGGCTTCGCTGACGGTATCGGCAGTGATGTCGACGCCCAACTCGACGACGCCGATGTTGGCTGGCAGCGTGACGACGCCGGAGCCCTGAACGGTGATGCCGTCGGTTCTCGGGTCGCAATAAGTTACCTTGGCGTCTTCGGCGGCTGCCAACCGGGCAACTACAGTAGCCAACGGCTCCGGTGTAGGCACGGGCGGATCCTGAGCGCTCAAAGTCAGGACCGAGACCGTGGAACCGACGACGGCCAGCAGCGCGACAATTGCGATACCGATGTACTTCCTCGTGATCAACATTTGGGTGTTTCCTCATTCAATTGCTTGCTTGTAATTGCTTGCTTGTAATCGCCAATCAGATTGGCGTCTGTTATTAGAGACGAACGGCGAAACAACTTTGTTCCATGCCGGCCATCGATTATCGTGGAAGGTAGATGCGCCTAAGTCAAGGTGTGGGAGTTGGTGTCGCTGTCGGCGTGGGGGATGGGGTCGGAGTTGGCGTGCATGTGGGAATAGACGACATGGTAGCAGTGGGTTCGGGCGTTGTAGATGCAACGGGAGAGCCGGTCGGCGTCGCAGTTGGCAGTATGGCGCAGGGTATTTCTGTCGGAATCGGTGTCGGGTCCGGTTCGTCGTCCGCGGCTTCCAACTTCGTCATCGCTTCGGCGGCCATCTCGGCGCGCGCGGCGGCTGGAGTCGGAAGGGTTTCGATCTCTCGGATCACTTCCTTCTCGACTCCAACCTCAACGATCATTTCCCTCTCAACCTCAACGAGCTTCTCGACCTCGACGACGACCTCCTTTTCGACGACTTTCTCCACTTCGACGGTCTGGATAACCGTTTCGCCGGCGACTTGAACCTGTTTCTCGACGATCACGGTGCGAAGAACGATCACCTCTTTTTCGACCACAACGGTTTGCACGAGTGGCGGCACGCCCGGCGTGCCCGGTTCGCCCGGCGCATCGCTACTTTGGGCGGCGCGTTCAGCGATGACTGGAGAATCTTCGACTGCACCCGAATCGAAGCGGTCGGTGACGTATTCGGACAGGTCGCCGATCGTCAGCAGTGCGACGCCCGCCAAGGCCACGACGGCTATCGTAAGAGGAACGTAGACCACGGTTGTCCGCAACCTGATTCCGCCCCAACCGGATCGCGGATTAAGGATTTTTGCCGCTTCGTCTTCCGAATACCCGCGGGCGGCCAGAGTCTCCGGAGTCAACGCGTAGGATCTGGGCGCCTCGACGGTGTCGGAACTGCGCAACATCTCAGCTACTTCGCGGATCGACTGTAGGTCTTCGGCGTCGATCCCCGAACCGTGCAGGTTGGATTCGATGTGCGCCCGGTCAAACTCGCTTTCGGAATCGACGTACTGAGAAACCAGATCCTCAACTGGATCGGCTTCGTCTCGCCTGAACAGTCTTCGGAGTCGGCCGATCAACGCGCACCGCCCTCGCGAGTTCCGCGTTCTTGCTGCGCGAGGCGATCGATTTTGGCTCGTATCGGCATATCAATACGACGCCCGATGCAGTCCGATTGTTCCATTTTGGTCATCATCACGACATCTGCCCTGCCATTCCACCCGGGAGCAGCCCCGGGACGCCTCTTAGACAGTCTCGAACCCGACGTCGGGCGCGGTTAAGTCGCGACTTGACGGTTCCGATTTTTACGGCGCAGACCGCCGATGCGTCGTCGTAGCTCTGTCCCTGCACGTCGATCAGCACGATCACTTCGCGGTGCTCGTCGCTCAAACATCCGACGCAGTGTTCCAGCGCTTCACGCAGTTCGGAGTTGACGGCTACGGCGTGCGGAGAAGGGTTGTCGTCGGTTAGCGTCGCGAGGAAAGGGGCGTCGTCTTCATCGACCGAGGACTCGCGTCGGCGGTTTTGGCGTCTGAAGTAGTCGTAGGCCTTGTTTCTGGCGATTTTCAACAGCCATGCGCGGAAGTTGCCGCCGCGCATCTTGGAGATGCTGCGGAAGGCCGAGATGAAGGTTTCCTGGGTGACGTCGTCGGCCGCCGCGTGCTGGCGCGTGATGCTCATGGCGAATCCGAAGACGGCGTTTTGGTGGGTGGCGACCAAGCGATTGAAGGCATCTACGTCGCCGCCCGTCGCCAACGTCAGTAACAGATTTTCGTCGGTGTGCATCTGATCTCGTCGTGAGGGACTGAAAATGGGTCAATAACTACAATTGCTTACGGGATGACACACCAGATCTGGACACAGCTGCGAGACGTTGCGGAGATGATCATCATCACCGCTCTGGTGGTCGTATTTATGCGCAACGTGGCCATAACCTACACTGTAAACGGCCCAAGCATGGAGCCGACCTTTGTGGAAGATCACCGCGTGCTGGTGAATCGGCTGGGAGCGGTCCGATTCTGGGGAATCTCGCTTTACGGCCAGCATGACTTTCTGTTTGAGGGTCCCGAACGCGGCGACATCATCGTATTCGAGCCGCAGCAACCCGGCACTGAAAAGATCGTGAAGCGCGTTATCGGGTTGCCCGGCGACGAGGTCGATATTTCTGCCGGCGTTGTCGAGGTCAACGAAATCCCAACCGACTACTCCGACCAATTTACGGAAACCAAGTCGCACCACAATTTCCCAGTCGTCGTGCCGCCTGATAACTACTTCGTGCTGGGCGACAATCGTGAGCAGTCAAACGACTCTCGGAACTGGGGCTACGTTCCTACGGAAGACATCGTAGGCAAGGTGTGGCTGCTCTACTGGCCGTGGCGGGAGACATTGACGTATTGAGGGATTGAATCGGAGTCAACCCTTACTGAGCCTCATTCCCTCTCACAAAACAACCGTCCACATTCACATTCACGAAGCGAAGGGGACGCGGCCAGTGAAGCGATAAAACAGTCGGTGCCACCATTCGCGACCGCCGAACTTCTCCAACAGTTCCCGTTCCGCATCTGGCGGAAGTTCGATACAGTGTTCTCGAAGAACGAAAAACACGCGGTTCAGGGCTCGTCGCTCCCCGTTTTCGATTTCCATAGCCTCGAATTTTGCCCTAGCCGCGCGGCGGATTTCAGCGATTGTCTCGAACATTCTCCTGATTCCTTCGATGGCGAGGGCGATCGCGACGACGAACGCCCGGCTGAGTTGAGTTACCGAGATCGAAACGGCGGAAAGCGGTGCCACCATTTGTGATGGTCGCCGTTCTCAAAC
This sequence comes from Dehalococcoidia bacterium, assembly GCA_965224305.1. Lineage (GTDB taxonomy): Bacteria > Chloroflexota > Dehalococcoidia > Lucifugimonadales > Lucifugimonadaceae > Bin127. The sequence continues at coordinate 918,224 of OZ245044.1, read as the reverse complement.
ACGTGCCGTTCCATCTCCGGTGTTATTTCGATTCCTTGTTTGCGGAGATTCGCCCTATAGCGTTCTGCAGCTTGCTGCGCGCCCCGTTCCTCCGCTTTTTCGATTTCTTTGGCGACGAATTCCGCCCTGGCCGCTTTTCGGATTTCGGTTCTTGTCTCGAACATTCTCCGGACCCTTTCGATGGCTAAGGCGATGGCGACGACAAACGCCCAGTTGAGTTGCGTTACGGCGAGCCGATATATTCCAATGCTCCAATGGTCTGCTTCAGAGTATACCGACAGCAGAACCAGCGAGACCGCGCCGATCGAGGCGAACCCGCTCCCCTGCCAAATGAGGCCGCGTTCTTCCAATGTCGCAGTCAAACCTTCGATCGACATCGTTGATTCACCGTCCTTTGCACCGCGTCTGCCCACGACGCATGCAGTGCACTGCACGTCTCATACGGGGCGTCGCAGGACATATACCGACGCCTGTTTTTCAAGCTGCTGTCTTGTGTCGGTACATCAGCGCCTCGGCGAGATGGTGATTCTCGATGAGGGGCATCTGCTCTAGGTCCGCGATCGTCCGCGCCACCTTGAGAACTCGGTGGCATGATCTTGCAGATAGTCGCAGGTGTTTCATCGCGCTTTGTAGCAACGACTTCGCGTCTTCCGACATCTTGCAGGAATCCCATACTTCCACTGGTCCCATCAGCGCGTTCGACATCACGCTCGATCCTGTGAATCGCTCGTGTTGCAGTCCGACCGCGACCATGATGCGCTCGCGAGCCGCCTCCGATCCCTCTTCGTTCGGCGGCGTGAGCAACTTGGCGTACTCGACGCGCGGGACATCGACGAACATGTCGATGCGGTCGATCAACGGGCCTGAAATCCGACGTTGGTAGCGTGCGACCGCCGGTTCGCCACAGGTGCACGGATGCTGCGAATCGCCGTAGTAGCCGCACGGACAAGGGTTCATGGCTCCGACCATCATGAAGCTCGCCGGAAAGGTCGCGCTCGTCCGTGCTCGACTGATGGTCACTGACCGATCCTCGAGCGGCTGCCGCAGCGTCTCCAAGGTCGCGTTACCGAACTCCGGGAGTTCGTCGAGGAACAGGACGCCGCGATGGCTCAGGGTGACCTCGCCAGGGCGCGGTATGCTTCCGCCGCCGATAAGTCCGGCGTTCGATATCGTGTAGTGCGGTGCGCGGAACGGCCGGTTCGTTATCAACGGGCTACCCGACGGCAACAGTCCGGTGACCGAGTAGATAGTCGTGACCTCCAACGCCTCTTCCGGGGTCATCGGCGGCATGATCGACGGCAAGCATCGCGCCAGCAGCGTCTTGCCGCAACCAGGCGCACCCATTAAGACGATGTTGTGGTGCCCTGCCGCGGCGATCTCCAACGCCCTCTTGGCCTGCTCCTGCCCGCGAACGTCGCGAAAGTCGTAACCTGTGCGAGTAACTGCGGCCGGGAGCGTTGCGGGTATGCCGCCGCCCTTCACTATGGGCATGTCGATGCCGTCGCGCAGATGTGACACCAGTTGCTTGAGGGTCTCTGCCGGCCGGATTTCGATGCCGGGCACCAAAGACGCTTCCTTTGCGTTGACGTTCGGGACGAACGCCGTGTCGTAGCCGCGGTCCTTGCCGGCCTGCAGCATCGGCAACATGCCGTGGGTGGAGCGGAGTTTTCCGTCCAACGCCAACTCGCCCAAGAACAGCGAACTCGCCACTGCGTCGGGGACCTGTCCGCTGCAGACCAGTATGCCGATGGCTATAGGCAGATCGTATGAAGGCCCAGTCTTCTTGATGTCGGCAGGTGCCAACGACACCGTTATTCGCCGCATAGGGAATTCGGCTCCGGAGTTCCTGATCGCCGCGCGAACGCGTTCACGCGACTCCTGCACCGATGAATCGGGCAGTCCCACGATATTGAATCGCGGGAGTCCCGGGGAGATATCCACCTCGACCTCGACCAGCTGACCGTCGACTCCGCTGACGGCGCACGTGTTCGTCTTTGCAAGCATTTTGCGAATTTCCTCTTTTATAGTTACCCGTAGTCCAAAGTCCGCACGGACGTATATTATACATATGTCCTAGCACTGTTGTGTGCTATCGGATGCTCATGTCGAAACGTCTCCGATTCGACATGAGCATCCGATACGAAACCGACGACCACATCGCCGTCATCACCATCGCAAACTCCCGGCGGGCAAATTCGTTGGACAAGCAACACGCGCTCGACCTCGGGGAAGCGTGGAGAACAGCTTGGGATGACCGTAATGTCCGTGCCATCATCGTCACGGGCGAGGGCGACCGGCATTTCTGTGGCGGGCACGACCTATCCGTCCGTGAAGACGTTACACCTGAAGAACACGAATTCCTCGCTCTCGAACGCATCTTCAGGCCGCCCAGCGGCTACACAAGCGGTTTTCAAACAGGGATTGATGGCGGAATGGCCGATCACTTCCCTCGGATCCACAAGCCCGTCATAGCCGCCGTGAACGGTTGGGCGGTCGGCGCCGGGCTCTACCTGCTGCTGGCGTCGACCGACATCCGCATCGCCGCGATTGGCAACGCCAACTTCCGTTTCGGCCTTATCTCACGCGGCTGGGTCGGCGCCGGGCCGGGCGCGACGATGCTGCTGAAGCAGCTCCGATACGTCGATGCCATGAAGATGCTCCTCGCCGACGAAACCGTAGACGCCGAGGAAGCGGTCCGGATCGGTCTGGTCAACGAAGCGGTTTCCGCCGACCAACTCATGCCACGCGCGTTGGAATTTGCCAAACGCATTGCGGAGATGCCGCCGCTCGCGACGATCAAAATGAAGGAGTTTGTGCATCGCTTCTCCGACCTCCCCGTCGAGCAGGCGTGGAACGTGCAGGCGATGATGAACTTCCTCCTGCTGCAGACCACCGAGGACGCGCAAGAGGGTCGGACGTCGTTCCTCGAACGGCGCGAGCCCAACTACACCGGCGAATACTCTGGACTCGAAGGCTTCTCCGAAAACCTATCGGATGAAGAACGCGCTCGATTGGAAGAGCTTAAGCGGCAGATAGACTGGTAGCCATCGAGGCATCACTATGGACCGTTGGAATTACGCACGCGACGAACACCCGCCTTACTGCACGTGTGTGGAGTGCATCGAGGATCAGAAAGACGGCCAAGGCAAGTCGTCGCGGAGATCCGCGTACTTTGGTGGCGGCAACTTCATTGAGCGCTTTGTGGCTTGGCTCAAGCGCTTCTTCGGTAGTCGCTGAACTCCGGCGATTCGGTCATTTGCGGCCCAACATCCGCCACCAAACCCATCCGAACAGCGCGCCCAAAACCGCGCACACCGGTAACGACGCGATGACAACCTCCTCAGTTCCTGCCGCGTCGAACTGAAACCACAACGCTAGACTGAAGGCGATCGCCACACCGGCTCCAACTACCGCTCCCAACAGGATGTATCGTTTGGCGCTCACTCGGTCGATGTTAAACCACGCCCTGCCCTGCCCTGTACAATTTTGCTTCGCAAAGGTAGGTGATTGTGATGACCAACTCCAACGGCAAAGTTCTTCGCAGCGAAGCATGGTTCGGACCACGCGACCTCGAAGGCTTCCTGCACCGATCGGGCCTCAAGAACCAAGGCTGGGACGAAGACTCGTTCGCCGGCAAACCCGTCATCGGCATCGCCAACTCCTGGAGCGAGGCGACGCACTGCAACGCCCACTTGCGCATGATCGCCGAGCACGTCAAGCGCGGCGTAATCGCAGCCGGAGGCTTCCCTCTAGAGTTCCCGACCATCTCCCTCGGCGAGTTCTTTCTCGCACCGACATCGATGCTCTACCGCAACCTCATGGCGATGGACGTGGAAGAGATGATCCGGGGTTTGCCCATCGACGGCGTGGTGCTGCTCTCGAACTGCGACAAAACCACTCCTGCGATGTTGATGGGTGCCGCATCAGCCGACCTGCCAGCGATCATCGTCACTGGCGGCCCGCAGCTCAAGGGCAACTGGCGAGGCGAAGAACTCGGCTCGTGCACCGACTGCCGTCGCTACTGGTCGGAACTCCGAGCCGGTAATATCACGCAAGCCGAATACGACTCGATGGAGGAGGCAATCTACCGCTCGCCTGGGCACTGCATGGTGATGGGTACCGCGAGCACCATGTCCGTCATCTGCGAAGCGCTCGGCATGACGCTCCCCGGCGGCGCGGCGATTCCCGGAGCAGACTCGCGACGCCGCGTCTTCGCCGAACGCGCCGGAGCCACAGCCGTCGACCTCGTGCGACGCAACATGCGGCCGTCAGAAATCCTCACCGAAGAGGCGTTCGAGAACGCCGCACTGACCCTCCTTGCCCTCGGTGGCTCGACCAACGCCATCATCCACCTCACCGCCATCGCCGGTCGCGCCGGCATCGATCTCCCACTTGCCAGATGGGAGGAACTCTCCGAGCAGGTCCCCGTCATCGCCAACCTCAAGCCATCGGGCAAGTTCCTGATGGAAGACTTCTTCTACGCCGGAGGAGCGCCCGCGTTCTTCAAGAAAATCCTCCACCTGTTGAACCGAGACTGCATCAACGTCAACGGTCAAACGCTCGCCGAAAACGTGGCTGACGCCGAGTGCCACAACGACGATGTGATCCTCGATCCTGCACACGCCCTCTACCCTGACGGCGGCATCTCGATCCTGCACGGCTCGTTGGCACCCGACGGCGCGGTGATCAAACGCTCGGCGGCCTCTCCAAGACTGCTCCAACACACCGGCCGAGCCATCGTATTCACTAGCCCCGCCGACCTCAGTCGGCGCATCGACGATCCCGATCTCGATGTGACTGAAGACGATGTGCTCGTCATGCAGTCGGCGGGCCCGATCGGCGGGCCCGGGATGCCAGAAGCTGGCTTCATGCCGCTCCCGCGCAAGATCCTCGAGCGAGGCGTTCGTGACATGGTGCGCGTCTCCGACGCTCGAATGAGCGGCACCGCATTCGGCACCGTCGTTCTGCACGTCTCACCCGAATCGGCCATCGGCGGCCCGCTCGCGCTTGTCCGCGACGGCGACATGATCTCGCTAGACGCCGATCGCGGTCATTTGGACTTATTGGTCGACGATGCCGAATTGGATCGACGTCGCGACGAACTTCGGTCCGGATCGATGGCTAATGGACATATCGAACGCGGCTACATGCACGTCTACAACCGCCACGTGATGCAAGCGCAAGATGGGTGTGATTTTGATTTCGCAGTGGGTAGAACACCCGTTGCGACGCATGTGGAGATGGAGCATCACTAGTTCCGTGACGCGTCTCAACTAGCCAAACGGTAGACGTTGATCGGCAAGATCGATCATGTCCGGCTCGCGATTCGCGTAAGCCGACAACATTATCGGCAAATCGGGGTATCGACCTGAGAAGTAATCTTCAATCGTGAAAAGTTGTAATTTCGGATAAATCCGTCCATCAATCTCTACCGTTCCGACGGCAAGTTCTCGACGCACGCCAGCAGTGACCGCTGAGTTGTCCATGACGATCAGCACCCCCATGATTGCATCGCCATCCGCCATGCAACCTCGCAATTCGCGCACTAAGTTGGGACCAACATTTCTGCCGCCTTTTACCTGCGCTATCACGAGCTGACGCTGCCCATTATCTCGTGCATATCCTCGTCCATCGATACCGCGATCGCCAACCTTTCTTTCGTTGGGTAGCATGCCGCGAATGCGAGAAACTGCCCAAGCCTCGAACTGGAACGGATCTCGATTGAAAAGATCCCTCGCGGCTTCCATGTCTTCCGGCCGTCCGATAACGCGTGGGTGCTCATTCAGTCGTTCACGGAACCGGTACTCCACAACTGCAATTGCGAGATGCGTGATATCGATACCGACCCACGGCCTTCCCGAAGCCTGGGCAACATGCAAGGTAGTACCGCAACCGCAATACGGGTCCATCACCAAGCCGTCCTTGGGGCAAGCTACTTCAATCAGTTGTTTAATCAACCCCTCAGGTTTTTGGGTTGGATACCCTAGATACTCGTTGCCCTTGTTGTAGTTGGTGAAACCGATGGGTTCGAGAATCAAGTTTTGCGGTCCGAGCGGCATGTCCGCCGCCGCGTATCGCTTTAAACCCGGCCAGTACCCGCGTTGCTGGTGATGGATCAGTCCAGCATTATCCAGTGCGTTTAACCTCTCGTGCACGCCTTCAATCGCGCGATAGCCTGGTATGAAGTTCTCTTCAATCCACTCAGCATACTGGCTCGACTTGGGTACCGCCCAATGCCGATTTCTTGCGTCAACGTCGTAACCGTTCCACGATTTACCGCTTTCGCCGCCTCGTTTCTCTGCTGCCGTGAGATCACCGGTTCGGTATCGCCCGAATTCGTCCGTTGAAGGATAACGTCTAGCCAACTCCGCTTCGGTCCGACTGACAGACATGGACGCGCCTCGCCAATACGAAACATCGCTTTTTGAATAAAGGAAGATCGTATCAACGATACGCCCAAATCTCTTTGCATCGTTATGCGCGGTTGCACGACGCCAATAGACCGCGTTGCGATAGCTCGTGGGACCGAAAACTGCGTCAAGCAAAAGTTTCACGTGGTGGCTCGCAGTATCGTCGCAATGCAGATACAACGAACCCGCCGGCTTCAATAACCTTCGCATCTCGTAAAGGCGAGGTGCGAGATGACAAAGATAGGCGAACATCCCCGTTCGGCCCAGCATTGTCTCAAAACCTCGCATCGCCGTGGCGAGGTCACCGCCGGCCATCAAAGCGGCATCACGATCTTCGACCGCCTGTTGACCCCAACGCCAAGTGTCCTCGAACGCGCGCGCCTGCGCTGACGATTCTCCAAGCCTAGAAACGAAGAGTTGGTTGTAAGTCTGGTTTGAGTTGAAGGGCGGATCTAGATAAATCAGGTCGACCGTCTCGGATGGCCATTGTCGCATCCAGTTGAGATTGTCGCCGTAGTACAGTGAATTTGCTAGCATTGCGGTAACTTAGATCGTCTGCCAATCGATGTAAGTCAACTATAGCCATCATTCGCGTTTCATCACAGCTGCCTGGCGAAACGAAATTCTAGCCTCTTATCCCGATCCCTAAGGCGTCGGCGCATCCACCGGTATCAACCCCTCCGCCTTCATCTCAGACCAAACATCCACCAGTATCTCCTGATCCACCAGGGTAAAGTTCTGCTCCAGCTTTGGAGCATACACAGTCAGGTCAGTTGTCCCTGCATCAGCGCGTTGCACTCCAGCGTGCCGCAATTGTCTCGCACCCATTCGGCTCGATCCGCGGCTTTGCCCTGCGCCATCTTTGCGCGCTTCTCATCGCGCATCCAACCTACGTCGGATTTCTTGTTCTCGCGCATCAACCCGCGCAAAGTTAAATTGTCACGTTTGCGTCTGTTGCAGGGGCCGCAAAGCAGTATGCGGTTCATTATGTGATTTTCGCCCCTATCGGATTTCGGCGTGATGTGGTCGAGTTCCATAAACTCTTTTTCGAGCACGCGTCCACACCCAGCGCAGATCACACCGTCCGAAGTGCCTTGAACCTGTATCAAGATGTTGGTCATCTCCTTGTGTGTTATCTTTTCCCACCGTTCTACAGGACGTTGAATCTTCAACTTGAAACCCGGTGCTGCGATCTCTTTGTCATCGTTGCGGATTGGCGGAACCTTTGAATACGTGACATCTCCAAATGTGATTAGCCGATCAGATGTCGCACGTGGCGAGGCTAGACCTTCTTTCTGCAATCTCTTAAGCACCATGTCATGTGCTCCCTCCCAGATGTCCATGCCAATCCACTGTCTGCCTAGACGCTCAGCGGCGATGGGAGTAGTGGCGCAGCCGCAGAACGGATCAAGCACGATGTCACTGGGATTGGAGCTCGCCTTGATGATACGTTCGTATAGAGCGAGCGGCTTCTGCGTCGGGTAGCCCATCCGCTCTCTTGACACATTGATCAAGGGTTTAACGTCATCCCAAACATCTCTGACATATACATCTGCAAAGTATCTCCCTTTATCGTCCATTTCATCGGTGAAAAAAGGTTTCTCATAGTAAACCCGCTCTTGAATTGGATTATGTACGTACGAGTCTGTTTTTACATAGAACAACAAGGAGTCGTGCTTGCGCGGCCAGTATCGCTTACTTACTCCCCCCGTCCTGTAAGCCCACACGATTTCATTCCGGAAGTTACGTTTACCAAATATGGCATCCATCAACGCCTTGACGTAAGCGTGCGCGGTGTGGTCGATGTGCAGATAGATGCTACCGTCGTCCCGTAACACCCGGCGCATCTCCATCAGCCGTACCCCGAGCCAGCACAGGAACGCCCCCATGTCATCGCCGAACGAACTACGCGCCGCTTGTATCACCAGCCACGCGTTGGGCCAGTCGTCTTTGATGGCATCTACCCACTCCTCGTGAACGTCCCTATGCCAAGACCATCGGTCACTAAATCTCGCGCCCTTCGCAAGACTGTCCGGTGTGGCGTGAAAGTCGCGGTTCTTGTTGAACGGCGGGTCGGTGGCGATCAGATGCACAGTCCCGCTATTTATCCCCTGCAGGAACCCTAAGTTATCACCATGAAAAAGCGTTCTGTTTAGAACATTTATACCAATATAGGGGGGGGGGTATCCCGATAAGTCATATCAGCACACCGTCGTAAAAAACTTCAGAGTAGCGCGTTAGGTGGTCACTCGTGGGCCACCCTTCGTCTCGCAAACCGCAAGCCATGTCCGTCATATGTCTCTTAATGTCCATCGGGGCTACGTCAGCCAATCGATGTAAGTCAACTATAGCCATCATTCGCGTTTCTTCACACTTGGTTGGCGAACGGTAATCGCAGTTACCAGTACTTACCTCTAAGGCGTCGGCGCGTCCGCCGGTATCAGCCCCTCGGCCTTCATCTCCGCCCAGACATCGCCGCGTATCTCCTGCCCTACCAGCGCGAAATTCTCCTCAAGCTCTGGCACCGACTGCGCGCCGGGCACAGCTGTCGCGACGGCAGGATGGGCCAGCACGAACTGCAACGCCGCGGCTTTGAGGTCTACGTTGTGGCGGTGGCAGATGGCGTCCAATCGCCGCGCCTGCTCAACAAGATGCGGCGGTGCGAACTCGTAGTTGAACGTCACGTCGCCCTCGAGGTCGCGGGCCAATATGCCGCTGTTGTAAGGTCCGCCGACGATGATCTTGACGTCACGCTCGACGCATAGCGGTAGGAATTCGGGGTAGGCGTCGTGGTCGAGGAGCGTGTAACGCCCTGCCAGCAAGACCGCGTCGATGTCGAATCGGCGTATGAACGCCGCTGGCATCTGCCACTCGTTCATGCCACATCCGATCGCCTTGATAATGCCCTGCTCCCGCAACTCTGTCAGCGTCGGGAACGCCTCCTCGACCGCCTGCTTTTCGCCATAGGGCTGCGTGTCAGGATCATGCACCAACACGATCTCGACGTGGTCGGTCTGCAACCGTTCCAAACTATCCTCGATAGATCTCAACACATCGTCCCGCGTCCAACTGTCGACACTGTAGTGATCAGCGAAATTGTCCGGCGATTCCTCCGCCGTCATCCCGCCTTCATACACCTCCAACACGCGCCCCACCTTCGTCGAGATAAGGTAACTGTCGCGATCGACGCCCGTAAGCGCGGCACCGTATCTGACCTCGCTCCGTCCCGCGCCATACAGCGGCGCCGTATCGAAATAATTTATTCCAAGATCGTGCGCACGCCTGATGATCCGACCGGCCTCGTCGCTCGCCGTCCCACCGTAGAGGCCGTCGCCAAGCGTCATGCCGCTTAACGGCGCGCCACCCAATCCGAGTTGCGTAACCTCGACGCCATGTTTTCCGATTGCGACTTTATCTAGCGGGTTCAACTTATTCCCTCGTTATCTTGTGTTTCACGAAACTCTAGCGGCAATCGCGTCTCCGACCGCGGTGGTCGTGGATGAACCGCCGAGGTCCGGCGTCAACGTCTCGCCTTCGCTCAACAGACCTTCTACCGCCGACCTGACATCTGCCGCGGCTGCGTCTTCGCCGATGTGGTCGAGCATCAACGCCGAGGTCAGGATCTGCGCCATCGGGTTCGCAATGCCCATGCCCGCGATATCCGGCGCGCTTCCGTGTGTCGGTTCAAACATCGAGGGGCTGGTTCGGGTCGGATCGAGGTTGGCGCTTGATGCCAGGCCCATCGAACCAGTGATGATCGCGCCGATGTCGGTCAAGATGTCGCCGAAGAGGTTCGATGCCACCACGACATCGAATTTTTGCGGTCGACGAATGAAGTCCATGCACGCCGCATCGATTAACAGTGAATCGGTCGTGATATCCGGGTAGTCTGCCTTCACCGCGTCGAATGTCCGGTCCCACAGCACCATGCCGTAGCCCTGCGCGTTCGACTTCGTGATCGAAGTCACATGCATCTTCTTGTTGCGCTCGCGACACAACTCGAACGCATGCCTGATGACTCTCTCGCATCCCTTCCGGGTGAATACAGCCGACTGGACCGCTACCTCGTCCGGGAAATCTCGATACTGGAACCCGCCGACGTTGGCGTACTCGCCCTCCGTGTTTTCACGGACAACGATGAGGTCGATGTCGTATGGTTTGACGTCCTTGAGCGGCGAAGCTACGCCCGGCAGCAAGACCGATGGCCGGACACACGCGTACTGATCGAACGCACGCCGAATCGGCAACAGCAGACCGTTGAGCGTGATGTGGTCCTGCACGTCGGGGTGCCCAACCGCGCCGAGGAATATGGCGTCGAATCCGCGCAGTTGCTCTACGCCGTCCGACGGCATCATCTCGCCGTGCTCGAAGTAGTACTCCGAACTCCAAGGGAACTCAACGAACTCCCACTCGATGCCATGTCTTCCCGCGAGCGCGTGCAAGACCTTCAGTGCTTCGTCGACGACATCGACGCCGATGCCGTCGCCTTTGATTACCGCGATGCTGTGCTTACCCACAGTTAGACCATGCCTCTGAATCCAAGCCGTTAAGTCCCAAAAAAGTCCGTCGGGTTCTTCAGGAAGAGCGTGCTTCGATGACTTCCAGGACGCCGGCGATGTCGTTCTCATCCCAGCCGTTCTCCATCATCGTGTGGAACAGTTCCTCAGATTTGATTGCCAACTCCAGCGATAGATTCTCCGCCTTCGCCAAGTCCTTGATGATGCCCATGTCCTTGTCGAGGTTGCGGACTGGCGCCGCCGAGTCCTCGAAATCACGAGCCGCAGTTATCGGCGCACTCCGCGCAACCATCGCGCTACCGCCCCAAGCGACGCTCAGCAACTCGCTTGCCACCTCTATGTCCACACCTGCGGCATTCGCCAGCGCGAAGGCCTCGGCAGCTGCGACGGTGTGAATGCCGACGAGCAGTTGGTTGATCAGCTTCATCGCCGTGCCCGCACCGTTCGGACCCATGTGCCTAACGTTCGCGCCCATCAGCTCGAAATACGGCACCGCTTTGGTAAAGGCCTCGTCGGAACCGCCGCACATGATCGCCAACGTCCCGGCGGCGGCACCTGTCGGCCCACCACTTATCGGCGCATCGATGAACATCGCGCCCTTCGCCTCCGCTGCCTCTGCACATTTGCGAGATGTGCCGATATCGACCGTGCTGTGGTCGACGATTATCTGTCCCGGTTCGCACGCCGGAACGATCTCGCCGATGATCACGTCCAACGACGTCTGCACGCTCGGCAGGCAAGCCAGAACCACATCGACCTTCGAAACCAGATCAGCCGACGAATTTGCTCCCCTGGCACCCCGATCGATCATCGCCTCGATCTTCGACTGCGTCCGCGTATAAACGACGGGATCCGCGCCCTTGGCGAGCAGATTGTCCGCCATTCCCTGTCCCATGTAACCGAGACCGATGAAACCTACCGACATGTTCAGTTGCTCCTTAGCTTGCTGAGACGACGCGGTGCGCGCCGACAGTCAATTGTGCATCAAGAAGGGACGCATGCGTTCACTTGAGATAGACGGGGAAAGTATACGTCAGACCACCCTCACCCTAGCCCTCTCCCATCGAGGGAGAGGGGATGCGTTTGCAATCGGGAACTGGTCGGAGGTTGCCTAGCAAGGGCAATTGGGCGTCGCCTCTAAGCTTTACGAACCACATACGCCCCTCCGACCGGCGAGATAGCGGATTCGCGACCTCGGTTGAAATGCTACGCCATCTCTGTAGACGACGTTAAATCGTGGGCTGCATCGTCGTCTCCAACTCAGCGACGCATTGCGAACGCTCAGCCGGTCAAGGCTTGCGATGGTGGTAGAAATAGAAGAACGCCCTGCATCAACAGGGCGCTTCATTTGACAACGGAGGGTGCCGTCGAGGCGACGAACGGGACTGATACTCCCGGGGTTGCTAGGCTACCCCTAGCATCGCGGTTCGATTCCGCCACCCTCCGCCTATAAAAAGCTTTGCGCTTTTGTGAACCACGACACGCGCTATTGTATACGGTCGGCCCCCGATCACGCTGTTAGGCAACCGAACATTCGATATCCACTCACCCTAGTCGAGTTGCCGCAGTCTAGGATCAAACCGGTCACGCAACCAGTCGCCGAGGAAGTTCATCGACATCACCAGCAGGAAGATCGAGAGTCCCGGGAAGAACGAGGACCACCAGACGTCGTTGATGAGGTACTGATAACCCTCGTCAACCATCTTGCCCCACGTCGGTGTGGGGTCTGGGATCCCAACACCCAAGAACGACAACACCGACTCCGTCAAAATCAGTCCGCCAACTCGTAGCGTGGCGACCACGAGAACGGTGCTGACCGTGCCCGGCAAAATGTGACGCATCATCAAGCGCAGGTTGCTGGCGCCCATGATCCTCGCTGCCGAGATGTAGTCGAGCGACCGAATCGTCAACACGTCCGCCCTGATCTGGCGCACGAACGGCGGCCAGGCGATCATCGCGATGATGATAATCACCGTCGTCTCCGTCGCTCCGATAGTCGCACCCACCATGATAGCCACCAACAGGAACGGCAACGCGTTCCAGATGTCGACGAAGCGCATCAACACTTCATCGATCCACCCACCGTAATACCCCCCAATTATCCCCATCGCCGTGCCGATGATGACGCCGGACAGCAACGCGTAACCCGTAACCTTCAACGAGACCCGGGTTCCGTGAATGATCCGCGACAGGACATCGCGACCCAGACCGTCACTGCCCAAGATGTAATCGGTCCTATCAAAACCATTTTTCGCCGCCAACATGTATCCGATTTGGCCGGCGTCAGTGGTCATATCAAAATCGGCTTTGTTTGGTGCCAGCTCGTTTTCAGCACGGGCTTGGCCCCAAGTCGGTGCCATCAAGTTGAAGCCCAATCGTTGGAAATTCGGGTCTGCCGGCGAGATCCAATCCGCGGCGAAGGCTGTGAAGGCTACGACCAGCAAGATGAAAATCGGAATGACCGGCCACCGTCGAAGGACGTACCAGACTTGCGAGGGCAACGAACGTTTGACAGCTTGTACGCCTGTCGTCGGAGCTACGTCCAATTGCTCCGCGACTGAGTCTGCGGAGAACCTTTGGTTTTGGCTCTGGTCAGTTGCCAATTGTCGTTCCAGCCTTAGGAAATCTTAGTCGAATCGAATCCGTGGATCGATCAATGCGTAAACCATGTCCGTTGCGAACGTCGCTACGACGTAGACCAAAATAAACATCAACACCGCGCCTTGCAAAGTCGGGAAATCGTTGCCGTGCACCGCCTGAATGGCCATCAACCCGATGCCCGGCCGCGAGAAGATCGTCTCCACCACCAACGCACCTTCGATGAATCCCGCGAACGTCAATGTCGAAGCAGTTAGCGGTTGGATCAACGCATTCCGGAACGCGTGCTTCCAGACCACGGTGGACGTGGCCACTCCTTTGGCACGCGCCAACTTAACATACTCGGAGTCGAGAACTTCCAGCATCGCCGATCTCGTAAGCCGCAAATAGCCTGCCAGACCTCCCAGCGTCATCGCCGTCACTGGTAACACGAGATACTCAAGTTGCCATAACGATGGTTCTTGAGTGGAATCGCCGGCGAGTCCCGCCGGAAGCCAGTCTAACCACACGGCAAATACATAAATCAGAATTATGGCGAACCAAAATATCGGGATCGATTGGCCGATCAGCGCGAGGAACCTGCCGGCGTAATCAGGCAGCGACGCCCTCTTCACCGCCGACAATACTCCTAAACTGACTCCAATCGTGCCTGCAAAGAACCAAGCAAACGAGCCAAGTTGCAGACTATTCGGGATCTTTTCAGTGATGATGCGAGCAACCGGCAACTTGAAGGCCAACGTTTGACCCAAGTCGCCCCGCAACACTCTGCCCAACCACAGCAAATACTGCATCGGGTACGCCCTGTCGAGAGCCAACTCCTTACGGATCTCCGCAACCGCTTCGGTTGAGATGCCGTACCCCGATGTGGCGAACAAGAGCAACGGGTCGCCGACCGCTCGTGATAACGAAAACACGATCGCCGTAGCGGCGACCGCGCTGAGGATCATGAAGAGGAATCTTCTTATTAAGAAGCGACGCATTATGCGGAAAGATATTATCCCATACCTTGGCACTAGGTTGTAACACCTAGCAAACGTCCAAGGTCAGAATACCCCTTCTTCGACGATTGGTTCCCGCGCCCGATCCGTGACCGAGGTCAAAGGATCGAGAGACGAGAACGCTTTTGGTTTCGTCACCGGGCGTCGCAACACTTTGCGCGACGCCCGGTGACGGGAACTCAGTTTAGAGCAGCTCTCTCTATTGAGACAGCTCGATGTCCCAGAGGTTGTTGATACCGCTGGCCGCCGCTCGGTCCTGTGGCCAAGATGCGAATTTGTTGCGGTTCCAGAACCAGTCGTTCGGGACTGCCACGATACCGGGCTGCAGGTTCCAGTGGTAGACGTACTGCAGGTAGCGGTTCGCAGCGTTAGTAGCCTCAGCGGTGTCGCTGGCGGCCGCCATACCCTCGTAGAGTTCGAGAATCTTCGGCGACTCAAAGCCACATGCGAAACCTCCGCGCGTCAGGCTGGTCTGCACCAAGCCCTTGGGGAAGTGCCACGGGTTCGACTCTCGACCCTTGTCACATGAAGTGACCCACGGGTGCGTGTTCGCTCGGTTCACAACCGTCGGGCGGAAGGTCACATACGTGAACTTCAACGAGAAGGTGGTCAAGCCGATGTCAGCCCAGTAACCGGCAACCGCGTCCGCGACTTCGCCAGTTACGGAAGCACCGCCACCAAGCTCGGGACCCGCGTAAACGGAGACCTCGAAACGGTGGTCGCCAAGGATGCTTTCCGTGTCCGCGGAAGCACCGCCCTTCTGCCAGTCAGAGTCTTGAGCCTTGATCAGTTGAACCGCTGCGATCGGGTCGTATCCGTACGTGCACGGTCCCGTTCCGGCCGGGGCGTCATCCAAATGCGATGCTCCGCCTTCCTGCGTGCATTGGACCCCCGCGAAGTTCGGGTGCCCGCTAGCGAAGTACTCGACGTCCACGACGTTGCCAAGACCGGCGAGCAATGATTCGTTCACTGACGGACGGTCGATGGCGATGGCCATGGCGTAGCGGACGTTTCGCGCCTGCTCCATGTCGTCTGCGCCGTGCGCGTTGCTGTCGGAGTTACCGATCCAAGCGTGGTCGTGCACAAATGGTCCCTTGGGCGGGAGCGGGTCACCCGTCTTTGCGTCGACGGTTTCCCAGAGGTTGCCAGAGAAGAACAGACCAAGCTGGATTGCTCCACCGGTACCCGACTGACCCCAGTTAGAGGAGTCGACGATCAGGTTGGCAGCGTCTTTCGGCTCAAGTTGCGCCGTGTCGATCTGACCAGTTCGAAGCAGGGTTGCACGGTTGGTCGGGTCACCAGCTCGCACCATGATGATGGTGCTCGTCTTCGGCGTGAACAACCAGTGGTCTGGGTCCGCCGTCAAGACGATGCGGTCGTCCGCAATCCACGTTTCGATCAGGTACGGACCGCTGGCAACGACGGTGTCTCGCACAAAGTCCTCACCCTCGGTGTCAAACGCGTTCTTCGAGAGAACCCCGAATGCTTGACCAGACTGGTTGACGTAGTCGTCTTTCCAAGTACCGTCAAACGCCGGGGCGCCGTCTGCTTTGATCGCGAAATTCCACTCAACAGTGTTCTCGTCGATCACGCGCCACTCACCCCAGAGACCGGCAAAGTCGCCAGCCTGGCCGTGGATCGAGGTCGTGTTCGTCGCGTTGTTCGCATCATTCATGCTCCATGCAACGTCTTCGGCAGTCAAGGGACCGTAATCCTTGTCCTTCGTGCGGAACGTGATGCCGTCTTGGATGGTTACGCTACCGGTGGTCAGATCATCACTGATTTCCCAGTCGGTGGCGATCCACGGGACGGTCTCGTCACTCGGGCCGCGGCGGAACAGAGTCTCGGCAACACCCCAGTTCTTGAGTGCGTCAGATGCCTGGTTGGCGTTCCTGCCAACCTGCTGGCCGATTTCTGCAGAACCGATAACGGCCGCGCCGCCCTCAGTCTTGGGCTCCGGCGCGCCGATCGTGCCGATCAGGCTCGCGGTCGCTGTCGCGTCCGGCTTCTCGATCTCGACGATCTTCTCGACCTCTTTGACGACCTCGCGGAGAATCTCTTTCTCCACGACGACGGTCTGGACCATCGTCTCGCCTGCGACTTGGACTTCCTTCTCGACCACGACCGTCTGAATCACAGTTTCACCCGCGACTTGCTTCTCGACCACGACGGTCTGAATTACGGTCTCACCCTGGACTCGGACTTCCTTCTCAACGACGACCGTTTGAATCACGGTTTCGCCGCCGCAAGCCCAAGCTCCCAGCAGGGCCGCAACGACTGCACTCGCGAGCAGGTACTTTTTGATATTACTCATCTCGGTACATGACCTCCATGTATGTCTTATTGCTTCTTGCCAAGTACCATCGCTCGGACGCAACGTACGAAGCAGCAGAGCTGGAGAACCAGCACATCTAGCGTCGATAAATCTAAATGAAATCAACTACGATGTCAAACATCCAAGCTCCACGAGGCTTGTATTGCGACTTCTGTGATTCTGTTAAGGGTTAGAATCCAAGCACTGAACACCACCACCAATTCACTCCTGCTCATGCCTTCAATAATCAGCGTCCTTTATTGGAAAGAGATACCCGTCCAAGTAAAGTCTGAGGATGCCGAAAGCACCGTTTCTCTGCCGCTAGACGCCCGATTCCAGGAGGCTGCCGACGCGGTCGCGATGATGGACGGATCATACGGCTCAGACGCCTATCTCGACGCTTGGCAATGGGGCGACGAGACCGAATCCGATCTCGACGCCCGAGCCGCGGCACATCAGCTGGCCGACCGTATTAATAAAGGTATGCCGAAAGACTTCGTAGCACGCATCCGAGACCTCCACGACGCCGGCGAACGCGTCGAGCAACCCGGCGCTATCGATGACTGGGTAAAATAAACGCATGACAACTCAGGTCAATACGTCTCACGAAATCCTCCAGCGCCTCGATAACGAGGTTCTCATCTTCGACGGCGCGACCGGAACGTATCTGCAACAGCACGGGCTCGAAGCGGGTGGATGTCCCGAGTTGATTAACGCCAACGCGCCCGACACCATCCGAGGCATGGCGCGCGACTACTTCGACGCCGGCTCGGACTTCGTCCTCACCAACACCTTCGGCGGCACCAAGTTCCGCCTCAAGCACTACGACTCGCAGGACCGCGTACGAGAACTCAACGCCCTGGGGGCTGAACACGCGAAATCTCAAGCCGGACCCGGACAGTACGTCGCCGGTTCCGTCGGACCTACCGGCGAGTTCATCGAGCCGCTCGGAATGGTCTCAGAATCCGAGATGTACGACGCGTTCGCCGAGCAGATCATCGCCCTTGAAGAAGGCGGTGCCGACGCCGTGATGATCGAAACCCAGATGGTGCTTGACGAAGCCGAGATCGCCATCAAAGCGACTCGTGAGAACACTGATCTCGTCGTCATGGCCACGATGGTCTTCGATAAAGGCCCGCGCGGGTTCTTCACGATGTGGGGGACCTCACCCGAGGATGCCGCGACCGGACTACGCGACGCCGGCGCCGATGTTGTGGGCTCCAACTGCGGCAACGGTATCGACAAGATGATCGAGATCGCCGAGCAGATGCGCCTCGTCGTCGACTGTCCTATCGTCATCCAGTCCAACGCCGGAATCCCTGTCTACAAAGCTGGTGAAATCATCTATCCCGAATCGCCGGAATACATGGCCGAACGCTACGAAAAACTCGCCCAAATCCCGGTTCAGATTCTCGGCGGTTGCTGCGGAACCACGCCGGACCATATCCGAGCCCTCGTTGAAGCGGTAAAGTGACCCCGAGAAAAAGCCAATAATCAAATAGGAGAAGCAGCCGTTACTTACTCAAAAGGAATAACCCGCGAAAACATCATCGCCGCCCCGCTCCGAAACCTCGGACGCTGCATCGAACTGGTGGCGATCGATCCGCACTTCCACGACATCACGGTCGGCCTTTACATGCGCGACCGGACCCTCGCCATCCACACCTTCTCACAGGTCGAAGGCACCGCCGAACGCATCGAAACCATCCGCGACCGCCTGTGCGCCCTCGCCGACATCGATCCCTCTCCCAACGCCACAAACCAAGCCGTCTTGATCTCCCAAGAGTTCTACGACCGACCGCTCCGCTTCGCCTTCACCGAGGCCGTCGAGAAAATCAACCCGATCCCGACCGGCCCCATCTCCGTCAACGACACCAAGTCACGACTGACCTTCACGGTCACGCCCGAACACTCAGACGAACTTGGTTGGACGTACCACGTCACCGCCGAAGGCGAATTCGCCCGACCCCAGGCGCGCGTCATGGCCGTTGTAGGCGGATTCATGCGCTACGGAGAATGCGAACGCGTCGGCAAAGAACGCGACCGCTTCCGCTTCAAGCACGGCGAACGCCTCGACCGTTTCGCCCGACTGCTACTCCCCTACGCCCGCAACGTCAGCGCCATCGACACCATGCTCGAACAAGCCGAACTCGCTGGCCAGATGACAACGCAGACGCTAGGGTTCGCGAGCAACTGATCCTACGGACAAGGAACAAACAAATGTCGAACACGCTGCAATCGGAAATCCGAGCATACGACGACATGCGTCTGCAACTTGAGACCGAACATTTCGACAAGTGGGTGGTTTTTCACGACCAGAAACTCCAAGGCACCTACGATTCTTTCGAAGACGCAGCCGCAAACGCCGTCGAACGTTTCGGGCGCGGGCCATATCTGATAAGGCGCGTAGGCGCGTCGAGCGTCCAGTTGCCAGTTTCTCTTCTTTACAGAGGATCCTTTGCCTAAGATCAGGCTGGAGAACCGCGAAAATCCGGATCTGCTCACAGTTTTCGGTCCGACGCTAACCGTCAAGATCGGCTTCGATCTGCAATATCGACCAGGCAGGCCTCGAGGTGCTAATCTGCCTGAGCAAGATTTCTTGGCATTGGTTGACACTGGAGCGTCCGAAAGTTGCATCGACTCGGACCTGGCGATTGCGTTGAACCTTCCAATCATCGACCAAAGTGAAGCTTCTGGTGTTCACGGCCGTCTTGCGGTAAATTTGCACGTAGCACAGATCTATATCCCTTAGTTGGCGTTGGAACACACCGAATTCGGCCTGTTCGCCGGTGTCCACCTACGATCTGGTGGTCAACCGCATCTTGCATTGCTGGGCAGAACGTTTCTGCGCCACTTCGTCATGAACTACGACGGACCCGCCGGCACCGTTGAGATCAGCGACGAACCCACCGGATGACGCGATTCCGCGTCCGCAAAACACCAATCGCTCGGATCGACCCAGGCATGGCGTAATATCGTATTCAAATCCCTTGGCGACTCTTTTAACGACTACGGTCTCGCCGCTGCACATATAAAGGAGGGCGAAAATGCCATCCAATAAATACCCCGGCACGCTCACCTCGAAAGAGCGAACCCTCAAAGCCCTCCGCGGCGAACCGGTCGACCGTCCGCCGGTGACCAATCCCACCAACGTCGCAACCGTCGAGCTCATGGACCTCGTCGAGGCACCATTCCCCGACGCCAACCGCGACCCGGAGATGAACGCCCGACTAGCTGCCACCGGCTACACCCAACTCGGCTTCGACGCCATAATGCCCTACTTCTCCATCATCCAAGAGTCCTCAGCCCTCGGATGCAACATGCAGTGGGAAGGCAAAGACAACTGGCCGACCGTTAGGATGTCCTACCCCATCTGGAAGACCGTCGACGACATCAAGATGCCGAGCGACTTCCTCGAGCACCGCGACAACTGGACGATCATCGAATCGATCCGCATCCTCAAGCAGGAGTTCGGCGACGAAGTTGCCATCATCGGCAAGACGATGGGGCCCTGGACCCTCGCCTACCACGTCTTCGGCGTCGAGCCGTTCCTCCTCGCAACCGTCGACGACCCGCCCATGGTCATGGACATGCTCCACCGCCTCAAGCAGTTCACCATCGAATTCGGCCTCGCCCAGATCGAAGCCGGCGCCGACGCCCTAACGCTCCCCGACCACGCCACCGGTGACCTCGTGAGCGGTGAATACTACCGACGCTTCCTCATGGACATGCACCACGAGTTCGTCGAAGACCTCCCAGTCCCGCTGATCCTCCACATCTGCGGCGCGACCACCGACCGAATGCCCTACATCGCCACCACCGGCATGGCCGCATTCCATTTCGACTCCAAAAACGACCCCCAAGAGGCCATTGACGCGGTAGACGGAGGCATCAACCTAGTCGGCAACCTCAACAACCCCGTAACCCTCTACTCCAAAGGCCCCGAAGAAGTCCGAGCCGAAGTCTTCAAAGCCCTCGACGCCGGCGTCCAACTAATCGCCCCCGAGTGCGCCATCCCCCTAAAAACCAAACTGGAAAACCTCCTAGAAATCCCCCGAGCCGTAGAAGACTGGGCCGCCGAACACTGGGACTACTCGGAGAATTGATATATGTCCCTTCTCCCCCTCCGCGGGAGAGGGTGAGGGGGACCGCGGAACTTTCAACAATCGCGTGCGTCCAGCGATTGACAAGGCGTTCCGTGTTACGTAAATCCTCCTCCATTAGAACTCATCGGGGCGTCGCCCACCATCTAGGGAGTTAACGGCGGCCCGATCATCAACACCCTTGGGAGGCGAAAATACGCCCTTGGATTAATGGCTAAACGAGCTGCCGACCCAATCGATTCAGCGCATCCAATTGAGCATGGAGATCAGATCGTGCGACCAAAACAGGGTCAACCCTTCGTCTTGTGCGTCTTTCAAGTTGCGTAGGTTGTAAACCCCCGCGAGCACTGCGGCCGTCACGATCTGAGAACTTCCAAACTCGCGCTTCCACACCGCGGCTTTCGCGGCCGCGTCGTTGTTCAGCCTTTTGATCGAGTTCGTTGCTGAATTCGACAACTTGCACTCGAGCGCCAAAACCCGACCATCGTGGAGACCGACCAGAAAATCTGCCTTACGCGTTCCGAACATCGATTCGCCGCAGAATTCACCTTTTTGGGGAGCTTCAGCTAAAACCGGGACTCTCCGCGCCGGGACTTGCTTAAAGCGGGCGCGTCGCAATTGCGTAGCTACCAATTCTTCTTCTTCCTTGCCGTGACTCCGTCGCATAGTTTCCAATCTGCGCATCGCAAGAAGAGCTGTAGTCGCGATAACCGATGCGTTGCGGTCGTGTTCGTTCGGTTCCCAAGATTCGTTGATCCACGGGAAACGCCGTCGGTCGTGCCAATCCTGAATGAATGTAACCAAGCGATCGACCAACTCGGGGTCAGAATCGAACCGACTTGAAGAAAGCGATTTCGCTTGAAGGAGGGTTTTCAGATCGTCTTCTGAGACCGGAGGCCCAGACAGCTAGCGGATTATTTCCAACTTTCGTTTATCGCCGAGCAGGTTTATCGCTTCGTCTCGAAGATTTGACAAATCCAACGTTTGCTCAAGTACTTCCTCGACCAATCCCTGGTACTCATCGAACAATTCCAGATACATCTCTAGCGGTTCGGTGAGCCTGCCGCGCCTAAATTGCTCGAGTGCCTTCCCGCGTTCATCATCAAGTTGTTGCTCGGTCCAAACTGGTGGGGTCTTCGAACAATCGTCTCCTTTAGCATGTTCAGATCAGGCACGGGGATGCGTTCCATTTCGCGGGGTTCAAACTTTGTAAGTCCGCCAGCGTAGACGCGCCCAACGTGCATTGGCGAAGACCCGCGAAGGAACAGCACCAAAGCAAATAACAGCGCCGAATCTAGTTCCTCGCGCGGATAGAGACCGTGCGCGACGTTCAGATGCCTAGCGTTCGCTTCGTTCAAAACAAACGCAGGAGCGCGTCGCGCCATGTATGTTGCCAAGACCGGCGCTGGGTCTCGAAGACGCACGGACCACCAAGATCGGCGATTTTGCGCGGTATAACTGCTCTTGGCACCCATCTCCTCAGCTTGGATAAGGAATCTTTGGACTGCGCGGAGCGAACCCGTGGTGAGGGCGGAGAGGTCTTCCGGCAAGTCGATTACCCGTTTCAGTTCGGCCGAGTCGCTCAAAACGGGTCCAGACTGGAACAACTCTTTCGCTCTTGTCACTGTGGGAAACAGTACCGATTTCGGCAAGTCAGCACTGTGTTTTCCGGCGATCCAAACACGGTTTGCACCAGTGACTTGGCCACGATGCACTCGGCACAGTTCGCCCAGTTCTACGTACCCCTCAGGCGTTTGCGGTTGCGTACGCGTGAAATGCGACCATCGCTTTTCGGCCACAAGACGTTCGCGAGACACACGTCGCCCGCCGCTCAAATCTCGCAAATCCGAAAGTTGCGCGACGCGAGCAAACCGCGCTGATGGAAGATTACTGCTCACCTTAAAGCTTGTGATCGCGCCCGTCGTCGCGATCCCTGGAAATGGCTCCGCGTTCGGTTCAATCACAAAAACGCTTTCCCCACCTAAACGATCCAGAAACAGATCCCGAACGAGTCGTCCGTAATTCACGTCTAACCATTCAGATGCGGTTATGAATGCTCCGTAGTCACCCGATTTCGCTTCCGCAGCAACCTTCAAGAAGAAATAAACGTGCAGACCCGCAAGCGCGCTCGCTTGTATACCCATCTCTGATGCTCGATCCTTCAGCCATCTCTTCCATTCCGGATGGATCACGTGATGTCGAACGTAAGGTGGATTACCGACAAACAGCGTTTTTCCGCTTGATCCAGTTAGCTCAGACGTCAGAAAGTTTTCAACGCGTATCTCGGAACGCGAGGACATTCCCGCGACCGCAAGGTTCGCTCGCGATACCAGTGCAGCCAAAGGGTCTCGCTCGATTCCGATCAAATGAGCTTCCGGAAATGTGCGACCTGCTTCGATCAAAAAACGCCCCGACCCAGAACCCGGATCAATTACGCGATCAGGTTGTCCCGCGTGTTCCGCCCAGGCCAACATTGAATCGACAATAGGCGCCGGAGTGTAAACCGCGCCGTCATGTCGCCGCTCCTCGCTGCTCCGCAGTTGGCAAAAAATTTCGCCCAACGGATCCCCGCCTTGTTCGATTGAGTGCACGGTTGCGGTAACCAGATCGTCAGATACGTCAGTCGCGTCATCAAGCAACGACGTTTCCCGATCAGTGAAATCCCAAATCGGACCCGCTCCAACCGCTAACGCAAGCGCCGCTAATGCTTGTTCGCTGGGCACACGATTTCGATCAACCACATCACCCGTCTTGCCAAACGGTATAAGCGAAACGTTTGTTGCGATAGCCATGCGATCCTTCACTTGGCGGTTGACTACAGAAATTCGAATGAACGTCAGTGAATTGGCACCTTCAGTTCAGGATATGTCAGTCATTCGTTCTCCGCGGAGTTTACATGTCGCACCCCTTCGTTTGGTAACCGCCCCCACCAACCATCCCCCAAACCCCCTACATGTAGAATCGATAAACCCGCCGCGTCTCCACGTGCGCGCTACCAAAAAACGCGCCAGATAATCCGCACCAACCCATCCCCCATGCCAATCGTCAACGAAGGTCTTAAACGTGAGTTCGAATGGGTCACTCGGCCCGGCGAACAGAAACACATCAGCGAAGCGCTAGACCTGGCCGACGAGTTGATGCAGGAGATCGCTTACCAGCTGATCATCGGCAAGAACCTCGAAGTCGACCGCCTCACCAAAGAGTGCCTCGCCAAGGGGTATGCCGCCAACCACATCCTCGACAACGGACTCCTCAACGGCATGGCCATCGTCGGCGTCAAGTTCCGTGACAACGTGATCTTCGTGCCCGAAGTCCTCGTCGCCGCACGCGCCATGAAGGCCGGCATGGCACACCTCGAACCCATTCTCTCCGCTTCCGGCATCGAACCCGTCGGCATCGTAGTCATGGGCACCGTCAAAGGCGACCTCCACGACATCGGCAAGAACCTCTGCATCATGATGCTCCGAGGCGCCGGATGGGTCGTTCACGACCTCGGAGTCGACACCTCCGCCGAAGAGTTCGCCGACGCCGTCATGGAGCACGAAGCACAGGTCGTTGGCATGTCCGCACTCCTCACCACCACCATGCCCAACATGGGACGCACCATCTCCTACTTCGAAGACATCGGACTCCGCGACGAGGTCCGCATCATGGTCGGCGGCGCACCCGTGACCCGCGAGTTCGCCGACGAAATGGGCGCCGACGGCTATGGCGAAAACGCCGTAGACTGCGTAGAGACCGCCGTCAGCCTTCTTGCACTCCAAAAAGAACTCGCCTGATCCCAAGCCACAGCAGCTAACGCCATGCCCATCGGCCACAAAAACGGCCACCAATCCCACGAGCGACCCGAATCAGCCAACAAAGCAACCCCCAAGGTCGACGTCGAAGCGGCACGCAAAAGCATGGCCCGCATGGCAAACATCTTCGCCGAGATCGCCCAGCACGCCGAAGACACCAGCCTCACCAGATGCCCCTACAAAGACGCCCGTTCCCGCTGCACCGCCAAATTCGGTTGCCGAAACCAACACTTCACCAAAAACCCCCTAGACCAACCAGTTTGCACCGCCCGCGACGGCGATCTAGACTACCGATCAGCTTGGGAAGTCGACTAGCTTGAATCCCCCTCTCCCTTGATGGGAGAGGGTTAGGGTGAACGAGCGTAATGCCCCCGATCCCCGAGCCGTGTAAAGTTCACAACGGCGCCCTGCTGAAATCTGGATCCGCGCACCTACCTTCCGATTCGCGTGACGGTGATGGTGTAGTCGCCAACTACAAAACCCGAAATCCGCACGTAATGCCTGCCCGATCTCGCCGCCTCCCAGACCAATCGGGTATCGGCGGAGTCCAGAAAATCTCCGGCCGCGTCGTACAGTTGGATGTCAGATCCGAGCAGACTGCCTAGTTCAACGTCGATCGAATACCGTTTACCCGCTTCGGCCTCGAAACTGAACATGTCGTGGTCGCCGTTCGTTCTACGTCGCGAATTCCAGAAGTATCCCGAGTCTAGGCCGATCATCCAGGTCATCGGCTCGCTTAGAGTCAAGAGGGTTGCGTACCGTTTATCGTCGGCGTGGTCGTCTCGGTAGTCCGATCGCGACACGCTGATCGTGTAGTTTCCCGGCCATGGATTCCTCACGTCGACGAAGTAGACGCCGTCTTTCCAGGCTTGCCAAGTCATTGTTCGACCTTCCGGAAATTGTGGCGTGCTTTTCAGCTCGTTGCGGTCGGCGCCATGTAGGCGGATGCTGAAATTTCCGATCGTACAAGTTCCACGGTGATATCGAAACTCTGACCGGCTTCGGCTACGAAGGTGAAGGCGTCGTCGTACCAGTCGTATGCGTAAACTTCGATTGGGACCCCAAACTCCACGGGAGTTGCAGTATCGTCCGGATGGTCGTCCACATAGTCCGACGGCCGAACGGTGATCGAGTAAGCGCCGATCACATCTGGAGTTCTGACCCGAACGACATGTGAACTGGTTGCGGCAGGCGTCCAAATCACCAGAAAACGGTCCACTCCGAACAGACCGCGGTTTTCGTGCTGCACATCTACCAAAATCTCGTCTTTTATGGCGGAATCGATATCAATCTCGAACGTTTCCCCTTGAGTCAGATCGATTTCGAAGAAATCTACATCGTCCCAGCCGATGACGCCGTGAGTCGTCTCTCCCAACTTGAGAGTGGTATCCGACTCCGGATCGTCAATCAAGTCGGCAATTGACACCGATATCGGGTAGGTTGCCGGAACATCGCCGGCTACACGAATATAGTGCTGGCCTGAGTATGGCGCTTCCCAAATTACTCGGTTGTTGACACTCTTCCGACGTATGCCCTTGTGGTCGATGAGATCAACCTTGAATCCTTCGAAAACCAGGCCTAGCTTGGGTATGTTCGACGAAGCTTCGATCTGATAAGTCACACCTCGCTGAACGGCAAAACTGAAAATGTCGAGTTCGCCGGCGAATCGTACATTGTCGGTGATCGTTTCGCCGACAGTAATCTCGTGTGCCGAATCGACATCGTCGCAGAAGTCGTCAACGTCGTCGGAGATGGTTATTTTGATGCGGTATGGTAGGGGTTTGCCGCTTGAAACGATCAGGTAAAAGGTTTCGCTCTTCGTCGGTTCCCAAAAGACTGAAGTCGCCGTCATTAACAGCGATTGTCCGTCGCCGTCGATAAGTTGGAAATTGAAGAGCTACGGCCCAAAACCGAAATAATTGATTTCACCCTCATCGCCGTAACTGAGATCTAGTTCGTACCCGGTACCGGATTCCGCGATGAATTCGAACACGTCAATATCGATTCCGCCTATGAATTTCTGATGTCCCCTTCAACGTAACTTCCAATTTCGATCTCACTCGCGGTATCTATCACATCGCTATGATCATCGATGTCCACGATCTCCAGCAGGGAGCCAACGCATAAACCGATGCCAATGAATGCGGCCACGCCATGACGATAATCGTCAGCGCCGACATCCGGCAATCCGGCGTTAATCAAGCGAGGGAAGTCTAAGCGACTCAACGCGCCGTCCAAGCACGCCTCGTCATCGCCCTCCAGGATTTCGGTTGCGGATCGATAGCTTTCACGTGCCCGGTAATTGTCGATCGGCCGATCGACAAGGCGCAAAATCTGGAATGGCGCGACGCGCTTGAACAGAGCCGCGGCAGACTCCCTGCGCAGACAACCCCAAAATCGCTCCCTCCTGAGAATTCGTCTTGCCGTCAAAGATCGCTTCGTCCCGAACTGTTTCGTAACGATCCTGCCCGAGTACGCCACGAATGCAAGTCTGCTCACTCAAAGAAGCCGAGTCGAATGTGTCGCGCCACACGAATTCCGGATTGGGTGCGAAAATTATCGGCTCAAGGTGTAACACCGCGACGGCCTCCGATTGGGTCATATCCGCTTGTCCCAATCCAGAACACTTCTCAGGGTTCTTAAACAACAAATTCCATCCGCTATTCCCCCCAAACGCCGATTGGTACGACCCGAGAACCGTCAATTCGATGTAGCGAGTCAGGTCAGCGTATGGTAACACCGAGCGAAAGCATTCATCGATCTCGAAAAGCTCAACCGCGTCTAAATCGAATTCCGGATTCAGAAATATCGATATGTAAAGTTCGACCGCATTTTCTTGAGATAAGCAACCCCAATCTGCCAGCACGTGGCGATCGATAAAGCGCCGACTCGATGCCACGGGTCGTACCGACATCGCCTCAACATCCTCCTCGCTTAGCGCCGATTGGATGCACGACAACTCAACCTCGTCAAACGTATCGAACAACTCGCCCCAATGCGTATCATCGTCAACGTCAAGTTGGCCATCAATGGTTCCCAACCTCGGCGATGGGCATCGTCGTTATCGTCGGTTCGACGGTTGGGGTGATCTTCGCCTTTGCCGTTGCGTCCGGTTCGGGTTCGGCCGTAGCCGTAGGAGATGGAGTCACAGTTGGCGTGGGTGTGTCGGTCGGCAGCTGCGTAGCGGTGGACGTCGATGTCGGCGCAGGCGTATGCGTGGGGCTTAGCGCATGCGGCGGCGTGGGATCGGGCGTATCGACCGGCACAAGTGTCGACGCGGGCGTAGGTTCGAATGTGTGAATAAGCATCGCAGTCACTGAAGGCGGGGGTATTTCGGTCGGCAACACTGTAGGCGTTGATAACGATGTCGGTGCGACGCGCAACACAGGAGCAACCATTGGCGATGTCGAGCGAGTTGGATCGATTGGAGTTGGTTCCGCGGATTCACGTGCCCACAACCCAATTGAAACGACCGCACTGACCACGAATAGCAGAATTCGCATGAGTTGTGTGGTAGAGCCGAGTTTCATTTGCAGGTAATAAAAGATGGGCGAATATCAGCAATATATTCCGAAGAGCCCATTGCTGTTCATGTGCCAGTGCGTCGCACTCCCGTTCGCCTTCAACGGAGCTTTTTCGTGATTTAAGAATACCCACTGCCGAGCGTTCCTCCAGCATCCGCCACACCGCGATCAAAAAATCTCCCGCCACGCCGCCACGTAAGGCCAACCCCATCCTTCCCATCGTTCCCAATCTTTAGAATCGTTGTTTAATGCCCTTGATCCACGGCAACAACTCCCTCCCCCTCGAGGCCGGCAAGTCGCTGTTCGACTACGCCGACGATCTCGCCGTGCGCGTACCGACATCCTGCGGCCGGACCGGCGAGTGCCACGAGTGCATCGTCGAGGTGCGGCGCGGCATGGACGCGCTCGATCCGCTCACCGACTCCGAGAACTTCCTGCGCGAAAACTACCGCCTAGCCTGCCAGGCCACCGTCGTCGACATCGAAGCCGACATCGAATTCAACATCCTCCGTCGCCAGCCGCGCATCCTCACCGAATCCATCGATCCCAAATCAATCGGCAGGGAAAACATCGAACTCGACCCCCTCACCGTCCGCGAAGCCGACCAAATCATCTTCAAAGGGCCCAACGGACCAGTCACGATCGACCGCTACCGCGGCCGCATCCTCGGCATCGCCGCCGACATCGGCACCACCACCGTCGCCATGAACCTCGTCGATCTTGAGTCCGGCGACACCCTCTACACCGCTTCCTTCGAGAACCCCCAACGCTTCGGCGGCTCCGACGTCATGCACCGCATCTCCTACGAGACCGGCAACTTCCGAGGCGAACTCCAAGCCGTCCTCATCTCCAGCATTAACTACGAGATCGGCGAAATGGTCCGCTCCCTAAAAATCCGACGACGCCAGATCGTCGAGTTCGTCGCCGTCGGAAACACCACGATGCGCGACATGCTCTTCGGCATCGACGTCGAACCCATCGGAACCCGACCCTACAAGTCCCACATCGAACTCGAATACCTCGACAAAAAACGCGACGCCACCGCCCTCAACGTCCCTGCCCACAAAATCGGCATCCGCATAAATCCCAACGCCAACGTCTACAGCGGGCCCCTGATCGCATCCCACATCGGCTCCGACGTCGCCGCCGACCTCCTGACCATCGGCATCGACGAAGAAGACGACATGATCATGCTCGTAGACATCGGCACCAACACCGAAATCATCGCCGGCAACCGACACCAACTCCACGCCGCATCCTGTCCCGCCGGCCCCGCCTTCGAAGGCGGCAACGTAACCTACGCCATGCCCGGCTACGACGGAGCAGTTGAACGCGTGCTCATCGACGACGTTGATGCCCCCATCCTAACCACCATCGGCGACACCAACCCCATCGGCATCTGCGGCTCCGGCCTGATCGACCTGCTGGCCGAACTCCGGCGCCACGACATCATGAACGAGCTCGGTGCCTTCAACGACGGCTCCAACGAATTCACCTTCCACCACGAAAACCGCCTAACCCTCTCCCGCGCCGACATCTCCGCACTAGCCCAAGCCAAAGCCGCCAACTACTGCGGTCAGAACATCGTGCTCGAAACCGTCGGCACATCCCCCACCGACTACACCCGCCTCTATCTGGCAGGCGGCTTCGCCAACTACATCAACATCCAAAACGCCATCGACATCGGCTTCATCCCCAACATCCCGACCGACCGCATCCACAAAATCGGTAACGCCTCCCTCCGCGGCGCCACCATCATGCTCACCAACGCCACCAAACGGGCAACGATCGAGACGCTGGCAAAAGACATCCACCACATCGAGCTGGAGACCAACCCCAACTTCTTCGAGCACTTCGTAGAAGGCTGCCAATTCAAACCGTAGGGGCGACCCTCGTGGTCGCCCGCCCCTTTCGCGAAGCGAACGCAGGAGATGACCGGGGTGCGGGTGATGGTGTGGACGGGCGAACGGAAGCGACAGCAGGGGGTGCTGAGGGCGCACATGCCGACAGGTTGCGCCAGCCGGCAAATTCGCGCTTGACAAAACAACCTTTGTTCCAATATATTGTTAACTAAGGCAAGCGCAGGAAACCTAGAGGTCGTTCGTGAAGAGCGGCAGCCCGAAAGGGTGGGACCCTCGAACCCTGGGGCCTTAATTTAAAAGATCCTCCAAACCTTCGATTTGGGGGATTTTTGTTTTCATGGTCGCGAACTCTTCCGGCCAGAACTTCATCCCGTACCCCAGAACCTTGCCGTTTTGCCGGTAGAGCGTTTTTGCGATGTGCGAAAAGTAGGCGTTCTCGGTCTCCCCGTATCGGTTCAACTTCAGAGCGAAGTGTACGCCCGTCGCCACCGCATCCGCTACCTGCAACCCGGCCAGCTGCGAATGCTGCACCGACCTCACGTTTGTTGGATCGATCACTGAACCATCTACGCGGACGTCGTCCGAACCGTCAGCGGTTATGTCGATCAGCCGACGTAGATAGGATCGGACCTCGTCGTAGGACATGCTCGACCGATCCGAAAAAATGATCTCGGTTGCTCTATTCTGACCAAGAGGTGTACGGAATGACCGATTGATCAACATACACAACCTTTCCACCAAGAATCGCGTCATGTAGAAATAAAGCCGATGTTTATTGCCTTGAAACGTCGCCGATTTCCCGATCGCTGGTTTGTAGACCGCAATGTTGATTGTGCGGATATCCAAATCACCCACTCGCCTGATGTACGGAACTCGCTGCTCGTGCCTCAAATCAGCGAAATGCAACGGCATCTTCGGCGCTTTGCCCAAGACCTTACGCGCCTCCCTCAGACAGTCGACCATCTGCAAGTCATTAATCCGTCGAGTAACAACCGCCGACAATACAAACCAGCGCGAACTCCCCGAGCCATCCGGATTGAAAACAAAACCCTCATCACCAGACTCGTCGATGTACGTTACAAACCCGGTCGGATCTTCGAAATTGCTCACAACATTAGTATCATAAAACATCCCTCGGCCAGACCCATCCCCTCTCGCCCTCGTGGTCGCCCGTCCCTTTCGCGAAGCGAAGGGGACGCGGACGAGCGAAGCGAGACCGCAGGGGATGCCCCGCCAGAGCCATCCCCTCTCCCCCACGTGGGAGAGGGCTAGGGTGAGGGGGAACCGGGGGAAAGAGGGGCAACCGGGGACACAGGGGCGGCGGGGCCTTTACCCTCCCCTGATACCATTTCATACATACAGACAACAACCAGACAAAAATCACGCACAATGATCCGACCCACAGCAGTCCAAGCGAGAGAGAACTACCGCATCTGGATCGAGTTCGAAGACGGCGAACAAGGCGAAATCGACCTGTCGCACCTCGCCGGACAAGGCGTCTTCAAAGCCTGGCTGGACCCCGAGTTCTTCCAAGATGTCCGCATCGTCGACAACGACACCGTCCTATGGGGCAACGACATCGACCTCTGCCCCGACGCGCTGTACATGGAACTAACCGGCAAAACCGTCGACGAAATCTGGCAACGCTCCCGCGTTGGAGCGGCCCATGCCTGAGCTATCACGCTTCTTCGGCATCGTGATCCAGATGCGCTTCAACGATCACCCACCACCCCATTTCCACACCAAATACGTAGAGTTCAAAGCAGCCATAGAAATCGACACCCTCGCAGTTTCCGATGGCTACCTGCCACCGAGAACCTACGGCCTCGTCATCGAATGGGCTTCCATCCACGAAAACGAACTCCGCGCTGCATGGAACCGAATCAGCCACCACGAAACACCCAGCAAGATATCGCCATTGGCGTAACCAACTCCAACTTCTTCGAGCATTTTGTCGAGGGGTGTCAGTTCAAGAAGTGACGAATCCCGTCTCCCTCGACGGGTGAGGGCTAGAGCCCTGCCCCGGACTTGATCCGCGGGTGAGGGTGAAGGGACAAATGGGCGGCCGGATTGCCGCCGCTCGCGGGGGAAATGTTCAAGGACAAAGGGGGGCCACTCCCCCTCCGCATGTGGGGCCTCTGCGGACCATCCATCGCCGGAATCCGACTCTACGCACGCAACACCGGAAGACCCTGGTCCGCGTCCGCCACCGCACAAGCCCACCACTCGCCCGAAACCTACCAAGCCACCTACATCGACCGCTCCACCCGCGTCGCCAACCTCCTCGGCCTCGACACCGCACTAGAACCCGGCGACATCGCCACCGTCACCGGCTACTCCGGCCGATACGGCCACCCCACCGAAGCCGCCATCGAAGCCATCCACCTCGTCGCCAAAACCGAAAGCATCATCCTCGACCCCAACTACACCGGCAAATCAATGTCCGCCCTAATCGACCAAATCCGCAACCGCAACTTAGACCCCAACGTGCCCATCATCTTCATCCACTCCGGCGGCCAACCCCAAACCTTCGCCTTCCCCAACCAACTCACCAACTGGAAACCCGACAAACCGTAGGGGCGACCCTCGTGGTCGCGCGTCCCCTTCGCTCCGCGAAGGGGACGCGGAGCGAAGCGAACGCAGGGGATGCCCGGTTGCCCCCATTCATGGAACAAATCAAATAGGGACTTCCACTCACAAACCACCCCCTGCGATATCCTACGAATCACAACCCCAACGCCATGATCCCCCTGATCTCACAACACTCCGACGAACTAGCCGAAATCTGCCGCCGACACCACGTCAAGCGCCTAGAACTCTTCGGCTCCGCAGCCGGCGGCGACTTCGACCCCGACACCAGCGACATCGACTTCCTAGTCGAATTCGACGACTCTGACGAATTTCTCCTGTTCCAAACCCGCAGAGACCTGACCCAAGAGTTGGAGTCCCCTTTCAACCGCTCCGTCGACATAGTGATTTTCGCCAACGTCGAAAACCCTTACTTCCGGACATCCGTGGAGAACACTAGGGAACCGATCTATCAGGCATAACTTTCTCGTCCCCCTTGCGAAGCAAGGTATACGAGGTAGCGGTAGGGGACAGGTTTCAAACCTGCCCGCAGAAGCGCGGAGAACAAGCAGTAAAATCGGTACTCGGAAGGTTTTTGACACATGGCAACCACCACAATCTCTCCCAGAGAGCACCGCCAGACCGCACTCGATTTTCTCGTCGCATCCGACGAGGAATTCGAACGTGGCGACGCCTTGCAAGGCGCAGAAAAACTATGGGGCGCAGCAGCCCACTCCATCATGTCCGTCGCAAAGGAACGCGATTGGCCCCACCAGAGCCACCGCGCCTTGAAGAACGCCGCCGCACGCATCGCCGATGAACGACGCGACCCCCTAATAGCATCCAACTTCGCAGTCGCCGAAAAGTTCCACGTCTACTTCTACCACGACATCATGGAAGATTGGGAACGAGACGCCGACCGCCCTCTCGTCCACGACCTAGTTCGTAGGGTATTAGAATAGCAGTGCCAGTTGAGACGCATCAACAACCGAAGACCGGGCAACATCAATAGATGATCGAGCAATTCAACGCAATCTCCAACCTGGGCCAATTCGCAAACTGTCGAAGTGACCCTCAAACCCGATTGGCCAGATTGACCCTCATTTTCGCCGAAAACGCCAAAGGCAAAACAACTCTAACAAATATTCTACGCTCGCTGTCATTAAACGCACCTGATATTCTTCTTGGTCGCAGACGCATCGGTTCTAGTTCACCACCGTTCGTGAAAATCACGACGACGGGAACTTCTACTCCGTTTCTTTTCAAGCAAACAAATTGGTCGGTGCCCCTTCCAAGTATCCACATATTCGACGAAGTTTTCGTCGACACTACAGTCTATTCAGGAATGGTCGTCACACCAAGCCATCGCAGTGTCATGCACGACCTAATCAGCGGCCCTCAAGGCGCATTCTTCCAACACAAAGCACAAAAATTACGAGCAAAACGCCAAACGTATCGAGACAAAACCACTGAGTTAGAGAACGGAATCCGCAGTTATATCCCAACCGGCATGCAAATGCCCCAGTTTTTGAAACTTGAACCTATTGACGATTTAGTTCAGAAGATCGCCAAAGTAGACGCGGCAATTTCGGCTCACCGAAATCTTGAAGTCATCAACAACACTGATTCATTATCGCTCTTATCATTGCCAACTATTGACATAAATGATTTCGAAAACATACTAAGCTCAAGTTTAGACCATGTCCAAAACAACGCCATGGCTCGAGTCCGCGACCACGTGGCTTCACTGAGCGCCAACGCCGAGAGATGGATACAAGCTGGTTTGGAACACTTCAATCAAACGAGACACGGAATCGATCATACTTGCCCGTTTTGTCTTCAGTCAATCGACAATTCGCCCATCTTTGAAACTTACCCAGTTTATTTCGGCGAACAATACAATCGAATTGTGCACGATTTTCAAACTCGCGTTAAGTCAATCACAGATTCTTTTGGTCAACAATCGCGGGCGACCATGGTTTCGTCTTACCAACGAAACGCTCAATTGCGCGTGTTTTGGGAATCTCATGGAATTGATACTGCTTTGAAGATCGATGTGGACGCAATCGAAGAAAAATGGCAAGATACTTCAGCCAAAATCGACACTTTGATCGAGGAAAAACGACAAGACTTCCTTACTCCCATCAGTGTCACCGATCTTGACCGCCAAGCCTTCGATGAATGGAATCGGCTGTCCCAGCAAACGCGTTCCTACGACCGTGAGGTTGTAACGGCCAACAACGCCATCCAAGAACTTAAGGAACGCGTCGCAGCAACAACGCTAACCGAACTGAGCGACCGCAAAGCTCACTTGAAGGCCGTCGAAATTCGATTCCAACCAGAAGTCAAAACATTATGCGATGCCCACTCCAGTGCCGATGATCAACGAAATCAAGCAGAAGAAGGCCTCAGGGCATGCACCGAACAGCTCGATCAGCACCGCGGCACAGCATTTGCGACTTATCAGGATCACGTAAACCAGATCCTTCGTTCAACAACCAATTTCGAAATCTCCTCTTTGGAGCCAGCAAATCGACGCCAAGATTACTATTCGGTCTACGGACTGAAGATTCTAGACAGCGAAATCCCTTTGACACCGCGGGACGGAGGTCCCCCTGGACCAGTATTCAGCAATACGTTGAGCGCAGGCGACCGCAATTCACTAGCCTTTGCCTTTTATCTCGCTTCCCTCAAAACTTTGGATGCGCTGTCGGACACAATTCTAGTATTCGATGATCCACTATCAAGTCAAGATGAGACTCGAACCCGTGACACCATCACGAATATCGTATCGAACGTTCTCGAATCGCGGCAAGTCATCGTCCTCTCGCATCGTCGCGATTTTTTGGCCCAAATCTGGGATGATGCCAACAGTTTAAGGGGTCTTGATAGTTCAGAGCTCGTATCTCTTGAAATCACTGGAGGAACCGAGTCACGTATCGAACATTGGGACATAGATGAGTATCGCTACGGGGACCGACGGAGAATGGAGAGGGAGTTCGAACTGTTCCACTCCGAGCGACGAGGAGACAAAGAAAAAATCCTCTCAAATATCCGCCCGTTTTTAGAGCAACATTTACAGCACACTTACTCTACGTTCGTTAATACACATCAAAGTTTGGGAGAAATGATTACTGTATTGTCTGATCCAGTACAAACCGTAGGTCTCAATATTTCTCAATCAGCAATTGAGGAATTGAAAAGAATCAATGAATACACTCGTCAATTTATGCACAGCGACGTGTTGATTAATCGTAACGAAATCGACGGAGAGCAATTGGCCATTTTCGTAAAGCGAACCTTGGATTTAATCAGAAATCGTTGATAAACCGAGATATTATTTACGATGGTACACGTGATTTCACGTCACCATCTCCCGAGAAACGGAAGCTTGTGTCGGTGCTGATTCACGCGCTTCGACCGAGGAAGAACTCCAAGAAATGCAACAATACTTCCTTCACCCACTCCTCAATCCCCATCACACCCACCCCCTAACCAACCGCGCCCTAAGATACTCCATCGGACGATTCCCCTTCAGCGAGTTGCAGTGCCCGCACAAAAGCTGCAAATTGTCCAGGTGACCAGTCCCGCCCTTCGACCGCGCAATGATGTGGTCTACAGTGAGATGCTGCGGCATGAAGTGCGTCCCGCAACCGTTACAGTTGCCGCCCTGAGTGCCGTACAGCACGACTTTGGATTCGCTGAGTGGCGGCGGCGGTTCACGGTCCGTGCGAAGCGGAATGTCGGTTCGAGCGTTTGATTGAATGCCGCCCATCAACCCAAGCTCGTTCCGTGCCCGCTGCTCCACCAACTTCACTGCCAACGCCGACAGATCGATACCGATCCACTGCCTATCCAACCGCTCCGTTGCGATACAAGTCGTAGCACAACCGCAGAACGGGTCTAAAACAACATCGCCCTCATTGGAAGAGGCTTTGATAATTCGTTCGAGCAACGCCAACGGCTTCTGCGTCGGGTATCCAGTACGTTCTTTTGCTTGCGCACCGACTGGCGGAATATCCCAAATTACGTCCTGAATCGGAGAGCCCAACGCGGCACTAACGTATCGTTTGTAACTCGGCGTTGCTCCACGGGCAGGCCAATATATGAAGCCTGCCGCGTCGAGGATATCTAATCTCTCTTGTACGGTCATTTGAGCGTAACCGGGTGGATGCTGAAAATCCGCGTGCAAGGTTCGGTCCGGGGGAACTTCCCAGTGACGACCAACTGCGGTAGGGTCCACACCCCGCCTTGGCAGTCCAGAATTTCCTCGGCGCGTTCCAGGTCCGGTCAAATCAGAAAGTCTGAACAACCCCCTAGCGTCCGAATGCCTAAAGAACCGGTCGATGTAGTCTCTGTTGTAATCCTGAAAAGTTCGATTCCAAGTGTAATTTTTTCCCCGAGAGTAGAACAACAGAGTATCGTGGATATTGCCCCAGCGTTTAGCGCGCCCATGTGCTGACGTTCGTCGCCACACAATCTCGCTTCTGAAGTTGTCTTTTCCAAAAACTGCATCCATCAAGTTTTTGAGGTAGTGCGAGGCGGTTGGGTCGCAGTGGACATAGATGCTACCCGTCGCCTTAAGAATCCGCCTCATCTCCAGCAGCCGCACCGCCATCATGATCAAGTACGACTTCATCCCGCTACCATGGCTGTACTCACTCGCATCGATGACCTTGTACAGTGCCAGATCCGTCTCCGCTATCTCGTTGTGCCAAGCCTCATCCACATCCGTCAAATCCCACGTGTCCTTGAACGCCGCACCCGCAGCCTGGCTGCCTATCGGTGCCGCGTAGTCGCGATTCGAATTGAACGGCGGATCGAGGTATATGAGGTCGATACAGGCGTCGTTGATGCCCCGCATCACATCGAGGTTGTCCCCCTCGAAGACCGTCCGGTTGGCAACGTTGCAAACACCGAGTTGTGCCCCCTTTGTCGTCATGGTGTTCAGTGTACGTCGTGAATGCGATTGCATTAGAGATAGTGGCAATCCTGCGCGCATCGCCCATGCTTACCCCTTGCCCCCCGTTTCGCCCTCGACCAAAGCCTGTCCCGCGGAAGGGAGAGGGGATCTCTCCATCCCTCACCCAAACACTGCTACCCTAACCTAACCAGCGACACCTACTGATGCACCATTAGGGAGCAGCCACATGCCGACAAAAAAGGCTCTGATCACCGACTACGTCTGGCCCAACATCGACGTTGAAAGCGAAGTCCTGAGAGCCGCTGGCGTCGAACCCGTCGTCGCTCCCGACACCTCAGAATCAACCCTCGCCGGGCTGGCGGCCGATGCTGATGTGATAATGTTCTGCTTCGCCCAGGTCACCGGCAACGTGCTGAGAGCCGCCGAAAAGTGCATGGTCGCTTCCCGATACGGCATCGGTGTCGATAACATCGATATCCCGACCGCCACCGAACTCGGCATCGTCGTCACCAACGTACCCGACTACTGCATGGACGAAGTAACCGACCACGCCATCGGGATGATCCTCGCCCTCAACCGTCGCCTAGGTCAGCACGACGCCCAAGTCAAAGCTGGCGGCTGGGCATCCGTCGCCCTCGACCAGCCTATGCACCGAACCCGCGGCGCGACGCTCGGCATCCTCGGCTACGGCCGCATCGGCCGCTCCATCGCCGACAAAGCCGTCGGCTTCGCCATGAACATCATCGCCTACGACCCTCTAATCGAAGCCGGACAGACCATCCCAATCGACGCCAACAATAAAACCGAAATCACAACCTTCGAAGACATCCTAAAGCGCTCCCACTTCATCACCGTCCACACGCCGCTAACGCCCGAGACCGAAGGCATGATCGGCGCCGACCAACTCGCATCCATGATGCCCGGGTCGATCATCGTCAACTGCGCCCGGGGCGGAATCATCCAAGAACAAGCCCTCGCCGACGCCCTGCACAACGGGCACCTAGCAGGTGCCGGCCTAGACGTCGTCGAACCCGCTCCCCCGCCCGACGACCATCCGCTCCTACACGCGCCCAACATCATCATCACCCCACACACCGCGTTCTTCTCCCAAGCCTCCACCATCGAACTAGAACGTCGCACCGCCGAAGAAGCCCTCCGCGTCCTAAACGGCAACCACCCCGAAAACCTCATCAACCCCGATGTCCTAGGCAAATCCCGCATCGGAATCTAAACCACGACCACGTAGGGGCGGTTCGCGAACCGCCCCTACGCCGCAAACAGTCCCCTCTCCCGCTTAGCGGGAGAGGGCTAGGGTGAGGGCCCGAATCATGAAAATCACCTCCGTAAAAGCCATCCCCGCCTCCTCATCGCCTCGCGGTGTCGCCCGCAACTACGTCTTCGTCAAGATCGAGACCGACGAGGGCATCACCGGTTGGGGCGAAGCGACCGCCGGGCCGCTAGCCGTCGCCACCATGGTCGACGAGTTCGGCGAGCTCCTCATCGGCAAAGACCCCGGACGCATCGAACAGCACTGGCAGACGCTCTACCACCACTTCCACGTGCGCGGCGGCGTGGTGCAGCTCTCCGCCATCTCCGGCATCGAGATCGCGCTCTGGGACATAAAAGGCCAAGCCCTCGGCGTGCCGATCTACGAACTCCTCGGCGGCAAGATGCGGGAGAATATCTGGTGCTACGGTCGCTGGGACGGCCTGACCCCGGAACTATCCGTCGAAAACGCGCTTCGTCACACTGAAGAGGGATTAACCGCGCTCAAGGGCGACCCCTTCGACCACCGCGGTCTCTTCATTCCCATCCAAGCCGAACGCGTCGCCATCCAGAAACTCGCCGCGGTCCGTGAAGCCGTCGGCGACGACGTGGAGCTGCTCGTCGAAGTGCACGGACGCCTCGCGCCCGCCGACGCCATCCGCATCGGCAACGCCATGGAGCCATACCGTCCGTTCGTCTATGAAGAGCCGGTCCCGCCGCAGAACCTCGACGCTCTGGCCCGCGTCGCCGATGCCGTAAACATCCCACTAGCCACCGGTGAACGACACCTCACAAAGTGGGACTACACCGATCTTCTGTCGCGTCAGATCGTGAAGATGATCCAGCCCGACATCGTGCAGAGCGGCGGCATCCTCGAACTCAAGAAGATCGCCGCCATGGCCGAGGCGCACTACGTCGGCTTCCAACCGCACAACCCCTACGGCCCCTTCTGCACCATCGCATCGCTCCACGTCGACGCCTGCACGCCGAACTTCATGATCCAAGAAGGCGGCATCCACCCCTGGTTCCAAGACGCCACCATCGGCGATTTCCCGCAGCAGAAAGACGGCTACCTGCCCGTGCCGACCGGCCCCGGCCTAGGCGTAGCCATGAACGAAGAGTGGCTAGCCGCC
Organism: Dehalococcoidia bacterium; assembly: GCA_965224305.1. Classification (GTDB taxonomy): domain Bacteria; phylum Chloroflexota; class Dehalococcoidia; order Lucifugimonadales; family Lucifugimonadaceae; genus Bin127. The sequence goes on along the minus strand of OZ245044.1, from coordinate 878,210 downwards.
AACCCTTGGCGCACCGACGCCGCGCCCTGGCGAGCGCCCGACGGGACGGTGGCATCGCTGCAGGAGACTAACTGGTCGTAAACCGTCATTCCGGCGAAAGTCGGAAACCAGAAACGACAGAACATTCCCTGTCCTACAGGCGGGAGGTAGAAGAAGTCTGCGCAATCGCATCAATTACAGCATATAATGATGCATATATAGATGCGTCTCGGAGGAGGGTTTGACATGAGGACAACCGTAAACGTCGATGGAGAACTGGTCGAAAAGGCGCGCCGACTTACCGGCATCGGCGGTCAATCGGCGTTATTCAAGGAAGGGCTAACAGCTTTGATTCAACGCGAATCAGCTCGTCGATTGGCAGCACTCGGAGGTAGTGCGCCGAACTTGCGAGATATCCCGCGCCGACGCTTCCGATCTCGCACGGAAGCTCAATGATCCTGATCGATACCTCGGTCTGGATCGATCATCTTAGCCGTGAAGATCCCGATCTGGTCGAGTTGTTGAACAACAACCAAGTTGCTACTCACCCGATGGTGATTGGTGAACTGGGATGCGGAAACCTGCCCAATCGGGAAGAAATATTGCGGCATCTTCAACAGCTACAGCAAGTATCTGTCGCGACGGATGACGAAGTGCTGTTCTTTATCGAACAACATCGACTCGTGGGTACCGGGATCGGCTACATCGACGCGCATCTGCTGGCAGCGACCATGTTTGATCGAACTGCGCAGCTTTGGACGCGCGATCGACGCTTGATGTCGATGGCGACCGAAATGGAAATCCGGTTCGTTCCGAATGGATGATCCTGCGAAACCGCAATCGCCCAATCGCTATCAAAAACCCCAAACCCGCGCCGCGGTCTTGCCCATTACCCACTCGAGATCATCCTCATCCGCAAACGCGGGATGCACCATCACACCACCCAACGCATTCCCATACCCCTCACGACCTGCCGCAGGAGGAAAATCACTCCCCCACATCATCCGCCGAACCCCAAACGCCTCCTTAGCCATCTCGAACAAAGGCGGCACATCGTCAAACCTAAACTCCGGGAACAACCGCGACGGGCGCTTACAAATCTCACCAAGTCCCGGAACCTTGATGCTCGTGTTTTCGCGTTCGGCGTGCTTCAATGCGTCTTCGTAGCCGTCGAACGGTGGTCCGACTACTGTGACGCCTGCCAAGTGTTCGATGACGACGTGTGTATCTGGACATGCATCCAAGACACGCGCGAATGCATTGGTCGCAAACTTCGGCGGGTTTCCCTGACATGTGGCCACCAGTCCTAGCTCTCCGGTTCGCTTCCACATGTCGTACGGTCCGGCGTTGGCGAATTCAGCGTCGGGTGCCAGCCGTATACCCGCTGCGCCCTGCTCTGCCAACCGCTCGAGATCTCCGAGTGGATCATCTGACTTGGGATCGACCAATACCGCAACCTTGAAACGGTCGCCGCGCTTCGCCGCCTCGTCGAACAGGTACGTGTTGTCGAACGTGCCGCCGTGTTGCACGAGGAGCGCTTTGTCGACACCGTTGCGGTCCATCTGGAATTCCAGCACCTCGATCGGTTCGAACCAGTTGTTTCCGGCGTGGCAGTGTGTATCGATGATTAGCATTTCGATTTGTCCCTTTCCTATTCGCCATATCTATGTATATGTTGACGAATACTGCACCCATTTGCTGTCGCCGCGGAACGGATCGACTTTCGCCACCGGTTCGTATTTCTATATTGAGACCGCAGCAAAAGTTTCCGTTTTTGCCAGAACCGACCGGATGCAATTCTCATTCTCAACCCGGATAGTCATTCTGCAAGTTGAACTGAGTGCCCAATGGTGTTAAATCCATGGATCATATCGGTCTTTTCGGCCTATTTCGCCACCATCATCGGCATCGCGTTGCATCACGCCCACAAGATGCGCGACATGTCCGACTTCGTTCTCGGAGGTCAACGAGTCTCAAGCGTCGCGACTGGGTTGAGTGCGGGATCGTCCATGGCAAGTGCTTGGACAATGCTTGTTCTGCCCGCCCTCGCGTACCGGCACGGCTTGGCGACAACGTGGATAATCCTAGCGATCGTCATTCAGTTGTGGATTGCCTGGTTAGTACTCGCCAAACGGCTCCGCCGCTTTACGGTTGCCGCCAACGATGCGCTGACCACACCAGATTTCCTCGAAAAGAGATTCGGTGACCACTCAGGCACTTTGCGGACCGTCACCGCACTAGTCCTGATCCTGTTCATCGTCATCTACGTCAGTTCAGTCCTCGTCGCAGGATCCAAACTACTAGCGATGTCGTTCGGGCTGCAATTTGAAATCGGCGTGATCGTCGCACTCATCGCAATCGCATCCTATACGTTCATCGGTGGTTACCTCGCAGTGTCGCGCACAGACGTATTCCAAGCCCTGTTTATGCTGGGAGGACTACTGATCTTGACCGTCAACTTGCTATTCCAAACGGAAGGAAATCTAGCCCAAACCAATGTCGATCTCCACGGACTGTGGAGACCCTTTGACATGGAAAACGCCAGTTCATCGGCTCCCGTCTTCTTCCTGTCGATCCTAGGATGGGGCATCGGCGTGTTCGGATCGCAGCGCGTTATTCAGAGATTCATCGCTATCGGCAGTACAGCCCGAATCGATGTCAGCCGGAAAATCGGCGTATCGTGGGTCACGATCATCTACGTCTTGGGCATGGCGGTAGGCCTATTGGCACTGCCCGACTTGCTCAATACCGGGACTTTGGATCTGGTTCTGGAAGACCCGGAACGTATATATCTCGTGCTGACCAACGCTTTGTTCCATCCGATCATCATCGGCATACTATTGGTAGCGGTAATCGCGGCGATTATGAGCACCGCCGATTCGCAGCTGTTGCTCGCCTCAGCTGTTGCAACTGGCGGCCTCCCTGTCATCCGGCGTTTCACGAACGACCTCGAAAATGGTGGCAGGGAGTGGTTGGGACGGTTCCTGTTAGTGATCATCGGTGGCGCTGCGGCTGTGTTCTCGATCTTTCATCCGGAATCTGTCCTCGACCTAGTCCCGTACGCATGGGGCGGTATGGGTGCCGCATTCGGCCCAGTAACGATACTCGCCCTGTATTGGCGCCGGTTCAACGTCTGGGGAGCGCTGGCATCGATTGTGTCCGGCACGGTGATCGCGTCGATCTGGGGAATCTTGACCGGAGGTCGGTTCCAGATTTGGGACATCGATTTGGCCACACCTGGTTTCCTCTTGACCTTTCCGATAGCGATCGCGACGACATTGTTGGCGGCGAAACCGTCCGAGGAAGTCACCCGTCTCTTCGACAACGTGAACTCCGCGAAACCGCTCATCGCGGAGCGTGCTGCCATTGCGGTGACCGAAACCAGATTTTTGTGACGTCAGTTACGTTGCGATCGCCAAACGTTTGAGGTCCCCTATCGCATCATCCGACTCCGGATCGACCAATACCGCGACCTTGAAGCGATCGCCACGCTAGGCCAGGTGCGTTTTGACTTGGAAAAGGAGTACAGTCGAAATTCAAAATCGAAACGCAGGGGATTCCGCGCTTCTCGTCGAACTGGCCACTAGCTCAAAACTTTCACAGCCAACGAACATACGTCTGTCCCCATGCTCGACCCTTGGATACTCTCCGTTTTGCTCGCCTACTTTGCCGTGGTGATCGGCATCGCCCTGTACCGTTCGCGGCAGATGCAAGACATGGCCGACTACGTTCTAGGCGGGCGACGCGTCTCGAGCATCACATCAGCGCTCAGCGCCGGATCCTCGACCACCAGCGGGTGGACGATGCTGGTCCTCCCCGCGCTTGACTTTCCAGCATGGCCTCGACATAATCTGTATCGAGATCATGATCATCGCCGCGATGTGGATCGTTTGGACCTTCATGGCCACACGTCTCAGGCATTACACCGTCCTCGCCCAAAACTCGCTGACGACGCCCGAATTCTTCGAAAACCGTTTCCGCGACCGCACCGGAACTCTACGGACGATATCCGCTCTGATCACCACTCTCTTCGTCATGTTTTACGTTAGTTCCGGGATGGTAGCAGGAGCCAAGCTCGCCGAAACCGTGTTCGGCCTCAACTACGCAACCGGAGTCATCCTGACACTCATCGCCGTAGGCTCGGACACGTTCATCGGCGGCTTCCTCGCGGTCTCCCGCACCGACGTCTTCCAAACCCTGTTCGTCATCACCGGATTCATCTTCTTGATCGTCGCCATCTTCATCACCACGGATGACCCTTTCAACCGGGACGGTGCGCCGGCACCCGGATTTTGGAACCCGTTCACCGACTCAGACAGCAACCCGCTAACTGTCAAGTTCCTACTCTCTGTCATGGGATGGGGAATCGGAGTATTCGGAGCCCAACGGATCCTTCAGCGCTTCATGGCCATCGAGAGTGAAGACCAAATGTACAGGAGCCGGTACATCAGCGTCTTCTGGCTCGCCGCCACTTACGGGGCCAGCATCGTCTTCGGACTCTTGGCGTTACCGGTTTTGATCCATCTCGGAGTTCTAGATCAAATCGTCGCCGATCCCGAACGCCTCTACTTGGTGGTCGCCGAAACCCTGTTCCACCCATTAATCGTCAGCGTCCTCCTCGTCGCGGTCATCGCCGCGGTGATGAGCACGGCAGACTCGCAACTCCTGTTGGCCTCCGCAATCGCCACCGACGACCTGCCGATAATTCGGAAATTCACCTACTCGATCTCCACCCACTCTCGGGTTTGGCTCGGGCGACTTCTCCTGTTGGTCATCGGGATCGGAGCCGCAGCGTTCTCGATCTGTCACCCCGATTCGGTCCTCGACCTCGTCGCCTACGCTTGGGGCGGAATAGGGGCCGCATTCGGACCGGTCACGATACTGGCCCTCTTCTGGCGACGCTTCAACTTCTGGGGAGCACTGACCGCCATGGTCTCAGGCACTGCCATCGCATCGATTTGGGGCACGCTGTCAGGCGGTCCTGGCGGTATTTTCGACATCCACTTGGCCACGCCGGGCTTCTTCTTGGCTTTCCCGATCGCGATAGCAGCGACCTATCTCACCGCCAAACCCACGCGCCTGGTTACGCGGATGTTCGACCAAGTAAACGTTGCCGACCGACGCCGATCACGTTACTTTGTTATACCCAGGCGGCCCTTCAGAGCGCAGATCGGTTAAGTTGCGATCGCCATATCGGGCGTGCCGACACCCGCGCCTTCAGCCATAACCAAGTCGTCGATCTGCCGCTTGACCTCCGCCGGCATCTCCCAGTCGCCACCAATATTGTCTTCGACCTCAGACTCATTCACCATCCCGCACAGCGCGACGGTGACGGTAAGGTTCGCCAACACCCAAGCGATCGCCAGCTGTGCCACAGTCTTTCCATGGTCCGCAGCGATACCCTTCAGCTTCTCCACAACCGCGACATTCTTGGCGAGGTTTTCAGGTCCAAACGACGCTAGGCCGAAGTTCGCTCCGTTGGCTCGCCAATCGTTGTCCCCGAAAGCGTGATCCGACGACCATGCACCAGTCAGCAACCCGTGCGCCAACGTCCCGTACGCCATAACGCCCATTCCGTTCGCTTCGACGAACGGCATCACGCCAGACTCTGGTCGGCGGTCGAAGATGTGATATCCGATCTGGTTGGTGACGATCGGGCTGTGTTCTCGACACTGCGCCATCATCTCGGGGTTGAAGTTTGAGACGCCTGTATGCCGCAGCTTACCCGCTGCCTTGGCATCCTCCAACGCCCGCATCGGCTCCTCGAATGAGCGCGTGTGGTCTGGCCAGTGGATGAGGAACAGATCGATGTAGTCGGTATTGAGACGTTCGAGGCTCTCATCGATGCTTCTGAGAAGGGTCGCGCGGTCGCTGATCGACACAGTCGCCGCGGATCGGTCCGGGTTGTCGCGCACCCACTCACGGCCACCCTTGGTGACTAGCACGATGTCGTTGCGGAATGGTGCGACTGCTTTGCCCATCAGCTTCTCGCCGTATCCCCAGCCGTAGACGGCGGCGGTGTCGAACAGGTTTATGCCCGAAGCGTAGGACTTCCGAGCCGCAACGATCGCTTCGTCGTCGTCGAAATTGCCGTACTGTCCTCTGCCCATCGGCCAACCGCCGTAGCCGATGACAGATGATGCCAGTCCTGAGTCGCCGAACATTCTGCGTCGCATGATTTCCTCGCACAATCTCTCGCGTGGTGTCGTGTTTCCGACTAATGATATTGCGTTCCTCAGGGATCGCTAACTTTGCAGGCCTACATCGCCATCTGAAGAAACACCGATGACCTCGCCCTCTCCGACGAAGGCCGACGCGGTGATCTCCACCGTCAGCCTCTCACCCGCATCTAACGGACGCGACGTGCCGTTCTCCATGGAGTGCTTCAGGCCTCGGTTGTCCCAGCTTGTGCATGGTTCCAATCCGACGTTGTAGCAACGGCCGTACCAGGGGTAGCCCCATCCGCCGCCGAGGTTGCGCCAGTACCACAGGTATTTGAAAATATCGGTCGGGAACGACACCGCAAATCCGACGTTGGACTCTTTGTTGTGGACGGCGTACCAGCCCTCGTCCATCTCGGTCATGTATGCCATGTCGAGCGAGCGGTCTTCTTTGCCCGGGATTTCCCGGAAGTCGATCTCGCCACCGTCGACTGACGGGACCATCGGCCAGTCGCCTTTCCACCCGAGTGGCAGCTTCTGGGTATCGACGAACTCCTCTGGGTGCGTCAACACCTTGCATTCGGGCACGTAGAGGCGGCATTTGTCCGATAAGAATGGCGGACCGATCGCGATGTGCTCGAGCCATACGATATCGACCGGTTCCTCGCCCTCGTTGATCGCGGTTTTCGATAGTTTGAGCGTCGACGATCCCGCCTCCAACGACATCGTCATGTCGACTGCGACGGGCATTCGCACGCCTTTGGTCTTGAAGTTGACGGCGACGCGGTCGGGGGTATCGTCAACAATGGTCGCGTCCCAGGGCAGATTGTTGAGTTCTGCATGGAGTCCGAATTCTGCTCCGTAGACCTCGTCTGGATACCCGCCGTGCGGCAGCGCGGTCTGCCAACCGCCCTCGTAGTAGTCGAGCCACATGCCTTGCGTGGAACCGGTTGACGGCACGAACTTGCGCGGATCTCGTACGCCCCACGGGGAACGCCACATGAACTCGGTGTCGGTCGGTTTGTGGACGAACGAATATACATCGGCACCCTTGTCGGCGAGGATCATCACTCTCACCAACGAGTTCTCCATCACGACGGTTTTGAGACCTCTGTAGGTCCAGGAATCGGAAATCCGGCATCCGTGTGTACGTTCGTCGGCGTAGTGCATTGCGAGCAACCTAGGCTTCGTTTTTCGGCTGAATCGACGGTTAGTAGATTATCGCAGAAACGCCCTGCTACCCTTCGGGAATATACACGGAGGTCTCGCTGCGAATGAACCGATCGGGGGTTGAAGCATGGCCAGACGGTGGCATTGGATACTGCTGGCGTGGTTGGCAACTATTTCATTGGCGAGCGCTTGCGGCTCGGATGACAAGGCGGACATGAGTTCCTCAGCGGACTCTGACTCTGCCGACCCGGTAGAGCACGGCGAGCGGATATTCGGAACGTATTGCGCTTCGTGCCACGGCGATTCCGGCGAGGGTCAGCCGCATTGGAACATCACGAAGAGCGATGGGACTCTACCACCGCCGCCTTTGAACGGAAGCGGTCACACTTGGCACCACGGTGATGGGACGCTTTACAAGCAGATCAAACTCGGCGGCGGATATCTGGATCTGCCGGGATTCAAATCTGGCATGCCCGCGTTCGGCGCTCAACTGTCGCATCAAGAAATCGTCGACGTGTTGGCTTACGTTAAGAGCCTATGGACCGACCTGAGTATTAGAGGTATGTCGATACCGGAGGCTCAGGCCGAAGCCAGCAAGAACGATCCTTTTCCGTTGGCGTCCGCCGAAGCTCAAACAGAACGATAATCCGAAGTAACCATTATCCGGAATACGTCCTTCTCGGGTTGCCGCATCCTTTCGAAACCGTCCTCCATTACGCGATCCAGTGCGATCACCGCCGATACGAGATCCTCGAGGAGGATTTTGCCGCAGGCAATGAGTTCGATCCCTTTCTCCATGTCTCCCGGTGACGCGGCGACTGACCCGATTACCGTTCTCTCGGTCCCCACGATCTCGTTGAAATCGAAGTTGGCTACACCTGAGTGGATCCCGACTAGTACAGTCGTCCCGCCGGGTCGCGTCCAATTGATCGCGATACGCGGCGTCACGACGGCGCCCGCGGTTTCAAAGACGATGTCCGCGCCGACGCCATCGGTCAAATCCATTACCTGCTCAAGCGCGTCTTCATCTCCTGTGTTTATCGCGGCGTCCGCGCCCAGTTTCAACGCAAGTTCGAGAGATTGCGCTCGTAGATCACCGGCGATAACGCGAGCACCAGCGGCGCGCAGAACCTGCATCGTCAACATTCCGACCGTGCCGCACCCGATGACCGCCACAGTGTCGCCTACCTTTACGCCGGATCTACGCGTGGCATGTACAGCTACCGAGGTCGGCTCGATTAGGGGAGTTTGCACGTCAGGGATGTTGTCGGGCAAATTGATGAGATGACTTTCCGGCCAGATCATGTATTCTGCCAGACCGCCATCCAAGGCGAACCCGGCGGTTTTCGCGTTTGCACAGCTCGACTGCGAGCCTAGGATGCACCAGTGGCATTCGCCGCAAGGTCGGATGTTGTTCACCATTACTCGGTCGCCAACAGACAAGCCGCGAACCTTGGTTCCTATCGCTTCAACTCGCCCTGACGTTTCGTGGCCTACTGTCTTGGGCTCCGTCCGCCATCTACGCATGGTTGGGCCGTGCCACCACCGTTCGACGTCGGTCTGGCAGATCGATGCGTAGGAGATGCGCAGGCGCGCCTCGTTGTCCGCCGGTTCGGGAACCGGCACATCTTCTAATCGCATGTCCCTGCGACCGTAGTAACGTAACGCTTTCATGCTGTCTGACATCTTTTCTCCCGTTATGAACGATACTGTGGTCCGCGCGGACTTCTGAGGAATTGACTAACATGCATAGTACTCTGACCACGATACGGAGGTCACTCAACCATGGACTATGAGCTCATCAATATATCCGCTTGGTGCGACGCAGGTACGGAGTGCCTGCCGGGTGAGGACCCAATTCTCGGTGAGCAGACCATGCGGGGCCTCCCGTTCACCGTCGGCTCGCCAGATGCCGATCCTTCCGTCAATTGCTACGTCTCGTTGGCGGCCAGCGAGGATTCGATAACTGTGCCGATCAGTAAGACCGCGCACAACTTGGTCTTCGCCCACCGGCAGTTGGAGACCGAACAGGCTACCAACGGTCCGATCGGAGTTCACGTCGCTGATTACGTGATCAGGTTCGAAGACTCAGGTACCGTAACCGTCCCCATACGCGAGCGTTACGAGATAAGCGCCGTTGGCGACCGGCAGGGGATATCGCGTTACGGCGTCGGCTACCCATATCTCGCTGTGACTGACCGTGGAGATGCGCTCATTCCCCGATACGAAGGGCGTTTCGACGAGACTGGAAGACGTCAAACCGAAGTTGTGCAGGCGCAGCCAGCGTGGTACTGGCTATGGGCGTGGCGCAATCCGACACCGGATCGCGTGATCGAGTCGGTCGAGTTCGTGCCTAGGGGACCGCGTTTCATTGTCGCCGGTTTGACTCTTGGACACGTCGACGAGCACCCGTTCTCTCGCGCTGCCCGACGACCGCTCCGAGTCGATCTCAAAGACGCCGAGCAAGCTGAAAAGCCCTTCGATTTGGATGTCACGATCGACCGCGGCGAGCGCACCTATACGCATCCGCTCCCGGAGCAATCTGCTGACGAGTTTCTGAACGACGCTTACAAAGGTTTCGGCGAACCTCAGAATCCCAAGTCCAGCCCGGCATACGTCGAGCTGTCCGGAGTTCCATCAGCGACAGTCGATGTGTCCCAGGGAGGCGAGAAGATCGACAGCGTGAAGTGGGGAGAGGTTGAGAGCCAAGGTTCTGTCGACACCGATAAGATCCACATTTCACTTACCGAACCGGGCAAGAACTGGGTGAAGGTGCGAGTTGTCGACGATGAAACGGGGCAGATCGTCCCGTGCCGCATCCACTTCAGGTCTCCAGACGGTGTGCCATACCAACCGCACGGCCACCACAACCAAATCAACTCCAACCTCGACACGTGGCACATTGACGTGGGTGGCGACACGCGGCTTGGTCAGATCAGCTATGCCTACATCGATGGCACTGCGCAGGGCTGGCTCCCAAGAGGCGATGTGATCGTGGATGCTGCTCGCGGATACGAATACGAGCCGCTCCGCACCAAGATCGAGATCGCTCCCGGACAGCAGGAGCTTGAGTTGCGCCTCAAGCGCTGGATCAACATGAACGAGCGCGGGTGGTACTCCGGCGACTCGCATGTCCACTTCCTCTCAACGCAAGGCAGCCACTTCGAATCGCAGGCCGAAGATCTAAACGTTGTCAACCTGCTCCAGTCCCAGTGGGGCAGCCTGTTCACGAATGTCGAGGACTTCACTGGCCATCCCAGTGTGACGCGTGAGGGCAACAACATCGTCTACACGTCGCAGGAAAACCGTCAGCACTTCATGGGGCACATGATCTTGTGGGGGTTGAAGCAGCCGGTGATGCCCTTCTGCTCCGACGGCCCGGGGGAGGCCGAGATCGGCGGTCCGATGGAGACTACGCTGAGCCACTGGGCAGACGAGGCACATGCACAGGACGGGTTCGTCATCAACCCGCACTTTCCGTTCCCTAACGGCGAACCGGCGGCTTTGGTCGCGACCGGACGACTAGATGCCATAGAAATGATCCAGCAACAGGAGTTCATGCACAACGAGTGGTACCGCTATCTGAACTGCGGCTACCGTCTTCCGCTGGTCGGTGGCACCGACAAGATGTCGAGCGATGTCCCCGTAGGGATGTACCGGACCTACGTGCGGATCCCCGACGACGAGGAGTTCACCTATGAAAGCTGGTGCCGCAACGTCGCGAAGGGCCGAACTGTCCTGAGCGGTGGTCCGATCATCCATCTGACCGTTGATGGATACGAGGTGGGCGACACCGTTGAGCTTTCGAGCCCGGGAACTGTCGAGGTCTCCGCATGGGCTGAGAGCGTCGTGCCGATGTCGAAGTTGGAGATTATCCAAGAGGGTAAGGTTGTCGCTTCCTCAGAGGTGGATAAGCCGACTCGGAAGTTGAGTCTCCATGAAACGATCAAGATCGACGGCAACTCGTGGTTGGCCGCTAGAGCCGGAGGTCCGGGTTACTACGCGGGATACCGGTACTACGACGTCTGGGAGCGCGGCATCTTCTCGCATACCTCGCCGGTCTATGTGTCGGTGGGTGGTCCGTGGAGCATGTTCGACGTTGCGACGGCGAAGTACATGCTCACGTTGATGCACGGCTCGTTGACCTACATCGACAACAGTTCACGCCAACACTCGCACGGACATGTCACGCACCATCACGGCGAGGACGACCACATGGGCTACCTGAAACGTCCCTTCAACGAAGCGATCGACGCCGTCCACAAGCGGTTGCATGAGCGCGGTTAGGCGTTTGGGGTTAGGCGTTTGGCGACACCAATAGCCTGAACACGTCCTTTTCCGGGCTGAGCATGCGTTCGAATCCATCTTCGATCACTCGATCGAGTGGGACAACCGCGGAAATCAGTGGTTTCACCGACAATTTGCCGTCGGCGAGAAGTTGGACAGTTGCCGCCATATCGCCGGGAGATGCGGCGACGGATCCGATGACGGTCTTTTCGGGTCCCACGATGTTGTTGAAGTCGAACTTGGGGGTCGCGGAGTAAATCCCGACGAGCACGGTCTTGCCGCCTGGCCGCGTCCATTGGATAGCCATATTCGGCGTCTCGGCCGCGCCCGCGGTTTCTGCTACGATGTCGGGTCCGATGCCGCCGGTCAACTCCAGCAGCTGGTCGTGCGCTTGTGAATCGGACGCGTTGATGGTCTCGTCAGCTCCGAGCTCTTTGGCCAGCGATATGCTCTGTTCTCGAACATCCACGGCGATCACACGCGCTCCAGCGGCGCGAAACGCTTGCATCGTGAGCGATCCAACCGTCCCGCATCCGATCACCGCAACGTTTTCGCCGACCTTGACGCCGGACCGTCGCACCGCGTGGACCGCCACCGTAGCGGGTTCGATCAAAGGCGCTTCTCGATCCGACACGTTGTCTGGCAACTTGATGAGGTGGCTCGCAGGCCATGTCATGTATTCGGCGAGACCGCCATCGGCGGATAGACCCGCGACGCAAATGCTGTTGCAGGTGGCTTGGGATCCTCGCCGACACCAAAAGCATGTGCCGCAAGTCCTGACGTTGTTGACGACTGCCCGGTCTCCAACGGACAATCCGGTGGCGCCTTCTCCCAACTCTTCGACATGACCAGAGATTTCGTGGCCAAGAATTAGCGGCATCTCCTGTCCGCTGATCGGGTTCGGGCCGCCGTGCTGCGTCCAGAGCGGTCCGTATTGCCACTCCTCGATGTCGGTAGCACAGATCGAGGTGTAGGTGATCCGTAGTTTCGCCTCGCCGACGCCTGGGACCGGTTCCGGAAGGTCTTCCAAGCGGATGTCTTTATTGCCGTGAATTCTCAGTGCTTTCATAGTGCGGCAATTGTCGCATATGGAATCATCAACGGCAAACGCCTCTAGTCTCGGATTCTCAAGAGGATTGCGTGTAGCCGTCGGATATACGATATTTCTTCACTTTCCCATCTCTCTGGATCAGGTTGTACTCGCAAATGACTCCGAGCCGCGCAAAGACATGCATTGTTTGAACATATCCAAAATACGAATAATCGAATTATTTTCATCGAATTTGGTGAACGCGGCAAAAAGAAAGCGTATATATGTGCAATACGATTTAAATACTAAATTCGGATTTACGAAGTTCGATATTTACTTTCTTTAATTCGAATCATTGATTAGGAGAATTAATCAAAGCGCATGACGATTCGTCAGCGTTTTGGATACCCAATTCAATGCTCTGAATCGCAACCGTGAACAGAGGCTGTCCGAAGCCGTCAAGTCCACTTCGGCGTACGGCTCTCATGCGTAGAATTACCCCTGTAGAAACCCGATGCCTTCAAGGAGCAAGAGGCCGTGAGACCTGCCGCAAAGATAACCCGAATCGAAGTCACGACATTCGCGCACGAAGTCGAGAACGTGAGCAAGGACTACAACACCTTCAACATGGTGTACGAGAAGGACGCCTCGCTGAACGCCGGCGGCGGGATCCTGTCGATCTACACCGATCAAGGCGTGGTCGGCGAATATCCCGGTGCACGGGGCAACGCTCTGGCCGACATCGAGACTGTCGCAGCCTACCTGATCGGAAAAGACGCGATGCAACGGGAGGTGCACTACAACGCGATGAAGCGCGGGTTGCGCCACACCGCCGCGCTCGGACTGGGTATCGTCGACATTTGCCTTTGGGACATCGCGGGGAAGATTTACGAAGAGCCATTGTTCCAACTTCTGGGCGGAGAGCGGAAACCGCTACCGGCTTACGCTTCAACACTGCATGGCGACGAAAACGGTGGCTTGACAACTCCGCAAGACTTTGCCGATTTTGCTGTCACGTGCAAGGAGATGGGTTACCCCGCGTTCAAGATTCACGGGTGGGGACTCGCCGGCGAAAACATCCAGCGCGAGGTAGACAACGTCTTGGCTGTTCGCAACGCTGTTGGGTCCGACATGGATCTCATGATCGACCCGGCGAACGAGGTCAGGAACTTCGGCGACGCTCTCAAGCTCGGCAAAGCATGTGATGAAGCCGAATTCTTCTGGTGGGAAGACGTCTTCATGGATGGTGGCGTCTCCACGTTCGCGCACCGCAAACTGCGCCAGATGATTAAGACACCACTGCTTCAGACCGAACACATCCGTCTACCTGAGCAGCACATGAACTTCGTATTAGCCGACGGGACCGATTACGTCAGAGTCGGTGCGCACGAAGATGGCGGGATAACCGGCGCGATGAAGATCTTCCACGCCTGCGAAAGCGTCGGGTTGGACGTTGAGACGCACGGACCCGATCCTGCACACCGACATCTCATGTCGGCAGTCCGCAACACCAACTACTACGAGCTAGGGCTCGTGCATCCGAAGGTTCGAAGCACCAAACCACCGATTTGGGTAAACTACTCCGACGACCTCGACACGGTCGACGAAAACGGTTGCGTCTTTGCGCCTACCGGACACGGCATCGGCGTCCCTTTGGACTGGGACTGGATTAACGCTCACAAGACGGGGACGCGGGTGCTGGCAGAGGCGTGAAACAGTCGAGAAACACATTAGTCATTCCCGCGAAGGCGGGAAGCCAGTTATACCGACGTGTGTCTACCTACATCACAAGCCCCATCCGAAAAGATAACAGTCGGAGGAGTGCCATCCGATCTCAACTGCAATCGTGATCATGGTTGCGTGTGCCGTGGCGCTCGTAATGACTCTCGCCTGCGGGACACGCGAGATCGAGGTGACCCGAATCGTTGATCGGCCCATACAGGTCACTCGTGAAGTTACGGTCGTCGTCGAAGTAACCCGTCAGGTGCTGGTCACACCGAGGCATACCCGGACGCCCACTCCGACACTGGACGTTCTCCTGTGTCGGCTACATCGCAAGCGAGGAGCGATAATCGACAGCATCCTCGCGGAGCGCAACGTCAAGGCCAATCAGAAGAGGTTGGCGGAAGTGACCGTTGAGATGGCGGAGTTCGTCGAGACCCACGGGATGGCCGGTCGGGTCACCCCGTTGGAACTGATGACCGATACCGGGATGGAAGCGTGGTGCAATAGCCGATGATCTGGATAGCGGCCATATGGATCATTCTTCTCGTCGCCATCATCTGGACCGTAGCCGACTATCGCAGATACTTGAGCCGGTACAACGTCGAGATGACCTACTGGCATTTCCTCAGGTCTTACTGGAACCGGATCTGGCGGTCGTGAACGGCAACCTCCATACGCAGAACATAAAGCGCGGCGACGCTCTATCCAAGTTCCGCATGGGCTTAATATAAGACGTGTCTTTAGATAGAGTCAGCATATCTAGACCCATAAGACTCCAGCGATACGCCACACATCGAAAAACGGGAAGCATCGATGTCAAGCATTACAGAGATCCAACAGGCGATCCTTGTCCTCCACGAAACTGACTTCGATGAGTTGAGAAAGTGGTCCCGCGATTTGGATTGGGAGCAAAGGGACCGTCAATTTGAAGCCGACGCAGATTCGGCCAAGTTGGACTTCCTGATCGATGAGGCACGCGATGCCAAAGCGAACGATTTGCTCGAAGAACTTTAGATGCATCGAGCAACACCCCGGTTTTGGAGACGTTTCGATCAACTACTGGGACCGGCTCAATTTTGATTATTGCCTCCGATAGATTTCGTAGAGTAGCTTTAATTGGTCAATCTGTACGATCAAACTGGCCAAGGGAACTTGACGTTCCCACACTTCGGCAGTCGAGCCTGACGTGGGCATCGCGTTTTTCAGACCGTTGTAAGCCGCAACTAGCTCCTCAAGCCGTTCTTTGAAGGTCGGCATCTTAGACTCCCATCCGTGGTTAATCTTGAACATTTACGGTCACATGGGGCGAGACCACAGATGATTACGTTATCCCAATTGGTCGGTTTGTTTGGGTGCCCATGCATATCGAGACGTAAGTCAATACCCGTTTTCAGACTGATACTCCGATCACCTCCTTAAATCCACTTTGCCGTCCTCGTTGATGCTGGTCACGCCATTTCTGGATTCGTAGATAACGGCACGGACGGTGGAACTGCGCGATTCTCCCGGTTCAAACATCATTGATGTCGATTCGTCGCTGCCCGGTTCAGCCATGCCGCTCGGAAGGCTGGTAAATGGCTCGAGACCGACGTTGTAGGTGCGTTTGTACCACGGGTAGCCGCTGTGGCCGCCGAAGACTTGCCAGTACCAGAGGTATTTGAAGACCTCGCTGTCCCATCGCAGACCGATGCCCACGCGGCGATCCGGGTTTGTTACGGCGTACCATCCATCGACGAGGTTGTTGAACGAAAGGTAGTCGACCAATCGGTCGGACTTCGGCGGGAACATCGTCAGATCGACCTCCGACCCGTCGGGCGCTTCGGCAACCGGCCACGAACCAGTGCGATTTGGCATCAATCGCGAGCCGGGTGGAACCGAGCCGTCAGGCGACTGGGGCGCGATGAAATCACCGCCCGCAAAGTCCAGGATGCAGTTGGGTGTCAGGAACGGGTCTCCCAAGGCGACGTGTTGACCCCATTGGGCGGGTGCTGGCTCCTCGGCCTCGTTGATCAACGTGTCTGTGACCGTAACTACCGGCGATTGGGATTCTAGCGAGACCACTTTTTCGATCCAGAACGGCGTCCGAACGGCACGCACGGAGAATTTCGCCGAGACGCGCTCAGGTGAATCCTCGATGATCTGCGCGTCCCAAGGCATCATGTTCGTCTCGTTGTGCTGCCCAATCTCGGCGCCCATGTAGTCTTGCTGGAACCCGCCTGTGGGGGCTATCGTGTTCCAACCTCCGATATAAAGGTCGTGGAATATCCCTTCGCCCCATCCGGTAGATGGCACCCACAGCGCCTGATTGCGAACGCTCCATGGGGTGCGCCACATGAAATCGGTGTCGCTTGGCTTGTGGACCAACTCGAACATGTCGGCGCCTTTGTCCGCGATTAGGCTCAGACGGAGCAGTTCGTTTTCCATCACAACCGTCTTGAGGCCGCGGTAGGTCCAAGCGTCGGATATTCTGCATCCGTGCGTCCGTTCGTCTTGATAATGCATCTGTTTCGGCTCCGGGTTATTGGTTGGGTTCATTGATCGACGCGCATTGTAGTCTATCGCCAACCAAATGCCATCGTTGCGTCGTGCGCACCCAGCTTCTCCTTCCGTGACCCCATTAGCCATTTTGCTCGTCGTTTCATCGGCGTTCGCTCACGCGTCGTGGAATCTGATGGTTCGACGTGCGACCAGACCTGCGGTCACGACGGGTCTGATGGCCGTCACGTCGGCGATGCTCGTCCTTCCGCTTGCGGTCTACCTGCTCATCGTTGACTTTCCGAGCGGAACCGGGTGGTGGTTCATCTTGGCGACCATTTTGCTGCACATCTGGTACTTCGCCACTCTGGGTTACGCGTACAACACAGGCGAACTCTCACTCGTTTACCCAGTTGCCAGAGGTTTGGGTTTGGCAATAATCCCGTTTCTTGGCGTATTCATAGTCGGAGAATCGATGTCATTGGGAGCCGTGGCCGGCGCGTTGTCCATCGTGACTGGATTGGTGCTGATCACGATTTCGGACATCGAGGCCGCCACACTCAAACGGTTCGCCCGTTCGATGTTGAGTTTGGTGCGCTTCGGGAACTCAGGCGCAGGCGGACGACCGAGGATTCGACCGGCTTGGTTGCTGGCGTTGTCAACTGGGGTAGTCATTGGGATTTACTCCGTCGTCGACGCGCAGGGGGTAAAGCACGTCCAACCAGCGCTCTACATGTTCTTCCTGCAACTTGGCGGCGGGTTAGGGATGATGACAATTCAATCGCGTCTCGAGACGCGAGCAGCGTTCATTGACGAGGCTCGGCGCCATTGGAGGATTTTAGTAGTCGGCGGCCTGCTGCAGTTTGCGGCGTACACCCTTGTGTTGACCGCCCTAACGTTTTCGCCCGTCAGCTACGTCGGACCGTTCAGGGAAATCTCCATCTTGGTGGCGGTTGCATACGGAGCGGTCGTGCTGAAAGAAGGAGTGACGCCCGTACGCGCTTTAGGTGCGATCTGCATCGCAGGGGGCGCAGCGGCGATCGCGTTTGCGCCGTGAAACCGCCAAGCAGGTTCCTAACCCAGCGCAGAGGGCGACTGGGCGCGCAATCGTCGCCTCAATTCCGGGTGATCCGGCAGCACTCGCCCGACGACGCCCCAAAATCCGGGAGAGTGGTTAAGTTCGACAAGGTGCGCGAGTTCGTGAACCACGACGTAGTCGATCAACCGGTCGTCGAGCATTATGAGGCGCCAGTTGAGATTGATCGATCGTTTTCCGCTACAACTTCCCCACCGCATCTTGGCGTTGCTCAGCTTCAGCTGGCTCGGTTTGACGCCCATGACGTTTCCGTACTCGGCGACTCTAGATTTGAGGTAGTCCCAAGATTCCTGTCGATACCAATCCATCAACCATTGCTTCACGACGTTCGATTTCTCCTTTTGAGGCATGTCGGGCGGAATGATCACGGTGACCGTCTCGCCTTCCAATGATTTCACAACGGTCGGCTGCAGGTCGCGTCCAACATCGTTCACGTCTCGTTCTTGGACTACGACCTGAATTGGATTGCCTCGCAGCCGCATCATTCCGCCCTCGGCCCAATCGAAGCGGCCTTCAGCGACTTCGACGTCGGTGCGATGCTTGAGGATCCAGTCGGAGCGTTTCAGCAGGAAATCCTCGATCTCGCTGTCGGTCAACGTGTGAGGAACCAAGACCTTCAGCCCCGATTCGGGATCGAGCTGGATCTGTATGGTCCGACGGCGACGGGTGCTGCGTTGTAGCGTGAAGGAGATTTGCTCGCCGCTGATGTTGATGGTGCGCTTTTCGCGGGAGATTGGGGTTCGCTTTGGAAGGCGAATGCGCATCGAGAGTTGGTTCTCGTTCGCGGCGGATGATTCGCTCGCGGCGTATCTGCCGCGAGCGCCACTTGCTGGTGGAGACGGGGGAGGGTCGAACTCCCCGTCCAGAAAGTTTCCCGTCAAAGCTTCTACGTGTGTAGCCGTTGGTTGTTTATACCGCTTCCGGACGATGCCAACGGCGTCCGCCACAGGTCACGGTTGCCGGTTGCCTTTGGACGTACTACCGGCGTTGCACATCCGCACCTCAGATATTCGGCGCCCGACAAGTGCCTCTGAGAACAACTCCTGCCGGACGTCGCTACTGTTTAAGCAGTTGCGAGGGCGACTTCTCGTTCGCCATTTGTTTTTTTGCCCGTTTTATCGTGGTCAGGCGCCACGACACGCGACCTTGCGGTACGCTCCCTGTCGAATCCACTCGTCCCCATACATCTAATCAGTATATCTTGCTTTGAAATCGATGTTTTAGACTTACCGCTTCACGTTCGGCCGTGCCGCCAAATCCGATTCGAACAGCGTAATAAGTGATCAATTCGTGGACGAACGCATCGAAATAAACCGTCGCAATTGGAACGAACGGACTCCCATCCACGCCACTTCGGAGATGTACAACGTCGAGGGGTTCAAAGCGGGTCGCATCATGCTCAACGACATCGAAGTCGAGGAGATCGGTGCGGTGGAAGGCAAGTCGTTGTTGCATCTACAGTGCCATTTCGGCTTGGATACGATGTCGTGGGCGCGCCTCGGTGCCGATGCAACGGGCGTAGATCTTTCGGACGCATCGATTGATCTGGCGAATCGGTTGAACGCTGAACTGGGATTGGGCGCACGCTTCATTCGATCCAACGTCTACGAACTGACTGACGTTTTGGACGGTGAATTTGACATCGTCTACACGTCTCTCGGAGCGTTGTGTTGGTTGCCAGACTTGACGCGCTGGGGTCAGGTTATAGCGCGGTTTTTGAAGCCCGGCGGCACGTTCTACATGCTCGACGAACATCCCGCGGGTCGCATCTTCGACGCCGTAACGAGAGCCGACGGGACCGACGATTTGGAACTTCGTCACGCCTACTTCCCAGATCCGAAAGGCTTGCTTGATGAGGGCGAACGGATTACCTACACCGGTTCAGGTACGATTGCGACGCCGGTCTACGAATGGCAACACAGCATGTCGGAAATCGTCAACGCGCTCATTGGCGCAGGGTTGAAGATCCAGTTCATGCACGAATTCCCCTTCTCGTTTTTCCAAGCGTTGCCTCAGATGGAGCGCCGTGAAGGTTGGTGGAGGCTCCGAAATTACGACGGCAACATACCGTTCTTGCTGTCGATCAAGGCCACGAAGTGATCTCGCCATGAACGACAAAATGGAGACAATCCGTCAGAACTGGAACGAACGAACGCCGATTCACGCCGTTTCCGATTTCTACGATGTCGATGGCTTCAAATCGGGCAGAATCACGCTGACCAAAACCGAGATCGAGGAGTTGGGCCCAGTCGCAGGCAAATCGCTGCTGCACCTGCAATGTCACTTCGGGATGGACACGATGTCGTGGTCGAGGTTGGGGGCGACTGCGACTGGTGTAGATATTTCGGACACCGCGATCGAATTGGCGCGCGAACTGAACGATGAGTTGGCATTGGAGACGCGCTTCATCCGCTCCAACGTCTACGATCTGCCTGAAGTTTTGGATGAGCAGTTCGACATCGTGTACACCGCAATCGGAGCGTTGTGCTGGTTGCCAGACATGACTGGATGGGCGGAGATCCTCGCTCGCTACCTGAAACCCGGCGGCACTTTCTACATCCTTGACGGGCATCCGGTCTCGCACATTTTCGAGCACGTCGAGTTACCCAAAGGCGGACACGATCTGAAACCGTGTCACTCCTACTTCCCGGACCCTGAAGGCATTTCCTACGAAGGCGGCGAACACACGTACACCGGCTCAGAAATCCTCGAAACGCCTTCGCACGAATGGCAGCACAGCATGTCGGAGATCGTGAACGCCATCATTGAGGCGGGGCTGAAGATCGAATTTCTGAACGAATTCGCGGTCTCCGAGTACCGCGCCTTCCCGCCGATGAGTCGCCACGAGGACGGTTGGAGGTTGGACGAGCATCACGGCTCGGTACCGTTCCTCTTTTCGATCAAGGCGACTAAGTGACGCCCGTCAGCGGGTAAGCAACTCGTAATACGCGTACTCAGACATTCTTGCCGCGTCGTACACCACGTTGCTGGTGACCCACCACGATATCGCGATTGCGACCAACAATCCAACGGCCGCGGCCAACAGGATATTCGAACGTGACGCCCTGGCGAACCGAGTTCGGACGATCGGAGCACCGAAGAGCATGAAGTCGTCTTCGATGTGGACCAATCTCCTAGGGCTTACCACGAACCCCATCGCGGCGCCGGCGATCAATCCGCCGATGTGCGCGCCTTGATCGATCCCTGGCCACACCAACCCGAACACGATGTTGATGCCGAGGATGAAAATCAGGTTGAGGATCACGCGGTTCACCGGTCCGCCGAACTCTCTCCGGTTGCGAACCAGGAATATCCCGTACGCCCCGACCATTCCGAACACCGCGCCACTGGCGCCGACGCTCAATGTCGGGGAAACCAAGTAGCTCGCGGCGACGCCGCAAACCCCGGCCACGATGTAGGTTACGACGAAAGCCAGCGCACCGAACTCCTGCTCCAGGCGTGGACCAAAGATGACCAATGCGAACGTGTTGGCTGCGATGTGGAAAAGGCCGGCGTGTAGGAACACCGGCGAGATTAATCGATACCAGTCCCCGGCTTGTATCGCAGGTCCGAACTTGGCGCCCCACCGGTATAGGTTGATTGAATCATCGGCTCCGCCAGTCACCGACAGGAGCACGAACGTAGCAACATTGATGGCGACGATGAGAGCGGTGACTCGACTTTTGTTGACCATCGCCCAAAACGCGTTAAATTGTTGATTGCTTCGCAGTTGGCGCCTCATGATCAGACTTCAAGTGTTTGGTACTGTGCAACGTTTCCAAAGTCGTTAGGCGATGTTCATACTTACGATTCTATCTTTTCGTTTTCGCAAATTGCTCGTTTCGGCGTCTCAATTGATACAATGTCTAGATTTACAGGGCAATCATGTTTTGCGAAGAATCACTCTTAAAATTGATGACTCGCTTGGCAACGAGTTAGAACGTTTGCTTACAGGTTGTAAGATTAAGGTTACAAGTCGATATCGACATTCATGATACGAAGAAGTTATTTGGAGAGTTTTTTCGAAGCGCCGATTGAGCGTGACCGGTTGTGAGACCGAAAGTTTTCACGGAGACATGCCAATGCCAATAGAGATAGTCGAAGTTGATCTCGCCGAAATGCAGCGCACCGCCCTTCTCAACAGAGCCAAGAGCCCGCAAGTGCGTGCCATTTACGACGCGATGTTTTCATTGCAAACCGGAGAAGCGAAGGCTGTGATCGCAGAGGACGGTGAAGAGCTTTCCCAAATCAGAAACTTGATCACTCAATGCGCAACTCGCGCCAACATGGATCTGCAAATCGTCGTCGACAGAGTGGCTAGTAGAGTGCTTTTCACTCACAAGACGACTCAAGACGACCGGGAAGAAACGCCCGTCCCAACTACGTCCGCACGTTCGCCGGAGGAACAAGCCGCTCTGGTTGCCCGGCGGGAGAGAATTCGTGAAGCCGCACTGGCCCTGGGTCGAGAACGCCCTCAGATCAGCGCGCAAGAGGTCGTCGACTTTTTGCGAGACGGCGGCGACGCGATCCATCTGTCGAGACCAACGACCGCAGTAAGTGCCGTTATGCGAAACATGCCCGAGTTCGAACACGTTGACCGAAGTCGATTCACCTATCGAGGTTCATAGGCTGGGTCGATTGACCTTGGGAGACGGTCAATTAAATCTCCGAATTGCTTGCTTCAGTTCGATTGAAGCACGTCCAACGGCGGGACTTGGTCGATGATTCCCAGGTGCGCCGCCATCCCGAATAGCTGTTGAAGCGCCGCGCGTCCTTCTTCGCCCATGTCAAGCGTGTCGGAGTTCACGTACATCCGAACGAATCGTCGCCCGTCTTCGCGTTCTATGCCGCGACCGTAGCCGAGAGCGTAGTCGAGAGCCGCGTCTTCGTTGGCGTGGGCGTATTCGATCGACGATTTGAGCGCGTCGGTCACTTGTTGACACATCTCGTCGCCGAGACTGCGGTTCACGACATCCAACCCGAGCGGAATCGGCAGTCCAGTCTCCTCAAACCATTTTTTGCCCAGATCAAGCAACGACCTGAAGCCCCGCTGTTCGAAAAGAATCTGTCCCTCGTGCAACAATATCCCGGCCTCCGCCCTGCCCGACTTCACGGCGTCCTCCACATCATCGAAATCTAGGAAAAGCGGAGAAAAATTGTCCGGGCCGAATATCTGGAACAACATCCAAGAAGTTGTGAACTCGCCGGGCACCGCGATCGTGCAACCTTCCAAACTGTCGACGTCCAGATCATCACGAGTCGTAACGACTACCGGACCGTAGTTGCGTCCGACAGATGCGCCGCAGGACATGATCCGATACTTGTCAGCGATTTTTGGATATTGCGCGGCTGAAATTGCGGTTACCGGCAACTCGCCGGTTTCCGCCAATACGTTGAGCGATTGAATGTCGGCCATGTGATGGCCTATTTCGCAGCCGCCAATCTCGACGACGCCCTCCGCCAAGCCGAAGAACATAAATGCGTCATCCGCGTCTGGGCTGTGACCGAATACGATCGTTTTTTTGTCAGACATTCCCACTCCTGCTTTCGGCGTTGAAATCAAACGATTTCAGCATGTATTGGCATCTCTCGCTCCAGAATTGCGTCTCGCCATTCGCCATCGCGACCATTCCCGAAAGCGTGAAGGTCGGAACTCGAGCCCGCTTGAACCCCATTCGCTCGTATAGGCTGATCGCCCGACGATTATCGACTCCGACTGAGAGCGTTACCGAAAGGTAGCCGTGAGATATCGCCAACATCGTCATCTCAGCCAAAATGAGCGCACCGATGCCGCGTGACCGAATATCTCTGCGCACCCAAAGGTCCTCAACGTATGGACTCGGGGTTTCGATGTGTTGCTTCGGCGTCCCTGTCGGCCCATCCCATAGCAACATTCCGTGCCCAACTGGCATCTCATCGATCCAAGCGATGAGGTAAACCAGCATCCCGTCGTCTTGCAACTTGAGTCTGGCTTCGTGCGTGGCGGCGTTTCTCGCAGGATTCAGGCTTTCGGCGACATCGACGATTTCGGACCTGCGAAGCGGTCGCACATCGACTAGATGCGAAACGTCTCCGGCACCTCCGAGATTCGAAGCCATTTTGTCGACCAATCGTCCGATAACTCTTGTGCCGGCCCGGATCATGCGTTGGCGGCCAACGGCACCGAGACTTCGCGCTCGAATTCTCGTACGATTTCGTAGTTGGTCAATCGTTGAGCAGGCCGATAGCCGGCATCCGATATCAACGCCCGCACCTCGTCTTCCGTGGTCCGGTTGTAAAACCCCGCGGCCAGCATCACGTTTTCGTCGAACAGCGTTCCGCCGAAGTCGTCGGCACCGAAGTGAAGCGCCACTTGACCGGTCTTCCGGCCCTCGGAGAACCAAGACGCCTGAATGTGGGGCACGTTGTCCAAGAAGATGCGGCTCAACGCGATGATACGCAGATACTGATTCGGTCCCGCCTCTTGCGCTACTTGCTTGCCGAGCGCGGTGTTTTCTCGCTTGTAGGACCAAGGGATAAAGGCAGTGAAACCGCCGTCGTTGGTGGGACTAGCGTCGGCCAAGTCTTGCACATCGCGGATGTGTTGAAACGTCTCGACGATCTCTTCATCGGTCTCGACGTGGCCGTACATCATCGTCGCGGTGGTCTTGAATCCGACCTCGTGAGCCGCCTCGTGGATCTCGTTCCATTGGGACCAGGTGTCTTTCGGTGCAAAACGGGAGACGATTTGTTTGACGCGATTGTTGAGAATCTCAGATCCGCCACCGGGCATGGTTCGCTGTCCGGCATCCCAAAGGTCCTGCATGACTTCGAGGGGCGATTTGCCCGAAACATCGCACATCTGCCATATCTCCGGCGCCGACCAGTAGTGCGGCATCACGGACGGATATCGACGGACGGTTTCCCGGACCATATCGAGGTAGTACTCGTACGGGAGATCGTCGTTCAACCCGCCTTGCATCAAGACGGTCGTGACGCCCTTTTCGGACGCGCGTCCGACCTTGTCCATGATCTGCTCAACGGAGTAGGTGTAGGCGGATGGGTCCGTCGGATCAGTGCGATAAAACGCGCAGAATGAACAGTACGCGTCGCAGAGATTCGTGTAGTTAAGGTTCGTGTCGATGACATAGGTGACGCGATCAGGGACGTTGTGCAGGTTCTTGACGTGCGTGGCGAGTGGCACCAGATCTAACAGGTCGGCATCTCGCAACAGGTACAGCCCCTCGTCGGCATCGATGCGTTCGTTTGCGAACACTTTGGCTCGGATGTCTGTGATCATCAGGTATACCTTCCAACCGATTATTCGCCAACCACGTAAGGCACTAGGTTGGGCCGCCAGTCCGGCAGCGCGGACAATCTCGACTGAAACTCTTCGATCGCTGCGTATTCGGTATCGCCCAATTCGTAAGTGAAGCTGCGGATGTAAGTCTTCACGTCTTCAGGTTGCATTCCGGGTATCGGTGTTCGCGCCGCGATCTCGTCAACGTTCGACATGCCGAACGAAAATGATCCGTGTAAAGCTTCGGCAAATCTGCCTAGTTCCGGCATCGTTGCGTCGCCTCTGGCGACCCAACGCGCGAACACGAACGGCAAACCCGTCAACCGTTTCCACTCAAATGATAAATCGTAGACGAATCGCGGTTTTTCGCCGCCATAAACCTTCGTCAACGCGGCGTCTCCGATCAACAGCTCGGCCACGCAATGTTCGTCTGGTCCCAAGAGTTCTACATCGGCAACTCCCCAGTGGTCGGCGAACAGGATCCGCAGTAGTTGGACCGAGGTCGAGGTATGACCGGTCACCGCGACCGATGCGCCGGAAAGCTCCTCAGCAGGCACATCGCTGAACAGAAGGACGCTCCGTGCCGGACCGTCGGACGCCACGCCCAAAGTCCCTGTTACGACGTCGCCCTGCATCCTCAACACCTCTGCTATTGGCAAAGGCCCCGCGTCCAATTCGCCCTTCCTCATGGCATCCGCCATATTCCTAGGCGGCAACTCGACCAGATCGAACCAATCGCCTTCGAGCATTTCGTAGAAGACTGCGGAGTTCAGATACGGCATGTACCCGATACGCCAACGTGTTGAGAGATCACTGGGCATTTTTCAAAACCTATGGCGATCCACAGTTACACCCTGCCGTGATCGTCGTCGCGTGTTCTCCTTAGTAGATTCTTGACGTACTGTGCCATCTCCAATCGAGCCTCTGACGCACGCAGTCGAGCATCCTCAAAATCCTCGATCTCGTCTTGATCCCAAAGTATGTCCAACCTTCTGATCTGACGAGTAGCTACGTGGCCATACGATTCGGGATACGCTGAGTAGCACGTCTTGCAGACCTGTTCATCGCGGGTTTCCCAGTTGGGGCAATGCTCGCAAGACCATGACTTATCGCGATTCGCGGACCTGCAAAGCAGTTGGTAACCGCCAACCGATGTCACATCACGTTCACCGGCAATGTGAAAGGGAATGCAGTGGTCGATTTGCAATTCCGACTCAGGCGTTACTTCCAGATAAACGTTGCAACGTGCTCCGTTTGCTTCGACGAGCTCAGCTTTCAGTCTGCGTGAAAGGACAGTTCTGCCTTGCAATATTTGTGGGCGAGCCTCGGCGAAATCACCAAATCTGTACTCCGCAATTCGCCGACCATCTGCACTGCTAACGCTGCGAGTTTCAATCGGAATGCCCTGTTCGCGGACATCTCGGATCGCTCTGGGCGGATGGTTGTGTCCGTATGCTGTGGCGAGATCCTCGCTCGTTAAGTGTCCGTTCGCAAGGATGTGGTCGATCACGGTCCTCGCACGTTTGCCTGTAACTGAAGACAGAAGTACAAGGATTTCGGGTGAAATGTCTTCAGATGCCATGATCACCCGAACATTAAGACTACGTCCGACGCGTCGGCAAGTCTTTTTGTGAGCGCTGCCGAAAGATACAGTGATTCGACCGTTCGATCTTTTCCGCCGAGCAAAGTCGATTGAGTCGAACGGCCCGCGTCGATGGTAATTCGGGTCACATCGAGATCCGGAGGCAACAACGAACCATGCTGTTTGTCGCCTGTCCACCCGTCGTAACTCACGATGTAGCTAATATCTCGGCAATTCATGTCGTCCAACGCATCAACGAACTCGTTGAACGCCAATCCACGATGGTAGCGTGAGTCTCCGATCTCTGACGTTCCTTGATAGGGCGGGTCCATGTAAACCAAGTCTCTCGAATCAGCGTGTTCAACAACCTCCATAAAATCGCATGTTGTCGCCTTGCACCTGCCACGCATCAAAGATGAAGTAGCAACCAACTGGCTCGTCATCTTGTCAGGATGCGTGCCTAGTCTTCGGTTGTCTGGCGACTGGTTGAAATTGCCATTGCGACCATATCGGATGGATCCCTTGACGATTCTGGCTAGGGGATACTGAAGTAAATGTGGTCTTGGATTCGTGTTGAAGCCCTCTCGAACGCGATAGAAGTACGTTTTCGGATCGAAAAGTTGGGTATTCCACATCTCCCGGTAGTCGTCAGCCAATTGCCTGGGGTTATCGAGAATCTCGGACCATAGTCCCATCAAAGGCTGGTTCGAATCGTTGATCCAATACCGTCTCGCTCGCCATCCGGACGCGGGGGCGAGAGTGACTGCCGCGGATCCGCAGAACGGCTCGATTAATCGATCTACGCCTCGGGGAAAGTGCGGGAGAATATATTTGGCAATTCTCCGCTTGCTGCCTTGGTAAGGAAAAGGATGTGGTACGTCGAGCACGCCGATCCTCAGTTGTAGACCGTGATCTCGTTGTAGAGGGCGTCTCGCTCTACGGGGACGCGGCCGGCGTCTCTGATCGACGCAACCATGTTGCGGCGCGCGATGCCTGCCGGTGAGTCGGCGAGCGCGGCGTGGGCGATGCGCTCCTTGCCGATTGTGCCGTCGAGGTCGTTGGCGCCGAAGTTGAGGCCCATGCCTGCCGTCGCTTCTCCGAGCATCACCCAGTAGGCCTTGATGGCCAACACATTGTCGAGTATCAGACGCGACGCCGCGAGCATCTTAAGGTCGTCCATCGGCGGCGTGTGGCGCGGCCGCAGCTTCGTGTAGCCGACTTGGTATTCGAGCGGTATCAGCGCGAGGAAACCGTCGGTCTCATCTTGCAGTTCTCGCAACAGTATTAGGTGGTCGATTCGTTCTCGGAACGTTTCGACGTGGCCGTAGAGGATCGTGCAGTTGCTCTTTATGCCCATGCCGTGGGCGATGCGGTGGATTTCGAGCCAGCGATCGGCCTTCGCCTTGCCGGGCAGCAGCAGCTTATGGATGCGGTCCGAGAAGACTTCCGCGCCTCCGCCAGGCATCGACGACAGTCCCGCTTCCTTGAAGATTGCGAGCGACTCTTCGGGCGGAACTTTCCACCGCCTCCAAAAGTAATCGATCTCCGACGCCGTGAACGCCTTGATCTGCACATCCGGTCGAGCGTTGTGGAGCTCGCGAATCATGTCGACGTAGAACTCGAAGGGCCAGGTCGGATGGTGCCCGCCGACGACGTGCAGTTCGCGGATATCGCCGTCGAGATGGTCAAGCATCTGCTCCATCGTCATCTCGTACGCGCCCTCGGCTCCCGGCTTCTTGGCGTAGTCGCAGAATTTGCACGACAATACGCAGATATTCGTCGGGTTAAGGTGACGATTCAGGACGAAGTAAACCTTGTCGCCGGAGAACTGACGCTTCTTGTAGTCGGCCATCAATCCGACAGCCGAAAAGTCGTCGGTCTGTAGGATTTTCACACCGTCTTCGGCCGACAACCTCTGGCCGTGCTTCACCTTTTCCCAGATCGACTCGAGTGCGGGGTCGGAGATCAAGATACCCGGGGCTTCAACGTGGCCATTGCTTCCAACGCCCACCGCTGAGTGTGTCGCCGCCACGTCTGCGACTGTGGTTGCCATCGCCATATGCGGACCGCTTTCTTGAATGACGGTGATTGCGAATTATCGCTACATCTATTCTCTATCATCGCGCCAAACTTGGCTCTACGCGGGGTCAACGCCCCGCGACAAGTTGTCGTCGCTCAGATTTGCCAAATGTCTCGAAAGAATCGATTCACGTTCGTTACCATCAGAATCAGATCCCCGAAATGTCTGCCAAAACTAGGCGTTTCGAACCCGTTGAACAGTCAATGGTTGGAACTGAAAACGAACCCGGTCTGGCCGACGAGCATCTTCGAGGAATCCGGCGAATGCCTGAAACACCACCAAGCACACAGAAACGAATCGACGATTTGGTCGCCGAGTTGAAAGGTCTCTCGACTAAACAACTCGGATACCCGACGAACCAGTGCTTCGACTACTCACCGCTGTTCCGTTTCTTGGAGCTCAGCGTCAACAACGTCGGCGATCCGTTTCACGACAGCAACCTTCGCATCAACACGCACGAAATCGAACGTGAGGTCGTAGCCGCGTTTGCTAACCTCATGCGTCTGTCGCCAAAAGAAACTTGGGGTTATGTAACCTCAGGCGGCACCGAGGGCAACATGTATGGCCTGTACATGGCGCGGGAGATGTTCCCGAACGGCATCGTCTACTTCTCGCAGGACACTCACTACAGCGTCTTGAAGAATCTGCGCGTCCTCAACTACCGCAACATCATGATCAAGAGCCAACCGAACGGTGAGATCGACAACGACGACCTGCGCGAAACCATTCGCATCAACCGCGACGTCCCGGTCGTCGTCTTTGCGAACATCGGAACCACGATGAAGGGCGCGGTCGACAATCTGGATAAGATCCGCCAGATTTTGGAAGACCTTGCCATCCCGCACAGCTACATCCACGCCGACGCCGCGCTGAGCGGCATGATCCTGCCTTTCGTCGACGATCCGCAACCTTTCGGTTTCGACTCCGGGATCGACAGCGTATCCGTCAGCGGCCACAAAGTTATCGGCTCGCCCATACCGTCGGGGATCGTCTTGACCAAGAACGAGTACGTCGCCAGAGTTGCGCGTTCAATCGAATACGTCGGAGCTATGGACACGACGCTCTCCGGCTCACGCAACGCCATCACGCCGATGATGCTGTGGTACGCGTTCGAACGATACGGCATCGAAGGTTTTAGAGGTCTCGTCACCGATATGCTCGAGACGGCACAATACGCCGTCGACAGATTCAACGAGTTCGGGATCCCGGCGTGGCGAAACAAGAATTCCATCACGGTGGTATTTCCTCGACCAGCCGACGACATCATAAGAAAATGGCAGATGGCGCCGTATGAAGATTTCGCGCATATCATCACCGTCACCAACGTCACCCGCGAAAAGATCGATGCCGCGATCGCAGATTGCCTCGCGCATCCACCGAACTGAACAGGACCCGAGACCCGCCAATGCAGAGAATCATCGTCAACGTCAAGAACCAGGTGGGCGTCATCGCCGATCTCACTAGCCTGCTTGCAGATCAGGGCATCAACATCGTCGGACTCGACACTGAAGGCTCATACGAGTCCGGAGTCGTCGTGATCTCGACCGAAGACGCGGATCACGACAAAGCGTTGTTGGTCATTGCCAATGCGGGCTACAAAGCCATTTCGGATGAATCGCTCGTCATCCGATTGCGCGACGAACCGGGCGCTTTGGCAAAGATCGCGGAGCGGTTCCGCCGGCACAACGTCAACATCCTGAGTCTTCACATCGTCAACCGCACCGAAGGATTCACGACGGTATCGGTCGGCGCCGACGACTTTGAGACCGCACGCGAGCTTGTCAAAGACCAGCTGGTCGAGACGAGCTAACCGACTTCAAGCCCAGTAGCGATCCCATTTTTCGTCGACCAATCGCACGATGTCTGGGTCCATCTCCAGCGGTTTCTGATAACCCGGCTTCCACGTCGCATCGATCCCCATAACCCCGCTGTAAACAGGTGTGATTCCGACGAACTGTTGCTCGGTGAAGACCACATCCAACGCGCAATCGAACCGCGTGAAGATTCCCCAGATCAACTCGACATCATCCTCGATATCGACGTCCTCCGAAACCAGCACTACCGCCTTCAGCGACCTTGCCCGCGGATCGTTGACCGCACGGGCGACCAACTCCTTGGTTTCTGTGTAGCCGCCACGGACCTGTAAAACCAGGATGTTGTCGCAGATCAGCCGGTGCTTCACGATCGCTGAAGACAGGGTCGTCGGATCGAAGCGCAGCTGAGGGCCGTCTAAACGATCCGGTTCGTGCCCGTATCCGGTCGCGTCGAGCACCATCTTGGAACCATGTTGGAACGCGTCGCCCGTGAAGTCCAATGTGTCCTGCGCCATCCGCGCGAGCAGCCGGAAGTCGGTCTCAACGCGGAAGTTGCGGGAGATCGCCCGCGCGACGGATTTGATGTCAGACGGATCCGTCTGCGAATCGACCAACACCATGACCTTCGTCAGCGACAATTGACCCTCGCCCAATATGCCGAACGCCGTCTTCATCTGCTCCCGCGAGTAGCGACTGTCGACCGACACCACAAGAAGGTTGTGGAAACCGGACTCGTAGTAGGACCACATATCGCGCACTTCTTTGCGCATCAAGCGGATCAGCGGTTTCGTCGCCAGCTGAGCCGCGTCGCCCAACGCCCTATCCTCTTGCGGGGGTTTGCCGACCACCGTCGCCGGATACACCGGACTACGCTTGCGAGTGATCGCCTTCACGCGGAAGACCGGAAAATCTGCGGCGCCAGAGTAGTGCCCGAAGTGGTCGCCGAACGGGCCCTCCAAACGTCGCTCGCCGGGTTGTAGCTGGCCCTCGATGACAAACTCGGCGTGGGCCGGAACTCGGACATCCACGGTCTTGGCTTTGGTCATCGGTGTCGCGCGTCCGCGCATCACGCCCGCGAAACCGGCTTCGTCGATCCCTTCCGGCAACGGAATGATTGCCGACAGTATTAGCGCCGGGTCGCCACCGAGCGCCACCGCAATGTCCAATGGTTTCGACTCGCGTTCGGCATCGACGTGATGGAACGCGCCACCCTTCTGTATCTGCATGTGCATGCCGGTGGTGGATTTGTCGTACACCTGCATCCGATACATGCCCATGTTGTGCGCACCAGTCGCAGGGTCCCGCGTCCTGACCAGCGGCAAAGTGATAAAGCGACCACCATCCTCCGGCCAGCACTTCAGTATCGGCATCTGCGACAGATCGGGCGATTCGTCGGTCACCTGTTGCACCCGCGCGCTTAAGGCGAGTCCGGGACGAACGTTCAACAGGTTGAGAGCCGATCCGCGATTTCGCCATATCGACGACACCGATGGCGGGTTGACATCTTCCAAGAACGTGATAAGTCCCTCGCCGATCTCCTCGGGATGCCGCCCCAATCCGATCTCGATCCGCTCCATCGTTCCCAGCAGATTCACGACTAGCGGATACGAAGCCCCCTCGACGTTCTCGAACAGGACCGCCGGACCACCCTCGCGCACCAGCCGCGTAGCGATCTCCGTCACCTCTAACTCCGCGTCGACCGGTACGGTTACGCGCTTCAGCAGACCGCGCGCCTCGAGAACGCGCATGAAAGACTGCATGTCGGTGAATGCCATGACGCTAGTCTCTAACGTCCATCCCAGACCTGGAGCAGATCGCTCTCCAGACCCAGGTGATACAAGATGCGGCCGGCGATCATATCGACCAAGTCGTCGATAGTCTCGGGCTTGTTGTAGAAGCCCGGAGATGCCGGCAGGACGATGGCCCCCGCTTCGGTTGCGGCGACCATGTTGCGCAGATGCACCAGACTCAACGGGGTCTCACGCGTCATCAGTATCAACCGCCGCCGCTCCTTCAACGTCACATCCGCAGCGCGCTCCAAAAGACTCTGCGACATCCCGTTCGCGATGCGTGCCAACGTCCCTCCGCTACAAGGCGCGACGAGCATTCCGTCGACGTGGCATGATCCGCTGGCGATGTCAGCTGCGACGTTGGCCGGGTGGTGCCACTGGAAGCCGTCACGACTCATCATGTCGCAACCGAGCCATCGGGACAGTTCGCCGAAATCAGCCCGAACATCGCCCGACAGTTTCACTCCCTCTTCGACCTCCAGGACCTTCGCCCCCGACTGAGTCACCACCAAGTCCAACTGATGATCACTGTTGGCGAGAACCTGCAACACGCGGCGCACGTACGGTGCGCCACTTGCGCCGGAGATGCCTACGATGTAGCGTGCCATGTGGTCAACCGATCAGCAGCTCGTCAAGAACGATGGAA
Organism: Dehalococcoidia bacterium; assembly: GCA_965224305.1. Taxonomy (GTDB): domain Bacteria; phylum Chloroflexota; class Dehalococcoidia; order Lucifugimonadales; family Lucifugimonadaceae; genus Bin127. The sequence goes on along the minus strand of OZ245044.1, from coordinate 845,096 downwards.
ATCGCAAACACGACGGCGATCATGCCGTTCATCGTAAAGAACGCCATGTTCAGCTTCGACAGGTCGTCCTCCTTCACGAGCGAATGTTCGTACGCGAACAACATCCCCACACCAACGATTCCAAACGCTGCCAATAACCCGCCACCTCCTGCCAAAACCGAAATCACCAGGAAAAGCAGTGTGACGAGGTGCAACGCCTTGGCGATGACCAGCGATCTCTTGACCCCGAAGCGCGCCGGTATCGAGTGGAGTCCGCTGGCACGGTCGAAGTCGATATCGGCAATCGCATACAACACGTCGAATCCGGAAACCCAAAACAGCGCCGCGATCCCGAGCAACACAAATTCGATCGGCATTGTTCCGTTCATCGCGATCGACACTGCGGGCGGAACGATCACGTAAACGGCCCCGATGCCGAAGTGTGCCAACCACGTGAATCGCTTCAGATACGGATACGTGAACGCGACCGCAATCGGTATGGGTGAGAGAACCAGCGCCAACGGGTCAAGCTGCCACGCGGCGACCACGAACACGACAGCCGACGCCGCCATGTAACCGATCACTTCAGGCTTGCCGATGATGCCTGTCGCGAGTGCACGATCGGCGGTGCGCGGATTGCGTCGATCGATCTCGGCGTCCACGAGCCGGTTCGCCGCCATCGCGAACGTCCGCAACGTCACCATCGCCACGATCACCCAACCGAACTGCACCCAATTCGGCCAACCATCCGCGACCATGAAAGCCGCCGCCACTGCGAACGGCAGCGCGAAGATCGAGTGTTCGAACTTGATGGTGTCGAGGAATATCTGAAGACGACGGAGCGGGTTCAACCCCGCATCAGAACCGCCGCCGCGATTGGCGTCGATGCTCAACGAATGCCTAACGAAAATGGTGTGCGACTGTGCTTGCAACCGATTCTAACGGTTCGCCCACATTCGCTTACTTCCGGCGTCCGAACTCGCGCTCCAACGCTTCGCCAGTGAGCAGCAGCATCGTGGGCCTTCCGTGCGGGCATGACTGCGGATGCTCGCAATCTTGGAGCAATCGCACGATCTCCTCGCAACTCTCAACCGTCAAGCTGTCTCCCGCCCTTACCGCGGCATGGCACGCCATCGTGGCCAGCAACCTCTCCGACCACGGCATCGTATCAACATCTAATCGTGGCGCATCAGTCTGCGACATATCATCCAGAACGCGTACAAGCGCCGTCTCCGCGGCGTTGGCACTCGTCGCCGCTCGTTCGGCAAGCACTTGAGGCACCGCGCGAATCAGCACCGATCCGCCGCCGAACGGTTCGATCTCCCATCCCGAATCTGCGAACCACTGAGCACCTTCACTGTAGACGACCTGGCGTTGCGGGGTCAGGTCGACCATTTGAGGCGATAGCAACGGCTGAGATTCGCTGGCCTGGCGCACCCGTTTGGCCCGTATCTCCTCGAACTTCACCCGCTCGTGGGCGGCGTGCTGGTCGATGAGAAATACGCCGCTCGCATCCTCTGCCACGACGTACGTCGATTGAGCCTGTCCGAGCACACGCAACCCGGGCAACACATCGCGATGCCTCGCCGTGCTCGGAGGTTGTGGCGAGGAACGCTTTGGGGACTTCGATTGTACTCTCGGTTGCGGTTTGGCTGTGCGTACCGGGGTTTGATCGCCATTTACATTGGTCGGTTGCGCATCGGGATCGTTCGACGGCGGCGCTTCGGTTGCGGGTTCAACACCCGGACTGCGACGCATCGCGAACGCGCCTTCCAATGATGTGGTCAACGACGACGCGATCCGCGCATCCGAGAACTGTCGTACCGCCGCCCGTTTGCCCAACGCGTCTTTAACCGCGCCCTCGACGACCGAGAAGATCAGACCTTCGCGCCGAAACATCACCTCGGTCTTCTGCGGGTGGACGTTTACATCGATGTCTTCGAGCGGAGCGTTGACCTTGATCAAAGCCATCGGAAATCGTCTGTCGGGCAAGAATCCCTGATACCCGCGTTCCACCGCGTAGGTGAGCCGATAGGTCTGCACTAACCGACCGTTGACCGCGATCGTGATGTGCGTCCGCCGCCCGAAGTGCAGGTTCGGCATCGCGAGCGCTCCGCCCACGCTGAACGCGGCATCGAAATCGGCATAGATATTCACCAACACCGACGGATCCTTGACGCGGTAGACCGCCGCCAATGCTGCCGCATCGTCGAAATCGCCGGGCGTATTGACTCGCAACACACCATCAACCGTCAATCGAAAACGGACATCGCTCCGGATCAACGCCATCTGCCCTACCAGCGTCGCTACTCGAGCCGACTCTGCCGACGGGCTGCTCAAGAATTTCAACCTGGCGGGTACGTTGCGGAACAGTTGACGCACCGTCACCGATGTCCCGACTGGAGCACCTGAGACCAGTACCTGCGGCTCAGACCCGAACGCCACATTGCACTCCGCGCCGCTTTCAGCTTCGACATGTCGGGAGATCGCGGTCACATCCGCCACCGCCGCGATCGACGGCAATGCCTCGCCACGGAAACCGAGCGTCGGAATGGCAACCAAATCGCTACTCTCAACGACCTTGCTCGTCGCAAACCGCTCGAAAGCCAGTCCCAATTCATCGGCGGGGATACCATGACCGTCGTCGGCGACCCGAATCAAACTCTGGCCGCCGCTTTGCTGTTCGATGTCGATGCGGCTGGCACCTGCGTCGAGAGAGTTTTCGATCAACTCCTTCACCACCGATGCCGGGCGTTCGACGACCTCTCCGGCCGCGACACGCGACGCGAGGGCATCTGGCATGACTTTTATGGGCATGAGACTTCGATACCGGTAATTCACCAGCGAATTCGTTCAACACTTTTAGGTTAATCCCCGACGCGGATCAGCACTGATGTCACAACCGCCGAATCCGCGGTGCCAGAATCCAAACCAGAATCACGCTGACCAGCAACACCGTGCCCGCGACCGCGAACGATGTCTGTAAACTTGTCCGCTCGGCTAAGTAGCCTAATGGAATTGCGCCGGCAGGACGCAATCCGAAGTTCAGCATATAGATTCCCATCACGCGCCCTCGGTGCTCATCGTCCGTCTGCCCCATGATCAACGCCGAATTTAAGGCTCGCCGGCCGGAGTCACCGATCCCCAATACCAACATCGCAAAGATGCCGATCAAAAACACCGACACGTAGGTCGAAACGAGTATCGCCACCGCTGACAACGCTCCCGCCAACAACAGCACGACGCCGCGTTTAACGTTCTCGGTCAGGCCGGCAATGAACAACGACCCGATCAACGCGCCCACTCCGATGCTGCTCATCAGGATCCCCAACTGCGTCGGTCCCCCGCCGAATACCAGGTCGACCTGCGCTGGCATCAAACTCCGGAACGACTGCGAGGTCATCGTCGTCGCCAGCGTGAGCAACAACAGAACCAGAATCGTCTTGTTGCGCGCCGAATAGCGAATACCGTCCCATACCGAGTTGAACACGTTCTCTGTTTGACGTCGACCCCCGGCATCAGGGCGCGCCACTTTGACCCTCGTCATCATCAAGAAGGCGATGAACATCATCCCCGACATCAAGAAATATGTGGCTTGCGGACCGATCCACGAATACGCTAACCCGCCTATTCCGGGCCCCGAAAGCGTCATCAATGCCATGCCGGACGCGTTCAACGCCACCGCGTTCGTCAATTCGCCGTCCGGCACAAGCTGCGGGATGATAGCTTGGCGCGCCGGCATCATGAACGACCAGCACAGCCCCTGCATAAGCGCGGCGCCGAACAGCACCCAGATCGAAACGAAATCCATCACTATCGAAATCCCGACGAACAACGCCACCAGACTCACGATCAATTGGGCGTACTGGATCATCCTTCGCCGGTTCCATCGGTCGGCGAGCGAACCTCCGAACAACCCGAAGATCAAGATCGGCGGCGCGAATCCCGCACCGACCAACGCGACCAAGAACGCATCGTGCGTCAAATCCCATGCCAGCTGACCACGCGCCAGATGCTGCATGTTGATGCCAGCCATCAGGAAGATCAGGCTGATCCAAAACCTGCGATAGTTCGGGTTGCCGAGCGAATGGAACGTCCGGTTAGCGTAGCTCCGACCGTATCCTACTGCCCCGCCAACTCCCAGCGTCAAACTACAACCGCCTGATTCGCGGTGTCAGAACCCACGTCAGAATGACCGAAGCCGCCAGTATGCAACCCGCCACCGCGAACGACACTCGTATGTCGGTCGCCTCCGCCAAAATTCCTAACGGTATCGCTCCGATCGGGGTCAATCCGAAGTTCAACATGTAGATGCCCATCACCCGACCGCGATGCTCCTCATCCGACTGTTCCATAAGCAACGACGCGTTCAACGATCGACGCCCGGCGTCTCCCAGTCCCAAAACCATCATTGCGACCATGGCGACGAAGAATATGGTCACGAAGCTCGACACCAAGATCGCCATCGCTGAGAGACCAGTCGCCGCCAAAAGGATGACTCCGCGGCGTACGTTTTCCGTCAAACCGGCGACGAACAGTGACCCGAACAGTGCGCCGACTCCGATCATGCTCATCAATATGCCGAGTTCGGGCGGTCCGCCGCCGAATATCAAGCCGACCTGTGCTGGCATCAGCGAGCGGAACGACATCGAGGTCATTGTCGTCGACAGCAGCAAAATGAACAGTATCAGGATCGTCTTGTTGCGCGCCGAGTATCGCAGTCCGTCCCAGACTGCGCTCAGGACTTTCACCTCACGATTCTTCTTCGATGACGCTTCTCCGGTTATCTTCACGCCGCCCATCAACAAGAACGCAATGAACATCAGCCCAGCGATCAAAAAGTAAGTGTTCGCCGGCCCAATCCAGGCATAGGCCAATCCGCCTATTCCCGGTCCCGACAACGTCATCAACGCCATGCCAGAGGCGCTCAATGCAATAGCGTTCGTAATCTCGCTCTTGCTCACCAGCTGCGGAATTATCGACTGACGCGCCGGCATCATGAACGACCAGCAAACACCTTGGGCGAACCCCGCCACCATTAGAATCCAGATCGATATCCAGCTTTGCCAAATCGCGACTCCCACTGAGCCAGCTACGATGCAGATCGCGAATTGGCTGTACTGGATCATCTTCTTGCGGTCCCAGCGGTCCGCGAAAGTGCCGCCGAAAACCGAGAACAGCAATATCGGTGGCGCGAATGCCGATCCCACCAACGCCACCAAGAACGTGTCGTTCGTCAGATCCCAAGCCAACTGCCCACGCGCCAACATCTGCATGTTCACGCCGGCCATCAAAATGATCAGGCTGAACCAGAATCGGCGATACGCAGAGTTTCCGAGAGAATGGAATGTCCGCCGCGCGACACTTCGACCGCGAACTCTCATGCGGGTCGAGACTGCGTGGGGTCTTAGATGACGAGTTGCAGGCTTATTCGCTTTTAATGCCATGTAGAACTTCGACGAACATCAAGCGAAGTTTACACCAACCCCAGCACCGAGAATTTCAGCCGTACATGCGTCGAGCTAGCTACTACTCCGGGCTAAAGCGGCCGGGGGCTCACGCAAATTCAAAAACTTCGCTGCCGTAGTTAGCCTCAGATTTCGGAAACGCCCCATCGTAGATATGGAGCGCAAGTCGCCCAACGAACCGGGGTCCAGCACCACCGTCGGGGTTAACCGGTTCCCTATCGCAAATTCCTGACCGAAGAGCTCACGATTATGAAAGCCACCCCCGCCGTGAATAGGGCTACCGACATCCCAATAATCGTCGGTACAACCCCGACATTGTCCACTAACCAACCAATCGGAAATGCCGCGAGCGGGATTAATCCATAGGTCATCATCGTCAAGCTAGTCATACGGGCTCGATATCTAGGATTGGCGTGTTCAACAACCAGCGCTTGACCCAATGCGAAACGAATCGATTCACCGAATCCCACGCCTACAAACACGATCATGCCAACCCAGTACCACGGCAGCATTCCAATAATGAATATGGAAATCGCTGAGATTATCGGTGATGCAAGAATGACCAATCCTCGTCGTTGCCCGGAACGAAGGCTGGCAACGCCGATCGATGCGGCGATGCCGCCGATACCCGCCATCGTCGCTAACCACCCTACCTCGCTCGGCACCGATCCGTAGAGTTCCTTCGCAAACACTGGAACCAACATTCGGAACGGCATCGAAAGCATCGCTATCACCACCGATTGGATCAAGAGCGCCCGAACTAGGCGGTTCCTAGCCGCGTAGCGGATTCCGCGTTTGATGTTGACGATTGGCGATTCTTTGGCCCCCGATTGATTCTGATCCGGATACATCTTTGGCAAAAAGGTCGTGAACACCATCGCCAAGACCATCATCACCGTAACCACGAAGTAGACGCCGTGCGGTTCGATTAGTTCGTAAAGCAACCCGCCAACCGCAGGAGCAGCGATACTCATCAACGTCATCGCCATCGAGTTGAGCGCCATCGCGTTGCCGATAAGATTCTTCGGAACAAGCTGCGACATCGCCGCCGTACGCGCCGGAATCTGCAACGCAAATGTGCATCCCTGCAACGACGAAACGACCAACAAATGCCACCACTCGATCAATCCCGTCATGATCAATACGCCGACCGACACGGCGAAGACCGCGTTCGCGAATTGCGCTAACTGGATCAACATCCGACGCTCTACACGATCACCCAACACGCCGCCCCATAGCGACATGATCAGTAGCCCGGGAGCCCAACCGATTGATACCAGCGCAGTTCTCTGAGCGTCGCCAGTTATCTCGTAGACCAAGATGCCCCGCACCAGCATCAGCATGTTGAACCCACCCATCGACAGGAACATGCTCATCCACATCAGTCGATACTCGCGTTGCCTCATCGACTCAAACGTTCGGGATGCCCAACTAACCTTGACCGCTGGGGTTCGGGCGCTGACAGCGCCAGGTGGTTTGGTGGTCTCGGCGCTAGGAGGCGTTAGCCTAGTCGTACCGTCGGTGGTATCCGGGGTGGCCAACTGATTTTGCTTTGAAAATTGTGCCGAGATAAACGATGCGGCAACTGCAACTCAGTATATTTCAACGCACTTTAGAATCGAACCAAACAACCGTGCAATTCTACCGGGAGTAGAGATGTCTCTAAGTACGTTGCCTGAGCCCACAATCTCCGATGTCTACGACGCGCGACGCGCCATCGCTCCGCACGTCCACCGAACTCCTCTACGGCGAGTGCCCGGCCTATGCGAATCGCTAGATGCCGACGTCTGGGTCAAGCACGAGAACTTGCAGATTCTCGGTGCCTTCAAGGTGCGTGGCGGCGTCAACCTCGTGTCACGTACGTCACAAGAAGAGCGTCGCAGTGGATTTGTCACTGCTAGCACCGGCAACCACGGGCAATCCATCGCCTTTGCCGCCCAGCAGTTCGGAGCCAAGTGCACCATCGTCGTTCCTGAAGGCGCCAACCCAGTGAAGATGGCCTCAATGCGTCACCTCGGAGCGATCGTTGTCGAACACGGTCCCACATTCGACCAAGCGCGCACCTATTCCGAGAACCTGGCCCGCGAGGAAGGTATGAGATTCGTCCATCCAGCCAACGAACCGATGCTCGTCGCTGGCGTGGGCACATACACCCTCGAGATCTACGAAGACCTCGACGACATCGACTACATCATCGTTCCGGTCGGAGCCGGTAGCGGCGCGTGTGGCGCGAGCATCGTAACCAAGAGCCTATCGCCGAGCACCAAAATCGTCGGTGTCCAAGCTGAAGCCGCCCCTTCGGTGTATCTGTCTTGGAAAAAGATGGAAGGCCCGACCGTGGGTGCCAAAATGGAAACCCTCGCCGAAGGCCTCGCCACCGGCTCGTCCTACGACTACCCGGTCGGTATCCTGCGAAAGTGCCTCCACGACTTCGTCCTAGTGACTGAAGAAGCGATTCAACGAGCCATCGTCACGCTCATTGCCACCACTCGCACACTGGTTGAACACGCAGGAGCCACATCGCTCGCGGGGGCAGAATCGATCCGCGAGCAAATTCGAGGCAAAAGGGTCGTGTTGATTGCCAGCGGCGCCAACATCACAGTCGAGCAGCTGAAGACCGTCCTAGCGGATTGACGAAAGAGTAAAAGGACTCTGAGTTGTCTTCAGTCCAAACGCCGCCCACCGAACTCGAACGTCAAGATAACGCCTCGATCAAGTATCTCGGCAACATCTTGGATTGCCGAGATGCCGGGGATTCTGAAAACGACATCCGCGACGCTTTCCGTGACTTCGCTTTGCACACCGGGATCATCGCCGACGCGCGGCAAATCAAAACCGAAGTCGCGCCGGCCACCGGCAGCATCAAGCGGGTCGATATGTTCACCCGCAACACCTACATCGAGTTCAAACGAAACCTCATCGTCAACGGGCGTATCGATCCCGATTACACCAAGCAACTAGACGGATATCTGTTGGAATCAGCTAAAGCCGGGATGGGCGTCCAGAACGGGATACTAACCGACGGCAAGCACTACCTGAAACGCAACATCGGCGAGAGCATACTGCCAATCGTGCCGAACCAGATGCGGACATACGAACGTCCGACGCAAGGTCCCCACCTCAAAAACTATCTCTTCGACATCATCAAAACCGACGCGCAGGACATCGCGCCTATTCCCGAAACCCTCACCAAGCATCTCGCCGGCGGCAGCGACCTGCTAAAGCAGGCTACCGCTCTCCTGAAAGACGCTCACGACGGGAACCGCGACAACCCTACCGTCGCCGTCAAGCGAAAACTCTGGCAAGACCTCCTCGAAGTGGCCCTCGGACAAGACTCGACAGGCGACCCCGACGACGCCGATTGGCTCTTCATCCGCCACACCTATCTCACCACACTCATCGCCCTCATCCTTCAAGCCCACTTCGGCATCGACATCGTCCACGAAGCAGACCACGCCCCTGCAGCCCTCCTCAACGGCGACACACTTCACGGGCATACCGATCTAAAGGGAGTCATTGAATCCGACCTTTTCCAGTGGCCCGCGGAGATCGGCGCCACTCAGTACATTCGCTCCATCGCCCGCAAAGTCGCCCAATTCGACTGGTCCAAACGCCCTGACGAGCTCGCCGCCATCCTTTATCAAAACACCATCACGCCCGAAGAACGCCGCAAGATGGGCGAGTACTACACCCCTCGCTGGCTCGCCCAGACCATAGTCGATGAACTGATATCCGACCCGCAAAACACTGTCGCCATGGACCCCGCATGTGGATCCGGAACCTTCATCGAGTGTCTTGTACGCAATATCATCGACCACTCGCAAGGCCAACATCCCATCGCCACGCTCGGAAAACTCCAGACCAACGTCATCGGCATCGACCTCCATCCCGTCGCCGTGCAACTCGCAAAAGCAACTTGGGTGCTCAACGCGCACGAAGTCATCAACGCCGCTCGATACGCCGGCCACGAGAACGACATCGCGCCGCCCATATACCTAGGTGACTCCCTACAACTACGCTACGAACGCACAATTCTGACCTTGGGCGACCACGTCAATCTCCGCACGACTGAGCAGCTGCCGGGCGAAACAGACACTGTCCTCTTTCAGATACCCATGTCTCTCGCCCGCGAGAGCGAGAGCTTCGATCGGTTGATGCTCGATCTCGCGCAAGCCGTTTTCGAAGCCGCCGATCCCGATGCAATTCTAGATCGACACCAGATAACCGATATGGTTGCGCGCAACTCGATGATTAAGATCGCGGATCAGATGCGCGATCTCCAAGCCATCGAACGCGATCACGTCTGGGCATACTATCTGCGCAACATGGTTCGCCCCGCCGTCATCGCCGAGCAGCGCGTCGACGCTATCATCGGCAATCCGCCATGGTTGACCTACAACCAGAGCGCCGATATTGTCCGGGCGGAGATGGTAAATCTCAGCCAGAGCAGGTACGGAATCTGGGCCGGCGGTCGCCAGGCACCTAATCAGGACATCGCCACACTGTTCTTCAGTCGCGTCACTGATCTTTACCTGAAACCAGACGGCAAGATCGGCATGGTCCTGCCCCACAGCGTCCTACGCTCCGGACAGCATCTCAGGTGGCGAAGCGGCTACTGGCAGTCGCAAGGCGGTAACACCAAACACGCTGTCGCCGTCGATTTCGGCATCAAGACTCCTTACGACCTCGACAGCCTCGAACCCAACGACTTCTTCCCGATCGCCAGCGCAGTCGTCTTCGCCCGAGGGCGCGAAAGCGGCAACGACTTCGACAAGATCAAGCGACAAGCCCACGCGCTCGCGCCCGGACGCGTCGAAATCTGGTGCGGCCCCACTGACACCCCTGAAGTGACACGTCACGTCGAAACCTTGCACCACGACGACGGCAAGTTCCATTCACCCTACGCCGACATCGCGATGCGAGGAGCCGATGTTTTCGATCGCCGTCTTTACTTCGTTTCGGTAGAACCGAACCCGATCAAAATGGCTACGCCCGGCACCTTCTTAACCTTTCCGCGCAGATCCGGTCAAGACAAGAAAAAATATAACGTCAGCACGCTGGATGGCAACCCGATCCACGGCGATAACCTGTTCGATGTCTATCTGGGCGAGAGCATCGCGCCCTTCGTGACGCTACCGCCGTTGATCGCCGCGTTGCCGATAGACAAACCATCCATGACGCTCCCGCTCGAGCACAACAGTTGCCCCGCCAATCCCAAAACCGGCGCTGTAAGGCATACCGCATGTGTGGTAGACATCGCCAAGTTAGATACCCGAATGCAAACGCGTTGGAACACGATGTCGTCCCTTTGGGATGCCAACAAAGGCACGAACAACACAAAATCCCTCTATCAGAATCTCAACTACCTCAGCAAATTGACCAGCCAACTGGAATGGCTGCGCAACCCAGGCGATCGTCCAGTTCGCATTGCGTACACTACCAGCGGCGAGCCCACTGCAACACTCATCAGCGACGACCAAGCCGTTTTGGATACCAAGCTGTATCAAGTAACTTGCCGCAGTCTCGACGAGGCGCATTACCTGCTGGCAATCGTCAACAGCAACGCGTTGGCAAAGGCCGCAAAACCTTTTTGCACGACAAATTGGAAAAGGGAAATCCGGGATCTCCACAAACATCTGTGGAAGCTGCCCATTCCGGCCTACGACCCCAACGATTTGAGCCTAACCGACCTCGCCCGCCTCGGCCGGGATGCCGCTACCGAAGCTGAGCAGGTAATCGCTGATTTAGGCACCACACCTCCATCCGTTACAAAAGCGCGAGCCGTTTTGCGCCACCAATGGCAACCTAACAGTCCAACCGCCCAACAAATCGAAACCGCCGTCAACCAGCTATTGTCGTGATAGACACGGTGTAGGCGTTCTCGGGCGCTGAAGCACCAGCTTTCGTTCAAGCATGGGGCCGGTGCGAAATCCTCGACAATCCGCCCGAACATTTGGGAAACTCCAGATCGACCGTCATTCGTCGCTAAGGTCAGGGCGGATTCACGTGACAAAGTTGAACATTTGACGTTCAGCTTGTTGAAGTCAAGTTGTCGTTTGCCTTGAGCCCAGTATAGGTTTGCTCAGATTTTTCACTTTATCTTCAAGAGGTTGCAACCTTGCTTTTCTAAGTACGGGTTCCACGTAATAAAACAAAAAGGGTTCTTCGAGCAACTGAATACAACATTCCACTTCGTTGGGTTCAACATCCACGAGCTTCAAAGTTTGGCTATCCTCAAGCGGATGCGCACCAAAGTTACCGAAATTGCGTATCAAGTCAACTGCGGTGCGCAGATGCTCTGGTGTCGACTGATCTCCGACCACGTCTTCGACTTGACCGAATAGCGATTTACCACTGAAGCCTCGGTCATTCAAAACCCCCTGCATCGCTCTTCGAACCAAAACCGCGGCCGCTTTTGGACTCAGATGCATCACCTTTATCGCTTCCAAGTAATCTTCGAAAAATCCAGAAGGAACTAGCTTGTCGAACTGCCCCACGTCGCGTTTCTTGAATTGCGGCACCACCAGCCGAAGGGTTTCAGGTTTGGGTCGATAACCGCCGCCACTTTTTCGACTACCAACACGTACGCGACTACCTGCGAACAAGCTGGACATTCATCACCAATAATCGACCACGTAGATTTCGGAGTAGGAGCCCTCGTTCCAATAAAAGCCCGGGACCAGCCATGCCGCGAAGGCGCATTCGCCGTTTCCCATTGGAATTCCGCCGTTGTCAAACAATTCGGACATTCCATCACCTTCGGCAGAAGTCCGTTTATCAATTTCCGATCGACGTAAACCAATCGACGTAAACCATTGGCCCGTGCTCACCAATGCCACACAACGCTTAGAAGCTGATACGTTTTGATTCTTCGTCTCGTTCGAGCAAATCAGTCACCGCCACTTCCCTCCACCACATCCGCGTACCCACGCTCAACCCGCCGATAGGGGCAGGTTTGAAACCTGTCTATAACACCACGACTCCACCTCTTCAGTCGACGCTTGCGGTAGGCGCGATTTCAGAATGGCGATTACATTCGTATGTAAGCTAGCGTGAAGGGATCGCACCACTAAACGCAAAGCTCGGTGTCTCCCAATCGACCGTTGCTGGCGGCGATCAAGGCTTCACTGGGGGTGATCGGTCGAACCAAGTCGCCAAAGGATTGGCCCTTTATGAAGAAGTCAGAGGGGAAATAAACGATCTTGGAAAGTAGCGCCGGCGAAGACATGCGACAAATCGCCCAACAAGAAGTCGATCGCGCCCTGAAACACTACGCCACGAAAGCGGATCTGCGTGCTTTACAAGTACGGTTGATCGTGGGCATACCGACGGTCCTGTCGGCGATAGCTGGTCTCGCCCTCGCCGCCAACAAGATTTGGAGTTAGAAGTGCGCCAAATGACCGATAGACAAATGATAGCCATGTTCGGGATCGTCATGGTGGTCGTTGGAATCCTCATAATCGGAGCGGGATTATTCGGCGGGATCACCGTTTCATTGCTGGTATTCGGAGCTATACCAACCATCATCGGGACGTTGGTGCTGATGCGCAGGTGATCGGTCGACAGAAACGGCATTGACCATCAATCAGTGACGAGACTAATCACGATGAAGGACCACACGTAAGGCATCAAACGATTCTTTCGGCCAATTTGTTTGTAGCCTAGGGCACCCTTGTCACGTTCGCAGAACCAATCCAGGTCAGCCTCCGGTCCACCTCGCTCGCGCCCCCTTTCGCACGGCGAAAGAGATAGGCCCTAACCAGCGGAATCGATGCCCGCGATGTCCTCGTCGATCTTCTTCAAACGCAGGTAGTCTTCGCGGTAGAGGCAGTAGGCGCGCTCGACGTAAAGCCGGGCCAGATCCGAAGCGCGTGGCGAGTTCGACGTCGCCGCGGCTACTATTTTCGCGATTTCGCGATTCGCCGGCAGGTACCGACCGATCGCCCGGATCTTCGCCTCGGTCTCCAACGCCGTGTCGCGGTCGCCGGATTCGAACGAGTAACGCATTCGCCCCATCTGCTGCGAAAGCTCAGTCAAAAGCTCCGCCTCATCCATCCAGCCGTACATCAGGTCGTAGCCAGGTTCGTCGAAGTCGTCGTCTTCGCCTAGCGCGTCGATCGCCGTGTCAAGATCGTCGCCCTCGCCATGCGCGTCGGTGTAGAGCCGACCGTACTCCGCGCTCGCATCGTTCACGCGCTCCATCATCCCGAACGCATCGCTGAACGAAATCGTGCCTGCAAACACCAGATCGTCCCCTCTAATCGAGGCTATCCGTTGGGCTTCGTCGACGCTCTTGAACGGCTCGGGCGCTGGAGGAAACGCGAATGAGGAGATGACGTTGGCCGACATCTCGGCGACTTGCCCGGCGAGAAACGGCGGCATGTACTTGCCGATGTCCAACGGAACCGGAAGTATCACGACGTAAGTCACGCCGATCGCTTCGTTGTCGTTCGAGTCGCGGAAATATACGAGCGCGTGCCCGCTCGGGCGTTCGCGATCGCCTCTTTCGAATTCGAGTTCCATCGGTTTGGCGCTCTATAAACTCTCTCAGGTTCCCCGAACAGGCATCGGCGAAATGCATCGGGCAGAAATTCAACAGCCTCGCGGCACAGATATGAGAAAATGATAACCGCGACGCAACGTTTCGATTCTACGTTGCCGCACTTCAATCCCTGAACGACATACGTCAACACGTGTACAAACGATTGGTACGACCGCTCCTCTTCTCTCTGGACGAAGAGCAAAGCCACGCGCTGTCCGAGTACGCGTTGCAGGTTCCGCTCATCTGGAAGGCGCTTGGCATTCAAGCCAGGCGCGGCGACCCGGCTCTGAAGACAATCGTCGCAGGTGTCGAGTTGCCTTCGCCGATAGGATTGGCAGCTGGCTACGACAAGAATTGCCGCGTGCTGAAGTCGTTGATCGATCTCGGATTCGGCTTCGTCTGCGGCGGCACCGTAACCTTGGCCGAGCGCGCAGGCAACCCTCGAAAACGGATGGTTCGGTTGCCAGAATCCGCCGCCCTAATCAACTCTCTCGGATTCCCCGGCGAAGGCCTATCTCGCATCAGACCGCGTTTGGCACGACTGGGGAGATATCGCTCGCAGACCTTCGCCAGCATCTCCGGGTCGATCGAGGAACAGATCGCCGAGTGCTACCGCTCCATTGCACCGCTTGTAGCGGGCATCGAACTCAACATATCTAGTCCCAACACAGTCGGATTGCGCGTTTTCCACGATCCGGCAAGGCTTCGTGACCTCGTCGGACTGCTACGAAGGTCGGGTACTCGTTCGACACCCCTGCTAGTCAAACTGCCGCCATGGACGAACGAACCAGACGATCGCCGCACTGCCTTGGCACTCGCCGCAACCGCGGTCAATTCCGGGGCCGACGGCCTATTGATCGCGAACACCGTACCGGTTGAAGATGGTCGACTCGCCGTTGGCAAAGGCGGCCTAAGCGGCGCTCCTCTACTCGACAACACCGAACGCATGACCGCCGAGGTCGCGGCCTTGCTCGGCAAACACGCCAGCATCGTTTCCTGCGGCGGCATCTCCGAGCCTGAACACGTTTGGCGCATGTTCGCCGCCGGCGCATCTGCGGTACAGCTCTACACCGGCATGGTCTACGAAGGACCCGTCCTGCCTGGTCGATTGAATCGAGGACTGCTGAAACTGATGCAGTCCGAAGGCATAAAATCCGTCGCCGACATATCCGGTCCGCTGCCGTATTAGGAACCGCGAAATCAGGTTGCGGTAGCCACCAACGACAACACCTCATCACGGTAAGGCATCGCCGACTGAGTTCCAGGCCTAGACACGCACAGTGCGCCAGCCGCCATCGCCAGCCGGATCGCGTCCTGCAAGTCGTTGCCTTCGCACAATGCACGCCCCAACACCCCTGCGAACGCATCGCCAGCCGCAACCGTCGCAACCGCATCCACCTCGAACGGCGGAATATGTCCGCGCAATCCATCGGACGACACAAACACCCCTTCACCCGCCAACGTGACGATGACACACTCGCAACCGTGCAACTCACGGATACGGTCAGCAGCCCGTTCCGCCGAACCCACATCGGTGATCGCCAACCCAGACAAAGCCTCCGCTTCTATCGCGTTGGGCGTCAAGATATCCGCCGACGCGTAAAAACCGTCCGGTACCACGTCCATCGAAATAGCCGGCGCAGGGTCCAACACGACCGTCACCCCACGTTCACGTGCCGCGATCATCGCTCGCAAGCTACATTCCAGCGGGACCTCCTGTTGAACCAGCAGCACTCCGGCATCTGACATCGCGTCGATCGTGGCATCCGCCTCGACATCCCCGCACTTCCCGTTCCCGCCGTAGATGGCATGAACAAAATTCTCACCCGTCGGGTCGATGAAGATGATCGCCACGCCCGTCTCGATCTCCGCATCGGTCGTCACGGTGCTCATGTCAACGCCCTGATCGGTCATGAACCCCCGCAGCTCATTGCCGAAAGCATCGTCACCGACTCGACCGAACATCTTTACCGCACCACCTTTGCCGCCCGCGAACCGAGCCGCGGCAACCGACTGATTGCCGGCCTTGCCGCCTCCAGACGTATAGAGCCGGTCGCACACGAACGTCTCGCCGGCGCGCGCCAAACGCTCCGTCTCGACCAGCAAGTCCATGTTGATCGCGCCCAGCAACAACGTGGTCTTCGGATTCTCGGTTTGTATGCTTTTATCGGTCATGTTCTCAGATATCGGCATCGGCGATTGGATATTAGTGTTCGTGCGCTACGCCCATGGTATCGCTGCGATCTCATGGGTCGGCGGCAGCATATTCTACGCCCTGATACTCCGACCGTTGACCGCCTCGGATCCTGAAAAGATGGCCCCCGCCATGTCGCTGATAGCCCCGGTCTATCGCGAGATCATCGACATCGCCGTGGTCACCCTCATCGCCACCGGCATCATCCTGATGTTTTCACGCATCCAAGGGAGCGAAGCCGCGGTGTCGTGGGCGATCGTGCTCGGCATCAAGATCACATTAGCGCAATGGATGTTCTACATCGTCTGGCATCGCCGACGCATGTCGTCCGCGGAGTCAATTCGGGAAGGCGCTGTGTCGAAACTCCTCGGCTACAACGCCATACTCGTCCTAGGTCTGATCGTCTTCCTACTCGCCAACGTGCTACGTGAGCTGGTGGAGGTTTCGCTGAAGTGAACGACCGTTTGGCAACGTCAATCAATCGAAAACGGTCTGAACAACAGCGACAACCGAAGCTATACCTGCCATCAAACCGACTACCATTCCGAACATCCGCCACGTCAGATCCGAGACCGATTTCTCTAGCTTGGCATCCAACCGAGCGATGTCCGCTTTGGTCGCGAGATGTTCCAAGGTCGCTTTGATTGAGCTGACCTCCTGTTCGGCGGTCGACATGCGTTCTTCCATAGTTGCCATGTAGTACAAACCTTGATGTAGTTTTTATGTTCTATATCAAGACTAGCACTCTCGCGCCTCATACATCAATCTTCATTTGTCACAATTCTCACAACTTTTGGAACTTCCTGACTCGCTGGCCCATCTCCGGCGTGCCGATCTCGGCAACGTAGATGCTGCCTTCAGAGTCGGTCCAGATGCCGTGCGCGGCGCCGAGAATCTTGGCTTCGTCGTCGCCGTGCCAGCGCGTCACAAGATCGCCGTCCAGCGTCCAGATCGACACCGCGCGATTGTTGCCCTGCTCCGCGACGTACGCCAAACCATCTCGGAAGTGGATATCGCCCGGCGCGGACATGTCCGTCCACTCGGTTATGAAGTTCCCGTCGCCGTCGAAAATCTGTATCCGATTGTTCTCGCGGTCGCATCCGTATACTCGACCGTTTTCGTCGACGCCGACGTTGTGGACTAGGGCGAACTCGCCCGGACCGTCACCAGGAACTCCCCAATTCATCTCAAGTTCGCCGTCGGCAGAGAAGCGGTGAATCCGACGGTTGCCGTATCCGTCCGACACGTATATCTTCCCGCTCGGACCGATCGCGATGCCGGTAGGCGAGTTGAACGGTTCACCGTGCCGCCCGTCCCAGGTGTTGGTCACGGCGGCCCAGTCTCGGTTGCCGAGTTCCATCAGGATGTCGCCAGATTGGTTGTGTTTGGTGACGATGTGGCGCTGCTTCTCGGAGAGCCAGATGTTGTCGTCGGAATCGATGAAGATGCCGTGGGGTTCTCGGAAGAAAAACTCAGGTGCGATGCCCAATGTGAGGCCGTATCCCCAACTTCCCACTAACTCGCCATCGGTCGTCCACCAAGACACCGGATGCTGCTCGCGGGCGAATACCCAGACCCGATCCTTAGAGTCGACCGCCACATCCGAGGCCATCCCGAACTTCCAGCTCTCGGGCATCTTCTTCGGCCACTCCGGCACTACTTCATACCTGAAATCTCCATCGCCGACGATCGTCATGACATCTCTCCTCGCCCGCAGGCGTCAAGTCCATTAGCTATGCCATGCATGTTACTGCACGTGGCACGATGAAGAGGCTGCGACTCCATTGAACCCAGATGTCAGCAATGCCGCGCCTCCACATCGGTATGTTTTCGAGACGCACTGCTCATCAATAACTAGCGTTGAGAATGCGCTACTTGTAGCCGCCGTCGGCTAGCAATCGTAAGTGTCACCGCAATTGCAATACAGATAACATATATAAAATCGTTCGCATCCACCGCCGTTAGGTCCGTCATTACACACCCACCTCCATCCGCATCTTTCGGTACACGCGCAATCTTTACACGTATCCATAGCTGACCGAGTAGGATTCCGAATCTTCAACCGACGAAATTCTCATCTCCTGCGTGCCGACGGGAAGTTCCGGCACGGGTCCAGAAACCAACGCGAGATCTCCGCCGGTTGCATCCACAGGGTAGAGCGTGGCACTAGAATCGATCAAATTCGCTGAAGCGACATCCGACACTGTCAGACTCACCGCGGACATAATTCCCAATACGGCTATTAGTGCGCCTAGAAACTTCATCATCATCATCTTCCGTCCTTTTTTATGGATGCTTTCGATACCTTTGCCTCGCGATTTTGTCCGTAGCAGTGATTGTCGTACTGAACGGTTGCGGGGGCGATAGGTCTTCGCCTACTCCTACACCCGTAATTACGCCCTCTGGAGTTGAGGCAACAGCAACGCCCCGACCCATTGATAAACTGGCGCAAACTTCAAATCCTCGCTCGGGCGGAACATTCAGGTATCCTGCGCGTGGGAACCTTATCATTTTGGATCCGTCGATTGGATCAACGACTATGTCAAGGACACTTCACTATGAGATCTATAGCGGACTGACGAAGGTCACGGATGATCCTGTTAACCCGTTCGCGCCGGACCTTGCAGCAAGATACGACGTGAGCGATGGAGGTTTGCGGCACGAGTTCGTGCTACGTAAGGGACTGAGGTTCAGCGACGGGTCGGAAGTAACCGCTGCAGATTTCAAGTGGAGTTGGGAACGGGCGCTAAAGCCCGAGACTGGGTCCGACATAGCGCGCGAGGTCTTCGGCAAGATAAAGGGCGCATCAGACGTTATAAGCGGCACAACCGAAGAACTCGCTGGCGTCCAGGCTATTGATGATCGCACCCTTCGTGTCGTGTTGGAATCGGCTGACAGCCAGTTTCTTCCCTTGCTATCCAAGCCTGTCGCCGCAGTGCTATGCAGAAACAATGTCGAAAACTGGGGTGTCAACTGGGCAGATTGGCAGACTTCATCAACGATTAGGGCTCATTCTTTTGACCCTGAAACCCTGCCCGTTGGCACGGGTCCGTTTCGGTTGGATGAGTTTGAGTTTCTAGGCGATGTAAAGATCGTAAGGAATAACTACTATTACGAAGGACCTCCTGATCTCGACGCTGTTATCTTCGTAACGGACATTTCACGGATAGGAGATGTCGACCCGTTGCTGTCGCAAGCAGAAGCCTTCGAATTTGGAAACATCGACACGATAACTGTCGACAACGATGGTCTCGGCTGGTTCCGAAGTTCGTTCCCCGATTCGCAAGGGATAGCAACAACTGCCGACGTGCGCCCAGTTATCACGATAATGGTTCTCAACTCCGAGCACGGCGCGTTTCGAGACGTCGTATTCCGGCGTGCGCTTGTACATGCGCTGGATATCGAATCGATCGCCGCTGAATTGGACAGGAGTACGGCTACGAGCCTAGTTCCCACAAAGTTAGCGGTCAATGCCCCGTCCGCTGTCCCGTTGGGATTTGATCCCGAAAAGTCGCAAGAATTGTTCGCTTCGATTGAGTCGACTACAAACGATGCTAGCGTAGTGTTTTATACGTGGTTTGACAACGATTTCGAGGACGAATTCAAACTTATGGGGGCTGATTGGGAAAGCGTGCTAGGAGTGAAGGCGAACCACCGAAAAGTTGCGGTAGATCATTACAACATGCTCTCAGACAATGGCGAGATTCAGATGAGTGTCGTTTCAATCGCTCCGGACTATCCTGATCGCGGTTCAATCGTAGACGACATTGATCTGACGTTCGGTGGCAATGTCGTGCTGACTGGAGACGTGTTGCGGGCTGTGCAGATGATTGAAGAAGCCAGATCGACACTTGATCCAGTCGAGCGCGAACGCAAATTTCTCAAAGCCGAGCAGTTCTTAATCGACTATGCACTTGCAGTGCCGCTGTTCCGATACTCGTATCCGCTAAACGTGATAGTCCAACCTTGGGTGCACAATTATCAAATCCCGAAGTACGGAGGTTCCAGGTTCAAAGATGTCTCCTTTGACAACAGTGCGCCCAAACGATAGTTTCGACGAACCATCGCTCCCGAAGTTACGCTTTCTGAACTTACCATTGGCGTAACTCATGCCCGAAACAAACCCGGATACCACAAAACACCTCATCATCCTAGCCATCGATGACGCGTGGCGACGTTTGCGCGCATCTTTCAACGAGCTCCGAAGCGAAGACGCCGACGAACCCGGTGCTTGTGGCGAGTGGTCAGTAAACCAAGTCCTATGGCACATCGGCGCTTGGGATCGGCTCCTGATCACAGCCCTCAAGACTCCGGACGACGGCTACGACTACCCCGAGCCAGATGCAGACAAGTTCAATGCCGATGCCGTCTCGACGATGGCCGACGCCTCGCCCCGCGAAGTCATTGAACGACTGGAGACAACACACCGCCGTCTCCGCGACGCTCTGGCCGACACACCCGCCAGCCATTTCAACCAAGATCACCCCAGACGTCGCCTAATCGACGAGTGGGCATTCCTCCACTACGAGGAGCACGCCGCCCAGATCGGGGCGTGGCGAGCTGAACGCATAAACAGTGCGCCGCGTTAGGCGCGGCATTTAGACAGATTTGAAAAACTCGGGAACGACTTCGATGTCTTCGACAGTACGTTCGGTCACTTTGACACCTAACCTCAAGTCCTTTAGCAGGTCCACCAAAGATTCTCCGTCAATCAAATCGATCGGCGGCGCGCCATCGCGCGTGGCTTCTTTTTGTGCGGCTTGCGTGAAACTGCCAGTCGTCAAAATGAGACCTTTTTCCGCTCGTCCTTGCATTGCACCCCGAAGATCTCTTACCGCGCTGGGCGTAACGTTTCCGGCGTATCTCTTGCACTGGAACATTACCGGGAAACTAATCAATCCAGACAATCTGATAATTCCGTGACCGTCGATGCCACCGTCACCAGATTTTCCCGTTACCTCGACTTCGATGAATCCAGATTCTCGCAGTATCCGTTGGCATAACCGCTCGAAACTGGACGGCGAAACATCGAGCAATGTTTCGATTAACGCCCTGCGCCATGCTTCGGAGTCCTCTGTCGCTATGTCTTCGTCGTCGTCATCCACATCCTGCGGACCAACATCAATTTTCGGTTTCTTCAAGGAGGTCACATAGTTGGACTGCGCGCTCTTGGGATCGATCGCCTCGTTCGCCAAACCGAGAGGTGTCAGCGTCCAGACGCCTCGCTCGGAGTTGTTGATGTACCCGTTCGATTTTAGGATCGTTCGCGCCGACGCGAGGCGGCGCGTCAATGCTGGTGTCCGTTCGTTTTTGTATGTCCAAGTCGCTGCTTCAGGATCCAGCTTCAACTGATCCATAACGCGATCCGCAACTTCACTCACCTTGCCGCTACCACCCAAATGGTGGATCGCTTGAAAAACAGGGTCGATCAGGTTAACAACCGACGGCACTTTGTTGGTACAGGCATCAATCATCCCTCTACCTCCGAAGAATCGGTCGCTTGCCATGGATTGTGCCAACGAATGGCGTGATCCACGTCCGTTCTACTGACTAACGAACCGGCGCCCACTTCCGCAAGCTGGTCACCTCGCGCGGCGGGTTGAGGTTCGATCCCGTATTCGTGTACGACACCTCGGCGATGTAAACCGACCCTGTCGAATCCGTCGCGATGCCGTGCGACGCGATGAATTGGTCGTGTCCCTCGCCCGGCAGATCACCGCCGAATGCGTCAACCTCGTTCAAATCCATATCCAGCACCACGACGCGGTTGCCGAGGTTGCGAACGCCCTTCTGCACTGCCGGTGCGCCGGCTTCCGCGACGTAGATCCGGTCATCGCCTGCGCGGCCGTTGGAACATGCGATGGGCCGATGCATGTGCTTCTGTCCCAGGTACTCGCCATCCAGGCTGAACACCTGAATCCTGAAGTTCTCGCGGTCCGCGACGACGATCTTGTCGTTGCCGAGCAGGCAGATGTTGTGCGGCAGACTGAACTGCCCGTCCAACGCGCCCGGGGAGCCCCACGACGTGATGTGGTTGCCATCGGAGTCGTACTTGTGAACCCTCGAATTGCCGTAACCGTCCGTGATGAAAATGTCTCGGGACTCGGGGTGCACGACGATATCGGTCGGTCGGTTGAAAGGATCGCCCTCTTGCCACGCCGCCGGCTTTCCGCGCTCGCCCAACCGGAAGATGATCTCACCGGATGGTGTCCGCTTCTCCACGACATGGTCATCGTCATCGGCGAGGTACAGATTGTCGTCGCCGTCGATGAAGATGCCGTGCGGACGGTTGAATTCGCCCGCTCCCCAAGTCTCGAGGAAGTTGCCATCGGAATCGAAGATCATCATCGGCCAGTTGCCGCGGTTGAAGATGTAGACACGGTCCTGCGAATCGACCGCCACCGACGTCGCCTCTTTGAACGTCATCGGATGGGGCAGCTTCGCCCAATACGGTACGGGTTGGTATGGCATGGTTTGGGATCCTCAGTTTCCCTAAATCCGTATTTCAGGACAAGGGTATTTTTCGATTATTGCCAGTTAAGACGACCGAATTCAAGTCATGGATGCCGTACAACTAACTCAAGTAACCGCTGCTTCGCGTTGTCCTTAAGACTTAGCGGCTTCGATTCGCCCGCAAGTCGCCTCAACGACCGCCAACAACCGCGTCTCTTGAATCCGTTTCCTTGCTTGGGTGAACCTCAGTTGTAAGGTAACGCCTCGCCCCGGCGTGGAGGACGATTCGGTTGCTGTTCCGTCATCAATTCTCATCCTCATGCTGGTACACGCAGCAACACCCGAATGCGTCCATGATCTCCTCGATATCCAGTTCTTGGTACTGCTTGAGTCTACAAGCGGCGCTCATCTCTCGCAATAACCTAGCGAAGTCCTCGTTTTCGTTGGTCTCATGCCATCGATCCCAAGCCTCCAAAACAAGCGGTTCGCCGGAAAACCGCGCGTTTCAACCGCAGGTTCTCAAGCCTATGCTGCAACCAGACCGCGCCGAAACCGACCGTGGCCAACGTCCCCGCAGAAACGCCGATCCCTGCCGCTGCCAACCAATCAGATGTGCTCATCTAGCCAACCGTCTTGAAACGTATATGTCGTATCTCGTACCGACAATCATCGCTCCAATGCCATTTATTACAACATAAGTATCGTTCCATTAGACGATTGGCAATGATCACGCCTCTTACGTTGTATGAACCCGGATTTAAGGCTCTGACCACCCCTCTTCGCCTCCACAGCGAGCGGAAACGACATCGTCGGCACAATCCTTAAAATCCGGGTTCAGACTAAGAATGATCGTCGCCGCCGTGCCGCGATCATGAGTCCGGCTGAGGTCGCGGCTACGCCGACGAGGAGGAACAACCACATCCGTGCGCCGGATGATGGTGCCGCGCCGCCGGCGTCGGGCGGTTCGGGCGTCGGTTCGGGCGTCGGAGTGGGTATCGCCGCCGGCACGCCTGCGGCGCCCACGGCGACCGCGGCCGGGACGGAGCTGATTTTGGCACATGCTCTCACACCGTCGCCGCTTATCCGCAACGACGTCGCCAGAACCGTCAGTGAACCGTCAGCGTTGCGGACCAGCATCGCCACATCCGAGATGTTCGAGCGTAGCGCGTCCGGCAAGGGCGCGCAGAACCCGATCGCCGAGGCGAGGCGGTAGGACGACACGGACGCGCCGGATTCGTCCACGGCGGAGATGGTGTACGCGTCTCCGGCCAGGGTGTATCGCTGATGCGTCATCCCGGCGTTCGACGCCGCGCCGGATTCGTCGACTCTCAAGCCGACGATCTCCCCGTTCGGCACGGCGCCGGAACCGGCGGTTAGCGTTACGGCGCCGTCTGCGAAGTTGCCGCCCTCGACGGGCGTGAACACTTCGTACTGGCCGCCGTCGGCGTCGACAAGGATATTTGGAATATCGCCAACTGGATTCGTCGGCGCGACCGTCGGTTCAAGCGCCGGAGCAGAGGGTCGTCGCACATTGACTGTAAATGTCGCACGGCAGTCCGCGGAAGTGTCGGCACCGCACGAGGCGAGCGTCGCGTGGATCGTGTAAATCCCCGGCGCATCGGGCGCGGTGAAGAGAATCACCCGATCATCCGGAGCGTTGTCCGAGTCCAACGACGCCACCGCTTCGCGGAAGCCGCCGCCTTCCGCCGTCCACACCACAACTGCCTTGCCGTCGATCAGCGCGTTGTCAGCGATGTCTTGCCTGCCGTACGGGACGACGCCGAGGCGGATAGAATCGCCCGCCCGAACCGTAACTTCCGAGATTTCCGGAACCAGTCGATTGATTCGATGGTAAGCCTGGATACCCGCATCATAGATCTGAACATCCATCAATGGCGCGTATCCGTCCATGTAAACCCCGTCGTTAAGGAGCGTGCCGATAACTGCCGTTTCACTCTCCAGGTCCCGGTCTAGAGCCGCGCCGATCGACACCGTGCGCGGCGTGTCCCAATCGCTCGATGTGAAGGTGACCGAACTCGGCGAGAAGGAAATGTCCGAGTTGTCGGCGGTGAAGGTCACTCGCAGATCGCGCTCCGGAGCCGCGTCAAGCGCCACATCGAAATTCCCGGTTTGTCCCTCCACAACCGTCAATGACGCCGGCGACACCGTGACGCCCGGCAGCACATTGACTGTAAATGTCGCACGGCAGTCCGTTGTGAATTCCACGCCGTCCGTAAGTTTCACACCGCACGAATCAAGCGTCGCGTGGATCGTGTAAGTCCCCGGCGAATCGGGCGCGGTGAAGAGAATCACCCGATCATCCGGAGCGTTGTCCGAGTCCAACGAGGCGTCCGCTTCGCGGAAGCCGCCGCCTTCCGCCGTCCACACCACATCTGTCTTGCCGTCGATCAGCGCGTTGTCAGCGATGTCTCGACTGCCGTACGGGACGACGCCGAGGCGGACAGAATCACCCGCCCGAACCGTAATTTCCGAGGGTTCCGGAACCAGCTTGTTGATGTAGTTTTGAGCCTGAAATTGATCTGGATTCACCGAGAAACCCGTAAACCTGCGAATGCGCATGCCGAAATCGCCTCGCCAGCCTGTGAGCGAACTGCTTTTTTCCAGCCACGGCTCGTACGTGATTCCCGCCACATTCAACCTTCGTACGGCATCATCCATGAAACCATCGGGCGAACTTTCGCCAGGTCCCCGATAGTTGTTGGCAGCATCCACTCGCCCATGAATAATGCTGTCACCTTCGCCAATTATGCGCACTCCTAACGCGTATCCGACAAACTCGTTGTAGTGGGCTCGTACATCGAACCATGCCAAGTATCCAGGCAGGGCGACTGGGTTTCTAGTCAATGTCGCTGTCGGTCCCACCAAAATGCCGATGGCATCTGGGGTGTACTCCACATTGTCTCCAATTGTCGGCGAAACCTGTGTGCCAGTTGTTGGTGAGACCTGCTCGAACGTGTTGCCGATGATGTCCACCCGGATCTTCTCGTTATCGCTGCCGGGGCACTCGGTTATATCGCCTACCTCCCTGACGGTGCCATCCGCTGGTCCAAAGGTGTATGGATAAGTCGGATCCAGGACTATTCTCACTGCAGACGTTTCTTCGCCCAGACTAGGGTGCCTCTTCAGAACATCATAGATGCGATTCCCCACTATCTCGGCGTTGGTGTTGACCGTAACGCCGTCGCGGTTGGCTTCGGCACAGTAGTGGAAGCCTAAAGCCACGCCGGTGCTGGAGAGTTCGGATATCTCGTTGGCGCGCATCTCCAAGTTCGCCTCGATGGTCCGACCCCTCGGAGCAGTCGGAAGAAACCATGCCGGAGCGTATTGCACCGCCATCGGCGCAACGTGGATTTGGTTGTGCAACACCCTTGCACTGGCACCGCCGGTTATGTCAATCGCAACACCGCTATTTTTGTGGATAACATTCCTACTGATCAAGGCGTCGTAGTAGCCCAACACCTGGATAGAGGATTTTTGGCTCTGTATGATCTCGTTGTCGATTATGCTGATCGGACGGAGGTTCGTCACTTTCCCGTTCGCATCGATTATGGGCTCGTACGACGAAGTCGTTTCAACACGAATGTTCCGGAAAGAAGATCTCTTTGCTGTCGACCTTACACCGTTCGGAAAAGGCTCTTTGGTCGGAGGAGTGCCGAAAGCATCGCAGTAAGCGTCAACCTCTGCAAAATGCGCTATTGGGTCCTGCTGGTTATATTCGTTTTCTAAGCGTAGCTTGCCCTCTTTTCCGATACGCCTCAAATCTCCAGCTATGTTGTAATAGTCGTTCATAACGTTGCTCGATATCGTGCCCGTTGAATCTTTGAAAAAGATCCCGTAAAGGTGGTAGAAAAGCACCCGATTCAACCCACTTGGCTCACTTTCCTGGGCTACTTGTCTGACGCAGGCAAAGTCGAATTTCAGCTGTTGAATTGCGACGTTCGTAGAATTCGAAACTGCAAAAATGGCAGCTTTCCCCGCACCGTTGGCATCCTCGATCACCTTGTTCACCTTGATGATGGCAGCCTGACCAGAATCGGCAACACTGCCGCCTCTGATGATTAAGTTGCTCGCACCGTCGATGTGTATAGCATTAAGGTACTCGCCGGCGCTCAACTCCAAAGTGACATCGCTCTTGTAATCGGATTTGAGCGTCGCGACTTGAGTCGTCGAATCGATGTCGAAATACGTGCTGAAGTTGGTCGGAGTGACTTGAACGGTCTGACTTGCCTGCGCCTCGGCAACCTCTCCAGCATCCCCGATGTGCACCAGAAACGCCAGAACAAGCGCCCCTACGGCGGCGATTGCAGTGCTAGTTAGACGACGTAAGAATCGGGGGGGGGGGGGGACAACATAGACATCCGCTCGATTTCCAGAGATTCTGAGGCTCGGCGCACAAGATTATACCGCAACCAACCGACGCGACGCAAACCAAAATAGAACCTTCAAGTTCCGAATCTCTCACTCGCCAAGACATCTAAACCGGTCTCCACTTCCGCAAACTCACGATCTCCCCACGCGGCGGCTCGTCCATCCCGCAGTTCTCCGGGCTGGAGTAGTAGTTCGTGTACGCAACCTCGGCTACGTAGACGTTGCCTTGCGAATCTGTCGTACCGACAATCCACGAATTGGCCCATATTTTCGTGAATGAACCAGGGTTGTCTAAACTAGAAAATCTACTGCCCACTGCGCATAGGACAGAAGAAGTTTGCAACAAGATAGCAGCAGAATTTCTCGTGCCAAGCGGAGAATTGAGGAGTTTTTGGCGTTCGGTGGAATCGAGCGTTGATCGATTTCAGGCTACGGCTCGAAGGTTCAAAGTGAGCACGGTAGTAGCGGCTCGACGTGCACTCGATACCGGGCTAATTTCGAAATTCGTTTTCTTCGACGTACTACCACGCGAACAAAGAGAAAAACTGGACTGGATCCCAACCCAATGACGCCTTGCGAGGTGGTAACTTCTGGATAAACCAACATTGGCGTCTGGGTACCCGTTTGGGTGCTTCGGTCATGCGTGCTGTCAAGGAAGGCAGACTAACCTATAGGGAAGCGTACAACCTTACAGGTTTGAAAGGGAATACGTTTGTCAACATGCCAGAAAAAATGGGCTTCGCGCTTTGACAAACCAACAGGGGTTTGGTCGATCTCCGAAGATGTACCTGTTAGATGCGAATATCATTTTGGCAGCTTGGCACGACCACTACCCAATTGATCTATATCCTGGTTTCTGGCTTTGCCTTGAAAACTATTCGGTCAATATCGAATACGTCAACACAATCGGTATGCTGCGTGCCCTCGGTGTGAGATTTGACTTGCGACAGATCTCATCATGACTAAAATTGGGTTGGCCCCACCCGGTTCGCGCATGTCGACCCGCATCGTCTCTTCGCGGTTCTGGAATAGAACGGCGGTTTGGGAGTCTTCGAAGAGGATGTTGTCGCGCGGGTAGCCGCGGTTGAATTTCCTCTGGATTTCGTTGTCGAGGTCGTCGTGGGTGTCTTTGGCTTCCCAGTAACCGCGTGCCATGCGGAGGGAGTCTTTGACGGTTCCGTCTGGGATGCCGGCTGCGGCGGCAAGTTCGGGTATGAGTCTGAGGTTTTCGCGATGGTTGGAGCAGTATTCGGACAGGCACTCTTGGAACGCTTTGCGGATGCTGAGTTCATTGTCGGACCCGCCGAATTGGATGATGTCTTCCAGTTCCTTGTAGTAGCTCTCTATGTGGGAGTAGGTTGGCATGGGGCGATTCTACTCATTGGAGATGGGGCACATTAACGACGTCGATGCCCGAAGTCAGGTTTCGCCATTTTGGGCGCATTGTGTCTTCGAAACTCCAGAAGGATCGCTCAACAGTTGAGCTCGCCAATGGGAATGGGTATAGTGTGTAATAATCTTACACATCCACATCAATGATGAGGCATGAGCCATGGCAAGGGTTCAACTGGTGATACCGGACCAAGATAAAGATCGCTACGTGCATCAGGCGCGACGCGAGGGAATGTCACTGAGCGCGTGGTTGCGGGCGGCGGCGCGCGATCGCTTGGAACAGGGTAATGAACGCGAGAAATTCAAGTCAGTCGAAGACATGAAGGCGTTTTGGGAGCGTTGCGACGCGGTAGCCGGACCGGGACGTGAACCGGATTGGGAAGAGCAATTAAAGGTCATCAACGAGTCGCGCGCCAGCGGGTTGACGAACACGTGATATTCGTCGACGCGAACGTATTCATGTACGCGGTCGGCCGCGAACATCAGCTCAAACAGGCATCGAGAGATTTTTTCGATAGGTCTGCGTTTGACGGCACTCCGTTGGTTACGTCGGCCGAAGTCTTGCAGGAGTTGGTTCACGCTTACTTACCGGTCAATCGACTGGAGGAACTGGATTCCGCGATATCCGTGCTAGCCCGCTACGACATCGAGGTTTGGCCGTTGGAAGAGGCGGATGTGAATTTAGCGCGACAGCTTCATGAGTCGCATCCGTACTTGAGCGCGCGCGACCTATGCCATTTGGCGTCGTGCCGTCGGCGTGGGGTATCAGAAGTGATGACTTTCGATCAGTCGCTCCGAGGTGTGTTTGGCAGCGTTTCTTAGCCTCTGGATTCCCGCCTTCTCGGGAATGACAGGAGATTGCAAAGGTCTCTCCGCGATGACGTATCCTATTGAACAATCCGAAGAAGCGGTGGAATACAAGGAGATCGCAATCGTCATGGCTTCGTCAACATCAATCTGCAACCCTGACGGACTCAAGTGGGAGCCGGTTCCGCATTGGCCGAAGCTGCCCATGGGGGTTTCGTTCTACGGCGATGCGACTTCGGTAGCGGTCGACTCGCAGGACAACGTCTACGTGTTCAACCGGGGCACCGATCCGATCTGCGTCTTCAGTCCCGAAGGCGATCTAGTTCGCACCATGCTGCACGGCACTGTGACGCGTCCGCACGGCATCGAGATCGACGGCGACGACAACATTTACGTCGTCGATGACGATGGGCACTATGTCCGAAAGTTCGACCAAGAAGGTCTCGAGCAGATTACGATCGGTGTGCAGGGCGAGCCGTGCGAATGGCAGGGCGGAGGTTACTTCAACCGACCGACCGACATTGCAATCCATCCCGAGACTGGCGAACTTTTCGTCTCCGACGGATACGGCAACTCCCGTGTCCACCGCTTCGACCCTGACGGCAAACACATGCTCTCGTGGGGCGAACCCGGCACTTACGACGGTCAGTTCAGCCTACCGCACAACATCTCGATGCTCGGCGAAGACAAAGTCATCGTCGCTGACCGCGAGAACTTCCGGGTGCAGATATTCACGCTCGATGGCGAGTACGTGGATCAGTGGCACATCCACCACCCGATGTCCGTAACCCAGGGCAAAGGCGACGACGACAAGATCTACATCGGCGACATGATCCAGCCATCGGTGCAGCGAGGCGTTCCGGACCTCGGCGCTCGGGTCTCCGTCTTGACTGCCGACGGCCAATTGATCGAGCGATTGGGCAACCCGCAGCCGGGAATGGGCGTGGATCAATTCACCGCCCCGCACGGCGTATCTACAGATTCGCAAGGCAACGTCTACGTAGCCGAGGTTGCGTACACGAACTACTACTCCAGCCCGGAGAACTGCGGGATGGACGAGCCGCCGCGTGGGGAGATCGTGAGTTTGCGGAAGTGGAGACCGGTTTAGATGTCTTGGCAAGTGAGAGATTCGGAACTTGAAGGTTCTATTTTGGTTTGCGTCGCGTCGGTCGGTTGCGGTATAATCTTGTGCGCCGAGCCTCAGAATCTCTGGAAATCGAGCGGATGTCTATGTTGTCCCCCCCCCCCCCGATTCTTACGTCGTCTAACTAGCACTGCAATCGCCGCCGTAGGGGCGCTTGTTCTGGCGTTTCTGGTGCACATCGGGGATGCTGGAGAGGTTGCCGAGGCGCAGGCAAGTCAGACCGTTCAAGTCACTCCGACCAACTTCAGCACGTATTTCGACATCGATTCGACGACCGAGGTCGCGACGCTGAACTCGGCCTACGACAGCGACCACACGTTGGTGTTTGCGGCAGGTGTATATCGCAATGCCATTCAGATCAATAACGCTACTAATCTCACGATCCGGGGTGCCAATCCTGCGGATTCAGATCGGGCAGCTACTATCCAGGCAAACAAGATAATTGAGAGTGCCAGAGGAAGTGGCAACGGAGCGATATTTGCGGTTAAGACATCCAGCAATGTAACTATAGATAATCTCAACTTTGATTATCAGTGTCTGTTTGACGCGGCGCCCAGAACTGCGCTGTACGGGCTCTTTTTTCAAGACACGTCCGGAACCATCTCGAACAACGTGATGGAGAATTATCGGTACGTATTCGGTCGCGACGAGAATGGAAACGCAATTCCCAATCCATGCCTAGGCACTAGAGGTGTTGGCATTCCCGCCGTCAGCGCTGCTAGTTTCCGTGCTATCAGAATAGATATGACTGCTAGTCATGTGCCCAATATCGATAGTTTTGGAAAAGTTACGAATCTATTGCCGATCCGAGTAACCGGTAACAAAATAAGTAGAGTAGGCCGATCTGGTATCAACGTTTATGGTTATTTCGATGCTAAAATCGACAATAACGTACTACACGACATCAACACGGCAATCCAAATAACAGGCGGTGCTGACGCTACAGTCTCATCGAACCGACTATCCAATGTGACCGTCGGGGTGATTTACGCTCCACACTGGTACGTACGAAACAGCCCGGATGGTGAGACTATTAATGCTGAGATTGAAATTCGCGAAAACGTATTCGAAGAGGTGTCAGGGGGCGCGATACAGTTAGGTTTCGCCTACGCTACTAGGGTTGACGGGACCACCATCCACACGAAAGCCAAGATAGTTGGCAACCATATCCTTAACCTCAGACAGGACAATAATCCAGCTGTGGGCAACTCGATAGGGATCAGCGTATATTCCAATCACGATGCTGAAGGCGAACAGATACGCGCGGACATCATCGGCAACACATTTGAGCAGAGATCCGCAGACAGCGACAATGATCCTATAGGCATCTATGCTAGTTCCGCATATTTGGCTCCGTCTAGCACTAGTACCTGGTTTGACCTGAGAGTCCATTACAACGAGTTCCTCGGATTTCAAGAGAGAACCGGGGTTGGGGTTTGGATCACGAACATAGATGTTTATGGAGGTGTCACTACGACCTTTCCTGTGGCTAATGCACGAGTGCATGCATCTAACAACTATTGGGGACCCCAATTACGCCTCCCGAAGGATTTTATTCAGGACCGAATAGAGCCACCTGAAACAGATAGAATCACGTATAAGCCATATTTGATCACTCGCGACCTGACGGGTCATACCGGACCCTACGGACAGCGTGATAACCGCGACACGCCGCAATTGCCTGTACTGCCGGGCTTCACGGTGGCGCCGGCATCATTGACGGTTGTGGAGGGACAAACTGGGAATTTCGATGTGGCGCTTGACGCGGCTCCCGTTCGCGATCTGCGAGTGACCTTCACCGCTGACAACTCGGACATTTCCTTCTCGCCGAGTTCGGTCACCTTCACTTCGAGCGATTGGGACACACCGCGCACGGTGTCGATCAGCGCGGCTCTAGACCGGGACCTGGAGAGTGAAACGGCAGTTATCGGCGCGCTCGTTAACGATGGGGTATACATGGACGGATACGCACCATTGATGGATGTTCAGATCTATGATGCGGGTATCCAGGCTCACCATCGAATCAATCGACTGGTTCCGGAACCCTCGGATGTTACGGTTCGGGCGGGTGATTCTGTTCGCCTCGGCGTCGTCCCGTACGGCAGTCGAGACATCGCTGACAACGCGCTGATCGACGGCCAGGCAGATGTGGTGTGGACGGTGGAAGGCGGCGGCGGCTTCCGCGAAGCGGTGGCGTCGTTGGACTCGGACAACGCTCCGGATGATCGGGTGATTCTCTTCACCGCGCCCGATTCGCCGGGGACTTACACGATCCACGCGACGCTCGCCTCGTGCGGTGCCGACACCGCCGAGGACTGCCGTGCGACATTTACAGTCAATGTGCTGCCGGGCGTCACGGTGTCGCCGGCGTCATTGACGGTTGTGGAGGGACAAACCGGGAATTTCGATGTGGCGCTTGACGCGGCTCCGGAGCGCGATCTGCGAGTGACCTTCACCGCCGACAACTCGGACATTTCCTTCTCGCCGAGTTCGGTCACCTTCACATCGAGCGATTGGGACACGCCGCGCACGGTGTCGATCGGCGCGGCTCTAGACCGGGACCTGGAGAGTGAAACGGCAGTTATCGGCACGCTCCTTAACGATGGGGTTTACATGGACGGATACGCGCCATTGATGGATGTTCAGATCTATGATGCGGGTATCCAGGCTTACCATCGAATCAATCGACTGGTTCCGGAAATCTCGGAAGTTACGGTTCGGGCGGGCGATTCTATCCGCCTCGGCGTCGTCCCGTACGGCAGGCAAGACATCGCTGACAACGCGCTGATCGACGGCACGGCAGTTGTGGTGTGGACGGCGGAAGGCGGCGGCTTCCGCGAAGCGGTGGCGTCGTTGGACTCGGACAACGCTCCGGATGATCGGGTGATTCTCTTCACCGCGCCCGATGCGCCGGGGATTTACACGATCCACGCGACGCTCGCCTCGTGCGGTGCCGACACTTCCGCGGACTGCCGTGCGACATTTACAGTCAATGTGCGACGACCCTCTGCTCCGGCGCTTGAACCGACGGTCGCGCCGACGAATCCAGTTGGCGATATTCCAAATATCCTTGTCGACGCCGACGGCGGCCAGTACGAAGTGTTCACGCCCGTCGAGGGCGGCAACTTCGCAGACGGCGCCGTAACGCTAACCGCCGGTTCCGGCGCCGTGCCGAACGGGGAGATCGTCGGCTTGAGAGTCGACGAATCCGGCGCGGCGTCGAACGCCGGGATGACGCATCAGCGATACACCCTGGCCGGAGACGCGTACACCATCTCCGCCGTGGACGAATCCGGCGCGTCCGTGTCGTCCTACCGCCTCGCCTCGGCGATCGGGTTCTGCGCGCCCTTGCCGGACGCGCTACGCTCGAACATCTCGGATGTGGCGATGCTGGTCCGCAACGCTGACGGTTCACTGACGGTTCTGGCGACGTCGTTGCGGATAAGCGGCGACGGTGTGAGAGCATGTGCCAAAATCAGCTCCGTCCCGGCCGCGGTCGCCGTGGGCGCCGCAGGCGTGCCGGCGGCGATACCCACTCCGACGCCCGAACCGACGCCCGAACCGCCCGACGCCGGCGGCGCTGCACCATCATCCGGCGCATGGATGTGGTTGTTCCTCCTCGTCGGCGTAGCCGCGACCTCAGCCGGACTCGCGATCGCGGCACGGCGGCGACGATCATTCTTAGTCTGAACCCGGATTTTAAGGATTGTGCCGACGATGTCGTTTCCGCTCGCTGTGGAGGCGAAGAGGGGTGGCGTGATCATTGCCAATCGTCTAATGGAACGATACTTATGTTGTAATAAATGCCATTGGAGCGATGGCCAATGTGAAAATCTGTGCCGTTTTGTAATCGGCATTATTGACGAATATCGAAAGAGCGTATTCGTCTGACAATGCGAATCCTTGAAATTCATCAGGGTCCAATTTCCGGTGGGTATCGTTGCCCACAACACCGTTAAACACAACCAGTACCCCAGCCGAATCAATGTGATCCCGCAACGTCCGCAAAGCATTTGTCCAATTGCCTTCGGCTACCGCCCAACCACCATTGAGCCCTAACGCTTCGCTCATCGCTGACGTTACTGAATGGATTGGCGAATCTAAATCGAACGCGCCGACAAAACCCAATGCAGGTGCTTCTTGATAGATCAATTCGTCTCGCATCCACAATTGTCGGCGTTGCATTTGGTACACAATTTCCAACAAATTCGGGCTCGGATTTTCGGTCGGTGTGTCTTGCCGCGCTCGAAAATCTGCGATCGGCAAACTGACATCCGGGGGGTCTGCCAAATACAGAAAACCTACAGGCGTATAGGTACTTTTAGACAGCGCAGCAATCTTGTTAAAAGCGATTTCACCCGTTTGTTCCCAATCAGAAACAACCTGTGGCTTAACCTTGAGTTTCGCCGCAAGTTGGATTGAATCAAATCCAGCGCGTTCCCTTGCCCATTGCAGCACCCTGGGCTCCAACTCCACCGTAAGTTCTAGTCGCCTGTTACCCATGAGTCGTCAATACGTCAGTCAGTTGATGATACCAACTCGTGAATCTCGCTCATACAACTCTTCATCAACCTTTCGGGCAAATTACGGAACCATCGTTCTAGACCGAAAAACCACCTTAACCGGCATCCCCGACTCAGCCTGGCAATACCTCCTCGGCAGCCGCTCCGCCCTCGAATGGGTCCTCGACCAATACAAAGAGCGCAAACCGAGAGACCCGACCATCCCCGAGCTCTTCAACATCTACCGCTTCGCCGACCACAAAGAACGCGTCATCGACCTCCTCCGACGCGTCTGCACCGTGAGCGTCGAGACGGTCAGAATCGTCGACCAACTCGCTGATCTAAGCGAAATCGAACCGGTGGCGCCCTAAACGAGACTTCGCAACGGAAATCGCTAACCCTTCGCCGACGCGAGCCAATCCGCCCAGATTCCGGGCAACCACTGCACCAAGTTGATCCCCGATTCAACGTCTTCGGTCAGGAGTTTGCCCGCCGCATGCGTCGCTTCTCGGACCCTATCTTCCGCCGCGCATACATCAGGATGGTTCGGATAGCCCGGATAACCCATCGACTGCGCCAAATCGTTCGATCCGAACGCGATCAGGTCGATGCCCTCGACCTTCAAGATGTCGTCGATGGTCTCGACCGCGTTCGCCGTCTCGATCTGCGCCGCCACAGTAACCTGCTCGTTGAAACCCGCCATGTAGTCCGGTGATTCATGTCCGGCCATCCCGTACTCCCTGCCCCGCGAGGTTCCGAAACTGCGCTCGCCGACCAGTCCGAACCGCGCCGCTTTCGCGATCCGATCCGCCTGTTCAGCGTCGTCGACGTGCGGACACAGTATCCCCATCAACCCGCGGTCGAACGCCCGCAAGATCGTGTCGGTCTCGGTGTTCGGTATTCGCGCCGTGCAAGTCATTCCATGCAACTCGCCAGCGCGGCACATCGCCTCGACATCGTTCCAATCGAAAACCCCGTGCTCCATGTCCAGATGCAACACATCGAATCCCGCATATCCGGCCATCTCCGCCAATGATGGTGCCGGAAACGTAAACGTGATGCCGTAAACTTTCGAATTACTTTCAATCGCCGCCCTGATTTTGCTCGTACGCATGATGAATCGACCCCGTTTTGCTCGTTAGTTTTCGTGAGTTACCAAAGTTTACACCGCTCCCTTCCAACCGCAAACGCAACTCTCGCGGCCTTGAGATGGGCAATTGTTGCAGCTATCGTTGCCGCGTTTATGGCCGCGTGCACGTCCGCCGAGCAACCCGCACCCACGGCTACGCTCGCGCCGGAGCCCACGCCGTCGCCGACCTCGGCACCTGTCCCGACGGCAACCTCACTACCAACGCCAACCTCGACGCCAGTTCCGACCGAGACACCCGTCCCGACCGTGACACCGACCAACACTCCGGTACCCACCGCGACCGATACCCCGACCTCGACTCCAACCGACACGCCAACCGCAACAGCTACAGCTACACCAACGGCGACGCCAACTCATACTCCAACTCACACCCCTACCGCGACGAACACGCCAACTCCAACTCCGACGGATACGCCAACTCCAACACCGACCCAAACGCCGACTAATACTCCTACATCCACACCAACTCCGACCGCTACGAACACTCCTACGCCCACGTCCACGCCGACGCAAACACCAACCCCTACCCTTACACCGACGCCCGTACCAACCCCACCGCCCGAGGAACTCCGGTACTACGCTCTCATCTACCTCGAAAAGGAACCATTTCCCTTAATCGAGATCGAGCTCTTTTACGACCAAGTCCCCAACACGGTCCGAAACTTCGTCAAACTCGTCCGCGACGGTTTCTACGACGGGCAGACATTCCACAAAGTTTCGCCGAGAGAACTGATTCGAACCGGCGACCCAACTGCCACCGGCACCGGCGGTCCGGGATATGACCTAGATCACGAATTCCATCCCGACCTTCGCCACGACTCACCTGGCGTTGTTGCGATGGCAAACGTCGGAGCCGAACCCGGAAAAGCCAACGGCAGCCAGTTTTACTTTGCTCTGTCACCCCTTCCAGATCGCGACGGCGTCAACGCCGACGGTTCACCCAAATCCTGTCTAGACGCAGACTCCAGTTGCCACACCGTGTTTGGCAAGGTGAACAAAGGCATGCGCTTCCTAAACGCCGACGCTGTCGACGCGCACGCCATCGCCGTCCAACAGGGCGACATCATCCAAAAAATCGAAATCGTGACCCAGTATCGTGAAAACACCTATTGGGCATCTAAGGAACCTGATTGCGCAAACCGGATCGCAGTGCCGAATCCCGACTCGAACGCCCGATTGGTCGAAGAATGTGAAATCCTGCTCAACCTGAAGCAATCCCTGGCCGGCGACGCGAAGCTTAACTGGAGCGAGTTCATTCCGATATCCGAATGGCACGCATAAAGGTCAACGAAGATCGCGGCTATGTCTTTGAAGTCGCCCTTCTACAACGAGGATTGACAGGCAACTTCACGCCTGAACTGACCAATCTGACCGGCCTTGACATTTTGGATCTAGGCCTTAACCACGTGACCGGACAGATACCCGGTCGGATCGGCGATCTGCGAAATCTATCGAGGTTGTACCTGGATAACAACTCTTTGACCGGAGAAATCCCAAAAGGGTTGTGGGATTTGAAAAGAATGGAATACCTTTGGCTCGACGGAAACGAAATCACGGGCCAAATATCTCCTGCAGTCGGCAGTCTCAGCAGGTTGAGACAACTGTTTCTAGGGACCAACCAACTAACTGGCACGATTCCGATTGAGGTGTCACGTTTGGCAGAGCTTGAACGGCTCGTGTTGGCGGACAACCAATTGAGCGGACCAATCCCAAGCGGAATCGGAAGCCTTCGTCGGTTAAAGACGCTCGATCTCGCCAAAAACCAACTCCAAGGCGAAATCCCTGCGGAGTTGGGAAACCTGGCAGCGCTTGAGGAACTCGGGTTGCTCAACAACCGGTTGACCGGCGAATTCCCGGCTGAACTCAGTCAACTGACCAATCTGAAACATTTCAACATCGGCGGCAATTTCATGGTCGGCACCATCCCGTCAGATTTTGGAATGAACAACGATTTTGAAGTGGTCGGCCTTTTCCCCAACCTGTTTGGCGGCTGTATTCCTGACCAATTGAAGCCAGCCCTCCAAGAGAGACCACAGTTGGCCTATTGCAGCTACCCACCCATCGAATGGCCACCGCAACCAGTATTCAACGGCGGAATCGACCTCGTCGTGCGGTACATCGAACGTCAACCAAGGTATCCGGTCTACAAGGTCAGCTTTCTGGCTGATCAGTTCTGGTGCCCGTATCCCTTCGAAGAACCGATGGGACCAGTCCCGTGTCTAGACGATCGAAGCATCAAGAGAAATCCGGCACCCGGCGACACCGTGCTGCTCATCGCACACGTCAGCAACTTTGGCGACACCGACAGCGAGCAATTCGATTACTCATGGCGTTTCGATGGAGATGTCATAGAAACCGGAATACTTGAAGGCATTCCGGCTGGTTCCAACGCCGAATTCACCATCGAATATGTGTGGCCCGACGAAGACAGCAACCCCGTCGTCATCTTCGAAGTAGATGCCGAAAACCAGATCGACGAAATCTTCGAGGTCAACAACGAAATTAACGATTGGATCAAAGGTCACACCCTCGGCGTCTACTTCAGCGAGGAAACCTACGAAACCTTGAAACTCTCTGCCGAGATCGAAGGCGAAATCCAGTCTCCCGAACACTGGTTCCACAACAACATCGATCGCCTCAACGAGTTGCTGATCGAAGCCGGCGTCAAAGACCGCGTCCGAACCGAGCTGTACCTCGTCGCGTCAGAAAGAACTCTCGACTCCAGACACGAACTCAAATGGTTGATGGACGGATGGTGGGGGATCTGGCACGACACCGCCGCCTACTCGCTAGAGGGCTACCGGGGCCGAATGGAAATCGATGGCGGCCTGCTCCACGAGTTGCTCCATCAGCTCGGTGTAATCGACATCTATCGGATGTTTCTCAACACCGATCAAGTGCAACTCCGGGACGCCAATCGACCCGATGAATTCGCCGGTTGCGATTTGGACTATTGGAACTACGAATCGGAATGTTTCCGTTTTCCAACCGACATCCACGACATTATGGTCGAACAAGACCTGCCTTTTATCGGTGTCCACACCGCCGGCGGTCTCAATTCAAACTACGGCCATCGCCGAGGTTTCTACGGCGAATACCTCTTCGACACACCAGCCAACACCAACCTCAAAATCGTCGACAAGAACGGTAATGCCCTCAACGGAGTAGAACTTCGCTTTTACCAAAAAGAAGGCCATGAAGTCGGTGAAGAATACCTGTCATTCGTCGACGATGTTGCCGAGTTCACCGTCACCACCGACGACGAGGGAATCGCGATTCTGCCCAACCGAGGCATCACCGGAATTGAAACCGTCACCGGTCATCTGCTGCAACCTAATCCGTTCGGCGTCATCAGCGTCGTCGGCGACAACGGCATCTTCATCATCGAAATGATTAGCGACGAATGCACAAACTACGAATGGCTCTCCATCGTCGAACTCAACCTTGCCTACTGGGACGGCCAAACCGAACACGCCGAATTCACCAAAATCCTCCGCTGCCCACCGCCACGATAACGACCTCAACCAGCCCCGTTTTCCCGTTCGGCACCCTTCGTGATGTACCAAAGTCTGAAACCCAACCGCAATGGTTCCACAAAACCCAATCAAGAAGTGTGGACATCCAGCATCGAGCCCTCGGAAATGCCGAGGGGCGCGGGATGATTCGTCAAGGAACCTCACGATTGATGAGGCGGATTAACCCGAGACGTCGCGACCTCCGTCAATGTCCGCATGGTCCGTGACGTATGGTCGCCAAGATTGAGTCTCGCTGCCCTTTGATGGTCGTATTTCGGAAGCATCGGGGCAACTATTCCCGCGTGTTTCGGCGGCGCTCCCACACGTTCGTCGGACGGTTGAGTCGAGACGCGAACCATCGCGTGAATACCCAGAATCCAATCAAACCGAGTTCGATCGAGACAAATTCAAGATTGGGCACCCGCGCCACAAGCAGCCAAACCATCCACCCGGCCACGACGACCATCTCAACAGCGTGTTTTAATACGCCGCGATTCCGGTAGCCAATCGGATCGGCGAATTCTACCGTCCGCAAAGCTTTAATCCGGTACGCGGTACCCACGAATCGGAGAACGAGAATCATCCCACTTCCGACCCCGACGATGGTCATCAAGCTGGCCGCGATCGGTGCGCCGTGTTGCAAACGGGCGACCGTCGCGAGAAATGCGAAAACGAGAATCACGGTGACCAATACATAACTGAGAATCTTCCAAAAGATTTCCTGCCAAGGCACGAAGTTCGCAAACCCGCCGATGTACACGCGACCAACGCCCCAACCGATAACCGGGATTGCAGTCGCAAGCCGGTGATCAACCCTGCCATGATGGCCGGGTCGAGCGATTTTCGAGGACGATCTTATCGGACGAACCGCGGGGTCCCAGTTTTCTGGATTTCCGAATCCGGGACGATCGGGCTTTTCGTACGGATTGTGTTCCTGGGGGTTTGGGCGCACGATGAAAATCGGAACATTCGCGTCGCTTGAAATGTACATTACCACCGTATTGAGACACTGGTGAGCGCGCCTCTGCATTTTGGGACGGCCAAACCGAACACGCCGAATTTACCAGAATCCTCCGCTGCCCATCCCCACGCTAGTCACGTCCACCGTCGCGTATCCTTAACTCACACTCGACTTCGCATCGCGCCTGAGAATCCCTTTGAATCTCCCGTCCCTAGCCGCAAGGCCCACGCGTGCCATCCGACGCGTGTACCGCGGCTACGTCGTTGCACTCCTCGTCTTCCTCTCAACCGGGTTATCCATCGGCATGACCCAGTACTCGTTCGGCGAGTTCGCAGGCCCACTGCAAGAGCGCTACGGCTGGAACCAGACCGAACTCAACCTCTCCCTAACCTTCGCCTTCATCTCCGGCATACTCGCACCGCTCATCGGAATCTGGACCGACCGTTTTGGCGTCCGACCAGTGATGTTCGTATCCCTCATTCTCATCGCCATCGGATTCAGCCTCCGACCACTCATCACCGAACTCTGGCACTGGTACACCCTCTCCGCACTCGTCTATGCAGGCTTCCCCGGCGCAACCGTACTGCCCGCCGGCAAGATGGTCGGACTCTGGTTCCCGAACTCGATGGGACGCATGACCGGCGTCGTCGTTTCCGGCAACAACTTCGGCGGCATGACCATGCCCCCCCTCGCCGCAACCATCATCGCCCTCTTCAGCTGGCAAACTGCTTACATCACCTTCAGCGTCATAATGGTCGGACTCGCCTTTGCCGTCATGATCTACATGCGCGAGAAACCCCGAGACGTCGAAGTCGAGATGCGCCGTACCGGCCGACCTAGACCGTCCGCCAGTGCCGCCGCAGCCCGTGCCGGAATGTCCGTCAAACAAGCCGTCAAGACCTGGGCCTTCTGGCTAACCCTCATCGGACTCGTCGCCGCAACATTCACCTACCAAGGCGTCCTCACTCAACTCCGACAACACTTCGGAGAAAACGGCTTCGCTCCAGCCGCCGCAACCTCGGCCGTCACCTTCATCGCTACGATGGGCATCGCATCCAAACTCGCCTTCGGACGCGCCAGCGAACGCTTCAGCGCCCGCAAAATGACCGTCTTGAGCACCGCATTCCAAGCCATCGGCGTCGCACTAATGATCCTCCCGTTCGGCGGCATCCCACTGATCGTCGGCGGCATCGTCGTCTACAGCCTCGGCTTCGGCGGCCTCGGAGCACTCATCGTTCTCGTCGTCCAACAGACCTTCGGACTCCGCGAATATGCCAGCCTCATGGGCCTCTACCAATTCGCCCAGATCGTCTCCATCGCCGGCGGACCCGTCCTAGCCGGAACAGTCCACGACGACACCGGATCCTTCGACATCGCCTTCGCCACCATCGTCGGTATCTTCCTCCTCGGCTTGATCACCCTCTTCCTCGCACGACAACCGAAGTGGGAGTGAACTGTTATCATGACATCATTACATCACTAGCAAGGAAATCGCTATGGTCCGCACTCAAATCCAATTGGACGACGCGATTTATCAAAGGGTCAAAAACAGAGCCTTTTCAGAGAACAGGTCGATGGCGGCGTTGATCCGCGACGCCGTCGCCGAGTACATGAAGGCACCCGAGAAACCGAAGCGAAAGTTGAAGTTCACCGATCTTTCATTCATTGGATCGGTGAGTTATGAAGGCGAGGAAAATAGGCCTTTGTCGGTCTATCACGACGAAATCTGGGATGAGGATTGGCGAGATTGATATTCTTCGACACCCCGGCGGCATTCGCACTGTTGAACAACCGAGACGAATTTCATGGCACCGCGCTCAACTCGCTTCAAACGATCGACACTGATGGTGAAACGCTCTTAACCCACAACTACGTGATCTTAGAGACGGCCGCTCTGCTTCAAAGACGGATCGGGTTAGCCGCTGCCATCACATTCCAACGGGATGCTCTGAGTCATTTGAAGATCCACTGGGTCAATGAAACCGATCATGAACGTGCGGTTGAGCGATGGCTAGAACGCGATACCAGACGCCTAAATCTGGTCGACTGCATGAGTTTCGTCGTCATGGAACGGTACGATTGCACAACCGCCTTCGCATACGACTCCGATTTCGAATCCGAAGGCTTCCAACTAATCGGCTAGCCCGTCATTGGCGAGATCAAGTCTCTTCACTCTCCGTCATCCCCTTTACAAACTCAGTGAAGAATTGGTTATCCGGTACCGTCTTGGGATTCGGGAACTTGCCTTCAAATAGTCGGCTAAGCCGCGTCGAGGCTTCGTTGGTCCCATTACGGCTTCGTCTCATGCCTTTGTACGTGAATGAGACTTGTGCGCCCCCAGCTGACGTCACTAGACAGCCGCGTGTGGGAGGTTTGCCAACCAGCTCCAGAACCCAACCTGTCCCAAGACACCTTTCCGCTCTGTGTCAGTTCGTAGAACACATCTATCGCATCTTTGAATTGCGTCATCTCTTGTCTTGCCTTTTCTCGCGCTGTATGCCCGGCTCATTCATCTTGATGTTGCGGAACACGGCGCGACAATCGCGCGATGGGCGGGTCGGAGGTGGGCACGGCTGCAAAATGCCGCAACCAATTCCTCAGTCCCGACCGGAACCATGTCCCTGTAGATAAATGAATAGAACTCCTCATTCGCGACGGAGAAGACGCGGGTTCATACCCCGTCGGGGGTGCAGTCTTTCAAATTGCGACCCTATCAATTTGCCCGTAGGTTACACGAAATACTGACATTCTTGCAGACGGGTGTAATCAACGTTTATGGATACGATATTTTCTTTAAACACTTCCCTCATAATATCTGTTCTCGTGTAATATACGCACTTAACAAAATATATGGCAGTTACTCCAATCCCAACCCTCGATACCTACACATCTCCTAGCTGAAATGGCGCACCACCGCCAACCGTCACAGCCAGCAACCGATCACCGTTGCGAACAGCACATACCGGACGCCGTGGTTCGACATCAGCGAAGGATCGTACTACTTCGCTACCTCGTTGTCTCGATACATCGCCACCAACCCAGCGAGCAGAGTCCGACGTGTCCGACGCCCCATGATCAGCGCCACCAGAGCCACAACATTCAGCGCCACCGTCATCGCGATGAACACCACCAATATGACGTCGTAACTCGCCTCCGCATCCACTGTCGACACCCCCGAATTCACCGCCAGCACAATCAGATTGGACACAATCGCAGTCAACACGAATATAGTATCCGCCCGGCTGCTCTCGCCCATCTCCCTGACGATGTGTTCATGGACTTGACCCAACATTTTGCTTTGTCCTTTCGTCATTGAACCCTTACTCCAACGGCAATTCCCGCCCCGGCGCCGTATCGTCGAACCACACGTCCGCAAACCTCGAACCGTAAAACGCCGGCTCCCTATATCCATGCACCCACGGCTGAAGACTGATCCCTGATCCCGCTGTGGATGGCCATTCGAACGGCATTACTAATGCCTGTTCCAAAACAAATCGTTGGATATCGGCGTACGTCTCCAACCTCGCAACAGCATCCGACTCCGCCTTCGCAACCTGAATCATGCGATCCACTTCGGAGTGCTCATCCGACGAATTTCCAGCACCGAATACCTGAAACAACTCCGTCAACACCGCCAGTCCGTCGGGGTACCTGGCATTCACGTCTTTGAACACCAACTCCAGCTGTCCATTTGACAGCAGCTCGTCGTAGCGATCGGAATGAGCATATAGATATTTGCCCTTGCCCAAGCCGACGCCATCCTGCCATGCCTGGGACAGAAAATCAAACTCGTCCTCGAAGTGACCGTCGATTTCGGTGTCAAAAGTCAGCCGAATTGCCGACAGTCCATCCGAATATCTGGATCGCTCCACATTAGCGATTGCTTCCGCCGGATCGTATTCAATACCTGAGAGATCCAGATCATGCCCGGTCAGAAGCGGAGGTATCAGCGAACCCGGTATCTCATGTACGTCTTCATCGCCATGATGGGTCGCCACTTGTACGGATCCGATGAGCGCGCGGCGAAAGAATAAATCGTCGTACGGCGGCAAACCGCTGTTGAATATCAGGAAGTCCGACCTGTTGCCAGACAATCTGGCAACGATGTCCCCGCCAAGTTCATTCTTATCGCTTTTTGT
This sequence comes from Dehalococcoidia bacterium, assembly GCA_965224305.1. Lineage (GTDB taxonomy): Bacteria > Chloroflexota > Dehalococcoidia > Lucifugimonadales > Lucifugimonadaceae > Bin127. The sequence goes on along the minus strand of OZ245044.1, from coordinate 800,461 downwards.
ACTACCAAACATCCAATCTATTTGACCTTCTTCAAAAGCTCGATCGAAGTTGGCAACCATTTGACCGTTTCTCTCTTCAAACAGATCAGTTACGAACACCACGCCATCGAGAAGCGGAGGACCTTCGTGGTAGTGATCATTGCGCGCCAACACAAACTCTCCACGCTTAAAATCGAACACCATCAACTTGAATGGTCCCGTACCCACCGGAATTTCCTCAAACGTCGTCGATCTCGCCGGGTCCGAAGCTAAACGCGGCCTAAACAGATCCGACCAATCCACTCCCCAGTTCTCCACGTTCTCACGTTTCAAAACCGCCGCCACAGGGTCCGCCATGAAAAACGGGAATATCGCCGCCGGCTCGGACAGCGTCACCAAGAGCGTCCGATCATCCACCGCCTCTACACCTACGAGCTCCTCAGTTTCGCCAGACAGCACTTCCGATGCCCCTAAGATCAATCCCAGAACTTCGGGGGCATGTTGCGACCCGGTAGATGGGTTCAACGCTCGTTCCCAACTCCATTTGAAGTCCGATGCCGTAACTGGAGAATCGTCGCTGAACTTCAAATCGCGTCGCAACACGAACTCATACTTCACGCCATCGTCAAACGTGTACCGCTCTGCCAGATCCATTCTTAACGCATCGTTAGGATCGTCGGTCAACCGCATCAATCCGGAGTAGATCTCGCCTAGCAACGGCTCGATGCGACCTGATGGTGAAAACAACGCGGGGTCCGGTATCAGCAAATTCCCCGAAGGAGTTAAAAACACACCACCGCGATGAGGGCCGCCACCACTCGTCGAAACTTCATCTTCAGAGTCCACTGCGACGGACTCTTGGGGAGTCTCAACTATCTCGACACCCTCCAACAACGAAGCGGTTGGCTTCACATCACCCTCGGCGTCGCCGCAACCCACAAGCATCAAGCAAGTCAACACCGAAAACACCACCACCACCATCATATCCCGCGACCCCGATCCTTTGCGCCTCCCTCCCTGCATCGAATTTCGTCGATTATTACATGGCTTGTTACGATTACCAGAAATTTTCATAACCATAACGACTCCTTTCGCAGGTTTTGTGTTATTGTACATAAAAGTGGCATCCGGATGGAAGATGCCATCGCCTTAAAGTAAGGAGGTCAGTCATGACCAAACACAAGGCTCTAATGTCCATCGTGGCGATCGCAGCGGTAGCTGTCGCTACATTCACATGGCCCCCACTAGTCGCGGATCCTCGGTAGGCGACGCCGGAAGGAGATTCCGTCAAACTCCCTGCCACAGCTCCAGCGACATATCTCGATGTCGCTGGCGCGGATGAGTGTTTGGCAATTCCGGAGACTTTCTTGATTTCTGTCGGCTCCAACGAGAACGACATCAATCCCGTCTCAGGAAAGGTCAATGTGCAGGATACGGAGGGCGACGGAGGCCCACACGCAGATACTTGTTGTTGGGACTGCAAAAAGCGAGTTTGCACATGGATATACACGCCCGATAGAGGATGGCACAAAGTGTGTTACTGGAAAGATGCTGTCTGCTGCTCGGATTGTGACTAGAATCGGCAACAAACCTGAGCGTTACAAAATCCGCGCCCTCAGCCGAGGGCGCGGATTTTTCTTACTTGCACTTCAAACATCCAACTCCCGCCGCGCCGCCTCCACGCTCATAATCCCCGCACCTACCAGCGTCGCCAGCCTATCCGCGCGGTCCGACTGCGACTCCTGCACCGCTTCGACATCCGAGAGATTGAAGCGGGCGATCAACGAATCCAAGCCTACGGCAACGGCAACTCCCGCTCCGGCACCGTTTCATCGAACCAGACATCCTTTAAGGTCGACCCATGATACTTCGGTATCGCCCAATCCATCACCCACGGCTGTACACGAACGTAGTACCCTTCTGGGAACCATTCGAATGGTAGCGCGAGTGCTTCGTTAAGAATGTATTTCTCCAATTCAGCATAACGTTCGAGTCGCTTTGCCGCGTCCCGTTCTTTTGATGCTACGCCAAGCATCTGCCCAGCGACTGCGTACTCAGTGGAATCGTTGCCTTCGCCAAACGCAGGCACGAATTCGCGTAACACTACATGAGGATCGGGATATTCAGGCATTGCCCTTATATAGACCATCTGTATTTCATTTTCTTTGTACGCGTCCGCAAGATTCGGAGCATATGTTGTGGTGTAGACCAAGTTAAGTCCTAGAGCGTCTTTCCAATCCTTGGACAACGTCTTCACTTCCGCTTCAGACCACCCCCAAACCGCCTCTGTGAATACTAAATCCCATTCTTCACCATCTTTTCCATAACGCGACTGTTCCAACTCGTCAACTGCAACCACGGGGTCTCGTTGTATGGCGGTTACGTATGCGTCATGTCCCGGCATATCAGGTGGCAAAAGGCTATATGCTGGCTCAGTAGCTCTTTCTGCGGTGAACGCCTCCGCGTTTGTCGCGGCACTGAGCGCCCGCCTGAAATGCCTGTCATCGTACGGAGGCAACGAGGCATTAAACGCAAAGAACCGAGTTTCACGCGGTTGTTCGTTGTAGACGAGGATACCCACCATGTCTTCACTGGTGGGATCGAATTGTTCGGGGTCATCGTCTCCAAAGAACGCGATATCGAATTCGCCACCATCAAAACCTTGCGCGCTGATGTCGTAGTAATCGGGTGAACCCTCGAAGCGCATCGTAAATTCAACCGCATCCAGATAGGCCTGCCGATGGGCATAGTGGGCGTTGCGCTCGATCACAGATTTGCCGTTAGCATCGAACTCGACCAGTTTGAATGGACCAGTTCCGACAGGCATTACTTTCATCTTGACCGGTACTCGCTGAGGTTCTGCCCACCAACCAGCCAAATCGTAACCCCACTTCTCTACGTTTTCTCGTTTCAACACCGCCGCGACTGGATCAGCAAGCTGTGCCGGAAAATCGGTTTGGGCCTGTTGCAAGGTGATTCGCAAAGTTCGGTCATCAATAACAGTCAATCCCTCCAAATCGCTAGTCGCGCCACCGATGACTGCTAGAGCACCGACCACATTTCCGAACACATCCTGAGCACGTTCAGACCTGTTGTACGGATCCAACGCTCGTTCCCAACTCCATTTGAAATCTATCGCCGTAACTGGAGAACCATCGCTAAACTTCAAATTCCGCCGCAAAACGAACTCGTAGTTAAACCCATCGTCACTCACCGTCCATCGATCAGCCAAGTCTGGATGCACAAACCCGCCCGGGTCATTCACGATTCGAGTCAACCCGGAGTACAACTCCGCAACCAGCATCCAACCGAAATATTCAACGAATACTGGATCCGGAATCAATGCATAGTATCCAGGAAACTTGAATACGCCTCCACGGCGTTCGCCATGTCCACTAGTCGACACCAAAGGACCATTGGACTTTTTCGACGTCGCTGACTCCACTACCTCGATCTTGCCAGCAAACGGATCCGGCTCTACATCAGATCCTCTACACCCAAACAACGCCGATAACGTCAACAGGCTGACCAACGATATGCAAGAGCATCTGAAGAGAGTCCGCGTCAGATCAACGCCAAGGCGCGATTCCATGAGTAAAAACATCTGAACCATGCGAATCATGCGGTTCATGCTACGCTCTCACAAAACCAGAGTTGAACAAGGCTTGAAGGCTCCGTTCATTGAATAGGAGCGATTGTAATGAGAACCGTCTATGTCGCGTTGGCGTTCTTCCTAACTGCCACGGCGTTAGCCTTGGTAGTTGTGTCGCAAAGTGGCAGGGTTGATGCTCATTTTGCCGCCGAGACTAACACCGAAGCACATACTGATGTTCTATGTGCCAGTAGTGTAGCGTTTGAGACTAACTACATCATCCAAACTAAGCCGTCGGATAAGGAGGGCTATCATATCGCTTCGCTCGGCAACTTGGGCGATGACACCAACGTAAATCCCAGCAATAAGAATTGTCCTGCAGGGAAGAGCCAGCGATGCCGTTGGATTTACATCGGCGGTTCGAATGGAAGCCAGTGGAAAAAAGTATGCTGGTGCCAGTAAGAACCTTGTAGCGAAATACATCAACGCGTAACAGGTTTTGATATGTCAAGAGGTTCGGTAGGGGGCGGTTAACGAACCGCCCCAACCTTTTTATGTGACGAAAACCCTCAAACCCCCAACTCCCGCCGAGCCTCCTCGACCGTCATGATCCCCGCGCCGACCAGCGTCGCCAATCGCTCTGCCCGATCCGTCTGCGACTCCTGGACCGCCTCAACATCGGACAGGTTGAAGCGCACGATCAATTCATTCGAAAACCGCTCGAAGTGCGGCGCCAAGCGGTGATTGATGCCGTCTTCGAGCATCTTCAACTCCGGGATGATCGTGTTCCGCCACAGGAACTGCTCCATCGTCCGGACGTTTGCCAGCGTCGCATCTTCGAACTCGCTCAGGAACACCTTTGGGACGCCGAAGGCGCGAGATACCTCCTCGACGGACCACTGCAACGCGGCGATGAACTCCATATCCGCGTGATTCGAGCCTAGGCGTTTCATGTCCACGCCGGCGCTCAACACCAAAGGACGATGAGCCGAATCTGGATCCGTCAATCGCATCTCCCACGTCTCCAACAAGCGATCGATCTGGTCCTGCTGCGGGTTGCCCTCTGTCGTCATCACCACGTCCGACGGCATGGCCGAATGCATGTAGAAGCGCCGGTTGAAGCGTAGCGCCTCCGTTCCCATGTCGACCGCCGAACGCGCCGGCACCATCGACGAAAATCCCGAAAACGAATGCATCGGGTTGAACCGCCGGTACCACAGCATCTCCTCGGGCAGATACGCCACTCTTCCATCCGCCGTTTCGTGGATGAACCCTCGGACGACGCGATCACTCTCGCCCGCGACGACATGCACCTCGTCCGGGCGGAGCGGCCACATCTCGTACGGAACTCCGTCGCCGTCGCGAACCATCACCACGTACGCGGAGCCCCACAACGCCAGCCGGCTCTCGACCGTTCGCAGCAGCTGGCCGCCGTCCCAAACATCGTTCGGACGATCCAGCAACCGCTGCAACGGGTGGTCCACGCCGGCCGGTTCGTACTCCGAATTCGGGCCGACACGCCGCCACACCTCGAGCGGCGGACGACTCACCGCCTCCGCCAAGACCCGCACCGCCGCATGGACCGCGGTCGAACGTCCGTAATACTCCGCGTGACGACCCGACGACCACTCGACGTCATCACCGCTCACCAGCGGAACGCCGATACGGTCGACGAACCGTCGAACCGACATCGCCCGTTCGCGGACCGCCGGGGCGGATTCGGATCCACCGCCACGCCCGAACGGCGCAGTCACCACACGCCCCAACCTACTGAACACTCCGTCCCTGCTCTCTTCGCCTGCATTCATCTCGACATCTCCTTCTTCACCGCTTAAACGCCCGCAACCGAGCTCAAGGCAAAGCCAATAATCGCCAACACTTCGCCGCCGACCAAAACCATTAGCCAACGGATATTGATCTCGATCCCGCGCAAACGCCGATCGTGATCATGCTCAACCGTCCTACGGAGCCGCTTAACCTGCTCCAGAAGATCGACATCATCGTTCTTCTTCTCGTCGGACATCGACGTCTTTGAGCGCGCCGGCCAACTCCGACCGTCGAACTCATTGAGATCAATCCCCAACAAATTTTCACGTGGATCCACGCTAACCATTCCTCCCATCGCTCATATCGACAACCTGCGATACGGCGCCAACAATCGCGAGACATCGCCCGACGGGTCGTACAGCTCGTCTCGCGCTCCAGCCGCAACATCGTTCGACCGCGCGATCCCGTCGCGCCGACGCCACCGATCGACCGCCACCAGCAACGTCGCCTCAACGACCTCGGCCGGATACGACAGCGCCTTCAGCAGCGAGCCGTCATCGTGGTCCACCGCAGATGTACCGTTCACCCCGCGTTCGACATTCAAGACCGATGCACCGACCTGCTTCACGAACATCTGTTCGTTGTCCACCAGGATCGTCTGACCCGCTTGAATAGAAACATCATCGTCGACCCGGAACGACTTCGACGCCTTGGTCAACGGCGTTGCAGAGTTGCTGATGTACGCGTCCAGCGAGACGAAGTGCGACCGGTAGCCCCAACGGCCCGTAATCTGCACCGACGCTCGTCCCGTCGGCAAGCATCGACCGCCACGACGCCGCGGAGTCCGCAACGAGTGAAACGGAACGCCGTGCAGCGACCCCGGGTTCGAATCCAGCGGATACAAGATGTAGTCTTTTCGCTCCCGGATCCGTTCGTAAACGCCGTCTCCATCCCAGTCCTCCACCACCTGCGCGATCTCGATCAGATCGTCGACCTGAACGCCCTGCCGATCCCGTACATCGAACCGCTTCGACCCCGAAGTCACGTAGAAATTGCGACCGCAGTGCCCCTCGACGATTCGACTCGCAACATGCAGCAGATGCCACAACGTCTCGTCACGCGTCGTATCCGTAATGCCCAACCGACGCTTCAGATAGGTCGGCGTTGCGTAAACATTCAGCACCCCAACCGGTGCTTGTCTATCCACCATTTTAAGTTCCTTTCTTTGATCACCCTCACCCTGACCCTCTCCCATCGAGGGAGAGGGGAGGTAAGCCACTGCCGTCACCCTGACCCTCGCCCATCGAAGGAGAGGAGGGCCAACCTGCCGCCACGACCAATGTGTTCCCTCTCCCATTGAAGGAGAGGAGGACCAACCTGCCGCCACGACCAATGTGTCCCCTCTCGCCTCGTGGGAGAGGGTTAGGGTGAGGCGAAACAACTACCCCCGCATCAATGCGAGATGTTGTAAGTCAGTGCTGTGTGCTCGGCGTTCGCACGGTCGCCGGTGCGCTCGGCGAAGGCCAACCGCATGCTCACGACCATCACGTTCTGTCGCTTCTGGATGTCGCGCTCCGTCTCGATCATCAGATTCCGACGAAAGCCCACGCGCCACTGGCTCGTGTTCACGCACAACACCCGGCCGCGGTCAGTGTCGTTGCCACCGCTCGTGACCTTGCCGTCCGCATCGGCGAGTCTCATCTGACCGCTGACGATCAGCGGATGACCGTAAACCGTTGCCAGCTGACCGGTGAGAATCGTCGCCTGCGGACCCAGCTTGTCCACCGTCTCGACCGTCGAAACTCCGAGGCTGCTCACAAACGTCGCAACGTCAGTGACGAAGACCGCGTCACGCGCGTTTACTCCGTACTTGCCGAGGTTCTTCAGCAGGTTCAGATACGTCTCAGCACTGACATTTCCGCCGAGAGCTTTGGACTGACCGGTGTTGTCGACGAGTGGCAGGTGCAGCAGACCGTCGAAGCCGATCAGGAAATGCGCCTTGCCAGCCGTCGATGCAGTGATCGTCGCTCCGTCCGCGTTGATGCTGTTCTGACCCGTTTTGTCCGCGTTCAGCAACACATCGTCGATTACCTCGGCGGCGTTCCGGACCAGCGTCCGGCGAACCTCCGGCAGAACGGCGAACACCGCGTCCTCGTCCAGCGTCAACGACCACGGCACCTCGGCAACCAGCTCATACGCCGTCAACGTCTGCTTAGCCGTCTTCGACGTGCTCTCCGTGATTGCCGTGTTCTCCGTCCCCGGATACCAGTTGACATCGCCCAGCTGAAGCGGGATGTCGAACGGGTTCGTCGGCATGTCGATGCGGTTGAACAGCCCCGCGACCTTGGTCTCTTGGTGGACATCCTCCCAGAGCCGATACGACATCCCAGTCGGCACGATCTCATCGCCCTTTCCGGCGGTGACGCTGTCCATCGCCGCCTTCAATCGGATGTCCCAGTCGCGAACCGAGTCCGAACCCAGATGCGACTCCGTAGCCTTTTGCATGCTTCGCATGATCGCCAGATCCAACGTGTCGCAACCAGCGTACGGACCTGACTTCACGACTCGGCCCTCGTTCGAACTCGATCCACCATCCAAGACCGACGACCGACGATACTCCCGCTGCTCGCTCGTCAACGCCTCGATCGCCTGCCGGAGCCGCACCCTCTCCTCATGCGCCGGCTCCACACGCTCCTTCATGAACGTCGAAACGTCCGCAATTTCTTTCTTCAACAACTCGATCTCTTGTGTAGTCTCAGGCATGTTTGCCTAACTCCGTTTCTTTGTTTTTGTGTGTTTCCACCGCCCCGAAGTAGACCTTCCCGTCCCCTCCGGTTTCCCGCCTGCGCGGGAATGACGATGGATTTACAAAAGTCTGCCCCGATTCAAGGGCGTAACATTTGTTGGTCGACCGACGTCTCCGCAGCTACCCGCAACCTCCGCAAAGTCTCCCATCGCCCTTGCCCCACCTCTCTGGATTCCCGCCTGCGCGGGAATGACGCAGGCATGTTTGCCTAACTCCGTTTCTTTGTTTTTGTGTGTTTCCACTGCCCCGAAGTAGACCTTCCCGTCCCCTCCGGTTTCCCGCCTGCGCGGGAATGACGATGGATTTATTTCCCGCCTGCGCGGGAAACACGATGGATTTACAAAGGTCTGCCCTGATTTAAGGGCGTAACATTTGTTGGTCGACCGACGTCAGTCGACCAACGTCTCCGCAGCTACCCGCAACCTCCGCAAAGTCTCCCATCGCCCTTGCCCCACCTCTCTGGATTCCCGCCTGCGCGGGAATGACGCAGGCATGTTTGCCTAACTCCGTTTCTTTGTTTTTGTGTGTTTCCACTGCCCCGAAGTAGACCTTCCCGTCCCCTCCGGTTTCCCGCCTGCGCGGGAATGACGATGGATTTATTTCCCGCCTGCGCGGGAAACACGATGGATTTACAAAGGTCTGCCCTGATTTAAGGGCGTAACATTTGTTGGTCGACCGACGTCAGTCGACCAACGTCTCCGCAGCTACCCGCAACCTCCGCAAAGTCTCCCATCGCCCTTGCCCCACCTCTCTGGATTCCCGCCTGCGCGGGAATGACGATGGATTTATTTCCCGCCTGCGCGGGAAACACGATGGATTTACAAAGGTCTGCCCTGATTCAAGGGCGTAACATTTGTTGGTCGACCGACGTCAGTCGACCAACGTCTCCGCAGCTACCCGCAACCTCCGCAAAGTCTCCCATCGCCCTTGCCCCACCTCTCTGGATTCCCGCCTGCGCGGGAATGACGCAGGCATGTTTGCCTAACTCCGTTTCTTTGTTTTTGTGTGTTTCCACTGCCCCGAAGTAGACCTTCCGGTCCCCTCCGGTTTCCCGCCTGCGCGGGAATGACGGTGGATTTACAAAGGTCTGCCCCGATTCAAGGGCGTAACATTCGTTGGTCGACCGACGTCTCCGCAGCTACCCGCAACCTCCGCAAGTCGTTCCGCATCTCCGCAAAGTCTCCCATCGCCCTTGCCCCACCTCTCTGGATTCCCGCGTCCGCGGGAATGACGGTGGTTTTCCTTGATGGGAGAGGGTGAGGGTGAGGGTGAACATCATCATCCGCCGACCGCGCCGCCAGCGCGTCGTCGTGCATCGGAACCGGAACCGCGCTGATCTCCAACAACTCCTGCCGACGATACAGATACCCCCGTCGACCGTTTGACGCCTGTCGCATCTCGGTCTCGAGAGGCAGGAATCCCACCGACACGCCGCGCATGAAGCCGCGCTCGTAAAGCTCCGCGATCTCACATGCGAAGTCCGTCGGAGCAAACTCGACCACCGCGTACAACGCACCATCCTCGACCCAGACCCGCTGCGACTTTCCGATCGGTGGTCTGGATCGATCATGCGCCCAGAGAAACACCGGGTTCCGACGATACCCGTCCAGCTCCCAACCGCTCGGCTCGATCACGTCTCCCTTGCGGTCCTCACTGCCCACCGCCGCCCTAATAGTCAGACGTCTAATCAGGCGGCGGGGCGCATCAGCGTCACGCCCAGCATCACCAACCTCATCCCCACTCGCAACACCTTTGCTGTCGTCAAGCCCAGGCTTTCCGTCGCCGGGCGGTACCACACCGGCACCGAGCCACTTGACAACCACCCCGCCGCTCCGATCCGGCCGCAGCGGAACATCCACGCCACGACCAGCAGATACTTCTTCACTCCCCACTTCGTCCTCCAGATTCACGATGTCGACGAACCGCCGATACATCCGATACATTCGTTCTTATTTAAAGAATGACACATCCTTACCATTGTTGCAACACTCAAATGACACACTTTTTCGGATTTTTCTTACAATCGTGCCAGACGTAAAATCATCTGATCGTACTCACCCGGGGACCAAGTCCGGAGCAGGTTCTGACCCTCTCCCATCAAGGGAGAGGGGAGGTGGGATCAGTCGCTTTCGCGAAGCTAAGGGGACGCGCCCACCTCATCCCTCCCCTTTCAGGGGGAGATTCAGAGGGGGTGCGCAGGGGGGATGCACGGGGACGGGCGGCGGTGCGGCAACGTCCCCTTTCCCCGCCGCGGGAGAGGGTTAGGGTGAGGGGGAACGGGCAGCCGAGGGGCGGCGCGGGAACGTCCGGGGACGAAAGTATCTACGCCGCCTCGCGCTCCTGATACGTCGCACTGAAATTCCAATCCTGAACCCATCGCCGGAACGATTCATCGTCCACAAACTGCTTGAACAACTCCGTATCGTCCTTGATTAACTCCGTCACTGCTGTCAACAACGCCTTGTCGTGCTCAATACGCGCATTCTGACGGTCCGAATTCTTCATCGCGTTCTGATACGCAACGTTTTCACTCACCTTCTTCGGCAAATCCTCGGTGATGAGCTTGGTGACTCTGTCCTCATCCTCCCAAGCGATATTCCCAAACATATCGTTGAACTGCTGCACGATGTTCGACAACTGGTCAAACTCCGGCTCCGGTTTGCGGCCGCTGCCTTGACTCGGCACTGGCTCTAGCTCACCTTGCACGTCCCCCAACCTGATCTGCTCAACCGCATGCTTCTCGACCCGATAACTGTCCATATCGATTGCGTCGAGAATCCCCTTCGAGAAGTCCTCCTCAATCGGCGCTGGCAGCTTGGACACCAAGAAGTTCAAGAAAATCGACAGCTTCTCCCAATCCGCATAGGTGTACGGCAATATCGCCGCCAAAAAACCGTACGTCCGCACGAATCCTTTGGCTTTGCCTTTGAAGTCAACCTGACCATCCTCATTCAACTCTTCCCGATATTTCTCCACACACACGTCCAGTATCGGATCCAAATGTTGACGATCCACCCCATCCAGATACAACTTGACGAAAGTGTCTATCTGTTCCCAGCTGTAAACCTGATAGTTGTCCAGATCCGTCCTCAAGTCATGCAACCGGTTCGGATCCGTCTCCTCCGACAATATCGTCGTCCGGTAATAGTCCGAAAACGCCTCCTGAATTGTATCCGTGTCGTTCGCGAAATCCAACACGAACGCATCGTGTTTCTTCGGATGCGCTCGATTCAGCCTCGATAACGTTTGAACCGCTTTGACACCCGACAACGGTTTGTCCACGTACATCGTGTGCAGCAACGGCTCGTCGTAACCCGTTTGAAACTTCTCGGCACAAACCAGAAAACGATACGGATCGTTCTGGATCTGATTTGTGATGTGGTTCGACGGAAAACCGTTCAACGACGCCTCGGTCACGTTCTGCCCGGCATATTCGTATTCACCAGAAAACGCCACGATAGCCTTGTACTGGCTCTTTCGCTCAATCAAATAGTCACGGATAGCGTGGTAATAATTGACCGCCCGCGCAATGCTCGACGTCACGACCATTGCTCGAGCCTGACCGCCTATCTTCCCATGCCCGATCACCTGCTCGTGGAAGTGATCAACCATGATCTCCGCTTTCTGCCGAATGGCGTACTCGTGGTTCTCGACGTAGCGACGCAACTTCGTAGACGCACGACGCGCGTCAAACTCCGGGTCATCCTCGACCGTCGTCACTAGCTTGTAGTAGCTATCCACCGGCGTGTAGTGCTGAAGAACGTCTACGATGAACCCTTCCTGAACAGCTTGCTTCATCGTGTACGAATGAAACGGCACGTGCCGCACAACGCCACCGTTCTCAACAGGCGCACCGAAAATCTCCAACGTCCGGTTCTTCGGCGTCGCCGTGAACGCGAAGTAGCTCGCATTCGAGAGCATCTTCTTACTCTCCATCAAGCGGTTGATCTTGTCCTCGGTCGTTTCCTCTTCCGCTTCGACTCCAGATTCACTCAACGCCATCGACATCGACGCTGAGGTTCGACCGCCCTGACTCGAATGCGCTTCGTCGATGATGATCCCGAACTTCCGATTCCGATGTTCATCCCCGATCTCGTCCAACACAAATGGGAACTTTTGCACCGTTGTGATGACGATCTTCTTGCCTTCTCGCAAAAACCGACGCAGGTCTCCTGACGCGTCCGCGTGACCAACAACTGATCCCACCTGCGCGAACTGTCGAATCGTTGCGGTGATTTGCCGATCCAAAACCCGTCGATCCGTAACCACGATCACCGAATCCAATACCGGCCCACCGTCCTTCTCAATCCCGATCAATTGATGCGCCAACCAAGCGATCGAGTTCGACTTCCCACTACCCGCCGAGTGCTGAATCAGATAACGCTGACCAACGCCGTTGTCTTCCACATCCGCCAACAACTTCCGGACCACGTCGAGTTGGTGATATCGAGGCCAAATCTGTGTGCGCGTCTTCTTACGCGACTTGTCGTCCGTGCTCTCGACAATCTGCGCGTAGTTCTCGATGATCTCAACCAACCCGCCGGTAGTCAGGACCTCTTTCCACAGATAGTCGGTCTTCAACCCATTCGGGTTCGGCGGGTTACCAGCACCGTCATCCCACCCCTTGTTGAACGGGAGGAACCACGAAGACTTACCTTTCAACTCCGTGCAAAACTCGATCTCGTGCTCATCCAAGGCAAAATGAACCAAACACCGACCGAGCGCGAACAGCGGCTCGCGCTGATCGCGGTCCTTCTTATACTGCTCAATCGCATCTGCGACAGTCTGCTTCGTGAGACTGTTCTTCAACTCAAACGTCGCCACTGGCAACCCGTTGATGAATAGACATAGATCCAACGCCAACTGCGTATTGTCTCTGCTGTAACGAAGCTGTCGCGTCACGCTGAAACGGTTATGCGAATACTGCTTCCGCGCCGTCAAATTGTTCTCCGACGGTGTTCCGTACATTACCTCGACGTGGTTCGGGCCATGCCTGACGCCGCTCCTCAACACCTCAATCGTCCCGCGCTTGTTGATCTCTCCCTGCAATCGCGCCAAGAATCTCTGACGGGTATTGCTGTCACTACCCAAATCCAGCGTCGCCGCCACTTCCGGCTGCGTCTCCTCCAAAAACTCCGTCAACTGCACCAGATCGACGCAACACTCAGCGTTGTAATCATGCGGATCACCCATAATCCAACCCGCACCAAAGGTTGCGGCGCGGTCGCTTAGAAAGTGGTGGTCGTTCTCTGCATCGACGACCGATTCACCCACCAAATCCCAGCAAATGAGGTCTTCCAGCCCGCGTTCAGTTGTGTCCGTTGTCACGCCATCTAATCTCCCCGACCGCGACCTCTCGTATCTCGCCCGGTCGTATCTCATCGATCAATCCCAAAATCTCATCTATCCATTGTTGGACCAAGGGCCACGACGCCCGCATCAACACCACAATCGCTAAGCCCCGTCTGGCCATATTTTGTTGGTAACGCATGCTTTGGTCCGTCGTCACCAAAACCTCATACCCGTGGCGCCGTGCTTGGTCAAGCAATTCCCCATTCTGCAGGCGTTCCCAACCCATAGACGCAGCGGTGTCCACCGAGTGCCCGACGAGATGTTGTCGCAACGGCGCCGGTGTACCGTGGTCAAACAAGATCTTCACCTCGGCGCTGGAACCTGCAACGACTTCATCTCATGCTCGAGAACCGCCACCGCTTGGTCTTTTGTCACGCCCGGGAACCACTCCACAAAATCGTCAACCGTCGCACCGCTCGCAAGGTTGTCGAAGAGACTCGATATCGGAATCCTAGTTCCAACAAATACCCAAGCCCCGCTGAGTCTGCCAGGAACACTCTCAACAGCAGCGCATCTTGTCCAATCAGCCATCGTCGTCACCTCCTGTAATCAGTAGACCAGCGAGTTGTCAAACCCGCTATGAACCTAACTTTAACCAACCTCGGCCAGTTCGAGACGATGCGAATCATCGCCCAGATCCGACAACTCGTCTTCGTCATCCACATCCGGCAGAATCGCCGCCGCTTCCCGGACATCCAACTTGCCCGTCACCACATCCGCGATCAGTCGAGTCCGGTATTCCTTAATCAATTCGATTTGACGCCTTGTCGTTCTTATTGAGGATTTGATTTTAACGGTGTTTTCATCGAGAAGCTCGACAATTGCCGCTTGTTCGCCCAGCGGTGGTTTCGTAACTCGCAGCGACTTCAACAGTTCTTGACTGAGGTTTGGTTGACCTCCGCCGTAACCCAATGAAATCAAGTCGGGTCGGCACGCTTGGAGCCAATAGAAAAAGTACCAGGTATTTATGCCCTTCGGGTTGCTGAAAACGCAACAAGCTTGATTGACTGTAGCAGGCACCCCGATATAGCCGACCCGCCCGATCGTCGCCCCATACATAGCGACAGCTACGCTGTCTCTTGGGTAAACGCGCAGTGCCGGGAACTCGCGCAACGCCGTCTCGTTCACGTTCTTTTTGGTCGCGGTGATGATCGTTTCGCGCAACTCGGAGGTCGTTATCCAAGGCACATCTCCTCCGTAAAAGTCTGCCCGACCCGTGGGCGGGGTTGTCCCGCTTCCGACCGAGAAAAGTCGCGTCGCTTTTGCTACCTCCCAATGCGCCGGAACATCCCCCAACCACTCAACCCCCGACGGCTTCAACGGCACATCCGGGTCCAGCCCCCGCGTCACCGCCTGATTGATCGCCGCTCGCTTCTGCTCCTCCAGCAACTCGATCAACCGCTCCTTCGCCCTGATATACCGCTGAATCCGACCATCCATGTAGTCGAGGTAGCGGGCGATGGTGCGCTGTTCCTGGAGGGGAGGGAGGGGGATTTTGGAACGGCTAAGCTTCGCGTAATCAATGTTCTGGCCTTGCCTAATGCCAGTAACGTGTAGCTTTAGGTTCTCAATGTACGGCGCAGATTTTAGAAGATAGGTGAAGTACCCGTTAACTACGTTCCGTGGATAAGGTCTCAAGATCGTGTAGGCAGGACTGATGATCCCTCGGTCATGCGCGCATTCAATACCTCCTTGAAAAGAACGCAAACTGATCACGAAGTCGCCTTTATGCACTAGTTTTAGTAGGTGCAAATCCTTTAGTGCTAATACGGTTCGATTCTCGTATCGGTCTTTGCGGACTACCCCCATGGTTTGAGTTGCGGCCAATGGCGGTTCATCTGGGAAGCCTTTTTCGACCCGTTCCGAAAAAACCCATTTCGTCCTCGGTAGGCCCCAATGACTTGGTACGGTGCCAAGCCACGCATCGTCGGACGGTTTGTAATTGGCGTATCGGTCATTGTCCCTGCCGTTGATTGCGACCGTCACGCGACCATCGCCTCAAGCAATCCATCAGAATTCATGCCTGACCCGCCGACAACAACTCAATCCGAGAACTGAATTCCATCCAGTTCGCTGCATCTTTCAAGTCGAACGTCTCCGTCTCTTCGGCATCGTTCTCCAGATTTAGCAGATGCAACTTGCCGCAACGAGTCGCTAAATCTATCTCCAAGCTGATCTCATTTGGCGGGAACGACCACTCGGCTTGGACTCCGCCATCAACCGTCGGATAAACGTGGGGCAATGGCGATTCGTTCGGGTAAAAGCTGT
This sequence comes from Dehalococcoidia bacterium, assembly GCA_965224305.1. Taxonomy (GTDB): domain Bacteria; phylum Chloroflexota; class Dehalococcoidia; order Lucifugimonadales; family Lucifugimonadaceae; genus Bin127. The sequence goes on along the minus strand of OZ245044.1, from coordinate 784,697 downwards.
CGAAACTCTCACTAAGCCAATTGAGCGCATTTCCATCCAAGGCTTCGCCTTCACCGTCGTACCACCCATCTCTCAGTTCCCGGAGTTCGTCCAAACGTGCGGGAACATCCAAAGGGTCTAACGCGATCAATTCGTCAATCATCTCAAGTCTTGCAAGACGCTGCTTCCGGTCGTACCTGCCGATGCCACGTATTAGAACCTTTGCATCGGTTGCGTACCGATTGAATGTTTCCATGATCGTATCCAAGTTATGATCATGCATTTTCCCAGCCAATTTTCGACCGTTTGGTAGCTGCAGTTCAAAACTCATCCGGTCTTGGTCGACCTCTGGTATCGACCCACGAATGGTCACTTCATTAGTGAATTCTTTGATTTTGGATGCATCAAGTAGCCGGCGTCTTGACTCTTGGGTCAATCGAGGTCGGTTTTCACTGCCCGGATGCGCAAACACAACCGATTCGTCTGATCGCAAACGAGTTCCGATACGATTGAAATGTCGGAGCAGCTCTTGTGGCAAGTGGTCAACTATTGGTTCGTCACGCTCTGCCGCGCCTACAGCCGCAATGATCGAAGCGCGTGCTTCATTAAGGTAACGCCCTAACTCGCTCGGCATTCCCGGCAACTCGGGAGCATTCGACGAACCAGAGGCATGAACGGTCATATCAATTAGCGGAATTGCACTCCCCTCGTTGATCCCTACAAGATTGAGGCTCACATTTTCAGCGAACCTTTTCGGTGACCGTTTGCGTTGGGGATGATCCAGCTTGTATCGCCAATTCGCTACGTCGATGATCATCTCCCTCAAAGCCGAGATGTCACTTAAGATTTCAAGCGGTATCACCCCCCCTCAAATCGGGAACCCGTGAATTCGGGTTGTAGGAAAACTGCCATATCGTGAATTACGAACGCTTAGCCAACCAAGATGGTTGCTGACGGACCGCTGAATACAGAGCTAGTGCCCGATCGAACCTCATGACCACGTACATGCCGTGATGTCATCCTACCTCTTCTCGGTCAGACGGCCGGACAAGTACTTGTGGATAACGCTCGACAGCAACGTTTGATACGGCATACCTTCCTCTCTGGCCCGCGAGTGAGCCAGATTGAAGTCGCGCTCGGTTACGCGCAGATTCACGCGCTTGGTTTTGTTGAACGTATGGCGTGCCGCCTGGTGTGCCATCTCAATCTCGCGTCCAGAATCCGGGGCAGGACGCAATTCGCCTCGCTCGAATCGTTCGAGAATGTTGCGCTCTTCTCCGCTCATCTTGTCGTTCACAGTGACTGCCTCCTTCGATAGTCTCGCGTCGCCTTACGGCTGGGAATTATCGTCTTCAAAAAGCGAGTGCCGTCAGCCTGTGGCACCAAAGGCACTAAATAAATGTACTCGTCGATTTTCACGACGTAGATCAGCTGTCCCGGGTAGCGATCTTGGTTCGGGTGCTCCAGAACATCTAGCAGATCGCCTTGCTCAATAGCGGAGACAACGCTCTCAAATGAGATCCCTCGCTGCTCGATGAGTCGCCGATTCTTCTCTGTGCTCCAGTCGAAGCTGATGTGCATACGTCAATTATCGCACGATGTGTGCGTTTCGGCAACGCCGATTATGTGCAGACCTCTTAAATCTTCCATCACTCCAGAATCCCCGCCAGCAACCCCTCCGTCTCGCGTTCCAGCGCCAGAATGTCACCCCGTATCTCCACCAACGACCGCATCGGTGCCGGGTTGTAGAAATATCGGTTGAAGCTAATCTCATACCCAATCTTCACACTACCCGGCACATACCATGCATCGCCCGCGTACGGCAACACCTCTCGCCGCAGGAATCCCTCGATTCCACCATCCTCCCTCAACGGAATCTGCTCGGTATCCCGCAAGTCGGTGTCCGGCTCATGCTCGAGCACAACACCGCTGCCTCCAACTGTCGCCGGGAACAGGCCCCGGATCGGATCCGGCTCCCTGCCACGACGGTGTATCCGCTTGATCACCGGCGGCGCGGTCTCGGACCTCGTACCCTTCGCCTTGAATTCCCGAATCTCTGTCGCCGCATACTGTCTATTCGGGTCAATGCCCTCAATCCTTAACGGCCTCTCAACTGTCACCTTCCAATACCCGAACGCCGCGTTCGGGAAAATCTTCGAATTCTCACTCTCCTCGAACGTCATGAACGTGTCACAGATCTTCGCAACGTCACTTGGCGAAAGTTCGCAGTTCTTGTTCCCTAAATTCCTGCGCATCGGTTCGTACCACCGCGTAGCGTCGATTAATTGCACAAACCCCTGTCGATGAGCCGGCTTGCGGTTGCTGAGCACCCAGATATACGTCGCAATGCCCGTGTTGTAGAACATGTTGAGCGGCAGCGCCACGATCGCTTCGAGCCAGTCGTTCTCAATAATCCAACGCCGCACGTTGCTCTCCCCCTGACCAGCATCAATGAACTCCCGTTGTGCACCTCGGCAATCCGACTCCCCAACTCCGTGTTGTGCTTCATCTTGCTCAACATGTTCGCCAAAAACATCAATTGACCATCGCTCGACCGCGTCAGCAAGCTGTACTCGGGGTCATCGCCGTGGTTAATAACGAAACGAGGATCCCGCATTCCGCTCTTGCCACCCATCCGTGCCAAGTCCATCTTCCAAGACTTGCCGTACGGAGGGTTCGACAGCATGAAGTCGAACTCACGAGTAGGGAACGCGTCCGATGACAGCGTCGACCCATAAGCGATGTTGTCGACTTCGGTCCCGCCACCTTTCAGTATCAAATCCGCGGTGCTGATGGCGAACGTCTCCGGGTTAACCTCCTGTCCGTACAGGTGAACCGACACATCCTTACCCTTTGTCGACGCAATCTCGTTGATCGTCTCTTCTGCAACCGTTAGCATCCCGCCGGTGCCGCACGCTCCGTCATAAACCAGATACGTAGTCGGTTTGATCTGATCTGCAATCGGGTCAAACACCAAATGCGCCATCAACTGCACCACATCGCGCGGCGTGAAGTGTTCCCCCGCCTCTTCGTTATTCTCCTCATTGAAACGTCGTATCAACTCCTCGAAAATCGTCCCCATCGAATGATTGTCGAGCCCTTCCATCACTACCGATCCATCCGTACCCAACACCGGCCGTGGACTCAGATTGATCGACCGGTCCAAAAACTTCTCGATCAAAAACCCCAGCGCATCCGCCTCCACCAGCGTCGGGATCTGATTCCGGAACTTGAACTTCTCCAAAACCTCCTGAACATTCTCCGAAAAACCGTTCAGATACTCCTCAAAGTCGGCTCTCAACCGCTGCTGCGTAGCCCTAGACTGCAGATCCCGAAGTCGAAACGGCGAAGTGTTGTAAAACGACTCCTCCGAAGCCTGACACAAAGCTGCGTGCTGATTCGTCACACCAGCCGCATCCAACCGCTCCTTCATCTCCAAAACCGCCTGCTTCGTCGGTTCCAAAACCGCATCCAACCGTCGGATCACCGTCATCGGCAGTATCACATCCCGATACTTCCCCCGGACGAACACATCGCGCAACACATCATCCGCGATGCCCCAAATGAAGTTGCTGATGTTCAAACTGCTCAACCGATGTTTCCTTTGACCAACCGGATCCGTCAACCAGATTATCGTAACAACGCCCAACCACTCTAGCCCCTCTCCAACCATCTCCCCAATCCGCGGTTCAGATATCACCCCCCTCGTGCGTTAACATCATCAAAGCTAAACGCACACTCGCCAAACATCGAAAGGCTCCAACTCCATGGCAGATCGATCCTTCACCCCCGTCGACGTCTCCGACGACATCCTTGACCGCTTCCGCAAGCTCCCCACCGCCACCACCTGGGCGGCCGTCGCAAACGTCGCCGGCGTCTCCCTCCCCTTCATGGAAGGCGTCCGAAACTTCACCCCCGGCATGCGCCTCGCCGCACGCGCCCGAACCCTCCGCTTTCTCCCGCCCCGTCCAGACCTCGACGTCGAAACCAAAATCGGCGAAGAATCTCCCGAATACCGCGCCATGGCGCGTTGCGGCCCCGGCGACGCCCTAGTCGCCGACCTCATGGGCAAACAGTGGGCCGCCGTCGCCGGTGACGTCAAACTCCTCCAACTCAAGATGAACAAAGCCGACGGCCTAGTCACCGACGGCGCCATCCGCGACCTCGGCGTCCTCGAAGACGAAGACTACGGCTTCGCCGTCTACGCCCAAGAGCGATCCCCCTACGGCGGACGTCCATGGGCCGACCCCGCATACGAAAACTGCGACATCCAGTGCGGCGGCGCCCTCGTCCGCCCCGGCGACGTCATCGTCGGCGACGACGACGGCTGCGTAGTCGTCCCCTCATGGTTCGCCGAAGAAGCCGTCGAGTGGGTCGAAGAACACGAAGGCGTCGAAGGCTACGTCAAAGAGAAGATCCTCGCCGAAAACGTCCGCCCCGGGAAGTATTACCCACCGACCGCCGCGACGATGCAGGAATACCTCAATAGCTTGAAGTGAGCAAACATGAATCCGGTGCAAAGACTTCGCAAAACCGGCAACGGCACACCGCCCAACCTCGAACGTCTGATTACTGACTTTGTACGATGGGCGGCCGCTGAAACCGATGCCAAAACCATCGGCGAAGCAATCGCCCGCGCAAATTCCGATGGCGGGCCACTTGAACCATGGGAGCACCTCGCGTCGTTTGAAATTGGCGAAGCAACCGACGACCTGCAACACCCATACGCCATCATTGCTGATTGGCGAGCAAAACTCGACGAACGCGAAATCAAAATTTTCGACTCGCGGATAGCGGCCGAACCTGCCACCGCGACATTGCAGGAAGTCGGCGACGAGTTCGGGATCACTCGTGAACGGATCCGCCAAATCGAACTTGGGGTCCAAGAGCAACTCGCATCCCTGGTTCGAAGCCAAACCGGAGCGCCCATAAGGTGGCGCATTGAAACGCTGAAAAAAGAGACCCGGAGTGCAACTCCTCTAAACCTCGTCAAAACGCAGCTAGCACGCGAACGCAAACGCAATTCCCCAGACTATCGAAATCTGCTCTTGAAAGTCGCCGGCCCATACGATCTTGTCAACCGTTGGATCGTTCTCCGCGAACGGCGCGGAACCGATCCTACCGAAATGATCGTTGCGTCGACCGACGAGTTCAACTGCATAGACATGGACTTCGCCACCGATGAACTCAATGCGTGGGGTCTGCGACCCGAACTGCACACTGAATGGTTGCAACGGGATGGCAGAATTATGCGCATCAACGACCACTTAGTGCGATGGGACACTCGCGTCGAGGACAAATTAGTGTTTGCCCTTTTCGACATCGGCGAGCCTAGCACGCTCGATGAACTGATCAACCACATCAACTGGGTCGGCGCGCGCGCAACGTGCCTGAACGCCGCTTCAAGGGATGAACGTATCGTCCGTTCGAGTCAGCGTCAACTCGGATTGAAGTCGTGGGGAGGTGACGAATACGTCAGTATCCCCGAAACCATGCGCCGCGTCTTGGCCGCCGAAAACCAACCGATGCGCGTTAGTGAACTAGCGCGGAAATTGAAATCTGAACGCGGATTCAATGAGAGGTCTGTGTTCGCATTCTCTTACGCGCCAATGTTTATTCAGCGAGGCGGTTGGGTACGCGTCAGAGGCGAAGATGAACCTTACGACTACGAAGGCGTTTCGATAAACGATGCATCCGGAGTCTTTTACTTGGGACGGGGAGGAACATCGCTGCTATTCAAGATCGACGGGAATGCGAGGCGCGGTAGCGGGAGACCTTTGACATACGCGGTCGGAAAAATCTTGAAAATTGAAGTTGACGGCGACTATGAATTTCAAACAACGGGCGGCGCAAGTTTGAGAATCACGTTCCCTCGTTCCTCGTCAATGGGGCCCACCCTAGGTTCGACGCGCGAAATCCTTGAGGCTGTCCAAGCTAAACACGGCGATTGGATTACGTTGCTTTTCGACAAAACTGAGATGTCCGTTGAAGCTCGGATCACGGACGTTTCGTCATCGGCACCGAGTTGGGAACTGGTCGCTCGTTTGACGGGTATAAACCCCAAACGCGGATCGACCGAATTAGCGATGGCTTTGGGATGCGACCCAGACGACGTTCGTCCTACATTGTTGCATCGAAACGACCTAGTCGTCGCGAACGCATTGCCTTGACTTCATCGAATACTCCCCCGAACCGCCGCCACCATGCAGGAGTACCTCAACAGCCTGAAGTAAACCGCACCGCACAGACTTCCCCAGAAGCTCTCCCAGGTCGCCCATCGCTGATGGGTCACACCTGGAAGAGCTTCACTTTTTGTGGATATCCGAAACTACACTAACTATCTAACATGGCTGACCGTTGGCAATACGCGCAAGACAAACACCCCGCATACTGCACCTGCGTCAGTTGCAGAACCACTACACGCACAACACAGTCGCCCAGGCCTCAAGATCCGATCCGGCAAGCGCGACCTGTCTGGACTGAACCACGCACACGCCGGTTCTCGTGGACTTACGCGGCTCTCGCACTGACCATCGTCGTTTACCTCATCCTCACCAACACATCGCCTTCATTCGTCGACTCCGCAATGGACTCTTGGGCGCAACTGTTCGACGGTGCCCTCCCCATATAGGACATTCTCGCACTACGTCCGAACTCGATGAAGGCTTACGGTTTCTACCCCTGATTTATGAAAAGACTCACCCAACTTCTCGCAGTCTTCATCGTCCTTTACCTCATCGTCAGCGCTGTTCGACCAGACATCTCCCAAAACTGGCGTGACGATTGGCGCGCGCTATTCCAGAGTGATTCGCCAAGCACAGCCCTCGTCTCAACGCCAGTTCCGCCAACTAACGCGCCAATGGCAACTCCCACACCCCTCTCCGGCGTCACCGAATCCGAACTAACCGCCGCCCGCGAATACGCCCTAACCCTCGTCAACCAAGCCCGTACCGCATCTGGATTGAAGGAAGTGTCGTTAGGCGAGAATATCGCAATACAACAGCACGCCGAGACGTCGTTGGCCAATTGTTTCGGCTCCCATTGGGGTGTGGACGGCCTGAAACCTTACATGCGTTACAGTCTCGCTGGTGGATACCAATCAAACGGCGAAAATGGGAGCAGCAGGAACTATTGCATCAAATCAACGGATGGCTATGTTGCAATCTTGAGTAACGAACACGAAATTCGCCAAGCAATGCAAAGTTGGATGGAAAGCCCCGATCATCGCCGCAACATTCTTGATCGATCGCACAGAAAGGTGAACATAGGTATTGCAAGGGATAAATTCAATTTCGTGACATACCACCACTTCGAAGGCGACTACGTCCTGTATTCAGCGCTGCCAAACATCGACAACGGTAACCTCTCATTCGCCGGGTCGACGAAGAATGGCGCCAAGTTCGAATACGAACTTAGTCTCGGTGTCCAGATTTTCTACGATCCACCAACTCACCGACTCACAACAGGGCAGGTCTCGCGCACCTATTGCTATGACAATGGATTGCTGATCGCCGCTCTGCGTCTGCCGTTGAAAACCAACCAGCATCACACGTCCGACTCGTTCACGGTCGATTACGCCGGACCTGTTTGTCCCGACCCGTACGACGTGCCCACAAACGCACTAGCCCCTAGATCCGTTGATGAAGCACATGCGTTTTGGCAAAAAGCCTACGATGCCAGCCAGTCGAACAGTGAAATCACCGTGACCGCCGCGTGGATAACCGCCACCGAATGGTCCGTAACTAACGAATCCTTCGCCGTCTCCGCGGACATCTCCGACCTCTTAGACAAACACGGCGACGGCGTCTACACCATCGTCCTCTGGCGTGAGATCGAAGACGAGCACTCCCCCATCTCCGAATACTCCATCTTTATCCCGCCGATCTTGCCACCCAACTAACGCCGTAACCGCATTACCGCGTCAAACGTTCCTCGAATTTTTCGCCACTTCACCCTGACGAATTCGCACTTTTGCGCTAATATGCGTTTATGGTGCAAACAACGACATCCGTACCCGAACCAAAAGCCGCGGGCGCGGACACTTCCGAACGCCGCGTCTCAATCTGGAGCGTGCCAGTTGATTTCGGTCCCTGGTTCTACCTGCTCCTCTTCGCGCACACCGCGCCGCTCGTCTACCTACTTTCATGGACCGAACTGACTAAGGCACCGCGCGATAACATTGCAAGCATCGTCGTCACCGTGAGTAGCGGTGCCGCGCCCCTAATATTCGTCGCAGCCGTAACAACAATCATCGAACTGGAGGCACTAATGGTCTTAAGGGAATGGTACCGAGAAAAGAAAGCCAACGAAAAGATCAAGGCCCGTCAGGAGGGTCGCCAAATAGGTTACCAAGAAGGATTCGAAGCCGGTCGTAAAGCAGAACGCGAGGCAAGACCAGCGGTCAACGGCAATTCTTCAGATCAATACCGAACCGAGGGATAGTCATGACGTATCCGCCAATCCGGCGCTGAGCCGTCAGTCGAATCACACTGTCATCCAGCCGGTCTCAATCCCACCATCTCATTCTTCAGAACACTGGAGACGCTCATGGTCCTAAGACACTTACTCGAAAAACGCGAAGCCAGAAAAGAACGCCAAATCGCCGAAGAGCAGCGTAGAGCAGATTACGAACTCGGCCTCCGCATCGAAAAAGGCGTTCGCGACGCGTACGAAAAAATCATCCACGAGGCATATGAAAAAGGCCGCCAAGACGAACGCGAAGCACGCGCCAATAGTCAGACCAACACAATCTAACAATCCCTCATCGTTACCCCACCAACCTCCCTTTAACCACATCCATGTCCAGCTCCACGCCCAATCCCGGCCCTGTCGGCGGGATGTAGTAGCCGTCCTCGAAAACCAGCGGCTCCTTGAAGATGATCTTGTGTAGCGGCCCCTGGTTCGCCTCCGCAATCATGAAGTTCGGCGAGCACGTGTCTAGCTGAATCGCCGCCGCCGCCGCTATCGGACCGCAATACATGTGCGGCGCTATCACCGCATAGTGCGCCTCCGCTATCGCCGCAATCTTCTTCGACTCCATGATTCCGCCGCACTGACCCAGGTCCAGCTGGATGATCTGTGCCGCCTGCTTCTCCAGCAGGTTCGAGAACTCCCACTTCGTCACCAGACGCTCGCCCGTCGCAATCGGGATCGACGTGTGCGCCGCAACCCGCGCCATCTCCTCGATGTTCTCCGGCGGCACCGGCTCCTCGAACCAGAACGGGTGATACTCCTCCAAGAAGTCCGCGACCCGGATCGCGCTGTAAGTCGTCAGCTGCCCATGCGTCCCGATGCCGACCTCCAGATCGTTGCCGACCGCATCCCGTATCGCCTTCCAAATCTTCGCCGCCTGCGTTATCTCTGGCAGTCCGACATCCCGCGGCCCCGGGAACAGGGGAGTGAACGGATCGATCTTGCACGCCGTGTTCCCCTCCTCCAGCAGCTTCTCCGCCGCCGGACCCGCCGCCGCCGGATTGGCCATGAACCCGCCCGGCGGCTGCGGCATATACGCATACGCCCGCAGCTTCTCGTGAAACTTCCCACCCAGCAAGTTGTAAATCGGCTGACCCGTCGCCTTGCCCACGATGTCCCACAACGCCATCTCCAACGCACTGATCGCCGGCGTCGAGTGCAGACTCGGATGCCGGAAATCGTGCCGACTGCCATACATCCTCTGCCACAGCAACTCGATATTGAATGGGTTCTCCCCGATCAGCACATACCGACCATACTCCTCCAACAACGAAATCATCGACTGCAAATCGATCACATTCCCCGAATACCCGCTACCCGTAACCCGCTCCCCAAGCCCCACGATCCCCTCATCCGTAACCACCTGCACAAACAGCAAATGCTGCCCCCCGATATAAGGCGGGTCGTTTTGAACCACCATCGGCCTAACATCAACGATCTTCATCACGCAGTCCTCTCAACAATTAGCAACTGCGGCAATTCTAGCAAGCAACACGAGCACCCGCGCCCCACGCGAGAACACGTCCCTCATCCTTCAGGAGAGGGTTAGGGGGTGGCAGTACTCTTCGCGAAACGTAAGGGGACGCGTTGTCACAAGAACACGGAACCCGAACCGACCTCGGACGCGTGGAACGAGACCGCGGTTTTTTTGATTGACTAATCTTCGTCGTCCTCTTCGTACTCGACAACGGTCGAAAGCGTGGGGTTAAGGAGATGCCAGCGTTGACCGTGTCGCTCCAAGTCACCGATGACCGTGACGATTGCTTTTTTCTCGTGGGCGCGAACCGCTTGCTCGTAATCAGATTGATTCAATACGGCGGATACGGATCTGGTAGCGCGGTCTATAGATGTTTGCAACGTAATCGTACCGTCGCTCTCCGATTCGTCACGCTTAAGTCGCCCGACGAACCCGCTCAGAGTAACATCTTGTCGCGGTTCTCGCTCTCGGAAAACCTTCGCTGCGTGGCTCAAAATCGAGACGTTATCGTTCGGAAATCTGATGTTCCAGCTTGGTTGATCCATCTTTCGAGTTAAAGCCCAAGACAATTTGACCTCAATAATCGGAAAAGGATTTATCAGTTTGGCCAACGCCTCGCATAGATTGGCACTCGCTCCATTCGGGACAGCTGCAATGAAAGCGTCACTTTCCCCTAAAACAGTCATTTCAGTCGCTTGACGAGTCACAGACAGCGCCTCGACTAAGCGTTTGGTAACTTTCCGTTCAATCGGGTCGTCGACGAATCCATCACCGTTAATCAATGGCGGTTGCATCGGTGGCGAAATTTTCGGCGTCAACAGCGTCGCGACGAAACTGCCCTGTTCCGTTTGTCCCCAACGCATGTTTTCTACAAATTCGGTGGCTTCTTTGTTGCGCCCGGTTCGATACAACGGACGCGGATCATTGAGTGAGCATACCGTGGCCAACAGCATGTCACGTGTGCCTTCCATCATGGCAATGCCGTGATTCACGGGCACGGCACCGCCGTCGGATTCTTCGGTGCGAATGCGTATGACGTCGCGATCCGCCGTTACCAAATCGCGATAGATTGCCAACTCATCGATTTGCGCCACGTTTGAAAATATCTCGATCAACCGCCCGACGACTCTCGCATAGTCAGCAATCACCGAGGTCCTTGGGAGAATGATCTCGGGTATTTGGTTCCCAGCGTACACGTTGGAGTTGTCGCCAAAAGTATCAGACTTGGACCACCCCGCAGCGCGTGCGTACGCCGCCAATGCAGAAGGAGAAACGGCGCAGAGCGCCTGGTTGTCTTTGATGTCAACGTTCATCCAATGATCCGGCCTCGTCGGGATTGGTCCATCAACCGACGCAAAGTCTCGACGTCGAAAACGTTTTTCTCGGGTATCAAAACAGTAATCGACTCTTTGTTCGTCGTCTCCGGTTGACCGTGGAGGTTCAACCAATATGCGCATCGTCTGAGAACGAGTTTTTCGGTTGAAACAGTCAACCATTCTCGTTTGTTCCTCGGCAACGCCAAGACCACAAGCAACCGAGGCGTTTGCACCGGCGGGATAAGCTTCTTGTAATTGGTTACGTTGAGTTCATATCTAAATTCGCCATTAGAAGGATTTCCAAGGTTAATCGTCGCCTTGAGCTGCAGACCCAATGCTGGCGACATGTTACCCCCGGCCTGGATTTCGATGTCCACGCCGTCTCGGTCTTTATTACTGACCGCAGTTGAATAACCCGCTCTCGCGGCGACGGCCCCAACATAAGCGAAAGAAAGTTCCTCCTCCATATCGGGTACGCTGAGCAACGAATCATCCATGGTACGGCCGATGCTCTCAACGCTGATGCATTCTAATCATTTGGCAACAAGGTAGATGAAACGAGATGAACATCTCAAGACATTTGCATACTACCTCAACCGCACAGTCGGCAACCGCCTCAACTCCTGATTCCGCGGATCAACCTCGATCCCCACCGACTCCAACGCCGTCACCCCCAACAGCGGCTCCGACCTTTCATCCCCCATCACAATCGTTGAACCCACAATCTCACCCATAAACTCGACATCCCCCGTCGTCACCGACATCCGAAGCTCGCTGCCGTCCGCCAACCCATAAACCCGCTCGCCCTTCGCCGCAAGCCCGATCGCCTCCAGATGCTGACGCGGCACCAGACAGTCCGTTGCCCCGGTATCAACGAGGAACAACCCTTCCCAAAACAGTTCCGGCTCCGCAGGATTCCGGACCTTCGCCGTCACATGTGTTACCCCCATAAATCTCCTTTCCGTTTTAATATCAAGTTTGAATTCAGTTCATGCGTTCTATCTTACACCAACATGACCACCCCCGACGCATCGATGTCTCAAAACAACGATGGGTGGAACCCGTCCCTTTCGCAAAGCGAAGGGGACGCGACGTAGGGGCGGGTTTCAAACCCGTCCTCGAACGCAGGATATGCCCGGGGCGGCGGGATGATGTGGGAGTCCCCTCTCCCTCGATGGGAGAGGATCAGGGTGAGGGTGCGAGGGGACAAAAGGGTGGCGGGGCATCATAGCGCATCTGCACAAACAGCGTAATCCGCGGTTCAGAAAACCCGCATCCCTAAAAATCCCGCCAATCCGCGCTTGACAATCACATAACGCATGTACCACAATAACAACTAAGCGCCACAGCAGGCGGCCATCGGCACCGGCGCCCAGAAGTATCGCCGCATCGAGGGTAAGCGCTCCTTTTCGCAGGGATATCGACAACCGAATAAGAAACCCCGGTCTGTGGGAGGGACGACACTGGATCGTGTAAGCATCAGAAGCTCGCCCAAGCGATCCGCGACGGTGCCCGCCAGAAGTTGAGGATAGGTTGTGGGACGCAACGCAGATCGAAACTCCGGTTACTGGGGGATTGTGGCTCCAGGGCTCGGATGCGGACGCATGACGCCGGCTCCGACTAGCAAGCCAGACGGACGTCGAAAGACGCCCGTTCAAGGTCCGAGCGAATCCCGTAAACATCCGGCAGACGTCTGACCGCTTCGTCGAGCGGCCGAGGCTACAGCATCGAAGATAGACAAAAATTTACTGATTCCGGGCGCTCCACCTACCGGCGACCGTCCGGACGACCGATGGTCTGGCGACGTCGGCGACGCTGTATCTTGTATAAGAAGTCACCAACCAGTTTCGCACGCGCGAACCCAAACAACGACGCGGCGATGCTTCGACAACCGAACGATTGTCCCCTCTCCCCTCGCGGGAGAGGGCTAGAGCCTGCCCCGGGCTTGAACCGGGGGTGAAGGGGCACCCGTAAATCAATGACCAAGACTTGACGACATCAACCAACACCAAACAACCCAACCCTGCCAACCCTTCGGCAGCCTATTCAACGCGCCCAGCAACCACGCCGCAACCCGCGCTTCAAACCTGAACCACCTAATTTAGAATCAAACCGATGCAAACCTCGCGAATGCAACCTCGTGGTGGGCGTAGTGTAGCGGTTAACACGTCAGGTTGTGGCCCTGAAGATCGAGGGTTCAACTCCCTCCGTCCACCCCACCCCAATTTGCATAGTCGCGAGTAAACGTGCGCCCGTAGCTCAGGGGACAGAGCATCTGGCTTCGAACCAGAGGGTCGGGGGTTCGAATCCCTCCGGGCGTGCCATCCCTCTTTAAGCCAACTTTCCAATCCCTGCTGACCCGCGATTCGTATTAATTAGCAGAACATTTCACCGAACTCATATGGACATCCACTCTGGCATACTCGCTGTCCTCGCTTTCGGTGTCCTGCTCGGCCTTAAACACGCCACTGATGCCGACCACGTAGTCGCCGTCGCCAACATTGTCGGAAAAGAGCGGAACATCTGGCAGAGCATCTGGCTCGGAGCATCCTGGGGCGCCGGACATTCGGTACCGCTCCTCATCCTCGGCACCGTCGTCCTGATCATCAAAGACGTCGCCCTGCACCGCTACGAAGCTGTCGCCCCCTACCTCGAACTCGGCGTCGGCATCATGCTCATCTACCTCGGTATCAGCGCCGCATGGAACGTCCTGCGCGGCAGACTGCACATTCATCAACACGACCACGGCGCCGGTCAGCACATCCACGTCCACGCCTCACACGCACCTCAAGAATCGCACCGACGTGCCAAAAACCTTCACAACAGCTTCTTCGTCTTCGGCAAACCCGTCTTCCGCGTCAGATCCTTCGCCATCGGCATCGTACACGGACTCGCCGGCAGCGCCGCCGTCATGGTCGCCTTACTACCCACCATCGAATCCACCCTGACCGGCCTCGGCTACATCGCCCTCTTCAACGTCGGCACCATGCTCGCCATGTCTGCCCTCACCATCATGCTCGCACTGCCCTTCAAAATCTCCTCCGCCCGCCAAACCCTCAACCGAGCCGTCACCCTAACTGCCGGCACACTGAGCATCGCCATCGGCACCATCCTCATCTCTGAAATCCTCCTCGACATCACCATAATGCCGTTCTAGCACGACGATCGTCGATGTTTACTGGTTCGGGTCGTCGACAGCCAAATCGGTGGTGACTACAGCGAAGACGCCCTATGCATCGCGCAGCGGCACGGAGCGGGTGATCATCCAGATATCGCCGCCGCCCGCGTCGAAGTAGGGTCCTGTCCACACACCAGCGTCTGCCGCGGCGTAGCCATCGGCCGTGCGATAAACGTAAGGGCTGGCGATGACTTCGCCAGACGGTTCCAGCAGCGCGGCGGCGCTACCGAAGAACGTCGGATGCTCCTCCAAGTAGACCTGCAAGCGTTCCGCATACGCGACGGCGTCGACCACGGTGGGCTTCAAATCCTCCTTGTCGGTGGCATCGCTGCAGGCCACGCTAGCGACTATCAACAAGGCGATCAACATCCCCGACAAAACGCTGGTGATGCATACCTCGTTCTTGGCTTCCAGTGACATGGCGGCATCCCTTCTCAGGTGCAGAATCGCAGCGAAGTGTAATGCTATCCGATGTGCCAAGTCAGTCGACACGTTCCGAGAACTGCGCCGGATTTTAGGTACCATGGGCGGCACGCCAAACCCTCAACGAGCCATCACCCTCACCGCCGGCGCCCTGGGCATAGCCATCGGCCCTATCCCGATCAACGAAATCCTCCCCGACACCACCATCGTGCCGTTCTAGCATCCTTTAGATGGCGAACCGAAGATGTGCGGATATTTATGATACGCTTGTATTAGTAATTTTGAATGTCTGTTTAGCTCAAAGGTGGAGGGCATGCCCGGATCAACCTACGAACCCATACTGAATTACAGGCTCTCGGAATTGCTTAGGTCCAGAGGATTGGATGTGACCGCTGAGCCGTTGGGATCGGGTCAAAGACGTATCGACGTGCGCGTCAGGGTCGATGGGATGATCATAGCTTTGGAAGGGGAGAAAGGCACGCGGGCTGGTGCACTTAAAGATGCGCAACAGCGTCTCGACCAAGCAGGCGAGGGTGTCGTGCTAGTTGACCGGGTCGTGGCGATCAATTACCCACGCAACCTCAATGTCGATTATTTCAACGAGCGCACGACTTTCGAGTGGGCGACGTTGCCAAATCGCGAATTCGTATCCGGGACCTCTGCCGTTTTGAGAGACGAGCTCCACACGATGCCTCAGGATCATGGCAATGCGAGTTTGTTGGTAAACGATATCGACCAAGCGTTAGAGCGCGCGGTCGATGCATTGCGCGACGAACAGATACGAGATTTAGCGCGCTCAATGAATCTTCCGTTGCGGCACAAAGGTCGTGACAGGTCCAAGGCTGCCGCAAAACGTGCGTTACTTGTGGTTTTGGCGGCGTCGATGTTCCACGCTCGCTTAGATAATCACCTGAGCGACATGCAACCTGACATCGACGCAAGAACCGGCAAACCGTTCGATGGACCCTGGCCTCCCACCCGAATCCGTCAGTGTGTTGGCGAAACCGACATCGTTGGTGCACTTGAGGATGCTTGGGACTCCATCCTTGCCCTAGACTACCGTCCGATATTCACGTCGGCGTTGACCGTGTTGGCGGCACCGGCCCAGATTGACACTTGGGGCAAAGCGATCGCCAGCGTCGTGAACACCGCCTTGCGAGCTTCTCGGGACCCGGCGGGACTGCGACAAGACTTGCTAGGTCGAATCTTTCATCGGTTACTCGACTCCGCCCGATACGATGGGAGTTTTTACACTTCCACTCCGGCAGCAATGATTCTCGCGTGGCTGGCTATCCGCCAAAGCCACCTGCCACAAAACTTATCTGACTACAAGCTGATAGACCCGGCGTGCGGGACTGGCACGTTGCTCATGGCTGCGACCGAACGGATCCGCTCGTTGCGAGACTCATCCGAAGATGACGCCAAGAAACTGATCGAAGATGTTGTCTGGGGGTTGGACATCAACGTAACGGCGTGTCATATGGCAGCCACCGCGCTGGGACTCGTGTCGCCGTCGTCGGCTTTTTCGGAAATGAATATCCACATGATGCCGCTCCAGGTAATTGACAACGGCGGGCAATTCGTCGCAACCGTCGGCTCTCTTGAACTGTTGGATCAAGGCGCTTCGCATCGTCCGGTCGATTGGACGCAAGGTGCGCAAAGCAGGATGGCAGTCGAATGGACGCAAGGCGAGCACATAGACCGCGGAACCGGCACCGTCGCTGCCGATCCTAACACCTACGATCTGGTCATCATGAATCCGCCATACACGCGGAATGACCTGAGGTACGTTCAATTTTCCCGTAAAGACGAAACATTGATCAGTAACCGTGAAGGAGCGTTGGTCAGGGGACGAGGAGCATACCGGACTTCAGGCAGCACGTCGTTTATTGTTCTGGCAGAACATTTAAGCAAACTGAGAGAAGGGTCGACAGTTGCTTTGGTTCTACCTCTGACCGGTTCATCCGACGTGTCGGGACGCGACGCTCGAAAACTGCTTGCCCAACAGTTCTATATCGAAACCGTGATCGCGTCCCACGACCCGTCACGGTTCTATTTCTCTGAAAACACCACTATTTCGGAGATGCTTGTTATCGCCCGAAGGCACGAGATAGACGAACCCTCTGAGCGTCCAAACACCAAATTCGTGTTGTTGACACGAAACCCAGCATCTTCTCACGATGCCGTAACGTTGGCTTCCAAGATCGCCAACATCGATGGGAATGATGACGGCTCGATGGGTGTCGTGGACGAACGAACCGCGAGAGAGATGATTGATGGGAACTGGCGCCCGATGGCCTTGCTTTCATCACACCTCGTCGACGTTGGAAATCGCCTCGCCTCGGGTCAGTTGTTTCCGGTTTCGAAGATAGGAGACCTAGCTGATCTGCCGTCCAGCAGGGGTATACGCGCACTCTTCGCGGCGGCAAACGTCCCAGACCGAACCGCTCGCCGAGGTATTTGGTGTAACAACACGACTTTTAAGGCAACGTTGAGGTTGGGACAAACGGTCATGACTAACGTGGAACCCAAAATCTCATTGGAATCCGACCCGGATGTATATGTGCATTCCAATCCGGGTAAAACGGATCGAGCGAACCAAGCCTGGCAACGCCGAGCGAATCTGTTCTTGTGCAACAGCGTCCGTACGACGAACGCGAGAGTGATCGCAACGCGGACCCCGCAACCGGCCGTCGCCTCGCAATGGCAAGCAATTTCATTGACGGATCCGGACCGCTCTGCCGAGGCTTGGGAAAAGAGCATGTGCGTGTGGTTCAACTCCACGTTCGGCACTGTCGCGGCGTTGAACGTCGCCGATCCATTCACGTTGACGCGCCCTCAATTCAGTGTGGAAGGTTTCGGTTCGTTGCCGGTCCCAATTTTGGGACTTGAGGGCCTGAATCGACTAGCCTCGACGTTCGATTCATTCGCCCGGTCGGAGATGATGCCTTTCGCCCGAGCCGAAACTGACCCGGTGCGTTTGGCGATGGACGACGCTATACAGTTCGTTCTAAGCATCGATCCAGAATTGATGGCGACAGTACGGTACGAACTTGCGCGCGAACCCGCTGTGACAAACCGGCGGTACCGTCAACTCGAGTAGGACAACATGACGGCAAGCCGTTGGCCCGTCCGGTATAGGGACACTCGATGACAATGTTGGAACAGATCGACAAACGCGTAGCGGTAATCGAAACCCAGATCAATCACCTCGCGACTAAAGAAGATGTCGCCAACGTCAAGTTCGACCTCCTAAAGTGGCTCGTCCCTATCATTCTGGGACAGACCGCCGTCGTCTTCGCCGCCAGGTTCTGGGGTTGATACCAATCGGCAGAAGATCATCGGCTCATCGGTGGTAGCCGCCCCTAACTCGCAACCGCGCCTTCGACGATGTTGTCGCACCACTCGCGGACTCCCCAGAAGTCCCGCCGCGGCCACCTCGGACTATCCAACTCGAGCATCCACAGCATGTCCATGAAATTCGTAGCGATTCGATACGCCAACGGTGCATCCGGACTCGCATAGAACGTTACGCAAGATTCCAAGAGGTCGACCATCAAGTCAGACGCCATGGCTGCTCGCCTACCATCGGGAGCCTTTAACGGAAATTCCGACACCGAGGCCGCACCCTCACACACCGCTTCCAGATCGGCTCCCTCAATCAAACCAATCGAATCGGCTATCGGCGAATTGATCACCTCGGCGAGCGAGGATCTGACTGCCGCCTCTGTGTCCGGCGACGGGTCGTCCGCATACCAAGCGCAGTTGCCCCACATCTTGATGCCGATCAACGAATACGCGATCTCTTCCAGAGCCTTCTCGCCGATCGGGTTCCACCAACCCTGCGGCAGTTCGACCGCTGTCGGAGTGACAACCGCGAAATCTGTCGATGCGACTTTTTTGGCCCGAACCTCCGGTTTCGTGACAAGATCGCTGTCGTCGACGTTTCCGCACGCGTACGCGCCGAATAACAGCAACGAAACGAGTAGCGTGCCGAGAATCGAGCTTAATCGCAACTTTTTCAACTTAACTAGCTAGTGAGACGACCAGATTGGCCAACGTCCGAGTCGGCGCACCGGTCGCTCCGGCCGTCCTGAACATCCCAACGCTCCCGGTGACCATCGAAACGGCCGCGATGTCGATGTGGACCCACGGCGTGTCCTCCGCAAATTCAGATATGAAGTGCGCCGCGGTTATCGACCCCGCGGGCGCGCCTCCACTATTCTTTACGTCCGCGATGCTCGAACGGTTCAATCGCTTCGACGTCGCATCCAACGGCAAGCGCCACATCCCGTCACCCGACGCCTCGGCCGCATCAATCACCGACTTCAACAAGCCGTCATCATTGCCAAACACCGCCGCGTTCCCCGTCCCCAGCGCCACACGCGCCGCACCAGTCAAAGTAGCGATGTCGATGATCCGCGCCGCGCCGTTGGCCCGCGCGTAACCCAACCCGTCGGCCAATGTCAGACGCCCCTCGGCATCGGTGTTGTCTATCTCTATGTACTTGCCGTTCATCGCCTGAACCACATCGCCCGGTCGCTGAGCGCCACCGCCCGGCATGTTCTCCGTGATCGGCAGCACCGCATGGACGTTTATGCGCGGCTGAAGTCGGCCAATGATCTTCATCGCGCCCAGAACCGCAGCGCCGCCTCCCATGTCGCCCTTCATCGTGACCATGCCCCGTGACGGCTTCAACGACAAACCGCCTGAATCGAACGTGATGCTTTTGCCCACGAGCCAAACATTGTTGGTCGCGTTCGCCGGATCGCCTTCGTAACTCAGATGAACGAAATGCGCCGGACGTTGCGACCCTTGCGCCACGCCGCCAAACGCGTTCATACCCATCGCCAAGCATTCGTCCATCCCCAATATTTGAATTGACAATCCGAACTCGTCGGCCACTCCCCGCGCATAATCGGCCATCGCGGCTGGCGACAACACGTTCGCCGGCTCATTGACCAAGTCTCGAGCGAAATTCTGCGCCTCGCCTGCACTCACTCCCAAACCGACACCCGACCTCACCTGCGGGATCTTCGCGTCATCGAACTCGACGACGTTAAGCGTCTCGAGTCGTTGCTCGGAAGTTTTTGAACTTGTTTTGTATTTATCGAAAGAATAGGATCCGACCACCGCCCCTTCGGCGATCGCCCGTGCGGATTCTTGGGTGTCCAACCCGCCGACGCCGGCTCCGTGGACGATCGTGGTCGCGGTTTCGGCGATGCCGATTAGGCGTTGCACCGCGGCGGCCGATACTTCGCGCACATCGTCGATGCCAAATCCGTTGTTCGTGCCCAGACCCATTACCAAGACCCGTTTCGGAGCGAATCCGTCGTAGCGGTCCGTCGGCGTATGTATAAGGATATTGCTGCCGCGCTTGCCGGTGATTTCGCCGTCGGCGATCAACTCGCTGATGAAGCCGCCGAGCGCCCGATCCACCGCTCCGGTCGCACCACCCGGCTTGGTGACACCTTCAAAAAGGTTGACAATCGCGGCGTCTGACGCGATTTGCGCAATGTCGCCTAGCATCGCTTGCAATCGCAGTGCCATTTCTATCGAATCTCCTCTGAATCCCCGAAATTCGGGTATGTGCCTTGATTCTAGCGAATCGCCCGTTTAGCCGCTTAAGCCCGTTTCCCACATCGATTCGCGTGCACAACTGCAGTCATGCTCGGATTTGTGAGTTGAAGACATGGGTTTTGAACTTGTTCACATTGCGTATCTGGATATTGACGCGTTTTATAACTAATTCCATCTTAATATTGTTTTTTTATTGACGTAGTCCATGCATCGGTCTAGACTAAAGTCACCAAGCGGTGGGTTCAGCCTCAAGACAGCCGAACACTTTGAGACTACCTCTCACCGTTAGTCCGAATAGGAGGCATCTCATGCTCAGGCACGGTGACACATTCCGGCAGGCGAGTGAATACGTGAGCAGCGAAAACGCATCGACTCAGCACCGTATCCAACTCGCGAAATCCGTCCTTCTTATAACTCTTCCCGAGATCGCCGGGGGCCGAAACACGATGACGGTCATCAACACGGGTTCTCACCCGATGGAGCCCGTCTTCACCCGCGAAGTCGCTTGAGGGCAGGAAGCTTAGGACGATCCGGCCGGCCCCATCTGGTTGAATTCTGGATCGTTCCTATTTTCTCGCTCTCGATGAATTGACGAAAGGCGCGCGTTTTTCGCCACTCCGAATCCGGTCACCTTCCTTCCTCAGATATTGGTATCGCAGCCGCAGATACTGGCCTTCGGCAAAAAGTTGGAGAACCCGATGCCCCGCGTACAGATCAAACCGATTGACACAAGCAACATCAAACTCGATGTAACCTACGCCTACAACGTTGAAAAAGCGATTTGGCGCAACTTCAACCTGAACGACGGGAAGAGTCCGACCGACCGTCAGAACCGCGTCACGATGGCCAACTACGCCGTCCAGATCAACGTCCCGGGCATGGAAGACGGCGAGTACGACATCAGCCTTATCGGCACCGGTATCGGAATGCGCGACCCCATCTTCACCCGAGAGGTTCTGGGTGCGAAATCCAACCAGCTGATGCGGACGCTGCAACCGAAATTGGTCACCCGAGTAATTCTTCCGAGTCTGCACTTCCTACACGCCGGCAACTTGATCACTTACAACAACCGTGGCGACGCCGAGCCGATCTGTCCCAACGCGGAGTTCATCATCCCCCGCGAAGAGTGGGACACCGCAATGAGCAACCACCCTTTCGACGCCGCTGCTTATCGCGACGTGCGAGCGGACCTCAAAATGCTCGAAAGACTTGGAGCACACGTAACGCTCGTCGACGATGACGAAGTGGATGCCGGACCCGGCATCAAGATGGAGCGCTCCGGCGGCGTGACACCCGCGAATTCGACTGTCATAATCTCGTGCGGATCAGAGAAATTGATGGTCTCGCCGCTTCTCTTCCCAACCCCCTTCCACATCGACCCGAGCGTTCAGTTCGGCTTCAGCATGGCGCAACGCGAAGCCTACAACCAAAAGACTCGTCTCCTCGAAAAGGCCGAGCGAGAGCGCCAGTGCATCTTCTTCCCGATGGACCCTCTCCGCCGAGCCGTTTACATCGACCGTGACCGCACCGGCAACTTCGTCGGCCAAGAATGCGACATTTTGTCGCAGTTGGACCCGCTGCTGCAGTAGTCGCTAGAGACACCCTGACAGCATCAGGCCTCGGACGAAGTTCGGGGCCTGTTTTGTTTGGGGGATCAGAGATTATTTGCCAATACACAACATTCATGTACACTTGTGGCATAATAATTCGCGCGATACCGATCAACATACTCCGATGTCCGCCTCACATACAACACCTTCCGAAAAATCTGAACGCACCAGGCTGATCAACCGCGCCCGTCGGCTCTTCGAAAACGAGCTCCGCTACCAACTCCTCAAAGACCACTACGGAAGCGCCGTCCTCATCGACGGCCGCAGCGGCGACTACGAAGTCCAGACTAGGTATGAACCCCGCCACTTAACCAGCCAGCGATTGCTTCAACGACGGCCCGACGCCGTAGTCCACATCGAACACATCGTCCCCGAAGACTACGTCTACTACATCCCCGCTTCGGTGCTGCGAGACGAAGGCACACCGCCCGAGAGCCTCAGCGGTGATAGTAGGTGAGGTCAATCTGAATCTCCAACCGATCGTCACCTTGGATATCCAGAACGCGAGCGGCGATTTTCTCAGTTTCGAGGCGAAACTCGACACCGGGTTCAAAGGTGACATCGCCTTGCCTCAAGATGTTTGAGGCGTTGCAAATTGAAGCGACACCACCGAGAGTCATCTCCTTGGCTACCGGTCAGATGAAATCTGTGCGAACGTGCTCTTCGAAGCTTCGCATTGCGGAAAGGGAAGAAGACGCGGTGGTCCTCGACGTCGAAGATGCGCTGATGCCGCTCATAGGCATGGTGACATTCCTCGGTTTTGATATCTGTCTAGATATGCGGCCGGGTCGTCCGATAAGGGTAGTCAGCGTCGAGTGACAGCACCTGTGATAACCGAAAACCTCTCAGTTCACCGCCTCAACCAACACCATCCCATCGCCCTCAACGCTCCGCAACACGACTTCTTCAATCAGTCCGTCGCCTCCGCGTTTCACCTCACAATCATCCATCCGAACCTTGATGTAGTTGTCGGTGAGGCCCGATTTGCCGCGGTGCCCTTCCCATAGGACGGATCGAACTTGACCCAGCATCGACGTCTTGAAACTCTCCGAACTAATCGCCGCAATCGCGCGTAGCTCTTTGGCGCGGTCGGACTTGGTGGCAGGGTTTAGCTGATCGATGAAGTGGTGCGCGCTCGTTCCAGGGCGCGCAGAGTACGGGAATATGTGAGCGTCTGAGAAATCTGCCGCCAGCATCACCGATGCCGACGCTTCGTGATCCTCGTCCGTCTCGCCCGGGAATCCGGCGATGACATCGGTCGTTACGCCGCACCCTGGGAGTCGGCTTCTGACCAGGTCGACCTTCTGGAGGAATCCGTCGGAGGTGTAGGTCCGCCGCATCTGCCGCAGTATGTTGTCGCTGCCGCTTTGCAACGGCATGTGGAAATGCGGGCAAAGCCGGCCCTCACCCTCGTCGGTCCACACGTCCAACAAGCGGTCGTTGATCTCTGGTGGTTGCAACGACGAGACTCGGATGCGCGGGATTTCGGTTCTCGCCAAGACCTCCGTCAACATGAACGTGAGATCGACGCCGGAGTCGAGATCGAAGCCGTAGTGTCCTAACTGTGTGCCAGTGAACACGACTTCGCGGCAACCGGCACGCTCTAGCTGCAAGACGCGGTTCACGATCTCATCGATCGCAACGCTTCTCTCGCGTCCTCTCACCTTGGGTACGATGCAGTAGGCGCATACCTGATCACAACCTTCTTGGATCTTCACAGATGCGCGCGTTCTTCCCAACAGCGCCTCGCTGGGAATGACGTCCCGCCCGTCGGCGCACGGCGTGAGATCGATCTTCAACCGATCAGCGATCGTCTCAACGAGTTGCGGTTTTGCTCGGTTTCCAAGTACCAGATCGACGCTGTGCAGGCTCGCCGTCTCGTCAGCGGCTCGTTCCGGATAACACCCGGTCATCACTGTCAATGCATTCGGATAACGCCGTTTGGCGGCGGATATCGCTCGGCGGGCTTTCTTGTCGGCGACGTGCGTGACGGTGCACGAGTTGAGAATGAAGACGTCGGGCGGACTTCCGTTGTTGCGGCTTCGGACCTCGAATCCGGCGCGCAGGAACTCCGCCGCCATTTGCTGCGAATCGGCGGTGTTCAGCTTGCAACCGTGCGTCTCGATTTCAACCGTGGCCATACTCCGTACGATTCTACGAATTGCGACGAGCGCCGATTCATGACGAGGATTTTGAGCCAAGATGAGAATGATTTTGAAAGATAGGAAAGATGGATGGTACAGGGTCCTAACCCACTCTGAAGACAGATGATGCAAATTGGGTTGTGTTGACAATCGAGCGGGTCCCACAATCCGACAGGCTTCCCTAAGTCATGTCATTTTGAACGGAGCGAAGAGAAGAGAAGGGTTTAACATGGCAGCCCCAGCGCTTAGATTCCTTGCTGCGCTCAGAATGACATATCGGCGGCGCAAGGGGCTAATGTGCATCATGGCGTTGAAGAAGGTACGAAGATGCCACGGATATATACTTCTTTCAGCACTTTTGCAACGTTCCAACATCGACGGGAAGACGAAAAAGCATGAACGACCGGGTAGTGGTCACTGGGATAGGGTTGGTTACGCCTTTGGGCACCGACCGCGCAACGACTTGGAAGAAACTAATCAACGGGGAATCGGGTATCGACTACATCGGCGCGTTCGACGCTGAGGGTTTCGAATCCCGCATTGCCGCGGAAGTTAGAGACTTCGATGCGGCGGGAGTTCTTGGCAGGCGGCAAGCCAAGCGCATGGACCGTTTCGCCCAGTTCGCATGTGTCGCCAGCTTGGAAGCACTCGACCACGCGGGCATCGAGATGGAAGACGAGGATGCTAATCGCGTAGCCGTCCTCATTGGAAGCGGTGTCGGTGGGATCATCACAATCTCAGAACAGCTTGGAGTCCTCAGCGAAAAAGGTCCTCGCCGCGTCAACCCGTTTCTCATACCGATGATGTTGGGCGACATGGCTAGCGGCCAGGTGTCGATGACGATTGGCGCCAAGGGACCCAACTTCTCCGTGGTTTCTGCTTGCGCAACCGGGACGGATTCAATCGGCGAAGCGGCCGAAATGATCCGGCGAGGTATCGTGGATGTCGCTATTGCGGGCGGTTCGGAAGCCGCCATCTGCCCGATCGGAGTGTCAGGTTTCAACGCCTGCAAAGCGCTCTCCACTCGCAACGAAGACCCGCAAGAGGCGTCGCGACCGTTCGATGCTGAGCGCGACGGCTTTGTCCTCGGTGAAGGAGCGGGGGTAATTGTCATCGAATCGTTGGAACACGCCGAGAAACGCGGCGCAGATGTACTTTGCGAACTCGTGGGATACGGCGCGACGAGCGATGCTCATCACGTTACTCAGCCGCATCCCGAAGGTGAAGGTGCGGCGGAAGCGATGAAGATCGCGATGGAGCAGGCGGCGATCGAGCCGGAAGAGGTTGCATACATAAATGCGCACGGAACGTCGACACCTTTGAACGACAAGTTCGAGACAATTGCGATGAAAAAGGCTTTAGGCGATCACGCGCACAAAGTCTGCATCAGTAGCACCAAGTCGATGACGGGTCACCTGTTGGGTGCGGCCGGCGGCATCGAAGCCGCGTTCGCGGTTCTCGCCATTACCGAATCGGTAGTACCGCCGACCATAAATCTTGAGAATCCAGACCCTGACTGCGACCTAGACTACGTTCCGAACTTGGCGAAGCGAGGCCGCGTGCCGGTTGCGATGTCGAACTCGCTCGGTTTCGGCGGGCACAACGCCTCGTTGTTGTTCAAGGAATTCGAGAATTGATGGGGCGGCAACGAGCCGTGTCCTTCAATTCGCAACGCGTCGTCGAAACGCCAGCATCGCTTCAACCAATTTCCTCGCGCTGGCGCGTCGCGAAACCGCCACCTGACGGTTTCCATCTCTCGCTGAGCAATCAGGCGCCGGCAGGTTCGCTTGCGATCGCATCTTCGCTGCTTTACAACCGCGGTGTCCGCACCGACTCGGACGCGCAGTCGTTCCTGAACGATGGCCTCGACGCGATGGATCCGCCAAGCGTCTTGCCGGGTATTTCGGAGGCGGTAGATGTGATTCTTGGTGCCGTGCGCGATGGCGAAGGTATCGGCATCCTCGGCGATTTCGACGCTGATGGGATCACGGCGACCGCGATCATCGTGCTAACGCTACGCAAACTCGGTGTCGAACCGATGCATCACCTGCCTCACCGCGAGATCGAAGGGCATGGCATTTCGCTTGAGGCCTTGGAGTCGTTCAAGGAAAAAGGCGTCAGCGTCGTCATCACCGTCGACACCGGAATCACCGCGTTCAAAGAGGTCGACTACGCCAAGATGCTCGGCATGCGCGTCGTGATAACTGACCACCACATTCCGCAAGGCGGAGAGTTGCCGAACGCCGCGGCGATCGTGAACCGTCACCTGTCGGAAGACATTGAACTGACCGACTACTGCGGTGCGGCGACGGCGTTCAAGTTGGCGATGGCTCTGCTTGCAGAAGCGGGGCACGATCCTGCACCAGAGCTCCTGCCACTTGCGGCGGTTGGCACGTTGGCTGACCAGACCGAGCTACACGGCGACAACCGCATCATCGTACGACAAGGTCTCAAGCAACTCGACAACGCGGCTCCGCCTGGACTCATCGAACTCACGCGTTTGATCAACGGCAAGATCCGTCACAACGGGCCGTACGATGCGGAGTTCGTCACTTTTCAGTTGGCACCGCGGTTGAACGCGCCCGGTCGCATCGATTCTGCCGATCCGAGCTTACGGCTTCTTATCTCGACTGACATCTATCAAGCGATGCAGCTTGCCAACTATCTTGACGATGCGAACCAGAAGCGTCGGAGCATCGCCGATAAAGCGTGGCGGGCGGCGCAACCTCAGATCGATGAGATGGTGAGCGACGGTCGGAACGTGATGGCGATCGAAGTTGACCCGACGTTTCCGATGGGCGTTCTGGGTCCGCTTGCGGGTCATGCATCGGAGTACTCCGCATCTCCGGCGTTCGCGTATCAAGTGATCGATGGCGCCGCGCGGGCGAGCGCGCGAAGCGTTCCGGGTTTCGATATACACCGTGCATTGGAGGCGGTCTCGAACAAGCTGGATCGTTTCGGTGGGCACGCCGCGGCGGCCGGATTCGCAGCGGATGCCGGACTCATCCCTGAGATTACGGCACACCTAGAAACCCAGATGTCATGGTCGGAGCTCAGCGCTGAGGTCGACGAACGAGTCGTACGAACGGTCGACATCGAACTCGATCTGCACCAACTCGGCCATTCGCTCTGGGACTTCGTTGATTTGATGTCGCCTTTCGGCAACGGCAACCGCGAACCGCTCTTCCTGGTCCGGAACGCGGTCAGCACCGACATCAACTACATGGGGCGCACCAAAGATCATGTTCGGCTGGTGCTAAGGGACGACACGGGCAGATCGTTCCGTGCCGTTGGCTTCGGCATGGCGGACAGCTTGCCTCCAACTCGCGCGGTAGATGTGGTTGTGAGCCTAAAGACCAACTACTACCGAGGCAACCGGCGGAGGGAGCTTCGGCTTCACGATATTGCGGCGAGTCAATGAACGACGCCGGTTAACTACGGTCCGCTGCATTGCCCAGAGCAGTTTTCAACGCCGCAGAGTGTTGAAGTTAACTGCCGCATCCGGATCGCGGCTCGTCACCGCGCTCCACAGGCGTAGGTCGGCGGTTATAAGTGGCGTGTCGCGAGTTGCCAGATCCACGAGTACCGCGTCGGTCAATCCAAGCCAACTAAACTCCGGAACATTCGAGGCGACTTTGCTTAGCACCACGATCTCCTCGCTGTCTTCGATCATTGATTTGAGTTCGGCAAACAGGCTCCAACTCAGTTCATCTGATCCGAATGGCAGAAGATTCGAGGTCTCGGTAAGCGTGTTCGGAGTAACGAAGATCTTGGTTTCCGGGCGGAATTGGCTGACCAACAGGTCGTAGTCCGTAGCCGTGTAGCTTTTCAGGCGGCGGTGTCGGTCGATTAAGCCTCGCTGAACATTTCCGACAATCAACAACACTAATAGATTGGCGTCGATCAGAACCCCTCTACGCACCATCAGACGATCTGCGGCGGACCCAAAATTCGTGCTTTAAGCCATTCAATTCGACCATCAGCATCATTGATGCAGATTTCCTTGTAGGACCGCTCGACAAGCCCCGCCGCGCCCGATCTAGCGGCCATCGGCAATCGTTGATCCCACGGCCGCGAAAACCCGATTGTTATGTGCCACTTATCGGTGTCGTAATCGTACCTAACCTCTTCGAGGCCGACGTTAACGATCTCCTCGTCTTTGTACAGTTCGCCAAGGTAGTCTTTTGCGGTTCGAACTGCTTCCCTTACTTCCATAGTCAAACTCCAAAGTAAACTCCGCTGCCATTCTAGCG
The DNA here is from genome assembly GCA_965224305.1 of Dehalococcoidia bacterium. Lineage (GTDB taxonomy): Bacteria > Chloroflexota > Dehalococcoidia > Lucifugimonadales > Lucifugimonadaceae > Bin127. The sequence continues at coordinate 756,265 of OZ245044.1, read as the reverse complement.
ACTTCGCGCAGGAGATGCCTAGCGATTCACCATACTCATGCACCCCCTACCGCGCCAACTCTCGCTGGCGTTCCCGGCGGGAGCGGCCAGCGCTGGCGCGGTCGGCCGCTGACGTGCTAACCCGATTGCCGCCGCGCGGCCGTCGGATGCGGTCGATGAGTCGGACTTTCCAGATGATCCACGGGATCGTCACGAGCCACACGATGATCGCGATGAGGTGCGCCTCTTGGAGGCCCCAGAACTTGACGTCGTCGAGTCTGATGAATTGGATGCTGAAACGGGCGGTGGCGTAAAGAGCGAGGTAGATCATGAAGATGCTGCCGACCGGTCTGACGCGTCCGCGCAGCAAGAATATGACGCCTAGGATAATGATGTTGGTGATCATCTCGTACACGACGGCGGGATGCACAGGTCTGTCGACATCGGTTCCGAATATTTCGGGAAAACGGTCGATGACCGAGCGAGCCGGGCTGTCGATGTCGGTGAAGTACCAGCCCCACAACAGGTCGAGCGGACGGGACCAGTGCTCGCCGTTGATGATGTCGCCGATACGGCCGATGGTCTGTGCAACGAGCAACGGCGCGGCAGCCAGGTCCATGAACCTGCCGATTGGCGCTTTGGCGAAGTATGCGTAGATCGAACCCGCGATCCAGCCGCCCAGTATTCCGCCCCAGAGTCCGATACCGCCGTTCCAGACCGCGAAGATTGACAATGGATCATCGCCGTATATGTTCCAATTGTCCAAAACGTGGACGATGCGCGCTCCGAAGATACCGCCGAGCACGCCCCATAGCGCGGTGTTATAGACCTGTTCCTGGTCGAGTTTCCCCCTGAGCGCTGCCCTGCCAGCCATCCAGATCGCGGTGCCGACCGCGATGAAGGTGAGAAACCCGTGCCATGAAAAGGCGGTGGACGTGCCACCGAATATGTACGGGTCGAACGGTATGTTGATCGCTTCGAACACCTAGTATCAGTTCTCCGCTGTAGCAGTTGGCAAGATTTAATCGATTCTATCGCGCCATGCTCAAAACCCGAAGCCGCGAATAGGTCTCATCCGTCAATATTGCCGCCCAATGTATTCAAGAGATGCACGTTCAACATCCTTTTGCGCGCCCACGTTTTTCTACGATTCCACGTATGGACCGCAACATCACAGCGTTTTTGGAACATCTTGCGGGTGAGCGTGGCCTTTCCGAAAACACCATCGGCGCATATCGCAACGACCTCTCGGGCTTGACGACGTTCATCGAAGAAGCGGGTCATTCCGATCCGGAAGACGTCGATTGGGACCAGTTCGACGAGGTTAAAGTCGCCGAGTTCGTGGAGCATCTGGATGAACGCGGTTACGCCAATGCCACTCGTTCTCGCAAGATTGCATCGTTGCGATCGTTCATGCGCTTCTTGCGCGAAGAAGGAGTCACCAGTGATCTTCCTACTCGGCGATTGAAGGTGCCCCGGGGCGGCAAGCCGCTTCCCAAAGCTCTGACCATCGACGAGGTTGCAAGCCTTCTCGACGAGGTTACAAAGGCATCGACTCCTGCAGAGCTGCGGGACCGTGCCGTTGTGGAACTGCTCTACGCCGGCGGCCTGCGAGTGTCGGAAGTAACGTCGCTAGACGTTGACCACGTGAACTTCGACAACTTCACCATCCGCGTTTTTGGCAAAGGCTCGAAGGAGCGCATCGTTCCGATCTACGACGCGGCGATGGAGGCTCTGGCCGATTACTACGCGCTGGGTCGCCCAAAGTTGGGCAGATATCAAGACCCCGATGCGATGTTTCTGAACGCGCGCGGAACGCGCATCACTCGTCAAGGATTGTGGCTGCGACTAAAGCAGATCGCATTTGATGCCGGCATCACGGGCAAGATCACGCCACACATGCTTCGGCACAGCTTTGCCTCGCATTTGCTCAACGGCGGCGCGTCGTTACGCCACGTCCAAGAGCTTCTCGGCCACGAAAACATCGCCACCACCCAGATCTACACGCACCTAACTTCGGAACACGTCAGACGAGAGTATGACGCTGCGCATCCGAGAGCGTGACCGCGTTCGAACCTAGTTAGGCTCTCATATCTCCAACGTCGCAAACCAGATCGCGATCATGATGTACTGCGCCAGTGCGAATCCCAACGCCGCGGCGCCCAAACGCTGCAACCAATTGGAATCGTACTGCCAAAGCGACGCCAATCCGAACAGCAGCATCGGCGCTGGTGCGAGAACCCACGCCCAATCGCCCGAGTATTCCTTCAAAACCACTGCCGCCGTCAACGTAATCTGCAGCAGGAGCGCACCGACGGCAAATCCACCGACAGCCAAGATCAGAAGGATCGCGTACGACGTCCGCTCCTCATCGTCCAGATCCTCAGAGACGTTTCTGAAGAAGACATCCTCCTGTTCATCGTCGATCGCAGACGATTCGGTGTCTTGGCTGTCAGTTTCTCTCATATTTGCTCAACTATCCCCGCGGGTCAGTCCTCGAACTCGGCCCAGATCGATTTCGCGTAGTCGAGCGAAATACCATCCTTGTGCCACTGATCGCCGTTCTGCGTACCCTCGATTGCCATGTATCCGCTGTAACCCGCGTTCGCCATCGCCGATATCGCATACCGGTAATCGACCTCACCGTCCTGCAACGGGACGCGGATGAAGACGGTTCGCTGGTTTTCGGGATGGTAGACGCGGTGCAGGTTCTTGCTGTGCCAATACTTCGAGATCGGCGCCAGCGCATCAATCGCCGCGTCGTAGTCCTCCTCAGGCACGTCGTAGGTCCAGACGATGTTGCCGACGTCGGGGTTGATGCCGAAGTTCTCGCGGTCGATCATGTCGTGGATCATCACCGCCGACCACGAGTTGTCGACCGGTGAGTTCTGGTGAACTTCGATGGTTACATCCACATCGTCTGTCGCATCGCACACCTCTTGGAACGCTGAAGCGAGGGCGTCGTAGACCCACATGTCCGCGTCTCTACTGGCATCTTGTGACTTGGGCCAACCGCTGACGCTGCCGGGAATCGATCCGGGCGGGTGCCCCGGGTATCGGGCGGGTGCACTCAACGCACCATTGACCACTTCTGCACCGACATGCTCGGCGTATTCGACGGCACGCATCAGCTTCTCGCGATTCTGTGGTCCGTGCTTCGCCTCTGTGAGCGTGCCACCAGAACGGATGGCACCGACCTTGAGACCGTGCGACCGGACTCGTTCGCCGAACTCGGCTATCGACTTGGCGTCGCCCAGCTTGTCCAGCACCTCGAAGCCGCATTCGATGGCGTCGAAGCCGGTGTCGCGTGCGCGGTCCAGAAATTCCGGCGTGTAGTTGTCCGGATGCATATCCCACGTGTCGACAGACTGTGGGTATAGCGTGAATCGCCGGTGGGCGTAGCAGAATCGCATGACGTGCCGTTGTCCTCTATTGCGTTACAAGATGCGTCGCCATCAGCGACGCGTTTCAATCCATGCGTTCGCAGTTTAACACCGCAACGCGGTGCTGGACACAGCATTGCTTTACGATGATCACACTCGGAACATCAAGCCGCTTCAATCACATCAGCACGCGCTTCTTCATCCACCCGAGGAGCGACCTCATTGACAATCTTTTGCCCCAAATCTCTTTCGGCCACCTTCAACGAATAGGCGGTCTGCAAATTCATCCACATGCGAGCCCCGGAACCAAAGTAGCGTTCCAACCGCAACGCAAATTCGGCATCGACATCGAACTCGCCAGCCAAGATGGCTTTCATGTGCTCTAAAGGAATTCCGAGTTTTTCCGCAAATGTCTCAGGGATGAGTCCCATGTCCTCCAGATCTTCGTTCAATATCCCGCCGGGATGAACCGGCGGCATGCCGTTTTTCGGTTTCATTGCCGTACTCGCCCTCGAACTCTCAGTGGTAGTCTACGATTTCGACATCGTAGGGTCCCTCATCGCCCCAATAAAAACATATCCGCCACTGGCGATTAATCCGGATCGAATACTGCCCCGCCCGGTCGCCGCGCAAACGTTCAAGCCGATTGCCCTGGATACTCGGCCAACGCAGTTAGGCCATTTGCCTCGTCCAACAACATTAATCGGTAACGAGCTTGACGTTCGAATCCTTGGAAATCTGGTACGAAACCTCCTTCAAAAAACCGCGCGCTCCTTCGGTTGCGAAATCCTTGTATCGCCATCCAATACCTTTCTCAATATAACATCTGTTCGCTTTTCTACTTCTTCACCGACCCGACACAATGTGTAACATGAACCCGTCTACTCATTCGAAACAAATGGCAATCCGTCCACTATCACCCCCGAGGGTCCCGAAATGAAAATCACCGACCTCCGCGCATACGTCGTCCGAGCCCAAGAAGCACGCCCTTGGATGTTCGTCGAGATCGACACCGACGAAGGCATCACCGGTTACGGCGAATCGACCAACGTGGGCGGCGGCGGTGCCATCGTCATCGCACAGACCTATGCCCTGCTGAAACACGACCTCGTAGGCCAAGATTTCTCCGACGGCTTGATCGGTCAAGACCCGAACCACATCGACCGCATCTGGCACCAGATATACCGTCGCTTCGGAACGCTCGGCTCTCGCGGTTTCGCCACAACGCTCGCCAGCGGCGTCGACATGGCGTTGTGGGACATCAAAGGCAAAGCCCTCGGCAGACCCGTCTACGACCTGCTCGGCGGTCCGATGCGCGACTCGGTCCCGCTCTACTCCCACTGCGGACCAGCCGACGACATCGACGCCTGCGTCGCTGACGCCAAAGCGCAAGTGGCGCTTGGATACCAAGCGTTGAAGCTCGACCCGTTCTCACCCGAGATGGGGCCCAAGCACCGTCGCTATATCGACGGCAAGATCTCTGCCGCCGGGTCCGCTCATGCTGAAGACTTGATGGCTGCGTTACGTGAAAGTCTCGGCCCTGATATCGAGTTGATGATCGACGCTCACGGCAACTTCGATGTCTCGACTGCTACCGATCTCTGCAACCGCATGATGCCTTACAACCTGACGTGGTTCGAGGAGCCGTTGCAACCGGAGAGCTTGGAGGCGCACCGCCAGCTTCGTCGCAACACCGACATCAACCTCTGCATCGGCGAACGCAAGTTCACTCGCTGGGATTTCCTGCCGTACCTGACCGAGGGGTTGGTCAACTACATCATGCCGGATATCTGTTGGACGGGCGGCATCTCCGAGATGAAGAAGATCGCGCATCTCGCCGAGACGTTCTACATCCCTATTTCGCCGCACGACGCATCAGGCTCTTTCAACGTCATCTCGGGTGCTCACGTCCTGATGAACGTGCCTAACATCTATCGTTTGGAGATGAGCCACCATTCCGTTCCGTCTTACAACGCGTGTTTGACGGAACCGCTAGACATCCGAGACGGCCACCTCCACTTGTCGGACAAGCCCGGGCTCGGATACGAACTCGACCGCGACTTCATCGAGTCGCATCTCGACACTCAGTGGGCGGCGCTGATTTCGTAGTTCCGCCGGCGTCGTTGCAGTAAGGCTCCATAACACTCGTCGCGCGTAGATTACGTCAATCCACAAGCGCGGATTGGCGGCGGATGGCGGCGGGGATTTCAAACTCTCCGCCATATTCGCTGCCGCTTGCTTCAACTTGATAGGAGTCGCAGACTCCCTCTTCGGTCGGCTCGAAGCTCCAATCCAGTTTGTAGCTAGAGATCTCGTAACTGTCCGTGTCGATCTCCAACTCGACGTCCAGTTGCTTGCTAGTGCTCCAAGGGGTTCGGACGTCGGCCTCGCCGAGTGATACGTGCAATGTCGTGCGAGTACCGTCCTCCGACACGACGTTTAACCCCGTGCCATCGGCGTAAATGTTGATGCTGGCCAACATACTTAGCGGGTTGGAGAACGAATCTCTGAAGCTCAAGATCCGTTGCGCGGTGGGGGTGGAGACTTGAACCCAGGTACCTCTCGTCTTTAGCCAAAACTCGATCTGCTGGACGGGCGATGTTGCTCTGATGATGAAAAGATCGACGATATCGTTGCTCATATGGGCCCATAACGATGCCTTAGGGCGCAGTCCGCCGATTGAATACTGGCTCGAACCGAATGTGCGGCCGCAACCGGGCCAGCCGCCAGAAATCTCGAACTTTACGGATTCGGCATCCATCAGGTTCGCATGGACCTTGCGTAGCACGTCCTTCAACGTCGGGTCTCCGGGAACGGGAGGATCGATCAACTCGTCGGTGAAAACGACCAGTTCCCGTATCTCGCCGAAGCGCATCCCGGGTGCGACAAGCGGATGCGACGCGATGCGCAGCAAGGCTTCGTCTTGTTCTCCGAGCGTCAGGTAGTCCAGCGAGTCGTAGCTCATGACGCTGGTCCGGTCGTGATGACGGTGCAACATGCCGGCAAGCAGGTGTACGAGTTCGTGAAGCGCGATGCTGTAAATCAGGTGGTCACGTGCGATTTTGTCACTGGTCACTATCGGCGGCCACACGACCATCATTGCGCCAGTGATCGAACCGGCCGACCCGATGTCGAACTGGGCGCAACCCGCGGCGCGGTTGCACCTGAGCCCGTCAAGACGCGTCTCCTCGCGTGGCAATCCGAGGTAAACGACTAAGTCTGATCTCGACTTTGTGGCGGCCGTCTCAAACTCCAGGTTCAGTACTGGGCGGATATCTTCGAGGACTTGGTCGAAGATATCCTTATACTCGTCGTCGCCTGACATCCATACCTTGACGGGTTCACCGACGGGCCACTTTAAGATGTAGTTCTTTCGCCAACCAGCGCATCCTACTCCGACGTCGTCCGGTTCGTCTTTGCGCAGGTTGGAAGTATCTGCAAAGCATTCCCAAATGTCGCGGTCAACTCCCAATATTCGCTCTGGCACTCTCACCGTCGTCGTGACGGGAGGTTCGCCGCCGTACGAGAAGGTCAGTGCGGTTCTGCCTTGAGGGATCTTGACTGTGTGCCGCGTCCCGTTAGGGTGTTCTAAGGGATCCAGCTCGATCGAGTACTCACCGCCGCAGTCCTCCAAAACCTCGCCAGACTTTGTGCACTCCACCGATATGAGCACATCGCCCGCAACGAGGTCGCTTCCGGTGTTCACCATCGTCGTTTCGAAGACTGCATTGGCCGATCCATCGCTCCAGTATCGGAAGTCTTGCGCGTCGGAAACCGTTGACAACGACCATTCCAGTGGCGGCGGGTCAGGCACTTGTATCGTGGCCTCAATAACGTTCTCTGCGCCCCATCGAAAACCGTGTTCATTTTCGCCGACGTAGAGCGTTGCGGTAATTTCGCCGACGGGCAACCAAGCCTCGAACTCGCGAGTGCTGGTTTCGCCGGTCGCTATCGAATTAATCACCTTACTCGCCGAACATGCCTCGTCTGAACACGCGATGCCAACCGTTACGACGACGCCATCGTCGACGCCTTGATTGGTTACCGCGACCGAGACCTTGATCAGTCCTCGGCCTTCGGTGTGCCACCGGATCACCTCTGTCGACGACAACTCGAGTTTGAGATCGACGAACTCTACGTCGTACGCGATCGTTTCGGCGTTGTTCTCGAAGCCAAATTCCACCGTTGGGGTGTTGACGATGAGGTGGAAGCGATACGATCCCGGATCGACGTTGAACTGGGCGTAGCCGACCTCGCTGCCACCACCGGCGAGCGTGTCAGACAGCTTGCCGAAATCGACATCGCCGGTGCTCCGATCGTCTAGGTTCTCCCATCGGCCTTGCAAACCAACCGCCTCGGCGTCTCGGTCGCCGTTGTTGGCGAGGTTATAGTCGATTTCAACGATGCCACCGCGCTTCACTCGCTGTCCAGTCACCGTCAAGTCCAGATCAGATGCGGTTACACGGATATCGGTCGTATGCGTCTGGTCTCCGAGTAGTATGACCAGTTGTCTTTCGCCGGGTTCAACCTCGAATCTGAACTTAAATCTGGCGACATCGTCGGCCTCGAGTTGGTGCACGACGTATACGAGACTCAATTCGCCGTCATCGACTCGATAGTCGACCCTTGCGCTTTCGTGGAATTCGGCTTCGCCGGCGTTTTCGATTTCGACTAGCGCTTCGTATTTGACAGTCGATTGGGTCTGACCAACTTCGCTCACCTCTACGCTGGCGATGCGAAGGACCGAGCGGGGTTGCTGAGCGGATGCGCTTGTGACAATCCCGAATGAACCTAGCCCAATTGCAACGAGTAGCGTCGCAACCGTCGACGCGATGATCCGTATCCGCATACGGTTCATGCTAATTCCGAGGTTTGCGAACGATCAGTCGGTTCTATTCGACCACGCGTGATCCGCTACGAACCTCTGACGGTATCGCGAGGTTGGCGCCGTATTCGATCAGCTTCGCTTCAACGTCGTACTCGTCGCAAGTCAACCCGCGCACTTCGAACTGCCAATTCATCGAGAAGTTGACGATCTCGTACGTGTCAGGGTCGATCTTAAGCGAGGAAGACACGATTGCTTCATTCGTCCACTCCGGCGCTACGTAACCGCGAGAACGTTCGATACGGTAATCGATTCCTTCCTCGTCGCGGTCGACCTCATTCAGAAGGTCTTGCCCGAACCACAGGATAGAAGTCAGCAACACCATCGGGTCGGAGAACTGCGGGCTCCATGCGGTCTCGCGGATCAGTTCTTGTTCGTCCGCGACGGAGAAACGTCGCCAAGTCCTCGTGCCGCCGTCCCAATACTCAGCTCTCCCGTTCTCGGAGCGCCAGAACGCGTAGAACCTTTCGGACGCATCCGTCATGCGGTACCTCAGACCCCGGTGTGAGCTGAACTCCGCGACTGTCACCTGCGACGGCCCGAACGAGTCGATGCACGTCCCGCCCGACCATTCGCCGCGCATGTTGAACAGGGCCGATCTCTCTTCATGCAACTTCAATCGGGCCTGCTCAATGATGTCGAAACTGGTCAAAGGAGCGGGTTCTTGAACATCCAAGACCTCGTCGGAGAATACGATCAAGCCTTCGATATCCGCAGTCGTGTCTCCTGTTTCGACCAGCGGACTCGTCATTATCTTCATGATCTCGCGGTCGGAGGCCGTCATCGTGGGGATGCGCACACCGGTGTCGATGCTCATCACGCTGTCCGGCACGTCGCGGTAGCCGATTGGCACCATCACCTGCAACATCCCGTGCAGCATCGCATATTCGATCGATTCGTTTATCACTCCGAGCTGTCGCAGGCCAACATCGTTGACCTGGAAAATTACGATCTCGCCCGAAACCACCTCGCCATTCTCATCGATCTCGATATTCGTGCAACCCCAGAACCCGTCGCAATTTTTGAACCCGAGCAACCGAGCATCGTCGTCTGTGATCCCGACGTACGCCGCGATTTCTGCCCTGCGCTCGTCGGGCACCAGCTGATAGGTGAAGTTCAACTGCGGCGCCAGTTCTTGCAGCGTGTCTTGGAACTGCTCGGAGTACGCCGACAGTCCGTTGATCCAGATCGTGACCGGTTCATCCTGCGACCATTTGCTGACCACGTCGCCGTCGCGTCCGCTGCAGCTGCCGCGCGGGAAATCATCACTCTGGTTCGTCTTTGAGAAGCAACGCCACAGATCGCGGTCGACGCCGACAATTCGTTCCGGAACGTCGATATCAATTTCCGTCCCGATCATCGCGTCGATGCCCATAATCTCGCCGCCGTCAACATCCAATTTGATCTCACCGGGAGGCGAACGCAACATCACAGATCCGCTTGCAGGTCCGTAGCCATCCGTCAGTTCAAGCGTCAAGAATCCATTACAGCGAGAAACAATGTCCGCGCCTTTGAAACATGTGATCGCCAACGGGAAGTCGCCCGGAATCGGTTCCGCACCATCGTTTCGCAACGACGCGGTCACATTGATCGCGGCATCACCGTTGGAGTAATAACCCACCAGCTCAGCCTCGGCCGCGAACACCGGGTCGATGTCCGGTTGGAACGGCACGTCCACGGTGATCGGAATCGTGTTTGAGTCGCCCCATCGATAACCGTATTCGAGGTCCCCGGCAAAGAGGACGATACCGGTGATGCCCTGTGGCACCACGGCATCGATCACGCCCGAAAAGGTAACGCCCGGGGCCAGCGATTCAACGCGCGTCTCGCCCACACACGTCGCGTTCGGTATCTCGGGACACGCGACCGCTACCAAGAAGTTGCCGCTCGGTGCAACGCCAACGTTCAAGACGCTGAAATCGATCAATATGTTCGCCGTTCCGCCGCGAATGAATCCCTGCGCCTGAGCGGATCCAGCACGCAGCGACAACGCCACGTAGTCGACATCGATCTCGAACGTTGCCACGTTGTTAGACAGCTTGGCTTCGCGTTCGTCCGCCGATGCTGTCACCTCGACCTGATGAGATCCCGTCAGCAGTGGCAGGTAGAACCCGACCAACTCTGATTCGCCCGGTTCGATCGGTTGAACCGTTGCCACGAGGTTGTTGTAGGTGATCAACTGTACCGGTCTCGTGGCCAACGTGCCGTTGTTCGTCAACTCCACAGTTATCAGAACCAGACCGTCAGAGATCAGTTGATACGAGATCGGTGCGATCGACACGTCAGATGCGAGCAGGTCCAACGCGACCAAAGACACGGCGTTCTCGACCTGCAACTTCAACTGTTGCGGCCCAGTGTCGAATCTGAAGTCGAACAGCAACGTCGTGCTTTCGCCGCCACTCAACGGGGGGATTGTAGCGACCCAGGATTCCTCACCCTCATTCACGATCCCAAGGACCGGCGTATCGACATCACGCGCCGCCTCGCCTGCGTTGACGACCTTCATCGTGAAACGGACGGATAATTTGTCCCCTTGCGGGCCTTGAATGTCCCAATCCAGAGAATCGACGCGATAAGCTGCCGGTATGGGTGTCGGCGTCGGCGTCGGCTCGGGAGTAGGCGTCGGTGGTACCGGAGTAGCGGTTGGCGTCGCCGTTGGTGGAACCGGTGTTGGGGTTGGAGGTTCGGGCGTCGGCGTCGGAGGGACGGGGGTAGCCGTCGGCGGGACCGGAGTGTAAGTTGCAGTTGGATCGGGTTTGGGAGTCGGCGTCGGAGGGACCGGCGTCGGTGTTGATGTGCTGGTCGGCGGTACCGGAGTATCTGTAGGGACCGGCGTAGTAGGTGCGGGCGTGGGGGTTCGCGTCTCAAACGGTTCGGTCGTCGGCTCCTCTTCGGAAGAACACGCCGCGAAGACCGACAGGGTGAGCATCAAACCCAAAACAACCGCCAAAGCTCCAATTCGCGAAGCTGTCACGGTGTTGAAACGTAAATCTGTCATGGTCGAATTCAACTGTCAAACGTCGGTGCGCGTGCTCGACATTACGAGTCTAGACAACCGCCATCGAAATAATCCATGAACCGTTACGCGATTGAAATCGATCTCAGAAGAGACCCGACTACGCGGCAATGAACCGAAAATAGCCGATTCCTTCTCGAACATTCCGATTCCCAACTTCCCAACGCTACACAAGGCGTCATGATGGTCCTGCACCGGATCGGAGTGTTTCCAGGCTCACCGATCAGTTGCGCGCGATCACTGATTCATACAGTTCCGCTTGCCGCTCGACTGCTTGCGCGTAGGTGGAACGGTGCTCATCCCGGGGCTTGTAGACCGAAGCGATCTCCGGCATCACGTCGTCGAAACCTTCCCAGACGCCGAGCGCGTTCAGCGCCAGTATGGCCGCGCCACGGCTGGTCGCCTGCTCTTGTGCTGGCACGTGCACCTCGCCCTGCAACACATCCGCCATCGTCTGCAACCACCAAGGCGAGTTTGTCACGGCTCCACCGCCGGCGATGAAGACGCGGTCAGGGTCCATCTCGTCGCGCAAAAGATCAGCGACGAGCGAGAAGCGATACGCCACCGACTCCATCAACGCCTGCAAGATGTCCAATCCGGATGTCGAGACACGGACTCCGTTGATCACCCCGCTCGCGTTCGTCGACCAACCGACCGCGCGCTCCCCCGCGATGAACGGCAGCACCGTCAACCCGTGAGCATCTGGAATTGTGACAGCCAACGCATCATTCAACTCTCCAAGACTCGGCAGATTCAGACTGTTCAACGCCCATTCGACCACATTGCCACCTTCGCTGAAAGCGCCTCCCAGCAACGTCCGATCGCCTCGCAAGATGTATCCCCACAGGCCTTTCGGCACAACAGGCGACGGCTCGTCACCCAGATGATCGACAACCAATCGCATCGCCGCGGTGGTTCCTACCGTCAAGGCGATGTTCCGACGATCCGTGCATCCCGATCCGATGTTCACCGCCGCGCCATCACCGACCGCCAAGTAAAACGGCACATCAACCAACTGCGGCCATCTCATCGAGTAGATCGGGCACAATCCGCTTTGCGCCTCGGAGTACGGCGTCAACCTCGGCAGATTCGACGGCTCCAATCCAACGGCATCTAACAGACCCTCATCCCAAGCCAACTCATGGCGATTCAACAACCCGCTCCACGCCGAGACGCTGTAGCTCGCCGGCACATTCGTCGACCCGAACCATCGTGTGAATATGAACGTCGAGATATCCGTCCACTTTGTTATCCGCGCGAACGCCTGGGGATCGGTGCGTCGCATCCAGTTAACGCGACCCGGAACATAAGACGTGTGCTGCATCACACCGGTCCGCTGATACGCGTCGTCCACGTCGATGCTCGCCTGCAACGCGTCTACATCTGGAGCCGTGCGCGTATCGGCATAGGTGAAAACCGGTGTCACGGGGTCATGGCGAACATCCACACCGAGAATCGTGCTCGCCATCGCATCCGATCCGACCGCGGCGATGTGATCGGCATCATCGCCCGCGGCGTCCAACGCCGCGTCAATCGCCGACTCCGTAGCCCGTTGGATCTCCTCAGCGTCCTCCTCGTGGGTCCCGTCCGTTGCGGTCCGCTGTTGGTGCGAAACCGAGACCTGAGTGTAAGCCAACGCGTTGGCCTCCGCGTCGTACAAACCGGCCTTAACTGCTGAACTGCCAACATCAACAGTCAAAATGTAGGGTAATGGACGCGATGCCAAGTCTCAATTCCTATCCATTAATGCCATTACGCCCAAGTCCCCTCTCCCCACCGTGGGAGAGGGTTAGGGTGAGGGGGAATCGGCAAGACGACGGCGGCACTCTCAACCCCGTGGAAACGCGTACCGATCCAACGCCGACTCATCCACCTCAACGCCAAGTCCAGGTCGATCGGTCACTTTGTAGTATCCGTTCTCTGGTTCGAACCGCTCTTTGAGGATGAGGCTCTTCACGCGGTTCGCGTGGTGGCCATGCTCCATGATCATGAAGTTCGGACACGATGCCGACCACTCTACGGTCGCCGCGACCGAGAGTATGCCGCCGCCGCCGACGTGTGGGGCTACGGGGATGTTGTAGGTGTCAGCCAACGTTGCGATGCGGTGTCCTTCGGTGATGCCGGTACGGCCGATGTCGTGCATGAGGATGTCGTAGGCTCGGCGTTCGAACTGCTCTCGCATTTCGTATCGGGTGCGCGTCCACTCACCGATGGCGACGGCCATGTCGAGGGCTCGGGTGATTTCGGCTTGGCCGGGGATGTCGTCGGGGACGGTTGGTGATTCGAGCCAGGTGAAGTTTAGTTTTTCGAGTTCGCGTCCGAGGAGGATGGAGTTGACGACGGTTTGGCGCATGTGGGTGTCAACCATGAGCATGATGTTTGGTCCGACGCGTTTTCGGACTGCTCGGCAGATTTCGGCTACCCCTTCGACATCTAGGAGGAGGTGGAGTTTGAATGCTTTGTATCCGTATTGGAGGTGTTCTTCGGCGGTGTCGGCGACTTTTTCGGGGTCGGTGCCGCCCATCCCTGCGTAGAGGAGGATTTCGTCTCGGTATCTGCCGCCAGCGATCTTGTGGACGGGCTTGCCGACCGCCTTTCCGACGATATCCCAGAGGGCGATATCTGTGCCGCCGATGGCATCGATGTAGAAGCCTGTGGGGTGGCCTCGCTCGCGCATTGCGCCGTAGTTGCGAGTCCAGATAGCCTCGATGTCGAAGGGGTCTCGGCCCATGACCAAGGGTCGGACGATCTCGTGAACGATGGTTGTGGTCGTGTTCGGGGAGATTGGTGACTGGGCTTCGCCCCACCCGACGATGCCGGTGTCGGTTTCGACCCTGATTACCGTGGTTTCGTGGTGGTGAGAGTAGATGGAGGTGAAGGCGGAGCGGTCGACGTAGTAGTCGCCGAATTCGATGGTGGGTGGGCGTGAGGCGTCTTCCGATTTTTCATCGGCACGATCGGTGATTCGGAGCGGGTACGCCCTGACATCGACTATCTTCATTTCGCGACCGACCTTCCTTTGATTCAGTGCTGGCGTTGAACGCATGATACCGGACTTGCATCAACTAGAAACGAATTCTTGCAAGATATCAGGGTTGACACAGACTAAACCGTATGATAACTTCAAGCGCCTAAACAATTACTTGCGAATGAGGATTATTGAAATGATCAATCGACCTGTTGGCACACTGTTATTTACAGCTCTGGGGATTCTTTTCGCCATAAGCGTGTTCGCTTTCGGTCCATCCGTACCATCTTCCGAAACCTCCGATCAAGTTTTAACGGAAGACTTAGATAAACCTTGGACAATCCAGATTTCGGATCAACGGACCACCTCTGACTCTATTCAATCTGGACATTTACTAAAAACCGTACCTTTTACTACCGTTACATACACTGATCAGCAAAACAACGTCCAACAAGTTGGAATCTGTCAGATGCCCGACCAACTATACGTAATTTACTTGACATGCGAAGCGAACGGGGTTTGGTAATAAACTTAATAATCTCCAGTTGTACAATTCAACACGGTGGTATGGTCATCAACGGCACACCAACCCAATTACTTGACTGGCATCATTAACGATCTCCCATTACAACCCCATATTCCAGTGATAACCACAGAGTGATATTTCTTATCGCATGGATTGCGTGGTTTATAGGTCCAATTCGTTTGGCATCGATCATATTCTGGTTGATCGCGTTACGAAGCACAAACAGTCGCCTGATAGATACGAGCAAGCAACTATTTGATCAACATCATGAAACGAAGCGGCTGAGGAAACTTAAAATCCGCGACTTAACCGGCCGACGGACAATAGCGTATTTGGTATTACCATGGATTGCGAATGGCATCATTATTTTATTGATGTTCGCATTCGGCGTCGACGAATTCATCGTTGCACTATTGACGCAGCTGGTTAGCTTAATTGTCACTGCCACAGCGTGCTTTATTTGGAAGCGCTTACGCCGTATAGGCATACGCAACGCTACCGCACTTGCACTCGCATTTTGGATCGTTACGCAAAGTGCGGCGTTTTTAGCCGTTTACGGGATTGTTCCCCGCGTTGCCTCGTACGACGCATTAGTTATGCAGCTGCAAAACATCCTGCCGGGTACAAATAACATTTTCGTCATAATCCTCCCTTCAACACTCGCCATCATAAGCGCTGTCGTTGCGGCAATCATTGCTGCCACATCCCTTGATCGTCGCGCCGTGTGGATTTTGCTCGCACTCGCCGCTCCATCCGTAGTTTTATCTTTTGCTTGGACCAGGTACATCGACCAAGGAGTCTTCACAGTGGATCTGGGGTTCACCATGAATCTTTTCGGTTTAGTCGCCGCCACTGAGAACGCCAGGGTAGTCAGTTACATAAATTCACCTTGGTTCGCAAGGGACGAAATCATCGCGACGCTCAAGCACAACCTGAAATTGATGCCGATGATCGCAACCTCGCTGATCACGGTCGGGTTGATAACGTTGCTGCTGGCCGACTGGCTAACCACCGTCGACGCGATCTACGCCGTCTTCGCGCGGTGGGCAATCGTCGCTACGATCTCCGGCACAGTCTACCTCCTCGCCAAATTCACGCACACACCGCATCAGGCTCTCAAGTGGACCATGTTTGTCGGGATGTCGGCGACCCTCATACTCGGAATACCGGCATACGAAGCCAAGCTCAACGATCCTTCAATCGACACTTACGACAGTTTTACCCGCGAGTATTTTCGTTTCCTCGACCTACATCAACTGATTGCGTTGGTCTGTTTGTTCGTCCTTTTCGTCGCCCTGCTGCTCAACCGATGGCGCCTCGCCCTCCCATGTGGCATCGGCACCCTGTACCCGTCCCTCTTCATCCAACTATTCGGGCCCGGCCAATTCCAAGCACCAAACGTGACAACACTTTTGACCTACCCTACCTGGCTCGATCTCGCCCTGATGACGGTCGTGTTCTTCTTCTGCATCTACTACGTGTTCGGGCCGGCCGGCATCCTCAAAGATAACGCGCCGTCAGATCCCAAGGGCGAGTTGCAAGCGGTTGCCATACGTGAACTCAGTGCCAAGTCCGAGTCCGTCTGAAGCATCGGGCGTTAACCGGGCTTGTTGCATACTTTAGGCATGGAGTTCATGCAACGAGCACTTGACCTCGCAGAACGCGCGGCCGGAGGGCTAGCACCAAGACCGGCAGTAGGCGCTGTTATCGTTGCTCGCGACGGTGAAACTATCGTCGGCGAAGGCGCCACTCAACCCAATCCGGGACCCCACGCCGAAGCCGTAGCCCTAAACATCGCCCAAAGCATCGCAAAGGGCGATTCTGAAGGTGGAACCATCTATTGCACCCTTGAGCCGCATCAGAATCATTCAACAACTCCGCCCTGCACTCAAGCCATCATCGACGCCGGAATCAGCACCGTCGTCTGCCCGACAGTCGACCCCAATCCGCTCGTCGCCGGGCGCGGTTTCGAGCACCTAAAATCCGCCGGGATCGAAGTCGTCAACGACATCGGCGAAACCTCCCAACTACGTGCCGACGAACTCATCGAAGGCTTCGCGAAACACATCAAGACCGGTCTACCCTTCGTGACCGTCAAGTGGGCGATGTCTCTCGACGGCAAGATCGCCACTCACGACGGCGATTCGCGATGGATCACCGGTCCCGCGGCACGCGCTCACGCCCACTCCCTTCGCTACCGCGCAGACGCCGTGATGACAGGCATCGGCACCGTTCTCGCCGACAACCCACGCCTGACAGCCCGCGACCCGATCTCCGGGAAACGCATGTGTGGTCGCCCCTACATCCGCGTAGTCGTCGACAGCAACGCCAAGATGCCAACCGACGCCGCAATCCTAGAAGAAGAAGGCGAAGTGATCCACGCCGTCGCCACCAACAACGCGCCCAACCGCCGTTGCAAAATCATTCGTGCACCCAGCAAAACCGACGACGCTGTCGACCTATCGGATGTCGTGCGCCAACTCGGCGAGCGCGGCTGCATAAACGTTTTGGTCGAAGCTGGCGAACGGTTGACGGGCGGACTTTTCGACCGGGATTTGGTCGACAAAGTGGTCGTCTATATATCGACAACCAAGATCATCGGCGGGACTGACGCCCTTTCGCCGGTCGGAGGTTGCGGACCATCGGTGATGCGCGATGTCACACGGTTGCGCAACACGCGTATCGAACGATTTGACGACGATATTGCCATCATTGGCTACGTCGAATGAACAACGGAGAATGAGAGATGTTTAGCGGAATAGTTGAAGAGGTCGGGAGAGTTGAATCGTTCGACCCGTCGAGCGGTCACCTAGATATACATGCCGAACGGGTGCAGATGGGCGAATACGGTTTGCAGGTTTCCGACAGCGTATCGGTCAGCGGCGCCTGTCTGACGGTCACCGACTTCGAATCCAACGCATTTTGCGTCGACGTAACTCCCGAAACCCAACGCAACACTTGGTTTTCGCAACTCAAAAAAGGCACCCACGTTAACCTCGAACGCGCACTGCGGTACGGGTCGGTTGTCGGTGGCCACCTCGTGCAGGGCCATGTCGAAAGTCTCGGTCACACAACTGACATCCGCAACGATGGCGACGCCAAAATGGTTACCATCGAGTGCGATGCCCCGATCATGCGCTACATCGTCGAAAAAGGATTTGTCGCCGTAGAAGGTGTGAGTCTGACGGCCTTCAACTGGACCCCGGACAGCTTCACGTTCACTTTGATCTCATTCACCGCAATCCACACCACTTTGGGCGTGTTGAAGGTCGGCGATGCAGTTAACATCGAAACTGATCAGACTGGCAAATACATCGAACGGTTCGTCACGAGCTAGGAACATTGAATCCGATGACACCTGAAGCGCGGGAAATGGGGCCCGAGACCGCGGAGTCGGTTGAGCGCGCAATCGAGCGCGTGCGATCGGGCGGGATGGTGATAATGGTCGACGACGAGGACCGTGAGAACGAGGGCGACTTCGTGATGGCGGCTCAGAACGCCACCGCAGCTCAGATCAACTTCATGGCCGTCCAAGGCCGCGGCCTGATCTGCGCCCCGATGGAAGGCGACGACCTAGATCGTCTCGACATGCCAATGATGGTGCGCAACAACACCTCGCTGCACTCCACCGCGATGACCGTCGCCGTCGATGCGGCGTACGGCATCACTACCGGCATCTCCTCCGCCGACCGCGCCCACACCATCCGACTGCTGTCCGAACCCGAGGCGACGTCCGAGAATTTCGTACAGCCCGGGCACGTCTTCCCGCTTCGATACCAAGAAGGCGGAGTTCTAGTGCGTGCCGGTCACACCGAGGGTTCGATCGACCTGATACGCTCCGCCGGAAAACGTCCCGCCGCGGTGGTTTGCGAGATCATGAACGACGACGGCACCATGGCCCGCCGCCCGGAACTCGAGGCGATGGCCGCAGAGCACGACATTCCGATCGTCTCCATCGCCGACATCATCGCTTACCGTCTCAGCCGGGAGTCATTCGTCCAGCGCGTCACCGAGACGACGCTCCCAACCCGTTGGGGCGAGTTCAAGTGCGTGGCATATCGCAGCAACGTCGACCCAGCAGAGCACATCGCGCTCGTAATGGGCGATATCAAACCCGACAATCCGGCTCTCGTGCGCGTCCACTCGGAATGCCTGACCGGCGACATCTTCGGTAGCCAGCGATGCGACTGCGGTGAGCAGCTAGACGCTGCCATGTCACAGATCGCCGCAGACGGCGTCGGCGCTCTCGTGTACATGCGTCAAGAAGGTCGCGGCATCGGCCTCATCAACAAGCTCAAGGCCTACCGCCTCCAAGACAATGGTCTGGACACCGTCGAAGCCAACAACCGCCTCGGCTTTCCGGCCGATCTGCGTCACTACGGCGTAGGCGCCCAAATCCTCCTCGACCTCGGCATCCGCAAGTTCAAGTTCCTCACGAACAACCCGAAGAAGGTCGCCGGACTAGAAGGCTTCGGCCTCGAGATGGTCGAGCAGATCCCGCTCAACTCCGGCGCCAACGATCACAATCGCAGATACCTCCAGACCAAGCGTGACCGCATGATGCACCAGATCGAACTCGGCGACGACGATGCCGACAACTCGACCGCCCAATCAGGTGGGCCCCGCAGACAATTCCAACCACCGGCCCATCGATCAGCCTGATAGTTAAATGACTGAAACTCCGGAAAAAAGCGCAGGCCAATCGCCGCCAGAACTCCTCGACGGATCCGGCATCCGCATCGGCATCGCAGTCGCCCGCTTCAACTCCGACATCACCTTCAAGATGCGCGACCTCTGCCTAGCGCGGCTATCCGAACTTGGAGTCGTCGTCGACAAAAATCAAATCTTCGAGACGCCCGGTTCGTTCGAACTCCCGTTGGCCGCACGAACATTACTCGATCCTCCGATCCAATCGGACGCAGTGATCGCCCTCGGCGCCGTAATCCGAGGCGAAACCGCCCACTTCGAACACGTCGCAAACGCAGCATCCCAAGGGTTGTTGCGGATGTCGGAAGACTCGTTGAAGCCAGTGATTTTCGGTGTGCTGACTACCGATACTGTCAAGCAAGCCGAAGCTCGCATCGAGCACGCGTCGGGATACGCGGATTCGGCGGTCGAGATGGTCAATCGCCTAAAGCAGTTGCGAGAGAGGCGCCGAGGAATCGGACTCTACTAAAACGGCGTCCGCAGGGATCGGTAGACCTATCCCCTAACGGGTTCGACGACCTCGGGTTCGACGACCTCAGGAAGTTCCGTCGCAACTTCGCGCTGGATCTCGATCATCCGCCTTGCGGCCAACATCACCGCGTGGTCCCAGATTTTTGGGAACATCCCGGCTTTCTCCTGAATCGCATCCTCTCGCACCGGCGTCTCAGATCCGTTGCCGTTCAGGTACTCCGACCTCTCACGTTCGACCGCCAAACGTGCGAATTTGACCCCGCCTGCGCCAACCTGCAGATCGACGCTGCTCTCTGTGAGTTCCACCAACTCCAAAGCCTCAGCGAGATTGAGACCGATCTCGACGTATCGAAGTCTGAGTGCGTGGCGATAATCGTCTTCGTTTAGGTTCATCCTGTGCTCTCCCCGCCGCTCGGCATCGGATTTGGTTTCGCTATCACGTTTACGTTAATATTTGGTACTGATTTGCCTAATGCTTTCTCTTACAACGACGATTCTCAACTGATTTAAGTATATAATCCTGCATTGCGGAGACCTTGGCGTTGTCGGCGATGTTTTTTCTCATTGCCTCGACAGATCAAACACTTGAGCGAATCGAGATGGTCCGAGAATATCCAGATGAGGCGGTTGAACGACACGTCGGCTCAGTGTGAGATAATGCAATTTGAGATGGCAGAAAAAACACGTGCACCAAGAAACCGCACGATCGATCTCGACAGAGATGAGTTGCGCACGTACTCGATGCGCTCCACGAAGTTGGAACGCCCCTCGAACGAGAGCGAACTCGTGAATCGCGTCATCAACCAAAACGTGTTTGAAGTAATGACTTACCTGCCCGACGCGTTCGCGGACCTCCTGTTCATCGATCCACCATACAATCTGACGAAATCGTTTAATTCGACCCAATTCGCACGTCGGTCAGATGATGAATATGCGGAATGGTTTGTATCTTGGTTTCCGCCGTTGCTACGCGTGCTAAAACCCAATGCAACAGTTTACATCTGTTCTGATTGGCAAACTTCCGCAGTGATTTTCCCAATCGTAAATAAGCATCTGATCGTCAGGAACCGCATCACATGGGAACGTGAAAAAGGAAGAGGTGCCAAAACCAATTGGAAAAACGCTTCGGAAGACATCCTTTTCTGCACCAATTCTGGCGATTACGTCTTCAACACTGAGCCGGTGAAACTAAAACGCCGCGTACTTGCTCCGTACAAACACGAAAACGGCAACCCGAAAGATTGGGAAATTGAAAACGACGGAAACTACCGTTTGACTCATCCGTCAAATCTGTGGACCGATATGACAGTGCCGTTTTGGTCAATGCCCGAAAACACAGATCACCCCACGCAAAAGCCAGAAAAATTACTAGCTAAATTGGTTTTGGCTAGCACCGTTTCAAACGCGATCGTTTTCGACCCATTCTTGGGTTCGGGAACCTCGGCGGTAGTGGCCAAGAAACTCGGCCGACGATTCGTTGGCGTCGAGATCGACGAATTTTACTGCGCTCTCGCTCTGAAACGTTTGGACTTGGCCGAACTCGCGCCCGATATTCAAGGGTATTCTGGCGGTGTGTTTTGGGAGAGAAACACGGCGAATGATCGTACAACGGGAATCCCAAGGCAAAGCGGCCGACAATCCGCGTTTCCTTTGGGTTGAATCTGATCCAGTCGCATGCCTGTCGATTATTCTCTGTTCCGATCTGACGATCCAGTACCGATCGGCGCCCGAATATCGCGATTCTTGAACTCGCATCCGCCTACTCTTAGCCAGCAAACCGCAAACAGCACCCGAGCCGTTGGAGATGCCATCCAGCAACTCCTATCTGATAATTTCAATTCTCTGCTATCCCAGGAACCAGCCTCGTACTCATCCAATTTCGCGCGACGCGCCATGGCGGACCTCGCGTTCACGGACGCCGCGGACAATTGTTACCTCATTGACGTCAAAACGCACCGAACTGACACCGCGTTCAACATGCCGAACCTCACTTCCGTCAGGCGCATCTCCCAACTTTATGAAGACGACTCGAATTTCTTTGTCATCTTGATGGTCCGATACACCATCGACGGCACTAGAGTAGTCGTGGAAGATGTGCATTTCGCCCCGATCGAGCTCTTAAAATGGAGCTGCCTCACAATCGGCGCGCTCGGGTGGGGGCAGATTCAGATCGCAAATGCCAATCGGATCGAGATTGACGCCGCAACCTCACGAAAATCCTGGATGATCGGCTTGTGCGATGCGCTGTCGGAATTTTATCCAAAAGAAATCGCAAAGATTTACGACCGGATCGATTTTGTGACACAGGTACGGAGCTATTGGGAAACGCGCGTCGAATGAAACCCAGAAGCGACAACGGCATAACTCTTGATCCACGGTCCTGGCAAACGCATGGCCAGAGCGTTTACCCCGCCCCCGCCATCACATCCACCAGTTCCTGCACCGCGTCCGCCGAAGCCTTCAGCGCCGAACTCTCCGCATCCGTCAACTCAACCTCCACAATCTCCTCAACACCACTCGAGCCAAGCTTTACCGGCACTCCCACATACAACCCCGAGATCCCATACTCCCCGTCAAGCATCGCCGCACACGGCAGAATCTCTTTCCGGTCTAGGAGGATCGCCTCGACCATCTGCGCAACCGCTGCGGACGGCGCATAATACGCGGAACCCGTCTTCAACAACGCCACGATCTCGGCGCCGCCGTCGCGAGTGCGCTGCACTATCTCTTCCAGCCGATCGGCTTCGATCACTTCGGAAACCGGAACACCGCCAACCGTCGTCGCCTTGATGAGCGGGACCATCGTGTCGCCGTGCCCGCCTAGAACATACGCCTGTACATTCGTCACCGACACATTGAGCTCCTGCGACAGGAAGGTGCGGAAGCGTGCGGTATCAAGAATTCCGGCCATGCCGACAACACGCTCCTTCGGAAAACCGCTCACCTTCTGCGCCAGCTGAACCATGGCGTCCAGCGGGTTCGACACCACCACGATGATGCAATCAGGCGAGTACTTGGCTACCTGCTCGGTGACCGACTGCATGATGCGCATGTTGGTCAGCAGCAGGTCGTCACGGCTCATGCCAGGTCGACGTGCGATGCCAGCGGTGATGACCACG
Organism: Dehalococcoidia bacterium; assembly: GCA_965224305.1. Lineage (GTDB taxonomy): Bacteria > Chloroflexota > Dehalococcoidia > Lucifugimonadales > Lucifugimonadaceae > Bin127. Next base: position 733,211 of record OZ245044.1, on the reverse strand, counting down.
ACATCAGATTCGGCGGTCGGCTCGTAGCTGTTGGCACCCATAATCTGAGCGTCAGTGCCCAGAACCGGTCCAGACTCCAAAAGGTCGAGAGCCTTGCCCTGCGGCATGTCCTCAACGACATCGACCAGCACCACATCGGCGTAGCCGCGCTCGAAAATCCGTTGAGCCGTCGTCGCGCCAACATTGCCAGCGCCCACTACCGTTACCTTGAATCGCATATCTATTTAGTTTCCTCTTTAATCAGGTTTTTGGTTGGGTGTCGATTAACCCGCGTCGACATACCCCTGCCACTTGGCTTCAAGATCAGGATCGTTGACCATATCGGCGACGTACGCACCGTATTCGTCGCCAGTCGCGCCGGTATCGCGGCCCGTCGTCACGATCTTCCGCTCGTACTGACCGCAGACCTCCAGCGCCATGTCGAGGCGTCGCCCGAGGTCGGCGTATCCGATGTGCTGCAACAGCATCGCGGAAGCCTTGAGCATCGACGATGGATCCGCGTACTGCGCCCGACCTTCGGTCACCATACGCGGTGCTGAACCGTGAATCGCCTCGAACATCGCGTAGCGAGTGCCAATATTCGCGGCTCCCGCCGTTCCGACACCGCCTTGGATCTCAGCGGCCTCGTCAGTCAGAATGTCGCCATAGAGGTTCGGCATCACTAAAACCTCGAAATCCGTACGCCGAGCGCGATCCAACAACTTGGCCGTCATGATGTCGATGTACCAGCTGTCCCACTCGATACTCGGATACTCTTTGGCGACGCGTTCGGCGACCTGCAAGAAGCGGCCGTCGCTCAACTTCACGATGTTCGCCTTAGTCACCACCGTCACTCGCTTCCGATCGTTCTGCCTCGCGTACTCGAACGCCGCTCGGATGATCCGCTCCGATCCCGGCTCCGATATCACCCGGAAGTCGATCGTGAAGTCGTCCGTAACATCGATCCCGTCAGATCCCAACGCGTAAAGATCCTCGGTGTTCTCCCGGAAGAACATCCAGTCGATGCCTTCGGATGGGACGCGGACGGGTCGGACGTTGGCGAAAAGGTCTAGCTCTTTTCGCATACCGACGTTTGCCGATTCGAGGTTTGGCCAGCCGTCGCCCTTTTCTGGCGTGGTCGTCGGTCCCTTCAACGTGACATCGCACTCCTTGATCTCGGCCAACACATCATCCGGAATCGACTGCAAATGCGCCGCCCGATTCTCGATCGTCAATCCCTCGATGTTTCGGAAATGGACCCTACCGCTCGCCACCGCGTCGCCAAGCAGTCGCTCCAAAACGCGCCGCGCCGATTCAGTTATCGCCGGCCCGATACCGTCGCCGCCAATGAGACCGATCTTTATTATGTCGAGCGCGTTGTAGTCAACGAAGCCGGACGATTCCTTCATCGCCTCGACTCGTAAAATCTGCTTCTCGAGCAGTTCGCCGAAGTGGTCCTTGGCGCGCTCGATTGCGGCGTTTGGGGCTGCGTTTTGCATTCAGAGTTCCTCTGGGATGGTGGGGTCATTCCCACTTGTGTGGTTTGCCTTCTTTCGGCAGCAACTTTCCGGTGTCTTGCCGAATTGCGTGGGTAGCTTCGGTTTTGTTTGCGTTTTTGGTGGTGACGTATCGGACGCCGTCAATGCCTCGGGTGCCGAGGGTTTCGATGTGACCGATGGCTACGAAGAGGACATCGGCAGCTTCGTTGCAGACGGCCGTAGTGTCGTCTTCGTCAACGGCTTCGGCGAGTTCGCGGACTTCTTCGGCTAGGATCGCTTTGCGGCGGTCGATGATGCTTGCCGAGTTTTGGTCTTTGAAGTGGCCAGATCCGAACCCCCATCGGTTGTGGAAATCCCAAACCTCACGCGCCATATCTGAAACCGCTTGCACAAACTCTTGCTCCCCAACGGTGTTCGGTGCGTAACGAGACTGATCGGTGATGCTCAAAGCGGAATGTTCCCGTGTTTTTTGGTGGGCATATCGTCGACCTTGTTGGCTAGCATTTCGAGGGCATCGATGACACGGGCTCGGGTGTCACGCGGGTCGATGACATCATCGATGTAGCCGCGGTTTGCGGCGACGTATGGGTTGGCGAACTGGTCCCTGTAGTCGGCTACGAGTTCTTGTCGTTTGGCGTCGGGGTCATCCGCGGCGGCAATTTCTCGGCGTGCGATGACGTTAACTGCACCGTCGGGACCCATGACTGCGATCTCGGCGGTAGGCCATGCGAGATTTACATCGCAGCGGAGTTCTTTGCTGCCCATGACGATGTAGGCGCCGCCGTAGGCTTTTCGGAGTATGACGGTGATCTTCGGCACGGTGGCCTCGGTGTATGCGAAAAGCATCTTCGCACCGTGGCGGATGATACCGCCTTGCTCTTGTGCGGTGCCGGGCATGAAGCCGGGGACGTCCACCAGCGTAACTATCGGTATGTTGAAGGCATCGCAGAAGCGCACGAATCGGGCGCCTTTGTCGGAGGCATCGATGTCTAGGACACCGGCGATCTCGTTGGGTTGGTTGGCGACGATGCCGACAGTCGAGCCGGCCATGCGACCGAATCCGACGACGATGTTTCGGGCAAACTCGGCGTGGACCTGCATGAATTCGCCATCGTCGACGAGTTCTTCAACGACATCCAAGACATCGTAGGGCATGTTGGGGTCGTCGGGGATGACGTTGGCGAGTTTTTCAGGCCGGCGGTCAGGCGGGTCTTCGCAGGGGACGGTTGGGGGTGAAGAGGCGTTGTTGGAAGGCAGGAAGTTCAAGAGTCGTCTGACTTGTGAGTAGCAGTCGTCTTCGTCGGGTGCAGCAAAATGGGCGACGCCGGACGTGGTTGCGTGCATGGCCGCGCCGCCGAGGTCTTCGTGCGTGACGTTTTCGCCGGTTACTGAGCGAACAACGTCAGGGCCCGTGATATACATCTGCCCTATCGACTCGACCATGAAGATGAAGTCGGTCATTGCTGGAGAATAGACGGCTCCGCCTGCAGAGGGTCCGGCGATGACGGTGATTTGTGGGATGACGCCGGAGGCTAGCGTGTTGCGGCGGAAAATCTCGCCGTAGCCGGATAGGGAGTCGATGCCTTCTTGGATGCGGGCGCCGCCGGAATCGTTGATGCCAACGACGGGAGCTCCGACCTTGATGGCGTGGTCCATCACTTTGGAGATTTTTTGGGCGGCGATTTGGGAAAGCGAGCCACCGAGCACCGTGAAGTCTTGAGCGTAACCGAAGACGGTGCGGTCCTCGACTTTGCCCCAACCGGTGACTACAGAGTCGCCTTCGAAGCGTTGCTTGTCGAGGCCGAGGTCGGTCGAGCGATGGGTGTTGAAGGTGTCGATCTCGGTGAAGTTGCCGTCGTCGAATAGCTTTGACAAGCGCTCGCGGGCGGTAAGCTTGCCGCGTTTTTGCTGCGATTCGATGCGTCGTTCGCCGCCGCCGAGTCTGGCGGTCGAGCGACGCGATTCCAACGCTGAGAGACGGCCTTTGAAACCGTTGGTTGAAGACGTTTTTTCTTGTTGCTGAGTGATCTCTCTTCGCCCCTGTCGAGCCGGAAATTGCGTGTTCGTCGAAACTGCGAGTCTTCCATTCACCAACTTAAAATCCTAACTTACGACACAAGTTTGCGACTGGTTGGAAGGATGGAGCAGGTGATGGGTTTTCGCGCCGGATTGATCATTGACTTCCAAGTCATGACCTCGTAGAGTGTGTTCACGTATAGGGAGAGGATGAGGATAAGGAAGGAGTTGACGATGATTAAGTTGCGTACACGATGGATTTTGGTAGTGTTAACGGCCTTTCTCGTCCGGAGTCTAGGCGGACTCACGGCGGTTGCCGACGGACCCGCGACGGCGACTCCTGACCATGAAGATGCCGTTCAAGAAAGCTCATCAGGGTACGGTACGCCACAAAAATCTGCAAATCAATGGATGGCTCTTGGTGCAAGCAGCAGTTCACTTCAACCCCCAGCCGGTTGCATACTCCGTGGACACAATGTGCACCTCTCGTCCGAACACCAAACACTATGGCTGGCAAGGTCGAGGGACGATGCCTCACTCCGACCCAATACATGTGGCATTACGCTCAGTTGGTGGAAGTTCAGTCCAATGGGAGTTGGTTAAATATCGGAGGGCAAGATAACTTTTCAGATAGCGAAACTCTGGGAGGCAACGCGCGAGCTGCGCTTCCTTGCGCTGACAGTACGTATGGATATCTCGTCATTGGATACGGATACTTAATTGCCAATGACGGTGTTTTGCACTGGGCTCCCCATCCCGTTAAGAGTCACGACACGGTAATAAATCCCTGTGGACTTTGAACATCGCCTAAGCCCGCGCCGAAGCAACTAATTCCCGACCGCTCCAGCATGCTATCTAACTAATGAGAACATGTGTCAGCATTTGTTTGCTTGTCATTGTATTCTCGGCGGCAATTGGTTGCGCGTCGCAACCGGAACAGGAGGAAACAGAGATGCCAATGTCGCGTCTTGGCGATTTACGTCCCGGCGAGATGCCCTTTTCACGAGCTCCACTTCGCCCGCCAGCGATCAGTCTGATCCGAAGCAACGGGGAAGATCCAGTTCCCGGCGTGTTGACCTCCATGGATTGGACACTACTAGGGGGTACCACAATCTCCGTTCCTGATAAGCCTTGGAGCGGAACGGTACCTACCCCCGAGACGGGGCCACCACCCTACTATTCGAGACTGACGCGCCCCCTGTTCAGCTTTACTTGTATGTTTTTGACACATTAGACGAAGAGACTGGACTTCCTAAACCTGGCGAGGTAGTCAATTTCGGAAAGTTTTTCGTCGAGTGTCAACCCTACTCAGAGTTGTGCTTGGAAGCGGACGGCGACTTTTTGAAGTGGGATGTTTCCCCGCGGAGATGTTTGAACATGAGTACGTCACCGTAGGCGCACATTGGCTCTTGCAAGCCGATTCGAGCGGCAGAAAATCAGGCACTGTTACAAGTGCTTGGCAGTTCCATTTCGTGAACGAGTAGCACAGCGAGGCGCGACGCTGAACGGTCGATATCGTCTTCGGTAAGTTGGTGCGTACTGCCAAAAGCGCCGGACGCGGCGGTGGAGCGCATAAGTTTCAGCGCGATGATGCGAGAGTGAAGAGCCGCCCCACGGGCGGGTGAATCGTAGTGCTAAACTTTCTTTTCCGTTGCTCCAACACATTCATCATTGCTGATTCACGTGTTATCTTCAGATCCCCATAGAAAATCATTGAGGATAGGCGGGTGCGACTTTGATTGGGGAGCACGCACCTACATCATGGGAATCCTGAACGTTACTCCCGATTCCTTTTCGGGCGACGGCACGATACGTAAGGGACTGGATTGGGTAACCGCATCCGTCGATGCGGCACTACGGATGGAGGATAACGGCGCGGACATCATCGACATCGGTGGGGAGTCGACTCGACCCGCGTCGGTTTATCCCGATGCTCGGCCCATTCCGGCTGAGGAGGAACTTGAGCGCGTTCTGCCCGTGATCGCCGCGTTGAGCGCTCGCTGCGACGTTCCGATCAGCATCGATACTCGTAAGTCCGAGGTTGCGGATGTTGCGTTGTCGGAAGGAGCGGCAATGGCCAATGATGTTTCGATGCTTTCAGATCCGCTCATAGCGTCGGTGATCGCGAAGCATGACGCGCCGATCGTGATCAGTCACATCAGAGCGAAGGCCCAATACGACAACGTTGTCGCCGACATCAGCGCGGAGCTTGGCGACGCGGTTTCGAGCGCGTTGGGCGACGGGGTTGCCGAATCTCGGATCATCGTTGATCCAGGCATAGGTTTTGCTAAGAATGCTTCTCACAGCCTGGAAGCGTTGCGACATCTCGATTCGATCAAGACCAATCTCGGCAATCACCCCATGTTGATAGGTGCCTCACGAAAATCTTTCATCGGCGCAATTCTTGACGCGGAGCCGGACGACCGGGTCGAGGGCAATGCCGCCTCGACCGCGCTCGCCGTCGCTATGGGTGTCGATATCGTGCGGGTCCATGAAGTTCGCGAAATGGCTCGCGTTGCAAAGGTAGCTGATGCGATTGTTAGAGGCTGGGAACCCGATCACCAAGCATCGGAAAGCGAGCGTGTGCGTCGCGCGGTTGAAAGGGAAACCTGATTGGCCGCGGATCTCAAACCAACCGTCGCATATATTGGTCTGGGGAGCAATCTGGGCGACCGGGTCGCTTATCTGCGATCCGCCGTCAACGCGATTCAACATCTCGGTGATTCAATAACGGCGTCGTCGGTGTATGAATCCGAGCCGTTCGGCGTCGGCGACGACGAGCAACCGATGTATCTCAACATGGTGGTGTCGATACAGACGAAACTGGAGCCGGAAAAGTTGCTATCGGAACTCATGGATATTGAACGAGCCAACGGACGTGTTCGGATCCGAAGAAACGAGTCGCGGACGTTGGATCTCGACGTGTTGATGTTCGGTGAGGAACTGATCGAGACTTCAGTGTTAGCCGTGCCCCATCCACGAATGCATGAACGAGCGTTCGTTATGCTGCCACTCGCCGAGATCGCTCCGCATTCGGTGCATCCCGCGTTGCAGCGCACGATGTCGGAGATTGCGGCGGAGCTGCCCAACCGAAGCGTGCGGCGGGTCGGCAGGATCGATGCTGCGTTGGCGCAGACGTCCTTTAAGAATCCTGTCTGAGTGCTTGGATGAAGATGTACGCCGCGATTGCGAGAAATACTGCCCAAATGAAGATTCGGGGACTGATCTTTTTGAACACTGCAAATACCGCCCAACTAGGATGGCCCGCACGATGAGCGACGCGCCGTTTTCAGCAATCGTATCCGACATCGACGGGACGTTGTTGACGAGAGTCAACGGCAACATTTCGCCTCGTCTCAAAGCGGCGGTCGCTGAGGTGACTGGCCGAGGGATTCCGTTCTCGATATCGACGGGCAGGATGCGGCGTTCGGCTTGGATCGTCCATCAGGAGATCGGCGCGAACGCGACGATGATCTGCTACCAAGGCGCGATGGCTGTCGATGCCGAGACGAATACGCTGTTAAGGCACGAAAGACTCGACGAAGCGACAGCGGCGGCGGCGATCGAGTTCTTCAAGAGCCGAGAATTGGACATTCGCGTTTATGTGGACGACGATGTGTTTGTTTCGCACCAAAATGAAGAAGATTTCGACTACGCGCAACGGAATTGGGCTAAGTTGGTGAAGGTCGACGATCTGTTTCCGCTAGCGAATCGTGAGCCTACTGTGGTGCTTGGGATATCACCGCCGAGTGAGATGGGAGAGCATGTTGACGACATCGCTGGGCTGCTCGGATCATTGGCCGAGGTGACGCACTCGTTGCCTCATTTCTGCGAGGTAGGATCGCCCCGCGCCGGCAAAGTCCGAGCCTTGCGCTGGCTGGCTGACCGTCAAGAGTTGGAGGCGTCGGACTACATCACCTTCGGCGATGGACTAGGGGACCTCGAGATGATCCGCTGGGCAGGACGCGGATACGCGGTCGGTAACGCTCACCCGATGGTGATCGATGCGGCCAAGGAGCACATAGCCGGCCCTGACAGCGAAGGCGTCGCCATGGAGTTGGAGAGGTTGAGTGGGGATGGGTTGTTGAGGATGGTGGGTTGAGCGCCCGGTGATTTGATCGGTCTTCTGGTCGTGTTCGCCTACCCGGGTATCGGTTACCTGTTGCAGCAGGCGATCCTTGGAAACAACACTGGATTGGTGCAGTCGATCGTAATTACTACCGCGATCATATTCGCAGTGCTTCTGGCGATTATGGAGACGCTGTATCCGTTGATAGATCGACGCATCGTGCGCGATTGAGTCGTGCCTCATCGCTTCGGAGCGGTTTCGCCGAACTCGATGTGGTGGAATACGGAGCCCGAGTACTGGGGTACATGGAAACCATGGACCCACGGTTGAATCTTGAATTCAAACTGTGGTTCAAAACTCCAGATAGGCAAGACAAACGCTTGCTCCAAGGCGTACTGCTCAGCATCGGCATATAGCTCTGCACGAGCTGCTCCGTCCGGTTCAGAAGACGCTCGTTCAAGCATCTTGCTGAGTTCAAGAATTTCGGTGGTCGAGTCGTTGCGTCCAAAGCCTTCGATAATCGGCGATAATATCGCTATAGGGTCCGGCAACGAAGGTGAAAAGTATTCCAATCGCATAGCTTGCAATTCTTCGGGAACGGTACCCTCATCTGAAGAACTAACCACAGTGATACCGATCGTATCTTCCCAACCGTCGAACATCGCGCCAAGGGTTTCGAAGAACCACCCTTGGTCATTGGTTCGATAAACGAGCGGAATCGATGTTGATTTTTCAGATCTCTTGATAAAGGCTTGTGCCGCTTCAGGATCATACGGAACGCGCGCCACGACGGAAACAGAGCGTGAAAGGCTTGGCGTCAATAAACGGTCAGCGATCGGTATGCGGTCGTTCAGAGCGAAGATAGTAGTGTCCGATGCTGCTACCAAACCACGTCTGAACTGCACATCATCAAAGGGTTCAATCGCGGGATTAAATACCAGGTACGCGATATTCGGCGGACCGTCGCCGCTGTAAACTCCGATTTCTCCGTATTCTGCCTGATGGAGTGCATCGCTGATCTGTTCGTTCAGTAGTGGTACTAGGTCAATCGATGCGGTTTCGAAGAAAGTATCCCAAACCCGTTGACCAGAGCCATCAATATCTAAAGGATTGAATCCAGTTACATACTCAACCAGATCCAACTTCGGGGATTCTCCCCAATAGTGAGGGTTTAGGGCAATTCGGCATCCACCGTCCCATAAGTTGGATGAAAATTCAGCGAGTGCGAACGGTCCTGCCCCAACTGGCAACTGATGAGGTTCGAATTGGACGACCGGCACTTCTCGGTCAGAAGAATTAGTCCATGTAACCGGCCATTGGGCGACGTTATCCTTGTTAACAATACTTGCAATAGGATCTGTCAACATCACCGGAAAAACAGCATTTGGGCGATTGAGCAGGATCCTGAACCGACGATCATCTACGATGTTAAAACCAGTCAATTCCTCTGACTTTCTATTCAAAAGATCGCTCGCACCGATGATAGAACCCAAGACAGATCTCGCCCTACCTTTTGCCATGGACATTTTTAATGCCCGTTCCCAACTCCATCTCACATCAGCAGATGTCAACACACTGCCATCGCTGAACTTGAGATCCTTCCGCAACACGAAATCGTATGTTCTGCCCGAGGGCCAAACAACGTAAGACTCCGCGAGTTCTGGATCGACTTCATTCAATCCACCCTTCGACAAACTGAACAATCCAGCATGGATTTCGTGCACAATTGGGGCGATTGTGATGGAACGTCCGTCGCTTGCCCTGTCGATCGCTGGGTCAGGAATGTGGCATGTCTGGCTTGGAATGCGTGCTATTCGACGTTCTGAATCCGATTCTACGGAAGCGTCGGCGGTTGCGGGATCGATCGATTCAATCCCTGTTTCAGCGCTAAATCCTTCATTCGATTGCCCATCACACGCAATAAGCATCGCTATCACCAACAAAAATATCCACATGAACTGGACGTTGTGGCATCGAACTGGAGTCCGTTCTTCTGTATGCGACTGTATTTCCGACATGAAATTAATAGTGCTTCTTCCGTTGACATGGTTCTTACAGTACTAAGACCTGCGGTGTATCAATCATCTAACAGCCCGAGGAGGCTGATCCATGCGAAAATTCTATGTTGCAATGACCATCGCGGCTCTCACAGTGATTTCACTATCAACTCTCGTGCTCTTGGGCAATGAACCCGTTGAAGCGAAAATTCTTCCTGATCTAGATCAGGAAACCACAAATCCAGCCATGTGTATCGAGGATCCAAGCCCATTGGAAATGGAAGGCGTTACTGGCACTATAGAACTGATGAGGGTCTCCTCAGGCGTTCTCAACGAATCGAGCGGAATCACGTCAGCACGCCACTGTTACCATGAAATTCGATGTAGATTAGTAGCCACATATGGTGGCAACGGATCGTATTGGACAGAGCGGAAGTGCTGGACGGTCACTAAGTGCAATTGAGATTGCGCATTCGCTAGATCATCCGAAGTTAGTTCGTCCGCAGGCTCGCAGTCAACGCACTAGCTTGGCACCTAAGGCTCGACCAAGACCTCGTCGTCGTAGCGGGCTCGTAGCCAGATGTCGCCGTTGATGGCGTCGATGCCGACTACGCCGTAACCATGGTCCACTCGATATGGATCGGGGTCGTTAGGGAAGGTTCCGCCGATTTGGACCGCCCAGATTTGCCTGAGCATCCGCGGGGAATCTGGTGAGTAAAGTTCTGAATTAGTCAGCTCTTGTAGGTATCGGAGCCGCATCGCGCCTACGCGTATGCGGACCTGTTCGTAACCCGCGAATTCGATGTCCTCGATTACCTCGGCTAGCGAAGCCTCCGCAATTTCTACCGCTTCGGCTTGTGACAACGGAGGATCGAGAGTGAGCGTTGGAGCTACCTCTTCGGGATCGCTGCAAGCGATGACGAACGCCGCAGCGGCAACCAGCAGGACTGTCCACCAATGGATCGAGGCACGGCTGTCGACTCGGTTTACCGTCAAAGCCGACTTTGCAGCCTTCATCAGCTGGTTACCGAAATCGATTCGACCTTGCGGACGATGTCTCGAGTGTTCACGAGATGCTTACTGAGACCAAGTGTCTTGGAATCGATCCCCATCGCCAAACCGAGAAGCTGTGGGAGGTGAATGATCGGCAAGTCCGCCTTGCCGCGGTTGTTCTGTCGGCGAGCTTTGGGTTGGTAGCCGTCGAGGTTCAGGTGGCAGAGCGGGCACGGCGTAACCATCGCGTCAGCTCCGAGCTCGCTCGCCGTTCCCGTGTGATTGGCGACCATCCGCAGCGAATTGCGTTGGTTGATCAGCAGGATCGGGAAGCCGCAACATGCAGTCTTGCCGGGGAAGTCGATGACGTTGCCGCCGACCGCTTCGATAACCGTTTCGAGTGAGGTTTGCCGCTCAGGATTTTCATCGAAACCGAGAGCGTCTGAGGGCCGTACGATGTAACAGCCATAGAACGGCGCGAGGTTAACGCCCGACAGTTCCTTGACGAACGTCTTCTTCAGCGTCTCAACTCCAATGTCCTCGACGAGCACCCAGAGAAGGTGCTTAACGGTGGTGTTGCCGCTGTACGACAAGCCCTCTTCCGCGAGGTAGCCGTTGATCTCTTCGAGATAGTCGGCATCCTTGCGAACGCGTCGGTCCGCCTGAGCCATCACGCCTTGGCATGTCGAACAGATCGTCATGACCGGCAGTCCAAGCTGCTCAGCCATAGCCAACGTGCGGATATTGAGGATGTCGCCGAGTTTCTGGTCTTTTTCCTGCAGGACGCCTGCGCCGGTGCAAGATGCGCCCGTCAGCTCGACCCATTCGATGCCGAGTTTTTCCATGACCGCGACGGCCGAAGCGAATAGCTCGGGGCCAGCGCCGCGCGCAACACAGCCTGGATAGAAGGCGAATTTCATGAGTTGCGCTCGCTCTCTACTCTGTCAAAGATTCGGGTTATCTTTTCGCTCTCATCGGCTTTGTGCGGCACTAGCGGCGGCATCTTGCCTTTCAGCACCGATTTGACGCCAATCTCGGCGAGGTCGATGAGTCGCGGAACGTTCGTGTAGCCAGCCGATTCGACAGCCAACCGTGCTTCATCGAGCCGACCATGCTTCTTTACCGATTTGTTGAACGATTCGGTGTGGCGATAGCCGGAGGTGTTGGTATTGCCCGCCTCGATGGCCATTTCGCGCATCTCCATGATGCGGTCCATCGGCGCCACGTCCTTTGGGCAGACCTCAACACACTTGAAGCAACGGGTGCAGTCCCAAATGCCGCCCTCGACATCGTTGAGTTCTTTCAGACGCTCGTCGCGCTGGTCATCACGCGGATCTTCCACGAACCTCCACGCCTTGGCGAGCGCGGCGGGACCGATGAAGGCTTCGTCGACCTCCAAGACAGTGCAGTCCGAGACGCACGCGCCGCACATGATGCAGTTCATCGCGGTCAGCAGGTTGATCATCGAGTCGTTGCTGGCAACGAATTCGCCTTGTTCGGGTACCGCATCGGGTTGGAGATAGGGGTCGACTTGGCGCACCTTGTCGAAGAATGTATCGAGCGTGACCACGAGGTCCTTGATGACTGCTTGGTTGCCCATCGGCTCGACGATTATCGCCGCGCCTTCTTCTCCGACATCTGCAATTCGTGTCTTGCAAACGAGCTTGGCATTGCCGTTCACACGCATCCCGCACGAGCCGCAGATTGATGCCCGACACGCGCAACGCAACGACAGCGTGCCGTCTACTTCTTCCCGGATATGAATTAGAGCGTCGAGCACAGTCGCGCTCGGGTGCAGATCCAGTTCGAACTCGTCCCATCGCTGCTGACCCCTGCCCATGGTCTCAGGGTCATACCTGCTAACTTTCAGTTTTGCCTGCATCAGTAGACCCTCTTGACCGGTTCCCACTTCGTAATCGTCACTGGCGAAGTCTCGACTCGAACACCGTCTTCGCTTTCGGCATCGTGGTAGGCGAGCGTGTGCTTCAGCCAGTTCTCGTCATCGCGTTCGGTGATGTCGGTTCGGAAATGCGCTCCCCTGCTCTCCTTGCGCGTCAATGCGCTGTGCACGATCCCGCGCGCCACATCCGCCATGAACTCCATTTCAAGCGTGAAGATGAGGTCGGTGTTGAACACCTTACCCTTGTTTTGCACTGACATTTTCGGCACGCGAGCGGTGACGTCGTCGATAGCCGCTTTGGCGCCCTCCATCGAGGCTTGATCGCGGAACACGCCGATGCCCTTCGTCATCTCGTTCGCCATGTAGTTGCGGATCGAAGCCCAGTTCTCGTTCGGCTCGCGGTCGAATATCGATTGCAGCCGCGCCTTGGTGGCGTTCAGATGTTCGTCCGAACCGGAACCGGCATCGACCGATTTGATATATTCGGATGCGTGAACCGCTGATCGACGACCAAACACAACAGTGTCTAGCAACGAGTTCGCTCCCAATCGGTTGGCGCCGTGAACGCTGACGTTTGCACATTCGCCCGCCGCGTAGAGACCAGGGACTATGGTCGTGCCATTGACATCGGTCTTTACACCGCCCATGATGTAATGCACGCCGGGTCGAACCGGTATCGGTTGTTCGGCGAGGTCGATTCCTACGAACTCAACCGCCACTTCTTGCAAGTATCCGAGCCGATCTTCGATGAACTCGCGTCCGAGATGCCGGAGGTCGAGCAGGACGTTTCCATCTATTCCTCGCCCTTCGTTTATCTCGGTCTGCTCGGAGCGTGAAACGACATCTCTCGATGCCAGCTCCTCATACTGCGGCGCGTACTTCAGCATGAAGCGCTCGCCTTCGGAGTTCAACAGATGTGCGCCTTCGCCACGCGCAGCTTCCGACAGCAGGATCCCGGTGCGTGCCAAGGTCGTCGGATGGTACTGCACCATCTCCATGTCCATCATCGGAACACCGGCGCGCCAAGCGAGCGCGAGACCATCGCCTGTGCAAATAATGGCGTTAGTCGATGGCTCGAAAACGCGTCCCGCGCCTCCTGCCGCCATGATTACCGTCTTGGCCCAGATCGAGTGCAACTCGCCGGTCTTGATGTCCAATGCGACGACGCCGACGCAACGACCGTCTTCGATGATCAGATCGGTGACGAACCACTCTTCATAGGTGTTGAGGCCGTACTTGAGTGCCTGCTCGTAGAGGACGTGCAGGATGGCCGATCCGGTGATCGCGCCGACGAAGAATGTCCGCGCCACCAGTTGCCCACCAAACCTACGAGTACCGAGCCTGCCGTCGCCGCCTCGGCTGAAGATGACGCCCATCCGCTCGAGTTCAATGACCGCGTCGCCCGCCTCGGTCGACATGATCTCGACGGCGTCTTGGTCGGCGAGGTAGTCGCTTCCCTTGATCGTGTCGAGAGCGTGGCCTTCCCAATCGTCTCCACGGTCGGTCAGGGGCGCGTTGATGCCGCCCTGGGCGGCGTTGGAGTGGCTCCGGACGGGGTGGACCTTGCTGATGACTGCAACGTCCAATCCGAGACGAGTGGCTTCTACCGCCGCTCGCAGTCCTGCTAGACCCGCTCCGATAATCAGGACATCATGCTTATACATCCGCTCTCCTAGCTTCGTCGAGAAACGCCGAGGCACGGGTGACCGCCGCGATTGTCAGCGCATCATCGATATCGCCATTCATGCACATTCGCCGCAACTCGTCGACGGTCGTTTCGACAACCATGATGTCTTCAAGTTTATCTTGCGGCAAAGGGTCCAATTCCAGACCCGTGGCCACGTAACCGTGGCAATACTCCTCGCTGTAGCCCGACACCGGGTAGAAGCCGCCGATCGAGGCGAAATCCGACGCGCGATATCCCGTCTCCTCCCGCAACTCGCGGTCCGCGGTGACTTCGGGCGGTTCATCACCTTCACGTGTGCCAGACGGCAACTCCAAGGTGTAGCAACCCTGCGCCGCGCGCCACTGTTTGACCAGCAACACCGTCCCGCGATCCGTAATCGGCAACATCACTGAAGATCCTGGATGCTGGATGATCTCCTTGGTCGCGGGTGGACGATCGCCCATCTTGAGCGTGTCCACTCGCAGGGTCAGCTTTTCGCCGCGGAATATCGTCTTGGAGTCGAGCCTCTCCGTCTTTAACGGCAGCTCGTGAGGTGCGGGATTGTTCAACTGCCCGATTCCTCGCCGCGACGGACTGCCCCGATACGCATGCCCAATCGATGCGATAACCCTTCCCAGAACCCGCTCTTCGGGCCACCACGCAAAAACCTCGCGCAACGCTCGCTACGCGATATCAACACCGCATCGCCCTCATGCATTTTTCGGCTGATGTACCCATCAATCGTCAATGTCGCATTGGTAGTCGAGACCAGCGCCAGTTCCAGAACACTGTTCGAATCTAGTACCACTCCCCCGATCTGACTCATGTGGGCCGCGATTGGTTTGAACAAGAACACTGACGCGTTGGGATCAATCACCGGACCGCCGAGTTGCAACGTATAGCCGGTCGATCCGGTTGAAGTTGCGACGATCAATCCATCGCCGCGGTAAGTAGATAGCTCGACATCGTCGATAACCGCCTTAACCTCGATCATCCGCAGCTCCGCGCCGCGGTGCACCGTAACATCGTTCAACGCGTGAAGAATTTCGCCGTTTTCGCCGCTAAGTGTCGCCTTCAGCATGGCGCGTTCGTCGATGCGACCATTCCCCTCGAGGTACCACTCAATTCCCTCCAGAGCGTCGCGCGAATCGATCTCGCTCATAAACCCGACACGGCCCATGTTTACGCCGAGGACGGGAATGCCGTGGAGCGACGCGGCGTGCATGCCGCGCAAGATCGTCCCGTCACCGCCGACGGTGATTATGAGGTCGGTGTCACGTAACCGGTCGTCGGCTTCTTCGCGAGCCAGCGTGCCCTCGTTGGCGCTCCACCATCGACAACGGTCTCGGTATCTGTCGACGATGAGTTCGGCTAACTCGGCAGCCTGCGGCAACAGGCTGTGATGGGCTATGCAGACTGCTTCGAAACTGCTCACGTTACGCCATCCATCTGACGTGTGTTCGAGGTGGCGTGCGTTCGATGCCGAATCACGGACACGCCGATCACACGATTGTCAAAGATTTGTCGACCAGTTCCAGTATGAACCACGGCACGACGCCAAATAGCAGCGCTCCGGCAACTCCGATGCTGACCGCAACCAGTTCCCCGGCCCCAGGTTTGATCGGATCGGCGTCATCCGGCTGGCCGAACATGATCACCCCAACGACTCGCAGGTAATAGTACGCCGCTACGACCGTATTTATAACCGCCACAACAGCCAGCCAAATCAATCCTTGGTCGACCGCGGTGCTGAATATCACCGCTTTGGCCATGAACCCGACCGTCGGCGGCATTCCCAACAACGACAACAAGCCTATGACCATGAGGATCGCGAGAACGGGTGACCGTTTCAGCAACCCGCTCAAGCCGGCAATGGTATCGTTGCCCGTGCGGTGCACAATCGCGGCGAAGGCGAGGAACACCGCAAGGTTGGTGAACGCGTAACCCGCGAGGTAGTACATGATGCTCTGCGGTCCAGCCGCGGTGCTGCCGCTCGATGATGCCACAGACACCGCGGCGAAACCGACCATGATGTACCCCGCCTGCGCAATCGTGGAATACGCCAATAATCGTTTGACGTTGGTCTGCGACAACGCCATCAAGTTGCCGACCGTCATGCTCGCAGTTGCTATCAGAGCGAACAGTATCTGCCAGTCCTGCGCGACCGGCTCGAAGCCTGCAAACGAATAGAGAAGCCGCATCATCACCGCGAACGCAGCGGCTTTCGATGCGACCGACAGGAACGCCGCGACTGGTGTCGGTGCGCCCTGGTAGACGTCGGGCACCCACATGTGCCAAGGGACGATCGCCATCTTGAAACCGAAACCGGCGACGATCAGAAGAACCGCCATCATCACCGCGAGAGATCCGAACGGCACTCCCGATTCGAACGGCAACGCGGCCATTCTCGCAACGATCTCGTCGATCCGCGTCGCACCGGTATAGCCGTAGAGGAACACAAGACCGAACAGCAGCAACGCCGTCGACAACGCCGAAAGTATCAGGAACTTCGCGCCCGCCTCGATCGAGAACCCGTCGCGTCGCAACGCCGCCAACGCGACCGCCGGCAACGCGGTGGTTTCCAGGGCCACGTAGATTGTTATCAACTCGCTCGCGCCGACCAACAGCATCATCCCGGCCGCGGCAATCAGCAGCAACGTAAAGAACTCGCCCAGCGAATCCTTGAACTGCTGTAGATATGGCACCGATGCCAGTAACACGATGGCTGTCGCGCCGATGATCAGAAACTGGAAGAACAGCGCAAATCTATCGGCGGTGAATGTGCCGTAAACGACTGCTTCGGAGGTCGAAGTGCCGAACCACTCAAACCAAAGGTTTAGAGCGAAGAACGCGGGTACCGCGAGACCGATGACAGCGATCCAAGACAGCGCGCGCTTGCTGCCGTAGCGCCTGCCGCCGAACATTCGCTCCGCCAAGAGCGCGTCCGCAGACAGCAGCACCAGCGCCAGTGCTGCCATCGCGATGACGGGCGATAACGCCCAGTAGTCCTGAGCAGTCACTAGCGCAGTATCCCTTCAACGCCGATTTTGAACACATCGACGACGACTTTCGGCCAGATGCCAATCACGACTATCGGTATCGTCAAAGCCAGTATCGGTATCAGGTCCAACGGCTCGGCGTCGGTCAACTCTTCATATTTGTCGTCGGGTATCCCACCCTCTGGCGGTCGCGAGCCGAAGAAGGTGCGCTGAATCATCCACAACACATAACCCGCCGCAAGCACAACTCCGAACGCGGCAAAACTCGTCGCCCACGGCCACACCGGGAACGAATTGAGGAAAACCATAATCTCGGAGACGAAGCCAGACAACGCTGGCAATCCAAGCGAAGCGAATCCCGCGATGAAGAAGAAGATACCGATCACTGGCATCCGTCGCCACAGTCCACCTAGATGCGGGATATGCCGCGTGTGCGTCCGGTCGTATGCGAGTCCGACCATTAGGAACGCCAATCCCGTGATGGTGCCATGCGTAAACATCTGCAACGCCGCACCGTTGACACCGCCCGCCTGAATCGCGGCATTGCTGCCGCCGATCGCGGTTAAGCCGAGCAGTACGAAGCCCATGTGGCTCACCGATGAGTAGGCGATCAATCGCTTCATGTCGGTCTGACGTATCGTCACCACCGCGCCGTATACGACGCTTACCGCGGCAACGACTGCAAGGATGCCCGCGGCATCGTGCACCGTGAAGCCGTTGGTCTCTTGGAAAAAACCGATGTTGATTCGGATCATGCCGTAACCGGCCATCTTCAGCAAAACGCCGGCAAGCATCACACTGACGGCGGTCGGCGCATCTGTGTGCGCGTCCGGCAACCAGTTATGCAGCGGCCAGACGGGCAATTTGACAGCGAACGCGACAAGGAAGAACGCGAATATCAACGACGCCGGAGCGATCAGATCAACTCCCGCTATCTGGTCGGCGATGCCGGCGATCCCCAGTTCCGGCACTGGGACCATCGTCAGCGTGTCCACCGCGCCGGTGAGATAGACGGCGAATATGCCGACAAACATGAAGGCGCCGCCGGTGAGAGTGTAGAGAACGAACTTCATCGCCGAGTAGCGCGGGCGTCCCGAACCCCAAAGCGATATCAGCATGAACATCGGGATCACTTCGAACTCGAAGAAGACAAAGAACAGCAGCAGATCGAGGCTGACGAACACTCCCATGACCGCCGTCTCCAGCAGCAAAAGCCAAATGAAGTACTCGGACACCCGCAGCTCGATGTTTCGAGACGCGAACGCCGCGGCCAAACCCAACAGTCCCGTCAACAACACCAACGGCGCGCTCAGTCCGTCGACGCCTAAGAGGTACGACGACTTTATCGTCTCGGCAGAAAGCCAACTGAGGTGATCGATGAACTGCACGCCGCCAACGTCACGGTCGTACGCCAGGAACACGATCAGCGACAACACAAACGTGACAACGGTGCTGAGGATGGCGAACCAACGAATGATCCGATCCTCAAGCTGCAATGGCTTGGCCAGCAGAATGACCAGACCCGCCAACGCGGGCAGGAACACCGTCAGGGTCAGTATGCCGTTGAATTCGCTCATGATTTAATCGTCATCCGTCGACTACTGCGCCACCACCACAAAGATCACGATCGCCAAAATCAACCCGACCAGCGAGACGATACCGTAGGTCTGAACCTGCCCGTCTTGCACCTTCGCTATCGCCCGACCAGCGCGATCCGTCCAGCGATACAACTGCACGTTCACGTTGTCCAGACCGGATATATCTAACCGGTCGACCATTTTGGCGAAATAGCGGTAGAACACAGTTTTAACAATCACATCCTCGTACAACTCGTCGAAGAAGTATTTGCGTCTGAAGAGCGTCTGTATCGGATTGGTAAACTGTGCGAACCACATCGGCACATGGCTGGGATTGGTCACGAACCGCCAAGCAAGCGCAATGCCGCCGACAGCCAACAGAGTCGACAACGCCGCGATCAAGACGTCGAACTCTGGCTCAGATCCCGCGTGCACCTGCGCCTCGTGGTCGTGGAACACATCCACATTGCGTTCAACCACAAACGTCGCGAAAGCATGCTTATTGACGACGCCCAGATCAAACACCGGGTTCGTAAAGAAACCAATCACAACCGCCAAGAACGCCAGTATCCCGATCGGCACAACCATCGTGAGCGGCGATTCGCCTAGGTGCACATGCTCCAAACCATCCGGAGCGACTTTACCCGACGCCTCGATGTCCTCTCGCTCCTTATCTCCGCCGCCCCTGAACTCACCATGGAACGTCATTATCACTGCTCGGAACATGTAGAACGCCGTCATCAACGCTGCCAACAGACCCATCACCAGAGCGAACATGGCGACCAACGAATCGCCGTGGAAAACGTGCGCCAAAATCTCGTCTTTCGACCAGAATCCGGACAGCGGGATGATGCCCGCCAACGACAGGCTGGCAATCACAATCGCCCAGTAAGTGATCTTCATGTGGTCTTTGAGGCCGCCGAGGTATTTCATGTTGAAAGTCCCGCCAGCGTGGTGCACGGATCCCGCTGCGAGGAAGAGGCACGCCTTGAAGAAAGCGTGCGTGAAAAGATGGAACACCGCCGCGCCGTACGCCCCGACGCCAAGAGCAAACATCATGTATCCGAGCTGGCTCACAGTCGAGTAAGCCAACACCCGCTTGATGTCGTCCGCCACCAATGCCATCGTCGCCGCGAACACAGCCGTGATCGCGCCTATCAACGTCACCAGGAACATGATGTCGCTGTGCTCGAACAGCGGGAAGAATCGAGCCACCAGAAAAACGCCGGCAGTAACCATCGTCGCCGAGTGGATCAACGCCGATACCGATGTCGGACCTTCCATCGCATCCGGAAGCCAAGAGTGGAACGGGAACTGCGCCGACTTGCCGATAGCGCCCAAGAAGAAACCGAGCGCGATCCACGATGCAACCGACACCGCCATCATCCCGCCGGCTATGGCGTGGTACATCTCCTGGATATCGAGCCACGACGGGTCGTTCGAATAGAGATATAGGATCGCGAGCAGGAACCCGAAGTCGCCGAAACGCGTCATCAGGAACGCCTTTTTGGCTGCGGCGGCAGCGGAGGGACGGTTCATCCAAAAGCCGATGAGAAGATACGACGAGATGCCGACCAGTTCCCAGAAAACGAAGAGTTGGATGACGTTGCGCGCGGTCACCAACCCAAGCATCGACGCGGTGAACAACGCCATGTATGCGAAGTAGCGCGTGTAGCCGTCGTCACCGTGCATGTATCCAATTCCGTAGACCTGCACGAGGAAGCTCACGCCGCTGACGACCAACAACATGATCGCCGTCAACTGATCAAGCATGATGCCGAACGTGATATCGATGCCACCAACTGCGATCCAGCTGTGCATTTCGAACTGTTGCGCGCCGTCTGACACTACTTTGATCAGCGCCAAGAAGGACAGAACGAAAGATACGCCAACAGCACCAGCCGTCAACCAGCCCGCCAGATCCGACTTTTTGCCGGTCAATCGACACGGACCAACGACCACCTCGGGGATCCAACGCAACACGATGCCGTTCAAGACGAACGCGAACGCAGGCAACAGGGTAATCAGCCAAATTGTCAGTTCTGATGCCAAAGCGAAGTTAGCCTAAAGCTTCCTGATGATCTCATCAGCCACATGTTCCCTACCCTTGGGAACCATGACCATGAACGGCACGTCTTCGGCCCAATCCAAGATGTCGCCGACCGGCAATATCATGGCTGGCAAACCCTCGCCGTCGAGCAGGTTCTTCCAACTCTCGGCGACCTTCAAAGTTTTAGTCCTCTTGTACTCGACCCACATCTTCAGTTCTTCATTTCCGACGCATCGGTTATCTCAACCGACTGCTTCACCCGGTAGAACGCGAACACCAGCGCGAGCGCCAAAGCGGTCTCGGCCGCGGCGATTGAAATTACGAATACGGCGAACGCGTGTCCGGTAAGCGACGACCTCACGGCGCTTTCGGTGATGTCGCCACTCGCCCCGACAAGTGCCGCGGGGACTGTGAACCTCGAAAACCCTATCGCGGCAACCAACACGCCGTTGAACATGAGCTCTAGCGACATGATGACGGCGATGATGTTGCGTCGCGCCAAGACTCCGAAGAGTCCGATAGAAAACAGCGCGCCGGCGACGACTAGGACGATCTCGAGTGTCATGCCGCGTCGTCCTCCCGCCGACCGCGAATGACGACCAGCGCACCGATAAGCGCGGCGATCAACAACAACCCAAGTGTCTCAAAAGGCAAGATCAATTCACGGATCAGAAACGGCCCGATGTGCGACGACCCGTCGACCAACGCGCCCGGGCGCGCGTCTTCAGCACCCGAATCCGCGGCGCGAATCACCGCATCGTCGGCATCTGACGACGTCGTCACGTACTGACCTGCTAAACCAGCGACCGCATCTGGGTCGGTCACATCGTCTATCTCAGTCCAATCAGTGTTGTACGTCACAAAAATGACCGATGCGAGCAATAACACCGCGGCGACCGCCGAAACCAATCGGTTTTGCGACAACGTGCCAGCGTTCGCAAGATCGCCGATGAACATCACCGCAAATGCAATGAGGATCGAGATCGCGCCGACGTACACGAGGATTTGCACGACTCCGATGAACTCGGCGCTCAAGATGAAATAGATCGCCGCGACGCCGACGAACGACATCGCCAACGCCACGACCGCTCTCACGAGGTCGCGCTGCGTCACGACAATGATCGCCGATGCGATTGTCAAAGCTGATGCGACGTAAAACGCGATCGTCGCAAATACGCCCGAATCGAAAGCCCCGCTCATCGTTCCTCGACCCAACGCTGGTCCAGCGTTTCATCACTCGGCTTCTCGTGACGGCCGGCCCGATAGTGATCGTCCTCCGAGCCGTCACGGAACGGATCGTAGTCCCGCTCCTCGAACTGCGGCCTGAACCACGAACTCGGCTGCTTCAACGCCTGCCGCAACTCGTCGACCGAGATCACCAACGCGTCGCGCTCATACAAGCTCCGCTCGAAACGGCTTCCCATGTGCAGCGCATCGTAAGGGCATGCCTCAACGCACAATCCGCAGAACATGCAACGCCCGATGTCGATGTCGAACACATCGATCGCGTAGCTCTCACCCTCCTGCACGTCGAAACCGCCGGGGCTCGTGACAATCTTGATGATTCCGAGCGGGCAGTACTTCGCACATGAAGCGCAACCCGTGCATCGATCCTCGTACCACGAAAACTCATTGCCGCGGAAGCGCCGGTTCTGTGGAACGTTGACCGGCACCGAATACATGCTCATCGCCGCCTTAGCAGCCGTCACGGGTTGAGTAGCCATCAACCCGATGGCCGATTTGCCTTCGTTCTTAGCCGCACCCGAGATACCCACCTTTCGGTCCGGATACTGGATGGTGAATGGTGTCTTTAACGCGTTCCTCAACGTTACGCGCATCGCCTTCAATAGACCGAGGCCCATCATCGTGTCGTACCCCCCGTGTATGCAACGTCATCCGGCAATTCGTCCGTCGCCACCGGGTACGCTGGACGATCTACCGCCGGCGCGGGCGACGTGTAGTCCGAAGGTCGAAGCAGTTTACTGATCGCCCATATCGAGATGAAGAACACCACCCAGTTAATCGCTGACATGATCAGCAGCTCGCCGATACCCGGGTCTGGCCAAATCGCGATCAAGATCGCCGTCACAAAGATGTTGATCAGTGTGAGCTCAAACAATCCCTTCCATGCCAGAGTGAGTATCTGGTCAACCCTCAGTCGTGGCCACGAGAAACGCATCCACATGATGAACACAAGCACCAGAACGGTCTTACCGGCAAACCAGATCTGCGACGGTATCGGCTCCCATCCGCGCCAACCACCTAGGAACAGCGTCACGATAAGCATCGAAGCCACGATCGTCGCCAAGAACTCTGCCAAGAAGAAGATGCCGAACTTCATGCTGCTGTAGTCGTTCAGATAACCAGCCGCAAGCTCCGATTCCGCCTCTATTAAGTCAAACGGCGTGCGACTCGTCTCAGCCTGCACCGCGATCAAGAACACGAACAACCCGAGCGGCTGCACCAGAATGAACGGGATGTCCTGTGCATCCACGATCTTGCCCAAAGACATCGAACCGGCGAGCATCAAGACGCCGATCAGCGACAGCGCCATCGGTATCTCGTAGCTGATCAACATCGCAACCGAGCGCATCCCAGCGAAGATCGCAACTCTGTTTCCAGAGGCCCACGACGCCAAAACCACGGAAATTCCAGACATTGATGTGATCGCGATCACAAACAATATCCCGACATTCAAATCGACCACAAACGTCCCGACGCCAAATGGAATCACCGCAAGAACCATCAGCACCGGGACCACCATCAATATCGGCGCCAGGTTGAACAACCAGCGGTCGGCCTCATCCGGCACGATGTCTTCTTTAAAGAGAGTCTTGATAGCGTCGGCAACCGATGTTAGCGTGCCGAACGGTCCCCACCGGTTCGGGCCGGTGCGGTTCTGTATTCGACCAAGAATCCGCCGCTCGCCCCAGATGTAGACGATCACCGCGCCCAATCCGGCGTTGATGACGATATTGATGATGATGAACGCCGTCAGCGCGAACGCAAACCATTCGAATCCGGCCGGCAGAATCGCGGTGTCGTAGCCACGAGCCGCACAGTCATCGCTTCCGCTCGCTAGGTAGCAGTAGATGTTGCGGAACAGCGAGTTGTCCAAGAACGGCGAGTTCAACGGTCGACCTCGCCCATGTTGATGTCCACGCTGCCGAAGCTTACGAACATGTCTGCCAGCAATTCGCCGACCAACATATCGCGCAGCAACGTCAAGTTGATCAGCGACGGCGCCCTGACGTGGCAGCGGTAAGGTGATATCGAACCATCGCTGACGAGGTAGAACCCTAGTTCACCCTTCGAGTGCTCGATCGCCGCGTAGGCGTCCCCGACTGGAGGGCGTATCAGCCAAGGCACATCGTCGTGTTCCGGCCGAACCGGTCCAGGCTCGATGAGTTTTTCGCACTGTCTGACGATCTTGATGCTCTCGCGCATCTCTTGCACGCGCACCCAATACCGTGCGAAGTTGTCGCCAGCAGTGTGCAACGGACGCTCGAACGTCACCTGATCGTAGTAGTCGTAGGGATCGCGATGCCGCAAATCCCAGTCCACTCCCGCAGCACGCAGCATCGGCCCGGTTATGGATGCATCCAGCATCTGCTCGGGTGTCAACACCGACACGCCCTTAGTGCGCGAAAAGATGATGTCGTTGTCGGTCAGCAAGTCGTCCAGATCATCGATGCGGGGCGGCAACTCGTCCAACACCTCGTTCATCGCCGGCCAGAACTCTTCCGGCGCATCCATGAAGACGCCACCCGGTCGCAGATACGAGCTAGTGATCCGCGCGCCACACAACATCTCGAAGAGATCGAGAATCTTCTCCCGTTCCCGCATCGTGTAGATAAGCGGGGTGCCCCAGGCACCGAGGTCTTGAATCAGGAATCCAACCGCTACCAAGTGGCTCGCGATGCGCTGCAACTCCGACGCAATCATCCGTAACCAAACACCACGAGGCGTAGGCTCAACACCAGCCAGCTTCTCAACCGCTAGCATGTACGCCTGATTGTTCAGCATCGACCCGACATAGTCCATGCGGTCGGTCAACGTCACTACCTGTACGTACGTGCGCTCTTCGGCGAGCTTCTCCGACCCGCGGTGAAGATATCCGAAAATCGGCTCGACGTCGATGATCTCTTCGCCATCGAAGGTGACGCGCATCCTGAACACGCCGTGCGTAGACGGGTGCTGTGGGCCGAGGTTTACGGTTATCGGCTCGGTCCGGACCTGCGTCGTCAATTGCCCTGCCCGCCTTCCATCTCGTCGGCCAACGCCGCCGGTATACGCAATTCACTTTCCGGAACGATCGACTGCTCGTAAGTTGCGAAATCCTTGCGTAACGGGTGACCCGGGAAACCTTCCCAAAGCATTATGCGCTTATGGTTCGGATGACCGTCGAAGATGATCCCCATCAAATCCCACACCTCGCGCTCCTGCAGATCGGCGCCGCGCCAGATATCGACCACACTCGGTATCCGTGCCTCTTCGCGCCCGAATCCGACCTTGGATTTCACCACCGCAGTTGCGTTTCGGGTCAGCGATGTCAGGTGGTAAACAACCTCGAAATAGGAAATGTAGTCGACTGCCGTTACGCTGCTGAGCAGTTCGAAACGGAACTCCGCGTCATCTCGCAGCAACCGCATCACTTCGGTAACGGAATCCGGTTTGATCCAGACATCGGTTCTGGCCGCATCGACTACCGCGTCAGGCAACGATACGCGGATCGAGTCTGCTAACTTGGCGCCGTCCCAAGCTTTGCTCATGAGCCACCTGCGGAGTCGCTGATCCCCCCGGCGGGGTTGTCAAGCAACGAGTAGCGTCGAATCTTGTCGTGAAGTTGCATGATCCCGTAGAGCAACGCGTCCGGCCTTGGTGGACACCCCGGCACATACACATCCACGGGAACGATGTGGTTAACTCCTGGAACAACGGAGTAAGACTGGTAATACGGCCCGCCGCTCGTCGCACACACGCCCATCGAAATGACCCACTTCGGCTCCGCCATCTGCTCATACAACCGCCGCAACGGCACCGCCATCTTCCACGTAACCGTCCCGGCAACGATCATCAAATCCGCCTGACGCGGCGTCGCTCGGAACGCTTCCATCCCGAATCGGGAAATGTCAAACCGGCCCATCGCCGACGCGATCATCTCGAACGCGCAACAAGCCAGACCGAACTGAAGCGGGAAAAGCGACGATTTACGCGCCCAGTTCAGCAGGTAGTCGACCGACGTGACGATGACGTTTCGCGAGTGGTCGTCTTCCATGTGAATGATCGGCTCAGGCAACGGAGACAGGCGCGTGGCCTTCATGAGATTGACTTCGTCACCCTCGTCGCGGTCCATGTCCCACGTCACATCGAACAATGGATTCCGCGGGTCGTGACCGATGGGTACGCCCGTTTGTACGCCCTTGGGTACGCCCTTGGGTACGCCGTAAGCGTTTTCGATGTCGGAGGTCAATTGTTGGTGCTCCGAGTCCATTCGAGCGCGCCCTTTCGCCATGCGTATAGATAGCCCAAAGTGACCACAACCAAGAATACCAGCACCGCGAAGAACGCGATCACGCCGAACTGCTTCGACAGAACTCCGTACTTGATCGCCCACGGAAACAGCAGCACCGTCTCAACGTCGAACACGACGAAGAGTATGGCGTAGTAGTAGTAGCGGATGTTGAAGAGACGAGGCTTCGGGCTGAAAGGCCGCAAACCGCTTTCGTACGAGGTCCGTTTGACCTTGGAGGTCTGGCTAGGTCGAACCCGAACGAACTGCGCTGCGTAAGACAACAACAACATGCCAATCGGGACACCAACCGCAACCATCAGGAACATCACGAGTATCCCGTACTGGCGAAAGTAGTCTTCTAGCATCTGGGATGTCGTTAACTCGGTTGAGGTGGCTCGCCACGGCGCGCAAGTAACCGCGCGACGTCCTAGTTTCGTTAGTTGATTTTACCCTGTCGGCTTCCCGATTGGCATCATGTTCGGGATGCCGCTTACAAATCCGGTTTCTCAGTTGACGCCTTCAAACACGATGACGCCGCGCCCGTCAGCACCTCGTTCGAGATCATCGTACGCCTCATTTATCTCGTCGAGCGAGTAGGTTCGGAGCGCCAATCCACCGATTTCGAGTTTCCCAGACTGATAGAAGTCGATTAGAGTCCTGAAGGTCTCGTGCGGAGACGCCGATCCGTAGTAACTGCCGACCATCGTTTTCTGATTGCGGACGATCTCGACCATCGGTATTTCAGCTTCCGAACCGTCTGGCGCGATGCCGATAACTACGCACGTGCCGCCCTTCCGCGTGGCGTCGAACGCCGAACGCGTCGTCTTCGCGTGACCGAACGCGTCGAACGCCATGTCAACACCACCGTCGGTCAGCTCCATGATCTTTTCGACGGCATCCTCGGCCCGAGAGTTAATCACATCGGTCGCGCCGAAACGATACGCGAACTCGAGCTTGTTGTCCAAAATATCTACCGCGATGATTCTCGAGGCGTTGAGCAATCTCGCGCCTTGCAGTACGTTCAGCCCTACGCCACCGACACCGAAGACCGCGACCGTCATTCCGGCTCTGGCGTTTGGCTGGTTAATGACGCCGCCGACACCGGTCGTGACTGAGCATCCGATAAGCGCCGCCACATCCATCGGCACATCGTCCGGAATGAGATAAACAGCTTGTTGCGGACAAGTGATGCTCTCGGCAAATACACCCAACTTGGCGAACTGGTGAACCTCTACACCTTCGTCGTCAAAGAAGCGGAACGTGTTGTCGTACTGCTTCGTACCCGTCAACCGGTTGGTGTCGCAAATGTTTTGCAGTCCAGTCCGGCATGACCGGCAATGGCCGCAACTCGGGACAAACGACAATATGCAGCGGTCGCCAGGCTTGATGCCAGTGACACCGTCCCCGACCTCGTCGATGACACCCGCGCCCTCGTGTCCCAACACGATCGGCATCGGGAAGTTCGTCTGACCCTTCATCACGTGATGATCAGACGCGCAGATGCCCGCCGCACCGATCTTCACCCGCACCTCGCCGTTTCGGGGCGGCAACTGCTCCAAATCTTTTATCGGCATCGGCTCGTTGGCCGCATACAAAACCGCTGCTCTAACCATCTCTTGCCTTTAATATGTTCTTCACGAACGACATCCCGCACACTCTCTCAATCCCAAAAGACGAACGCCTCAGAGACGTGTTCAATCCCACACCTCTGAGACGATCATCGGGGTCGCCCAATCCCTGGATTGCTTCGGGGCGAAGGCACCCAATCAGTTCATCTGGATCATTGCGCCAGACTGAATCATGTTGGCGACTTTTGCCTTGAGTTCCTTGACCTGCATGATTTCAGGCGACTTGCCTTGGACCTGCTTGTCCCAGAGAACCTCACCGTCGACGGTGACCTTGAAGGCGCCGGAGTGACCCGGAGTCAGGCTGATCGCAAGCGCGGGGCCGGCGGCCTGGAAAAGCTCGGCGGCCATGTAGGCTGCCAGGTTGGCGTAACCGCAAGGCACGCAGTATTCGATGTCTGCTTCCATCTTCCAGTGGTTTGACATATTTGATGTCTCCTATGTTTTTTGTCCCTACGCTTCGTAGGTCGCACTATCAAACTCTATCAACGTCGCGTAAATTCCGCGCAATGCGGATCGTGCGATAATGAAATCAAGCCCTTTCGGTGGCAGATTTCTATCGCCATCACCTAAACGTTGGTCTCTAGTCAGGGAGAACGCTCAATATGCCATCAAGATGTGAACTTCACCCAGTCGCCAGAGAAGACGTCCAACGAATCGCTGAATGGCTCAAAGACACGGATGTCTCAGAAAGCTGGTTCGGACGATACACCTACGGCGACCCGGCGCACCTCGGATACGAGCCCGAGGTGATGCTCAACGCCACTCAGGAGCAGTGGGACGAGGTCTTCCACGACCCGCATCACGAACCTCACCGCGACATCTTTTCCATCTACTCCGAAGAAGGCGAACACATCGGTGAAGGTCAACTCTCCATCGACGAGCCGCTCGGAGACGCCCAGATATCCATCCTAATCGGCGATAAAACAAAGTGGCACATGGGTTACGGCACCGCAGCCGCCCTCGCCATGCTCGAACACATCTTCGACCACCTAGGCCTATACCGCGGCTGGGTCGACGTGCCCACCTATAACGAAGCCGCACGCGCCATGTTCGAACACATCGGCTTCGTCCACGAAGGCACCCTCCGCAGCAGCCGACCCCACGCCGGCGCTCGCCACGACTCCGCCATCCTCGGCATGTTGGTCGACGAATACCACCAACGCTTCCCCAACGGCGTGAGCAGCCACGTCATCGGTTGGGGGGAGAATGTTTAGATGAGGCCGAACCGAAAACGACCAGCGACTGCGTTGCCGATGGGGAACCCAGCCTATCAACTCAACGATTCTTCGCCCGCGGCTCGTTCGACTTGAAAGCCCAACTCACGAGCCACATTCCGCTGTCGCATGTCAAGTGTTAGAAACCCGACCTCGCTCGGATCCGACGCATAGTAGAGGGCGGTGGCTACATGCCAAAGGTCAGCACCGGTCAAGTAACCTACCGCCAACACATTCGAGATTTCAGGTGACAACGCGCGATTGGGCAAAATCCAATCGATGTTTGAGAAGAACGTCGGGTCCAGCGTTGCTCGTTCGCGGAAACACGCTGACTTGACTTCGGCTTCAACCAAATCTGAACACATTAACCCATCAAATCCGGCAAGCCAAGCGTGAAGCGTTTCGCTACCATCTTCTTCAAACACGATAGCAGCAAGAATTGAACTATCGACGTACGCGAAACTCAACGGTGGCGCTCATCCAAAAAACGTTTTAATGCCCCTGGACGGCGTGCCGAAGATTTGAAGCCAGTACGCGGTTCGCTTGATCGAATCAATACGCCCCGGCGTTCGAGCTCCGCATTCCGCTCTTCTTGGGACGTTTTCGCAGGCACGATTGGTTTGATCTCGGCGACAGGATCGCCTCGGTACGACACAATGACAGTTTCCCCGTCTCTAACGCGTCGGATCACTTCAGAGAATTTGGCTTTCGCATCGTATGTTGAATATGTAGTGACCATGCATCGATTATAACTAGTCAGACTAGTCAATTGCGTTGTAGAATTATCGAACCCGTGATTCCGTAGCCACCATACCCACGCACACCCCCTAAACCGACCCCATCCCCGCCGGCAGCATATCCAAATACTTGTGTGCATTCCCCGTCACAAGCAAAACCACGCGCTCGTTCTTAGAAATCAAACCCCCGACAATCAACTTCCGCATCGCCGCCAATGTAGCACCACCCTCAGGCGCCGCGAACACGCCTTCCATCCGAGCCATCTCGACCATCCCATCAACCATCTCTTCATCCGACACGGTGACGGCCGTACCAGCGCTCTCCCGAACCGCGCGGATCACCAAAAAATCGCCAATCGCCGCCGGAACGCGCATACCAGCAGCCAACGTTTGGGGATTCGGAAACGGCTCTGCGAACTCCTCGCCCTTCTCATACGCGGCGACCAATGGCGCGCAACCCTCAGCTTGAACGCAAACCATCCGCGGACGCTCCGAACCGATCCATCCCAATTGCTCCATCTCGTCCAACGCCTTCCAGATGCCCACGATCCCGGTGCCGCCACCCGTCGGATAAACGATCACATCCGGCACCTCGAAACCCATCTGCTCGACAATCTCATAGCCCATCGTCTTCTTCCCCTCCGCGCGGTACGGCTCTCGCAAGGTCGACACATCGAACAGTCCCAACTCCTCCGCAGCCCGTTGCGACATCTGCCCGGCGTCGGTGATGAAACCGTCGACCAGCGTCAACTTCGCACCGTACGCCTCGCACTCAACCTTGTTCGCGATCGGCGCATCTTTAGGCATGAAGACGTGCGCCTCCATGCCACCCGCGGCAGCATACGCCGACATCGCACCAGCAGCGTTGCCTGCGGAAGGCATCGTCAATCGCGTCTGGCCTAACTCTTTCGCTTTCGACACCGCCGCACCAAGTCCCCGTGCCTTGAACGAACCTGTAGGGTTTACGCCTTCATCCTTGATGTAGACGGTGTTCATCCCTGTGGCCCTAGCCAGTCGATCTGCCGTGAGCAATGGCGTTCCGCCCTCGCCCAGCGTGATGATGTTGGCATCGTCGATGACAGGCATCACCTCGCGATATCGCCACATGTTCGTGGGCCGGTCCGCCAACGATTCTTTGGTCAGAGTGGCCTTCGCCTTATCGAGGTCGTAGCGGGCGAAGAGCGGCTTGCCATTCGCCGGGTTGGTGCGGTGCGGATGCGACGCGTCGAAACGCTCACCCGTCAGCGTGCACTCGAGATGCGTGATCGTCGATGAATACGTCATCCCTCACTCCTGTCCAGAACCGTCACCTTCAATATTCGATGTGGTTCAATCGACTGCGACAATCTGTCGATCGCCTCAAAGCCCATCAAAACTTCCAAGCCCTCAATCACGCGCCCGAAGACCGCATAGCAGACCTCGACCGGGTCCGTGCAGTCCTTCTCGTTACCGTCCGTGTAGGCGTCCCACTCCATCTTCGGCTCGAGCGTGATCACGAACTCGCTGGACCCGCCGTTCACCACATTCGAAACCATCGATATCGTGCCGGCGATATCGTGGCTAGCTTCCGGATGATACTCCGACGGAATGTAGTAGCCAGCTGTGCCGCCGAACGCGTCTATCTTCGATCCACTGAATACCGCAGAGCCGGGCTCGACCGTATGAAACGCCAACCCATCGTAGTAGCCGACCTTCGCCAGATTCATGAAATTGTCAACAGTTACCGGAGCCAGATGGTTGTAAAGGTCGATCCTTACCTCGCCCCGATCAGTCTCCATCAACACCTGGTACGGGCCCACGGCCCCATCGCTCGATGCTTCTATTCGTTCCAAGACGATATCGCCATTGGGCACGACCATATCCGGTGCGCCCAGCACACGATCAACCGGCGTTGGCAACTCTAAAAGCTGCGGTCGCCAAGCCATGACCGTCGTCTGGAACTGACCTCCCAATGCCTGACGCCTGCCTGTGCCATCGATATCCATCAACCACAACGCCCCTTCATCCTCCTCGACAAACGAAATCTCAGAGCCATCCGGCGATATCGCAGCAATCCCGATCTGCAACCCGCCAGCATCGATCCCCTCGATTTCGCCAGTAAACAGGTTGGCAAGCACTAACGAGTCTCGCCGTTCGTCGTCCACATACTCCCGCGTCGCTACCAAGATGCGATCCCCGTCCGGGTGCCACGCCAAACCGCTAACATCGCGCGCCTGCGTCAGTGTCTCACCCCAAGTTGCGCCTTCAATGTCGCCCACTCCACTAATCGTCACCCGAAAACGACCATCCCCCGGGGTCGAGGTGTACATGATCAATGATCCGTCCGGAGACCAATAAGGGAAAAGATGCTTAAGCCCGTCCTCGGTCGATAGCTTTTCGGCGGCGTCCAGCGTGGTGGCGCCAATAACATCGCCATTTTCGTCTAACTCCAAATCGCCGACGTAGACGTTTGATTCGTCCTCCAGGAGCTCGACAAACGCGATTCGGGTTCCGTCAGGCGAAATCGCCGGCATCACCAAATCGGTCTCGCTTGTCACCAACAGTCGCACATCGCTGGTGAACGGGTCGATGTCGAAAATTTCCAGATTGCCATTCACGTCGCTCGAATACGCCAGCCGCGAACCGTCTGGCCACCACGACGGTGTCTGTTCTTCGAACTCGTTCGTTTCGATATCCACGGACAACGGCACCAAATCGCCGGTCACTAGATTGATCAGATAAACCACGCCGCCGCGCGGGCCGACTATATCGATCGCGAGGAAATCCGAACTTCGCTGCCGGACCCCGATGTCCATCGTTGCCTCGATTGGCACCGAGTTCCCAGAACCGTCCTCAAGGATCCTGGCAACTACGGCATCTTCGTACACACCCGGCTCGAACCCGGCTTTAAACGCGAAATTTTGATTCAAGCTGCCTCCGGCAGTTACCTCCAGATACACATCCACGTCATCGATCGCGTTGCCGTTCTCATCCAACACGTTCAAATCAACGGGCGAACTCGACCCAGCAGGAACCGAATCGAAATCATTCTCAAACTCGATCGCCACTGCTTTCGACGGAAGTATCGACAACGGCACATCCGCGAATGACTGCACCCCATCCTTGATCCCCCGGACCCGGAGGGTGTTCTCAGGGAACGTCCCCGACTTCGCGCCTGCGTTGAACACGCCTTCTTCGTTGAAGCTGCCGATCTCCGGATCTTCGACCTCCCACTTGACCTCGTCCAACTCCAACTCGTGACCGAAGCGGTCGAAACCGATAGCCGACATCTGCACCTCATCGCCCGGCTTCAACTCCAGCAACGATCCCTCGGCCCCGACGCGATCCAAAATCCCCGGCTTCACAGTTCCCTTGATAATCCGTTCCAACGTCACGCCCCTAGCCGTAGCAGTCACCAGAACCAACGATGCATCCTCCGTCGACATCGTCTCATTCGGCGTGTAGTGCCCTGTCTGGTCTATCTCATCTCCGTGACGCAGCACCTCCCAAGTGATCTCCGCATCCTCGAGAACGTGACCAACGTGGTCCAGCACTTCGGCATGCATATCCACTTCCCATGTCACCCGTGTGTCCACCACATCAGGAGTTACCGCCAACGTCGTCGCCGGGCCGTGCACGACTGATACTGGCACCACGTAGTTGGCCGTGAAGTTTCCACGCTTGAATTCCACCCTCACTCCTTCGGATGCGGACCCGATATTCGTGCCCGCAGTGTAGAGCCCATCCTGATCTACGCTCCCAGTCGCCGGGTCCGCGTGCCATACCAGATCCGGCTCCGCAACCAGGTTCCCAAGATGGTCAAACGCCTCAACCTCGAACTGGAACGTCTCCACCCCCGCAACCGTAAGCTCTTCAGCGTTCAAAACCAGCCACCCCGCATCACCCGGCTGGACTGTGATCGTCGACTCCGATATCTCGGTCTCGTCGCCCCGTGAGGCCGTTAACTTCACGGTGAACGTCCCAGCATCCAGATACGTGTGCCGAGCAATCGTTCCCGCGGACGTGCCGCCATCACCGAAATCCCAGAAATACGACGCCCCGTCGGTGAAGTTTGCAGCTTCGAAATCGATGTTCACAGGAGCCATCACGGTGCTCGCCGTCATTCCGATATCAACGACGATCGGTGGCAGCGGCACCGGCGTCGCAGTCGGCAACTCTTCCTCCGCACATGCGATCGATGCCAGCGCGACCGTCAGCATCAAAACGACGGCCGTTATTACACGAGATTTCAGAGTCGAGAATTTCATAGTTTGTTATACGGAAACTGGCACCTTCACGGATTGAATATCCGTTAAAGATGATGACGATATCCAATCGATATCGAAGTACAAAATATCCGCGAACAACTCCGCCCATGACCGCGCAACCGCTTCCGTGTCGACCGTTTTCCCGGTCTCCAGAGATATCGACGTCACATCCATCCCCGGCATCCCGCACGGCACAATGTGCGAGTAGTAACCAAGGTCGGTGCTCACGTTCAACGCCATGCCATGCATCGCAACACCGCCACTGATCCGCACCCCGATAGCCGCGATCTTTCGCCCCGCCGGGTTCGCGCCGTCAGTCGGCTTGCTTCCGGGCTCACCACCAACCCAAACACCCGTCTTGCCGACTACGCGGTGCCCACGAATCCCATACTCCGCCAACATTTGAATAATCGTCTCCTCCAGCAACCGCACGTACGCAACCGGTCCCAGCTTCAACTCGCGGATGCTGATGATCGGGTACGCCACCAACTGCCCAGGGCCGTGATACGTCGCTTCACCACCTCGATCCGTCTCGACAACCTCCGCACGATCCGCCTCGATCACACCCTCCTTCGTAACCAAATGCGTTTCATCCGCACGACGCCCTAGCGTGTAGACATGCTCGTGCTCCAACATCAACATCGTGTCCGGGATCTCATCCGTCTTCCGCTGCTCCATCAGCACGCGTTGCAACTCGTACGTCGGCCGATACGGCACGCGCCCCAACCACGATGCGCGCATGAGAGAACGCCCCGAACTCATCGGGACTCGTCGCTCTGCGACATCGATTCCAAACGTCCCTTTACATCGTTCATAAACGCCAACGCCTCCGCACCATCGATGATCCGATGGTCGAACGACAAGCACATATTCATCATCGAACGGATCGCAATCGCGTCACCGCCTTCAGGCGTCGTAACCACAACCGGACGCTTCACTATCGACTCCGTAGTCAAAATCGCCGCCTGCGGGTAGTTGATGATCGCACCACCAAGAACCGAACCTAGCGCACCCGTGTTGTTCAACGTGAAGGTCCCACCCTGAACATCCTCCAACTGCAACTTCCCAGTCCGCGCACCTTCCACAATCCGCGCCATTTCAGACACCGTATCCTTGAGCGACAGTCCATCCGCGCCGCGCACCACCGGGACGACAAGTCCTTGCTCCGATGCGACCGCAACACCCACGTTAACTGCCCCCTTCAACACAACTTTCCCATCGACCCAGCTCGAATTCAACAGTCGATGCTCCCTCAACGCCCGCGCGACGTGATGCAACACGATCGGTAGATACGTAAGCCGTTGACCGGTGCTTCCCTGCACCCGCTCCAAATTCGCATTCCGATATGCCACCATTCCCGAAACGTCGACTTCGATCGCACCCCAAGCGTGCGGTATCTCACGGAAGCTGCGCGACATGTTCTCGGCGATTATCCGACGAATCGGCGACGGCTCCACGACCTCGTCTGCTCGCTCCGTCGTCGGCGCAGTCCCAACCTCCATCGCTTCCAAATACGCCTCGACATCCCGCTTCGTAACTCGACCGCCATTCCCGCTACCCGTCAACTGGCTCACATCGATCCCGTGCCGCTCGGCAAGACGCCGTACCACGGGCGATATCCGCGCCCCGTCATCCGTTCTGACCTGCCTGCCGCGACGACCTCGTGCCGGCGACGTTATCGATTCTGACGCTTCCACGACCGCCGATTCGGTTTGCAAACTGGTGTCCATAAACTCGCCACCAGTTGGACCCACATTCGCTCCCACAATCATCGAACCAACGCGGCTAGCCGCCTGCACCGATGGCCCGTCCGCAACCGGATCCTGCTCCGGTTCCGCGCCTTCCACCTCCATCTCAGCGATCGCCGCTCCCATCTCCACCGTGTCGCCCTCGCTCACCAGCAACCCGATTATTTTGCCGTCCCGCGGTGCCGGAACCTCCATATTGACCTTGTCTGTGACGACCTCGACGAGCGGATCGTACCGGCGGATCGTATCCCCGGGCGACACCAACCACTTGCCGATGACCGCCTCAGTCACCGACTCGCCGACGTGCGGCATATCTATCGTCAACTTCGCCATCTATCAGGTATCAGACTTCCGCCAATCGACGGATCGCCGCGGCGATCTTCTCCGGCGAAGGCATGAATTCGGCCTCCTGCAACGGACTGAACGGCATTGGAGGAATCTCCGGTGGCGTCACACGCATCACCGGGGCATCGAGATCGAAAAAACCTTCTTGTGCAATGATGGCCGACACCTCAGACGAGACGCTCACCGCGCCTGTATCCTCCTGCACGATCATCGCTCTCCCCGTCCGCGAAACCGAATCCAGTATCGTCTCACTATCTATCGGGCGCAGTGTTCGCAGGTCAACCACCTCGGCCTCGATCCCGTCCGACTGCGAAACCATCTCCGCCGCCTGCAGCGAGTGGTGCAACATCAAGCCATAGGTGACCAGCGTCACATCGCTCCCAGCGCGCTTGATATCCGCCTTCCCGATCGGCTCCATGTACTCTTCGTCAGGCGCTTCTCCGCGCACCAACCGGTACGTGCGTTTGTGCTCCAAGAACACCGTCGGATCATTCGACCGAATCGCCGATCTGAGCAACCCGCGCGCATCATACGGCGTCGCCGGCGCGACGACCTGCAAGCCCGGCGTATGCGCAAACAACACCTCGATGCTCTGCGAATGGTACAGACCGCCACGCACGCCCCCGCCATAAGGCACTCGCACCGTCATCGGCGCTGTCTTCCCGCCGTTCGTTCCGTACCTGACCCGCGCAGCCTCTCCGACGAGTTGATTGATCGCAGGCCAAACAAAGTCCGCAAACTGTATCTCCGCCACCGGACGCATTCCGTTCACCGCCGCGCCGAGTGCGATCCCGATGATCGACGACTCCGCCAACGGCGTGTTCATCACCCGGTCCTCGCCAAACTCATCGATGAATCCCTCCGTAGCTAGGAACACTCCACCTCGAAGCCCGATGTCCTCACCCATCATGAAAATTTCCGGGTCGCGGCGCATCTCCGACCGCAGCGTCTCCCTCACCGCCTCTATCAGCGTCATCTCAGGCATGAGAGTTGCCTCCTATTACTGATTCCAAAACTCCCGTGTACATCCCTCCGACCGCCGGGAAAGGCATCGCCTCAACCTCATCGGTCGCGTCATCGACCGCCCGCTGCGCCGACTCCTTGAACTCGACATCCGTAGCATCGTCCAATATCCCGTGCCGCCTCAACATCTGCTCAGTTATCGGCAACGGATCCATATCCTTCATCCGTTCGATATCCGCTTCCGAGCGATACCGCGTGTGGTCGTCGTCCGTAGTGTGAGGCAACAATCGCTCGACCCTAAGCTCGACCAAACTGGCACCTCCTCCCGACCGAGCGCGGTCGACAGCTTCTTTCACCGCTTCATACGACGCAACGAGGTCCATCCCATCGACTTCAACGCCAGGTATCCCATACGCGAAAGCCCGAGACGCTATCGACTCCACTGCCATCTGCTGATTCAACGGCACCGATATCGCATAGCGGTTGTTCTCGCACAAAAACACCACCGGAACCTTGTGAATCCCGGCGAAATTCATCGCCTCGTGGCAATCGCCCTGACTCGCCGCTCCATCGCCGAAAAACGAGATCGTAACCGCGTCCCTACCTTTCATCTTGTCCGCGAGCGCTACGCCGACCGCTTGCGGCAACTGCGTCCCAACCACATTGGAAAACGAGAACAGATCGACCCGCGGATGCGCACCATGCAACGGGAACTGCCTTGCAGCACTCAGAATCTCCCCCTCCCGCGCCAAAAACTGCATCAACATCTCCGTCGGCGTCGTCCCCAGCATCAACATCGCCGTCAGCTGTCGGTAGTAAATCAGATAGTGGTCGCGCGCCGGATCAGACGCCATCACCGTCGCAACCTGCGCCGCCTCATGCCCCTGCGCCGACGCCGCGATCGCCGCCTTGCCCTGCCGATTCAGTGTCCAAATCCGGATGTCCAACGCCCGGCTCAAGCACATCATCCTGTAGGCCTCAAGCAGGCGTTCCCGCGACAGCCCGGACGGCAAGCGAAGATCGGTTTCGGCGGCAATTCCAGTCGGCGATTGACTCATATCGCGGATTATAGTTTGCATCGACGCACTGCACTCGATTCAACCCCCAACAATCTCGCGGATATACTCGATTAGCGAGAAACAGAACAAGGTTCTGCGGTAGGTTCCCAAGGTTCCGCAATAGGTTCCCAATCCGCAGTTCCAGTTGACGGAGGACACGTTACGCATGACGAACATATTGAAAGCTACGGCGTTGATCGCAAGCGCCACCTCGGTCGCACTATTCGGGGCCTGCACTAGCAGCGACGGCGGAGGCGGAGGATCATACGACCCTAACGCCTCATACTCCGTCACCATCAAGACCAACAAAGGCGACATCGAGGCCGACCTCTACAACGACATCGCCAGCGTCTACGTCGAGAACTTCGTCAACCTCGCCAACGACGGCTTCTACACCAACTCCAAGTGGCACCGCGTCATCCCCGGCTTCGTCATCCAAGGCGGCATCAACGCCGACGGCAAGCAGATCGACCAGTTCGCCGACGTCTTCCACCCCGACATGAAGCACGACTCCCCCGGCATCCTCTCGATGGCCAACGCCGGCTTCAACACCAACACCTCTCAGTTCTTCGTCACCCACGCGGAAACTCCACATCTCGACCCCTACGTCGACGGTCAGTTGAAACCATGCGAAGTCCGCGGCACTTCCTGCCACGCCGTCTTCGGCAAAGTCACCAGCGGCATGGACGTAGTCCTCGCCATCGAGCAAGGCGACGTCATGGAATCCGTCGACATCCACAAGAAGTAGACCGGTCTCGACAAATCGTTCCGCCCAATTCGTCCGATCGAACAGCGAGTTGGGCGGAAGATAATTTAATCTACATGAACTCGAATATCCAAGCGAATTAAGCGATAGACCCCTGCCTACGCGCGCCACGTTTCCCAACGTTTTTCGAAACTTCACTCGAATTTCTATCTCGACAACGACCCCGTCCAAGACCACTTCCCTAGTCGGCGCCCCGGTGCTCAGCTTCACGCTCGCCGTCGCACTTCTCGCTTGCCAACAGCCTGAACCAACCCCGACACCGACAATCCAACCGGCCACCCCTACGGTTCCGCCACGACCGACCTACACCGAAACTCCCGTTCCGTTCAGTACCCCGACGCCCGGGCCTACCGGCACTCCGTATCCAACCTACACGCCGTTCCCGGAGCCTGCGCCGTTGCCAACGCAATCTCCCCAACCCACGTATACGCCGTTCCCGACTCAGACTCCCCTAGCAACCTATACGCCAACGCCGACGTCATTCCCAGATCGGTCTGCACTCACCGCCTTCTACCAATCCACAGGCGGCGAAAACTGGATCGACAACACCAACTGGCTCAGCGACAAACCACTGGGCGAATGGCACGGCGTCCACGCTGATAACAACGATCGCGTCATCGTACTCGAGTTGGGCGAAAACAATCTGAAAGGTACGTTGTCGCCTGAAATCGGTGAATTGTCAGATCTCAGGGAACTGCTGGTTGACGGGAACTCCCTTTCCGGTTCGATCCCTGCTGAATTCGGCGAATTGCATCGACTCTTTAGCTTCAACGCTAACAACAATCAACTCAACGGCACGTTACCGCTGGACCTCGGGAACCTCACGAATTTGGAGGCGCTGCAACTCGACGAAAACCATCTCTCTGGTGCGATTCCGCCGGAATTCGGAATGCTCGCGGAAATAACTATCTTGTCCATCAGCAGCAACCAACTTTCAGGCAACATCCCCTCCGAAATCGGCGAATTGAACGATCTATCGGTTCTGGCACTCCGCGGCAATCAACTCGGCGGTTCCATCCCGCCCGAACTCGAATCATTGACGAATTTACGCGAATTAGATCTCAGCGAAAATCGATTGAGCGGCAAAATACCCAAAGAGTTGAGCAACTTGAGAAATCTCGAGATACTCTGGCTCAGAGACAACGATTTAGAAGGAAGCATCCCGTTCGAACTCGGCGATTTGACCAACTTGCGAGACTTGGACCTCAGCAACAACAACCTGACCGGCGCCATCCCACACGAACTTGGAAACCTCGTAGACCTCATGGAACTGCGGTTAAGGGAAAACTTACTAAAAGGTGAAATACCTGTTGAGTTGGGGAGCATTGCAAGCTTGGTGGTGAGCGATTTTTCGAGGAATAATTTCACTGGTTGCGTCGCAGACGGATTACGCAAATTCTTCAGGCCCGACGAAGTTGAATACCTCGGCCTCAGTTACTGCAAAACCGCGACCGCGCGTTCAACCGATAAAGCAGCACTTATCGCCATCTACAACGCCGTCAACGGCGCAAAATGGGCCAACGAAACCGGCTGGCTCTCAACCAAACCGCTCAACCAATGGCACGGCGTCGATACTGACAGAAACGGACGCGTAATCAGTCTCGAATTACCCCTAAACCGACTTGCTGGCGAAATACCTCACAAAATCTCACTGCTGACCGAATTGCGAATAATCGATTTGTCCCAGAACGACCTCAAAGGAAAGATCCCGAACGGCATCGGCGAACTTTCCAAATTGACGATACTCAATCTAGGAGGAAACCATCTGGATGGCGACATTCCCAACCAACTTGGCTCTCTTTCCCGACTCGCAGATTTGAACCTCGGATTCAACGCGTTGACTGGTTCTATTCCGCTTGAATTGGGAAATCTACGCAACCTCGAGTTTCTTTATCTGCACCACAACCATCTGATCGACAAAATCCCGAACTCTATTGGACAGTTGTCCGAACTCCAAGCATTGGTTCTGTTGAACAACCAACCCACTGGTGAGATTCCTTCTGAGATCGGGGCGCTCGAATCCTTAATTGCGATACATTTAAACGGCAACCATCTGACTGGCAACATACCGGCAACGATAGGCAAACTCACGAATCTCGGAACGGTGTCGCTGTTCAACAATCAACTCAATGGCACAATACCACCTGAGATTGGTCAATTGGTTAATTTGCGCAATCTGTTGCTTGATTCAAACCAATTGACCGGTGAACTGCCTGAAGAAATATCAAGATTGACAGAACTAAGCAATTTTTTGGTTGAAAATAATCAGTTGACCGGAGCAATCCCGAGATCAATTGGTGACCTCGGTGAACTCAAGGTCCTAGGGTTGGCCGGAAACGCGTTTTCAGGTGAAATCCCAGCGGAACTCGGATCTCTGTCCAAGCTACGGTACTTGGGACTGAGAGACAACAATTTCACCGGCAGTATTCCCCTTGAACTCGAAAACTTGCCGCGGCTGGACGTCTTTTTCATCGCAGGCAACGATGCTCTGACAGGGTGCATCCCGCAGAATTTGCTGTCGATCGACGATACTGACGTGCCCAACACAGGCCTCCCAACCTGCGACCCGACCGCCGCCATATCCAATGACGCCTCCGAACGCTCCGTTTCCGTCACCATCAGAACCAACAAAGGCGATATCGAGGTCGGGTTGTTCGACGACATCGCAGGCGTCTACGTCGAAAACTTCGTAAATCTCGCCAACGACGGTTTCTACACCAACTCAATGTGGCACCGCGTCATGCCCGGCTTCGTGATCTAAAGCGGCATCAACGCCGACGGCAAGCAAATCGATCAGTTCGACGATGTCTTCCACCCCCACATGAAACACGACGCCACCGGCATCCTCTCGATCGCCAACGCCGGTCTCAACACAAACACGTCGCAATTCTTCATCACCCTCAGCGCAATACCTCACCTCGACCCTAACGTCGACGGCGAGCCAAAACCCTGCGAAAACCCCACTGTATCGTGCCACGCCGTCTTCGGAAAAGTGATCAACGGCATGGACATCGTATTCGCGATCGAGCAAGGCGATACGATCCAATCCGTCAATATCATCGGAAAGATCGTCCTTCCGTAACACCTCAGTAGTGTCGCCGGAGCAATGTCGCCGGCGAATTCATATGATTTCGAGGTGCGCACCAAGGCCAGTGACGGTCGCCTTAGCAGCGAGCTCAGCGCCACCCTTTCGACTGACTGCGAGTACTTTACCGACTGTAACGAACGCTCAGCGCGTCAGACCGTGATGATGGTCGAATTCGGTGACGGCAACCACTTCGTCAACCGGGACATCCAGCCGGGAACCTATACCATCGGTTCGAACGCCGACGCTGCGAGTTGCGAATGGGGCCGACTCGACTATCGCGAAGACATCGAAGATCAAGTTGTAGCAACCGGCGGATACTCGGCAGGCACCACAGTGACAGTGCTCCCCGAAGACGACGATTTCTTCACGTTCGGCTGCGGGACATGGACCAGACAGACGCGAAGGATGAGCAGAAGAAACGTGAGGAGCCTTGCATCAGACCATGCAGGCTTCTCTCCATCCCGCTGATCATCGCCGGGATTTTCATCACGCTCGGCTTTGTGTTCCGGTATTCATGGTTCACCGAACTGATGCTGACGCGCAAATGAAAATCACATGGAAGACGGTGGCCGACTAAGTGCTCTGCGCGCTGGCCGCGGTGAGCGCATATCGATATGTTCGCAGTGTGGGCGGCATGGGACGACCTCTATGAGGCGGGTGTCGTGCTGGTATCGGTCCTCGGCGTCTCCTGCGTCGTGGAGCTGCATTGGTCGATCAACGTTCACCTTGCAGAGATGCGAAAAGACCGAGACAGCCACGCCGGCTCCGGTTCCAGCGCCGACCAACCTGACGCACGACGCGGGCAAAAATCAACGCCTGCGGAATCTGTGCGGGACGAACGAAGCCCGAATCCACCACAACCCAGCGAAACACAATCGCGCGGTTGAACCCTCAATAATTACGCCGCGTCGGCCGCGCGCTAGGAGGCGCGTCCCACGTCATCGGGTCCAACGCGAAATTGTCCAACTCCGCGTTCCGCGTCCTCTGGGGCGGTTGAAGTCGGTCCGACACGGCGACTTCATCGCCAATTGGCGCCCGGTCAAACACGAAGCTGTCCGGTCCGATGTTGAACTCTTCCCCATCCACGATATCGGTGTACCCACCCTGCAACGCTTCGCCGCGCACCGTCATCCTCAACAGCCCGTCGGAGTCGGGACGATACCGGAACGCTAAACGTCGGCCCGAGAACACAAACCTGCCTCCCAGCAACGGGAGGCCCGGCAGCGCCGCGGCAGGGACTATCGCCTTATTCATCAACGCGTCCCACGGCGAGCGACGGTACGCCCCGAAATCGACTACCAACTCCCGTTCCCCTTGAACATCCACACGATACAGATACCCGTACGGCCTAACCTGCATCAACGATCGCAAGATAAGCAACAGCAACAGCAGTCCTATGAACGCTCCGACACCAATGGCGGAGTAGGTCAAAATCGGTACGGGAGTTGCGATCTCGATGTTCGTTGATTTCTTCCCGGCAACCGCCTCAAATTCACGATCCAAGTGCGTGCTGTTCAACGTTGCTCTGAATTCGTATTCCGCCGCCGTCACCAGCGATCCAAAAACCTTCAGCTGGTAGACCTTGTCATCCACGACCTCCGTCGGCTCGAACTCTAGATCGACAGTCGAACCGTCTTCCAATTTCACCATCGACACCGCTATTCCGTCCTGCTCAGCCAGGAAGGGAAATTCGCCGAGTTTCAAATCAACCGTCGCCAACTGCGTACGCGTCGTCTCTGCAACCGATTCGTCCATCACTGCCAATGTGACCTCGATCGTTGGGAACGGCTCGACCGCGATTACTCCTCCCCCATCGATCGTCACGTCGATATCGGGCCAGCGCATACTCAATCGAACATCACCGATCCAGGCCTCTTCTTGCGCGGGAACCGTCGCGGAAAACACCCCGTCCTCAGCAAACACGTCGCCATCCTCGCCGATGTCGTTCAAACCAAACGTCAGTTCGGTTCCGTCAGGCCCGACGATAAACGCTTCGA
This sequence comes from Dehalococcoidia bacterium, assembly GCA_965224305.1. Classification (GTDB taxonomy): domain Bacteria; phylum Chloroflexota; class Dehalococcoidia; order Lucifugimonadales; family Lucifugimonadaceae; genus Bin127. The sequence goes on along the minus strand of OZ245044.1, from coordinate 689,160 downwards.
CGATGGCAGAGGTGTCGATAAACGGCACCTCGCCGATCCGCGCTTCAGCGACGATCATGAACGGCTCGCCGATGGGAAACGGCGCCTGAGGTGGCATTGCAACGCTGAGATCGTTCAGCACATCGCTCAAAATCGTTAAAGAGCCCGAACTGCCAGAACTTCGCAGAGACCACGTGCCCGCCTGCGGATTCCGAACCGTGAAAAACTTCATGCCGGCAATCGACAGCGCGCTCACAGACCCGACGGATCCACTTATCTCTTGTCCGTTCGGTTCAACGATTACGTGATCGCTCTCAGGGTCGTCGTATATGAAACCAGCCACCAGATACGACGAGTGAGGAGGCACCGCGAGATCGATAGTTTCGATCCCTGACGCCAGATCGTCGGTCTGCACCGATGCCGTTAATTGCACACTTAATTCGTTGTTGACAAACTCCAATACGCCATCCGAAAACCCAAGGTCGTACGAGATGCCCGCACCCGCGGAGCTGATCGCTCCGAGAACATCACGATCAACCGCTGGCGTTGTCACCAACGAGACCGTGCTCACTTCGACGCCCTGAGCTGCCAGCTCTTTCGCCACACTCGACAGCCCGTCAACGCCCACCGATTCGTGATACGTGAACCCGCCCGCGGAAAGAATCACAAGCCGCCCATCAACCTGGTCGCCAAGACCTTGTACGAACAGCGCGTACGTCTCGAACATTTCGGAAAGATCCGCCGGCAACGCTTCCCCACCAGCATTCGACTTCAACTCATCCGCGACCTCGTTCACCACCGCCTTGGCCTGATCGGCGGTATCGAAGATCTCCGGCTCTTCCGCGTGATCGAAGTATTTCCCAACAATGATCAACCCCTCGCCAGCGTTCGACAGCACGATGTTCGCCGCCAACTGAGCAGCCTCGATATCCTCGATCCGCGTCAGCGTCGCATCAAAGGCCACCAAGGTGAACCCGGCATCGGCCGATCCGCCGTCCTGAGCCTCGACTTTTTCGCCGTTCCCAAACGGCTCCGACGCAACAACGACCAGCAAAATCGCCACCACCAACGGCAACGCGAATTTCAGTCTTTGCAACAGGGAATACATAGTGTCAATCGGTGTTGCCAAGGCAACCCGACAACTCAGTTTCTTGAGTGGTATCGATTCTATACGCATGTACGTATCTCACCCATTTAACGACACTCCCTTTGCCCTATACGAACGCACAACGTCTTTGGTTGATACCTTTTCCCAAATCTTGTGCAAGAATGAACGCTGACAACCCGGCACAAGACGACCGCAACACGAAGGCCATTGCCTACACGTCGAGAGCAAAATCCGAAAGGTCGACATGAAGATCACCGGCGTATCCTCTACGCTCTACCAATTCACTATGTCCCGCCGCATGGGCGATGCCAACTCACCCATGGGCCGTGCCCGGGGCAGCGGCTGCGTCGTCGAACTCCACACCGACACCGAACTTACCGGCATCACAACCGGCGGCGGCGCGGCTCTCCCGATCATCGAATCCCTCGTCGAAGGCGTCCTCATCGGGCAAGACCCCAGACACGTCACCAGCCTCTGGCAGCGCATGGTCAACAAGCATTTCAAAGGCGGTCACGACGGCATCGCCAACGACGCCATTTCAGCACTCGACATAGCACTCTGGGATCTCAAAGCCAAAGCCAACGACGAACCCCTCTGGAAAACCCTCGGTGGCGTCAAACAACCCATCAACGCATACGCCAGCGGACTCGACATGCCTCTCTCCGACCAGGAGATATTCGACTTTTACCGCTCGGCCGCCGAAAAATACGGCTTCACCGACGGCAAGCTCAAGATCGGCCTAGACCAAGACCGCGACCTCCGCCGCATCGGTCTCATGAACGACGCCCTCAGCATCAACACCGACGAACCCGGCCTGATGGTCGACGCCAACGAATACTGGTCACCCAAACAAGCCATTCGAAAAGTCCGCGAGATGGAAGAGCAGTTCGACCTGATGTGGATCGAAGAACCCGCCCGACGCTGGGACTTCCTCGGTCTAAGACGCATCTGCGACGCCGTCAAAACTCCTGTCTGCGCCGGCGAAAACCTCGACACCCTCGGCGACTTCCTCCCCTACTTCCACAACCGTTCCGCCGACATCATCCAAGTCGGCTCCGGAATGACCGGCATCACCTGCGCCCTCCAACTCGCCGACGCCGCTTACGGCTTCAACCTCCCCGTAACCCTCGGCGGCTCGGCAGGACACCATCACGCACACCTCGCAACCGTCATCCCCAACTACATCACCATCGAGGTCGGCAACCCCGAACCCGACGACGGCGTCACAACCCACGACGTCACATTCGAAAACGGCAAAGCGATCCTCGGAGACAAACCCGGTCTCGGCATCGAAATCAACCGCGAAGCCCTCCAAGACGCCAGCGTAACCAAGATCCCGCCTGGGAGTGGCCCCAGCCCCTTCGGACGCCGACCCGGCGCCGGCCTCTACGAAGTCCCGCCAACTCCCGAAGAGATCGCCGAATCCATACGCGGCATCACCGGACAATCCGAAGGCCAACACGCCTACTAATACCGATATCGTCCCCTTCGTGAAACGAGGGGGACGCGCATAGGGGCGATCCCTTGTGGTCGCCCGCTCGTTGGGGATGCCCGACACACCAACCCATAAAAAGAAAAGCCCCCGGGGAACCAAACCATGAAAATCACCGGATACCGCGTAGAACAATACGAGATGAAGATGGACCGCCCCATCGGCGACGCCAACGGCGTGGTCGGCGAGGATATCTCCGGCGGCTCCGTCCTATGGATCGAGACCGACGAAGGCATCACCGGCGTCGCTCCAGGCGGAAATCCCGCCGTCGGACGACTTTTCCACCTCATCGAAGGCGAAGACCCCCGCTCCGTCGTCGGACTATGGATGCGACTCGTCGACTTCGTATTCAAAGGCGGCAACGAAGGCGAGATGAACGCCGCCATAAACGCCATCGACACCGCCCTTTGGGACCTCAAAGCAAAGATCGCCGACGAACCCCTATGGCTAACTTTCGGTGCCCGCGAAGGCCGCACCAAAGCCTACGCCAGCGGCATCGACCTCTGCCTCGACGACGACGCCATCTTCGCCTTCTACCGACGAATGGCCGAGCGAGGCGTCGACGGCGGCAAGCTCAAAATCGGACTCGACATGAAGACCGACCTCCGACGCATCGGCATCATGCAGGAAGCCCTCAGCATCGCATCCGACCGACCCCGACTCCTCATCGACAGCAACGAATACTGGTCCGCCAAAGAAGCCATCATCCGCATCCAGCGTATCGAGCAAGACTTTGACATCACTTGGGCCGAAGAGCCCGCACGACGCTGGGACTTCGACGGCCTCAGACAAGTCTCCCGCAACATCTCCGCCGCCGTAGCCTCCGGCGAAAACCTCAACCACATCGGCGACTTCTACCCCCTCGTCTCGCAGCAAGCCGTCGACGTCGTAAACATCGCCGCAAGCCACAGCGGCTTCACCGGCTGCAAGCAAATCGCCAACCTCTGCTACGCCTACGAACTACCCGTGACCATGATGAACTGCCAGGCCAACTACGCAGCACACCTCGCCGCCGCCCTACCCAATCACATGATGATGGAAGTCGTCGACCCCGGCCGAGAACACTGCATCAACTTCAACCACACCATCGAAGACGGCTTCATCCAACTCTCCAACGAACCCGGCCTAGGCATCACCATCGACGAAGAAGCCTTGTCCAACCTCCAAGCCAACCCACCCGAACCAAACCGCCGCCGCCGCAACCCATTTCCCAGACGCGAAGGTGGGGGACGGTTCATTGTTCCGCCAACTAAGGAAGAGGCGCCCTGGTTGGCATGATTCGATGAAGATAAATTCTAACCAACGAATATAGCTAACTGATATTTCTAAGTATTTTTATTTGTCTTGATAAACTTGCTTTTTTACGTATCATTGAGCACTTCGCTGTATTTAACAGCGTATAACCAAATCATAGGAGACGCACGATGGAAATTCGAAGGTTAATACCACTGTTTTTTATTCTAGGGGCTTTATTTGTAGGGCTAACCATGGCATTCGGCCCATTCGGGTCATCCGAAACGCCAACTCAAACCAATAATGAATCGAATTGGACGATAAAAATAGACGACACTGCTTACGATTCCCGCAATTTCGCTATCAATCAACAAATCACATCGTTGGATAAGGAGACCTTTACGGTTGTCGACCTAGAAGGAGATGATCTAGAGATTGAATTATGCCCAGCCATCCCTTCCGTGGAGATGTCCAACACTGTAGATGCAAACGCAAGCCGCGATCCCGACCTCACATTGAAATACGATGTAAGTGACTGTTCATTCAGCATCATCGAGAAGTCCGCAACACCGACTTCACAAACCAAGCGAAAATCTAATGGGAACGTAATCAGAGCAGACAGTGGCCAACTCGTCAACGGGTGGGCGTTGGCGGAATTGAAGGCTGCCGATGTCATCGAGTTTGGCTTGACACAAACTAAAACTCGGATGTTGGTTGACGCGGATACGCTCTTCAAACACAGCTACAGCAATCATTGTGATACCGACAGTCCAGCGGGATCATTCGGGAACTGGTCTATCACTTGGTACAACGACGCTTGCCGATCAACCCCATTCACAAATGCCACAAACTACGTAATGGGAAACACCGAGGGAGATTACCACGCCGAATTTGGCGGCAATGTCACGGTCTCAGGTGATCCGGAGCACACCTCTTCGGCGAGATTGAAAATCACGACTACGAACGCAACCGTAACCTGTATCTGGGATCCGGCAGACATCGAAGACTTTGTAGTCCACATTGATCCCTGGGGGCCTGCGGGTCCATATGAACTAGGGGTCACGCTACGGTGTCACAACGGTACGGTATGGGTGGACGAAGAATAGTGCGCCATTAAAGAGGTTCTATGACCGTACAGGGGAAGAAGCCCGATGGAGAGATTGATTGATCTAGACTGAATTATGTTGTTCCATGGACGAACTCCCTCGTCAATAATCCTCACCGCGGGTTTAATCGCCGCCACATCAGTGGCGGCGATTACCTTGTCATACGAGTTCTCTCAAAATGTGTACGTTGAACAAGAATGGGGACGAGTAGCGACTGCTCGATCACTGGAGTCCTTGTTCGGTGTGTTTGGCTTCCGAGCGTGGTTGCCACAAATAGCGATGCTAGCTTCCACAGTGGTTTGCTCGATTTGGTGGGTTCATCTAAGATCGCAGGGCGTGTCTAATGTAACGGTTCTAGTGTGTTCAGTCTGGATTTTGGTACGCTCACTTGTGTTTGCACTGTTGTGGGTCACCGACGCACCTGTCACCTCAGGTTTCGTTTCGCTAATGCCCGAATTCGCGTCGGTATCTAGTGGTTTTTGGGTAACTTTCATTGCGATGATGGCTTCGGTCATTGGTTTCACCATGACGATAAAAGGAATGCAGCGATCCTGGATCCTACTAGTTGTCGCCGTCCCTGCAATTGCAATGTCGTTCGTTTGGAACCTCGCGTACATCGGACACACGCTGCCCATCGATGTCTGGTTTACACCTTTGATGTTCGCTTGGGCGATTTCTCGGTTCACCCGTCGTGACACGGCAGACTTTGCAGACGTGCAATCGATCCGAGAATCGCTATGGCCCGCCTTGCGTTGCAACTGGGTTTCAATCACCCTAGCGTCAATTACGTTCGTAGCACTGTCTATCGCTAGTGAAGTTTTTGCCGGATTTCGACACAATCCAGACCCTACTTTCTTGATTTTCGCGAAATGGGTAGTCGTCGCCATTCTGAGTGTGATCGCGTATGTAGCACCCAGAGATCGATCAGACGAAAACAAGGGATGGGAGTGGGCCGCGTTGATGTGCCTAACCTCGACACTATTAGTATCCGCTCCTGCATTTGATCGCATCCCGAATGAAATTCCTCTGATCCAGTGGCCCATCTACTCCGCTTCATTCATCATGCTGTTATTGGCAATCCCTTTTCTCGCCCTCAGAAAAATACCACACTGCTGGACCATCGGCGTAGCACTGGTATGGCCAGCACTCGTCATCAGCTCGACCGGCGCCGCGTTGACATTAACGGGTAGCGCGCCATACATTGGACCATTGGGATTGCTCGACCTCAGCATTACCACTGCGACGATTTGGGGAATCCTTTTTCTCCTTGTTAGGCGAACATCAGAGCCCCGATTTTTCACCCCCCCAACGAGAACAATTTGTGCTTACGGTAAGGGCTGATAGCCGATCACACGTTAGACCCAAGCCACTCCCCCTCACCTCCCCTCAACAAATACCCTCCGGTAGCACCCGAAACCACGATGATCAATATGTCCACCACCACCCACACCACGTCGTGCATCACCTCTACCCCAACGTCCGACGCGCCATCGATCAACCTCAATCCCTGCTCTTCTACCACGCAATCCAACCCCGGTGGTTATAGTTATACGCGCGTTTACAAAAGGCATTATTGGAGCGGATCCTACCGTCTCACAGACTGCCCACCCATGTCATTCTGAACGTAGCGAAGCGGAGTGAAGAATCTGAAACGCCGGACCAGGGCGAGGTGGTTAGCTTCCTCGCTACGCTCGGAATGACAGTTGCGCTCCGGAATGACATCTTGCTGCTACAAACACCGCATAAACCGTCAGAACGTGCGAACATGATAAAACCATCTTCAGCATCGCGGCAGATGCCCCGACACCTCGCCTAAAAGCAGATAGAAATAGCGGAAGCAGGAACTTCACATGAAGGTAACCGAAGTAAAAAACGTCCCCGTCCGAGATGAAAACGGCCGCGTCTCCCTCTTCGTCCGCATCGAGACCGATGCCGGAATCCACGGCCTCGGCGAAGTCGGAATCTCCAGCATGGGACGCGCAATCATGGAGGCCATCGATCACCTCGCCGAAGTCGTCGTCGGTTCCGACCCATGGGAAACCGAACGCCTCTGGCAGCTCATGTTCCGAGGGAACTTCTTCCCCGCAGACCGCGTCTACGGATGTGCCATCAGCGCTATCGACATCGCCCTTTGGGACATCAAAGGCAAATCCGTCGACATGCCCGTATACAAACTCCTCGGCGGACCCGTCCGCAACAAAGTCGTCTGCTACCCTCACACTCAAGGCGCAACAACCAAAGATCTCGTCCAGAACTGCCTCGACCGCGTCGAAGAAGGCTGGAAATTCATCCGTTGGGGACAACCCGAAACGTCCGGTCGCTTCGAAGACAGCGGCACCTCCTTACTCGAACCCGTCGAGTCGATGCGACTAGCCGTCGATCAGATGTCAAAAGTCCGCGAAGCCGTCGGACCGGAAATTCAGATCCTCCTCGACGTCCACACCCGACTTGACACCGCACACGTCGTGCAGATGTGCAAAGACCTCGAAGAGTTCAAACCCTTCTTCATCGAGGACCCGCTCCGCTCCGAAAACCCGGGCTCATATCGCAACCTCCGCAACCAAGTCCGTCTCCCCATCGCAGCCGGCGAACAGTGGGTGTCCAAATGGCCCTTCCGGCAAGTCATCGAAGAAGAACTCATTGACTACGCCCGCATCGACCTCTGCATCGTCGGAGGCATCACCGAAGCCGCCAAGATAACCCACTGGGCCGAAACCCACTACATCGACATCGTCCCGCATAACCCGCTCGGCCCCGTCTCCGCCGCGGCCTGTGTCTCGCTCTGCATGGCATCCACCAACGTCGGCGTCCAAGAAATGCCACGCCAACCCGGCACTGTCGCAACCGACCTCTTCCCCGTTCAAATCGGTTGGGAAGACGGCTACGCATTCTGCCACGACGCACCCGGCCTAGGCATCGAAATGGATATGGACGTCGCAGAAGCCCGCGCCGGCGACCCCCACGGCTGGACACCCCAACTCCGCCGCAACGACGGCGCATTCACCAACTGGTAAAAACTATCCCCTTCCCTTCAGGAGAAGTGCCCGAAGGGCGATGGGGCATCCCCTCTCCCTCGATGGGAGAGGGTGAACCGCCCCGAACTAGCAAAAACCAAAATGGAAACTTCCGTCAATAGAAATCCTCCGAAATGAAGGTCACCCAAATCCGATCCCTCCCGGTCCGCGACGATACCGGACGCGTCTACTTCTTCGTTCGCGTCGACATCGACGCGGGCATTTACGGTCTGGGCGAGGTCGGAACATTGGGGCAGGGTCGGGCCATCGTGGAGGCCGTCGATCACCTCTCCGAAGTCGTTATCGAATCCGACCCTTGGGAGACCGAACGCCTCTGGCAATTGATGTTCCGTGGCAATTTCTTCCCTGCCGATCGGACCTACGGCTGCGCCATCAGCGCCATCGACATCGCACTCTGGGACATCAAAGGCAAATCCGTTGGAATGCCCGTCTACAAACTCATGGGCGGACCCACACGCGACAAGGTCGTCTGCTATGCACACACCCAAGGCGACACCATCCAAGCCCTCGTCGACAACTGCCTTCAGCGCGTGGATGAAGGTTGGAAATTTGTCCGATGGCACCAACCCGAGACCTCCGATACCGACCAAATCGAAGGCACCTCCCGCCTCGAACCAGTCGAATCGATGCGAATCGCAGTCGAAGGGATGGCGAGGGTGCGCGAGGCCGTTGGGCCCGATATACAGATCTGCCTCGATGTTCACACCCGCCTCGATCCCACTCACGTCGTCCAGATGTGCAAGGATCTTGAAGAATTCAAACCGTACTTCATCGAAGATCCCATCCGATCCGAAAATCCCGGCTCATACAGAAATCTCCGGCAACAGATCAACCTGCCCATCGCCGCCGGCGAGCAATGGGTCTCCAAGTGGCCCTTCCGACAAGTCATCGAAGAGGAATTAATCGACTACGCCCGCATCGATCTCTGCATTGTCGGCGGCCTGACCGAAACCCTCAAAATCACCCACTGGGCCGAAACCCATTACATCGACCTCGCCCCGCATAACCCGCTCGGACCCGTATCCACCGCGGCCTGCGTCGCCCTTTGCATGGCGTCCACCAACGTCGGTGTCCAGGAGATGCCCAGCGAACCGGGCACTTACATCACCGACCTCTTCCCCGTCCAAGCCGGATTCGCCGACGGATACGCCTTCTGCAACGACACCCCAGGACTCGGCATCGAAATCGACATGGATGTCGCCGAAGCCCGCGCCGCCGACCCCCACGGTTGGCTGCCGCAACTAAAACGCAACGACGGCGCATTCACCAACTGGTAAAAGAGCAACAATTGTTCCCCCGCTTACGAGGGAAATGTCCGAAGGACAAAAGGGGCTATCCCACACATGAAAGTCACACAAATCCGATCCTTCCCCGTCCGAGACGACTCCGGGCGCCTTTACTTCATCGTCCGCGTCGACACCGACGCCGGCATCTATGGCCTCGGTGAAGTCGGAGTCGCCCGACTCGGACGCTCCATCGCCATCGCCATAGACCACCTCTCCGAAATCGTCATCGGCTCCGACCCGTGGGAAACCGAACGCCTTTGGCAGCAAATGTTCCGCGGCCTCTTCTTCCCCGCTGAACGCGTTTACGCCTGCGCCATCAGCGGCATCGACATCGCGCTATGGGACATCAAGGCCAAATCCGTCGGAATGCCCCTTTACAAGATCTTGGGCGGACCGATCCGCGACAAGGTCCTCTGCTACCCCCACGTCGGAGGCGAGACAACCCAGGAGATCGTCGACGATGCCAAGAAACACGTCGACGAAGGATGGAAGTTCGTCCGAACCGGGCAACCCACAACCACTCCCCTAGTCGGCGAATACGGCGGACGCCACGCCGCAACCGCCGAACTCGACCCGCTCAAGTCGATGCGCATGGCCGTCGAGCAGTTCGGCGCCCTCCGCGAAGCCGTCGGACCGGACATACAGATCTGCACCGACTTCCACACCCGACTTGATCCGACGCACTCCATCACCTTGTGCCGAGAACTCGAAGAGTTCAAACCATTCTTCGTCGAAGACGCCGTACGCTCCGAAAATCCCGCCTCCTACCGCAACGTCCGCCGCCAGACCAACGTCCCACTCGCCGCCGGAGAACACTGGTGGTCGAAGTGGCCCTTCCGAGAAGTCATCGAAGACGAGAGCATCGACTACTGCCGCATCGACCTCTGCATCGTAGGCGGCATCACTGAAACCCTCAAAATCACCCACTGGGCCGAAGCCCACTACATCGACATCGTCCCCCACAATCCCCTCGGACCCGTCTCCGCCGCCGCATGCGTATCCGTATGCATGGCATCCACCAACGTTGGCGTCCAAGAGATGCCACGCCAACCCGGCACCTTCGCAACCGACCTCTTCCCGCAGCAGATCGAATGGGAAGACGGCTACGCCTGGTGCCCCGACACCCCCGGAATGGGCGTCGACTTCGACATCGAAGTAGCCGAACAACGCCTAACCGATCCTCGCGGCTGGTCACCCAGATTGCACCGCCCGGATGGCGCGTTTACGAATAACTGACAGCCAATCAGCTACCCAGTTTTTCGTTGAGTATCCGCCGCGCCCGGCGGAAGCTGGGAAGGTGTTGTTCCAAAGTGTCTGGGTTGAGGTTGCCCAATATCGTGAACGATTCTTCTCCTTTTTTGTAACGACTATTGGTCGCGTTTTGTAACGCGCGCAAGACATCATTTCGATGTCTGTTTTCCAGATTAACGGTTGAGGGAAGCGCGTTCTCTCGCAAGTGTCTACCATAGCGTTCGCGCAACGCATCCCGGTCCGCCGCGATCCAAGTTTCCATGCTGGTTGTCATCAGCATGACATGCTCATCCTCAGAATCCCGGGGTTTACTCCACCCATCCCGTTTCCGTAAATGATCCCAAGTCCGCTCAACTTCGGTTACTGGCTCCTCGCTATCTACCAGCATTGCGACGTATTCGTTTCGGATCGCCGCCCGATGAGCAATCTGGAACTGGCGAAACGCCTTGCTGCGCCCCCCACAAGCCCTAACGTCGATTTGGACATTGCGGGTGGAAAACCCGCACTCTCACCAGCGAACCCCGCCTAATTGCCCACTTGTCCACAAATCTCCTAGACGGTAATCCTCTACCCATGGTGCCATATCGGATTGTGAAAGTCGTTTGAATTCGGTCTGGCCGAGGTGTTTTTCAGTGACGACAACCGATTCGAAGTGATCGTGCATCGCATCAACGATGGTGTCGTTGTGCGTCGTCACCAAGAGTTGAGTTCGACACGCTGCATGGCGAAAAAGGTCCGTCAAATAGGGCATAAGGTCTGGGTGTATCCCACGTTCGGGATGTTCGATCGCAACCACGGGCTGCGGATCAGGATCCAGCAGGACCGCCAAAAGGAACAGGTACCTGAGGCTACCGTCGGATATCCGTGAGCCGCTTGTTACGTAGTCTTCTTCGATCAAACTGAGGCTCGCAATACCATTGTCGAAATTCAATTCGACATTCTCTAACCCATCGGACAAGTTCCGTATCCCCTCAACCAATTCACCACGAACTGCATCCGATTGAGCAATTCGATGCAGGCTTGACGCGAGATTCGATCCGTCTGGCATCAGATTTCCGTTATCGACATTTATTGACTTGGGACGGCGCAGCTCAGCGAGTGCATCGCCACCCGGACCCGCGTAAATCTGGAACCCGTCGTAAAGCCTGCGGATGTACTCGATGGTGGGATCCACACAGTCTTCTCGAGAATTGACCAAAGCAGACCGGCAAACTGAGCCATCCACTTCACTTTCAGCTCTCTCAGGTCGCGCCGCTTGCAGAACCATCCTGTCACCTGCGTCGTGAAGCGTCCTATCGTCGTTCTGATTCTCTTGCTCAACAATCTTGAATTCTTCCGAAACGATCCTGAGATCGCCAGACGAATCCCCTATCTCCAATCGGTGGCGCACATCTATCTGCTGAGCTGGATCCCGTATCTCCGCCTCGATAACGGCGTTGACATCTGAACGTCCGCGCCACAACCATTCTCGGATTCCCCCGTTTTGCCGAACATAATCTACTAGTTCCGGCGTCGTCGATCCCAATAAGCCCAAGACTTCGTACAGATTCGACTTGCCTGAACCATTTGGTCCGACCAAAACGTTCAACGGTCGAAACTCCAGATCGATACCGTCGGGTCCGAAAGAAAGAAGATTCTTAACCGCTATCCGTCTTAACACCGGCGGTTTTAGATCTTCGTCGTCTATAAACCTGATCATTGCCTACTCCGCAGAATCGCAGGAAATTCAGTCAGCTAACCGTCAGGTGGGACTCCATCCTACCCAATACTCATCCCGCCATCAACAATCACATGCGCCCCTGTCATGTAAGAAGCGTCGTCCGAAGCCAAAAACGCCACGACCGAAGCGATCTCTTTCGGCTCGCCCATACGCTTAATCAGCGCACTTTGCCCGAAGTCGATGTATGACTGCTCGCGGTCGAGACCTAGCGAGTCGATGTGCATATCCGTCGCCCGCGTCTTGATCGATCCGGGACACACCGCATTCACGCGGATGTTGTCAGGCGCCAGATCCATCGCCAAGCATCGCGTCAACTGTGAAACGGCACCCTTCGACGCGTTGTAAGGGATGAATTCGGGTTGGGCGATGAATGCGCTGACGGACGCGATGTTGACGACCGCCCCGCCACCTGCGCTCCGGAACGTCGGCAACACCTCACGCACACAGTTGGCGTACCCGATCACATTTACTCCAAACACTCTTGCCCAGTCGGCATCCGTAACCTCCTCAACCTTCCCAAACACAAATGTCGCGGCGTTATTGACGAGAATATCGATAGTTCCGAACTTGTCGACCGCGCAAGCGATCATCGAGCGCACCGAATCCGAATTCGAGGTGTCCGTCTCGCAGAACATCGCGGTGCCACCGTTTCCGTTGATGTCGGCCGCTGTTCCTTTGCCGTTATCAACCTCCAACTCGGCAATTACGACATTCGCACCCTCGCTCGCGAACCGATGACAGATCGCCTCGCCAATACCGGTGCCACCGCCCGTAACTATCACGGTTTTGCCTTCGAAACGCCTCATTACGCTATACCTTTCTACATCGTGCGCTACCGGAACTTTCGGTAGCCAAACTTTGAGCTTTGTGCTGCGTATAAGATTATGCGCAGTTTTTACGGCGTGGGAACAGTTGAGAAATCGGGAGTGAACGGATGGGGATAATCAGCAGAGGCTTCTTCGGCAGACGACGCGAAGAGGTGGACGAGACCGCGGGACGCGTCCCGCCGGGGCAGTATGTGGATCGCGGATTCCCTGTTCTTTCCGCTGGCCCCACACCGAGAGTAGACACTGCGACTTGGACCTTCCGCATCGACTACAACGGCGAGGATCTCGGCGTCTGGGACTGGGATCAGATGATGGCTCTACCGCAGACCGACATCCACACCGATATCCACTGCGTCACCAAGTGGAGCAAGCTCGACACCGACTGGCGAGGCGTCCTCATCGACGACTTCTTGGCCGACGCCGGAATCGACGACCCGCCCGAATTCATGATGGTCTACAGTGACGGCGGCTACACCACCAACCTACCGACCGATGACGTAATCGACGGCAAAGGCTTGCTCGGACACACCTTCGACGACGCACCACTCGAACCCGCGCACGGCGGCCCCGTCCGCATGGTCGTCCCTCACCTCTACTTCTGGAAATCAGCCAAATGGGTTCGCGGCATCCGCTTCATGGACTCCGATGCCCCCGGCTTCTGGGAAGCCTACGGCTACCACATGTACGGCGACCCCTGGCGCGAACAGCGCTACCACTACGACTAACCAATCGTTGACTGACGCCTAAAACGTCAAAGCAACCTTGACCACCCCATCCCCTCGCGACTCTGATAGCTCAAACGCTTCGGTAACCTGCTCGATCGGCATAAGGTGCGTGACGATGGGGGCCATGTCGATCTCGCCTTCGACGATCCACGATAACGCACGTCGGAACGTCTTGAGTCCGGTCTCTTCTTGGGCACCTAGAATCGAGTAAGCGTTTGCGCGCTTTTTGAACATCTCGGTGTAGTCGAAGGGGACGGGGTCGTTGCTGTCGGGCAATCCGAACAAGACGCACAGGCCCTCGTCGGCGACCATTCGGAACGCGTTGCTCAATGTCGGTGTCGACCCGACCGCTTCGATCACGATGTCGGCGCCTTTGCCATCGGTCAGATCGTAGACCGCGTCCTTCGCGGCATCGCCAATCACATCCACTGTCTCGTCAGCGCCGTATTTTGTCGATAGACCGCGCCTAATATCGACTGGTTCGATGGCGATGATGCGTGACGCGCCGCGCCGTTTGAGGACGGTGTCCCAGAACAATCCCGCGCTGCCCTGCCCTAACACCGCGCACGTCAAACCCTCCAGCGACTCTGGCAACCTCTGCGTCGCGAAGATCACCGTGCCGAGTTGCTGAGTCATCAGAACGTGCTCGACGGGCGGTCCCGCAGGCAACTTCAACATGTGCGCGGCGTCTATCGCTTGATATTCGGCAAAGCACTTGGCGTACCAAATGTGTGGAACCGTTAAGACAAGATCGCCCGGTTCTAGGATGTCGATGCCCTCACCTTCGGGATAGCGCTGCGGAGGTTCTTCGACGATGCCGACACCTTCGTGCCCGGGATGCCCGGGCGGCGCCGGGTACTCCGGCATCTGCCAACCTTTGCCGACCATGTGCAGGTCGGATCCGCACAACGACGCCATCTCCGTCTTTACGATGGCATCGGTCTCCAACGGTTCCGGATCGGGAGCATCGGCGACATATCGAATGTCGTCAACGCCGAACGATTGGGCTGCTCTCATCGACGTTTCCTTCTGTGATTAACGAGTGAATGCGTGGGTACGCGGTCTAGTTGTAGTCCGCCAACTCGTCGCCATGTGCTTCCCACATCTCGTCGAACATTGATCGGATCTGTTCGAGCGAAAGAATCGCGCCTGTCAGCGGATCGAGTGCGATCGCATGAAAAGCAGCTTCCCTCGACCGCTCCAACACTGCGATCACACCCATCTCCTGCACAGCGACGTTGGCTCGCGATAGCGATGCGCACTGCGGCGGAAGCTCTCCAACCGGCATCGGATGGAATCCGAGTTCGTCGATAAGGATCGGGACTTCCACGCAAGAGCCGTATGGCAGGTTGTCGATCAGACCGTCATTCGGCACGTTGCCATTGATGACGATCTTGTCACCCGTCTCAATCGCCTCCATGATGCGGCACGCGTATTCGTCTGAGCGGATCGGTCCGATCGGCACATCAGAGTACGCGTCGTTTTCAAGCTGCGTCAAGTGGTCATCGACCCGCGTTACGCGCCGCTGAAGGTCCTGCCGTATCTCGTTCAATCTGAACTCGTCCATCACTTCATCGTCGGTTCTGAAATACGGAACATATTCGGACATATGCCGCGTCGATTCAGTCACGAAATACCCAAAATGCTTCATCACCTCGAAGCGCACGGTGTCAAGCGCGAAAATCTCAGGATTATTCATCGCCTGCCGCAACGCTGGGTACGCGTCCTCGCCCTTCTGTTCGAAGCGCATGATCCAAGCGAGGTGGTTGATACCAGCGACCCAAGCCGACACCTCGCCCTGCGGCGCGCCGATGTAATCCGCCAAATCTTGAGTCGTTCGCTGAACGCTGTGGCAAAGCCCGATCGTCGGCACATCGGCTTCCGTCGTAATCCCCCAACACGCCATTGCCATCGGATTCGTGTAGTTGAGTAGCGTCGCGTTCGGCGCGACGTCGTCGATATCGCGCGCGATGTCGATCAAGACCGGCACCGTCCTCAACGCCTTGAACACGCCACCCGGGCCAACCGTATCGCCGACGGCCTGATCGATCCCGTACTTGCGAGGTATATCGATATCGCGTTCAAACGTGTCGCCAACCCGTATCGTTGTCAGCACATAATCGGCATCCGCGAGCGATTTGCGACGATCAGTCGTAGTCTCGATCTGAGCCTCAGAACCAACTTCGGCGAACAGCTTCTTGGCGAAGTCACCGATGACTTGTAACCGGTCCTCATCGATATCCATCAACGAGATGCGGGAATCTTTAAGCGACGGCGTGCAAGCGACATCTTGCAAGAGGCGGCGCGCGAAGACGACGCTCCCGGCTCCGATCAACGATATTTTGGGCGGCATGATTGGATGGTTCTTCGGGTATCAAACGCCCGCGATTCAAGCGTCGAAGCAATAGTAACGTATGACGCCTAAAGTTGATCGAACGGCGTAATCTCGATCACCCCTGCATCCTCAACCATCATCCGCAACTCGCTACCGCGGAGCATCTCCATGCCCAACAACTGGGGCCCTTCAAGTTGCACGATTTCTATCGTGCGGGATTGCCCCTGCCAATCGATTTCGACTCGAAAGACCGGGCACAATAGATCGCTGCCATCGGCCAAAAACATCCGGATCGAGCTTGTTTCCTCTAAACCGAGATCATTTATGACGCTGCCAGCCAAGGTCAAATAGCCATCAAAGCCCGTGTCAACGATGGTTTCGACCCGCGCCGGCACTCCGTTATCGCCAAATAGATGAACAATGCAAGTGCCTTTCAATCGTTGTCCGAATGTGCGAACCAACCCTTGTTCGGTCATCGTACGCTGTCGGGATCTGGAAACCAGCCTATCGAGTACACAGGCATCCTGCCATGTCGCATGACATAGACATCGGCACCTTCAACTCTCTCATGCAACGCATCCGTAACCGCCATTGACGAATCACCTACCTCGTACTCGCCAGTCTTCGTATCGATCGCCAAGAACTTCCCCAGTTGATCGTCGTTCAACTGATCTTTGATGACAGCATCATAGATCGCTTCACCGCTCTCAACTGTTGCGCGGATTTCTGATTGAGACCTGACCATAATCCTTACTCCGAATCATAAGCAATCAACAATCTGCTTCTTTAAATAGTACTTCCTACCTGGAAGGGTGGTCCCACACCGAATGTCTAGGTGGTCGATCTTAGCGAAGCAAGCCGCAACGATCGTCGTTCTGCGCATTGCGATGTAAATTCAACAGGCGAGACTGCCTAGTGGAAAATCACCATCTTCAGTTCGGTCATCTCGTGAATCGCGTATGGCGGGCCTTCTTTGCCGAAACCGCTGTCCTTTAATCCGCCGTACGGCATCATGTCGGCGCGGAACTGCGTGCCGGAGTTGATGTTGAGGTTCCCAGCCTCCGCTTCGAGAGCGAACCGCATCGCATGATCGACGTTCTGCGTAAAGATCGCAGCCGCGAGACCAAAGTTGCTGTCGTTTGCCAACTCGATAGCCTGGTCGATGTCCGCAGCTGGAGTGATCGCCACTGCCGGACCGAACACCTCTTCCCGCGAAATCCGCATGTCAGGATCGACATCCGCGAGGATCGTCGGTGTCATCATCGCACCGTTGCGCGTGCCACCGGAAACAAGACTTGCACCGCCCGCAACCGCTTCGTTGACCCAACTCTCGACTCTCGCCGCATCTGTTTCGCGTACCAACGGCCCCATGTTCATTGCGTCCTGCTTAGGGTCGCCGTACGATAACGCCTCTACCTTCGGCTTCAACGCATCGATGTAGTCGCCATACGCAGACTCTTGGACGATGACGCGTTGCGTTGAGATACACACCTGCCCGGCATTCGCGTAACCGCTTTGAGTGGTCGCCGCTGCCACTTTATCCATGTCCGCATCTGGCATCACGATCAACGGCGAGTTCGAACCCAGCTCCATCGTCACCTTCTTCAGTCCCGCCATCTTAGTGATCCGCTCACCGATCTCACGCGAGCCCGTGAACGTCACCTTGCGAATGTTCGGTTGCGACACAAGCGCGTCGCCGATAGTCCGGCCTGAACCTGTGATGCATTGGATGGCCATATCCGGCACACCTGCCTCAAGCAGAATCTCTGTCAACTTCAACGCCGAGAGCGGAGTATCCGACGCCGGTTTGATGATCACCGCGTTCCCCGCGGCGATCGCGGGCCCGACCTTGTGAGCAACTAGGTTCAGCGGAAAGTTAAATGGCGCGATGGCGGCGACGATTCCGACCGGTACGCGTACCGTGAACCCGAACTTGCCAGCGTTGCCAGGTGATGCGTCGAGCGGTATCGTCTCGCCGCGCAATCGCTTCGCCTCTTCCGCCGACCACGTCATCGTCTGCACCGCACGATCGACCTCCAACCGTCCCTCCGAGATGACCTTGCCTTCTTCACGAGTGATTGTCTGGCCGAGTTCCTCTTTGCGCGACTCGATGATCGCGACGGCGCGGGTAAGTATCTCGTAACGATCCATGCCAGTCAGCCTGGCCATCTGAGCTTTACCCTCTTCAGCCGCCTTTGCTGCCAATACGACATCTTCAATCGATGCTGCCGGTACGGTGTCGAATGCCTCCCCTGAAAAGGGATCAACAACATCCATCCGGTGGCCGCGTTCCACCCATTCGCCAGCTAAATACATCTTCATTTTGGGACCTCTGTTTGACTTGATTCCCGCCTGCGCGGGAATTGACGGTGGTGTTGCGCTTGCGTGGAGGTTAACACTCGCGGGGAGAAATCAGGAAATCAAATCATGCGCCGAGGCGTACGATAAACTTCGCACAGCGCTTAACCAGGTGGCCCCAAATCATGTCGCGAATGATCATGTCGCAATTGATCAGGTCACGCACACAAGGGAGTTGGTTCGGATGTCGGGCCCCTTCGAAATCTACACAGACGAGTTCAGTCAAATACTCGGAAATTCTCCCGAGATAATGCTCCTTTCGAGCGATCTCGTATTCGCCGAAGGCGTCTGTTGGCTGCCGTCTCGAAACTACGTCATCGTCAGCGACTTCCCGAACAACCGGATCATGAAGTGGGACGAGACATCCGGCATGGGTATTTTCCGCCAACCGTCGGACTGCGCCAATGGCAACACCGTCGATGCCGAAGGACGCGTTCTCTCGTGCTTGACGCGCGGTCGAACCGTAGTCCGTCTCGAACACGACGGATCACTCGCACCTGTCGCTGAACGTTACATGGGCGGCAAGCTCACATCGCCAAACGACGTGGTGGTTAAATCCGACGGATCCATCTGGTTCACGGACCCGGACTACGGCTTCCTGCACCCCGAGTTCGGCCACGGCGACAAACCGGAACAAGATCGCAACCGCGTCTACCGCGTCGACGGTGACACCTTGGCGATCACGGTCGTCTCCGAAGACTTCGACAAACCCAACGGCATCGCGTTCTCGCCCGACGAATCGGTACTCTACGTCGGAGACACCGGTCGAACACACGGCGAGTTCCGCAACCACCGCATCATGCGCTTCAATGTCACACCCGGCGGCGAATCCCTCGTCAACCCTACCGTCTTCGCCGATATTGAACCCGGCGTGCCCGACGGATTCCGTTGCGACACCGACGGCAACCTGTACGTTTCCGCCGGCGATGGCATCCAAGTCTTCAACCCGGTCGGCGACATGATCGGCAAGATCCTCACCCCCGAAGTCGCCGCGAACTGCTCATTCGGCATGTCCGACCGGCAACGGCTATTCATCGGCGCGACCTCCTCGCTTTGGTTCATCGACCTCAACGCGCAGGGGGTGTAGCTGTGCCCTTGCTCGCCCCTGAGCGCACGGGATGAAAATCCCAGCTAATTCCCGTTGAGACGATGAAACAGATCAAAGCGATCGTGTTCGACTTCGATGGCCTGATTCTCGATACCGAAACGTTCGACTACAAAGCTTGGCAAGCCATATATCGAGACCACGGCATCGATCTTCCCTTATCGACGTGGTTGCCGCTCGTTGGCGACGCAAACCAAAACTTCGACATCGACCAACGCATCGCCGAATTGACGGGCAAACCAGTGGATCGTGCCGAGTTACGCAAACGCCACCGGTCGATCTACCTCGAAATGCTCGAAGGCATCCCTCCCATGCCCGGAGTTGAAGATTATCTTTGTGCCGCGAAGCGGCTAGGCATCCGTGTGGGCATCGCTTCAGGTTCTAGGCGATCATGGGTCCTCGACGGACTCGAACAGATCGGTCTCGCTGATCGCTTCGAGACCATCGTCGGTCGCGACGACGTCGGGAGCGCCAAACCCGATCCGGCTTCGTACCTGACCGCCGTCTCGAACCTCGGCGTCACGGTGGATCAGGCATTCGCACTCGAAGATTCCCCTCCGGGTGTCGCAGCCGCGAAGAATGCCGGACTTTATTGCATCGCCGTCCCCGGACCGATGACCAAGAATCTGTCGTTTCACAACGCCGACATGCGGTTGGAGTCCCTTGTTGACATGCCTTTGCCAGAGCTCCTAGAAACACTGTCAACATCCTAAAGGCGGTGGATTAAGGTAATGTGGATCGACATCAGAACGAACAACTAACGATAGAACTCACATGTCTCCCGCACCGAACAAAACTTGGCCAAATCGCAATCGATTCCGACCCGAGGGCGAACTGCGTTCCGGGGCCGTTGTCATCAATCCCAAATTCCGCGACCTGATCGGCGGCGATGACGTCGAGGTTCGCAAGCACTATACCGGCGCCGAATGGGCCGAAGGGCCTGCATACGTTCCGGGCCAGGACGGGTCCGAAGGTTTCGTAGTCTTCTCCGACGTCCCCAACAACCGGATGCTCAAATACGACCCCGGCAGCGGCGAGACCACAACCTTCCGCGAACCCAGCCACTTCAGCAACGGGAACACCGTTGACGCTGAAGGAAGATTGGTAACCTGCGAACACCTCAGACACGCGATCAGCAGGTTGGAGCACAACGGCGAACTGCGAGTCCTCGTCGATAGCTTCGAAGGCAAAAAGCTCAACTCTCCCAACGACCTCGTCGTCAAATCCGACGGCTCCATCTGGTTCACTGATCCGCCATACGGCATCTTGAGCGGACGTGAAGGCAACGCTCGCGAGTCGGAACTTGACGGCAACTACGTCTACCGCCTAGTGCCAGACACCGGCGAAATCTCGATAGTGGTAAACGAACTTGACCGCCCCAATGGTCTCGCTTTCTCTCCCGACGAATCGATCCTCTACGTAGCCGACAGCGGCGAACCGCGAAACGTAGCCGCATTCGATGTCAACTCCGACGTCAAATCGCTGAGCAACCTTCGCATCTTCGCAGTCGTCAGGCCCGGCATCGCCGACGGCTTCCGATGCGATGAACTCGGCAACATCTGGACCAGCGCGCACGACGGTGTCCACTGCTACGACGCCAAAGGCGAACTCCTTGGCAAAGTTCTCGTACCTGAGCAACGAACCGCCAATTGCACCTTCGGCGATGCGGACCGCAAGACCCTTTACATCTGCGGCGATGTGTCGCTCTACTCGGTGCGTCTAAATATCGCTGGTGCGTAACTCCGTTGCGAAGCAACGAACCTAATACAATCGGTTAGGTTGCCGATTTCGTAATTCGGCCGCGCCCAATTCGCGAATACACCCACCCCAACCGAACCTTGCCAAACTCAGAAATTGTTTCCGAAGCCGCCATTGGCAGCGATGTCGCGTGGCGGTCGATAAATGCCATCCGATTCCTCTCCATCGACGCCGTCGAGAAGGCCAACAGCGGACACCCCGGCGCGCCCATGGGACTCGCTCCGACCGCATACGCTCTTTGGCAGCACGCGTTGAAGCACGCACCTGGGACGCCCGATTGGGCCGACAGGGACCGCGTCGTTCTCTCCGCCGGGCACGCTTCGATGCTCCTTTACTCGATGCTTCACCTGACCGGATACGGTTTGTCGATCGACGAGATCAAGGACTTCCGCCAGTGGGACAGCAAAACACCCGGTCATCCGGAGTATGGATTGACCGCTGGAGTTGAGGCCACGACCGGTCCGTTGGGCCAAGGATTGGGCAACGCGGTCGGATTCGCACTCGCCGAAAAGATCATGGCGAACACCTTCAACCGACCGGGGCATGAAATCGTCGACCATCGCACATACGCGATTTGCTCCGACGGCGACATGATGGAGGGCGTCGCATCAGAAGCCGCGTCTTTGGCTGGCACGCTCCAGTTAGGTAAGCTCATCGTCATCTACGACGACAACCAGATCTCAATCGAAGGCGACACCGACAAAGCCTTCCGAGAGGACGTCGCCGCCCGATACGCCGCCTACGGTTTCCACATCATCGATCCCGTCGACGGTAACGATGTGGTTGGCATCGTCAACGCGCTCAAAGCCGCCGACGCCGAATCCGACAAGCCCAAACTCGTCACCGTCCGGTCCGTGATCGGTTATGGCAGCCCCAATCTAGCCGGCACCGGCGCGGTCCACGGCAAGGCGATGGGCGGAGACGAAGTAGCTCTGACCCGATCTCAACTCGGCTGGGACTACGAACCCTTCGACATCCCCGCTGATGTCTACGACCACATGCGATCCGGCGTTGAAAGCTGTCAAGCGCTCTCTGACGAATGGCACGCCAAATTCGAAGATTACAAGTCCGACTACCCGGAGCTGGCTGATCGATTCCTCTTAGACCTGCTGGGCATGCTCCCTGAAAATTGGGACGACGGCTTGAACCGATTAGTCGGCTCCGTTGATTCGCCAGTGGCGACACGCGCGATCTCTGGTCAGGCATTGCACGCCATCACCCCCGCGCTCCCGCGCCTAGTAGGTGGCTCTGCCGATTTGGCCGAATCGAACAACACCGAAGTTTCTGGCCGCGGTTCATTCTCGCCCGAAATGCCGGACGGACGGAACCTCCACTTCGGCGTACGAGAGCACGGCATGGGTGCCATCTCCAACGGCATGGCCCTGCACGGCGGTGTCATTCCCTACGCGGCGACGTTCCTTATCTTCGCCGACTACATGCGGCCAGCTATCCGCGTCGGCGCCCTCTCGCACGCTCCGTGCGTTTGGATCTTCACCCACGACTCCATAGGTCTCGGCGAAGACGGTCCAACGCACCAACCGATCTCGCAGCTAATGGGTTTGCGGATGATACCCAACCTGACGGTAATCCGACCCGCCGACGCCGACGAGACCTTTGAAGCGTGGCGCATCGCCGTTGAAAACCGACAAGGTCCGACCGCGCTGATCTTGACCCGTCAGAACCTGCCGCAACTCTCAGCAATCGGCGGACAGGGTTACGCCCGCGGCTACGTCCAACGTGGCGCGTACGTCATCGCCGATTCCGATTCCGAACCAGAAGTAATCATCATCGGCACTGGCTCAGAGACCCAACTAGCCCTCGGAGCCGCTTTGAAATTGCAAGAAGAAGGCATCGCTGCCCGTGCGGTTTCAATGCCATCATGGGAACTCTTCCAATCCCAGCCTAAGGACTACCGAGAGTCTGTCTTACGGTGGTCGGTTCGCGCCCGGGTCTCCGTGGAAGCAGGCACGACGATCGGCTGGGACCGGTACACCGGCTTCGACGGCGCAACGATCGGAATAGACCGCTACGGAGCATCCGCTCCCGGCGACATCGTCATGGCGAACCTCGGCTTCACCGTTGAGAACGTCGTCGAAACCGCGCGTTCACTGCTCTAAATTCCGCATTCCAATTTCCGTCGCCTAAACAATCGTTTAGGCGTTCTGAATCGTGCTGGTTTTCCGAACCGACGCTGTTTGGCTGAGCGTAGACTCCGTAGATCATGGATCGAGACGAAAGATTACGGAGACGGATCCTCGATGGACGGTCGGATGCCAATGTACGCTTCGAGGATTTGCGTCGGTTCTTGTTACGTCTGGGTTTTGTGGAACGGACAAGGGGCAGCCATCACATATTCAGGAGACAGGGCGTGCGCGAATTGGTGAACCTGCAAAGAGATGACAGTCAGGCCAAGCCGTATCAAGTCCGTCAGGTTCGCATGATCGTTTTGAAGTACAGTCTCGAGTAGGGAAGGTATGCACAAGTACGAGATCATCATCTATTGGAGCAACGAGGATCAGGTTTTCGTTGCTGAGGTACCAGAGTTGCCTGGTTGCAGTGCTCATGGCGAGTCGCACGATGTTGCATTGGATAACGTCAACGAAGCCGTGAAACTTTGGATCGAAACGGCGAGTGAGTTCGGCGATCCGATACCGGAGCCTAAAGGCGAAAGACTGATGTTGGCCTGATTCGCCACGCTGCCTCGCTTCCGCAAGGCGACGAAGACGCGCAGGATTTGGGACCGACCCTTGTGGACGCCTGTTCGTAGGGGTGCGAGAAACCGCGTCTAACACTTTTAATTCCCACGGGAGTCCGGAAAACCTAGCGTATTGCAACGCTCTGGTAATTTGGGTTCAGCGTTGGATTTCGCCGTTAATTGGGTGTTGTTTGGACCGTCCTTGGTGCCGTTGCTGGTCGCAGCGGACTTTTTCTGATTTTTGCACCTGCGTACCGGGTTTCAGACGTTGTCAGCGTCTGCATCCCGGCCCGCAGATACGGTTTTACTACCGGTAGTCTCGACCTGGCCTCCGCCAGTCGTAAGGACGATGGCGCGTAGGACACAAGTCACCGTGCCCTATCACACGCGGCGGCCTGACTGAGGTTCGCCCGTTCCGCGTCATCGACCCCGCATCCACACAGGTCGAGGTTCTGAATCCTGTCAAACTCACGCAACGCACGTCGAGTTCCGAGATTGGTTCAACGAGGTGAACTGTCGGAGGACGTAGTGCCTCCACTCATCTGCACCGCACACCAGGGCCCGGGGAAATCGCCGGACCCTTCGGAATTATTCGCGCTCACGCAGCTTTACACCCGTGCGCGACGTTTGCCTTATGAGTCAAATTATGGTACATCCATATCATATTGTCAAACGCGAGTGTCACGGATTTTGAACTAGGGTGCGGGGGATATTTAATGATGGGAATGATGTGGTTGGTTGGATTGTGCAGGCTCCCGCCCTTTTTGTTCCTGTTCACCCTCACCCTGACCCTCTCCCATCGAGGGAGAGGGGATATGCACCACCGCTCGACCTCTCTGGATACCCGCCTGCGCGGGTATGACGGTGGTTATGCGGAGAGGGGATTTGCACCACTGCACAGCCCCCTTGGATAGCCGCCTACGCGGGTATGACCGTGTTTATGCAATGAAGCCCTAGACCATCCGAATGCTTTCTGGACGTTTGGAAAGGTATGTCGGTCGAAAATCGGCGGTTGTATCATTACCGCGTAGTTGGCACCCTAGATTCGTGTGTCTCAACGCAATCGTGACGCAAACGGGGATTTGGACTATCGATGCGAGTAGCAGTTGGCGCTGATCACGCCGGTTTCAACCTGCGTGAAACCGTAATTTCAACCATCGATGCTGCTGGACATCAGGTCATCGATCTCGGCGCTCATTGCTACGACGCCGAGGACGACTACCCCGATCGCGCCGCGCCGGTCGCCGAAGCTGTGATGTCCGGCGATGCCGATCGCGGGATCATAGTGTGCGGTAGCGGCATCGGCGCCGCGGTTACCGCCAACAAATTCCGAGGCGTCCGGGCTTCGATCTGTCACGACACCTATTCCGCCGCGCAGGGGGTAGAACATGATGACATGAACGTGTTGTGCATCGGCGGAAGAGTAGTCGGTGAAGCGATCGCGATCGCGTTGGTGCAGGCGTTCCTGTCGGTAACGATGGGCGATGAGGTCCGCTTTCAGCGTCGCCTCGACAAGCTCAACGCCATCGAAGCGTCCAACTTCGCATCGGAATGAAGCAATCCCTAGATACACCATTCAGCAATATCGACTTTGACGAGGCCAACACAAACAATGGATAACGGCAAAGACAACAACATCACGAGAGCAGCGGAACTTGGCCAGGCGGTTTGGTTGGACCAGATTAGCCGCGACATGATCGACGGCGGCGAGATCCAAGCATTGGTAGACGCCGGCTTGCGTGGCATCACGACCAACCCGACGATCTTTGACGGAGCGATTGCCGGCAGCGATGTCTACGACGACCGTCTGGCCGAATACGCCAAGGATGGCAGTCCTGCCGAGGTCGTGTTCGAACGCATCGCAGTCGAGGATGTTCGCGATGCCGCCGACATCCTGCTGCCGACGTACGAAGCATTGAACTACCGCGACGGCTTCGTCTCGATCGAGGTCAACCCTCACTTGGCTCACGACACCGACAGCACGATCGCCGAGGCGCGACGACTATGGTCAGCAGTCGACCGGCCCAACGTGATGATCAAGGTCCCGGGAACGCCAGAAGGTGCGCCTGCCATCACGACCTTGATTGGGGAGGGCATCAACGTAAACGTCACGCTGCTCTTCTCGCTCGACGCCTACATGACCGCGGCCAACGCGTATCTCGACGGTTTGACCAAGTTCGCAAGTTCCGGCAACGGATCACCCGCCCGTATCGCCTCAGTTGCATCGTTCTTCGTAAGCCGGGTTGACACCCTCGCCGATGAGATGCTGCCAGACAACAGCGAATTGGTGGGCAAGATCGGTATCGCCAATGCCAAACTCGCCTATCGCAAATTCCAGAAGATTTTCTCCAGCGAGCTGAACGACAACACCCGCTTCTTCTCGCTGAACACGATAGGCGCGCAACCTCAGCGTCCACTCTGGGCTTCAACCAGCGTCAAGAACCCTGAATACCCGCCGACGCTCTACTTTGACAGCCTGCTCGGACCCGAAACCGTCAACACTCTTCCTCTGCCAACCATCGACGACGTGCTGGCTACCGGCACGATTAAAGAGACTCTCACCGTCGGAGTCGACGAGGCCGAAGCTCAACTCGCTCAACTCGCCGTCGAAGGCGTCTCCTACGAAGAGGTGACAGCCCAACTCTTGGTCGAAGGCGTCCAAAAGTTCGCCGACTCATGGGACAGCCTGATGGCCCGCATCGACGCGAAAATCTTGGCATTGGCGAGTGTCGGATAGACAACCCCACGGAGTTTCGCTTGAAAACCGCGAGCAGCATACGGAGTAAAACCCGATTCGGCATCGCGGATATCGTGCGCCGAATATGGGCACGCGACTACTCGCTGTGGGCTGAGCCATCGTCCAGTGGCGGTGGAGATTGGATGGGGTGGCTGAACCTTCCCGGATCAATGCGCTTCAGCATCGCAAATCAGAACCAACTCGACGTGCTCGACGGCATCACATCACTGAACGTTCTCGGCATGGGCGGAAGCAGCCTGACCCCAGAGGTCTTAAGCGACCTATTCCCGGACACCGCGCCCGCGCTCAACGTGTTCGACACCGTCAATCCCTCGACCATAGCCGAATCCTTGGATTCGATGGAACTATCCACCGCCGCGTTCGCGGTGGCCAGCAAATCTGGGACAACGGTGGAACCACTATCCCTTGAGAGCATATTCCGGCAAGCCACCAAAGATGCCGGCATCAAAAACGCTGCCCAACACTTCGTCGCGATATCCGATCCGGGCACCCAACTGGCGAACCGCGCCAAAAACGGCGAATTCGCCATCCACGTCGAAAGCCCTGCAAACGTCGGCGGCAGATTCTCGGCCCTAACGGCGTTCGGCATGTTTCCCGCATCGATCTGCGACATGCCCACCGACGAAATGACAGCGAGCGCGATGGCCATGGCAGATCGATGCCGTGCCGAGGATGAAACCAACCCGGGCGTCGAACTCGGTCTCTTCCTGGCCCGAAACGCCTTGAGGGGACGCAACAAGGTGACGTTCGTAATGTCGCCGAGCCTAGAGCGATTCGGGCTTTGGTTGGAGCAGTTGTTGGCGGAATCGACCGGCAAAAACGGCAGAGGGCTGATACCGATAGCCGACGAACCGATACTGCCCGCCGAAGCGTACGGCGCCGACCGTCAGTTCATTCGCATTTCCTTATCCGGCGAAGAAACCGTTGAGTCCCCCGCATTCGACAGTCATCCGACCTGCTGCTTTGAACTGCCAAACCGTGCCGCAATTGCTGGCGAGTTCTTCCGTTGGGAATTCGCCACCTCGGTTGCCGCCAGCGGCATCGGTGTCTACCCGTTCGACCAACCGGACGTGGAATTTGCTAAGCAGTTCGCCCGCGCCGCACTCGAAGCCGGGACTAGTGGAACCGGCAACGTGCAAACCCTCCGCGATGCGATCCGTATAACCTTGGCAAACGGCAGAGCAGGAGATTATGTCGCCATCGCCGCGTTCCTTCCCGAATCCGACGCATTGACAAACGCCGTCTCCGGTCTCCGTGCCGCTATCGGCGAAGCGAGTGGAATGGCTACGACCTTCGGATACGGCCCTCGCTACCTCCACTCAACCGGACAGCTGCACAAAGGCGGTCCAAACTCAGTCATTTTGCTCGCGTTGACCCAAGACTCAACCGTCGATATCGATGTCCCCGGGCAGACCTACTCCTTGGGAGATCTGCTCGCCGCGCAGGCCGCAGGCGACGTCCAGGCGTGTCGCGAAAAAGGACGGCGCGCCGAGTTGATCAAGATCGAAAGCGACGCAATAAACGAGATCGGATTCGCCACCGCGATGATCCGTCAAGAAGCGTGAAAGCGTTGAAGGTGCGAATATGATGCCCGAATTCATACTCAACGCAACCGAAGTCGAACGCGGACTTCGATTGGATCGGTCCGATCCAGAAGATCGAGCGCGGATCGTTGGCGTAATCGATATCTTGGTCGGCGCGCTCGAAATCGCTTTCGACAGCGGCGTGGAGCGAGACGACGTGCTGCTTTGGCTCGACGCTGATATTGGCGAAGGCTCCCTGTACCGGGCCCTCTCGTCGAAAATCCCGACGATGCTGACCTACGATTTCGACGTTCGCGACTATCTCGAAGAAGCGATCGACGAGATTAGCGAAATCACCACGATGTTCAAACCCCATGTTCTAGTGCTGCCGGTCAGAAACGCGGCGACCGATATGGGTCGGATCAGTGCTCCGTCAAAATCACCTAAGTTTTCGCGCTCAATGTCGCCGATCGACAAACATATTGGCATCTTCGACTTTGCATCGACGTTCAGCGTCGACATCGCGTGGGATATTCGAAAACCGCGAGGCGAATGGCCCGACCCGATGTTGCAGTCGGAAAACGGGCTTCGAACCATCACTAAGTTCCAAGATGCCGGTCTCGATCCCTCAATGTGGATCATGAACCTGCCGTCCGTCAGGATCGTCGCCGAGACCTTGAGTGCGAGGACTCACATCGACGACCGAAATGATATCGTGGCATGTTTCGCTCTCGACACTATCTTTTGGACGGCGTATCGAACCCAAAACGATGATCTGGACGCGTTACCCACGGCGGTGTCAGCAGCGATCAATGTGATCGATACGATGCCCGGCAACGCTCGAACAATCATCGGCGCCGAAACGTATGCGGCGTGTCTAAATGAGTTTGCTCAGAAATCTAGAACCGCTTCCGACGTAGCAACAGCTTTGGCCGCCCGTTTCATCGCAATTTCCGAAGCTCTAAACGTCGAAAAAATCTCGGTTTAAGGAGAAGCACGATGCAGATTGGGATAGTGGGGCTCGGCCGCATGGGCGGCAACATGGCGACTCGCCTCCTGCGCGACGGCCACGAAGTTTTCGGCTTCGACCCGAGCTCAGATGCGCTTGGCGAGTTGGAATCGCACGGCGGTTCAGGCAAATCTGCACTGGCGGATCTCGTCAACGTGCTCGACACGCCGCGCACCGTGTGGGTCATGGTGCCTGCCGGCGACATCACGCAATCAACCGTCGACGAACTATCCGAGCACATGTCTTCTGGCGACACATTGATCGACGGCGGCAACTCCAACTACAAAGAATCGATCCGTCGTGCGAACGAGCTGGCTGAAAAAGGCATCGACATGCTCGACAGCGGCACAAGCGGCGGAATCTGGGGACTCGAAAACGGCTACTGCCTAACCATCGGCGGCAACCGCGAGGCGTACGAACGCAACCTGCCGATATTCAAAACCCTCGCGCCGCCAGAATCCGACGGCAATCTATACGTTGGCCCCAGCGGTTCCGGCCATTACGTCAAGATGATCCACAACGGCATCGAGTACGGGATGATGCAGGCCTTCGCTGAAGGACTCGAACTCCTCGACGCAAAGTCCGATTTCAACTTGGACCTCGCCGCGATCTGCGAAAACTGGCGCTATGGCAGCGTAATCCGTTCGTGGCTCCTAGACCTAACCGCTGAAGAGCTCAAAGAAGATCCGGGATTGGACGAGTTGTCGTCTTACGTCGAAGACTCCGGCGAGGGACGCTGGACCGTGGACGCCTCGGTCGAGTTGGCAGTTCCAGCGCCGGTGATCACGGCCGCGCTCCAAATGCGCTTCCGGTCACGGCAAGAGAACCCAATTGGAGGCCGCGCCTTGGCCGCGATGCGCAACGCGTTCGGCGGTCACAACGTCAGACGTTCAGATGGCGGATAACGAAACCCGACAGTTCACCATCGTCATCTTCGGCGCGTCCGGTGATCTGACGCAACGCAAACTCGCTCCGGCGCTGTTTCACCTGCACTCGATCGGAGCGTTGCCCGAAAGATGTCGATTCGTCGCAGTCGCTCGTTCGGATTTCGACGACGAAACATACCGAAAGCTACTGTTCGATGTGGCGTCTGACAGCTATTCGTCGGATGCTCGACATTGGGTCGAATTCGCGAAGCAAATCAATTACATCCGAGGATCATCCAATGACATCGAGTCCCTGAAACGTCTCGACGAATTCATCCGCGCCGACTCAAACGGCGAATCAAAAGACGACCGCCTTTACTATTTGGCCCTCGCCCCCACTCTCTACGAAAGCACCGTCAACGCCTTGGGCGAAGCCGGAATGCTCGACGAAACCTATGGCGTTCGACGTTTGGTGGTCGAAAAACCGTTTGGCACCGACCTCGAATCGGCTCGCCTGCTGAACGACGCGATCCACACCCGCGCCGCCGAGCACCAGCTCTTCCGCATCGACCACTACCTAGGTAAAGACACCGTCCAAAACCTCATCGTATTCCGGTTCGGCAACACCATCTTCGAACCGCTCTGGAACCGGAACTATATCGACCACGTCCAGATCTCCGTCCTCGAAGATCTCGACGTCGGCGATCGCGCGGCTTATTACGAACACTCCGGTGTCCTCCGCGACATGTTCCAAAGCCATATCCTCCAACTGCTCGCGCTGGCGGCGATGGAGCCGCCCGCGACCAACCACGCAAATTCCCTCCGCAACGAAAAGGCAAAGGTGCTGAGCGCCATCCGCAAACCGACCCCTGATCAGGCCGCCGCCAACTCGGTCCGAGGACAGTACCGCGGCTACCGACAGCTTGACGGCGTATCCCCCGCTTCCGCGACCGCAACCTATGGCGCACTACGACTCTTCATCGACAACTGGCGTTGGCAAGGTGTCCCGTTCTACCTTCGCTCCGGCAAAACCCTGCGACAGAAATACACCGAAGTTGCCATCCAGTTCCGCCGGCCGCCGCATATCATCTTCGACGATGAAGACGCCTCCGGTCTTGTGCCCAACGTCCTCCGCATCGTCATCCAACCCGATGAAGCCATACGCCTCACCATCGACAACAAAAAGCCCGGCGCCCGTCTCCAAGCCGAAGCGCAAGAACTCGAATACAAGTTTCCGATGGGCATGCGCGACGCCTACGAACGCCTCCTCCTGGATGCCGTCGCCGGAGACGCCTCACTCTTCACCCGCTCCGACGAGATCGAACTCTCATGGGCCGTCGTCGACCCCTACATCGAAGCCTGGGAAACCCAACTCGCCGCCCAGCTCTACCCCTACGAACGCAACTCCTGGGGCCCCAACGCCGCCGACCAATTCATCTCGCCCAATCGCTTTTGGTCGAATCCGGTGGGGTAACAATCCATTCAAAAACATTCAACCACGCTTAATCAGTTTATAGTATGGTTAAAATAACTGGTTAGAAAAGTCATCATGCTCGAAGTCCAAGCCACCGAAGCCAAAGCCCGATTAGCGGAACTCCTACGCACCGTCGAGCGCGGCGAAACGGTAGTCATTACTCGCCACGGCAAGAAAATCGCCCACCTAGTCCCCGCGCCGGATCAAGAACGCGCCGAACGCAATGCGGCAGTCGAACGCTTCCTGAAACGGCGTGCAACGTGGGCACCGACTGGGATGACAAGGGAGGAGATACTCGCGCTGCGACATGAAGGGCATCGGTATTGACAGCGATTGTAGTAGATGCCTCGGTTGCTGTCGCATGGCTCCTAGAAGATGAGGATGAACCAGATACCGTCGCTCCACTTCGTGCACTCAGGGCGAGAGAGACGTTTGTTCCGCAACTATGGCACGTTGAGATTCGCAATGCTTTGCTGTCCGCAGAGCGACGGGGGCGCATAACCCCTGATCAAGTGGCAGAACGTTTAGCCGATCTGAAGACTCTGTCAATCCGCACTGATCAAGAACCCGATTTCGACGCAACGTTGGAACTCGCGAGAGACCACCGCCTCACGTTCTACGACGCGCTTTACCTCGAACTCGCGATTAGGCGCGACGCAAGTTTGGCGACACTCGACAATGCATTGGCAAAAGCAGCGTCAGACGAAGATTTACTGTGGTCCGAATGACGACTATTGAATAACTCCGGTGCCCGAATTCGGTAGCGAGAGCCCAAGAACTCAAATGCAAGTTCCCGATGGGCATGCGCGACGCATACGAACGCCTCCTGCTCGATGCCGTCGCCGGCGACGCTTCACTCTTCACTCGCTCCGACGAGATCGAGAACTCTCTTGGGCCGTCGTCGCCCGCTACATCGAAGCCAGGGAGACCGAATTAGCCGCACAGCGCTACCCCTACGAACGCAACACCTGGGGCCCCAACTCCGCCGACCAACTCATCTCGCCCAATCGGTTTTGGTCGAATCCGGTGGGGTAAACCAAAGCCACACAACATCGTCGGTCCCTCAAAAAGGGGGTTTACGATTGATTTATGTCCAAAGAAAATCCATCGAAGCCTGGGAAACGCGACCCGCACATTAGCGAAGAAGAACATCGCAAACGCCGTGAAGCCCTACAGCGGTTCTGGGATGGCGCAAAGGATCCGGCGGTATCAACATGAGCAAGTAAGAAATCTTCGGAATAATCCGTCAAGGATGTCGCCCTTGACATAGCACAACCGTACAGATAACATACTTGCGTTAACCAGACCTGCAAATTCACTCCGTTACATTGTCGATCCAATCTCCCCAAAAACCGGGAACCGGTGCTACGAACCAAAACAAGCTTCGTGCAGAAGATCGCCCCGTGCACGACTGGTACCGTTTCGTGCTGTCGTTTCCGCCCCACCTCGTGCGCGAATATCTCAGCAAACTGGACGTCGGGCCTTCCGACTCTGTCCTAGACCCGTTTTGCGGAACGGGTACGACACTAGTCGAGTGCAAAAAGCAGGGCATCGCCAGCTTTGGGATCGAATCGAATCCCATGGCCTTCTTTGCAAGCAGCGTTAAGGTTGATTGGTCGGTCTCTCCGAGCGCGCTCAACAACTACGCCGAAGATGTCGCTGAGACGGCGGCGAAGATGCTCGTTAGCTCTGGCTTAGATGAATGGAGCGGTCTCCCCTTTTCGCGAGCAAACAAAAACAGAGATACCCGGAAGCGAGGGCTTGACTCAGAGCAAACGAAGCTGCTTTTGAAAGATTCGATAAGTCCAATCCCATTGCACAAATCTTTGGTGCTGTTGGATGAAATCGATCGTCACGGCGACCCGGATATGCGTCGCTACGGACGACTCGCGCTAGCCAAGGCACTAATCTCCCACGCTAGCAATTTGAAGTTCGGTCCTGAAGTGGGGCTTGGCCGGATTAAGCATGACGCACCAGTCATAGAACACTGGCTAGAGGCCATCAAAACGATAGTCAACGACATCGAACTCTGCGCAAAGCTGCCCCACGCCCGATCCGAGGTGATCAAAGGCGACGCCCGGCAAGTTCACCAAGTTTTGGGTCCAAACACAGTCGATGCAGTGATCACGTCCCCTCCTTATCCGAACGAAAAAGACTACACTCGCACCACGCGGTTAGAATCCGTCATTCTCGGTTTGATACGAGATCGACGTGAGTTACGATCCCTCAAACAAGATCTGATTAGATCGAACACTCGGGGCGTATACAAGAGCGACACTGACGATCTGGAAGTTGCGGACCACGAGGTCATTCAGGGTATCGCAAGTGCCATCGAAAAACGCCGAATCAAACTGGGCAAAACATCAGGTTTCGAACGTTTGTATCATCGCGTGACCTTGCTATATTTCGGCGGCATGGCGAAACATTTGGCGTCCCTGCGAACTGTCCTCCGACCTGGTGCAAAACTGGCGTACGTGGTTGGCGATCAAGCTTCGTACTTGAGAGTGATGATTCGGACCGGGCAAATAACCGCAGATCTAGCCGCCTCGCTCGGTTACCGGGTAGTCGATTTGGACCTCTTTAGGACACGACTTTCGACCGTCACGGGCGAACAGCTTCGCGAAGAGGTGGTTTTGCTCGAGTGGCCCGGCGATTGACCGGGACAAGGACAATCCAATTCCCTCCCCCAACCGATATACGCAAATCATAGAGGCGATTTTCCGCGCCCATTTCGAGCCCGGCGATCGCGTCTTCGATTTCGGACGAGAGGAAATTGCCGCGGTTGCGTCGTGCCTGGGTTTCGATCCCCCAAGGAATCTCGGGGATGTGATCTATACCTTTAGGTACAGAGCCGACCTTCCGGCCAGCGTCCTCGAACATGCCCCTGCTGGCGAAACGTGGATCATAAGACCCGTTGGGTCGGGTAGATACAGATTCGTTCTTGTCACCGACGCGCCGCTGGTCCCAAATCCGAACCTAGCGGTCACGAAAATCCCCGATGCTACTCCCGGCATAATCTCGAAGTACGCGTTTAGCGACGAGCAAGCCCTGTTGGCACGCGTCCGGTACAACCGATTGATCGACGTGTTCCTAGGTATCACCTGCTACTCCCTGCAGAACCATTTGCGAACCACTGTTACTAACATGGGTCAGGTCGAAACAGATGAGATCTACATCGGCGTAAACAAACACGGGTCCCACTTTGCTGTCCCTGTCCAAGCCAAAGGTGGAACCGACCGTCTGAATCGAGTCCAGATCGAGCAAGACATCGCCATCTGTGCCGAAAAACTCCCGCAACTCATCTGTCGACCAGTAGGCGCGCAGTTTTTTGATGACGAAATGATCGCTCTCTTCGAGTTTGAGCAACAAGGCGACGACATTAAGGTGTCATCCGAGAAACACTACCAACTCGTAACTCCAGACGCTGTAACCGACCAAGATTTGCTCGCTTATCGCCAACGATTGGCTGACAACCCCTAACTGCGGACCGGACCTCGATTATCTTTCAATCCGGCCGTCGTCCCGCCAAGTTCGTAGCACCTTGATATCGGATACGTGTAACTGTTAACCATTTGGCGTCGTTTACCCCCGAACCCTGTAAACTTCCATCCCAACCATCTCTCTCCCGCCCAATCTCTCCGCATCCAATGCCCGCCTCCTCAGCCCCCGCCTACACCATCCTAACCGCCGATCGCGTGATCGATGCCAAAGGCGGGCCGCCGATCCAGAACGGCGCGGTTTTAACTCGAGGCTCCGAAATCATAGCCGTCGGACCTGCCCACGAAATCCGCGCTCCAGGAGGTGCATCGATCGTCCGTCATCACTATCCCGGCGCGACTATCCTGCCCGGCATGGTCGACTGCCACACCCACAACAACGGCTTTGGCGATGGTCGCAATGGTGAAGACCTTGCAGCTTTGGAGGACGAAATTCTGACCGTCCAAGCGGCCGGCAATGCGCGTCGCAGCCTCTTCTCGGGGGTGACCACGATCAGAGAGAACGGTCCGAAGAACATGACGATGTTCCGTCTCCGGGATGCCATCAACGAAGGCCTCGCGATCGGCCCTCGCATGATGCTCTGCGGACGGCCCGTCTCGATAATCGGCGGGCACATGGGTTACTTCGGCGGCGAAGTCACTGGTGTAGTCGATAGCCGTGCCCTCACTCGGCAGCTGATCAAGGAAGGCGCCGACTACATCAAAATCACCGCTACCGGCGGCAGCACGCCGTCGTCTTTCCCCCTGCGTCCTGCCTTCAACGTCGACGAGTTGCAAGCCGTCACCGACGAGGCGCACAAGTTCGGCATGTTGACCGCTACTCACAGCACCTCAACGCAAGGCGTCATCAACTCCCTGGATGCGGACGTGGACATGATCATCCACTGCACCTACAACGAACCCGACGGCGAGGTCAATTTCCGAGAGGATGTCGCCGAACGCATCGGCGAACAAGGAGCATACGTCAATCCCACCCTCCAAGTCGGCCGAGCGCGTGTCTGGTCACTCATCCAGCAGGGACGAGAGACCGGCCTCACCGATGAAGCGCGCATCGACTTGGATGGGGCGAAACGCGAGTTAGATACTCGTTTAGAGCACAACCGGCGAATGATCGAGATGGGCATAAAGGTCATCACCGGCTCCGACTCGTCGTGGGGCGACTACCAACTCGGCAACACCGTCTATGAAACCGAACTCCTCGTTCACGCCGGGTACTCCCACCTGCAAGGCCTGATGTCCGTAACCAGCCGAGCCGCGGAAGCCCTTGGCGTCGACGACATCGTCGGCACACTCGAACCCGGCAAACAAGCCGACATCCTAGTCGTGGACGGCGATCCCTCACAAAACGTCAACGACCTCTGGAACGTCGCGGATGTTTTTTTCAAAGGCGAAAAGATTGAGCGTGGTTCAGAAGAATCGCTCGCCGCTGTGCGCCAAACGCCCCAAGAGATTTAATCTGTTTAGGGATTAAATCGACGGAGGTCGAATATGAGTGAAGTCAACCCCCAATTCACGCTATTGACGACGGCAAGATTGGTCGACGGCAACGGCGGTCCGGTCGCCGAGCAAGCCGCGGTTCTGCTGGAAGGCGACACGATCAATCAGATCGGAACGAGAGAGACGGTACGAGCGCCAGAAAGCGCGTCAGTTCTCGAGATCGATTACGGCGACGCGACGATCCTCCCCGGTTTGGTCGATTGCCACGTCCATCTGATCGGGATCGGCGACGGCCGCGCCGGGGACGAGCTCGTGACGCTGCCCGACGAAGTCCTCACCGTCCAAGCCGCCCAGAACGTCAGGAAGCACCTCTACTCAGGCGTGACAACCGTCAGAGATTGCGGAGCCAAGAACCGCACGACTTTCCTGCTCAGAGAAGCCGTCGAGATGGGGATCATCCCATCCCCGCGGCTGATCCTGGCCGGAAGACCGATCGCAATCATCGGCGGGCATCTGTCCTACTTCGGCACCCAAGCCACCGGGCCGACCGAATGTCGAGCCGCTGTCCGACAGCTCATCAAGGAAGGCGCCGACTTCATCAAGGTAACCGCCACCGGCGGCAGCACGCGTACCAGTCACCCGTCCAGACCATCATTCAACGTCGATGAATTCTCGGCGATAACCGACGAAGCCCACAAATTCGGCAAGCATGTATGCGCGCATTGCACATCCTCAGTTGGCATGGAGAACGCCCTCGAAGCGGGCATCGACACGATGATCCACGGCGTCCACCGCGACATCAATGGCTCCGACAACTACCGATCGGACATCGCCAATCGAATCGCTGAGCAAGGTGTGTTCGTAAACCCTACACTCGGGCAGGGCTTGGCGCGGATTCGCCAACTCGATAACAACCCCGAATTAGCCTCGGACGCCGAAGACATCGACGTCATGCGTCGCGGTTTGGAAGGTCGGATGGATCACGTTGCCAGGATGCGAGACGCGGGCGTCGCTATGGTCGCCGGTTCCGACTCGGCTTGGGCAAACTACCCGATGGGCGACTTCCAGACCGAAATCGAAGCCCACGTCATGGCCGGAATGTCCAACATGGAAGCCATCGTTTCAGCGACCCGCGACTCTGCGATTTCATGCCGTGTCAACGACACCGTAGGCACCCTCGAAGTTGGCAAGCAAGCCGACGTGTTGGTTGTTGATGGCAATCCCACGCGCGACATTGCCGATCTCCGACAAGTCAGGGACGTGTTCTTGGCTGGTTCCAAGGTCGACCGCCACAACTTCGTCTAATGAGAAGTGCTTGAAAAATGCTGGCATTGCAGGCATAATGCAAGCATGCCCGTCCAAATAACAATCCGCAACGTCCCTGATGAAGTTCGGGATGGGTTAGCCGCCCGCGCTGCTTACAAACGGCAATCTATGGAATCTTTCCTACGCGTCGAACTGGAACGCATCGCGTCTCGACCATCGAGAGAGGAAATACTGGAGCGTGCGAGGAAGCGGGTCGCCGCTTCGAACACAAAGATCGGATCCGATACGATCGTCAGGATGCTACGAGAAGATCGCGAGCGATGACCGTTGTCGATGCTTCGATTCTCATCGCCGCGTTTGTGGAAAATACTACCGATGCCGCGTGGTCAAGGACGGCAATCGCCCGTCGCGACATACGCGGTCCAGAGTTCGTACTCTCAGAGGTGACGAATGTCTTGCGGCGGTTGGAACTCATCAACAGAATTACAAGTGATGATGCCAAAAGTGCGCTCGACGATATCTTGGGTTTCGGTTTAGATCTGTATCCCTTCACCCCGTACGCCGACCGAATATGGGAACTGCGTCATAACCTAACCGCTTACGATGCCTGGTACGTAGCATTGGCGGAATCGCTTTGTTGCCCTCTGGTAACCCTCGACCGCCGAATCAGCCGAGCCGGCGGCGTTCGGTGCGAGGTCATCACACCGCCGATTACAACCCAAGGTTGAGATATTCAGATCACGGAAGGCGGACAGATGTCCGACGCCTACGAATGTTTCTTGCGACGGCGAAACCAACGCCGATCATCGCGATACCGACCACCGACAACACCATCAGCGTCGCGTGCGCCGGAGCAACGCCACCCGTATCCGGAAGTGGCTCTTCCTCCACTGACTCGGGAAGAGCCCCGATCGATCCGACTGCAACCATCGCCGGCACGCGGGACAAAGTGCCGCAAACGCGAATTCCGTCCGTCCCTGTCTTCACACTCGTCGAAAGTACCGTGAGTTCCTGATCGTCGTCGATCACTGCCAAAACCACCTTGGTTATCTCGCTTCGCAACTCCTCCGGTAACCGAACGCATACGGTCGCAGCCTCATTCAGCGTGTAGCTGGAGATCGCCTCACCGTCGGCATCCGCGACATCGATCGAATACTTGGTGCCAACCAATGTGTATCGTTGCCGAGTTTTGCCCGCGTTCGAAGCGACACCGGTCGGTGAAATGCGCATGCCGATGTATTCGTCGTTGTTAACTGCGCCCGGATCAGCCGTCAACGAGAACTCGTCGCCGAGGAAAGAACCGCCCCGTTCAGGTGTGAACACGTTGAATTCAATCCCATCCGAATCGGTAATCACTTCGGGAATTACGCCGCTAGGGTTGATTGGCGGCTCGGTGAACAACTTGATATCGCTTGGGCGGCGTACTTTGACGGCGTACTTCACGCTGCAACGAGGTAATGCATCCTCAGCTGTTTCGTCGCCGATCGCGGGCTGGCAATCTCCGGGATTGGCCAAGACCGTTTGTATCTCGTATGTGCCCGGATCGCTCGACGCGATGAATATGACTTCACGATCGTCAACCACCGCGTTGCGCCAATCCGACTGCAATTTGACTTCGTCGAATGAACCTCGCCCTCTTCCGGTCCACGTGAACTTCGGTCGTCCGTTTGTCGGCGCACGATCTGCCAGCGAGTTGTCAAGAATGTCTTGACGCCCGTATACATCCGCCGAGAGCACAAACCTGTCCTCTGGGTTGACTGTTATATTGGCGATCGCCGGCTCAATCCTCAGAATACGAGCGAAGGATCCCACGCCTCTGATCCCAGAAGTCGATCCCATGCCCGATGTGAAAAACGCCCTTACCGTCGACCCCGTCGGAGAGAATCCCGGGTCCAGCGACACTTCAACCTCATAGTCCGTTTCCGGTTCCGTGACATCGAACGTCACCGTGGTCTCCCCTTGCCTCGTCGTCTCGCTCCGGGTGCCACTCCAAGGCCCCGGTGCGGTAGTACGATGCCTCAAAACCCTTGTCCCCGTAGGTGCATCCTTGACCGTCACATGAACCGGAACGCTGTGAGCGGGCGGGTTGCCGAACCTGACATCGAGCAAGCACGCGCCTGGTCTGGGGGTACTCGTCACCTCCGTCGACCAGAGCGCTTCTCCATCGATGTTAGTGGCATCACCATTCATGTTTGCGGCACGGATTCTCACCATGTACGCTGTGTTGTTCGTCAACTCGGTGAGCGTGTACATCGACGCGCTGGATGCGTGGATCCGTTGCCGAGAATCTTCGTTGTAGTCGGCATCATCAGCTGATTTCCACTGGATTCTGTACGGAATGATCGGACTCCGCCATCGTCGGTTGGTGGACGCCAACTCAGGTGCAGCGATTGGTCGCAAGCCGAGGCCAACAATCCGGTTGCGGCGGAAAGCGGCACGGTACTCGGGGTTCCAGTGACTTCAACGGCTGGACCGTCGCCGATCGAGTTGGTCGCGAATACCCGAACCTTGTATTCTCTGCCGTTAATCAAGCCAGTGATGTCTACGGCTGTCGTGTTCGCATCGGTTTGCAGTTGCCGTGTAGTTGAATACGAGTCACTGCCCGATTTCCATTGCACCGTGTAACCGGTGATCGGTTCGACGGCGGGACCCAACTGATGCTGAGTTCGGAGTCGACATGTATCAACACGACGGTTTCGGGCGCGTGCGGTGCAGATTTTGCTGAAGTAAGTTCTCGTAGAACGCTATCTGCGAAATCGCCGCGAAGGGAAGCTTCCACTTCATAAGTTGCGTTTCCCGTCAATCCGGTCATCGAAAAGCTGGCGGTGGTTCCGGAAACGTTTCTGGGCGCGGTGGTGCTCCACTCGGTTGTCACTTTCACCCGGTGCCGAAGTTGCACAGTTAAAGTTTCTGTGGCGAGTTGGGTGTTAATCACTGAAACAGTTGCCGTCGCGGACGTTCTATTGATGCTGGTGAACGTGATGTCGTCGATGGATGGACCTGAAGCTGGGCTGCGAGTAACATCGGCTGACGTGACAGAGCCAAAGTTGGTCGTCACCGTGACGCGGACGGTGTACTCGGTATCGTTGGTAAGGTTTTCAATCGTGTGACTTCGTGCGTCGTTTGCCGGGTTTGCGCTACCCGTAGTGTTGGTTGAAGTCGTCACTTTCCATTCGACGCTTTGTGATCTGATGCTGTCGCCGTTTAAGCTGACTGACCAACTTAGCTTCAACTGTTCATTCGCGGGGCAACACGGAGTCTGAGGTTGGTTGGCGGGCCGTGCGTAGTGAAACTGGTCGAGCGTACCCCGGTTTGGAAGTTGCTGTCCAGTGATGCTTGGACTTCATAGTTCGAGTTCGGCATCAGAGATCCTAGCGTGAATTCTCTGGATGTTGTCGAAGTTGGCAGGGGACTGACAACCTCCCAGGTTCCGGACCCTCGAGGCGTACGGTACCGGAGGTTGACGGTCTGGTTTGTAGATTCGGGGTTGGTGAGGGTCACGACGATCGTCGCTGTGCTGTCGGTGACGGCGCTGTTTTCTACACGGACGCGGATCTGGTGGGGTTGCCCCCGGTTAGGTTCGTAATCGTGTAGGTTGTAGCAGCGTTCGTGCTGGCTTGTCTGGAGGTAGAGTAGCATTGGCCACCCGACTTCCATTGGACAATGTAATCGTGGGGCGCGTTGTTGGTACCGAGGGTTAGCGAACCCCAATCTACTTGGAGCTGGTGTATCCCGGGGGTGACTACGATGTTTCTTGGGGCTCCTGGCGCTGTCAAACTCGGGGTTTGGGTAAGGCCTTACGACGGGAGCATCTCCACCAACGGTCACGGAGATCCATCCGGTGTCGTCGACATCGCCCCCGCGGCCGACTTCGGCAGCGAAGTGCACCCAAATTTTGATTTGAATTCGGTTCCGTTGCAGAGGGGCCGAAGAACGTTAAGATCGACATCTTGACCGTCGCATTGAAAGCCTGTACTTTTGTTTTTATTGGTTGTAGTTAAACGTCCTGGGATCGGATGACGCGTGATCTTCGAACCGATCACGGTGTTCCGTTCCGTTCCGTAAGCCATTGCTGTATCCTGTCAGTTCGTAACCGTCAGGATGAGGAGGGGGTGGATCCCGAGTCACGGTGATCGACTGGTATCCGGCAGTGATGACGACGTTGGTTGGGCCGTTGTCGTTTTCGATTTGGGCGTGGGTCTCAAATGTGAATAAGCTGATCGAACCGACAATCACGTAATATATCGCGATAACTATTGTTACAATCGATTTAAAGTATTTGAGGCGTAGGGAGGGATATTTCAGCGACGAGTATCGGTGTTTACGAGATAATTCCATGTTTAAATCGATTTTGGCCGCTTGCCTGGCAGCCGATGAGATCAAGTACTCGGTTGACGTCATCTTCAATCTGGAGTTTGGACGTCCGAAATTTCCGTCGTTTCGGCGCCATCAAACTGTCATTACGGCCCAGCCTGAGTTGATCGCAGTC
This sequence comes from Dehalococcoidia bacterium, assembly GCA_965224305.1. GTDB lineage: Bacteria > Chloroflexota > Dehalococcoidia > Lucifugimonadales > Lucifugimonadaceae > Bin127. The sequence continues at coordinate 646,828 of OZ245044.1, read as the reverse complement.
AACAGTGGGTTGGCAGATATACCCCAGTCCGTTTCAAAACTTCAACGAGCGGATATGATGGATACGAATCGCAACTGAGCAAGTACTGCAAGAACCACCGATCGTGCCGATCTCACAGCTACCTGACATCGTCGAAGCCGACTACTCCGCGATGAACGCCAAGGAGCTCCGTTTGGCGCAGGAGGAGATTTGGGTTTGGATCTCCGTTGCCGAATCTGCCTCGTTCGACGACGCGCCGGACGACGAGTTGTTGGATGCCGCCCGCGGGGCCCTGAACGAAATCATCACCGAACGCCGGGCTCTACACGGCGACGAAACCGCGCCGCGTGGCGGTTGATCACTCCGACCACGTCAACGCTAATCGCGCCGCGAACGTGACGCCATTCGCCGTACTCGAATCGGCCCCAACAAGGCAAAAAACCCAACCCCCCCGACCAGTGCGCTCAACAGCAACACGGAAAGCGCCACGCTAAGCTCCATGCTGAAACCACCCGTCTCTGGCAACGCTTCGTCCGACTGATCCGACGACGTCTCTGCCACATCCGGCGGCGCTCCCTCAACCCCGACCGCAACGGTCGCGGGCGCCGACGACACCGTTCCGCAGACGACGATCCCGCTCGCTACCAGCCGTACGTGACTCGACAGAACGATCAACTCTCCATCACCACCCAACGCGATCAACTTGACCTTTGAAAGGTCCGAGCGCATCAAATCCGGCAGCGGTGAGCAGACGATGATCGGCTTGACAAATCTATAGTCCGGTATCTCGCGACCATCAGCATCAACCACCTTGATAGCGAACGCTATGCCGCCCAGCGTGAATCGTTGCCAAGTCTTGTCCGCGTTCGACGCCTCACGCATCGCCACCCCGATGTACTCCCCGTTCGTTACAGCACCAGGCCCCGCTGAAAGCGAATAACCCTCACCTATCAACTCTCCACCATCCTCAAGCGTCAACACAACGTACGTCTTCCCATCATCTCCGACGAGCGACTCGGGTATGTAACCCGGCGGATTCTCAGGTTCGACTCTCGCACGAACGCTTTCGGTAACCCGCCTAACCAACACATCGAACTTCGCGCTACACCTCTCCGACCATTCTTTCTCTGTTTCACCACTCATCCATGGCTGACAATCGTCCGGATCCCGTAACACGGCGGTGAGTATGAGCCTTCCCCCTGTTTCAGGAGCGACAAACATCACCTCCCGATCGTCAGGTCGGGAGTTACGCCACTCCGCCTTAACGCGGATCTCTTCGAACTTCCCGCCACCAGTTGACGTCCATTCGAACATTGGCCGCCCGTCCTCCGGTGACCGGTCCGCCAATCCGTTGTCCAAGATGTCCTGCCGCCCGTACACGTCCACCGACACGATGACCTTGTCGTCACTATTGATCGTGAACGATGAAACCACCGATTCGACACGTTTTATGCGTGCGACCCGCGATACGAAACCGCCCGAAGCATCCCACTCCGAATCATCAGTCGGCATCGACGTCTCCGGCGATGTTTCGGTGACAAACCGCGCACCGTTGAATCGGTGTCAAATCTTCGGTCGACGGATGCTTCTACCTCGTACTCTGGTTGCATGCGACAATCCGCTGATACCGAAAACCGTCAACGTTTCGCCAGCTTGCACGATGTTGCGGCGCTGTGCGCTCCAAACTCCGCCGTTGCGAGACCGGTACCGCAAGTAAATCTCTGAACCACCTTCAGCATCTGAAATTCCCACGACAACCCGGACACTGCTCTGCGTGACGTCTTCGAAGCTCAACCCGGAAACACAAACACCGACTCGTGGGATTCCCGTCACCTCATTCGACCATTTCGCATCGGTAAATCCCGGTGCATATTCATTTTCATTTGAAGCAAGAAGCCTGAATGTATATTCCGTGCCGTTCGTCAATTGAGTCAACCGGTAAATCAATGTCGTCGCATCCACAACAACTTGCTGGTAAGCGAAGTAATAATCGCCTTCAGGTTCAGATCTCCAGTGGATCGTGTATGTAGTTATAGGACTACCTCCATCATCGATAGGTGGTTGCCAACTGACAACTAACGAACCGTCACATGAAGAACCAATCGTTCTTGAAGGTCGACTAGCAGGCACTGTGCTCGGTATAGCCTTCGCTTCAGCAGGCAACCCGTTTCCGTATGCGTTGACGGCAATTACTCGGATCGTGTTCTGAACGCCGTTCGTGAGATCGACGATCTCGGTCGTGGACGTGCCGACATCCAACGACATCCTCCGAGACGACGAATAACCTTGATCGCCAGATTTCCAATCCGCCACGTAACCCGTGATCGGCGCCCTGCCATCGTTCCCAGGAGATGACCATCCCACTGACAACTCACGATCACCATGCGTTACGAGAAGATTCCTCGGCGAGCTCGGCGGGCCAGCCGACGTCATTAACGAACCCGACACGTACTCCCCAGTCGGGAATGTATCGAATAAGGAAACCTGAACGTCGTAAGCGGTGTGAATGTAGAGGTCCTGAAACTCGAAACGGACTCGGGCGGCTGACGAGATGAATCGAAGCGTATCTTCCCAACCTCTTCCCGGCCAACTCGCACCACTCCCCATTCGGTACCGCAAATGAATCGCCCTGACATCCGACGTCGTACCAGCGACCGATACGAAAACATCGGCGGAATCCGCCGTGACATTGCTGATAGATGATCCAGACAGTGAGCCCGTCGCTCCCGGAACAACTCTGAACTCGGCGGTTTGCGATCCCATGTTGTCTGAGAAGACCTTCACGAAATACTCGGCGCCGTTCTGGATCGGTTCGTCGTAATAACGGGTGATCAAATGTGCTCGTCCATCGCATGGAGTGAAATATTCCTCATCGAGACGTTCGGTTGGATTCCTACGTCATGCCACCATATAGCGAGATCCCGGCCCCCGTGCCGCCGTCGAAGGTTGGAGGGTCCCAAGTCACGATTATCTGGCTATCCCCACCCACGACGTTGACGTTCGTAGCAAGACCGCGAATACGATTGCCCTGACCGGCAACGTGCGAAATGACCAATGTTGGCGTTGCAATCGAGACGAAGCCAAGGAAATCCAGAGAACCGATCCGCTTGCCTCCAACCTTGAAAATACCTTTCGATCACCCGCTCCAATTTTTCAAATACAACCCGCTTCAATTTACCTCGTGCCCAGGAAACGAGGATCAATTGTCGGGCCGATGATGACCGTATTTTGAAGTCCATCGAAATTGCATCATAGTTGCGTTAGAAGGGTTGGGGCGAGTTATGGTCAACAATTCCGATATCTTAATGGATCTCGGTTTTCTAACGCTTGAAACAGCATCGATAACTTAACGGTGTCGCACATAGTTCGTAACACGGTAACTGCAAATTGCATTCAACATAAGTCGATAACTACAATATTACACTGGGATACACGGCTAACACCCAAATCTTAAACCGCATTGATACGAAGTTTCAATCACGCATCGGGTTTCCGTAACACGCCCTTTCGGCAACGATCCCAGCCGAAACTGTCATCAGCCTCGCGGTAACATCGCCGCGCCCACCAGTGACACCACTTTCGTTCAGCGGCACTCCGCACCTTATTTGATAAACTGACGACAAGAATTCATGCGCTGTTCCCACCGTGCGCCAAATATGGAGGTTCGCACCATGACACAAACATCCAACGCCGTAACCAAAGAACAGGTCTACGAAGCCCTCAAAGACGTCTACGACCCGGAGATACCGGTCAACGTCGTCGATCTCGGACTCATCTACGATGTCGACGTCGAAGAAAACGAAGTGTTTGTGGAGATGACGCTCACCGCGCAGGGCTGCGGCATGGGGCCATACATCGCGCAGCAAGCCGAGTGGCGCATCGCCGAGATCGAGCACGTCGAGGATGTGGAAGTCGATCTCGTATTCGACCCGCCTTGGAGCCCCGACATGATCACCGAAGACGGCAAACGCCTCCTCGGCATCGATTAGGCTCCGGCGTCCGATTTCTACGCCAAACCAGTTTTGACTACCCCGCGTAAAACTACTCCCGCCGAGGAAGCGCGCTTGGCGCAAGCCCGGCGCCAGTTCCAAGAACGAAAACGCATCGCCGATTCGCTCAAATCCATCGGTAAACGCATCGGCGTCTACAGCGGAAAAGGCGGCGTCGGAAAGACGACCGTAGCCGTCAACCTTGCCGCCACTCTGGCAAAACAAGACCTCGACGTCGCACTATTCGACTGCGACATCGACTGTCCCAACGTCACGCGGGTCCTCCGCATCTCCGAAGGCCCAGTCGAACGAGAGGGGCGCATGGTCCCGTCCCAGCGCTTCGGCGTCAAAGTGATGTCGATGGCCTTCTTCCAACAGAACGAAGAAGAGGCCATCATCTGGCGCGGCCCGATGATCCACAACGCCATTAATCAGTTCCTTCAGATGACCGATTGGGGCGAGCCAGATTACATGATCGTCGACCTCCCGCCCGGCACCTCCGACGCACCGCTCACGGTGATGCAGACCCTCAACCTTGACGGCTTCGTCATCGTCAGCACGCCACAGGAACTTGCCGCCCTCGACGCCAAACGCTCCATTAACATGATCCGCAAGATGAACCTCGACGTTCTCGGCGTCGTCGAGAACATGTCCGGCGGCATATTCGGACAAGGCGCCGCCGAAGAACTCGCTTACGAAATGGGCATCCCCTTCCTAGGCACTGTCACGCTCCGGCCCGACTACCTCGACGCCCAACAACCACCCGTCCTCACCAACGAAGACGTCGCAGTTGAGTTCGACTACATCGCGCTTGGCGTCACACGGCAGTTGGCGCCCGTCAGTTAGCCTATGGCGTAAGCGGGACACCCGCGTTGCCTCGCCAAATCTGGAGAAGTGACATGATCACCTCCATCCGACTCATCGACTTCAAGAATTTCGCCGACGAGACACTCAAACTCGGCCCGTTCACCGTGATTGTGGGTGCGAACGCCAGTGGGAAGAGCAACGTCCGCGATGCGTTTAGGTTTTTGCATGGGATTGGGAGGGGTTACACGTTGGCGGAGATTATTGGGGGGAAGATTGGCGTAGGTGGACAACTGGAGTGGGAGCCGATAAGGGGTGCGATGAATGAAATCATCCGCCTATCAAACCACGGCCCGTTCGGCATCGAAACGTTTTCCATCATCGTCAACGCCGAAATTGCAGACCAAGCCGCATCCTATTGGATCCAACTTCTCCTCAACCACGGCACCAACGACGGCTTCAAGATCGCCACGGAGAATCTGACCATCCGAGGAAGAACGATTCTCAATACTGACGGGCCGGAACCGACCACCAATATTCTCAACGACGACGGTGTTGAAGCGAAAATATATCCGCCGTCGCATAGATTTCAACCGACTCTTACCGAGTTCCAGCAATTCGCAAACGTTCCTGGCGAAATTCACGATTTCTACGCTCTACTCGGTCGCATGAGGTTTTACGACTTCGACCTCGAGCAGTTGCGCCAACCAACCGTGCCCTCCCTCTTGGGAATCGGCGACCGCGGTCAGAACTTATCCTCAGCACTTGAGAAGATTTACGACGACGACGAAAAACGCACGGCTATGATTTCATGGTTGGAAGAGTTGACACCGATGGACATTCGAGGATTGGAGTTCCCTCGTGACCCCAGCGGGCGAATCCACCTCCACATACTGGACGGAAACAACCGCAAAATCTCCGCCTACAGCGCATCCGATGGAACTCTCAGATTTCTGGCGCTGTTGGCAGCCATTCTTGGTGCCGAGCAACCCGGTCTGTACTTCTTCGAGGAGATCGACAACGGAATCCATCCAGCCCGGTTATGGCACCTGATCGATCTGATCGAAAATCAAGATGCGACGCGCGGACTGCAAATCGTTGCCACAACCCATTCGCCGAGCCTGCTCAGTTGGATTAGCGACGAATCCTTCGAGCATGTCTCCGTCGTCTACCGCGACGAAAATGCCGACCACAGCGTCATACGATCAGTCGCGGAGCTGCCTCACGCCCGCAAGCTCCGCAAGACGCAAGGGCTGCACACCCTCCACGCCAATGGTTGGATGGAAGACGTGCTCTCAATGGTTTAGTCAAACTCGATCATGAATGTCGTAGTCATACCGGAGGACTATCCCAACGACCGGCACATCCTACGACCCATTTTCGACCGCCTCTTCACCGCCATCGGCCGCGCCAATACTAGCGTCATTATCTCCAGTTTCCGTTTGCGAGGCGTCAGCAACGCTTTGAGATCCGAAACCCTTGCGAGAGTAATCGCACGTTATCCGATGGCTGACCTATTCATTCTTTGTGTCGACCGCGACTGCAACGTTAATCGTCGCGACCGTTTGGACCAAATCGAAGAGGAATTCGGCGCAATGTTCATGGCCGTCAATGCCTGGGAAGAGATCGAAACTTGGGTGTTAGCTGGATTGGACACACCGAGCGATTGGCGTTGGACCGACGTACGTTCGGAATGCGACGTCAAGGAAAGCTATTTCATACCGTTGGCGCACCAACGAGGTTTGACTCGTACAGCAGGAAGAGGCAGAAAAATTCTCGGCGAAGAAGCGTCCCGCAACATTCGCGCCATCCGCCAAAAATGCCCGGAAGATTTCGATGCGCTAGCCTGGCGGCTCGAAAACCTTACTTAATCTTCTGTCTCCACCAACAACTCCAACGTCTCACGCAACGTCCGCGAGTTGTCCACCGTCTCCGGCCTCTCGTGGCCGATCGGCGATGAATTCACGAGCCTGAAGATGTCGGCGGCGCCTTTGTGCATGTAAGGCGTCGCCCCGGCGGCTCCAAACGTCGCTGCTATCTGCTCCATCTCGTCGATCCAGCGGAACGCTTTCGCACCCAGAGTTTTGACGCCCTGCATATTGCTGAGCACGCCTTGCTGGCTCGAATCCATCTCGGCGATGAACTCGTCGTAAATCCCTAGATTCATTGCGGAAATCAGAGCCGAAGCGTTCAACGCCGCTGCGCCTTTGCTCAGCGAGGCGTAGCACATCTTGATCGCCGACGCGCGTCCGACTTCGCCACCCATCAAGGGCACCGATATGCCTCGCCCGTCCAACTGACCCAATATCGCCTCGTGAGGACCCGATGCGTAGAAGCGTGGCGGCTCTCCCCTGCCCGGCGGACTCCCGATGATGCCGCCGTCGATGTACCGTCCTCCTGCACTGTCGATGATGTCGGCCATTTCTCGAGCCACTGCCGGTGCAACCGGGTTGCAGTCGGCGAACGGTAGGGGTTTACCTGTCTCAGCGATGACCGCCGCAACTTGCCGCGCCACGTCAACTGCACGTTCTGGAACGAGGACAGACAACACGATGTTGGCGCGGGAGACCATCTCCTCGAAGTCGGGCACGTCGGCAATCCCGGCGATTTCGGACAGTTCACGGGTTCGGGCGCTGCGCTCGGTCAGGCAGGTGATTACTTCTAGACCGTTCTCGCGCAACGCACGACCGACGTTCGATCCCATGTCGCCTGGGCTGAGCAACGCTACAGTTTTCACGGTTTCCATCGAATTCAGTACTCCCCGTTTTCGTGGCTAAATCGCGCCGCGTCAACCCAATGCCAGCCGACAAAACTGCGCGGAATAAATGCTTTCCCCTCTCCCGACGAGCGGGAGAGGGGTTTTGGGTCTGTAGTTAACCTCGAACCGCGGCGGCGATCGATTCGCCGACGATGCTCGCTTCACCCGGGTTGAGTCCGAAGACGTGGATCATCAACGGAGCGTTATTCATTGTGCGCGTCCAGATCGGAGGATCTCCGTCCTTGAGCTTGATCACGAGGTCTTCGTTGTTGAAGCCGACCACGCCTTCATCGACGCTGATCGTCACTCCGAACGGCTGATGCGCGATGATGTTGTCGATCAACGTAACAGTAACGCCGGGGATGCCGCGCAGCGGTTTGATGATCTCCAAGCTCTCCTGCTCGGCTGCCGCCAATCGGCTCTCGTGGTCCAATTTGAACCAGCGTTGAACCGCTGCCACGCAACCCATCATTTCTTGGCGGTCAACCTTGTGCGGTCGACCAATGCCTCGGATACGCCGCGATTCGTAGCCTACAAACGAATGACGACTGATCGCGTCGATGATCTCTTGGGTACCCATCGCCAATCCGGTCGAGTGCGGTGCACCCATGTACTTCGCAGCGATGCACTGGAAATCAGCGCCCATCCGCACGTACTTGCCGAAGTTCTCGAGCGGGAAGATCTGCCCCGCCGCATCGACCGACATATACACGCCGGCATCCTTAGCGATGTCGATCACCTTGTTAAGCGGAACGACATTCGGGTCTTTTGGCGCCTGCTCTACAACGGGAACGTGAATCGCACACGTCTTGTCGGTGATTGCCGCGCGAATGTCATCCTCATTCGTGCCGTTTTCATCGCCGGCGAAAACCAGTTTCGCACCGGCAAGTTGCAAGCAGCGATCGTACCAGTACTGCTCGCGGTGCTGCATCACGATCTCGTCTTTCAACCCCATCGTGTCCGGCAGCTGTTGGATCAGATCATCGTCGCCGCCCGCCATGTACGCCGCGGTTGCCAGGGTCAGCGCGGAACCTGCCCCCGACGTGATGTATGCAGCCGGAACACCTGCCAACCTCGCGATTTCGTCGCCTGCGGCCTTTTCCAGTTCGATAAGCGGTATGAATGCGCTATCGGCGCGATCCATCGCCTCTTTCACTTCCTGTACCGGCGTCGAGCCGCCCAGCAGAGTTACGCTGCCAGTCGCGTTGATGACGGGCTGAGCTCCGAGCTCCTTGTAGATCGCTCCCCACTCCGATGTAACCATTTTCAACCTCCAGGTCGGGTCATAATCGCAAACCACAAAGTGCGTCGTTCTCAAGTGGCTTGTCGGTTTTGTATTCTAACGTTGATTCGTCGATCGCACCGCGCTTACATACGGTCGTGATCGAACTTACCAAGGTGAATATCGCAAACCTTCGAGGTAGACACGCAAATGCTGACCGACACATCTGAGATAACCCTTGTGACCGAGGCGAAAGTAGATGCTAAACACTGGGCCTCCGGATCCGAAAACGGCGCTCCGCGCAACGCACCGACGCTGTTGGTTTCAAACGAAGCGGATGCTTCTCAGTGGTCGCAGTTTGCGGAAATCACGTCGGGATCAGGCGACGTGTACGCCATTTGGGACGTCTCACCGTACACCCTGGTACAGACAATCTGGGCGATCGGCGAACCAACTTCGGTCATTGCGCATGGCAAAAACGCCGCGGAAGTCGCACTCCAGGCTGCAAAGATGGCCAAAGGCGCAGTTCGAGCTCTTGCCCTCGTTGATTACGGACTTGACTCCGGCGAGGCGCCGCCGTTCGACAACACGACTTGCTCGTTGGTGTTGGTCCGCGGCCGCCAGAGCGAAGTCGCCGACCACCGACAAGTTGTTACCGCCAGGTCCGCCCTCGGGAGCAAGTGCCGGCTAGTCGAACTCGAGAACTGCGGCAGCCGCGCCGCCGAGTCGTGCCCGCAAGATTTCGCCGCAACAGTCGAATGGTTCTTGCGCGCCGACTCTGACTGACGCTTATCAAGCGCCTTATTTGATCCGAACCGCCTCACGACGACGAATCGCGCTCCGCGCGATCCAACCACCCGCCAACATCAACATCACACCCCCAAGCATCGCGGCGTAGACCCAACTCGAAGCGAATGCGAACCCGCCAGTCTCAGGGTCTTCTATCGGGTCCTCGGGAGTCTCCACGGGTTCTGGAGTCTCGACTGGTTCAGGAGTTTCGGCAGGTTCCGGCGTGTCGACGGGATCAGGTCGTGGCGCTTCTTCAACCGCCGCGTGCAGCGCCAAAACCGCGGTTGTGTTCTCCGTCCATCCGTGGTTCGCGGGCACCAAATCGCCGTCGCCAGAAATTCCGGGGTGAATTCGTCGCCCATTTTCGCCGTTTCCCTCTGATAAAGCCGCTGCTTCGCCACCCAAACACGGTACCGTGTCTGTTGTCTCATCATTGTTCTCGGCACCAGAGTCGAAAACCATCGCGACCGACGACGTTCGCGCGACATTGACCGAAGAGCCTTCGACCTCTGCGGAAGCCACGATATACCCGTCATTGGTGCACGCAAACATGCCCAACACGGTCACCTTGTTTCCGACGAAGGCGCGTGCGTTGCCGCTGAAAGAACCGCCCGGCGCGATCGGCCCATCAGTCCACCATTGCCGAACAGACACGACACCCGGCACTTCGGACAGCGTCTCCAAGAGTTGTGCCCCGTCACCGCTTTCCGACAGCTTGTCGATGCCTGTCAATTCCCTTGGCCGCGTGTATTCGATCACGTCCACATTTTTGTCGTGAACGACCACCACCGGCGGCGTGATGGGTTGACCGGTTGATCGATTTTCGAGGGTAGCGCCGAGTTCGAATGCGCGTGACGGTCGCGCGCCACGCGCATCCAACACGATCTCCGTAACGGTGCGCTCCCAAGCAAATATCCCACCCAGATCGACATCACCTGAGATCCCCGGATGACGTTTGATCCGACCTTCGCCATCGGCGGAATTGAGGTTGGAAGCTCCTTCTCCGTCCAAACATGGCACCGTTGAACGCGATTCATCGTTGTCCTCGGTCCCGGCGTCCCATACCGCTCCCGATCCGAATGCGGGAGAGCCGTCGTTGGAAACGATGACGGTGCCCAACGTGATCGCATCGTTCGTGCACTGAAGCATTCCCAACACACTGACGTGGTCTCCCGGCTCAGCAGGAACTCGAAGCAACGTCTGCTGGCTGTTTGGCGGAATCACGCCGCCAAACCTCAACACGTTCTTGACACCGGTGCGTCCCCTGAGCGATTCCATCAACTCGGGTTGGGACCCCGATTCGGCAAACGTTTCCAATCCAGGAAGTCGTTCGGCGGTGGTTCGCGGCAATATGACAGCATTGCTATCGTGAACCACAACAATTGGCGGTGAAATCGGTTGCCGTGCGGTTATGTTCCGCACCGTCAGTTGGAAATCTTTCTGTTGAGCCTCAGCCGGCTGTGACTGCGAAGAAAAAACCGCTAAAGTCAATACCGCAACAAGCGTGGCGCTCAATATCACGCGTCTCAAGGATGCACCCCTTTGTTGGCGTTCCGGAAATATCCCTTATCTACCAAAATACGAAACAATCGCATCAAACGTTCTGCGATCAGACACCAAACAAGGCTACAACACCAACAGATTCTGACTATCGTTCGACTTGATGCACGACCGATCCCGGTTGCGCCCTTGAGCAACCGCGACTCGTCTCATGTTGTCGAGTTCGATTAAGGGTGTCCAGCTGTACATCGGCTGTACACAAATGCAGGGACGGGTTTGAACCCGTCCCTGCAGAATCTACTGATCCAAAGGATTCAGACAGACCGAAACTTTCGGTTTCAGCGTCGGCATCGCGCCACCATGGCCACTCTCGCACCAGTGAGCACGATCAGCGATCCGGCAATACCGAACAGCAGTATCCAAGTCGAGCTTGGAGCCGTTCCACCTGTCCGCGGCAAAACTGTAGCCACTCGCCTGATGTGGGCTTCTTCGAATGCCCCGCTAACCGTTAGCTCTGCTGTCGTGTCAGCACGCCATGCGTGAATTGCAGGGTTCAAGTCGCCGTCGCCAGTGATACCCGGATGTTCCATGCGCTCAATTTCGCCTTCGCCATCAGACAAGGCAGCGTCGCCACCGCCCAGACACGGCACCGTTGCGGTGGTCTCGTCGTTGTTCTCCGAACCAGAGTCGAAGACCGACGCTACCGACGTGTTCTCATGCACGGAGCCGCCGTAAGCAATGACGCGGCTCGTGACGACGATGTAGGCGTCGTTTGTGCAGGCAAACATTCCTACCACGGTGATCGCCGTGCCGTCGAGCGCGCTCACGTTGCCAAGGTGTCCGACGCGCGGCGGGATGGGCCCGCCAATGTCCCATTGAGTCACGGATACGATACCAACCGCACCGTACAGCGTGTTGATCAAGTCGCCGTTGACTTCGCCCTCGGACGAGTCATCGATACCTTCAAGTTCGGACGGACGGGTGTACGAGATCGGGTTGACGTTCGGATCATGCACGATGACGACTGGCGGTGTGATCGGTTGGCCGTTCGTCTTGTTTTGGAGCGTTATGCCTACATCCATCGGCGAACGTGGGAATCTTCCAGGTTCGTCGAGGATCAACTGGATCACAGTACCTGACCAATCGTAGCCTTCGCCCAAATCGGCATTGCCAGCGATGCCCGTATGAGGTTCGATGGAGCCCTCGCCACCATCTGCAGACACGCCTTCGCCTTCGAGGGATGGCACTGTCGCCCTGCTCTCATCGTTGTCCTCGGTCCCAGCGTCCAACACAACGCCAGATCCAAATGCCGGAGCACCCGCGTCGGTCACGATCGCGGTCGCCCGGTTCAGCGGTTACGTTCTGGATCGTGGCGGATTCACCCGGTTTGATGATCCCGCCGAATCGCTTGACACTCTTGATGCCTTTACGACCGGTAAGAGTTGCGACGAGTTCCGCTTGGGCACCCGATTCGGCGAGCGCTTCAAGGCCGGGAAGCCGGTCCGCGCTCGACGGTACCAACACGGCGTTTGATTCATGGACCACCACTAAAGGTGGGGTGATGGGTTGCTGGTCGGTAACGTTGGTCACGGTTAGCTGGAACGTGTGACTGTCAGCATTCGCGGTGTTTGATTACATTGCGATCGCCGTTACGGTTAGCAACGCGATCACCAATAAGACCGATATTTTGTTTTTCAAGTGTTGACCTCGCTTTGACGTGTTCAAGCCGCTGCACGGACTGAACCGGATCGAATTAGATGCTCCGATGTATCGCCTATTAACGACCCGTTTTACTTCAAAGCTGCCAAAACTCTAGAACATAATCACGGATCGGGCGACTTCTCCAGCCTTCATCGCGCGGAACGCCTCATTAATGTCTGAAAGTTCAAGGCGTCTCGTCACCATCTCGTCCAGCAGCAACCTGCCCTGTCGATAGAACTCAACGTATTTCGGCATGTCGATCTTGAAACGGTTGGAGCCCATGCTGCACCCTTGGATCTTGCGTTCGCGCATTCCGCTCGCCGGAATCTCGATCTTGGTGCCCTCAGGAATCATCCCGATCAACGTCGCGGTTCCGCCGGTCCCCAATGAGTCCCAACAAGCCTCGGCGGTATCTTTCAGACCGATCGCCTCAAACGTGTAATCAGCACCACCGTCGGTGATGTTGATGATCGCTTCGACGGGATCGCTGTCTGAGGCGTCGACGATGTCGGTCGCACCCAGGTCCATGGCGGTTCTTAGTTTGTTCTCGGAAATGTCGACGGCGATGATTCTCAGCGCCCCGGCGATGCGGGCTCCCTGAATCACTCCGAGACCAACACCGCCTGCACCGAAAACGGCGACCGTTGATCCGGGCTCGACCTGCGCGGTGTTTAGAGCCGCGCCCACCCCGGTTGTCACGCCACATCCGATGAGAGCAGCGCCTTCAAACGGCATGTCTTCTCGAATCTTCACCACGCTGTTCTCGTGCACCAGCATCTTGTCCGCATAAGTCGCAAGATTCGCCATCTGAACGAGCGGCTGCCCGTCCCACGAAATCCTTGGTGCTTCGTCGGGTGCGCGCATGGGTTTGGTCTGACACCGAGCCGGGTGGCCGGTGATGCAGTGTTTGCACCTTCCGCAGTAGACGGAGAGGCAGAGGATCACGTGGTCGCCGGGTTCGACGTCGAGGACTCGATCACCGACCTTTTCGACGATGCCCGCTCCCTCATGTCCCATCACCGCTGGAGTCTCAATCGAGTAGAGACCTTCGACGAAGTGCAGGTCGGAGTGACACACCCCGGTGGCCATCGTCTTGACCAAGACTTCATACGGCTGCGGATCATCGACCGCGATGTCTTCGATCGTCAGCGGTTCGTTGACTGTTTGGAAAACTGCTGCTTGGGCCATTTCTGCCTGCCTTTCGGGTGCGGCGCAGTCTTGCGCCAATTTGTCGATCAGTCGTCTTCGAGTGTGGAAGTGTCACCTTCCGGCAGCCCTAGTTCGCGCGCCTTCAGTAAGCGCCGCATGATCTTGCCGGAGCGCGTCTTGGGCATGATATCGATGAAATCGATTTCGCGAGGAGCGACGCCTGCAGACAACCGGTCTCGAGCGAAACGCATCAACTCCCGGCGGAGCTGGGTACCCGCTTCGTATCCCGGATTCAGCGTGACGAAGGCTTTCACAACCTCCATCGCAATCGGATCGGGTTTGCCGATGACGCCCGCTTCCGCAACGGCTTCATGCTCGATCAGCGCCGATTCGACCTCGAACGGGCCGACAAGATGTCCGGCGGTGTTGATCACGTCGTCCGCCCTGCCTTGGAACCAGAAATACCCGTCCTCGTCGACGCTCGCCTGGTCACCGGTGATGTACCAACCCTTCTTGAAGCGAGAGTTGTACATTTCGTCCTGCTGCCAGTAGGTGTACATCATCGACGGCCAACCGGGGCGGACAGCCAAGATGCCGGGTTCGCCCGGTCCCATCTCCTGGTACTGGTCGTCCAACACCCCCATCGTGATGCCGGGGAACGGCCTGCCCATCGAACCGGGTCGCACCGGCATTGACGCGAAGTTGGCGCACATGATCGCGCCCGTCTCCGTCTGCCACCAGTTGTCGTGGATCGGCATGTCGAAAAACCGGTTGCCCCAGACCACGGCTTCGGGGTTGAGAGGCTCGCCGACTGACCCGATAAATCGAAGAGACGACATGTCGTACTGTTTAACCACGTCGCCGCCAGCGCGCATCAACAGCCGCACCGCCGTCGGCGCGGTGTACCACACGGTGACGTTGTAGTCCTGGATAACCCGATACCAGCCGGATGCGCTGAAGCCGCCTTCATAGATGATCTGCGTAACGCCGTTCGTCCACGGCGCCATCATCCCATACGACGTGCCGGTGACCCATCCCGGGTCGGCGGTGCAGAAATAGACGTCGTCGTGTTTGAAATCAAGTGCCCAATGCCCGGTTATCCACTGCTGGATCACCGCTTGGTGACGATGCAACACGCCCTTGGGCTTGCCAGTCGACCCCGACGTGTAGTGCATGATCGCGAAGTCGTACTGCGTCGTATCCGCCATCGTGAACTCGTCAGGATCAGCCGCTGCCATCAACTCGTAATAGTCGAGGTCCCCATCGGCGAGAGGTTCGCCAGAACGACCGTCTTTGTCGATGCTGATCACGTTCTTGAGGGTTGCAATGTCGGGCAGGATCCCCGAGATCTTGCCGCGCAGGTCTCGGCTGGTAACTAGGTACTTCGCGCCCGCGTCGAGCATCCGATCGCGCACCGGGTCGGGGCCAAATGCGGAGAACAGCGGAGCAATGACGCCACCCGCCTTCAGGATGCCCATGGCCGCTATGTACAGCTCCGGCAGTCGGTCCATGAAGATGAAGACGCGGTCGCCCAGCTCGATGCCCAAGTTGTTCATCACCGCGCCGAACCGGTCGGATTCGCGTTTGAATTCGGCGTATGTGTAACGCTCCTCCTCGCCGTTTTTCCCGATCCAGATCATGGCGAGTTTGTCGCCGTGACCATGCGCGACGTGTCGGTCGACGGCTTCGTATGCGTTGTTCAAACCGCCACTGGGCAGCCAGTCCATCTTCTCAAACGCGTCGTGCCACCAATCGAAGTCGGCGCGTGCCGCGGTGTAGTCTTCGAGGTTTGGTTGCTTCGCGGGATCAGTGATTGCCGCCTTATCGATCTGTTCGAAATCCAACTCGCTTGCTCCCTGTTTTTGCCTTCGGGCGTGTCATTAGGTGTTGAGCATAAATCGGCTATGCAGGTATTCGGCTATGCGGGTATATTACCGCGTGCAGTTCATCTTCGCATGTTTCCCGTTGATCGACCGTGCATTCGCGGGTTGTAGAATCGTAGGGAAGCAAGAAAAGTAAGTGCGTAAAACCGGTAACTGCGGTCGCACCACACCTAACAGAGATAACTCAACCATGAAAGTCCTGTTCCTCGAAGATGAGCTCCCGACCGCGCGAGCTGGCGACATCCGTGATGTCAAGAACGGGTTCGCCCGCAACTACCTGATCCCCCGAGGCATCGCGGTACTCGCTACTGAGCATCAACTGCGACGTGCGGAAAAGCTCCGGGCTGAGGCTGAGGAACGCCGGTTGCGCGAACTGCAGGAATGGCGCGACATTGCGAAGGAACTCACCGAAAAACCGGTCGATCTAACCGTCAGAACCGGCCCTACCGGCCGGCTCTACGGCTCCGTCACCAACACGATGATCGCCGCCCGTTTGTCTGAACTCACCGGACGAACGATCGAACGCAAACGAATCCGAATGCAGGAGCAGATCCGGCTCGTCGGAACTTACCGCCTCCCCATCCGCTTCATGGACGACTTTGACGCCACTATCAATCTGAACGTCGTATCCGAGGACGTCATCGAGATGGATGACGAGGAATCGACCACCGACCCGTACGCCATCACCGATGAGATTTTGGCCAGCGGCGAGATCGACATGCACGGCTGGGAAGAGCCGCAAGCGGTCGATTCGTTGGGGCTCATCGCCGGGCGCATTTTGGCACGCAACATTGCGCAATTCAGGGTCATCCACGGCAAAGGCGAAGGCACGCTCCGCCAAGGCGTACGAAACCGGCTCGACCGAATGAAGATCGAAGGCACCGTCATCATATGGGGTCCCGGCAGAACTAACGGCGATACCGACGCCGACAGCCTAGAAGCCGTTTCCTGGTTCACCGTCAGCTGACGAACCCGCTCCATTTGGGCACCTCGATAAAGTGTCCGTTTCCCAGCTCTTTGGCGCGCGCATTTCGGCCGTGTTCGGGATAGGATTCGATACATCCCCGTTCAATACGCCGAGGATTTCTACAAGATCCCTGCCCCTTACCGACCCGAATGCAAGAACCGACCACCCTCCGATCAGACGGTAGTGCCCCGTCAAATCTCGATGCCGAAGTTTCGATCATCGGATCACTCTTGATCGACGGCGACGCGATTCTGCGGATCGAACCATTCCTCAGACCCGAACACTTCTACGGGGAGCAGAACGCCGAGATTTACACGGCGTGCCGCGAACTCTTCATGGAGTCGGTCGGCATCGACCAAGAGACCGTTCGCGATCGGTTGATCGCCAAAGACATCCTTGAAGACGTCGGCGGTGACGCCTACCTCAGCGCCGCGGTTGCCGCCACGCCACACGCCGTCCACATCGTCGACTACGCCCGCGTCGTCCACAACGCCTACGTCATCCGGCAACTTGGGCAGGCTGGCGTCCAGATCAACGAAATCGGCTCCGACTACTCGAACACCCGCGACGTCGATCGCGCCGTCAAGGCTGCAGAAGAGATCGTCTTCAAGATCGGTCAGACCTACGAATCTGCCGATTTCGTGCCGTTAAGAGACGCTCGTTCCATCGCCGAATTCTTCGACCCGCCAGCGATTGATGACGCCGACTCATCCAATCAGCCAATCGCGACCGGCTTCGAATCGCTGGACCGCCTGCTCGGGGGATTCCATCGTTCCGACATGATCGTGTTGGCTGCCAGACCTGGTTTTGGCAAATCCACTCTCGCCCTAAACGTCGGGCTCAACGCCGCGAAAAACGGTAAGACGGTAGGCATTTTCAGCTTGGAGATGGGTATCGACCAAGTCGCGCACCGAATGGCGGCGGCCCACGCACGCATCAACATCCAAAACATCCGCAACGATCATGTGACGGCCACCGAACGCGACCGCTTGAGCGACGCCTATGGGTATCTGAGCGACATGCGCATCTATGTGGATGATGCGGCGTTGCAGACCGCGAGCTCTCTGAGCGCGAAGGCGCGGCGGTTGAAGTTGCAATCCGGTCTCGATTTCCTCATCGTCGACTATATGCAGCTGATCAGCGGCTCATCGTCCGGCCGAGAAGCCAACCGCGTGCAAGAGGTGAGCGAGATATCCCGCTACTTGAAGGCGATAGCCCGCGACCTCAACATTCCCGTGCTCGCATGTTCGCAGTTGAACCGAGCCGTCGAGCAACGCAAGTCGCACGAGCCTCGCCTCGCCGACCTGAGAGAGTCGGGCTCGATCGAACAAGACGCCGACGTCGTGATGTTCATCCATCGAGACGATAAGAACATGTCGGAAGAAGAGTGGAACCGGCGCAACCCGACGCAGGCCTATCCCCGTGGCCGGACCCAGATCATCATCGCCAAACATCGTCACGGACCCACAGCCAACATCGAGATGTCCGTGCGCGACGAATGGGGCCTCTTCTCATCGGTCAGCGAACCGGGCATGGATTGAGGGGCGCACCATGCCACCTCAGCCCATCAAAGGCTTCCCCCTGTCGGACGATTTTGCGGCTACGCGGATCCCGAACGCGGTGCTCGGCCGCGTGTTGGCCAGCATCGACGACGCCGACGAAATCAAGTTGATACTCCGAGCCATCTGGCTCCTGGAGCACCAACGCGGATATCCGCGCTATATCACTCGTGACGACTTGCGGCGCGACCGCGTGCTTTCCGTGGCCATTGCTGACCAATCCGATTTTGATCGAATCTTGAAGTCGGCGATCGAACATGGTGTTTTTGTCGAAGTATCAATAAATAACAACATTTGTTTAATGTTCAACACCGAGTCGGCGCGGCGCGCCACGATTGAGGTTGCGCCGCCGACTGATATTTTGAACAAAGTTGATAATAGTTGGGAAACTCCGGCCGTCAGCACCAAGACCACCGACGCGTTTCGGGCGTATGAAGAGAACATAGGCCTCTTGTCGCCGATGATTCGACAGAGCATCTTGGCGGCTTTGGAAGATTTCACCGATGAGGACATAAGTCGCGCCGTTAGAATCGCCGTTGAGAACGAGAGCCGAAGTTGGTCTTTCGTCGCCGGCGTCTTGAGGCGTTGGGCAAGAGATGGAATTCCCCATGAGCGAACAGACGGAAAATCTGGGAGAGGATCCGACCAAGGACGCGTTTCGGAGGATCAACTCCGAAGATACTTGGAGAAGCAACGGAAACGGGGTCGCGCGGGTTAGCGGCGACACGGCTTCGCGACGGATCGAAATCGCGCCGGAATGCGACCGATGCAACGATTCGCTGTGGGTCTTGGCATCCGGAGACGGGTCCGGCGGTAATTTGGTAGTCATTCCATGCAGCTGCCAAGCAACGATTGACAATGCACGTTCGCAACTGCGGACGTATTCTCAACTCGGGCATCTCGAACGGATGACATTCGACGCGTTGATCCCGGAAGGTCGTTCTGGTCGCGCAGATGAAGCTTTGTTCCGTGCCGCGACCGAGACCGCGAAGGAGTTCGCGTCGGAACCGAGTGGCTGGCTGGTCTTGGAAGGCTCCACTGGATCGGGAAAAACTCATCTAGCCGCGGCAACCGTCAACGCAATCATCGATCGTGGCTCTCCGGCAAAGTACGTCTCCGCGCTCGACATCCCGGATCTATTGCGCAACGAACGGTTTGAAGACGACGATGCTGGGGGCGACACGTTTGTATATTTGCTGGATGCGCCGATTTTGGTGATCGACGATTTGGGCGCGCAACAAGCCACAAACTGGGTCGATTCGAAAATCGACCAATTGCTGACGCATCGATTCAATGGACGCCTGCCAACGATTATCGTGCTCGTCAAACCGGTGTCGGCGATGCCGGAACGGATTGCGTTGAAACTAGACGACCCCAGTCTCTCACGGGTACGTCAGCTGACTAGCAGATCCGAGGCGAACGGGTCAAAGCGTGTCAATATCCCGACAACGATGCTGGAACGCATGACTTTCGAGTCTTTCAATCCGGACGGCGCTCAGTCCGCCAAACCGGATGAGCGCGCATCCCTAGAGATGGCCCAGACGGCAGCGCGCGACTTCGCGGAAAATCCAGAAAGGTGGCTCTATCTGCATGGCCCCACTGGTGTGGGTAAAACACATCTTGCCGTTGCCATAGCCACTGTACGCGCCCAAAAAGGCGATTCGATTACCCTCTGGTCCGTTCCTGACTTGCTTGACAATCTGAGGCACACCTTTTCAAATCCAAACGAGTCGACGTTCTATGCGCTGTTCGACTCGGTTCGCAACAGTGAGTTGCTCATTTTGGACGATTTTGGGACGCAACAGATGACTGATTGGGCACTCGAAAAGCTGTATCAGCTCATCAGTCACCGTCATGATCGGCTATTGCCCACGGTGATTACGAGCCAATACATCCTGTGGGAAGGGGCGGATAGCAGCAATTTGCGTCAGGTTCGCGGCAAGTTTCAGTGGGAATCGATTCGCTCGCGTCTCAACGATTCGAGCGTTGTCACTGAACGGCTCATGGCGGCGCCCGATTACCGCAATCGTGGTGGGTGATTCTTGAGCAGGCACGGTCACCATCTGGTCACCCTCCCCCTAGTCCCCTCCCATCAAGGGACCTTTGCACAACTCGATGTCGGTGCTGTCGCAAGACCAAATAGACCACGCGTCCCCGTTTGCCCCACCCCCTGGATTCCCGCCTACGCGGGAATGACGTTAGTTGTGCAAAGCACCCATCAAGGGAGAGGGATTAGGCAGTGTTGACATTTATGTCATTCCGAGCGCAATACATGTCATTCCGAGCGCAGAGAGGAATCCAGAAACCTTGCGCTATGGCTGCCGAATCAGATTCTTCACTCCGCTGCGCTACGTTCAGAATGACATGAGGTGGATCAATCAATGAACAGAGGTTGGCAGTTGGCACTGGTGAAAGCGATCAAGCACGAGACCGGCGATGTCAAGACTTTCATGCTTGAGCCTGCGGATGGGTTTCGCTTTGTCGCTGGCCAGCACATCGACGTGCGTTTAACCGCGCCCGACGGATATCAAGCCCAGCGTTCGTACTCGATAGCGTCGGCACCGGAGCGCGCGTCGTGCGTCGACATCACCATCGAGCTGCTGGAAGACGGCGAGGTGTCGCCTTATTTCCATTACGTGGTAGAGCCTGACGATCAGATCGAGATGCGCGGTCCTATCGGTGGGCCGTTTACTTGGCGGGCCAATCCAGACACGAAACTGTTGCTGGTCGGCGGAGGGTCTGGCGTCGTGCCGCTGATGTCGATGCTTCGTCACCGCGCGGCGTCAGAGATGGCGGCGAATGTGCCGGCCTTGCTTCTCTATTCGTCTCGAACTGAGCATCACATCATCTATCGTGGCGAGTTGGGCGACATGGATGCGGCCGACAATAACTTGGCTGTTCTGCACGCGCTGACGCGACATCAACCGCCCGGATGGACCGGAAAGCGCCGACGAGTGGACATCGAATTGATGCGCGACGCCGTTGCGATCCTTGACGGTCTCAATCCCGACGCGCACGGCGATGTCTTGTGCTACATCTGCGGACCGAGCGATTTCGTGGAAAACGTGGCTAATTATGCGGTTGAACTTGGGATATCACCTGAAAACGTTCGAACGGAACGCTTCGGACCGACTGGAACATAGAGGTCGGTTCATCAAATCACTTGGCAATTCGTCTCGAGATGAGGCATTTGCAAAGGGAAATATAGACCTTGTTAACCAAAGTCGCCTGAATCCGCTTGACATAGAAGGCTTGCAATAATTTTTCGTGAGCAATCAAACTGCCGATCTTCCCCTCAACTTACCCTCCACACTCCCTCAACGCCGCCAACACCCCCCGATTCCGACCATTCACATTCGGCTCCGATGCGAACATCAGTCGATAAGACGCGATCATCTCGCGCACCTGACCATCTTTAGTGTCAAGCCCGATCATCTCGGCCACCACATCATCGATACGCCACCTAGTTTCGTCGCTAAAACAATAGGCGAATGGTTCTAATTCCATGCGCGCCAACTCGTCGAAATGCTGCGACGCAACTGATCTCGCTTTCGCCGCATCCGATGTGTCCGCACCAAAATCAGGACACGGTATACCCGGGATCGAGTTCACTTGAATCGTCGCTCGTCCAGCTTGCGTCGTCTGACCGTATGCGTTTCGTACGATACCGCCGAACACGCTGTTGTACCACAACGCAACGCATCGCCCGACCTCGTCGTCTAGCCCTTATTCCACGCTCGTCCTCCGTGAGCAAGGTTTTCGGTGTACGCAAAAGAGATCGCTTGAGATGTCCATCGAAGGTTGCGGCTCACGAACCACTTGCTTCGCTGATTAATCAACCGACTAGCGGCTTCGCCGTCGATGATCGTCCCGCCGTGCGTTGGTTCCGTGACAACACTGGTCTGCGTTTTCGAGTCCGCAGCCCACAAAGTCACCTGCGTAGGTTTCACCGCTAGCTGGTCCAAAGGCGTCCACTCGAACCTACCGCCGGCACCGCCGCTAGACACGGATCCAATTATGTGATGCGTCGGTCCCGCATGCGCTAGATCGCCTAATGTCACCATTGGGACCGACAAAGGCATCACAGAAAGCAAATCAGGGTCGAAAATTTCACTGTCCAAAAGTTTTTCGGAAACATCAATGAGATCGACATTGCTATTGCCAACCGCGCCCCAAGGCAAACCTGGTCCACGCTGCTCAACGCGGACCCAATTACCCCACCTTTTTATCCCGGTTTTCTGACCATCGGGGATCGACGCGATTTCTCTAGCAATTGCGTACCCTTCAGCCATGGTTGACGGTGCTGCGCTCAAATTCACGCACAACAAGTTAGCGCTTGGCGACCGGTCTGGACGATTTTCCCGCTTGGTCGCTACCACCAGCATTTCGCTCATGCCAGTATCGGCACTCATGCTCTGAAGTTCCGAGATACTTGTATTGGAAATCACAGTTATATCTTTGAAATACTTCTCCATGTCTTGTCGCCATCGAGTCCAGCTGCCAGCATGGGCCGCCGTGAGTGGAAGTACATGTGCGAAAACACCGCCGGGTCGCAGCCGCATATTGCTCACGTTGCCGAAATCGCTAGCTAAGCCAGCTTGTCCGTGGGACATTTTCCAACCGTACCTCGCGGCGATCTTTCGCAACGGCGCTAAACCCGTAGCAACCTGTCTACGTCCCTTGCGAGGGCGGGAGTACGGCGGATTCATCAGTGCCCAGTCCACACTACCAACTGGAATCTGAACCGTCCCACTCTGTGTTTCTTGCCCGGGACTCAATCCCCTACCTCCGCTGCCAAGCATGTCTGTAATGCCAGTGCTTTCTGGGTTCAATAAACACAGTGAACCTGCCTCGTGCGTGACAATAGCGATCCGGCTCTTGCGATAGTCTTGG
Organism: Dehalococcoidia bacterium; assembly: GCA_965224305.1. Taxonomy (GTDB): domain Bacteria; phylum Chloroflexota; class Dehalococcoidia; order Lucifugimonadales; family Lucifugimonadaceae; genus Bin127. The sequence continues at coordinate 623,635 of OZ245044.1, read as the reverse complement.
GCGACCTCTAGATCTGTCAGTCGCTTAGCGGTCAATGTACCTGCGATGCCGTTCACGTCCAACGCGATAATGTGCTCCTCCATACGTTTACGGTGAAGAACGGGGTCGTTTCCACCATTCAACGTGTACAGGCGCCGCAAAGCGCGCTCACCGGCGCCAACCAGTGTGCCCGTGCCACACGCTGCGTCCATCAGATTTAGCGACTCAAGTTCATCAATCGAACGATTTTCAAACCGTTGAGCGGCCAAAGTCGCCAACAATTCGGCAATCTCCGGTTTAGTGTAGTGGGACGCTCGTTCTTCCCTGTCAATCACTAAGCGTTGCCACAACTCACCCGCGAAGTTGTAAACATGCTTCGCCTGCAGGGCGTTCAAATCCGCAGCCAGTTCTTCCAGATTCCTCAATATTTCGGAAATCGCACTGGAATCGCCCACGGCCAATAGACTCGCTTTCGCCAGTTCTATTACGGGAACATAGTTAACACTCTCAATCACCTCCCAAGCGTCGATCAAATGTTGCTGGCGAAGAACACCCAGACCTGAATTAACCCTGATCTGTTGCGTAGATTCGAGTCCTTTCGAACCCAGTGTTGGGCTGTACGAAGCAAGATCGTTGTGCAAATCGATCGTAGTAAGTCAGATTGCACAGACAATCTTGGCCGCATCCTTGGGGGAATCAGCTCCGACTATCCCTGCCAGATTGCCGAGAATCTCGTCACCCTTGCTGCCCATCAACTGCATCGCCTCCATCAAGTTGTCACCGAGCGACTGGATTTCCTCGGCAACTTTGGCGCTATGTCGGTCGATCTCTAGCTGGGGTACTTGAGCATATTCGCAGTATGCGATCAGATCAACAGGACGCGATACCAATGGTTCGTCCGGCCACACACCAGATTCCGACACCAATTGAACCGTCAACAGTGGTTCATTTCGTTCGAGACGCGCTAGAAACTCAGCGCGCGTATCCATTTTGCTGTCTTCGTCGATCCCGACCGCAATCACTTCGTTAAATGGCCGAGTCTCACCGCGCAGTTTCTTGCCCAAACGTGACTTCGCATCGCCGACCGCTGGTCGCCTGTACTCCGTCTCCACAACTACAGCCCGACGCCCGTTTTGGCGCACGACGATATCCGGCCTTCCGTTATCCTCAATCAGCGTCTGCGAACGTTCGGCATTCGCGGACCACCCGACACCAACGTTATTCAAATAGTCGGCTATCGCGCTGTTCGCATCTGGCTCAGATAAATTGCCGATGAAATTTTGAGTCATCATGTATTGTGATAAATCTGGATTCAATTTCGATGTTGCTATTTGGATCATGGTATCTGATCCGATCCGCAACGATTTCACTTGCTTGCACAACCAGGTTTAAATTGGGAGTTTCACCTTGTTAACCAAAATCGCCCACCTGCGCGGGAATGACGGTCGTTTTGCAAAGGTCTACTGGAGATACGCATATGGGTAAACCGAATTTCGTCCTGATAATGGCCGATGACATGGGTTACGGCGATTTCGGCGTCTTCAGCGAAGGAAGGGTGCGAACACCGTTCCTCGACACGCTGATCGACGAGAGTGTCTGTCTGTCTCAGAACTACACCGGGAGCCCGGTATGTTCACCGTCCCGTGCGGCGATGCTGACTGGCAGGTATCCGATCAGGACCGGCGCCGTCACCCCGCAGGAGACTTTGGGGTACGACCGCATCGCCCTCAGAGAGACGACACTTGGGGATGTCTTCAAAGCGAACGGGTACGCTACTGGCCTCGTCGGCAAATGGCACAACGGCGCCCTCGATCCTCGGTACCATCCGAACGCCAGAGGTTTCGACCAGTTCGCGGGGTTCCGCGGTGGTTGGGCCGATTACTGGTACTACAATCTCGACCGCAACGGATCGATGGTGCCGTCTAACGGGACGTACATGACGGATTTGCTGACCGATGAAGCGGTTCAGTTCATCGATCGACACTCGTCGGAACCGTTCTTCCTGAGCGTCATGTACAACGCGCCGCACACGCCGCTGCATGCGCCTCAGGACTTCGTGACGCCGTACATCGAAGCTGGCTTCAACGTGGATGTCGCCATCGTCTACGCCATGATCGAGGTGATGGACCGGGGCGTCGAACAGATATCGGAAGCGCTTCGCCGGAACGGTTTGTACGAGGACACGGTCTTCATGTTCACCTGTGATAACGGCCCGGCGTTCGGTGTGCGATGGGACCACGTACCGCCTGGCGGGACCGGCGACACGACGCGCTTCAACTGCGGCCTCAACGGCGCCAAAGGCTCGGTACTTGAAGGCGGTGTGAGAGTGCCGATGATTCTCCGCTGGCCTAGTGGGTTGGAGAGTGGGACCGACAACCACCAACTCGTGCAGTTCATCGATTGGCTACCGACATTCATGGATATGGCAGACGCGGACCCGGTAGATGGGATGCGACCGCTTGACGGCGATTCGGTGCTGCCGCAGTTGAGGGGCGAAGTTCCTCCTACTGCGCCGAAACGTTTCTGGCAATTCAGCGGATACTCGCCGATAGGAATCAGCAACGCAGCCGTCCGAGATGGCGATTGGAAGCTGGTGCGCCCTGCTCTTCCGTTACAACCCGCAACACCAGAAGATCAGCGTTTGGCTAACGAGTACGTGTTGATGGACATCTTGTACAAGTACGAACCGGACCGAGTGCCGGGTATATTCGACTGGCCGGAACCGAATCGCGTCATCGATGAGCCGCGGCGTCCGGAGCTGTACAAAATCGCTGATGATCCGCTGGAAGAGCACGATCTATGGGACGAACATCCGCAGCGCGGGGCCAAGCTGCTCACCGATATCGAGACTTGGTTCGATGAGGTCGAAGCGGAGCGACGAACAATACCTGATGACGAACGGATCGGGGTTTAGCGGAGCGCCTGAATTAACATTGAATTTGCGAAGTGCCGATGCTCCGCGCCCTCATTGTTGCCAACGTAGCTCAGTGGTAGAGCAGCAGTTTCGTAAACTGCAGGTCGTGGGTTCGATCCCCACCGTTGGCTCCACTGCTTTCTGAAGAAATGTGCAAAAGTTGGCTTGCCGAACGGCAATTGTTATTTCAAATCCGGCGAATGCTAGACTCGCACCAACTTTGAAGCCGCAATCCTCACTCAACTCGATGGAGCGAACATTTTGAGCGACCAGTTGTTGATCGCTGAGCAGCCCGACCTGAACAACGCGCTGATGATTGCCGCGTGGTCTGGCTGGTCGGATGCTGGGGAATCGGCTACACGTGCCCTCCATCATCTCACGCAGGAGCTTGGCACCAAAAAGTTCGCTGAAATCGACGCCGAAGAGTTCTACATCTTCACCGAAGAGCGGCCGGTCGTGGAGAACGTGCCCGACGGCGGGCGACGCTTGATCTGGCCGAAAAACGAGTTCTTCTATTTGAAATCTGACGGCGACGATTTGCCGGATGTGGTTTTCTTCATCGGGACAGAACCTCATCTCAAGTGGCGGACGTACACTTCGCTCGTCGCTGACGTCGCAAATGCGATGAACGTGGAGATGCTGGTTACCGTGGGGGCCTTGTTGGACGAAGTTCCCCATACTCGCTCGGCGGTGGTTATGAGCACGACGGTTCACGACAATCTCGGGCCTCGTTATGAACATGTCGACTACGCCCGACCGAACTATGAAGGACCATCGGGCATGACCTCCGCCACCATGGACGCGTTTGCCCGGCACGGCATAGTGTCGGCCTCGATCTGGGGGCATGCCCCGCGTTACCTCCAAGGGGCGCAGAACCCGGCTATCACACTGGCGATCGTGGAAGAGATCCAACGGTTCGCCAACTTGTCTGTCGGGACTTCGGATCTCGAGCGGGAGGCTGAGGACTTCACGACGCGGGTGGATTACGCTCTCCGCAACACTCCGAAGGCGGTCGAATACGTTCAGACGCTTGAGGAGCGGTACGACTCGGAGTTGGAAGTCGCGGAGGATCCGGAGCCGACGGCGTTGATCGACGAGCTCGACGAGTTTCTGCGAACCCGGAATTCGGACGAAGATGACGAGTTGCGGAACTAAGGTTGAAATCACGAACTAGAAAGCGCAGTTAAAGATGCGCTCCAATGCGATAGGCTGAGAGACGATCATGAAACAGGTAACCCTACTCGGCGTCGGACAGATCGGCGCGTCCATCGGTCTCGGCTTGCGCGCCGAGCACGCCAAGAAATATCGTGTCGTTGGGTACGACCCAGATCAGGACATCCACGCACGTGCGGAGAAGATCGGCGCGGTCGACAGCGCGGAATGGAACCTCGACGTTGCAGTTCGCGATGCCGACGTGGTGATAATCTCGCTGCCGGTGACGCGTGCCTACGAGATCTTGGAAAATATCGCGCCATACATCTCCGACAATGTAACGATTACGGACACGTGCAGCACGAAGCGCTCGATACTCAAATGGGCAGAGGACATACTGCCGCAGCACGCGTCGTTCGTAGGTGGCCACCCTTTGGTGAAGGCGGACGCCACGGGACGCGACGAGCCTTCCCCGTATCTATTCACTCATGCTCCGTATGCGATCATCCCGCATCCTAGGAGCCGACCTTCGGCGGTCCGTGATGTCCAAGGGATCTGTACCGATCTCGGTGCGCGGCCGCTGTTCATGGACGCTGAGGAGCATGACAGTTTCGCAGCCGCGGTAGAGGGTGTTCCTGCGTTCGTCGCTGCCGCCGCCCTTAACGCCGCCGCCGATTCTCCCTCATGGCACGAAATCAGCAAGTTCGTCGGCAAAGACTTCGTGTCGTTGAGCCAACCGATGGCCAACGATCCGGCTTGGGTCAACGGCATGGCGTCGACCAACCGCGACATGCTGATCTACTGGCTCGATCAGATCAATCTGAAGATTGCCGGCATCAAACGCGTGCTTGAAAACGATGAAGAGGTTGAAGACCCGAACGGCCCGCTGGCAGACATGCTGGTCAACGCTTGGGAGAATCGACTGCGTTTGGACCTCGGCATTCAACCGTCACCGCCAACGAGCCATCAAGAAGCTGAACGGCTGCCAAGCAGCGGAGAGGCAACTGCTTCGATGCTGATGGGTGGCTTCATAATGAAGGCATTCCGCGGGTCTCGTGGCAAGAACGACCCGACCAAATACGACCGTCGCAAACTGTGACGATTAACTGCATGCGAATGTGCAGAAGGCTGTTTGAACATGGATTTAACGGTTAGTCGGCCCCGCAGGTTGGCCGGAGAGATCGTTGCGCCCGGCGACAAATCGGTATCTCATCGAGCTGTCATGCTGAACTCTATCGCCGGCGGGCAAGCGACAATCAGGAATTTCTCGCCGGGTGACGACTGCACATCGACGATGGGGATCATGCGCGCCTTGGGCGTCACCATCGAACGCACCGCGGCGACTGACGGTTGGGGCGACACGCTAGTTGTAAATGGCGCGGGGGCGAACGGACTGCGCGAAGCCGAAGACGTCTTAGATGCTGGGAACAGCGGCACGACGATGCGCTTGATGTCGGGCATCCTCGCGGGTCGTGACTTCAAGGCGACCATGACCGGCGATAGCTCCTTGCAGTCAAGGCCGATGGGACGAATCATCAAACCGCTCTCGTTGATGGGGGCAGTGATCCGCGGACGTGAAAACAACTCGCTTGCGCCGTTGGAATTTGACGGCGGGAATCTGAGTGGCATCAAATACGACCTGCCGGTTGCCAGCGCTCAGCTCAAATCGGCGATCTTGCTCGCAGGGTTGCGCGCTGAAGGGAAGACCAGCATTTCGCAACCTGCTTCGTCGCGGGACCACACGGAACGAATGTTGTCAGCCATGGGAGCGGACATCAGTGTCGAAGGTTTAGATGTCACTGTCGGCCAATCCGAAATCAATTGCGTCGATGTCGACGTTCCCGGGGACATTTCTAGCGCAGCCTTTTGGATCGTCGCCGGATTGATCCATCCGAACTCGGAAATCGTGATCAAAAACGTGGGCATCAACCCGACCCGTGCGGGGGTGATCACGGCGTTGCACGACATGGGCGGGAACATCGAGCTCTTCAACGAGCGCGACGTCGCCGGCGAGCCTGTTGCGGACATCGTAGCAACGTCGAGCAACTTGCGCGGCACTGAGCTCGCCGGCAGCATCATGCCGCTGCTGATGGACGAGGTCCCGATCATTGCGGTTGCGGCGGCGATGGCGGAGGAAGAGACCATGATCCGCGACGCCGCCGAGTTACGGGTCAAGGAGACTGACCGCATCAGCGCGACGGTGGATTGGTTGGTTGCGGCTGGCATCGAAGCGGAAGCGCGCGACGATGGCATGGCGATCGTGGGTTCAGGCCGGATCGCGGGCGGCACGTTCCAGAGTCAGGACGACCACCGGATAGCGATGGCTTTAGGGATCGCGGGAATGGTGGCCGACGACCCGATCACCATTGTGGACGCGGACTGTGCGAGCATCTCGTATCCCGAGTTCTGGGACGAACTCCGATCTTTGGGCGGCATCGTTGACTGACAGAGGTCGGTCGGCGAAATCTGACGATTTCAATCCGCTCGTAATCGTCATATCTGGCCCTTCCGGCGTCGGCAAGGATGTGTTGATCGAAGGCATGGCTGGTCGCGGACTCGCCTACCACTTCACCGTGACTGCGACTACGCGTGACCCGCGGCCGGGAGAACGAGAAGGTATAAACCACCACTTCTTGTCGGTTGCCGAATTCCAGCAAGCGATTGAGGATGATGAGTTGCTGGAATGGGCGCGGGTGTTCGGCAACTACTACGGAGTTCCGAAGCTGCAGGTGCGTGATGCATTGTCGCAGGGTAAGCACGTGATCATCCGGGTCGATGTTCAAGGGGCGTTGAGGATCAAAGAGCTCGCGCCCGAAGCGTTCATGATTTTTGTCCATCCGCCGAGCATGGAGGTATTGCAACGGAGGCTCGAACGGCGCGGTGTCAACAGCGAAGCGGACATCGCTACTCGGCTTGCCGCGGCGATTGACGAGATTGGCCAGTCGAGAGCGTTTGATCGGCAGGTGGTGAATCGTGAAGGCGAGCTGGAAGCGGCAGTCGACGAAGTCATCGAAATCGTCTACCAAGAATCGCACCGCGTACCGCCGCGGATCGTCAGTATGTGACAAGCAGAGGATCGGTCAAGACACACATGAAGATCGTAATCGCACCTCAGGAGTTCAAAGAGAGCCTGCGTGGCATTGAGATCGCACAAGCGATGCGGGAAGGCGTGTCACGGGTCTGGCCCGACGCGGAGACGTTGCTCGTGCCTGTTGCCGATGGTGGTGATGGCACGTTGCAGTCGCTGGTCGACGCATCCGATGGCAAGGTGATGACGGCCACCGTCGACGATCCGTTGGGACGGCCTATTGAAGCCGTTTGGGGAGCGTTGGGAGATGGTCGGACTGCGGTAATCGAGATGGCACGATCGTCAGGACTCGCTCTATTGAAGCCCGAAGAACGGGACCCTCTAGTCACCACGACGTGCGGTGTTGGTCAGCTGATGTCGCTTGCGCTAGATGCGGGCTACCGGCATCTGATAATCGGCATCGGCGGCAGCGCGACGAATGATGGCGGCGCGGGCATGGCGCAGGCCTTGGGAGCCAATCTGTTGGACGCGGACGGCACCGAACTTGCCAGAGGCGGTGGAGCACTCTCGAACTTGAGGCGCATCGATGTCTCGGGATTGGACTCGCGCCTCGCGGACACGAAGATAGATGTTGCTTGCGACGTGAATAACCCGTTGTGCGGCGAAACTGGTGCGTCGGAGATCTTCGGTCCGCAGAAGGGTGCGGATGCTGAAATTGTCGCGTATCTTGATGACGCGTTGCACCGCTACGGCAAACTTTTGCAACGCGACCTCGGTCGAGATGTGATGGAGGTGCCGGGCGCGGGCGCTGCTGGCGGTCTTGGGGCCGGCTTGATGGCATTCACCGGCGCTCAACTGCGTCCCGGGGCGGACATCGTAATTGATGCGTTGGACCTCGAAGCCAGACTCGAAGGCGCGTCGCTGGTGATCGTCGGCGAAGGACAGACAGACCGCTCAACCGTATTCAATAAAGCACCGGTGGCGGTCGCGCAACGCGCCAAGGCGCGCGGCATCCCGACCGTGGCGATATCAGGCAGTCTGGGCGACGGTTTCGAGCAGATTCACGATCATGGCATCGACGCCGCGTTCAGCATCTTGGATCACTGCATGACGCTCGAAGATGCGATGTCGGGAACTGCGGAGCTGGTGGCTGACGCGACTGAACAGGTATGCCGGGCGTTGAGCGTAAACGTCCGAGAGTAACTCGTCTAACCGACCAAAACGACGTGTGTCTCGACCGGGCCGTGAATGCCGTGCACGATTGTGGCTTCGATGTCGCCGGTGCGAGACGGACCCGATATCAGGTTCATGGCCGCGTGTCGTTCGCCGCTGTTGAGATCGACGTGTTCGAGCAGGAATAGCTCATCCAATGATGGCAGCACTTGTCCGCGCTTGATCACGGCGATGTGGACTGGTGGTGCAAGCGAGATGAGCCTCGACACGCCCTTCTTCGGATGGATGACTAGTGTCCCCGTCTCGGCGATGACGTAATCTCCGCCGGTGATGCCCACATTGGTTCGGAACACTTCCTCGCGGTGAGCCGACCTTGATGCGTCGCGTTCTTCATCTGACATCTCGTCGTTGAGCGTCATATCACGGAGTTCGACGCCTGTTCGTTTCAAGGCCGGATCGATAAGGGCTTCGTCCAACACCTCGTGACCCGAGCGTAATGCCTTTTCGGCACCGATATCGCGGCAAATTCCGGCGATCATGTCGCCGACGTCCTCGATAGTCTCTGCACGATGCACGTTCCATCCCGCGGTCGCCAACGCTACAGCTGCTTCGTCGAGTAGCTCGGTCGATCGTGCGGCGACATCACTACGCGTCTGTTCTGCGGCAATCTGAGCCCCTGACAGATCAGGATAGCGCACGGGCGAAGGTCCGACATCGGTCGGAGGTTCGGTGCGCCCCAGCGCGGCGCTGACGTTTGATAAGAATTCGTGGCGGTCCATGGTCGAATTACAGCTCTGGATTCACTTTGAACCAAGGTACTGAATTACCTGGCGAGTATGGAATCCCGAGATGATCAATTGGATCACGCCGAGGACCGTGACGAGGATCCTCAACCAGGTCGGTTCTGTGAGGAAGAATGCTCCAAGAAGCAAAGAGACGACCCCAACGAATATGCCGATGATGTACCTGGGGATGCTGGGTACGTGTTCAGTGAACTCGGGCGAATTGTCTTCTTTCATGTCTTCCTCTCGATTGCTAGACTGACGATCTCATCGTCCGTTTTTGGCCCGGATGCGTTCAGCAAACATCTTTCCGAACGTCTTGGCAGCGGGCGCCGGGAAGTCCCTGCTGTCGGTCCAACCGGAAATCGGCGGCGGCACTTTCTTGAGCCAACCGTCCCGCTTAAACGGTGCGGTAATCATCTTGCCGACGCTCGATCCCGCTTCGAACCGTGATCGGCTCATCATACCTTGGCGCCACGCCTTCCAAGTCATTCGCTCACCGATTCCTGACGCCCGTTGCTGCGGGTCAGGTTCACCCTGCGCGGTCTGAGAACGGAGTTCGAGCAACATGCGCGGGATGTTTATCTTGACGGGGCAAACTTCGTGGCACGCGCCGCATAGCGACGAAGCCGCGGGTAGTTTGGCACCATCTTTCAACCCGGTCAGCACTGGCGACACGATCGATCCGATGGGCCCCGGGTACACCCATCCGTACGAGTGTCCGCCCACCTTTCGATACACGGGGCATGAGTTCATGCAGGCACCACAACGGATGCAGTTCAGGGCTTCTCGCAACGCCTCATCACGTAACAACCGGTCCCGGCCGTTGTTCATGATCACCAAATGGAACTCTTCAGGACCGTCCTCTTCGTCATCTGCACGGGGTCCGTTGACCATCGTGACGTACGAGGAGATGCGTTGACCAGTCGCGGATCGAATAAGTATCCTCAACATCGCGCTGAGGTCGGCGGCGGATGGCACTAGCTTTTCCATGCCCATCACTGCGACGTGAATGCGTGGCATCGATGTTGCCATCCGTCCGTTGCCTTCGTTCGTGACGAGAACGATTGAACCCGTTTCCGCGACGGCGAAGTTGGCGCCGGTGACTGACATGTCTGCACGTTGGAACACTTCACGCAACATCTCTCGCGCCTGACGAGTCAGCTGCTCGGCGGTTTCCCGACGTTCCGATTTCGACTCTTCGGCCAAGAGGTCGGCGACCTGAGCTTTCGTCTTGTGGATGGCCGGAGCGATGATGTGGTACGGCGCCTCGCCTGCCAACTGGACGATGTACTCGCCCAAGTCGGTCTCGACCACTTCGATTCCATCGGCTTCCAGGACATGGTTTAGTCCCATCTCCTCGGAGACCATCGACTTGCTCTTGATCACCGTCGAGACATCGTTCTTAGCCGCTATTCCGCGAACGTATGCGTTCGCATCGGCGGCATCGCTCGCGAAATAGACGTGACCGCCGTTCTTTTCCACGTTGGTGGCGAGCATGTCGAGGTAGTAGTCGAGATTGGCGATCGTGTGGTCTTTGATGGCCTTGCCGAGGGTGCGTTGCGCTTCCCAATTCTCGGTATCGCCAGCGGCTGAAAGTCGTGCCTTATGGAAGCCGTTGTAGACGACTTCGTGCGCCTGTTGGAGTCTGACATCTGCCAGCGCCCGGGAAGCCGCACTCCTGAAATCTTTCGTGGTCGATTTCACAACTTCGCGGCTCGATTCAACTCTGAGCCAGCGTCAAGCAATTCGGCGATGTGAACGACTTGAACATCCTCGCCGCGCCTTCGCAGTCCGCCCTGCATGTGCATGATGCAACCGGTGTCGCCCGCGATCAGAGTCGATGCACCTGTCGCGACGACGTTGTCCAACTTTTCGTTCAGCATCGCGGTAGAGACATCGGACATCTTTACCGAGAATGCGCCGCCAAAACCGCAGCACACCTCGTCGCGCTCCATCGGTTTCAGCGTCAATCCATCGACGTTCTCCAAAAGCGAAACCGGTTGCTTGTCGACGTGGATTTCTCGCATCAAATGGCAACAACGGTGGTACGTGGCATCGATATCGGAGCGTACGTCCAAATCTTCGATACCCAACACGTCGACGATGAACTCCGTGAATTCGTAGATCCGCTCGGACAATCGCTCCGCGCGAGCCAACTCATTTGGACGTCCACGGAAGAGGTCCTGGTAGAAGTTTCTGACCATCGCCACGCACGAGCCGGACGGGCACACGATCAGCCCCTCGGTTTCCTCGAAGATGTCCAAGAACCGCGACGCCACCGGCCGGGCGTCGTTTCGGAACCCGCTGTTGAACGCTGGTTGACCGCAACACGTCTGGTCGGGAGGGAAGTGGACCTCGATACCGCGCGCTTCCAAGATGTTGACCACACTCATGCCGACGTTCGGGGCGAATTGATCGACGAGACAGGTGACGAACAGGTTTACCATGCGGGGTGTTTCCTCGGCGATTTGCTGGCGTTTGGGGTTGGCGTTTCCTAGGTTGGCGTTTTGTTTGGCCATGACCTATTCAGCATAAAACGCGGAAGCGAGAATTCGACGCTTCGCCCACTGCTAAAATCGGGATAATGTTACGGCGCGTTGACATTCGAATTTGCGTTCGATTTGGCATGTCGCGGACGGCGCCGTCAAGGTCCTATAGCGAGGCGTGACAATTGAGAAACGGTCGGCAAGATGTAACCGTGGTCGGGGCGGGGCTAATCGGGTTGTCAACGGCGATGCAGTTGCTGCAGCGCCGACCTGGATTGAAGCTGACGGTTGTCGAAAAGGCGGACGCGCCGGCATCTCAGCAGTCCGGTCACAACAGCGGCGTCATCCACTCCGGGATCTACTACAAACCAGGATCGTTCAAGGCACAGTTCTGCGTCGAGGGTCGCGCGACGATGACCGAGTTCTGCCTCGACAACGAGATTCCCGTCTGGACGTGCGGCAAGCTGATCGTGGCGACAAACGCTGCTGAGGAAGCGCGGCTCGACGACCTATTCGAGCGCGGAACCAACAACGCGGTCGAAGGACTCCGGCTCGTCGACCGCGAAGAGATGGGCGAGATCGAGCCATTCGTCAAAGGTACCAAGGCGCTGTACGCGCCCAAGACGGGGATCGTCGACTACCGAAAAGTTGCCGATGTTTATCGCGAAAAGGTTCAGTCGCTAGGCGGCGAAATCAGGTTCAATTCAGAAGTCAAGAACATCAGCAACGGCGTCCAGAGATCGGATGGAACCAACTACACCCTGGAGACGACGTCGGGGGAGATCGAAACCAAGTTCCTGGTGAACTGCGCGGGTCTGCACTCGGATCTCATAGCGGCGATGAGCGGAGTGAACCCGGGTCTTCGCATCATTCCGTTCAGAGGCGAGTACTACACGCTGGCGAAATCGAGCGAACACATGGTTAAGGGTTTGATATACCCAGTGCCGGACCCGGCGTTTCCGTTCCTTGGTGTGCATCTGACGCAGACGATGAAGGGCTGGGTCGAAGCGGGGCCCAACGCGGTGTTGGCGCTGAAGCGAGAGGGTTATCGCAAACGCGACTTTTCGTTCACGGATTTCGGGCGAACCGTTGCCTTCCCGGGTTTCTGGAAGATGTCAATGCAGAGCTGGAAGGTCGGCCTGTGGGAGATGAACCGCTCGCTGCGCAAAGGTGTGTTCCTCAAGAGCCTGCAGAAGCTGATGCCTTCGTTGAAGAAGTCGGACTTGGCGCCCGGAGGTTCGGGTGTGAGGGCGCAGGCGGTCCACAGCGATGGCACGCTGCTGGACGATTTCCGCATCGACGAGCGCGCGACCGCCGTCCACGTTCTAAACGCTCCGTCTCCCGGCGCGACATCGTCGCTGGTCATCGGCAACTACATCGCGGACAAGGCGGAGGCCAACTTCAGCTTCTAATGCCGATGATCAGTTGGCGAGCATGAGAAGCTCTGCCGATTCGAGCGATTCCTTGATGCGCATCAGGAATTGCACGGCGTGAGCGCCCTCGACAACGCGGTGGTCGTACGTTACCGCGAGGTACATCATCGGACGTATCGTTATCTCGCCATTAACTACGACTGCGCGGTCGGCGATGTTGTGCATCCCCAAGATGCCGACTTGCGGCGGGTTCAGTATCGGGGTTGACATCATCGATCCGAACACGCCACCGTTGGTGATGGTGAACGTGCCGCCAACCAGATCTTCCAAGGCAAATGATCCGGTGCGGGTCTTGTCGGCAAAACCGCGGATTTCGGTCTCGATCTCTGCGAATGATTTGTTGTCCGCGTCTCGAATCACGGGCACGACTAAGCCGTGGTCGCTGGCAACCGCGACGCCGATGTCATAATACTCCTTGTAGACGAGTTCATTGCCGTCCAACTCGGAGTTCAATATCGGAAACGCCGTCAAACCGTTAAGTACAGCTTTGACGAAAAACGACATGAAGCCGAGTTTCATGCCATTCGTCTCCAAGAACTGAGGGCCGAAGTCGCGTCGGATGCGGATCACCTCGTGCATGTCGACCTCGTTGTAGGTGGTCGTCATCACCGCTTCGGCTTGCACCTGCGACATACGACGAGCCGTCGTCAGTCGTCGTCGAGACAGCCGTTCGCGTCGCACCGGTTTATCGTCGACGATCTGGCGCAACTCGGCGATTTGGGAATCGACTTCAGACTGATCCGCTGCTGCTCTTTCCCTTTCGGCAGCCACTTGGGCTTCCATCTGAATATCGGTCGTTAGGGACGGTTCTGATCGAAGCAGCTCTTCCGCTTCGGTTGGCTCCGGCGTCGACGGCATCTCGACAAACGGTCCGAACTGGATCTCTACATATCCGTTGTCGTCTTCGTCGGCATCATCTGAAACGACTTCGGCGTCTGGCGCGTCATCGTCAACAGGCTCGTCTGCCACGTCAATCTCGGTTATCACAATCTCTTGCGTCGCAACTTCGTCGACAGGTTCTTCGTCCAATGCTGCCGATGGTTGTGAACCTGTCGATTGGAATTCGCACAAGGCATCGCCTGGTCGGACTACGTCTTCGACTTGCTTCAGCAGTGTTCCGATGACACCGCTCTGCACCGCATTTAATTCTTGAACGGCTTTGTCGGTATGTAGCTCAACGATCGGTTCTCCGACCTCGACTGTGTCGCCGGTGGATTTGAACCATTGGCCGACCGAGGCTTCGAAGACCGATTCGCCGAAATCGGGTGCGACTATTTCTTCCATCTACTGGTCCGTCCTATTTGACTTGCGGTGTCGAATTCGCTTCTTCATCGATGAGGTCATACTGCTTCAATCGTCGTGGTCCAGCTTGAGTGCGATGCGGATCAACCGATCTTGTTGCCGACGGTGGAGCCAGTTTGATCCCGACGCTGGGCTCGGGCTACGAGGTCGTCCGATATACCTTATGCCCGATCTCACGATCGAGGCGATCGGTGTTCTGACGAAATCCCATGCTCCGCGGTTTCGAGGCTCTTCTTGCAGCCACACGACATCCTCGTAGTTGGAAAACGATTCGAAGGCATCTGAGATGAGTTCCTCTGGGAAGGGGTATAGCTCCTCGATCACGATCAAACCGATGTCGTCCACGGTGCTGATCTTCGGGTGGGTCGCCAAATCAACGAAGACCTTGCCGCTGCACAGGACAACTCTTTTCACCTTGTCGGGACCAGACTTCGATAGAGAGAACTTGCGTATCGGTCGGAACTTGCCGGAGATGAAGTCGTTTATCGAACTTGCCGCCAATGGATGTCGCAAAAGGCTCTTCGGCGTCATGACGACCAACGGTCTCGACCTTTCCGGTTCGCTCAGCGATGCGGCTTGTGTCCGCAGGAGGTGGAAGTACTGTGCGGCGGTGGTTGGGTTCGCGATTCGCATGTTTCCGCTTGACGCGAGGTCCAAGAAGCGTTCAAGGTGTGCGTGGGAGTGGTTCGGGCCCTGACCTTCGTAGCCGTGCGGCAACAGCAGGACGAGGTTGGAGTCTTGGCCCCACTTCTCTTTCGCCGAGACGATCATCTCGTCGATCACGGCTTGTGCGTTGTTGACGAAGTCGCCGAACTGTGCTTCCCATAGCACGAGGCTCGCTTCGGAAAAGACGCTGTAGCCATGCTCGAATCCAACTGGCCCGGCTTCCGACAAGGGGCTGTTGAAGATCGAGAACTTGGCGCCTTCGACTTGCTTCAAGGGCGAGTACCGGCGACCGGTGTTTTGCTCCCAAATGACTGCGTGTCGCTGGCTGAACGTGCCGCGTGCGCAGTCCTGTCCGGTGAGTCGCACGGCGATGCCGTCTTGCAGCACCGATCCGAGTGCCAACGCCTCGGCGTGAGCCCAATCGACGTTGTGCCCCTCGTCATCCATTGCTTGGGCTCTTCGGCCAAACGCTCGGGCAGCGGTGGGATGCACCTTGAAATCGACCGGTAGCGAGGTGATCTGGGCATTCAGCTTGATGAGACGTTGTTCATCTATGGATGTTTCGGGGTATTCCATCCCTTGCATCGGCTCGGGGGTCAGACCCAGATCGGCGGGTTCTTGGCGTTTGGATCCTCGACCGGACCCGTCTACGGCCTTCATGGCGGCGCTCAACGCATCGAACGTGGCTGCAACCAATTCGTCGACTTCCTGCTGAGAAACGACTTCTTCCGCGACCAATGGACTCGCCCACTTCTCACGCAATGTCGGATGCTGCTCGAGCTTGCGGTAAGTGATCGGTTGCGTGAATCGCGGCTCATCGTTCTCGTTGTGACCGTGACGACGGTAGCCGATAAGATCGATGACGAACTCTTTGCGGAACTTCAACCGATAAGAAACCGCCATCTTGGCGACGAGGGAGCATGCTTCAAGGTCATCCGCGTTGACATGAACGACAGGGATCTCGTATCCGCGTGCGATGTCGGAGCAGTATTGTCCCGAATAG
This sequence comes from Dehalococcoidia bacterium, assembly GCA_965224305.1. Classification (GTDB taxonomy): domain Bacteria; phylum Chloroflexota; class Dehalococcoidia; order Lucifugimonadales; family Lucifugimonadaceae; genus Bin127. The sequence continues at coordinate 607,714 of OZ245044.1, read as the reverse complement.
CCTTCGTTCGGTTCGGTCGTGAATCCCAACTGGTTGTTGGCGATTACGTGGATTGCGCCACCAACCGAATATCCCTCGAGGTTTACCAAGTTGAGGGATTCCGCGACAACGCCCTGCCCTGCAAATGCGGCGTCGCCGTGAATGAGCAAGGCCATGGCCTCTAGATGCGGGTCGTCGCCGTCAGCGGCTTCGTCTTGCGTGGCTCTGACGGCGCCCAAAACAACCGGGTCTACCATCTCCAAATGGCTGGGATTCGGTAGCAGACGCAGCATGATGTCGGTTGATCCGTCGTGATCCACATCGACTTCGGCTCTGGAACCGAGGTGGTATTTCACGTCGGTCATCCACCCGGCGGCTTCCATCGCCGCCAGGTGAGCGAACCTACCTTCCAAGAATGCCGTCAGCAACGATTCGTAGGGCTGTTCAAGTAGATGCGCCAATGTGTTTAATCGACCGCGGTGCGGCATGCCCATCACGATCTGCTTGACGTTGAATGCCGATTGCAGGATTATCTGGTCGATCAGCGGGATTAACGCGTCTAGACCCTCTAATCCGTACCATCGTTTTCCGAGGAATGTGGCATGGAAGTATTTTTCGAAGCTCTCAACCTTGGTCAATAGTTCAAGTAGATGCCGTTTTTGCGCGTCGGTCATGAACTGCATGGCCGACTGATTTTCGACTTGGTCCTGCAGCCAATTCCGCTCCTCGACGCTGTGGATGTGGTCGAACTCGTACCCGATGGTGTCGCAGTAGTAGGACTTCAACTCTGCAATGGCATCACCTATCGTCGGTTTCGCGAGCCACGGTCGCATCTCGTCGTGGGCTTCGGCTAGCAGGTGTGTCGATGCTGCGAGGGTCTCCGGCAGCACTCCGAAACGTTCAGGGCTCAGATGCTCCTCGGTCCTCGGTAGCATCTTCAGTGGGTCGATGTCGGCGGCTTGGTGGCCGTCTTCACGGATAGCGCTGATCAGGCGCTCGACGCGAACAATCTGGTCGACCGAAACCCTTGCCGCTGGGTCGACAACTGTCACCCCGACCGTCGAAACTGGTTGATCCGCGATTTCTGTTGTCCCTTCCTCCGTTTCGGTTGGCGCTACGGGTCGGCCGTTGGTGACGACGATCTCCCGATCCAAGAAATCGGGGTCCATCAAAAGACCGTCATATTCGAGGTCGGACCCGAACCCGTCCGATCCGTTCGACGCGATCGCAATGGAATCACCGTCCAAAATGCTGGCGGCATACCCTTCGTTTATGCCGCCGAACACCTCGAACAGGGCATCCGACGTGCCGTTCTCAGGTGTCGTTCGAGTTTTATCGATCATTCGATTTGTTCGGGTGGAGCGGACAGATGGAAATCGGTCTAGTACGACTGCATCAATCCCTACTAATACATTGTGGCAGTTTACGAACGTAAATATCCACTTCGAACCAGCGCCGATGGTTGGCGGAGTTGGGTCGCTGGACGTTGAATGGGAAACGCGTCATCAGCGCATTCGCCCTGGCGACTGCCAGAAGTCCGCGTTTTCACCTAGGATCTGCTTGAGTTCATCCGTTGCGTCGAACAGCGTGTTGGCAACATCGGAAGGCAAGTCGTAGTCGAACGTCGGTGCGTTGAGCGCCACTTCATCAGGATTGCGCGCGCCGACCAATAGGCTCGTGACACCCTGTTGGGCCAACAGCCAAGCCAACGAAATCTTCGCCGGGTGCTCGCCGATCTCCTCGGCGATTTTCACTACCGAAGCGATCGTCGCGAACGTCTCTTCTTCACAACCTTCTTCCCCGTGATTCGCCTGTTCGCGGTTCTTGTTGAAGTGACGGGACCGCGACAAGCCTGGCGGCACATCATCCGCTGAAGCGTAGCGCCCGGTCAACATCCCTTGCTGCAAGGGGCTGTAGCAGATGACCCCTACGTTGTTGGCGACGCATGCCGGTTTGATTGCGAACTCCAATGCCCGCCATAGCAGGTTGTATGGAAGCTGGTTGGTGACAATGGCGCCGCAATCGAGAATGTCAGTGAGGTCGCGGACAGCGAAGTTGCAGACGCCAAGTGCTCGCACCTTACCGCTGTCTTGAAGCTTGAGCAGCTCGGCCATCGTGTCCTCGATCGGAACGTCGTGGTTCGGCCAGTGAATCTGGTAGAGGTCAATGTAGTCGGTCTGTAAACGATCGAGGCTGGCTTCGCAGTGTTCGGCGACGAAGGACGGGTGGAGGTTCGTATTGCCGATCTTGGTAGCGATCACCGCGTCGCCGCGCCGCCCTACAAGAGCGCGCCCGAGGACCTCTTCAGAGTTGGAATCGTCGGAATAACCCTCAGCCGTGTCGAAGAAGTTGACTCCGGCGTCGAGGGACGCGTGCACCGCGGCGATCGAGTCGTTGTCGTCTTGCGGACCCCAGACTCTTCCGCCTGCGAACGGCCAGCATCCGAGTGCCATTCGGGACACTTCGATTCCGGTATCCCCTAGCGTTGCATATCGCATTTTTCGCTCCTCAATTCGCCGACAACTTCCGCTAAGGACTTTGGTTCCGAGTCGCAGCGCCAAAACCGAACATTGCGTGGCGGGAGTGCAAGGGAGTCGAACCCTCCGCGCACATCGAAGGATGCACGCCAGCGGATTTGAAGTCCGTGAAGCCCACCGGGACCCATCCACTCCCACGCGGTTGTCTTATCACGATACTAAAGCGAAGAAGTTTCGAAATCGTGTGCTCGAACCTCATGACAAACGAAAAGGACGGTTCATTGAACCGTCCTTTCGGAAAGCAGATGCTTTGGGATGCGAAAGATCAAGCAGTCATTTGCAGTACGCCTTGAAGCTTGTCTTTCAAGACGCTCTCAGGCACTGCACCGACTATCTGCTCCACTGGATTGCCACCTCTGAAGATCAACAGCGTCGGGATGCTTCGCACTCCGTACGTGCCTGACAATCCGGGGTTTTGGTCGACGTCAACCTTCGCGAACTTGACGACACCTTCATAATCGTTTGCCAGCTTTTCGACGACCGGAGCGACCATCTTGCACGGTCCGCACCATTCGGCCCAAAAGTCCACAAGTACTGGGATATCGGAAGATAGCACTTCAGATTGGAAATCCGCTTCGTTGACATCAATGGGATGTGCCATTATTGAGCTCCGTTTGTACGTTAATTCGTTGCCTGCCGCAACTCCGCGCAACCGCTGTTAACGGACGGTCGCATTAATGAGATTCTAATACCTCTGTTAGACAATTCAACCTTTCACAGCGATTGCCGGCAAAGGTGTCAGACGTGCGCCAACGCTGGTACCGCCACTTTAGCTACGACCTCAACTGTAACTGATCGAACGTCGAGACCGGGGACCGTTGGCGAAGGATCCGGATGTTCGCAATCTTCCATGTACGTCGCCAATTCTGCAAACAGCGTCGTGCTGCTCACGATGCCGCGCATTGTCTGGGTGATGTTTGCAACGCCTTGGGCAACGGTCTGGCCGTCGTAGTCCTTGATCAGTAAGGAATCGCCGTCCGTAACGCCGAGCGATACGGCGTCATCTTCATGTATTTCGATCACCTCGACGCGATCGATTACGTTCAAGTAGTTGCGTTCCGACAATGTAGTCTCGCGGTCGGGTTGGTGCAGTACACGTCCCGGCGCGTAGTACATGCCGTTAGCGGCGTAAGCGGTGAAATCAGGTTTGTAGATCTCAAATGTTGGTTCAACGGAGCCGGCATCTGGTGAGCTCGCGATCTTGCCGCCATGGGCTAATGCATCGTGGCTCAGACCTGAATACTCAGGAATCGTGGCGCAGACCGCGTCGAAAACTTCACTTGCCGAGGCGTAATCGAAACCGGATGCCCCAATCGCTTTCGCCAGCCCGACGAAGAATTCCCAACCTGCGATCTCTTCGAATCGAGGTTTACTTGCCTGACGGACGAGTTGGACCCGTGTCTCCAGATTCGTCACCGTAGATGTCTGCTCCGAGAACGGCGCGGCTGGGAACACGATATCGGCTTTTGCGGTCATCTCGTTGTCGAACACGGAAGAGACTACTAGAGTTTCGAGCGCTCCTAAAGCTGTTTGTACGTCTCCCAACCGGCGGGCGGTGTGATTCAGACCATCGGCCAACACGATCGCGGCTTTGATCTTGCCGTTGCGCATCTCTTCAAATATCTCACGAACGCCTTTGGGTTCCGCATCCGGGAATTCCACGCCCCATGCTTCACTCAAGGTGCGTGCCAGATGCGACGTTCCGGATAGCGGTCTGCATCCAACTTGCTCAGACCCGCGCGTGTTTGCTCCGGAATAGAGGGGGTAAACGCCCTGTCCGGGACCATCCGCAGTGCCGTTGAGCAAGCGCAGATTCATGACCGCGTCGGCCAGCGAGTCGTATCTAATCCTCGGCACCGTGTCGGCGCCGAGCAACACGGCCATCTCCCGGTGGCTGGCGAGTGCAGAAGCGGCTTCAGCAAAGTCTTCAACGGGAATGTCGCAGTAACGGGCTATCCGACCCAGATCGTAGTCCCAGAGCGAAGATTTGAAATCCTCGCTGTTCTTGACGTTTTCACGAATGAAGTCGACCTGTTCCAAAGTTGCATCGAAGACGGATCGAACGATACCCATAACGGCCATGTGTGCCGTGCCGATCCTCGGTCGGAGCCACACGTCGGCGTACCGCGTGAGCTCGGTCTCCCGCTGATCGATGACGACGATCTTGGCGCCACGTTTTGCGGCTCGTTTCACCGGCACCGCAAGCACGTTCTGGTCCTCGGTCGGGTTTCCAGACACGACCATGACCGACTTGGCGTTTTCGATGTCCCATATCGACCGCTTCGTGTGTTCGATGTCCCAACGCTCAGCGATGCGCTTCGTCAAATCATCGATGAAGTTGTGCGCGCTGTCGACGTTGTTGGTCTTCAACACGGTTCGGGCGAATTTTTGGGCGATGAAGTTATCTTCGTTGCTTCCGCGCGGTGAGGCGATGACCGCGATTTCGTCGGGGGAATATTTGGACAATGCGGCAGCTGCGGCGGCAAATGCATCTTCGGTCTTGGCGTTGGTCAGAATCCCGCCTTTTCTGAAGTACGGGCGCTTTAACCGAGACCGATGGTTCGGGTAGTCGTAACCGAACTTGCCTTTGAAGCAGGCCTGGCCGAGGTTGGGGGCGCCGTTGACATCGCCGCGGAACCGGATCACCTTGTCGAAGCGGTTGACCTCCGCGATCATCTGACAACCAACGGCACAGTTGGTGCAAGTCGTCGTGACTTGTCGGCTGGCCTTCTCCCACTTGTATTCGCGCTCCACCAGCGCTCCGGTGGGACAGACATCGATGCATGCGCCGCAGAATTCGCAGCCCGACTCCATGAGCGAAGTGCCGTGCGAGGTGCCCACGAGCGACACGCCGGAGCGCGACACTAGCGTCAACGCTGAGTCGCCTCGAACCTCTTCGCAAACGCGCACGCAGCGGGCGCAAACGATGCAAAGGTTGTAATCGCGGTCGTAAAGCGGGTCGTCGGCGTGGATCGGGAGGTTGCGGTGGTTGTAATTGAGAGGCGTCCGCAGGTCGAGTTCGACGGATCGGACGGTGTCCTTCAGCTCGCACCTCTCGTTTTTCGGACAGATAGTGCACCGGTCGGTGACATCGACGTGCCTCTGGCAGACGTCTTGCGGTCCGCACAACTCGATCCGGTGACACGTGAGACAACCGTGTGGGTGTTCCGACATCAAGAGTTCGATAATGCCGCGTCGAAGTTCGCTGACCGACTCGTTCTTCGTCTCCACCACCATGTCTGGCATCGGTGAGGCGGTACATGACGCCAACGTCATCTTGCGCCCATTCGCCTCGGTATCGACGACGCAGGTGCGGCAAGCACCGTACGGCTTCATGTTCGGGAAGTAGCAGAGATAAGGGATGTAGATACCGGCTTCCAGCGCCGCTTGGAGGATGGTTTGGCCGGGAGCAGCCTCGACTTGTTGACCGTCGATAATGAACTTGATGGGTTCAGGCATGGTGTATCTCGCCGTCAGTCATGTAAATCGATCTCATGGACGCGTGCGGCTCGGCAGGATCATTGAACCATCGCCGAACGGTCCGGACTTCTCCAACTCGCCGTTGAATCGTTTCTCGAACTCTTCGCCGAAGTAGTTGATCGCTGATGAGATCGGGTTGTATCCGAGTTGACCGTGTCCGCAGAGCGAACCGATCTTCATGTTGTTGCCGACCGTCTCCAGCAACTGCATATCGCCGGGTTTGGCTTCGTTTTTGCACATCCTATCGAGCACGTCCAGCATGTGTGTGTTGCCCAATCTGCACGGGAAGCACTTGCCGCACGATTCGAACTGGTTGAAAGCCACGAGGTTGCGTATCAAGTCGACAACATCGGTTGTTTCGTCGCCGATTATGATGCCGCCGGAGCCGAGTATCGCGCCGGATTTGGCCATGGCGTCGAAATCGATCTCGGTGTCAAACGCCTCTTCCCCCATCACGCCGCCGAGTGGGCCGCCAGTTTGAAGAACCTTGATGCGTTCGGAGTCGTCAGCGACCCCGCCGCCAATGTCGTCCAAGACCCGGCGAATCGTGACACCCATCTCGACTTCATACATTCCCGGACGTTTGATGTGGCCCGTGAGACAAACCAGTGCGGTCCCGGATGACGACCCGGTTCCGGTTTTCTTGAACTCATCGCCGCCGAACTGAACGATGCCCGGCACGTAGGCGAGGGTTTTGACGTTGTTGATATTAGTCGGCTTCTGGTACAGCCCGGCTTGTGCTGGGAATGGGGGTTTGTATCTGGGCGTCGAACGTTTTCCTTCGATGGCCTCCATCATGGCCGTCTCTTCGCCGGCGACGTATGAGTCTCCGGTCAATGAAACTTCCATTTCGAACGAGAAGTCGGATCCGAGGATGTTTTGTCCGAGCAACCCGTTCTCATACGCCTGATCGATCGCTTGCCGCGTAGCTTCGATCGGGATGTCGTGCCCCTGCCGGATAAACACGACGCCGTGAGTAGAGTTGGTCGCGTAGCCGTTGAGTATCAATCCCTCGATCAATCGGTGCGGGTCGCTCTCGAGGATGCCTTTGTCGTTAAACGCGCCGGGGTCACCCTCTTCGCAGTTGCAGAGCACATACTTCACGGGGGCTTTGCTAGGTGCGAGGAAAGACCACTTCAGGCCAGTCGGGAACGCGGCTCCCCCGCGCCCTCGCAGGCCAGATGTCTTGACCTCTTCCAAAACCTCGTCCGGGGTCATGGAAAGCACCGCTTTGTTCAGGGCCGAATATCCTTCTTGGGCGATGTACTGGAAGATATCGTGTGGATCGATGTTGCCGAAATTTGCGGTGAGTATCTTCTTCTGGTTCGCGTTCGCGGGTAATTTTTCCCAATTTGGCAGGTGCGAAGTGTAACCGTCGCTGTGTCGCGAGTACGCGTATGCCGAATCGTGCAACGGATTCGAATCTCGGCCGTTGACGTAGTGCGCGACGATTTGCGGTGCCATCTCCGGAGTGACGTTTGCGTGGATCACCCGGTTAGCATTCGGCACCACCACATCCACGATCGGTTCGAGATACATCAACCCGTGTGCGCCGACCATCGATAGATTGATCTGGGCGGTCCCCTCTGGGCCATAAGGTTTGAGCGCATCGAAAACGGCTTGCGCTCCAGCGGCCTGACCTGATGCGCCGAACCCGATCCGTACCCAAGGTCTGTCACCCGCAACCAGTTGGTCCCAGTGTTGGCGCGCCCGCGCCCGCAGCATCGCGTACTGAGTCTGTTGACTCATAACCACGGCGTACGTGTCGATCGGCGCTTCAGTGCGCGATACCATTCTCAAGTTCCTGTTGAAGGTCAGCTATGTATTGGCGGGCCGAGCCGGGGTCGGCGCGCCCCTGAAGAATGTGGTCGCGCGCGATCACCGGCGCCTGAGCACACGCTCCGAGACAGGTGCTGTAACGTAACGTGATTTTGCCGTCGGCGCTCGTTTCTTCGGAATCCACTCCCAACTTTTCTTGCACGGCCTCCAACACCTTCTGCGCGCCCATCAGGTGGCAAGTCGGCCCCCAACAAACGTCGACCGTGGTCATGCCCGGCGGGGTGAACCGGAAGTTGGTGTAGAAAGACGCAACGCTCCAAACGTCGTTGATGGTGGCGTTGCAGAAAATCGCCGTCTCTTCGATCGCTTCGTCGGGGATGTAGTGCAGATCGTCTTGGACCGCGAGGAGCGAAGACAGTACCGTTATGCTCGGCACCCTCTCCTTGTCGGCGCGCTGGGATTCGAGAGCTCCGCGGATTCGCTCGCGCAATTCCGGTCGGCTCATTTGCTGCCTTGTCGTCAATCTATCTCCAGCGTGATCAAGGTTGTCCGTTCAATAGTGCACCGCAATGCCTGACCGCCTGAATCGTCTAGTTGGAATCGTAACAGAGCAACTTCGGTCGGCGCGCTGGATCGAACTCCGTAACGTCATCGATCCGAGCCTTCGCTCTCTGCTGCCACCATGTCACGCGACGTGTCCCGACGCATCGTTGGCATCATCACGACCTGTTCGACGATTGTCCGTTGCGGCATCGCGGCGCACAAGAATATGGCCTGCGCGATGTCCTCCGGCATCATCATCGTCGAACGATCGTCCGCATCCGGCGGGCGCGGACGATTCTCCAGAATTGGGGTATCGACTTCGCCGGGCATGATGGCGCAGGCGCGTACTCCGAGTTTCGCGAGCTCGGTGTTCATTCCTCGGATCATGTTCAGGGATGCCGCTTTCGCCGCGCTGTATGGCGCGCCACCCAATAGACCGGGTGTCAACGCGGCCATCGACGAAACCGTGATGACGGTGCCGGACCCGCGATCGATCATGTTTGCCAAAACGGATTGAGTCAACCTGTAGACGCCTTCAACGTTCACTTTGAACACCGATTCCCACTCCTCAGGGGCCACATATCGAAGCGATCTGACACGGCTGCTGTGCCCGGCGTTGTTGACGAGGATGTCGACTTTCCCGAAGCGTTCCAAGCTCCACTTTCCCAAATCCGCCGCTGCGTCGCCGATTTCCAGGTCCGTCGGCCTGACCTCGACCTCCACTCCGTGCTCCCGCGCGAAGTCGGCGACCTCATCGAGCGGAGCTTGGCGTCTCCCTGCGAGAACCAGGTCTGAGCCGGCTTCGGCGAACATGACTGCGGCAACCTTGCCGATGCCGGTGCCCGCGCCGGTGATGATTGATACTTTGCCGTCCATGACGCCCATGCGTTTAGTCTCCTGATTGGCTCAACTCTGGTTCACGTTCAGACACGCATATAGGTTAACTCAGAGCGTTCTCTTGAAAGCCGGACAGCGCCGATTAGTTGGACCGCCAATCCGACCACCCTTTGGCAGCATCTGAAAGCATCATATTCGCCACGTCCCGGCCCATCCGGATCGAGTAGTTCGTGCCGCGATCTTCCGGATAGATCTGCGTCGTGTTCGCCAGATAGATGCGTTCGAACGGTGTGCGGTGCGCCGGCTTCTTGGCGCCGTACTCGGTGCCGATTATCGGCTGTGCGGCACTGACCGCGTTGTAGTGGACCTGCTTGACCCAAGATCGGTTGAAGCTGCGGTTGAACTTGTGCAGGTGATCGAAATAGACGTCCGTCAACTCATCGGGCGACAAGCAGAACAGCTCATCCCGCCGGTGCAGATAGTTGGTGAGATACACGACGTGGCGATTGTCGTACCACTCCTTCGGCAACATGTTGGTGTGCTCGATGATGCCTAGGAACGGCACATCGTCCGAAGCGATGTTCATCCAGTAGTAGTCGGTCAGCTTCCGGTCCATCTCAAGTATCACGACTACCGCAGCAAGATACTGCACACCATCCAAGCGAGAGAGGTATCCGGATGGGATCGAGTCCATCAGACTCGGCATTGAGAACGATGGAACCGTCGCAAGAACGCAGTCGAACAAATCTGCATTCTCTCGTCCTTCATATACAGATTCGATGCCGATTTTGCCAGATTGGTTTCGCGGAACGATCTTTGTCACGGGATTCTCGATGCGTAGCTGTCCGCCGGTTTCCCTGATCTTGTCCGCCAAGGCGTCGAAAACCACGTCAAAACTGCCAGTCGGATAGCCGAGCACCTCCTTCGCCAGCAGTCCTTCGCGCGAAGCGAACCTCGTTTGTATCTTCGACCAGAACCAAGGCATTCCGACATCGCCGTAAAACCGGCCGAATTTCCCGCGTAGCAACGGGTTCCAAAGAACGTCGTAGGCTTTGCCACCGAGTTTCTCGCTCAGCCATTGGTCCGCTGTGTAGGGCTCGAGGCTTTGCCAGTCCTTGATGCGTTGGACGCGCAGCGTGAACAACCCCATCCGTATGCGCTCGAACATCGGTATGGCGCTGAAACGCAAGAGATCGAACGCCGTCGTCGTGCGGTGCAAGCCACCGTCAACATACGTGCCGACGTTCGACGGGTACCACTCCATCGCGTTGCCCATGCCCAACTCGTCCATCAGATCCAAGATGGCGCGATCGTTGGTGAACAGGTGATGATAGCCGCGTTCGAGCGGGTGTCCGCCGACAGGTATAGTCGACGCTTGGCCACCGATGAAGGGTGCCGACTCGTAAACGACGACATCGTGTCCGGCTTGACCGAGGTCGTATGCGGCTGCCAAGCCCGCCGCGCCGGCTCCAACTATCCCGACCTTCATGTGCGTAGCTCCGCATGATTCTCTGAACCCTGCGACGAGGTTGAAGCCCGGTTCCGGTTTCCACCACTTACGGACCGTGCGCCGCGGGCCAGGTTGACGAACGATGTCCGGTCAACAAAGAGCAAGACAGCGCCAGCCAGCGTAACCGGGGCCCATAAAACCACGTGAACCGTCAACGCGTATGCAGCTGCAACATCACCATCGATGCCAAGGGTGGTCAACGCCGCGGCGCCGAGCAACTCAAATGGTCCGAGGCTGCCAGCGCTCGATGGCAAGATGCCCGCGAGGTTTGCGGCAGCACCGAATGCAACGATCGCCGCGATGAACTCCAATTGGCCACCGAATTCAAGGCGGATGTCGAAGCCTAGTCCGATCACGTAGTACATCGTGATCTCAGCGATCCAGACGGGGATCGAAAGCGCAATCACTTTCAGCAGACCTCTCCATGTCCGAATCACAGTCAACCCTTCGATCAGGTTGATTGCGGGATTGATGATCTTGACTCGGACCCGCGGTGGCAACATGAACAACATGCGCGCTATTAGCCCGCGGATGCTCTCCGGCGACATGACGACGACGTATGCGACGACGGCGAAAACGGCCACAAATGGCAGCAACGCGCCAATTGTGAGGACCGCCACACCGCCCGGAACTTGATCGGCAACGCCGCTGACAGTCGTTTGGAATCCGAGCGCCCCGACCACCGCGGCGATCGCGACCAGCAGTAGCAGCGCGATCACGTCGGACGCGCGCTCCAAAGCCACCGTTCCAAATCCTGCCATCGTGCTGACGCTCTCACGCAGGGAAAGGTAGTATGCGCGCACCAACTCGCCGATCCGGAGCGGTATCAAATTGTTCGCCATGTAACCCACGACCACGACCGGGAACAACGCTCGGCGCGTCGATTGGCCGGTGAACGGCTTGAGCAGATACCTCCATCGCACGGTTCGGAACCACAGCGCCAACGTGTAGAAGGCCAGAGACGGGATGGCGTAGATGTAGTTCGCGGAGGCGAATGCGTCCACCACTTGATCGAAATCGTCGACGATCGCGAAGAAGAAGATGCCCAAGAATGCGGCGCTTCCGAGCAGGCCTATCCAGAATGCGCGGCTCTTGATCACTGTGCGATAGCCATGATTAATATTCGAGCCGCCGCAGTTTCAACCGCGTTCATCGGAGAGGCGCAGATGGCGTATCGTCCCTGTAATAGATGTACGAATCGATGTATCCGATATCTGTCGGCAGTTTGCGATGGAACCAAAAGTCTGCAATTGGTCGCAACAACTCTCGGTTGGCCAAACCGTTCCACACATCGCTAGGTTTTTTGTTTTTGTAGACCTCTGGGAACCACCATCGATGTATCACGTGTCTGCCCTCACCGAAACGTTCTGGCAGCGATTCTTTGATCTTGTCGTGGTTGCGGGCGTTAATCACTGCAATCGTGCGAGTGTCGCCAACCGCCACGTCCTCGCCTTCAAGGTCGATCCATCCGACACCCTCGTAGTTGCGCAGGTACCAGCTCCAAGGCCAAGCGAATCCGTCCCGGGTATCAATCGCCACACTGAACTCGCTCTTGTTCCATGCGAGATCGCGTGCTAAATCGATCTCCTTCGCCGTTTGGTGCAGGTCTTGCGTCGTTTGCGTGTAGACGAGCATCTCTTTAGGGATGTCTCCGTGCTTGTAAACGGCGTTGAACGAGGCGCGCATAGTAAACGCGAACATCACTACCACGAGAGCCACGGCGACGACGCTGAGAACCTGTCGGAATCCTTGAGACATCCCGCTCTGGATAAACAGCAACAGCCCGACCCCACAGAACGCGATTAATGCCCATAACTCGAAGAATTGGCTCAGATCGCGTGAGTTCGAAATGTCGAAGTTGTCGTAGAACTCGAAGAACACCAATCGGTAAATCGCGACCAGCGCGAGAGGCACCAGCGCGAACGCGATCCATCCTCTCCGCCTCCAAACATAGCGCCAATCGATGTAGTTGGCCAGTATGCCCAATCCGTGACCTGCTACGAAAATGAAAGGAATCGTCAACTGGGCGAGCAGCCATGGCATCTTCTCTCCCGCTGCCGACAACGCCAAAAAGGTCGCGAACGCCCAGAACAGCAGGAATCGCATGAACCTCGACGTGTTCAACGTTAACGGCACGAATAGCAATGTGACGTATGCCAACGCCAAGAAAGGCAGGATCAGTATTTCTGAGGGTGGATCGGGTTTTTGGTAGAACTGCGTGTAGAGCAGCGTCATCGATATCGCGAAGCTGATCAAGCTTATTGCGATCATGCCGATCGATCGCCATCCGGTGCGAATCGCGTAGTACAGCGCGACGCCCATCGCCGTCAGCATCGGCAGGAACTCGTAGACCGAGCCCATGATGAAGTAGTAGTACCAAGGCTGATCGCCGCGACGAACATCTTGTTGCGCGAGCCAATATCCGAGCGACTGCCATACGCCCGTGATTACCCCTGGGTAGTGGCTGCCGAAGTTGGTCATGATGACGGCGTAGATCGCCCAGAAAATCGCTAACGCGACCCAGAAACGCCGCCAGTTCCACCATGCCCCTATCGCGACGCCGACGCCGAATACCCCCAGCGTCAACACCGCCGCGACCGCAGTCGCAGTCGAACCGTCGGGGGCGCCGGTTGCTAGGCCGGGGGTGCCTTCGACAGCCGCGAGCGTCAGTCCGAACAGGTCTTGGAACAGCGCGATTCCCGCAACATAGAACGGTGCGGTTAACCCGACGAGCAACACCAAGATGTGACCTTGCGGGCTAATCTCATTCAGTTTCATGTTGCCTAGCAGAATGTCACGAATCTCGTAGCGGGTCGCCCATGCGAAGTAGGCGGCGAAGATGACGACGAAGATGTAGGCCGACTCTTTGGTGGCCATCGAAAATCCGAGCACCGTAGCCGTGATGTAGAGCCATCGGTGTCGCTGTTCTTCGACGTATCGCCACATCGCCACCACCAGTACCGCGATGAAGAATGCCATGAGAATGTCGTTGCGGGCGAACCTCGAAAAGTAGAACAGAGCGGGCGAGAAGGTCAGCATCACGGACGTGAGCAGTGCTCCGACATCGCCCAACTGCTTTCGCAGCAACAGCGGCACAAATATCAGCGCGGAACCGAACAGCACCATCCCCAGCCGTAGAGTGAACTCCGAATCGCCGAACAGGAAGAACATCGCGGCGATCAGTTCAAACAGGAACATGCCGTGGGTCAGCGGCGAGTGTTCGTACTCGTTGCCGATCGCGATTTGGTAACCGAAATAACCGTGCAGGCTTTCGTCGTGGTGCACCGCTTGGTCGCCCAACCGCACCAACCGCATACCCAAGCCGATGAGGAAGAGGGTGGCGTAAACCGCGTACTGAACACGTGGGGATATCGAGAGTTCGGTCGCCTTATCGACTACCGCAGCGCTCGTGCGCGTGACGGTGGTCCACGCCCCGTCGACCCATCCCGCGCGCATGCCACTTGAGCGGATCGACGATTCTGGAGCGCCATCTTCCGATCGAGTATGTGCAGTATCCAAGCCTATTCTCCCAAGGCGTAAATGATCACTTGTTCGTTCTCAAATACACGGCGTCCAATGCGATCGAAATTCGAAACATCTAATCCAGTATATTTTTGACGTTCGTTCGGACTGACGACCAGATAATCGGCGCTGTAACGCTCGATCAACGCCAGGGTCTCAACATCATCAGCGCTGTTGTAGATACGCTCAACATCGCTATTCCGATCTATCCACCACTCATCACCGCCTCGCCATTGGCTTTGGTGTCCGGTCCAACCTAAGATTGCCGGCCTTCCGGTCCATCCCGAGAATCGACCATGTTGCGTATAGCTGTTTCCCGGCGCCTCTATCAACACTTCGTCGTTGTCGACATTCTCGCGAATCCAATTCATCGCTTCCAGGATTGCTGATCCGTTATTTTCCAAGAACCTAAGCCCGTCGAGGGTGAGCTCGGTTCCCGATTCCGATGATTTGCCTGCAGTGGCTGCAAAGGGATAGTACAGAGACACGGCAATCAGCAACGCTACGATTACAACTGCCGCGACACTCAGGTACCTGATTCGGCCTATGAACGAAGGATGCCGGCGGATCCAGAAATAGATGCTGTAACCCCCGCCGACCGCGAAGAAGATCCATACCTGGTAGTAGAACTTGAACACGGTGTTGTGGCGACCGCCGAACATGTCGTGCAATCGGAACAGCTCCGCCCAGAAAAGAAGCAGTGCCGAGATCGCCAGCAGTAGCAAAGCCACCTGCGCTCCGTCATCCGCACCTCGCATCCCACGCCGATATGTGGTCACAAACAGCGCCACGAAAACCGCCCCGAGTAATCCGGTTAGCGGCAATCGAGTGATCAAGTCGGTACCTGCCGCGGTGTCGTTGAAGCTGTAATGGGCGATAATCCAAGCGAAGTACGTGAAAGCTACGAATCCGATCGAGACGATCCA
Source organism: Dehalococcoidia bacterium (assembly GCA_965224305.1). GTDB lineage: Bacteria > Chloroflexota > Dehalococcoidia > Lucifugimonadales > Lucifugimonadaceae > Bin127. Next base: position 592,601 of record OZ245044.1, on the reverse strand, counting down.
CGGGAATTTCTCATATAAACCGGTGTTGAATCCGAACGCCGTGGCGCCTCGCCTCAACATCTCGAGTTCGCGCGACACCGTTGGCACCACGATTGCGCTCGCGAACACCAGCAGTACCGCAAGCAATCCACCCCAGACAGTGAAGAAGTGAATCGGGCGAGTCGCATATTTCGTCGGGATCGTCGGCGGAAACTGTATCTGGCTCTGCATCGTTACAAAGTAGTAGTTCGCAAAGAACGCCGCGCCGACGAAACCGACGACTACCAATGCAGGCACTGCGGCACGGATCGCTTGCAGATGCATCTTGCCGTTCTCTCGATACGACTTGAAGTAAACCGTCCCGCCGAGCGCTAGCAGCATCCACAACATATCCCAAGTGTTGATGAAACCTGCCGACCCAACCACCAGAACCAAAACGACTGCGGAGATCGGATTGCTGCGCAACCAACCGATTCCCCACCTGACACGCGAGAAAAGCAGGTTTGCGATCACCGACACCGCGGTCAACACGAACGGTATCGACATTACATGCGGGTGCAGATCACCCAGCATGAAACTGAAGAACGGGAACTCTTGGATCGTGAAATCGAGTTCCGTGCCATCGGGCAAGAATCGGTTGATCACCCGCGAAGACGCCCACCACCACCACCAGCCCTCCGGTCGCCAACTGGTGCTCGTGTCGGCTAAGTCGACGCCTTTAATGCCGAGCCAATCGTAGAACCCCTCCGACCCGATGCCAGCCAACGACAACAGTTCCCAGAAACCGTTGAGATTCGAAATGACCAATAACAACACGGCTGCGATCAAACCGCCGGCCAACATCTGAGTCGTTGTCGCACCATCGCGGCGAACGAGATTCGACACTAACGAGAAAATCGCCGCCGCTGACATCGCAGCAATGGTAGCCAAAGCCAAGTTGTAGGCGATGCTCGCTTGAACGCCCGACATCTGTGCGATGCCGCCGAGCATCCAGTATCCGAAGTAGTAGTACGCGATCGGATACCCGCTAAGCCAAAGATCCGTGGGTGGTGCATGTTGCGCGCTAACAACCGCGTTCAGCATCGTCAGATCCATCGGCTTCTCGGTATGCGAAATATCCGGGTCCAGCGCCTTCACGAACGCGAAAACGCAGAAAAGCGCCAGGAACACAGCTTCGGTCAAAATCAGCTGCATCCACCGACGACGAACGAAACTGAAGAATTCAGTTCGCTTTTTAGCCGCGATCCAAGTCCAGCCCGCGGCAGCCACCAATAGCGCAATCATCCACCACGACCACGATGCGTTCGGAAGCAACTTCAGCAAACTCAACATCCACACCAACGACCCGAAAATCAACATGCCAATCGGACGCGCCAATCCGAACCCACGATCCATCAGGTTGGGCAACGCGAGGTACGCTAGCGGAACCACCGCGAGCCCGACGGCGTACGCGGTGATTAGCCAAAAAACCAAATCAGTCATCGATCAACTAATTATCTGTTGCGTATTTCTCAATTTCGCGCCCATAGATTCGGTCGATCAAGACCTGCGCAAAATATCGATCACGCGGCGGGCAAAATCGTCTCCGCGAATGCGCGGGGATCGAACGGTGCAATATCGTCGATGCCCTCGCCGGTGCCGATGTATCTGACCGGCAGTCCCATCTCGCCGCGGATCGCCAAAATCACGCCGCCTTTAGCGGTGCTGTCCAGCTTGGTCAGGATCACTCCGTCGCAACCGACCGCCTCCGTGAACACCTTGGCCTGCGTGACGCCGTTCTGACCAGTATTGCCGTCGATCACCAGTAAGACGCGAGGCGTGAAATCGCTCGAATGCCGGTCGAGGATACGTCGCATTTTCTTGAGCTCTTCCATCAGATTGTGCGCTGTGTGCAACCGGCCCGCGGTATCGATTACGACGAAATCCGCGCCGCGGGATTTAGCCGCGGTCAACGCGTCGTAGGCAACGGAACCCGGGTCTGCTCCGGCGGAGGACGAAACAAACATCGTGTCGGTTCTGAGTGCCCACGTCTCAAGTTGGGATATGGCGCCAGCGCGGAAAGTGTCGGCCGCGGCAATCAGCGGCACACGCCCATCGGACTTCGCGGCCTGGGCCATCTTGCCGATGGTCGTCGTCTTACCTGATCCGTTGACGCCGACGACCATGACCGCAACTGGTCCATCGTCTGCGAAAACTGCGGCCCCCTCATCATCAGTCAACATCTCGGATATCTCGGTCCGCAACAACTCGTAGATCGCGTCAGGAGTTCGAGCTCCGCGCCACCTAGACTCTTCCCGGATCTTCTCAACCAGTTGCAACGCCGTCTCGACGCCGACGTCAGCAACTATCAGAGCTTCTTCGAGGTCTTCCCAAAACTCGTCATCCACCTTTGTGCGACGAAACACCCCACCGACAAGATTTGTCCAAGATCGGCGCGTTTCCGCGGACGATTCGGACGTCTTGTCGCGTCTTCCAAGCAGTCTGAGCATTCAACAACCGATGGCTGCGCTACTCGGAGCGCTTGTAAATCAACTGTCGGCTGGGCGACGAGTTGTCCTTGCGTTGCAACACATTGCCCAACCAGCTCCCAACGCGCCTGAAGCCAACGAATGTCGATCTCGGTGCGCGAACAGCCGTGGACGAGATCGAAATTCGACTACTCGCCGAAACAGCTTGTCTGGGTTTCGTCGCCATTCTGACGAACTTCTCAGGTATGCCGTCGGCAAATATCGATTGAGCATTCTCCGCGGCGCTCTTCTGTGCCTTTGACTTGCTATTCCCGAAGCCCGATGCGACGACACGACCGCCTACAGAGACGCTCGCGACGTATTGCTGCTGACCGTCTGAACCGGTCCCTGATGCATCCGTCAGGTAACGCGGCGTCTTCAGTCCGGCGCCTTGCACCAGCTCCTGAAACGCAGATTTGGGATCCTTGTCCACGCCGTGTTCGGCAACCTGTTCAATCTGTTTACCTAGATGCCGAACGACGAATCGACGCGCCGCTTCGTAGCCTTGATCCTCATGGACCGCCCCAATGATCGCCTCAAAAGAATCCTCTAGAACGGAGTCTCGAACGTTTGGGCTGTACGCCGTCTCACCCTTGCCTCGCAGAACGTGGTCGCCGAGGTTCAGGCGTTGCGCGGCTTGAGCGAGCGAATCCCTGCAAACGATGTTCGCTCTACCCATCGACATCTCGCCTTCAGTGGCCGTCATCGACCACTCGAACAGCGCGTTGGCAACCGTGTAGTTCAACACTGCATCGCCGAGATACTCTAGGCGTTCATACGACTGCACGCCTTCCACGGAGCCGTCGGCCCCCCATTCGTTGACGAACGACTCGTGTGTCAACGCTTGGCGCAACAGGTTCCGATTTGAGAAATTGACTCCGAGCTTGACCTCAAGCTCGTCTATTTCCGATTCCGGGGTGATTTCAGGAGCCAACGACTCAGACCCCGACACCCTGAGGCCAAGGCGGTTGCGGTCGCTTCAACTCGCCGAAATACGGACGGTTGCGCGCCATCAACACCATGTTCTCGAACGCTGCCAACGACTCGCCCTCGGGAGGAGTGAACGTCTTGAGGAACGCCGCCGAGCCGTCTTCAAAAATGAACGTCGGGGTCCCGAATATCCCTTTTGACACCGCCTCTTCGTGATCCCGTCCGATCTCCGAAAGTCGCTCAGGCGAATCTAGGTCGGCTACAAATTTGTCAATGTCGAGCCCGGCCCGCTGCGCCGCGTCAACTACCGGCTCCCGGTCCCGGATGTCGCCGCGTTCGACGAACTTGAAATGCTGCAACTCCAGCATCCATTTGTCGTGCGCCTCCCATCCTTGCATCCGCGCTGCGATACCGCCTCTCAACGACCACAGGCCCCGGCTTTCGTAATCCGGGCCCTGCTCCCACGCCTTCCAATCTGGACCTTCTTTGGAATTCACCTGCTCGAGCGCGAAACTGCGGTAATTCAACTCGATATCGTCGCCCAACTCATTCTTCACCCGGGATAACCAGATCCCAGCTTGGCGCACCCAGGGTCAGGTGTAGTCGATGAACACATCGATTGTCATCGGTAGGTCGTTAATCATGGTCGGCCGACCTTTCTTCACGTGGATGATTCGGTGTCGCAGGTATCCTAACGACACGCGTCCAAACAGATTGCGGGTTTTTTGAACTTGTAGAAATTCTACCAGTGAACCGAACATCGCATCGATCAATAATCGCGCGACCGTAGGTTTCAAATTTCTGCCCGTTGCTCCACGAGACGAACGAAAACTCCACACCGAAGGTCGCTTCACTGACGCTTGAAAACTGCGCGTTAAAGGATGAAGTTGTTCATGCCGTCGAAACGATAGCTCGTGCTGCCTCGAAACACGCCTTAGATGCCTACTTGGTCGGTGGCATGGTTCGTGACATCATTGCGGGATTCCCAAGCATCACCACCTCGCCAGACGTAACGGTCATCGGCGATGCCGCAATGTTCGCCCAAGCAATGACCGTCGAAAACGCCGATTGTTCGTTGATTTCCGCGTCGCAACACCATACAGCCAAGGTTGAGATCGGGAGCGTGACTGTCGATATCGCTTCCGCGCGTTCGGACATTTACAAACCTTGGGGCTCGCTACCCCAGATAACGCTAGTGAACGACATCGAATCCGATCTGCAGAGGCGAGACTTCACCGCCAACGCAATGGCGATCCATTTGACGCCAAGCGGCCTCGGTGACCTGATCGACCCACACGATGGTTGCACCGATGTGGCGAACAGGATCATGCGCGTGATCCGCGAAGATTCCTTCGCCGAAGACCCGTTGCGCATGTTACGCGGCGTCCGCCTCGCGGCACGTTACGGCTATATCTTCGACGATGACACGGCGAATTCGTTTCGCGGCTCATTGGATCACCTCAGCAAAATGTGCGACGCGTCGCCACAGCGTGTCTTTAACGAGTACCGCCTCTGGTTCCGACCTCACGAAGACTTGAAAGCGCTGGCAGCGATGGCCGCCCAATACGGGATATTGAACATCCTTGTGCCCGACGCTAACTTTCGAGATGGAGCATTCCGACAATCTCCTCCCGGCGCTACCGAATTAGAGCGTTTCGCCGCGTTTGCGTATCTTGCGCCAATGGATGTGATGACCGATCTCGCCGAGAGATTGAGAATGCCGTCGGATTGGCGCGCGATCGTCAGCGATACCGACATCGCACGTGATGTCGCAGAAAGATGCCGATCCGAACTCGTCACCGACGTCGAACTCTGGCGTTCACTCGCAAACGTCCGCGACGAAGTCGTCCGAGCCGTCATCTGGGTCGAAACCCATCGGAACATCTCGAAACGGTTCATCGACTTCAGGGACCGGCTCCGCGCCATGCGAACCACCCTGAACGGCGACGATCTGATCGTTCTCGGCGTCGCGCAAGGGCCGATGATCGGCGATCTGTTAGAAGAATTACTCGTGTTGCGGATCGAGGGCGCGATTGCAACTGCCGACGAGGAACGCGCCTACGTCATCCGCGGTTTAGCCGACGGTTGATCTCGTCCCGGAACATGTAGAGTTGCGCCCACGCCGCGTATTCGCCGAAACGATCTCGAGCCCACTCCCCAACCGCGTCGTTCTTAACATCGTGCCCCAACCCGTAGAGCCGGATCGCGGCGCGCCGAACATGGACATCCACGGGAAACGCTTCGCCCTTGTCCAACGAGTAAGCCAGCACACAATCCGCTACCTTAGGCCCGACGCCCGGCAACTCCATCAACGCTTCTTTCGCGTCGTAGTACGAAGCGTCCCTCAACTCACCGAGATTCGAAGAATTCGACAATATCTCGGCAGTCAACGCCAAATGTTTGGCTCGATATCCCAACCCGACCTCGCGCAGGTGCGCCTCACCGGCGTACGCAACCACATCTGGATTCGGCAACTCGAAAGCCCAATTCTCCGGCCCGATGCGCCGCCCCATTCGCGCAACTGCGGCCACCATCTGCTTGATGCGAGGAATGTTCGAGTTCTGCGAGCAGATGAATGAAACCAGACATTCCCAAGGGTCTTGCCGCATCACACGGATCAGCGGCATATCCGCCACGTCCGGTCCGAAACCGGGCTCATTTGAAAGCGCCACCCGCAGCTTGGTGACGTCGGTCTTGGCAACGAGATAGTCCTCGACGATTTCGCACACACGATCCGCATCATCCGCGCTGTCGCACTTGACCTCAACACCCCTGCCATCGCAGGTCATCGACACGACGTGAGACTCCAGCACGCCGCCAAACGACCCTCCAACGGATCCGTACCACCGGAATGCTTGACCGCCATCCAAAGTCTGCTCCAAATCGAACGGCTCGACATCGAGCGTGATGGTCGCTTTCTCGCCGAGATTAGTCGCCGTTCGATCCACAGCAGACTTCAAACCGGGACTCCCGCCAACCACTTCTCTACGTACTCTGAAATCGTGCCTAGCGTGACGCGCCGAACCGTGCTTTGCGGTATGGATTTCTGGAACAATCGGCCGTAACCCTTCGAGATGATGCGTCTATCTAACACGACAAAAACACCTCGGTCAGTGCGAGATCGTATCAATCTACCGAATCCTTGCCGAAACTTCGTCACCGCCTCTGGGACGAAATAACCGCCAAACGGGTTCTCCAGATTCTCCGAACGCGCCTCGTGGATCGGGTCCCGCGGCACCGGAAACGGCAACCGCGTCATCACCAGTGAATCGATTGACGCGTCCTGCAAATCGATGCCTTCCCACAAGCTCATTGCTCCCAACGCCACCGCGTTATCGGTATCGTTCAAAAGCTGCATGACGCGCGTCGCAGGACCGTCGCGGCCTTGGCCGAACACTTGAGTATCGGTGTTCTTGAAACGGTTGAAGAGCGCATCTCGAGTGCTGTTAAGCGCCGAGTTCGCAGTGAACAGGGTCAGCGTCCGGCCCTGCGTCGCCGAGGCAATGTCGTGAACCGCGCTCGTGACCGCCTCGTTGTAACCGGGGGTATTGGGTTGCGGGATGTCTTCCGGCACCAAGATGAGAGCCGCGTTCTTGAAATCGAACGGCGAACCGATGCTCAGCGTCTCATCAGCGTCGAAGCCCAACGTAGTCTGCATCCGCTCGAAACTCCCCGCCTCGCTTATCGTCGCCCCGGTCAGGATATGTGCTCGATCTTGGCTGAACAACCCCGCACGCAGTTCAGCCGCAACATCTAAAGGCGCACCGCTGAGATGCAGCTCCATGTTGCGACGCTGATTCACCGAGCTCCAATAGACGAAGTTATCGCTCGGTTCTTCAACAAGAGCGAACAGATATTGGTTGACCTCTCTTAGTCGCTCGTACAAGGCGTTAACGTTGATGATCGCCGCATCTGGTTGAGCGTCGTTGCCCGCCAGATCCAACAGCGAACGCAAACCCGTGACGACCGCGCTCAATGCCGGGTGCAATGTGACCCAAGGCTCGTCTACACCCCGTCGCCACTCACTAGTGATGCGCGTCATCCCCAGAATCCGCATCTCACGCGTCCGCTCTCGTTGGGTAACGTAACCCGTAAGTTCACGAAGAGCCTCGAACATCCGGCTCGCCTCGAGAGTCGCCTTGTCCGCCGATTCGACGATCCGACGCTGCAGGTCCGGCACCGACGATAGGACCTCCTTGTCCCCACCGCGCATCGTTGCGAGACGGACCAGACGCGGGAACATCCCATCGGTCCGCGTCAAGGCGCCGAGATCGTCCGTGAACTGCGTCTCACGGATTTCGAATCCGAGATGCCGTGTCGCAACGTCCCGCAGGTGATGCGCCTCGTCAATCACCAACACCTGGTGCGGCGGCAAGATATTGTTCTCAGCCATCATATCGCTGAGCAAAAGCGCGTGATTCACGATCAGAATGTCGGCCTGTTGAGCATTCGAACGCGCCTTGAGCAAGAAACACGGCGGCCCTTGGCACGGGTAACCACCGCCGGAAACGTACGGCGGGCATCCTTCCGCCGAAAGTCGACTGAATATCCCGGTGTCCCATCCCAACGACAACTCCGAGCGGTCGCCCGTTTCAGTTTCGCCGAGCCAATTCAGGCACTGCGAAAGCACCCGCGCATCGGCTTGCCCGTGGTTCGATTGCGAGACCGCATCCCGCCAACGCTGAACGCATAGATAATTCGACCGCCCTTTCAACTGCACCGCGTCCAACTCCACGCCCGTCTCCCGGCGAACGATCTCGCGCACCGTCGCGAAATCTTTGTTCAACAGCTGCTCTTGCAGATTGAGAGTGTTGGTTGAGATCACAGCCTTGCCGCCTTGTCCTGCCACCATGAGTGCCGCAGGCAGCAGATAGGCCAACGATTTTCCGATCCCGGTTCCCGCCTCGACGATCAGCTTCTGCCGACCCGCAATCGCCCGGGCGACCGCGACCGCCATCTCGCGCTGCCCTTCCCGCGCTTCGAACGCCGGCATCGTCTCCTCAACCAACCCGCCGGGCAGGAACGCCATCTCCGTCTGAACTACGTGCTCGTCCGAGTGCTCCGCATCACTCTCATCGCCAACTTCACCCCAGGATGACGGTCGACCGGGCAGACGCAAGCGCGCGCTCAGCGAATCCTCGTCAATCCCCAATCGACCCTCAACATCGTCAGTCCCGTCACCAGCAACAACCATATTGGACGCCAGTTCACTGACACTCCAGTTGGAACGCGAACCCAATGCCGCTATCCGTGTCAACGCCGCCGTCGGCATCGCCTCAAATCGTGCCAAAAGAATCAAAAATAGGTCGCGCGACGCGAGCGCATCTGATAACGCTCGGTGCGGGTCGTCATGCAACACCCCGAATCGTTGCGTCAATCGCACCAAACCGAACTCCGGACCTCCCGGCAACGCAACCCTCGCCATCTGCTCGGTGTCGTAACTCAGCTCCTCAACGTAAATGTGGTTCGAGCGTAAAAACCTGACGTCGAACTCCACGTTATGCCCGACGAGCCTCGCATCTCCAATGAAGTCTTGAAGATCGTCTCGGATTGCGTTCCAATCCGGCGCCTCGTCAACATCAGCCTGTGAAATCCCGGTGAGCGTGACGATGAAATCCGAAAGCCGCGACCGCGGATTCACCAACGAATGAAACTTTCCGACAACCTCATCGCCGCGAAACTTAACCGCTCCAACGTCAATGATGCGATCACTCGCGGAGTTTAGCCCCGTCGTCTCAAGGTCTAGCGCCACCAACGTCTCTGAACGTGGCGATACGGGAGCGGATATCTGAGAACTCTTAGAAATCAACGGACGGGAAAAGCTCAGTAACCAGCGTTCGAAAGTACCAGTTCGATGTTCGATTCGTCAGGCACCAATTCCCCGCGATCCACCTGCCGCATCGCATCGACCATTGACGCGGTCACCGGCGTATCGACGCCGACCTCGCGACCCATCTTCAGAACGTGTCCATTCATGAAATCGATCTCTGATGGCCTGCCGTTCTGCACGTCTTGACCCATCGACGGATGCCAATCTCCCGTCCCGGCACCTGCATTGTCCGCCAACATGTTGTCGAGTTCTTCGAACACCTCGCCATCGGTCGATGCCAACGACCAATTCTGCGGCGTCGAGCCCCCAAAGCTGACAACATCCAATCCCAACGCCAATCCGACCTGCGCCGATTCCGATGCCAACCGTATCTGCAGCTCGCGACCCCGAGGCGATGACGCAACTGTCGCCGATCCGCACATCGTCGCACCGACCACCGGGTTGCCCATACTGTTTTGACACAACTTCGCCCAACGTTCGCCGAGCAGGTTTGTCGTCGTCTTGCCCCCATCGATCGGTTCGAGTATCGAAATCAACTCCGCGATCCGCTCCGTATCCGACCCGTCATGTTCGCCCGCACGGAATACGATGTGACCCAAATCTCGTCGCCTTTTCGTTCCCGCACGTTGCGATAATCCAGGACCACCAACCCGAACCGCGATCGACGACATGATCAATCCGACGCATCGGTCCACTCCAACCGCGTCCGCCATGTCGCCATCCGGCATGCAGTTCTGCGACGACACGAAATACCCGTCATCCTCAACGAACCGCAACGCGAACCGAGCCGCCCAAGAAGTGTCATAGGCCTTCATCGCGATAAAAGCGATATCGAACTTGGGTTCCAACGCCAACGCCTGCGATTGATGGAGGTGGAATGCACGCGGATGCGACAAAAACGGTTCGTGAGGCCCCTCGACTCGTAGTCCGTCGGAGTTTATGGTGTCTACCTGCTGCGCCCAAGAATCGGCAAAAACCACGTCGTGATCTGTGTGCGCCAGCCATCCTCCGATGTAACTGCCAACCGCGCCCGCTCCAAGCATCAACACTCGTTTCTTCGCATTCGCGTCGTTCAAGTTCGCTTCCTTTGTCGTCACCAATCGAACCGCATCCATTAAAGATAGCCCGAATCCTAGTAGAATCGCTATCGTCAACCTACAAAAGCAACTGATTTGCACGACAACCAACGGAGCGAAACATGGCCGCAGCGAACGTGGGCGATCAAGCCCCAGAATTCAACCTCAGATCCACCGATGGAGAGATGGTCTCCCTCAGCGACCAGCGCGGCTCGAACGTCGTCCTCGCCTTCTTCCCAGCCGCATTCACCGGCGTCTGCAAAACCGAGATGTGCACCCTCCGCGACTCTCTCGCCAGCTTCAACGACATGAACAGCAAAGTCTTCGGAATCTCCGTTGACCCGCCGTTCTCCCAGGCTGAATTCCACAGCCAGAACGAACTCACCTTCCCGCTCCTCAGCGACCTCGGCGGTGCTACTGTCGACGCCTATGGAGTTGGACTCGCCAACTTAGCCGGCATCGAAGGCTACAACGTCGCCCAACGATCGGTCTTCGTCATCGACGGCGACGGAGTAGTCCGCTGGTCATGGGTCTCCGATTCCCCCCTAAACGAACCCTCCTACGACGACGTAAAAGCTGCCGTCGCGGCGATTTGATCGCGCCTGGCTGGTTCCGACAATCAAACCTACGACGTAACGATAGCGCGTGCTAGTGGCTATACGTGCTATCGGAGACTTCAATAGTAATGAGTTGACGCATAACCTTACACGATGCGTTCGAACTTGAACTCGCCGATATGCCTCCTTCGGTCCAACGTGCGCTCTCTCTGACCGATTGGCAGCATTGCGGGATGAAGGGCCATATCTGCGTCGCCCGTACGCGGACACCCTCAATGGGTCTCGGTATGCCAACATGAAAGAGTTACGGTTCAACGCTGGAGGCGGTGTTTGGCGCATCGCTTTCGCCTTTGACCCTGTTCGGCGAGGAATTCTTCTTGTAGCAGGCGACAAGTCCGGCGTTGACCAACATCGGTTCTATAGATGCCTCATCAGGATCGCAGATACTCGGTACGGAGAGCACCTGGCAAACCTCTGAAACCCACGGAGCGAACCATGACCACACTCGAAGAACATCTCAGCAAACTTTCGCCTGAACATCGGCAAGGTATTGAACAGCGCGCTCAAGAAATCATTGCCGAAAACAGGTCGTGGCGATCGCTCAGAATGGCTGCTCGCAAATCACGTGAGATTATCAGTAGAAAACTCGGCACCAACCGCGAAGAAACCTTCGAGTTGCAGCAGAAAACTGACCTCATGCTGTATTCCTTCGCCAAGCAAGTGAAAGCCCAAGGTGGAAAAGTCCAAATCGTCGCAGAATTCCCCAACTCGCCAACCGTCACATTCCCCAACTTCGACTATTTCGACGATGGATTGACCGACGAGGAAAGCATCAGACAAACCCTAGGGATGGAACCAGATGAACCGATCCCCCCAGAATGGTTGCAACACCCCTTGCACTGCTCCGAAACCGAACAAGAACAGACAAACACCAAAGCGCAAGGGTACCGGGATCTCGATTCCTCAACCGGAACGGCTGCCTTGCCGATCACGCGCTAACGTCAGCGCCTCTAGAAACTAGGTGCCGACAATACCCCTTTCAACCCTCACCAAATACGTTGAAGATATGGGAGGCAAACTACGCCTCGTTGCAGAATTCCCAGACTCGCCTCCAATTACGCTAACCGGCATCGAAGGCTACTCCGTCGCCCAACGATCGGTCTTCGTCATCGACGGCGACGGAGTAGTCCGCTGGTCATGGGTCTCCGACTCCCCCCTAAACGAACCCTCCTACGACGACGTAAAATCCGCCGTCGCGGCGATCTAGCCAACTCGGTTATAAACCGGCTCCCACTTACCAAAGGGAGCCTTTGCATAACTTCGTCGTTCGCTTGAAGGTAGTAAGACGGAGAGGCGACTTTGAAACCTCGTCAAACTTCGTCATCTTCATCTTCGAGCATAAATCTGATCGCCCCAATATAACGGTTCAGGTCTTCTTCGCCCCACGATAACTTCACATTCACCTGATTCACCAAAGCCCATAACAAGATCAATTCTTGTTTTTCACCGTAGTATGAAATTGAACTCGATAACGCGTTTTCACCTCGTTGGACCGCGCGAGCGATCCAACTCTCGAATGGTAGAGCATCGACGACTACGAATCCTTTTCCTAGAACAAAAATAGCATCTATGAACTGGTGCTTGAAGAAAGATCGATTTTCTGGTGCTGTTTCCGATAGCGCCTCTAACCCATAGTCACTTTCTTGCGATATTTCTTTCAGCCAATTGTTTACAATTTTGATCCTGCTCGGACCATCGTATGCGAAAACGAAAGAGTACGGCCGTGGCGCATTGACTATACCTGTAGGATTCAATTTCTGAGGCGCGAAATCCGCGAGGTTCTTGATCTTCTTTGTGGTCGCAACAATTTTCCTCAAGTCTTCTTTCTTCAGCTTGGACTTTATCTCTATGAAGGAGGAAACTGATTCAACGAAAAACAGATCGATCCCGGCTGCCAAAGGTAATTTGGGGTACCGCTTGTTGTGAACAATTACGTCGATTTGAGGTCTGGGATCTTCAGGATTTGCGTCCTTATGGATTATCTCTCCTGTACCTACTCCCCAAAGATCCGAGATATGCTGCGCCAAGAATTCTCGGATGAAAGCTTCTCGAATCAAACCCCTGTTCAACCCGTGGTGGAATGACTTGGCTGCGTTGCCTTCGGCTTCCAGTCGCCGTTTTATGCGCTCAAAGTGAGAATCGAGTAAAGTCATTCAGTTGCCAGTCTGTGTCGCTAGTTGAGGCTCCAAGGAACCAATTCTCGCGCCCGAAGCGCGTCGCGTCTGTCAAACGAACGCTGAAGTTACCAAATTTTCTAGGGCCGATGACTCCGCATAGCACCGCTCAATCGCTCCCGAAGGAAGAACACGGATGGTAAGAGTTAGGCATCGTCGAAGAAACGTCATACGCTAGTCGGGTCCCAACATGCCCTCCACCGTAACCAGACAGCGATCACAACATAGGCTTGTTTGAGACATCTCGCCATGACCACTACAAACACACAACCCGCCGTCTGCAACATCCCCAACCGCTCCATCTTCGAGGGTGACAACCTCGATGTCATGCGCGGCATCAACGACAACTGTGTCGACCTCATCTACTTAGATCCTCCGTTCAATTCAAACCGCAACTACGCCGCATCCATCGGTAGCAAAGCCGCAGGCGCGGCGTTCAAAGACACCTGGAACTTAACCGATGTCGGCGAAGCATGGCACAACCAGATCGTGGACACCAACCTTCCGCTATACAAAGTCATCGACGCGAGTCAGCACATCCATGGCGACGGGATGAAATCCTACCTGATCATGATGGCAGTGCGGTTGCTCGAGATGAATCGGATCCTCAAACCCAACGGTAGCGTCTACCTTCGTTGCGACGACACCGCAGGCGCATATTTGAAGGTCTTGATGGATTCGATATTCGGTGCTAAAAGGTTCAGGAATGAAATCACTTGGAGAAGGCAAGCAGGGCACATCGATTCAAGCGGATTTGGCCGCTTAGCTGACTCAATTCTTTTCTACGGTGCGCCGATTCGAAAAGATGCAGTGCGAGTCCCGTTGTCTGAAGATCGCGCTAAATCGTATAGCTATCGCGACTCCCGCGGCCGTTATACCACGGGTGACATTTCCGCTAAGGGCTTGTCTGGCGGCGGTTACATCTACAACTTCCACGGACACATGGGACCTTGGAGGTATCCCGAAGCTCGGATTAAAGAGCTGGAAGCTGACGATCGGATACATATGCCGAAGAAGCTTGGGGGGCGTACCCCGATTGAAGCGTTACCTCCACGAAAACAAAGGAGTCGTGCCAGGTTCGATATGGATCGATATAGCACAAGTTCAATCCCAATCAGGCGAAAAAGTACACTATCCGACGCAGAAACCATTACGGTTGCTTAAACGCATTATCAGCGCGAGTTCTGATGAGGGTGAGGTTGTGCTTGACCCGTTTTGCGGTTGTGCCACCGCGTGCATCGCAGCTGAGACTCTCAATCGCAACTGGATCGGGATAGACCTTTCTCACGAAGCTGCGAGACTGGTTGAACGTCGTGCCCGAGACGAGCTCGGGATGATGGGTGGTATGCAGGCAACGCATCGGAATGACATTCCTCGTCGTACAGACTTAGGTCCTGTACCTCCGCTGGTCCAATCAAAAGTCACCCTGTACGGTACCCAAGGCGGCAACCGTAACGGTTGCGGCACCCACTTCATGCCGCAGCACCTCAGCTTGGACCACATCATCGCAAAAACAAAGGGCGGAACCGACCATCTCGAGAAACTCCAACTCCTGTGCCACCATTGCAACTCTCTCAAAGGCAACCGTCCGATGGAATACCTCAAAGCCCGACTGGCTCGCGAATATCTTTGACGCGGCACAACCTGAGATCGCTTCCGCTCCCGACTAATATGGAATGCATATAATGTTGCCGGTGATTTTAGTTCAATTTCAACAACACTCAATCCCTCTCCGGCATAGTATTCCCCTTAAACCCCGCCGTAACCCCACCATCAATCAACAACTCCGACCCAGTTATGTACGAAGCCTCGTCCGAGGCCAAGAAGCAGATCCCGTTCGCAATCTCCTCGGGATCGCCCCATCTGCCCAACGGAACCCGTTTCGATCGCCAATCGCGCTCCGAATCTACCGCGTAGATGTGCTCCGTGAATGGCGTGTGAACCCAACCGGGCAACACCGAGTTCGCTCGTATCCCAAACTTTGCCAATTGAATCGCCGATGCCCGCGTGAAGTGCAGCATCCCGGCACGCGACATCGCGTATGCCGAACCATACTCGCCCGCGAACTTTCCCGCCATCGACGACAAGTTGACGATCGCCCCACCGCCAGCTTCAGTCATCGCCGGTATCACTGCCCGCGTTCCGAGCAATATTCCCGTCGTGCTGATCTCCATCACCTTTCGCCACTCGTCGACATCAACGTCGTAAAGCGTCCCGCGATCCTGAGCACCCGCCAGGTTCACCAAGATATCGAGCCGACCAAACGCACCGACCGTCTGAGCCACGACCTCAGACCATTGCGATTCATCCGTTACATCCAATCGGCTGTAAATGGCCTCGTACCCTGCGTCGCGCATCTCCGCAGCGGACGCTTCGCCCCGATCGTCCTGGATGTCGGTGATGACGACCCGTGCTCCCTCGTCGAGCATCTGCCACGCCGCGCATCCGCCGAATCCCATCCGTGCTCCCCTCGATGACGACGCCGAACCAGTCAGCAACGCAACTTTGCCTTCAAATCTCATCCTGCTAGTCATGCCCGATAGTCACCTTTCAGATTGCCCACATTCGTCACATCCGATTCTGCAACGCGATTACGGCATTGGGAATCAAGAAACCGTAGATCCCGAGCGCAATAACCAAACTAACCATTCCGTGCATCCATCTATCCCGCAGAAAAAGCATCGCTGGCGCTCCCATGATCACCATTACCAAAACGATAGCTACCAGGTACGCCGAACTAGGCATTAATCTCATGGCAACACCTTCAGGCAACACCGCGTCCGCCGCGAGAGCGGCAAGCACACCCATCATCGTCCAAACCACTACCAACCCAAACACGATCACTGTCACCAGATTCGACGATCCGCCTTCCTCAATCCGCCTTTGGAGCATCCGCGGCGGACGCGCCGTCAACATCACCGCCGCGTGTGCCGATGCGATCAGTCCCATCAACGTGCCGCACAACATGCCCGCGAGTATGTCCATCACTGGCGTCATCGATCCGCTGCAATCTCGATCCTCGGCGCCAATCCTACGGCAAACGCCTTACACCCCATACGTGCCTTCGTAAGCAACGCCCACGCCGTCGCCACCTCCTTGCTCGGTGCAACTGCGAACATCGAGGGTCCCGCACCGGTTAAAACGATGTCAGACGCACCCAATCCCGCGAACCCGTCGTGCGCAATCTGCCAACCCGGAAACGCGTGCGGCGCAACCTGCTGAAACACGTTGAACATGAATGCCGGGTGACAGTCGTGACCATCCAACATCCGAGCCGCCAACTTTCGAGTCAAGCTGCCGGTCGTATGAGTCGCAGGCGTCAGCATCCCAAACATCCGCGCCGTTTTGCTCACGCCAGAATCATCCTTGCCACTGCTGGGTGACACAATCACCAACCAGCCAATGTCCGGCTCCGGCAGTCGCTCCAACATCTCACCACGACCGCTAGCCAGCACCGTCCCACCGCTAACCAGAAACGGCACGTCAGACCCAACCTTCGCCGCGATCTCGACCAACTCCCGTTCAGACATTCCCAACTCCCACAATCGATTCAACCCTCGCAACGTCGCCGCCGCATCCGCTGAACCGCCGCCGAGACCAGCCGACACGGGAATCCGTTTGCGCAAACTGATCCGTGCGCCCCGACCAGTACCAGCAACTTTCCGAAGCAACTCGGCGGAACGAACTACGAGATTATCATCATTCTCTATTGACGTATCCGAACACTCGAGTTCGAACTCGTCGTTCTCTCGAAACTCCAGCGTGTCATGCAGATCAACCGTCTGCAATACCGTCGCCAAATCGTGATATCCGTCGGTGCGTTTGCGGATAACCTCGAGCGTTAAATTCAGCTTCGCGTATGCGTGTTCGACGATCACCCAAGCCTAACCTGCAGCAAGTTCGACCGTGTCACCGCGAGAGACGTTTCGCCAATGCCTTGTGAGCGCGACCCACTCGTCGATACTCAACGTCGCGGGCCGTCGTTCGCTATCGATCCCGACAGACCCCGTCATCTCTTTCACCTCATCCGTCGTCATAGTCAATCCGTTCGCCAAAGAGTTGTGAAGCTGCTTGCGGCGACCCACGAATGCCGAACGAGCAACCTTGAAGAGATCGTCAATTTCGCCCGAAGCAACTAACGGCACGGGTCGAGGAACCAGCTGGATCACCGTCGAATGCACCTTCGGAGGCGGACGAAACGCTGCGGGCGGCACGTTGAACAGCTTCTTCGGCTCTGCATAGATCTGCACAGCCAGCGACAACAGGTTCATCTTGCCTGGGCTTGCGCACATGTGCTGTGCAACCTCCCGTTGCAGCATAACCGTCAAGCTGGTCGGTTGCACCTTGCGTTCTAGAAACGATCTAATGATCGGCGTCCCCGCATAGTACGGCAGATTCGCTACAACCTTGTATCGATTTCCCCCAGCCAACTCCGGCAAACTGTCGAAATCGACATCCCGCGCGTCCGCGCTCACAACTCGAACATCAGGATTCGACGCGAACCTGTCTTCCATCCTCGTCACGTAATTCTCGTCGATCTCGACCAGCACCACAAAACCGCCGGCGTGACTCGCGGCTTCAACAATGTGATGCGTCAACGCGCCGTTACCCGGACCGATCTCAACCACCGCGTCGCCAACCGATATATCGGCCGCGTCAACGATGCGTCTTGCGACGGAACTGTCGCGGAGGAAGTGCTGACCTAGTCGTCGGCGCGGCATATGGGGAATCGGAATCTGAATAAGTCAATGCGGCCGCGCACCTCGAATTCGGAATGTAGCCCGTTCATGGCAAACGCCTCGACTCGAATCAGATCACCCTGCGTCGCCCAAAGTGGACCGCTTACCGCTGCTTCCTTCCGGACCTGACGGGATTCACGGGACTCTGCCGCGCAAGAACCCGACTCTCAACACCAAGGGTCGAATGCCAGCGGTTCGAACTACGAAACCTCCACGAGGAATCCGGCCCTGCTGAGCGGATTGCAGGTTCAGGGCACCGCTAGCTCCCCGCTTGGCACGGCCGCATCTTTGAATCGTAAACCATGCCCGTGCTTCCTACGTATCGATAGGCAGATATGCAATCGCATTGACATCCCTCAGATAGACTCGAAATTAATGGTCACCCCCAACGTAAACGCCGTAATCACAAAAGCCGTAATCCCCGTCGCGGGTCTCGGCACGCGATTCCTGCCCGTGACTCGAAGCGTCCCCAAGGCGCTACTTCCGGTCCTCGACAAACCGCTCATCCAATACGCGGTCAACGACGCCGTCGAAGCCGGTATCACCGACATCGCCATCGTTGAAGACGCTCGATCCGTCGGGTCTTACTTCCACTCGATGCCCGATCTCGAGTTGAAACTCCGGGAAGCTGGCCGGGACGGACTCGCTGACGAGATGGTCGAGATATCCTCCTGCGCTCGCATCACTTCCATCAAGCAGCTCGAACCGCTCGGCCTCGGGCATGCGGTCCTCCTCGCGAAAAACTTCATCGGCGACGAACCCTTCGCCGTCTTGCTGCCCGACGAAATCCTGTGGGGCGATCACTCCTCCACAGCCCAGGTCCTCGATGTCCGCGACCGGTACGGCGGCAACGTCATCGCCGTCACCGAAACCTCGTGGGACGATGTCCACACCAAAGGTATAGTCGCCGGACCATCCGTCGAACCCAACGTCATCGCCATCAAAGAAATGGTCGAAAAACCCAAACGCGAAGATGCCCCGAGCAATCTCGCAATCATCGGAAGATACGCCCTCGAACCAACCGTCTTCGACTACCTAAGCCAAAGACGTCGTGGTGCTGGCGGTGAAATCCAACTCACCGATGCCATCATCGAGTGTATGGACGAACTCCCGACACACGGCGTTATCGTTGATGCCACACGTTACGACGCAGGTGTCCCAGAAGGCATGTTCGGTGCGACGCTCCACCAAGCCGCCAAAAACCCGACGATGCGCCAAATGATCGTCGACTTCGCCGCCGAACTTTAGCCCGGACGACGCCGACCGGCTATCCCTCAGTTCCGCAACTGCAATACGGCCATGAATGCCTCTTGCGGTACTTCGACCGAGCCCACCATCTTCGCGCGACGCTTCTTGCCCCTCTTCTGTTGCTCCAGCAACTTCCGCTTGCGCGTTACGTCTCCCCCGTAGCACTTCGCCAAAACATTCTTACGCAACGCACTGATGTTCGTGCGCGCCACGATCTTGCTTCCGACCGAAGCCTGGATCGGCACCGCGAACATCTGACGCGGAATCAACTCCTTCAACTTCGACGCCAGCTTCCGACCCGTGTCCGCTGCTTCCGAAGAGTGGACGATGCTGCTAAGCGCATCCACCTCTTCATGGTTCACCAAAATGTCCAGCTTCACCATGCTCGCCGACCGATAACCCGATGCCTGGTAATCCATCGACGCATAGCCCTGCGTCGCCGACTTCAACATGTCGTGGAAATCCACCAGAATCCCCGACAACGGAGCCTCATACTCCAGCATCACCCGCGCATTCCGCCCCGCACCATTCATCGACGCCACGCCATTCCCCGAACCCACAGCCTGCACCTGCAGATATTCCATACGCTTGAACACGCCCCGTTTATTCGTGACCAGCTCCATCACGTTCCCGTAATAAGCAACCGGCACGATGATCGACAGATCGACCCAAGGCTCCAAAATCTCCGCGATGTCCTGCTTCTCTGGCAACTTCGACGGATTATCCACGTAGATGATCTCGCCGTCGTTGAGCATCACCTGAAACTCAACGCTCGGAGCCGTAGTGATCAACTCCATCTCGTACTCCCGTTCCAACCGCTCCTGCACCACCTCCATATGCAACAGACCCAAGAAACCGCACCGGAATCCAAATCCCAACGCCGATGACGACTCCGGCTCGAACACCAGCGCCGCATCGTTCAACTTCAACTTGCCCAACGCATCTCGCAACTCGACAAAGTCGTTGCTGTCCGACGGATACAGACCCGTAAACACCATCGGCTTCTGCTCTTGATACTTAACCCGAGGTGCTAGCGCCGGATCCTTCACCAACGTCATCGTATCCCCAACCATCACATCACCCACCTCCTTGATACCCGTCGCCACGTAACCAACCTCCCCGACCGTCAATCCCTCTGGAGCACGCATCACAGTCGGTGAAAAATAGCCAACCTCCAAAACCTCTCCTTGAGCACCCGAACCTATGAACTTCGCCCGGTCGCGAGCCTTGATCGCCCCATCGAGTACCCGTACATAAGTCACCACACCCTTAAACGAGTCATATTTGCTGTCGAACACCAACGCCTGCAACGGCTCCTCGAGATCACCTTCCGGCGGAGGCGTCAACTCCACAATTCGCTCCAACAACTCCTCGACACCTTCACCCGTCTTTCCCGACACCCACAGCATCTCATCCTCGCTGAACCCGAACGTATCCACCATCTCCGCCGCAACCCGCTCCGGTTCCGCATTGGGCATATCGATCTTGTTGATCGCCGGGATGATCACCAGATCGTTTTCGACCGCCAGATAGACGTTCGCCATCGTCTGCGCCTGAATCCCCTGCGATGCATCAATCAGCAAAACCGCCGCTTCACACGCCGCCAAACTCCTCGAAACCTCATACGAAAAGTCCACATGTCCCGGCGTATCGATCAAATTCAACTGATAACCGTTCCCATCCCTAGACGGAAACTGCAACCGAACCGCCTGCGCCTTGATCGTAATCCCCCGCTCCCGTTCCAAATCCATCGTATCTAGGTGCTGCTCCACCATATCCCGTTCCGACACCGCACCCGTCGACTCAATCATCCGATCCGCCAACGTCGACTTCCCATGATCGACATGCGCGATGATGCAGAAATTCCGTATGAACCGTTGCTCAGCCACAGCCTCAATCTTATCGGAGGGCGTTGTCCCCTCTATGCTGAGAAGCATAACCACCGTCATTACCGCGCACGCGGTAATCCAGAGGGGAAGGGCAACAGGTCCGTCTCAACTGTTCCGCCAACCCGCCCGAACTTCATTACCTGCCCAAACGCGCCTCGTAATCGCAATCCCTTCCTCCAAACCGTGACTACGCCAACACCCCCAATTGTTAGACTCGCACCCAAGCACCAACCGCCATCATGACCACCACCACCAACGACAACCCGGACAACCCGCTCCACGGCCCCAACCTGATCCTCGACGTCGAAAACTTCGGCCCCATAGCCGAAGCCAAGAACATCGAGTTCAAACCCATGACGGTCTTTGTTGGCCCTAGTAACACTGGGAAGAGTTATCTGGCGATATTGATTCACGCCGTTATCCAGGCCGTGCAACCGACATCGGCACTTGGCTTTGGTCCACGAGACTTTCGACGCATGGTTCAATTGTTAAATGCAACAAAGACTCAACTTCAAGCAGACCTGCGCGAACTCATCAAATCCGACTGCCACGTGACGCAAATTCCAGCCGTGCCTCATCGAATCCCTTATTCCCGTTTGTCCGTGCATGCCCAAGCTTTTCTCAAAGATCGTTTTGTTGAACGCTTGAACAAAGTACGCGAGGCGGCACACAGCAACATAACGGAATATTTCGAATTGAAATCTTTTGACGAGATTGCAGGGCCGAAAACCGCAAACCGCAACCCAATGATCAAGTTGCATCAAGATTTGAATGACATCTCAATTGATATTGTTAACGATTTACATCAGGCTGATTATTCAAAGATGATGTTCTCAGTTGACGATGATTTGACAGAGATACTCAGCTTGGAAAACACGGCTAAAATTTCAGAATTTCAAGACCGTCTCAATCTTGAACTTGCGTTTGCGGTTTCACGATTCACCATCGAATGTTTGCCGATTCAGTACAACTCTTATTATTTTCCCACCGGAAGAACTGGGATTATGAATGGACATCGTGTTCTGACTTCTCAAATCATTGCGAACGCAGCTCGTTTCGCCGTGGATGAAAGAGAACAGATAAATTACCACAGATTAGCGCGAGATTTTTTGAGTCTTTTGGTAGATGTCGATCAAGAAGCTGATCCGAGTGGTCAATTTCATTTCACACACCGGCACTTATACACGGGTAAAAAGTTGCGTACGCTCGCAGTTGCAGATGCCTTGGAAAATGCGTTGATTGGAGGAAACATACGTGTCATCCGCTCTGTCGGATTACCGGATTATGAATACGTACAGCAAGACAGGCGAGTTCCCATGTTCAGAGCTTCGTCAATGGTTACAGAAATTGCGCCTATAGTCATGTTCCTTCGCAATTACATACAAATTGGTGACCTCCTGATAATCGACGAGCCCGAAGCCCACCTGCACCCTGCTGCCCAACAGCAGATGGCCGCCGCGCTAGCCTTCATGGTCCGCTCTGGACTGCGCGTACTGATCACCACCCACAGCCACTACATGGTCGAACAATTGAGCGCGTTCGTGAACGCCTCGTTCCTTGATCCCGAAACGCGAAAACGCGTCTTGGCATTAAAGGGTTCCCTTGGCGATCAAGACATTTACCTAACGGAAGAAGAAACATCTGTTTACAGCTTCGAACTTTCTCCAGAAAAGGGAGGTTCAGTTGTCAATGAAATCTTCATGGGTGACGAGTACGAGTACGGTCCCAATGACCACAGCGACGCTACAGCTGATCAGTTCAATCGACTACAAAGTGTCTTAGAGGCGAGAGAACGCCTGGAAGTCAATGACTTGGATTAACAACCTGAAAAATCGGTTCGGTAATTCACGCGTTTTACAAACCGAAAAATCGTTCTTACAAGACCGTTGTCCGATACTTCTCGATTCAATGCCAGACCCATCAGTGATCATTGATGTCGACGAATTAATATCCTTTGTAGATTTTATCGCTGATATTACTTACGGGAATCCTATATGTGACATCGTTGCTTTTTGCAGTTCAAAAAATCAACCAATCGCGATTTTGATCGAAGCAAAAACCGACCGCACTCACACCAATGCAAGAACACGCCAAGCCATCTCCCAACTCAGCTGGTCGTTCCAACATTTCGACAAAATTGCTTTAACCTGTCCTCTATTGCCAATCCAGTGCAGGCCATATGCCGTTTTAACCCATACAAACATCAACAACGCCGTTCTACGAAGTGAAACCGTAAAAACAGAATTCCGCAGGTTCCGACGCAACCATGGAGCCAAAATCTTTTACGTTCGCGCAGGACATGACATCTGGCAAGCCATACAACGCAATCGACCCTAACTACCTGCTAAATTAACTCCCCCATCACTCCCACCAGCACCGTGCTTCCCGTGAACGCGGGAAGCAGATGGGACGGGCAAGACACTCCGACACCTACTCATGCTCACCTCGCTCGCTGCCAGACTCCGAGCCCTCACTACCACCATGTTCTCCACCCCCTTCCGAACCTTCACCGCCATGCTCGCCACCACCTTCTCCTGACTCCGCACTGTCACCCCCACCAACCTCCGGATGCGCACTCCAAGAGGTGAACGGCTGGGTACTAGCCCGAAGTGTGACATCAATCGACTCACCAGACGCCAGATCGACCGGAGTCGTCGGTCCCAGCTCAATCCCGTTAGACAAATGAACCTCTACGCGCACCCGGCTCAAGTTTGACCTGGTGGTGTTCTCTACAGTTCCGTTGAATGCATTGGCGTCAGCGTCATACGACAGAATCAGCCGCGCACCCGCGCGAACTTCGTCAAAGGTGTCGCCAAGCCCGAACTCCGTACCCGACTCTTCACCGTCCTCGCCACCACCGCCATCTTCCTCGCCTGACTCCGCCTCACGACTATGCTCGTTAGTGCCCGAGCGACCTTCCTCACCCGAACTCGATTCACCGTCACTGCACCCAGCAATGGCAAACACCGACAATACGATCACCGACATCAACAGCGCTAAATGGTTCATGTTCAAACTCCTCGATTTCGCCTATTCAGATTCCAGTAACCTAATACGTGGTCCGAATCCATGAGGTTCTCTATTGTCCATGCATCCGACGACAGCACCCAAATAGTCCCATGCCCAACTCCAAACTCCCCACCTCCCTCCACATCCTCGGCGCCGGCACCCCCACGCCAACTCCCACCCGCTTCGGATCCGCATACGTTGCCAATGTCGACGGCGAGAAGATCATGTTCGACTGCGGTCCCGCCGCTACTCACAAACTCGTTCAGTCCGGCCTCTGGCCCACCGACATCGACAACCTATTCTTCACCCACCACCACTTCGACCACGACATCGACTACCCATGCTTCCTTCTCTGCCGCTGGGATCAATCCATCGGCAAGGAAAACACCCTCAACGTCTACGGTCCCACGCTCACCGAGCGCATAACCCACGGCGTCCTCGACAAGGAAGAAGGCATCTTCGCACACGACTGGATAGCCCGCGTCAACCATCCGCTCAGCCAAAAGATCCACCAAAACCGCGGCGGAACGCTCCCCCGCAAACCTCCCGTCGTCAACGCCCGCGACATCGGACCCGGCACCGTAGCAACCTCCGACAAGTGGGAAGTGACCGCCGCGCCTGCCGAACACGTCCAGCCATACCTCGACTCCCTCGCATACCGACTCGACACCGAAGGCGGCAAGTCCGTCGTCTTCACCGGCGACACCCAGCCCTGCGACTCCGTAACCGAACTCGCCCGCAACGCCGACGTGATGCTCTGCATGTGCTGGGACGACCAAGAAGTCATGGCACAAGACGGCGAAGCATACGGACAATGCGGCACCACCGGCGCCGGACGCATGGCACAAGCCGCCAACGTCAAGAAACTAGTACTCGTCCACATGGGTCCTCACATCTCTCAGCACGGACCACTGGAAAAAGGCATCGGAGACATCCGCGACGTCTACTCCGGCCAACTAATCTACGCCGAAGAGTTGATGAGGCTCGACGTTTAACATCCCCTTCGCGAAGCGAGGGGACGCGGACGAGCGAAGCGAGAATGCAGGGGGTGCACGGAGATGGGCGGCAAACATTCCACTGCTTAGTGCTACCCACCATCAGACGTAGCACCACGTCAACTTTTGCCACATTCAACACGTCAATAACCCCTCCCGCGTAACATAGACAGTCGGTTCTCAACACTATGCGCGACCAGAACCAGCCACTCAACTACTACGAAATCCTCGGTGTGTCGCAAGGCGCGCCTATGGATGAGATCCGTCGCGCCTATCGTCGCGAGGCCATGGAGTGGCACCCCGACCGCAACAAAGACCCTAACGCACCGCGGATGATGGGTCTCATCAACGAGGCCTGGGAAGTGTTGGGCAACCCGGAACGGCGAGCCGAGTACGACCGAGAAATTGTAGAACGCACTCGCTACTACGAAAGTGTTGGTACTGATAGAGACACTCTTGATGGGTTCCGCGTCTATCTGCTGCCTTGGTTGCTGGAGCGCGAAATTGACCTGTATGAAGTGCTCGGAGTCCCGAACAACGCGACGGTTGAGGATGTGCGTCGAGCATACGCAGATCACTTAGAAACCATCGAATATAGCCGTGAATTCGGCTTTGACGCTACTGGTACCGTTTTTATGAGGCTGCTCCGGATCGCTGGGGCGGTTCTTAGCCATCCCGAGGCCAGGGCTGAATACGACCAGCACTATTTCCTAATGCGTTCGAAGATCGCCAAAGAGGAACGAGCGCGGCAAGAAGCAGCCCGGCGTGAGTTCGAACGACAAGAGCAGGAGAGACTACGAGAACAAGCGCAACGCGAAGCCGAAATACGTCGTCAAAAAGAAGAAGCAGAGCGACGCGAACGGGAGCAAAAAGAGGTGGAGAAGCGACGCGAACAGGAACGAAGAGAAGCCGAGAAACGACGCGAACGCGAACAAAGAGAGGCCGAAGCGCGACAACGCAAAGAGACGAAACGCGTCGCGGAGGAACATCGAAAGCGGGAAAGGGCGCGAATTAAGCGCGAGCGTCGAAAAGTTGAAGATCAAACTAATGGACGTGGTGGAGGCGGGTCCGGACCGCCGATAGGCACCACCAGTGGCCAGCATCGTAACGACAACTCCAAGTGGTTTGTCGCCCTAATCCTGTTTGTAGCCTTAGCCGTCGGCGCGTCCTTGTTAGTGAGTTTTTGGCCCGACCAAGCCAACGCCCCAACACCAACGGCTACTCCGAAACCTCTACCCGTCCCTACTGCCCAGCCGCTTATGCCGCCAACAATCACCATTGAAGTGGCTCGAAACAGACGAGAAGGAATCGACCGGGTGGCGACTATTCACTTCAGCGACCTGTCTCTCGGCAATCCGCCGTATTCGTTTGTTGCATCCGCTTCTGATAGCCGTTGCGAAGGGCCGGGAATGGGCGCTCTAATCTCCATCGGAGCGGTTGATAACGCCAACGTAACTAGAACGGCGAAGATTCCCGCTTCGTGTCGACCAGGCATCCATCACCTCAAAGTAAAGCTGTACCGTGAAGCCACACTTGTAGCCGAGCGACAGATCCTCTTTTCCGTCGTAGCATTCACACCAACTCCCTCACCCACGACCACTTCAACCTCTATACCGACCCCAACCTACACCGCGACGCCGCTACCAACTCCGACACTAACATCAACGTCTACCGCGACTCCAACCCCTTCACCGAGCCCGACGGCGACTCCGACTCCAACGTCTACCGCGACTCCAACCCCTTCACCGAGCCCGACGGCGACTCCGACTCCAACGTCTACCGCGACTCCAACCTTTTCACCGAGCCCGACAGGTACTCCAACATCAACGGCTACTGCGACCCCAACACCCACTGCGACCTCAACTCCCGTCAAATACGTAGCAATCAGTAGCGGATCATGGCACGTTTGTGCTTTGCGCGAAGGTGGATCTGTCGAATGTTGGTTGAATGATCGCGACGCTGTAAACGATCTTGGTCAGTCGGTACCTCCAAAAGACGGCAGTTTCGTCTCAATCAGCAGCGGACGGTACCATTCTTGTGCGCTAAAGGCAACCGGGACTACCGAGTGCTGGGGAAGCAATGACCATGGACAGCTCTTAGCCCCGCAACAAGAGTCTTTTGTAGGCATTAGCACTGGGTTATCTGCTCTCCACACGTGCGGACTTCGCCACGATGGAAGTATTGCGTGTTGGGGTGCAATCGGTGGTCCATACGACCACGGGCAGGCATCACCCCCGCAAGAAACCGGCTTCTCGGTGGTCAGTAGCGGCTTCTCCCACACTTGCGCCATCCACGAAACCGGTGAACCTGTCTGTTGGGGAGTCAGAGACGGTAAGTTTGACTTCGGCCAAGCAAGTCCGCCACACGATCACGATCATGCGTTAGTCGCGATTAATAGCGGTTGGTCACACACTTGCGCACTGCGCGAAGACGGGTCGCCAATCTGTTGGGGCGCAGTCAACACTCCACACGACTACGGTCAAGCATCTCCTCCAACTGGTGAAAAATTAACCGCGATTAGCAGTGGTGTGAACCACTCTTGTGGACTCCGTATCGACGGTACTCCGGTTTGTTGGGGCGCGACCGATACCGAAATCGACCGCGGACAAGCGTTGCCGCCAGGTGGCGAAACATTTACATCCATCAGCAGCGGCCGTGAGTTCACGTGCGGTTTACGACTGGACGGTAACGTAATCTGCTGGGGCGCGCTAGCACTCGACGCGGCACAGTTGGATCAAACGTCCACAGACGCGGCGGACGGCAGTGCCGTGATCACACCTACGCCGCTTCCGACGCACACCCCAACTCCGATTCTGTTGGACACGCCGACAACAACATCGACAACAATTCCAACACCGACCAACACACCGATGCCAACATCGGCACCGACAGCAACGCCCACTAACACCCCCATTCCCACTCCCACGCCAACCCTTACTCCTACACCGACCGCTACCCGCACAACGGACACAACGCTCGA
Organism: Dehalococcoidia bacterium; assembly: GCA_965224305.1. Taxonomy (GTDB): domain Bacteria; phylum Chloroflexota; class Dehalococcoidia; order Lucifugimonadales; family Lucifugimonadaceae; genus Bin127. The sequence continues at coordinate 564,628 of OZ245044.1, read as the reverse complement.
TGTCGCCGATGTAGTTGAACAGGCAAGATCGGGTGTCGTGTACATCGAAGGCACTTCCGGAACAGGTTCGGGGTTCGTTGTCGATTCCGACGGCTACATTATGACCAACGAACACGTCATCAGCGGACAGTCGCGCCTGACCGTCGTATTCGACAACGGCGCGCGACTGACGGCGACCGTTTTTGCATCCGATGCAACCAGAGACATCGCCCTGCTCAAGGTCACAAGCGGGGGCAACCTCACTGTGCTTCCATTCGCACCCTCCGTGCGCGAGGGAGATGAAGTAGTGGCTCTGGGACACCCATTGAATCTCGGCGGAAGCATGACCATCACGAAAGGCATCGTCTCCGCATTCCGCATTCGCCGCGGCGTCTCTCTCATCCAAACCGACGCCGCCATCAACCTCGGAAACAGCGGTGGACCGTTGCTGAACTTAAAGGGCGAAGTCGTCGGCATGAACACGTCCATCCTGCGTGACATCCGAGGGGAAGACCACTTCGCCCAAGGCATCGGTTTCGCCATCAAATTCGATGTCCTCGTCGAACGTCTCGAAGTGATGAAATCTGGCCAATCCTTTGCGCCCACACCCACGCCGCGTGCTGTGGCAACGCAGACGCCGTCGCTTCTCTTTGGACCAAAGAGCGGTTCGATTGAGCACGACCTCGACGACGATTTGATCGATGTGTATCAGACTGATACATGGTTGTCTGATGGGATAGTTGAGGCGCGTTTCTTCAACCCCTACTCCGATCAAGATGGTTTATGGAGCAGCGGGTTTCTGTTCCGACATAACAAAGTCAATGTGTTTCACATCGTGGCAGTCAGGAGCAGCGGCAGTTGGTATCACCACCTAAGAAAGGACGACGGCGAGTCCGAGCCGTTTCTCGCAGGGAACTACTCCACACATATCTCCACCACGTCGTCCGGCAGCAACCATATCCGAATAATCATGAGAGGCTCCGAAGGGTGGTTATTCATTAACGGTGCATTTGTGGATAAATTGGATTTAGGCGGATTGACTGAAGCGGGAAGCGTCTCTGCCGTCGGTTCTTATTTTCGTGACGATGGAATCAAGGGAAATTCGACGAGATTTGAAGATTTCACAATCAGATCGTTGCACAAAGTGTACGGTCCACTCGATGGCAAAATCGAACACAAGGAGGCGGGTGTTATCGATAAGCACGAAATATATACTTCCCTAACAGATGGCATCTTCGAGGCAAGCTTTTACAATCCGTACGCCTCGTCGCAAGGAGACTGGAGTAGTGGGTTCCACATCCGGGATAGTCGTGTCAATGTGTTTCACGCGATCGTCATTGAGGAGGACGGATACTGGCATCATTTCCTACGAACAGGGGATGCCAACACGGGGCAACATTTGGATTTGCAGTATTCCAATTTGATCTCGACTACTTCCAACGCTAGCAACCACATCCGCATCATCGCCCTAGGGGATGAAGGCTGGATTTTTATAAATGGCACCTATATGGACAAGCTGGATCTCAGCGGATTGACAACACCAGGAAGCGTATCAGCCATTACCAACCACTTCCTTGGCGACGGCATCACCGGCTACTCCACCCGCTTCGAAGATTTCACCATCTGGTCGGCGGATGGGCAGTGATATTACCCCGTGTTTCTCGTTGCAAAGTTTCCGTCATTCCCGCGAAAGCATGAACCCAGAGCGGAAGAGCGGAAGGGTTGCCCACGCTATTATGGGGGAAATATCCGAAGGACAAAGGAGGGCACGAAGAATCCGACTGGGGAAGCACTTCGAGAATCGAAAAATTGCTCGATGTGGTGCATAATCAAATAAGAACATCAAACTCAACAAGAAACGTAGAAAAACGTAAGGTATTGAAACATGGATAACACACTACCTCAAGACACGTCCAAGCGTACACCCTCTGACTTCGACCGGCAAGATGTAGAACGGGCTAGAACCGCTCTATATTCAACGTGTAAAGACATTCAAATCGATATGAATCGATACGACCACTTACAACCGTTGCTCGATTCACAAGCATCAAAGGAACGTGAGAAATATCCGGAGCTCGACTTGGCTTACAATCGTGCAGGCACATTAATACTCAGCATTATAGATCATGCTATAGCTGAGGTGACGTTATTATCAGATACTCGATTTACATTCTCACCTTGGACGTGTGGACGCGTGATTCTTGAATTATGCACATGGACATCGTGGTTAGTAAACTCCGAGATTGACCATACGGAACGCATGTTACGATGTCTGAAATTCAGAGTAATAGATATACGTGCCCAACAACTGCATTTTCAGAACAATCAGTCAATGATCGCAGATGCAGGCTTAACTTCAGATTTTAAAAATGAACAATGCGATTTACGCCAAGAGATAGCGGAACTGAAGGATTTGGCTAAGCGATACAAATTGCCAATCAAGCCGAAATACTTTGACGAGGGGCAATTCGAGAAGCTAGGTGCCACAATACCAAGTATCTCTAAACTTGCAGATCAATATTATGACAATGGATCGCATTGGTACGCTAGCCTCTCTGGAATCATACATGGTAATGAATGGCTCATGGACAATTTTGGTTTACGGGCAGTACAGCCTGCAACATTGTTACGTGAAACTCATATCTCACCACTTCGTTCATACACTTTAGCTCTCTATTCCAGGCTGTGGATCGCCGAAACTGTTCGGAGACTCTACGCGCTTTTTGGTTGGGATGTAGATCATCTAGATCCGATACTAGAGCGCTATCATGCTGGCGCGTGAACACCCCACTCCAAACCGCCAACCTCCTAATCCCCCATTTCTCGTAGACGTTACACTACAGAAATCTACCCCAACCCCAGCACCCGCTCCACGAAATCGTGCACCAACGGACGGTCAGCGTCCCGTTCCCAATCCTCCATCGAGTCGTGGTAGAAGTGCCGGTGAAACTTCTCCGCAACCCCGAAAGACGCTGCGATTAGCGGATCTTCGTACTCCTCAGACAGTCGAATCGCCGCATTCTTCAACGACCGATCGCTCTCATGCCGCCACCCCCGCTCCTGCGCTACCGACATCACCGCAGGCGCCGCCGCGCCCCAAAGCTTCTCCGCTCCTCGGACTACATTGTCGTTTTCGAACTCCGCGTCCGAAGCCACGAGGAACTCCCTCGCTACTCGCCGATGCTCGGCAGATTGGATCATGGTGGTTGCCATCTCAAAATCCCCTAACCGCGATTGTAGACGACACGCCCTATCCCAACCCCAGCACCCGCTCCACAAAATCATGCACCAACGGACGATCGGCGTCCCGTTCCCAATCCTCCATCGAGTCGTGGTAGAAGTGCCGGTGAAACTTCTCCGCAACCCCGAAAGACGCTGCGATTAGCGGATCTTCGTACTCCTCAGACAGTCGAATCGCCGCGTTCTTAAGCGACCGATGGCTCTCGTGCGGCCAACCCCGCTCCTGCGCTACCGACATCACCGCATGCGCCGCCGCGCCCCAAAGCTTCTCCGCTCCTCGGACTACGTTGTCGTTTTCGAACTCCCGATCCGAAGCATCCAAAAACTCAAGCGCAGTCTCGCTGTGGTCTTCGTGGTTCATCGTCGACTGCGTCAATTTCGCCAATTCAGGTTGGTTTCATAATCACGCGGCATCTCGCTCCGCCCTCACAACATGCTCCCGCAACGCCCGATTGATCTCTGTTTGATAGCCACGACCACCTTCGCCAGCCTGATCCTTGAACCACTCCAACACATCAGCATCCACACGCAACGTTATCTGATGTTTGATAGGCCGATAGAACATTCCCCGTTTAGCATTCGACCAATCTAGCGTTTCAGGTATGTCCTTCGTGTTGATCTCGTGGTCCGGCTGATTCCGCAACCTTTCGAGATCGGTCTTTTGCAGATCTGTCAATTCAACATTCGCCTTCTTCATATCGCTGCCTTTCGTTTCTAGTCGCTTGCCTCGCACTGATCATGCGCCACACCTCTACACCTGAATCCGCATCACCTAGAGGAGAGGTATGGACAACGATCACAAGCGTGTTGCCGATCAATCCCATCGTGCGCCAACGTTGCTCGTCCCTATATGGGTCCCGTTGTGTCACCACAAACGGGTCATTGAGCACCAAGGCTGCCGTTTCGAAACCGATTCCGTGTTCTCTCCGGTTTGTCTCGTTCTTGTCAGAATCCCAAGTCCAACGAACAATTCCTTCGGAATCATCCATATTATCGACTCCGATGTAGTAACAGCATCGTAGTTACTTCAATGTAACACTCCCGCATTCTAGGTGCCCCACCACCAAAATCCAACCCATCCGCAAACCTACCGATACCAGAGCATACAACTCAATGCCCACAACCCTCCTGCAGAAAAACCCGACTCCTCTCCGCCCGAGCTTCACACAACCCCTTAAAATCCTCCAAATGATCCACCATGTGCCGACGCATCACCGGCCCGATCATCAGCCGAGCCAACAACCAACCGATCACCGGAGCCTTGACCGCCAAACGACTCTCATACCGCATCTCCGTGCACCCGCCCTGAGCGTCCAACACAAACGCATCCTCCAACAAGCTCAAAGCAAAAATCGACTTCTCCTCGTACCCCTCGGCCAGCCAAAATCGATCCTCTCCGGCGGCGTCAACTGCACCCACTCCACGCTCCGGGCAACATGCACGCTGTTCCTAACCCTCAAAGGAGTGTGAAACTCCACCAACTTCCGATCCCCATGATCCTCCATCACCTTGGACCGATAACCCTCAAGCCCCATATTCCCATACGCCGTCAAAACCTGGTGAACCAACCGTCTATCAGCCCGAATATGAACACTCCGCGGCTCCAACTCAATAGGCTTCAACGAACAGATTCCTCCGACCGATCCTCAACATAGACATCGAAATCCTACACCCAAACCAAACCCGTACCCTTCGCTCCACGGCCCTTTTCGCTGCGCGAATGCACCACTAGCGGGGTATGTCCAATCCCCAAAACAACCGACAACCCGCCCTTGACAACACCACAACGCATGTACCACAATAACAACCGAGCGCCACAGCCGACGGCCATCGGCACCGGCGCCCAGAAGTATCGCCGCGTCGAGGGTATGCGCTCCTTTTCGCAGGGATATCGACAACCGAATATTGAAATCCCGGTCTGCGGGAGGGACGACACAGGACCGCGGCAGGGGCAGGTTTCAAACCCGCCCCCTGCCCAAACGGTCCGCAACGGTGCCCGCCAGAAGTTGAGGATAGGTTGGGACGCAACGCAGATCGACAACCCGGCCACTGTGGGATTGGCGCAAGTGCTCGGATGCGGACGCATGACGCCGGCTCCGACCAGCAAGCCAGACGGACACCCTCAAGACGTAGGGGCGACCCTTGTGGTCGCCCTCGCGCCAAGGGGTTTGACCGTTCAAGGTCCGAGCGAAACCCCGTTCTACCCGGCAGACGTCTGACCGCTTCGTCGAGCGGCCGAGGCTACAGCATCGAAGATAGATAAAAATCGACTGATTCCGGGCGCTCCACCTACCGTCGACCGCCCGGATGACCGATGGTCTGGCGACATCGGCGACGCTGTATTTTGTATAAAAAGTTACCAACCAGTTATCGCCCGCGCGAACCCGAACAACGACGCGCCGATGCTTCGACAACCAAACGATTGTCCCCTCTCCCCTCGCGGGAGAGGGCTAGATCCTGCCCCGGGCTTGAACCGGGGGCGAGGGGCCAATAAATCAATGACCAAGACTTGACAACATCAACCGAGACCAACCACTCAACCCTGACGACCACCTCGACAGGCGTTTAAACGCGCCTAAACCTTAGCCATCTCGCGCTTCATTTGAGCCAAGCCCATCGGTCCGAGCTCCAACGCGCGATTGTGCCAGTCCTTCAAATCGAACGAAGCCCCTTGAGCTTCACGTGCCCGCTGACGAGCCTCCAGCCAGACCCGCTCGCCGACCTTGTATGAAATCGCCTGACCTGGTATGCCCAGATATCGATCGATCTCGCTCGCCACGAAATCAACAGGGAAATGCACCCGGTCTCGCATGAACTCCAACGCCAGATCGGGCGTCCAAACCTCACCCGGATGAAACTCGGAATCGAACGGAATCTGCTTCTCCAAGTGCATCCCGATGTCGATGATCACCCGAACCGACCGCAACGCCTGAGCATCCAGCATTCCCATGTAGTATTCCGGATTTTCCAGATAACCGAGCTCGTGCATCAACCGCTCCGCATACAGCGCCCAACCCTCGACATAACCCGAAGTCCCGGCCAACAATCGTTGATACCGCGACAGCTGATCCGACAGCGTCATCGTCGTAGCGATCTGGAAATGGTGCCCGGGCACTCCCTCGTGATACGCTATCGAAACCTCTCGCCAGAGCGGGAACGACGTCTTACCACCCGTCGGATACCAGGTCCGACCCGGCCGCGAAAAATCCTCCGATGGCCCCGTGTAGTACATCGCTAAAGCTCCTCCGGGCGGCGCGATCATCGCCTCGATATTCTTCACCGGATCCGCGATATCGAAATGAGTGCCGTTCATCTCCTCGATCGTGGCGTCCTGCAGATTCTGCATCCACTCCCGAAACTCGTCCACACCATCAATTGCCCGCTCAGGATCACTGTCCAAAACCTCGACCGCTGCATCGATAGACGCGCCCGGATTGATCTGGTCCGCCGCCTTACGCATCTCCGACCGCACCCACCGCAGCTGATCCCAACCCCACTCGTACGTCTCGTCGAAATCCAAACCAATCCCGTTGTAGGACCTCGACGTCAACGCATAGTGCTCCCGACCAACCGCATCACGCTCCCGAGCACTCCGCAAATAGACGCGCCGCAGGTAGTCCGCAAACGTAGAATACGCCGCGTTCGCCGACGTAGCAGCGTCAGACAATCGCGCCGCCAAAGCATCATTGACCTCGTCCGACGCACCACCCGCCTCCGCGATACCGTCGAAGAACGGCGTTGTGTCGCCCTTGCCCACCCACGTCTCGATCTGTTCTACACAACCGGCCGTTTGTCGCTTCGAAGCAGTCACTCCTCTGTCAATGCCTTCGTCCAGCGTCTTGCGATACGACGAGATTGAATCCCCGATCCCTTCCATCCGAGATGCGATGTTCTCCCAATCCTCCGTCGAGGAACGTTGCATCAAATCGAAAATCTGTCGGAGCGACTGCACCGGCGAGTGCAAGATGTTCATCCCGGAATAGTGCAAACCTGCCTCGTACTGGTCGATTGACCACGACATCTCCTCTTGCACCGTCTCGCTGCACCTGCGTTCACGCACCGTCTCCGCCCGCTCTGCTTGAATACGTCTCAAAACATTCCGCTCGGCATCGAAAGAGCGCCTCGTCGCATCAGGCGAATAATCCGGCATCAAATGGTCGTAACCAGGCACGCCCAAATACGTCGCGACAATCGGATCCAACTCCGCAAGCGTCTCGACAAACCCGTCAGCTATCTCGTAAACCTTCGACATCTCAATTCCTCCTCAGTCTTGTTCGGCCAGTTGATATCTGAATCCACCGAGCCGGAACTCGCCGTCTCTAATCGCGAACGTCTCCCCCGCACCACGATTCCCAACCACTTTGAAAGAACCGTCGTCGAGCAACCTTGCCGTTGCCGGCGCATGCAAAAGATACGGCGAAGCCTCATGCCCGCCAAAGTGCAACCCGTCGTCAGATACCGCGGTTATCCGCATCCAGAACCCCGGCTCCGTGAAATACACCCCCTCGAACTCTCGCAAAGGTGACCCATCATCCGAAGCCGGGACATCGTGTTCAACCGTTGGAGACACCGTCGGCATCTCGTCCCAGTCCTCGATCACCGCGTCCAAAAGGGTTTGGGCCAACGGCACCGAGATCGGATTCGGCCAAAGGTTCGTCAGAACGATTACTCCCGCTTGAAACGGGGCATGAAACATCGTCTGTGTTCCAAAACCGTGGATGCCGCCACCGTGTCCGTGGTACACCCGGTCACCCGATCTAGTCGCCCGCCAACCCACGCACTGCCCGATCGTCCAGTTGCGATCCAGGTACGCCGGATGCAACATCTCTCGACGGCTCGGGTCACCGAACAACCTCGTCCCACCGTCATCGCCGTTCCGCATGATATGCGCCAACCACTTCGTCAGATCCGCAACATTCGTCATCATCTGGCCAGCCGAGCCGACACCGTTGAGATCGCAATATGGCGCAATCCGCAACTTATCCGCAAAAGGCGCGGGCTGGCTATACCCCGCTACGTGATTGGCATCCGAGACTGCGCCAACGTCGAATGTCGTCTCGCCCATCTCGAGGGGAGCGAAGATCTCGGATCGCACAAAACGCTCGAACGCTTGACCGGACAGACGGCTCACGACCTCGCCCAAGAAACCGTACGCCATGTTGGAGTATTTCCAAGCGCTGTCGGGCGGAATAACCATCTGCACTTCATCAATGCGGTCAAGCATCGTCTGCATCGTAGGAAACAACGGCGCGTCCCAATCAGTCGCTGGATGCTCAGTGGTAAGGCCCGAATAATGAGCCGTCATCCGCCTCAACGTCACGTCCTCAAGATCACCCGCAATCCCGGCGGCCGATGTGAACTCCGGGATGTAAAGCAACAGCGGATCATCCAATGACAACATCGACGATTCTTGCAGCATCATCAACGCTGTAGCGGTCACCGTTTTGGTATTCGACGCGACCCGGAAAACGCTGTGTTCATCGGGTGATTCTCCGTTCCCAAGCTCTGTTTCACCGAAACCCTTGAACCAAGCCAATTCTGACCCGCAAACCATCCCAACCGCTACCCCCGGAATCCGGTGCGCGAACCGCACTTTTTCGACAAAGTCTTCCCACATCCGGATCTTATCGTTGGCATCAGAAGAAGACATTTTTCGGAGTTCGCGCCCTGTGGATTTTTCGAGCCGTCTATTGACGTTCAACGGGGTAACATCACCATCACTGAATACTAAATCGCCTTACGCAGGTATCCGTCACGATGAAGATAGCAAAAGCCAAGATCGATGCAATCGAGTTCGAAGTCCCGCGTATAAGCATCAACGACGCTCGCGGCGGCATGGGTGGCAAGTTGACCGCCGGCGTTCTTAGGTTCATCACCGAATCGGGTGTCGAAGGCAACGCCCACATCGGCGACCGAGGCGGCGGCGGAGCATCAACCATCCGTTCATTCCAATCAGCATTCGACGGACGGTTGGTCGGCATGAACATCGCCGACCGTGAATGGCTATGGCATCAGTTGCCGCGCATCGCGGGACACGGCGCATCTGTCCACGCACTTTGGTCACACGTCGATGTCGCATTGTGGGACGCAGCCGGGAAGATCGCCGGGATGCCGGTCCACGAAATGCTCGGCACTGCACGTCGCACAACCGAGGTGTACGCCACATATCCACCACGCAATTCGACCGTCGCAGGTTACGTGGCGGAAGCGGCGGAACTGGTTGAGCAGGGTTTCCGCGCCTACAAGATCCACCCCGGAGCGATGCCTGACGACGAGGTCATCAAGATGGTCGGCGAAGTCCGTCGCGAGGTCGGCGATGATATGCGTCTCATGCTCGACCCTAACAACGGTTACGATCTGCGAAGCGCCGCAAAAATCGGCCGCGCGTTAGATGAAAACAGATTCCACTGGTTCGAGGATCCAGTCCCGTGGGGTGACTGGCGCGCGATCCGCACCCTATCCGAAACGCTGGAAACCCCGCTCAACATGAGCGACTCTGCGCAATTCCTTGTTCATGACGCGGCGCGCGTCCTCGAACAAGGATGGCCGACGACGATCCGTGGCACAACCCGCAAGATCGGCATCACTGGATTGAAAAAACAGTGCGGAATGGCAGAAGGCTTCAACGTCAACTGCGAGGTCGGTACCGCCGGCAATTCATTGATGAACGCCGCGAACTTGAACGTCATCATGTCGGTACTCAACTGCGATTTCTACGAGTACTGGATGCCGTTGGGAGCCCAGCAGTTCGGGCTTCAGCGAGAAATCCTAGTCAACGCGGACGGCATCCTGGCCGCACCAGAAGCCCCTGGACTAGGTTTCGAACTCGACGAAGATTTCATCGCCCGCAATCGCGTGGCAACTCTTGAAATCTAGAACGCTTTGTAAACTCGTTTCGACGATAATTGCAAACATCGCGCTACCGCGACTCACGAACCAAAAGGTCAACTTTCATGATGGACTTCAGCAGCGGAGAAAAGATCCTAGAGAGCTTGGGAGTGACACCGATCTTGAATGCAGGGGGGCCAGTAACCAGGTTTTCCGGCACGCGACCGCGCCCTGAGGCCATGCAGGCGATGATGGCGATGGTTGATCCCTTCGTCGAGTTGCACGAGTTGATCGACGCCGCTGGAAAGCGTTTGGCCGAGATCATAGGTGTCCCTGCCGCAACGATCACGAGCGGTGCCTCTGGTGGTTTAACTGTTCAAACCGCAGCCGCGATGGCGAAAGACGATCCCGAACGCATCTTCCAGCTACCAATCGCAGACGACATCCCAAACGAACTCATCATCCAACGTAACCACCGTTTCGGCTACGACCACCTGTACCTGACGCCGGGCGCACGCTTCGTTGAGGTCGGCACCAAAGATGGTTGCACCGCTGAGGAGGTAGAAAACGCCATATCCGACAAGACGGCCGCGATCATCCACCTCGAATCCCCATACAGCGGTGACAACGTAATCCCGGTCGAAACGCTTGTCGACATCGCGCATCGAAACGGTTTGCCTTTGATGACCGACGCCGCTTCTCGTCTGCCACCGCGAGCCAACCTCGCCAAATTCGTAGATGCCGGATCCGACTTGGTCTCATTCTCTGGTGGCAAGGGTATCCGTGGTCCGCAGGCTACCGGTCTACTACTCGGTAGCGAGGAATGGATCGAGTACGCCAAGATGAACAATGCACCTAATGCCACCGTCGCAAGAGCGCAGAAAGTCTCTAAGGAATCGATCGCGGGCATTTTGGCAGCCGTAGAGGCGTTCGTCAACGAAGACGAGGATGCGGAAAACCGACGTTACACTCGATTGATGCAGTCGGTCGTAGACCAGATCATCGAGATTCCCGGCGTCGATGCTGAAGTTGTCCACGACTACAACCACTACATTCCGCACGCCGTCATCAAACTGAACGACGCGTGGCGGGGCCCGCCGAAGAGCGTCATCGGCGAGCGCATGTTGGAAGCCCCGAACCGAATCATGATCCTGACCTTCCTAGAAGAGGTTCCAGAATTCTGGGTCGATCCGCTCAACTTATCCGATGAAGAAGTCCAAATCGTCGCTGACAAGCTCAGACGCTTATTGCTAGACGCGTCGAGTGAACGCTGATTCTGAAATTTGTCGTGCGCATCTTCTTGGTCACCGTCGCAGGAAGTTTCGAGCCTGAACCATAATCTCTACGAAAATGCGGGCTTCAAGCGATGTGAGAATTCTCATTCGGGCCACGTGAGGCCAATTTCAGAAGCTACGCGTCATGGGAATGGACGATCCTACGGCTTGCCGGCAAATTCTCGCATAATTTCACAATTCGACCGTTTTGCGCCTTTGACATACTTTTTGTGTATGGATTCGTCGTTTGGATTGACTTTTTAACGTTTTTTGCATATCGATCGTATCTAATGAATCCCGCGCCCGACTATCGCAATCCATTTTGGGTGTTGGCCGTCGATTTTCGCCCGCATCGATCATTGATTCGCTGAAATGCTATTAAGGGGGCGAATAATCGACCTATGCAATCCGAGGTCTCGGGAAGAAATTCGGGTTTTGGTTGTATAGGGCGTCACCGAGTATCAGGTACCAAACGCTCACCGGCACGCCGTAGGCGTTCGCGATGTAGAACAACTCCGTCACCGCCCCGAAGTATTGGGCGATTATCGCAGCAACGAAGGTTGCAACACTCAATATCGCGATGATCAATGCGATGTTCCTGTAAATTCCCGACGGCAATTTCAGGTACAGTCCGATGCCGTGAAAAAACACGCCCAACGCGAAAACGTAAATGGCTGTGACGCTGATCCCTACTCTAGTGATTTGGATTGCTACGCTGGTCTGGTTCTGACCGAGCGTCGGCGGTTCATTTCCCGAAATTGTTTGCGCGGCTACATGACTCAACCCAATAAACAACATGTACCCCAGATGCGCAAGCATCGTGAATGCTAGGCCGAGGTTGATCAACGAGTTGCTTACGCCGTCTGCACCTTGCATTCGCATGTGCACAACCATCCCAAAAACGAGCAACAACGTGCTGACAATCAAAATGTCTGAAGAGACGTGAGTCAGCGTTTCGTTTTCTCCGATCACCGTCAACAACTCGTTCACTGACAGGGGGTCCGAGACGGTCGACACGATAGGACCCGAAGGGCGGATCAGCATCCCTGCAATAAACATGACCGAGCCAACTGCCAATGCGAGATCGCCGAACCTGATTATCGATAGCTGATGCAATGCGTAGCTTCTGAGTTTTCTTCTCGTTGGGGCAAGGCGTCGGCTCAACAGTTACGGTCCAAGAATCACCGAACCTAGAGTGACGCTAAGGGGCACGCCCAAACCTACTCGATACCATGACAGTTTCTCAATGTGCGGAATCGTATTGATGGTCTATATCGCGTTTCGGTTACACGTCTTTAAACTCGCGTAACCGTTTCTGGTCGAGTGATTTGCATCGCGTCCACTTGGTCACGGCGTTTCAGCGATAATGGCACCAGACAAGACGGTGCGTTCGCTATCTCTAAGAAGCGAGGCGCCAATGCCGGCAGGAGATGCAGCAATGACTACTGAACTATCGGGCAAACACGCTTTCATGCAGATGCTTCGCGCGGAGGGGGTCCGTTACATCTTCGGCAATCCCGGAACCAGCGAGGCCCCTTTCATCGGGATACTGCACGAATATCCAGACCTCGAGTATCTGATGGTGGTCCAGGAAGGCGTTGCCATCGGCATGGCTGAAGGCTACGCCCGGGCTAGCGGTGAAGTCGGTTTCGTAAGTCTGCACATCGACAACGGGCTCGCCAATGGCTTCAGTTTGATGATCGACCAAAAGCGAACAGGTTCTCCCGTCGTGATCACGGCCGGCAACAAAGACATCCGGCATCTCGCCAACAATCGCAGCGACTTGGCTGGTATGGCGGCACCCTTTGCCAAATGGAGCGCCGAGATTTCGCATCCGGAGCAAGTCCCTTCGGTAATGCGTCGAGCTTTCCAAGAGGCGCGCACCCCGCCAACCGGACCGGTGTTTGTAGCGTTGTCTGGAAATGCCATGGACGATGTTTCGGAGATCGCGATTGAACCGTCGAGCGCCATCCACGGCGAACCGCGCCCAGAGCCAGCAGCCGTTGAATCGGCATCCAACGCGCTGGCCAACGCGACGAGTCCGCTAATGGTCGTCGGAGATCGCGTTTATTCCAGCGGTGCGCTGGACGCGGCGGCTTCACTAGCCGACACTATCGGTTCCCCGGTGTACGGGCACATGTCTGGCCACATGCCCTTCCCGACCGACCACCCGCTTTGGTGCGGCGCGTTATCGTTGAGGTCCGAGGAGGGATTGGCAGCGCTGGAAAATGCCGACGTGATCCTGGCGGTCGGTTGTCCAGTCTTTGAAGATTTCTTCTACCGGTCCGGCACCCTAGTCGGAGCCGACACGACTCTGATCCACATCGATTCCGATGCCAGCCAAATCGGACGCAAGGAGCCCACCGACATCGGCATTTGGGCTTCGCCGCTGCACGGGATGGCGGAGATAGAGATCGACGTAAGGCGCAGGATGGACGATGAAGCGGTAGATCGGGCGGCAAGCCGAAGTTCGAAGATCGCCGAAACCAACCGTGCGAATCACGCCGCGTTCGAAGAGCTGGCGGCGAGCGGATGGGACCGCTCACCGATCCCGCCGGCCGTGCTCGGAAAAGCTCTGGGGGATGCCATCCCGCGGGGCGCCAACGTGTTCAGCGATGCGATCTCATCAACTGCATTCGTGCACTCGGGTCTGGCGCACCGATCCGACTTGAACGTCATGGGCGCCCGCGGCGGCGCGATCGGTTGGGGCATCGGCGCGACGATGGGGATGAAACTGGCAAAACCCGAAAATCCAACCATTGGAATCGTCGGGGACGGAAGCGCAATGATGACGATCCAAGGACTCTGGACGGCGGTCAATTACGACATTCCGGTTACCTACGTGATATGTAACAACGCTTCGTATCGCATATTGAAGGTAAATATGAATGTCTACCATACGATCAGCGAAAAGCCGCTACCGGAACAGTACAACGCGATGGACTTCGATACACCGTTTGATTTCAAGGCTCAGGCTGAAGCGTATGGCGGAATCGGGATTCGAGTCGAACACGCCGACGACATCAAACCCGCCATCGACGAAGCGGTCGCCTCTGGAAAACCCGCTTGCGTTGACGTAATCTTGGACGGTGCCGTTTAGCTGTCGAACGTCGCGATTCAATTGAATACGCCTAAATCACACGATCGATATTTGCAGGTCCGAACCTCGCTCAAAAACGCCGCGATCTACGCCGCGCTGGCGGAGGTTGCAGACGACGAGGGACCCGCTCGCGATTTCAACCGGCTTCGAGATATTGAGATCGCATTTGCGAAGCGATGGTCGTCTTCCGCTGCCGGCGATTTCAGCTTGCCCGTCAACGGCCGTTTTTCGATTTCGCTCGCCTTTTACAAACTGGCATCGAAGATCTTAAGCGTTCAACGGATCTCGCACTCGCTCCGCGGACGCTTCCGTCGACGTCTGAGCAATGAAACGGATCACTTTGTCGACAGCGGTCTGAGAGACGGTGCGGCTGAAAGTATGAAGGTGCTGGAACGGCTTTCTGGTGGCGAAGAAGCAGAAGTCAATCACATAGAACCCGGTTCGCTCGCAACGCGCAGCGGTGCTCTACGCGCGACCGTCCTCGGCGTCAACGATGGGTTGGTTTCCAACACCGCTTTGATTCTCGGTGTCGCCGCGGGCACTTCTGATCCGGGCCTGGTGTTGCTTGCCGGTGTGGCTGGCCTGGTCGGCGGCGCGTTATCGATGGCCGCAGGTGAGTATGTTTCGGTAGTTTCTCAACGCGAATTCAACGAGAATCTGGTGAGATGGGAGCGTGCAGAACTCGCGTTGTGGGCCGACGAGGAAGAGGCTGAGCTTGTTGAAATACTGCGTGCTAAAGGTCTCTCTAAAGAAGAGGCGACATCGGCGGCAGCGCGCATAATGAGTGATCCCGATGTCGCGCTGGACATGCATGTGCGCGAAGAACTTGGCATCGATCCAGATGACCTCGGCGGTTCACCGATTTTGGCGGCGGCCAGTTCCCTGGTGGCGTTCGCCGGCGGCGCGTTAGTGCCTCTGCTTCCATACATTGTCGGCATGAGCGGAACCGAGTCGATCGTGACGAGCGCGCTTGCATCGGGAGCGGCTTTGCTATTCGTCGGGGGCGGACTTGGTTGGTTATCCGGAAACAGCGTGTTGTACGGCGCTTTGAGGATGTTGGTCGTCGGATTGGTAGCGGGCGCGATTACGTTCGGACTGGGATCTTTAGTCGGTCGGCAATTGGGGTAAAGCTAGGATCAACCGAACTGGCGA
Organism: Dehalococcoidia bacterium; assembly: GCA_965224305.1. Lineage (GTDB taxonomy): Bacteria > Chloroflexota > Dehalococcoidia > Lucifugimonadales > Lucifugimonadaceae > Bin127. The sequence goes on along the minus strand of OZ245044.1, from coordinate 549,055 downwards.
CCACCGGTTTCTCGCACAGGCGGTCAACACGACCATCCGCTCTATGTTCCGGTCCGTCGTCTACGGACCGGGCGGTCCATGACCGAAAACATGACCCGGCGCTGGCTTTCGTCAATTACGACGTTCACATTTTTGCCAACGAGTTTCGCAGCTTTTTGTACTTGCAGCTTGACATTGTTTGGGCTGCGACCTTCGGCATACCCGACGGCCTTCGCGTCTCCAACATTCATCTTGGACAATGCGTCGACGAGCGCAATCGTCTCTGGAGATCGAGAAGCAACGGAGTATTTGCGGTTGGTTTCCCACACTTCTTGCACTTCGCGGAGTGATACGTCTTCGATTCTCATGTTTACCGCTTTCCTCGCTGTCGTCAAACACTAGTCAAACTATGCACCGGTTGTTCCTGTTTAGATAAATTACCACGTCTTGTGGCATTTCCAAAATGCACGGTGGTGCGAGTTTGGTGATTTCTTTTTGGTCGCTAGTTGATATCCGATTGCATTTTTTTGGTGTAATGGCGACCGCCATCTACCGCATATGGTCATAGCAATGAAGATTGGTTTTATTCAGGTTATCAATCCCAACGAATTCAAGTGCTCCATTACAGCACTAGCACCGTCGCCAGGCGTCATATCGAGATCGATCGAAACATCGGCGCCATCGACACCAATGCCGCGTTGAACCCAGACGAACACGCCCTCGCCGAAACCGAAGCGCTGGCCTGCTTCTGCTCCATCGCCTCCGTTTGGTATTGAAATCACCGCCCCACCGTTTCGGGACGCTTCACCGGCAACCAAGTTGATCGTGCCAGTTGTGAGATCAGAGTTGTCCAAGACGGTTACAGGTCGTGAACCCTCCTCAAGAAGCATCTCGGCGATCGCGTTGCCGAGGGAAGATTTCGACGACGAATCGTCTCCCGCGATAAACACGTTGAATCCGCGTTTGCCCATTGCCGGGTAGGATTTGCGCAACTCTTCAATGACGCTCGGGAATGAGAACCATTCGGGTATCTCCGCTCCGCTCTGTAGTCGATCACGAAGTTCGGTGCCGGACAGGTTTTTGACCTCAGAGGTGTCGGTCAACTCGTCACGTGTTACGTAGAGATCGCTAGTTCCGTCGTAGACGACTTCTTGGAAGGTCACCACGTCAATACCAAGTTCATCGCGATGCTGTTCAACCAAATGCTGAGCATCGTACGGTCCGTAAAACGGGTTTCCGTCCGCGTCATTGCCGGGTCCCGCGTGATCCCTGCCGACTATGAAATGCGTGCAACCGTAGTTCTTGCGAACGATCGCGTGCCAAACCGCTTCGCGAGGTCCACCCATGCGCATTGCGAGTTGTAGCAGGCTCAACGCCGCTGAGTTTTTTTCGTAACCATCCAAGATCGCTCGATAGCAGCGGACTCGGGTGTGGTACTCGACATCGCCCGGTTTCGTGAGACCGACCACAGGGTGGATCAACAGATTTGCAGAGACTTGCTCGGCCGCCCGGCGAGTCAACTCGGCGTGCGCGCGGTGCATCGGGTTGCGAGTTTGGAACGCAACAACTCGTGACCACCCGCGCGCTTCGAAATCCTGTCTCAGCGCAGCCGGTGTGTGCCGCAATCCCGCGTAGGTATGGTGCTGCGAGGCTCGCACGCCCTCCAACGATCCCCCGACGTAGTACTCGCCAGTGTCGTTCAGCAGTACGTTCACGCCGGGATGGTACTCGTCGGCAGTGCCGAACATCTTTTCGGCTTCGTCGGTCCGATCTGGCCGCCAAACATCGCCGACGTTCAGCACAGCCGTCAACACACCCTCAGGGTGCATCAGCGCCAACCTGTCGCCTTCAGACAATGAAACGGCAAACTCGGCCGGCACGTCAAGGACTATCGGCATCGGCCACACCGTGCCGTCAGCGAGTCTCATTTCGTCGCGGACGCCTTCGTAGTCGCCGCGATTCATGAAACCCTTCAGCGGCGAGAAAGCACCGGTGATCAGCTGCTCTATGTCGCATAGCTGACGCGGCGTCAACTCCCATCTCGGCGAAACAGATGCTTCGATTTCTAGTTCGGCACTGCGCCCCGAATCCACGAGGAGGTTTACCAGTTCCCCACCATGTGGATCGATTAAGCGGTTTGCTTCAGATACAGCTGTTGTTGTCATTTACCTCTACCGGTTGTTTGCGTGTCGGAAGTAATAGCGATGTATTTTTCCGGGAATCAGTTAATCGCTTTGGCCTCGTATAGCCCAATCTGCGTTCTCAAACATGTTGAGCCCAGGGTCGGCGATGACGCCTGCCTCAGTATAGTTTGGAAGTTGCGAATTGATGAAATCCTCGTTCAATTCGACTCCCCATCCCGGCTTGTCAGGCAACGGGAAGTAGCCATCAATCACTTCTGGGTAATTGGACCCAGCATTTTTCACATGCGGATCGGCGAAGTCGTTGAAATGTTCAAGTATTTTGACATTCCGCAATGTCAAACAGAGATGCAGCGCGGCCATTGTCGAAATGATGCCTCCGACGTTATGCGGGGCGACCATGATCGAGTAGGTCTCTGCGGTCGATGCGATCTTCTTGACTTCGAGAATGCCGCCACACTGGGTAATGTCCGGTTGGATAACGTCGACGGTCTGCGCTCCCCAAATCTCCCTGAACTCATGGGCACCGTAGAGTCGTTCGCCGGTTGCGATCGGCAGACTCGTGTGATTTCTGACCGATTCGAGCGCCGGAACATCTCCCGGTCGAACCGGCTCCTCGATCCACCCGATGTTGAAGGGTTCGATATGTCTGGCAATTTCCCTGGCTTGATGCGGCGCAAACCGTCCGTGCATCTCGATCATGATTTGAGCGTGGGTGCCGGTCACCGATGAGACCGCTTCGATCAGGTCCAGAGATTTGAAAAATTCGTCGCGGTCCAACTCCAAGTCGCCGTTGCCGAAAGGGTCGAACTTCATAGCACGATATCCGCGATCGATCACGCGTTGGGCAGCCGAGGCAAACTGTTCAGGTGAGCGTTCAACCGTGTACCACCCGTTTGCATATGCTTGAACGCGGTCGGTGACCTGTCCTCCCATCAGCTTGTATACAGGTTGGTTGCAAGCTTTGCCGATTATGTCCCAGAACGCGAGTTCGACCAACGCTAAGCCGGTGTGCACTACCTCACCAGCTTTGCCGAAGTCGAGAAGCGTCATTCGTCGGTAGAGTGCTTCGATGTCGAAAGGATCGTATCCAATGAAATGACGTTCGACATCTTTGAGGTATGCGCAAACCGTGTGGGTTTTACCGAGTACCCGCGCTTCGCCGACACCAGTTATGCCCTCGTCGGTTTCTATGATGCAGTAGGTTAGATTTCGCCACGGCGTGCCGAGTACGATCGTACGGAAGCCAGTTGTCTTCATAATTGAACCCGTCAGTTCGCGATTAACAGACTCAGTCGATTCTACTTGCGAATTAGCGACCGTCTCGAAATGAACCCCTGAACTCGCAAGCGTTACAATGAAATTCACGAACGCGGGAGTAACTCAGTGGTAGAGTGCCTGCCTTCCAAGCAGGGTGTCGCGGGTTCGAATCCCGTCTCCCGCTCCATCGCTCAAATACCCGATTAGGGACGCGTGTCAATCCGTAGGCGCCGAAATCTCGATCCTCGCGCCGCGCCTAGTGGTCAGCACCTCTCCGAGTCTCGAGTGAGCTTTCCGCACATACGCTAAACCGATTAGATCGTTCGGATTTAGCGATCGTGCGATTGATGTCACCCATCCGACGCGACGTCCGTCATCATTCGCCAGGATATTGTCACCGACCTCAATCGTCTCGTCGGACGTGACTGAACCAAGTTGTCTAAATCCGACCAGAGAGCGTTGAACTTTATCGTAGGTGTCGAGGCGGGCGACAACCTCCTGCCCGATGTAACAGCCTTTCTCGAAATCGATCAAGTCGAGCAACCCAGCTTCGAGAGGGTTCACATCTTCAGTGAGGTCGTGACCTGCAATCGGGATTTGGTTGTGGATACGGATGCGATTGAATAGGTGGGCACTCGAGGGCTCCATCTCGACCTTTTCGAAACGGGCGTTGATCTCCGAGATCGCTGCACATGCCCCGATTACCAGCCAAGACTCGGGTCCGGCTGCGTCTGTCCTCAAAAACAACACGACTCCGCCCTCAATCACGTCCATCCCGCGTAACGCGCCTACACCACAATCCGTAAAATCCAGCTCTGGAACGGACTCGCTCAATGCGTCCGACGCTTTTGGGCCGACCACGTACCAACGGGTCAAGACATCCGACGCGTCGATGAGTTCTGCATCCTCGATGATCGTGAAGCGATCGATCCAGTCCCGCATCAACGACGGGTCCGTCGAGTCGGTCACCAAGAGCAGCTCTTCATCAGATCGCTTCAGTACCCAAAAGACATCGACGATCCTGCCCTTCTCATTTGTCAGAATCGTTCGACGCGCTGAGCCACTTGGGATATCGATTACCGAGTTCGTGGTCAGCCGATGGAGCAGATCTAGAGCATCGGGACCGACGTGCCTGAAGGTAGAGCCGAATTCCGGTTTATAAAGGGATGCTACCCGTTCTTCGTGGGTTGCAGCCGCCGATTCCGATTCCGAGGCGACGATCCGTGAATGATGAGCCACAACACGGGCTCAGACGGCGAAGGAATCGCCGCATCCGCACGTGCGTTTGGCGTTCGGGTTGTGGAATTCGAATCCTCGACCGTTAAGGCCGTCTGAGAAGTCAAGCACTGTTCCGGCCAGGAAAACGAAGGCCCGTTTCGGGATATACACTTCGATACCGTGCTCGATGATGATCTTGTCAGAGTCTTCCGGACCGTCCGCCAATTCGAGCACGTATTGGAGGCCTGAGCAACCCCCGCCCTGAACCGCGATCTTTAGGCCGCAGTTGTCGCGTCCCGACTTCTGAGCGAACTCCAACGCTTTCGACGCCGCTTTTGGCGTTACATGAACGGTGTTGATCGGGACCGAATGTTGCTGCTCGGTGATAGTCATGATGCTGTAGGTGCTCCGACCGATGCGGATATTGTCTCGACGCAGTTCCGGGAAGGCATCAACCGCAACATAGAATCGGATACATCTGTCGGTACCCATGATATTACACCTCTGATGGTCAGGAATTCAATCAGCACCAAAGCGGGAGACAGCGGCGAGACGTCGTTGTTGTACGGCGGGCGCGTATCCAAATCAAACCGTCGCGTCGAAGCTAACGGCATCGGTGATGAAGCGGTCAGCCTTCTCGGCGTCGCGAGAGCGCAATGCGAGTCCGGTTTCCTACACGACGAATTGCTCGAAATTCAACGCCTGATGTTCGTCGCCAACGCAGAGCTGGCGACTGAGATCTCGCAACTCGATCTTCTCCGCCAACATTTCCAAACTATCGGCGACGACCAGATCGATATGCTAGACAGCTTGTTGCGGAAACTAGAAGAAGAAGTGGAGTTACCCCCGGCTTTCATCATCCCGGGCGCGTCGATCGCGTCAGCAACATTAGACGTCGCTCGCTGCAAAATCCGGGAACTCGAACGTTCAGCAGTGGCGCTATACGACGACGGCATGTTGGAGAACGAAAGCTTGCTCGTTTGGCTCAATCGATTGTCAGACTGCATATTCATGATGGCCCGCTACATCGATCGCGAACTACCGCCAGAAATGGTCACAGGAACGAGGCGCACGAGTTGAAGAGTTTTCGTCTCGCCATCATTAACACCGGCGCTGCTAACATCCACAGCGTCGAAAAGGCAGTCCGTATCGTGGGCGGAGACCCCACCGTCACAACCTCCGCGGAGGTTATCGCGAATGCCCACGCAGCCATTCTTCCGGGCGTCGGCTCCAACGACGCGGTTATGAGGCAATTGAGTGATCTCGAATTGCCCAGTACCATCCGTGACTTCGCTAACTCCGGAAGGCCCCTCCTCTGCGTGTGCCTCGGAATGCAGATTCTGTTCGAACGATCCGGAGAGGGGGAACTACCCGGACTAGGCGTCCTGGAAGGCGAGGTGGTGCGGCTACCGAACGGAACAAGCGGCTTGAACGGACGCCCCCTGAAAATTCCGCACATGGGATGGAACACCGTCCACTTCAAAGACGATGTCGTGCCGCGCCATCCGGTCTTCGATGGGATCCCGCAAGCAACTTACTTCTATTTCGTGCATTCCTACTACTGCGATGTCCAAGATAATCGTGACATCGCTGCCACATCGCCGCACGGAATCGATGTATGCGCCGCTGTCGTGCGCGGAAACATAGTTGGAACTCAGTTTCACCCGGAAAAGAGCGGAAGGTCAGGTTTGGAAATCTACGCCAATTTCTTGGAATACTCCCAAAGTTTGATCTGATCCCGCCTAATTGTTGACACGAATGGAAGTCATACCAGCAATCGATATCCGCGGCGGCCGTTGCGCGCGCCTGTTCAAAGGCGACTACTCGCAAGAGACTGTGTTCGATAACGACCCGGTGGATGCCGCTTTGCGTTGGGTAGATATGGGTGCTCGGCGGCTTCACGTCATCGACCTTGATGGCGCCAAAGACGGTGTGCGCACCAATGCTGAGACCGTGCGACGTGTCGTGAATTCTGTCGATGTGCCAGTCCAGATAGGCGGTGGTGTGCGCTCTGTTGAACATGCTGATGCGGTGCTCCAGATGGGCGTGCAACTCGCCATCTTCGGCACCGCGGCGGTCGAAAACCCCGAAGCAATCGAAATCGCCGTAGGAAGATTCGGCACAGACCGCGTCTGCGTATCAGTAGATGCCAACAACGGGATGGTTAGCACGAGAGGTTGGCTAACCAAGACCGAGATACGCGCAATCGACCTGCTCAAGGACATGGCGACTAAATGCAATGTCCGCCATTTCATCTACACCGACACGACGCGCGACGGCACGTTGTCGCACCCTAATTTCGAGACGGTTGACGAAGTCGTGAGAGAAATAGAATATCCAATAGTGGTGGCGGGTGGAATCGCAACGGTCGAAGATGTGGTGCGGCTTCGCGACATCGGCGCCGGCGGTGCCATCACCGGAATGGCCATATACACCGGCTCCCTTGATCTCGCCGCTGCGATCCGAACCGTTAATGATGATTAAACAACCGTAACCACCAACTTTGACGCGAGCCCACATAGCGCAGCAATTGAACGCGAGACAACCAAATTGACCACGAGACCCACCGCGAGCTGGCACACCTTTAACGATCAGATCGATCCACATGCGATCATTTCGCTGCTTCCGATCCATCGGTCCCAGCACGTCGCTATCTTAGGTGGGAACGTCAACGGATTGACGATCCCGATCGCAAAGTACGTTTATGACGGCAACGTGATCGCACTCGATAGCGACCAATCAACACTCGACGAGCTCACGACTGAAGTCAATCACCTCCATCTGACGAACGTGGTGCCTCTACTCGTAGAAAACGACGATATCCAAGGCATTGAATTAGACACCGATGGAATAGTGGTCATCGACGCTTTACACAACACCACAAGTCCAGCGAGGCTGTTCTCATCGGTGGCCAAGCTGCTGCCAGGTGGCGGCTGGTTACTAATCGCGGACTGGTTCTCAACCGATGCAAGAGGCGACAACGGTCCTGCGAAGTCCAAACGGGTAGATCCTTCGCGCGTCGAAAGATGGGCGGCCGAACACGACATGACTCCGATAACGCGGCGCACGCTCGGCGTACAGCGCTATGTGCACGTTTACCGCAAACGGCGCGCGTCGTCCAATTGATCGGCAATGCTTACCAACCGCGTTATACCGTGCTTAGATGTCGACCATGGCCGCGTCGTTAAAGGCGTCAGTTTCGTCGACATCAAAGACGCAGGTGATCCAGCTGAACTAGCGCGCTTTTACGATGCCGAAGGCGCGGACGAGCTGGTATTTCTGGACATCACCGCTTCTTCAGACGCCCGCGACACGATGGTCGACGTCGTTGAGCGAGTGTCAACGGAGGTTTTTATCCCCCTCACAGTCGGCGGTGGCATCCGTTCGCGAGAAGATATGCGTCGGATGCTCGAAGCCGGTGCCGAAAAGGTCAGCGTCAACTCGGCAGCGGTCGCCAACCCTGTGCTGATCGGAGAATGCGCCCGAGAGTTTGGTTCCCAATGTGTCGTCCTCGCCATCGACGCCAAGCGAGTTGAGGAACCGGCCGTGCTGCAGCGGCCTGATGGCAGCAACGACTATGCTGAGGCATTGTGGCAGGTCTACACTCACGGTGGCAGGAGAGCAACCGCACTCGACGCCATAAAGTGGGCCCGCATCGGTGCGGAACTCGGTGCTGGCGAGTTGCTCGTGACCAGCATGGATGCCGATGGACAACAGACAGGATACGACTGTGACTTGCTAATCACTATCTCATCGCAGGTTTCGATCCCTTTGATCGCAAGCGGTGGAGCAGGCACTCCGGATCACTTCGTTGCGGCGGTTACGGACGGTGGAGCGGACGCGGTCTTAGCCGCCTCGCTGTTTCACTACGGGGACCTGCGCATACAAGAAGTGAAGTCGCACATGGCCGAGTCTGGTCTGCCGATGCGGATGGTCCACTAAGCAAGCCGATCCCGGAAAAATAGCATGATTACCTTTGATGACCGCGGTCTTCTAACAGCTGTCGTACAGGACGCACGAACCAACGAAGTGCTGATGGTGGCCCACATGAACCGCGAAGCATTGAAACGCACAATCGCCGGTCCCCACGTCTGGTTCTACAGCCGTAGTCGAAAATGCCTGTGGGAAAAAGGCTCAACCTCCGGTGATTACCTCAACGTTGTCGATCTCAAGTTAGATTGTGATGGTGACGCGCTGTTGGTGTTCGCTGAACCCGTCGGCGCCGCGTGCCACACCGGCGAAATTTCATGCTTCCACAACTCTGTAGATACCGACGGCGAAACGTCTAACCGGACCGGCCCCGGGATCCTTAACGAACTGGTCGACATCATCCATCAAAGAGCGGTTGAAATGCCGGAAAGTTCCTACACCGCCAAACTCCTCGCCGCGGGTCCGTCCCGGATCGCTCAAAAGGTCATCGAAGAGGCCGGCGAGACTGGATTAGCGGCTGCAACCGGCACAACCGATGATGTGGCAGCTGAGATGGCGGATCTTATCTACAACTGCGTCACACTGTTGGAGTCGGTCGGTGTCCCGATCGAAGATGTCTGGGCAGAACTCGCCCGACGACGACGCTAAGACGTGACGCGTGTTTGCGTCCGGTATATTGCGCTAAGCGGTTTCCCGCTGATCGATTTCAATCGCGATCTGCATGGCTGAAACTGCTACTTCGATCATCTCGTCGTCTGGTTGAGCAGTTGTGAGTTTCTGCAGCCAGAGATTTGGTTTGCCCACCAGATCGGTGAGAACATTCCCGCTGTGAACCCCCGTGAAACGGATGAATTCGTAGCTCAACGCGGCGATTAACGGTATCAACACGATGCGCGAACCGATCAACATCCACAACGGCTCACGCGGCACGAACATGAAGATGATGATCGATACCACAACAACCGTCAGCAGGAACGATGTGCCGCATCTCGGGTGAGCGGGAGAAAACTTCCTGATCTCGCTCGGAACCAACGGCAGTCCATTCTCGTGGGCGTGAATCGTCATATGTTCGGCACCATGGTACCCGTACATACGCTTGATGTCTTTCATCAAGCCGATTGCCCAAATGTAGACGAGGAAGATGACCAGCCTAGCCAAGCCTTCAACCACATTGGCCAAGAAATCCGACTGTGCCTCAATTGGGCGCGATAGAAACAGCGGTAACAGGAAGAATAAGGCAATGCCGAACACAAACGCGACCGCGGTCATCAACCCCATTCCAAAAGCGCCGATCTCTGCGTCATCGTCCTCGCCTGCGTCCCTTATCTGTTGATTGGCGCCGATCGTGTACGCCCGCATTCCAATGACTAGCGTTTCTGCCAACACCAGTACCCCTCGTAGAAACGGCACCCGGCGGAGATTCCCGTTGGCCCATGCGAGCAGCGGGATCGTCTCGTGGTGGATCGAACCGTCGGCTCTCCGCACCGCAACTGAACAGCCGCGTGAGCCGCGGATCATTACGCCCTCGATGATTGCCTGACCACCATACATCGCGGGTTGCGAAACGCCGTTACCGTCGCTTTTCTGTGGATCAGCCATTCAGCAGGAACCAACGCAATCGGATGTTGCCGCGTTCTGGTAAGAATTTGAAGCGGACGAAGTGCCGCCAATGGACGAGCCGTCCAGCATCTCCGCTGTCAGCTCAGTAAACATATCCGACCGAAGGGGAGTGGTTACTCCTCCAGGGACATGCCGTAACGGCGCATGAGGCGTTCAACGCGGCCTTCGGTGTCGACGATGCGTTGCTCGCCAGTCCAGAACGGATGGCAGCTGCTACAAACCTCGACGCGGATCTCTTCCTTCGTCGAACCCGTTATCATGCCTTCCACGCCGCAAGCGCAGACCACTCTGGCTTCCGGGTAGTAAGTGGGGTGAATGTCGGTCTTCATATCGAAAAACTCGGTTGCTCAGCGATGGTCGATCAAGCTACAAATTCGTCGACGTTGATACGACGCTTGTCTTGGCGGGCGTAGTCGAAACGGACCGTGCCGTGGACGGTCGCGAAAAGTGTGTGGTCTCTACCCATCCCAACATTGGTGCCCGCATGGAATCGCGTGCCCCGTTGGCGAACCAATATCGAACCCGCGGATACAGTCTCACCGCCGAAAGCCTTAACACCCAATCGGCGACCCGCACTGTCTCGACCGTTCCTAGATGTTCCTGAACCCTTCTTATGTGCCATGATGTGAACTCCGAGTTGTTCGATCGATCAGACCTCGATGTCGGTTATCGCCAGCGAGGTGACAGCTTGACGATGGCCGCGCTTAACGCGGTATCGGGTCTTGTTCTTGTACTTGAAAACCGTCTTTTTCCGGTCACGCCCGTGTGACAGCACGGTTGCAACGACCTGAGCGCCTTCAACCGTAGGAGTACCAATCTCGACTTCACCATCTACGCAAGCAAGCAGTACCTGGTCGAGAATGATCGTGTCACCTTCAGGGTACGACAGCTTCTCAACATCCAAATGATCACCGGGACGAACACGGTACTGCTTGCCGCCGGTAGCGACGATTGCGTATTTCTCAGACATCTTAAATCGGGATCGCTGCGAACGAAAACCGCTGTAGGTCAACTCTAAGATTCTACATTACACACATGGACGCTCCAGACCACCGACGCGCCCACAACGGTCAACTATGCCAACTCGGCGAAGTGGCTCTGATAGAAGAGCAACGGGTGGCCATAACCGATTTTCACGTGTTCCACCTCAGCCAAAAAGATCGTGTGGTCGCCTGCTTGGACGGTGCGGACGACTTTGCAGTCCATCATGGCCAACGACCCATCAATGATCATCGATTGTCCTAACGGCGCATACGGAGGTGTCGGCAAGGTCTTGCGGAACTCTTCCGGGACCGAGAAATGCCTTGCAACGCCCCCCTGTTCCAGAGTCAAAACGCTGATGCCGAAACGTTGATGCATCATGATCAACGGAAACGTGTTTCGGTCGTGTCCTACCGTGACCATCACGAGCGGCGGTTCCAACGAAATGCTCGCAACCCCGTTCGCGGTCATGCCGTGGATACCTGAGCCCTCAGATTCGAGCGTGGTTATAACTGTCACGCCAGTCGCAAAGTTCGACCATGCAGTGCGGAAAAGTTCAGAGGTGACTTCAGAGTTTGGCATGTCAAATTTTTCCTCACGTGAAATTATAGCGATACGACGTGTCATCAGACGACGACGATAAAGCTGGCTATTGCTTCTCGTCGCGCCAGATCAATGGCTCCGGCTCAACGTAACCAGACAACTCCACAAAAGCCCGACCCAACGGTTCGCCTGATGAGGTATCGGTCACGTCAACCCGACCTTCCCAATACGCAGCCGCTTGATTCCCATACGGCAGTGCGGGAATTTCTTGGTCTGCGATCGACGGTATCATCAAAATGTCAAGATTAATGCTGTCGACCCGCAATCTCCATCCTGCGGGATACTCGCCGGCAGTTCGCGGGCTAGTCCAATGCTCTTGGACCTCCAACGCGATTCCATCCTGTTCAACATCCAGAACGTGTTGTTCAGATCCTGATTGGATCAGAGTGCCATCGATTGCTAATACCTCCCCTTCTGCACCGCGCACTTCAGCGACCATCAACGAACGGCCGTCATCGAGATGGACCGCGAACCATTGCCAACCTGCCGGTTTACCAACCACGAAGAAGTCGCCCCATTGGTGATCGAACCAGACCTCGCCTTTTACGTCGACCTTCCGACCATCAATCGTCAGGACGCCGTTCGCTTGCATACGCGGATATGAGTAGTAGTAAGTCCAACCGAACGGCCAGTCCATCCACCCGTTGCCTTCATGCAACATCACTTCTGTGGGGATCTCTGTTACCAGTTCCAATCCTGAGGTACCGTTCTGATCCCGCGCCGCGAAGGTGTGCGAACCGTCAGCGGCGATCTCCAGATCGAAATTGCCGAGTTGCAGATTCAACAGGCGATCGGGATCGTCTTCAGTGGAGCTGGGTGGGGAACCCGGGCGTTCCGAACTCATGTACGTATGCTCCGCTTTTTCGATATCTGTAATCCCTGCTTGACCGAACTCGATCTGGGATGCGGCGTCGCTGCTCTCGGTCTGAAATATCACGTAGTGGAATGAATACTCTTCCCCCTCTTCCGCTTTGAGGTGCCCGTTGTAGTACCACCACTCGATCGGTGCGGAATGCGAGCGATCGTCTGCCGGAAGTATCAGTTCCCGCGGAGTTGGAGTCGGTTCCGGCGGCCGGGGTGTGGGTACGTCGCGCGGCTCAATGCCGCTGGAACACGCAGCGTGCAACAGCCCAGTGAACACAGCCATCATGACGATGGCCTGTTTGATTGCTCCCTTCATTCCACTCTAAGTTCCGGTATTCTTCGGTCGATCCAGTTAGGTAACCACCAGTTCCATCTTCCAAACAACCTCATCAGGGCAGGAGCGATCAAAACCCTCACGATTGTCACGTCTATGAAGACCGCTAGTGCCAGACCGAAACCTATCGACTTGACCGTCACTACCTCTGCGAGTACGAAGCTCCCACCAACGACTATCAGGATTAGACCGGCCCCAGTGATTATGGTTCCGCTCCGCTGCAAACCCAACTTCACACTCTCGCGATTGCTGTGCGTGTCACGATAGGCTTCCTTGATCCGGGAAAGCAGGAATATCTCGTAGTCCATACTCAAGCCGAAGAGCACGGCGAATAGCGCAATCGGCGTGGTTGCCTCGATAACTCCCTGCGGTTCGAATCCGAGTATGCCACTCAAATGACCTTGCTGGAACACCCAGACCAGCGCGCCGAAACTCGCCAAGATGCTCAAGACGTTCAGCACCACCGCCTTAAGAGGTATGACGATCGACCTGAAGAGGATCATTAACGAAAAGAACGTCAGAAGGATCACAACGGCTGCGACGATTGGGAAACGACCATAAAGTGATCCGACCAGGTCATTCGTATACGCTGCGCCGCCGTCTACATGGCTTCGTTCAGATTCGGGCAATTGAAATGAACGTATCTCATCGACCAGCATCCGCGCTTCGGGTGAAAAGGGGTGCAGGTCGCTGCTGACGTGAAACAACGCGATGCCGTCGCGCACACTGTTATTGAGGAGACGAAGTGTGGTGGAGTCGTAGATCGCCTCCGGGTGTCTATAGAGTTCCCGGTAGTTCGTCAATCCGAGGGTAGGGCGCAGATTCACGATGCTCGATACTCGTTGAACCGATGACAGACCTTCCAACGCCTGGCCATACGCGTAAAGCGTCGCCAAGTGTCGCTCCTCGAAAGGGTCGCCTTCGAAGGTATATGCAACCGTAAGTTCGGTAGAGATGTCCCAGCCGAACTCATTCTGCAACAGGTCAAAGCCCTGTCGTGATTCATATCGATTGGGCAGAATCGTCGCATCCGCAGCGCCCGGGTGAATGTCTTTGAATGGGATCGCCAAAGCGACTAGCAACGCGACGGTCGGGATCAAAAACAGGAATGGACGCCGCATCACGCTCTCCGCCATTCGAGACCAAACACCAGACCCGACGCGCCAAGTCGGCACGACTGAGATCCAGTTGATGCGATGCCCGACGATGCTCAGCACAGCGGGCATCAGCGTCTGCGCCGATAGCAGCGCGATCGACAACACGATCACCGCGCCAATCCCTATCGAATCGAGCACGGTCAGATCGAAAAGCAATAAAGATGAAACACCGATGATGCTCGTCACGCCCGAGAACAAAATCGCGACACCGGCATGGGAATGTGTTTCGGCGATGGCGTCCGGAACGCTCGATCCCTTCGCCAGTTCCTCTTTAAAGCGATTGACATAAAACAGCGAATAGTCGATTCCCATACCAATGCCGAGCAACGTGATGATGTTGAACGAAAGAACCGACATGTCGCGCCAGTCGGCAACGTAGTAGACGACCCCGAGACCGACCGCGACGGCGACCCCACCTACCGCCGCCGGCATCACTGCCGCCACGACCGTTCCAAACACCAGCAGCAACGCGATCACGGCTAGCGGAAACGCGACGATTTCACCACGTCTCAGGTCCTCGCCGCTGGCGACCACGATATCGCGATACAACGGCGGCGCACCAGTCATCACAACCTGAAGTTCGCCCGGGTCCAAGTTCTCGGTAATACTGTCAAGCGCGGTGAGCGAGTCCTCGATGTCGAGATTGAGATCCACTCCGATGATCGCCATTCGCCCGTCTTCGGAGATTAGTCCGGGCTCGGTCAGATGCGATCGCACGGCCTCGACGTAAGGGTCCGCCTCCAATTGCTCGGTCAGGTGATTGGTGGCGGCGACGAAATCGACCGCGTACGGGCTCCACTCCTCATGGCTGACGATGAACAGAATGTTCGTGGAATTGACGCCGAATCGCTGCTTGAGGACTTCGCGAGCACGTTGCGAAGGATAGTCTTCGTTGGTAAATCCGCCCGGCAACAGTTTGGTTTGCGCATGCGGCGCGACTGGCAACATCGCCGCCAGAACCACCGCCCACGCCAATACGACACCGTAGCGGTATCGGTATATCCAGCGACCAATTTGGGCGAGCATGGAACGCGCTCAGAGAGCCAATCGAGCGATCAATGATGTCCGAATCCGGCGATCGGATGCCACCGCGCGTTCCGACGTATTCGGATACGAAACTCGTTTGGACAGAAAGTGGCCGACTTCCGAAATCCTAGGTTTTCTCGGCAACTGCGATCGCAGCCGCAGCGTCGACGTCATCTAAAGCCACTATCTTTACACCTTGAGCCGAACGCCCGGTTTCCCGTATCTCCGCCAATGTCGTCCTTACGATTTGACCGCGCGACGTCAGGATCATCAACTTGCCGGTATCGTCTTGGCGCAACTCCTCGTTGATCACCGTTGCTGCCGCGACATCGCCAGTGTTGCGAGTTATGTTGAGCGTGATGATGCCACGGCCACCGCGACCTTGCACACGATAGTGGCGAAGCGCTGAAAGTTTCCCCCGACCTTTGGTGCCGATTATCAGCAGGTAGCCTTCGTTATCGACGACGTCCATGCCGATAACTTCATCTCCCTTGTCCAACCGTATGCCGCGGACGCCGCCTGCTTGCCGTGAGCGTGAAACGAGTTCGTTGCTTGCGAAGCGAATCGATTGGCCCCTCTTCGTGACAAGGATCAAGTCATCCTCGTCACGCGCCATGGCGACCGAAATCAACTCCTCTTTCGGCTTTAGGTTGTAGCAGTTCAACCCCGCGCGGTTGATGTTGGCAAATGCGTCGAGAGCCATCCTCTTGACATCACCGTGCTTTGTCGCCAACGCGAGATAGGTGTTCGGCTCATGCATGTCGGTCACGACCATCATTTGCCGGACCGTTTCCCCTGGTCCGATGTTGAACCCGAGGTTGTGAACTAATGTGCCGCGCGACTGCCGCGACTGGTCCGCCGGCAATTCGAACACGCGAGACGAGTAGACGCGACCGTGGTCGGTAAAGAACAGCAACGTGTCGTGGGTATCCGCGACTTGCAGGAAACCCGTTATGTCGTCGGCCCGCGTCAAGCGTTGGCTGCTGACGCCTTTGCCGCCACGATGCTGCTTCCGGTAGGTGTCGAGCTTGACACGCTTGATGTACCCGCCTTGGGTCAGCGTGATCACGACATCCTCGTGCGGTTCGATATCCTCGCGACGAAACTCGCCGAGTTCTTCTGCGTGAATCACCGTGCGCCGTTCGCCGCCATACTTGCGCTTCATCTGATGCGTCTCTTTGATTACCTCAGCCCGAACTTTCGTGGGATCGCCGAGAAGTGCTTCCAGACGTTCGACTAATTCAAGGAGTTCCTTATACTCGTTCTCGAGCTTCTCTCGCTCCAGTGCCGCGAGTCGGCGCAACTGCATGTCCAAGATCGCTTGAGCCTGAACCAGCGTGAACGCGAACTCGGCGATCAGCCCCGTTCGCGCCTCTTCGACATCGGCCGAACCGCGAATTATTTGAATGACCCGATCGAGGTTGTCGATCGCAATTCTCAGCCCTTCGAGGACCTCCAACCGCGCACGCGCCTTCCTGAGGTCAAACTCCGCACGCCTCCGTACCACTTCTTCACGGAACTCGATGTAGTACTGAAGCACCTGCCGCAGATTCAACACCCGCGGCGCTCCACGCACCAATCCAATCATGTTTACCGAGAACGACGAGCGCAACGAAGTGTGCTTGTAAAGGTTGTTCATCACGATCGCTGGAGAAGCCGATCGGCGAAGCTCCAGCACGATACGCATGCCGCGTCGATCTGATTCGTCCCGAACTTCTGAAACGCCTTCAACGCGCCGCGTCTTGATCAACTCGGCAATTCGCTGAATAAGCGTCGACTTATTGACTTGGAACGGAATCTCGGTGAAGACGATGCGCTTGCGGTCCTGCTTGGCAATGTCTTCGATCTCGCCCGTTGCTTGGACAATGATGCGACCGCGACCGGTAGCGTAGGCGTTGCGGATCCCTTCGGACCCCCAGATGTGCGCCCCGGTCGGGAAGTCAGGCCCTTTCACATGCTGCATCAACTCTTCGACGCCCGCGTTCGGGTTCCTGACAAGATGCACGACAGCGTCACAAACTTCGGCAACGTTGTGCGGCGGAATGTTCGTAGCCATACCGACCGCGATGCCTGATGCGCCGTTTACCAGCAGATTGGGGAGACGCGCTGGAAGGACAGTAGGCTCTTTTAGGGACTGATCGAAATTCTCCTGCCAATCCACCGTTTCGCGGTCAATGTCGCCGAGCATGTACTCGGTGATCGCTGCCAGCTTGCACTCGGTGTATCGCATCGCGGCGGGCGGGTCGCCATCGACGCTGCCGAAGTTGCCCTGACCATCAACCAACGGCTCCCGCAACGAAAACGGTTGCGCCATCCGCACCAACGCTTCGTATACCGGCGAGTCGCCGTGCGGGTGGTACTTGCCCAGAACGTCGCCAACGAGCCGAGCACACTTCTTGTAGGAAGAGCCTGGCCTCATGCCCTGATCGTGCATCGCGTAGAGTATGCGACGCTGCACCGGTTTCAATCCGTCTCGCACGTCTGGAAGCGCCCGTGAGACGATCACGCTCATCGCGTAATCGAGATACGACGAACGCATCTCCTCTTCGATGCCTATGGTCCGAATTTCACCCGCGTCGGTGCCGATTACCATGCCGTTTTCACCTTACAGAGCTTGGCCGATTCGATGGTGTCCGCGCCTCAATGAAATCAAAAGAATAGGCGGCGATTTGATCGATTCCGTAATGGAATCGATTCTATCGCGCCGCCTATTCGTTATCCGCGCATAACCGCGCGTTCAAACTGAAACGGAGAACAATTTGCGGCGTTATTTGCCACTATTTGCCCATCGCACGCTCGACAAACGCCATCAGAACATTGTCGAAACCGCGGGGCAAACGAGTTGCGCCAAAAACGTCCCATTGCACACCAAAAACCCAATGAAATCCAGGCATCTCAAACGCCTCGACGACACGGTCGTCTCCCATCGCTGATGCCATCACGCCAGCAGCCAATCCCGACTGCCGAATCCCATCCCGGTGGTCACACTCGAGCGGCAACCAACCCGAACCGCCAATCGTTGATGAAACCTTCGCTCCCGGTGCGAGAAAGATCGATTTCCGGTTGCGTCGCTTCGTCTCATCAGCAACGTGTTCAGGTGTCGGTCGAGCAACATCGCCACCTAACGCAATATTGAGGCGATGCATTCCACCGCCAGACCCGAGTATCGGTATTTCGGCTGCTAAGGCGAGTCTCACGACCTCCGAAACATCCATTCCGCTCACACCATCATCCGGGGCGTAGATCAACAACCCCGAGGCGTAGTCGGGGAGTTCCGCTTGATCTGCGCCTAATTCGACAATGTCCGCTCGGCCGACATCGTAGTCATCGACCAATCGGTCAGCCGCGAACGTACCTTGAGCGGCGACTGCGATGACAGATTTCAATATCCGAAAATCCGTTGCCGATCAGAAACTAAAACGGAATGCCCCACAAACCCAACCACTCTGTCATCGCGTTTTCGGTCTTCAATCCGGCTGAGCGGATCGATGATCCGAGCATCCGTTCGGTCTCCCGATCACGTTCACCGGGATTGTCGCCCGTCGGCACGAATGGGTAGTAGCTGTCACGATCGAAACGGTAGATCAGATAAGCGTTAACGAAACCCGTGCCGGCGTGAACTTCGGGATTGACGGCGTGGTTCGCGAAATCGATGTGGAACACAGCCGCGAGCAGGTTCGGACTGCCGCCGTTCATCTTGATTGCGTTCGAGACGGTGAAGATCGAACTCAGCAAATCATCAAAGTTGCCGTCGTTCAAGATCGCCCAGCGCATCCCGTGATCGTCGTCAGCGATCTCGTATGCGGTCTTGGTCGCGCCAGGCCCTTCGTACAGGATCGTATTCAAATGGTCGGACAGAGAATCCAAGAACGGAACAGCGTCGTCGTGACGAAACACAATGCCTGCCTGGCGCCTTGACGATACCGCCTCACCACCTCGCTTGAAGCTCGCCACCATCCGCGAAACGGACGACATCGAGTCCCACATCGTATCGGCGTTTTTCTTCCGATTGAACCAACCCATCAGTTGCGGTACCCGTAACGCATCTCGGTTTCCAGTTCACGCAATCGGGCGATCCTCTCCTCCATCGGAGGGTGCGTCGAAAATATGTTCGCCGCGAAGCCTCTCAGGGCTGGGGCGATCAAAAAGGCCTGCGCGGTCTGCAACCTCCGCAAGTCATCGTCCGGTATGTAGTCCATGCCCATCGAGATCTTCTGCAATGCGTCTGCTAGACCTCCGGGGTCGCCAGAAATTTCTGCACCGGTGTGGTCCGCTCCATATTCACGATAACGCGTCAACGACAGTACGAGCAACTTCCCGACGAAATAAACCAAGATCGTCACGAGATAAGCGACCATGAACGGCGCCGATCCGCCGCCGGCTTCACGCCTGCCGAAGAGCATGTTGAAGAAGAACATCGTCATCAAGAAGCTGGTTAGCGTGACGAAGAAATTAGATATCGCCAGCACCTTCATATCGCGGTTCGCGACGTGCGCGAGCTCATGACCCAGAACCGCTCGCAACTCTCGCCGCGTCAAACGTTGCAAAATGCCCGTCGTCACCGCGACCAAAGCGTTGTTCGGGTTTCGCCCCGTAGCGAACGCGTTAGGCATCACAGAGTTTATGATCGCCACGTTAGGCATCTGCATGCCGTAGCGATTCGCAAGTTCTCGAACCATCGCAAATAGCTCCGGCGCATCTTCTTCCGAAATCCTCTTTGCACCCGTCGACATCATCACCATCCGGTCGGACATGAAGTACTGAAATATCGCAAATCCGAGCACGATAACCCCGATGAACATCAATGGTATCCCCAACCGCATCATCACATACGCGAACACGCCGTACACGACGCCGATCAACAGCATCGTGAAATACATCCGAGACACTATGCCAGGATCGCGTTTGAGCTTTCTAATCGACTGCGCGTTTTTCATTGAATTCTTGCTGACTTCATCCGTCGCTACCCGCCTCAATCTCGGTCACCGTCAACCCGACTTGAAGTCTGTCGTTAAGATTCAGTCTATTGCAACATCTACATACGTCGCGTCTGATTCATCTAGATGCATCGCGCCCGTACCGAGAATCCCCGAACTTCATGCCTCTCAACACTATGCCGCCCGGACTCGACGACACACAACTCGAGGAGTTCGAAGATGTCGCCGTCGAAGCGGCAACCAAAGCCGGTGCCTTCGTTCTCGAGCGCATCACGTCGATCATGGAGATCAAGTCAAAGACCGACCGACCCGGCCGCGACTTGGTCACCGACGTGGACCGCGATTCTCAGATCATCATCTCGGACATCATCACCAAGCGATTTCCGGATCATCAGTTTCTTGGCGAGGAAGACCAGACTGAAGAGGTCGATCCAGCAGCTGACCTCGTTTGGGCTGTGGACCCGATCGACGGCACGGCGAACTACGTCAACGGATCGATGACTCACGCCGTCTCAGTCGCCCTCATGCACCGCGGCTCTCCCATCGTCGGTGCCATCTGGAGTCCATGGCCAACATCCCCAACCGGCGGCATCGTAGCCCACGCCAGACTGAACGGGGGCACCAAGCGCGACGGCGAAACAATGCAAGTGTTGCAACCAACCGACGAACTCAACCGCCCAGTCTCAGGAAGGCTGTCCGTACTACCCGGGAATGCTCGCAGCGTCTTCAGTTTCGACAAGAAAATGCGCGGGCATGCCGGCGATGTTCGCGTCACTGGTAGCGCAGCGCACGAAATGTCTAGCGTGGGCACTGGGCTGTATCAATTCGCCATCGGCGGTGTGGCGGCGGTATGGGACTTCGCAGCCGCAGTGGTCATAGTTCGAGAGGCCGGCGGAGAGGTGATGATACTCGCACCTGACGGCTCGTGGCGTGAATTCCATGGCTGGTCGCAACCCTACACCAACACGGCCGAAACCTTTAAGCATCTGCGTGACTGGCGGGGCATCATGCTCGCGTCGCATCCTAAAACCATGCAGTTCATTGCCGAAAACGTTCGATTTCGTCGGGCCAACCAAATCGGCAAATTGTGGCGCCGCGGACCGTGGCACCCGCATCGCCGTCATCGCCGCGCTTAGTTGTTGTTGTCGGCGCGTTCTAGCAACTTTCGGTTCAACCACCACTCCGTTGAATCTGCCAGTGCCATCCAACTCGCGTTGATGATGTTGGTCGACGCACCGACGGTCGTCCAAACTTGACCTTCGGCCACAGACTCAATCGAAACCCGTACGGATGAGCCAGTGCCTAACGTTTCGTTGACGACGCGAACTTTGTAGTCCGTCAATTTGACGCTGTCAACTTCGGGGAATTTATCCGAGATTGCCTTTCGCAATCCGCGGTTAAGCGCATCAACCGGACCGTTGCCCTCCGCCGCTTCCAGATAGACCTCTTCGCCAACCCGTATCTTCACCGTCGCCTCCGAGAGAACCGGGTGCTCGACTCCGTCTTTGCGCCAACCGGTGCCGAACGAAGCACGACGTCGGTTTTCAACGATCACCATGAAGTCGACCAACTCGAACGGCGACTCGTAGTTCGGCAGGTTCCGCAAAATGAGTAGTTCCAACGACGCGGTCGCGTTTTCATAAGCAAAACCCAGCGATTCTTGATATTTGATGTGCTCCACGATGCGTCGGGCGTCGTCTCTTGTCAACTCTTCTTCCAACCCGAGTTCTCGGATCAACCGCATGACATTCCCACGACCCGACAACTCCGAGATCGTGACACGAGTGTCGTTGCCGACCATGCCCGGGTCGATGTGCTGATACGCGGCCGCAGACTTCTCGGTTGCTGCGGCATGCAATCCACCTTTGTGCGTGAAGGCGCTGATGCCGACATACGGTTGAAACGGGAACGGGCGTCGATTGACTATCTCTGAAACCAGTTTCGAAAGACCGGTGAGTTCTGGAAGCTTCTCCGGATGGATCGCTTCGACACCCATCTTCAGGTTCAGGTTTCCGATGATGCTGATTAAGTTAGCGTTGCCGGTCCGCTCGCCGTAGCCGTTGATGCAACCTTGAATCTGGTGTGTACCGGCCCGGTACGCCTCCATCGCCGATGCCACAGCGGTATCGGTGTCGTTGTGTGTGTGGATGCCTAGTACCGCGTCATCGGGCAGCGATTCTTTGACGGCGTTCACAATGTCGGCGATCTCGTGCGGCAACGTGCCACCGTTGGTATCGCATAGCACCAACCTCTCGGCACCTGCATCGTAAGCCGATCTCAGGCAACGAACCGCGTAGTCGGGGTTCTCCTTGAAGCCGTCGAAAAAATGTTCGGCGTCGTAGAAGACGCGTCGATCGTGGGACTTCAGATATGAGACCGAATCGGCGATCATCGCCAAGTTCTCTTCGACGCTCGTCTCTAGAATCACGCGCACCTGATACTCGGACGCCTTGCCGACTATGGTAGTGATCGGCGCGCCGGAATCGATCAGCGCCCGCATCGAGATATCGTCAGCGCAGTCTGCGTCCGCTCGTCGAGTGTTGCCGAAAGCCGAGATTTGTGCGTGCTTTAGATCCAATCCTTGCACGCGCTCGAAAAACTCGTTGTCTTTGGGCGTCGCACCGGCGTAACCGCCCTCGACAATATCCACTCCGAAGTCGTCCAACAGCTGCGTGATCAACAACTTGTCCTCAACCGAAAGCGAAATGCCTTCTTGTTGAGCCCCATCGCGGAGCGTCGTGTCGTAGAGCTCGACGGATTTCACCACGCGTCTGGCTCCGCCGCCAATTTCGGTTGTTGGGTTCTGGGTCGTAGTCATCTTTGGGGTTGTTTCGGGCAAAAATAAGCCCGTCCTGTTTTCGGACGGGCGTTCGTCGAAGTCTCGACCACCACGTCACGCGCGTCCGGTTCTAATAACGCCCACCAAATTTCGAGATGAGCGCTTTCTTCCAGATGCTACAGAGTGATGCCGGGCATACTCGACCAGGTTTCCTCTAATCGGGGATCCCCGCCTCCGATTGGCGACGCGGTTTGCCGCCGAGCTTGGATAGCTGCTTTAACCAAGAATCGTACATTAACGCCGATTGCCGCGCAAGAATTTACGTTACACGCGCTGCCAGTAGTAATCGTGTTGCTAGAATCAATCACGACATCGAAGACGGTGCGACTTGGAGCACGCCCGCTTCGTCGTCAAGGAGATACCCAGTTTGGAGCAGTCAACCCACCTAGGAATCGTTGATGATTTGCAGGTTCTCACTTACGGGGAGCCGGGTCAGCGAACCTTCAACCTCACCGCCAACAGCGCACGCGGCACCGCCGTCGTCTGGTTGGAAAAAGAACAGCTCTACAACATCGCTTTCTCGCTCGGAAACGCTCTCGAGCAGATGAATCCTGATGAAGAGATCAACAGCAGGACGTTACCGGACGTCCCGCCCGACTCCGCAGGCGACGTAGATTTCAAAGCGGCCAGGATCGCGATGCAGTACGACGCAGGGAGGAAAGTGTTCCTGTTCGCAGCCGCCGGTGTCAGCCCGGAACGGATCGAGTCTGGCGACGACGATCCAGATCCGATCGTTCTCCAGTTCGGTTTCTCCCACCAACAGGCTGTATACCTCGCCAAACTAGGCATGGAGATCGTAGCCGCTGGGCGCCCGATCTGTCCGTACTGCCACATCGCCATCAACCAAGGCGAAGACCACGTCTGTGAACGACGCAACGGTCACAACATCGATCTCAGCGTGGCGATCCTCGACCAGCTACAAGATGACGATGATTGATGTCGTTGCCTCCCGATGATTCAGCCCGACTCGGTTGCCGGGTTGAGCCGCAATGAGATCGAGGAACGACTCGCAAAGTGGCTAATCAACGGCATCGGACTACACCCCGGCGGTTCCAACTACGTCTTCGTCGTCCGTCTCAAAGACGATGACGAAGAGATCTTCGGGATCTACAAACCGGCAGCCGGCGAACGCCCACTCCGCGACTTCTCTTACGGTACACTCCACAATCGCGAATGGTCCGCATACATCCTTGCCGACGCGTTGGGTTGGCCCGCAGTTCCTCCTACCGTAGTCCGTGACGGTCCTCACGGTATCGGAAGTGTGCAACTCTTCATCGATGCCGACTTCACCAAGCACTACTTCAATCTGCGCGACGAACGTCTCGACGACTATTTGCCGGTCGCAATGTTCGATGTTCTGGTTAACAACGCTGATCGCAAAGGTGGCGCTTGCTTGTTGGACGCTGACGACCGCATTTGGGCGGTCGACCACGGCCTGACGTTCAACCCGTTGGCGCGGCGGCGGACGGTCATGTTCGAATTCAACGGGACACCCTACCCCGACGAGTTGCTGGATGCGATCGAAAACTTGGTGCGCACTCTCGACGATGCGGGCTCCGATCTACGCAATAAGCTTGCTGGGGCGCTTGACGAACCGGAAATCGATTCGTTGATCAGGCGCGGAAAAGAGATGCTCGAGAGCCGTACCTTCCCGCACTTAGATGCGGATTGGAACGTGCCGTGGCCGATGATCTAATGAAATTCAGCATCGACGAAGCGCGGAAGATCGCAATCGCTGCGGCGGGACTCGCAGAACCGCGACCGAAATCCGTCGAGTTAGATCTGAAAGATTTCGATCGTGTCATGCGCCGACTAAACATCGTCCAAGTCGACTCCGTAAACGTTCTGGTTCGTGCGCAGTATATGCCTTTCTTCTCGCGGCTCGGCAGCTACCCGATGGAGATGCTCCACAAATACGCGTACGAAGAACGTAACCTCTTCGAGTATTCGGTGCATCAAGCCTCGTTGATTCCGATGCACCATCTGCCGATTATTCGCCATCGAATGGAGGAGTGGCGTCCTTGGCGTCGATGGTCCGAATTGATGGTCGAGCACCCCAGTCTCCTAGAATCTATCGTCGACGAGATCGCCTCTCGCGGACCGACCGCGGTCGCAGACATCGAAAACAAAGGCGACCGTTACGGATACTGGGCGACTTCCACCGCGAAACTCGTTTTGGAGACGCTGACGCATGAAGGCGTTTTGGCGGTCTCGGACCGCATCAATTCCGCCCGCCGATATGACCTGTTCGAACGGGCAATTCCGGCCGAAACCGCGTCGAAAACGCCGTTCTCGAGGGTCGAAGCTCATCGGAAAATGATGAAGCTCGCCATCACTTCGCTCGGCATCGGCACGATAGCTGATTGCGCTGATCACTACCGGGTAAAGCGAACGGATGCCGGAAACGCAATCAAACACCTGGTCGACGTCGGCGAAATTGAACGCGTACGGGTCGAAGGCATCGACAGCGATATGTACGCCGTGCCCTCCGTTACGGTGCCGCATGAAGTAGTCGACCCTTGCGCGATCGTTTCACCATTCGACCCGGTTGCATGGTTCAGGGGTCGGCTCGAGTGGCTGTTCGACTTCGAGTATCGGATCGAGATATACACACCGGTGAAAAAACGGAAATACGGCTACTACGTCTTGCCATTCATTCTCGGAAATCGCTTCGTCGCACGGGTAGATCTGAAGGCGGACAGGAAGGCAAGCGTTCTACGGGTGCCCGGTGCGTTCTTGGAGGATGGGTGCGACGAAGAGGTAGTCAGCGGTCAATTGGCGCGCGAACTGCGCCTGATGGCGGATTGGTTGGGACTGGATCGAATCGTTATCGGTCGGCGAGGCGGATTGACCCGACCGTTACGCTCCGCAGTCAAATCGCTCTGAGCAATCGATGCGCGCAACGAAAGCCGTTGCGAACGTATAATTCGGCATAATTACCACACGGCATCGGCGATCTCGAAACGCGCCCGACACCCAAATACTGCGATCAGGACGTAGGAGCCATGAGTACAACAACGTCCCAACTTACCTACGAACAGATAGCGGAGTACCGAAAAAACGGTTTCATCGGCGTAAATGATGTCTTTTCTATGGAGGAAGTCGAAGAGCTACGCAAGGTCACCGACGAGTATGTTCAACAATCGGCCGAACTGACCGAGCACACTGACGTTTTCGACCTCGACTTTGCCGCCGGACACAGTCCAGAAACGCCCAAGTTGCGACGCATCAAAGAGCCGCACATGCGGCATCCGGTCTACGAAGCAGCGATGCGCAAAGAGGGACTTCTCGACATCATCGAACAGTTGATCGGGCCGAACATCAAGCTCCATCACACTAAGCTGAACATGAAAGCACCTGGCGGAGGCGCGCAGGTCGAGTGGCACACCGATTGGGGCTTCTACCCGGCGTCGAATGATGACATCTTGGAGATCGGGTTGACGTTCGACGACATGGAGATCGAGAACGGTTGCTTGATGTGCATCCCCGGTTCTCACAAGGGCCCGGCGTTGAGCCATCACCAAGACGGCTACTTCATCGGCGCCGTGTCGCAAAGCGACTTCGACATGGAGGAGGCGGTTCCGATCCGGATCAAGGCCGGCGGAGTATCGATCCACCACGTGCGCGCATTGCACGGTTCGGCCCCGAACATCTCAGATCGTCCTCGACGACTCCTATTGATGGGTTACCAAGCCGCCGATGCTTGGCCTCTCAGCGGTGTTTCAGATTGGGATGCTTGGACCGGCGACATTCTCAGAGGCGAGGCGACCAACGTTCCGCGGCTCGAGCCGGTGCCAGTTGTGATGCCCTTCCCGAAACACCCCGAACCTTCAGGCTCGATCTTCGAACTGCAAGAACAACCAAATACGTCCCACTTCGCGGCCGAACTTGACGCGGCAGGGATTCAAAGTCAACAGCAACAGCAGTAAGACTCGACGACTCCTTGAATCGGGCCCTTGACGGGCCCGATGGTTGCCAAATTAGCCTGTCACTTCTACGTAGGCTTCGCCATCGGTGGCGATGGGGATTTCGGTTACCGTCGCATCCTCCGAGATGCGGTAGGAGCGCACGACCGGCCTCGTCTTTTCGACTAGAGAAACCAGAACGTAGTACGGCTCGGTCCACCACGATTGGACGGCGTTTGTGACGTCGGTTTGGGATGGATAGGCTTGCGTGTGCGTGTGGGAGTGGTAGATGGCAACGATTTTTCTGCCCCTGGTTTCGGCTTCCGATTCGACGCGCATGAGGTCCATTGGTGGCATCTCGTAGCGACGTATCGGTTGCGCGTGCACGTTTTTCAGTCGTCGGGCCTCCTCGGCGCCATCGTCGTCGCCAAGGAGAACGCCGCAGCACTCTTCGGGGTCAGACTCGAGCGCGTGCGAGATCATGCTGGCCAAGACCCTTTTTGGTATGAGAAACGACATTTCTTGGTTCCGTTCTTCGCATTTTTATCCCTCAGCGCGTAACCTTGCAAGTAATTTGCAACGCCACTGGTCGGGAGGCTTCTCTCCAATGAAAGTATCTAACGTCGAGACTCATCTCTGGGACCCGGGTGCGGGCAAGAACTTCCTGTTTGTCAAGATTGAAACCGATGACGGGATCGTTGGTTGGGGTGAAGCGTATACGCAGGCTGACCGCGACATTCAGGTTGAGGCGCACGTCAAGCAGATCGCGCGGTATCTCGAAGGGCGAGACCCCTTCCACATCCGGCACTTCATGCACGTCGTCCATGAGGACTTCGCTACGAAACGTGGCGGAATGGATCTCCACTGTGCGATGAGCGGCATCGAGATCGCACTGTGGGATATTGTCGGGAAGGCATTGGGCCGTCCCGTCTACGACCTGCTGGGAGGTCCGGTACGACCGCGATTGAAACTCTACGCTAACGGTTGGTCCGGAGGTGCGAGCAATCCGATCGAGTATGGAGAGATCGCGGCAGCAACCGTCGCAGAACGCGGCTTCAAGGCGCTGAAGTTCGATCCGTTCCCTGGCCCGTGGACGGAGTATCCGCCGCGTGGCGCGCTGGAAGAGGCGGTCGAGGTGGTGACCGCGGTTCGAGAGGCGGTCGGACCGGAAATAGAGTTGCTGATCGAGGTTCATCGCCGACTCGCACCCATGAACGCGATCCGAGTGGCCCGCGAGTTGGAGCCGTTGAAGCCGTATTGGTTCGAAGAGCCCTGTCCCCCTGACAACATCCCGGCCATCAAGGAAGTCAAAGAGGCGACAACCATACCCGTCGTGACTGGCGAGGCGCTCTACACCCGCAACGAGTTCCGAGAGGTCTGCGAGACGCGTGCGGCGGACATCATCAACCCCGACATCTGCAACACCGGCGGCATTTGGGAACTGACGCAGATCGCGGCGATGGCTGCTCCCTTCTACATCGGGGTTTCGCCACACGGTTGGAACTCGACATCAGTCGGTTGCGCGGCGGCGATACAGGCGTCAGCGGGAATGCCGAACTTCCTGATCTACGAATACATGTTGGGTGTCGAAGCGGCTTCGAGAGAGGTCACGATCGGATATCTGGAACCCCAGAATGGTTACATCGAAATCCCGACCGGGCCTGGGTTAGGCATCGACGTAGATGAGGAAGCGTTGAAGGCTCGTCCGCCGGTCACTCGCACGCGAGGAAGCATCCGTACGGTCGAGGATGAGAGGAAATGGCATTGACGTCTTTCCCGAGTCGGGCCGCCTGAATCAAAAACGCCCCGTCGGGTTGACGGGGCGTCTTCGTTAGTGTTCGGAAGGTGAAACCGTCGGTTTCATTCCCTCGACTGGTTAGTGCTTAGAAGTACAAACCGGTTGTCGAGGGTAAGTCCGACACGCGTCGTTTTCGTGGGTTCGGGTAGTGCGGCATCCGCGCGACCGAGTCGCCCAAGAGCATCGCGTGTTGCATTTCACGCTCGCCCACCAGCTTCGTGTCGAAGCCGTGGGATAGCCTCTGCAAAGCTTGGTTTAACGCCTGTCTCAATTCGTCTGCTCCTTTAGAACAAGGTAAGGTCCAGAGCGATCACGCGATCGCCCATGACTCCATTTAACTACTTCACGGAGCGAATTACGACGAATTACGACGCTGTTTTGTTAATCTCCTTTAACGTCCAATATTCAATTAACAACCGTTTGTCGAGGTTTACAGTGCGATATGGTTAACAAAGAAAGCAGTTTACGTTGTTTTTACTGTTAATTCCAACGTTTTTCGTAACTTACGATTTTCGTAACCATTCATTGCGTTTGCAGGGTTGCGGCTTCGGTTGGACAACATTGCGTCGATTTACGCATCACCGCGCAGGCCTTAGGTTTTGGATGGTTATCGCGGTTTTGGCGATTTCGTCCCATTCGAAGAGTTGTGGAATGCCAGCTACGGTTGCCCAAGATCGCTGTTGGTCGTGTCGATGGGAACTTGCGACGTTTCCCGAAACCCCCAGTGGCACGATCCACCTGCCGGCGGACCACCTAGCCGGATCATGCAGGTAGCGGTTGACTGGACCGGATCCGGTTCGGAAGTTCCACGATGGACGCGAGCCGGTTGCGAACGGAACTTCGCCGTCACCCGCGGTGCCGATGGCGGGAGCGTCCAGCTCGTCAGCAACTTCTGGGAACACTGCGGATAGAGGATGGACTTGTTTGGTGATGTGCACGTCCGACCACGTCACTGCGTCGATTTCGCCGTATCTGCTCCTCAACTGGTTGGCGGCCCGTGTAAGGCACGCGGCGAGGAAGGTGTCGACAGTCTCGTGGTGCAACAGGTATCGGTCCCTTTCACCGCTACCAATCGCGTTGATAAATGCGGGTTTGAGTTGACGCCGGAGATGGTCGACCGCGTTGAGATCTGGTCTGGCGGCGAAATCTTCGGGTTTGATGCCGTAATTTCGTTCCATCAGCGCGAGTGCGATTTCGTCGTTCCAGGCGCTGTAGACAACGGCTCCAACGGAATCGGCATCGAGCCTGCCATCCCATCCAAGCAGGACATCCAGCGCACCATTCAATGCTTCGTCGCGCAACGCATCGGTGCTCATCAACCGTAAGCGCTCGAGCAGCTTCATGCCCGGGACTGTTCCGACATCACCGTGGAATGCTGCCATGTCCTCGATCCGTAGCAAAGTGCCGTTAGATTTGGCATTTTCGATGTGCGAGATGATCCGGCGCGCTCGGTAGTCGGGTCCGAACGACCCGCTGAGGAAGTACGGGTAATCTTCGTCGACGACGCGTTGGTTACACGTGACCACCCACCCGGTCTCAGGGTTTCGAGATCTCGGCAATTCGTCGTCGGGAATGTAGCCCTGCCACTCGTGTTCGCCGGTCCAACCCTCGACGGGACCCCAACCATTAACTGCGCCGCGTATCGGGATGCGGCCTTTAAGTGCGTATCCAAAATTGCCATGGATATCGGCGTACGGGTAGTTGTTGACGCGGTCGGTCCATCCGCTGAGGGCTTGCTCGAATTCGTCGGCGCTCTTGCACTTCATCGCATCGAGCGTGGCGTCGACCCATGGGGTGGCGTCATTCGAACCGGGATCTGCCAGTGCGATGCCCCAACCGTCGTCGGCGCTCCCCGAGATGATCGGGCCGTGATGGGTCTTGATCACTTCAATGGTCTGCGCCACGTCGCCCCGGACTCGGAGAAGCTGTCGAGATGTTTCGGCCGGCAGCCATTCGCCTTTGAACAGATACTCAACGCCGTTGTCGGTACGCCTTAGCTGCTCGACAAAGAGGTCTTGCGTGTCGACTCCACCATGGGTCATCCCCCATGCAACGTAGCGATTGTGTGCGAAGTGCATAACGAGCGGCATTCCGGGAACCGAGTGCCCCAAGACGTCGAACTCGTGAGTCCGCATGTGGACTTGGTAGTAGACGTTAGGAACTTCAAGCCCGCGGTGCGAGTCGCCTCCTACCATCGGGATGCCAGAAGCGGTGAGGTCGCCGGAGACTGCCCAACCGTTAGAACCTCCATCGATCTCTTTAAGCGGCGAGGTGGCGTTGACTGCGGCTCGCAGTTCCTCAACGGCATTTTCGGTTGGTCCGTCGTATACGACGCCGGGTGGGACTGTTAGGAACATGCCATGTTGGTAACCCGGTGAAATCCTCGCGGCCTTCTCAGGACCGATGTTGGCGGCCAAGGCTGCGCGCCAGAGCTTTGATTGGAACGAGCCTTCAGCGCTATTGCGTACCTTGTAGACGACGATGCAGTGCCACGGCTCCCACGGTTCGGGCTCGGTGCCGAGCAACGCGTACTCGTACGGTAACGGGTCATCGGAATTGATAAAGGCATTGACGCCCTCGGAGTACGCGTCGAGGGCGGTTTTAGCTTCGTCGCTGCAGAGTTCGTAGTCTGCTTTCGAAACCGATTCGAAGTCGCGGCGGCGCATGATTGTGTCCTCGGTCAGCGCTGAAGGGCCGAGGTATTCGGCGGCGCGGCCGAGGCAGCGCTGCCGGTCGAAGTCCATCTGCCACAGACGATCTTGAGCGGTCGCATAGCCTTGTGCGAAAAAGCCGTCGTGGGCGTTATCGGCGTAAATGTGAGGAATGCTCCAGCGGTCTCGGTAGATCGTGGCGCCAGAAACGACTTCGGTTGACGCAACGTCATCGGTTAGATTTGGCAGGTAGTCTCTCAGCATCGGACGAACGGAGCCTTTTTTAGGTACGGATTATGTGGTTGACGCATTTGATGCGTTGTTTCAGTATCGACGATTAAGCTTGCCATCGCCAACAGAAAGCTGACAATTTCGACATGATCAGAACTGGGCTAACCGCTGTTTTGGCCGCAACGATGATTGCGGTCATAGCAGCTTGCGGAACTCGATCGTCCGAGCCTGACGAAGGACATCTGACCGACGTCACGGCACCGTTCGAGATCGATGAGTACCGGAAACTCCGCCCAGAGCCTGAGATTCGCTCGATCGACCTGCGAATCGACACCGGTTTCGACGAACGCGAGAAACTGCCCAGGGATGCGATATCGCCGATCTACACGCCAAAATACGTCCCCGCCGCAGAAGCGAAACTGATCGACGAGGCGCTCGTGATGGGCATTGAGATCAACGGCGACGCGCGTGCGATGCCCGTCGGGCTGATGCGATTCCGCGAGATGGTTAACGACGAGATCGGCGGAGTGCCGATTCTGGCGACATGGTGACCCCTCTGCTACACCAGTCTCGTGCATGACCGGAGGATCGGTAGCGAAACATACACCTTTGGCAACGAAGGCGCGCTGTTCAAAGGTGCGATGACGTGGTGGGACTGGGAGACGAGTTCGATCTGGTCGCAACCTTGGGGCACGGCGATCGCAGGCAAGTTGGAAGGCGCGACGTTGGTGCTATTACCGGTGGAGGTGCTGACGTTCAGGGGCTGGAAGGCGAGACATCCGGAAACGTTGGTGCTGGTAGACGAGCGTAGCGAATCATTTTCCTACACACCACAACCGGCAGCGAACACGTTCGTTTTAGGAGTCGACATAGGCGGTGATGCGGTTGGCTACTACTTCGGCAGCGTGGCAAAAGAGGGAGTCGTCAATCACCGCGTCGGCGACCGCGAGATCGTCGCTTGGGCGGATTGGGAGCCGCGAGAGGGCCACATCTTCCTTCGCCATCCTCGCAAGTTTAGGGAAGGTGCAACAGACGCCCCTGGAGTACTGACGTTCTCGCAAGCAGAATTGAAGCGGCGCATCACCGACGATCAGACTGGATCACTGCGGGATGTCGAGACTGGCATTGCGGTTTCGGGCCCTTTGGCTGGCAACGTGCTGCAACGCGTTCCCTACATTAGCTGATTCGATTGGGCGTGGGAAGACTTCTACCCCGCTTCCCCGTTCTACGGGGATCGCAAGGACTGTGGCCCATCGCCCTGAAGAGGGATATTGAATATCCCCTCTTCAAGGTTACCGGGGGGAATGCGCAAAAATCAGCCTAGGATCCGTCCGGTGATGGCATCGCCCATGTCAGACGTTCCGACCGCCTCGCCAAGCCTGGTTGCCAAGTCGGGGGTTCTCAAGCCGTCGTCCAGCACCGCAATTACAGCGTTCTCGATCGAGACAGCTTCGTCCTCCAATGCGAACGAGTAACGCAACATCATCGCGGTCGACAATATCGACGCGATCGGGTTTGCGACTCCCTGCCCCGCGATGTCTGGCGCGGATCCGTGAATCGGTTCGTAGAGCGCACGTTTTCCAGCGCGGCGGGGACGACGTCCATTCGCCGGGCGCGGGATCGAGGAAAGCGATGCCGATGGCAACATGCCCATCGAACCACTAATGACTGCTGCTTCGTCTGACAATATGTCGCCGAACGTGTTCTCAGTGACGACGACATCGAACTCCGCGGGCTTCGTCACCAACTGCATCGCGGCGTTGTCGGCGAGCATGTGAATGAGTTCGACGTCGGGGTATTCAACGCCGATCTCGGTGACGACTTCGCGCCACAGACGCCCGGTTTCGAGGACATTCATTTTGTCGAGGGAATGAAGCCTCTTTCGTCGAAGGCGTGCGATTTCGAAGGCGACACGCGCGACGCGGTCGATCTCGCGCTCGCGGTAAGTCAACGTGTCGACCGCAGTGCGTCCGCGAGAGTTTGACCAACGTTTCTTGGGTTTTCCGAAGTACAGTCCGCTGGTAAGTTCGCGGACGATGACCATGTCGACCCCGACCAAACGCTCCGGTCGTAGAGGGCTTGCATCGATGAGCTGCGGGTAGACCTTTACGGGTCGCAGATTGGCAAATAGATCGAGCCCTTTTCGAAGTGCGAGAATCCCGTCTTCTGGACGAATCTCCGCCTTCGGATCATCCCAATTTGGGCCCCCGACGGCGCCGAAGAGTACCGCGTCGCTGCCTTTCACGATGTCAAGAGTTTCCTCTGGTAACGGGGTGCCGAACTCGTCGATGGCGCGTCCACCACAAACACCCATGACAAATGAGAATGAGTGGCCGAACCGGCGCTCAATGGCGTCGAGCACCTTGACCGATTCCGCGGTGACTTCCGGTCCGATCCCGTCCCCGCCTAGCACCGCGATACGAATATCCATAACATGCGTCTTTCTGTTGAAGTTGATCTGTGATTTTTTCGTTGTTAACTAATCGCAATCAGACGCGTCGACTCGATCTGAAGCGCGACAAGTTTTCCGGAACTGCTATCAGCGAGTAGTCCGTGCAGATTCGAATCCGGCGATTGCGTCGTCAAACTGCAGCGTGATATCAATGTCGTCTAAACCCTTCAATAATGAATTGCGACGAAAGGAATCAAACTCGAACGTTGCAACGAATCCGGTATCGTCAGACACCGTTTGAGCTTCGAGGTCTACCGTCACCTCGTAACCTACCCCTTTCAGAGCGATACCCATGATGTGATCGACCTCGGTTTGCGACAGCACGATCGGTGCCATCCCATTCTGCATACAATTATTGCGAAAAATGTCCGCAAAACTAGGTGCTATTATCGCTCTAAACCCCATCTCATTTAGAGCCCACGGCGCATGTTCCCGCGACGAACCTGAGCCGAAATTCCGACCTGCAACGAGGACCGAAGCACCTTGGTAACGGGCTTCGTTCAGAATGAAGTCGGGATTCGGGACACCGTCTTCCAGATAGCGCCAGTCAAAGAATGCGAACTCGCCGAAACCTGTTCGCTCGATCCTCTTGAGGAACTGTTTTGGGATTATTTGGTCCGTATCGACGTTGACCCGGTTTAACGGTGCCACTCGCCCGGTTAATTTCGTGAACTTTTCCATCTAACATTCCCTGGCGCGCGTTACCGATCCTATCGACCACGCCGCTTGTCTTTTTCGTCCTGTTCTCGTTGTTTTTCTTCCTGTTTCTTTAAAGCTTCGGCCAAAGGATCAATCGGTGGCGGCGGTGTAACGGTAATCACACCGACCTTCGCAAACCTATTTTCCTGCAACAAGTGCAACTGCCGAAGCATCAAGAATGCTACACATCCGAGAACAATTAGCAAAACATCAGCCAATATTAGCAGGTCGTTCGCGTCTATCAAATCGAACAAGGTCTGAGCATCGACGAAACGAGGCACAGTGATCGGGTTGAAAATCCACACGGCGACCCAGAGTAGCCACCAGAGATAGACGATCGCCCTCACTTTGCCAGCGGTTTTCCAATCGGTCGGGTCATCGGTGGTTACGTCGGGATCGCTCGCTTTGTAAAGTTCGGACAAAACCTGTCCTGGTCGGAAGAGATTGAGTAGCGGGATGAAGTGATGCAGTACCGACCATTCCGGAAGATGCTTCTGCCCCTCCGATTTAAGCGTCAACAGATTGCGGCTGGCGCGATGCACCAACGAGAGGTACGGGAATGCGACCACGACGATCAAGAAAATCGCGAGCAGCCAAATCAACCTCGATCGGTCTTGGCTATCTTGGAAATCTTCGGCGTATGAGAACGCGGCATCGCAACCGGGGAATTCTGAGCTTTCAGTAGAGATCGAAACGACAATCGCGTCGACATCCGGGCAGTCTAGGCCAGACTGTTTAGCGAACTGCAACAACGAATACGAAGTCCACACTGCGGTGCAGATATTGACAGGTTCAGGCTTTTCGGTTTCGAGTCCGGTCGTAACGGCTTCGTCGCCCGCAATTTCTTCGCCGATTTCAGGCGTATACTCGTCGTTGTTTGCGCAGATCGCGCCGGATTCGTCTACGAAGTTCGTGACCAGAATCGGGTCCATCTGCCCGTTCGGGCACTCGTCTGTCGAAGTTGCAAGCCCCAAATACGCGCACTTGAACTCTTCGCCGCCAATCCGTTGGGCGTAGGTGCGGGAGGATTCGATCTGTTGGGCCAGATCCGCACTGGGAGGTATATCCGTGATCCCGTCGTCGACCCATTCTTGATACCGACGCGAGTTGCCATAGTCAGTGAACGCAAGCCATACAATCACGAGGCACCACAACCCCATGACAAACGCGGTCCATTTGATGTTCTGTTCGTTGCTCTCGTAGGTGTACGGTTCGTAACGGGCTTCGCGGATTTCATCGAGGCGGCGGCGGCCAGTCAAACGCGATAATACCCCCGGTTTGGAATCATCGGAATCTCGCCGTACGCTGCGGCGTCTTGGGGGAGCGTAGATGCCGCTGGCAGTTTCCGGTTCGGTTTCTCTGTCGCCAGATTGTGTGGATTCGGAAGACCCCATCTCGGAACGGAGGTCAGAGTCGCCACCTCCCCTCCGTCGCGGACGACGATAGATGCTACCTGATCGGTCAGCGTCGCCGTCTGGCGAAGCAGATCCAGGATCTGAGGCGCGTGAGTCCGAATCTTCTGGCGTTCTAGTCACGGTTAATCAAGGAGCGAATGACGTGCTAGTCCCAGTCGCGAACATCGACGAAGTGACCGGCGATTGCTGCGGCGGCGGCCATCTCAGGACTCACGAGGTGGGTTCGTCCGCCTTTACCTTGCCGACCTTCGAAGTTTCGGTTGGATGTTGAGGCGCAGCGTTCGCCGGGTACCAATATGTCGGGGTTCATTCCCAAACACATCGAGCATCCAGACTCGCGCCACTCGAAACCTGCGTCTTTGAAGATATCGGAGAGGCCTTCTTTCTCCGCCGCCCGTTTCGTGAGTGTAGATCCGGGCATCACTTGAGCGCGGACACCATTCGCGACGCGTTTGCCTTCGATAATCGACGCTGCAGCTCGCAAATCTTCAAGGCGTGCGTTGGTGCACGAGCCGATGAAGACGCGATCGATCCGGATGTCTTGAATCGCGGTGCCGGGATCAAGCGCCATGTACTCGAGCGCGCGTTCGGCCGACTCTTGGTCTGCCGGATCCTCGAAGTCGTCGGGGTCGGGAACTGAATCCGACACTCTAGCGACTTGACCGGGATTGGTGCCCCAACTGATGTACGGTTCGAGGCCGGCACAGTCTATCTCGACCAGCGTGTCGTACTCCGCGCCGTCGTCCGTTGCGAGTTGGCCCCACTCGTCGACAGCGGAATCGAAGTCATCGCCTTGAGGGACAAACTTGCGGCCGCGCATCCACTTGAAGGTCGTGTCGTCGGGCGCGATCATGCCGGCGCGCGCACCACCCTCGATGGTCATGTTGCAGATCGTCATGCGACCTTCCATGTTAAGACCGCGGATTGCTTCGCCGGTGTACTCGATGACGTGTCCGGTGCCTCCAGCGGTGCCCATCTGCCCGATGGTGGCGAGGATCATGTCCTTAGCGGAGACACCGACCGGCAGTGCGCCGTTGAACCGCACCTCCATCGTTTTTGGTCGGCGCTGACGTAGGGTCTGCGTGGCAAGGACGTGTTCGACTTCGGACGTGCCGATGCCGAATGCCAGCGATCCGAACGCCCCGTGCGTCGAGGTGTGCGAGTCGCCGCAAACGATGGTCATGCCGGGCTGAGTGTATCCCTGCTCCGGGCCGATGACGTGGACGATGCCTTGCGCGCTGGAATCGACGTCGTAAAGCGTCACATCGAACTCAGCGCAGTTCTGGCGCAGGGCTTCGACCTGCTGCCGGGCGATGGGATCGCGAATGACTTCAGTTCGGGTTTCGTCTGTCGGGACGTTGTGATCGACCGTCGATATTGTCAGATCGGGCCGTCGCACTTTACGACCGGATAGTCGCAGCCCCTCAAACGCCTGCGGCGACGTCACCTCATGGACCAAGTGCAGGTCGATGTAGAGGATGGCCGGTTCGCTTTCGGGTTCGGCAACGAGATGCGCGTCCCAGATCTTTTCAAACATCGTCTTCGGCATTTTCACCACCTGTCGGTCAATTTTCCTTGCTGAGCTCCCGGCCTGGCAATGCCGGCCGTCAACCCACGTTTGCTATCACTTTCAATTCGACGGCCTCTGCGGGTGCCGAACCATATCTATTCTCGCCTTCGTTGCCCTTTACGAACGCCACGCTGACGAGTGCGATGCTCCAAGCCAAATGAGATACGATCTCGACCGCGAGCGGTGCGTCGGGCCACAAGGCGGGCGTCAGCCAGCCACTAGCGAATACTACCAGCGGGATCAACGTCCAGTTGTCTGTTCGACCCAAATCATGCGTTCGACCTGAAAATGCTCTCGCTACAAGGAACAGCAACGGAAGAGCCAGCGCGAAGTCGACCCAGAGTCCCGGAACGTCCAATCGGTCCAACGCGAATTCGATCAAAAACGACGCGCCGAAGATCAATAGCACCTCAACGAGGTACGTCCGCCGATTAGTTCTCCGATGCCGTTTTTCAACTTCGGTTGCGGCGGTTCTACGTCCCAATAGGATCATTGGTTGGATCGGGTTAGTCGTTGATGCATCCGCAACAGTCCGACAATACAGGTCTCGCTCAGACCGTGCCTGTAACGGGGTGGCTGTCCATTTCACTAATCATCAGCGCCCGATTGATGGCGTTCACGTACGCCTTCGCCGATGCCACGACGATGTCGGTGTCTGAGCCACGCCCAGAATAGGTCGATCCATCGTGGTCGATTCGGATCGTGACTTCGCCAAGGGCGTCGATCCCCTCGGTCACCGAACTCACATGGAACTCTGCCAACTCAACATCAATATCGATGACGGAATCGATGGCTTTGCATACAGCGTCGACTGGTCCGGTTCCTTCCGCCGAAGCGTTGCGGGCGTGGTCGTCGGGAGTTGTCATCGATATATCCGCTGTCGGCATGTCGTCATTGCCGCATACTACCCGGATCTTTCCCAGTTTGTAACTACGATTGGTGTCGGCGTAGCGATGTTGTTCTCGCATCAACGCTTCGAGATCGGCGTCAGTGATCTCACGCTTATTGTCCGCTAAGTCCTTGAACGCGACGAACACATCGCTCAACTCATTGTCGGAAAGTTGGTAACCGAGATCGCTCAATCGCGAGCGCAGTCCGGCGCGT
This sequence comes from Dehalococcoidia bacterium, assembly GCA_965224305.1. Classification (GTDB taxonomy): domain Bacteria; phylum Chloroflexota; class Dehalococcoidia; order Lucifugimonadales; family Lucifugimonadaceae; genus Bin127. Next base: position 510,341 of record OZ245044.1, on the reverse strand, counting down.
CCCGAAAGCTTTCCCAACACAAGAGCTTCACCGCGCCATCCGACGTCTTCGGGGCGCATGATCTCGAATGTCGTGCGCTCCTTCAGGTAACCATCTTGATGGATACCGGACGAGTGTCGGAATGCGTTCTGTCCAACAATCGCTTTGTTGTACTGCACAGGGAAACCGAAGATGCTGCTGATCATGCGACTGGTGGGATTGATCTCGCGAATGTTGACACCGGTGTAGACACGATAATGGTCCGGCCGCGTCACGATAGCCATCATGACCTCTTCGAGCGCGGCGTTGCCGGCTCGTTCGCCTAGACCGTTGACGCAACCTTCAATCTGACGTGCACCGTTTTCGATCGCTGCAAGCGAGTTCGCGACTGACATGCCGAGGTCGTTGTGGCAGTGAACGCTCACGACCGCGTTGTCAATGTTGGCCACGTTGTCGAAGACGCCTTTGATCAGCGCACCGAACTCGATCGGGTTGGAGTAACCGACGGTGTCCGGCACGTTGACAGTTGTCGCGCCGGCATTGATCGTGGCTTCCAGGATCGCGTAGAGGTATTCCGGCGCGGTGCGACTGGCATCCATAGGAGAGAACTCGACATCGTCGGTGAACTGCTTGGCCTTTGCCACCGCTTCGACCGCCATGTTCATGATCGTCTCGCGGTCCCTACGCATCTGATGCATCAAATGAACGTCCGACGACGAAATGAACGTGTGAATGCGGGGTTTAGCCGCACCTTCGAGTGCGCGCGCCGCGGCTTCGATATCGGAGTTGACGGCTCGCGCCAGAGAGCATATCACCGGGCCTTCAACCTCGTGCGCGATCCGTCGAACCGCTTCAAAATCCCCGGGCGAACTGCCCGCGAAACCGGCTTCGATGACATCGACGTTCAGCTTCGCAAGCTGATGCGCGATCCGCACCTTCTCGCCGACGGTCAAACCGGCGCCCGCCGATTGCTCCCCGTCGCGCAGCGTCGTATCGAAGATGATTACTTGGTCGGCTTTGTTTGCGGTTTGTGTGGTCATGCTGTCGCTCCTATGCTCCGTTTAGATTTGGAGCATCTGAAACGGCTGAAAGTGTCTTGTTGCCCCGGACTAGGTGGTGGACTCGAGCCATGGCATCATGGCCCGCAGCTCCTTACCGACCTTCTCGACCGGGTGCTCGAGGTTCTCTTTACGCATCTGCTTGAAGCGGTGAAGCCCCTCGTCGTTCTCGGCAATCCATTCGCGAGCGAAACGCCCGGACTGGATGTCATCGAGCACGCGACGCATGTTTTCCTTCACGTTGTCGTCGATGATTTCCGGACCCCGGCTGTAGTCGCCGTACTCTGCCGTTTCGCTGACTGAGTAGCGCATGTACTCGAGGCCGCCTTGGTAGATGAGGTCGACGATGAGTTTGAGTTCGTGCAACACCTCGAAGTACGCCGATTCGGGCTGGTAGCCAGCCTCGGTCAGCACTTCGTAACCGATCTTGATGAGCTGGGTCACGCCGCCGCAGAGAACCGCTTGCTCGCCGAAGAGATCAGTTTCGGTCTCTTCCTTGAACGTGGTGGTCAGTATGCCAGCGCGTCCACCTCCGACGCCCTTGCCATACGCGAGTGCGTTTTTCATCGCATTGCCAGAAGCATCCTGATGGATCGCGACTAGACACGGCACGCCGAGACCGCGCTCGAAGACTGCCCGCACGCGGTGACCGGGCGCTTTCGGCGCAATCATCACGACATCGATGTCTTCCGACGGGTTGATCTGCTCGTAGAAGATCGTGAAGCCGTGCGCAAACAAGAGTGTCTTCCCAGCCTCAAGATTCGGCTCGATGTCATCCCTGAAGACGCCGCCTTGTATCGTGTCCGGCAAGCAGAACGAGATAAGGTCGGCGCGCTTCGCCGCCTCGGCGTTGCTCAACACTTCAAGACCGTCCGCTTCGGCTTTCTCGCGGCTCTTGCTGCCTTCGTACAACCCGACGACGACGTCGAAACCGCTGTCCTTGAGGTTTAGCGCGTGCGCATGACCTTGCGAACCGTAACCGATAACGGCAATGGTTTTGTCACGCAACGGCGAGTCGTCGATGTCCGCATCGTAGTAAAGCTTTGGCATTTGGTTGTATGACCTTCCTAGTTTTTGGGCGGTTAGCAGAAGTTTTCGTTCGAGAACGTTCTACACGCTGCCGGAGATTCCCGGCTCGAAGTGGTATTCGTGTTGCAGTCCGTTGACCGCGTTGCGAGTCGCTTGGAACTCGCCGTCTTCTTCGCCTTCAAAGAGGGTACAGCGGAGGACAGCCACGCGGCCCGTCCGCATCACCTCCTTGATGCCAAACGGAGACAAGAGCATGATCAGTGAGTCGATCTTCTCGCGCCCGCCGGTCAACTCGAACGTCATGCTTTCGACGCCGATGTCGATGACGTTGGCGCGGAAAACGCGGCTCAGTTCCAGAAGTTCCACACGCGTTTCCCTGTTGGTCGCGACCTTGATGAGTGCGAGTTCGCGCCAGATGTGGTTTTTGTTGGTAATGTCACGCGCCTCGACGACGTTAATCAGACGCTCCAGCTGTGCGGCGCAATGATTCACGACACCCGGCGGACCTTCGAGGACGAAAGTGAGACGAGACAAGCCCGGTTGCTCGGAAGCGCCAACGGCAAGGCTTGCGATGTTGAGTCCCCGGCGTCGGCATAGTCCCGCAATGCGCGCCAAGACGCCTGGTCGGTCTTCGACCAGAGCGGTGACGGTGCGAGCTTCGAATTTAGATTGAGAAGTCATGTCAGACCCTCGTGTCTTCCATCAAATCCTTGATGCTTCCGCCGGCCGGGATCATCGGATAGACGTGTTCTACCTTTTCGATGACGAAGTCGACGATTACGGGACCGGGATGCGCGTTGGCTTCTTCGATGGCTTCTTCGACGTCGTCAATCGAATCGACGCGCATACCCTTCATGCCGAACGCGTCCGCCAGCTTGACGAAGTCGGGGTTCGCTGTATAGGCATCGGCTTGGGTGTCGCCCATGTAAAAAAGCTCTTGCCACTGGGTGATCATACCCAAGTGGTTGTTGTTCAGAATGGCGTATTTTACCGGCAACCGATTCTCAACCGCGGTCGCAAGCTCCATCATCGTCATCTGGAATCCGCCATCGCCGCAGATAGACCAGACCAATGCTTCGGGCAATGCGAGTTGCGCGCCGATCGCCGATGGCACTTCGTAGCCCATCGTGCCGAGACCACCTGAACACAGCCAAGAGTTCGGCTCGGTGAACTTGTAATGCTGCGCCGCCCACATCTGGTGCTGGCCGACGCCGCTGCAGATGATCGCTTTGCCTTTCGTGACGTGTGACAAGCCGCGCACAACGTGTTGCCCGGACAAGTTTCCGGTTTCAGGGATGTGCAGCGACGGATGGTCCGCTTTCAGTTGCTCGACATGCCGTATCCACTCGGGCCTCGACGCGCGATCAACCTTGGCGATGATCTGACCAAGAACGTCCTTCAAGTTGCCGACAACTGCCGCGTGTACCTGCACCGTCTTGCCGATTTCGGCAGGATCGATGTCGATGTGTATCTTCTTCGATCGCGTGGCGAACTCGTTCACGTTGCCGACGATGCGGTCGTCGAATCGGCTGCCAGCAGCGATGATTAGGTCGGAGTCGTCCAGCGCGAGGCTCGCGTATGCCTCGCCGTGCATGCCGGGGAAGCCGACGTGCAGAGGATGGTTCTCAGGAAAACCCGAAATGCCCAACAGCGTGGTGACGACCGGAATTTGCGCCTTCTCGGCGAGTTCTCGAAGTTCGTCGAACGCGCGCGAGATGATTACACCGTGACCGGCCAGGAACACCGGGCGCTCGGATGCGTTGATGAGGTCGACTGCGGCATCGATCTGGGCGTCCGGTGCCGTCGTCGGAATTCTGTAGCCGGGCAGCTTTATTTGGCGGTCGCGCTCAAAGTCATACGAACCATCTTCCTGCATGACATCTTTGGGGATGTCGATGAGGACCGGGCCAGGTCGACCTGTGCGAGCGATATGGAATGCTTCATGGATCGTTGGTCCAACGTCTTCGACGCGGGTGATCAGATAGTTGTGTTTGGTGACGGGGAGCGTCGCACCGGTGATGTCGGTTTCTTGGAAAGCGTCTGTTCCGATCGCGGCGCGTCCGACCTGCCCGGTGATAGCCACGATTGGGACAGAATCCATCATCGCGGTGGCCAGACCAGTGATCAGGTTTGTGGCACCTGGTCCGGAGGTGGCGAACGCAACGCCGACCTTGCCGGATGCGCGTGCGTAACCATCGGCGGCGTGAGCGGCACCCTGCTCGTGTCGTACAAGCACGTGACGCAGTTGCGGATACCTGCCGAGCACTCCGTAGAGCGGAAGAATCGCGCCGCCGGGGAGGCCAAACACGATGTTGACGCCCTCGTTCAACAGCGCTTCGCAGACTATGTCGCCGCCTGTCAGTTTCTTGCCCATGTCACTTCTTGTATCTATAAGCGCACCGTGTGATGCGCCGATCCGTTGTATTCCCGATTTTCGGCTCAACGGTTAGTCAAACCAAAAAATCCCCGTCCAACTACTCTAAGGACGAGGATTACCCGCGGTACCACCTTACTTGATTGCTTATCGAGCGTCCCGCTTGATTCTCAACCCGCTTGATTTACGACCGTTAACGTAGCCGACCCGCGCAACCCTATGAATCCTGCAAGCCCAAAAATGGGCGGCTGGGAGGTTCAGGTCACGAGCTCCCGGGCGAGTTCCCACGGACGATGCGCATCCTTTTCAGCAACCAGATGCTCTCTATCGCTATCGGGACCGCGGTACTACTCCCGTTCGTAGCATTAGCATTTGCTAGTGTGCCAAACAATTATGCCACACGCTACGGATTTCGCAAAACACCCTGATGGACAACTCGATTCGATATGGAAATTCGCCCAATCTCGCGTGACAACGTAGCAGAATTGCTACGAATCCTGCGCACTGCCGGTCGTCACGGACACCGGGAGTGGCCATTGTCGGATGAAGCGACGCTTATTGCGACGCTCGACAACCCCCGATTGGATCCCGATCTGGGACGATGGTCGATTGGACACACAGACGGTGCACCCGTCGGATATTCGCTGGTCGAACCGGAGTTGAACATCGGTAGAGTTCTCGTGGGATTGGCTGCCAGTGACCGACAACAAGGTGCGCTGGAGTCGTTGCTTGCAGATGGCGTGGAGCGCGCGAAAGGGTTAACGGATCTTGATCGGTTCGAGATCCACGTCGCGGTGCGAGACACCGAATCGGCGTCGGTCAGAGATGCCCTTGGAGCGGCGGGCTTTGATGTAGTTCGGACGGTGTTGAAGATGCGCGTCGACGTTCCAGATGTTGAACTGCCCACGGCTTCTGTTCCGCCTGGATTGGCAGTTCGTGATGCCCGCATGTCAGACGGGGCCGAAGCCGCAGCGGTTACCGATCTCCACAACGACTGTTTCCAAGGTAGTTGGGGATTTTCGCCCAACACTGTCGAAGAAATCGCCGGTCGCGCCGCTACTGATGCAGATCGGAACGGATTTGCACCGATTGTCGTTTTAGCGGATGCTTCGGATGGCGAATTGTCCGCATACAACTGGATCACGCTCAGCGACGGCGATGGGCGCGTCGAGATGGTCGGCGTTCACCCGAGCAAGCGTGGAATACGACTGGGGTGGACGATATTCAACGCCGGGGTCGAGCAACTGATCGCGCAAGGAGCGACCACACTGGTTTTGGATGTCGATTCCGAAAACCCGCCGGCTCGACGCATCTACGAATCCGCTGGCTACCGCACCTATTCCGAAGTTCGGTACTACGGATTGCAAGTCCAAATCGATGGGAGACTATCATGAGTCGCGTCTACGTTTTTATCACGCGACAATGCGCGGACTTGCAAAAGATACCGCAAATAACACTCTGTTCTGAGTATCAGCGTTTGTACCTGGTCGTCGGTTAAACCTATTTCCACTTCGTGCAACCTGTTGTACAACTTGAACATCTGCTTCATTACTCTCGCATCGGCATCCACGAAATCCACCAATAGATTGTCGCCAACGTCTCTAACGGTGTACTGTAATTTCGCCCGTCGAGTCGGTTCGCCTTCATGCAACATTCCATTACCGCCGCGTGCATCGATCCATTTTTTTCAACCGTTCCGGCGGTGCCAACTCGTCCAAAAAGTGAGTCATAAGTTCACGCAACGACACAAGGACGTGCCTTGTCCGTTCGGGATTGTCGGATTTTAGCGCCTCCAACGCGCCTGATTACAACTCTGCGAATTTCGGGTTGATACTGTCAAGCAAGTGAATCAGTTCCGCATCCTCGCCGACATCGTGTCGGTCGAGTTCATCTTCAAACTCCCAATCGATTGTGGGCGGCGGTTCCAGGTGTGGAAGCAGTGACTCGATCACTTGACCGGTTGCGACCACTTCGCGAGTCGCACCCGGTAGAACGAATGCAGGTCGTCGTATTAGATCTTCGATCCCTTCGAAAGACTGAGCCAACTTCGCATAGGTATTGTCTAACCCTGTCAACGAGTTTCGAATTGTGGATGCGACAGATTGTCCGATTTTGAGATTGTCCGCGATGGTTCCAACATTGATTTTCCGCGTCAACCCGGCTGTGATTGAAAATTCACGTGACGCGCCCAAAACCGCAGCGTGCGACACATCGTTCAACGTAGGTGCCAAGTTACCTTGCGTTGCGCCCAAGTATTTGGACATACGTATCAGCTCCCTATTCCACGATGGGTGGGCCGCCAGCGCCGCACTCGATACATTTATGCTGTGGGATGCCAACCTTGTCAGATGCTGTAGAGCTTTCATTGACTGTGAATTCGGACCTAACGCACTTTCCAAGGCCTTGTTAACCTCGCGTTGATTTCTTAGCATCCGTTCGGCGGTTGAACTGTTTCTAAATCCATTGATTAAGTCGACTGTGTGAGTCAGCGACTCGGGCCTCTTAGTCAACGAACGATGGACATCGCTAGGTCTTTTATTTGGACGTGGTGAATCGATATTAGACATTTTGACGTCCGGCCTTTTTCAGAAAAACTTCCCCGTTTTGCCGCCGCGTCCCGACCCGCCACCCAGAACTACACACGTCCCGATAATTTGGCTCTTCAGGCAACGAGATAGTACCTTTATTTTAACTTACGTGATATTTTCGCCAAAACCTAAGCTCTCGAGCCCAACGCCCGGTCGAGGTTGAACGCCGCCGATATCAACGCGAGGTGCGTGAATGCCTGCGGGAAGTTGCCGAGGTGCTCGCCTTTGGGTCCGATCTCCTCGGAGTAAAGTCCGAGACGGTTGGCGTAACCGAGCATGTGCTCAAACATCATGCGCGCCTCTTCCAACCGACGGGGATCCGATAGACCCGCGCGCGTTAGCGCTTCGACAAGCCAGAAAGTACACATGTTGAATGTGCCTTCCTCGCCTTCCAAACCGTCTTGTGTCTGGTTGAGGTTGTAGCGGTAGACGAGGTTTGAGTAGACGAGCCCGCCGTTCGCCGGTGACTTTTGGATCGCGTCGAGCGTCTTCAACATCCGGGGGTCCGAAGGCGACATGAAGAACACCATCGGCATGATCAAGTTCGACGCGTCGAGAGCGTCCCTTCCGTACGCTTGGGTAAACGCCTCCACGTTGTCGCTCCAACCGTACTTGATGATCTCTTCGTAGATCTCATCGCGCGTCCTGACCCATTTTTCGGTATCGCTCGGGAAAGAACGTTTCGCTGCCAGACGAATTCCACGGTCGAGCGCGACCCAGCACATGAGCTTTGAATAGACGAAGTGCGCACGACCGCCTCTGACTTCCCAGATACCCTCGTCGGGGCGTTGCCAGTTGTCGCAGACCCAGTTGATGATCTTACGCAGATAGGACCAGAAGTCGTAAGAAATGGGCGTCTGGTATTTATTGGAAAGATACACCGCGTCCATCAACTCGCCGTAAATGTCGAGTTGCAGCTGGTCCGCGGCTCCGTTGCCGATGCGGACTGGTTTAGAGTCCATGTAGCCAGAGAGGTGTTCTAGCGTGTGTTCCTCGAGGTCGTGGCTACCATCGATGCTGTACATGATCTTTAGGGTGCCGTCTTCTTCGCTTTCCGAGCAACGATCCTGCAACCAATCCATAAACCGGCCCGCCTCATCGGTTAGACCGATTCGCAGAAGGCCGTAGACGCTGAATGCCGCGTCGCGGATCCAGGTGTAGCGATAATCCCAGTTCCTTACCCCGCCGAGATGCTCCGGCAGGCTCGTAGTAGGTGCAGCGACGAAGGCACCTGTGGGCTCGAACGTCAGCAGCTTCAGGCAAAGGGCGGATCGGTGGACCATCTCGCGCCAGCGGCCGGTGTAAGTGCATTTGCTTATCCACCGCCGCCAATAGTTGATCGTGTCGTCGAAGAGAAGCTCGATACGTTCTGCGTCGAATGTATCCGCTCTCTCTATGTGCTCGACTGCATCAACGACGATATACTCGGTGCTCCCCTCTTGAATTTCGAAATCGACTTTCACCGAGTTGTCAACGATCTTTGGCGGCACGGTGCTCCAATATTCGAGCGAAATATCGGGTGAGATGAACCGAACACTTTCGCCAATGAAGACCGCGTCGTGCTCGTCCCTGCCGTAGTTGAATTTAGGTGAACAATCGATCTGCATGTGCAGATTGCCGCGGATTCCCGTTACGCGGCGGATAAGCACGTGGTCTGTGTCACCTGAAAGGCGAGTTCTCACCGGCATGAAGTCGACGACTTGTGCAACGCCCTCATCAGATGTGAAGTGCGTTACCAACACATTGGTTTCTGGCAGGTAGTACTGCGTCGATCGAACATCATGGTTGTCGGGCCGCAGGGAGAAATGCCCGCCGTTCTTGTCGTCGAGGATGGACGCGAAGATCGAAGGCGAATCGAAATGCGGCGCACAAAACCAATCGATGGTGCCATCCATACCGACCAACGCGGCGGTGTAAAGATCTCCGATGATGCCGTGATCTTCGATGCGCAAATACACAGTAATTCCTCAAACCTGTTCAGGGTGAACGGTACTTTGGACGAAGGTTATAGCAGAGCCGCGGAAGTTACGCGCGGTTTCGAGATTCGATTGTAGATAGCGACCAGACCGCTAACGGTCGCATCCCAAGAAAGGGTCTCAGACCGTTTGCGCGCTGCATTGGACATCTGTAAGCGAACCGTGTCGTTTCCCATCAACTCCACGATCTTGTCGGCGTAGAGATTCGCGTCTCGTTCGCCGACTAAGTACCCCGTCTCGCCATCGACCACGATCGCTCGCAACCCATCAACATCGGCTGCGATCGCGGGTGTCCCACAAGCAGCGGCCTCTAGCACGGCGAGTCCAAACGTCTCGTGAAATGATGGTGCAACGATACAGTCGGCATTCGAATAGATTTCCTGAAGGTCGGATTGGGACAATACGCCCGGCAGTCTCACACGGTCGGTAAGCCGGAGTTGGGAGATACGACCCAGCACCCTTCGGAACTCATCGGCAGTTCCGCCACCGACGATCTGCAACTCGGCATCCAAACCGCGACCAACAACAATCGCAAACGCCTCGATCAGCAAGTCGACACCCTTCAACGCGTCCAATCTCCCGACGTACAAAATGCGTTTCTTCGCCCGAACTTCCACAAACACTGTCGACGGTGCGAACCGATCCGTATCAACACCGGGCGGGACGATGGCGATCTTTTCTCGCACAACGCCGAACTCCTGCACCATATGCTCTGCTTCGCCCTCGGTCCACGCAACGATCACGTCCGCATCTCGCACAACGCGGGCTTCATCGACGAATCGGATTTCTGGCTCATCCTCTTCAGGCCTGACTCGTCTCTTGATACTTGCCAACGTATGAAAGCTGGCCACGTGTGGAGTCTTCCAAATGCGCGACAGTTCACAACCGACGACGACGGAGAGCCAATAATGGGACGTTACCAACTCGAAGGTTCGGCCGTTGACTTTTGCATCGCTCTCGACGGCGGCGGTGAAATCGGAAAGGGTCTCCGGGATCCGGCTTTTCGGCAGCGTTGTTTCGCCGACTGGCAAATGCACTAGCTCGTATCCCCGACTTTCGATGTCGTTTTCAATTCCGAGGTGCGAGCGGGAGTAGACAACTACACTGTCACCGAGTCGCACCAAGCGATGGGCGACTTGATCTACGTAGACGTTCATTCCCCCAGCATCGGTACCACCGGGTTGGATACACGGGCATCCATGGACGCTGATCACTGCGATACGCATCGAAGATTCAGGTTTTGCTCCCGAATGTCCATCCAAAGAGCAATTGTCGACCGCGCTATCTCCGCTTGTCGAGACGCGCTGTGTAAATCCTGCGGTCGACGGCACCCAAGTGGTACTTGTACCTCTCGTCGCCACGCATGAAGTCGTACACCTCGATGCCTTCGTCTATCGAGGCGAGGATGTTGATGGCATGGTTCAACAATCCGACCGCGAGCCAAGAACGTTCCGGGACGTAGCCGCTGTTGTAGAGATATTTGGTCGTGCCAACCTTGAACGCTAAAGAGGTCGCAACGTTCTCGCCGTTGAGCGTGAGAAAGTAGAGCCTCGTGACGCCTTGCTCGGCTAAGGAGACGGCGGCCTCGCGGAAGAATCGCTCTCGCTCGACCGTCATGAACTCCTGTTTGTCGATTGAACTGCCGCGATGGAGATCGATGAAATCGCCCATCCGGTCGGCGATCTCGTTCGGCGATTTGTACTCGATCTGCTCGACATCGCCGGCGCTATAGAGTCGCCGCAGTTTACGGCGCAGTTCGTGACGGTGCTTCTTAGTGAGAGAAACGAAGTACTCCTCTTGACTGGATGGCAGCGCGACTCTCGGTGCTACTCCTTCGTCCCAGATATGCACTTCCCATCCAATGTCCTCGGCGACTTCTTTGACGGCGTGGATGGTATGCGAGTCTTCCGGTAACGATTCGAGGACAAGAGCAGTTATTTCAGGATCGTCGTAAAGGGATTGGAGCAGGTCTTGCACGTCCTCGGAGCGGAGCTCGTCGTCGTGCTTGAAGCCGAGATAGTCGACGAGATCGGTCCCGCCGAGGAAGGTGCATACACCCTCGTCGTTGTTTGAATCGAGCCGCAAGGGTGCAATTATGGCGATCGTGCCGTTCGGCCGGACTACGCACCGCAGCATCAGCTTCGAATCGCCGCCGAAGTGCTCCCACCATAGGCGGTTCCACTCCAACGAGTCGAACGCTGAACTGGCAGGCATCGAATCGTAAATGCGTTGCCAATCATCTGCTAGATCGTCGAACGTCGGGGAGACGATTCTCGTTGGTGCGGTGCAGGTCATGTGAGAAATCAGCTGCTTTCCTTGCCCAGTAAAGCAGCTACCTGATCGACGTTTGTCTCGACGTATTCGAGTTCAACACGGGCGTGGTTCTCAACGGTTGTAGGGTCTTTCAGTCCCATGCCAGTCAATATACATACGACTTTCAAATCTTTGAGATCTTCGCCTTGTTGCGCCAGCTTTAGAACACCTGCCACGGAAGCAGCGGATGCCGGTTCGCAGAATATGCCTTCTTCCCTAGCCAACCTGATGTACGCGTCAATGATCTCGGCGTCGGTGACAGAGTCGATGTTGCCACCAGAATCGTCTCGGGCGTTGACCGCGTGTTCCCAACTTGCGGGATTACCGATCCGGATGGCACTCGCAATCGTTTGGGGTTCGTCTATCGGTTCCCCCTTGACGATCGGCGCGGCACCAGCGGCTTGGAAGCCCATCATGCGCGGGAGAAGGCTGATGCGTTCATGGATCCGGTACTCGTTGAAACCTTTCCAGTAAGCAGTGATGTTGCCGGCGTTGCCAACCGGTATGCAGACCATATCGGGAGCGTCGCCCAGGGCATCGGAGATTTCGAACGCTGCGGTTTTTTGGCCTTCGAGACGGTACGGGTTCAAAGAGTTGACAAGCTCGATAGATAACTCGGTCGCCAAGTCGCGCACCATTTTCAATGCGTCGTCGAAATTACCGTCGACTGCTAGGATACGCGATCCGTACGCCATCGCTTGCGCCAACTTTCCGAGGGCGATCTCGCCGGATGGGACGACTACAAATGCCTGCAAGTTGTAACGGGCGCTGTATGCGGCCGCGGAGGCGCTGGTGTTGCCGGTTGAAGCGCAGATGACTCGTCGGCGTCCGGCTTCCAGGGCCTTGGCAATTGCCATCACCATGCCGCGATCTTTGAACGAACCAGTCGGGTTGGAGCCCTCAAGTTTGAAGTAGAGGTTTTCGCATCCGATCGATGGGCCGATGTTGTTAGATTTGACGAGCGGCGTGCTACCTTCGCCCATCGTGATCAACGGTGTTTCGGCACTGACCGGAAGAAACTCTTTGTAGCGTTCGATGACGCCGATAGTGCCGTTCAACGGGATCCTCTTAGTATGCAGGACGGCGTCGCCCGCACATTCATATCGATGTTCAAACCGTGTCGTAGTCTTCGACGCGGATCAGGTTCTCGAGCGACGCAACAACATCCAATTGTCGCAGACGGCGGGCCGCATCCTGCATGCTGGCTTCGCGAGACGGGTGAGTCATTATCACGAGGTCCGCCAAACCGCGTTCGTCGTCTGAATCGAACTGAAGCACTGACGCGATGCTGATCTGGGCACCGCCGAACACTCCGGCGATCTTCGCGAGCACACCGAAACGGTCTCTGGCCAATAGTCGAACGTAGTAGCGGGTTTGTAGATCATCCATGTCTAAGACGTTTGGAGCTTCGATCCGTTCCGATGCATTGGAACCGTTAATCAACATCCCTTTGGCGATCCTGAGAACATCGCCCATGACCGCGCTCGCCGTCGGACCGGCGCCGGCGCCTCTGCCCTGCAACCACAAGGGTCCGAGAAGGTCGCCGTTCAACTCCACCGCGTTCAATACGCCGTTGACGTTGGCCATCGGCACGTCAACGGGGACCAACGCGGGATGCACGCGGCAACGCACGCCGTTCGATCCAGCGCGAGCAATCGCTAAGAGCTTGATTGTGAATCCGAGTGCGCTAGCGTAACGAAGGTCCTTGGAGCCGACATTACGGATACCCTCACGGTGGATCATGTCCGGGTGTGCCGAGGCGCCGAACGCAAGACGAGCGAGGATCGACAGTTTGTAGACGGCGTCGTGGGCATCGACATCTGCGCTCGGATCCGCTTCCGCGTATCCGAGCTCCTGTGCTTCGGTGAGAGCGTCTTCGAACGACATGCCAGACTCGTCCATGGAGGAAAGCACATAGTTCGTGGTGCCATTGATGATTGCGCGGATGCTCTCGATGCAATTTGCGGTAAGGCTGTCTTGGATGACAGCCAGGACGGGTATTCCGCCGCCGACGCTAGCTTCGTACGAAAGGCTGACGCCGTTCTGAACCGCGATACTCGTCAGTTCATCGCCGTGTTTTGCCAACGCTTCTTTATTGGCGGTCACGACGTGTTTACCGGCGCTGAGAGCGGCCGCCATGTAGGAACGCGCCGGTTCTTCGCCGCCCATCACCTCGATGATGATGTCGTTACGATCATCACTTAGGACCATTTCGGGATCGGAAGTGAGGAGTTCGGATGGCACTCCTTCTCGCTGGCGTTCGACGTCGCGTACTAGGACCCCGTTTAGTGAAAGTCGGTGGTTAACGTCGGAATCGAGAATTACGCGTGCCACTTGCGACCCGACTACCCCTGCCCCCAAGAGTCCCACGCCGGTATCTGCGGCGTTGTGGCGATTCATCTGATGATCAATCCCCATCACTCATCTTCCGGGCGATGAGTTGAGTTCGTCGAGCGACGTGAATGGCGACACGGGAGTCGCGGTCGGCACGATTGCGTTGAGACGCACCTGCCGGTTTATCCAGTCGTAAACTTCGCTGTTTAGCGAGATCGCCGTATTGAAGTCGCCGCGGTGTTCGTTGATGAAACGTTCGACGGCGAGGTTTGCCAAGATGTCGAAGTGGTCGTTGGCTATCTCTCGGGCCTCTGTGAAATCTGAGACGATGTGGGCGGTCCATAGCTGCGTAGTTTCGTCGTATCGGCCGCCGCTCAGTTGGTTGAGCGGCAAAATGCGGTCGCCTTTTGAACCGTCTTCGTTCGTGCGATGTCCGAAAAGAATCGAGTCGAGGTCGGTCCGAACACCTTCTGGCATCCAACCGATGTATCCACCGGTTCTTTGTACGTTCGGGTCTTCCGAGAGTTCCAGTACGATGGCGCCGACTTCTCTGCCCGAAACCAAGTCGCGTTCAATGCGATTGATGGTGCCTTGGCTCACGTCTTGCAGGACGATCTGGTAGACCTCGGCGTGCGGCTGAATGCGTGGCAGGTTGCTGCCGACCTCAACGCGGAGGCGATCCTTGAACATTCCCTTGCGAATGAAGTCGCGGTATACCTCTTCGCCCAAGCCGATGCGGTTCAGGAATTGCTTTTTGGCTTCGTCGACATTGCCGCGGTGCTCTCGCATCGACGCGTCGGAAGAGCTTTCGGTGACGAATCCGAGCAGAGATTCGAGCTGTGCATCGACTTCGTGTTGCTCGACGGTGATCCCGTACCTTGGTGCGAGGTGGTAAGCGATCTCGTTAGATTGAAGAGTCTGCATTGCTTCGAACGCGGATGTGCCGAGTTCGAACGGGACGCCCAAATCTTCGCTCAGCCGCTGAAAGAAGCGGATGTAGTTGACGATGTCACCTCGGGTGTAGATGCGGTCTTCTACTTGCACCGCGATCTCGGTCGGCGGTACTACGTAGCGCTGGTAGAAACCGTACGCAGGAATTGCCAATACGAGGACGACGAAAACGAGAGCGCCGATTATGAAAGGTCGGTTGCGAAGGGCGGCGCGTTCGCGCTGTCGCATCATCTCGAAGCGTGAGATTCCGCGTCGGTTGGTGATGCTGCGCTGCCCTGCACGGTATCCGCCCAACGGAGCGTGAGAAAAAGTGCTGCGTTCCTGTTCGTTAGCCATAGGTGCGGAATTCGTGCTTTGGTGTGTCACGACACATGCCGGACAAACGCCATTTTACCTGCGCGCTCCCGATGCAGGGCTAGTTATTGCAAATGGACGAACGCCGCGTAGGTCGGTTTGCTGCGTGGGACCGCTTCAGCTCTGCTCAGGAGTTTCTTCGGTCGGCTCTTGGGTTTCGCCTTTATCATCGTCAGATTGATCAACGACTTCGGGCGCGTCAACGGTTTGTTCCTCGACGGCTTCGTTCTCGATCTCCGAAGATTCAAGTCTCTGAGGCGCGTCGGGCTGGATCGATCCGGTGACGTAGACGTGGTTAGGAGCCATCGGAACCAAAGCGAGGTGTTGGGCGCGCTTGATAGCGCGCGCCAATCGGCGCTGGTTTTTCGCAGTCACGCCCAGACGCTGACCGGAAACCAGTTTGCCGCGCTCGCTCACGAAACGCCGCATCAGCTGGACGTCTTTGTAGTCGATATCCTCGCCCTTGAGGAAGTTTCTTCCGCGTCGTCGCCCGAATCCGCCGGCACCGCCGGCACCGCGAAATCCGCCTCCGCCTCCGCGACGGTTACCCCCGGAGTAACCGCCTGAGCTACCGCCTGGTTGTCTAGTTCTTGGACCTGTTGTCATCGTCTCTCCGTAGTGTTCCAACCGAAGTTGCGTTCGTTAACATTTTCCATATATTTTTTTGGTTGCCAAGCTTGCTTGGTTCACCAAGGCAAGTCTTCCAAATCGTCGCCCTCGGGCGGTTGGTCGTGTCCTCCACCTCCACCGTACCCCGTGGGTGCGGGTTGTTGTTGAGGCGCTGGTGAATATCCACCCCCTTGCGGCTGTTGCCCTTCCTGTGTGGCAGGCGGGTACGATCCATAACCGCCTTCTTCGCCTTCTTCACGACCTGCCAGATTGACCACCCTAAAAGCGTTCACATCGAGGCTAGTACGTGTAATCCCAGCCTGATTCGTGTACTCGCGCGTCGACAACCTACCTTCAGCGAACACCTTAGCTCCGCGCTTCACTCGACTCGCGACGTTTTCGGCTTGTTGCCCCCACACCGAGATGTTGAACCACTCTGTCTCTTGCTGCCATTCGTTGTTGACTTGGTAGCTTCGGCTTACCGCCATACTGAAACTAGCGACAGCCCGGCCTGTGGCGGTGTAGCGCAGTTCGGCGTCGCGTCCGGCGTTGCCGATTAGAAGTATCAGATTCAGTGACATTGGGAGTATCCACCTTCCATGTTTTCCTCGCTTGTCGTCAGATTCGCTACGACACATTGGCACGAGGTTATGGCAAGGTGCTCACTTCTTTACGATCAAATGGCGAATAATTCCGCGGTCGGCGTTGCAAGCTCGTTCCAGCTCCGGAGTGCGTTCGGCATCGAGCTTGAATTGCGCCTCGATGTAGAAGCCTTCGGTTTCCTTCTCGATCGGGTAGGCCAAGTTGCGCTTGCCCCATGGGTTGACCTCACCCACTTCTCCGCCCAACGATCCGACGAGCGCGCGAACACGTTCGGCGGACTCTTCGCCTTCTTTCGCGCCGGCTCTGCCGCCTAGGATCCACACCATTTCGTAATCTCTCAATTGCAACCCACTCGGTCTGTTGTGAACGCGTCCTTATCCGTGCGAATTTGCACGGATTCGATAAATCCCGATTATACATTCGGGTAACCTTCGAATCTCGGTTTCGAGCGATCGCCGAAGTTGCGGGTTACTACGAGTCGATGCCGGGAACCGCGAACGAACTTGCGAATTGTTTGACCCGTTGACCCAACGCGCGTTGCTGCGCCGAACCCTCTTCAGCTCGCAATGATTCGACGATCAGTTCGGCGATCGTCTCCATGTCGCCTGTTCCCATTCCACGAGATGTGACTGCGGGTACACCGATGCGAACACCGCTGGTGACGCGGGGCGGGTTTGGGTCGAACGGGACCATGTTCTTGTTGGCGACGATCCCGACGCTGCGCATCTTCACTTCAGCTTCGGCTCCCGAAACATTGAGGTTCCGAAGATCCACAAGCATCAGGTGGTTGTCGGTGCCGCCGGATACGATCCTCATGCCTGACGAAGTCAGCGCATCCGCCAACGCCGAGGCATTGCTGACGATGTTGTCGGCGTAGTCTTTGAAATCGTCCGACAGCGCCTCCTTGTACGCGACAGCTTTTGCGGCGATGGTGTGGCACATCGGTCCGCCTTGCATCCGAGGAAAGACCGCGGAGTCGTACTTGCGGGCCCACGCTTTAGTGGTCAGCGCCATTGCGCCTCGGGGGCCGCGCAACGTTTTGTGCGTCGTGCTGGTAACGATGTCGGCGTGCGGTATGGGAGATGGGTGGGCGCCGGTCGCGACAAGCCCTGCGATGTGTGCCATATCTGCGAGGTGTAACGCTCCGATGCTTTCGGCAATTTGACCGAATCGTTCGAAGTCGATGGTTCGGGAGTAGGCGGAGTAGCCGGAGACGATGATCTTAGGCTTCATTTCGTTGGCTATGCGCTCGACGACGTCGTAGTCGATCATCTCCGATTCTTCGTCGAGTCCGTAGTGGACGAAGTCGTAGATGCGTCCGGAGAAGTTGACCGGCGATCCATGGGTGAGGTGACCGCCGTGATCGAGCGACATGCCCATTACGCGATCGCCCGGTTCGAGCGCGGCGAAGTATGCGGCCATATTGGCCTGCGACCCGCTGTGGGGTTGGACGTTTGCGTGCTCGGCTCCTTCGAAGAGCTGCTTGGCGCGGTCGATTGCGAGCAATTCGGCGGCATCGACGTTTTCGGTACCGGCGTAGTAGCGACGCCCGGGGTAACCCTCGGCGTATTTGTTGGTCAAGACGGAGCCGGTTGCTTCGAGGACGGCGCGGGAGGCGTAGTTCTCAGATGCTATTAGAACGATCTCCTCGCGCAGGCGACGCTCCTCGGCGGCGATAATCTCGGCGATTCGTGGGTCTTTCGATTGCAGATTCAATTGTTGGCTCGCAGGTTGTCGCACATCTACTGAGTCGAGTCTATTCGTGCGGCGCGAGGTGGATGTGCGCAGATATCATGAATCCGATGTATGCCCGTTGGATGGGCATGCCGAAATGTAGAACAGGAAGGTCCTGTGGCGCAATTGGAGCAATTCAACGAGATACCCGAGCGCGCGATGGTGGTTTGCGCGCATCCTGACGATGCGGAGATCGGTGCAGGTGGCACGGCGTCTTTGTGGGCGGCCAATGGTTGCGAGATTTCATACGTTGTCTGCACCACCGGCAGCAGCGGCAGCAACGATGAGGGGATGACTTCGGAGCGGATCGTCGAGATTCGTCGACAGGAGCAGGCGGAAGCGGCGGCTGTTATCGGAGTATCGAGTTTGGTGATGTTGCCGTACGCGGATGGGATGTTGGAGGCCAATCGCGAATTCCTAGGTGACATCGTCAAGGCGATTCGCACGCATCAACCAGATGTGATATTCACTCACGATCCGTTTCGATTCAAGGGATTCAATCATCGGGACCATCGCAATACGGGGATTACTGTGCAAGACGCTGTTTATCCGTATGCTCGGGATCATCTTCACTTTCCTGAGCAACTTGGTGAAGGGGTTGAGCCTTATAAGGTGCGCGACGTGTTCTTCTGGCATTCGGACGAACCGAATGTTGTCGTGGACATCACGACTTCGATTGACAATCGGATCGATGCGTTAAGCCGTCACGAGAGTCAGGTGCCTGGACTGACTAGGCAGTCCGGATCGGACAGAGGTATTCGGAACCGAGCGAAGTCGGTCGCCGAGGGGATGCCGTTTGAGTACGGCGAGGCGTTCCGGCGGATTTCGACTCGACGTTGAGCTTCGTGCCGGCGCATTTAGGCGATGCCTACGCCTCGGAGTAGTCGGAGGAAGATTTCGGGAACGGGTTTCAAGAGTTCGAAAAGGAACCACGAGACCAGCACGGCTAGTATTCCGATTACTGCTCCGCCGATGACGTCGGTGGGGTAAAAAGTTCCGACGTATACCCTCATCACCGAGTAGATCGCGGCGGTCGCCATGAGTATCCGCCCGATGCGACGATCGACTATCCAGACGCCCATCGCGATAGCAAATACGACGGCCATCGGGTTGGCCGGGAATGATGGGTCTGTCGAACGATAGAAGATGAGATGCAGGGAGTCACCCAATTCATCAAACGGTCGTTGGCGGTCGTAAGCAGAGTTGACGATGTCTACGACGAGGTTGCTGATGCCGATCGCGGACGCAGCTAACAGTGTGCCGCGTTGATAGCGTCGGCGTTCGACTAGGTCTCGGCCCACGAACCAGGTAGCGAAAATCAGCGCCGAGAACGCAAGCGGCATCAGATAGTCGGACGCGAGGATTCGGGCGAGGTGATCGAAGGTTGGCGAGGTGCCGACGAAGCCGTTAATCCACAGCACCAACTCTCTGTCCAATGAGTTAATTTCGCCACATCCTTCTGACGATTGATGGGATGCTCCAGCGGTGGGCGGCGAGCATGTATTCGTTGACGTCTGCCTTGCCGGTGCGGTGCAGGACGCGCAACGATGCGAAGAGTGTCGATATTACGTCGGTCTGTTTCAAGGCGTCGAGGCCGCTGGGGATGTCATTGCTGCCTCCCCCTAACCCCCTCCTGGAGGATGACGGATTCAGTATCCGAACATTCGATGCACCAACTACCGCGGCGAATATGGTTGCCATGACAGCCGAGAGCACGAAGAAAACTGCGTAGGCGGTGCCGGCCATGCCGCCGTGGATGTCGTTTACGTTTCGGGCGGCGGATATCTCTTCGAGCGCGGCGGTGCCCCAAAGGCGGTCGGCAGATGTGCCATCGACCACGGACCCGGCAGCCCATGGTCCGTCCACCCAGAGCGGGGAGAAGATGTAAAAGCCGATGCCGACTGCGATCAGCAAAACGCCTACCGATCGAGTTACGACGCGGTTCGGAGTCAGCCAGAGTCCGCGGATGCCGCTGATGGAGACGGAGATTTGAAGCGCTCCGAGGCTGACGAGGAATGCGAGGATGAGGTAGTCGCGCACCATGAGTGCGGCGGCAGATTGGATCTGGTCGCTCATTGCGTTGGTTGGTTTGCGACCAAAAGGCCGTTGATGACTACCCGCCGCCGGGGGTGACTCCGGTGCACCAATCCATATAGTCGGGATTGTTTCCGGTCACACTTTCAAAGTAGACGTCTTGCAACTTCTGGGTTAAAGGTCCGGTGTTGCCGTCGCCGATGTCTCGGTTGTCGATTATTCCGACGGGTGTGAGATGGGCGGCGGTTCCGGTTAGGAATACCTCGTCGGCGAGGTAGAGTTCGCTACGGTTGATGCGGCGCTGTATGATGTCGATGCCGAGTTCGTTTTTTGCGAGGGTGATAACGGAGTCTCTGGTGATTCCGAGGAGGGCGTTCGCCGTCTCGAAGGGAGTGTGGATCTGGCCGTCTCGGATCAGGAAGAGGTTTTCGCCGCTGCCTTCGGATACGGAGCCGTCGTGGTTCAGCAGGATCGCCTCGTCGAAGCCGGCCATAACGGCTTCGGTCTTGGCGAGGATGGATGTGGTGTACAGGCCGGTGATCTTGACGCCGGTTGGCATCATCGAGTCGTCGGGGCGTCGCCACGATGAGGTCTGGCACTTGATGGCACCTTCAGCCTCGATGTATGCGCCGAAGGGCAGGATGATGAGGGTGAAGTCGCTTGCCAGGGTGTGGAGTTTGAGGTTTGCGACGGCCTCTTCGGATTTGTAAGCGAGAGGGCGGATGTAGACGTCTTCTGCGAAGCCGTTTCGTTCAAGGAGTCCGACGGTGATCTGGCAGAGGTCGTCGACGGAGTATGGGATCTCCATTCGAAGGATCTTGCAGCCGCGGAGGAGTCGTTCGTAGTGCTCGCGGAGGCGGAAGATGTAGACCTTGCCATGTTCCTCGTTCCAGTTGCCTCGGATGCCTTCGAATGCGGCGGTTCCGTAGTGGAGAGCGTGGGTGTCGACTCGAACATTTGCTTCTTCCAACGGGACTTGTTGTCCTTTGAAGAAGGCCCATGTTGTCGACGCCATTACGGTATCTCCTGTGGATTTCGGCAGCGGCGTGCCCGTTGCCCGATGCAATTATATTAGGGCGCGTTGAGTTGGACTACGGATCATGGGACTTCGACCAGTGGCGGCTCAATCCTATGGATGCCTGGTATGGAGTCGAAGTCCTTGTCATAGCTGATGATCTCTGTGATGCCGGTTTGTTGCATGTGTGCCACCGCCAGCGCATCTTCGAAATCGAAAGAAGACGACGATGCGTAGATGTTGAGAGCGTTGATGTAAATCTGCTTTTGCGGCAGCCGGAGTCCGCGGAGCATGAGTATCGGTACGAGCCGGGCATGAATTTCTTCACGTTTCAGGCGATATCCTGCTCGCGGCGAACCGAGAACATATACGACCTCAGCGACGATGGCTTCACAGGTCAGCAGGATTTCCTCTCCTCTGTTGACCCGTTGGAAAAGTTGGTAGCAGGATTGAGCTTTCTCTTCGTCGTCCCGAGTAAGGTATCTAAGAATGACGTTAGTGTCCAAAAACCTCACGATCCCCTCAGTTCCTTAGCAAGTCCGCTCAGCCCTCTCATCCTTGGCATCTCGGATGATTTCGTCCAAGGTACGACCATCCGACACCGGTTTGACAGATCCAAACGCGGTCTCTAGGGTAAATTCAGCGGCGGCTATGCGTACATGACCGTCGTCCTCGACGGTGAACGACACTTTGTCCCTGGGTTTGATACCGAGGAAACGGCGCACTTCGGCCGGGATTGTGACTTGGTTTCGTTGAGTGGTGGTGGTTGTGAACTGGCGCATTGTGTATCAAGGTTAGCATTGGGAATTAGTTGACACATTGCACTCGTTGTGATCATTGCGCCTTTGTCTGAAGTGTGATCTTTATGATTCGAATGATGAGGTGTTGGTTGTTTGGGTGTGTTGCGATGATGGTCGATGGTCGCGGCTTCGCCATGCAACAATTATGAGGTGGAAGGTGTCTGTTAGTCTGGGCGAAACCCGTTAGAAATTTCAGAGAAATCCTTGAACGATGCCGATTAACGAACCCCAACTGAATGGACGGATTGCCACGCTGTTGGACCGGATGAACGTGCGCTGGCGCGTTCTGGGAGAGACACACGGGGCGTTTCAAGGCAGCCAGCGACAGCCAGATATGCTGGTTCACCAGCAAGGCGGTCGCCCGGTGGTTATCGAGAACGAGTATCTGCCGGCTCGGACGTTGGAAGTGGAAGCGGTTGCGAGGCTGGGAGAATCCCTGGATTCGAGCGTGGCTGGTGTCGCCGGAAAGATCAACGCAGTAGTAGCTTTGAGGTCGCCGCTTGATCTGAACTGGTGCAACAGCCACGACGAGGTGGACGCGTTGTTGAGCGGTGGCGTGACTCTGGAGTATGCACTTTACACGGGACCGCAGCCCGAAGATTATTTGCGATTTCCCAAGCAAGGATTCATTCCCGGAAATCTTAGAGAACTTGCCGCGTTCGTTGCGTACGCGTCGGTCCCCGAGGACGCGGTGCAACAGGCTATCGAGACGCTAGTCGCAGGTATCGGATCGACTGCTGTGATCCTGCGTGAAGCATGTGAGTTGAGCGACAGCACTAAGGAAGCGGTCGCAGAGCAACTCAAACAGGACTACAGCGATCAGACGTTGCGAATGGCGTCAACGATCATGATCAACGCGCTGGTTTTTCACTTGAGTCTTTCTGGGCAGCCCGGCGTCGGGCGCTTCGACGACATTAGGCCTCAGGGAGTACCGGTGCCTGGTCTTGTCATAGAGGCATGGCACAAGATTCTGAGTGTCAACTACTGGTCGATATTCAAAATAGCACTGGAGTTGCTCCGCGGCATCAGTTCGATGGGGCACGCGCGAGACGCGCTCCGGGAAATGGTAAGCACGGCTGAACAGCTCGATTCCCTGGGTGTCGCGCAATCTCACGACCTTACCGGCACCGTTTTTCAGCGCTTGATCGCGGACCGCAAGTTCTTGGCGACGTTTTACACGCGGCCGGAGTCGGCGACTTTGTTGGCGCACCTGGCAATTCCCGATGATGGGCAGTGGGGCGACCCGGAACGTTTGAGGAGTTTACGAATCGCGGACTATGCCTGCGGAACGGGGACGTTGATACATGCGGCGTACCGACGCGTCAACCAGCTGCATCTGTTATCGGGTGGCGATCCCGAAGAGTTGCACGCGCACATGATGAAGGAAGCGCTTACCGCGTGCGATGTGCTACCTTCGGCGGTGCACCTTACCGCGTCGATGTTATCTTCGTCGCACCCCAGGCAACGTTACGATGGTACGCGGACGATCGTGGCTCAGTACGGTAAGACGGAAGATGGTGGTGTGTCTATCGGTTCGCTTGATTTGTTGGGAACGAACGGGGAGGTGCGGCCGTTAATTCCGCTCCATGCTGGGACGACGGTAACGGGAACGGGTGAAATCAGAGCGGAAGACAGCGTGGAGATGCCGCAATACAGCCAAGATCTGGTGATCATGAACCCGCCGTTTACGCGTTCGGGTTCTGATTGGGAAGGGGATGCGAGAGAGTCGGATTACATTAAACCGTTTCGTGGACTTGGTACGGATTTGCGAACGCAGAGACGTATGTCGGACATGAAGAGCAAGCACGGTAAAGATACATGCGCGCACGGTTACGCGGGTATTGCGTCTTGGTTCGTGGCTTTAGCGGACCGGATGGTGAAACACGACGGTACGATCGCGCTAGTATTGCCTATGACGGCTCTTCAGGGTACAAGTTGGCTCAAAGTACGGCAATTGATAGCCGAAAACTATAGCGACGTCATCATCATAACGATCGCCACCCCTAAACATTTCGACCAGTCGTTTTCGGCTGATACTGGTATGGCGGAGACGTTGATAGTGTGTCGGCGGTCGGTCAAAGAAACCTCGCGGCGTGGTGTGTTCGTGTCCTTAAAGAACCGACCCAACAACGAGATGGAAGCGATGGAGATCGCTAGGATGATATCGGGTATCGCATCAAACAGCGACATGAAGAGGCTAGAAGACGGGCCGTACGGTGGGACTCCATTGCGAGTCGGCAGGGAGCGCGTGGGACAGGCTATCGATGCTCCGCTGAGTTCGATTCTGCCGTGGTCTGCACCGGGCATCTCGGATTTTTCAGTGATTCAATCAGCTTACAAGCTATCGCAGGGCGCAATTTGGCTACCTCAAATGGGGATGGAAGACAAAATCGAATTGCCGATCGCTACGATTCAACAGATAAGCCAAATTGGGGTTTACCACAGGAATATAGTCGGAAATTCCCCACAAGCAGCATTTGAGCATCTTGCACCCGCGTCCAACTTTCCTACCTATCCCATGCTATGGAATCACGATGCCCAAAAGGAACGTTGCCTGGTAGTTAGGCAAGACAGCGAAGGATTGGTGGTCCGAGGTCAAGAAAGCCGTGCCGCGGAGATTTGGGCGAGAAGGAGTCATGCTCACCACAACGCAGATTTTGGATTCGGTTCTCAACCGCTAGCGGTAGCGTTCACCGAGGACCGCACGATTGGTGGCAGGGCCTGGCCGAACGTTAAGTTTGCGAGCCGGGCTCACGAAGTCGCCTACTCGCTTTGGGGCAACTCGACACTGGGACTGGTCTCGTATTGGTGGCACTCGAGTCGACAACAAAGCGGGCGTGGCATCATGCCGATCTCAGCGATTCGCACGATGCCAACGTTGGACGTCACGAAGTTGTCGGAGGATCAATTGAAGGTGGCTAAGATAATCTTCGAGGATATGCGGGATCGGGAGTTTCTGCCGGCGAACGAAGCGTGGCGTGATGAGAGTCGGAAGGAATTGGACCGTCGGGTGCTCGTAGAGTTGCTAGGGTTGCCGGAGTCGGTGTTGGAGCCGTTGGATTTGTTGCGGTTGAAGTGGTGCTCGGAGCCTAGCGTGCATGGTGGTAAGGGGACGCGTCCGGAGGGGGTGTGAGGGAGAGGGATTGGAGTGGAGTGGTAACGTTGGATAAGATGAAACAGATGGAACGGCTTGTGAGGGTGAAATGCAGGATGAGTTTTCATGTTTCTGGATTCGTTAGTGGTTTCTCAATTGCCGCCTTGATGATTCCGGTTGCTTCTTTATGGCCAGGAGGCAAAATCTCAACACAGTTTTCGTCGTCAGAAAGTTCTACGAGCCGTTGAGAGTGCATGTCGCGCAACTGTTTTCTGAAATAACTATGATTCCTATACTCGATCCACGCCAGCAAGTCAGACGTAAGGACTGGGCCTGTCGATGTAGCCAGCAACAGCAGGATCTGAGATCGTAAGTTAATTTTGGGATTCAAAACACGACGAATCCTGGCACCCTTCCATATCAGAGGGACGTGTCTTTGAACGAGACCATTGACTATGAACTGTGCTTGATCAACGGACACCTTGATCAACAGACAAGTTGTGGAATACGCGTATCAGCTCTCCCAACACCCAACTACAATTGTTAACGACGAAGGTTGCGTCCATGTAGTTGGAATCAACGTCTCCACCTAAGTGCCCGACACCTCGATTGTTGCGAATTTCATAAATAGCCGGCACAATCCTCGGTATTAGGATCCTAAAACCTCTGGAAACGTGCTTGTTTTGCTCGATTCTCCGACAAGCTGCAACCATATTCCGGGGTTTTGTGCGCTTCGTTGCATAGGATCCCGTCGCGTATCCTTCGATGACAGTGAAGACTATTTCGCAGAATCTGCCTCCACTCAATTCGGAGGGCAACCAACGGTGCTCGGCGTAATTGAAAACAATATCCTGGTATTCCTTGACCAGAGGAATGCGCAGACCAGCAGGCAACCGATCCAATACAGCATGCGAATTCATTGAGATTCCTCATTCAAATAGTCCCAACCTTCAGATGTAATGAAAAACTCGCGACTGCCTTTTTTCTCGCAGAATCCTCGGGCGACGTTTTGGTTTAGACAATCAGACGGATTGCCGATACGTTTCTGCTGGTTGTCCTTCAATGCCTTCGACACCGTACTAGTCGACAAGGTCTTCTCGCCGCGACGGTGCAACCAAGCGGCCGTTGCGAGGAATTTATGGACCTGTATGGTTTCTGCACCCTTTTTCTTCAAGTAAGTGGCGAGAGCCCCGACCTGCATCGGTTCATTTTGTTCCGGTTCTCGGACAGATGTGCCAGCGTTAGATGAACCGTCAATTTGGCCTGAACTGACTGCTTCAATCAACTTGGTAATCTGCGCGTCGAGCCATTGCTCGTCACCTTCACCAGAGAAACTGATGCCACCTATGTTTAGTTCAATCTTGCCACGGGATGATTCCGTATCTCGCAATTTCAACACCTCGTATTGTGCAATGCTAGTTTTAGGAACGATATAGTGATCATATCATAGTCATCGAGCACTCGCAACCGTAACTACGTGATGATAATACAAGCCCTAGGCAAGTGTGCAGGCTGAGTTACGCAGAGGTTTGCCTCTGCCGTAATCGTCTATAGTAACTTTTAGTTGACGCGAAGGGCTTCGAACCACCGATCTCACCAACTTCACCGACGCTCTTTCGACTGAGTTAAAACCACTCTTGGACAGGATTGCTAAGGTTGTGACTGTGGGAATGCCTCATCTCAGCCCCCATCGAAAAGACTGTCGCCAAAGCCCGAAATGTTGGCAACCCCCGTTGCCCCGACACGTTTGTACCTTACTTTCGCACACTTTTAATGTACTCACCGGCGTTCGCGTTCGCCATTTCCCTTCTCGAGTAGGGGGAACCTTCATGGTATCGCTCTCACCCCAATCTCCCGCTACAAGTAGGGGGAGGGGAGGGTTGTGACGAGGATGTCTTCCTTAGTGATGATTGATTTTGTTGGTCTGGTTGGCAGACCCCTTCGCGCACTTGCCACGTCATAGCCGTTGTTACCCAGCATGGCACACATCACTTGCGAGCGTGGGCAATCAGGCTACGGCTTGACTGAAGTTAGTCGTCGCGGCGTCCAAAGAGGTGTCTTGAAACCAATTATAATGATACAACTGTTGCATCGAATGTTTGACCCCCGTATTTTGCATCTCCGTAGAGCGTTTGTACCCCAGTGGTAAACGGATGTTCATCTGTGATAAGTTTCGTTTTGCAGGACCGAGCCATGTTGACGCAGACTAGAAAGAACTTCAAGGAGCTCCACTTTACAGGTGGTCGCTTCGATGAAGCAGAGGGTTTCTTGGACTTCGATGTTTTACACGAACTCGAGGTATACAAGAAGATCCTCATCAAGACCGCCGAGGAGGCTTGGCGCTCACAGCATCCCGACCGGAAAAACCTGCCGGCCAGTTTTGAGGCGCGTTTTCGACTGGGGATATGTGGCATTGGCAAGGGGTCTTGCACTGTTACGTTGGAGCGCATCAGTTCTGTTGACGACGATCAATTGCCGATGGATGTCGGCGACGAGTTGGACGAAGCCGATCGACTGATCGACAGGACTTTGGTTGCTCTGGGAACCGAGACACCGCTCCCGAGCGACATGCCGCGTTCGGTTCTGCACATGTTTGATGATTGGGGTAGTAGGCTGAGCGCCGAAGAATCGATTGCGATGGGCGAGCAGATCGATGGTGCGCCGAAGTTTAATGCGGACACTGGCGTTCAACTCAAGAGCAGACTTTCGCAATCTGAGGGTTATACCGGTGCGTTGGAATTGACGGGGGAAGTTCGGGCAGCTTCGCTAAGGTCTGATGGAGGCGGGTCATTCAGGATCAGACGAGACGACAATGCTGTGTTTAACGGACCATTCACTGATGAACAAGAAGCGGAGATAATCGGTGCATTTAGTGACCACAACATCGTTCGTGTCAGGTTGAAGGGCGAGGGTGAGTACGACGCCGGTGGCGAGTTGGTGCGGATCCAGCGGGTAGACAGTTGCGATATCGTCCCGGTCGGCGAAGTTCCTTTCGATGCCGAAGCACCTTCGATTTTGGAAATGATCGCAGAAATCCGTGAACCCTTAAGTGACACCGCGTTCGAGACGATGCCGACCGACGGTGCCCGAAATTTAAAGCATTACTTGTATGGGTGGCCGAAGGAAAAGGCGAAATGAAGGTGGTTTTCGCCGACTCTAACTACTGGGTAGCCATCATCAACCCTAGGGATCAGTTGAACCAACTGGCGATACGGATGACGGATGATTTGGGAGCCGTTCGCATAGTCACTTCAGAAATGGTGCTTGTGGAAGTGCTCAATCACTTCGCTAGGGGTGGCCCAGAGGCCAGAAAATCGGCAGTCGACCTAGTTGTGCGCCTCAGGAACAATCCAAATGTAGACGCGGTACCGCAAACGAGTCCGCGGTTCCATGCGGCGATGGACCGCTACACAACGAGGTCAGATCAGTCTTGGGGATTAGTAGATTGTTCGAGCTTCATAGTGATGGAAGACATGGGCATCCGAGATGCATTGGCCCATGACTTGGATTTCGTGCAAGCGGGATTCAATGCGTTGCTGCGAAGTGACTGAGTTCGATATCGTTGCGATATCCGATAAACGGATCTTCTTCTGCCGGTGAGTGCCGGCAGAAGAAGGGGAACCGGCTCAATGCTCACTCACTGTATGGTTGGCGGTCCAGGTGAAGTTGGTGGCTTCGCCCAGACGATGATGAGCGAGCATAGAAGCGATACCAACAGTGTCACGACATCGATCGATTATCGAGTTCAGGTGTTCCGGTTGAACGTATCCTTCCGCCACCGTCACTTCACACCCAAGACGACGGCCTAGTCAGCACAAAGCCATCGCCCCTAGTCACTCGCTCTGGAAATTGGCTACGCCTTAGTTTGTCTTGACCGATTATGAAGGATGCACTCGCGACTTCACGCATGTTGAATGATGTGCGTTTGGGAGGAAAGGCTATGACTACTCGCTTGCTTGTGTATCGGTTCAACACGGCCTGCACCGGGCCGACGAGGTCGCTATCCGCCGAGACGATCAGCGCGGTGTCGAAGCGATTATCTTGAGCATCGTTGAGTAACGCGACCGAGATGTTCACATCGGTCATCTTCTCCTCGTAGGTCCTGCCACAGTCAAAGCACTTTACTTCTTTAGGTTGGAAGTATCCGTAGTGAATGGAAACACCTGAAAGCGTCTCTAAGGCTTCCAGATAAGTTGTCTGTCTAATCGCTTTGCCGGGATCAGCGGTGTGGGAAAAGACTCTGGACGTGAAGTATCTGACTACTTCCAAGCTTTGGTGAGGCCGCAACAATCTTTCGGCTAGGCTTTGGATGTTCAGCCAGTAGTAGCGTTGCCAACCTCTCGCTCTCATCCCGTAGAAGAGATTGAAACCGTCAACATACACCGCTACTCGTTCCTTGGACAAATTCGCTCCCCGCCAATCCCTGACGCGCTGTAGAGCGCATGATCACTCGTGATATCCTGTGCTATCCTTGGCGTTACTCCCCCAGTGAGCGTATTGCTGGGCCGACGTCCCCGCAAGGGGACGTCTCTTTTTATGAGCGTTTATCGTTGCCGTTGCGTGCTTCTTCGCTTCCTTCGCCGAGTGCCCTGTTAATCTGCCGCTACGAACAGGGGAAAGTGAGGAACCAGTTGTTTTTGTATCTCTAGACGGGCGTTCCGTTCGCTGAGGTGCAGCTTCACAAGCAGAGGTGGGATAACCGGCTGTTACATGGCAGTGTCCGAGTTTGCTGGAATGATTTGCCCCCTTTGCCTTCAGCAGTTCCTCCGCGAGAGCGGTTGACCTCCGTCAGCCCCCTTCTGAAGAGGGGGCGGCCGTTCTTATTTCTCTGGATTCCCGCGTGCGCGGGAATGACGTAGTTGTATTAATGTTCCCCCATCGTATGATCCGCAATCCATTCGAAGTTGATATCCTCGCCCAATCCCGGACGAGTGGGCATGTGGATCATGCCGTCTGAGCCCATGGGGTCGATGATGGAGTTTAGGTATTCGGGTGGCTGGTCGTAGTCGACGAAGGGGTGGAGTAGGCCGCGTTCGTACCAGCGTCCGTTGAAGAAGCCTCCGAGGACGGCGAGATTGCCGGGACCGCCGCCGTGGATTTCGCAGTCCATGTTGAGGGATTCGGCTAGGTGGCAGATCTTCATGGAGGGTCCGATGCCGCCGACGTCGGCGACACCGGTGCGGAGGATATCGCAGGCGCCGTGGATGGCCCATTCGGCGCGGGAGTGGAACTTGCCTTCGACGAATTCGGGTCCGAGGATGGGGATGTCGAGGTTGTCGGCGAGCCAGACGTAGGAGGACATGGAGTGTTCGTCCATGCACTCTTCGTACCAGTAGTAGTTGAGGGCTTGAATGCCTTTTCCGAGTTCGTAGGCCTCGGTGCGGCTGTACCAGTGGTTGGCGTCGAGCATGAGGGGGACGTCGGGTCCGACGGCCTCACGGACGGCGGCGCAGGCCGCGATGTCCATCTTGACGGAGGGGGCAAACGATACGGGTGGCATCCAAGTGTGTAGTTTGATGGCGGAGTAGCCGCGGTTTATCAGCCATTCGGCGAAGCGTCCGTAGTCTTCAGGGGTGGCGAGACCGTTCTCCGTCTCGTCGCCGCACATTGTGGAGCCGTATGCTGGGACCTTGTCGCGCATGCCGCCGAGGATCTTCCAGACCGGCATGTCGAGCTTTCGCCCGAACCAGTCCCAAAGGGCGAGTTCGGCGATGCTCAAGCTACGGTCGTTGAAGCTGCCGCCACTACCCCGTTGCCAGCGCGCCATGGCCTGCCAGAGTCGCTCGCGATCGGTGGCGTCTTGGTGCATGAGGACTTTGTGGATGAAGTTGTCCATCATATTGGGCCGGAGAGCGTCAGGGGAGCCGAAGGAGTAGCCGTTGGTACCGTCCTCGGTGGTGATGGTCAGTAGCGCGGATGTGGCCTCGTGCGGGTCGCCGGGGTGGGTGTGGCCGTCGGTGTCTTGGACGGTGTGGGAGGTGTAGGTGAAGGTTGTGACTTTGATGTCGGTGATGATCATGGTTTTAGTTGGCATTCCTTTCGGGATTGGTGCTTTCAAAATGTTAGATGTTGTTGGGGCGTGGTGGCCGGTATCGGGGATTGTTGGTAGTCTCTCGTGTTTCTGGTGACAATGAATTGGGCGTTGCAGGCTCGGGCGGCGGCTACTTGCATGGCGTCTTCAAAGTCGGCCATCGGCAGTTGAGTCGCGTAGCGGAGGGATTCGGTGTCCGTTTCAGCGACATGTACGAATTCGGTTAGTTCGCGAATGAATTGTCGGGTTGTGACATCGTCTTGGAGTGGGTTGACGATGTAGTAGAGGTTTGAAATCGAGTGCCAGGCGAGGGATGCAGGTTCGACTCCTCTTTCGATGCGGTCTAGGAGCTCGAATGCCGCTTCAGAATGTGGCATGCGGTCGAGCGCGATGTCGATGAGGACATCGGTGTCGAGAAGGATCATTCGAGATACTTTTCGGCGAGCGCGTCGTAACGCGGGTCATCTCGATCCGCTGGTCGGAACTTGCCCCTCCAACGCGCGGCGAACGACTGAGACCGCTCGGCGGTTGTCTCACGCAGGAAATCTTCAATCAACGACGATAGCGACACCCCGCGGGATCGGGCATAGCGTTTGGCGACGGGTATGAGTTCCTCATCTACCGTGATTGTGAGTTTGCGTTTCATGCGATCGGTTGGTCAGAGAGGTCGAATACGTATGTTTAGGCTAAGTATACGTGTCTCCGCGCGGTCCTGTTTGGCGACATCACGAGTTCATTTCTTCGCGGGCGGTCTCTTGCAGTTCATAAAGCCGATTCAGTGCTTCGATGGGGGTTAGGTTGTTGGTGTCGATTTCGGTGATTGCGCGGAGGAAGTCGGTGTTTTTGGGAGCGTTGAAGAGG
This sequence comes from Dehalococcoidia bacterium, assembly GCA_965224305.1. Lineage (GTDB taxonomy): Bacteria > Chloroflexota > Dehalococcoidia > Lucifugimonadales > Lucifugimonadaceae > Bin127. Next base: position 478,604 of record OZ245044.1, on the reverse strand, counting down.
TCTAGCTGGAGGTGGTTGGGGTTGGTGATTGGTGGGATGGATTTGGTGTTGTTGGAGTGGGCTTCTAGTTCGGTTAGGAGTTCTCGGGCACGTTCTACAACTGGTGCGGGCATGCCGGCGAGCATTGCTACGTGGATGCCGTATGAGCGGTCGGCGCCGCCTTCAACTATTCGGTATAGGAATTGGATGGAGTCGCCTTCTTCGGCAACGGCTACTCGCAGGTTGTTGGCCCGTGGGAGGGTCTCGCCGAGGGCGGTCATCTCGTGGTAGTGGGTTGCGAAGAGGGTTTTACAGCCGAGCGCGGGGCTGTTGTGGATGAATTCGGCGACGGAGCGGGCGATGGCGAGTCCGTCGTAGGTGGAGGTCCCGCGTCCGATTTCGTCGAGGATGGCTAACGAGCGCGACGTGGCTTGGTTGAGGATCCCAGCGGTTTCGACCATTTCGACCATGAATGTGGAGCGTCCGCCGGCGATGTCGTCGGAGACACCGATGCGCGTGAAGATGCGGTCGACGATGCCGATGCGTGCGAACTTTGCGGGCACGAAACTACCGATCTGAGCAAGGATGACGAGAATGGCGGCTTGTCGGATGTAGGTCGATTTGCCGGACATGTTTGGTCCGGTGATGATGAGGAGCTGGTTTTCGGAGTTTGAGGCGTCAATGTCGTTGGGGACGAATCGGCCGTATCCGAGGACGTTTTCGACTACGGGATGGCGTCCGCCTTCGATTTTGAGGAGGTCCCCGTTGTCGAGGAAGGGCATTGTCCAGTCGTTTTCGGCGGCGATGCGGGCGAGTGCTAGGCAGACGTCGATGTTGGCGATAGCGGTGGATGTCCGCATGATGGCGGCGGCGTGTTCGGCGACTTGCTGGCAGACGCGGCGGTAGATCGACTGTTCGAGTTCGGATATCTGGACGCCGGCGCGGAGGACTTGGTTTTCGAGGTCTTTTAGCTCGGGGGTGATGTAACGCTCGGCGTTGACCAACGTCTGTTTCCGCTCGAACTCGGCGGGGACTTTGGCGAGGTGGGAGCGTGAGACTTCGATGTAGTAGCCAAAGACGCGGTTGTGGCCTACCTTGAGGTTGGGAATACCGGATGTTTCGCGGGCTTTGGCTTCGATGGCGGCGATGCCGGAGCGCGCGCGCGAGGCAGTTGAGCGGAGTTGGTCTAGGTCGTGATCGAATTCGGGATTGATCATGCCGCCATCGGAGGATCGGAACGGCGGGTCTACAACGATGGCGCGGTCGATGAGTTCTCGGACTTCGTCGTGGGTTGCGATGCCCTCGAAGAGTGGAGAAACGGATGAGCCGCTGGATTGGGCGGTTGTGAGTTCGCGAAGCACGGGGGTTTTGTCTAGGCCGCGGAAGAGTTGTCGGAGTTCACGTGGTTCCGATTGTCCGAGGGTCAGGCGGTTAACTAAGCGGGCTAGGTCGGGGCAGTTGGCGAGGGTTTGGTTGAGGGATGAGCGGAGGGTTGAGTTGTTGAATAGGGTGTTGACGGCGAGTTGGCGGGTGTTGAGTTCGTTGAGATCGGTCAGGGGTGCAGATAGCCAATCGCGGAGGAGTCGCGCGCCCATGGGAGTGCAGGTTGAGTCGAGGGTTGAGAGCAGGGTCGGCCCGCCGTCGATGGTAGGGGTCAGGACTTCGAGATCGCGGAGTGCGGCCGCGGGGATGTACATGTAGCGGTCGGGGCGATGGCGACGGAGGGTGGTGATGAAGGGGAGGCGACCGATTTGGGTCTGGGCAAGGAAGTCGATCGCGGATGCGGCGGCGACGGTTGCGAGTGGTTGACCGTCTAGTTCGAATGGTTCGAGGGTGTCAGTTTCGAAGTAGTTTTTTAGGTTGTCGGTTGCTAGTTCGGCATCGAGGGTTGATTCGTCGAGGGATCGGATGACGGTTCTACTGAGGGCGGATTTGCGGTTGGATTCTCGGGCGGTGATGTCGTCGATGAGGGTCCGGCTGTCGGTGTCGACCAGGATTTCGGCGGGTTCGAGGCGCTCGAGGTGGTCAATGATGTTTGCGGCTGGTATCTCCATTGCGGCGAATTCGCCGGTGGATGCTTCGAGCCATGCGAGCCCAGCGCGGTGTCCTCCGGTGACGCAGGCGACGAGGTAGTTGTGTTTGGACTGCTCGAGCAAGGATTGGTCTAGGACGGTGCCGGGGGTGACGACCCGAACCACTGCCCTATCAACGATGCCGTCGGCGTTCGGCTCGGTTGTTGTTTGCTCAGCGATAGCGATTTTGAGGCCAGATGCGACGAGACGTCCAATATGGGTGTCGAGGGAGTGGTACGGGATGCCTGCGAGGGCTGATTTTTGTCCGCCACCGATGTCGCGGGCTGTGAGTGCTACGTCGAGGAGTTTCGAGAGTGTGTGGGCGTCTTCGTCAAAGCATTCGTAGAAGTCGCCCATGCGGAACAGGAGAAGTGAATCGGCGTACTTGGCTTTGAATTGGAGGTATTGTCGGCGGCCGGGGGATAAGCGGCGGCGGCGTGTACGGGCAGAATTGGGGCGCGCGGAGTTGGTGGTGGTCTGGGTGTTGGAGGTGGTCATGGGCTCTGCACGCGATTTTAGATGCAGAGCGGTGGGACTCGGTTGCAGAGTGGCGAAAGTCTAGCCCGGGGCGGCGATGCGGATGTTGGCGAGGAGATTGACGATGGAGTTTTCTAGGTTCTCAAGCTTGGCTTCGGTGCATTCTCCTCGTTCGCGCCACACGACGTTGCCGAAGCGGTCGACCAGTGCGATGCCGATCTCGTCCGTGTTAGGAAGCCTCAAATCTTGGTTGAAGGCTTGGAAGTCGGTGTAGAGCGTGATGGTTGTGGCGCGAGCGAGGGGGTCGGAGATACCGTTGGTCATCCAGTAGTCGAGTTGCTCGCGCATGAACCAAGCCATCTCGCGGACGACAGGGAGTTCGTAGACTTGGATGTCCGGAAACGCGGTGGGGAGGTCTCTAGCGTGCGGCATCCATCCGTCTAGATCCCGCAGGTACTGTTGCCGGTAAGCGATCAGGACGATGTTGTAGAGGCCTTCAAAGTCGTCGGGTAGTTCGAATGGTCGGCCGTCGATGTTTTGGCCTTCGATGGTGGGGAAATGTGGTTTCACGGAGGGATCTCGGTTTCGGGTGTTTTCAGATCGGTTGGCAAGCGCCTTCAAAGGCTTGGATCGGGAATCACCGGGGACTATGGTCATGAATGCGACGGCGACGATGGCGAGGACAATTGCGGCGATGAAGGCGATCACTTTGAAATTGAGTGGAATCGACATCCGGGGTTTGGGTGTGCGGTTCTTGCCGTTGGTTCTGTATTGACATATGTCTCAGGACCGGAGAAAGTGCTGTCGGCAACAACTAAAAACGCCGCGGTCGCGGTGTCTAAGGCACGTCGTATCGAATGCGGATGAGAGCGGGCGAGCGCAGGGCGGTCGCGTAGTTACGCGAGGAACCTTGGCCGGCGCGTTACGAAGCGGCTGTTAATCGTTGGAAGAATTCGGGTTGACTGTGGCTTCGGTCGGCTCAGCGGATTGGGATTGATCGACGCGACGGGATAGCATCCACGCTGAAATCGCGTCGTAAACCAGAGCGAAGAGAACTACGGTAAACCAGACGACGGTTGCAATGCTCATCGTGGTGTAATAGTCGCGCTCTCGCACGGCGAGACCGAAGTCTAAGGCTAGGCCTGGAAGATAAAACGTCGCGTTTTCGAAGGTGTACATCCCGGAAATGAACCAGTAACCGGCGATAATCGCCAGCGTCATCCGTCCAAAGGTTGGTAGCGGCATTGGGAACTGCCCGACTGAGAGGCCCGCGAACATACCGTTCCGATGTCGCCAGGAGGTGAAATCTCTTGTAGAGCGCGGGAGGTTCAATCCTTTGAATCCTAAAAACCACAGACTGGTTTGTACCAGCAGTATCCCTGCAATTGCGTTCCTCATTTCGGCGTCTACGCGCGCTTGAGCGAGGGGGCTAAGTTCTACATCTCCAAAGACAAAAAATTGGAAGTAGTCATACGGGTATCGGAGGCTCAGTTCGATTTGATAGAAGCGAGAGTAGTCGATCGATTCCAGCCACCATGCCAAGATGTGAAATACGACGAAGACGAGGAGTGTGGTCAGCAACAGATGAGGAAGCGGGGAGATGAACGTTAAGCATTTCCTGGCTTTTTGGATTGGCCGGGGAGCGAACAACGCAGAAAGTATGATCCCGGACGCGGTTGCGGCAACGAATGAAGCTGTCAGCAATACGGCTAGCGCGACCAAAGCATTAGCCAACAACACTCCCAACCTCTCGCTGACCGGCCATGGGTAGGAGTACATGGAAGTCCCGAAGTCCAATTTAGCAAGACCACCGAGATAGTCGAGATACAGTTCGTGGGTCGGCCTGTTCGTACCGAACCGTCGTTCAATGTCTGACAGATGCTCGGGAGTCATGCGGGCGGCTTCTTTCGCATCGTCCACGAAACCTTGCCGCCAGAATATGGCTTGCGGGGAATCGAAAACCGCCCAAAACTCAATGGTGATCAAGGTGATGATTGCCACGATCGCGAATGCGATTCGTTTGGCTAAGGATGCCCAGTTCATATGGCACTCCCCAATCGAATAGGTTTGTCAGATTCGGCGTGGAGGCGGAAACTCGAACTCGAAGCCGTATCAATGAAACGCGTATCGAGGTTTCCAGTTTGGCGACTGGTTAGAAACTCTCAACGCGTGGATTCAGTGTATGACAACTTCGAACCGAGGTTTTGGGGTTATTTGCCGGGCTGCAACCAAAAACGCCCCACGGTGGGAAACCGTGGGGCGTTTTTGTTTACCGAGTATTCGGTCAGGCGGTTATTCCACAGGTTCCAGGTTGAGGAAGATGTGGAGGCCTGTGCGGTGCCAGAATCCTTCGTGGATGTACTGGTTGTCGTTGTGAGGCCATGATTCCTCTGTCCAGTACGTCGTGTTCATCGGCAACGTGATGATCGTTGAGGTGAGCGGGATGTCGGGCAGCTCGGGGAGCCAGATCTCCATCGCCTTGCGATAGTGCGCGAGCACACCCGGGCTGTTTTCCGGCAATTTGCTCATCTCGCGCACGTGAGCGTCGAACTCTTCGTTACACCAGCGGTAGAAGCCGGGGTATGCGATGAATCCGGTGTCGCCTTCGGTGACGAGCTCGCAGCGGTAACCCTTAAGAACCGGCTCAGGGTCGACCATGGAGCCGTGGCCCCAGATGAATGCGTCGGCGTTACCTTGGAAGATCTGGTCGACGAAGTCGGTCGGCGTCGAGAAGCTGGCATCGAAACCGTTACGTCGCAGGTTCTGCGTGACGACCGGTGCGGCCGGCGTGGTCGACGGGTGCTGCGGGAACGTGACGATGTGGATCTTGACGCGTTCGCCGCCTTTGACCCAGAAGCCGTCGCCGTCTCGAGTGTAGCCTTCGCCTTCCATCAGCGCCGCCGATTTATCGGGGCTGTACTCGCTGGTGTTGTAAGTCTCAAGCAGGTCCGTGACTTCGTCGTGGTATTTCTGCATGGGCGCGTAGTACGGCCATGGGAGCTGCTGAACGATCTGACCGCCGCCGAAGCCGAATTCGATGACCTCTTCGCGGTTGATGGAGTAGGAGATCGCCCACCGGACGTTCTTGTTGTCGAACGGCGCTCGCTTGGTGTTTAGACCAAGACCTACTGGCCACCAGTCTTCATATCCGTATGGTGCTTCGCCATAGTAGTGAGACGTCATGTTCGGGTTCTGCGCGGCGACGGCCTTGTAGTTAGGCACAGTGAGCGAGAAGGCCATGTCGATCTCGTTGGTGATCAACAGCTGGGCCATCGTGATTTCGTTCATGCCGGGCAGGAAGATCAAGCGCTCGACTCTGGGGAGTTCTTGGAAACCGATTTCGGCGGCCCACCAATCGTCGCGGCGGTCCCAGATCTTCTTCTCAACGTCGGTGTGCACCAATCGGTACGGACCGGTGACCACAGGCCAACCCTTTGCGGGGTCGTAGTGCGTGAAAGTGGAGACGTCTTCTTCACCTTCGAAGACGTGCTTCGGTATCCACGGTACGCCGATGTCAGCGCGGAAGATCAACAAGTCCCACACATAGCGCGGCGCGGGCTCAGTGAACTCGATGTATGCCGTGAGGTCATCGATGGCAGAGGCTTCTTTGGTCCACTGGTTAACAGCGCCGTGTCGGGCGGTCTTGTCGTTGGTGTTCGCCATGTTGAGCGTGTAGGCGACGTCGTGGGCGGTGAACGGTGTCCCGTCGCTCCACGTCACGCCATCACGGATGTTAACGGTTACGCCGGTGTAGTCATCGTCGTAATTGAAGTCGGTAGCCATCCAAGGGATAAGCTCGCCAGTGAGCATGTTGAAGTAGAACAGTCCTTCGCTGCCGGCCTGATAGAGACCGCTTCGCGAAAGTCCGCCGGAGTGGGCGTTGAAGTTCTCGATGTCTGTGAAGGCGCCGGGGTGCTCACCACCGAGACCGGCCATGATCAGTGTCCGGTTTCTCGGGATGTCTTGGTAACCGAGCGGTACGGGAGTCGATGTTACCTCGACGGCGACCTCTCTCTCGACTTCCTTGACGACCTCGACCTCTTTTACGACCTCGACTTCCTTCTCGACTTCAACCTCCTTGATGACCTCGACTTCCTTGACGACCTCTTTCTCGACCACGACGGTCTCGCGAACGATCTTCTCGCCGCCGCACGCTAGAGCGAAGGTCAGAGAAGACAGCATCGCGGCCAATACGAGCATCGGCACGATGCGTTTCAAATTCGACATTGGGTACCCTCCTTAGGTGATTTCAATTGCCTTTTTTATTGGTTCGTAATGTTCCAAATTTAGTATTACATGTTTTCGCTCGCTCCGTTGGAAGATGAAGACGAATCTCGAACGTTGAAATACGAAGCGATGTTGAGATTGGAGATTGGTCCGGCATCTTGGTACAGAAAACACTTCGAAATGCGATGCTCGTCGAGTTCGTAGGTGCTGGGGACGTCTTGAACGCAAGCGGAGAGTGCGTCGGGGCAGCGGTTTGCGAACGGGCACATGCCTTGCGTCACGTCGATCCCGGCGAAGGGTGGATCGTTAACGCCACGCATGTCGGCCCATCGGCGGCTCGGGTCGGGCATCGGGATTGATTGGACCAACAGGCGCGTGTAGGGATGTTTCGGGTCGTTGATGACGTGCTCGACGTCGCCGGCTTCGACGATGTGGCCGCGGTACATGATCATGATGTTGTCGGCGACTTGGTAGGCGGTGGTTAGGTCGTGAGTTATGTAGAGGATGGCGATGCCGAGTTCGTGGTTCAACGTCCGCAGGGTTTCGAGGATGGTGGCGCGGAGAGATGCGTCGACCATCGAAACAGGTTCGTCGGCGATGATGACTTGCGGTTTGAGTAGAAGGGAGCGGGCGACCATCACACGCTGGCGTTGACCACCGCTCAACTGGTGGGGATAGCGTCCGAGGGTTTCGGAAGGTCGCAGCCCGACTCCTGTGATTGCCTCTTCAACAAGATGTCGTGCTTCGTCACGCGAGGAGGCCAATCCGAACCGCGCGATCGCGACGGTGAAGATATGGTCGACCTTGTAAAACGGGTTGTAGACGGAGAACGGGTCTTGGAAGATGGCTTGGACTTGGCGTCGATACTGTTTGTGCTCGCGGCCGCTCATGTCGCCAACGTTTCGCCCGGCAAACAGCACTTGCCCGGACGTCGGTCGTTGGAATCCCAGCATGATGCGACCGAGGGTAGTTTTTCCGCTTCCGCTCTCCCCTGCCACCGCGGTGATGAGCGCGGGTTTATCGTCGAGAGTAAACGAGACGTCGTTGACCGCGTGGTTGTATTCGCGGTTCCAGAATGGTCCCGACGGGAAGTTCTGCGAAACGTTTCTCAGTTCCAGTAAAGAGTTGCCCGCCGTACCGGTCGCAGGACTTGGTGTCGGCATATTTGTTGCCAGTGTCATGCCGCGACCACCGATGAGTGCAGGTGGCAAGAGACTACGTCGGTTTCGCCAACTAGCTCTGGTACCTCGACGCCGCAGATGTCCATAGCTTCGGGGCAGCGTGGCATGAACGGACATCCCTGAGGCACTGCGAGCAGCGATGGCGGCAGTCCGGGGATGCCTTGAAGTCTTTTTTTGCCGGCGGTGTCAGGAAGGCTCGATATTAGGAGTCGAGTGTACGGGTGACGGGGGATTGCGAAGATTTGTTCCACGGTGGCCAGCTCGACGAGTTTGCCTGCGTACATCACTCCGATGCGGTCGGCGAACTGTGCCATCAATCCCATGTCGTGGCCAACGAGGATGACCGCCGCGCCGATCTCGCTGCGGACGTCTTCTAGCGTTTCCATGACTTGCCGCTGAACGACGACGTCTAGCGCGCTCGTGGGTTCGTCGGCGAGGATGAGGCGTGGGTTGTGGGAAATTGCCATGGCGATGGTAACGCGTTGTTTCATGCCGCCGCTGAGTTCATGGGGATATAGGTTGAGGACGTTGGTATCGAGACCGACCTGCGCCATGAGGGTGGTCAAGCGATCTTGCATCCGCTCGCGGGACTCGTTAACGCCGTGGTCGCGGAGGCCGTCGAGCATTTGGTCACGGATTCGACGGACCGGGTTCAACGCGTTCATTGCGGCTTGCGGGACCATGGCGATGTCTTTGCCGCGGACGGAGCGCATCTCGGGTTCGGAGAGTTCGACGAGATCGCGACCGTCGAGTTGGATCGTGCCACCGGCGATCTCGCCGGGCGGTTTGATCATGCGCATCACGGCCAACGCGGTCGTTGTTTTGCCAGAGCCGGATTCGCCGACAAGACCTACCTTCTCTCCTTCTTTTAGGTCGAGGTCTACACCGTCGACGGCGCGGACAGTGCCAGCGCGGATGTTGAAGTAGACGCGCAGATCGCGGATTGAGAGAACTGGTTCGGCCATTACAGGCTCTGCCTCAATCGCGGGTTAGCCCATTTGTCGAGACCTGATGCGATCAGGTAGAGCGTGACGAATATCCAAGCGAGTAAGACGATTGGCGGGACGTACCACCACCACCAGTTGCTAAGCAGTGCTCCGTAGTAGATCGACCAGTAAACGGTCATGCCGAGGGTAGGTTCGCTTTGGGGTCCGAGACCGAGGGCTTCGAGGCCAACTGCGGCCAAGATGCCGCTCGCCATCGCGCCGACGAAGCTTGCGGCGAGGAACGGCAAGAGATTGGGCATGAGTTCTCGGAAGATGATTTCGAAGTCGCCCATGCCATTTAGACGAGCCACTTCGACGTAGTTGCTCTCTCGCATGCTCAGGACTTGGGAACGGATGACGCGCGTGGGCCACATCCACGACAGAGACGCGACGATGAAACCCATCGCATTTACTGATAGACCCGCCCCCCCTTTGAGGGTCGAAGCGACCACGACAAGCACTGCCAAACTGGGAATGGTGATGAATACGTCGGAGATGACGCGGATAACTGCGTCGGTGGCACCGCGCATGTAACCTGCGAGGAACCCGAGGATGATGCCGACGCCAAGACCGAAGATTCCGGCGTATAGTCCGATGCGGAGGGTGAGGGGTGCGCCGTGAATCATCAAGGGCAGAATTTGACGCCCGTTGTAGTCGGTGCCAAGCCAGTATTTGGCCCCAGGTTCTGCCAGCTGCGGTCCTGAAATCGGGTCGGCGTTTTTTGGGTCGACCAATTGTCCGCCGACCAACCAAAGAGCCAATATCGCGATGAGCATGAAAAGCCCGGTCGTTAACATCCGCTCGTGCAGCAGGTAATAGCTGATCTGGGACAGCGAACTGTAAGACGCTCCAGAATCAGATTCGGCTGATGCTTGGATCGCGGCAGAGGACTGTGACGTTTCGGCGCTAGGATCTTGCATGGTGGAGTCTAAATTTCGTTCATTGCGGAAATTAAGCGGAGCGCCGCACTCGCGGGTCAATCAGTGGGTAAACCAAGTCGAGTATCAAAGTGCCGGACGCGACGAACAGGATCAGGACGAGGACAACACCGTAGATGACGAAGTAGTCGAAGCCGGCGATGGCGTCGAAAAGCAATGAACCCATGCCGGGGTATCGGAAGATGTATTCGACAAGGATGACGCCGGAGACGATAAGGCTCATTGCCAACGCGAGTGATGTCAGCTGTGGCAACATGGCGTTCCGTATGCCGTATTGGCTGAAGATGCGTTCGGGCTTCAATCCACGCATCTGCGCCAATGTGACGTAGTCTTCTCCAGCGGTGGTGACCATCATCCCTCGCATTCCTAGAGCCCAGAATCCGACTTGAGAGAGGACGATTGAAAGCGCTGGCAAGATCGAGTGGTAGATGATGTCCCAGATCCTTTGAATAGTCCAGCCATCATAGATGGTGCCGACCTTAGAGGCACCGGCGATCGGAAACCAACCCAACGAGAAGGCGAACACGAGGATGAGGAAGAAAGCCAACATGAAGTAGGGAATCGGTGCAAAGGTGAGGAATATTGGCAGCACTCCCTTCAAGAACCGTGGGGAGCCCGGCCACGCCAGCAAAGCACCCGATATCGAACCAAACACGAACGAAATAAAGATCGAAACTCCCACCAATCCGAGCGTCCAAGGCAATCTGTCCATAATCAGATCCAAAACGGTCGAAGGGTGCCGAATCAATGAGACGTTGAGGTCGCCTCGCAAAACGCTGCTCAAGTATCTGATGTACTGCAAGTAAAGCGGTTGATCGAGACCGTAGTCTCGTTCATACGCGGCGACGACCTTCTCCATTCCAGTGGAGAGGTTACCGGTCGCGGCCATCATGATCATACGTTCGCGGACCGGGTTGCGGTCGCTGGCGATGCGGGGCAAGAAGAAGATCACCGTCATAGCGAGCCAAACAACGAGGATGAACATCCCGAGGCGGGCACCGATGTATGTGATGCTCATCTGAAATTGGTTGATTCGCTAGGTGTTTCGGCAAACGCGTACGTCGCACTCACCCATCTCAGTTTAGGCGGAGTGACGCACCATGCGGCGCGATTATACGGAAACGGGAAGATTCGCGCAACTAGTCGTATCGAACGACGGCGGTGTCGCCAGCGAGCCAACGGAAATCGCTGAATTTGCTGCCTACCGGCGCTTCGAACACGATGTGGCCTCGTAGTTCTTCACCCTGGTTCAGAGTGAATCCGCCCCACATGAGCCTGAATTCGGGGTCGAGGTAGCGATCGTTCGCGGTTTCGATAATGTAGGAACGATCGATTACGTTGATCGGTTTGAGAGCGATGCTGCCTTTGATGCGCAGTTCGGCGGCTTCGCGGTCGACGACCATGCGAACGGCGCCCGATGTCTGATTAGTGAGCGTCGTTTCGACGATTACTATCTCGGTCCCCTGACCCGCGGGTTTGATTGCCCATTGGTTAATTTCGCCGGCACTGGACGGTGCGGTGTAGACGACGTACGGTTGCTGGCGCGGGAGCTCGGCGCGGATCCAGAGGGTTCGACCCGCGACGTAGAGTTCCGGACCGCCTTCGAACGGGTTGGCCCAGAGGAGGACTTCGACGACGGCCAATGCGACTAGCGACACGACGGTCAATGCGACCAGGACCGCCGGAAGATTCTGTTTCGGGACCCTGATCTGACGGCGTGCAAGCACTGCTCCGCCAGAATCGACGTCAATTTGTTCGGAGCCGGATGAGCCTCGGAAAGAAGCCGCGGGCGTGTAGTTGATGAAAACGCGGGAGATGCCGTTGTCCATCGGTTCAATGCCGTTCACGTCCCACTGGAGGTCGGCATCGCGCAGTTTCGGGCCGTAGTCGTATTTGTTTTCAGCGACGTATCGAAGTGCGGCCTCGACCTCCGTTGGGTGGGAATCACGAGCAGCATCGCCTTCGATGAAGTTTTCACTGATCGACACGTCGGTCGACTCGTGATCGTCGGGTTGTGCCAAAAGGTCTTCTGGACGCTCAGTAGTGGCCATGGTTCGGTTCGATCTCCAACAAGCGGAAGTCTAGATATCAAATATACATAGCGGTGCGGCGGAAAGATGCTAGTCAGAACCTCATTGCTGGCATGCCGCGCAGTTGGTCGACGACACCGGCCAATGCGTTGACCGCGTAATCGACGTCTTCTGCTGTTGAATCTTTGCCGAAGGAAAATCTGAGACTGCCGGCGGCTAGCTCGAGGGACATACCCATGCCAAGCAGGACGTGAGATGGTTCGACGGACGCGGAACTGCATGCGCTGCCGCTGGAGGCGCATACACCCTTGAAATCGAGACCGAGCAGCATCGGTTCGCCTTCGAGCCCGGGGATCGAGATGTGGGCGATATGAGGCAGACTGTTTTCGAGATGGTTGTTGACGACGACTCCGGGGATTCGCTCGGTCACGGCTGCCAAGAAACGGTCGCGTAACTCGCGTGTGCGTTCGCAGAATTGCTGGCGTTCGTTTTCGGCAAGCGCGAGCGCCATGCCCATGCCGACGATGCCGGGCACGTTCTCGGTCCCTGATCTGCGCTGCCGTTCCTGTCCCCCACCGGCGATGAGCGCTTCCAACTTAACGCCGCGCCGCACGTACAGAGCCCCAACGCCTTTTGGCCCGTGGATCTTGTGAGCAGATAGCGACAGCAGGTCGACGCCCAACATCTTGACGTCTAACCCAAGCTTGCCGGACGCTTGGACGGCATCGGTGTGCACCACAACGTTGGTGCCGGTTTCTCGTCCGTGCTGTTTCGCCAAACCCGCAATTTCCGGGATGTCGTTCACCGCACCGACTTCGTTGTTGGCGAACATGATGCTCACGATGGTGTCACGGTCGCCGAGTCGAGAGCGCACATCGTTTGGATCGACGACGCCGTAACGGTCGACGGGCACGGTGATGACGTGGTGACCATCTTTTTCGAGTTGTTCGGCTGCGTGAATGATCGCGTGGTGCTCGATTTCGGAGATGATGATGTCGCCGGGTTCGCCGAATGTCGAGGCGACTCCTTTGATTGCCATGTTGTCGGCTTCGGTACCTCCGCCGGTGAAGACGATTTCGCTTGTGCGGCAGTTAAATACCGATGCGACACGAGCCCTTGCTTCGTCGATTGCGTTGCGCGATTCGCCGGCGATGGCGTAGAGGCTCGACGGGTTGCCGAATGCTTCGCTGAAGTACGGCAGCATCGCGTCGAGAACTTCGCTGCGAACTGGCGTTGTCGCGGCATGATCGAGATAGATGATCTGGGAAGTAGTGTCGATCTCTGGGAGTGTGGATGCCATGACGGTAGCCTGCGAGATTGGTTAACAACAATTTTAATCAACCGTCGCCTGACACTTGCTGAACGGTATGGACTTCAAGCGCTCGCGTGTTGTTAAACTGTACTGCTTGACTGACATCGAAACCGTGCCGCCGATGCGTGCGTATTAAAACTTACGCTCAGTTCCAAACCGTGCGCGAAGGGCATTAAACATCATGATCAAGCTTGAACACATGTCGAAGTACTACGGGCCCTACCCCGCGGTTCTCGACGTTTCGTTCGAAGTGTTGAAGGGTGAGATCGTAGGTTTCTTGGGGCCGAACGGCGCGGGTAAGACTACGACGATGCGTGTCCTCACTGGATACACCCCGCCGACGCACGGGGATGCGATTGTTGCGGGATACAACATCGTGTCTCACTCGCTCGATGCCCGCCGGCACATCGGTTATCTGCCAGAGACCGTGCCACTTTACCTCGACATGACCGTTACCGACTATCTCGAGTACATGGGCAAGTTGCGAGGAATGAACAATGCGTGGATAAACGAGCGAGTGCCGAAGGTGATCGACACGGTTCGGCTGGGCGACTATCGCGACACCCTGGTCGGCAAGCTCTCAAAAGGTTTCCGGCAGCGGACCGGCATTGCGCAGGCGATCCTACACGAGCCCGACGTGTTGATCTTGGACGAACCGACGATCGGCATCGACCCGATACAGGTGGTCGAAACGCGCGAGTTGATAAGCGAGCTGGGCGAAGACCATACTCTGTTGCTCAGTTCACACATCCTGCCCGAAGTCAGCATGATATGCCGCCGAGTGCTGGTCATCCACGACGGCCGAATCGTCGCAGACGACCGGCCTGACAATCTTTCGGAGCGTTTGCAACATTCCGAGCGGATCGAGTTGACGGTGCGCGGTGCCGAGCCGCGCGAGGTTATCGGGGAAATGCGGCAGTTGCCAATGGTGGTCGATGCCCGAAGCGACAACCGAGCGGAGTCGGTTGCGAGAGCCGAACGCGACAGCACGATTCCGTTGATCGTGGACGCGCGACCGAACGCGCGCGCCACTGAGATAATCGCCAACAAGGTAATCGAGCGAGGATGGGGTCTGATAAATCTCACTCCGTTGCCGCTGACGCTAGAGGAGATCTTCTTGGAACTGACTACCGAAGAGGATCTGGGTTGAACAGTGCGTTACATCTGGTTAATCGCTAACAAAGAGGTCCGCACTTACTTCGCATCGCCGATGGCGTACATCGTGTCGGCTGCGTTTCTGGCTATCGCGGGCTTCTTCTTCGTCGCCTCCGTTTCGGACGCGTTTTCGGAAGCGTCGATCCGCGGGTTCTTGGCGGGCGCCGTTTTCTTCATGATTTTCATGTCGCCCGCAATTACGATGCGTCTACTCGCCGAAGAGCAGAAGATCGGCACACTTGAGTTGTTGCTGACCTCGCCCGTGCGGGAGGTTGAGATCGTGCTGGGCAAGTTCCTCGCCGCGTTTATCACGTTATTGGTGATGCTTGTGTTGTCGCTCTACTTCGTAATTCTGCTGTTCGTATACGGGATACCGGACGTCGGCCCGATATTGACCGGCTATCTCGGACTGGTGCTTTACGCTGGTGCGACGCTGGCGATCGGGCTATTCGCATCTGCGTTAAGCCCAAACCAGATCGTGGGTTTGGTGGTCGGCGCGGGTCTGTTGACGGGATTGACGATCATCGATTTCGTGTCCGACCGAGTTACGGGCATCGGGTCCGAGATACTGGACGCGTTGCAACTTGGCGCGTCGTTCTCCGTCTTCGATCTCGGCAGTTTCGGGGTGGCTGAGAGCGGACATTTCGCCGACTTTGCGAGGGGCATTCTATCGGTCGGTGATGTCGTCTACTACCTCTCGGTAACCGCAGTGTTTTTGTTGCTCACGGTAATCGCACTAGAAACTCGTCGATGGCGCTGATGCCGGCCGGAGCGAGAAGTTAACGCATCGCGGACAACTGTATCTCCATGACCAACCAAGACAGTCAACTTCCCGAGTTGCCCGAAAACCGTCCGACGATGGCGGAACTCGTCGACCATACGCCGTTGCGCGAGCGAATTGTGGCGAGCGCGCGTTCGATCCGACAAGCGCTGGCGTTGGCGGGGACGCTGATTCTGGTGCTGGGCGCGCTGATCTGGATCTTCGTCCGTGATCTAGAGACGTACTCGTACATCGTGATGGGCATTGGTCTCTTGATCCTCATCGTCGATGCTGGCATTTCTTTCGACTCGGTCCGGTACGCGGTGTTTGGTCGCCGCGGACGCTACGGATTAAACACGGCCATCGTGTTGATCGCGTTTGTCGCCATAGCCATAGTGCTGAACTTCGTGATCTATTGGGCCGTCGGACGTCCTGATCCGCCCGGATTCCTGCGCATCGACACGACAAGCACCAAGCAGTTCATCGTATCGGACGCGACGCTCAACACGCTCTCGAACCTGCGAGAGCCGATACAGGTTACCGCGTTCTTCCGTCGCAACACTCCGCAGCGTCAGGCTGCGTGGCGGGCGACGGAAGACCTGCTCAGCGAGTTCAAGCGTCGTTCGACGGAGCGGCCTCTGACATTCCGATTGGTGGACCCCGAACTTGAACCGAACGTTGCAACGGAGTACGGCATCACGCAGTTCCCGTCCCTCGCGATTGAAGCAACTGAAAGCCGCAGGACCGAGGTTATACCGGGTTTGAACCCCAACATTGGGCCCAATGTGTTTTCAGAACAGGATGTCATCACGGGCCTGCTGGTGGTCAACCAGATCAAGCAGAAAACGATCATTTTCATAAGCGGTCACGCGGTGCGGGATCTTCTTGATTCGACACGAGACGGCGATGGCTACGCTCTAGCTGTTGAATCTCTGGTTCGCGAGAACTACGCGATTGCGAACGAGACGTTGCAGGAGCTGGGTCAGCGGTTGTCTTCGAATAATCCTGAGCTACTCCCCGCTGCGATCATTTTCGCCGGGCCGACGAAAGAGATGACAGAAAGCGAGGAAAGCATCCTCGCGGAGTACGGTCGGCGTGGCGGCAGCATTCTGATGTTGCTGGAACCAGATGCAACGCCGGATTCTTTCAAGGGTTTCTTGTCTCGGTACGCTGTCGGCGTTGGCGAAGGAACAGTCGTCGATACCGCGAGCTACGTAGCTCCGAACCCGACCTTCCTGCAGATCAAAAACACGAACAGCCAGCTACCGGAACATCCGTTGACGGAAGATTTCGACGTGCTTTACATGCCAGGATCGACGTTTTACTCCTACGGCATCGACCCGCAGACAATACCACTGACTGATGAGGGTATCCCCTATGTTCGACTGGAATTGGTGGCGACTAGCACTTTGAACAGTTGGGCTGAGACCGATGTCGAGAACATCGGGTTCCAAGTCGACGAGGACCAAGGCGGTCCGCACCCTGTAGTGGTTGCGGTTGAGGCGGTTGCGGAGATCGGTGGAAGCCCTCGTCGGCAGAACGATCAGTTGATCACCACGCAGATGGTGCTGATCGGCGACACCGACTTTGCGAGCAACGCGTACTTCGGTTCAGCACGAAATGGCGACCTATTCGTCAATTCCGTCAACTACTTGGCCGAAGACTACGAACTCATCACATTGCGCCCAAAGCAGGTCGCTTTCCGCGAGCTGGTTCTCACCGAATCGGAGCGAAACTTCGTTCGTTGGAGCGGATGGCTGTTAATGCCGATACTGATCGCTCTGGCCGGCATCTGGGCTTGGTGGAGAAGACGCTGATTTATGAGCCTGAGAGTCTCACTGGTTCTCGTAATCGCCGCTTGCTGGATTGCGATCGGGTCATCGATTATCGTCAAGCAACTCGGTCAGACCGAGCGCGCCGAGCAACCGCCCTTCTTCTTCACGCTTTCGCCGGACGATTTGCGGAATATCTCGATCTCAAGCGCTGAGAACTCGACCTCTTGGCACTTCCGTGAGGATGACCGCAGGTGGTATTTCGACGACGCGAAAGACGTGCCTACGGACCTATACCGCTGGGGTGGTATCACGCAACTGTTGGGTGGACCGAGGTCTCAGCGAGAACTCAAGAAGACGATCGACAACCCGGCGCTTTATGGTCTCGACAACCCGAAGCTGTCGATCACCGTGCGGCTTCGTGATGACCGCGAGTTGACAGTGGAGATGGGTAACCTGACTCCGGACGGCGGAGCTCACTACGCGAGCCAGAGCGGCTACGACCAGTTGTATACGGTCGACTATTCGTGGGGCAACGTCATGCTTCGATTGGTCGACGAGCCGCCATATCCCGAATGGTTCTACACGATGGACCCGTCGGAGGCGACGGAGGTGTTGCTGTTCGAGGGCAACGAAGTGACCTCTGGTTACGCCATCGACGAAGAGAGCGGCGAGTGGGTCGTGTGCGATCTGCCCGCGATCGATGCGCCGTGCAAAGGCACGACGCCAGCGGATGGCGATGTCATCTTGGATTACCTGACGCACTTCGGAACGCCTGTGATCGATGGCGCAGAAGTCCTCAACCTTGATATCACCGAGGCGTATGAACCCTACGGCGTGGGGCGGTCGGCACCTTACGTCCACATTCGGCGGGAAGTTCAAGTGCGCGAGCTTCTGACCGAGGTCTACCGGACGTCAATGATCATCGGTGACGTTACACCGGATGGCAACTACCGTTACGCGGTCGCCAACGAGACTCAGGACATCATCCGCATCGACAAGGACTGGGCCGACAAGATGCTGACGATGTTCGACCTTGACCCGCAGTAGTCGGTATTTGCACCTTTCGGTTTGGGGATTACGGCGATGTCGAATTTAATCGCCTTTGGGAATGTCGAGTGATGAAGGCCGTCGCCGTTGAATGATTGGTGGCCTTGTCAGGGTAGCGGGTTTGACGCACGCATATCTCGCCGTCGTGTCCTACGAGAATGATCGGAAATTCGATCTGCCACATTGCCGGGTCGCGTCGGCGTGCTCAAATGTGTAATGTGGCAATGCGGGTCCCGAAACATTCGGGACCTGCATCCGCCGTAACCTGGAATTCGCCGTGTATTTTTGGAGCCTCGTAGTCTACAGACATGTTGCCCAGAGTACCCGAATGTAGATTGACTTCGGACGCGGATCAGATTAACGTCACATCCGAAGGGAGAGATTCATATTCGAACTTGTCACGGTCGAACACTCTGATCGTCAACGTGGTTTTACCGCCGACGGGGAGCACGTGGTAGCTATTGGCCGGTAGTATCTTTGAGATTTTCCCGCTTGGTTCGGCTTCTTGGGTTATCGCGGTTTGGTGAGCAAATAGTGCGAAAGTCGGACCAATTTAAGTCAGACCAATGAAGGTCGTCAAGCACGTTATCATCGCGATTTTCAATCTCATGTTTGAAATCTGGAACAACCACACCGCCATTAATGTATTACCA
This sequence comes from Dehalococcoidia bacterium, assembly GCA_965224305.1. Taxonomy (GTDB): domain Bacteria; phylum Chloroflexota; class Dehalococcoidia; order Lucifugimonadales; family Lucifugimonadaceae; genus Bin127. Next base: position 460,012 of record OZ245044.1, on the reverse strand, counting down.
ACAGGGCAATTTCAATGCGGCGCGTACGTGGTAATCGAATTTGACAGTTCGCAAACGGTTATCTGATGCCGATTCGCGACTCGGATCGGGGTCGTTCGGACCAGATGTGTTCTACCTCGTTCCGGCGTTTCGGCGTCTCCGCACAACGACCATAGCACCGAAGACTATAAGCACCATGCCGAGGAGCAAAGCCCACACCATTGCGCTGGTCGAAGAGGGCGCGGCACCGCCGGTGACCGGTAGCTGTTCAGGCGGCTCGGGTTCGGGCTCTGGCAAAGGCGGTGGAGTTCCCGGCAAGCCGCTCGCTACAACTGCGGGTAAGATACTGGTGTTTCCGCACACGATGAGCGATGGGTTAACGCGCACGGACGATGACAATGCAGTCAATGTTCCGTCGCTGTTCTTTGTGACCAACGCGATGCTCGAGATGTTGGAACGCAGTTCGTCCGAAACGGGGATACACACTTCTACGGTGCCGCTGAGGGCGTAGGACGAAACGGACATTCGATCGGCATCGACGACGGATATCTTGTATTGGCTGCCGCTGAGCGCGAAGCGGTGATGCGACATCCCGGCGTTGGAAGCGGAACCGTCTTCCGCCATGCGCACACCGATGATTTCGCCGTTGGGGACGATCCCAATTCCCGCGGTGATTGAGAAGCCTTCGCCTGCAAATGTGCCTCCTCCTTCGGGAGTGAAGACTTCATACTGGGCGCCTTCGGAATCAGTGAGGATCGTCGGGATAACGCCTGGCGGGTTCACGGCGTCAGTTCCACCGAGACCCCCCGGTTCGCCACTGCGTCGCACAGTGATCGTGAATGTCGCAGTGCAGTTGCGGGCGCAGTTAGATCCGGCGGTTGCGGTAACCGTGTAGGTTCCTGGGGATGAAGGTGCGTTGTACCGTACCGAGGTGTTGCCTTTGGTGGCAGGAGGAAGATCGCCATCGGACGCAGACCAATCGAAGGTGACTTCGGAGCCGAGGCGTTGGTCTTGCAGGTCTTGAAGGCCATATAAGCGGACAGACAATGAAACGGTGTCGCCCTCGCCAACGCGCAACGAAGGCGTTGACGGAATGACATCGGCGATTTCGCCGGAAGAGGATTGTCCTTGTGCGTTTGCGATTTCGCCGTCGTGCGACATGCCGAATATGCCAAGGGTTGCACTCGCTATGAATATAGCCAATCCAACGGCGAATTTCGACCCAAGTCCATGCGCACGCAACTTCATCGCACAATCTCCTCTAGCTTTTCCGAACAACTCCCCAACCGGTCCGAATTCGACAAGGAACTCGAACGCGGGAATCGTTTGATTCGCTAGTCTACACGCCTCTCCACGACCAACCGAAGAATATTCGACGCGTCCAGATGCTCATCTGGGAGCAACTAGCGCGGCGGTCCAGTTTGATTTTGGATGGGATCCCCACCATATCAAGTCGTCAAGCGTTTGTACAGCATCAACAGGCGCTGCGGAAGCATGCTGACGTCTGGCAGGACTTCATAGTTGAAATCTTCCATCATGACTTTCAAGTAGTCGTGACCCTGTTTGTCGACGGTCAAACAGAATGGCACGATGCCTTCGCGTCGTGCTTCCATCAAAGCCATGCGAGTGTCGTGGACCGCGTATTCCTTCTCGACGCCTTCACGGCTGTAGCCGCGGTCTTGGGGTCGGCCGTCGGAGATTAGAAACAGGAAGCGTGAGCGTGAATCTTGGTCGGCGAGCTTCTTGGTTGCGTGGCGGATCGATGGCCCCATGCGGGTTGCATGCAGGGGCGCGATGCGGTCGATGCGGCGCGGGATCTCTTCCGTGAACTTCTCGTCGAGGTCCTTAATGACGTAGAACTCGACGTTTTCGCGGCCGTAGCCCGAAAATCCGTATATCCCGTAGTCGTCTCCGAGCGCCTCCAGCGCGTTGACGAGCAGGACGACGCCTTCTTTCTCGACATCCACGATGCGTTTGTACGACTTACGCAGGCCTTCGGTGCGCCGCGAACGGAGCCAGACCATGTATTCGACCGGGTCGTCCGGCGCGCCCCAATCGTCGTTGGGACGTTTCGCTTCTTCAATCGCCTCGGCGGTCGAAGCGGACATGTCGAGCAGGAACGCGACGGCAACTGAGCGTTCTGTCTTGTTGCGGCGCCAGTAGATTTTCTCATCGGGTGTCGTGCCGGCTCGGATGTCGATAACGGCCTCAAGCATCGGGTCGAAGTCGAGTTCTTCGCCGTCCTCCAACCGCTTCTGCTTACGGTACATCTCCGGCATCACGAGTTCGAACTGCTTCTTGATCATCGTCAAGAGCGATGCGCGTTCGACCAGCGTGTCGCGGTAGAAACCGGAATCTCCGCTACTCATCTCCTTCTCGTGCACCATGCACCAGCGCGGGCGATACTCGTTGGCTCTGAAGTCCCACTCGTCGTACACGAACTGGTCAGCCCCATTCGGAGTGAGCGGGCCGCCATCCTCGTCGACGTGCTGCATCGGGCCTGATGATTGGCTTTGAGCCTGCGGATCCCGTCGCTGCATCTCCTTGAGGAGGTTTTCGAGCATCTCAGCAAGTTCAGACGACATCTCCTCTCCGTCCTGCCCCTCTTGGATGTCGACCTCCGCGGAGTTCTTCATCATCTGTTCGAGCTGCTCTTGGGACAGCGGCGTCATCTCGCCCATGTCGTCGTCAGCGAACTCGGCGCCGTCCATCATCTGAGCTTGAGAGAGCAGCTGCGACAATTCCGGCTTGAACTCGCCACGGTAGTCGATTTCTTGCGGCGATGAATAGTCTTGCTCATCTCCGGTGTTCATGTCGTCGGACTCTTCGTCGCTCTCGCCGTCGTCTTCTCCGTAACCCTCGCCCGGCTGCATCGACTCAATGAAGGCTTGAATTATGCCTTGCAGGTCTTGTTCCTCTTCGTCGTCGCCATCCTGCTCGTCGTCGTCCTCATCGTCATCCAGGTTTTCGAACTCGTCTTCGTCAAGCTCTTCGTTCTTGACTTCAGTGAGCCACGCACAGGCGCGGATCGTCGCTTCCGCAGCATCTTCGACCAACGCTGGTTCGTTCTGCATCAGTCGTACCAAGCGTCGGAGTTTTCTCGCTACTTCCATGTGACGCTTGGGGGCGATAAGGTTGGCGTTTTGTCCGAGGCTGATGCGTATCATGAATTCGACGAGCGCCTCACGTGCCGGTAACTCAGTCATATCGGGTCGTGAACCCAAGGCGTCGTCTTGGACCGCTTGGAAACTGACCGCGAGTCCGCGATAAGCACCCATCACCTTCGCATCGACACGGGTGCTTTCGAAGATCGTGAAGACGTCGTTGCTCAATTTGCGATCTGGGAAGAGATCGAAGAAGCGGCTCATCGGGATCGTGACGTGGTCACCCGGCTCGACCTCGGTTACCGCGCCGTTCAATTCCCCTTTGTCGGTTGATTCCTCTCTTTCAGCGATCTCGCTGGTAACCGATTCAAGGGCGTTGCCGTTGGCGCTTGTTAGTTCGGATCGCAAATCGGTGAACATCGTTGAAGGTCGTTCGAAACTGAAGCGGAACGAACCGAATTCGATGTGACCAGTTTGGTGCGTCGAAATGACCTTGTAGAAGGCGAAGTTGCTGTCCTTGCTCGGATGGCGGTTGATCACCTTTGGCAGGTAGATAGTCGATCCCTCGGTAGTCGGCAACTCGCCTTGGAACCAGCCGATGTTCTTGTCGACAAGCTGTTGCGCGGCCTGAACTTCGATCTCCTGGCCTGCCAACATGCGGCAGTACATGCGGATGATTTCTCGCACACGATCGAGTTCGACGCTTGAAGACAATGCGTCGAGCACCTCGTGGGACAATGCCGATTCGTTTTTGAAATAGGCTTCGGCAGCGTCGGGTTTCTCCGCGTTGACCTGCATCCCCCTGCCATGCCACTCGACAAGCTGAGGGAAGGTGACTCGTTCCAAGACCCGCGGTCCTGTAGTAAGGAACGCAGATGACGCCTCGGGCGACCCCTCCGAAGCGATGCGGTGGGTAAGGTCGATCAACGTGTCGCGCCACTCGTGCCCAACTCCGCTGAGCGCGCGAGCCCCGTCGCGAATAACGCGTGACGGATCGACTCCCTCTTGGGCCGCCAGGCGGTTGACCAACGCGATGAAACTAGATCGCTGCTCCCGTGGCATCTCGACGAGAGAATACTGAGCGGCGTCGAACATGGGTTGGACATGACGCCAAGAGTTTTTCGCCACGGTGTTGGCCAGTCCGATGAACGCACCGGCGTCGCGGCCTAGCTTCGGAAATAGATCGGAACCCTTATCGAGCGCGTCGCCCGCCATGTCGTAGGATCGATGCGAGACCTCTTCCAAGAACTCAGCGAACCGACGCAACTCGTCGAACGATAGCGATTCCAGCAGTTGCGGAGTCGCTTCGAAGAGCTTACATGCCAGAGCCGACGACTTCCAAGTTCCACGGTATAGCGACCGGCAGGATTGAGCCCAATCGCCGATGTAGCGCGGGCGCAGCCGTTCAATCGCTTCGGGACTGGCTCGGAAGAACGCTACGGCGAGGCTTGGGGACGCAGTGCACAATTGGTCACCGATCCGTACCCAGCTGATGAATTGACCGGCTGGGAGATGACGCTGAACACGTGGCGAGGCGCTGAAAAGTTCGGCACCAGCTTCCCATGAGCGGACGGTTCGCTTCGAGATGGTCAACCCCATCTGTGCCCAATCGTCAAGTTTGTCGTCCGCCAACCGACCGGTCAAAGCCTCTCTGGCCCGGTCGTAGTTTGCTTGGACGGGCGAAGGGAAAGTGCCAAGTTCCGTTCGCACGTTCATCATCAATTGTTCGTTGTTTTGCGTCATGTTTGGATGGTCGTCGAAGCGACTAGAACCAGTTGGTCATTTCAGCTGCAGAGCTTATTCCGTTTGCAGCAATCGCATGGTGTTGTGAATGATTCTTGCGGTTGCGCCCCAGATGATTCTGCCGTCGTGCTCGATGGCATCCCATTGGCGGGTCAGGTCGTCGCGCATTAGCGTGATCTGGCGACGCGCCGATACGTCTGCCAGTCGGTTGACTGGGATATAGGCGTAGTCGTCAACCTCTTCCCGTTCGGGTGTCAATTGTGCATTTTCGCACAACTGACCAGCGAACGGCCAAACTTCGTATCCGGTGCCGGTGATTACCTTCGGCAACGGTCCCCAAGGATCGATCAACGATTCCGGAACACCGACCTCCTCGTGAGTCTCCCTCAACGCGGTTGCCAAAAGTGATTCGTCTGAGGGTTCCACTACGCCGCCGGGAAAAGCCCATTCGGTCCGATGGTTGCCGCGGTGAGCGGCGCGGCGGATAAGGAGCATCGTAGGGATTTCGTCGCGTACCGAGAACAGCACGGCGACCGCAGCTCTACGTCTTGGCAATCCGGGGTCCAGCCCTTCGGGCGGAGCAGTCTCGCCGGGCAGCGCGCTCACACTCGGGCGAGTTAGTCTACCTTTGGCGAATGCCATGAACTCGGATGCCGTATCGGTTTTCACGGGAATATCGAGGAAACGACCTCGTCAATACTGCGTTGAACCTGCGCGTCGTCGGTGATTCCCCACGTGACGGCGACTTGGCATGCGCGTCGGGAACTGATCCCTTCGTTGATGAGTTTGGCAGCGTATATCAAGACACGCGTGCTGGCACCTTCTTCCAACCCGTGTTCGCGAAGATTACGAATCTTGCCACCGAGCGCTGCAAGCAACCCTGCGTTTTCGTCGTCGCAACCCGATTCATGTTGGATGATCTGCGCTTCGTGCTCTTCGTCCGGAAAATCGAATTCGAGCGCGACGAAACGCTGACGGGTGCTGTGCTTGAGGTCCTTGACGGCGTTCTGGTAACCGGGGTTGTATGAGATGACGAGCAGGAATCCGTCGGCGGCATCGATGACCAAGCCGAGTTTGTCGATCGTCAAGGTCCGACGGTGGTCGGTCAACGGGTGGATGATGACGGTCGTGTCTTTCCGCGCTTCGACTACTTCGTCCAAGTAGCAGATGCCGCCAGATTTGACCGCTCGGGTCAACGGCCCATCTTGCCAACGAGTGCCGTCACGATCGAGCAGGTAGCGGCCGATAAGGTCGGACGCAGTGAGGTCTTCGTGGCAGGCAACCGTGACGAGCGGTATGGACGCCGGGTTGCCGTTGGCACTTGCTACCTTGGTAGCAGGTTTTGCGACGGTAAGTTCTTCGCCCAAGCGCCATGACATGTACTCTACGAAACGGGTTTTCCCAGTACCGGTCGGTCCCTTTAGCAGCACAGGCACGCGCTGGTGATACGCGGCTTCGAAGATTTCAATCTCGTCAGCCAACGGAAGGTAGTATGGCTCTTCGGCGAGCACGTACTCCTCGATGATCGTTTGGTTGTAAAGCTGCTCAGTCGCCATTTGGCATCCAATCGGTGCTAGTTCTTAGTGGTAGCTTCCCACAATTTGGTGACGCTCTGCTCCAAAGCGGTCAGGTCGCCGTCGTTGAATATGGTTTCGTCTGCTCGTTCGATTCTGATCTCGGGTGCGATTTGCGCGTCGATTCGCATGCGCGCGGCGGGTCCATCCATGCCAGTCTTTTCTATAATGCGCGCCAACCTTTGATGATATGACGCTTCGACGGTCCATACGCGGTCGGCGAGGTCGTCCCAACCTGCTTCGAATAGAACGGCGGCCTCTATCGCAGTAACGTCTGCGTTGCTGTCTCGGTTTCGGCTAATCACCCCTTCGAGCATTTCTCGGATGCGGTGCCAGACTATCGATTCGAGGGTTTTACGCTTGTTCTCGTCGTTGAACACGATCGCGCCAACTGTTTTGCGGTCGATCTCGCCGTCGTCGCCAAGGATCTTTTCGCCGAAAGCCTTGATCATGTCAGCGCGACCGGGAGTGCCACTCGTGTATGCGGCGTGGCCCAATTTATCGGCGCTGACTGTCGACGCACCGAGTTTGCGCAAGATGTCGATAGTCTCGGATTTTCCCGCCCCGATACCCCCTGTTACAGCTATGGTGATCATCGATCGTCGTCGCAAGGTGCGTAAGTAGAATATTTTACTACTCCGTAAACCGCATATTTCGAGTCGAATAACGTCGAAATTGCACCACTAACCATCCTTCAGACCTGCTGATTTGTCGTCGAAACCAACGAAAATCGACCCGACAGGTGTCAACGAAAAAGCGAATTCGATGTTGCGTTCACTTCCCAGCGTCGACGCATTGATGTCTGTTCCAAAATTGGTGGAACTCTCTGGAATCTACCCGCGATCTTTCCTCGTCGTCGAGGCGCGCCGCAGACTGACTGCAATCCGAGGTTCGATCAGGAATGGTCATGCCGCGTTGGTTGATGTTTCGCCATCGATGATCGCTAAGTCAATCGCCGAGTCGGTCAATGATCGCTGGGGGCCTTCACCAACGCGCGTAATCAACGCAACCGGAGTGATACTACACACAAATCTAGGTCGCGCGCCGCTGAGTGAAGATGCGGCGATTGCCGCTCGCAGCGCGGCGCTCGGCTACTCCAATCTCGAGTACGACTTCGAGACCGCCGGCCGAGGTTCGCGGCACTCACATGTGAAGTCTTTGCTGAGCACCGTCACTGGCGCCGAGGCAGGCATCGCGGTTAACAACAATGCGGCGGGCGCGCTGCTGACGCTGAGCACTCTCGCGGGGCACGGTGGCGAAGTTATCGTGTCGCGCAGTGAAGCAGTCGAGATCGGTGGCGGTTTCCGAGTACCCGATGTCATGTCGCAGTCGGGTGCACAGCTCGTTGACGTCGGCACCACTAACCGCACTTACGCCCGAGACTATGAGGCGGCGGTCGGTCCGAACACCGCGGCGATACTGAAGGTCCACCGTTCGAATTTCGCGATATCCGGCTTTGTCCACGAGGACTCGCTGCCGGACATCGTAGCGGTCGCCAACCGCCACAACGTACCGCTGGTGCACGATCTTGGTTCCGGATGCCTTGTCGATACGTCGGCTTATGGCGTCAAACATGAGCCGACGGTGCAAGAATCGGTCGACGCTGGCGCTCATTTGACACTGTTCTCGGGCGACAAGCTGCTTGGCGGTCCGCAAGCTGGGATCGTCGTAGGCAATGCTGAACTGGTTGGCCGCATTTCGCGACACCCGTTGGCGCGCGCGATCCGGATTGACAAGATGACGTTAGCCGCGCTGAATGCGACGCTTCGCAGTTACGTCCGAGGAGCCGCGACAGACGAATTGCCTATCCTGCGGATGATGGCTGCGACGCTTGACGAGTTGGCAGACGTCGCCAAGCAATGGTCGCGAGAAATCGATTCCGAGGTCGTCGATGGTCAAACCGCCATCGGTGGAGGCAGCGCGCCGGGGCAAACTCTGCCGACCAGACGTCTGATGATCACAGCACGGTTGTCGGTTGAAGCAGTTGCCGAGAAAATGCGTTGCTACGGTACACCCGTCATCGGCAGGATAGAGGAGGAGCGTTTCTTCCTCGATCCGCGTACGGTGTTGCCGGAAGAACGCGACACCGTCGCTGGCGCCTTGGCTGAGATTGCCGGTTTGGCGAAACCGCGTGCAATCTGAAAACGAACTATTCTTGCCGCATCCGGACGTAGCGATGTCCGGAGATTCGGTTAATTTTCGATATGACGCTCTTCGATGATCGAAGAAAAGCGATCTTGAATCGCCAAGCTCCTCTGGCGACACGAATGCGGCCTAGGAATCTCGACGAGTTCGTGGGACAGCAGAAACTCGTCGGACCGGGGCGCGTGGTCAGGCGGATGATCGAGCGCGACCGACTCCACTCAATGATCTTGTGGGGGCCACCAGGCAGTGGTAAAACAACGCTCGCGCAGGTGATTTCGGGCGTGACCAAGAGCTACTTCGCCGAAATGTCGGCGGTCACCTCCGGCGTGCGCGACATCCGAAGCGAAGCCGCAGACGCGCAGCATCGCATCGGTTCGACAGGCACCCGCACGATCCTGTTCGTCGACGAGATACACCGCTTCTCGAAGTCTCAGCAGGATGCGCTGCTGCCTCACGTCGAGGCTGGCACGTTCATCCTGATCGGTGCCACCACCGAGAACCCGTCGTTCGAAGTGATCGCCCCGCTCCTCTCGCGAACCCGCGTCTACACCATCGAACCGCTTGAAGATGCCGACATGAACCGGATCATCGACGCGGCACTCGGGGATCTGGAGCGTGGACTTGCTGCGGCTAATCCAACTCTGGATGATGAGGCGCGATCTTTCCTGCTCCGGGCGTCGAATGGAGACGCGCGATCGGCGTTGAACGCGCTCGAGGTAGCCGTGGATTTGGCTGCGGAGGAAGACGGTCATCGAAAAATAACCGTAGAACTCGTCGAGCAGGCAATCGAGAAACGCTCACCTTACGACCGTCTCGGCGACATGCACTACGACACTATCTCCGCGTTCATCAAGACCATTCGCGCCTCGGACCCCGACGCGGCGATTTACTACCTTGCACGGATGATCGACGCAGGCGAAGATCCGCTCTTCATCGCTCGTAGATTGGTGATCTCGGCGGCCGAAGACATCGGTCTAGCCAATCCCAACGGACTCGCAGTGGCGGTTGCGGCTCAGCAGGCCGTCAGTTTCGTCGGGATGCCGGAGGGTCGCATCCCGCTCGCCGAAGCTACGATCTTTCTCGCCTCGGCACCGAAATCGAATTCCGCGTATCTTGCCATCGATAAAGCACTCGCCATTGTTCGCGACACGCAGGACGAGCCAGTCCCGATGCATCTTCGCAACGCACCGACACGACTAATGGAGCGGATGGGATACGGCAAGGGATATGAATACCCGCACGATGCGCCGGGCAATTTCGTCCGTGCGGAGAACTTACCCGAGAAATTGCACGGAAGTCGGTTTTACGAGCCCGGCGAGATGGGAGCCGAGAAGCAGATCGCGGATAGGTTGAGGTACTGGTGGGGGGAGAGGTATGGGGGGAGGGAGTGACTATCCAATCCAGACGGTGATTTCATGAAACCGTCACTACGATACGCGGGCTTTGTGACACACCCTCTAAGGCGTAACTGGCGTCGTAGGTGCGCTACGGTAATCGGCACGGAACGTGTCCACAATGCTCACTCGTGATTGACCGCATCGACGCGTTCGATTAATTGGCTGACTTGGTCAGCCAAGGGCAGTATCTCGTCTTTTTTCATCCAGTGCTCGTAAAAATTGACGTGTAACGCATTCGCGGCGTTGAACAGCGTCGCGATATCTTTATCGCCGGTTTCATCGACGATATTGCGGACGATGCGGTAGAAGTGGGCATGAGAGTCGTGCTCCCAACCGCGTTGTTGAGCGATAGCTTTTAGGGCTTGAGCCGCAGCGCCCCAAAATTTCTCAGATGCTTGAATCAGGTCTCCCGCGTCGAGTTCGATCTGCGCTTGATCGAAGAGAGTCGCGGAGACGGCCTGGTATCGTTCGGCGGTAGTCATAGCGATTGATTCTACGGCATTCGAACATTACGAGTGATGCGGATGTTCTCACCTAACACGATGAGACCGTCACAAAACTACGGTCGTTCTCGCGACGGCACCCCGTCATCCCCGCGAAGGCGGGAATCCAGAAACCGCTAAAACAGTCGTTATTTGCGTAGCCACAACCACTTTCCTCGGCGATAGCGAAGGAGGAAGATTAGGATAGAGATGTCCCGAATCGTACCGCACTAACACTCAATGCTTGAGCAACGAACTGAGCGATTTAATCCCACTCCCGACCTGACTTGCCACGTGAACGATCGATGGCAAGAGATGGAACTCGGCGAGTGTGCTCAACTCGTGCGAGACAACATCTCCCCTACTGCTTTAGACGACACTCCGTACATCGGGCTTAAGCACATCGGTGAAAACTCGTTGGCTTTGCTCGGTCACGGATCAGCTAAGGATGTTACAAGCACCAAGTCGCGTTTTAGGCAAGGTGATGTACTTTTTGGCAAATTGCGCCCTTACTTCCGGAAGGTGGTTCGTGCCCCGTTTGACGGAATTTGTTCGACCGATATATGGGTTATTCGGCCCCGAGACGGGATTGATGCTGGTTACCTGTACTATCTGATGGCCACTCAACAAGTGGTTGATTTCGCTACTCAAGGTTCAATCGGCACAAAGATGCCGAGAGCGAAGTGGGACCACGTCGGTCAGTACCCAGTACACCTCCCTCCCCTGTCCGAGCAGCGGCGTATCGCGGGGATTCTTGGGGCTTTGGATGACAAGATCGAGTTGAACCGTAGGATGAATGAGACGCTGGAGGAGATGGCGCGGGCGATTTTCAAGGACTGGTTCGTGGATTTCGGTCCGGTGCGGGCGAAAATGGAGGGTCGGGAAGCGTATCTGCCGGAGGAGATTTGGCGGCTGTTCCCGGATCGGCTGGTGGAGTCGGAGTTGGGGGAGGTGCCGGAGGGGTGGGTAGTGGTACCACTACCAAAGATGACCGAATTTAGAGAAGGGCCGGGTATCAGGCATTGGCAATACACGAACTCGACAGAGGGCACGAGGTTTATCAATATCCGCTGTATTCAAGATGGAGACCTGATTCTGGACGCAGCGAATCGAGTTGAAGATGAAGAGGCGAACGGTAAGTACGCACACTTCCAGTTGCAAGAATGGGATATCGCGATTTCTGCTTCCGGAACGCTTGGGCGAAGTGCCGTTGTTCGTAAGTCTCACCTGCCGCTGTTGTTGAATACAAGCGTCATCCGATTCCGACCTGTCGAGTGTGTATCGTCTTTCGCTTATATGCGAGGATATCTGGGTAGCTATATCTTCTTAGATGAGCAGCGAACACTCGCTTCCGGCAGCGTGCAGAAGAATTTCGGGCCGACACACCTCTAACAAATGAAGGCTTGGCTCCCGCCATACGAGTGCGTGGGTGCCTATGAGACCGTTGCGGGGCCGCTGTTTCGACGAGTGGCCGAGAACATGGCTCGCAACGACGCGTTGCGTGAACTGCGGGATTCTTTGTTGCCGGGGTTGGTATCGGGGGAAGCGCCGGTCTCGAAACGGACCGATTTACAAGAAAGGATATCCGCGTGATCAAACGAATAAAGCTGCTGAGAAACACCGGTTCTTTCTTGTCGGATAATTCGGCAGGGAATATAGATCTCAAGCGTTTGGTTTTGATCCACGCTGAGAATGGTCGAGGTAAGACCACATTGACCACCATATTGCGCTCGTTGGCCACGGGAAACCCGGAGTTGATTCTCGAACGTCAAAGGTTAGGGAGTAACCACGCTCCCCACATTGTGATCGTCCACGAGGATTTTGCATCTGATGTGCAGTTCAGGGACGGCGCCTGGGCGGAACATGTTCCACACATACAGATCTTCGATGACACGTTTGTCAACGAGAACGTCTACTCAGGTCTCAATGTCGATTCTCAACACAGACGGAATCTTCATCAACTCATCCTTGGCGAGCGAGGTGTGAGTTTAATCCAGCAACATCAATCCTTGGCCGCCAAGATCGAGGAGCACAACCGTGCGTTGGCAAGGAAGTCAAAAAGGATACCAGGATCATCGCTATATGGACTTCATGTTGATGCATTCTGCGCATTGCTTCAGATTCCGGAAATCGACGCGAATATTCAGGATGTTGAACGAACGTTGGCGGCAGCACAACGTCTGGATGAACTTGATCGGTTGTCAAATTTCAAGAATCTTGAACTGCCGGCGTTTGACGTCGGACGGGTCCAGCAGATATCGGCAACGGGGCTCCCTGACCTTGATCGATCTGCCGAGGCGCGCGTACAAACTCACGTCCGCTTGCTAGGGGCAGGTGGGGAAGCGTGGGTCGCCGATGGGATGAAACACGCGGAAACGTCTTGTGACACCTGTCCGTTCTGTGGTCAGGATCTGAACTTGTCAGATCTCATTGCCCATTATCGTGCTTATTTTGGCGAGGAATACTGCGAGTTAAAGCAGTCGATAACAAGTGAAATCGAATCGATAGAACTCGCACACTCCGCGGGTCAACAGACGTTGTTTGAGCGATCGGTACGCCTGATGGAGCAGACCAGAGAAGGTTGGTCGCAGTTCCATCAAATCGAGCCGATCATTATCGACACCGAGACAATCACGGACAGTTGGCAATCTGCTTCCGACGCTCTGACCAATGCGCTACGTGACAAGCAATCTTCGCCGCTGGAACCTAGAGAGCTCAACGAAGACACCACACGAAAACTACAGGAGTACGAACGGCAACGCGAACTGATCGACGGATTCAACGGATATATCACCATATGGAACCGCGAAATTGTCGCATTTCTTAAACAGATAGATACGGTCGTCATAGACGAGATTGAATCCGAGTTGAACCTGCTTAAAGCCACGAAGGAGCGCCATGGTGCGGCGATTGCCGGGTTGTGCGCAGATTACTTAGATGAGCAACGGTTGAAATCTCGCACCGAACGCGACAGGAACACGGCACGAGAAGCCCTCACTGAATATCGGAATAACGTATTTCCGGAACTGCAGAGCGGGGTTAATGAGTATTTGCGAAAATTCAATGCCGGTTATCGAATCGATGGTTTGCAGCCGCGCAACACGAGAAGTGGGTCGGACTGCACCTACAACTTAGTGATAAACGACATCCCAGCGGAAGTTGCCCGAAACGTCACTGCGCCTGGCGAGCCATCTTTCCGAAACACCCTTAGCGCAGGTGACCGCAACACGTTGGCACTAGCGCTTTATTTTTCTGCCCTTGAGAATTATCCGAACCTTGAGGATACTGTGGTCGTACTAGACGATCCCAAATCGAGTCTTGATGATCATCGATCTCTGAGAACCGCCCAAGAGACAAGGCGATTGATGTACAGTGCTCGTCAAGTGATCGTCCTTTCGCATGACAAACGCTTTTTGTGCGAAATTTGGCAAGGTGCCGATCGATCCGAAACGGCTGCGCTGGAAATCAGTAAAACGGGCAATGAATCGAGCTTGACGCTTTGGGATGTTTCCAACGACGCGTTCACCGAATATGATCGACGTCACCGAGCTTTCCGTGACTACTTGGCAAACGGGACTGATAACGAACGAGAGGTTGCACGAGACTTGCGCCTACATTTGGAGGGTTACTTCCGCGTCATGTTTCCAGATGAATTTCCGCCTGGGACGTCGCTCGGCGAAAGATTCGTCCAACGGTGTCAAAAGCGCGTCGGCGACGGCCCGCGAATACTTGACTGTGCCAAATTGAACGACTTAAGGAACATTCTTCAATACGCGCATAGATTCCACCACGATACGAATGCAGCTTGGCAATCTGAGACAATCAATTCCGAAGAACTCAGAGGTTTCGTTAATGACGTGTTGGATTTTGTAAGACCATAGGTTCGCGAACCGTACACAACCTCAAATACGCGCTCTACCTCAACACTCGATGCACGAAGTCTCGCACTAGTGGACGGTCGGCATCGCGTTCCCAGTCTTCCATTGTGCGATGGTAAAAGTACACGTGGAACTTCTCAGCTATTCCGAAATACGCTTCGATTAGAGGATCTTCGCGCTCAGCGGCTAGTCGTATTGCGGCATTTTTCAGGGTTCTGTGGCTATCTTGTCTCCAACCGCGTTCCTGTGCGACCGACATAATAGCGTGTGCGGCCGCGCCCCACAGTTTCTCGGCGCCCTGTAGCACATCACCATCCTCGAACTCCGCATCCGATGCCGCGACGAAGTCCCGCGCTACTTGGCGGTGCTCGGTTGTGGTCATCGTTGTGGTTGCCATATCTCAATGCTCCGTGGAGTCAGATTCTAAACGTGCCAACGCCTGCTTCACGCCGCCGCAACCGCTTGCCGGAAATGCTCTTGTATCGCGACTAGGGTGTAGTCGATATCTTCTGACGAAATCCCGTAGTGGGTGACCATGCGCATCACCGGGTCGCCGGCGTTCACAAGGATGCCGCGATCCTTGAGGTCGGCTGAGATTGAGGTTCCGCTGCCGGGCGGGATGTTGAAGTAGACGATGTTGGATTTAACCGCTTCGGGATCAACGCTGATGCCGTCGACTTCGGCGAGACCTTTAGCGAGTTTCTTGGCGTTGATGTGGTCTTCGGAAAGTCGGTCGATCATGTTGTCGAGGGCATAGACGCCGGCAGCAGCGACGACGCCTACCTGACGCATCCCTGCTCCGAGCATCTTGCGCCACCGTCTGGCACGGTCAATGAAGTCTTCGCTGCCGACAACCACGCTGCCGATCGGACACGATAGACCCTTTGACAGGCAGAACGTCGCCGAATCCGCCGGCGCAGCCAGATCCGCGGCGTCGACGTCTAGGCTGACGGCTGCATTGAAGAGCCTCGCTCCGTCAATATGCACCGACATCCCGCCCTCTCGAGCCGCGTCGGCCATGACCTGAGTCTGCTCGGCGGTTAAAGGTTGACCGCTCGATTGGTTGTGGGTGTTTTCGATACAGAGCAACCTCGTCGGCGGGACGTGGTAATCGGTGCGAGTAGTCGCGGCCCTGATCAGGTCGGGTTCCAAAAACCCAAATCGGTCGGTTTTGACTGGGTAAAGGAAAAGGCTACCCAAGACGCTCGCGCCGCCCGCCTCATTCGTGAAAATATGCGACCGGTCGCCAACCAGAACCTGGTCTCCCCTGCCGCAGTGGGCGAGCATCGAGACCAAGTTTCCTTGCGTTCCAGACGTGACGAAAAGTCCGGCCTCTTTGCCGAGCATCTCGGCGGCCTTGGCTTCGAGGGCGTTAACGGTGGGATCGTCACCGTAAACGTCGTCTCCGAGTTCCGCCTCGTGAATGGCTTGTCGCATCTCGGGCGACGGCAAGGTTACGGTATCGCTACGCAGATCTACACGCGCTTCCATGTTTGGCTGACTCCTGCAACTCAATTTAACCGAGTCGGTTGATTACTAGTGTGAATCTTACCCGCACAGGCTGACTGACGTGGGCAATATACTCAAATGTTGCAAGGACATGCACACTCCGCCAAACGACCATCCCGAATTTTCCCCTTCCCTGCAACTCTCTCGAAACGAGAGTGCACTTCCCGCCCATCTTCCCCCATCGACGATGAATCGCATCGCATACAGAGTGTGGGATTTCTGGGTCAAGAAGAGCTGGATGCTGTGGGTCTTGGCGATAGTCGTGCTTTTGCTGGATCAGTCGTCGAAATCGTTGATCGTTGGGTGGCTAGACTGGGGAGAATCTTGGCCGGCAGAAGGCTTTCTGAGGTTAACGCACGCCCGCAACACCGGAACCGCCTTCAGCCTTTTCCAAGGCCACAGCAACATATTGAGTTTCGTAGCAATCTTCGCGGTTGGGGTGCTTTTGTGGGTCTATTGGTCTACCGGTTCAAAATCCTTCATCCTCCGCCTCGCGCTCGGCCTGCAACTAGGCGGTGCGCTGGGCAACCTATTGGATAGGGTGCAACAGGGCTACGTCACCGACTTCATCGATGTCGGACCGTGGCCGATATTCAACGTCGCCGATTCGGGAATATCGGTTGGTATGGCGTTGATGGTCTGGTATTTCTTCGTGAACCACGATCAAGATGAGGCGACTTCCACCGCTGCTACTGTTGCTGCGAGCGCAAGCGAGGTCCCCTCCGGCAAATGTCACCAATGCGATGATGCGATACGGTACGGGACTTTGCACCGGGCCAACTCCGATGTCCCCCACACTCAAATTTGAAATAGACGGCGACGGTCCCGCGATCCGCCTTGATCTATTGCTCCGCCGCGAAATCCCGGGCCTGTCGCGTTCCGAGGTCCAACGCTATATCCGATCTGGCACCGCTTCAATTAACGGAGGTGTTGTAATCAGCCCTTCGACACGGGTTAATCCCGGTGATCGCGTCGAATTTGACCTGCCAGGCAACGCATTGGATGATGTTTTGCCAGTGCCGCAGAATCTCGACTTCGAAGTTGTCTATGAAGATGATCATGTGATCGTCGTCGACAAACCTGCCGGAATGGCGGTTCATGCCGGCGCTGGTCGGACGGATGGGACGCTGGTCAATGCTCTTTTGGCGCGATACCCGGAACTCGCAGATCTGAAACCGATTGAACGCCCGGGCATCGTGCACCGCCTCGATGCTGACACTTCCGGCCTTATGGCCGTCGCTCGTAACGTCGATTCCGCCGCCGTGTTGTCCGCCGCAATCAAAGCGCGGGAAGTTGATCGGCGTTATTTGGCCTTGGTGGCGGGCAAATTGCCTCCGGGCGCGGGAGTCGTTGATCGGCCGATCGGACGGCATCCTACGATTCGTACGCGCCAAAGCATTACCGACACCGGAAGGCCAGCGCGGACCCGTTTCGCGTTTGTTTCGGGATTCTCGTTGGTAGGAAAAGCGCTGTCGATGGTTGAACTAAAACTCGAAACCGGGAGGACGCACCAAATCCGTGTGCACATGCAAGCAATCGGGTATCCGATACTCGGCGATCCCGTTTACGGCATCACGTTGACAGAAATCCCCTTGCGTCGACAGTTCCTTCACGCTCATCGCCTGGGTTTCGCCCACCCTGAAACTGGGCAAGCCATGGTGTTCCAATCTCCGTTGCCGGATGACTTGGAATCCGTATTAAACCAGATCGGTTCGCCGTCAAGTTCCGCGTACGGCGGTTGAATCGTCTAAATTGGAAAGTATGAGCACTTCAACCCCTGCACGCGTTCGCTTCGCTCCCAGCCCCACTGGGTTGATGCACATCGGCGGTCTCCGAACCGCCCTCTACGACTGGTTCCTAGCCCGAAAGACCGGCGGCCAGTTCATCCTCCGCATTGAAGACACCGACCGTAATCGATATGACCCGGATGCTGAGTGGCACATAAAGGAATCGCTGAAATGGCTGGGCCTCGATTTGGACGAAGGCCCGGACATCGGTGGTCCTCATGCCCCGTACACACAATCTGAACGATTGCAGCTGTACCTGGCTGCGGCGGACAAGTTGATCGCCGCTGGCGATGCCTACTACGACGACACACAGTCGGAAGAGTTGGCGGCATTGCGGCAACGTCAGCAAGCGGCAGGGCAGGCTCCCGGCTATGACAACCGTGGTCGCTACCGAACGGCTGAGCAGATCCAAGAGTCCAGAGACGAAGGTCTTGATGTCGTGGTGCGCTTCAAAGTCCCTGATCACGGCGAGATGCAGATCGAGGACGAGGTGCGAGGTCGATTGAAATTCGATCTGTCGCTGCTCCAGGATTTCGTCATTTTGAAATCCGACGGGTTTCCGACCTATCACCTCGCGCACGTGGTCGATGACTACGAGATGGGTATCACGCACGTCATCCGGGGCGAAGAGTGGATACCGAGCCTGCCGCGCCATGTCTTGATCCAAGACGCGCTCGGCATACCAACGCCGAAGTACGTGCACGTACCGCTGATAACCGCGCAGGACGGCGCCAAGCTCAGCAAGCGTCACGGCGCACAATCGGCCTTGGAATATCGCGACGCGGGATACACGCCGGATGCGGTCTTGAACTATCTCGCGCTGCTCGGTTGGTCGCCGGGCGACGATACGGAGATTATGAGCCGCGACGAAATCGCGTCGCGCTTCGAAGTGGAACGGATTCTGTCGCATCCCGCGAAGTTCAGCGCGCAGAAACTCGAGTGGATGAACCAGCAGCACATCATGACAGCCGATGAGGATGTCCTCACCGATATGATGATGCCCTTTCTCGAACGACCTGAAGAGGACGGAGGACTGCTAGACGAAATCGACCGTCCCGTCGACCGTGCTACTGTGAAGGCGATGGTGCCGGTTCTGCGGGAACGCATTAAGGTGTTGCCCGACGTAGTTGCGCTTATCGATTTCCTCTTCGTTGATGAAGTCCACCCCGATCCCGAAGAAATGATCGGACGCCGGATGGATAAGGAAATGGTGGTCAAGGCGCTGAACGCCAGCATCGAAGCGTTGGCGTCCGTCGAGCCGTTTAATGGTGAGGAAATCGAGCGCGTGTTGCGTGGTCTCACCGAAACCACGGGATTGAAGGCCGGTCAACTGTTTACACCGATACGTGTGGCAGTGACCGCCAAACGTATTGCTCCACCATTGTTCGAATCGATCGAGGTTTTGGGCCGGGAGCGAACACTCAATCGGTTGCGCAGAGGACTTGAGATATTTGAAAAGCACGTCTCAAAACGTATCGATTGAGCTTAGAGTGTTACCATTCATACGGTAGATGAATACTGATTGCGAAGGTTCGCATCGGGTTTGACCACAGGAGAAGCGATTTCAGTTGGTAGAGGTAAGAAACCGAGAGGGCGAGAGCTTCGAGGCGATGCTCCGACGTTTCACGCGGAGCGTTCAGCACGAAGGCATCATTTCCGAAGCGCGGCGGCGCAAGGCATTCGAACCGCCGTCGGTCACGCGCAAAAAGCAACTCGCAGGAAAACTGCGAAAGAGCCGCAAATCCACCGAGAAAAACGCTTAATCCTCGGGGTACGCGCATATTGGCGCATTCATCCCGCGTATCTTTAAGGCGTATCGCGACATGAAGTTTGGTATCGTCGTTTTTCCAGGCTCATGGTCGGAACGCGACATGAACTACGCCGTTTCTGACGTCCTGGGCTACCAAGCCGAATACGTCTGGCACCGCGAAGAAACGCTAGCTGGTTTCGACGCCATTCTGCTTCCTGGGGGTTTTTCTTACGGCGACCATCTTCGTTGCGGTGCCGTCGCCGCGCACTCCCCGGTCATGGGCGCGATCAGAAATTTCGTCGCGCAAGGTGGTTTTGTCTTTGGTAGCTGCAATGGGTTTCAAATCCTCTGCGAATCTGAACTCCTGCCAGGCGCACTCATTCGCAACGACCATCTCGAGTTCCGTTGTTCACCTGGAACACTTCGCGTCGAGACCTCCTCAACGCCATTCACCTCTCAATTCTCATCCGGCGATGTTGTCTCTATGCCGATTTCTCATGGTGAGGGCAACTACCAAGCCGACGACGAAACCCTGGCGATGCTCGAAGCCGACGGTCGGGTCGTGTTTCGTTACGTCGATGCTCAGAATGAGGCGACCGCCGAGGCTAATCCCAACGGCTCAAGAAACAACATCGCCGGCATCACCAACGAACGCGGCAACGTGCTGGGCATGATGCCGCATCCCGAACGGGCGTGCGAATCGTTACTCGGCAGTTCCGACGGCAATCCGCTTTGGCAATCGATCGCTGCCGCGGTCGACGCTGGTAGGTCCTGATCGCCGTGTCGCCGATCTCGCAAGAGCTCCTCGACGAAGTCGCACTGTCGCACGCCGAATACGAAGCCATCGTCGACCGTCTCAACAGAGAGCCGAATCCGCTTGAGATCGGACTCTTCGGTGCACTTTGGAGTGAACACTGCGGTTACAAACACACCAAGGCGCTCCTGCGCACTCTCCCCAACACCTCCGACCGTTTGCTGGTCGCCCCCGGCGCTGAAAA
Organism: Dehalococcoidia bacterium; assembly: GCA_965224305.1. GTDB lineage: Bacteria > Chloroflexota > Dehalococcoidia > Lucifugimonadales > Lucifugimonadaceae > Bin127. The sequence goes on along the minus strand of OZ245044.1, from coordinate 439,666 downwards.
CGCTGGCGTCGTCGACATTGGAGACGGCTATGCGGTAGCGTTCAAGATCGAATCTCACAACCACCCATCCGCGGTCGAGCCGTACGAAGGCGCGGCAACCGGCGTCGGCGGCATCGTCCGCGACATACTCGCGATGGGCGCTCGACCGATGGCGCTGATGAACTCCTTGCGATTCGGTCACCCGACTGACGATCGTCAACGCTATTTACTGAACGGAGTAGTCTCCGGCATTTCCGGTTACGGCAACTGCATCGGCGTTCCAAACGTCGGCGGAGAGGTCGTATTCGATGCCTCATACGCCGGCAATCCGCTCGTGAACGCCATGTGCGTTGGCATCATCGAGGGTGGCAAGATCATGAGCGCTCGGGCCGACGCGCCCGGCGATCTGCTGGTCTTGGTTGGCGCGAAGACCGGTCGCGACGGTATCCACGGCGCGTCAGGTCTCGCATCTCGCACTTTTCAAGAGCAGCCCGAGATGCGCTCCGCGGTTCAAGTCGGCAACCCCTTCCTTGAAAAAGTCCTGATCGAGGCGTGTCTGGAAGCTATCGAGCAACCGGGTGTCGTCGGGATGCAAGACTGCGGTGCGGCGGGAATCACTAGCGCGGCGGTGGAGATGGCCGAACGTAGCGAACTCGGGCTCAGCATCGACGTCGCAAAGGTACCTCGCCGCGAAAACGAGATGTCGCCCTACGAGGTCATGCTCTCCGAATCTCAGGAAAGAATGTTGCTCGCCGTCAAACCGGGGCACGAAGATCGACTATTCGAGCTCTTCGAGAAGTGGGACCTCGACGCGGCGATCATTGGCACTTTCGAGGTCGGCAACCAAGTGATCGTTAATGACGGACCACGGCAGGCGTCATCGACGCCAGTGGTGACCCTTACCGACGCTCCAGAGTACCGATTCAACTCGCCTAAACCGAAGTGGTTGGGAGAGTTACAAAACCGAGATTTAACGGCGCTGCCCGAACTCGCTATCTCGCCCGATAAAGCGTTGCTGGAACTGCTCGGAACGCCGAACATCGCATCGAAGCACTCCGTCTGGCGGCAATACGACCATCAAGTTCAAAACAACACTGTCGTCTCCCCCGGTGGCGACGCTGCGCTGCTCCGCATCCAAGGGACCCAACGCGCTTTGGCGGTTTCCACCGACGGTAACGGCAGGATGGTATATCTTGATCCCCGCGCCGGAGCCGCGATCGCAGTCGCCGAAGCGTGCCGCAACCTTTCGTGCGTCGGAGCCGAGCCTGTGGCGCTCACCGACGGCCTGAACTTCGGCAACCCTGAAACTCCAGATATCCAATACCAACTCCGAGAAACCATCGCCGGGATCTCCGAAGCCGCCCGGGCTTTCAACATTCCGGTAGTTAGCGGCAACGCGAGTTTGTACAACGAATCCGCGGGATCAGCTGTGCAACCTACGCCGATCATTGGAGCGCTCGGTGTTTTGAAAGACATCGAACGCCACGTGAAGTCGGCGTTTAGAGACGAAGGCGACGTGGTAGTGATCATCGGCGCGGACACTCCGTGGGACAGCATCGATGGTCTGGCCGGTAGCGAGGCCCTTTCAGTTTTTCACCGCGAAATCGCGGGGCAACCTGCGCTCGATCTTCAATCTGAGGTCAGCGTTCAGCAACTTTGCCGATCGCTGATTGCGAAGGGTTTGGCGAAATCGGCTCACGATGTCTCCCATGGTGGCACCTCCGTCGCAGTCGTCGAATCGGCAATTCAAGGGAACATCGGTGTAACCATCGAGCACAATGCTTCGATCCCAGATTGGGTGGCAGCGTTGTTCGGCGAATCTCAATCTCGCATAATCATTTCGTGCGCACCAACGAATGCCCAGATCGTACTGACAGCAGCATCTAAAGCTAGTGTCCCCGCAACGCGATTAGGTACGGTTGGTGGCGACCGCATACGATTCGCAGATCTGATCGATCTACCGCTTAAAACGGTTGCTGACGTGTGGCTCAATTCGTTCCAACTGGCAACAACAGGATGACTTGAGAACCTACCCAATATTAGGCCTGCAAGTGCGTAAAATTGAAATTACAGGGTTGCTTGCGACCTTGGTTCGCCCGAAAACTCAGAACGTGATGCCCTCCTATAACGTTTGGACCGTTGGTTGTCAGATGAATATGTCCGACTCGGAACGGTTGGGCGCGGGCATGAGTGGTCTCGGACTTGACCTTTGCGATAAACTGGAAGACGCCGACGTTGTAGTTCTCAATACGTGCGTCGTGCGTCAAACTGCCGAGGATACGGCGACCGGGATGCTGGGTAAGCTCAAAAAAGTCAAGGACGAAAACCCCGACCGCATGATCGTGGTGATGGGTTGCATGGTCGGGCCGTCGGATGTAGATCTGCGACGTCGCTTCCCTCAGGTTGATCTCTGGGCGCGCCCGCAGGACTTCAATCCAATTCTGGAAACTGTAGCGGCACGGCACGGCATCGAAAACGGCGACATGGACGGTTGCTTGGCAAACCTCGTTCCGAACGATCCCAAGGTAGCAACGTTTGTCCCCATCACTCACGGCTGCGACAAGTTCTGTACCTTCTGCATCATTCCCTATCGCCGCGGTCGCGAAACCAGCCGGCTCCTTCCTGAACTTGTCGACGAAGCCAAGATGCTGGTCCAGCGCGGCGTGAAAGAAATTACCCTTCTCGGCCAGAACGTTGATTCCTACGGCCACGATCTCGACGACCGCAAAGACTTGGCTGACCTCATGGAAACCATCCAAGGCGTCGAGGGCATCGAACGCATCCGATTTCTCACCTCTCATCCCAACGACATGTCAACGCGGATCATTCAGTCCATCGCCGACCTGCCGAAAGTCTGCGAAACGGTAAACCTTCCCTTCCAAGCAGGAGACGACATCGTGCTCGCCAATATGCGGCGAGGTTACACCCGGGACCAGTACCTGGAAAAGATCGACGAGATACGCGATATCCTCGGTGACGACATCACCTTGACAACGGATGTCATCGTGGGGTTCCCTGGCGAAGACGAAGAACAGTTCGAGAACACTATCGACATCGTCGAACGCGTCCGATTCGACAAGGTTCACTCCGCGGCTTACAGCGAAAGGCCAGGGACGGTTGCATCCCGTCGATTACCCGATACCGTTACCCAAAACGAGAAAAAACGAAGACACCAGCGACTCGACGCTGTACAATGTGCGATTCAAGCGGGGAAACACGCAGGGTTGGTAGGTACGTCCACGGAAATCCTCTTGGAGGGGCGCAAACGTGGCCGGATGTTTGGAAGAACCCGCAACGACAAGATCGTCTACGTCGACGATGGCGCACATATTGATTGCGCCGTTCGACCCGGAGAGACTATAACCGTCGAAGTAACCGAGGCGACGCCGTGGTCGCTAGTCGGTCAGCCGACAAACTAATCGGCTGAAGACTCGAGGAGGCACAATGATCTCCACCAATTCAACACCTAAAACCATCATCCCGATCACCGAACTCGAACAATCGGCGTTCTGTCAGACCGAAGGGAATCTCCGTACCAAAACGCTTGAGCAAGAGTTCCAGTCCGGCGTCCGTTGGCAGAAAGTTCCGACGCGATATCTCAAAATGTCGCCCGAACTGGTCGAAGCCGGCATACGATACGCTCGCAAAGAGATCGGAACCAAAGCCGTAGTGCTCGGTCACCACTATCAGCGCGACGACGTCATTCAATTCGCTGATTTCCGTGGCGACTCGTATCTGCTCTCGAAGCAGGCCGCAGCTGCGAAAGAAGCGAAGTGGATCATCTTCTGTGGCGTCCACTTCATGGCCGAGACTGCAGACCTACTCAGTGATGATGATCAACACGTCATCCTGCCGAACATGGCGGCGGGATGTTCGATGGCCGACATGGCGGCGACCGACGATGTGGAGGACGCATGGGACGACCTCATGGACGTTCTCGGCGAGGGTAAAGATGGGATGGCAGAGATCATACCCATTACCTACATGAACTCCACGGCATCCATCAAGTCCCTTTGCGGACGCAATGGTGGCTTAGTCTGCACATCATCTAACGCCGACGCGGCCTACGATTGGGCGCTCGAACGCGGTAAGCGTATCTTGTTCCTCCCCGACCAGCATCTCGGACGAAACACCGGTTTGGCAAAACGCATCCCTGCCGAAGACATGGTGGTTTGGAATCCGTTCAAACCAATGGGCGGTTTGAACGAATCGGAAATTCGGAACAGTAAAGTCGTCCTCTGGCAAGGTCACTGCTCCGTGCACACTCGATTCACGGTCAGACAGATCGAAGACGCGCGCCGAGACGATCCCAACGTCAATGTCGTCGTCCATCCGGAATGCGTGCGCGAAGTCGTCGACGCCGCAGACTATTACGGATCGACCGAATTTATCCGCAAGACCGTCGAAAACGCTCCTTCCGGTACCTCTTGGGGCATCGGCACCGAAATCAATATGGTCAATCGGCTACGAGACGATAATCCGGACAAGCGGGTTTTCTGCCTTGACCCTGTCGTCTGCCCCTGCGCAACGATGTACCGCATCCACCCGGCCTACGTGCTCTGGGTGCTTGAAGGGATTATGGCTGGCGTCGGGATCAATGTCGTCCAGGTCGACGCAGATACCAAACGTCACGCCCTAGTTGCCTTAGAACGCATGCTGGAAGTTGGCGGATAACCGCGCGGCCTGCACACGCAATCACCGCGACGCAAGAAATGCAAGGCAACGGACGCGCAGCAATTCAGCTGGAAAACCTGACCAAGCATTACGGCGACATCGTCGGCATCGAAACCTTGTCGTTGGAGGTCGCTGAAGGCGAAGTCTTCGGTTTGCTCGGTCCAAACGGCGCCGGCAAAACGACCACCATTCGCTTGATTCTCGATTTCATCAGACCCACGTCCGGCAGGGTTTCCATATTTGGCCAGTCCCCGCGCACCGACGGCACCAAAATCAGAAAGCGCATCGGATACCTCCCGGGCGATTTCATCACCTACAACCACATGACCGGCGCCGCGGTCACCGAATACTTCACCAAACTCCGCAGACAGAACCCATCAAAACTCAATATGCTCTGCGAAAGGTTCGATCTCGATCCGACACGGAAAATCGCCGAACTTTCGAAAGGCAACAAACAGAAAATCGGGCTCGTCCAAGCCTTCATGAACGACCCGGACCTCTTGATCCTAGACGAGCCAACTTCGGGATTGGACCCTCTGCTCCAACACGAGTTCCAGGAGATGCTGCGAGAGGAAAAAGACCAAGGCAAAACGGTGTTCCTCTCGTCACATGTCATGTCCGAAGTCGAAGCGACGTGCGACCGCGTCTGCATCATCCGTGAAGGCGAACTCGTAACCCTCGATACCGTGTCGCATCTGACCGAGTTAAGCCTTTGGACGGTAAAAATCGCGTTCGCCGAACGAAGTGATAAGGACGTGTTCGATGGACTGGAAGGCATCGACGTAACGGCATTCTCAGACCGCACCTACACGCTATCGGTGGGCGGCGAAGGTTCGATGGACGCGGTCATTAAAGCTGCCAGCAAACACAGCGTCATTTCATTCGAGAGCGAACACGCATCGCTCGAAGACGCATTCTTGCAGTACTACGCCAAAGATGTCTGACCTCTGATGATCGGCAACCCGCATGTATAGCAACATCTTTCTTAAGACGCTCCGCGATGGCCGAAGATCATTGGCTCTGTACTCACTCGTGCAGTTCTTAATCGGCATTTACTTGGCGTTGCTGTTTCCAGATGTCGCGACTAGCTTTGCCGGCATGATTGAAGACCTGCCCGATTTTCTCAAGAGCTTCATCGGCAGCGCGGAAGAATTCGCCACCCCCGAAGGGTTCTTCACCACCGATCCCTACGGTGTAATCACACCGCTGATAATGGTGGCGATCGGCATCAATCGCGGCGCCGGAGCCGTAGCCGGTGAAGAACAAGGGCACACGCTCGACCAACTGCTCGGCAACCCGGTCACCCGAACGACGGTTTTGATCCACAAAGGCCTCGCGCTGATGGTCGACTGTCTTCTCCCGACAATCGCCGTCGCCGCTGCCCTACTTCTTGGCGCGGCGATCATGGACTACACGGTTTCCCTCTCTGGCATGTTCCAGATGTCTCTAAGCCTGTTGCTCTTGTCGTATGCGATGGGCTTCTTGGCACTGGGCGTAGGTGCAGCGACGGGCAGCAAGACGTTAGCGATTGCCGTGCCGTCGGTCATCACCGGCATCGGCTACTTGATCAACATCTTGGCACCCCTCGTTGAATCCTTGTCCTTCACCCGCTACGCCTCGGTCTTGCACTACTACATCGGGGACAAGCCCTTCATCAACGGAATCACCCCGTGGCACGGGCTCGTTCTGCTCGCCATAGCGGCGATCGCATTAGCGGTGGGTCTCTATGGCTTTAACAACCGCGACCTACGCGGTTGAGTACCAGCCATGTGCCGACTGTCCTCAGAAGTATTCGCAGTCGCCGGTGGAGGTAGCGCCCTCGCAACCGCCGTCACATTCGTCAAAGCCCACTGGGACGCCGTCAAAGATCGCAAAGCGTTTAGGGCCGCGAAGGCAAGGTCCGAGAAACTTGGCGTAGTTCAGGCTCGCGAAAATCTGGACGACTAAGGGAAAATGATTTGCGGTGACTCTCCGTTTGCCATCAACTTGTGGATCTGTCAACGAATTGCAACCTCCGATGACAACTCAAGGGGTTGGTCCGACAAGCCACACTTGAGGGCTACCTGTTTCCGGGTCTCTCTGCACCGTCGTCTCAACGCCGAAGACGCGCCTCAGGTTGTCGGTCGTAAGCACATCTCCGGGAGCACCAACCGAATCTATTACGCCATCTGACATCAATGCCAACCGGTCGCAATACCTGCCGGCGAGGAACACGTCATGCAGAGCGACGACTACGGTGACTTGGCGCGATTCGATCTCCTTACGCAGCGTCTCCATAATCGACAATCGGTATCGCAAATCGAGGCTTGACGATGGTTCATCGAGCAGGAATACGCCGGCCCGTTGCACCAAGGCGCGCGCGAGAACGACTCGCTGCCTTTCTCCGCCCGAAAGTCGATCCAACTGCCGGCTTTCGAACCTGACGGTCTCGGTCTGCTCCATGGCAGCGCGCGCAATCTTGCGGTCACGTCGACCCTCCAGTTCGAACCGGCCGAGATGCGGATACCTTCCCATGAGCACGGTTTCGAGAGCCGTGAATCCATGGTTGGCGTCGTGCTGGGGCATGTATGCGATGCGGCGCGCGCGTTCCCCAGCGTCCATGCGGCGCAGATGCGTATCGCCGAGTCTGACTGAACCGGAATCCGGCCGTGTCAGACCCGCGAGCACACGTAGTAGCGTGCTTTTGCCGGCGCCGTTCGGACCGATTAACCCCAGTATCTCCCCGGGTTCAGCTTCGATCGAGACCGCGTCTAAAGCCTGAGTGTCACCCAGTCTCACGCTCACTTCATCGGCGAAGATCGGAATGGTGTCTGTGTTAACTGCCATAACTTCACTCCCCGCTGTATGGCTTGAAATCTTCGAATGTCACGTCGCTGAATCTGTCCGGGTAGAGCAATTGCGCGGTCTGCTCTATGCCCCGAACGTTCCAGTGCGAAAAGGTCGTATATTTCCGTGAATCGACCACGTGAACCTCGTTATTCACGATCGCCGACACACTGGCGAGCGCCGGATGGCTCAGCAGTTCGTCGCGGTACTCGTTCGCGCCGTACGCGACGGGTTGGGCAATCAGAATCACGTCGGGATTCATCGCCACGATCGATTCGATACTGACAACCTGGTGACTTACGACACCGTCTCGGGCAGCTGCGTTGATTCCGCCACCCGCCTCGACAATGCCTCCCTCGGTTGTGTCGATTCCCGCGACGTAGATCGAGTCAGCGTATTTAGTTGTCGCGACCACCGACGGCCGCTCCCCGTCGTCTAATGGCGGTACGCGTTCGGCCACGAAATCCACCTTGCCTTCAATCTCTGCCACCAGTTCGAGCGCGCGTTCCTCCACACCGAGCATGTAACCAATCAGCAGGATGTTCGCGATATTCCCTGACGCCGAACCATCAAGCACGGTGCGCGCCACGGTAACTCCAGCTTCTTTGATCAGGTCGACAACGTCGGCGTCCGCGTACCGGGATGCCAAAACGAGATCGGGTTTGGCGGCCAGGACGTTTTCCACGCCGGACTCAAAGGTCGGTAAGCCCGATGCCAGGTCAGCCACGTTGGAATAAACAGCGTCGCCCGCGAATGGGCCGACTGCTGCGAATCGATCCGTATTCATTAACGCGATCAGTATCTCGTCGTGGCCAAGCGAATACGCCAGTATGCGCTGAGGAGGTTCTTCAATAAGAACCACCTCATCCGCCAAATCGACCTCCCGCGGCCAACCCCGGTTATCGGGGTCGACGATGCCAGGAACCGCGGGGTAAGGAACCACGGTCGGTGCGGTCGGTGCGACCGTAGGCTCGGGCGTTGAAGCCGGCTGCGGTGTGGGCGTAGGTTGGAGATCAGAGCCACACGCGACAAACGCCACGCTCACGACAAACGCCAATAAGGCAGCGAAGATTCCAAATCTCAATAACGGTTTCAATTCACAACCTGTCAAACATCACAACATCGAAGCGCGGGCCTTGTTGCGGGCCAGCAATAGTACGAATAACGGAGCCCCAACCAGCGCAGTGACGACACCAACAGGTATTTCTGCCGGGGCGATCGCAACTCTGGCCAACGTGTCGGCAGCTAGCAGGAATATCCCACCGCCGATGGCGCTCAGCGGAATGAGAGCGCGGTGATCGGCGCCGATCATTAGGCGTAGCGTATGGGGTGCTATCAAGCCGACGAAGGCGATGGCGCCAGAGAACGCAACCGCGGCTCCTGTGATTAGCGAAGCAGCCAACAGCAGAACGTTGCGGGTTAGAACCACTCGCACTCCCAACGCTTGCGCTTCATCCTCACTGACCATGAGCAGGTTTAGATCTCGTGACAGCAGGATCGCTACCGTGATGCCCAACAGCACTAGCGGTGCTGAGATGTGGATGTCGGTCCAGGTCGATGCTCCGAGTCCTCCGGCGAGCCAAAAGAGCATCTCCCGCTGCGCCTGTAGATCTGAGGTAAAGAGGATGATGGCGGAGATGATCGCGGCGATAAAGGCGCTGATCGCTACGCCTGACAAAAGGAGTGCGGCCATGGAGAATCGGCCGCCGAGCGAGGCCACGACGTAGACAAGTGCGAGCGTGCCCGCGGCTCCGGCGAATGACATCGCGGGCAACGAGAGGGCGACAACTGTGTGGAGTCCAAGGGTAATCGCGATGACCGCGCCGAGCGCACCGCCCGCGGATACGCCGATAATTCCCGGATCAGCCATCGGGTTGCGGAATAGTCCCTGCATCACTGCGCCAGAGACACCGAGCGCGGCTCCGACTACCAACGCAAGCAGGATGCGGGGTAGCCTGATGGTCGTGATGATGGCGTGTTCAGCGTCTGACGCGGTGGTGTTGGCCATCCCGAGGTGTTCGAGGAGTATGCCGATGGTCTGGGAAGGTGGGATGGTGTAGGGACCGACTGTAGCGGCGACTATCACGAGCACCAACCCGACCACTGCCAACACCGCTGATCCTGCGCCGAGTTTCACCAGCACGGGAGTGTTGCGGAATTCCGAGACGGCTCGTAGCCATCCCGCGCGGCGACGTACCGACCATCTGCCGGCACGCGATTTTCGTCGTTCAGAGCGCAGGTGCGGCACTCTGGAACTAACGGATCCCAAAAGAAAAATCCCCGTCGCCTTTACGCGACAGGGATTTCACCGGATAGATCTTGGGTTCTCGTTTGAGACCCAGCCCGTACCTGAGACGCTCCCTATGGCGAAGAGCGACTGCTCAGCCAAATCCGGCAGGTCTCCTGGCTTTCGGATCATCGCCCTTCTCGCGCCTTCCCATCCATCGTGGACAGTGGCTCAAACGAGGGGGCTACCCGATTACAGTGGCGCCACCGCAGCGGATTCTCACCGCTTTCCCTATCTGTGCTCGATCGTCGAGCACCACCAGTTTTGGTTGGCCTTCTTGGATCACATTATCAGTGGTTGTCGATGTTGTCAAAAGGGTTGACATGCCGGACGGACCTTGGTATCCCGCGGGCAAGAGGGCATTGGCGGCGTGTTGCAGAGAGGAGCAACGTCATGTTGTTCAAAATGAAAACCGTCGTTCTCACAGCGATGGTCGTGGCAGTGGTTGCCGTCCATCTGCCCGGCCGCTCCGCCGCAGCAGCGCCTCTGACACCCTGATCATCGCCGACGAAGATGTCGCCGTGGGTCAGGTGCTGGACACCGGCGAACTGGTCGGCGACACCTGCGTCATGACGCATGCCGCATATCGAGGTCCAGGTGGATGTCTCGGTCAACGAACCACAGGCAGGCATCTCGTTGCAGATCAACGAAGCCTGCGAACTGATCGTCTCCGGCAAGTTCCGAGAAACAGGTGCTAAAGGCTCCGTGTTCATGTCGAGCGGCGCAAGCTCGTCGAACGACCGTTACACGGCCGAGGCAAAATCCTGGTGGAGAGATTTCGCTTACATCGAACTCGCTACTACCGTCATCTTCACGTACGAGGAGACATCGGCCTCACGCGGCGGTACTGCGACAAGGCCCCGTGGTGGAGACCGAGCATTGCCGTTTCTACAGCAAATCGAAGAATTCATCCCAGATAAAGGCCACGGCCGAGGGAACATTCAAATTGGCGACCGGCCATTGTCGCCACAGGCAACGCCCGACGTTCATCGCACGGGAAGGCGGCGAGGGAACGGCGTCGTGCTGGTCCAGCACCCACCTGACATCGTTGACATTCGAATGCGAAGGCAGTTTGCAATCCAACTAGACAACCAAGGAGGTTTCAATGAATCCTGACCCACTGTTCAGCAGCTGGCGCGGCGGAGCAGAGCATGAAAACTTGCTTTGCGTTGCCGATGCCCTCGTGCTCGCCGCGCCAGCGACTCATCTTTCATGATCGACCGATATTCACATGACGCTCCAATACACGACCAGATGGATCACAATCGCTGGCGGCTTCGTTGCCGCCGCTGTTCTCACGGCCGAACTGTTCGTGGACGACCCGTATTCGCACAGAGAGGTCGAAGCTTTCAATTTCATTCACGTATGGTCTCTGGCGTGGTTCTTCGCCAACGCCGTCCGCTGGCTCGACGCTCATGATGAAGCGTGGCTGAGGATTTCAGGGGCTGGTGTGTCTCGGCGCCCCGCTGCTGGTCTACGGCGCGATACAGGGCAACAGCGTGGGCTTTTCAATCACCGCCGCCACCGCGAACGAGATGGCGGTCGCCGCCGGTTCCTCGGTCATCGGTGTCACCGCCCTGCTCAGCGCGGCGCGCCCGCACTTTTCAGCGGCGGTTGATCGGTCGCCCCTGTCTCTTGATCTGATCGGCTCCGTCCGTAGCGACCCTGTCAGGTGGCTGACCATCGGGGCCGGCATCGCGTTGGCAGCGTCCATATTCCTATCGCCGATCTACGTTCCCATGGCTGTAGCGACCACATGCGCAGTCAGATATGCCGACACCCTGCCGACGACCCGTCTCATACGTCTCGCGGGGCTTGCCGTCGTTGCAACCGTACTGCTCGCCGCAATCGTCCATCTCTGGGGGACCGATCTCGGACATGTGACAATACCGCTCGCGCTGCTGCTGATCGCCTGCCTGCTGGCGATGTTCTCCAAACGTGACACCGATTCGGCGTAGCGGCAAGAAGTAACGCACATCAGGCCGTCTTCGGGCACTTTAATCTCCTCAGAGCCCTGCCAGAGGAGATGCCATATCAACGACCCCGCTTCGAATAGAAGAAGGCGATTTTCATCCGCGCACTCGAATTCGCACTTCAAGAATGTGAGGCGGAACACGTCGAAGCGTTCGCCCAACTGCAAGGCACCATGCAAAATAAGGATGCGTCAAGATCCGAAATTGCATCCGCCACGCGCAAGACCATCAGATTGCTGGATGAACGTGACAGGCTTGAACTACGCCGTAGTAACTACGCTGGCGAGGAATTCGTCGTTCTCGAAGATGGGCAGCACTCGGAACAGTGACCTTGTTTCATCGAAGCATTTGACGATCTGATTGCCAGACTCAACGGTGTTACAAATCTCTCGCGCTCAGCAGTGGGCTGAGATGGGATGATGTTCTTTTGAACCGAAAACGTCATCCTGATCTACCTCGAAATGAAAACCGACAGCGATCTTTCGAAGCCGCAATGACGATTGAACAGGCCAAGACCGTCGCAGCAGGACTTCTCGGTGCAGTCGATGAACTTGCATGATTTCATTCCTTCCTTAGTTTCTTTTGATTGATCCCAATTGGGCGTATCAGTAGCATAAGGACCACACTCCCTCTGACGGATTTCAGGTGCTGGATATGCGTTTGGTGAAGGAGATGAGGCTGTCGGCGGCTTGGTCGAGCAGTTGGCTTACTTCTGGGTCGGTTATGTTGCCGGCTTCGTCCATGAAGTTGGCGACGTGGGGGAGGAGGACGCGGGGTTGGTGGACGACGTATCCGCCTTCTGATTCGAGGCAGTAGGATACGTGGAGATGCATTTTCGCGCACCCTGATCGACCGGGTCCAGTGCCGATGATGAAGAAGATCTTGCCGGTGAGCAGATTGCCGCGTCTGGACAGCCATTCGATGGCGTTCTTGAGGGCCGAGGTCATGGAGCCGTTGTATTCGGGGCCGGCGATGATGATGGCGTCGGCTTCACGGACCGCGTCGCGCAGGCCTTCGGCATCGGCCGGTATGCCCTGCGCTTCGATGTCCGGGTGGAACATCGAGACGCTGTTGAGGTCGAAGAGCTCAGTCTCCTCTCCCTTGTCCGCGGTCTTGTCGAGCATGTTCTTCAGGAGCTTGAGGTTCCAAGACTCTTTCCGTAGGCTTCCGCATATGCCGAGGATTTTAATGGGGCTCCCTTTTTGCCGAAATTGGCCGTGATTGAATGGACGTTCGTAGTGTATATTCGGGGATGCTCCGTGCGGTCGAGAACACTACGAGACCATTGCAAACCCTCCCCCTTGATGTCCAAGGGGGAATTAAAGGGGGTTTAGACTTGCCGAATGATTCCTGCGATTGATCCAGAGGCCGATTACCGGGCGCTGGTTAGGCGAAGTTACGACGTGTGCGCGGAGGCGTACGAAGAGTCTCGTAGGACCGGAGCCGGGAATCGAGATACGGGGCTTGGTGGATCGGTTCGATGACGGCGATGCGGTGCTCGATATCGGTTGTGGGTCCGGGGTGCCGATCGCTAAGGCGTTAGCGGCCCGACGTCGTGTCACGGGAGTGGATTTTTACTGTGCACGCTCAGTCATCGGAATGAGAACAGTTAAACGGAGGAGGATTTCTTCGGGGTGACGATGTTTTGAAGCAACTACGGCCTGCGCGAGTACTTGGTGATGTTGTCGGACGCTGGTTTCCGGGTGGTTGATGTGGCGTCGACGTCGAGCGGTTACGAGGATACGTTCGAGGGGGTAATTGAGGATCATCCTTTGGTGCTGGCGCAATCATTGTTTGTTGGTGGCTCGGGTGGTGGGGCGAGGGAGTGATGCGCGAGGTCTCACTTGCGTGTCGTGCGCGATCTCGACCGGGTCGCCTCCCTAGAACGCCTGTAAACCTCTACAAATTCCTCGATCGGCGTTCGCCCAATAACCTCCCCTACTAGCTCCAGCGGCAAATCATCCAACTTCCGAAACCTCACGCATGACTTGCCCATGTCGAGCCTTTTGCCGGTTGCAAGGTAGCGCTCCCGAAACCACTTCTCGACCGATTCGTCGCCGTAGACATTTGTCAGATAAAGAGCCATGTGACGCTTCTGCGAGGCTAGCGCGGCATACATGAGGGGGCGCTTGTTGTAGGTGTCGGGGTAGGTGGCTAGTGGGACGGCGTATGTGATCATGCCGAAGAGCATCATCTCTTCGTAGCCATCCGGGAGGTTGTCTAGGACGACGTTGCGGACGGTGGAGAGTTGTTCGCGCCGGTCGTCGTCAAGTTCGGACAAGTATTCTTCGGCGGTTTTGGCTTTGCTTTGCATGGTGGGAATGTTAATTTTGCATGTGTTGGTGGCACAATTCTTCAATGTTGAATTTAACTTACCCGTTGCTTTTTGGCTTGTGCGAAGGCGGCGCTCACGGCTGCGGTGGCTTGACTGAAATCTCAGCGCTGGCGGTCAGCGCTGGCAAAGTAACCGATGCGCGCAACTCTATTGCCTGTCGCGTTCGGTCAAGTTCATCAGCCAGGAGATCCTCGTCGGGCAAGGCGACACGGTATTCCGCAGCCATCACTTTGTTTGGAAGCCCTTCTAAGGCATACTGGGCTATTGCATCGTCTTTTTCAGAGCAGAGAATAAGTCCTACGGGTGGGTTCTCGACCTCTCGCATCCAATGTTCTCGGGCATAGTTCAGGTAGAAGTGCATCTGACCAGCATCGGCATGAGTGAAGCTACCGATCTTCAAATCGACGACCACCAGACTCCGCAATCGGCGGTGAAAGAACAACATATCCACGCGGTACCATTGGTGGCCGACGCGTAGGCGTTTTTGCCTGCCGATGAAGCAAAAGTCATCGCCCAATTCCAACAAGAAGGTCCCCAGATGGTGGATAAGGGCTTGTTCAAGATCGCTTTCTGAATACTCGTCCTTGAGGTCGAGAAATTCGAGGACGAACGGGTCTTTGATCTCATCCTCTGGCAGTACCACGTCTTCGGTACGGGGTTTTCCTTCCCTCGCCAAGATGGCAACCTTGTCCTTCGACAGAGCGGTGCGCTCGTAGAACTGTAAATTGATCTGGCGGTTGAGTTGCCGGATCGACCGCCCACCCCGGAGGGCCTCGGCTTCATAGAAGTCGCGAGCTTGGATGTTCTTGATCGACAGCAATCGAACGGAGGCGGACCATGGCAGCGGAAACGCAGATAGGAGGTCGCCGGGGCCCACATCACCGGGGTTAATAACCGATTCGCCAGACGGCGTCTGGCGAATCAGTAGTCGAGAGCTTAGGTTAAATTTGCCAGACGCTGTCTGGCTAATCTGCTCAGGTGGGTACGAGAGGTAGAACAAGCGCATATTCTGGATGTTCTGACGCGAGAAGCCGCGTCCAAATCGCCGTGTCAAATCTGTCGCCAGTCTTTCGATTAACGCAGTGCCGTACTCCGCCCGTGCACCCCCGGATTGCTCCAGCTCTACGATGCGATGCCCTATCAACCAATACGCGGCTATCATGGCGGCGTTCACCGAACGGGCGGCAGAATCCCTAGCCTCGTTGACGATCTTCGCCAAATCGCCAACGATGGCTTGATACTGAGAACTATGCAGGTAATCTTCGTTCATACTGATCACGGAACACTACTCACATGATGATCAAGGAGGCGGGTTTTATGCCTCGGCGTTGACGGCTTGGATGATGGCGTGGATGTAGCCGTAGCAGTAGGCGAAGCCGACTTGGTGGGCTTCTTCGCCGTCGATGCCGGGGACGTGATCGGGCATGAGCATGTAGGGATAGCCGACTTCTTTGTAGGTGCGGGCGGCTTTGAGCATGTCGATGTCGCCCTCATCGGGGAAGACCTCCACGAAGTCGAGAACACCGCCTTTGATGTTGCGGAAGTGGACGTTGAAGATCTTCTTGCGGCTTCCGAAGTAGCGGATGATGTCGTAGATTTCTTCGCCGGGGTTTTCGAGCATCTCGGAGACGGTGCCTTGGCAGAAGTTGAAGCCGTGGTAAGGGCTTTCGTGCATCGCCTCGAACTTCTTGAGACCCTCGACGGTGCCCATGACGCGGGCTACTCCGCGGTATTCGTTGTGCTTGATGCCGGGGTCCTGGGGGTGGCAAGCCATTTGGACTTTGTACTCTTCAGCGACGGGGATGATGCGGCCGAGGAAATAGTCGATGCGCTCCCACATCGTGTCGGCGTCAGCTGCCCCGCCCTGGAACTCCGGCAACGACTGGTCAAGGTCCGCGTAGTTGAATGACGACAGGGTTGCTCCGCCTCGGCCGTAGCGAGGCGGGGTGCGGAGGTGCCCGAGGATGGTGATGTTGTAGAGGAGTCCTCTGAGGCTGGCTTGGGAGGCCATGCGGATGATTTCGCAGAGGCTGTCGAGTTCACGTTCTTTCTGGTCGCTGGGGCCGAGGAAGAGATAAGACATGTCGTTGGTGAAGGCGTCGCGGGAGCCGAGGGGTGAATGGATGGTCTCGACGTCGATGCCGAACTTGGCGTACTTCTCCCGATACGACGTCAGGAGGTCGACGGTCCACTCGGTCCAATGCTCCTTGAGTGGGACGTCGACGTGCTGGACGCCTAACTGCGCGAGCACCTTGATATCGGTGTCGTTGCGGGCTCCGAATTGCGTTCCGACGTACATGAGTTAATTCCCTTTTGTTGTTTCCTAATCCGCGTGCGGACTATGATATGCCGTAGCCTTCGGATAGGAGAAAACCATGCGGCAGCATTACCTTGGGATAGACGTTGGCACAACAGCTGTGAAAGCGTTGGTGGTGGACGAGTCGGGATCTGTGGTCGGGGATGCCGAGTCGCCGCAAGAGGTTTGTGTGCCGCAGCCCGGGTGGTCAGAGCAGAATCCATCCGACTGGTGGCGAGGAACTGTCGACGCGCTCCGTGCCGCTTGCGCGCAAGCTGATGTTAGGGATGTGGCGGCGATCGGTCTTTCGGGTCAGATGCACAGCTCGGTGCTGCTGGACGCTTCGGACAATGTGCTGAGGCCGGCGATACTCTGGAACGACGTTCGCACTACTGCGCAGTGCCGGTACATCACTGACAAGGTCGGAAATACGGGTTTGCGGCGGATGGTGGGTAATCCTGCTCTTGAGGGTTTCACGGCTCCGAAGTTGTTGTGGGTGCGCGACGTGGAGTCGGATGTTTTCGATCAAGTCCGGACGCTTCTTCTGGCGAAGGATTACATCCGGTTGTTGATGACGGGGGAGAAGGCGATGGAGCCGTCGGACGCCGCCGGAACGCTTTTGTTCGACGTGGTGAACAGCCGTTGGTCGGAAGAGATGGTCGGGGCGTTGGAACTCGATGCGTCGATCCTGCCGGTGGTGGTCGGTTCCTCGAGTGTTAGCGGCAGACTTACTTCGGGCGCGGCGGCGGTGTTGGGTTTGCGGGCGGGTACTCCGGTAGTGGGTGGAGGGGCTGACAACGCGGCCGCGGCGGTCGGATCGGGCGTGGTTTCGGAGGACGCTTTACAGATTTCGATCGGCACGTCGGGCGCGGTGGTGGCGCCGATCGAACGGCCACGGGTGGACCCGGGGATGCGGATACATTCTTTCAACCATGCGGTGCCGGAGATGTGGTATCTGATGGGCGTGGTGTTGTCGGCGGGTGCGGCGCTGGGTTGGTTTAGGCGGGTGTTGTTGGGGACTGAGGGTATTGGGTTGTCGTATGATGAGTTGATCGCTGAGGCTGCTGGGGTGCCGGCGGGTGCGGACGGGTTGACGTTTTTGCCTTACTTGACTGGGGAAAGGACGCCGCATGCGGACTCGAATGCGAGGGGCGTATTTGTGGGTCTGCATTCTGGTCATGAGCGCGGGCATCTGGTGCGCGCGGTGTTGGAAGGCGTGACGTTTGCGTTGCGGGACTCGCTTGAGTTGATGCGTGGTCTGGGGGTGGGTGCGACGGAGTCTGTGGCGGTTGGCGGAGGAGCACGGAGCGTGATTTGGTGTCAGATGCAGGCCGATGTTTTGGATGTGCCGGTGATTACAGTGGGTCCGTCTGGGGGTGCGCCTTCTGGTGGTTCTCCTTTGGGGGCTGCGGTTTTGGCTGCAGTGGGATCAGGAGGTTTCGAAACCGTCAACGAAGCATGTCGAGCGTGGATTCGCCCGTTAGATCGCATGGAACCTCGATCCGGGGTCACGGACGCATATGGTGGAGCTTACGAGCGTTACCGCAGGCTCTACCCGCGGTTGAAGGACCATTTCGCGGAGTTTGCGGGTTAGCCCGGTTCCCGAAACATGTATTTCGACTACCGACTGTTCGAACTAACCCGCGGCGTAAGACTCCGAATCGTTTTCGCCGCGCTTCTCGGTTTGATCGCCGTCGGCGCCGGAGTTTCTCGCCTTGCCGTTTCAGGCGTAATCATCTACCGCGTCCTCGCCGGCCAAGCGAGTTTCTCCGCGCTGGCTTTTCCGCTCTTGACGATTGCCGCGCTAATCGTCATACGAAGTCTGTTCCAGTATTGGCAGAATGCGATCAGTCACCACACCGCGAACATCGTCAAGATCGGGTTGCGACACGATGTCTATGATCACCTGCTGAAACTGGGTCCAGGCTACGCGGATCGGAACCGAACCGGTGACGTGGTTCTGACTCTGGTCGAGGGGATCGAGCGTTTAGAGACGTTCTTCGGGCAGTATCTGTCGCAAATCATCGTGTCGGCGATCGCTCCAATCGCCATTTTTGCGTACATGGTTACGCTCGATGTCTATATCGCCCTGATATTCCTCGTGTTCGCCCTAGCAACGCTGGCGGTGCCCGCTGTGTTCCACCGCTGGAACCGGGCCAGCAGTTATCGGCGACGGCGATCTTACGGCGAGTTGGGTTCGGATTTCTTGGACAGTGTGCAGGGGTTGGCCACGCTGAAATCGTTCGGACAGAGCAAGCAGCGTGGGAAAGAGTTGGCGCAACGTGTCCACAACCTCTATCGGAGCACGATGGGCGTCGTCGCTGCCAACCAAGCGACGAGTGGGACATCGATATTGTTCATGGCGACAGGTGCCGCGGTCGCACTCGCAGTCGGCGCGATCCGGGTCAGCAACGGCGACATGGATCTGCGCCCACTGTTGATTGTTCTCATGCTCGGGGTCGAGATATTCAGGCCGATGCGTGAACTTGTGAACCTCTACCACCAAGGGATGGCGACGTTGTCTTCGGCGCAAAGCGTGTTTGGAATACTTGACGAGCCCGTGACAGTTGTCGAACCAGATTCGGTCGCGGAACGATCAGTGCCGGACATCAGTCCTGAAGTGACTTTTGATCGAGTGATATTCGGGTACGACGGCGGGCACCGGTCAGCGCTGGATGGTGTGTCGTTTGAATTGCGCCAAGGGGAAACGCTCGGAGTGGTCGGAGCGAGTGGCGCAGGGAAATCCACGCTGGTCTGGTTAATGTACCGGTTCTATGACCCGCAAGAAGGTTCGATAAAACTCGGCGGTCACGACTTAAGAAATCTGCCGCTCAGCACGATCAGGGACAACATTTCGGTTGTCACACAAGACACGTACCTGTTTCATGGGACCGTCGCCGATAATTTGCGGTTCGGGAAACCTGATGCTACACCGCAGGAGTTGGAGGATGCCGCACGCGCTGCGAATGCGCACGAGTTCATCACGCGCTTGCCACAGGGCTACGAGACTGTGGTCGGAGAACGTGCGGTCCGATTATCGGGAGGCCAGCGTCAGCGACTGGCGATTGCGCGGGCATTACTGAAGAATGCTCCAATCCTACTGCTGGACGAGGCGCTCTCCAGCGTGGATGCTGAGAACGAGTCGGTGATACAGGAAGCGCTCGACCGACTGATGGAAAATCGGACGACGCTCGTGATCGCTCATCGTCTGTCGAGTGTCATCAACGCTGACCGCATCTTGGTTTTGGATGAAGGACGAGCGGTAGAGATAGGGTCGCACGCTGAATTGATGGCGGATGATGGGACCTACGCGGAATTGATGCAGCAACAGATGAACGAGGATGTCGGCGACCGAATCCCAGACTATGAAGACGTGCCAGCGCATCGATTTTCGGCGGACGATTTGCCGGAATTACCTCGCATCTCAACTGGTCGCCATCATGGCCCGTCGTCTCGATCATCCGCGGATCACGTCGATGTCAACATCCGATCCTTAGAAGTGTGGATGAGGTTGCTGGGTCTGGTTCGACCAGTGCGATGGCAGTTCCTAGGCACCGTCGCTCTTGGGATGCTCAATCACGGCTCGGTTATCATCCTCGGCGCACTTACTGCGCTATTGGTCGGCGCGGTCTTTCGCCAAGAGCCATTGACGACGTTAGTGATTCTGGTATGTGTACTGGCCCCGCTGTCCGCGTTGCTCTTTTATCTGGAGTCGTGGCAAGCCCACGATATGGCGTTCCGGCTGTTGGCGAGGATGCGGATCGAGCTTTACGAGAAGCTGGAACCACTGGCCCCCGCGTACATGGTCCGGCGACGCTCTGGCGACTTTGTCAGCGTCGTGGGTGGAGATGTCGAGACGGTCGAGTTCTTTTTCGGTCACGCCGTATCTCCGATGATTGTGGCGATCCTGATACCGAGCGGGTTGCTCGTGGCTCTGCTGGTGATTTCTCGGCCGATCGCCGCAGTTTTAGCTCCCTTCCTCGTTGCTGTGGCCATAAGTCCGTACTTCGCAAATGCACGGATCGAACGTCTCGGCGACGAAATTCGCGGCGGAATGGGCGACATTCACGCCTACATGGTGGACAGCATTCAGGGGATGCGGGAAATCTCCGCATTCGGGCGTGGAAATGACCGAAACGACGAGTTAGCCCAAAAGGGCTGGGACTATGCCGGACATCTTGTCAGATTCCAGAAATCGCAAGCGTTCCAAATCGGTTTTATGGAGGCGATGATGGGCTTGGGCGGGCTTGCCGTTTTGGCGATGGGTGTGTGGCTGGTATTGGACGGTCAGCTCGAACGGACTCACCTGCCGGTGGTTAGCGTGCTCGCGTTGGCATCGTTCAGCCCGGTTACCGAACTGGCACGAACCATGAAGCAGATGATGGAGACGCTAGCCGCTTCCCGGCGCATTCTCGCGATTCACGACGAGGTCGTCCCAGTCAAGGATGGCCCGGGTGTGACTGCGGGCAGCGATGAGAAACCCACCGGGACGCCGTCCGTTGCGTTTGAGGAGGTGGCTTTTACGTACGCGGAAGGCGATCCTCAAGCGCTCGTTGACGTTTCTTTAGGAATCGGGTCGGGCAAGACCGTGGCCATCGTCGGTCGGTCGGGTGCCGGGAAAACTACCATCGCCTATCTGATGATGCGCTTCTGGAATCCAGATCGAGGGGCGATTGAGTTGCAGGGCAATCGGCTGGAAGAGTTCACGCTCGACGATCTGCGCGGTCACATGGCTCTCGTGGCTCAAGACACCTATCTCTTCAACAACACGATCCGCGAGAACATCCGACTAGGACGTCGGGACGCTACTGATGTCGAGGTCGAAGAGGCGGCGAGACAGGCGAATGCCGCAGACTTCATAGTGTCGTTCCCGGACGGTTACGACACTCGAGTCGGCGAACGCGGCATGCAGCTGTCTGGTGGTCAGAGACAGCGAATCGCCATCGCCCGCGCCATTCTCAAAAACGCTCCAGTGCTGATACTCGACGAGGCCACTTCGCACCTAGATGCCATAAGCGAAGCAACAGTGCGAGACGCGCTCGATCGATTAATGGTCGGCAGGACGACAGTCGTCATCGCGCACCGGCTTTCGACGATACGCCATGCCGATGCCATTCTCGTCCTCGACCACGGCGAGGTCGTCGAGCAGGGAACGCACGACCAATTGCTGTCGCGCGGCGGGCTGTACGCTCAACTCGTATCCGCGCAGATGGCTGGCGATAGAAAGAAGCGGTAAGGCTACATTCCTTTGGTGATGCGGCGCCGGGCTATGAGGGCGCACGTGGTGGCGGCCATGCCTAGCAACATGATGAGGACCAGGGTTGCTGAACCAGGCGCGGTGCCGCCGGTATCAGGTAGAGCTTGTTCCGTCTCTTCCGGTTCGATGACCGGCGGCGGCGTTGGCGCACCGAGAATCCCGACCGCTACGTTGGCGGGTAGGCCGCTGATGCTGACGCAGACGATAACGCCGTCGGGGGTGATCTTGACCGAGGTGGCCAGGGCTGTCGTCTCCTCCGATCGCGGAGATTGCAATGTCGGCGATGTTTGCTCGGAGCGCGTTTGGCAGCGGTAGGCAGACGGTGGCGGGTTCTTGGAGGACGTAGTCGGAGACTGGCTCGGACGAGGAGTCGACGACTTTGATGTCGTAGGTGGCGCCCATCAGGGTGAAGCGCTGGTGCGTCGCTCCGGTGTTCGACGCGTCGCCGATTTCCGCCATGCTGATGCCGATGAACTCTCCGTTTGCGACGGTACCGGCACCCGCCGAGATCGAGACCCCTTCCCCTATGAAGTTGCCGCCGTCCCGCGGAGTGAAGACTGCGTAAGCAATTCCCTCAGGATCGGTTAGCGTCTCTGGGATTGATTCCGGCGGATTAACCGGTGCTGGTCGTTGAGGCTCCACGGCGGTTCGCCGCTTCACCGTCACATTGATGATTGCGCTGCAGCGCTCGATTTGGTCGTCTGAGGTCTCGTCATCTTGTTGAGGCTGGCAATCGCCGGATCCGAGCAATGCGGCCGTCACTTTGAACGTTCCGGCGTCGGACGGAACGATGAAGAGGACCTGCCGGTCGTCGGCATGGTTGTTTCGCCACTCGGCGCGGTTGACCGCTTCTGAGAAGGTACCGGCTCCGCTGGATGTCCAGGTGAATGGCGGCCGACCATCGGAAGGTGCCCGATCGGCAAGACCGTTGTTCATCAGACGTTGACGGCGAGTAGCACGCGGTCGTCGGGGCTTACCGTGACCGTAACGATGCCCGGCACGATCTTGAGGATGCGAGCAATTGAGCCGCTACCGCCGCCGGTTCTGCCGTCGGCTGGTGCTATGCCGGAGGTGAAGAACGCGCCGGCGACCGATATTCGTGCGACGCCGGGGGCGGGGTCGATGAACACCTGGGTCACGTATCTCGTTTCCGGTTGCAGATCCCGAGCGCCGAACGTGACGGTGGTGTCGCCGGCGTTAACGGTCTTTCGCTGGAGCTCGCTCGTCTTGCCGTTTTTGACCGGGTTGTATTGCATGTAGACGTTGGTGCCGTCCTCGGCGTCTTTGACCTCGACGATGACAGGAGCGCTGTCGGCGAGGATGTTTCCGAACTTGATGCCGGAAATACAGGGGCCTTCGCGCGGTGTGGCCAGTTCGACTGGGGACCAGATGGGGTACGTGGTCGTGACAATCGTCATCTCGTCGGTGAATTCTTCGGACGCGTCGCCGTTGATGTTGGATGCGAGGATGCGGATGGAGTACTCGGTCCCGTTGGTCAAGGATTCGAGCGTGTACATCAGGTCGGAGTTTCCGGTGACGAGTTGACGTTCCGGCGTGGCCATGTCGTCGTAAATCTCTTCGCCGGATTTCCATTGGATGTTGTAGGACGAGATGGGGTTGCCGCCGTTGTTGGTTGGGCCTTGCCATCTGAGGTGGATTGAGCTGTTGCATTCAGCGGCGAGGATGTTGATCGGTGCGCTTTCGGGGACGGTGCTGGGAGTGGCGGTGGTCTCGGCTGCCGTGCCGTTGCCGGAGGAGTTGGTGGCGTAGACCTGGACGGTGTACAGCTCGCCGTTGGTCAAATCGGGGATGGTCATCGTCACCGGTGTTCCGGTTTCGTTGGTGGTTTCCTGTCTCGCGGTCGAGTACGACTCGTTGCCGGATTTCCACTGGACGACGTAGCCGGTGACGGGGGAGCCGCCGTCGTTGGTTGGTTCGGCCCATTTGACGGTCAATTGAATGTTGCCGTGGGTGATCATCAGGTTGGTCGGGGCGTGTGGCGGCGACGGTGCGGTCATCAACGGCTGTTTGAAGCTCTCGGTCCAATCGGGTTCGGCTACGCCTTCGGTGGTCACGGCTTGGATTTCGTACTCGGTGTTGCCGATCAAGCCAGAGAGGTTGAAGTTGACGGTTCGCGTGGATGAAGAGCGCGAGACTGATTGCGAGACTGGATCGCTCCAGTCGGCATCATCTATCGAGCTTTGGACGCGATGGCGCAGATGTGCGGCTACGTTTTGTGTGGCGAGTTGGAGGTTGATGACGGCGACGATGGCGGTAGCGAGTTTCCATTGGACGAATTGGTGGCTGACGGCACCGCCGTTCAAGTCGACTGACCAGCCAATGTTCAGTGCGCCATCAGCCTGGTGCCACGTTCAGTCTTAGATTAGTGGGCGGACCGTGGGTGGTGAATCTGGCGGATTTGACGTTGTTGGTCATCATTTGGTCCAGGGACGCCTTGATCTCATATTCCGTTCCCTCTTCAAGGTTGCTCGGCGTCACCACGACCGATGTGTGTGGTGAGCTGGTGTCGCGGTTTTGGATCTCGGCTCCGGTGCATCTGCCGGTAAGCCGAGGAATGATGCAGAAATAAACGGTCTGTTCGGTAGCAGGTGCTGGATTGGCCACCGTGATTGTTATCTCGGCTCCCCGGTTGTCGATGTCGGCGACAGCGACGCTGGTGACTTGGGGGCCGTAAACGGGGACGCCGTTTACGGATGACGACCGCGCGCCGGCGGCGGTGTTTTCGGCGCGGACGCGGACGCTGTAGATGGTTCCGGCGGCCAGGTTAGGGATGGTGTATGAAGTCGCAGTTCCGTTGTCGTGATCGGCGCCGGGGCTCCAGTCGACTTTGTAGTTTGTGGGGGCGTCGTTGGCAGTGACGATTGATGCGTCCCAGCTGACATCGAGGGAGTTGATTCCGGGCGTGACCATTACGTTTAGCGGTGCGGCCGAAGCGGTTGGAGGTCCGATATTGGGTATTGCGGTGATCCAATCAGTTTGCACGCTGGTAGGGGCGTTTGAGTAAATGGATAGAACTGCAACCTCGTATTCTCTGCCGTTGACGAGGTCGGTGCCATCAATTCCAGCGATCGTTTAACTTGTGACGTTCGTGGACAATGCGGCGTTGTCGGAATTTGAGGTCATCGCCTTCACGCGCCATAGAATTCTGTGAGCAGCCAGATCTGTCGGGCTGGATGGTGCATCCCACGAAACCAGCAACTGTTGGTCAGTTGGTGCCACGCGGAGGTTTCGAACTATGCGGCCTTCGTTTTGGGCCGCGGCGGGATGGTCGATGGCGGTGGTTGCGGCGAGCATTGCCAGGGTGACCGAGCAATATGGCTCGGAGTGGGAGTCTGTGCCAATTTAGGAGGTCGCTCATGGGTGTGTGTTTCCTCTCAGTCAGGGGCGAGGGATGTCTTATCCGCCGCTTAGGCAGCCGCTACGGGCGCGCATTGACGGTTGCCGCGAATGTCGGCGATCGTTGCGACAAGAGTTCCGAACGAACTCATCACTCGGGAGCGCGGGCAATTGTTAACACTGGCTAGATTGTGTATTGCGGATGTGTTGGCAAATCGGCAGCGAACGCCAAACCACATTGTGGTCAGCATGACCCTCAACATTTCGCGGTTTTTGATCGCCGCAGTACACTTCTGTATGCGCCAACATTATCTCTTCTCGGATTCATTGGTCAAGTGACATCCCATGTCACACAGATTCTTGTATCCAACGAGATCAATTTCATCCAACATTGATTTACTCCGAAAAATAGACGAATTGATATTTGAGTTCACGAATTTCGTAGGAGAACGGCCACTCAACCATCTTTGTGCTGCGGAAAAGTCGCGACCTCCTGGATCGCGATTTCGAACCGACATCGGTTTTCGCCCAACTTCATGTCGTCGTGCGCCGCCGAAAACGCAGTGGGTAAACGCAGTGGGTACTAGGTGGTACCCTCGGCGAAGTCCATCACTCAAACACTCCTTGACTAACGAAGCGTCATCTTTCGCGCGCCCACCGGACCCTAGCCCATGGGTACCATTCCTTCTCGAAGGCCCCAGACATCATCCAACCATATGAAGTTCTCGCAGCATCACGGGCCAAGCATCGTCCGCATAGAACCGGTGACCGCCCGTACCGACGACTAAGTGACAGCGTAAGTGACGGCCACTGGGGGCGCCTGCCGCTCGGTAGATCTTCTGAAGATCTGAGAAGGCGCGCCGCGTGGCATCGACCGGGAATATCGGGTCGTCCGCGCCACAAACCAGAACCACGGGGCGCGGCGCGAAGAGTCCCATGACGTCGGCCATCTCAGCGAACCGAAGCAGACCGGGGACATAGTTGTCGGCGCAGTGATAGATCGACATCAGAGAATCGCGGAAGGTGCAGAAGTAGCAGGAAGGCATGGCGAATTTGATGCGCGGCAACAGGGCTGCGGAGAATAGACTGATCGTGCCTCCGCCAGAGTTGCCCATGATCCCGATGCGCGACCAGTCGACGTCGTCGCGCGTCGCCAGATAGTCGAGGCCGCGATCGACGTCGAACACTCGTTCACCGATGAGGGTGCGCCCGAGCATCAAAGCGTGCATGGCGGCGGCGTGACATCCGTGCGTGGACATCTGTTGTTGGACCAGCTCGCGGCGTTCGCCGAAAGAGCGTTGCTCAATACATAACGCGCCGATGCCTCGCGCCATACACTGCAGCCCGAAGTCACGGTCGCCGGCGATTTCCATAGGGATGCTGTTGTCGTCGCGCTCGACTGCTATCGAATGGTGCGCGCCGGTCGTGTGTCCTTGGACGCAGATGAAGAAGGGGTACGGGGGAGTCGCGTTTTCGGGCAGGCAGAGAAATGCGACGACATCCGAACCGGGTTCGCTGTGGAAGACGATTTTCTCGACCGACCCGTCGGGATGGTCTCGTTTCCACAGGGTGCGTGGATTGAGTGGGATGCGGTCGTCGGACGGCATCCCCACAAGGGAACGGACTTTGGGGCGGAGGCGAGCCTGCCACTCGGCGACGTCGCCGCCGTCGAAGGACATCGAGGGCTGGGAGGAGTCCATGAGTTGGCGATGGAATAGCGAGGGTGATAGGGCCGGTTCGGTATTGGACACAGGCATGTTGACAGGTTCTCGTTGAAGGGTGGTTACAGAATTATGCCATTTGAAGGCTCGATTGATGCAGGCTGGGCTTGCTGCCGTTTTTCGGTGAGTTCCCGAATTAGCATCGGTAGGGTTTGGAGCCAAACTCCGGCCGATAGTATTGGCGAATGCTTGCTCCAAAATGATGAAAACATCGAATAAAAGCGTCCACGGCGTACTTTTCGACTTGGACAACACGCTAATAGACCGGGAAGGGGCGTTCATCCGATTCGCTTCTTACTTTTACAAGGAACATCTTCGCGGGGCGACAGCAATGACGCGGGAGGAAGCAGTGGCTAGGATGGTGCGTTGGGATCGTGACGGCTACGCAGACCGGGAAGGGATGTTCGTGCGGTGGGTCGAGGAGTGGCCGGAAGTCGCACTTGCAACGGAATGGTTGCTGTCTTGGTACCGCTTGGAGATGCCACGACACGTGAAACCGGACGCGGGTGTCAACGGTCTCTTGGCAAACCTCAACGAGCGGCGGGTGCCGTGGGGCATCGTGACGAACGGCAACACGACCACTCAGCACGGTACCTGCCGGGCGGCGGGGCTCGATCAGATCGCCCCTTTCACCGTTGTTTCCGAAGAGGCTGGCTATGCCAAACCGGACCCGAGAATCTTTCGCGACGCATTAAGCTTGACAGGTCTCGCGTCGCCTGAACAGGTCGTGTTCGTCGGTGATAATCCTCGAACCGACATCGACGGAGCGAAGCGGTTCGGGATGAAAACTGCGTGGGTGCGGCGCGGTCGGCGATTTCCGGACGATCTCCAACCGCCAGATCACGTCATTGATCACGTCGCCGAATTGACCATCAGCCTCTTTCGCCAAGCGACATTGATGGATGCCAGGGGGGATGCCCAGAGGGGATGCCCAGAGGGGATGCGGTAAACGTGGACGCGGTTGAAATCCGCATTGCGACGGATCGTGACTTGGAATCATTGGCCGATGCGCATGACCCTGGGATTAGTGCCGCTCAAATCGAAAGGTGGTTGGAGGAAAGCAGGATGGGATTCCGCACCCTGCTCGTAGCCGTTGAAGAAGGCCGGGCAGTCGGTTCCGTCAGCATCGGAGGGGGCCGTCATCAGAGTCCGGGATCTCTGCGACTTTTCGCGCTCGATGTTGGCCCGGCATTCCAGCGCAAAGGTGTGGGTACCGCGTTGATAAAAGCAGTCGAAGCCATCGCCGCCACCAGAGACCTGGGCGAAGTCAACCTAGAGGTAACCATCGACAACAAAGACGCAATCCGGTTATACGGCAGGCTAGGATACCGGATATGCGGAGACCCAGTAATGGACCGTTGGAATCGGATGCGCGACGACGGATCCAGCGAGATGATCGAGGTGCCAGTGTTCGTGATGGTGAAGAAACTTGCAACGACGACGGAACCGACGATCAATTTCGAAGATGCGGCCCAGAGGCATGTCAAATGAAATGACGATGTACAACGTTGTCATTCTCGCGGTCTGACTGATCGACACATGCGGTTCCAGACGGTTGGGGAGATTGGCGAAATACCGGTGATGCTCGGACGCGGAACCGCCATCTCGTAAATTCGCCGAAAAACCATCGCCAAGAGATTGACACTCCGGACTTACCTTGGTAGTCTGCACTCAACGGACATTGGCGGCGTGGAGATGAGAGGAGCAACGCTATGTTGTTCATGATCAAAACCGTCGTTTTCACAGCGATGGTTGTGGCGGTAGCGGTGGGTGTCGCCCATCTGTCCGCCACTTCTACCAGCGCCGAACCTCCCGCGATCCTCAGCGTCAACGGCGACGAGATAGCCGTGGGGCAGGTGCTCGACTCAGGCGAGTTAGTTGACGGCATGTGCGCGATGGCGCACGAATCGGTCGAGATCGCAATCGACCTGTCGCCCGAAGAGCCGACAGCCGGCATCTCGGTGCTGATCACCGACGACTGCGAGATGGTCGTCGCCGACAAGTACACCCCGGTGGGACCGGCGGGAACCACATTCGACGGCGCTGTAGCCATGAGTTCGACGTATCCCCGATACGCGGTTTAGACGCGCGGCGGCCTACAGGGACTTCGCCGGCATCGACCTAGCTACCACCCGTGTGCGGTACAACTACGAGGAACGGCCAGACGAGTTCGTTTTCACTTTCGGGCCGATAAAGTACTGCCACACAGTGAGCTGGTGGGAAGAGCTGGAGTGTCGCATCGACACCCAGTACGAGGGATCCGCCTCGATATCGGCGACCGCCCACGAAGAATTCGCCTGGTACATCACGGGTTCGTTCCGCCATCAACAGAAAGCCACGTTCACGGCGAGATCCGGCGGACAAGGGACCGTGAGATGCTGGACGAATACCCAGGTCACCGGCTTGACGTTCCACTGCGACGGCGACATAAACAATTCCAACTAGAGAGGAGGTCACATGAACGCTGACTTACCGATGCGCCGCTGGCGCGGCGAAGCGGAACATGACAAACTGTTTCGCGTTGCCGATGTCCTGACGCTCGCCGCGCCAGTCGCGCATCCTTCATAGTTCAATCGTGATGGAATTTCTCACTAACGTAATTTTGACCGTGATCGTGCATATCCACTGGGTCTTCGTCCTCGCGGCGGTCGTAGCGTTCGTTTGGATCGGATGCCACCTGATCAGGCATCGGGAACGATGAGCCGAATGGTATCGTTACGCTAACAAAAGTTGAATGTCCACACTCCCTAGTTTGATGGGCAGGATTGAAGGTTTGGTTGTTACGTGATGGGGTCAATTCAGGAGCATCGTCAACGCGGGCACGTCACGGTCGTCAACTAAGAAATTGCCGTCTATTGCTTCTGCCCGGAAACCAAGTTCCTCGAAATGGTCCCGCTTCTCTTCATCTTCAACCGAAAGCCTCGCGGCGAACCGAACTGCGTTGCGCTGCTCACCCCACTCAATGGCGGCACCAATCAGAGCGTCATACGAACCGTCGAAGCGTTTGTGGATGAACCCATCAACGTGACAAACGTTCTCCGCGTCGATAAACGCGGTGGCGATACCTACCAGTCGCCCATCGCAAGTCTTCGCCGCGAACCACTCCGCGGCGGGCATCCCCTTCGCCCCACACCTCTGGATTCCCGCCTGCGCGGGAATGACGGACGTTGTCGCTTCGCGGAGCGAAGAGGGAGAGAGTAGGTAGTAGTACTTGCGGCACAGGCCCATGCAGGAGTTCTGCTCGGCGTAACGAGTGGAAATCATCGGCGTGGGCAGATTGCCATCGAGAACTTGCCAGTCGTGCGGTGTCAACAATAGAGGGATCATGGGAACTCTAAGCGAGGCGTCGCCTGTGACGATGTTCACCGACGAGGGAGAACGAAAGTAGTCGGCTAGGTATTCATCTGGGGAGTCGCCAGACGTGATGTTGGCATAGACGGTTGAGTTGGCGACCCTGTTCCAACCAAGACGACGGTAGATACGAGCAGCATCGGGATTCTCGGTGCCGAGGAAGACCACCTCGCCGCCATTTTCTGTGAACTCTTCAAGGGCTTGTTTGCAGAGTCGGTTTGCGATGCCGCGGCCGCGGTAGTCCGGGCGTGTGGCGACCTCGCCGATCCCGGCGAAGCGCGCGTCTGCACGCGGAGTCATGATGCCGCAGGTGCCGGTCAGTGTGTGGCCGTCTCGTTCGAGGAGTACTACGTGACGGTTGTGATCGGCTTCTTCTCCGAGGAAGACCCCGATGGGTATGTCGGGGTCTTCAGGCCCGAAAACCTCTTCCCAGAAGTCGAAAAGCTCTCGAGCCAAGTCTTCGCGGATCGGCGTCTCGAAACGTTGCGCCATCAATCACGAGACCGGCGGTCTAAGGTGCGCCCACGGCCGAGCTTTTTCGAACGCTGCAGATGCCGCCAGCACCGTCTCTTCGTCGCCGGGTTTGCCGACAATGTGAAGACCAATCGGCATCCCATCCGAGTCGAAGCCGCAAGGTACGCTGGCGGCGGTGAATCCGATAGTGTTGATGGGGTGCGTATGCGGCAAGTAGCCCCACCACGGCACAGCCGTCGGCGGTTCGCCGCCGATCTCCTCCGGATACTGCTCGTTCGGGAATGCGGTACATGCCATCGTCGGAGAAAGCAGCAGGTCGAATTTCTCGAACTGGTCCCAGAACTGCTGGATCATGCGATCGCGTTCGCCGAGGGCACGTCCGTAGTCCACGACGCTCAATTTGCTCCCGTAATCCAAGCCGTACCGGACGTAAAAGGTCAAATCATCCGCGTGATCTTTGAGCAAATGACCATTCGCGGCGATGGCACTCGCCGTCGACAAGACGTACCAAGTGTCGAAGGGTGCTTCTAGGACGATGTCGGATTCGTCGACGGTGCATCCGAGCTCTTCAAAGACCTTGGCCCCAGCTTCGGCGGAAACGGCAACTTCAGGATCGACGGCGGCGAATCCCCAACCGAGGCTCCAGCCCATCTTCAACCCTTCTATGAGGATGGGTGAGTTGGCGACGGCAGCGGTAAAGTCGGGCACGGGAGCGCGCATGGAACTGGCATCGCGGGCGTCGTATCCGGCCATCACTTGCAAGAGCAAAGCGGAGTCGGCGACGGTGCGGGACATCGGGCCCTGCTGGCTGAAGAGGTTTGACGCTGGAGGTGCGTCGACGCCGGTGTAGCTGGAGACGCGTCCTTGAGTGGGTTTGATGCCGTAGATTCCGTTGAAGCTGGCGGGAATGCGGATGGAGCCGCCGCCATCGCCGCCAGTGGCAAGCGCGCTCAGCCCAGCGGCCAAACCCGCACCCGCTCCGCCGCTCGATCCTCCGGAGGTTCGTTCCGAGTTCCACGGGTTGCTACACGATGGGCCAAGCCGGTTGTCTGCGGCGCCGAGGTGTCCGAACTCCGGAGTGTTCGTCTTGCCGAGCATCACCGCGCCGGCATCCAAGATGTTGTCGATGTACGCGGCGTTGGCGTCGGGGATCCGGTCTTTGTATGCCAATGAACCCCCAGTAGTCCGAACCCCCTTCGTCATCTGAAGGTCTTTGATCGATATCGGCAGACCGTGCAGGGGTCCGAGGCTTTCGCCGCGCGCGGTGGCTGCATCGGCTTTGGCGGCTTGTTCGAGTGCGATCTCTGGCGTGACGGTTAAGAACGCGTGGATCTGGTCGTCGAGTTTTTCGATTCGAGAGAGGTAGAGCTCGGTGAGCTCGGTAGACGTTATCTCTCCGTCGGCGATCAGCGCCCGAAGCTCAGTTGCGGGAGTGAAGGCGAGGTTTTCATCTAGGTTTGGCATTGTTGGCTCCAAGTAATCGTCTGGATGAGACTTGCGGTTATGACTAATGTGAATCTACACCGAAGTTGATGTCGTAAGCGCAGGCATGCCGTCCACCGGGGCGTGATCGCGGCCGCCATCGGCGAAGAAATCAGACGAAACGGTGGTATCTTGAGCTCGTAGGGCCTAACCGAATACGAAGCACAGGTACTCGATCCAGTCAGAACCAACGAACGAGGTCATGAGCTGTTAGGCGCCGCGAAACGGTTTCGCCGATCGCCACTGCTTCGTTGGCGACCCCGACTTCGTCAAGGTGCCGCTGGACGGGATGCTGTCGAGCGAGTACGCGCGAGAAGTCGCACGCTCATCACGTACATCGGGCGCGGTTCCAAGCCTGTCTCTCCCTAGCCACCTCCGCCGTGGCGTAGGCTCGCCAGTCTAGTGTTCAAGATCGCCGATACTCGCGTTCGTGCGAAACTGTGTTGACTGCCGGCGGTACAACGAAAACGTCTGTCTACTCGTCCTCGCTCGCAGTCTCTGCATCTTGGATCGACCCATTCGGCGAGTCTGAAACGATGCCGGGCAAGTTCTTGAGTGTGCTGATGAGATCGATGCCGGTCAGGGACTGCACTAGGGCAGGTAGTTGCGCGATGGTGGACGATACGTCCTGTGTCACTTTGCTGGCGCCAGCACCAGCGCCACTCTCCCCACCGTTGCTGATCACAACGATACTGTCCGTCTTCGCAAGTGGCTGGGCGACAGCGCTGGCGACATCTGGGAGCGTTTCGAAAAGCTGCTGGATCATCGCGGCTTGTCCGTATTCCTTCCACGCGTCCGCCTTCTTTGTCATCGCCTCGGCCTCGGCGAGACCTTTGGCTCTGATCGCTTCGGCTTCACCTTCACCGCGCGCTTTGATGGCTCCGGCTTCCGCCTCTCCGCGCAGCCTGATCGCTTCAGCATCCGCCTGCGCTGCCGCGATAACCTGGGTGCGCGCACCCGTAGCAACCGTTTCGAGCTTGTATCGCTCGGCTTCAGCCTCGACTCGTGTGCGGCGTCGGTAGCCCTCGGCTATCAACTCCAACTGGTCTCGCTCAGCCTCGGCAGGACGGCGGACTGTTGCATCCAGCTCTCGCTCGCGACGGATGATCTCTTGCTGTTGGATCTCGATCTGCTTTTGCCGCTCGACAACCTCAACCTGCAGTTCCTCTTCTCGAATGCTCTGGCGTGTTTTGGCCTCTTGTAGGGCATACGCCAACTCGGCTTCCGCTCGTCGTGCGTTGACCAACTGGTCATACGATGCCTTCTGCGTGTTGTAGTCGCGCTCTGACTCGGCGATGGCCGTGTTGGCCGTGTATCTCGCGGCTTCCCGCAGTTGTTCGGCCTGCGCCGACTTGATCCCGGCGTCGCGCGCAGCCTCCGCTTCGCCGATCGTCGCGTCTCGCTTGACCTCTGCGGTCCTACGCATGCCGAGCGCCTCAAGGTAGCCCTGTTCATCCTGAATGTCCCGGATCGAGAAACTAACGATGCCAAGGCCCATGTTGGTCATGTCGGTTGCGGCCACATCGCGTACCTGCTCTGCGAACGCAACGCGGTCGCGGTAAATGTCTTCCACCGTCATCGTGCCAAGGATGGCGCGTTGTTGCCCTTCTAGGGTTTGCAGAGCCACTTCCGCGATTTCTTGGACGGACTTGCCAAGGAACTGCTCGGCAGCGGTTCTGATCGCCGCCTCGCTCCGCCCAACCTTCACCTGCGCCACGCCATCGACCGAGATAGAAACACCTTGTTTGGTGTAGACCCTTGCCGTGTTAACTTGCAGGGTCATCACTTCCAGCGAAAGAACTTGAGCCTTTTGAATGATCGGCAGGACGAACATCCGCCCGCCAACCTTGATGCGGGGCTCGGCACTACCTCCAGACACGATCAATGCGTGATTTGGTCCTACGGTAAAAAAGCCTGCCACGGTTCACCTCTATATGTGTTGTTCAAACTACGAATTTCGTTTAACTAGACGCCTCTGAGTCGTGATTTAGCTTTTCGACTATCAGTATCTGCTCATTTACTCCAACGACCCTAACCGTATCACCTTCTTTGATATTCAATCCGAGACTGGTTGTAGCCGTCCACTCCTCGTTCGACACGCGGACCCTGCCGGACGGTTGGAGATCGGACAGTGCGACGCCCAACTTTCCCTCCATCTCAATTTGTGCTTCGGTCTGGAATCCGGTCGGTGTGCCGGTTTCGGCCCGAAGGACGCGGATGAACAGGAACCACACGGCTATAACAAGCCCAGTCATTATCGCGATCATGATCGGGCTCACCATGAAACTGGGTTCCGGCAGATCTGAGGGGCTAAAAAAGTTCCCGAAAAGAAATATTGAGCCGAGAATCAAACAAATAGTCCCACCCGCGCCGAAAAGTCCGAACCCGGGAGCCGTCGTCTCGGCGTAGAACAATGCCATGGCCAAGGCGATGAGGCCGACGCCCAACCAACTTCCGGGCAGTAAACCGAACCCCACGAACGCGAGGGCGATTGCTATAACTCCCACAGTGCCCGCAACCAAGGGACCTGGAACGACCATTTCGACGATGATCGCAATCCCTCCGATCACGAACAACGCGAAGACCACGTCCGGTTTGGCAAGAATTCCGAGGATGTGTTCCAGCAAGGTACGGTTCAATTGACGGACCTCCGCGCCCGTCAATGAAATCACCGTTTCTCCACTCGAAGTCGCCGTCGTACGACCGTCAAGCTCCTCGAACATCGCGTCCATGTCGGAAGCGATCAAGTCGATTATTCCGACGTCAAGGGCCTCTTGTTCTGAGTAGGCCGCGGCTTTCGACACTGTCTCCTCGAGCGGAACTGAGTCACGTCCGCGTATTTGCGCGATGCTTCGGATGAACGCCCGGGTGTCTTCGTTGACCTTTCGCGAGAGGGTTGAAGGAATACCTCGCCCGTCAGACATGACTGGCGTGGCTGCGCCGATGTTTGTGCCAGGCGCCATCACCGCAAAGTTGGCTGCGGCGACCAAGAAAGTCCCGGCTGATGCCGCCCTTGCCCCGGCTGGCGAAACGTAAACCGCCACCGGAGTCTCCGATTCCAGAAGCCTACCGACGATTTCACGCGTCGAAACCAGTAACCCGCCTGGCGTGTCCAACTCGATAACCACCAACGATGTCCCGAGCTCTTGCGCTTCGTCCAGCCCGCGCTCAATCAAGTTAGCGGTGAGCGGATCGATTACGCCGTTGATCTCAATGACCAGCACACCGGGGTGGGTAACCAAATTCGAGTCGCGAGACTCACAACCCAGAAAAGAGATCGCTGCAATGACCGCTAGGATAGCGATGGAGTGGCGCATAATATTCGCGTAGCCGCATGGCCTTGGTGTTACCAGTGCCGTCATTCCACCACCCCGTCGGCAGTATGGAACGAGGGGTTGGACAACGTATCACCGAGGA
Organism: Dehalococcoidia bacterium; assembly: GCA_965224305.1. Taxonomy (GTDB): domain Bacteria; phylum Chloroflexota; class Dehalococcoidia; order Lucifugimonadales; family Lucifugimonadaceae; genus Bin127. The sequence goes on along the minus strand of OZ245044.1, from coordinate 404,237 downwards.
ACCACCTTTTCATATCGTATCCGAATTCAATACCTGCAGTACAGTTCGCTTACGCCCAATTATCCAGCCTAAGCGTACCGTGTTCATAAATGCTCGATCTTTGCAGACGCTATGGTCCCAGCGGAAGATTCCTACAGCCAGATGGGCATGACGCGGCATTGAGTTGCGCCCTCATTTGGAAATGCCGTCCAAACGGTGAAGAGGTTGATGATGTCGAGGTGAATGCACCGCGTACGATGGGTTTCATGGTTCTCGCACGGACACAGAGAGCGCGCGGCCTTGTTGCGGACGCTCTGGGCGATACACCGGAGACGACAATTCCGACACACCTTTTGCCGCGCGGTCTTGTTTGTTACCTTCCTATGGCGTAGCTGTCTCTGCGGGGGTCTGCGCCGCCCGACAGCACGCCGGATTCTTGGTCGACGATGATTGCGGTCATTGCTCCGCCGGTGGGAGTCCAGTCGGCCAGCACGTGCACATCGTGACCCATGCCGACGAGTTCTGTAGCAGTATTTGCGTCGATGCGGCCTTCGAGGTCTAAACGACCCGGAAAGTAGGTGTGCGGCCAGAACGAGTTGGGGAAGTTCCAAGTTGCGAAACGCGGCTCTTCGATGGCCTTCTGCGGGTTCATTCCGTGAACCACGACGTTGAGGAACATCTGCACCATCGACGTGCATTGCGTGTCGCCTCCTGGGGTTCCGAATGGCATGAAGAGCTTTCCGTTCTTGAATGCGATTGCAGGGTTCGGCGTGAGCCTTGGTCGTTTCCAAGGTTGGAGACTCGATGGATGTTCGGGGTCGAGCCAAGTCTGGGAACCCCGTGACGACATCTGGATGCCGAGTCCGGGTACGATCGGGCTGGGAGCGAGCGGATCGCTGGGTGTGGCCGAGAACGCGTTGCCCCATCGGTCGACGGCGCACACGTAGCTGGTGTCTTGCATCCTGCCTCCGGACGCAGCGGCCATTGCGACAGGTGTTGCACCGTTGCGCGATACCCCCTGATACGGCCACGGATTGCCCGGCTCCGGCATTGCAGGATATGCGTCCGTCATGTCGACATCCGCGCGTCTGGACCGCGTATATCCCTTTGACAAAAGACCTTCGATCGGAACATCGACGAGATCGGGGTCTCCGTAGTACGCGTGGCGGTCCGCGTAGGTCAGGTTGAGAGCTTGCGTCACCAGATGGATGTACTCGGTCGAGTTGTGACCCATCGCGGCCAGGTCGTCGTCCTCAAGCATCTGGAGCGTCTGAGCCACTACAGGTCCTTGGCACCAAGCATTGCATGTGTAGACCGTGTAATCCCGGAACTGGCCTGATACCGGAGGTTCGATCTTGACCGAGAACTCGGCGAGGTCCTCCATCGTGATCCATCCGCCCTGTTGATCGGAAAACGCGATCATCTCTTCGGCGATGTCGCCCCGGTAGAATCTGTCGCGTGCAGCCCGCAACGCTGCTTCCCTGCCCATATGCGACGCCCCTTGTTCGGCCTCGATCAGCCGTCGGAAGGTGCGAGCCAGATCTTTTTGCACCAGGATCTCGCCGACGCGAGGCACCCGCCCATTCGCCATATAGATTTCCCGCGTCGATGGCCACTTCGCCACTCCGCCCTCGTGATCGTCCTCAGTCGTTTGCAATCCTTCGTGCAGATACGCCGACACCGGAAAGCCATTCTCTGCCAGTTCTAGCGCCGGTGTGACAACCTGTCCAAAGGTCATCGTGCCGTACTTTTCGATCGCCGTCAGCCACGCGTCGGGCGCGGCCGGCACGACCGTACGGAGTACTCCGGTAGGTATCTGACCGCCGTGATGTTCGTTGAAGTAGTCGATGTTCGCCGCGCGGGGCCAACGACCAAGTCCGCTGATGGTGACGACTTCGTCAGACGCCGCATCGTAGATCGCGATGGGTGCCACACCGCCGAAATTCGTGGCGCTCGGGAGCGTCACGTTTATCGCGATGCCGGCGGCGACACCAGCATCCACGGCATTGCCGCCGTCTTCCAGTATCCGATACCCGGCGGAAGCGGCTAGGTAATGACCCGCTGAAACCATGTGTGTCGTGCCCATGATCGGCGGTCGGTATGTATTCATTCTTCCGGGCATCCCAGATCCCCCACACGCTCAATAGGCTGCGAGATTAGCGCCAAAACTGACGGTTACGGCCCGAATTATACGCCGCATACGTCGATGACTGAGGGTCGTGAGCAAGGGTGCGAATAGAATGATTCCCCGTGCCAACCAACACACCGCAATCTGTCCCAGAATCCGTCGTCGTTATCGGAGCCGGAGTTACCGGCCTTAGCACCGCTTTTCACCTCGTCGAGAAAGGCGTTGAGCGCGGCACGGTGATCGACAAGGGCAGCGTGGGAGGCGGATCCAGCCTGCAGTCGGGCGGGATCATCACGATGCTGATGGCCACACAAACGGAGGTGCGCGCCCGCGCCATAAGCCTCGACATTTTCGAACGGTTCAGCCGAATCCTAGATGGCTATCACTTCCACCAAGTCGGTTGTCTGAACCTCTTCACGGAAGAAGTATTCTCCCAGAGCGAGCCCGTGCGTGACATGTGGGGAAGAAACGGAGGACGATTCGATGTCCTCCGCGGCGCCGAGATCAGCGAGCGGTTCCCCGACCTCGAAGCTGAGAGCTCCGATATCGGCGTGCTGGATCACAGGTCTGGTTACTCCGAACCGCACCATTACGTCGCCGCCCTCAAGGCCAAGCTGGAAGACATGGGCGTCGATATCCGGGAGAACGAACCCGTGACCGGGTTCGAGTTGCGTGGCGACAGAGTACGCGAAGTGACAACGGTCAACGGCAAGGTGGAAGCGGACGCGGTTGTCTGCGCTGTCAACTCACGGACGAACCATGTCCTTTCGCTCGTCGGAGTTCGCATCCCGTACAAGAATTTCGTGCACGAGCGATTCGTCACCAAACCATTGGAAAACCCGCCACGGCTGCCCGCGGTCAACGATCACATCCTCAACGGCTACGTGCGACCCACCGACGACAACCGGTTGCTGGTAGGCACTTCGGTAGATGTCGCCGCATATGAGATGCGCGGGCCGGAGTTCGACGTCGGTGAGTTGGAGCCGCATCCGCACGCGCTCCCGTTTATCGAGGAGAACCTTGTGAGACGAACCGCATTGTTAGAAGGTGCCCAATGGGACTACCACACGGTGGGTCTGATCAGCTTTGCGCACGACGTGAAGCCGGTCATCGGGCCGGTGCCCGGCGTCAAAGGCCTCTACATCGGAGCGCACTTCCACTCCGGCGGGTTGGCCTACAACCCCGTCTCCGGGTTGCTTCTCGCTGAGCACGTCGTTGACGGTGGGACTAGTATCGACACCGAGATGTACAGTCCTGCCCGGTTCGGCGGCATCGACACGGAAGCCTTTCTATCGACGCCCGTATTGCACAGCGAGATGGGCATCACGCGCCACTGAGTTACGTCCTCCTTTGCGGACGCCGTCCAGAAAAACCACCGTCATTCCCGCGCACGCGGGATTCCAGGGGGGAAGGGCAACGGGGAGGCACAGCGTACGATAAATCTCATGCGTCTCGCACGGACACAGAAAGAGCGCGGCCTTGTAGCGGACGCTCTGGGCGATACGCCGGAGACGACCATTCCGGCACATCTTTTGAGGCGTGGTCTTGCCGACGCCTACGTACCCGATTCAGTGTCGCAGTTCGACGCAATCGTCGTTCAGTCGCGATCGTTGCCGCTTGAGCCATGGTGCTTCGGGACCGACCACCATTCGGTTTTGGCGTTGCTACGTCAGCTCGACGGCTGGGGTCAGCGGCGCATGTCACCGAACGTTCCCGCTGATCTCGCTGGTCCGTTGTCCGCCCTAATCAAACAAGCGACAAACCTCGACGTACAGCATTACGGCGACATTTACCACACCCTGACCGGTCGAGTGAACGAGTTCGCCGCGCGAGAAGTCCGAATATTGGACCTATGCGATTCCGGCCTCCTATCCGCATTTGAAAGCGACCCACACAGATTGGGTTTCAAGACTTTCGACGACCTATTGACGAATGGGCTGGCAGCCGGTGCCGTGGTGGATGGCAGGTTAGTAGCCCTCGCGCACACGAATGCCGTGACCGCGGAGTATGGCGATATCGGTGTATACACCGATGATGCTTGGCGCGGGATGGGCTTCGCAACTGCTTCCGCGTCGATTGTCGCGCGCCGCATCCACGACTTGGGACGGACACCGGTGTGGAGCACTGACGAGGACAATGCGGCTTCGTTGCGGATAGCTGCAAAACTTGGATTCGTCGAGGTGTCGCGGCGCGTGTATCTCAAAATGCTACGCGCTTAAAATGCGTTCGCCTGCCCAACAAAATCATGCAGACCCATAGATGGTCAAAAACAACTCAGATTCTCCGACCAATTGATATTTCGGTTCGCGCCCGGACAGTTTTTCGCTGTTGTCCAAGATTATGCGCACGCCTTCTCCTCGCTTGTCCATCAAATAACTCCGATCTGTGGTCAACGATTGCATGTTCGGCACGGGGCACTTGGCGAGCAAGCTTGTTAATACCTCGTTCCTCGAAGATTGCAGATGAACCAAGCTCTCGACACCCATCGTGTTGGGTAGCCCGCCCGGAGAGTAAAGTTCTAAACGGTCGGAAAACACGCGTAACCTTGTTTTGGAGCCGGGCATCGAGTAATCACGATGCGCAGCGGCATTGACCACAGCTTCGAAAACCGCGCTCATGTCAAACTGCGGTTTATCGGATCGCCCCATTTCCTTAGACGCGGCTGTCTTCATATTCTTGTCAACGAATTCACATGCGTCGGCTATCTGCCCGTCTAACGGACCCACGAAATCCGCAGCATCAAGTTGGTACGGATCCCGTGCCGCCCCGGTTGAGATCGTCTGACCCCTATACGCTACTGCTTGAATATAGGCGTTTGGAATCCATTGCCGCGGGTTACCCGACGCCATGAGAATGCCAGATACCGTCGGTTTTATTTCGCCGTCTTCGCCAGCCCGTGCCATACCAAGTTTTGTCAAAAGCACATCACGTGCATCACCGGTTCGAGGAGTTTCAAATCGCGACCACAACTCCGGTTCGAGGTCGTCAAGGCTGGCGTCGGGCACGATTTGTTCATCGAACCGAATTAGACGTGTTTGACTACGCTGCTGAAACAGTCTCTCCAGGTAACCCGGAGACATGACACGCTTCGCACTACCGACTCGATGCCAGTAACCTCCGGGACTTCGATGCACAAAAAGGCTTCGCGTAACTTCGACCTTGATGACGGCGACATCCTTTCCGTCAGAATTCGGAAGCCACATACGTTCAATTACAGGAGCCAACACCGGTGTTATGGAATCTTGGCAAATCTCATGAACATAACGCTCGACGTTGTCAATCCTGTCTAACGGAATACCCAAAATCTCCCGCGTGTCATCCTCCACACCAAGAACGAATACGCCTCCCCGGCTGTTCGCGAACGCAGCAAGTTCGTCAGCAAAGGATTGGCGGGACGGTTGTGAAACGCGTGAGCGCGAAAACCGAATTTCCTTGAACTCGAGGAACGAGTCTTCGCCTAACCGGATCTTGTCCAACAGTTCCTTTCTGCTGTCAAACATGCGCCGGTCCCGGTCCTAGCCGCCGATAGCGGCGCCTAAACGCTTCGCGCCCGCCTTCCATTACTCGACAGATTTCCTCACGCATGGCTTCGTCCTGCAATGACCCCGACTGCTTGACGACACACTGTCCGCCTTCGAAATCCAACGCGTGCAACATTTCTGCATCGCCATTGACCACGATGTTGGAGTTATGAGTAACCACAATAATCTGACGTCGGAATTTGTTCTCTCGGATCTGACGAACGACCAAGTCGTAAATCAAGTGGTTATCCAGGTCGTCCTCCGGTTGGTCGAGTACCAGGGGCTCGTCACCGTGTGCCAAGAGGAAAGCTAACATCGCCGCTGACCTTTGTCCGGCCGAAGCCTGCGAGATAGGTCGAAAGTCCTTGCCGTCCCCCGTACGGCTGTAGTTGACCGACAATCCATCCTCGGGGTACCAAGTGAGAAGATTATCGAGAAATTCTGGGGCGCGGTTGAATTCACGGTTGAGAAAATTACTGAAGTGGCCGCCGAAGCCACCCTCCCCGTGGCAAGCGGACTGGAATCGACCTTTGAGCGTTTGCAAGAGGTTCTCGATTTCTGATGCCCGGGCATCAGGTTCTTCGGGCAATTCGTCATCAATGAGGTCAGCCACAGCACCTTTCGGTTTTTCATTGTCACTCGCGGCAAGGATGTCATCGGTGAATCGGTTATCCGGAACCCCCAAAACCTCCCGTAAGGATCGTGCGATGATGCTTTGATCATCACCGTACGGCCTGATCTCCAATCGAACGAAATTGTTTTGCGCCAGCGCATCGGACAAGAACCGACGGCGAGCGTGGGTGACGGCGCGTCGGGCATTACAGACCTCCTGCAATCGCGTCTGAGACGCTATTAACAGTCTGTTTCGCTCCTCCTCTTCGGACTTCAAAACCTGCAGTTGACTTTCGAGGCGCTGTCTCGCTTGTACCAAGGTGCCGTACTCGTTCGGATCATCCACGCCATCCTTCTCAAGGTCCCGTACCAAGATCCGGTACGCCTTGGCAGCCTGTTCCGAGGACGTTGCCCATGTACTGTTTCCCAACACCTCACGCTGTCTATCGGCCACGCCGCGAAGCTGCCCCGCAAATACTTTAGCCTCTCTCGCAGCCAAATCGACGGCAATCCGCAACGAATTGATGAGATCGATGACTTGCCCGTCATCTGCGGTCGCTCGGTCAAACAGGCCATCCGGCAAGTCTTCTAGTGCAAGATCATGCGCGACTGATTCAATCCGTTTTGCGGCTTCTTCCACCGCTTCAAATTGGCGACCCACTTCTCTTCGTTGTCGTTGACGAAGGCGATAAGCGGTCAAAACCGCGGAATGACCGGCGGCTTCGAAACGCCCGAGTTTGCGCTCGACATCTTCGAGCTCGACGACTGTCGCGTCCTCTAGACCGCGCAATTTGCTGTCGAGCTCGCGTATTCGGGCTCGGGAAGCTCTATATGTTGCAACGGCCTCATTCAGCTTTTGGTGAAGAGTGTCGACTCCTGCTGCCCTATCGATTTCCCGCAGTAACGCTGTAGGGTCGTCTCCTGCTAAGTCGGCGATCTGTCCTTGACTGAACAGTTGAAGCGGGAATCTATCCGGTGTAACGGTTTGAGCACTAGAAGGCTCCCAATCGCCATAGTCATTTTCGTCCTCAACCGTAACGCCCGTCCCGTTCTGTCGCCAGTTGATGCGATGTCTCACACCGTCACGCATCAGTGTCCAATGAATCGCCGTGTCGTCCGTCAAGCCGCCGTCTCGCGTCTGGTCTGATGGCACTTGGGCGAATCGTTCGAAAGTTTCCCCTGACCCGGTGCGGACTGGCAGTTCCCGGAAATCACACTCCCGCCGCGCGGCGAGCCGTAAAGCGTGCACCACCGTCGACTTGCCAGTCCCACGTCCGCCAACCAAGGCGTTGAGCCATGGGTTGAAATCGAGCCGCGCCGGGCGCGCGCCACGCCCCATGTAGCGTGCCGCAACGATTTCAATTGATTCAATGTAGTACTTGGGCAGTGCGAACGGGTCGAAAGAGGCTGACTCGTCGCTGCGTCGTATCGAGAATCCCCCACCGTCAAGCAACGCCAAGCGCAGACCGTCAAGCGACGGCTTTGCCATTTTGACCCAAGTGTAGTGCGAGCCCGGGAATTTCTCGCCCGCACCCCCAACGGGATGATGCGAGTCGGACCCTAGGATCTCGGCCCACGATAGTCCACGCTGTAGGTAAATCTGGGGTTTTTCAAATTCCGCGGCCGTCACCTCCATAGCGAGCATGCCGGGAGAATCCAGAACCTGGCTGACCGTGAGGGGATCAAGAGCCGTTTTCACCGAGGTAGAGGTCTTGCGTCGAAGCAAACCCTTGGCGTCGTCTGCGTGGGCGAGGACTGGGATGCCCTCTCTTTCCAAGACAATTTCAACGACCTCGACGGCAGATTTTCGGGTCACACCGTCGCTGTCCCCTTTCTCGCCTTGATAATCGACAGCACCGATTAAGGAATCGATATCGGACGTACCTTTGTCGGTGTCAAGTATCGCAAGTAGGTGAAATCCACCGTTGACTGACAGTTCGACGCCCGGAAAAACATGCAGCGGTCTGAAATCTTGGTGATCTTCTTGCTCAAGTTTTTCGAGCCCGGATTTGAGTTTGTCGACCCATTCGCCGGTGTTGTGATCCGTGACCACCACGCAGTCAACTTCTGCGTGCATGAAATTTAGCAACCACTCTTCCTCTGTAAGCAACCTGAATGATGGTTGATCGGGTCCTTTACCGTAGTCAACCGAGGCAGGTGTGTGAGCATGAAAGTCAAACTTCCACCATCTGGCACCTGGATGACGCCAATCGTTGCTATGGTCATGTATCAACCGCTTCACTCCGATGATCTGGTTCACAAACGAGCCGCCCGTGCACGTCTCGGAACCGAAAGAACTGCCTCGGCATTCGACGCCACGCGGACAAACCAGTTGGCTGATCGATCAATCTCGGTCCGCGTACACGACCTTACCCCGTTCTGAAACACAAGAGAGCTTCAGAACAAATCGGTCACCATCAAATAGTGCGTGATTCTACATTCCGATCTTGGTGCGACGCGAGAGGCCTGCCCTAACCGTCGCCACGAACCCGCATTCCTGGCCCTCCCACTCGTTATGGAATACCGGCTCGTCCTCTTCAGGCTCCACGCGACCATAGCCTGCCACTCCACCCATGTCGTGTACACCGTTCATTCCAATCGGTCTGCTCGGCTTTAATCACGCGCCTTCTCAAAGCCCAACGCCAGTCAAGCATCCGCACACCGCAACCCATCCTCGGGTTTACCCAGACCGTCCAACTCTCTCTGCTTGATCTCACAAACGCATCAAGCGGTTTCGAACTAATCTTCGGGCAACGGAGGAGCGGGCCAGCCCAGATCGGGGCGCCAGTTCTCACAACCATCGCAGAATGGCTGCCCTCGACTTTCGATTGTCGCGACCATTTTGTCTGCCTCAACCCGTATAGATGATTCCTGTTTGCTCGTGAAGAATTCTCGCGCGACTAGTTCCTCGAATTCGTCAACGTCCTTCCACCCCCACGACATATCTGGTTGCACAACAATGTCGAGTGCAAAATCGTGAAACGCGACGCCACGTTGCATACGGTGTAATTGAGATTGGAAATTGACGTACCAAAACTTGAACTTCCAATCTGAAGACCAGAACAACCACACCGAATGCCAAGAGTTGGGACGAGTGATAGTCAATACGTGATTGTCCGACGATATCGCGTCTCTGAATTTGCCCAAGCTCGGATCACGAGAACGCAAATACAGGTCGACTCGTTCGGACAAACTGAGAGTACCACGATTCTCAATGCCCCTCGTGACGATCTGGGTTTCAGGGTGAGAGTAAAGCGCTATATGGCTCGGCGTATCCTGAACCACTGTCACCGGGCGCGCCGCGCCGATTCCCCTACCCCACATCTCGTATTGGATTATTTGAGTGCCGGGATTCCAAGTCATAAGGAAGTCCTTTAGTGGATACCGAGCTCTACACTGCATTTCGAACCGGCGACAACACAGACGAATCTGACGCTGATTGTAGGTGTCATGAAGTCGCTCAATGCGAAACTAGGCTCCTGATTCACGTCGCTGTCGGGGTAAGAAAACTGAGAGACCGTCGTATCGGCCAGCACGACCAGTCTTCTGCTGGACAATGTCCCGTTTCTGACGGCGCGATCGTTGGGTTTTGCCTTTGCGGGTAAGGAAGAGCATAAAAAGCAGCGGTACCACGGTCGTTGGCGTTGCCGCTAGGTGTCGCTCTTAACGCGCGGGCTCGGGTTTGCATTGCGAGCGAGATCGAAGCTCTGCCTCATGTGAATCGCGCGTTTTGGTTCCCCGCCATGGTTCAGGGTTGGCTGATCTCCACGCAGAAACATAGCCGCCAAGGCTGTTGATGAACGAAAACCAATGATGTGTCGCTTACGTGTATTTAACGGTTGAGATTGTGGCAAATCCCGTGTAGCTGGCCGGCGTCGATCGTATGATCGGCTCGGTGCTATCTTGCAGCCAGGATGTCAACAGAAGCCATAAGGACGTCTAGGTCCCAAGAAAATATGGGGAGAACGTGAACCCATCTTACGAGCATGGTCTGGAGATTGAGGCCCTGCGGGACCGGCTGTCGCGGTTGAGCGAGGCCAGCCTGCGCATCAATGAAAGCCTTGATCGCGACACCGTTTTGCAGGAGGTGGTGGACAGTGCCCGTGCGTTGACGGATTCGCAGTACGGGGTGATCACCTCGTTGGACGATTCGGGGCTGCCGAATGAATTCGTCACCTCCGGGATGAAGCCGGAGGACCACCGGGCGCTTGAGAACTACCTGCCAGACGGCCTGTTGGTCTACAAGTATCTCAGCAGCTTGCGAGAGCCGCTCCGGATCCGCAATTAACGAGGCTACAACGGGGCACTGGGCCTATCTGACTTCCCGCCCTTTTCGGTCAGCTCCTTCCTGACGGTGCCGATCCGCTATGCGGGGAGGACAGTGGGCAACATTTATCTGGCCAAGGAAGTACGCGATGATGATTTCAGCCTGGAAGACGAGGAGATCTTGGTGATGTTCGCCTCCCAGGCGGCGTTACCGGGATGAGCAGTGCGCCAGAGCCGATCTGGAGGCACTGATCAATACCTCGCCCGTGGGCATGGCAGTCTTCGACGGCAGGACCGGGGCACCGGTTTAGTTCAATCTCGAGGCGGCGAGGATAGTGGGCGACCTGCAACCCCCAGGCCAACCGCCTGAGCACCTCCTTGAGGTCGTGACCGTCCGGCGGGAGGACGGGAGGGAGATCTCCCTGGAGGAGTTCCCGCTTGCGCAGGTTCTGAAAACCGGCGAGACGGTGCGGGCCGAGGAGATCGTTATCGAGGTGCCCGACGGCAGGTCTGTCACCACATTGATCAACGCCACCCCCATCTACTCGGAGCAGAACGGTGAGCTGGATTCTGTGGTCGTGACCCTCCAGGACATGACGCCGTTGGAGGAGATCGAGCGCCTGAGGGCCGAGTTGCTCGGCATTGTGAGCCACGAGCTGCGAACTCCCCTGGCCGCTATCAGAGGTTGTGCGACCACCATGTTGAACGAAGGGTCGGCGCTGGACCCTGCCGAGATGCGCCAGTTCCACCGGATCATCGTCGAGCAGGCCGACCGCATGCGCGTACTGGTAAGCGACCTGCTTGACGTGGCTCGTATTGAGACGGGCACGCTGTCTGTCTCGCCCGTACCGGCGGGGTGGGCGTCCTGGTGGACGAGGCGAGGAGCGCGTTCATGAATGCAGACGGCAGGCATACCATCCGCATCGAGCTTCCTCCGGACCTGCCGCTCGTCATGGCGGACTCGAGGCGCATCGTCCAGGTGCTGAGCAACCTGCTGTCCAACGCGGCGAGGCATTCGCCGGAGTCATCCGTCATAAGGTTGTCCGTCCTCCGGAAGAACGTCCAAGTCGAGATATCAGTTACCGACGACGGCAGAGGCATCCCCGCCGACCGCATGGTGGTCCTTTTCCGGAAATTCTCCCAGGTCGAACCCGAGGACAAGGGAGGCGACACCGGCCTTGGACTGGCGGTATGCAAGGGAATTGTGGAGGCTCACGGAGGACTCATCTGGGCCGAGAGCGAAGGACCAGGGCTGGGTGCCTGGTTCACTTTCGCGCTTCCAGCGGTCGAAGGGAGCGCGTCCGTCGGCCCGGAGGCGACCCCCAGTCGCACTTCCAGCGCGCCTGGTCAGGACGAAGACCGACCTCGCATTCTGGTGGTGGACGACGACCCCCAAACGCCCAGGTACGTCCGAGACGTTCTCTCAAAGGCCGGCTATTGGCCGATTGTGACTGCCGACCCGGAAGAAGTGCCACGCTTCATGGAGGAAGAGGAGCCCCGATTGGTCTTGTTGGATCTGATGCTGCCGAGAAATGACGGGATCATCGTGATGAAATCCATCCAGGATGTTGCCGACGTGCCGATCATCTTTTTGTCCGCCTACGGCCAGGTCCCAGGTGATCGCCAGAGCATTCGAGATGGGAGCGGCCGACTATGTCGTGAAACCCTTTTCCCCTACCGAGCTCGTGGCCAGGATTCACACCGCTCTGCGCAGGCCGCTCGATGACTTCTGGCAGCCGGGGCGTGAAACCCACGAGTTCGGTGAAATGGTCATCGACTTCGAGCGTCGCACCACGACATTAGGCGGTTTGAGGTTGAAACTGACACCGACTGAGTACCGTGTCCTACCGGAACTGGCGGCAAATGCAAGTCGGGTGTTGACCCACGAACAGCTTTTGCGCCGAACATGGCGTAATAACCGGTCAGGCGATTCGGTTCCGGTGCGGACGATCATCAAGAGGCTGCGCCGCAAACTCGATGACGACGCGGCAACCCCGACCTACATCCACACTGAGCCCCTTATCGGGCACTTTATTCCGGCACCGGAATCGGCTTACGGCGACGGTCAGCAATGGGAGCGACGCGCGGATCTTCGGTAACGGGCGAGGCATCGTTTCGTTCCCGGGCATTGGTTCTATTCGGCAGTAGCGCGTGCCGTATGTATCGCCGGTCTGTTGACGAGTAGCACGATTCTTTCCCGCTGAAATTGCCGTAATCCTCTCGTCGCCTTTTCGCGAACCGGTGTCCTGCTCCATTGTCTGGGCACAGAGAAATCGGGGCGATCAAATGAGTACAGGGATTGTGAACCGCGCGATTTACAATTCGGCCGGAATTTCACACAACACGTCACAACATGTGACTTGATTTACACGTAAATGCCACATGTCTTTTTTGCATCGCGTTAACGGTAGTTCTCATCACTGGAGAGCCGATTGATGAATCGGCTCCGATTTAAGTTGGTTCGCCGCGCACCGTAGTTGGTCGGCCGCGCCTTTGGACGGGTACCCAGTACCCATCAAGGGCGAATTCCCCGCGACGACGCTGTTCCGTCCGCAGTTTTTCTTCCGCTATGGTTTTCACGCCATTGCCGCGATTCGGGAGCAGCGACGGCACTTACAAAGCCGGAAAAGCAACCGTTGATCGGGCTTCCAGGATCGTGACCGACAGGTTGACATTTACGAGCACGCTGAGATCGCTCAGGCGTTTACTCGCCCTATTACCGCGGATCCCAATGGTCGGCGGCTACATGACTGTTGCCCGATACCGGCGGCGTTGCGCCAGCGACACCCTTTCGCTGCTCTACCTCATGTTCGCGGGATTTGTTTGTGACGGTCGCGACGTTGTCCGCGATGCGAAGGGTTCGGCGCCGGTTCAGTGATTTCACGTAGATCGGAATGTCGACCGCGGCAATTATTCACGGCAAAGGCGCGCCTAATCGGCTCCTTCTGGTTTCCAAGGTTCGCCAAAGAGCTGAGAGGACAAAATGAGAATCACTACAGACTTGGAATTGCGTTGACGATTATCACAACTTTGATTGTGGTGTTCGCTATCGAGTCAATGGATCTTTACAACCCTGTTGCGCGTTTTGTCGACGCGCAGAATCAGAACCAGGGTATTTGCGATCGCACCGTCGAAATCCAGCTAGGCATCTTGGATTGGTTAGGGAACGGTCAAGGCTTGGCGGATTGCGCAAGCATCACCGACGCCGATCTGGCTGGTTTGACGACCCTGCGCAGGGTGGGAAAGCCGGCCCTCACGTCTCTCAAATCTGGCGACTTAGCCGGAATAACTGGACTGATGACGCTCGACCTTCAACGGAACGAAATCAGCGAACTGCCTGCGGACAACTTTGACGGTCTAGACGCGTTGACAGACCTGCGATTCGGCCGCAACAACATCGAGGACTTGCCGGCGGGCATCTTCTCTGGGTTGCCGAATCTGGCAACTCTGGCTGCCGACGGCAACCGGTTGACGAGCATCGACGCGGATTGGTTCAATGGACTTGAAGGCGGAGGCAGTTTGACGAGGTTCGAGTTCACTGGCAATGACATTTCGGCGGTCGATGCTTCCAACAACAGCGTTTCTTCATACGGATTAAGCGATGCCGTTGAAGCGTGCATTCTGCTCCCGGACGAGTTGCGGTCGAACATATCCAGTTTGGCTCTCGTGGTTATAAACACGGATGATTCGCTGACGATCCTGTCAAGCATCGTCCGGATTTCGTCTTCTGGCACCAACGTATGTGGAAGCCTGAGTTCGGTTCCTGCGAAATTAGCCGTGGGTACCGCTGGATCGCCAGCTGCGTTGCCGACGGCAGTGCTTGAAACGGCGGATACGTCCGATCTCCCGGACACTGGAGGCGCCCCGCCGTTGTCGCCGATGGTCGTGTTCTGGATCCTGATCGTCGGATTGGCCAGCATAGTCGTGGGCGGAGCAATGCGACGCTCCAGACGAAACTCGATCAATTGAGACACAATAGCCAGATCGCTTCATACGTGACACGCATTGTCTGAGGCGGTCTGGCGACCTGTATATAGTCACAGATCAACGGGCGGTCAGAGATGCGACGCCCTCTGTTAACCAACTGCCTTATCTTACTGGCATCTCGATTCGCGATTGCTGCGGATTGACGAGTTCTCGCTAGGCGCGCATTGGCGAACTCGTCAGATATGTCCCCGATCCTACGCCCCGCATTCAGCACACGAGAGGAATTCATTCGCCACATGCGGTTTTGTTAACGAAGAGGAAACCGGGGGCTGATTTGCGCCAAACCCGGTGAATCTAGGGGTTGGCGGAAGACGGTACGTGCATCGCCACCGTCAATCTTGTGATCCAATACGTCGAGTAGGGTCACGGCGTTCTTGGTCGATCCACGGGAAACCGGACGCCAAGGCCCATCGTCCCAACTCGGATATTTGCGATCCTCTCAAATTTAGTCTGCCGGTCAACGTCTCCAAATCTGTATCGGTCACCAAAGCGCAAGCATCGACGTTTGGCAACAGGCCGACAACTTGCGACGTACGGTCACAGAAACCAGACGACTGTGCGGCGAGCCGAACATTTTCTCCAGACATGCAAACGACCAAATAATCGCCGCAGACGCGGCCAATGCAGCTAACGCCGAGAACTTTGACTGTTTCGCCGGGAATATTCGACCAATTGGTGCCGAATTTGTGGTGTTAGTCCTCCAGCTGCACACCAGAGTAGCGGCGACGCTACCGTCGCGCGTTGTCTTTTTTTCATGCGCCCAACACGTTTAATTCGAGTTTCCCTACGCGTCGTACGGAAACCACCCATTTAAGACACCGATTATTGCGTGTAATTTTCGTTTGATTTGAGTGGAATTAGCGTGTAAAGTCGGTTTCTCGAAGCAACATGCTCAGAGTCGGACCCGAATGTTGCTCACCCGCGAAGACGGAAACACCACCCCGGATCCATATGCTAAATCCTGCGCCTCCCTAAACACCCCCAAGGCTCTAGCTTGTAGCGGAACGTGTTCTTGCGACGCCTTCATCCCCTCCAGCCGGAATCACCCAGACTCCCCGAGACATGTTGACTAAGCTCCAAGCCGCGCCACGCACCTGGCCAAACCGTGCCGCTGTCAGCACCATGAATTCGAAACTCAGCTTTGTCAACGGCCAAGCCGCCTCGGAAACCATGACACGTTCGATCGCTTCCTGCATCTCGGAATGTTGCAATGCCCATTGGCATCGTTTGGGACCCGAGTTCCTAGGGAAAACAGCTCTCAGCGCGCCGCGCGTTGGGTTTTCCACGCGATGACCTGCCGCGACCGGGCAATCCATGACTGTTGATATCCGGTGTCTCGCTCGACGGGCCGTTTCCGCTTTGTCATTCCAGATCGGCCTCAAAACCCTCATTACGTCACCCGCGGCGATGTCGGAAACTCTCGCGTTACCGATTTCCGGCGCTACAGAGTCGCTAAGACTCGCCCGCCCACAGTTTGGCGCTTTTGCCGTCGTCTCGCCAACTTCCCGACTTAATCGCTATGACTGCTTTGGAGGCTTCAATGAAGTTAGGGACTTTCGAATACACACGTTCGGCAAGCGGATCGCGCCCGGCGATTGCGGCTCTGGCGTTATCGAGCTACGCACGGCTGCAAGCGTCACTACTGGATATCCGCCCAGCCCGATGTTGACGCGTCGACCACGAATCCACAATCTCGGCGACGAAGATCTCGAGAACCCACCTCACGTGTTGAGTTTTACGGGATAGCCGAATGGCGGAGGGTGCGGGATTCGAACCCGCGAGGGGGCTCAACACCCCCAACCCGCTTAGCAGGCGGGCGCACTAGGCCTCTATGCGAACCCTCCGCTACTAGATAACCCCATTCTAACCCCGCGCCCCTTTCGCTCGGCGAAGAGAGCGGGGGATGCCCCAACTCTCAAGAGATCAGCTTGCGACGCAACAATACATACGCCAATGGCAGCACCACCGCGATCATTCCGACCAGGAACAAAAAGTCCCACACTAGTTCGCCGGTCAAATTGTTCGTTGCAAACGCCCGGCTCAAGTTCACTGCCGGCGCCAACGGAATAAAGTTCGATATCGTCTGCGCCCACGACGGCAGAACCGAGAACGGGTAGAAAATACCGCCGAACATGAACATTGGCGTCCCCACAACCGTGAACACCAGCGTCACGAACGCCACGTGCGGCGCCGTCGACGAGAACAAGAACCCGACGCCTCCGAACAGCACCGACACCAACAACACCGGAATTATCACAAACACCACCGTCCACTCGTCGATCCATCCGAAAGCCAAGGCGATCGTCGTGACCGACACCATGCTGATCAACGCTCGAGTTACACCGAACGCAATATCCGCGATCAACACCTCAAACACCGACAGAGGCGTCGTCAACTGAGTGTCGTAAAGTTGCGCCTCCATCCGGTTGTAAGCGCCCATCGAACACTCAACCATAGGCACGAACATCGCACTCCCAACGATTATCCCCGGCGCAACGAACTCCGGATACGGTATGTCCGTACCCGGTACCGTTGGCACCAATCGCCCAATACCGACACCAACACCGATCATCATCACCACCGGCTCGATGAACATGAACGCCACCGCGTACTTCCAGAACCGTATGAATGCGAACCAGTGCCGCAACCACAACGCCGAGATACTCCGAAAGCGAATCCCCGCGATCGTCTTAAGTTCCGCCCGCGTCTGAGTAAAGAATGCGACCTCCGTGCTCATTCGTTCCTCAACTCCTTGCCCGTAAGAACCAAGAAAACATCCTCCAAGTGCGCCGGACGATAAGTCACGCGCATCCTCGCTAACCCGATAAGCGTCGAAACATCTGGTTTCGTATCACGCGGTGCCGTTACTAAGATCCGCGGACCGACCTCGCTGTAGTTCCGCTTCTCCTCCTCCAGCCGACGTCTCAAAGACGCCCGTTCCTCTCGCGTCGCATTCTCGCTCAAGTTGAGAACCGCCACCTCCGCACCAACATGACGCTGCACCACCTCGGCAGGCGGCCCAATGTCGAGGATGTTCCCGTGGTCCATAATCGCCAATCGGTCGCAAAGCGTCTCCGCCTCGATCATGTAGTGCGTCGACATGATGATCGTCACCCCCGCCTCCTTCAACGCCCCTAGCTGTTCCCAAACCCGGTTCCGACTCTGCGGGTCCAGTCCCGTGGTCGGCTCGTCCATCACCAGCAACTGCGGACTCGACATCATCGCCCGCGCGATCGCTAACCGCCGCTTCATCCCGCCCGACAGAGCATGAATGCTCGCATCCGCGCGCGATTCAAGGTTGAAGAAACCCAACACCTCATTCGTCCGAGCCTTGGCGTCCTTGTACGACAACCCGGCCAAATACCCGTGCAACTCCAGGTTCCGGTGCACCACCAACGAATTGTCCAACCCATCATGCTGCGTCACCACCCCGATCTCGTTCCGCACATCTCTACCCGACCTACTTACATCCAACCCGGCAACAAATATCGACCCCGAAGTAGCCGGCGAAAGCCCCGCTATCATCCGCATCGTAGTCGTCTTCCCAGCACCATTCGGACCCAGCAACCCAAACGTCTCCCCTCGCTTAACCGAAAAACTGATTCCATCCACGGCGCACAAATCGTCGTACATCTTGACCAGATCGGTCACCTGCACGACATTATCTACAGCTGTTTCAGTTAGGGCCATCAGCACGATTCACCAGGCTTAAAAACAATGCCCGGATGGTTTGACACACCAGACGAAAAAACCGCCCAGCGCAATTGGGATTTTCAGAACAATCTCCAGACTATAACCCCACATCTTGCTACACCAACTCACCCCTCACGTTCGCAAAGCGAAGGGGACGCGGACGAGCGAAGCGAGACCGCAGGGGATGCACGAATCCAAACCGCCACCAAACTCCCCCTCCCCTCACCCCGGCGTCTCGCCAATCCAAACCTCACCACCCTCGAAATACTCCTTCTTCCAAATCGGCACCACCTCCTTCAACCGGTCGATGAAATATAGCGCCGACTCAAACGCCGGATGCCGATGCGCCGCACTCACCGCCAACACCATGCTCGTCTCGCCGATGTCCACCCTACCCGTCCGATGACAAACCGCCACCTCTCCGATCTCCCATTTCTCCCGCATCTCACCCACGATCTGCAACATCACATCCTCCGCCATCGGTGAATATGCCTCGTACTCCAACCACAACACACGACGCCCCTCATTGTGATCTCGCGTAACCCCATGAAAAACAACGACCGCACCATCCCGATCCGACCCCACCAAACCCACGACCTCATCTCCGTCAATCGCCTCCCCCGTAACCCAAACGCGTTCCGATCCACTACTGTCCTGTCCCCCACTAACCGGAGGAATAACCGCCACCTCATCCCCATCGCTCAAGACAGTCAACCGATCAGCATACGCGCCGTTCCGAGCCAGCATCACGTTGTCAGGCAACCGGTACTCAACACCCGCCTCATCAACCGCCCAATCGACCGCCCGATCGACCGCACTGTCAACCGCATCGCCCAGACTCGCCCCATCCGCAACGTCCACCTCGACACGCCCAGTACCAACCCGCTCCCGAGCTCCCGCAAAAAACAGAACTGTTACGCGCACTCCGAGGACCCCCGTCTCGCATACGTTGAAACCACGTGAATCCAAGCCTAGCAAAACATATTCCTACCGCAGCCTCGACTTCCCCACTTAAACCTACCCCTGCAACTGCATCGCGAATCTTACAATGCATAATCGCATTTGCATTGTATTTATATATCTTAATGCTTAACGTTCGTTTCACTGTTAACCTGAAATTACATTCCGTCGAATCTCGTTCTCCGGCCGCACCATGAAACAGCTTACTGCGACCACCACAAAACGCAACCAAGTGACCATCCCCGCCGAAGTGCGTCGCATACTTGGCATCAAACCTCGAGACAAAGTCGCATTCACCATCGAAGACGGTGGCGAAGTTCGACTCTCCGCCGCGTTCAACCTGGAAACCGCTTACGGATCAGTCACGGCGGCACCCAGCGATCAAAACCTCGATGAAATCATCCGCAGCGCCAAAGACGAAAAGGCCGAAATGACGGCTCGTCATATCTCCGAATCATGAAGTTCCTCGACACCAACGTCATCATCAGATTCCTCACCAGAGACGACGAAGAAAAAGCCGAAACCTGCTACCAACTACTTCAACGAGCGAGCCGCGGAGTAGAAACACTCCTGACGTGCGAAGCCATCATCACCGAAGTCGTCTACGTCCTGTCCTCCAAACGAGCTCCCTACAAACTCACTCACGACGAAATCAGGTCGCGTCTAACACCGATAATCGCGATACGTGGCCTCAGACTACCCCAAAAGCATGTCTACATAAACGCCCTCAACATCTACGCCGAACACCGCACCCTTGACTTCGAAGACGCCTTGGCGATCGCCCACATGCAACACCAAGACGTCACCGAAATCATCAGCTACGACAGAGACTTCGACCTCGACCCCGACATCCAAAGGTTAGAACCGCTGTCAGCAGGCCTCGGTTAACAACCTGCCTACCTCGAAAATTCGCCATCCAGGCCGCTTCCCTTGATCTCCCTTTTGTCCGTATCCCCATCGTGCGATAAAATCGAACGTAGCACCTGCGCCCAATCGAGTCGGCGCACAGACAGCACACATCCGATCCCAGCATCGCTTGGAGACACATGGTCCGAATCAGACTCAAGAGAATCGGCGCTCGCGGCCGGCCGTACTACCGCATCGTCATCGCTAACCAACGCAATTCCGCAGCCGGCAGATACATCGAACAAGTCGGCTTCTACGACCCGTTCCCCGACCCGCCGCAGATAGATTTCGACGAAGAGAAAACGCTCGAATGGCTCCGCAAAGGCGCTCAGCCGTCTGAGCCGGTTGAACGAATGCTCAAGGCAAAGGGAATCCTCGACAAGGTAAAGGTAAAGGTCACGGACGATGCCTGAACAAGAACGCCAATCCGAAGTCACCGAGCTCGCTGACGCTGAAACCGCCGACGGAGAACCCGTAGCCGAAGCGGTTACCCCCGATGACCCCGTCGAAGAAACCGTAGACGAAACCGAAACCGAAGCGGTCTACGAAGACGATACCGGCGACAACAAAGCCGAAGCGGTCTACAAAGACGATACCGACGACAACGAAACCGAAGCGGTCTACGACGAAGATACCGCCGACGAAGAATCCACATCGTACGACGACGGCGGCGAAGTCGAGGGCGAATCCGAAATGCGCGATATGATCGGCTATATCGCAAGGGTCTTAGTTGACGACACAGACGCGGTCCAAGTTCGATCTGGATGGAGCGACGGACGTCTCAACATCAACCTCAAAGTAGCTGATGACGACAAAGGCAAGGTCATCGGGCGGCGCGGCAGAGTCGTCCACGCCATGCAATCGCTGCTCCGAGTCGCCGCAACTAAATCAAACATGCGAGCCGGCATCGACGTCGAATAGACCGCGCGTCGCAAGCGGTCGACACGGCTTCATAGGAAAGGAGGGCTTAAATGTCAGGCCATTCTAAGTGGAGCACCATCAAGCACAAGAAGGGTGCCGCCGACGCCAAGCGCGGCCAGCTCTTCACCAAACTGACGCGCGAAATCACCGTCGCCGCCAGAGAGGGTTCAGACGACCCCGACATGAATTTCCGCCTGAGATTGGCGATCGACAATGCCAAGTCTCAGAACATGCCGAAAGACACCATCGAGCGCGCTGTAGCCAAAGGCGCCGGCAAAGGTGCCGACGGCAACGCTCTCGAGGAACTCACCTACGAGGCATATGGTCCCGGCGGCACCGGTTTCATAATTCAAACCCTCACCGACAACCGCAACCGCGCCGCTTCCGGCATCCGGTCAAAGGTCACGCGCAGCGGCGGCAATCTCGCGGCCAACGGAGCCGTATCGTGGAACTTCGAGCAAAAGGGACTCGTCACCTTAGAGGTCGAAGGTGCCGACCCCGAAGACGTCGCACTTGAAGTCATGGATATCGGCGCCGAAGACGTTGAGATCGAGGAAGACCTCATCAGCGTCACCTTCGCTTTCAACGAATTCGCCCGCGCCAAAACCGAACTCGAATCCCTCAGCGACGTGCGCATCGAAAACGCCGAGTTGGCGATGGTCCCAAACAGCACAGTCAACCTCGAAAAGTCGCAAGCTCTCCAGACGCTTCGCCTCCTTGACGAACTCGAAGAACTCGACGACGTCTCCAAGGTCTTCACCAACGCCGACTTTCCCGACGAAGTGCTCGAAGAGTTCCTCACCCAACAAGGCTGAGGACGAGGAAAGCTGAGGCACCGGGGCATGCCCCTCTCGCGCCATCACGTCCGAAGCGTCGTCCAATCCGCGCTTGAAGAAGACTGCGCATACAACGACGCCACCACCGACGCCACCATCGGCAACTCCGACATCCGCGCATCCGCGCATCTAGTCGCCAAACAATCCGGCATTATCGCTGGCATCTCGGTCGCCGAAGAGGCGTTCAAAGCCCTCGACCCGCGATCCAAATTCGTCGCCTTTCTCGATGACGGTCAACCAGTTGAAATGGGGATGAGAATCGCCTCCGTATCGGGCAAAGCTGCCGCGATCCTGAGTGCCGAACGTACCGCCCTCAACCTGCTCCAACGCATGAGCGGCATCGCAACTCTCACATCACGATACGTCGCCGCTGTCCGAGGCACCAACGCATCAATCGTCGATACCCGCAAAACCGTCCCCGGCCTCCGGATCCTCGACAAATACAGCGTCTTGATGGGTGGCGGCGGCAATCACCGAATGTCCCTCGCCGACTGCATCCTCATCAAAGACAACCACATCGCCGCGATGAAGTCACAAGGAATGTCGATCGGCGACGTGGTCCGGCACGCCAGAGCACACGCCCCCTTTTCCATCAAGATCGAAATCGAAGTCGAAACCGTCGACGATGCCGTAGATGCCATGAACACCGGCGCTGACATCGTCATGCTTGACAACATGCGTACCGACGCCATGCGTAGCGCCGTCGATCGCCGTGTCGGTCAAGCGCTGTTGGAAGCATCCGGCAACTTAACCCTCGCGACCGTCCGACAAGCCGCCGAGACTGGCGTCGATATCATCTCCATCGGCGAACTAACCCATTCACCAGACGCCCTAGACATTTCGCTGGACTTCAGCGTCGACTGAGCGCGATTAACCCCGTCGTCGACCCCGGTGGCGATCCGTCGAATCGAGGATGAACGTCGCCGGGCCTTCGTTGACGAGTTCAACGTTCATCATCGCCCCGAACACGCCGAACTGAACAATGACGCCAGCGGATTCGAACGCTGCGGCGACTTTGTCGAACATTGGGCTTGCAATTTCACCCGGCGCTGACGCCGTGAAACCTGGCCGACGCCCCTTGCGCGTATCTGCGAACAGCGTGAATTGGCTGATCAGTAGGACCGCTCCGCCGACATCCAACAGCGACCGTTCGAACCCAGAGGTCCCTTCGACGGCACTGAAGATCCGAAGGTTGACCGTCTTGTTCACCAGATAATCGATGTCGGCCTGTTCGTCGTCGTGCGTAACGCCGACGAGTATCACCAAGCCCTTTTCGATCTCTCCCGTCGTTTCACCATCGACGGTTACTTTGGCTCTGGTCGAGCGTTGGATTACGAAGCGCAACTGTTGCCACTCGAATCAGTCGGAAGAATCGGATGATGATGATTTGCTCTTGGATTTTTCTTTAGATTTAGAACCGGAATCGGACGATTCACCGTTCGAATCGGTCTTGGATCTAGACGCGGAGCCGTTCCGACCATAGTCGGTGGTGTAAAAGCCTGACCCTTTGTAAAGCACCATCGGAATCGACATCATCCGGGTTGCGGAGGTGCCGCAATCGCCGCACCGGGCTACTGGGTCAGACGAGTAGCTCTGCGTCTCCTCGAAAACGTGGCCGTTTTCACATTTATAGTCGTATCGGGGCATCGGGAACTCGCGATTGTTGGCTGATTCGCAAAGATTGCGGCGCATTCAACCAATCGGGGTTGCGGACATCTGTTTGCGAAGGACTTCGTTACACCTGCGATTTTAACAGTTGTCGCCGTTATCAGTTGCCGTTCTCTAACTGAGCGCCAAGCGAAACAACATCGGTGACCGGCAACTTGCACGCGTAGTTCCGACACAGGTACGCGGTTGGCAATCCATCGATCATTTTACGGCCTTCAAATAGGGGGAGCGAAACACGGGCGGCGGCGCTGTCCGCCGGATCCAAGTGGGCAACGATACGGTCGGGATTGAAACCGTTTCTTACTTCTTGGAACATCGCGATCGTCGACGGATGTTCCTTTTCTCCGACAATCACGATCTGTTTCACCGAACTGGCATAGAACTCGGCCGCCTGCAGCCACCACGCGAATGCGGATGGCGCCCTCTCCATCAACTCGCGGACCGTCCGCAAGTTCGCTGCCCCGATCCGCTCCAGATCCACGTTTCCAGTGAACTCCGCACATCGCAGCAGCGCCATCGACGCCGCCGATCCGCCGCTCGGTTGAGCATTGTCGAACGTGTCACGCGGCCTAACGATCAACGCCTCTTGATCGGATCCGGTGTCATAAAACACCGAATCGGCGGGGTGCCAGAATAGCTCTATCATTGCGTCGCACATTTGCTCGGCCTGTTCCAACCACCTAAGATCGAACGTCGCTTCATAGAGATGAGTCAACGCGTCCGCGAGATATGCGTAGTCCTCTAAGAAACCTGGGATAGTTGCGACCGAATCCGCGTCGGCTTTGCAACTTCGCATCAATCGACCATCCTCACGAACCAATCGGTTAAAGATGAACTCCGCGTTCTTGACCGCAACTTCGATCCAGTCATCGCGCCCGAATGCCGCTCCAGCCTCCGCAAAAGCGCGCATCGCCAGCGCGTTCCATGACGTGATGACCTTGTCGTCAGTCAACGGCGGGACGCGGTTGAGCCGTTCAGCGTAGAGCAACCGCTTCGCCTCGCCGATCTTGGACATCAGCTCCTCGACAGACATACCGAGTTCCGTAGCGATCGATTCGTCGGATCGATGCATAGATAGGATGTTGTGTCCCTCGAAGTTGCCGAAACGCGTCACATCCCAATACATCGTCGCGACCCGCCCGAGTTCGCTGCCCAGCACCTTCTCGATTTCGGTCGTTTGCCAAACGAAGAACTTGCCCTCTTCGCCTTCGGAGTCAGCGTCGGTCGCCGAGTAAAACGCACCGGTCTGACGGTGCCGCATTTCGCGATCCAAATAGTTGAGCGTCTCCTCCACTATCTTTGCGAAGTCAGGATTTCCGCTTCGCTGCCAGGCGTGTAGATAGAGGCTCGCCAACTGCGCGTTGTCATACAACATCTTCTCGAAGTGAGGCACGAGCCAAACGGAGTCGACTGAGTATCGATGGAACCCGCCACCAATCTGGTCGTAGATACCACCGCGCGCCATCTTGCTCAGCGTCAGATCGACGAAGTCATATGTGGGATCGTTGCCTTGCAACTTGGAATGCGTTAGCAAGAACTCGTACATCATCGGTTGCGGAAACTTGGGTTGTAGTCCGATACCACCGTTCTGCCAATCGAACTCTGGTGCCAAATGACGATACGCCGAGTGAAACATCGACTGCGCGATCGGTTCGATGCTCATCCGTGCGCGCGTTTGCGACGAGATTGTGTTGACGATTCGCGCCGCACTCTTCGCAATTTCACCTCTTCGATCCCGATACGCCTCAGCAACCGCGGCCAAAACGCGCGGAAACGATGGCATCCCGCCTCGATCCTCGCTCGGAAAGTACGTCCCCCCGTAAAACGGCGCACCGTCTGGCGAAAGGAACACCGACATCGGCCATCCGCCATGACCCGTCATCGACTGCACCGCCGACATGTAGATCGAATCAACATCCGGCCGCTCCTCGCGGTCAACCTTTATATTCACGAACAACTCGTTCATCAACGCCGCGATCTCGGCATTTTCGAACGACTCTCGCTCCATGACATGACACCAGTGACAGGCTGAATAGCCGACGCTGAGGAAAATCGGCTTGTCGAGCGTTCGAGCGAGCGACAATGCTTCCTCGCCCCACGGATACCAATCGACGGGATTGTCCCTGTGTTGGAGCAGATACGGAGATGTCTCTTGCGCTAAACGATTCGGCACGTCAGTCCTTTCAAGCTCCCACAAGTTCGATTGTGTCGACGGTCCCAGACTCGACATCGAGTCTGCGAACGCTGTGGTTGTTCGTGTCAGCGACATAAACGATGCCGTCGCGATACGAAATACCGGCCGGTTCATCGAAGCTCGCGCTGAGAGCATCGCCATCGACACTGCCCTGCGTTCCGTCACCTGCAACCGTTGTGATTCGGAGCGTGTTCAAGTCCATGCGTTTGATCCTATGGTTGTATGAATCGGCGATGTAGACCGCGCCGGGGGCCCACGTCACGTCTTGTGGATGCTGCAACACGGCGTCTTTTCCGATTCCATCCCGATCGCCGAACGCGAAAAGGCCCGTACCCGTAAGAGTCACAACGCGGCCACCGGCTCCGATCTTGGCGACCCTGATCGCGCTGGTTTCGGAATCGGCGAAGAACAGATTGTTGCCGTCGAGCGCCAAACCGTACGGTTGCGCGAGCAACGCCTCCAAACGCTCGCCGTCAACGATGTTTTCGGCGCCAGTACCGGCGAATGGATCAATCATGGCAACACCGACATCCATCTGCCAAAGCTGGTGTGCACCAGCCATCGCGATGTAGAGGATTCCGTCGGCGTACTCGAGGTCATACGGAGAATTCAGAGGAAACGCCATCGCCTCGCCGCCGGTGTGACGGATGAGCGACTGTTCCCCCGTGCCGGCGATTACGGAAACCGTCCGCGATGCCATATCCACGCGTTGAATCGTGTGAGTTCCCGCATCCGCCACGTACAGCACCTCGCCGTCGAGAGCCATCCCTTGGGGATTATCGAACAAAGCGTCATCGAAACCCCAGTCGCTCCC
The DNA here is from genome assembly GCA_965224305.1 of Dehalococcoidia bacterium. Lineage (GTDB taxonomy): Bacteria > Chloroflexota > Dehalococcoidia > Lucifugimonadales > Lucifugimonadaceae > Bin127. The sequence continues at coordinate 377,752 of OZ245044.1, read as the reverse complement.
GATGGGATTCAACACGCCGGGCCGGGGTTCGAAAGACTCAAGCGCCAATGGGCTTTCGCCGTTCCCGATTATGTCGCTCACATTGCCATCTTCAGATGCGACGATGACCCGGTGGTGATTGGAATCGGCGATGTAAAGGTTGCCGTCATCAGCGGCGCGTACCTTGCCCGGGAATGAAAGTGCCCCATGACTTTCCGCCTCGGAGCCATATTCGAATGCAACTGGTGCACGGTTTAACACGCCCGCGTGGTCGAACTCGTCGACCATCGCCGCAAGTACACGATCCATCGCATCGAGTTGAAACTCGCCCTCGTGCCTTCCAATAACCTTGCCTTCCGGATCGATGAACATCAGCGTCGGCCATGCACGTGCGGCGAAAGCCGACATCACCTTCAACTCGACATCGTTCACGACGGGATGGTTGACGTTGTATCGGTTCACCGCGGCGCGAACGTTCTGAGTCGCTCGCTCGGTGCCGAACTTTGCCGAGTGGACACCGATCACGAACAACGTGTCAGCGTACTTCTTCTCCAGCTTCCGCAACTGCGGAAGTAAATGCATGCAGTTAATTCAACAGTAGGTCCAAAAATCGAGAATAACTATCTTGCCGCGCAGATCCGACAGCTTTACCGGTTTCCGTGTGTTGATCCACTCGAGACCATCCGGGAACTCCGGGGCTCGCACCTTTCCGGCGTAGCAGGGTGCGGTGGGTTGCGTTGCGGCCATGACGAGTGCTCCAATGCGGTTGATGGTTGGACAGATATAGCGCAATTGTCGCACGTGCCGTGTTTATGTTTCGCATAATTGACGTATGCGTGATTCGACAAACCACGATGAAGCGGATGAACGAGACGGGACCGAGAGCCCGTCGGCAATTCAACCGCAAGAAGACGATCTCCGCGCCATCATGTCGGGCCGCCCGATCCAGCACCCGCAACCGATCGAAACCGGCCAGTATTCTGCGGAAGCCAAATCCGATGCCGAACCTGCGTGGTCAGACGCGGTTTCTGATTCCGCTGACACGGCCGATCCCCCTTTGCACGGACAATCGCCCCAAATCGAAGAACCGACGATCGACCGCGAGTACCAACGGCCTCCTTTTTACGCCGAAACCGAAGATGCAGACGACGAGCGACATCCCCAAGCTTTGTCGCGTTTCGGTCCGCCCGCTGGTTTCGGACGGAGATTCGTGGCGTATCTGATCGACTACGCGGTGACAATAGTGATACTTGCTCTGCTGTTTCCGTTGTTACTTGACGTGCCGTTGGTTGACCTTGACGCGATACCGGTCGAAAATGAGGCGGTGACAAATGGCGGGTCGAATGTACCGGCCGTGACCCCCAAGACGCAACAAAACGACGAACAGACGCAAATTGACGGTGATGAGATCGCGCTAGTCGATATTTTGCCATGGTACGGCACGTTCACCGGGACGATATTGTTTTTGGCTCTACCGATTATTTACAACACCATATTGATCGGCATTTGGGGCACGACACTTGGAAAACGAATTCTCAACGTTTACGTACTCGACAAGGGAGGTAACATCCCAGGCATACCGATCGCATTTGTGAGAGCGGTCGCCACCGTCGTTTCTGCCAACGTGCTATACATTGGTCACCTCTTCATCTTAAGGACGGACCACCGGACATTGCACGATCATCTTGTCGGCACATACGTGATCAACCTGACATCCGAGGAACGCCCCGCCGCGCGGGGTCATGAGTCGGTCGATTGAACCGCAACGAACTATTCACTAAACAAATCTGGAGCGAAACGACATGTCAGACAAGCTGAAAGTATTAATAACTGGTGCAAGCGGCTACATTGCATCGCAGATGCTCAAGGAGTATCGCGACCGTTACGACTTGACGCTCATAGATGCAATTGATACCGACCGCGACGGAAATCATGTCAACGGCGTCCACATTGTGGATCTCATCGACACCGACCGTTCCGGATACGAAGAGCACTTCGCCGGACAGGATGCCGTAATTCATCTGGCGTACAAACGCTCTAGCCCCGGCGGCGTTTACGGCAGCGACGTCCCACACATCGATCGCTTTGCAACCGAGCACGAAAACGTTCAGATGGCGAACAACGTCTATCGCTGCGCTTACGGCGCAGGCGTCAAGCGTGTTGTGGTAGCGAGTTCCAACCACGCCGCCGATTGGTACGAACACGCGCTCATCCACAACCGCAAAAAAGAAATGGTTTTCGAAAACGAATTGCCGCTCTCAGACAATTTCTATGGTTGGGCGAAGGCGGCATACGAACTCCTTGCGTATCCGTACGCTTGCGGCGCGTTTGGACGGAAGCTGGAAGTCGTGCAGGTACGCATTGGCAATCCGCGTGAGACGGATGCCGACGAGTTGCTTGCCCACGCCGACGAGTTGCATGGTGGTACTGGCAAGTCGACATACAAACGCGGATTGGGCGCTCACTTCAGCGAACGCGACCTCCGGCAACTCTTCGCCAAAGCGATCGAAACGCCTGACATCGAGAACGAGCACGGAGTTCCATGGCTCATCGTCTACGGCATCAGCGGAAACACCCGGGCGTTCTGGTCACTGGAAAATGCGCGCCGCGTGCTTGGCTATCGGCCGCAAGACGATTCAGAATTGAAGTTCGCACATAACGTCGCTCAGCATTTGACCGTCGTCTACCCAGCCGCGCCCGGCAAAGTCGGGGATTAGAAAAACTCGGCAGGAAGGGACAATATTGGTGCGATCACGGCGCCGATTGGGTAAGGAGGCTTCAAACCCCCGGCGCGAACGCGATCTGTGGACAACAACCAACACCCTTCCCTGCCGATCCATTTGGTGGCTCACCTTTTGCCGAACGTGAGCACACGATATGGCTGATTAGAGCAACGCTGGCAAGCGGACATTTTTGCTAGGTCGATCAATCAACCAATCCGGCGCACCGAATAGTTCATCGACGACGTCCCTTGCCGGTTCAGCGGCAACCGGGACAGATGACGCAGCAGCCACAAGGCTGAAATCACGTTCCGCATCTGTCCGAGGCGACGATTCAGATCCAACGTTCTCCGCATGAACGCGCATCCCGGCCAAAATGCTGACACGCAGTCGATTCGCTTTCGCGGCATCGCCGTTCGGGACGAAAGATGTCGACAACACCGCGTTGTGAGACAACTCGTGCTGCACAATCGCAATCGCCGCGTTGAGCGCCTTCATCGACATGTCTCGAGGCCCAGCAACTACTACGCTCACGAAGTCCGCATCGCTTAGCAACAACCCGGAAGTGATGGGGTTCTTGACGGCTTCACGTGCCACTTTGCGAATTTCAGCGACATCTTCGCCTGACGCGTACGAGATGAACGTCTCACCTCCGCACTTGACGGCATCGAGCAGCTCCGGTGCGGTGTTCAAAGTTCCGAAAGCTTCGGCGCTCGATGCCGAGAGTACGTTCATTACCACTCGGGCCTTCGCAACTGAAAGTCCTGCTGCGAGGTCACCCGCAATCGCCGTGTTGGGCAACGCGTTGTCGGCGTTGATCAAGGCAAGCGAGCATCCAGTCCGTTTAACGCGCTCGAGAGCGATGCTGGCTGTATTCGAACGCGTGCGACCTTCGAACGCGAAAGGCATTGTAACTATCGCAAGGACCGTAGCACCAGTCGACATCGCAGTTCGGAGCACCGCCGGCAACAGTTCCAATGTGGTCGTTCCGCCGAGTCCAGCCATCACGAAAACTATCGGCGATCTGCCTATCAACGTCTTAAGCCGGAACAGGTCATTCGTATCAACACGATCGGCATCGTCGAACTCGTCGGCATCACGGGTGAACAACGGATAGCCAATCGTAATTCGCCTGACGACGTTGACCGTGCGTAGATCATCCATGTCTCGGTCCACGGCGATCACGTCGTCGGGATTTCCCAGAACTTTGGACAGTTCGGACGCAGTTTTGGCTCCAGCGCCGCCGACGCCGACAATCGCGAACCGTTTGGATGCAGGAGCGTTTCGTCCGTCTCGTATGATCGTCATGTTGCTCTCCAAGTGTTGGGCATCGGAGGAATGCCGGTTGAAACTTTTGTTCGATTACAAGGATAGCACACTGGTTCTAGTAATATACAAGTGCGCTGAAAACTTTTTCGGACATTTGTCCAAGGTGAACTCGATGACGGGCGAAAACTCAAGCCGCGAACCTAGTAGTGATTCCGATGGGAAAGGCTCGGGGCCGTTCTCCATCCTCAAATCTGCTGGCGAAACAGATCTGACTTACCAGTTAAAGTGGGCTGCTTGGCGTTGGCTCTACGCAGACGCGGGATGTCGTTCAATCGGAATGGAAGTCAGGCTCGAAGGCCCGTTCGGCCGCGTGGTAGATCTCGTCGGCATCGGCAAAAACAACGTCGTTTACATCGTGGAAGTTAAGTCATCTCGGGGCGACCTGAAACGTGACGACAAGTCGGAAGTAGACCGAAAGCGTGCGGTAGCGCAAATGTCCGCGCTCCAAGATGCTGCCAATTTGACCGCCACGGTCCTTGATGACGCGCGCCAACATGCAGTCAAGACCGCCGGAAAAGGCACTGATTGGCGACAAAATCCTGTCTATGTATCCGCTCGCCAAGAAAACGAAGAAATGGCGAGTCGATTGGCGGCCAAGGAACGCGCGATAGTGCATTTCTCCACCAAGTTTCACGACCCTTCATTTTTGGCTTGCGCCGACTTCCACTACATCATGGCGCCACAAGGACTCATCGCCCGATCGGAACTACCGCCTTTTTGGGGACTATTGAACGAAAGTTCCGAAACCGTTGTCTCAGCCGTTCAAAAACAGATCCGCAAAAACACAACACACGTGTTGCGCGTCATCGCCAAAGCAAACACGCGAGATTTAATGAAGGCGTGCCACGTCAGCATCGCCAAACCATCGCTGCGAGGCACCGGAAAAATACCAGATTAACTTCCCGGACGGTTCAAGAGCAAAGACGCTCCCAGCGGTTACGACAACATCTCGCCGAGGCGATAGATTGCCAATCGCAAGTTGTCTTGCGAGTTGGCGAACGAAATGCGGATGTAGCCATTGCCGTACTCTCCGAAAGCGGTGCCAGAGAGAAGTGCAACACCGGCCTCGTCCATAGCCCGATCAGCGAAGGTCCGGCTGTCGAGCCCGGTTCCGTTGATGTTCGGGAACGCGTAGAAAGCGCCGCCAGGATTTCGGCAAGTCACGCCGGGCAGGTTGTTCAAACCGTCGACAACCAAGTCGCGGCGAATGCGGAACTCGTCCATCATCTCCGCAACCGAATCCTGTGAGCCTTGCAACGCGGCTATTCCCGCCATCTGAACCGCTACCGACGTGCAAGAGACGCTGTTCGTCATCAACTTGGTGACTGCATCAAGCATGAACTCTGGGAACACGCCGTAACCCAACCGCCACCCGGTCATCGCGTAGCTCTTCGAAAATCCGTCCAAGATGATCGTGCGGTCGATCATGTCGTCGAAGCTCGTGATCGACGTATGCGAACCTTCGTAGTACATGTCCTTGTAGATCTCATCCGACAACACCACTAGATCATTCTCGACAGCGATCTTCGCGATGCGTTCCAAGTGGTCGTCGGAAATTAAGCTGCCGCATGGGTTGTTGGGTGAGTTGACGATGATGAGCTTTGTGTTATCGGTGACCAACGCCTCAAAACGGTCGACGTCGAGCGAGAAATCGAACCGTTCTTCGAGCGGAATCGGAACCGCGGTCCCACCCGCGTAGTTGATCATCGACTCGTAAATCGGGAAGCCCGGATTCGGATATATCACCTCGTCGCCCTCTTCAATGAGCGCGAGTATTGAGAAGAACATCACCGGCTTGCCCCCCGGCGTCACAATGATTCGGTCAGCGCCGATCTCGTAACCCTGCCGTTCGGTCTGGTGTGCCGCCACGGCCTCGCGCACCGGCATCTCCCCGGGTGACGGGCCGTAGTGCGTGAAACCACTGTCGAGGGCGTTCTTTGCCGCATCGATTATGTGACCTGGAGTGTCGAAGTCCGGCTCGCCGATCTCGAGGTGAACTATGTGCCGACCTTGGGCTTCTAGTTCTCTGGCACGTGCCAACGTCAGGAACGCGGTCTCCGTGCCTAGTCTGTCTTGTCGTGATGCTAATGACTTGGGCAATCTATCACAACCCGTGTTTTACTTGATTTGTAGTGCCGATACGTCCGCGTCAAATTCGGCGCTAAGCCATCCCTGACGCAACCCTCAAGGATATCCGAAACGAAGTGAATCCAATTGGAGAAACGATGGACTACGTTCGGTGGGCAGAGCGTTACGACATCTTCTACGAAGCAGCACCAGAAGGCGAGTTGGAGTTCTATCTGGACGGCATTGATCGATGCGGCGGAAACGTCTTGGAGCTAGGTGTAGGCACTGGCCGGATCGCCATCCCGGCGGCGGCGATGGGTCACGACATCACAGGCGTCGACCTTAACCTGCCCATGCTCGATCGTGCACGTCAAAAATCTGCTGGTGCCCCACTCGCCGGCAAGTTAACCCTTATCGGAGCCGACATGTCGAAGATTGACCTCCCGCAAAAAGAGTTCGATCTTGTAATCATCCCTGCACACACGCTCGCCTTAGTAACCGATGAGCGCGGTCAATCCGAAACTTTGGAGCGCTGTGCAAAACACCTGGCTCCGGAAGGCACGCTGGTATTCAACCTCTTCAACCCTTCGGACGACTTGATAAACGGAAATCCGGACGAGACGTTTCTACTGGGTGTCATTGAGGACGAAGAAATCGGCGTACGGCACGTCTTAACGGGAACCAATGATTTCGACACAGATCTACAGATCAATCGGTGCACCCAAGTTATCGAAACGTTGAACAGTGACGGCGAAACGATCGACCGCGAAGAGTTGCAAGTGCTGTTCCGCTATCTGCACAACGATCAAGTTATCGCGATGCTCGAAAAGGCGGGGTTTGACGTGGTGGAAGTGTTCGGCAATTTCGACGGCTCGCCATTGGACGAGGACAGCGAGGAGATGATTTACGTATGTCGGTTGAGATGATTCTCGACGACCGACGTCACCGCGGGATCAGTTCGCGGGCGGTGGCTCAACAGGTTCGATGCCCGGGGCCCGTTCTTCGATATCGTCTAACCATTCTTCGGCGCGCTCGATTATCCCCGGTAGTTTCGGATCTTGCGACAGTGATATCGCTTCTTCAAGGTCGTATTTGGCCTCCGCATAGTTTCCTGCCCGTGCCAATAGGATCCCGCGATCCAAGAAGTAAGACGCCTGCGCCGGTTGAAGCTCAATTGCGTAACTGAAGTCCGCGTATGCCGCGCCGCCGTCGAGCAACACGTCGCGGTGGTAACGACCTCGCCACCAGTAAACACCACCATCTTCAGGGGCCAGACTTATCGCGGTCCGGAAATGCTCAGACGCCGCGTCGTAATCATTCTCGGCGGCTCTAACACGACCTAACACTAGATGTGCGTTGATCTGCTCATCATCCAACTCGAGCGCTCGCAAAGAGTCATTCTTCGCGCCCACGAAGTCGCCCATCGATACGCGAACCATTGCCCGTTGCCCATAGATTGATCCAACGTTGGGTCGCAACGACACGGCACGGTCATAGTCAACCATTGCATCCTCAAATTCGCCCTGCATCATGCGCGCTTGTCCGCGCCCTGCCCATGCGCGTGCAAATTCCGGCTCGATCTCGACAATCGTCGAAAAACGACGCTCGGCGTCTTTGAACTCGCCGCGGTCGAGCGTTCGATGAGCGGCTGAATACATGCTCACCGTCTCGCGGCTCGCCGGCGTCGGTACTGGAGACGCGGTCGGTGTCACGGTTGAAGTCGGCGTCAGCTCAGGCTGTGGCGTCGCAGTGTTCACCGGAGGCAGCATCACTACTTCCGTCGGCGTTGGCGGCACCTGAGTGGGAGTCGGCGTCGGTTCGGGTTGCTGGCAAGCGGAAATCAACATTGCGGCGGTCAATGACACGACAAGCAGCGCGGCTAGCGTCAAGCGGATCTTGGTTCTGAATAACATCACTGAATCTAGGATACGAATTTGAAGATTAGAAAGTTTCTCGATGCCGGCCATATGATCCGGTTCTATCGAACATACTGTTCTTCATCTTCCGATTAAGCCCGATACCAACATCTCGACTGCCAGACGACGATCTACGCGCCCAGTTTTCGCTCCGATGTCCACTTCCAACATGTGAAGATGCATCGCCCGTAAGCGATTCGAACCGATACGGGATGCTTGCTTGCACGTCTTGTCTAGTAGCCAAGGCATGTTGATGCGCAATCGTCGCCCGATTTCGAGATTCGGCGTGCGGCGCTCGAGCATATGGGCCGCGATGATCAGGATGCGAACCTGACGTGTTAGCAAAGCGAATATGCCTTCAATCGACTCACCGTTCGCGATGAGGTTCTGCACACCGCCGATCGCAAGATTGTGCCTCCCTTCAATGATCGCGTCCATCACGTTGAAGATCCGGTCTTGGCTCGTGTCGGCAACCATCAGATCGATGTCCTTCGGTTGGAGCATCCGCCCGTCTGCGTATAGAGCGAGCTTCTGAATCTCGCTATCCAATCGCCTGACATCGTCGCCGCCGATATCGTTGAAACGGCTGATTGCGTTAGCCGATGCTTGCACGCCATGAAAGTCGAAGCGCTGGCGGATCCAACCGATACGATCGCGTCTGCTTGGAACTGAATACGTCTCCACTTCGGCGAAGGAAGTCAGCGCCTTCAGCGGCCTCGACGTCAGCTTGAGCCGCACGTTTTCGACGAATATCAGGTCGTTGGTTATCTGCATCGCCTCTCTGGAAACCCTCTGACCAAACGACTCCCAATCGGCGCGAACCCTTTCGCCCGATGTGTCCATCGGTTTAAGCATCCCTTTGACAACGACCGCGCGTCGGTCAGTGAGGAACGGTGATATGAGCACCGCCGCGAACACATCCGCCATGCGGGCATTCGGCGCTTCGAAGACGGTAACGTTGGGTGCCCGAAGTTCCGGCGGCCCCAAGGCGGCCAGGTGCGCCTCAAGCGAGTTGGCGATGGAGAATTCGTCATCGCCGTGGATCAATCTGATCATGTCGAATCCAGATTAATCGATGCTTCGGTGTACGAGGTCAATTGAGCGAGAAACTCCAATTTCTATAATCGAATCTTGATCACCTAGCAATTTCGATAGCAGTTAACGAATGTCCACAGCAATAATCGGCCTGGCTGCCGCGGGGAAGACAACGGTATTCAACGCGATGACGCGCGGGTCAGCTGATAAAGGTCTCTACGGGGCAACGAAGTCGGCCAATATCGGCATCGGCGCCAAACCGGATGTGCGGCTCGATTTCCTCAACGAAGCGTTCAAGAGCCGTCGAAAAGTGCGAGCTGAGATGACGTTTTGGGATATGCCCGTCGACTACTCTTCGGGCACCGTGTTAAGCCGCGAGACGGTCAACTCTCTCCAGAAAGCGAAAGCGCTTCTGCTCGTCATCCGCAAGTTCGAAGACCCTTCAATGCCACACCCAGGTGGGTCAGTCGATTGGCTGCGCGATCTCGAGAAACTCACGTTCGAAATCCTGTTCGCCGACATCGAATTGCTCGACAGGCGTGTCGGACGCGTCGAGTCGGGCATGAAGACGCTGAAATCTTCCGAACGTGTCCAAGCGGTCGCGAACATCGAAGCGCTCAAAGAGATTCAAACGCAACTCGAAGATGGTTCTCCCTTGCGGTCACTGTCTCTCGACGAATCTGCATCCCGCGCAATCTCTGGTTCATTCGCGCTTAGCGGATTGCCATTCGTCGTCGCAGTCAACCTCGGCGAAAATGACATCGGGATCGATGCTGCCGAACTCCGTTCCCAAGCGGTTGACAGCCTCGGCTCGAATGTTATCGACGACCAGACGACGATCGTCCCGATATGCGGTTCCTTGGAAGAGGAGTTGAGAAGCATGGACGACGCCGAAGTTGGCGAGTTGCGTGCCGACCTGGGAATCGCCAACGACGGCAGCGAAACGCTCATGGATGCGTGCCTAAAATGTCTGAACACGCAGACCTTCTACACCGCGTCCGATCGCGAGGTACGCGCATGGCACTTCCGCGCTGGCTCTAGCGCCCCCGATGCGGCAGGCTTAATCCACTCCGACATGGAGCGCGGTTTCATTCGCGCCGAGGTCGTCGCATACGACGATTTTGTGCGCTGCGGTAGCATGGTGGAAGCACGAAAACAGGGAGTATTGAGGCAGGAAGGCAAAAACTACACCTTCGTAGATGGCGACATGGCCAACTTCCTATTCTCGGTTTAACGAAGCATGAAAAACTCCGTCGTTCAACGAAACCTAAGCGACGAACCAAAACAACAATGACCCGATCTCTATTCATCGTCCGATTAGTGCAACCCTTCCCCGGTCTCGAGGGTTACGACACGATGCTGTCGAACTACTGGTCGGCTGTAAAAGCGCAACTCGATCGCCAAGCGATTACGTCTGGAACAATCAAGCGCATATTCGTCGAAACAGTTACGGGGCGCGGCGAAGACGCGTTGGTCCAGTTGCAACAGATCAATCCGGCGGCGAGCCAGCTCGTGCGCCATTTGATCGCAAGTGGCGCGGTCATCGAAGAGTTCGAAGACACCGAACTCTTGACCGAGTTGATCGATTGGGGGCAATGCGGTGCGCAGAATCTGATGTCCGACAAGGTGCGAAGGGTGGTGCATTCATGCCAAGTCGAAGCTGCCGGCGCTCGCGACGAGCATTTGCAAAAACGACTCAACGATGCGATCGGCGACGACGAGTCTGCCGTCGTCTTCGCGATCTCAGGTCAAATGCCGGTACCCGACCGGATCGAGCGTTTCATAGTTTCGCCGCCTGAGTTGGATCAACTTGAACGTTGGTTGCGATCAAAGATGGAAGAGGCGCGTCATGAGATGATGGAAGAACCACAGCGCCAAGCTGGTCAGCAACCGAGGCAGGCAGGCGGATCCAACCAACCGTCGTCTGGCGGACTCTGGACACCGCCGTAGGCACGTTGGGTCAGCCCACAGACGCGTTGGGAGGCGCGCCTTAGCAAAATTGTCACCCCCTCCTCTCAGTTTGCCCGATACCATCGGTGTCGCACGCGCCGGGAACGACCTGAGCGAGCCGATCGCCGTCTACGTCCACATCCCGTTTTGCCTTTCGAAATGCAACTACTGCGACTTCAACACGTACGAAGGCATCGAATCTTTGATGGCTTCGTTCGTCGATGCGTTAGCGTCCGAGATCGACCTTTGGGGCAAACGACTCGGCCATCCCAATGTATCAACCGTTTTCTTCGGTGGCGGCACTCCGTCTTACCTACCCGGCGGATCGATTGCATTGCTGTCAGAGCGTCTGCGTGAATCAACGAACATCACACCCGGCGCGGAAATCACGTTGGAAGCCAACCCTGACGACATCAATGCCGAAAAGACCGATGCGTGGTTGGAGGCGGGTTTCAATCGCATCAGCATCGGTGTTCAGTCGTTCAACGACCGCATTCTTCATGCGCTGTCTCGCCGCCATACTTCAGATGCGGCGGCATCAGCAGTTGAGACGGCGCGATCCGCAGGCTTCGACAACATAAACATCGACCTGATGTTCGGTTTGCCCAATCAACCGCTCCAAGTTTGGGAACGCACCCTGTCGAGCGCGATCCAACTTGGGACCGAACACTTGTCGCTTTACGGACTGCAAATCGAACCTGGAACACCGCTGCAACGAGACGTCCTACGCGGCACAGTGCCGACACCAGACGACGACCTTGCGGCTGACATGTACGAGATGGCGATGGACACCTTGAGCCACGCCGGATACGAGCACTACGAGATTTCCAACTGGTCAAAACCTGGTTACCGATCTCGTCACAATCTCGCGTACTGGCTGAACCAACCCTATCTCGGGGTAGGGCCAGGAGCACATTCTTCGATGATGGGCAAACGATTCGCAAACATGAAGTCGCCGCGTCGATACATCTCTGTCATCGGATCCGCCGAAGACTCCGACGAAACGGATTTCACACAGATCGACGAAGGCGTAGTCGCCATCGATTTTATCGAAGTTACTTCTCCTGACATGGCGATGTCGGAAACAATGATGCTTGGCATGAGGTTGTCCGAGGGAATGGCGAAATCAGAGTTCGAGCGTCGCTTCGGAATTTCGATGAGCGGCGCTTACAGGCAAGAGATCGCCGCACTTGCTTCAGCAGGATTGATCGAGGACGATGGCGACCGCATTCGCCTGACGCGCCAAGGAAAACTGCTCGGCAATAACGTCTTCGAATCGTTCATCATCTCAGACGACTGAAAACGAGACAGACTTGAGTAAACAAGCCGCAAACGAACCCGCACGCGGCGGTGTCGATTTTCCTCAATTCCTCGAGGAAGCGGTCGAGATTTGCGACGAAATCTCGGGATGGTGGGACAACAACATCGGCGACGGGAACACTGCTCAGGATTACCTAATCGAACCGACTAAGGAGCGTTTGCTCGGCCTTGAACCCGGCGAACGCGTCTTGGACATTGCCTGCGGTGCAGGACGCATTACTCGGCGAATGGCTGACCACGGCGCCGAAATTACTGCCGTCGATCACTCTAGGAGCTCCATAAAGCGTGCACAACAGCGTTCGAGAGGTTACCAAGACCGAATCGAATTCATGGTCACCAACGCCGCCGAGGCTGAGGCTTTGATGGCGTTGCCCGGCGCACCATACGATGCCGCGGTTTGCACGACGGGACTCATGGATATGGCGGTCATCACGCCATTGGCGGAAACGCTACCGCAGTTGCTCAAACCGGGCGGTCGATTCGTCTTCAGCGTCCTTCATCCTGTTTTCAACTCCGACGGAACTCGAAACACGCTGGAGCGCGAATTCACCGCCGATGGAGTCCAAGAACGCTTCGCCGTTTGGGTGCCGGACTACCTAAGAACCCGAGCGTATCTCGGCATCGGAATATAAGGCCAGCCGAAGCCGCATCGTTACTTCCATCGCCCAATCAGCGAACTGCTGCGGGTATTCCTTCGCCAAGGGTTCGCTCTGACTGGATTCGAAGAGCACCGATTTCCGCCTGAGGCGTATTCACGGGCCAAATCGCCGCTGTCAAGCGTGTTCTGGAGTGAATTCCCGCTGGTTATGGTTGTACACCTGAATTTGCCACGTTGAAGGCCCGACTGCGTGACCTGATCCGCGATGGTCTCCATTCGGTGAACGATTTGCCGATCCGTCCGATAATCCATACTTATCGGCATATCGTAGGAGCTCAAATCCCACCGCAATGTTCGTCGCAGGAACCGCAGGACACGTAGATCACGGCAAGTCTACGCTCATCGAAAAGCTGACCGGCATTGACCCGGATCGCCTCCGCGCCGAAAAAGCTCGCGGCATGACCATCGAACTTGGATTCGCGTGGCTCGAACTCGAAGACGGCAGCGAAGTCAGCATCGTTGACGTGCCGGGACACGAGCGCTTCGTCAAAACGATGCTCATGGGCGCCGGGGGCTTCGACCTCGCCCTTTTGATTGTCGCTGGTGACGAAGGACCGATGCCGCAGACACGCGAGCATCTGGCGATATTGGATCTGCTCGAAGTCAGCGACGGAATCGTCGTAATCACCAAATCCGACCTCGCCGACTCGGAACTGATCGAGCTGATCGAGATCGAAATATCGGAAATTCTGGAAGGTACCTCTCTCGAAGGTTCACCGATGGTCGCGGTTTCGGCAGAGACCGGTGCGGGGATGGATGATCTGCGTAGCATAATCGCTAACTTTGCTAGACGCAAACCGACTCGAACCATCAACGAACGCCCAAGACTCTTCATCGACAGAGCATTCAGCGTTGCCGGTTTCGGCGCTGTTGTGACTGGCACGTTGGATGGCGGCCAATTTAGGATCGGCGACGAAGTCGCGCTATTGCCCTCTGGCCAATCGGCACGCATCCGCGGATTGCAGAGCCACAAATCTCAGATCGATGTCGCCATCCCGGGCACACGAGTAGCGGTCAGCATCAGCGGTATTTCGCACACCGAGATAGAGCGCGGCGAAGCTCTCGTTAAGCGCGGCCAGTTCACTACCACCACGGTTTTCGACGCTTCGCTTAGATCGATATTCGATGCCAAACGTCCCGTTAAACACAATCATCACGTCACTATCTACGGCGGCACGTGGGAAGAACCCGCAACTGTGCGACTGCTGTCCCACGACGAGTTGAAAGCTGGCGAAACGGGCTGGATTCAGATCAAGATGAGTAACCCTCGACCAATAATCAAAGGCGACCGGTTCGTGATCCGTGACAGCAACGACACGCTAGGCGGCGGCGTCGCATTGATCACCAATGCTCCGCGCCACCGACGCAAAGACCGATCGATCATCGAGCATCTACAGATTTTGTCCGAAGGCCGCTCACAGGATGTCATCATCCATGCCTTAGGTCAACTTGTTGTCGCCAACTGTGGTCAAATTGCCGAGGCCGCGCACATGTTGTCTACCGACGTAGACAAGGACATGTCCGAATTAACTGAAGCAGAAGACTTGATCCGACTAACAGCGGGCGCGACACCTCTTTACACAACGAAGTCAAACCAAGAATCGTTGCGGGCTCAAGCGATTGAAGCGTTGACTGATTACCACCGTAGATACCCCCTGCGACGCGGGATGCCGCGGCAGGAACTCCGTAATCGTTTGAGACTGACCGCGAGCGGATTCGATGCGATTGTCGATAACATCGTCAGTGATGGCTTGATCGCCGATGACGGAACGACGGTGAGGTTATCGGACCACGAAGTCATGTTTACGTCAGGACAGCAGCAAGAGGCCGACCGTTTCATGGTTGTCCTGCGTGAACATCGTTATTCTCCACCCGCGTGGAACAAGATCGATGCCGAGTTGCTTGGCGTCCTTGCCGACCGACGCGAGGTCGTTAGCGCCGGCACTGAGGTTGTTTTCGCCGCCGAGGTGTTTGACGAGATGCGAAACAAGATCGTCGATTTCTGCCAGACCAATGAAGAGGTTTCGATCAACGACGTTCGGGAGTTGCTCGGCACGAGCCGGAAGTATTCGCTCGCGCTCTTGGAACAGTTAGACCGCGACAACGTGACCATGCGCGTCGGAGACATGAGGGTGTTGAGATGATGGCAACACCTGAAAAGCTCACATTGACCTTGCACGACCCACCGTTCAAGGTATCCAACCTCTCGTCGCTGTTCCGATCACTGCAGGCGGCGGTTCGTGAATCCGCGGCTGCGGGCGAGCCAATCGAGAATCTGTTTTCGAACCAGCAAGGGCCGTTTCTGGTAACCGATGTCTCAAACGGCAACGACGGGGAGTTGACGATGTCGCTCTGGTTCGTCGACCGCGATAATCGACCATTGTTGGAGCGATCAGAGGAAACATTCGTCAGCGCGATCTCAGAACTTGAACGCACGATTCTCCGCGGCTCGCAACACACGTTTTGGGGCGCACCCGCCTACCAATCTGTGATCTACGAAGACGATTCGCGCATGTTGCGCTTCATCGCGGTTCTGCGAGCATTCCGGTCGGCCACCGTAACCTACGACGGACGTACAGTTGTTTTACACGATGGCCTATTCGCCTCTGAAAGATCCTGAACGGCTACTCAACCTAGACCCATATCTGCAACTTCATCCTCGTCGAAACCCAAGAAGTGCCCCACTTCGTGCCACACGGTTTTCAATACCTCTTCGTTGAGGTCCTCACGGTTATCCACTGACTCCTCAATAGGCATTTGGAAGATGGTGATTTTCGACGGCAACGTTGACGCGTGTGATCCGCCATCCGCGAGAGAAACTCCCTCCGACAACCCAAACAGCGTCTCATCCGATTCGAGGCCAAGTTCGTTGAGCTTGCTTGCCGAGGGTTCGGGCTCAACCACGATGTCGACGTTTTCGCTTCGCAACCGCTCGTAAAACTCAGGCGCCAATCGCTCCAAAGCGTCGAGAACTATGCAGTCGAACTCCTCCGGCGAGACTCTATATATCATCGTCGAGGTTGGCAGCGCGTCAAGAAGACGCTTGTTCTCGGATCGCCTTCAAGGCTTCGACGTTGGGTTTGTCCGGACCGTCTTTTTCGTAGCCAGGCACTTCCAAATAGAACGGCACATCAGCGAACGCGTCATGAGACATTATGTTCAAGAATCCTTCCTCGCCGATGAGTCCCTTTCCGATGTTGTCATGGCGGTCTACCGACGAGCCGCGATCTCGCATCGAGTCGTTGGCGTGCACCGACCGGAGGAGGTCAAGTCCGATCTCGCGGTCAAACTCCTCCATTGTTTCGTCGAGTCCGTCTTTGCTGACTACGTCGTAGCCGGACGCCCAAACGTGCTGCGTGTCGAAACATATCGCAACCCGAGGATTGTCGATCGCTTTGATTAGGCGACCCAGCTCCTCGAACTTCGACCCGATATGGTCGCCGGAACCGGCGGAGGTCTCTAGCATCAGCACGGCTTTGCCCGGCACGTTGTCGATGACTTGATTGACGCCCTGCACGAATTGGTCAAATATAGCGTCTAACCCAGCGCCTCGATGGCTCGCAGGGTGGAATACCAACCCTAGTGCACCCAAACGCTCGGTCTCGGTCAACTCGGCAGCCAAGGAAGCTCGGCTCTTCTCGACAAGCTCTGGGTTCGGCGAACCGAGAGCCGTCAGATACTTGGCGTGGACGATAGTCGGGCCCAGTCCCGATTCTTCCATCTTCGCGCGGTAGCTGTGTAGCGGCTTGTCTTTAATCGACGGCACTCGCCACATCCTTGGTGACGCCGCGAATATCTGCATGCATTCAGCTCCGATATCCAGCGCCCGGTCGACCGCCTTGTCGACTCCGCCGGAAGTCGATACGTGAGCACCAATAAGCATTGGAAAACCGTCCGTTCGTTTAGGTGACAGGCATCGAGATTCGAACATTCTCGACAATCAAAGTGTAACCCGCAACTGCAAATATGCACCGGGGAGACAACACTCAACTAGTGCGGCGGCGAAGCCTAGGCAACCTTCGAGTGAAACGATGCACCGCACCTTCGTCCCATGAAACCAGCACCTGTGCGGCGATGAAGATCGACGAATACGTTCCCACGATGACACCCAAGAGCAACACGATCAGGAAGTCACGCAAGCTCTGACCACCGAACAGTAGCATCGCCATGATGACCGTCGCCGTCGTGATGCTTGTACCCAACGAGCGGATGACCGATTCTCGGATCGATGCATTCACCGTCAACCGGAAATCCCGTGACGGAACCAGCAACACGTTCTCTCGCACTCGATCGAATATCACGATGGTGTCGTTGACCGAGTAGCCGATTACAGTCAATATGCCAACAATGAAAATCGCGTTGACTTGCGTGTTAAACACCACGCCGAGCACGGCGAAGACACCCAACACAATCAACACGTCGTGAATCAGTGCCACGACCGCCGAGACCGCGTATCGGTACGAACCAGGTACCGTCCGGAATGCATACATGATGTAGAGCATGACGAATAGCGCCGCAACCGCAACCGCGATTATGGCGTTGCGCACGGTGCCGTCTGCGACCGAGGAACCGACCGTCGCGGTCTCCAGCGTTGTCGGGGTATCGCCGGTCAATTTCGTCAATTCGGCGTCGATAACGTCCTTGCCTTCGTTGCCCAAATCGTTGGTTCGTACGAAGTACTGCCCCTCGCCCAAGTCCTGCACGATCGCTTCCGGATGACCACTTGCTACTAACGCGTCGTTGACAGTGTCCGTACCAGGATCATTGCCGCCGAAGTCATACGTCGAGCTCGTGCCCGACACGAAGTCGATACCAAGATTGAGACCTGGTACGAATATCAACACGACGGAAAGAACCGCTATCGTCGCCGATACCGGCAGGAATATCTTGCGTAGTGCTACAAAATCCATCGTTGTGTTTCCGAGCCGTTTAGGACTGCGCCCCCGGATCCGCCACCGGCACGAACACGCTGGAAGTCTTGCCAACGCCTGTGCGAGCAACAAGTCTCAACATCAACCGGCTGGCAAAGAACGCCGTGAACATGCTCAAGAGCACACCGATGCCCAACGTCAACGCAAAGCCTTGCATGATGCTCGTGCTGAAGCGATCGCCGAACCAGAACAGCACCACAGCGGTAATGACCGTCGAAATGTTGCCGTCTCTGATCGAAGGCCACGCGCGTTCGAAACCGGTGTTGAGTGCGGAGAGAAGGTCTCGACCCGCTCTCAACTCTTCCTTCGTCCTCTCGGCGATCAGCACGTTTGCATCAACTGCAAATCCTAGAGACAAGATGATGGCGGCCGTACCCGATAGCGTCATCGTAACCGGCACAAGCTTGAATATCCCCAGAAGCATTACGGTGTAAGCAGCCAACGAAAGGCTTGCTACGATGCCAGGCACCTTGTAGTACGAGATCATGAAGATGACGAGGAGCACCAAACCGATGCCGCCTGCCACCAGGCTCCGCTGCAAAGAATCGGCACCCAAAATCGCGTCGACGCTCCGTTCCTCTGACAATTCCAACTCTGCCGGCAAAGCACCGGAACGAAGTTGAATGGCCAAGGTGCGGACTCGCTCGGTCGTGAAATCACCACCCGAGATAATTGCCCGACCATCAGCGATCCCCTGTCCACCAGTTGTATTCACGGTTGGCGCGACGAGTTCGACGTTGTCAAGATATATCGCCAACACGTCGCGGTTACGCGCAACACGTCCGGTTACCTCGAAGAATGCGTCCCTTCCGGATTCGTTGAAGACAATAGTAACCACCGGCTCGGGCGGCGTTCCCTCGATTGATGGGAACGCGTCGTCAAGATCTTCCGCCGAGATGTTAGTCGCCTGCTCAGTGAAGTACAGCGGCGATGCACAGCGCAGCAACAACCACTCTGTTTCGGACAAACCGTCAGGCGGCCATTCCTCAGCGGGCACTTCAATCGGCGGCACTATCGGGCCGCACTTGCGCTCGCGGAACTCTAGCTGCGCCGTCGATCCGATGAGGGCCTTCGCTTCCTGAACACCACCTGATACGGTCCACTGCGTAACGTAGCCGGGCGATCGGATCGTGGCGAAATCGCCGATGTCAGCGAGCTGCCGGGTCAAATCTTCGATGTCCGACGGCAAGATGTTGCCTTCGTCGTCGAAGGTTCGATCCTCCAACTTGCCAGTGAATTCGGCTTCGAAATAGACGGCGTCTACCTGCCTGAAACCAGTCGTTTCGTCGGTCAGGAAGAGCAACGTGTCAGTCCCGTCGCTTACAAGTACATCCTCGAATCCTGCGGCTTCAAACGCTGCTTGGACCTCTTCTGTTGTCGGTGCGACACGAATTGGATCAGGCAATTGAATCTGCTCATCGTCGGTTTCTGAAACTGCCGCGGCATCCTCACTATCCGTTGCTGCATCATCTTCGGATGTAGACGCATTGGTTTCGTCATCTGTTGCGATTGAAGTGGTTACATCTAGTTCGGGGACGACGATTTCATATTCGAACGTTGCCCGCAGCGTGGTCGGGTATTTCTCGCGGAACTGAGTCAGCCAATCATCAGTTTCACGTCCATCGAAATCATCAAAAGTGACGATCATCGATGCATCTTCGTTCACAAACACATGGACCCCCGACTTCCCCAAGTCGGATTCGAAGAAGGCTTCCACATCTTCGGGCGTAACGTCTCCGCCGTCGATCGCGACGTTTAGCGAAGACTCGCTTTGGCCGGGAAGTTGGATCAGGATGCGATCAGGCGGGTTGCCGAGAACCTGAACAGTCGGTTCGCTCACACCGAAGGCGTTGACGCGACGTTCGATGATGGTGCGGATAGCCTCCACGTCTTCCGCCGAAGGTGCTTCGCCTTCTGCGGGAACGATGTCGTAGATGAGGTGCGTCCCGCCTTGCAGGTCGAGACCGAGGTTTAAACCCAGGAACGAGTCTTCGTTGCCACGATCGAACTCGAAGTTGACGACGCTGAAGTTGATGCGCGGGATAGAGATGACGACAGCGGCGATGATGACAAGCACCGCTACGAAAATCAGACCTCTTAAGTCACGAGCCACTTGTAGTTAACCGATGTCGCGCAGGTGCCGACGCAACCGCGCGCAACCCGGCGCGATGTGGTCTTTTTGCGGTTCGCTATCCACTTTGAATCAGGTCTTATCGCGCGCTGGTTTTGGTGTTTGCGCTATTGACAAAAATGACTTCGATACAACTCTCTGGATCGAAGCCTCAGACATCAAAGTATAGCATCGAGAGGAATGCCTCCCGCCCGTTGACGCCAGTCGTTCAGCTGCTCCCGACATCGCCTTCTTGACGTTTGGCCCGGATCTCAAGGTCGTACGCGAGCTCCGACATCGAGTGACCCGGCGTAACCTGGCTCAACCTAGCCTTTGCCACGAGCAACTCAGGCGCGGAAGTTTCGGCATGAGGATGGTCGTGATCTCCCTCGTCGTGATGCGCTTCGATGTTGTAATCGACATCGTGCAGGTGAGTTTCGCCCGGTTCCGGTTCTTCGTCGACCTCCCGGAGTCGCTCGTGTTCGAGGAGGTGGTCCATGAACATGATGCCGTTCAGATGGTCGATTTCGTGCTCGAGCGCTTGGGCGAGTAGTTCATCAGTCGAAATTCTCCACTTCGATCCGTTTTCGTCCAGTGCACGCGCCGTAACGCTTACCGACCTGCTCACCATCCCGACGTAACCGGGCAAGGACAAGCAACCCTCTTCGACTTCTCGTTGACCTTCCGCCTTGATGATCTCCGGGTCCAACAGCCAGTACGGCTCTTCTTCAGGAAGATGAAGGGCGATCACTCGTTTCAAGACTCCAACTTGGTTCGCCGCCAATCCCACTCCTTCGGCGTCGATAAGCGTCTCGATCATGTCCGCCGCAAGTTTCCGCACATCGTCATCAATACGCCTAACGACCCGACATTTCCGACGAAGTATCGGGTCGGGGAAAATGCGTATTTCTCGAATAGCCATCAGCCTCTAATTCTGAGATTTTACCGCCAGATGGTTAGTTCATCTCGATCGGATCTACGTCCACCGTCCATCCAGGCCCAAGAGTGACATGGTCCAAGATTTTGGCTGGATCATCGCCCTTCAACAAGATTTGCCAACGGTAACGTCCGGCCCGCCGTGCCGGAAACGCAGGAGATGGTCCAGCCACGTCGACTGTGACATCCGTCTCGGCATCAATGTATTGATCTATACGTGTCCGAACGCTCCGCGCCTCCATCTCAGCATCGTTGTTGTCGAACGCACCATACGTCAGTCGGATGTAGTACGCGAACGGCGGCAGGTCAAAATACTCTCGAGTCGCGATCTCCTGCTCGTAAAAACCGACATAATCCTGTGCCGCGGAGGCTGCGATGGCGAAGTGGTCGGGCTGGAAGGTCTGAATGATCGCTATCCCAGGAGTGTCAGAGCGACCTGCCCTGCCCGTGACTTGGGAGAGTATCTGAAACGTCCGCTCCGCCGACCTGAAACTCGGAACTGCTAATCCGATGTCGGCCGCGATCACGCCGACCAACGACACGGTGGGGATATCCAATCCCTTGGCGACCATCTGGGTTCCGATGAGTATGTGATTGCCGTCGCTCTGAAACTCATCGAGCAATCTCGCGTGTTCGACCGAATTGCGTGCAGTGTCAGAATCCCAGCGCAATATCGGTGTGTTGGAGAAAAAACTACGCACCGTTTCTTCGACGCCCTCAGTGCCAGCCGCACGACGCGCGATGCCGGTTCCATCGCAATTGCGGCACTGCCTAGCTGCGCCGACCGAGTAGCTGCAATAATGACACTGCAATCGGCTGCCTCCCCCTTGACGCGGGTTCCTATGCAACGTCATCGGCGTCTGGCAGTTTGGGCAGGTCCGGATTGTGCCACACGAGAGACATTGGACGAACGAAGCGCTGCCGCGCCGATTGATGAAGAGAATCGACTTCTCGCCACGGCCGACGTTATCGCTGAGAGCTTCGAGCAACGGCCGACTGAGCATCTCTCGATGCCCAGCTTGGATTTCGACTCTCATATCGACGATCCGCGACTCCGCGTATCCAGCGTTTGCTCCGTTCACGTATGGCATTGTAGGAGATGAGCGTAGGACTTGATTGATACGTCGTGGCAGGGCCAACAGGATCATGTCATCGGATTCAGCCGAGGAGATTGCCCGCCGATACGTCCCAATATCTGGCGTAGCACTACCCAGAACCAAGGCCGCACCCGAAAATCCGCAAAGCTTCTCTGCGATGTCACGAGCATGGTACCTAGGTGCACGGTCGCTCTGCTTAAACGTCCACTCGTGCTCTTCGTCGATGACCACCAACCCAAGCTTGTCGACCGGCGCGAAGATGCTTGACCGAGATCCAATGACGACGTTGTAACGGCCGTTTCTGATTTGATGCCACTGATCGAACCGTTGACCCATCGTCAGTCCGGAGTGCTGGAGCGCGATCTGGCCTGGGAATCGACTTGCAAAACGTTGCAGCGTCTGCGGTGTCATCGCTATCTCGGGCACCATAATGATGGCGCGCTTCCCCTTCGCGATGCAAGTATCTACGGCCCGCAGGTACACCTCCGTCTTGCCGCTCCCCGTCACGCCAAACAATAAGAACCGTTCGCCTTTTCCTGACGCTTCGGACTGGCCGATGCTGTCAGAGACCGCATCGACTGCATCTCGCTGTTCCGGCGTCAATTCGTGACTGATCGCGTCCTGAACCGCGTAGTTGGCGAGCGGGTCCCGTTCGACCCGGACCTGCACCACCTCAGCCACACCATCGTCGATTACGGCACTTACAACGTGATTGCCAAATCGTCTCGAAAGATCGGCGCGCACCACAAGATTCGGTTGCGATGCCACATGGCGAACTAGGTCAGCACGTCGATGAGCGCGGCGTTCAAGATACCGCTCAACCGCTTGGTCTACATCGACACCCGCGGACATCTTGACGTGAGCTTTGAAAACCGCGTTGGCACGCGGACGTTCCCAGATCGATTCCTCGACCGCGATCCCATTCCGCACCAATGCATCGAGATGCCGTTCCTTAGACCTGCCTATCACCCCTACAAGGCGGTCGCGGCGGACTCTACCGGTAACCGGGACCTCGCGCAGAACTTCGCGCTGTTCACCGGAGATCGCGAAACCTGTCAGGACGTGATCAACTCGCTCGGCCAACTCGCCGCGCGACACCCAGATGTGAAGTTGCTGGTTGGCACCCGGCGGCAACATCGCCGCACAAGCGCGAAAAATATTCGTCCGATAATGGTCCGCTATCCAGATCGCAGTTTCGAGGAGATGTTGCGAGATAAACGGACCGCCATCGACGACTCTGTCGATGGCGCGGACATTTTCGGTATCGCAGGTCTCGGATACCGAAAATGCTATCCCTTGGATTGGGCGGTAGCCGAACGGTACCCAAAGCAGATCGCCCGGTCGAACGGCAACTCCCTCAGGAACCGCGTACGTGTACATACGGAGCCGATCTCTATCTGAGAAGTCAACTGCAACCTCGACGAACATGATTCATTGCGCCCTTCGCGACGCAGAAAAGGATAGCGCGATAAACACGCATCCGGTTCGCGCGTAGATGATAGACCGCGAAAGACTCGACGTTAGAAAGCCGGATAGCTTCGCAACCCTAGGAGAGGGAACTCAGCGTCGCTCCTTGATGCGAGCGTGACGTCCGGTCAGGCCGCGCAGGTAGTAGAGACGAGAGCGTCGAACCTTGCCCCGACGAGTGACCTTGACGGATTCCAGCAATGGGCTGTGGTACGGAACAATGCGCTCCACGCCGATGCCATACGATACGCGTCGGACCTTGAAAGTCGAACCCGGGTTCGGGATCTTATCGTTGCGGTACCGACCGACGATCACATTCCCTTGGAAAGCTTGAACCCGCGTACGGTCGCCTTCACGAATGACCATATTTACCGTGACGGTATCACCCGGCTGAAACTCGTCGATCTGCGCCTTCGGACGGGTTTTGAGCATCTCAGTCGGATTCATAGCGTTACAATTCCTGCGGCAACGGTTGTCTGGGCTGTTGTTGGTCGGCACATCGTTCAATGCGGATATGCGCGTCGATAAATCTAGGTGTGCCACCAAATATTTAAGTATATTTCACCGTATCTGCGGTTCAGCGTGTGGCGTCGCGCAACCCATCACCCATCCGACAACTAAGCCAACTCTTCGCCGCGTTCGTACGCAGCCAACACAGCTTCGATCGATGCATTGCGAAACCCGCCAGCTTCCAGCGCATGCAACGCTGCCGCCGTTGTTCCGCCGGGGGATGTCACCATATTGCGAAGGTCGGCGGGATGTTTGCCAGTTTCCTTCGCCAAAGCCGCGCTGCCCAACACCATTTGGATCGCCAACTCGCGAGCGTCGGCATTCGTCATTCCAAGCTGTACCGCCCCGTCGATCAGCGCCTCGATGAAGACGAACACGTACGCTGGACCGCTCGCGCTCAGCGCGGTCGCAATGTCTACGAGTTTTTCGTCCTCGAAGTAGATCTGCGTCCCAAACGATTCGAGCATCTCACCAGCAAACTCTCGCATTTCGGCAGGTACGGTCGGCGTCGCCGTCCAAGCTGTTGCTCCAACACCGACTTGACTAGGGGTGTTCGCCATGATCCGAATAAGTCGATCGCATCCGATCTGACCGATGATGGTCTTCGCCTGCACACCCGCCATGATGGACATGAAGGTGACGCGATCTGAACTTCCTGTGACCTCGCCGATTTCAGCCGCCACAGCGGCAAGTTGCTGCGGTTTCACCGCGAGCACCACCAGTTCAGCGGCAAGTATCGCGTTTACGTTGTTCGCCGCGATAGTGACCCCGTAAGTGTTGGCGAGGTAATGAGCGCGTTTAGGTATCGGCTCGCTCACGACGATGTTGACATCGAGCGCAGCCTGTTTCATGCCGGAGATGATCGCCTCCGCCATCACCCCTCCGCCGATGAATGAAACGTTCATTGCTGATGTACCCGCAGTGATTCGCTGCCCGTAAGTGACCGACGCGTCCCCAATTTCGGGTTTGGCGTTGTGTTGTCGATTATATGGTTCGCATATCCCGCCCCATTCTGATTTGCTGCATTATTCAATTCATCATCGGTCTCAGGTTGTGCGTTGTATGGTTGCGTACCTCAAATTTGTTGGTCTATCGTTAGCCCACTGATCCCTGACATTCCATGACGCCGAACATCAGGTGTTTTCGCGCGTTTGGACGCCGATCAACGCAGGAAAAACTCGATGCCGCAGATAATCGTCGAAGATTTGATCAAACGCTTTCGGATCTCTGAGCGCGACCCCGGAATCTGGGGCGCAATTCGGGGGCTCGCTCGGCGGCGCTATCACACGGTTGATGCGCTCGACGGTGTGAGCTTTTCGATCGAATCGGGAGAGTTGGTCGGCTACATCGGTCCAAACGGCGCAGGAAAATCGACCACCGTCAAGGTGATGTCCGGCATCCTCGTCCCAGATGCTGGGCGTTGCGAAATCTTGGGCCGCGTGCCTTGGCGGAATCGTACAGAACACGTGAGTCGGATCGGCGTAGTTTTCGGGCAGCGCACTCAGCTCTGGTGGGACTTGCCAGTCATCGAATCGTTCGATCTTCTGCGAGACATCTATCGCATCCCGCGTACCGAATACGCCACGAATCGCGATGAGTTCGTCGCCGTTTTGAACATCGAAGCCTGCTTGGATGTTCCGGTGCGTCAGCTGAGCTTGGGACAAAGAATGCGTTGTGACCTGGCCGCGGCGTTGCTTCACGCCCCCGACATCCTTTTCCTCGACGAACCGACCATCGGCATGGACGCGGTCTCTAAACTCGCGTTCCGCGAATTCATCAAGCGGTTCAATCAGGAACGCGGCACAACCGTCATATTGACGACGCACGACATGGACGATATCGAAATCATCTGCGACCGAGTAATGATCATCAACGACGGCAAGATCGTTTCCGACGGCACACTTGACGACCTGCGCAGACAGGTGGCCTTGGAGCGGCGGTTGGTCATCGAATTGGTCGACAACGTCATTGCGCCCGTCATCCATCCGCAAGCCAATCTCACAAGTCGAGACGGCACGCGAATTCACATCCAATTCGACCCGCACCAGATATCCGCGGCGGATCTGATAGCGCACGCCACGTCCCAGAATCAGGTTCAGGACCTTTTCGTCGAGAACCCGCCGATCGAAGAAACCATCGCACGGATTTATGAGGATCGTGCAACGTGATCAGCTACTGGGCAATCGCCAGCGCTCGGTTCAGGAGCCTCCTGCAGTACCGGTCTGCGGCTCTGGCGGGACTCGTGACCCAGATCATTTGGGGCATGATCCGAGTCATGATCTTCCAGGCTTTCTACAGTTCGACGAACGCTGAGCAACCGATGAGCGGCGGTGACGTGGAGACCTACATCTGGCTCGGTCAGGCATTTCTCGCGGCGTTGCCTTGGAACATCGACACGGATTTGCGCTCAATGATCAGGTCCGGCGGTATCGGTTACGAATTGATACGGCCCGTCGACCTCTATTCGTACTGGCTCAGCCGCGCACTCTCCTGGCGCACCGCGCCGATGCTGATGCGCGCGGTTCCGCTGCTGGTATTCGCATTTGTAGTAATGGGTATGTCGCCGCCGGTTTCTTGGGCTGCGGCGGCGGCATTCTTCGTCTCAATGTGTGCGGCGATCCTGTTGAGCAGCACGATCACTACGTTTTTGAACGTGACGATGTTGTGGACCATCACTGGAGACGGTATCACGCAGATGACGTTCGGCCTGGTGTTGATCTTTTCCGGCATGCTGGTACCGCTCCCGCTCTACCCGGACTGGTCGCAGCCAATAGTCAACGCGATGCCGTTCAGAGGTCTTGTCGATACCCCCTACCGGCTCTATCTCGGACATATATCCGTTTCAGAATTTCCTCAACACCTCGCGCATCAATTGGTATGGATCGTTGCGTTCGTGATTGCCGGGCGAATCGCATTGGCGAGAGCACTACGCAGAGTGGTGGTGCAAGGGGGTTGAAGATGCTGGACAGTCTTTTCGTTTACAAGCGGTTTCTAGCCGTTTCGCTCCGGGCACAGATGCAGTACAAAGCGTCGTTCCTGATGCAACTCGGCGGCCGGCTAATCATCACCACCGGCGAGTTCATGGCGATACTTGTGCTTTTCGATCGATTTGATTCGCTGATCGGTTGGAACGTCTACCAGGTCGCATTCATCTACGGCATCGTAAACATCTCCTTCGCTGTGGCTGATGCGATGACCACGGGGTTCGATCTGTTCGGTGACATGGTCAAGACCGGCGATTTCGACCGGATCCTGATTCGTCCACGATCTACCGCGTTGCAGCTCGCCGGGCAGGAACTGACGCTTCGGCGAATCAGCCGGTTGACACCGGGGTTGGTGGCCCTGACTTGGGCAGCAATGAATCTCGACCTGAACTGGACCTTGGCTAACACCGGGTTATTGATCGTATCCGTTGCTGGCGGTGCGTCATTGTTCGCCGGATTGATCGTGTTGCAGGCGACCCTCGCGTTCTGGACCACCGAAACGCTGGAGATGATGAACGCCTTAACCTACGGCGGCGTCGAGACAACGCAGTACCCGATTAACATCTACCGGCCATGGTTCCGAAACTTCTTCACTTTCGGGTTACCGCTGGCGACAGTAAGTTACTTTCCCGCGCTGGCTATCATGGGCGTCTCAGACCCGTTGGGCACGCCGCTGTGGTTTCAATACCTCGCGCCGGTGATCGGAATCGCGTTCTTGATCGCCTCGCTCCAAGTCTGGAGAATCGGAGTGAGGCACTACCTCTCGACGGGCAGCTGAATCGATTCAGGCGATGCCCCGCCGCGTCGCCAGCGCGACCGCGAGTTTGATGGCTTCAACCATGCTGGTGGATTGGGCCATGTTCTTGCCGGCAATGTCGAAAGCGGTGCCATGGTCTACCGATGTGCGAATGAACGGGATGCCGAGATTTACCGACACCGACTCCTCGAATCCGTGAACCTTGATGGGAATGTGTCCTTGATCGTGGTACATCACCACGACAACGTCATACATGCCGTCGATAGCTTGATTGAATACGGAATCCGCCGGGTGAGGGCCCGTGGCGTTGATGCCTTCGGAACAGGCCAGCTCGATCGCCGGGTAAATCTCTTTGGCCTCGGTGTCGCCGATAAGACCGTTGTCGCTGGCGTGCGGGTTGAGAGCGGCGACTGCGATCCGCGGGTTTCGGAAGCCCCAACGTTTGAAATGTTCGTCAGTTATCCGCACCGCCGTGACAATATTCTCAGTCGTGACAAATGCGCACGCTTCGGGCAACGATTTATGCGTCGACAAGTGCATGCAACGCAAGATACCGCTCACGAGCATCGTGTAAACGGTGGAACTATTGGTTAGCCGCTTGAAAACCTCTTGATGTCCGAGGTCAACTGCGCCCGAAATCTGCCAAGATTCCTTGTTCACGGGCGCCGTGACCATCGCATCGATTTCGCCTGCCAAGCACATCTTCGCGGACTTCTCCACCCAATCGTGGGATGCGCGCCCCGAATCGGCGGAGTGCTTGCCCTGCGGGAACTCGACTTCCTCGTAGTCGCCGACGCTCAATACCGATATGACCTCAGCGGAATCGGGCGTTTCAGCAGGTTCAGCGATGCGCTCGACCGAGATGTATAGCCCTGTTTCAGCCACCGCTTGGAGCACCGATTGCTCGGCGCCGACTACGAACATGCGAGCCGAATCTTTCACCTGAGGATCGGCAAGAGCTTTTACGACAACCTCAGGTCCTATGCCCGAAGGATCGCCCAATGTCAGGGCCATGAGCGGTTTGACGCTGTTCATCTTACGGCCTCGGCCTTGCGAATCAATTGATTTGCTGTAGGTTCACCAACCGCGGCATCAGCACTTGCTGTAACCGCAGCTGTAGCACTTCATGCATCCCTCTTCAAACGCCATCCTAGGCGCGAAGCACTCCGGACA
Source organism: Dehalococcoidia bacterium (assembly GCA_965224305.1). Lineage (GTDB taxonomy): Bacteria > Chloroflexota > Dehalococcoidia > Lucifugimonadales > Lucifugimonadaceae > Bin127. The sequence goes on along the minus strand of OZ245044.1, from coordinate 348,813 downwards.
CGCCTCAGACTTTGCGTCTAGATCCCTGTCGCTGCGTCTTTCGCCACTGCTAGATTGTGGCATGCCAACCTGGTTGGAGCTAGGCGGTTCGAGCAACGCGGTTTGCGCTGGGTTTGCACCGGGTGCCAATGTACCCCTCGGTGGTAACGAAGCATGTTCGAGCAACACCTTCGCTATGGCGTCTGGGACGGACAGGATCTGCTGACCACGGTCCCATACCGGAACATCGACGATGTTGATCAGTTGGTTGATTACATCGTCCGGAGACACGCCCGACCTCAGTCCCAGCGAGATCATGCGAGAAAGCGCCTCAGCCATCGCGCTGTCGTTTCCACCTGCTTTGCCATGATTGGTGAAGACCTCAAACGGCAGACCTTCGCTGGTGAATGACAACGTAACGTAGATCTTGCCGCGGCCGGTTTCGACCTGCACTGTCTTCGATTCAAGCACCGGAGGTCGCGGCCTTCGGTGAACGTACACGATCGCACCGTTTTCGGCCGGCTGGATGCTCGTGTCCGCACCGGCATCGGCTTTCTCATTCGTGCCTTTGGTCAAAACCTCTTTTTCGCGGCTGCCTGCCCGGTACACGGTGATGCCTTTGCACCGCGTCTCCCACGCCAACTTGTACGCCTCTTCGACGTCCGCCTTCGTGGCTTCGTTAGGAAAGTTAATGGTTTTGGAGATGCCCGCGTCGACGCTCTCTTGGAAAGCCGCCTGCATCAATACGTGATCGCTCGGAGCGATGTCGGCGGCGACGCGGAACAACTCCTTGATGTCCGCGTCGAGGTCATCACGATCCTGCAAAGATTCCCCATTTGCGAGAGCGTCCAAGAGTTCGCGGTTGTAACAGCCGCGTTCCCTGACTACTCGCTCGAAATTCGCGTCCGCATAGGTCAGAGTGGTGCTGCCGCCGAGGATGTTTTGCTTCCTGAACGCGAGCGAGAAAATCGGCTCGATTCCGCCCGAGCAACCAGCGATCATCGAGATCGTGCCTGTCGGAGCCACCGTCGACCGGCACGCGTTCCGCATGCGCGGGCGGGAGACACCGTTCTCGCGCCATGCGCCGTAAGGCCCGCGGATCTCAGCCAAGTTCGCTGACGCCACGTCTGACTGTTCCTTGACGTAACGCATGACATCGCGTCCGACGGCCACCGCTTCGGGACTGTCGTACGGAATGCCGAGAGCCACCAGCAAGTCCGCGAACCCCATAACGCCCAGACCGATCTTACGCGTCTTGAGGTTCATTTCCCTGATTTCAGGAATCGCGTACTCGTTGACGTCGATCGTGTTGTCCAAGAAGTGGACGGCCGACCGGATCGTCTCGCCCATGCGATCCCAGTTGATGCCCGGAAGTTTTCGCAAGGTGTGCGCCTGAATCCCGGCATACTCGGGACGAAGCAAATCAAGCTGCGGCGGGCTACGTTCTATGATGCCGGTCGCGATCTTCCCGACAACGAAGTTCGATAGATTAATCGACCCTAGGTTGCAAGATTCATACGGGAGCAACGGCTGCTCTCCGCACGGGTTGGTGGCGGTAATCGTGCCGATGTCTAGAACCGGACTGTTTCGGTTCACCTCATCTAGGAAGATCATACCGGGCTCGCCGTTCATCCATGCACCATCAATGATCTTGTCGAATACTTCTCGAGCGTCTTTACGCCCTACTTCAACATTCTTGCTGTCGATATCGGCCGGATTTTCGCGGAAGTACAGCGGGTAGTCTGTACCTGCCGCAACCGCGCTCATGAATTCATCCGATACCCCGACCGAGATGTTGAAGTTGTGAATCTCCCCTTCAACACTTTTGCAAGTTATGAATTCAAGGATGTCGGAGTGGTGAACATCCATGACGGCCATGTTGGCACCATCGCGTTTGCCGCCTTGGGTCACCAGCCTTGACGTCGCAGACAAGTAGCGCAGCGTCTCGACTGGCCCACAAGCTTTACCATGCGTCGTGGAGATCGACGCCCCTTTAGGCCTCAACTCGGAGAGCGAAAAACCGGTTCCACCGCCGAACTTCTGGACCATCGCTTGGTCGTGCGACGCGCGCGTTATGCCTTCCATCGTGTCCGTCAACGGCAGAACGAAGCAAGCCGAGAGCGTGCCCAGCCCGGTGCCCGCGTTCATCAGCGTCGGTGAGTTGGGCAGGAAGTCGAGACTCGCCATCATCTGATAGAAACGGTCCGCGATCTGATCGACGCGGTCCGGCGTGGCTCCGTAGAGCGTGTCACCCTTGGCGATGGCGTATGCCACCCTTCGGAACATGCCTTGCGCGTCTTCGGTGACCCTGCCGTTTCGGTCCCGCACGAGGTAGCGCTTCTCCAATATCACTTCGGCGTTCTCGGAAATCTCCGCCGGAATGAACCCGTCATCTGGTACGTCGAACGTCCACCTGCCGGTCGTCGCCTTAGCCATGTCTGTCCCCCTATTGGACATTGAGTTTGTCATTGGTTGCGTAATTTGAGCCAACACTAGTTAACTAGCAGTTACGAAGTGTTTATTGCACTCGATTGATTCCGGCGAGGCAAGTGCCTGATCGGAGGAGTCGCTGGGCTCGGCAACAAGGCGCCTTGGAGATCAGAGACTTCCGAATCGGCGCGCCCAAGTCTGTCGACTTCGGTCGCGAATCGTTCCGGGTCTTCAAAGTCCTTGTAGACCGACGCGAACCGCAGATACGCCACATCGTCAAGCGATCTCAACTGGTTCAGAGCCATCTCGCCGATGACCCCAGATTCGATTCGGTCGCGCCCCTCGTTGACTACTCGTTGTTGGATCTCTTCCACAATTTCGTCGATCGCGCCCACGGGCAGATACCTTTTCGCACACGCGATCTGAATGCTCCTCGTCAATTTCTCCGTGGAGAACGCCTCTAATTTGCCGCTCCGCTTTTCAACCATCAATCGTGTATTGTACACACGTTCTAATGTTGTGAAGCGAACCGAACACTCCGTGCACTCGCGACGACGACGAACCGCGCTGTCTCTAACGCGTGTATCAACTACTCTCGTATCCGGGTGTCTACAGTCTGGGCAGTGCATCGCGAGCCCGTTTCTCGCTCTTGGAGGATGACGATTATTATTCGCATCCCTATCGCCGAAACACTACATCTAGTGCTCGTAGCGTAAACCTATACTACATGCGCCATGTGATCCGCCCCAAGTTTTATCTGCAATTTACAAGGAATTGCGATAATCCCGCGCTCGCCCTCGATGAGGAAACGACCAACAGCGTGGAGTTTCGATGACGATTTCGGCTAGAGAATCAGGACCGCATTGCGCGAATCGTAGGACTTAGCGACTTAAACTAGTGACCTTTGAGGTGCCGTTGATATTCGCGTTCTATCGACCGGTGCGAAGGCGGGATATTCAAATCGCTACTGTTTTCCAGCGCAGCCTGGGCTTTTTGCGCCCGTTCTTCGCCGTACGGGTCGACATCGGAAATATCCTCGAACCCGGTCGCGATGATGGTGATCTTCAGCTCGTTCTCCATCCGGAGATCCTGAGTCGTGCCGAAGATGATCTCCGCGTCTGGATGGATCTGTCGCTTCACGGTTTCCGAGATCTTTCGAACTTCTGCCATCATCAAATCAGGGCCGCTAGTGATGTTCAGCAGCACTCCCGTCGCACCGTCGATGCGGACTTCGAGCAACGGTGAACTAAGGGCCGACGTTATCGCGGCGTCCGTGCGATCAATTCCGTTTCCCTTGCCGATCGCCATCCACGCGGGACCAGCATCCCGCATCACCGTCCTAAGGTCCGCGAAATCCAAGTTGATCTCGCCAGGAAGCAGCAACAACTCGGTGATCGACTGGATGGCTTGCCGCAAAACCTCGTCCGCCATCCGAAACGCCACCTCGACCGACGTGTCAGGTGCTGATACCAGAAGCAACCGTTCATTCGGGATCACGATCATCGTGTCGACTTCTTCGGCCAAACGGGTCAAGCCTTCAGCGGCTTGTTGGTCCCGTTGATACCCCTCGAAGGGAAACGGTTTGGTGACCACGCCGATCGTCAAGCAGCCAAGTTCGCGCTTAGCAATGTTCGCTACGACCGGTGCACCGCCAGTGCCGGTTCCACCGCCCATCCCGGCAGCTATGAAAACCAGATCGGCGCCACCCAAGACCTCGCGAATCTCCTCGCGGCTGTCTAAGAAACACTCCCGTCCGATCTGCGGATTCCCGCCGACGCCGAGTCCGCCGGCAATGCGATCGCCGACGCGCAGCCGTATGGAAGCTTCGGTGTGCGCTAGCGCTTGGGCGTCGGTGTTCGCCGCGATATATTCCACGCTCGGGATCCGACTTCGGTACATCCTCGTGAGCGCGTTCGAACCGCCACCGCCGACCCCCACAACCTTGATGTTGACCGACGGATTGCGTCTGCGCCTGATTGACGTTGATAACGTGGTTGTCAACTTGACTTGATGTGCCCTTCGACACGCGAGCAATCACCCGAAGCATCTACGTGTCGATAGCGTCGCGACACGCGCTTCGTAGCCGCTCAACTTTACTTTACATTTCACAGCACTTGCCGTTGAAGGTCGTGCAATTCAGTCACGCCTGCACGCACGCGTTAAGCGCACCCGTTGGGCCGCGCTTCATCGCGGACATCTATCGACCGAGCAGGGAGCGTATCTTGGCACCAACGCCGATCGGTTCGCGATCTCTCTGCGCAGCTTCCTCGTCGTGTTTTGATGTAGTGTGCAATATCGTTATCGGCTTGCGTTCGACATGGTTGTCGCGGTCAATACGATCCAAAGCCCGCAAGCCCAAACAGATGGCACCTGACATCGACGGATCGCTCACGTCATCAGGCAAACTCTTGATGCCCATCGGTTTGCGAACCTCGACGCGGCCTCGCAGCCCCATCGTGACCTTCGCGAACGTGGTGAGGCCCGTCAATTTGGCACCGCCGCCGGTGAAGACCACTGTGAGGTAGTCGGTGTCGGGGAGATTCGCGACTTGCGATATCCGCGACTTGTACATCGTCATCGTTTCGGCGGCTCGCTCCTTGAGCAAGTTGGAGACCGACACTCGCGTAAGTGAGCGTTCAACATCGATTACCCGTTCCGAGCCCGAAAGCGCCATCGGATCAATCTCGTCGTCGAAACCGATCGTGTCGCCGACGAGCGTTCCAGCGGCGAGTTTCACCGCCTCCGCATTCTCGAACGGCAACTCGTAGGCGTACGCGATGTCGTTGGTGAAATGGAATCCGCCGATGGGCAAAGAGTTGAACACCGCGGCTCTGCCGTGGTTGTAAATCGCGATCTCCGTGTCGCTGCCTCCGATGTCGATCAGCGCCACGCCCGCATCGCGCTCGTACGCGCTCAACAGGTACTCGGACTCCGCCACCAGCGTAGAACCACCGTGGATCGGCGTCACACCTGAGCTTTCAACCGCGTCGAACACCGTCCGGTAATGCTGCATATCCGAGACGACCAGTAATGCTTCGACTTCCAGACTTTCCGGATGCATACCCACTGGCGGCTTGCGGAACTCGGTGTCGTCGTCGACGCGGTACGCGGTGGGAGTTGCGTAGAGGAGATGGTCCGATGCTTCGATCCGTTCATTGGCGGCCAAACGTACCGCTTGCACAATATCTTCTTCGGTCACTCCAGTTGCGAAATCAAAGCCGCTGACTCGACCCCATCCGGAGTAGGATTCGACGTGTTTCCCGCCAAAGCCCACGTACGCCTTGTTGAATTTCAAGGAGCACTGATTCGACACTTCGTCCACCGATGTTCGGACCGCCGCGGTCGCCTCGTTCCGATTCATGACATCGCCGTTGTGTATCGATTCGCTCGGCAAAACGTCGATCGCCAAGATCTCCGGCTCGTTGTAGTTGTCCCGGCGGATAACTACGCTGCAGACCTTGCTGCTACCGACGTCGATTGCTAATCGAATATCTTCGTTGTACATCTGGGCCGATGCTCCTTCAATCTATGAATCCTTGCAACGTAGTTGCTTTCAGATGCGGTTCGCCACCCGAAGTTTGGCACTCCGGCTACGCGGGTTGGCTTTAACCTCCGAAGCCGTAGGCGTCAGCACCCCTCTTATCACTGGCTTGAGCGTCGGGGTATGGTTGCAGGTGCAGAATGGCGATTGCCGCCCTTTGGAATCGCAGATGCAGTCCGACGCCGCGGCGCGAAAGAAGTTCTTCACTATCCGGTCTTCTATTGAATGGTACGAAATCACAACTATCCGTCCGCCTGCTCCCGTTACATTTACAGCCTGTTCCAAGCCTGCCGTGAGCGCAACCATCTCATCGTTGACGGCGATCCTCAACGCTTGAAACGTTTGCGTGGCCGAGTGGATCCCTCGGCGACCGCGCTGCTTGACCGACGAAACTATGTCCGCCAGTTGCAACGCATTCTTGACCGGTCGGTTCTCGACGATCGCCGACGCGATGCGACGCGATGCACGTTCGTCTCCGTAGCGATAGATGATGTCACCCAGCTCGCGCTCCGAATATCGATTCACTATTTTGTTCGCGTCGAGACCACCATCATTTGAAAATCTCATGTCGAGCGGATCGCAACGCCGAAACGAGAAACCGCGCGACTCGCGGTCCAACTGCAACGACGAAACGCCGAGATCCATCAATACGCCGTGAACCGGCGCGAAATCGTAACGTGCAGATATCGCCTGCATCTCGGTGAAGTTCTCGTTCACAATCCGCACCGATGAGCCGAATTCAGCGAGACGTTTTCGAGCCGACGCCACCGCCTCTGGGTCCGCATCGATGCCGACCAACTGCCCGCCTGGCGACGCATTGCACAATAACGCCCTGGTGTGACCGCCTTCGCCCAACGTCGCATCGATGTAACGCCCGCCAGGAATCACTTGCAGGGCATCCAATACCTCCGATAGCATGACAGGTTCATGAAACTCTGGAGGGTTTCCTGATCCGTTCCCGCTCATTTCCATCAAAACGAATCGGCGGTCTACAACCATTCGGCTGCATCAAGATTGATCAAAAAGCAGCCCCGATTCGATCTCAGCACCCAATCCGGCACCACAATTTGGAGGTGCAAATTTATTGGGATATTGTCTTCTTTTGAGATTCTAGGATTCGGCTTTCGGGTTATTCCACACGCGTCGCCGCGTTTACGTCGCAATATCATCGGGTTTAAAGCGCAAACCAAACATCGATTCAATCCCATGGCTAGAAGCATAAGATACGCAGTCCTGACCAGCAGCGATTCAGGTCACGCCGGTGAACGACGCGACATCGGTGGCGACGCCGTAATGTCGACCATGAACAGTCACGGCCATGTGCTCACGCAGAGGTCCTTGTTACCTGACGATGTCAACAGGTTAACGAGGCGACTTCAACAATGGGCTGACGATCCCGCTGTGGAGCTGATATTGACTACCGGAGGAACGGGCTTGGGACCGCGCGACGTTGTACCCGAAGCCACCATGTCAGTTATCGACTACCAAGTGCCGGGTATGGCTGAGGCGATGCGTGCGGCGTCTTTGCAGATAACGAATATGGCCATGTTGTCTCGTGCCGTAGTCGGAGTCGCGAACCAAACTTTGATCGTCAACCTGCCGGGCAACCCTAAAGGTGCCGTCGAAACTCTCGAGATCGTGCTGCCCGTGTTGCCGCACGCTGTTGAAATCACGCGCGACACCCACCGCGGCGATCATCCGATCCACTCGGACTCCCATTCTCACTAACTTAGCCCTGATTCATCGTGAAGTTCCACCTAGTAACACTCTTCCCTGAAATGTTTGAAGGTCCGCTGACATCAAGCATCATCGGACGAGCAGTGGCAGACGACATCATTGAAATCGACTTCGTCAACCCACGGGACTTCGCTACAGACACCCATCGCTCCGTCGACGCCCCGCCGTACGGCGGCGGTCCCGGGATGGTGATGATGCCAGCGCCGCTCGCAGAAGCCGTCAATTCCATTAACAGCGAATACCCGCCAGACGCGCCTCCGACCACGTTATTGATGTCGCCGCAAGGCAGACCGATGACACATCAATTGGCTCGAAACTTGTCGCAGATCGATGCATTGACGCTAGTCTGCGGACACTACGAGGGCATCGACGAGCGCTTCATCGAAGAGTGCGTCGATGCCGAAATTAGCGTTGGTGATTTCGTAATGACCGGAGGCGAGATTCCGGCGATGGCCGTCATCGACGCGGTTGCACGCCTAGTCCCTGGTGTGTTGGGTGATTCAGAATCGGCGGCACGCGAATCGTTTTCGAATCAGATCGGCGGAATGTTGGAAGGGCCCGTCTACACTCGTCCGGCGAAATTCCGAGGGCGTCGGGTGCCAGAGGTGCTGCTGAACGGCAACCGCCACGAAGTCGAACGTTATCGCAAGAGAATAGCCGCTGAACGCACAATGGCTCGTCGACCCGATTTGATGCAAGGATGGGGACCTGAGCCCCAATAAACTATGAAGATTTCAATCATTCACAAACCGCGACAAATTCGACGACTCAGCATCAATCTCAACGATTTTGTCGCGCGACTTTGTCCCTTTTGCGATCCGAATCTTCGATTTAGGCACTTTGAACGCCTTTGATATCAATTCGATCACCGCTTCGTTCGCTGCATTGTTCACTGGTGCAGCTTTTACCCGTACCTCCAACGCGCCGCTCGCCGCATCGCGATCAACGATTCGATCTTCCGAAGAACGCGGTTTCACCCGCGCGGCAATCCTGAAGCTACCGGCCATCGCCATTCGTCCTCGTTGTCACTTCGCCGCTCGCCAAGGCCCTCAACATCCCGCTCGATTCGCGAATCAATAGTCGGCCAAATTCGTCAACGTCTTCCGCAACACCAGAGACCAACTCTCCGACACCGTTTTTCGTCGCCGTCGACACCGAGACCTCTGATCCCAGCGTCGTCAACCTCCCGCGCCATTCCGGCATGATCGATTCGCCCCTGTCCGCAGCGTCGTAAACCTCGTTGAGATTCTCCAGCAATACGCTTAGAACCGCAACACGGTCAATCGACCCGTTTGATCCCGAGAGCTTACGAATACTGGTCGCTTGATAATCCCTGCCGTCATCCCCGGCAGTCATCATATTCACATTCAACCCGATACCCAATGTCCCCGCGAACGCGTCCGTCACCATGGATCCCTCGGCGATAACGCCGCAGATCTTTTTGCCACCGACCAACACGTCGTTCGGCCATTTGATTTCGACGATCGAGTCGGTCAAAGTTTCGACTGCCAAGGCAGCACCTAGCGAAGCCATGATGGTTAACTGACCTGAGATCGAAGGCCTAGGGCAGACGATGACCGAAATCAGGATATCTTCGCCGGGTCGAGAGTCCCATGACCTGTCGAAACGCCCGTGACCCCTCGTCTGCTCATCGGCAATAATCACCGTGCCGTGCAACTCATCGGCGTGCTCGGCACGTCTCACCGACTCGCGCGCATCGTCCATTGTTGAAGACGTGCGCTGCAGATACACGATCCTTCTGCCGATGCGACTTCGGAACTGCGATTCCAAAGCACCAAAACTCGGTTTTCCTGTAGCTCCGTCAAGCATTTGAGTTCACTCGTGATTGTATTGTTGATTCTCAGGCCCATTCGGCCTCAGCCCATCGCTATCAACTCGCAGCACCGACTTATCGATGGAAATCCGCCAAGTTATAGACGAGGAGTTTCTCCAGTGGCGCATCGCCGTTAGGGGGAGCCTCGGAGACCACACAGATCCTGAAAGCACCGCATTTATGCGCGTTCACCGTGTCGAGATCGACCGGTTGCTCGTTTGCATGGACGGTGACACGATGGCGGGTTCGGGCGGAGTCGACTCCTTCGATATGACGCTGCCTGGCGGCGCACAAGTCCCGGTCGCCGGCATCGGCTACATCACCACCGCACCGACGCACCGGCGCCTCGGCATCCAGCGCAGCATCATGAAGCGGATCCACGAAGATGCCCGCCAGCGCGGCGACATCGCATCGATCCTCTGGGCCAGCCAAAGCCTCTTATACGGTCGCTACGGCTACGGAAACACGATGCCAGTCCACGAATGGCGCATCGACCTGCGACATACGAGTTACGAGCACGCACCGGAATGGTCCGGGCACTACGTCAAGCTCGAACGTGATGAAGCGATCCCTTTGATGACCGAAGCCTATGAACGCACTCGACCCAATCGAACCGGAATGATAACGCGAACGACAAAACGGTGGCTCTACGAGATCCATCCGGTCAATACCAAGGACGAATTCTTCGTCATCTACAAGGAAGGCGACGACGCGCTCGCATACGCTCGATACACGATCGAGAAGGACCCGAACGACGAGTTCAAAGGAACCATGCACGTCGTCGAAGCGGTTGCCGCGACCGATGCCGCACATGCCGCGCTCTGGCGCTACTTGTTCGATCAGGAACTCGTCGATGACGTAAAGGCGCACGCACGCCCGGTCGACGACCCGCTTATTTGGATGCTGGCAGAGCCACGCCGATTGCGCCGCACGCTTACCGATGCAATCTGGATGAAGTTCCTCGACATTCCCGCCATGCTTGAGCAACGCACATACCCCGTCGACGACTCGCTCACCCTGCAGATCACCGACGCTGAAACCAAAGGGCCGCAGAACCTTGCTATTGAGTTCGGTTCGGAAGGCGCGATCTGCCGAGACACTACAGCGGCTCCAGACCTAATCATGAATGAGGCCGAACTCGCCGCGATATACGCCGGCGCGGTCGAGTGTTCCATGCTAGCGAACATCGGACTAGTCGATGTATCAGCTCGAACACCCGACGCCGCATTGCGAGCCGACGCCATCTTCCTGACCTCGCCCGCCGGTTGGAACCCGTATCACTTCTAATGCGAAACGAGAAGCATTTCGGATGATGTCGACTTTAGAAACGCCCGCGGGTATCGAGTTTCGAATTGGACGTGAACACGAGCGAGTGGCGTTCATGCGTTCGATGTATAGCGGTTTCGGCGGCCATTACGACCCGGACGAAGGGGAGCTCGAGTACGAGAAAGTCTCATGGGACCCGATGTCATCGACCGTATTGGCTTTCGATGACGAGGAGTTGATAGGGACATCGGCCGGATACGACTTTCGAATGACTGTTCCCGGCGGTCCGTCCAAGTTCTACGGCGTCACCGAAGTGACCGTAGCAAGTACCCACCGACGGCGCGGGATATTGCGCGCCATGATGCAACGCCTTCTCTCTAAAGGTCTTGATGAAGGGCATCACATCGCCGGCCTTTGGGCTAGCGAGTCAAACATCTACGGTCGATTCGGCTTCGGCATTTCGGGCGAAGCGCATGCCGCGAAATTGGACACGCGCCACGGTCATTTCCGAACGACACATGAAATCCAAGGTGAAGTGCGCTTCGCCGATCTTAGGAAGATGCGTCAAGCCGCGCCCAAAATCTGGGAAAATACCGCCGCACAGACACCCGGCATGATCATGCGCCGAGACGGTGAATGGGATTGGCAATACAACCCTCAGCGCATCAAGAACATCCAAAGGCGTAAACCGTTCTTCGTGATCTATTCCGAAAACAGTGATCCGTTGGGTTACGCCAAGTATTCGATCGAGGAACGGCACAGGGACATGCACAGCGCCAATTTGGTGCGAGTGCACGAATTGATTCCGGCGACGACAACCGCGGAGATCGCTTTATGGCGGTATATTCTCGACATCGACTTGGCGAGCGAGATCTATCACGGACAACATCCCAAGAAATCCAACTTGCTCTGGTTGCTAGCCGACCCGCGCAAGCTTTCACTAGAACCTTACGACTCCATGTGGATCCGCATCTTGGACCCGACCAAAGCGTTGGCAGCCCGGACCTACTCCGCGCCCGGAGAAATCGCGATCGCGCTGACTGACGATTTCTGCCCGTGGACCAACGGCGTCTACCTGTTGACAGTTGACGACAATGGGAATGTAACTTGCGATCGTACCGATCGCCCACCCGACGTGTCGATGCCGATTGCGACACTCGGTTCGATCTACATGGGAGCGGTGTTCCTATCGGACCTCGCACGAGCAGGACGCGTCGCCGAACACAAATCTGGTTCGGTCGCACAGATTGATACCATGTTCCTCATAAGCGGAGTTCACAGCTTCCTGCCAGATTTCTAGACGAAAGATGACAATGTCCCTCTTCACACCGGCCCATCTAGGCAAGTGGGAACCCCTCTACATGAGGTTGATCGAAGGCGAATCGTTGCCTCTGACTGAAGATGCCGTTTGGATGTTGGGACGAAAAACCGGCGTCATCGCCGTCGTCCATGAAGGCGAGCCAATCTACATCGAAGCAACAAAGGACATCGGAAAAACCATCAGCGAGTATCTCAACGGTGGTACTAACTGCGATTTCAGAGCCAAGATCGGAATCGTCGAACTCGGCGCATCACCCAGAACAGCAGTTGAGAGATCGCGCAAAGGACCGCTTGCCGAGCGCATCAACCGGTTACTGCCGCAGTATCGCTTCTCCGTCGTGCCCGCAACCGAAGCCGTCGCAGAGCGCCTCGCCGCCGCATTCACCATCATTGCCGACCCGCGCCTCAACGGGCCAACCGCTGAAGCTAACGCCATCATCGACGCATTGCCGAATTGAACGCGGCAAACGATTCGCCGACCAATACGAATGCAAACCCACTTCTCCGAATATATCCCTCTTGCCGCGTTTATCCTGTTCGCGGCTTTCCTCGGCTACGTAATCTGGCGCGGCAACTACAAGATCGGCGCCTACATCGTGCAAATCGCCGCCGCATTGTTCCTCTCGTCGGTCGTTGGATTCACCCTCTACATCCTTAGCACAGTGATGGTCACCACTTGGCTCTTGGCCGGCAACAGCACCTTCCTGATGGTCAACGCCGTAGTTATGCAAGCCGTCGGAGCCACGACCGGTTTCGCCATCGTAAAGCAATTCGGAACATCAGCCAACGAAGTCAACCGAAAAGAACTCGCGATCTCCCTAGTTCTCGGAATCTTCGGCGGATTCATCGGCTTCAACCTCTTCAAAGATGCCACATTCGCAGCCGACTTCGTCACCAATGCCAACAGCGTCGCTGGAGCATATTTCGGCGCGTTGGTGATGGGAAACTCGCCGCTGATCGTCAGCGGCATCATAAACGTTTTGCGCAACCAAGAACCCTGAAAATTGAACTCACCACCGAAAACATCGGCTGTTGTCGATAAATTCCACACGCATATTCTCGCGTTGTAAAAGTATTATGTACAACACGTGAGCATCGCAACGGACCTTGGTGAACCGATGCAAAATACAGTATTGTCACAAACAGATTCCCGATCCGAAATGACCGGTCGATGGCTCGAATTGCTCGCGTACCTAAATCGAGAATTGCACACTGGCTCGATCGACGAATGGCGGGAAATGGACCTGACCCTGCTTCAAATCAAATCCCTCGTTCTGCTCGACCACCAGGGCGACATGCGAATGGGTAACATCTCCCAATTCCTCGGTAGCACCGTCTCAGCAACAACAAGCATCATCGAACGACTTTTCGACAAAGGCATGGTCACCCGAGACTCCGACCCAAAGGATCGACGCGTAGTAGTAATCCAGCTGACACCGGAAGGTAAACGCGTCGTCGAAGACCTCTGGCGAATCGGCAAAAGCCGCGTCGGTTCAGTGGCCGACCATCTCACCTATGAACAGCTCGAAACCGTCGTAACCGCGTTAGAAATTCTCGGTGAATCGTTGGAATCGATGAACAGTGGCGGCAACCAGGCTCCAATGGCCGAATAGATCAGGGCGGAATCCCCGCCCCCTTCAGTTAGTTCGCCCAGCGATCTCTCCGCTAATTCATCACGCATCGATTCATCGCGCTCGCTCAACCGCTAAAGTTATTGGCATCACTAACGTAGTCCACTGGTTGAGGAGCACAGATCCAACATGCGCATCACCGACATCGAAGTCATCACATTTCGAAGCGCGACCAACAACGTCAGCACAAAATGGGGTTACGGACAGTGGCAAAACGAGCCGCAAAAGTCCACACACGCCATTACCAAAATCTCTACCGACGAAGGCGTCTGCGGTTACAACACCGGTGGAATGGGCGGTTACTTCCGAGGCGCATTTCCATCCGAGGTCGAAGCCATGGTCAAGGAACTGCTCGTCGGCGAAGATCCGCTGAGCCGAGAGCATCTCTGGTATCTGATGCGTGACAACCACCATTTCCACGAGTCCCTTATCGGCACGCTAGACACCGCTTTGTGGGACCTCGCAGGACGATACGCAGGCATGAGTGTTTCGCAGCTCATGGGCAAAGCACGCGACAAGGTGCGCGCTTACGCCAGCACATTTCCCAACATGGGCACGCCCGAGGACTACGCCAAATTCGCGCTCGAGTGCAAAGCGAAGGGCTACACCGCATTCAAAGTCCACGCCTACATCTACTGGAACCCGATGACGAACCAGCCGGCACCGCGCCGTCCCGCATTCCCGAAGCAAGACATCGAAGTCTGCGAAGCAGTCCGCGACGCCGTCGGTGACGAAATGACCCTGATGCTCGACCCTTGGGGCATCTACTCCCTCGACGAATCGATCTACGTCGGACGCGAACTCGAGCGCCTCGGCTACTACTTCCTGGAGCATCCCATGCACGAGTTCAGAGTCGAACCGTATCGCCGCCTCTGCAGCGAACTCGACATCGCCGTCTGCGCCCCCGAGCATGCGACGTGGATGCACTACTCCCGCGCCGAATGGGTGCTACAAGGCGCTTCTGACATCGGCAGAATCGACGTCAACTTCGGCGGCATTACCGCTTGCAAGAAAGCCGTCGACGTCTACGAGGCGTTCGGCGTACCGTGCGAGATGCACGGCGGCTGGTTCGGCAACGCCGCGATACTCGGCGCCACCACCGATGAAACGTGCCTCTTCTACGAACAAGGTTTGCTACGTCCGGAATTCGACTACGAAGCCACGCCACCTTATCTCAACGCCCCTTGCGATCCGTTGGACGACCAAGGCAACGTCCTTCTCCCTCAGGGACCGGGGCTCGGCATGGACTTCAACTGGGACTACATAGACGACAACCGCGTCGCCTGAAAATCAAGCGACGCGGTTGGTAGTTGCGATTTAACCGGCCAACGGCGTGAGCGTCGAGCCGAAGTAAAGAATCTCTAACGTCGGCCCCGCTTCTGCAGTTGCAACATGTGATTCCTTAGGAACGGCGGA
Organism: Dehalococcoidia bacterium; assembly: GCA_965224305.1. Taxonomy (GTDB): domain Bacteria; phylum Chloroflexota; class Dehalococcoidia; order Lucifugimonadales; family Lucifugimonadaceae; genus Bin127. The sequence goes on along the minus strand of OZ245044.1, from coordinate 333,659 downwards.
ATCTTCATGTCTTCCGGATTCTCGATCGCCTTCTCGATCATCTCGGTATCCATCATCCGCTGCTCCTCGTCGGTCGGGAAGCCGGTCGCTATCACGATCACTCGGATGTTGTGGCCCATGTTGGCCTGGCGAGCGGTTCCGAGGATTATGTTCGACTGCGCCGTCATCTTGCTCTGGACGATACTCGAGATCTCTTGGACGCTGTACATCCTCATGCCAGGGCCGCCAGTGATGTTCACCAACGCCCGCTGGGCTCCGGTGATGTCCACGTCGAGCAATGGGCTATCCAACGCTTCGGTGACTGCTTGCAACGCACCGCCCGGTTCAACGTCCGACGCCTGACCTACACCCATCCACGCCGGCCCGGCATTCGTCATCACTGCGCGCACGTCGGCGAAGTCCAAGTTGACCTCGCCCGGTTCGATAATCACGCGGGCAATACCCTCGACACCGTCCTTCAAAACCTTGTCGGCCATGCGCCAGGCTTCCTGAGTCGTCGTGTCTGGAGCCGCCGCGTCAAGCAATCGGTCGTTCGGGATGCGGATCAACGTGTCGACGTACTTCTGAAGGTCGGCCACGCCTTCCTCTGCCTTCCCGGTGCGGTGAGTTCCCTCGAAACTGAACGGCATCGTGCAGACGCCGATCGTGAGCGCGCCCTGCTGCTTTGCTATCTGCGCAACGACGGGTGCCCCTCCGGTTCCCGTTCCACCGCCCATACCAGCAGTGATAAATACCAGGTCCGCACCATCCAAGACCTCAGCGATCTCTTCCCGGTTCTCCTCGTGACAGATGCGCCCCTGCGATGGATCTCCTCCGACGCCCATGCCTCGAGCGGTGGTGTCGCCGACGCGGAGACCGGTTGGCACGGTCGCCAACTCCAACGCCTGAGCGTCGGTGTTCATAACGATGTAGTCGACCGTATCGATCGGGTCGCTGTACATGCGGTTAACGGCGTTTGACCCGCCGCCGCCCACACCTACGACCTTTATGTTCACCTTCCCGATGCCGAGCGGCTGTCTGCCTTGAGGCCTGTACTCGAATTCGTCGTGTATCTCACGCAACATATTTTCGTCCTTCACGATCTCAAAGAAACCATGGGTGTGCCAGTAACTGCCACGTGACATCGAATCTACGTGAGCGATCAAAACCGCTCGATTCGACGCCGCAACGCGCGTAGCGTCCCTGAGTGATTATTACGCTAAGCAATCCGAACGGCTCGATTCAATACAACAACGCGCAGTTACTTCGTTTCGAAATATTTTTGGCGCAACCGCCTTCTCCACATCGACGTTCAGAAAGATCAGCTTACACAAATCGATTCTATCCCCTCCCCAGAATCCCAATCTCCCGCAGATGTCGATTCACACTTAAACTTTGTTGTTTGGGGAATGAACGCGCGCTGTCGCGGTGTCCCCGTTATGACATTGTCCGCAGGAAGGAACGTTGACCAATGAACGGCTACGAAGCTGTCGCCAAAATACTCAAGAAAGAAGGGTTCGAGTGGCTTGCCTGCTTCCCTTCAAACCCAATCATTGAAGCCGTGGCTAAGGAAGGCATCCGCCCCATCGTGTTCCGGCAGGAGCGAGGCGGAATCATGGCCGCCGACGGCTACTCCCGACTAATGGCATCGAAAGGCAAATACGGCGTCTTCGCCTGCCAAGGCGGACCCGGAGTCGAAAACGCTTTCGGCGGATTTGCACAAGCATGGGCCGACAGCGTGCCGGTGCTGTTCCTGCCGGACGGGCCCGGAAATTACAAGAGCGGTGTCGCTCCCACCTTCAGCGGAACTCGCAACTTCCAGAACATCACAAAGTTCGCTGCGTCCGTCACCACCGCCGATTCCATCGCACCTCTCATGCGACGAGCAACCGAAGCGCTGAAAAACGGACGACCTGGCCCTGTGATGGTAGAGATACATCGCGAAGGCATGATAGCTGACGTTCCCGATGGGGCTGTTGACAACTATCGCCCCACATCCAAGCACGTCTTCGCGCCCTGCGCCAGCGACATCAAAGACGTCGCCGAAAAGCTTCTCAACGCCCGCATGCCCGCCATCTGGGCCGGCCAAGGCGTACTCCACGCCGGTGCCACCGACGAGCTGCTCGAACTGGCAGAACTTACTCAGATCCCCGTCATGACCACCATGCCCGGCAAGAGCGCGATCGACGAACGGCACCCGCTCGCCTTGGGCGCCGCCAACCGCACCGCTCCCAAACCGGTCTGGACGTGGCTACGGGAATCCGACGTCCTCTTCGCTGTCGGCGCAAGCCTGACCGTCACCAACTACGGAATCGACCTTCCGCCGGGCAAGTTCCTAATCCACTGCACTAACAACCCCGCCGACATCTCGAAGGAGTACACCACCGACATCGGTCTCGTCGGCGACGCCGGCGAGACGCTCCGTCTCTTGACCGACGAGATTAAGGGCCAGATCGGAGAGGAAGGCCGTCGAAACGACACCTCGGTCCAGGAATCGATCGCCCAGGTTCGCGCCGAGTGGAAAGCCGACTGGCATGGTCTGCTCAACTCAGGCTTGGTCCCGATAAACCCGTACCGCCTCCTCAAGGAGATCGGCGACGCGGTTGACCACGAGAACACCGTGATGACCCACGACGCCGGTCACCCGCGCGACCAGATGATGCCGTTCTACACCGCCACCAAGCCGCACACCTACATCGGATGGGGCAAGAGCACGCACCTCGGCTACGGCATCGGCCTCATGATCGGCGCCAAGATGGCCATGCCCGAGCGCTTCTGCGTCAACTTCATGGGCGACGCAGCGTTTGGAATGTCCGGCCTCGACATCGAAACGTCAGTCCGGTCCGGAAACCCGATCACGACCATCGTCCTGAACAATGGCACCATGGGTGGCTACAACAAGTCGCTGCCAGTCGCGATGGAGAAGTACAACGCTGGCAACATGACCGGCGACTACGCGATGATCGCCGAAGGAATGGGTGCTCGTGGCATTACCGTCACTGAGCCAACCGAGGTTGGAAACGCTGTCCGTGAAGCTCACCGTGAGAACTTCGAGAACGGACGCTCAGCCCTCATCGACGTTCACACGCAACAAGAGTTGAACTTCAGCATCTACGACTAAACCGAGTCAAGGGTGCGACCCTGACGAGAACGGCCCCGTTTTCCGTTGGAAGACGGGGCCGTTTGCTATGCCGCTAGTTTTGCTGGCGAAACGACGCGCCTAACCCTCTTGGGCAAGAGCCTCGTGGACGCGATCTGCAACATCCTCAGGAACGTACTCTTCCCAAATGTCGGGGAAGTTCTCCAGGTAGTACACCGCTGCCGCTTCCGACGTCTCGTTATTCTCGGTCATCCACGCCTCGGTTTCGATATGACTTCCTGCCGTAAAGTCCCATCGGCGGAAGAATTGAACCAAATCAGGAGCGCGCTCGATGAGCGACTCATGCACAGCGATCTTGATCTCCGCGGTCGGGTACGCACAACCTTTGTCAGCCGCCCAGCACTCTTCCGTGTAAGACGGTTCCTCCAAGATGTAAAGGTCAAGTTCCGCAGAAGGCTTTGTCGGACCCCATAGATAGCCGATCCAGGCGTCACCACGAGCATAGGCTCCTTCCAAGTCTGCGAATAAGCCAGCGCCGGAACCTGGGTTGACCAGTTCGACGACGTCTTCAAGTCCATAAGTCACGACTTTTTCAGCGTTCACGAGCTCGCACGCCCAACCGGGGATACAAGTCACGAGTCGGGCTTTGCCGTTCGAGTCAGGAGTCACGAACAGATCCATGTGCTCTGGAATATCTGAAACCGATACTAGTCCCGGGTTCTCATCCTTCACGTACTGCGGGATGACGAATCCTTGCCAGTTGTCCTCAAGACTTTTGCCAACGTCGACGACTACGCCACTCTCCAGAGCCTCGTCCCAAACCTCTTGCTGGTTCGGAAGCCAGATCTCCATTGTGACGTTGGTGTCGTTGTTTTTCAGGCCTTCGAACAGCGAAATCGTGTCGCCCGCGACCGTGTCGGTCGGGTAGCCGTAGCCGTGTTCCACGATGTACTTTGCGACTCGGACTTGAATCTCTGACGATGTCCAGTTCAAGTCGGAGAAGATTATGGGTTCCTTCTCGACTTCAACCGTGACCTCAACCATTACCTCTTTCTCGACCACCACTTCCTTCTCGACCACCACTTCCGTTTCGACCTCGCGCGTGACCTCAACCTCAACCGCCACCTGTTTCTCTACTTCTCGAGTTACCTCGACTTCAACTTGTACTTCACGCGTGACCTCTACGGTTTCGGTTCCGCAGGCCATCGCCACGACACTCATTCCCGCAAGTAACAGCACGAGCGCCAAAAGGCCGGAATTCGTGACGTGTTTTTTCGCTATTAATAGCATTGCTTCTCTCCTTGGTTGTTTTACTTTCTCAGCGCCGGCGAACAAGCGAAGACGCGTTCAACCGAAACAGAGGGAATATCCACCCATCACCCAGCCGTAGAGCCTTCCACGTCCGAGATACCCATCGCATCACGTTGACGCTTAGCAAACGCCTGCGTTATGCGATCAATGATGATGGCGAGGAATACGATCCCGAGTCCCGCCAAGAAGGCGTTACCTGGCTCGATACGTCCCAAAGCTCGATTTACATCTTCACCTAAACCACCCGCACCCACTAACGATGCTATCACCACCATTGCAAGCGCCATCAAAGTGGTCTGGTTAACCCCCGCCATTATTGTGGGGGTAGCCAGCGGAATCTTCACCCGCATCAACAATTGCGAATTCGTGGCGCCGAATGATGTCGCCGCCTCAATCGTCTCCTCGGGCACCTGCCTGATGCCGAGGTTTGTGAGCCGGACCGCCGGAGGCACCGCGTAAATCAACGTTGCGAACACCGCCGGAACGTTCCCGAGGCTGAAAAACGCTATGGCCGGCACAAGGTACACGAAACTCGGCATTGTTTGCATTCCGTCCAGAATCGGACGTAATATCGCGTCCAAACGGTCGCTCTGAGATGCCCAAACCCCGACGGGTACCGCAATCAAAATCGACAATGTCACCGTCACAAAGATCAACGCCGCCGTCTCCATTGCGCTCGCCCACAAACCGAATACCGCGATCGCCAACAGCGATGCGACCGAGAACACACCGACGCGAACACCGGCCATACGCCATCCCAGTACGCTGACACCTGCGATGAACGCCGGCCACGGAATCCAGATCAACACATCCTCAAGCCAGATTAACGCCGTCAATAGCGCATTTTTGATGAAGCTGAATATGAAATTCAGATTCAACTGCATCCAGTCGATGATCTCGTCGATCTGCAGGCCGATCTCCCGTCCGTAATCGAAATCGTCGGGGAACTCACGACCGCCTTCCCAACCGACACCGACGATCACAACCGTGATAAACACCGGGATTGTCGTCCAACGCAGCCAATACGGAATTCTCTCGAACCAGCCGTTAAACGAAGGCGAATCTTGTTCACCCAAGCTCTCTTCAGTTGCTCCACTATCCATCGAACATTCTCCTGGCTAGTTATCGAGACCCGTTACCTTTATCTTCAGTCGTCGGATCCATGACCTCAGCAAGCACATCCAACTCCACCTCGCCTATCAAGACCCCATCGTCGTCCAATACCGGCACCGAATGATCCGCGCGGAGACCATACGGCACCAAATCGTCCAACACCATGTCGCGGCTCACGGCCTCGTCGACTGTCAAGGTCACATCCCCAATCTTCCCCACACCTCTGCGGATAGCGGAGTTGATGCGCTGCAATCGGACCGTCCCGATGTAACGACTTTCTTGATCTACGACCAGCGCATACCCCATATCGTCTTCGATCAGTTTCTCCTGAACCTCTGTGACGTCGCTGTCCGCTGGCACGACGTGGGTGGCCTCGCTCATCACCGAATCCGCGGTCATCAACGAGGACTGCCGCACATCCTTCGTGAAGTCTCGAACGAATGCGTTCTTCGGATGCAACACAACGTCCGTCGGCGTCCCTGATTGGATGATCGCGCCGTCCCGCATTATCGCAATGCGATCACCTATGTTCGCGGCCTCGCTCAGGTCATGTGTGATGAAGATGATCGTCTTGTGCATCGACGCCTGCGTTTGCACCAACTCTTCTTGCAGGTCTCGACGTATCACCGGGTCCAACGCGCTGAACGGTTCGTCCATCAACATCACCGGAGCATCCATCGCGAATGCGCGGGCCAAACCTACTCGCTGCTTCATGCCGCCACTCAACTCGTCGGGCATATTGCGTTCCCATCCACCAAGCCCTACCGCCTCCAATGCCTCCGATGCGCGCTCGAGACGTGCGCGCCTCCCGACACCGCTCAATTCCAAGCCCCAAGACACGTTGTCAATCACACTACGATGCGGCATCAACCCGAAATGCTGGAATACCATCGCCAACTTGGACCTTCGCATCTGCAGCAATCCCGCATCATCCATGGACCTGACCTCGTCGTCACCTATCCAAATCTCGCCAAGATCAGCTTCGATCAATCGATTGATGCACCGGATCAATGTCGACTTCCCGCACCCCGACAATCCCATTACTACAAAGATCTCGCCTTTGGCCGCGTCGAACGAAACATCCGACAACGCCAACACTGATCCCGTCGCCTCCTGTATCTCGTCCTTGCTCACCCCGCTCTGCGCCATCTCTATCCCAGCTTCGACATCGCCGCCGAACAGCTTGTAGACATTACGGACCGATACTGCGACCTCTGACGACTTTTCCATTCGTTTCCCCGCGTGCGAGTAGAAACCCAGAAAATCCGATGTAAATGCGTCGGAAATCAGGGCGCGCTTGAATACGACTTACTACAACCTTATCGGAAGCGTTTTCGCCTTATTGTGTAGGCTGGATCGTCTCGGTCGGAACACCTAAGCCCTTTCAGTTATCTCCGCCATCCCCGGCGTCCCCGATCCGATGATCAAGTTCTTCGCCCGATCATCTGCTCCGACGCAGACGATGAAGTAGCGACTCGAATCGTGTTGCCCGTGCAGCATCACTCGCTCCTGTTCCCATGGCGGCAAGTCATACAACCAACGCCACTCGTATCGAACCTTCTCCGGCACATTGAAATGCGCAACCATCTCACTCGCCGGCGCCTTCACGTGCTGATGCAAAAACTCCTTCGCCGCGCTCTTCGTGTAACCCGACGCACCTATCGGTCTGGCATGAGCAGGCGCAAGCAATATCAACGTCGCACCACCAGGCGATTCATCCAACTCGCCATGAAGATTGGCGATGTGCGAGCTCGACGCCGGACACGACGCCGCTAACGACTTCAACAACCCATCCGCCGTGTCGACGCCTTGGTTGCCATGATCGTGCTCACCACCTGAAGGGAAAATCGACACGACATTCTGATCCGGACGATAGCCCTTCTCGACATGGAACGGATCCCACGGCGAATCCTCCTCGTTCTCCGCGATGCAGAAACTGAACTTCCGAGGTGTCCCGATAGTGTCCATATCCAAAACGCCGGGATACCAATGTCCACCATTCTTCAACGTCAGCGTGAATGCCCGACCAATCGTGACGTTCACCTTCGACATCTTGCCCGGACCCAACGTCGCACGTCGGTAGTTCAACCCGATCTCATTCCGTATCGGACCATTTACCACAATCAACGGAGCACCCGCCGACGTCGACATCAACAAACCGCGTACCTCGAATGGCTCCATACTCGATATCGCCTTGCACGCCGCGATAACCACTGGCAAATGCTCCGGTTCGCAACCCGCCATCACACAATTGACCGCAATCTTCTGGACCGTAACGATCCCGTTCCCCGGCGGCAACATGCACACCACATCCTCCGCATCCAACGTCGTCCCTGACAACATCCGCTCGACCTTCTCTGCGGTCGGAGGGATCAGCGGAAAACCGTCTCCCCAATCACGATCCAAGAACTCCTTGTTGAACGCATCGAGCGCCCCGAACTGGTCTTCACCCTTGAACCTGAACCGTTTTGCCTGAGCATCTTGAAGAGCCTGATTCTCGATATCCTCACCAGTAATGCCCTGCGTCAACAACTCCATGATCTCGTCCACCACCGGGTCCGTCTGCGCAATCGACTGATCCGTAGTGATGTTGTTGTAGACCAACGGCACCTCGACCCGCGGTATGGGTCCCATCCCAAACGCCTTCGCGCTCGCGTCAGCATCATGCTGGAAACCGTTCGAGAGGATCACAACGGTCGGAACTCCCGATTTCTCCAACTCAACCATGTCGTAGACAAGCCACGACGTGCAGCTTCCTCAATCAGCCGTACAGCCAATCGCGACATCGATCTCCGTTATCGCCTTCGCCCGCAACGGGTCTGGAAACGGTAGCGCTCCCGAATAAAACCGCACATCAACCGACGGCTCCGCCTGCTTGATCAATTCACCAGCCCGCTTCAATGCGTCGTCCCCATGCGCCTTCCCGTTCCACATCAACCCAATCACCTTGTCCTTCAAACTCGAAGGACGCGGAGCGTACGAAAACGCACTCACCTCGCCTCGCTGTGGCGAAACCGGATTCACAACTTCAAGCTCGTACATGTTGCCCTCGATGCGTTTTGCCTTGTGTTTAATAGTCCGAAATTCGAACTCTGAACCATCGCAATATTTGGCCGATAGGATACACCGCCCTTGCGCGATTCCCATGCGAACACCAGATCGATTTGCGGATTCCGACCAAAAAGCCGAACGTTTGCGCGCGTTTGAAGCGTCGATTTCCAATCGACGATTACTTCAAGTAACATCATGGCACACCTATTGCGTTCGCACCGCGCCAGATTGATTTTGGCCGGATTAAAAACGCGAAACTCGGAAAGCGCCAAACGAAATTTAAGGAGCGTCGAGATGAAACCATTCACTAGGCATCGGAGGATCAGCACATCCCTGCTGACCGCCTTTGCAATAGCTGTAACCGCCGTCTTCATGGCTTGTGGCGAAACCGTCGTCGAGACCGTCGTTGTCGAACGCGAGGTCGTCGTCGAACGCGAAGTCGCAGTACCGCAGACCGTCGTCGTCGAGAGAGTCGTCGAAGGCGAGACCGTCGTCCAGACCGTCGTCGTCGAACGCGAGAGAGTCGTCGAGGGCGAAACCGTCATCCAGACCGTTGTCGTCGAGAAAGAAGTCATCGTAGAAGGCGAGACGATGGTCCAAACCGTCGTCGTCGAAAAAGAGAGAGTCGTCGAGGTTGAAATACCCGTCGTCCAGACCGTCGTCGTCGAACGCGAAGTCGAAGCGCCCCGGCGCTCCGGTGGCGAAGTAATCGTCGCAACCGTTTACGTGCCGCCGCCGCTATACCTTCCATCGGCTCAACCTTCACCTGAATACTGGAAACTCCACGTCTGGGGCATCACCGAGACATTGATCCGCACCGACCGGGATGCTCCGCCACCATCGTACGGTCTTGCAGGTAACTCTGGCATTGCCACCGGATGGGACGTCGACGGTGACACCATCACGTTCAACATTCGCGATGGCATCAAGTTCCGCGGCGTTGACGTCGACTGGGGTCCGTTGACCGCGGAGGACGTCGTCCACACGTTTACCGACGCCGGCAAAGAAGGCAGCCGCGCAGCCCGCGCACCAACCTTTGGTGGACCCGACGCCACCGCTTGGGACTGCTTGACCATCAGCGATACCGTATTCTCCTGCACGATTAACCCGATGCGCTTCGACCCGAACTTTTTCTACTACATCGGCAATGAGAACGGGCAGGTCGGCGTCCACAGCAAGCGGGTTTACGACGAGATGGGCGAAGCACAAGCCATCCTAACGCCGCACGGTAGCGGTCCTTGGCAAGTTGTCAAGCACGTCGGTAATGACGAGCTGGTAGCGAATGCGGTGCTGGACCACTGGCGCGCATCGCCGCTTGCTGACACGCTGCGTATCATCGAGATCCGTGAACCCTCGCAGGCCGCGGCAGCTCTGGCAACTGGCGAAGTCCATTTGGCGCAGATACCGAGTTCACTGGTCTTGAACACCGAGAACCGTTCACGCGGTCGCCGTATTCAGATCAACGCTGGACTTGGCGGTCAAGCCATCTACTTCGGTGGAAACTTCTGGACCGACCAAAACCACTTGACTGATGAGCCGATCGAGCCGCGGCCCGGGTTCAAACCTGACGACGACCATCCCTGGATCGGAACCGGCCCGGACGACGAGAACGCAAACATGGTCCGCCGAGCTCTCTCGATGGCTCTTGACCGTGGCCTGATCAACAACAGCATCCTTACCGGTCTTGGCAAGCCTATCTACACCCACACCGGTTTCGAGCAGGACACTCCTTACTGGCAGGATCGTTGGTTCGTTGAGTACGACCCTGAAGGCGCCAAAGCGTTGCTCGCAGAAGCGGGTTACCCCGACGGCTTCAAGATGGGCTTCTGGGTCCCGTCGGACAGCCCGTTTGTCAACCCCGAAGTCGGTGTAGCAATCGCCGGTCAATGGCGTGATGTAGGCATCGACGTTCAGATCGAGAACACCGCATACTCGGCAAGACGACCAACCCTAGTTGACCGCTCAATAGACATCCCGTGGCACTTCATCAATAGCGCCTCAAACGGACACTACGGAGCCAAATACGGACGATGGCGTCACGGCCGCGGCTGGAACTCGGGCGGTGAGTTGCCGTACGAGACGATGAAGGATTGGGACACTCGATACTTGGCACTAGATATCAGCCAACAAGAAGAGCTCGCAGCTTTGAACACCGAGATCGAAGACTACATTCAAAACACTGCCGTCGAGATCCCGGTCGTCGAACTTGTCAAGTGGTACGTCCTAGGGCCCGAAATCCTGAGCTGGAAACCTTACCGTCACAACGAGAACGGTCCCAACTCGTTCGAAACCATGCTCTTAGACCGATAACACCGGTCAAAATCAAGGCGTGTATTCTCATCTGGCGGGGACGGAGCACCTCCGTCCCCGCCAGATAGCGTAAGTGCCGCTCATACCGTTACCTTGACTTCGTGCGATCGTGGACGAAAGGTCGGCTAATCCGGTGCCCTTTGGTCAGCAAAGATGAAGACCTTCTTCGCAAGGCGAATAACCTACAGCATCGTGCTGATGCTTGCAACGACGATCTTCGTGTTTGTCATGTCTCGGCAGGCCGGCGACCCGCGTCACCTATTCCTCAGCGAACAAAGCACACAAGAAGAATGGGACGCCTGGGGCGTTGAACTCGGGCTCGACAAACCAATCTGGCAGCAATACATCATCTGGCTCGCCAACGCTGTAACCGGCGACTTCGGCGAGTCGGTACGCCAGCGGAGGCCATCGCTGGACGTCGTCACCGAACGCATTCCCGCAACGCTGGAACTTGCCTTCGGTTCGTTCCTCTTCTCCGTCCTAACCGGCATCCCATTGGGCGTGCTGTCAGCTCTCAAACGTGGCTCATTGCTCGACTACATCGGCCGGACATTCGCACTCATAGGCCAAGCCGCACCCGTGTTCTGGTTGGGCATCGTCCTTGTCCTCATTTTTAGCGTCAATCTCGGATGGTTGCCGGTCGCTCGCCGTGGAGGTTGGGAACACTACATCCTGCCCTCCATAACCCTCGGTTGGCTCTTCGCATCAAGCTTTCTCCGACTCACGCGCTCCGCGATGCTCGAAGTACTCGATTCAGAGTTCATAAAGTTCGCACGAGCCAAAGGCGTCGACAACTCGATCATCATCTGGAAACACGCCTTCCGCAACGCTCTGTTGCCATCCTTGACCTACGCCGGATTGCTCCTCGCCGGACTGATTACCGGAGCCGTCATCACCGAAACCATCTTTTCATGGCCCGGCCTCGGTAGTTTGGCGGTGACATCCGTGCTTCAACTCGACTTCCCAGTGCTAACCGCCATCGTCTGCGTCATCACCCTCGCATACGCCGGAATGGCGCTGTTCATTGACTTGCTATACGCTGTCGCCGACCCGCGTATCAGGCTGGAGTGAAACCGTGAACGACATCTCCAGCACTGTCACAGCCCCCGTATCAACCGAAACCGCAACTGACACCGGCTCACCGTTCTGGCAGACGGCGCGGCGAGTGATCCGCACGTGGCCGCTGTTGCCTATCTTCCTAATCGCGCTATTGTTGATAGCCGCAATCTTCGCCGAGCTTCTCACACCTTACGACCCTGAGAAAGACGACCTGCTGTCGCGAAACATACCGCCAATGTGGCAAGAAGGCGGATCGTCTGAGCATATCCTTGGGACTGACCCCCTCGGCCGCGACATGCTGACCCGCATCATTCATGGTGCAAGGATCTCTCTCCTCATCGCCGTAATCGTGTTGTCCATTGGCACCACCTTCGGGTTGCTTGTTGGACTTGTCGCGGGTTACTTAGGCGGTACGGCGGATGAGGTTCTGATGCGCATCGTCGACTTTACCTTCGCGGTGCCTTTCATTTTGGTCGCCCTCGTAACGGTCATCGTCTACGGACAGTCTTTCACGCTGGTCATTATCCTTCTCACGATATTCAGTTGGAACGGCGTAGCGCGCCAAGCCCGCGCGGAAACCTTAAGCTTGAAAACCCTGGACTACGTCGCGGCATCGTTGGTAGCTGGCGCGAGCGTCTGGCGCATTATGTACCGGCACGTAATGCCAGGGCTAATCAACACAATCATCGTCGTTACAACGCTCAGGCTCGGCTCCCTCATCCTCACCGAAGCTAGCCTCTCGTTCCTCGGCGTAGGCATTCCGCCGCCCACCCCCGCTTGGGGCGTAATGGTTGCCGAAGGCCGGAACTACATCTACACCGAGTGGTGGATATCCTTCTTGCCCGGACTCGCCATCATGCTCACCGTTCTCGCTTTCAACTTCCTAGGCGACTGGTTCCGCGACCGCTTCGACCCCCGCCTCCGCCAGTTAGACTGACATCGCAAAACCCCCAAAACGCAACCGGAGACAACCTTCATGAAAATCGCATGGATCGGCATCGGACACATGGGCAAACCCATGGCCAAACACATGATGACCGCCGCCGATGAGTTCACCGTCCACGACCTTAATCCCGACGCCGCCACCGACATGCTCGAAGACGGCGCACATTGGGCCGACACCCCCGCCGAAGCCGCTGCTGGCAAAGACCTCGTCGTCACATGCCTACCCATGCCGCAACACGTCGACGCTGTTAACTTCGGCGACGACGGCATCTCTGAAAGCGTCGACGATGGCACCATCGTCATCGACTGCACATCCAACTCCCTCGAAATGGTCCACTCCCTTCACCAGCGATACGCCGACCAAGGCATCACCTTCCTCGACACCCCCGTCAGCGGCGGCGTAGTCGGCGCAATGAACCGCGACCTCGCCGTCTACGTCGGCGGAGATCGCGCCGCCTACGACCACATCAAACCCACCCTCGACGCCATGGGCGACAAGGTCCAGTACTGCGGCGACATCGGAACCGGAACCATCTGCAAACTCATGAACCAACTGTTCGGCGCCATGGTCGGAATGGCACGCATGGAAGTCGTCACCTCAGGCGTCAAAGCAGGCGTCGAACTCGACGTCCTCGTCAAAGCGATCCACGAAGGCTCCGGCGGCAAAAACCGGCCATTCGAAGTCTTCGACCGTCCACCCGAAGACTTCGACGACACCGAATTCACCTTCTACCTCGAACTCGGCGCCAAAGACGTCCGCCTAGCCAACGAGATCGGACGCTCCCTCAGGGTGCCCCAACCTCTAGCCAACCTCACCGAAGCCCGATTAATCGAAGCCCTCAACCGCGGATGGGGCAAAAAACGCAACGAAGTCGTCGGCGAAATCCAACAGGAAATCTCAAACGTCAACCTCCGTGTAGACGGCTGACCCAGTCCAACCCGCCACCCACGTCATTCCCGCGAAGGCGGGAATCCAGAGGCATTGCACAACCTGCTGGCAGGCTCACTCGCCATACACCTCCATTAAAATCACGTAGAAACCACACCACGCAAGGAATCCCATCATGAAGACCGCAGATCCTGCGATAAACATGGTCATCGACAACATCGGCATCATGGTTGCCTCAGAAGGCGGCTCGCTAGAGATCCTCGAACTCGCCGACCACTACATGAAAATCAAATACAACGCCGGCACCAACGAAGAGTGCCCCGAATGCGTCCCCATGACCGACGCCGTCTACCAATTCATGCGAGCATCCCTAGACATCCACGCACCCCGCATCGCCACCCTAGAAGTCGTAGACTGATCCGCGCACAATTGCGAAGGCCCTCTGGACTTCCATCGTCATTCCAGCGAAGGCTGGAATCCAGAGGTGCGGCTGGGATGTGGGGGCGACGGCCAGTAACTGCGCAGAATCTTCGTTAGTCATATAATTAGCTAACCAAGCATCGAAGGAGGACGTGATGGTTACTGTCAATGTGCATGAAGCAAAAACTCACCTCTCGCGTCTGCTGGCAGAAGTTGAGGCCGGACAAGATGTGGTGATTGCCCGGAATGGCAAACCCGTCGCTAAGTTAGTGCCCTACGCTCCCGAAGGAAAACGGCAGTTCGGATCTATGGCAGGCCTGATCGAATTGGATGAAAGTTTCTTCGATCCGTTGCCGGAGGAAGAACTTGCCGCTTGGGAAGGGGATTGTCGATGCGGTTCCTGTTAGACACCCACGCCATCGTGTGGTGGTTCTCGAGGAGCCGAAGACTTTCCGCAACAGCGCGGCAAGCAATCGAGGAACCGTCCAACGACGTATTCGTCAGTGCCGCTTCCGCGTGGGAAATTGCGACCAAGTTTCGTATCGGTAAAATGCCGAGCGTTGCAAGCCTGGCCAATGACTTTCGAGGCAGAGTCGCCAGACAACGATTTGAAGAACTGCCGATCACCGTTCAGCACGCCCTCCGTGCCGGATCGCTGCCCGGACCGCATGCCGATCCGTTCGATCGAATGCTCATCGCTCAGGCCATCTCAGACGACCTAGTGCTAGTCTCCAACGAAACCCTCTTCGATCGCTACGGCGTCCACCGACTGTGGTGATGGAGGAAAACCAAATGCAATCCGACAATTCCGCAATCAACATGGTTACACCACCAACGAAGAGTGCTCCGAATGCGTCCCCATGACCGACGCCGTGTCCCAATTCTGGTGACCATCCCTAGAAATCCACGCCCGCCGCATCTCCACCCTAGAAGTGGTGGAATGACTTTCGACGCAGGTCCAACTTCCCGGATCAAGAAAACGAAAGCCCCTCAATAAGCGTTTCTGATGTCAAGTCACCAAAACTTGAGTTTGACTAAGGACCGAGTCACGTCAATGCGAACTAGGGTGCTGGACGCTACGCGCCTGTTGCGGACGGTGTTTTTCCTTGGATTGAGTTACGACGAATCAAAAAAGAACTGCCCCGCGCGATTGATGAGTTGGACAGCTACGCGGAGAAGCTATACACGGATTACTCCAAAGCCTTCGATGTGGAAGTGTCTAAATTCCGTCGCGAGTTCGCATTGATGCAAATCAATCACGAAGGTGAAATCGCCGAAATAAAGCAGCAGCATTTGAAAACGATTGCCCACATCGAATCAGACATAGAACGAAAATCTTACGAAAAAATCGTTGCAGAGCAATTGGAGACAGAGATTGGCATAGACGATCTTCGTTCGTTTTATGAACAGAGGATCAATGATGTGATCGAAACTGAAGGCGCAAATCACGACTCGATTTTGCTTAGTATCCATTCTAGGTACGAAAAATCGTAGCGCATCAAGCGGAACGACATTGGCGAGCCATCAGCGCGATTCAGGAGAAGCATACCGATGAGATCGATCAATTCCTTGAACTCAGTGAGGAAGAAAGGGAAGACCAAATCGAACGGGTGAGACTTGAGTACGAAAAGCGTCTAGAAAGACAGGGTGACAGGTACCAACACGTCATTTCACGCGAACAGGTTGCTCAACAAAAACTCTTCGAGGATGTTTTGCCAAATATCGAGTTAGTCAGGGACAGTTCGGATAAGCTGGTTAGCTCCAACGTCAGACGCAGCATTTTTGCCGTTTTGAAGAATTTAAATGACCGTCCGCAAGAGGTACGAGGCGAAAGAGTCAAAATGACAGAATGGCTCGAGCTCCGTCCTGCCAAGAAGCACCGAGTTTACTATCGTAGAGCGCAGGGCTCGAAAAGGTATCTCGTTCTAGTCGGCGACAACAAAAACCAGTCGCGTGATATCGATTGGATGAGAGGCAATTGACCTTATAGGCGAGGCGGACTATAAGCCGAGTTCTGTCCAGGCGATGACGAGGTTTACGGCTTCTCAGCCTTCTTCCCTCTGCCGTTCGCCATCTGCGACCATCCATCTCCGATCACGGTCGCCCGTGACCTCTAGCGGCCTACCCGGGAGCTAACGCGGGCACTCGTCGTAACGCTCCCCTATTTGGCCTTGCACCGAGCAGGGTTTGCAATGCCGCCGACGTTACCGCCGACGCGGTGCGCTCTTACCGCACCGGTTCGCCCTTACCTGATAAAACGCTCACCGAAATGCGCGTTCACAGGCGGTATTCTTTCTGTTGCACTTTCCGTCGGGTCGCCCCGCCCTGCCGTTAGCAGGCGCCCTTGCCCGTAGGTGCTCGGACTTTCCTCCACGAAGACGATTCACACCGCCCACGCAGCGATCGCACGTCCGCCTCGCACTGACCTCAGAGTAACATCCAACCGAATTAGGTCGACACCCGAGGTCGCACCTTCACCTCGTCTACCGACACCTCGACGTCTTCGACCAACGCTACCAGCGCATCACGCGCCAGTTCCACATCGCCAGAACCGACTACGTCCGCTATCAGATCACGAGTCCGACGCGCGCGCGACACCTTGCCGTTCTTTGAAGAGCTCGCACTCTTCCCGGCCTCCTGCTCCTCCTCGGTCAAGCGGCGCACTCGCTTGATTTCAGACAGAAACGGCTCCAAATTCTCCAGATCGCCACGACCGGTCGATACCACTCGCGCTTCGCTCAAGAACGTCTTTTCTGCGTTCTCCAACTGCTGCTCAAGCGTCAGTCCCGTTTTGATCGGCATGATTTGTTTCACCTTCTCCGGCTGCCAAGCCATCACGGCTTTCCGCACCTCACCATCCAAATCATCCGCTCGCCACTTCGGACATTTGATGCCGTTGCCGCCGCCGTTCTTGGCCGCCCGCCGGTGCTGACATTCGTAAAACTCGTAATAGCGGTAGGTCTTCGAAGCCATCGTGTCATCCTGCCGACGCCAAGTACGCCGGCGCGTCAGACCCGGCACGCCATGACCGCACTCGCCGCATCGCAACAACCCTCCGAGCAGGAACGGATCTTCAGACTTCGACAATGTGCGCTGCCGTTGCTTCACCGTCAACTCGTCCTGCGCACGACGGAACAACGACCGGCCGATTATCGGTTCGTGGTTGCCAGACACCAAGAAACCGTACCTCGTATAGGTGCCAACGTAAACACGATTCTTAAGAATTATCGAAACCGTTGCCGTCGACCAAGGCTTGCCTGTGCGCGTCGGGATGTTCTCCGCCGCTAGCCGTTGAGCGATCAGTCGCATCCCGAATCCGTTGCTGACCCGCTCGCCGTTCTCATCAGTCGCTTCCTCATCACCAACGTACCATTCGAAAATCTGCCGCACAACCTCAGCCTCGTCCGACACCGGTTTCAGCGAACCATCGGCTCCGCAACGATAGCCGTACGGCGTCCTGCCAAGGACTTTCCCACGCGATGCCTTCTCGCGAATCCGATCACGGATCCGCTTGCGCAACCAATCCGGCTCGCCCCTCAGCCCAAGCAGCTCCTCACCGTTCTGCAACGGGTCTGGCAGCTCGATGTCTGTACAGATCGCGTCAGACCCGGACCGTCGGATGTACAGAAGCCGCTCGACCAAGGTCTCTAAATCGCCCGCCAAATGCGACGCGTCCGGGATGACCACCATCGCGGGCTTGCCATGCGAGCCCTCAAGCCGTTCCATCAACTCCGCAAATAGCGGGTCTCCGAACTCCTCGGGTATGTGCCGCGTAAATGCCGTGCCCAGCTCTTCGTTCAACTCCGCCTCGACGCTCTGCAACAACTGGTCATCCTCAGCCAGACCAAGAATCGCCGTCAGATGATGACCTCCCGAACGGCAGTACTCGACAATCTGTTGGACGGGATCAGATGTGCCCAGTCTCAGCCGGCTTTCAATCTCCGTTATTTGGCCCCACGAACCAGCGACTGCCCCAACAGAACCATCCCAATCTTGGACGTTGCCGGTTACAGACGCGTTTGAATCATCTTCGATCTCGCGTCGCCTGACGTAGCCGATGGCGCGCATCTCGAATCAGTCCGTGCTAAGCGTAATCAAATACTTGCCGCAATGACACAATATCGGATCTGAAGCCTGCTTCAGTACGTTCAATTCACCCATCGACACTCGCTCGGAGCAACCGGCGCAGATATCACGTTCCACAACGGTCACCGCCATACCGCCGTTGTTCTTGAATAATCGGTTGTACTCGCCGAGATGCTCCGCCGGAATCGCGCTCGCCGTCTCGTTACGAGATTTCAAGGCCTCGTTGTACTCGATAGATATCCGAGACTGCTCATCTGTCCGCGACTGCTTCTGTTCCGTCCAATCGACCTCCGTCTCATCCAGCTTCGTTTGCAGCTCTGAATGAACCCTTCGCGCCTCATTCGCCGCGTTCTTGATCGGCACCATTCGTTGGTCTATCGCACCGATACGATTCGCATGCTCTTGAACCTGCAACTCCATGCGGTAGTAGTCCCGAGGGTTGGTTACATCGCCTCCGCTGTAGAGCCTCTCCTCCACCTCCGCGCGGTTCTGATTCTCCGACGCCCGCTCAAGCTCCATCCGTTTCATCGCAACTTCCGCCTGCATCTGCGATCGTTTCGCCCCCTCACACTTCTCCCGCAATTCCTTCAGCCGCTTGGCCTTCTCCTGCAAGTCTTGCGAAATCTGCGAGTAGGACTGCCGTTCCCTTAGCAATCCTTGGTCGATTTCCTGCAACGCGAGCAGTGCTTCAAACGTATTCAAATCTCAGGCTCCCTGCGTGTTTCCCAATCGGCGCCCCGAGCGGCGCATGACCTTTCGCACATCTAACTTAATCATATCAAACTTGGTTTGAACCGTCGATATCCAACCGTTTTCTATTCATGTCAACTGCGCAACCCGCATCGCGTTATACATTAAACCGAGATGCCGACCATTCTCGGAGAAATCGCTTTACCAATGCAGCAACTCCCTACATTCGTCAGGAACTCGCCGCGAACCCGTATCGTGTGCACCATCGGACCCGCCACTGGCAACGTCGTCAGAGCGCGACAACTGATCCGCGCCGGAATGTCCGTCGCACGGCTCAACCTCTCACACGGCGACTCCGATCAACACTTCGAATACGTCGGCGCAATCCGCGAAGCCGCCCGACAGACTGGCGTGCCCATCGGCATCCTCGCCGACCTGCCCGGTCCCAAATACCGCATCGGAACCGTCGACCCCGATCGAGCCGTCACCCAGAACGGACGAGAAGGCATTCCCGTCAACGCCCGCGACAAATTTGTCCTCACCGCCGAGCGCATCTTCACAACTCCCGAACGCGGAACCGTTTGGCCTTCAGGTCTCCACCACGACATCAGACCGCGCGCCCGAATCCTCGTCGACGAGGGTGCCGTCGAACTGCGCGTCGACAAGGTCGACGGCATCGAAATCCACTGCACCATACGCCGAGGCGGTCTCATTCAGTCCGACAAAGCCGTCACCGCGCCTGGCAACACCTCCACCCTCGACTATTTCACCGACGAAACCGTCGCCGCTCTCGACTTCGCCATCGAAGCCGACGTCGATTTCGTCGGCCTCTCCTACATCCGCAACCGCGACGATATCCGCGCCGTGAGAGAACGCTTGGCCGCTGCCGGTCGAAGTCCTGCTCTCGTCGCAAAGATCGAGATCAAAGAAGCCGTCGAAAACCTTAACGAAATCCTCGACGAGACCGACGCCATTATGGTCGCTCGCGGTGACCTCGGCGTCGAGATGCCGCTCCACCTCGTGCCAACCGTCCAAAAGCGGATGATCCGAATGGCCAACGAAGTCGGAAAACCCGTCATCACCGCAACCCAGATGCTCGAATCGATGCGCGACAACCCCTACCCGACACGCGCCGAATCGACCGACGTCTACAACGCCGTCCGCGACGGCACCGACGCCGTTATGCTATCCGCCGAGACTTCCGTCGGCGACTACCCGGTCGCAGCCGTCAGATTCATGGCCCGCGTATCCAAAATGGCCGAACGATTCCTCGACAACGCAATGCTGCGAAACCGTCGAATGGCAATCATCGACAAGGAAGGCCGACACGCCCAGGTCAACTCCATCATCGCCTTCGACGCCGCCCGTACCGCCGACACCCTCCGCTCCAAAGCCATAATCACATTCACCGAAACCGGCACCACCGCAGACCGCGTCGCCGCCTTCCGACCCCGAACACCCATCATCGCACTCTCTCCCAGCGAAAAGACTCTCAACAACCTCTCAATGCGTTGGGGTGTCATCCCACTACTCGCCGAACGCCTCACCCAGCTCGACCAGATGTTCGAATACGCCGGAACGCTCGCAAAGGAACAAGGATTCGCAAAAGACAACGACACCGTAGTACTCGTCGCTGGCGTCCCTATCGGACTCTCCGGAAGCACCAACCTCCTCCGAGTCATCACTGTCGGCGAAAACGAAGCAGGCCCTGCTTCCTAGGTTGCTTTGCACAACCCCGTCATACCCGCTAAGGCGGGTATCCAACGGGTCCGGGCGGCGCGGTGCGAATCCCCTCTCCCTTGATGGGACCTTTGCACAACTCGGTATCGGTGCTGTCACAAGACCAAATGGACGACGTGTCCCCGATTTCCCCGCCTCTCTGGTTTCCCGCCTACGCGGAAATGACTGGGTGGAGTGCGGGAAAGACGGTTGCTTTTGCGGGAATGACGGTGGTGCGAGTGTATGAACCCCCTGCGTCTCGCTTCGCTCGTCGCGTCCCCCTTTTGCTGACGCAAAAGGGGAGGTAGCGGTGGCGTCCCGTTCCCCGGCTCCGATGGATGGACGTTGCGTCCGATGGATTCCCGCCTCCGCGGGAATGACGAGGGTGCTGGGGGAATGTCGGGGTGCTGCGGGAGTGACGGTGCTTTTGCAAAGATCTCGCGAGCGGGGAAACCGGAGCGTCGTCGGGCGTTTGCTCCGCGAACGTTAGGAGCTGGGCGCGTTTAAGAACCTGTCGGGAGTTTTCCGGCAGGTTTGTCGGACGGTGGGCTTGAGGGCTTTGCGTCGGGGTAGAAGTCTTATCAGGGTGTGGCAGGGGTTTGTTCAGATTTGTCGTTGGGAGTTGTTTTTAGTTCGAATCATCGCCGCGTTTCAGGTTCGCGTGCGACGTTTTTGCTCTTCGCAGGGTCCAGCATCGGGGGCGGCTCCAGCGTCCGCCTGACCTACCGTGTTCTCGGCTTTACGCCGGTCGTCCGGTCGCCGCCTCTTCCGACTGAGGCGTTCGTTGCTGTGGCCGTGCAGCCCGCCGAGGCTTACGGCTTGGGGCGCGGGGAGATCTTCGTATCGGCACTCGAACCTTGCGTCTTCCCGCCGGAAGGGATGCGGATCGGTGATCCGCTCCGTTTCGGCGGCGACGTCCTCAATCATTGCCGGAGCGAGGATGGTCGGAGCAGTTCGAGTGGCAGTGAGGGCGCATGCGCGCGTTCGGTTCGCGCGTTTGTATGCATCTGCGACGGTACTCCCGTTGCCCAGTGTTTGTTTACGGTCGTCGATCGTCCCTTTTAGGAGGGAACGTGCGGGCACCGGCGCGGTTGGCATGGAGCATGCGCCGCGGCTCGTCGCCGTCGGTGCTGACATGTGCTTTTTGCTCACCATGTGTTTCTCCCGCCTCGCAGACCACTAAGGTAGAAATCGATGGCGCCGAACAGGTTGTGCACGTTTACATTCGACGCGGCGATGTTCTTTTCGCCCGTCAGGACCGCTGTCTGTCGGGGCGTATGATTACGTTTGTACTACAACAAATGTTGGGAGTCAAGGTGTTTGGGCGAGTTTTTGATGAGCCGCGGGCATGGTGTTGCGAGTGTATGAACCCCCTGCGTCTCGCTTCGCTGGCCGCGTCCCCCTTTTGCTGACGCAAAAAGGGGAGGTGAGGGTGGCGTCCCGGTTCCCGGGCTCGTCTGGATGGACGATGCGTCCGCTGGGTTCCCGCCGGCGCGGGAATGACGGGGGTGCTGCGGGAATGACGGGGGTGCTGCGGGAATGACCGGGGTTTTGCGGGAATGACCGGGTGATCGCGCAACGTTCGTCAACGCGGGTCGATGAGCGCTGGGCAAAACGTACACTGTTAGAAAACGACGGCTATGACCACCTCAAAAACAAAACCCGGCACCTGCAACATCCCCAATCGCACGATTTTCGAGGGGGACAACCTTGATGTGATGCGCGGTATCAACGATGCCTGCATCGACCTCATCTACCTTGATCCGCCTTTCAACTCCAACCGCAACTACGCCGCACCAATTGGGAGCGAAGCCGCCGGCGCAGCATTCAAAGACACTTGGGACTTGACTGACGTTGACGAAGCGTGGCATAACCAGATCGCCGAAACCGATCTGCCGCTCTACAAGATCATCGACGCCAGCCAACACAGCCACGGCGGCGGCATGAAGTCCTACCTAATCATGATGGCGGTGCGGCTGATGGAGATGAAACGCATCCTGAAGCCGACTGGCAGCGTCTATCTTCATTGCGACCCTAATGCCTCGCACTACCTAAAGACGCTAATGGACAGTATTTTGGGGGAGTCCAACTTTAGAAACGAGATCATTTGGAAAAGGACTGGTTCGCACGGCAGTGCCAAGCGATTCGGTCCGATTCACGATGTCATCCTGTTCTATTCGATGACGCAGGACTATCAATGGAATCGCGTATACCAAGATTATTCGGCAGAATATCTCGATAACTACTACCGATTCGAGGACGAGCGCGGCCGGTTCCGTCTAGTTTCTTTGACAGGTTCGGGCACTAGGTCCGGCAATTCGGGATTGGAGTGGCGCGGAGTCAACCCGACAGATTCTGGCAGACATTGGGCTGTACCCAAACAAGCGATTGAGGAGGCGTATCCACACCGTGACGACCTAAGTGAATTGACGACTCAGCAGAGATTGGACCTTCTCGATAAAGCAGGATTGATTTTCTGGCCACCTAACGGCAGAGTGCCGAGTCAAAAACGGTATGTGGACATGGGCGCGGGAGTTCCAGTCCAAGACATCATTACTGACGTTAGAACGATTGGTTCGCGCGCAAAAGAACGCACTGGTTACCCTACACAGAAACCCTTGGCACTGCTCGACCGGATAATCGAAGCGAGCTCCAACCCCGGCGACGTAGTGCTAGACCCGTTCTGCGGCTGTGCCACGACATGCATCGCGGCGGAGCGAATAGACAGGCAATGGATCGGCATCGATCTGTCACCAACGGCTGTCAAACTCGTAGAGCAACGCGCTCGCAACGAACTCGGATTGATGGGTGGTATACAATCCAACGCTCGAACCGACATCCCGCTCCGCACCGACCGTGAACCACCGCCACCACTCAACGAATCCAAGATCGCGCTGTACGGCACTCAAGGTGGCAACTGCAACGGCTGCGGTACCCATTTCATGCCGCAGCATCTCACGGTAGACCACATCATCGCGCGGTCCAAAGGCGGCACTGGCCACCTCGACAACCTGCAACTTTTGTGCGGGCACTGCAACTCGCTTAAGGGCAATCGTCCGATGGAGTATCTGAAGGCGCGGTTGGCGCGGGAGTATGTGTAACGTCCGTGTCTGTTGCCTGAACGGGTACTGGGCTGGAATCTCGGTGAACCTTGAGTATGAGACTCCGATGAGCCATGATGGAGTAGTTGAGTATGCCTAGAGCTGATTTCTTGTTCGACGAATTCGTTTAGTTGACAACCAGTTTGAGGCTACGTCGTCTATTTCGAACCTCGGACCGAATCGGGTATCAGTATCGGATGATAATACCATGAAAATGTTCTTATGTGATGTTCCGATAACCAAGTGCTAAACTACGTTTATGGATGCGGAACAAAGTGTGCCGACTTACGGTTCAAAAAGCGAACATTTCTCTGTTTCGTTCATCAGAGAGAATGATGATCGTAATGACGTTTCGGCGAGTGAGCTTGGAATAGCATTATTAGGCATTTCCAAGAATTTTGACCGTGCGAATCAGTTGATCTACGGAGATGAACAATTGGTGTCGGTTAGGATCGACACGCATTCGGCGGGATCGTTCACTTCACATTGCATTTTAATTTCAGAATTGGCAGATACTGCTCAAATGGCGTTATCAGGCGATTTCGATACAGCTGCGACCAACCTCAAAGGTGTTGTATTCGGTGAGGAAGGGATCATTGAGGTTTTGAAATCTATTGGCAAGAACAGAGCGCGCGTTGCGACAACTCGTGAATCGAGTGAGATCGTTGATCTGGTCGAAAGCGATGCAATTGAGCAGGAACCTGAAATTGGTATCTTCATCGAGAACGAACGGGGGAGAGTTGCGGTTGGTAGACAAACCGTGAAACTATTGGAAGATCCTGGAATTCGCGAAGGTGTGAATGATCTAATTTCACCCTTGATGTCCGGCGAGACAGATAAAATCGACGTTTTGGAAAAGGGCAGACTAATAAATTCGATAGATAAGCGAGAAGCGAGGTATATTACTCAAGCAAAAGATGACGAATCGACCAGTACTGAAATCGAAACGATCGATTTGATACTTGCGACCGTATCTTTTGTCGGTTCTCGTGTTTGGTATTTAAAGAACGGTGGAGGCAAGACCGAGTCTTACCATATGCGTGATGAAGAATTTTTGCTGTCGGTGAAACAAGGCCGGGATTTCCGGAATGGCGACATCCTGAACTGTGTTGTTTTGACAACAACCACGGCGGAAGGGCAAAGGACCCAACGACGCGTGAAATCGTGAAAGTTAACTCACATTTACGCCAACGTGAATTCGAAATCTAGTAATCGAAGTGATTTTGGACGCGAACGTTCGAATCAATCGTACCGTGAGGTTGCTTCGCCGATGATGATGAATAACCGTTCGACCAATAGTTACACTTTCCAATCCGCGTTGTATTCGTTGAAGGTCGTCTCGGAGGTTAATGCGTTGATGCGCGGCGCGGCTTGTTGGATGTCCCACAAGTGGGCCTTGGGATCATGCCTCAAAGATCGGTTCCCTCGTGTTCTCGACGGATGTCCGGAAGTGAGGGTTTTCGACGTTGGCGAAGATCACCAGATCGACCGAACGGTTGAAAAGAGACTCCAATGCTTGCGTTAGGTCTCTCCGGGTTTCGAAAAGCGATACATCATCATGCTCGTCGAACTCGACTAGGAAGTCGATGTCGCTTTTTTCGGGGTTGAAGTCGCCGACGGCTGCTGATCCGAAGACTTCTAGGCGCTTGACGCAGTGTCGGCGGCAGATTTCGGCTAGTTGGTCGGCGTGTTGTGAGATTAGGGGGATCATGGCGACACGTCCTAGTTTGAAGGATATCGCGGGCGTTGAACTAGGACGTGAATGATGTTGTTGGTTGGCGGTTCAGGCGTTCGCTTCTGCCTGCTTCCGACGATCGTCCAAAATCTCGACGGAACGCGTCAACCTCGATTTCAGGTCATCCACAAGCGACGGCTCCGTAGGCACGTTCCCGTAGCAAGCCGCGTTGAATCGCGACGTTATGTCGCCGATCGGCGCACCATCAAGGACCAACGCCAACTCCGGCTGACGCTCGCTCGGCGTCAATCGCGCGTTGAACTCCCACCCGCGCTCCAGAGCAATCTCCAACGTCTCGAAATACAACATGAAGACCTCTCTGATACCCGGGTCATCCGGATATTTCCAACGATACCGCGGCGTCCCTCTGCGCGTCATCCACTCCGGCAGCAAACCCTTCAATAGGTCGAGATACGACACCTCGTCCACCTCGTCACGGATCGTCTCGCGCTCAACTCCATCATCGCGCGTCAACCGACGGATGATCCGCCGATAAGCCAACGCAATCACAACCAGAACCACAAACAGCAACAAGATCGTCAACGGCCACTGCAAAATCTCCAACACCGCGTCAACCCACGCATTGTCGTTCGCCATCTCCGCCGCTTCCCGCTCCGGGAACTCCGGTCGCTCGCCTACCCCCTGTTCCTGCTCCGGCGGCACCTCCTCGCTCCCGAACAACGACTGCAGAAACTCGATTATCTTGCCGATTATCCAACCGATCGCCAGCAACGGGTACCTCAAGACGAACAAGAGCCCGTCAACCGTCCAACCCCATACGACCCACAGCGCGTTCAACCCCGCGTTACCGTATCGACCCCCGAAGAAACCCGCCACCAAACCCGTGCCTAGAAACGCGCCCAACGCCACCAGAATGATCCGCGTCCATCTGCCCGCCACCGGTGAATCCTCCGGCAACCGCGCAACTGCCATCCCGCCCAGCGTCGCGATGAAATACGGAATCAACAACTGCGCCAATCCGATCGGTTGCGACACAAACTCGTCCACGATCAATCCCACCGCCAATATCACCAACCCGCGCTTGAAGATCCGCTTCAAATGATCCGGAGCATCATTGTCATCCCGCACAATCGACGACGTCCGACGCCAAATGATCAAAGAAACGATCAGCGCTATCACCAACGACGCAACCGATTCACCCGTCAAATCACGATTGAACAGGTGATATATCCACCCCAGATCGAAATTGAACCCCGGGCTCAGACGCGTCGCCGCCATCGTCAGGTAGATAATCGTCAAACCAGTCGTCCCGTAAATCAACGCCGCCGTCACGACACTCCCGCGCAATCCACCGACAATCCAAGACGTAACCATCCCCGTCAGATACAGCATCAGCACCGTCCCCCAGTGCATCGGAGGGAACGCCAGGCTCAACGTCGAAGTGATCACCGCAATAATCGCGAATATGATCACGCTCTCCGCAACCGCGATCGCGGTGAATACGACCTGATTCCGCCAATCAGACACTGTCGTACTCGCGTACCGGCGCATTCATCCGAGCATTCAACTCCTGCTGCTCGTCCACCACCGACATCATAAACTCCTCGACATCCTCGTCGATCTTGAATATCTCACGAGAATCCACCACCCGTATCCCGGTCACCCGTGGCGGCTCCTCACGTCCAACCCAAGAGATCGAAACCCGGTGTCCGACCCGTTGCGCGTTGCGCAGGTACCCAACCACCGGCTCCGTCAGATATCCCGCGACCAGAATCAACGATGATCCGTTCGTGATCGCATACGCCCCTCGATCCACCGCCTGCGTCTCCAACGACGTCAACGACAACGGCTGAACGAACGACAGCGCCTCCAGTATCGTCCGAACATGATGCGGACCGTCCCCCGGAGGTACCGCCGACATCACGCCGCGCGTCGGACGAACCCCGTTCGCTATCAAACCGACTCGATAACCAAGGTCCGCACACCTAACCGCGATCGACGCCGCTCCCGTAACCGCCGACTCCAATACGTCGTACTTGTAACCGTGCCACGCATAGTCCACCGTCCGAGACTCCATCATCACCACAACATCGTTGCCCACGCTCTGGTCATACGTCCGAACAATCAACTCGTCCCGCTTGGCGCTCAACTTCCAGTCGATCCGCTTCAATGGGTCACCCGGCAGATAGCCCCGCACGCTTCGGGGCCGCGAAGGATCATCCAGCAAAGTATTTCGACTCAATATGTCGCCCATCGGCTTGGCCGACGGCAACTCCCAGCCATCCAAAGGCACGATACGCGGATAAACCGTAATCCCGTGCAAAGATCGAGAGTCCCGACGAACCGTTCCAAACAACCCGAACAGATCACCGCTACGCAACTCCGTCGGACCTATCGAGTAGTGCCCCCGATGATGCGCCCGTACCTTGTGCCGGAACCGCACCCGCTCATAGCTCGCCAGACTCGTCGTCTCCACTATCTCGCTTCCACCCGCATACGCCCGACGCTTCACACCCTCGTTGCTCAACGGCACCAGACCCGTCGGCAAAAACTCGATCAACTGAATCCACGGTATCGGCAACGGCTTCCGGTTCTCCAACGTCATCACTATCTCGATCTCATCCCCCACGAACACATGTGAGTCCGAAGGCCGCGCACCATACGCCACCTCTGCCAGCGACAGCTTCGACCACAGCGTCCCGCCTGCCGAAATCACAAACGCCGTCGTACCCAACGCAACCACCAGCGCCGATCCCGTACCCGCACCAACTGCTATCACCACCAACATCAACAACATGAAAAGCTCACCGATAACATCGGGAGCCCGCAAATCCTTCGTTCGCTTCTCGTTAAACGTCCGCAACACCGGATTGATCATCATGTCAACGCCTCGATTCAGCGCACTCCAATCCCTTCTCCACTCGGTGGGAGAGGGTCAGAGCCGGCTCCGGGCTTGACCTGGGGGCGAGAGGAAAACCGACAGATCCAGTCTCCCCTCCGTGGGAGAGGGTTAGGGATACATCTCACCTCTCTATCGGAACCGGGACCTGCGAAACAACATCGTCCACGATCTGCGACGCCTCACGACGCCTCATCTGCATGCTCGACTCCAACATCACCCGGTGTGACAACACCGGCGCCGCCAACGCCTTGATGTCGTCCGGCATCACATAGCCCCGACCATTGATTGCCGCCCGGGCCTGCGCCGCATGCTGCAACGCCAACGAACCGCGCGGACTCGCGCCCAGGCGGATCTGCGCGTTGTTGCGCGTCGCACGCACGATCGCGACCAGATACTCCCGAACGTGGTCCGCTATCCGAATATGCTCCACAACGTTCCGCGCCCGCTCGACATCCTCTGACGACGCGCACACGTCAACTGACAACACACTGTCTCCCATCTGGAACCGCTGCAACATTTCCGACTCCTCCACATCCGACGGATATCCAATCGACAGCTTCAACAAAAACCGGTCCAGCTGCGCCTCCGGCAACATGAACGTCCCCTCCATCTCAACCGGATTCAGCGTCGCCAACACCAGAAACGGCGAATCCAACGCCATCGTCACACCATCGATCGAAACCTGCTGCTCTTGCATCGCCTCCAGCAACGCCGACTGCGTCCGAGGCGTCGCACGGTTGATCTCGTCCGCCAACAGAATCTGCGTGAAGATCGGCCCTTCCTTGAACTCGAACTCACTCGTCCCCGCGTTATAGATATTCACCCCCAAGACATCCGAAGGCACCAGATCCGGCGTGAACTGCACTCGCTTGAAAACCAATCCCAACGACGCCGCTATCGTCTTCGCCAGCGTCGTCTTGCCCGTCCCTGGTACATCCTCCATCAACACGTGACCACGACCCAGCATCGCGATGATCGCGAGCTCTATCGCCTCGTCCTTACCAACGAACACCCGCTGCACATTTTCACGGACCCGCCGTGCGAAATCCTGCACGAAACCGGCATCGACATCCGTTTCCGTCGTTTCCACAAGTTTTTCTGCGGTTTGAGTCAAGAGAACCTCGATTTCTCGATACAACGCACCAGCCCGAACCACACAACGCAACCTCTAATCTTAACTGCAACCGCTCGCAAACGCAGTCACCCTCGAGCAGCGAAGCGGACGCAAACTAAAGGAGAATCCCTCGTGGTCGCCCCCACGCAGCGGATGCCCAAATCAGTAACCCTCCGGGTACCTGATTGCTCCAATACGACTAAACCACTGCAAAACCTTCGCCAATTCCGCCAAAGCACCGTCATTCCCGCGAACGCGGGAACCAAAAGGAGCGGCGGTGCTAAAATTGCATTTGAACCAAGTAAATCACAGTGACTCCGTATGACCACTGCACAGGAATATTCCGCAACTTCCGCCACGTTATTCGACCAAGCACGACTCGAACTCGAAACTGGCGACCTCATCCAAGCCTCCGAGAAGTATTGGGGAGCCGCGGCTCAGGCCCTCAAGTCCATTGCCCAATCACGCGGCTGGGAACACAACTCTCACGCCCACTTCTACCGCATCATCCGCAACTTGATCGACGAAACCGGCGACGACCAACTCTTCGACCTCTTCAACGCCGCCAACCTGCTCCACTCCAACTTCTACGAGAACTGGATGGAAGCCAACGAAATCCAACGACTATCAACCCAAGTCGACCAACTCATCAATCACCTATCCCAAATCGACGCCGCTTGATACCGCATCTCAACGAAAGCCAGCGCTTCAGCAGACGCAACACCCATCCAAACATCACCGCCCGTTCGCTTGGCGAAGCGCCGCGTGCGGGGGATGGTCGGGCGGCAGGTCGATCAGCTCGGCGCGGTGCTCGCGCTCCATTTGACAATCGAACGGCGCGCGAAATTGTAGCGCACCAGTTTATTCCGGGCTCAGAGGTCTGTAACCTTCTAGGACCCGATCAAAACGCTTCCAATCCGCTTCGTTCATCTCAATCGGCATGATGACCGTAACGATCCGCTTAGGATCGAGTGGGACAGGCAACGTCATGAACCCTTCAGGTGCGACTGCGGTAGAGGAACTCAGGGCACGCAAACGAGGTGTTTCGGTGGGCAAGTGATCTTCCTCGTTCTCTTCGAAATCGTCGTCCGTCTCCAATAGGTTACCGTTACCCGTCAACTTACTGTCACCCGTCAACCCGGCCGTATTCATGGTTGCCCTAAACGATTTGATGAACCTGTCAGCACCATCCGGTGTGAAATTCTTTTCCATGATCAAGTAATGCGTCACAGTGTCGTCCAACGCGTTTAATCTCGACTCGTAGATTTCTTGGAACAGTGTGGGTGAGAGCGCCGCTTCCCGCAACGCGGTTTGATGTTGCCGGCTTCCCTCATTTCGGATAAGCAGAGTCAGCGCGCAAACCCAGAAAGTCGTCAGACACCTCGCCCTTTCGCAAAGCGAAGGGGCGACGACAGCGGGGTATGCCCGGGACTGACTTTGGCAGCGTACCCAAATTCCCAAGTGCCGCTATTTGTAGTAGCTCTCAGAAACGTCGCGGTTCAAGCGAATATCGCAACCGGGATAATCTGAAGTGCGGGACCACCGATCTTCGTTTCGGTCACGCCACCATCAAAATCAAGAACACTGATTTCCTTGGCCATCTGTTCCATCGCAGTCCCGAACGCACCGAATTTGCCGATTGCAGATCTCCTAAATAATTCGATAGATTCGGAACTGTCTTTCAACGTCCTTGTCACTTTTCCGAAAACTCGAAATTCTCCATTCAATACCTCATTCATGGTTGGATCATTGAAAAACGGTTTCTCAACCGTTAGCACAAACCGCATGCCTTCAATCGTGGCTACCAAATCTGTTGCGTCGCCGTCCGACAAGACGGATTTCATCGTTTTGATGATCTCCAGGGTGGAATTAGGTTGTGGATTCTTAGCGGATTTACGTTGGCCGCGGGCTCTACTGTCGGGGTTGCCACTTGGATTATTTTCGTCGCCGTCGCCCAACCAAGGTGCAAGAGCGAGGTATGCGTCAATCAATTCGATAACTTGACTGCGGTGTAGCGTGGCTCTAAACTCCACAATTTAACCGGTTTTGACAGCCTTTAGGTCATCGACATTGGCGATCTCGTTAACCAATTTCCTGGACTTCAATTCACTTCGAAGTCGGGCGAACAGCGAAGAAGGGGTGTGTACGCGTTCCTCCATAGTGATCTCTCGATGAGTATTCTCGTTATTCTGTTTCCTCGTCCCAGCGACGCCGAGTGACAGCAACGCGAAAGAGTGTCCAACCCCTAAACCACCCTCCACCGTCGATTCGCTAATGTGCGATCCGGAGGCTTGTGTTTCTATAGTCTTGAAATTCGAAAACCCATTTTCGAGAACTGCAAGCAGATCAAACACTAGGCGTTGATTCAGATACTGAACAACCGGCAGATCCGTGGAAAGAAATTCTTTGAATGTTTCGTCGACGCGGATCTCACCACCCGGATGTTGGTTGCCACCCGTGCCACGGCGTTTAAAGTATTTTCTCAACCGATTCCCCAATATCATTGCAGTTTACCAGCACTAAGCAGGGGATCCCCCCAACAACACCCCCACTACCTCTTCCACCCGCTTCCCCTCGACCGACTCCCGTAACCACTTCCGTATCTCCCGACGAGCGATCGTAACTGTCAACCTCGCATACCGCTGCCGCAAATCCCCCAACTCCCGCTCAACACCCACCGCAGCCTGCCGACCCGCATCAGACACCGCCACATGCATCGGATCGGCACCATCGAACTCCGGTATCGGCAACCGCCAAAGGTGTTTGTGGACGTCCCTAGCCCCAAATTGGCCTTTCGGCATATAAGGGCGCACGGCTTCATACAACGCATTACTGTTGATGACGGCCAGCAGATAATGTGCCTCATCCGAAGACGAACACTTAATCCAGTAAAGCAAGTTATCGATGATGGCATCGTCATCCGTCACAATTGCTGCGGTCGGTGCGCCAGACTTGGTGTAGGCGATTCTGAACGGGGACTCGCTCCTGTCACGTCGCCACGCGAGTTGAGACGTGAGTTTCCCGTAATGATCCAGTTGATCAATCAGCTTTTTGCCCTTTCCTTCGTCGGTGTTGTCTTCCCAGGCCAGGTTCAGCACCCGCCATCGGTCACGCATTCGACGACTGAGCGCATTCGTTTGTACGCCAAATAGTCCGTTTTCGACCCTATTCAATCCCACATTCCCTTTTTTGAAGGGCAATATGGCAGTCATAGGTGCTAAACATGCGTACGGCACAACGGTTTCACCAAGATACGTGGCGAACACATGTTCCTCTTCAATCGTGTTGCCCTGCAAAGGTAACAATTCAAGCGATTTCCATGGCTCATTGTCGTACACGCCACGACGGGGACTAGTGGTAACCGTGTGTCCAACGCTCACCGTGGCGGGATTCGGTTCTTCATTTACGAAGAAAAGAACTCGAGGATAGATCGTAGCGCCATTTCGCGCAATCTTGGCGTATGGCGAAACGTGCCCCTGACCAGTGTCAACCAATGCCGAAATGCGACGCTCTACCTCGCTGGTGCCAGTTGGCCCTTCCCAGATTTCCATCTCGCCTGCCAGTGGAACCCCTTTACCGTCCTCTCCGAGTCGTTTCGCGAATATCACCGATGACACGTTTGGGAAGAATGTGTTCGGTACTAGTTGTGCGAGATCCCAAGGATTTTTTGATGAAAAATCAACGTTCAAAGTTCGAGACTCGTCGCTAGCTTTCCATTCGCCAGACAACCATTTTCGATGCTGTCTGCCTTGTAAAGCGCTATTGGGCATGACCATACCGATAGCACCGCCGTCTCGTAGGTAAAGATCGACGCACCTCGCATAGAAAAGCGTTGCTACGTCTTGTTGAGTTGCCAAATTTCCCCCAGCCCAGATCCCGTAAACGTTCCTGCTCTGATTCGCCAACTCGTCGCGCAGAACATCGGTCGTCTGGTTGTAGTTGATCCACGGCGGATTGCCCACGATCACATCAACCTTGTTCCTCGCCAGCGTGATCGGGCGCACAAGGTTGCGCGTGTAATACGCCCAGATGTGGTCCCGACCCTGGGCGTGTAGATCCGATAGCTTGTCGATCGTCGCCGACAGCGTTGCCCACTCGCCATCCGTAAGCCCGACAACGTCCTCCATCGCCAACTTCGGGTCCTCGCCACGCTCGATGTACTCCGCAACATCCACCATCAACTGGTCGAAATTCTCCGCATCGTTCACCAACGAAATCGGGAACAGTAACTCTGTGTTGTCGTCATCACCTACCCCAATCGTCACGGTATTCGCCCCGAAGAGATCCCGACTCTGATACCGCAACTGCAACGAGTCGCCGAGGTAGATCGGAACCGTCACCGCCGTGCTCACGCTCTGGGCTATGGCCGGCCTCGCAGCAATCACCCAAGCCGCCCGCGCTAAGTGCGTCGCAACCGGATGCACGTCTATTCCTGTCACCGCGTCTCGCAACATTTCGAACATCTTGGTATCCGGGACGTTCTGTCTTTTCGCCGCCGCGATGAAATTTTCGACGCATTCAACGATAAAGGCTCCGGAACCACACGACGGGTCGAGGACGCGTTGGTTGAGCGGGTCAGTGACGATCTCCTCGACGATGCTCTTCGCCAACCAACGCGGGGTGTAGTACTCACCCAGGTCCCTGCGTTCACCAGCCGGTATCACCGTCTGGTACAGGGTCGCCGCAATGTCCGAAGGCGGTGCCGACCAGTCGAACCGCGCGACGCGCCGGGCGATTGTTCGGATCAAAGGTGTCGCACCAACTTCGACCGGCCAGGCGAAAAAGTCCGATTCAATCACGCCATGCAAACCCGTTGTTTCAGCAAATCGCCGACCACCGAGAAGGTCTTCAGGATCGTTCTGCGCGATCTGATTCACGTCCATCCCGAACGTCGCCTGAACCACAATGCCGATCACGATGGTCAAATATGTGTGTCGCACGAAAAGGTCGTCGAACTCGTCATCTTGAACCACGGAGCCCAGCGCGGTCCGCAAAAGTTCGTGCCACAACCGACGTTTTGTCGCCACCGTTTCATAGTTGGAGTACTTGCTGTAAAGCGCGCGCAACGTCGCGATGTCTCGCTCGTACGACGGACTGTTCGGACCAAAATGCTTGAGTATCTCTTCGCGGGTGGGAGCAATGTCTTGCCGCGCGACCAGAGCGTGGTCACGCAGCCACTCGTGCAACACGAACCAGCGAACAGCGTCCGGCAATGTGAAGGCATATGGTGGCGAGGTGTTGACCTTCAACGCGTTCGGCCAACGCAAAACCCAATGCTTGCCATCCGTGAGTATCCCCATCCGAACGCCATTCCGCGCCGCACTCGACTCTTCCAGATAGTCGTCGATCTGTCTGACATACTCCGGATTAGGTTCGATCCCGTTGCCGATCCGCCGCTTGAACTCGATGAAAGTGTCGAGCGCAGTCAAATCAACCGCGCGCCTCGATCCTTCGGACGGCGGATTCTCCTCCACAATCTCATCTACTTTCGCGAGCCCCGTGAGAACCAAAAGATCCCGAACCGCAGACGTAATGTTCGCCTCAGGTTGTCCGTCACCATGCCGACGAAGTATCTCCGAGGCTGCCTCTCTGCAATCCGCGTCGTTGTAGTTTAGAGTCACCGCTTCGATTATCACCCATCAAACACAAACCACCCGTCCCAGCTGGCGAAAACAGTCCGAACCACCTCAGACATTCAACAACCCATCCTTCCATCCTAGTTCAAACGTCCGCCAACACCCCGTCATTCCCGCGGACGCGAGAATCCAGAGAAAAGCAAAGCACGCCGCTAGACCCCGCCCCCATCATCCACATCATAGTTCAAACCTGAACCACCGGATTTACCAACGTCCCAATAGTGTCGATCGAAATACGAACCACATCACCCTCCGCCAACGTGAACTCCGGCGGCGGTATCGTCCCCGTCCCCGTGCACACCGTCGTCCCATTCGGAACTTGATTGTGCCGCTGCAACCAATCAGCCAGGTAGTTACAGTCTCGCTTCATCAATGACGTGTTCGACGAACCATTAAACGCCACCTCACCGTCCCTCTCAATCACCAACCCAACATCCAATTTTTGAGCATCACCAACAACCTCCGGCGTCGCAATACACGGACCAATCGCACACGACCGGTCATACACCTTCGCCTGCGGCAGATAAAGCGGATTCTCCCCCTCGATCGACCGACTGCTCATGTCGTTCCCGATCGTATAGGCCACAATCTCCCCTTCGTACAGCACAAACGCCAGCTCCGGCTCCGGAACATCCCACTCCGAATCAGCACGGATACCCACCGCATCACCCGGCGAAACCAACCGATCAGCCGTCGCCTTGAAAAACGCCTCCGGTCGGTCCGCGTTATACACCAGCGCATAGACATCCGGCGACCCGCTCTCCGCCTGCCGCTCTCTCATGCTGTCCATATACGTAACGCCGAACGCCCAAACCTCAGGAGCAAAAATCGGCGGCAAAATCTCCTCGCTCGCACACAACTCCTCAACCGAAACCTGGTCACCGCCGCCACGCTCCAATATCCTCATCGCCACATCATCGATCCCGACTCCGCCCAGATGCGCCGCCGTGAACAAAGTCGACGTCGAATCCGCCTCCGCAGTAATCGATGTCAGGTCCGTAACAACACCCTCCTCCGCCTCAACACCGACGTGCACATCAACCCCACACAGTGATTGGTAGTAACGCATCGCTCACCTTTCTGTTTTTCTTACAATTCCTCAACGAAATCGCTCTACAGCAACGAGCATAAAATCTTTGGTGACCATCCATGCGTATCCTTACATAGCCGATTTACGACCTAGCCTAACCACGTTCTGCGCCCTGACCCGTACCACCGCGCCCGAACACACACCGAAAATTGCCCACCTCGCGAAAATTACGAGCCATAACCCCTTCGCTGGCGATCGCCCTGATCGTCGCGTTGGCTCTCGTTTCGCTCAACGCGAAAAGCATCTCCGCGCAGTCCCCGAGACCAACAGACAACGAAGTCGTCTCCCACAACGTCATCCTCGGCGACAAGATCGCCGTCTGGATCGAAACCGAAATCGACGCCGAAATCAATGAAGCCCGGTTCTGGGTGCGACCACACGGCCGAGACACCATCCGCGCCTATTCCTACGTCGATTTCACGCAAGACAACAGCGTCCGCGCCACCGGAGAGATTGACGTCCGATCTCCCTCATACTTCCCACCAGGCACGATATTCGACGCCCGATTCGAGTTCACCGCCGTTGACGGCACCATCTACTCATCCAACACCTACCTTCTCGAACACATCGACGACAAACACGATTGGCGACGCGTTTCCGACGAACGACTCGAGATCATCTACTACGGAATCAACGACCGCTCGATCCAAAACCTCCACGACAAAACCACATCCCGGATCCCAGAAATCAGCGCCGCGCTCGGCACCGTCGACGTGCCCCAATTCCGTGCCGTCATCTTCCCGAATCTCCGAGAACTCACCCTCCACGGACCCACGATTAGCCAAGCCGCTACCGACGGTCACTATTTCGGAGGGTTCGCATACGACGAATACAACCTAACCATAATGTCCTCGCCATCCTCCGAAACTTTGATCCATGAACTCACACATCTGATCTTCGGCCGCGCCTTGACATCTCCCTACGCAGCCTCGGCTCCAGCATGGCTGAATGAAGGAAACGCCAGTTATTGGGAGACCGGCAACCGTAGGGATTCCCTCCAAAGTTTCCGGCCGATCGCTCGATCCGGCAACGTCACCGAATTCGCCGCGATGAACGCCATTCCCGGTCTTCGCAACGACATCGGCAACTTCTACACCCAGTCCACTGACTTCGTCGGCTACCTCATCGAAAACTACGGACCCGAATCAATCGGCAAGCTCCTTTCCGAACTCAACACCGGCAAAGACATCGACACCGCCATGCGCGCCGTCTACGGCGGGTCCTTGGCGCAAATCGAAAACGGCTGGCGCAACGAATGGGGTCTCCGATCCGTCTCGTCACCCGAATCCCCGGTCGACATCCAACAATATCTGCCGCCCACAATCCCCGGCTTGCCGACCATCAAGACTGGCACCCTCGAACGGCTCACCGAAAACGACAGTGCTCAAGATCCGCCCGTTGAGAGCCGCAACAGAACTACCGAACCGGAACCAGTTGCAACGCCTCTCCCACAAGCCACCGTCGCCCCCCAACCAACGATCAATCCAACAATCGAACCAACTCCCGCGCCGCCCACTCCCATGCCTAACCTCACAAACGTTTACTTCACCGGTACTGCAGACGACGAATGGCCGGAAGTCAAACCCAGCGCCATCATCGTCTTCCTCCTCCTCGGACTCGGCATCATGGCCCTGATGTACCGAAGGTTCAAAACCTGACGTAACCTGCTCGCGGTAACATCAATCCGTGATGCCCTCCGCGAACCCGACCACCTCTTTCATCTACTCGCACGAGCAGTCACAGCACGTCCTTAGTCCGACGCACCCAATGCGTCCTATCAGACTGATGCACATGCACGAACTAATGCATAGCGTAGGCCTCCTCGACTCCGAATCCATCGCCACCGAATCACCGCGCCTCGCCACCGACGACGAGATCGCCATCTTTCACGACACCGATTACATCGACGTCGTCAAAGCCATCGACGCCGGCGCCATAGTCCCGGCCATGCACCAATTCGGATTCGGCCCCGGAGACAATCCGCCGCGGTCAGGCATGTTCCGCCACGCCGCACTCGCCGCCGGAGGCGCCATGCTCGCCGCCGAACGCGTCCTTAACGGCCATTCCAAAAACGCCTTCGTCCCTGCCGGAGGTATGCACCACCACGCCATGAGCGACCGCGCATCTGGTTTCGGCATATTCAACGACGCCGTCATCGCCATCAAACATCTCATCGACCAAGGCCTTCGCGTCTTCTACGTCGACATCGACGTCCACCACGGCGACGGTGTCCAATCCGGGCTATACGACACCGAGCGAGCGATGACCATCTCCATCCACGAATCGGGTCAGTGGCTCTTCCCCGGCACCGGCGCGCCCGGCGAGACGGGAACCGGCGATGGCGATGGTTACAGCGTCAACATCCCCCTCGCTCCTTACACCGATGACGAATTGTGGCACCAAGCCTTCGATGCAATCATCCCCGACTTGGCGCGCGCCTTCGAACCCGACCTCATCTTTACCCAACTCGGCATCGATACCCACCGCAACGATCCACTCGCTCACCTATCCCTCACGACCCAAGGCCACAATCTGGCCGTGCAGAAATTCGCCGCCCTCGCAAACGAACTCGACTGCCCGTGGATCGCAGTCGGCGGTGGCGGTTACGACATGACCGCAGTAGCCCGAGCCTGGACCATGGACCTAGCAACCATGGCCAGCTTCACTCTCCCCGACCACATCCCCCAAACCTTCACCGGACTCCCCAACATGCCCACCTTCCACGACCAAGGCGAATACCGCATCGACCCCGATATCCGCAAGGACATCATCGCCCACAACCAATCGGCCATCGACGAAATCAAGCAAAACATATTCCCCCGATTTGGTCACTAAGTCGCTCCGTTATAAACGGCAACTTCGGTGCCGCAAAGAATCAAAAACCCCTCTACCGACTTACTCGATAGAGGGGTTAGTTGAGCGACATTCGAGAGTTAAACCTCCCGGAATCGCCCCTCGACGGTGTCGTCCCCCTGAGGTTCCTGACCCGGGTCGCCGTCCGGCTCAGCGCCGGCAGCCGCTCCAGCATGGATGTGCTGGCCCGCCTGCATCATGGCCTGCTGTAACGCTTCCGATGAAGTTTTCACGTGTTCAGCGTCCGCGTTTTCGTCGGCGAGCACGGTACGAACCTCGGACGCTTTCGATTGGATGTCTGACTTGACCTCTTCCGGC
Organism: Dehalococcoidia bacterium; assembly: GCA_965224305.1. Classification (GTDB taxonomy): domain Bacteria; phylum Chloroflexota; class Dehalococcoidia; order Lucifugimonadales; family Lucifugimonadaceae; genus Bin127. The sequence continues at coordinate 294,277 of OZ245044.1, read as the reverse complement.
AGCCGCTCGCCGTGTTCCTCGATTAGTTTGTCGGCTTGGTAGGCGGCCGACTCTGCAAGGTTTCGTGCGTCGACGGCCTCTCGGCGCAGACGATCGGCCTCGGCATTCTCCTCCGCTTCCTTCACCTTTGCTTTGATGTCATCCTCCGACATCCCTGAACGACCGGTCACCGTGATGTGTTGCTCACGTTGAGTCGACTTGTCCTTCGCCGTAACGGTAATGATGCCGTTGGCATCGATGTCGAACGCCACTTCGATCTGCGGTATTCCGCGCGGGGCAGGGGCGATGCCGTCGAGCGAAAACCGGCCTACCGACGTGTTGTCTGCCGCCATCGGGCGCTCGCCTTGCAACACGTGGATCTCGACCGACGATTGCCCATCAGCGGCGGTAGTAAACGTGTCCGACTTAGACGTCGGGATCGTCGTGTTCCGCGTGATCAATTCGGTTCTCACGCCGCCCAACGTCTCGATCCCCCAAGTCAACGGCGTTACGTCCAGCAGCAATATGCCAGTAACATCGCCCTGCAGCACGCCAGCTTGCAACGCCGCGCCGAGCGCTACGACTTCGTCTGGGTTGATCGACCGGTTCGGCTCCTTGCCGAATATCTCTTTGACCCGTTTCGCCACCGACGGCATGCGCGTCATTCCGCCCGCGAGGATCACGTCGTCAATATCATCCGGTGAAACTCCGGCATCCCGCAATGCGTTTAGACATGGCTCCACCGTCTTCTCGACGAGGTCCGCGGTCAACGCCTCGAGCTTGGCACGGGTCAACGTTTCGACCAAGTGCTTTGGACCAGTCTGGTCCGCTGAGATGAACGGAAGGTTTATCTCAGCACTCGTAACCGAAGAGAGCTCGATCTTGGCCTCTTCCGCCGCCAACCGCAGACGTTGTGCGGCGGACGGGTCCGTGCTCGGATCCATATACTCTTTCTTCTTGAACTCGTCGACCAAGTACTCAACGAGCCGAGCGTCGAAATCATCACCACCCAAGTGCGTGTCGCCGTTGGTGCTTTTCACCTCGAAGACACCATCGCCGACGTGCAGGATTGTGATGTCGAATGTTCCGCCACCGAGGTCATATACGGCGACGGTTCGCTCGCCTTCCTTGTCGAGTCCGTAGGCGAGTGCGGCCGCTGTCGGCTCGTTGACGATGCGCAACACCTCAAGTCCGGCGATCATCCCTGCGATCCGCGTTGCCTCTCGTTGTGCGTCGTTGAAATAAGCAGGAACTGTGATTACGGCTTGTGTGACGGGTTCGCCCAATCTCTCCTCGGCGTCTGATTTAAACCGCGCCAGCAACATCGACGAGATCTCAGCCGGCGGACGCACGCTGCCGTCGAACTGGATGCCGACGTCGCCGTTTTCGAGACTCGACAGAGCGAACGGCACCCGTTCTTGGTCGCTGCGGATCAATTCGTCGTCGAACCTGCGACCAATGAAGCGTTTGGCGGAGTAGACCGTGTGTTGCGGATTGGTCACCGCCTGTCGACGCGCCATCATGCCGATGAGCCGTTCGCCAGTCTTGGAATTCAACGCAACTACGGAGGGCGTGATTCGCTGCCCTTCAGAGTTTTCAATGATCTCGGGCTCCCCAGCGCTCATGTACGCCATCGCGGAATTGGTAGTCCCTAGGTCGATGCCGATAGCTCTTGCCATTTCTTGTAACTTGCCTTTCTCTCCCAGTCTGATCTGGTGAGTTTCGTCTTATCCGTTTTGTCGAGTAGTCAACTCGCTTCAGATTCATCCGATTGTCGGCCGACCAAGACTTTGGCGACGCGCACAACTCTAGACGTCTCGGTGTCTTCGTATCCGGCTTCGATTACCTGCACAACCTTACCTACTTGGTCGTCGGATGTCGGCATCGTCGCTAGCGCTTCGTGCCTTGCAGGGTCCATATCCTGTCCAATTGACTCGAATCGTCGGAAACCTGCGTCGGTCAATCCTTTTTCGATTTTTTCGGCCATCGCCTTGAAACCGTCCAACCACTTGGGATCCATATTCTGCTCTTCGGCGGTCTCCAACGCGTTCGAAAAGTCGTCAGCGACGGTCATTATGCGGGTTGCCACCGCTAGACGAGCCTGTTCCGCTGCGCTCGCTTCTCGTTGAGCGGACGAACGTTTTGCGCGCTGGATGTCGTCGTAAGCACGCACAAGATCGGATTGGAGCCGTCTGACCTGCGATTCCAATCCTTCGGCTTTGTGACGTGTTTCGTCACGTTCGGCTCCAAGTTGCACCAATTGCGCGCGCGTATCGTTTAATTCGGTTCGAAGTTCGTTACATTCGATGACGAGTTGTCGGATTGCCCTTCGGGAACGTCCACCACCCATCAACGCCCGCGCTGGTCTACGAGCTCTGCGTATCCAACGCCCGTCCAGATTCGGTCCGTCGGCCCCCATCATTCGACCCCCAAGAAGTGAAGAATTACTTTGATTTCATCAGTGACCGCTTTAGCTGAAGCGGAGTTGGTCAAATCCTCGCTGTTTTCCAACACCTCCAACATACCGCGCATGTGCTGCACCAGCTCGAGGACTAGACCGACGCCGCTGAGGTTAAGGCCGAGGTCTTCGGAAAGCCGTCGCACGATTTGAAGCCGTTCAAGGTTTTCTTCAGAGTAAAGTCGCCTGCTTCCTTGAGTTCTCGATGGGCTTACCAGACCCTCACGATCATATTTCCTTAGGGTCTGTGGATGCATATCCGCCAATTTCGCAGCGATGCTGATTATGTAGAGAGCATCGGCGCGCCCGGCGAAACGCAGACGCATCCTGCCACGTCGCCGCGTTTGCTGCGTTTCCTCGGCTTGACGCGCGAGTTCTTGCTGAGCTGCTTGTGCCGCGATTTTGTTTACGAGACGAACGAATGCGTCCGCGTTTGGGATCGACGCGCTTGCATCCGTGGATTGTCGCTCTTCGTATCTCTGTGTCACACTAGCTCCAACGAGGTGGCAAGACGGATAACTGCAAAACTATGACCCGCTACACGTTGTTTCACCTTGTATTTCATAGTAATATACATGATACGCTTTGTATCAATATCGACGAATTCCATCACGAGGACACCTCAATGACAATTTTGAGACAAGAAATTTACGAAATCTTGCCAAAATCGCTTGACACGACCTGTTGGTATGTATTAAAAAGTTTTCAATCAGCCAATTTCGCCGTCGAACGTGCGGCGATGCCGAGCACCAGAAGAAACGAAGCGCGAGATCGAAGCAAGACAAACAATCTTCGACCAGAGGTCAATCGAAACCAACATGTCAACAATCTACGAAAAGCGTTGCCCGCATTGCCAAGGCGACATCCTGTTTGCGATCAGGCTCGAGGGACCGACCCTCAAGTGTTTGCAGTGCACCAGGCTGATCGATCGTCGTCGGGCACGCCAGCTATTGACGCGAATGGAGCAACCGGCGGCCTGACGACCGGGGCCATCGAGAGCGGAATGATACACGAAACTCATTCCCAACTGAAGCCCCGGTCAAGAATTGGGGCTTTTTGGTTCTAATCAAAACCACCCAACATTTCAACAGCAACCCAATAACGGAGACAAGCAATATGAAACAGACGGCAATATTCCCCCGACGATGCCCCGTATGCCAGGGCGACGTTCAGTTCGGACGCGGACTGGACGGTATCATGCTCAAGTGCATCCAGTGCACCCGCATCATCAGTCCGGCGCAAGCCCGCCAGATACTCGTCGACATGCAACGCGAACGCGCTGCAGTCGTCAAGGCAGCTTGATGCGATGCATATCTGAGCCCAGAAAACGCTCAGTTAAACGAACCAAAACGGCTCGGCGACACTATGTCTCCGGGCCGTTTTTCTTTTGTTGGTCGCCGCATTCGGCGAATAGTCAAACGATCCGCGGTTCACGCCGCATCGAAGGACCACACCTCTGTCTCGACGCCGATGACCTCGGCTTCGGGGGCCGCGCGCTCAACCATCGCCAGGGATCGTTCGAGGATTTGGCCCGCGGTTCGCCGGTCACCGCTCACCACCACGATGCCGATGGTTGTCGCGTTCCACGATTCGTTAGGATCGACCTCAGCAACAGAAACCGAGTGCCGATTTCGTAGCTTTGCAACGACGGAATGAATAACCCGTCTCTTGTCCTTGAGCGAAGAAGAGGCGTGAATTTGCAGTGAAACTTGCGCCGCCGCAATATGCATTGAGATCTGACTCCGACTCGCTTACGGATTCCGTTGACGCCCTGAGTCCGGAACGCCGTTTTGATTGCGTTCACGATCGACCGCGTCAGAATGCGAGGTATGGTTCGCTTTCGACGGTAACGTAATCGCCCGGCGGGAACTGGTCCAGCGCATCGACATCAATCTCGGTTCCCCATCCTGGGCCGTCGGGCACGGTCGCACGACCATCGTCGATTGGAATCATCTCTGTCAATACGGCTTCGTACGCGCCGAGAAAACTTACGAATATTTCCTGCATGAATGCGTTCGGCATCGTGAGATCGAGGTGCAAACTTGCGACAGTTGATATCGGACCGTTAGAGTTGTGCGGCGCCACTGACACGTAATACGTTTCTGCAGCGGCGGCGATTTTGCGCAGTTCGGTTATACCACCCGCGTGGCAGATATCGGGCTGGATGATGTTGGCGGCATGCGACTCCAACAGCGGTCTGAAATCCCATCTGCCGTAAAGCTGCTCGCCCGTAGAGATCGGGATGTTGGTATGCATTGCGAACGCCGCGAGCGCATCGATGTTGTCCCAAAGTATCGGTTCTTCAAGCCATGCGATATCGTACTCCTCGATGGCTTTGGCAGCGCGCCGTGCGCTCCAAGGGTCCAACCTTCCGCGCACATCGACAGCGACTTCAACTAAAGGGCCTACCGATTCGCGCACGGCTTCGACGAGTTCAACACCTTGTTGGATCCGTTCCGGCGTGATCACCTGCGGGCCGTAAAACGGATAGAACTTCATCGCTCGCCAACCCTCCTCGACCAACTCGGCAGAACGGCGACGATAGTCGTCGATCGAAGTCGCGCCCTTTCCGAGGCCATCGTCTTCATCCGGGTCAAACCACCCGTTCGCGTAGGCTCGGATGTTGTCACGCACTTTTCCTCCCAACATCTCGTAGACCGGCACTCCGAGTGCCTTTGCCTTCAGATCATTGAGCGCGAGATCAATCCCGCTCATCGCGCTCATCGTCACAGCGCCACCGGTCCATGTCACGCGTCGATGCAGCGAAGTCCAGATGTGCTCGATCTGAAAAGGATCCTTTCCAACTAGGTACTTGGCGAAGTCCTCAATCTCGGCGGCGACCCCGAGGTCCTTGTATTGAGTGCTTGCTTCGCCCCAACCGTAATCTCCCGTGTCCGCCGTTATCCGCACAAACAACCAGTTCGTCCCCGCCGTCTTGTGCACCGGCGTGCGCATCCTGAATACGTCGATGTCTGAAATCTTCATGAGTTGGTGCCATCCAATTGAGGTTCGTTGGTTCTTTGCAACGATCTCGCCCCAAATCTACATCGTACTCGCGGTTCAAAAGCGCCGATTTTCGAAACACACTGTTCTGCGCAGTGTGCTAACTTACTCGCAGGTGATTCGCATTCCACGTAATGAACATTTCAGGTCAATTGAATTGAATATTGAACGTCAGACTACTTGGCTACACTGGACACTCGGACCGCTACGAAACATCGCGGCCGTAACGGCGATTTTGATCGGTTTCGTGGCGGTCGTGGCGCCGATTGCGATGATCATGGTATTTCCAGTTGCCGGTGCCGGCGAACGTTCCGTATCGATGCCGGACGTAACGTGTTTGGACTTCAATTCTTGGGAGGAAGCTGACAGTTTCTTTCAAACATTGAAACCGTTGTCGCGAGAGAAACTCGTCCTTGATACGAACAACAACGGTATTCCGTGCGATGGCATGCTGCCACGCGAGCGCGCCGAGCACGAGGAGTTCGAGGTCAACTGCATCGATTTTCAACATCGCGATGAAGCCGAATACTTTTTCGAGGTTTACGACTCGCGAGGCGAGAATCAGTTCGGGTTGGATCGCGACTTGGACGGGCGTCCTTGCGAGACGCTACCGCCATTGGATAACACGTCTCGCGTTCTGAGCCGATTGGATCGTCTCTGGAGTGACGACGCGAGGTTCGCCGCGGACCCGAACTGCGGCGACTTTGAAACTTGGATTGAAGCGAACGAATTCTTCCTGAAAGCTGGCGGACCTGAAACAGATCCGCATGATTTGGATGGCGACAGCGACGGCATCCCTTGCGAGTCACTGCCGGGAGCCCCGTGATTTCAACGCCGGCCTCAATGTCACGACCTTTGCAGCGCCAACGATCCCGTTCAGCACACGCGGAATCAACTTGTCAAGCCGACTAGAATCATTGCTCTAGTTCGACTGAAACTATCGATCGCAACGCGGTCCGCGAATGAAACTTGCTTCCCTCGTAATAATCATGGCGTTGATGTCAGTTCTGACGTTGGTCTCCTGTCAATCATCGGAATCTACCGCGACGTCCGAACCCGCTCGATTCGATGCCTTAACCCGCCCAACCGTTGCGACGCTGGCAACTGAGACAAACACACCAACCGTTGCCCCGTCGCCTACCCTGACGCCGACATATCCTTCTCCTACCGCAACACCAATGGCAAACGCTATATCCCCAAGCGCAACGTCCACATCAACACCCACGCCGTCCCCGCCACCAACCGCCGCTTTCGTTCCCGCGACCGCTACACCAACTTCGATTCCTTCGCCGACACTTACCACGGCAATAACGCCACCCACACCTACCGCAACGCCGTCACCGTCGCCCGTCCCCACTACCGCAACGCCCACTCCCTCACCGACATATGCGCCGGTCCCGCCAACCGCAACGTTCACGCCAACGCCGACATCAACTCCGGTACCACCTTCCCCATCTCCGTTCGTCGGTTATTGGGATGAATTGCAACTTCACGAGGTTTTTAGTGGCCGGAATTTCAAATTCCCCGTCGACATGTTCCCGTGGCCAGAGGGAGGGATGGCTGTTGTCGATAGAAAGGGACACATAAACGTGCATTTCAAGGCCGGTTTGCCAAGGTTAGTTCTCAACCTGATTGACGAAACTGCGTACGAAGGTGCGGAAACGGGTATGCTGAGCGCGGCTTTAGATCCGGATTTTGAGGAGTTCCCATTTTTGTACGTCTACTATTCGGTTCGCAGCGATAAAGAGATGACGCGACTCTCGCGTTTCACAATCGTTAAGGGTGGACCACGACGCGATTCTGAGCTCGTTATACTCGACGTTCCCCAACCGTCAGACGTCCACAACGGAGGCGACATCGAGTTCGGTTCGGATGGAATGCTTTATCTCGGTCTGGGCGATGGTGGTCCCGTATGGGAAAAACAGTCTCAGCGCCTCGACACTCTGTTGGGTTCGATCATCCGCATCGATATCAGAGGAGCTACAGACGAGCAACCTTACAAAGTGCCGTCCGACAATCCGCTCGTGTCCGTACCGGATGCACGTCCGGAAATTTGGGCTTGGGGTCTGCGTAACCCGTGGCGCATGGACATCGACCCCGAGAGTGGGAACATTTGGGTTGGAGATGTTGGCTGGGCTCGCGTCGAGGAGATTACCGTCGTCGAAGCCGGCACAAATCACGGTTGGCACTTCTTTGAAGGCAGAGAATGCCGTGCGAGCGGCGAGACTGGCGTCACCGAAGAAGACTGTGAAAACGCGACAGACGAAGTGGTGTTCCCAATCCACGAATACTTGCACCCGGGCAACGGGTGCGCGGTAATTGGAGGTTTCGTATACCGGGGTTCAGCAATTCCGTGGTTGCGGGGTGCCTACATATTCGGAGATTTTCGCACTGCGAAAATCTGGGCACTGACTCCCGGAGGCGAATCCGGTTGGGAATCTCGGCACATTTTGACCGTGGAACCGCATCGCCGGATCGCTTCGTTTGCCGTCGACGATAACGGCGAGATCTACGTGCTAACGGTTGACAGCCCGATTTTTAAAATCGTCAGCGATTCGAACAATGCCGACTAAACGGGTGTTGCCGCGTCTAGCGTGAACGCTGCTGACGTCGTCTTGAGAACCGCAATCTGAGCTGAGCGCGTCGCAGCGAAGCCAACGCGCTCTCCATGTCGAGATCGGAACCATGCGCGGCGATCCGCTCTTGCGCTGTCCGCACGGCCTCTTCCGCTCGAGCTTCGTCGATCTCGTCTTCGCGTTCCGCGGCGTCAGCCAACACAGTCACATTGTCGGCCAAGACTTCCATGAAGCCGCCGGTGACGATGATCGCTTGTTCCTCGCCATCGACGCCAAACCGCATCTCGCCAGGGACCAACGTCGTCATCAAAGCCGCATGCGACGGCAGAACTGTGAGTTCGCCATCCGCTCCCGGCGCGGTGACGTAGTCGACGCGGCCAGAAAACGTCTCGCGTTCTGCGGTCACTATGTTGAGACTCATGCGGGCCATAACGGGTTTAGCAACTCCTGAGAAAAATCACTCGATCTCTCGCAACGGACGGGTTTTATGCGGCTGCTTGCTCCTGCATCTCTCGGCCCTTGATTACCGCGTCTTCAATCGTGCCGACCATATAGAACGCTTGCTCAGGCAGGTCGTCGTGCTTGCCTTCCAGAATCTCTAAGAATCCTTTCACGCAATCCCCGAGGCTGACGTAAACGCCCGGCAACCCGGTAAAGACCTCACCCACGAAGAACGGTTGCGTCAAGAAGCGTTGAATCTTCCGAGCTCGTGAAACGATCAGCTGGTCTTGGTCTGATAGTTCTTCGATTCCCAAGATGGCGATGACGTCTTGCAAGTCCTTGTACCGCTGCAGCACACGCTTCACGCCGAACGCCGCTTCGTAGTGGTCGGTACCAACAATCGCCGGTTCCAGAATTCTCGAGTTCGAGGCCAAGGGGTCGACGGCTGGGAACAGCGCCTGAGCGGCCAACGCGCGGTCGAGCGAAACGTTCGCGTCCAAGTGACCGAACGTTGTGACGATACCCGGGTCGGTGTAGTCGTCCGCCGGCACGTAGACCGCCTGGAACGACGTGATCGATCCTGCCTGCGTCGAGGTGATGCGCTCCATGAGGTCGCCCAACTCGGTAGCCAAAGTGGGCTGGTAACCAACCGCGGAAGGCATTCGACCCAGCAGCGCCGACACTTCCATGCCAGCCAAGATGTATCGGTAAACGTTGTCGATGAAGAGGAGCACGTCCTGACCACGCTCGTCGCGGAAGTACTCTGCCATCGTCAAACCGGTCAGGGCGATTCGGGCTCGAGTTCCGGGAGGTTCATTCATCTGTCCGAACACAAGGGCGGTCGAGCCAATAACACCCGACTCGTTCATCTCGTGCCAGAGGTCGTTACCCTCGCGCGATCGCTCGCCAACACCAGCAAACACAGACACACCTGAGTGCTCTTGAGCGATGTTGCGGATGAGCTCGGTGATGATGACGGTCTTGCCTACTCCGGCCCCGCCGTACGCGCCGACCTTGCCGCCGCGTGGGAAGGGGGTGATGAGGTCCAGGACCTTGATGCCAGTCTCCAAAATCTCTGTGGTTCGAGACTGTTCGGCGAATGACGGAGGTTGGCGGTGAATCGGTAGGCGCTCAGCGTCGGATGCCACCTGTTCGCCACCGTCGATCGCTTCGCCAAGCACGTTGAAGATTCGCCCCAGCGAGTTCTCACCGACCGGCACGGATACGGGTTGGCCAGTGTCGACACACTCTACGCCTCGTGCCAGTCCGTCGGTCGTTCCCAGCGCGAGACATCGCACCCAGTTGTTGCCGACATGCTGCTCCACTTCAAGCACCAGCCGTTCGCCGTCGACATCCAGTTCCAGAGCGTTATAGATCAAGGGAAGGTCTTCCGGCGGGAATTCGACGTCGACAACCGTGCCGATAACTTGGACAACCTTGCCTTTGCTACCTTGTGCCATTTGGGTTAGGCTCCTATATCTTGTGTCGCTCCGCATTATTTATCACGGAGCATATTCGTTTCAGCTGGCGTTTTCGCCGCAGTTCTTGTAATTCAATATCGTCTAAATCTACGATCAGCCTTGCACGCCGGCGACACCGCCGACGATGTCCAGCAACTCGCCGGTGATGGCTTCCTGCCGTGCCTTGTTGAGGTCCAACGTCAATTCGTCAATCAATTCGTTTGCGTTGTCGGTCGCGTTCTGCATCGCGATCATCCTCGCGGAGTGTTCGCTGGCTTGCGCCTCCACGATTGCGTGGTAGACCTGAGTCTCGACGTATCGCGGGGCGAGATTCGCAAGCACCTCTCCCGGCGAAGGCTCGTAAATGTAGTCGAGATACATCATCGGACCATCATCCGAACCGGAGACGTCGGTTTCGATCGGAAGCAGTTGTTGTTTAATCGGCTTCTGCACGGTCGTGTTGACAAACTGGGCGTAGATCAATTTCACAGTGTCGGCTTCGCCTGACCGATATCGGTCAATGACGTACGACGAGATGCCCAGCGTGTCCGCCAACGTAGGGCGGTCGCCCACCGAAAAACTTGCCACCAAAGACTGGCCGGTGCGCGCAACAAATCGTTCACCTTTGCGTCCGATACTCACGATATCGATGGGAACTTCGGACGAACTGATTTCCCCCACAGCAACTCGTAGGATGTTACCCACAAGCGCGCCAGCCAATCCGCGGTCCGGGGTCAGCAGAACTAGTAGCTCGCGATGATTCGGTCGACGCTGCAACAGCGGATCGAGCGTTTCATCATCGTCCGTCAACCGCATCGCCAGATGTGAAAGCACCTCACGCATCTGATCAGCGTACGGTCGTCCGTTGCGGACCATCTGTTGCGCACGCTGCATGCGCGACGCGGCTATCAGCTGCATCGCGCTCGTAATCTTCGCGGTGTTGCTTACCGACCGTATGCGGTCGCGTATGTCCTTCAGGCTCGGCATATCTATGCCTTAGGTCCCTCGCAATTAAGCGGCCGCCAAATCTGCGGTCTGCTTGAACGCGGCGACTGCGTCCATCAATTGGCTAGCGGCTTCATCGGTCAATTCGCCGGTGTCGTTAATCTCGGCGAGAACCTCGGGCATGTTCGCTGCCATGTAGTCGTACCACTGGTTTTCGAAGTCTCGCACTCGCTCAACTGGCACGTCGTCCAACGCGCCTTCATTAGCGACGTGGAGCAGTGCCACCATGTTTTCGTACGAGATTGGCGCATTTTCTTCTTGCTTCAATAGCTCGCGGAAGCGCTCGCCTCGCGCCAACTGGCGGCGTGTCACCGGGTCGAGGTCCTCAGCACCAAACTGGGCGAAAGTCGCCAAAGCGTCGAATTGGGCCATCTCAGTCTTCAAGCTACCCGCGACGGCCTTCATGCCGCGTCGTTGTGCGGATGACCCAACTCGGGTAACCGATATGCCGGAGTTAACTGCTGGTCTTATTCCGGCGTTGAAGAGGTCGGGTTCCAAGAACAACTGACCATCCGTAATCGAAATAACGTTTGTCGGGATGTAGGCAGAAACGTCGCCCGCGAGCGTCTCAATGATCGGGAGCGCCGTAATTGAGCCTCCACCGAACTCGGGTGCCATGCGCGCCGCTCGCTCCAATAATCGCGAGTGAAGATAGAACACGTCGCCGGGGTAAGCTTCGCGCCCGGGAGGTCGCTTCAGCAGCAACGACATCTGCCTGTACGCCCAAGCGTGCTTCGAAAGGTCGTCGTAGACGATTAGCACGTCACGACCATTCGCCATGAAGTACTCGGCCATCGCACATCCGGCGTAAGGAGCCAAGAACTGGGTCGGTGCCGGGTCAGAGGCGTTAGCAGCCACGATGACCGTGTTTTCCAACGCTCCTTGGTCGGCAAGTCGCTGGACGGTCCCTGCAACCTTCGACGCCTTTTGGCCAATCGCAACATAGACGCCGATCATTCCGGAGTCGCGCTGATTGATAATCGCGTCAACGCATATCGAAGTCTTGCCGGTGGATCGGTCCCCGATTACGAGCTCGCGCTGTCCACGGCCAACTGGAACCATGGCGTCTACGACTTTCACGCCGAACTGTACGGGCTGGTTAACTGGCTGACGAGAAATTACGCCGGGAGCGATCTTCTCGACCGGCAAGGTTTCGCTGGTGCGCGGCGCAGGTTGACCGTCCAATGGTCGACCGAGCGGGTCTACCACGCGCCCGAGAAGCGAGTCTCCTACCGGTACCTCTAAAATACGACCTGTCGATCGGACTTCATCTCCCTCTCGGATCCGGAGATAGTCACCGAGGATAACGGCGCCAACCGATTCCTCTTCCAAGTTCAGCGCGAGGCCGAGGACGTCGTTCGGAAACTGGAGAATCTCGTTTAAGCGGACACCGGCGAGGCCGTGAATACGAGCGATGCCATCGCCCGCTTCGACGACGGTGCCGACGTCGACCATCGTGAGTTCACCGCCGAACTCCTCGATTTGGCGTTTGATTACTGAAGCAATATCTTGCCCTGCGGTGGTCATCGATTTACCCTTCCTTAGCGTGCCAGCGGATTGAAATTAACCCGCATTTCTGCCGAAGCTGTTCTGTAATTGCAATTGATCATGCGGACAATGGGCGCTGCGCCAGCGACTCCTGCATCGAACGCAATCGGGATCGGGTGCTGCCATCAAACAATCGGTCACCGACACGTGCGACAACCCCGCCAATGATCTCCGAATCTAAGTGCTCCGACACCTCGATGCGTCTGTAACCCGTCAACTCTTGGAGACTGTTCACGATAAGTTCGCGACGGGCGACGTCCAACGGAACCGCGGTCGTGATCAGGGCTCGACCGATGCCCAAATGTTCATCGGTCAGTTCGCGGAACGTGTTGCAAACGTCGCTGAACCGTTCCACGTCGCCGTTGGTCGTTAACAGTGACACGAGGTTTCGCACCAACGGGTCAACATCGCTCAACAAGGTGCCGATGCCGTCGAGTTTGACGCTCTCGGGCACGGATGGCGCTGCCATAAAGGCTTGAACGTCAGGTTCGGTGAAAATGTCTCGAGCAGTCTCGAGATCGCTCGTCCATGTTTCAAGCGCGTCGCGTTCAACCGCGATCGCAAACGCAGCCTGGGCGTATCTTCTGACTGAGGTCGATGCCATCTGTCGGTGCTGTTCCTACCCGGTATTTCGCTCAGTTGGTCCGAGCGACGAGTCCCTCTTCCAGGACACGATCGATAAGCTCGCGGTGCGAATTCTCATCAAGCGACTGCTCGACGATTCTCTCCGCGGCGAGAATGGCGATACCGGCGAACTCGCGGCGAACTTCCTCGACCGCTGCTTCGCGCTCGCGCCTGATCTCTGCGCGGGCCCGGTCAATCATTTCGTCGACCTGAGCTCGGGTGCGTTCAGCTTCTTGGTCTTTAAACCTGGATGCGGCTTCGCGTGCTTCTGCGATCAGGCCTTGGCCTTCTCGACGAGCATTCGCCAACTCCTGCTCCACGCGTTCGGCAGAGGAAGCTGCCTCCGCGCGTGCTTGTTCAGCAGCTTCCAAGCTCTCCCGGATGCGTTCTGCCCGCTGGTCCAGCATACGGGTGATTGGCCCGTACAGGAACATTCGCAGGAAGACTGCGATGACGGTGAAGCCGACCAAGAAGGTCAATAGTCGGGGCAGGTCTATTCCCAATGCGTCCATGAGAATCTCCGAATCGTATTACATCTCGCTATTCGAAGCGTCGCTCTGCGTCGGCGGGGTTTGCCAATGCGGTCGTAATTTACGATCGCTTGTCCCGCCGAAGCGAAGGCGAGTAGCTGATTAAACGAACAGCGTGATGATTGCCACGACCAAGGCGTAAATCGCGATGGCTTCCGTGAACGCGATGGCGAGAATCATGTTCTGGCGGATCGCGTCGGCGGCCTCAGGGTTGCGCCCGAGTGCTTCCATTGCCTTGCCGGCCAGCATCCCGATGCCAAGCCCTGGGCCAAGGGCTCCCGCCCCGATAGCCAAGCCAGCTCCGATCGGTGTCCAATCAGACTCCATTGTCTCAGACCTCCTGGTCTAGATAGTAGGTGGTTACGACGCACGGCCCAACGAGCCGTGTCGACGGTACATCACTCGCGGGCGATCCGTCACCAATCCGGTGTCGAGAAGCACGCAGCATGCCAAATTTAGTGGTGCCCAAGTAGGGGCCGAAGTGTCTTTGGCGTCGGCTGCGGAGCACGTTCAGTGTCCCTCCGCGCCGTTGTGGTCGCCTTCTGGATGGTGGTGCGGCATGATCGCGAACGCACCGAACATCAGGGTCAAGACGGAGAAGATGATCGCCTGGATGAAGCCGACAAAAAGCTCCAATCCGATGAACGGAATCATGCCGATCAACGGGAACAGGAATCCCATCGCTATCAACAGGATCTCGCCGGCGAACATGTTGCCGAACAGGCGGAAGGTGAAGCTAATGATCTTAATGAACTCGCCAACGAGTTCAAGCAGTCCTACGAAGAGATCGATCGGGTTCCGCGTGAACGGGTTACCAATGAACTTGTCCCAGTAACCGCCGATGCCGAGCGTCTTGATGCCCCAGAACTGCACGCTGAACATGGCGAAAATAGCGATCGCCAACGTCATGTTCAAGTCGGTGCTTGAACCGCGCAGGTACGGGACCAACAACCCCGCACGTTTACCCGGAAGACCGTCGTATTCGCTCGGGTTACCGCTGAAAAATTCGGAATTTGGCGTGGAAGGTGGAGCCACACTTTCGTCGATGCGATGCGCGATCTTGATTGCATCTTCCTCGGTCGGATGGACAGGATCAGCGATGTCGTACGCGACGATCTGCGTCAACGTGATCTTGTAGTCCTCGCCGCGTCCGAGCGGAAGAATGCGAACACCACCGCCGTCAAATACGACAAATCGTTGCTCGCCGTACTCATCCAGCGTTTTACCGAGCACTTTCAGCAACGTCTCGTTGTCCGTGTGCGACTCGATGAAGTGTCCAAGACCTTCGCCGTTAGATTCGACGTCGTGATGGATGCCTTCCAGCAGGTCTTCGGCGTGTTCCGCCTCGAGCTTTTTCTCCAATTTGTGGAAGAACCATTCGGTTGTCGTCTCGACACGACCGATGGTGCCCACAATTGGTAGCACTCCGAGCCAGTTCGAGAAGAGGACGACTAGGAAAATGGCAGTGGCAACCGGCAGGAAAATCCGACCCGTTTTGCCAGATGTCGATTCGGCGAGGCCGATGAAGAACTCGTAGAGCATCTCCATGATGGCTTGCCAGCGACCCGGCACATCCGAAAGCTTTCGCGTCGCCAACCACGTGATCAACACCAGCACAAGCATGGCCGCCGCGAACATAACGACGGTGTTTACCAGCTTGTATCCGCCAATCGTAGCTACCAGTTCCGAAGGGATCTGGATTAGGGGTACCGCGCCACCGAGGAATCCACCACCGAACGCGGCGCCGAGGGCACCGCCCAAAACCGAAATGATTGCCACAGCGAGTAAGAAAACCGCTATGGCGATGCCTTTAGGGGATGAGGGCAATCTCTCCCCCTGCTTGTAGATTCGGTTCGATCGTCATTTGCGTATCAAGTCGTGAGGAGGGGCAAGCACACCGGCCTAACTCTTAGTCCTACCGAAGTCGGACAACATCCGCATCATGCCAACTAACGCAACCGTGATCCCTAACAGGATGCCGACCACCAACAGCAAAGGTGCGCTGCCGATCAGTCCGTCCAACCACCAACCTAGCAATGCTCCGCCAGCGATACTCACGCCGACGAACCAGCCGATCATGGTCAGTCGCGCTAAAGTCGGGATGATGCCAGACACGCTCTTCGGAGTCCGTTCGTCAGGCATCGCGAAACCCGCTTCCACTCTGAACAATTATATGAACCTAACCTGCCGTCATTCCAGCGAAAGCAGGAATCCAGAGGGGCCGCGCGCCAACGGGTTTGCCCTGCTCGCTAGACCTTTCCACAACAGCGATCCCTCCCCTGTCAGGGGGAGACTAACAGGGGGTCGCGCAGCGAGCGAGGATGCCCTAACAACCGGAAACAACACACCTTACATGTCGGTTTGTGCCACATTTACGTTGCCGATAATCCATCCCGCGTAGCATAGACAGTTGGTCAACAACCCATGTGCGACCAGAACCAATGATTGACCTGTACCAAATATTGGAGGTGCCCTTAAGCGCCTCGCGTGAAGACATCCAACGTGCCTATGAACGCCTCTCACGAGAATGGAATCCGGAACACAACGATCATCCCACTGCGTCACTCAGGATCGCCGATATTAACGAAGCTTGGTATTGGTTAGGCGATCATGAACGACGACTGGAATACGATCGTGACTACTTCAGGTTCAGATCTGAACTCGCTGAGGCGGCGCGCCAAGTCCGAGAGGAAGAAAGACGCGAACGCGAGCGGCATGAACAGGAAAGACAGCGAGAACAGGCGCGTCAAGAAGCTGAAGACCGCCGACAACGCGAAGAAGCGGAGCAACTTGTACAACAAGAGAACAAGGCCGAGGAACGACGAGTACGTGAAGAGCTTGAACGACATGAACCGGAAAATGGCCAATCCGAAATTCTCCGCCCTACGCAACCGGAAGAACAGATCAAGCAGGATGAACGAAACCAGAGCCTGCAAGGAACTAGGAAAAACCCGTCTGATTCAGGAGTGTCAAATGGCACACACAATTTCGTTTGCCTAGTGATTGGCGCAATCATTGCGATCGGATTGGTTTTGTTTGTGCGGTTGGTTTGGGTAAGTGAACAAGATCCGATTTCACGCCCATCTTGGGATGCCGAGAAGCGGAATGAAAGAGTGGCAGAGTTGCAGGCCACGGCACGAAAGTCCCAAACCGAGATACCTAGACTAAGAGCAACCATTTCGACACTCCCGTCGGAACAAGA
Source organism: Dehalococcoidia bacterium (assembly GCA_965224305.1). GTDB lineage: Bacteria > Chloroflexota > Dehalococcoidia > Lucifugimonadales > Lucifugimonadaceae > Bin127. The sequence goes on along the minus strand of OZ245044.1, from coordinate 277,451 downwards.
AATGTTGGAGCGAATCGCTGCAATCGGCTCCGTCATTACACCGTTACCTGCAAACAACAGGACCGATGCGGACCTCAATAGAGTTGCTGACCAAGTTGCGAGCAGCATACTCGCAAACGTGTACGCTACATCGGTAGCGAGTTGGCGTAATCGGGGAACACGGGTCGCAGGCACAGCCACCGCTGTAGCTAAAGGCCTCAAACTCTACGAGGCTTCCGTTGATCATTTCGAACGAGAGAGTGCAACCCGACGTGATTTTTGGATTTTCGTCGCTTTGGTCGTTGGTGTTGTCATTCTACTCTTCGCTGTTGCAGTAGCACGGAACCGACGCAAGGGACATGACAATAAAGCGACCTCATGACACGCCTACCATTAGCCGACGATGCAGCGTACGCCAATTTATAACTACGCGCGTGACCAACGTGGACATCTACAACCTAGGCGAAATCGAACAAGTTGATTCGCGTGACATCTGGCCGAACGAGGCGCGAGATTTTACTCCTTGGCTCGCGCAAAACCTGGAGCGCCTATCCGAGATTCTCTCATTCGAAATGGAGTTGGTCGAAATCGAAGCGAAAGTGGGCAGTGGTTTCGCAGATATCACCGCGAAAGTCGTCGGTAACCAGGCAAGGATCATCATCGAAAACCAACTTGAAGAGACCGATAACGAACATCTCGCACGTTTGTTAGCCTATGCCGCGACCTACGATGCTGAAATCGTTATTTGGGTCGCAACTCATTTCACACTCCGGATTCGGCAAACACTCGATTGGTTGAACCAAAATACAAGCGGACCCGCGTTCTACGGGATCCTTCTCAGAACCCTGAAAATCGACGAATCGCGCCCGGCCCCGCTTTTCGACCTAGTTATCAAACCGACAGCGATATTCACCGGGGCTCACAAGCCAAACCCCAACATCGCGCCTGGCGACGAACGATACCGAAGATTCTTTCAGACCATCGTCGACGAGCTCAGCAAGCAAAATCTGTTCGAGTACGCACCTGTCAGGAGTGACGAAAGTTGGTTCGAATTCAACACTAGCCTCAACGACGTCACGTACGTCGCCGCATTCACACGTAGGCGCACAGCGCGAGTGAAACTGCACATCCGCTGCCGCATCGATTCAAATCACCAAATCTTCGAATATCTGTCGGAACGCAAACAAGAAATCGACGACGAACTGGGCGAACCGCTCAGTTGGGAGGAAAGAAGCCGAGGTAGCCAGCACAGGCACCTGATAGGACTCTATCAACCTGGATCGATAGACTGCCATGAAGACGAACTATCAGAATTAAACGATTGGATGATTAAGAAGCTATCCAAACTCAAGCAAGTCTTCGATCCGTATCTCGACGACGCAGCCACTTGACAAAACGATCCGCAAAGATTCAGCCAAGTGCTCGACATGACCGCAACTCACCAATCAACCAATGAGCCTCAGCCCTTAGGAATCGATGATTTCGACTGGTCGCACGTTGACATCGCAAGACGCGCGATGATGTCATTGCTAGAACAAATCAAGACCTACGAGGGGCAATATGACGCGCTGCCGTTGCCTGATTCGCAAGCTTCACGAGAAATTATGTTGATTCCGCAGGTAGAAAAGGCGTACCACCGTGTCGGCACGTTGATGATGAACGCGTTTGATCATGCTTACGCGTTGAGCGCGCTCTTGGAAACTAGACATCTTTCGTTTGCGCCTTGGACATGTGGTCGCGTGATTCTTGAAATGTGTGCTTTGGCTTCATGGTTGTCGGACAACGGCATCACTTGCCGTGAACGCATTCTACGCTGTGTGAAACTCCGCATGAGAGACATTCGTGAGCAACGGTCACATTACAACGCGAATTCGAATCGAATCTCAACCTCAAGTCTCATGTCAGATTTCGAAGACGAACAACGAGGTTTGACTGTTGAAGTGAGCCAACTTCGGACAATGGCATCTGAACTTAAATTGCCAATCAAAGAAAAGCTCCTTGAGCCGAATAAGTTCGATGACCTTGGACGATCCATCAATTACACGGGGCTAGTTGCCGAACACCTAGAAGGCAGACCAGAGTGGTATCAAACCCAGTCTGGTGTCACGCACGGCAACGAATGGGCTATGTCCAATCTCGGGATGCGTTTAGTGCGGCCACCCTCTCTTGAGGTAGTAGCAAGTATCGTTCCGTTTAGCGCAATGCATCTCGTTGTCAAATCGATGGAATGGATTGGGAAAACAATGTTGAGAAATTATCGACTGTTAGGCTTAGACACCGATCAATTCCAAGCCGTATTAGATGCGCACCGTCCCGAAGCGTGGGTGTGCCTTTCCACACCTAACACTTCGCCACACTCCTTCTAGCACTCCTCTGCCGATTGTCCGCAACCACATGCGCGATCGTCGGCAACCTATTAAGCGCGCCGCAAAAACAAATTCCCAAACTCATCGACAACTGCTCGGTAACCGGGATGAATCACCGTAGTCGAATCGACCTCTTCGATGATTGCCGGGCCTTCGATCTCGTCTGCTGACCCCAGCAAGTAACGGTCGTAAATCGGACAGTCCACGCGTCCACCCGCCTCGGCGAAATAGACGGGTCTCGATTGTTTAGCAGCGTCGATTGAAGCTACGCCGCCGCGCCTGACCTTCTGCAATCGAGGTTTTGGAATCACACCCACTGCGCTTAAACGCAACGCCACGAACTCGACTGGTTCGCCTTCCGCATTGAAACCGTAGGATCGCTCATGCTCTTGGTGGAACCGCGCCGAAACCTCACCTAAATGATCCGCGGACAGTTCCTCTTCCGGTAACGGAACTGTCAACTCGTAGCTTTGGCCGACATAGCGCATATCGGCCTGTTTGACGTAATGAGCGTCTTCACTTGAAACCCCTTCCCTTGATAGAACTGTCTCTCCTTCAGACGTCATGCGCTGGAAATGCGCATTTGCGTAAACGATGTCTAGGCGATCGGCGCGTTGTATGAGAGCGACGGAGTAATCGTGTTTGATATCCGTAACCAACAATCCCATGGCGGAAGTCGTACCAGGGCTCGTAGGCACATGCACCGTCGGCATGTCCAGTTCCGCGGCTAACCGATTGGCGTGGACAGGGCCGGCTCCCCCGAACGCCACGAGCACAAATTCCCTCGGATCGTATCCGCGTTGTACCGATACTCTGCGGAGCGCGCCGACCATGGCGCTGTTGGCTATCTCCACGATGCCAAGGGCGACTTCATCCACGCCCATGCCAAGTGGGTCGGCGCATCGCTCTTTAATCGTTCTCCGAGCTTCTTCAACATCCAGACGTATCTCTCCGCCTAAAAAGTAGTCGGGCGATATCCTTCCGAGAACCAGATTTGCATCCGTGATCGTAGGTTCCGAACCGCCTTGTCTGTAGCACACCGGACCAGGAGTGGCTCCCGCGCTACGCGGGCCGACTCTGAGAATGCCACCGGAATCGATCCATGCGATAGATCCACCGCCTGCGCCGATCTCGACCAAATCGATGACTGGCGTTCGGATCGGGTATCCAGATCCCCGTGAACCGTGTTCCGTTGTTGCAGCCGTCCCTCCGACCTCGTAATCCTTTGTCACCCGCGGTGAACCGTTCTCGATTAGCCCGACCTTTGCTGTAGTCCCGCCCATGTCAAACGAGATGACGTTCTCCTTGCCCAGCGATTTGCCTAGTTGAGTCGCCGCTATCACTCCTGCCGCGGGACCCGACTCGACCATGAACACTGGCCGATCCATGGCTGCTTCGAACGTGAGAACGCCGCCGTTGCTCTGCATCACTAGCGTCTCGCCCGTAATTCCGTATTGACGCAAACGGTTCTGAATGTTTCCCAAGTAACGCGAGACTACGGGACGAATTGCAGCGTTGATAACGGTTGTGCTGGCCCGAAAATACTCTCGAAATTCAGGTGCCACTTCCGACGAAAGCGAACATAGAACTGACGGCAATTCACCTGCGAGGATTTCACCGACGCGTTTCTCATGTTCGGGGTTGATGTAAGAATGGAGCAAGCAAACCGCGACAGACTCCACTCCCTCTTCGCGCAATTCTTGGACTACGCCCTTCACTGCGTCTTCATCGAGCGGGACCAGCACCTCACCCCTGAAGTCCAATCGTTCTGGAACGCCGAAACAGAGGTAACGCGGGACCAAGGGTTTCAACTTCTGGAACTGAAGGTCGTACAGGGTTGGACGTATGCCAGTCTGGATCTCCAATAAGTCGCGAAAACCATCAGTGGTAATGAACGCGGTTTTGGCTAAGTTTCCCTCGATAATCGCATTCGTCGCAACAGTGGTTCCGTGGACGACGTATTTCACCCATTCCGGTTCGACCCCGCTAACGTCGAGCATTCTTCGGACGACTTGGAGGAAACCATCAGACGGATCGGCGGGTGTAGAGGGGACCTTTGCGGTTCGAATCTCGCCCGTGGTCTCATTGATCAGGATGCCATCGGTAAAAGTTCCACCGATGTCCACGCCGAGACGGTATTGATCGCTCACGGGTCGGATTCTCTGTGTCCCAAAACGACGGAGCGAAGGGTCGACGTTGCGTCGACATCCACCGTCCACTTTTCGGTGTCGATGGCAACTCGATAGATATCACGTGCGCGATCTGAAGTCACTCTCCCATCTTTGACGTCGCGCAGGACATCTTCTGGGTCGCGCTCCTCAGGCGACCCATAGCCGCCACCGCCGCAGGTACGGTAACTTACCACGTCGTTTTCGTTGAGTTGGACAGTTACTTTCGATGGCAATTGCGTCGCATCTGAATCTGGATTCAGAACATAGTGGGCTCTTTCGCCTGAATGTCCGCCAAAAAGGCCATGAGGTCCCCAACGCTCACGGTCGGCCAAAATAGTGAAAGAAGCTTGATGGTCTGGGAAAAGGTAGTCCCGACGCAGTCCCAATCCACCGCGATGCCGCCCCGGCCCTTCCGAGTTCTCAACCAGTTCGTAACGGGTTATTCGCACCGGATAGTTAAGTTCTGTCTCTTCGATCGGTGCGTTCGCAGTGTTTTTGCCGTGGGGTTGCACTGCGTCTGGCCCATCACTCGTGGCCCGCGCTCCAAACCCACCGGCTATGGTTTCCAGGAAGCAATACGTTTCGTTTCGATACGGGTCAAACCCGCCGAATCCGGCATGGCAGATCATGCCTTCAGTGCCCGCAGGCACTTTTTCGGGAATCGCGTCCGCTAATGCCTTCAGCATGACCTCAGTGAGACGAAGTTGCGTCTCCCATCCACCCACAACCGGTGCGGGCGCGGTGCAGTTCACCACGGTGCCAGCTGGCGCAACCATTCGCACGTTGCGATAGAAACCTGCGTTCACAGGAACGTCTGGGTCGATCAGGCACTTGAGCACGAACGCCACTCCGGAGTGGGTCTGGGCATATGTGGAGTTAACGGGCGCTGCGCGTTGCTCGTCGGACCCAGTGAAGTCGAACCGCAATCCATGGTCATCGATCGCCACGCTCGCCTTGAGACGAACAGGTTCATCGCTGTAACCGTCGCTGTCCAAAACACCTTCGCTCGCATACACACCCCGAGGTAGCTTTGCCAATTCGGATTTCGTGCGGCGATCGGTGTACTCGATCAACTCGTCGATGTAGCGCGCCACCGTTTCCGGTCCGACGCGATCCAACAGCGCGGTCATCCTGCGTATCCCGGTGTTGTTTGCCGCGATCTGTGCCCGAAAATCGCCCGCCGTCTCGCGTTTCGCCCTAACCTGGGCAAGGACTAGGTCGAACACGTCTCGGTTTATCTCACCACCACTCACGAACTTGATCGGGGGTATGATGATGCCCTCTTGGAAGATCTCCCTAAATGCGCCGATGCTGGCCGGCGCACCGCCACCAACGTCCACATGATGAGCGAGGTTCGCGACGTAACCTAATTCCACTCCGCGGTAGTACACAGGTGAAATCAGCGTTATGTCATTCAAGTGAACCCCACCCGCATATGGGAGGTTCACCAAAATCCCGTCACCTTCACTAAGGTTGTCTCGGCCATATGCGTCCAGAGCCCTAGGGATCGTCTCAACCAATGAACCGAGATGGTTGGGCTGACTGAATGACTGCGCCACGATACGCATCTTCCGGTCGAATATCGCGCAAGAAAAGTCGTGACGCGTCTTGATGTTGGTTGAATACGCGCTTCGTCGCAGGGCCGAAGCCATCTCTTCGGTAGCCTCGACTAGAGAGTTACGGATTACCTCAAACCTGATCGGATCGAATGGAGTTGGGGACTGCACCTTAACAAACTCCCACGTCAAAATTCGAATGCGGGGCGTTATGCCCGTCAGGTTTTTCGCTTGGGATGCCTCTCGGAATCCGATGTTGGTAGAAGTTTGGCATCGATTGATTCGACATTGGGACGCGCGCCGACGTGGGAAATGATAGCAACCGCCAAGCCGGAATTCCGGCTGTAGAAAAGATCGTCCAATAAACCCGCGTCATCCCGACCACGTGCCGCGAATTCGCTGGCGCGCGCATGTAAACTGCACGCAAAAGCGACAGTTCATTCGCATCCACAACAACACACGCGATCGTCGGGAGACGTTCACATGAAATACGACTTCATCGTCATCGGAGCCGGATCTGCTGGCGCGATCATCGCCACTCGTCTTAGTGAAGACCCGAATATTGCGGTCCTCCTCCTCGAAGCCGGTCCCGATTACCCCACGATCGCAGACCTCCCAATGGAGATCAAACTCGGCTACGGTTTCGACCGCAACATCTGGGCCCGCGCCTTCGGCAAAGACAGCAAACACAACTGGAACTTCACCGCCAAATCGACTGATCTCAACCCTGAGATGCTAGTGCCGCGGGGCAAACTGGTCGGCGGCTCCAGTTCAGTGAACGCACAAATCTTCCTCCGGGGGATGCCCGAGGATTACGACGATTGGGCTTCGTGGGGCAACGACGAATGGTCCTTCCAAAAACTTATGCCGTATTTCCGTCGCATCGAGACCGACACCGATTTCTCCGACGACTTCCACGGAACCGAGGGCCCGATAGTATGCCGTCGTTGGAAACCCGATGAATGGAACGAAGACCAAGAAGCGTTCGTCGAAGCCTGCAAAGCTCTCGGATATCCCTACTACGAGGATGCCAACAATCCCGACGCCACGGGAGTCGGCCCTCCCCCGTTCAACAACCCGAACGGCGTCCGATGGAGCACTAACATCGGATACCTCTCGCAATCCCGACATCGCCTCAATCTATCGGTCCGCGCCGATTGTCTGGTACATCGCTTGCTGTTCGACGGCGATCGAGCCGTTGGCGCTCAAGTCGAATCCGGCGGCGAACTTTTCGACGTCTACGGCGATCAGGTCGTTCTGTCCGCCGGCGCGCTGTGCTCGCCTCAGATACTCATGCTCTCCGGCGTTGGTGCTGCCGACCACATCAACGAAATGGGCGTCCCGCTCAAAGTAGATTCCCCTGGCGTCGGACAAAACCTCCGCGACCACCCGCAAGTCTCAACCACCTGGCGTACCAAACCCGAATTCCGACAAGACCCGCTCGCGCCAAAGTTACAGATCAACCTCAAATACACCTGCAAAGGTTCAAAATGGCGCAACGACATGTTCATCCATCCGCTTTCCTGCGCAACCCAAGAAGGTGTGTACCTCATATCGAACTCGCAACCAATGGGCATCTCGATGATTTCAGCCCTGTACTTGGCGGAAGCTGCTGGAGTAGTAAAGCTTCAATCGACCGATCCGCACGTTCAGCCTTACCTCGACTACAACTTGCTGGGAACGGAGTTCGACCGCGTGCGGATGCGTGAAGCCGTCCGCAAATGCGTCGAAATCGGACAGCAATCGCCGTACGATGACATCATTGAGGAACTCGTAGCACCCACGCCAGAAGAGGTGGTTGACGACGAGCAATTGACGCGCTACATGATGAGCCTAGTCGGCACAAGTCATCACGCATCAGGCACGTGCAAGATGGGGCCGGACAGCGACGAGATGGCGGTGTTGGACCAGTACGGCAACGTGAAGGGACTGAAAAACCTCAAAGTCGCCGACGCGTCGAACATGCCCGACTGCATCCGGGCGAACACGAACGTGACTTCGATGGTCATCGGCGAACGTGTCGCCGACTTCATCTTGGATGGCAAGTAGCAGAAAACCTGGGAAATCCAGAGCTACTTGCTGGCAGACTCCTCGCCGTCGTCGTCCATGGTCAGCGATTCCATGAACTCGGTGAACGCGCTCAATTTTTCGCGCTGCTCCGGCGTCACAGGGGTCGCCGCCTCTTCGTATTCGTGTTCCCGAGAGCTGCGGCGCGAAGCTTCTTCAGCCGTACGACGGCCTTGCAGATCGCTGTCGACCTGCGCCATGACTTCCTCAGCTATGTAGATCGGAACGCGGGCTCGGACAGCCAGCGCTATCGAATCGGAGGGACGCGCGTCGAGCACGATCACCTCTTCGCCTACCCGGACGCTGACATCGGCAAAGAACGTCGATTTGTTCAAGCCACGAACGTATACGTGCTGCACGGTACCGCCAAGTTCGGTTATTGCGTTCAGCAACAGATCGTGTGTCATAGGTCGCGTCGCTGCCGTATCGCCTGAAACCGCGGCGATCGCCGAAGCTTCGTTGCTGCCAATAATGATCGGGCAAACACGCCGATCCTCGTGATCCTTGGGTCGAAGAATCAAACACCGCTCACTAGAGCCGTCACGCCCCATCGTGATCTGGTGAATTTCCACCTCAAGCATGACGGACATCTCCCTTGACTTGGCAGCGGTTGACAATTTCAATGGCCCACCGATCTGCGCGCGTTCAACACGCCCTCGAGCGGAACATCTCACTACATACTGTACTACGAATTTCCGATGTCCAATTCGGTGGAGCGGTCTACTCCGTCGCACCTGAATCGTCGTTCGACGGAGTTCGGCTCTTCATCCTGCGTTGGACGGTTGGACGTTCAAGCATCACTCGCCGACCACATCCCGAACACGAAAGACCGATGTCCGCCCCGATTCGATACACCTTCCACGTGTCCGATCCGCAAGGATGCGGTTTTCGCAACACAACCGTATCCCCGACCTCGAATGGCACCACCTCACGGTCTTTGCGAGTTTCGGGCGGCACAGGCGTCCCTACCGACCCGCCGCAATCTCGGCGCGCAACTCTTCGACCGCGCGACGGGCGTCAACGTCGAAATCAGTCTTGGATTGCGACGCGTAGATGATGCCACGAGACGAGTTTATGAGGATGTTTTCTCCGCCTAATCTAGCCGACTCAGTTGCATCGCCGCCTTGCGTACCGACACCTGGAATCAGGAACGGCGTATTTGGATGGGCAGCGCGCAACGACGCCAGCTCTAGAGGGTAGGTCGCTCCCACTACGAGACCGACGTTACCGCCGTGAGACAGGGAAATGGATTGGCGTGCGACTCGTTCAAAGACCATCTCGCCGCTCGGCTCATCAACCACGTCCTGAACCTCGATCGAACTCGGATTTGATGTCCGACAAACCACAAACACGCCATTGCCCGGATACGCCAAGAACGGCGCGACCGAGTCCGAGCCTTGGTATGCATACACCGTGCACGCATCCACGCACCACACTTTGAACATTGCCTTCGCGTAGGCCGCAGCCGTGTTACCCATATCTCCCCGTTTTGCATCCGCTATTACGAACACCCCCGGAGCGACATCGCGAATGTATCCGATCGTTTTTGTTAACGCCTCGAAACCGGGTAATCCCAACGCCTCATAGAAGGCGAACTGGGGTTTGTAGGCAGCGACCAAGTCGTGAGTGGCATCGATTATTGCGCGGTTGAACTCGAAAACATCGTCGATCGGCATCTTCGACGGATCCGGGTCCAAACCGACGCATACGCAACTGCCGGAGCGCCTCTGCGCTTCGACGATCTTCTCATGCATCGTAATCGCCATCACTGTTGTCACGTCGTATCCTCGTAGGTTCGATGAGCACGCCACCTGAGATTATTTATAACTTCAGCCACACGAGGTCCGACCCGCGGGCGGGCAAACCGTCCGAGCCGACTCAGCAAGACATCGAGTGGCTCTTCACCGCCCTCTACGACACCTACGGCCCGCGAAATTGGTGGCCGACGGTCCACGGCGGCGCCTTCGAACTCGTCATCGGCGCGATATTGGTGCAGAACATCGCTTGGTCCAACACCGAAAGAGCTCTGATTAACCTTCGAAACGCCGACGTTTGGTCGTTTCAAGCCGTTTTGGATACTCCAGATGAGGAGATGCATGTCCTGATCCGACCCTCCGGCTACTACAAGGCGAAGACACGCAAGCTCAAAGAGTTCGCAACCTTCATCGTCGAACGTCATCACGGTGAATTGGAGAGCCTTTTCGCTCTTCCCATTGATGAGATGCGTGGCCAGTTGCTCTCCGTTTGGGGCATCGGCAAGGAGACCGCGGACGACATAATCCTGTACGGCGCCAAGGAACCCTCTTTTGTCATTGACGCTTACACCAAGCGCCTCCTCGAGAGGATGGGTTGGGAAATCGAGGGAAAGAGTTACTCGGAGTACCAGCAACTCTTCCACAATTCCCTCCCTCACGACACCCAACTATTCAACGAGTACCACGCCTTGATCGACCACCACGTAGCACGTGTCTGCAAGAAGAAACCGGCATGCGACAAGTGCGCGTTTGCTACTCAATGCCCCGTCGGACTCGGCGTTACCCAGCCGTGATCGTGATGCTGCTCGTTTTGAAAACGACGTAAACTTCCAAACCGCTCTCTACACCGAGTTGATCCACGGCTTCTGAAGTTAATTCGACGACGAACTCAGCACCCGCGTCGACGAAAGCGAACGCGCCAAACTCTCCACGATCAACCCGTCGCACCACTCCGCGCAATACGTTCCTCGCGCTGATCACCTCAGGTCGTTTCAACGCCAACATGATGTCCGAAGCGCTGATCGAAGCGGTGACCCGTTGGCCAGCGCGAAGGCTGCCGGCTTGGGCGATAACCTCAATATCGCCAATACGAATCGCTCCTGAATCGGAAACTGTTCCGACAAAGAGATTGTCTATATCGTCGCTCCCAACCCGAGTTGACGAAACGACCTCAGCGACCAGATCGACAACTGGCCCAAAGGACTTGACTCGGCCTCGCTCGAGAACCAACGCATTCGCGGCAAGTGCCATCACATCCGACAACGAATGCGAAACGTACACCATCGGAATCGCGTACCTTTCGTGCACCTGCTTCAAATAAGACACGACCTCGTTCCGCAATCCGACATCTAGCGAAGCTACCGGTTCGTCGAGCAGCAATAATCCCGGCGACGTGGCGACGCCTCTTGCCAACGCCACGCGCTGACGCTCGCCGCCCGACAACGTGTCGGGATACCGGTCCGACAAAGACACAATCCGCAAAAACTGACACAACTCATCAATATCAACGGTGCGGAGCTCGATCGGCATCATCCGATATCCGTACTCGATATTCTCACGGACGGTCTTATGCGGAAACAGCATCCCTTCCTGAAACACCATCACCACACGTCGATATTGCGGCGGCGTCCTCATTTGCTCGGCTGAAGAAAACAATGTTTGCCCACCCAACTTGATAAAACCGTCGTCGGGCTCAACCATCCCTGCCAAACACGCCAGCAATGTCGACTTCCCAGCACCGGATGGACCGAAAACGGCTGTGACACCGTTCGAAAACTGACCGGCGACATCAAGATCGAAATCGCCTTGTCGAAGCTTCAAATCGAATTCAAGGAATTTGTCAGATCTTTCAACCACTTGAACCGATCCTCGCTGTGCTGCGGTTGCGATGATGCGATACAAGTCGGTTGTGAGCTGCCAAAGCCATGCCGCCGATGGTTACGGACACCGCTGCTAGCACCCACGCGCTTGAGAAATCCCCGGCAGAGATGCGTGAAAAGATTGCGCTCGGCAACCCCTGCGTGTCTCCGGGAATGTTGCCTGCGAAAACTATAGTGGCCCCAAATTCGGCGAACGACCGTATGAAGCCCAACAACATCCCAGCCGCGATGCCACGCCTTGCTAGCGGCAACGTTACGTCCCACATCGCCCTCAGTCGACTTGCTCCCAAATTACGCGCCGCGAAAATCAATCGCGGGTCTACCTCTGCCAAACCAGCGACGAACGCCCTGACGACGAGCGGAAAAGAGACCACAGCTGATGCGATCGACATCGCAACCCAGCTGAATGCGAGACCGTCGGTGATCGACCCCAATGGTCCGGTCGCGCCGAAAAACCACAGCAAAATGAATCCTACGGCTACCGGTGGAAGGGCCAGTGGCATCGATACCAGCAGATCAACTGCAAACGCCAAACGTCCGTTGCTACGCGACAAGTAGCTCGCGACAAGTAGCGCCGGCACCAGCGTCCCCAACGTCGCAACCAACGACGATTGCAGCGAAAGCAGCGTTACGTCAAGCAAAGGAGCCACTGCTTCCTCCTATCAACGCCTGAACCCATGACTCGCGAAAATGGCAATCGCTTGCGGCGTAGCCAAGAATTCTATGAACGCGATGGCCTCATCGTTGCCGATCAACGGTGCGGCATAGTATCTGGGCTTCGTCGCATTACTGCTACTCTCAATCGCGAATGCAATCTCCACGTCGTCGGTTGACACGGCGTCGGTTTCATAAACCAAAGCGTAAGCGACGTTGCCCGTCGCCGCGGCTGCGAGGGCGGCTCGGGCGTCCAGAGCGGGAATGATCTGCGGTTCCAATTCTCCCCACAGTCCGCGTTCTCGTAGCGCTGCTTCGAAATACTCGCCAGCGGGCGCCGTATCCGGATCTGGCATCGCGATCCTGCCAGCCCCGATCAACTCCTCGATGCCGTCGTGCAATCTCTCGGCGCTCGACAGTCTGACCGCCACCAATCGGTTGTAAATTACCTCCACCACGGCGCCATCCAATACCTTGTTCGCGCCAACCAATTTGTCGATCGGGGTCCAACCCGCGACGATCACCCCATCCGCGGGAGCACCAGTGAGGATCTGATTCGCAATGAGGTTGGAACCAGCGAAGTTGAACCTAACGTCGGCACCGGTCTCTTCTTCGTACATAACTCTCAACTCCTCCATCACATCCACTAGTGAAGCTGCCGCGAAAACAAGCGGTGCGCGTTCGGTTGAGCCGCAAGCGATCACCGACAAGACGACGGCGATAATCGCCGACGCGAACACGAATGCGCTTGCTTTCGCCACGAATATTGTTTCCCTGTCATTTGTGTTTCCCTGTTAATATTGAACCGACTGCATCAAGGCAGAAATCGCGCGCCTTTCACTATTTCCCGTCGAGGCTCCAATGCCGAATCCATCGAGCGTCCAATATTCCGACGAGTACTCGTTCACTGAGTTTTCGTCTCAACCGTTCTACCGCAAGGTCAACTCGCGGCTCGTCGACATGTCCGGCGTCTTCAACCAACATAAGATTATCGACTTGGGTTGCGGCACAGGCGGAATCACGAAGCTTATCCTAGACCGCCTCACTGATACCAAAGAGACCGTGATATACGCCGTCGACCACTCCGCTTCCGCTCTGAGATCGGCCGTCGAAGAGTTGGGTGGCCGCAAAGAAGCCGCCGTCCGATTCGTCCACGCCGAGGTCCAAACCTTGGCATCGTCCGTCAACGAGCAAGTCGACGCGGTTATCTACTGCAACTCCATCCACTACGTTAGCGACAAAGTTGCGTTGTTGAATCAGATCAGAGAGCGACTGCGGCCCGGCGGGATCCTCGCATTTAACACTTCCTTCTTTGAGGGTTCGCACCCACCCGAATCGCACGACTTCTACCGGCGTTGGATGATGCGTTCACTTCGCACCTTGCGCAAAGATTACGGCATATTCCCGGACAAAAGCGCAGACAAGACCGGCGCGCGCAAGCAGTTGACGCCTGAGGAGTACCAGGAACTGTTGGAAGCCACTGGTTTCGAGATTGTCAAAGCCGAAAAACACAGTGTCGAAGTGCCAGAAGTTGGCTTCTATCACATCAGTGGCTTCCGCGACTGGATCGAAGGCATCATGCCCGGCGTCCCGCTTGGACAAGGTCGTGACGCCCTCCAAAAGTCGCTCAAGCAGGTCTTCAAAGAGATGGAGATCGAGTCGGTACCGAGGATCTGGCTCGGTGTTACCGCAAGACGCGCGAAGTAGCCTTTCGTTCTTAAATGGTTCGGCTCGACGCATTCAGCTGCAGCCGTTCACATACTCCGTCAGCGTCATCACGTTGAGTCCGCCATTCGCATCGCCAGCGGTCTTGAGCGCATAAACCGCCTCAACCGCACACCTAGCGGTATCGATTGAAGTGAAACACGGAATCCGACGTTCCACTGCCGCCCTGCGGATGTAGAACCCGTCCTGTTCGGCGTCGCGACCGCCCGTCGGGACGTTGATAACGGCATCAACGATTCCATCGTTGATAACGGTCACGACGTTCGCTTCGTTGGCTGACAGCAGACGCTCCACTTCAGTCACCTCGTAACCGAGGCTACGCACGAACCTAGCAGTCCCCGACGTTGCATATATTCCGTGACCGTTGTCACCTAAAGTTCGGATGAGCCGCTCAGCGTCAGGTTTGGCCGAATCTGCGATGCTCAACAAAACGTTGTCGCCCTGATTGATCGCGTGCGACGATGCTATCAGCGCCTTGGTAACCGCCGGCACGTACGATCGGTCAATTCCCATGACCTCGCCGGTGGACTTCATCTCCGGGCCTAGGAATGTGTCGACGCTGGTCAGTTTCGACATTGAGAAAACCGGTGCCTTGACCGCGACCAGATCTTTTCGTGGCATCAAGCCGGTGCCCCACTCCAAATCTTGAAGGCGTTTGCCCAACATCACCTGCGTTGCGATCCAGATCATCGGGATGCCCGTGACTTTGGAAATAAAAGGTATGGTCCGCGACGATCGAGGATTCACCTCGATAATGAAGGTTTCGCTGCCCGCGATATTGTCTTGGCTCCGACCCGGGTCAGCCGCGTTGCTCCTATACGTCCCGCCGCCAGTTATCACGTACTGGATATTCATCAAACCCCGCACGTTCAACATCCGTCCGATGCGCCGCGTGTAATCGACGATCGTTTCGACCTCATCGCCCGTCAGCCAGATCGCCGGATACACCGCGAAGGAGTCGCCAGAGTGCACCCCAGCACGCTCAATGTGCTGCATGATTCCGGGAACCAGCACGTCCTCACCATCACACACGGCATCGACCTCAACCTCGATGCCTTGGAAATACCGGTCTATGAGGATCGTCTGACCGGGCGCGGCCTTCAATGCGCGATTGAAGTAACGTTCCAATTCGTTCGGTTTGTCGACAATCTCCATCGCGCGACCACCGAGGACGTAACTCGGCCGTACCAGCAACGGGTATCCGAGATTCTCTGCAAGGGCGAGCGCGGTGGCAGTATTGGCTGCGGTACCACCCGGCGGCAACGGCAAGCCATTGGATGCCGCCAATCGTTCAAATCGGCCGCGGTCGGTGGCGTTGTCGATGACATCCGGGTCGGAGCCGAGAATGAGATCTTGTAATCCGGCGGCGTTCAGGGATTGAGACAGGTTGATTGCGGTCTGCCCGCCAAATTGGACCACGATGTTCGGTGGCTCAGCGTCGTGACCTGGGGTCGCCCCATTACCCATCTCGTTGTCGATGACATCGCGGACGCTTTCGTCATCGAGCGGTTCAAAATAGAGGCGGTCAGATGTGTCGAAATCGGTCGAAACAGTCTCCGGGTTCGAATTGATCATCACCGCGCGGATACCTTCGCTCTGCAGCGACCACGCCGCGTGCACCGAGCAGTAGTCGAACTCGATGCCTTGCCCGATGCGAATCGGCCCCGAACCAATCACCACCGCCGATCTTCCTTCAATCGGTGCAGCTTCGTTTTCTTCTTCATACGTGCTGTAGAAATACGGCGTCGATGCTTCGAATTCGCCCGCGCACGTATCGACCATCTTGTAAACCGGAACGATCCCTAGTTCCTTGCGCAAATTCCTGACGCGTTCAGAGAGTCCGATACCCGCGAATTCCGCAATATCCTCATCGCTTAGACCGACGCGCTTGGCGCGAAGTAGCAGTTCGGCGTTCAGACCCTCAGAATCACGCAATTCGCGTTCGACGTCCACAATCCGCGCGAGCGCCCGCATGAACCAAAGGTCGATGCCGGTCGCCAGGGTCAGATCTTCGGGCGCCGTACCAGTACGAAGTTTGAACGCGAGTTTCCAGAGCCGCAGATCATCTCCCGACAGATCGATGTCCCGCAACCCGTTGTCTCGCCATTCGGGATCTTCCCAACGCAACGACCTCTTCCCATCCTCTAAAGAACGAACCGCCTTCATCAACGCGGCTTCGAAACTGCGGTCGATGGCCATGACCTCGCCGGTGGCTTTCATTTGAGTTCCGAGAGAGCGGTCGCCGCCACCGAACTTGTCGAACGGCCAACGCGGTATCTTTGCGACGCAGTAGTCCAGCGCCGGTTCAAACGCGGCGCGCGTCTTGCCGGTCACGACGTTGTTGATCTCATCCAAACGGAGTCCTAGCGCGACCTTGGCCGCCACTCTGGCAATCGGGTATCCGGTCGCCTTGCTAGCCAATGCGGACGATCGAGATACGCGAGGGTTGACCTCGATCACGTAGTACATCGGACCGTCGTCGTCGTACCGAGAACCTTCGCCCAGCTGCGCGCCGATTTCCTTACCGGGCCGATATGCGAACTGGACGTTGCATCCGCCTTCAATCTCGAGGCCGTCGATGATGCGCAGCGCGGCCGTTCGGAGCCGCTGGTAGTCCTTGTCGGTCAGGGTTTGGCTGGGGGCTACGACGATGGAGTCGCCCGTATGCACGCCCATCGGATCGAAATTCTCCATGTTGCAGACGGTGATGACGTTGCCAGCGCTGTCCCGCATCACCTCGTATTCGACCTCCTTCCAGCCGAGCAAAGATCGTTCGATCAATACTTGCCTGACGAGCGAAGCTGCGAGGCCGGATTCGACGATGTCGTGAAGTTCATCGACGTCATACGCGACACCGCCACCTGTGCCGCCGAGTGTGTAGGCGGGTCTGACGACGACGGGGTATCCGATCTCTTCGGCGGCTGCCTCGGCATCCTCGATGGTGGTGACGGCGATACCGTACGAAATAGGCTCTCCGATCTCTTCCATGAACGACGCAAAGAGTTCGCGATCTTCGGCCTTGCGGATGCTCTGGGTCTTGGTACCCATCACTACGACATCTTTGAGGGCGCCAGCTTCTTCCAACTCGACCGTCAGGTTAAGTCCAGTCTGTCCGCCGAGAGTCCCTAGAATGCCATCCGGTTTTTCGCGCTCGATGATCCGTTGAATGATTGGGACGGTAAGCGGTTCGATGTAGACGCGGTCCGCTATGTCTTCATCGGTCATGATGGTTGCGGGATTGGAATTGACGAGGACAACCTCGACGCCCTCTTCGCGCAGCGATTTGCACGCTTGGGTCCCGGCGTAATCGAACTCGGCGGCCTGCCCGATGACGATCGGGCCGGATCCAATGACTAGAACTTTTTTCAGGTATTCGTTACGGGGCATGTTTGCTCGCTATTCGTTGGTGACGCGTTGATTCACGGCGGCGATGAACTCGTCGAAAATCATCTCGCTGTCGTGCGGGCCGGGCGATGCTTCGGAGTGAAACTGTATCGTCATGATGCGGTGGGTTTCGTCCGCGATGCCTTCCACGGTGTTGTCATTGAGATTGACATGGGTTACCCGCACACCAGGCCGATCAGGGAGCTTGTCGGGGTCAACGGCGTATCCATGGTTGTGGGCGGTTACGTAGACGCGGCCTGTCCTGACATCCTGAACCGGTTGGTTGCCGCCGCGATGTCCGAAGTGGAGCATGAACGTGTCGGCACCCAATGCCCGCGCAACTAGCTGGTGCCCGAGGCAGATGCCTAGTGTAGGGATCGAAATTGTGCCGTCGCCATCTAGATCTGAAAGTTCGCGGATGGTTTCGACCGGGCCATCGAGAACGGCTGGATCGCCGGGACCTGGAGATAGGACGATCCCGTCGGGATCGAAGGCTTTCACCTCAGAGGCGCTGACATCGCACGGAAAAACCTTCACATGGCAATTGCGTGCCGTGATGCTACGCAAGATGTTCCATTTGACGCCGAAATCGATGACCGCTATGCGGAGCGGACGGTTGAGGTCGCCTGAGTTTTTGGTCGCACCGGCGCGATGCGATCTAATGATCAACTCTTCCGCTGGGCGAGTACCGTCAGTACCGTCGCCGTGCCAGTCGAACACCTCTTCGGTCGCCACTTCCCCTACCCAATCTTGGTCGCCATACCATTGCTCTGCTTCCAACGCCGCTGTCGCCAATTCCGCGTCGTCTCCCTGCACTATGGCTCCCATCATCACCCCTGCCGACCTTATGCGACGCGTAATCGCACGCGTGTCGACCCCCGAAACCCCAGGTACGCCGTTCATCTCAAGATATTGATGAACCGTCATTTCCGAGTGTGGGTGCGAAGGCGCGTCGCAATCGTCCCGCACCACAAACCCCTTGACTTGGATCTGCTTCGATTCGGCATCCTTGAGACTTATGCCGTAGTTGCCGATCAGAGGATAGGTCGGGACCAAAATCTGCCCGCCATACGACGGATCGGTGAGCATCTCCTCGTAACCCGTCATCGACGTGTTGAACACAACAAGACCCACCGAATCGGCCACCGCACCCAATCTACGGCCCCGGAAAACGGAGCCATCACTCAATGCCAGCAGCGTTGGACCGCGCATATCGCTAGACATCCTTCGCTCCGTCCTCGGTTGCGTCCCACACCTTCACTCCACCGACAAACGTCGCAGCAACTCTCGACGATACGGTCTCACCAAGCAACGGCGTATTGCGACTCTTCGAACCGAGCGTTGACGAACCAACGACCCAATCGCTACTCAAATCAATAATCGCGACGTCCGCGTTGGCACCGGATTTGAACGTGCCGATGCTCTCATCACCCAATATTGTTCGAGGCCCACAGATCAACCGTTCGATCGCCAACCCAATGTCGATCCCAGCCATTCCACACACCAACGACAATGCGGTCTCAAGCCCGATGATGCCATTCGCAGCCTCCGTAAACGTGCAGATCTTGTCCGTCGCAGCATGCGGCGCATGATCGGTACCGACCGCGTCGATCGTACCGTCAGCCAAACCCGCAATGAGCGCCATTCGATCGTCCTCTGTCCGCAACGGCGGCGCCATCTTGGCTAACGTGTCATACGCATTCTCAGTCAGAACAGTCGGCACATTGCCGTTTTCGCCATAGACCCATTGCTCTGTGAGAGCCAGGTGATGTGGTGTCACCTCGGCGGTGACTTTGATCGATTCGAACTTGGCGCGACGGATCAACCCAACGGATTCAGCAGTCGAAACATGCGGGATGTGCAAACGGCCGTTGGTTATGCGAGCGAGTTCAATATCGCGGGCGATCATCATCGACTCCGCGCTGTTGGGAATGCCGCGCAGTCCGAGATGCGAAGCGACGACGCCTTCATTCATATCCCACTCTGCGACTAAGCCCCGGTCTTCAGCGTGATTGATGATCGGCAATCCCAGGTCGGTCGAGTAAATCAACGCTTGACGCATCAGGTGAGGCGACATTACCGGGTCGCCGTCGTCGGAGAAACCGACAGCACCGGCATCGGCCAACTCGTGCATCGGCGCCAATTCGCCGCCTTTACGACCCTTGGTGATCGCACCGATCGGTCGTACGCGAACCGCAGACGCCGATGCGCAACGAAGCATCAACTCCCCTACCACCGACGCGTTGTCTTGCGCCGGATACGTGTTCGGCATCGCGCAAATCGTAGTGAAACCACCGCGAACCGCGGCATCGGATGCAGTCTTGGGATCTTCCTTCCATTCTTGCCCGGGAGTCCGCAAATGCGTGTGCAGATCGATGAAACCAGGCGAAACGATCATGCCTGACGCGTCGAACTCGGTCCAGCCATCTGAAAGCTGAGTAGCGCCGCACGCTTCGATGCCACCCACAACGCCTTCTGCTAGGACGACGTCGGCGACGGAATCAAACCCTTGAGACGGATCGATCACCCTTCCGTTTCGGATGACTATCGGGCGTGGTTGCTGGTTCACAGAATCTCTCTCATGGGACCGCAGTAGTGCTCCAGTACCGCCATGCGCATCGCCACGCCATTTTCAACTTGGGTTTCAACCAGGCTCAACGACCCGTGAGCGATGTCGGTGTTGATCTCGAGGCCTTCGTTCATCGGACCCGGGTGCATGACCGGGGCCCCTGGTTTCGCCAATGCCAAACGTTGGGCGTTGATGCCCCAGACACGGGAGTATTCGTTGACATCGGGGAGCAGACCAGACGTTTGTCGCTCGAGTTGCAACCTTAGGCACATGATCGCGTCGGCGTCTCGGACCGCGTCTTCAACCGATTCGTGGACCGTCACCTCGGTGTCCGGGATACCCAGAGAGTTCGGGCCGGTCGACCAGTCGTGCGGAAGCAACGTCGGTGGTCCAGCGATGGAAATATCGACACCCATTTTGCGAAAAGCAATGATGTCGGAACGAGCGACCCTGGAATAGAGGATGTCACCCACCAGTGCCAGTTTTGCGCCCTTCAGATTGCCGAGATGGTCCTGCAACGTCATAACGTCAAGCAGCGCCTGTGTTGGATGGCCGTGCGCGCCGTCACCAGCGTTGATGACAACGGCGTTGACATGCCTGGCGATGAAATGCGGAGCGCCTGAATGCGGGTGACGGACGATCAACGCGTCGATACCCATCGCGTCAAGGGTCAGCACTGTGTTAAGCAGCGATTCGCCTTTATTGAGGCTACTTGTCGAAGCAGCGATGTTGATGACATCGGCACCTAGAGCCTTCCCGGCGTGTTCGAACGACACCCGTGTGCGCGTGCTGTTCTCGAAGAAGAGGGTATAGATGGAGCCGCCGCGCAAGGAATCCGATTTGAATGGCCGGGACGCTCGGAGTTGGCGGAACTCGCTGGCCCGCTCTCGGAGGTTTTGGATCTGTTCTGGAGTCAGGGAATCGACGTCGAGAAGGTGCTTGGAATCCGTGTCCAACGCCTTCGCACCTTGTCGAGGTACTTTGGTCATGGCACGGGTCACTTACCGACTCCTCCGTTTCGAGGTGATGGGACGTTACGCGTGATCCCAACTCGGTCTTCGCCGTCGACCTCCACCAACCGGACATGAACCCGTTCGGTGCGCGACGTCGGTACATTGCGGCCAACGAAATCAGGATTGATTGGTAGCTCGCGATGCCCGCGATTTATCAACACCGCCAGTTGGACGTAAGCAGGTCGGCCCGATTGCATCAATGCGTCCAACGCTGAACGCGCCGTGCGTCCGGTATGAAAAACGTCGTCGACAACCACGACCCGCACCCCAACCACGTCAACGTCCCCCATGCCGTTCAAAGATTCCGCACCGTTTGATCCGTTAATGTGCCGGCGATGCGCATCGTCACGAAACGCCGACGGGTCGAGAACCGCGGTCTGAGGGCGCACCGTTTCGAACTGCTCGATCAAATCCGCGAGCCGAACTGAAATGTGTTCGCCCCGAGTCGGGATGCCGGCAAGCAGAAGATTTTCGGCCCCGTGATTGCGCTCAATGATCTCGTGAGCCATACGGGCCAACGCGCGGCGCATCTCGGAACCGGTCATCAGGTTCCGCTCGAAGCTTTGATCGCTGTCGGACATAAAGGTGCGATACTCGCCGTTGCGCGCTCGACCTAAAAAGAAGCGCCCTCGCCGTTGACCGACGAGGGCGCTTAGGGTTCGCTGAGGTGGGAGCGTCTATGCTTAGACGGCGTAGGTCACCTACACGGAATGTTTCGCACCTTGCCAGCCACACGGGACTGATTTAAAGGCCTATGCTGTCACGAACGGGTAAGTAGCGGGGTGTTGACTCCAGTTACAACTGATGGTTCGTTCTAAGAATCGATGCTATCACGAGAACCGCGACGGACTGAACCCGCCGGATCTCGGGCCGTTTACGCTTTGACCAGACGCGATTTCAGCCGCCAATTTCCCGATTGCGGGTCCCAACTCGATACCTATCGGACCACCGCCCGTCGCAACGATAAGACCTCGTGCGTCTGGCATTTCGCCTACGATCGGCAACCCATCAGGAGTCACTGGGCGCAAACACCCGGTCTGCCTAGCGACCTCTTTGTCCGCTAAGAACGGCAGTGCACGCCCCGCAGACCTCACAAGTTCGTCGCGACCCGCATCAGACGGTTCCTCGTCGAACCCAGATTGACTATGCGTGGCACCGACGTGCAGCAAACCGTCTGGTTTCGACGAAGCGTAATCGTTGCCCCACCATAAGGAGACCGGAACCGGCGGTTCGTAGCCGAGGTCGTATCGCAATATCTCACCCTTAAGCGGCTCAACCGGCAGATCGATGTGCGAAGTTGATTTGCCCCGTCCAAGCAATGTTCTGCTCCAAGGGCCGGCCGCCAACACCACCGCATCGCTAGACAGATTCCCTTCTTCGGTGACTACTCCTTGAACAGAACCGTCGACAACCTCGATTTCCGTCACCTCTCTGCTGATCAACTCAGCACCGAATCGCTCCGACGCCGCGGTCCAGAGCGAATTGGTTAGTTCACCTGGCGAAACTTCCGTCATCCCGCCGAGATAGAGCGCTCCGATGACGTCAGTCGAAATCCGGGCATCAATGTGGCTCAGTTCGCCGTACGCCAACCATCTGACATCCTGTCGATCTGCGGGCCAATCATCGCGCAGAAACGCTGCGGCACCGGCAGGCTTCAATTGCGTCACGTCTGCGTCGTCGAACGCCAACACCAGACCCGCCTTTTCCTCGAAGTGGTATTTGAGGCCGGTTAACTCCGGCAGCGTTTCCGCTAGACCATGATGCAGTTCAATCGATTCTGCTCGGAACCACTCGATCGCCGGGCTTCCGGGAGGTGGTTGGAAACGCGTGTAAAGCGACCCAAACGCGAATCCCGATGCATGCGCTGCGATCGAATCCTTTTCAACCAAAGCGACGCTGTGGCCGCTCGATGCGAGATAGAACGCGGCAGCACATCCGCTGATGCCACCACCGATGACTATCGCTTCGTAACTCATCGTTCAAATGCCAGCCAACCGAGTCATGCTCTGACTCTAACGCGAACGCATCGTCGCGTAGACCTCATCCGTCTGCCGTCTGCGTCTTCGCGCCACCCCCGTGTTTTGCGCCGCTATCGCAACTCGCTGTGCAACGTTCCGCGCGACGTTTCTGTCAAACACGCTCGGAACGATGAAATCCGGGTCGAGGTGTTCGGCCGGTATAACCTCGGCAATCGCCTGCGCCGCCGCAATCTTCATCTCCTCGTTGATGTCCGAAGCCCGGACATCCAACACTCCGCGGAACAGGCCCGGGAAGCACAGGGAGTTGTTTATCTGATTCGGGTAGTCCGTACGTCCCGTCGCCATTATTCGAACGTTATCGGTGATGTCCTCCGGCAAAATCTCAGGGTCGGGGTTCGAGAGCGCGAACACTATGGCATCGTCGGACATGCTTGCTACCTGTTCGCGCGTCAGAAGATCCGGCCCGGCCAACCCGAGAACGAAATCCGCCCCCTTGATGCACTCGGTCAGCGACCCGTTTGCGTTTTCCGGATTCGTGTTATCCGCAAACCACTGCTTCATCACGTTCCCTTCGTAGTCGCGATCTCGCGACAACGCCCCTTGCCTGTCAAAACCTACGATGTCCTTGACACCATACGACAACAATATCTTCGTACACGCCGTCCCCGACGCCCCGGCTCCCAACACAACCGTCTTCAATGCTTCCGGTGCTTTGTCGACAAGCTTCAACGCGTTGATCAGACCTGCGAGGACTACAACCGCCGTTCCGTGCTGGTCGTCGTGAAAAATCGGGATGTCGAGACGCTCTTTGAGCTGTTCTTCAATCTGGAAACAACGCGGCGCGCTGATGTCCTCAAGATTTATACCCCCGAAACCGGGCGCGATCGCCGTCACGATGGCTACGATCTCATCCGGATCATTGGTATCCAAACAAATCGGCCAAGCGTCGACGCGACCGAACTCCTTGAACAGCAGCGCCTTGCCTTCCATCACTGGCAGCGACGCGGCTGCTCCGATGTCTCCCAAACCAAGCACCGCTGAGCCGTCAGTCACCACTGCGACCGTATGACCTTTGCCAGTTAGCGCCCAGACCGCGTCAGGGTCTTCGTGAATCGCCATACAGACTCGCCCGACGCCCGGAGTGTACGCCTTCGACATGTCATCTCGCGTCGCGACGGGCACCGTCGAACGCATCTCGATCTTCCCGCCGACGTGCATTAAGAACGTCGCATCTGAAACGGAATTTACCGAGACGTCCTCGATCGCTGAGATCGCTTCCACAACCCGGATCGAATGTTCCTCGCCTGACGTGTTGATCGTGAAATCGCGCGTCATGTTGCCGCCGTTGGTCGAAACAACGTCGATCGCCGCCGCATCGCCGCCGCACATACCGATCGCCGATGTAATCAATCCCAACATCCCAGGCCGGTTCGGATACTCGGCCCTAACGGTAATGCTGTATGCAACTCCAGGATTTGGTCCTGACATTTCTGGCTCCCCGATAAATCGCACCGTTCAACGACGATAATCCAATCGAGTTAGGTGGTTGTCAACTTCATCGCGAATTTGATAGGCAAAATTACTCCGCTGAAATCGTGCAATCATGGTATCACCCACGCCCGCATACATCCTGTTTAGGCATTGACCGAACGCATTGTTGTAACCTGATTCACGCAACACTTTGAATGCGGGAATCGACATGACACAACTGAATCAGACGCGGACAGCGACCTTGCGAGGGCGTTTCACAACATGCGAAATCACACGCCGCATCGACCTGACCGGGGACTTGTGGAAAATCTGGTTGAAGCCCGCGCAAGGCTTCGACTTCAAACCGGGGCAGTATTGCACCATCGGCGCGGAAGGCATCGAGCGTCCCTACTCCATCGCCTCATCTCCCGACGAAGACGAAATCGAACTCTTCGTTGAGCTAGTCCCGCCACCCGACGGCAACTTGACACCCGTCCTGTTCGACTTGTCGGTGGGAACCGAGTTGACCTTGCGCCCACGCGCTAAAGGAATATTCGTCTTCAAACCCGAATTCAAAAACCACGTCATGGTCGGTACCGTCACCGGGATCGTGCCCTACGTATCCATGCTGAGGAAGTTGCTCAACGATTCCGAATGGAATGCCGACGGTCCGATCAAACGCGAAGATTACAACTTCTACGTCCTCGAAGGCGCAAGCTACATCGACGAGTTCGGCTACGACGACGAACTTCAGGAAATCGCCGATGCCCACGAGAACATCGAGTTCTTCGGTTCGGTCAGTCGTCCCACCGAGTCGCGAAACAAAGGTTGGCAAGGCGCTACCGGGCGGATCAACACTCTGGTCGAACAGTTCGTCAAAGAGCGCAACCTTGAACCCGCAGAAACCGTCATCTATGCCTGCGGTCACCCCGGCATGATCGAAGACGTCAAAGAGCGATACGCCGGAACCGACTACCACTTCGAAGAGGAACGGTTCTGGAAAGACGATTAGCATCGTGGTTAGTCGAACGAGTTGTACCATCGATTGGTGCGATAGATGATTCGACCGAGGCGGAAATATCGGGCGACCAACACCTACGCCGACTTTCATAGGAGAAGCAACATGGCAGAAAAAATCGGTTTCATCGGTCTCGGAATCATGGGTAAACCCATGGCCAAAAACCTGATTAACGCGGGCTACGATTTAACCGTTTACGACATCTTCCCGGACCCCGTCGAGGAGCTCGTGGAAGCCGGCGCAACCGGCGTCGGATCATGCGCAGAAGTGGCGAGCGCTACCGATATCGTCATTACAATGGTGCAAGACGGACCTCAAGCCAAGCAAGCGATCCTCGGCGAAGGCGGCATCATCCAAGGTGCATCCGAAGGCGATCTGGTCGTCGACATGTCCTCCATCGCCCCCGGCGTCTCGCAAGAACTCGGCGCCGGCCTCGCCGATAAGAACATCAACTTCCTCGATGCGCCGGTTTCCGGCGGCGAACCATTTGCGATCTCTGGCGACCTCGCAATCATGGTCGGCGGCGGCGCAGGCGATTTCGAACGCGCCAAGCCCCTGTTCGATGTGGTCGGAAAATCGGCAGTTCTTTGCGGCGCACACGGAGCAGGCAACGTCACGAAGCTGGCAAACCAGATCGTGGTCGGTGCGAACATCCACGGACTCGCTGAAGCCCTGGTTCTCGCAACCGCGGCCGGCGTAAACCCGCAAACCGTTTTCGAGGCCATCCAAGGCGGACTCGCCGGGTCGAACGTCATGAACGCCAAAGCCCCGATGATGATCAGCCGAAACTTCGAGCCCGGTTTCCGCATTGAACTCCACTACAAAGACATCAACAATGCGATGGAGACGGCACGCGCGCTAAACGTGCCTCTTCAGGTAACCGCCAACCTGCAACAAGTTCTGACGGCTTTGGTGGTCAACGGTGACGGCCGGAACGACCACTCTGGAATTCTGCGCTTCGTTGAACAGGTAGCAGGCATCGAAGTCCGCGAACTGTAAAACCTCAACGAACACGAGTTGGGCGTTGGCCGGGCAACCATTCCGGCCAACGCTCGACCTTATTTTCGCCCTTCGCCCTCTTCCCACCCGCGCGAGAGATCTTGGAGGAACTCTTCAACCTCGGGCGATAACTCAACGTCTTCCTCTTCCACCGGTTCCGCCTCCTCAGCGTCGTACTCCAGCTCAAGTCGAGCCACGAGTTGCGCCAACCTAGGGTTATCGGAACTCGAGATCTGAACCTGCGAATACTGCGTTTCACCCATCCGTATCTCCGGCATACGATCCACCGGCACGTCGTAGATCTCAGAAAGCACCGACAGTATCCGCGACGCTCCGACGTAGTCGTTGTCGAGCTTCAGATACAGCGGCAGATGCGCGATCATCGATAGCGTCTGCAATCCCAGTTGCGTCCGAGCAAGCTCCGTCAACTGCGAAACCATCGAAGTCGGCCCTTCATAGCGGCTCCCGCCCAACCTCACGCCGGTCTTGAACCGACTCGGCGGTTCCCAACCACGCGCCGAACCCGTTACCTTGAGCGGACGAGTGTGCGGAACAGAGTCGTACATCGAACCAACAAGCACATACCGCTCTACGTTGAACGCCCGCAGCAACTCGAGGACCGAATCGTTGAAATCCTCCGCCCATGCGTGTGGTTCCAAGAGCTTGAGAATCACAATGTCTTGACCGCCCGGCACACGCGCCGCAACAACCTCCGTGTTGGGAATGCGGAACGTCCGTTCGCCCCGCCTCATTCGAATCCTCGGCCGATACCGAGTGTGGTCGTAAAACTTGCCCGGACGTTCCAGCGCACCAACCTTCTTAGCCCCGTACATCCGACCGAACCGGTTAACAACTATCCGACCAACATTGCCGACGTTAATCCAAGGCCGCAACGTTACGATGCAGTGCGGCGACTCGAAGGTCGACGGATCGGTGTCTATGTGAAAGTCGCCTATCTTCAACGGGCAATCTCGATCGTTTCATCTACCTCTACCCCAACCTCGATGGCGTCTCGGCAAACCTATCAGCAGCCGAGCAACCATGGCTACAGGATAATCCAATCTCCGATTCGTTGCTCTGTATCATTGCTGTAGGCGGATTCCGCTTCAACGGCTACGACATCCCAAAACCGTTCGAACCCATAAATCAACGACGACACGCAAAGGTGAAACACGCAGATGCCGTTCAAAATGGTATTCCTACCCCCGAACTCACAACACAACCTCGACTTCATAGCCAGACTGCAAGACTCCGTCCCCGATGCCAACTTGGTAACGCCAGCAGACGAAGACGAAGCAGTGGCAGAACTCGCCGACGCCGATGCCGCATTCGGAACGATGAACCCAAGGCTCGTTGCCGCCGCCACAAGCCTCCGCTGGCTCCAAGCTCCCGCAGCGGCACCACCCGCCGGATACTACTTCGAGGAACTCGTCGAACACCCCGTCCAGGTCACCAACTTCCGCGAGATATACAACGACCACATCTCCGTCCACATCGTCGCCATGATGCTCTCATTCGCCAAGCATCTCAACATCTACCGCGACCAGCAACGCGACCGCAACTGGAACAAACTCCTCGGCGACCAGTACAACAACATCTTCCTACCCGAATCCACCGTCCTGATAGTCGGCGTAGGCGGCATCGGCACCGAAACCGCACGCCTATGCCAAGCCCTAAACTGCAACGTGGTCGGCGTCGACGCCCGATGGGAATCGCCCGGCGCCAAGGACTACGTCGACGAAATGCGCGACCCCTCGAAACTGGACGATGTCTTACCGCAAGCCGACTTCGTCGTGCTCACCATCCCTCACACGCCGCAAACCGAAGGCATGTTCGACGCCACCAAGTTCGCGCTGATGAAAGAAACCGCGATCTTCATCAACATCGGTCGCGGCATGACGACCAAGCTCGACGACCTCAACGACGCCCTCCGCAGCGGGTCCATCGGTGGCGCCGGCCTCGATGTCTATGAAATCGAACCCCTACCCGCCGATCACCCCCTATGGGACGCGCCGAACACCATCTTGACGCCCCACATCGCAGCCGACGAAGGACGCCACCTCGGCGAACGTCGCTACGAGGTCGTCTCCGACAACATGCGCCGTTTCGCAGAGGGCGAGCCGTTGCGGAACATGGTCGACAAAGAAAACTGGTTCTAAACCAGCCAATCCCTAATGACTCGCTGGAGAACACACCATGAACGACCCCCGACTCCATCCCGACACCGTAGCCTACATGGAACAAGCGGCGAAGCTGGAAATGCCAGCTTTTGGCGAATGCTCTGCAGATGAGACGCGCGCCGCCTCCGAACGGCGCAATCAAATCATGAAACCCGCCATCGAACCCGTGCGGAAGGTTATCCGTCGCAAAATCGATGGCCCCGGAGGCGAGGTCCCCTTGCGCATCTACATCCCAGAGGGCGCAGAACCACCGTACCCCGTCATCATGGTCTTCCACGGCGGAGGATGGACCATCAGAAGCTACGAACTGGAAGGCCCAACTTCGCGCGGACTCGCCAATCGAGTCGGTGCTCTCGTCATCTCTGTCCAATACCGCCTCGCACCAGAAACACGGTTCCCCGGCGCTGCCGAGGATTGCTACGCCGCAACCCAGTGGGCAGTCCAAAACGCAGCCGAGTTCGGCGGTGACGCTTTGAAACTGGCAGTCGCCGGCACCTCCGCAGGAGGCAACCTATCAGCCGCCGTGTCGCAGATGGCCCGAGACCGCGGAGAACCCATAATCTCGCACCAGGTGCTATTCTGCCCCGTCATCGACCACAACTTCGAACGTGCCTCGTACGACGAGTTCGCTGACGGATACGGACTTACCAAGGCCGGCATGCAATGGTTCTGGGATAACTACCTCGGTCCCGACGGCGATGGATCGAACCCTTACGCCTCGCCCATTCAGGCTGACGATCTAACCGGACTACCCGACGCGACCGTGATCGTAGCCGAATGCGACGTCCTTCGAGACGAAGCCGAAGACTACGCCGCCGCGCTCAAAAACGCCGGTAATGACACCAGATTAACCCGATACGAAGGGGTACTACACGGTTTCAACTGCCAACCCGGTTACATCCACGCCGCCGAATCAGCCCTCGATGAAGCCGCCGACAGGATCAAGCGATCCTTCGCAAATGCCGGTTGATCCACCGTCTTAACACCCGAAAAGCCAGAAAACCTTAGCTTTGACGCAGTGAATGCATGCGCTGTTTCCCAACTTGAAGCCCGATTTCTATAATCTAACCGCATATCGAGTTTAGGCAAACTCGGCAGTAACACTGCGATTAGGAATTCGAGGTAGCACATGGAGATCACCGCATACTCGGTAAAAGAGAAGACTACGGTCCCGGTTCAGAACCCGGAAATCGTAACCATGAAGAATGGCCGAAAGGCCGTTCAGGGCCTCTCGCCCGCCGGCAACAAGGTGTTCCGCATCCTTTCGAAAGCCGACGCCGAGGCGCTCGCAAAGGAAATCGGGTAACCCCAACTGGGTAACCAACCGGCGCCGGGCGCGACTCCAACACGATGCGGCGATCTTAGTTATCGTCATAACGCGCTGGACATTGCGCCCGCGTCCTTTATAATTAGCGTGCCGGCGAACCCTACCATCGGTTTGCCGAGGCGGTGGCAATCGTGCTACGAGCCGGATACGAAATGAAAGGAGGGACGTCTAGGTAATGGCATATAGCCGTATGAGAGGTGTCTCGACTTAGGTGAGATCCCCCTAAAAACTTCCCGGCGCTGAGATTCGTCTCAATGCCACGGAGTTAAAAATATGGGGTGCTCTTGATCTTGATCGAGGCACCTCCCGGCGGGTGGCATCACTCGGATAGGCAACCTAAGCCTGTCCCGGTGTTGCCACCCGCCTCTTTTTTGTTGTTTCCTGTTGGATGACACTTGCCTGTTAGCCTTAACCGAAACGTATTCAGCGTCACACAGGATGACCCCATGTCCCCTATGATGTTCGGCTTTGGCAGCCAACGCCGACGCATGCTCGAAGGCGAGCTCCAACGCTTCGCCGAAGAAATGCCGCAACTCGGCATGACGCGCATGATCCTCATCGGCGATCTCGTAAGCGGCGAACCGACCAAACCCGACACGACCCTCGAGTTGGTGGTAGTTCAGGAAACCGACGAACCTTTTCACCGACGTTCCGACTTCTGGGTCACGCACCTGCGCCCTTCCGTCGGCACAACATTCCACGTCTATACCGAAACTGAATTCTTTGAGTTGTCCGAGTCGGATCCGCTCTTGATCCGAGCCCAGCTTCACGGTGACCAACTCTACTGACACGATCCACCTGTTTCCTAATCCGCCAATTCCTTTACCAGCCCAATTCCTTTACCAGCAAGGAACACCCTCATGACCGATTACTCTTCACTGAAACTTGTGCCGCGCAGTTGGTTGGTGCAGTCCAAACACGACCTTGACGCTGCGACAGCCAATGCCGAGGACGGAAGGCACGCTCTGGCCTGTTTCTTGGCCCAGCAATCGGCAGAGAAGGCCGTCGTCGCCTTCCTATACAACCATGGCGCCGAACACGTTTGGGGACACGCTCTGGCGGACCTCTGCGCCGACGCCATCGCCTTCGACCAATCCTTCGAGTTCGTCAAGTCGATCGCCGGATTGCTGGACAAGCACTACGATGGCGCACGATACCCGCAGACGCTAATTGGCGGCGCACCATGCGAAACCCACGAGGCACTAGACTCCGAGCGCGCGTTAGAGATCGCGCTCGACGTCTTCGAAGGCGTCGAAAGCCGACTTGGATTACGTTGAATTCCCCGACCCGCGATGGATCGGGGTTCTAAGGCGTCAATTTATACCGTGTAAAGCGTCGGCGCAGTCGGAACCGGCGCGATATCCTCTGCCGACAGCTCATACGCCTCTTTACGGTAGACCTGAATGCGGTGGCAGCCAAAATCGGCTACGTACATCAGGTCGCCACGCTTGGGGTCGTTGTCGAAGCGCATCATCGCCGGACCACGCAATCGACGCGTAACCTCGAGCTCCGCAGACTCACGGTTTCGAAGCACTGTAGTGCTCGACGAAATGTAAATCCTGCCGCTCTTCGACAAAATACCGTCGCCAATAAAGCGGTCGACGTAGCGACCGTTGAAATCGAACTGCTGAACCCGGTGGTTGCCACGGTCGGCCACGTAAACATCGCCGTGCCGGTCCACTGTCACTCCTGCCGGTCGGTTGAATTCTCCGACCCCATCGCCGCTCGAACCGACAGTCCACATGTGGTCGCCGTCAGAGTCGAACTTTTGCAGCCGGTCGTTGCGCCAGTCGGAGACGTATATCGCTCCGTCGTGCGGATCGACGCCCACGCCCCACGGGTAGTTGAACTGCCCGTCGTCGGTGCCGAATTCGCCGAAGCCGCTGATGTACTCGCCCGAGGCAGTGAACTTCTGCACGCGGTGGTTCTGCGTGTCGACCACAAGCATGTTGCCATCGTTGTCCCACTCGATCCCAGACGGCCGATCGAGTTGGCCGGGGTCGCTTCCATGCGTCCCCCATGTATCCAGCAACTCGCCGTCCGAAGGTCGCCACACTGTGATCGTGTGGTTGCCTTCGTCCGAAACATAGACGTTCTCGTCAGCATCACGGATCATCTGGACCGGCCAAACGAAGTTCGACCCAAAGATGTCCAAGTCTTCGTCATCCCAGTTGATGCGACGAATCTGTCCGCCTTGCCCATCGGTGCGGTTCAGGACGTACAGCCGGTCTTCATCGCCGATCACGATGTCCATCGGATACGTCGTAACTCGACGCATGCCGAGCGTCGTGTAGAACGGGAAGCCAGCGCGCAATAGCGCGTGCGGCCTGCCATTCGTGCCGTTCATGGAGCCATTGCCGTTTTCACTCACGGTCAAACCCTCCCGGTGTTCTTTTGAATTTCCGTATTTATGCCCGATCAGACCAACGTTTTCTCATACGGTTGGAGCTGCTCAAAGCTGCCGCCGACGATCGGAACCGGGTCCAGTCCGAACCACTGCTCTAGGATCGTCCCGTACATCCCGCGGAAGTCGTAGGTGTGCCTCAAGTCCTCGTCGTTCAACCAGCTTGGGCGGTCAAGTGGCGGGTACTCGGAATACAGTCCACCCTTGACGTGCTCGCCGATCAGGAACGCACCGCCGCCAGAGCCGTGGTCGGTTCCCGAACCGTTGTCCTTGATGCGTCGACCGAACTCCGTGAATACCAGGATCGTCACCTCTTCGGAGGCGTCGTGGTCCCGGAGGTCCTGCAAGAAGTCCCGGATCGCCTCAGACAACTCGCCGATCAGCTTGTTGTGGGCCGGCATTTCCTGCGCATGGTGGTCGTAACCCAAGTGGTTCGTGTAGAAAATCCGCGTGCCGAGGTTTGCGGTGTGAACACGGACTACATCTCGAAGCGCCTGCGCGATCGGGTTGTCGGCGTATTCGACGTTTGATTTGTACATGCCTGGTGCGACCGCAAGCATGTCTGCACCCTTCAGCACGTCACGACCCGTCTGCCCCATGTAGTCCATCACCAAACCTGAACCTACCGCGGGCGTATACATCCGCTTGAAGATCTCCAGGTTCTCGTCACGTTCCTCCACAACTTCGATGTTAGACATCAGTCCGTAGTTGTCGAGGTCCCCAATCGAGGTCGCCGTCACATTCGGCGCCGCCAAGGCTCGCGGCAATCCCCGACCGAAATTCACCGCCGTTACCGGGTTCTCACTATTCGGGTCAAACTCGCGGATAACCTTTGCCAGCCATCCTTCGGTCGCAATCGTGTCCGGTTCGCACGTGTGCCAAATGTCCATCGCTCGGAAGTGCGAACGGCTCGAGTTCGCGTACCCGATGCCTTGAACGATCGCTACGTTGCCCTCGTCCCATAGCTCCTTGAGTGCCGTCGCGCGGGGATGGAATCCCACCTTGTTGGTGATTGGAATCACCTGGTCCTCAGGAATGCCGACAAGCGGTCGGACATCGTAATACATGCCCTCGGTGTACGGGATCACCGTGTTCATGAAGTCGTTGCCGCCAGACAGTTGGATAACGACCAACACCGGGTCCTTGTGCTTCCCGTTCGTCCCGTTGCCGTGGCCGTTGCCATTGCCGCCGATAGTCATTTCAGTCGCTCCGATTTGCTTGATTGCCCGACTCCTCCGAGCCAGCATCAGTGTTTCCTTGTATTTGCTCTACTCGAATTGGAACTCGCGCGTCGAAACCGCGAGCGTGATCATCCGTAAGACTCGATCTGCAGTCCCTTGGTCTTGGCTTTCACTGCCGAATGCCAAGTCACCGTCTTCATACGCATGAGCGACAAGCGCCTCTCGCGTCGCGTCGTCAACCTGCAAACGGCACAGGTGCTCAAGAACCGTGCCCACGAACTTCTCCGGCGTCCGAGGTTCGTCCAATTCCCGCAACGCCTCCATGATGTTCTGAACGCCCGGTTTCGACGCGTCCGCCAACGTGTTGATCGCAAAGTTGACGCGCTCCGTAAGCGTACCGCCGTCGATCCACTCCTTGCCGGTGTGCCAACCCTCAACGGACGGTGGGTCCATTAGCGTTTGGCCCATTGCCACGAGCGTACCTTGGAAACTCTCCAGACCTACGTCGATTTCGCGGCAGTCGCCAGAGATTTTGAGGACGTTGGACATGAACTCAGTCGGTGACTTGACGCGTTTCATGCGTGCATTCTTGAAGAAGTCCGACTTCAGCAACGTGCTGACGACGTGACGGATATCTGCATCCGAATCCATCCACGCATCAACCAAAGTCTGAATCGCATCCGGATCGTTCGGCGGTTGAATGCTCCAAGCCGGAACCTGCGGCTCATCGGCCACGAAGAACGTGTACAAGTGGCGGGCGATGAACCTCGCCGTCGCCTCCTGACGAGCAATGATGTCGATGATGTCTTCGCCGTCGAAGTTGCCCCGGTGTCCCAAAAACTCCTTCTCGCCCGCGTCGTGGTCATCTTCTCGATACGTGAACTCGGCCTCGAAATGACCGAACGGATACAGCGGCAACGGCTGCTTGAACGTCCAACCTGTGAACGCCCGAGCCGCATTCTTGATGTCGTCCTCGGTGTAATTCCCGATCCCCATCGAGAACAACTCCAAAATCTCTCGACCGTAGTTCTCGTTGATCGCCACACCGTGATTCTCGTGGTTGTCGAGCCAGAAGATCATCGCCGGGTCTCTCGACAGCTCCAGCAGAATCGTCCTGAAATTCGCCAGCCCGTTGTCCCGCAGCATTTGGATGTGATTCACCATGCTGGGCGTATGCTCGCTCTTCGTCCAACCCGTCGCCAAAATGCCGTGCCAAAACAGCGCCATCTTCTCTTCCAACGGACGCTCAGTGTTCACGATCCGGAACATCCACCGACCGTTCCAAACCGCACCATTGTCCTTGTTCGCCGCCAGATGCGGATAGAGTCGACTCAGAAGATCATCCTCAACTTCAGAGAAACGTTGCGGGTTTATAAGATCGTCGACAATGTCGTCGTACGACTTCCCTGCGTACCGCTCGATCTCCGCCGGGTCGGCCCCGAAACCTGCGCGCCGAAGCAGGTGTGCGACCAGTTCCAAGTCGGTTTTGGTTTGTGCCCGTACCATCATTCGTTCCTCTTGGATTTCCAATCACAGATGTTTTGTGTGCACTTTATCAGCGAATCTTAACGAACGTGATGAAGCAAAGCAAATACCGCTGCGAAATCGCGAATGACATAGCACCAAAATGCGATGTGGTATCAATTATCCGCATGATTGCGGTTCAACCTATTCGCGTAGTCTCTTTTCGCCGTTCTATACGCCCCTAGCTTGCGCTCTGGTTCACATAGATCGTCTTCGTCTCCGTGAAGAATTCGATAGCCGCCTTGCCCTGTTCGCGCGAACCGCTGCTCGACGATTTCATGCCGCCAAACGGCACTTGAGGTTCGACTCCCGCCGTTTCCCCGTTCACTTTCACGATTCCCGCCTCGATCCGATCCGCAAACTGCAACGCCGCATTCAGATTCCGCGTGAAGATACCCGCACTCAAACCGTACCTCACATCGTTCGCGATCCCCAACGCATCATCGATATCCGCCGCCGGAATGATCCCCAGCACCGGACCGAAAATCTCCTCGCAAGCTACGAAGTCGTTCGGCGAAACCTTCGACAACACCGTCGGCTCCACGTAGGTCCCACCATCGTACGAACCTCCAGATGGCACACCCCCACCTGTCAGGACGTTCCCACCATCGCTAACGCCGCGCTCCACAGACGCCACGATGTTCTGCCGAGACGCCTCGTCGATTACTGGTACGATCACCGAAGCGGCGTCGGCACCTGGGCCAATTGCGAGCGCCTCCGTCTTCTCAACGACCAGATTCGTGAAATCTTCGATAACGTTCCCGATCACAATCGCGCGCGAAGTAGCCGTGCACTTCTGACCCGAGTACTTCATCGCGCCGTCGACGGTAACTTGAGCCGCTTGCTCGAGGTCTGCATCCGGCATCACAATAACCGGGTTCTTGCCGCCCATCTCCAGTTGGAATTTCACCCCTCGGCTCGCAGCATAGGCCGCAATTCCCATCCCTATCGGCGTCGAGCCGGTGAACGAGACGGCAGCAACTCCATCAGAGCCGACAAGCGCGTCCCCTATCGCTCCTCCTGAGCCGGTCACCAAGTTGAAGACTCCCGCAGGTAACCCGACGGCATCCCACATCTCGGCGATCAATACGCCCAAGTGCGGAGTTGCCGATGCCGGCTTCAACACGATCGTGTTCCCATAAACCAATGCTGGCGCCATCTTCCAGATCGGTATCGCCAAGGGGAAGTTCCAAGGAGTTATAAGAGACACAACTCCGATCGGAACGCGTTTCGTGTAGAGCAAGATGTTCGGATCCACCGACGGCACAACATCGCCAACCGGGTTCGATCCCTCGACACCGAAATACTGCAACAGCGCGACAGATCGTCCCACCTCGCCTCGAGCTTCCACGATAGCTTTGCCGCACTCCCGGGTGATGGCCTGGGCGTATCGCTCCGAATTCTGCTTCAAGTGGTCCGCTGCTGCCAAAAGATGACCACCCCGCGCCAACGCCGACATCGATCCCCAGACTCGCCCCGCCTCCGCCGCAGCGCCAACCGCCCTCTCCGCGTCTGCGGAGTTCGACGCCTGAAACTCACCGATCAAGTCGTCCAAGTCAGCCGGATTGCCGCTTTGCGAAACCTTGCCCGTCGACGCTGCGACCCAGTTTCCGCTGACGTAGTTCAAAAACGTGTCTCGATCTGCCATTAATTGATCTCCTGTTTTTTTCGGTTGTCCCTAACGGGTGGCGACAATGCGCCAATTCGGATCATCAACCCAAGTATGTACAAACTTCACTCACTGGCGCACGTTCAGCGTCGGGAATCGACATCGGGAATCCAATAAAGAACGCCCCAACAACTGCCCAATCCGTCTCCGCACCGATCGCCTTGTGCACCTCTTCACACTTACAAATGCGCCCCGTGGACCATCCCACGGCCAACCCGATTGCATGCGCCATCAACTGCATGTTCTGTGCCGCGCAACACGTCGCGGCGTAGTTTTCTTCCGTGACCTCCTCGTTCGCACCCGGTACCGAATACACGAGCATCAATACAGGAGTGTCCAACACCTCTTCACGAGCCTCTGCCGAGCTTTTCGCACGCCGCTCCGGGTTCGGATTCTTGACGTAGTTCCAAGTCCACTTATAGACGAGGTTGCCAACGGTTTTACGAGCTTCTCCATCCTTTTCGAGTACGATGAACCGCCACGGTTCGGTATGGCGATGGTTCGGCGCCCACGTCGCAGCCTCGACTATCTGGTCCAGCATCTCTCTCGGCACCGTACGATCATCAAAGTCGCGCACGTTCCGTCGCGTCCGTATCAACTCCATCACCGCACCCGCTACATCATTCGGAATAGAATTTGGTTGTCCTATGACGGGTCTCCTTTGAGCATTTCTTCGTTTCGGTGACCGACCCGCATATCAAGGAATTGTAAGTCAACTTTAAGGACCCATCGCCGCAACCACTATTCGACCATGAGCCGATACGCCAGAGCCCGCAACATGCACGCCAACACCGTCGAGGGACGACGCGCGGTGCTGGAAGCTCTGCGCGCCGAGCGCAACATCGATCGCCTCTTGATAGCTGACGGTATCGAGGTCGGAGCGCAGATGCAAGAGATAATTTCGCTCGCAGAAGACGCCGGCATCCAAGTCGAACAACTTCAACGGCGCGAACTCGATCGCCAGTCCCAGACCAAGAAAAGCCAAGGCGTTGTCGCTGTCCTGCCCGATACCAGATACGTATCCGTCGAGGACATCATCCTCGAAGCAGACCGCAAAAACCAAGCGCCTTTGATCTCCGTCCTCGACGGAATCGTAGATCCTCACAACCTAGGAGCCATCGCCCGCACCATGGACGCGGCAGGCGGACACGGAATCATCATCCCGGAACGCAGAGCCGCTGGCATCTCGCCAGGTGCCATCCGAGCATCCGCGGGTGCGCTGATGCACCTGCCCGTCGCCCGAGTCGTCAACATCTCCCGTACGATCGAATACCTAAACACCTTAGGTCTGCAGACGGTTGCCTTAGCCGTCGACGCCGAAACCGACTACACCGCAACAGACCTCACTGTCCCAACCGCGATCGTTGTCGGCTCCGAAGAGAAAGGCGTTGGGCGTCTAGCCCAGGAACGCTGCACCGCCACAGCGGCAATACCCATGCATGGCCAACTCGCCTCCCTAAACGCCTCGGTGAGCGCCGCAATCGCGCTATACGAAGCGGTTCGGCAACGGTTCAGCATCTGAACGATGCCTTACATCGCCCACTTCGCTAACCTGCGGCGGAAGACGTGGATATTAGCGGTTCTGCTCGGAGTCTCGGTAATTGGAGTCGTGGCGTTCGGTTCAACCACCAACGCCCAATCACCGTCGCCGCGATTAGCCTTCCAAACCCTGACTATCAACCAAACCGGGGAATCTGAAAGTACCGTCACCTACGAAGCCCAAGTCACCGTCGTTAACTCCGGTGCGAGTGATTTCTCAGGGTTGCAAAGAGTCGACTACCAAATCGACAACGGCGATAAGCAACTCGCATACATCATCACCACGCTGCAAAGCAGACAGACGGTAACTTTCACCTTCAGCTTCGTTTTGACGCCCGGAGAACACACAGTCCGATTGGAAGTCGGCGAATCCGCAAGGGTGCAGACCATCTCAGTTGCCGGGGCCGACATCGATGTGGAGATAACCGACTACCGATTCAAGTCCGGACGAACCGTGGAGTTTGACCTCCAGATCACCAACTCAGGCGATCTAGTCGCGGAAGGTTTATCCCTGACCAGCTCGTGGCAGGACTCGGATGGTGAGGTTTCCGGCCACCAGGTCTATAGCGGCGAACTCCCAGATCTCGCGCCGGGCGAAAACACCACGGCGATCGTTCCGATCCGACTCGCGCCCGGCTCGTACGATTTCGCATTCAGCGTCGTTACCACAACCATCGAAGGCGAATCGGGCAACAACTCCACGGACAAATCGCTAGATGTTGAATTCATCGATCTTCGCACGAACGTCGTCGCCACCGAGGGCATCGGTTGGGACGGCGATGGCAAAGCCCTGATTTCGATAACGGTCGAAGTGAAAAACGAGGGCGTAGACAACACAAACACCTTCTACATCGGAGTCGATTGCGACGGCGAATGGCCGGGCAGCTGCTCGACCTCAAGCCAGTCGGGCCCGATATCCGCGGGAGAATCCGTAGCGACTGAGATGCGTCTTTGGTTGCCGATTGGCGACACCCCGACACGCATCTTCGCCGTTGAGGACGAGGACACGTTCCGATGGGGGAATCTCAACGTTATTGACCACACCATCGCAGTGCCGGACGCGCCTGATCTCGTTTGGAACTTGAGCAAGATCGCGACACCCGAAGTTGCAAGCTATTGGAGCGATGGATCCGCCAACGTGGATCTAAACCTGACGTTCGTGAACAACGGAACTGACGAATCCCAAGTCGTCGTCATCGAGTGTTCTCAGAACGATGTCGTAGTTGACGATTGCGGCGCAGAGTTCCCGGTCGAAAAGGAGTCGGATGTCTATCCAACCGTGATCAGCCAGACGTTGAGGTTGCCACATGGAGATACGAACCTGTCGATTGGCTACGGAGCGGCAGAGCCGAAATCTACATCGATGAACGTCCCTGAACGGATCACCGGGATCGAGCGCGATGTCTGGGACTGTTTCAGCGATACGTCGAACATCGATGACGACCTAGAACAAGATGACGAAGAGACCCATGAAGGCATCGGGTGTGCTGGTTGGGATCGCGAACACGTCACCAAGTGGCCCGTCGGCGAAGCGATCAAATTGTGGTCGTATGGCAACGCCCATTACCTGAAAATATTCGACGAAGTCCTCCAAGACGTCGGGGCGTTCTTCAATCTGGAGATCGAACGTGTAGCTACGGCGAAAGAAGCGCAACTGAAGATTCATACCGGCGTGGCGAGAGAAAACGCCGATTCGACCGGTTTGGACTGCGTAGATTTCGCCGGTTGCGCGAGGACATGGGTTGATGATGATGGCCGAATAACAGCCAGCACCATCGCCATTTGGTCGAACCGCTTCGAAGACGAAGCACACCGAGACGCGGCGATTCGCTCGACTTCGCTCCACGAGTTGCTGCATGCATTCACAAACGTCAAGCATCGCCATCACGACCGCTCCAGCGTGATGAGCTACGAAGCACTCGATTACACGACGATCGACGGCATCGACCGCGGTCTATTCGCGCTTCACGCCCATCCCTTTGTCCAACCCGGAATGTCCTTCGATGAAGTCCTCGACCTCATCGTCTTCGCCGACGAACTCAACGATCCGCCCGAACCCGTGGGACTCTCTGCGCCCGCGCTGCTACGGCGTGCCCATGCCGCATTGATGGACGCGGAATCGTTCAGCTTCGAAATCAAGGGTGGCTGGCCGGGATGTCGGGGGAATCACGACTTCGGATGGGCGCAACTCGAGTCTGCGAACCTGCTACCTTATGCGGCGCTATGGCGACATTTCCAAGACGGAAATGATCGCTACTACTACATCGGCAACCCGCCAGATTGGGGCGAAAGCGAGTGGTGGCTCATGCGTGGACGCGATTGGAGCGACGTTGGCGTCGAGAGGGTATCGGACGCGACGACGTTCAGAGGAGGTTTCTCTTCGCTGCTACAAACGCTTGCAGACATCAACGTGTACGCGAGCGCTACGGCCTACACGGTTACCTCCAGGAATGCCACTCTGGTCGAAATCGAAGTCTCTATCGATCAACCAAACCCATCGTGGAGCCGAGGATTGGACCTCGAAATCGGCGTCGCAGTGAACCCCGAAAATTACCAGATCTTGGATTACGAGATGACGTGGAATTTCAACCCCAGAAACCGAAACAACTGCGACATCTACACCATCGAAGCCCGGTCGCCGCAATACGCCATTGACTTCACATTCCCTGACGCGATCCGCAATGATTCGCAGATACTTGCACCCGCAACCGTTCCAGATGAACCAGAAATCGAGGTCGAGGTGGTGATCGTCAATTGACGATAGGGCGATTTATCGTCACCTCTCGCTCTACACCATTAACCTCCCCCTGCGAGACAGGGGGAGGGACGAAAAGGTTCAATGTGCAGGCGTCGGACGCCTTAGTTCTCGCAGTCGGGGTGACCGTCTTCCCAACGGCCAAACGGAATGTCGAACTGTCCGCCTTGGTTGATCTTCGACATCTTCCGGCGGCAGTCCATCCACATCTCGCGCCACTTGACCGGGTCGCGAAGCTCTGAGTCCGGGTTCGACCTGCTCCTCGCCACAAAGTCCGGGAATGCGACACGACCTGAGTGGGCACCAGTGTTGTGGTACCGAAGGTCGAACGACCAGCGCATGTTCTCGCTCAAGTTACCCAATGATCCGTGAACCGTTCGCTTGTGCATGAAGACCACGTCTCCACGCTCGGTCGGCAACGGCGTTGCGACCTGGTACGGGAACAGCTTCTCGGGGATCTGCCGACCCTGCACCATCGTTGTGTTGTGCGCGTAGCTGTCGCAGTGCGTCAACAGGTCGCCACGGTGGGTACCCGGAACCACGTTCAACGGACCCGACTCGACCGGAGTGTCCGTCAGTGAGAACCAAACGGTAACCATGTTGGTGTCATCCGCCTCAGGCACAACGACACCGTGGTCTTGATGCCAAAGCGTGGCACCGATGAGCGGCTGACCTTGCTCAGTCTTCGGCAGGTACTTCTCAGGCGGCTTGATGCGCACGTGCTGCACCGGGTTGGATGAGATCTCTGGTCCGATCAGTTGCTCGAGCACATCAAGCAAATTTTCGTTCACGAACGCGTTGAAGACTGCGGGCCCAAACCAGCAAGGAGTGTCTTCCTTGACGTCTTGGAACGGCAACGAGAAGTCGAAGTACTGGGCGTGTTGTCGGCCCGTCTCCTGATAGATCTTCAAGATACGTGCGTCGAACGACAACTCTTTGTACTCGGATGCGATCTCGCCGTCTCCGTAAAGATTACGCGCCAGATTGTCGAGGACGCCTTCATACTCCTCGATGATCGGGTCAAGCACCGTCTTTGGGTCAAGAACACCTTTGACCTTCACGAAACCTTGCTCTTGGAAATCGCTCACGACGGATTTCGTCGCAACAGCCATGTCAATACTCCATATCTGGATTCATGTCTCTTAATGGCAACCGATTTTACTCTAAACGCGCACCGTTTTACACAGTTCCAAGAACATTTCGTTACCACCCCTTCGCGAAGCGAGGGGGACGGCGGACGAGCGAAGCGAGAACGCAGGGGGTGGACCTACCCCCGGCACACGCGTGATGCCATCTAAAAACGGCATCTCTCCATACAGCGTCATCCCCTCGCCGCCAAGGTGGGAGAGGGCTAGGGTGAGGGGAATACGGGGACAGACGGGAGGCGGCAAGTCCCCTCCGTGGGAGAGGGTTAGGGTGAGGGGGATTAAAACTCAGCCCGAATGCACGCCACCTCGTGCCGCCGCGTCAACGAACCCGTGCTACGCATTCGCGGGACAACCTCAGCACAATCATCAATCGCTATCGGACACCTCGTCCTGAACACGCACCCTGATGGCGGATTCGCGGG
Source organism: Dehalococcoidia bacterium (assembly GCA_965224305.1). Lineage (GTDB taxonomy): Bacteria > Chloroflexota > Dehalococcoidia > Lucifugimonadales > Lucifugimonadaceae > Bin127. Next base: position 234,718 of record OZ245044.1, on the reverse strand, counting down.
GCTCGGTATGTCCCCCGTCAAGACGATACGCTCCCGTTTCCTCTCCAACACCGGATCGGGCATCGGAGCCGCCGACAGCAACGCTTGGGTATAAGGATGCAACGGGTTGTCGTAAATCTCGTCACCATCCGCTATCTCCACGATCTTGCCCAGATACATCACCGCCGTCCGATGCGCCGTGTGCCGCACTACCGACAGATCATGCGCCACGAACACGTACGCCAAGTCTTGCTCATCCTGCAAATCCTCAAGCAAGTTGATCACCTGCGCCTGAATCGACACATCCAACGCCGACACCGGCTCATCGAGCAAAATCAGCCGCGGATTCGACGCCAAAGACCGCGCGATGGCAATACGCTGCCGTTGTCCGCCCGAAAACTGATGCGGATACCGGCTCGCCACGCCCGGATGCAAACCCACCATCTGAAACAACTCCGCCACCCGGTCAGGGTACTCGTTCTTCGACTCGAAAACGTGATGCGCTCGCAACGGCTCACCCACGATATTCCCCGCACGCATCCTTGGATTGAGCGACCCATATGGGTCCTGAAACACCATGCTCATATTCCGCCGCGCTCCACGCAATACCTCCGAAGACGCCCCCACAAGCTCATCCCCTTGAAATACCACACTCCCCGAAGTCGGCGTTTGCAACTGGATCACAGCCCGCACCACCGTAGTCTTCCCCGAACCGCTCTCCCCCACGATCCCCAACGTCTCACCCGGATTCACATGAAACGACACCCCGTTCACCGCCCGAATATGCCCGACAGTCTTCTGCAGAATGAAACCCCGAGAAATCGGGAAATGCACATTCAAATCCCGCACCGAAAGCAAAGGTACCGCACTGAGGTTGACCGCCGCTATTTCGCCGATGGACGCCATCGCCCTAACCGCGTCGCGCGGCGAGGCGACCGCGGTGGCGGACGCGGTGGAAGGCAAAATTGGTGGTTGGATCGAGGAACTCACGCTATTTTCGTCAAGAAATACGATTGGTATCGGTTATCGAGTCTATTTCGCTGTCGCGTTACGTTCTAAAAGTTCACCAAGTATCTGCTTTGCTGCGCAGATGCTAACGATTTACTCGGAATCCAGATCATCTCAACCGCGTCCGTGCGTAGAACGATTGAATAAGAATGCTAGTCACAGAACCAAGAAATGGTTCGAGCGTCCGATCCGCCTACAACCAAACGCGCTACTCCCACTTAATTTGCACAGAATTGCCAGATACACCGCTTAACTGAAGAATTTTGCGAAGCATATCCAACTTGTCCTCAGAACTGGAATGTACCTCCATGATCAATCCGTTGGGCAATTCCCTGGCACTTTTAAAAACATTGCCATTCTCGTGAATCGGTTCAGGCGCAATCACGTACTTTGCTCCGCGAGGCGTGGATTTTATCGGGCAATGGTTTGCGTTGAGGAGGTTACTTCGGACCAACCAAGCAGCTATTTCAACGAACGCGTCAGTGAAGTTTTTCGTGTTGAATTCGTTGCCTTCCAATCGATATTTGACTGCGCGTTTGTGAGCCGGGGAAAAGGCTTTGTCGGCGACCGAATACCAGCCTTCACCGTTTTGGTTAACGGTAATTTGATCATTCGACTGCGTCCGATCGGCTGGTCGCTGTTTGCCAGCATTCGAATCTCTGATCTCCACTGGATTTGACATCGGCGTTTGAAAGTCCGGTGGAGACTTAATCACAGGTTCGCTCGCCTCGGTTGGTGCCCCACTCGTTCCCAAATTCGCCCGCCACATCGTCAATGATTTCAAGGCAGTCACATGAGGTTCGAATCCCGTGACGGTCAATTCCATGATGACTCGTTCCTCGATCGCTCCCCGCTCAAAAACCGAGTACATTTTCCATTCATCGCCATTCGTGACTACCATGTACTCAATTCCTGCGGTATTGGCGTAATTCATCACTTGCATTGTGTTGTCGTCTACGAGCTGATGACCGAAACGTTTGGCTTCGATCGCTGCAACCGGGTTTGAGTTGACCAACAGCGCATAGTCCGCCCGCCGGCCACGAACGTCATATTCAAGTTCAATCTGATTTGGATCGGTCACATCCCAACCCAATGCCGCTAACAACGGGTCGATCAGAACCTGACGTGTCCTTGTTTCGTTCGCGGCTAGCGATGTTCTATGTTCGTTGATTCGCTGATTGATCGTCGCGATAGTCGCGGCTAACTCATCTAGTGCCATTACTTTTGAGTCCGTTCGCGCCAGTTACAAGTGTCAATTGGGTTGTAAACACGCCCATGCCGTTGGGAACCAACCCTACCCCACCCGCTCCCTCTCCCAGCACGCCGCAACGTGCCCCACGCCCACTTCCTCCATCGATGGATCCTCCGCCGAACACCTTTCCACCGCAAAGTCGCACCGCGGATGGAACGCGCATCCCGTCGGCATCCTCGTTGGATCCGGAACGTCACCCGGTATCTGCGTCAGCTTACCCGTATCACGACGCGCATCCAATCGCGGAACCGAACCCAATAGGCCCACGGTGTAAGGATGCTTTGGGTTGCCATACAACTCTTCTGAAGGTGCCATCTCGCGTATCTTCCCGGCGTACATAACGCACACCCGGTCCGCGTATCTCGCAACTACTCCTAGGTTGTGCGTAATCATCAGCAGTGACGTGCCGAACCGTTCCGTTAGATCCTTCATCAACTCCAATATCTGAGCTTGAATCGTCACGTCCAACGCCGTGGTCGCCTCGTCCGCGATCAGCAATCGCGGGTTGCAGCTAAGCGCAATCGCAATCATGATCCGCTGACGCTGCCCGCCGCTCATCATGTGCGGGAAGTCGCGTATGCGTGCCGACGAGTCGGGTATGCCCACTAGGTCGAGAAGCTCAGTTGCCCGAGACGACGCTTGCCGACGCGTCATTCCGAGATGCTCCTGCAACGGCTCCACGATCTGACGCTCAATCGACAACACCGGATTCAGAGATGTCAGCGGCTCTTGGAAGATGATGCCGATCCCAGGCCCGCGGACATGACGCATCTCTTTGATGTCGAGACGCAGCAAGTCCGTGCCCTCAAAGATGACTTGCCCGCCAACGATGCGCCCGGGCGGGTCAGGCACCAATCGGACGATCGAAAGCGCCGCCACACTCTTGCCGCATCCCGACTCGCCGACCAAACCGACCGTCTCGCCCTCGTCAATGTGCAGATCTACCCCATCGACCGCGCGCACGACGCCGTAATCGGTGTGAAACACTGTCTCGAGGTTCCTAACCTCCAACAGATGTCGGGACGCCCCTGCAAAGGCCATAGACACGGTCCTAATCAATCTTTCCAGTCGATCTCAACGCACCTCAACGGCGCACGCTACATGCAATCTTACCCAAGCGCTGCCTCTACCCCCTGTCTCCTCCGTGGGAGAGGGAAAGCGCCAGAGTGACTCATTTCACGAGTGATACCATTTGCCTACTTCACGCCGACCAACATCGAAATTGATCCTCTCAACCGTCGATAACCTGCTTCACGTCGGCGTCTCGCAAGCGCCTATCACGCCCCCGATAGGATTCACCATCTCCGGTCCGGAGTTCCCGGATCGGCCCGCACGCTCGATCGACGACGATCTCGCCGTCAGGTGCGTCGTCCTTAAGTCATACGGCGAAACCGCCGCAATCGTTTCCCTCGACGCGTACGGCATCGCCGATTGGCTCAAAGGGCTCATCGCTCAAGCGGTCACAGCATCAACCGGAATCCCGCACCGAAATATCGCGATCCTAACCACCGGCAACGGGACATCACCGCCTCTCTGGCGCGACGAAGCCGACCTACCCAACCAATACCGGAACTACGCCGCATACCTCCCTGAAATCATCGCTGGAACCGCTCTCGACGCCGCAACGTCGCTCGAACCGGCCGCGATCGGAACCGTCACGGCAACGCTCCCCAATCTCAGCTGCTTTGCCACGTCGCCCGGCGATGAAGCTCTCGAAACTGAACGAGAGACGCTGCAACTGACCGCCATCCAAACCGCCGAAGGTCGGGCCGCCTGCCTGCTCTACAACTTCGCTTGTCCAGCAACGATCGTCGGCAACACCACCGCGTGGACCGCCGACTTCCCCGGCATCGCGTCATCAGCCCTCGAAGAAGCCGGAGCCGACACCGCAATCTTCATCCAAGGCGCATCATCCGACATCCGCCCATTCGACTGGGCGGACGACAACCCCGGCATATCCCACGCCGACCGCCAATGGTCCGACGCCCAAGCCTTCGCCATCTTGCTAGCCACGCAAACCGTCCGAGCAGCCCCTAACATCATCACCCGCCGAAACGCACGAGTGACAACCGCGACATCCTACGACGGCGACGTGACAGCCGCCAGAATCGGCGACACAACCCTCGTCTCGATCAACCGCAACCAACCCGCCAAATTCGCCGCAGACCTGCGAACCACACTCCCGAACACGAAACTCCTGATCAGCACCAACCCTGCCGGCGACCGACCTCGTTCAAACCCCGCGGAATACGCGCAGATTCTCGCCACCACCGCGGAACTAGCGAGCAAGATCGCTGATTGAGCAAGACGTCCAATTCATACCGGCCTGCCCACACCAAGCCGGAATATATCCTTGATTCCAGTGACGTTCCCAGGTCGTTTAATGGTAGGACGGAGGACTTTGAATCCTTCAATCCAGGTTCGAATCCTGGCCTGGGAGCCAACGAATCTCTGACGAAAACTTCCAGTTTCCGAATCAAAAAGGGGCGTGTGCCAGTTGCAGCACACGCCCCTTTTTCGCGTCTCTAACTTCGCTATGCAGAGAATCAGTTGCTAGCAGCCAGTCGCCGCCGCTCCTCTTCACTCTTGCGTATCTCCGCCTCTTCGTCGTAGATCGAAGCCTGCAACGCCTCATCAGTCGCCAAACTCCAAGGCGTGTCCACCACCCAGTGGTTCGCTTCCTTCTCGACCAACGGGGGCCTCTCGGTCGCCCATCGATGCGAATGATCCACCTCAATCGGCGTACGAGTCATAAACACATCACCCTGCGGCGGGTCGATCGGCGATACCACCTCGCCCGGAAGGATGATCTCGTCCCGTGTGATGTCCGGGTGAGACGGAAGAGCGGCGGATATCAAAGCATTCGTGTAAAGGTGTAGCGGGTTGCTGAAGATCGCCTCAGTGTCACCCATCTCCTGCACGACGCCGAGATACATCACCGCCATCTCGTGGCACATGTACCGCACCGTCGCCAAGTTGTGCGCCACCAGTAGGTACGCCAAACCGTGCTCGTTCTGCAGGTCAACCAACAGGTTCATGATCTGCGCACGAATCGAAACGTCGAGCGCCGATACTGGCTCGTCCAAGCAAATGAGCTTGGGGTTCAACGCCAGCGCCCGAGCAATTCCGATGCGTTGCCTCTGACCACCCGAAAACTCGTGCGGATAAAGGTTCATCTGATACGGGTTCAACCCCACCTCAACCAGCAGATCGCCTACTCGGTCTCGGATCTCGCCACGTGTCATCGTGGTCGCGATCTCGAGCGGTTCGCCGACAATCGCCTGCACCCTCATCCGAGGATTCAACGATGACCAAGGGTCTTGGAACACGGCCTGCACCGAACGTCGGAATTCCCGCTTTGCAGCACGCGTCATCGTCGCAACATCGTCGCCCTCCCAGTAAATGTTCCCCTCAGTTGGCACTTCCAAGCCCAAAATCACCTTCAGCGTCGTGGTCTTGCCACAACCCGACTCGCCTACCAAGCCGAATGTCCTGCGCTCGCGGACGTCGAAATTGACGTCATCGATCGCCTTTAGCCAGCTCCGCTGACCAAGACCGAGGAAGCGTCCCCCAACGTCAAACCACTTCCGCAGGCCACGGACCTGCAATATCGCGTCAGACGGACTCGATGCGCCCGGAGCATCCGGGATCACCGTTCGGGTCATTGTGTTGCTTGCCATCTGTGAAGTTCCTCTTCAACCGTTGTATTCGTTCGTACGTTCCGGCAGGATCATCCGTACGAGACTAAATGTTTGTACTTTTCAAAATCTGCGACTGATGCCCTCGACATCTGCACCTGGTGACCCGGCGAAACTTCTACCAACTCCGGCCGAACCAACGCGTCCTCCTCGGTGAACTCCAACGGCGACCGCGGAGCGAATGCGTCGCCCTCCGGAAGGTTGTAAAGCAGCGGCGGTTGACCCTCAATCTGTGGCAACCGACCGGTCTTCTCCTCAAGCTTCGGTACTGAGGTGATCAACGCCTTCGTGTACTCGTGCAACGGCTCGTTGAAGATCGTCCTAACATCAGCCGTCTCGACGATACGGCCCGCGTACATCACCGCCACGCGGTCGCACATCTTGGCAACAATTCCGAAGTCGTGCGTGATGAAGATAATTCCAACTCCAGCTTCACGCTGAATCTGGCGCAATAGCCTGAGGTAGGCCGCCTGAATCGTCACGTCGAGTGACGTCGTCGGCTCGTCAGCGATGATCACGTCCGGGTTAGTCGAAATCCCGATAGCACCGACCACACGCTGCCGCATGCCACCCGACAACTGGTGCGGGTAGTCTTTTGCGCGCGTCTCCGGCGCCGGAATTCGAACCTTCCTGAGAGCATCGACTATCGAGTCCCAAAGGTCCTTGCCACGCAACTTCTGGTGGATCCGTATCGCTTCACCGACCTGGTTCTCAACCGTGAAAACCGGGTTCAATGCAGTCATCGGGTCCTGCAAAATCATCGAAACTTCACCGCCGCGTATCTCCGTCATCTGCCGTTCCGACAAATCCAACAAGTCGCGACCGTTCAATACCACCTCGCCACCGACAATGTGGCCCGGAGGCGAAGGAACCAAGCGCATGATCGACAGAGCGGTAACCGATTTGCCCGATCCAGATTCGCCGACCACACCCAACGTCTCACCCCGTCGAACGCTGTACGTCACGCCATCAACCGCTTTAACCGTGCCCCAACGCGTCGCGAAGTGGGTCTGCAAGTTGTTTACATCCAATACGATTTCCGACGTCGCAGCCGACGCCCCGAACCCGTCAATATCCACCTCCGCGGCATCTTCGAGCATGTGCTCGCGCTCTTGGGCTGCAGCAGCCGTTGTCATTTCTGCCATATCGATACCTCTCCCTAGCTTCTTTTGGATGCTCGTCGGGGGTGAGCTTCAGATGTAACGCTCGTTGTCATGTGGAAGCTTTTTCTCGTCTTGCTCTTGCCGTTCCGTACGCAAGACCGACGCGCGCGTAAAGTTATTCGCGCAACGCGTGTGTATGCACAATATCAGATATTAACCGCTGGCGCAAAACCTCCGACGAGATTCCAACGACGCCCGGTTCAAGCCATCCCCAAGTCTGCACTAAGCGTCGTCAGCGACCTGTCAATCGCATCCACGATGAAATCGACCTCGTCCTTATCGACCATCAGCGGCGGACACAGCGCGATCACATCACCTGCCCGGAACGTGACCAAGCCATTCTCGAATAGCAACGGCGGTAGTCGCTTAGCCAAACCCGCACTCGCCGGGAACGGCGTCTTGTACTCCCGATCCTGTACCAACTCAACGGCCGCTAGAAGCCCCAGACCGCCTCGCACATCACCCACGATCTCATGATCCCGCAACCGCTGCAGCTCGTCATATAGATAATCACCCATCCGACGACTGTTGCCGACTAAGTCTTCCTGCTCAAAGATGTCCAAATTCGCCAACGCCGCCGCCGAACTCACCGGATGCCCGCCAAACGTCACCAGATGCCTAAACGTCTTCTCCGCACCGCCTAGGAACGCGTCCGCAATCTTTTTCGACGCGATCGCTGCGCCCAACGGCGAGTAACCACTAGTCAGCGATTTCGCCACCGTCGTGATATCCGGCTTCACATCCCAATTCATCGGCGCGAAATACTCCCCAGTCCGCCCGAATCCCGTGATCACCTCGTCTGCTATCAGCACCACATCGTACTGATCCGCAATCTCCCGCAACCGTTGCCAATACTCCGCCGGTGGAACATGGATGCCCGCCGCCGCAGAGATCGGCTCGGCAATCATCGCCGCGACCGACTCCGGACCATTGTGTTTGATCGCGACCTCGAACTCGTTCGCGCACCGAATCGCCACATCCACCGGGTCTCCATCAAACGGCAGCCGATACGAATCCCAGTTCGTCACATGAATCACACCCGGCATCTCCGGGCCGCACGGGTCTGCCGCAGGACTCCGACCCAAGCTCACCGCCATCGCCGTTGCACCGTGATACGAATACCTGCGCGAGATAACCTTGAACGCCCCAGCCTTGCCCGTCAGCGCCTGGTATTTCTTCGCCATTTTGACCGCCGTCTCCACCGCCTCAGAACCGCCAGATAAGAAAAACGTCCGCGCATCCTTGTCGTGATACAACGACGCGATCCGACCCGCCAACTCGATCTGCGATGGCGTCGCCGAGTTCGCCGGCGGCGTCTCGATCCCCATCAACTGCTCGTACATCGCATCCGCGATCTGTCGCCTGCCATACCCTGCTGCCTTGTACCAAAGACCACCTAACGCGTCCAGCAATCGATTCCCCTCGATGTCCTCTACCCACGCGCCCTCGCCTTTAACGAAAATCTTGAGCTGCCCCCGCCAGTCCTCAACCTGCTGCGCGTGCATGAAAAGATGCTCGCTCGCGATGCTCTGCAACTCCTCCATTCGCTCACCGGTTATCGTTGCTTCCGTCATCGTTGCCATCGACGAGATCCTCCAAATTCGGCCCAAATTCGGCCATGGGGCAAACCTAAACTCAGGTTAAGACCATTCTAATCCCGAACCGCGCTCAACACGAATACGCACAACATTCCCGCAAGATATAATGGCGTGTGAAATGTCTTCCCTGGCCGGGCGGTCTCGAACCGTCGAATGTTCTTGTAGTAGCCCCTAGCAGGGGTTAGTTGTACGTTCAATTTCACGGCCGGACGCACCGAACAACGCGATTCGGCTCCGATACCCTTGCAAATCGAACAGCAGGGGTCTTTTTTTGTCCCCCCAAACCCGCGAAAACAGGCCGAAAACAGGCGACTAATTCATCCTCCGGCGGAGAATAACCAATTGACGATCCTCAAAACGGAGAACTTGACCTTTGAGCACGTCGATCCCGAAATTGTCGAGCCGCGTGTCCTCGACAGGTTCTCCGATGATGAACTTGCGGCGATAAACCGCGAACTCGAAGATACGCACCCCTCTGAGATCCTTCAATGGGTCGACGACACCTTTGGCGATCGCGCCATCCAGATGTCCTCCTTTGCCGTCGACGGCATGGCGATCTTCGACATGTTCTGGAACATCAACCCCAAGGCACGTCTCGCCACACTCGACACGATGCGTCTCTTCGAAGAGACCTACGATCTCATGGACCGCATCGCGCGGCGCTACAACACCGAGGTCGAAGTCCACTACCCCGACGTGCGGGAAGTCGGACGCATGATTCGTCAACACGGCATGAACCTCTTCTACAAGGGCGTCAACAACCGAAAACTCTGCTGCGAAATCCGCAAGGTCAATCCGCTGAACAAAGCCCTGAGCGAAGCCGACGCCTGGATTACTGGCCTTCGCCGCGACCAAGGCATGAAGCGATCCGAGATCGCCATCGTCGAAAAAGACCTCGCACACGACGCCTACAAAATTAACCCCGTCGCCAACTGGACCGCCGAGCAGATCCGACAATACGCCATCGACAACAAAGTCCCCTACAACATCCTCCACGACAAAGGCTTCCCCTCCATCGGCTGCGCCCCCTGCACCCGAGCCGTCAAACCTGGCGAAGACGAACGCTCCGGCCGCTGGTGGTGGGAATCCGACCCCGACGCCAAAGAGTGCGGCATCCACACCGTCGCGCAATAGGCGGGGTGGTTGAATCAGGATCTACATACAGGATCTACATATCGGCAGGTGGGTGATCGTGGTCTAAACCGAGAAGTCCAAATAGTAAGTTTCGTCGTCGATTTTGTGGACAGTCACGTCATCACGCCCGTAATCGTCGAAATGTGATCCTCGGACGCATGCGCCATCGTGCAATCCCAACCTTGATCGGACGTACTTGCCGAGAATTGCGTTGGATTCCACAGTATGGATCGCTTTATCTCCGTCTTGCGCGACAGCGCAAAGCATCGAAAATCCATCGTCAGTCAACATTGTGAACTGCACTGCTCTTGGAGGGAAAAAGTCTGATTGTGCCGTTTCAGAGGGGACACGAAGATAAGCCTGATTACGATCGCGACCTGCTCGTTGCCCCCAATTTATGCCCGATGTCGTAGGTGTTTCCTCCGTGATTTGGACAAGGAATGGCAAATTTACGTTTTCCAGCTCGTTCATCGAATTGTCGTCGTGCTGGTATAGCGCTACCGATGTCTCTACGTCATCATGCTCGCACTCAAGTGATCGTGCGCGATTCTCATCAAACAGCGCAAGGGCATCACGGGTATCGCAACGCGTCATCGACTCGATCTGATGCCCCATCAGTGCTGTCTGCGTATAGTTAGCACTACCCAGAAATGCTTCGATGGGTTCACCTGCTCTGCACCAGACATACACCTTTGAATGAACCGGAGGGGGATCAACCACGTAGTGGCATGAAAACCGTCCCTTGAAGCTAGACGTTGACATGTCAACGAAGGTTTGGTGCTGGGTTAACGGGATCCCATCCCTTTCTGACATGCCATACACGACCTCAACCGACAGTTCTGGCAACTGTATTTGGGGATCTGACGCTATCTCATCAGCTTGGATAAGATGCCGTTTCGCCATAGCCGCTGTAGCATATCCTGTAAGCACCTTCAGGTGATCGGCACCGCGCTTGTACGGTGCCGTCAGTATTTTGCGCACCAAATCGTCGACGATCATCTCAGCACGTTCCTCGAGATAGCTTCAGCAACCGCTTCAAAAATAGGAACTACTCCCACGGGGGGTACTGCCATACCGATCTGCTTACGGACGCTTTCTTTCGCGCCTACGAACACAAAGTCATCCGGGAATGATTGCAGTCTTGCACGCTCTCGGTTAGTCAACGCTCTGTTTTCGCACCAGTGATAAACGTGTGTCCCGCCACCTCCGCTACCGGTAATGGTGTATGAGGGTTCATCGGCTACTAGCCGGCGGTAGATCTGGCTGATCATTGCGCCGCTACGCATGTTAAGTTTGAGTTCCGATGGTAATTTAGCTGTGAAGGCGTTCTGTCCGGGCTTGATGTGCTTTAGTCGTTCAACAACACGGGTAGTTTGCGCAGTGCGCTCATTATTTGCCAGGCCCTCTGGTAGGTCGCTGAGCGCGTCTGCAACTGTCATTGGGGTTGCACATGTTGGTTCTGGGTGCTTAAATTTGATTCCAAGGTCCTTTCGGAACCCGACGATGATCACTCGGTGGCGTCTCTGCGGCACACCGTACTCTTCAAACTTGTAGAGTTCAGGGAAAACATCGTACCCAACCTCCCCAAGCTCTGACAGAATCATCTGGAAATCTGCGCTTTTGTTGACGGATGTCAAGCCCGACACGTTCTCGGCCACAAAGAACTTGGGCTTGAAGTGTTGAAGTGCATTTACGCCGTAGCGATAAAGCCCTCCAAAACGCCCGCTTATCCCGCGTTGCTCTCCAACAACGCTGAAATCGTTGCAGGGAAACCCGAAGATCAAACCATCGATTGGGGACAGACGGTTGAAATCTAAATCTTCGACATCCTTGCGAATCACATCGTGGTCGTTGATGTCGATGTTGAGGCGAAAAGTATCACACGCATCCCGGTTGTTATCAGTTGCCCAAACGTGTCTGAACCTCACATCTGCGTACTCGGCCATACTCGCACCAAGGGCCATCCCACCTGCACCTGCGAATAATTCGCCTACATCCAAGTACGATGTCATCTGCATCCTGCCGTTGACGGTATGGTTGGTGTCGGACTGCAAGCCGCAAGCCGCTCCGAACGGGATCTGAACGTCTTCAAGCTCCGTCGTCAAGGGGTTGTCCTTCTCTTCGTGTCGTATCCATGCTACATGAAACTGCGTTGATTTAGTTTGTTAGTTGCAATTATCGACAACCTTTCTGTGTTTCAACATCTCCTCCAACCACGATATTTTGCAAAGCCCGTCAAAAAGCTACAATGTAGGTCGAAATTGGTACTATCCAGTACTTCCTGCCAACTCGGCGGCTTTTTCGCGGACAAGGCGATGCAACCGATTGCTTTGGACGCAGATGATCAAAGCATCCCTGCCACGCCTCGCTGAGATGATTTTACGGGCGGGTTTTACTCGACATCCTAAAGTGGCAGGATAGGCGTAATTCCGATCTTTCGCAATGCGTCTGGCAACGGTCTCGTCTGATTGTTTGAAGTCGCGAAATTCTTCGAAGAATCTAACGAAGCATTCTTTACCGATTGACCTAAGATACCCATGCAACTGTTCGTCGTTCATACCGGGCGTGATATCCGAAATCGAACTTGTAGATCCGCTCAATCCACCACCTCATCCACCCAAACTCAATCACTATCCCGCGAATCATCGTCCCACATCCGCACCCGCGGCGACTCATTTTCCAACGGCGACTACATCGACCGTATCCGGAGGCGTACCGGGCAACCGAGACCTCACCCTGTTTCCTTTTTATCAAGATCCCCACTGCGGCCACAATCAGCACGCTAACTGCGACACCTTTCACCACCGTCCGTCGAATGATCCTGCTCTCAGGACCCGGGCGATCTCGGCGTTTGACTGCCCTAGCTCGGCCTGAGCGGTGTCTCTGCACCTCATCAAACGGACACGACTCCATCAACTGACAGCGGACCGCTCGCGTCGTCTATTACGTAGATGCTGGATGGTAGCGGACGCTGGTGGTGGGAATCCGACCCCGACGCCAAAGAGTGCGGCACCACGTCACCGCACCCAGCGGCTAACCCTTCCAACATCGGCGAAGCGACAACGAACCTTCCAAGTGACTATTTGTCCTGGTACATGATGAGCTGGGTCGGAACCAATCGCTGCTCCACTTGATCCACCGCCAAGGCAAGTCCTTCCAGGATGTACGCGCCTAGCAAAGCTGGGGCTTCATCTTCCCCAAATACCACCAAGGTCGTCACGCTCTCTCCGTTAACGCTCGCCCTCGCCTCACCGTAGTCCATACTGGAAATCCGCAATGACCAGTTGAATGTACCCATATTTGAACCCTCTCTAAACGCCCCTCGCTAAACGCTATCTCAATGCGATTCTAAACATTCGCCGGCTCTATCCTCGTAGATCTCAACAACTGCCGCGAATGCGTCCTCCGCATTCGCCAGCGCCTCCGACACAGTCTCTCCCTCGGTTACCAGCTCCTCTAGCAACGAAGACGTAACCGTGTAACCGCCTTCGGGTTGTGAGGTGTCTGAACCAGAGGGATCCTTGCTTTCATCTCGTTTGCTCCCGACACTCTCTTCATGTCCAGACACCATCTCTGAGTACTTCAGATCATAGCCGATCCGTCGAAATCCTTCGCCACCTAGCTGACCACCCCATTCTCCGCAAACTCAATCACCGCCCGCCGAGCATCATCATCCCGCATCTGCACCGGCGGCGACTTCATGAAGTAAGCCGAAGCCGGCACCACTGCGCCACTCACTCCCTTATCCATCGCAACCTTCGCCGATCGAATCGCATCGATCGCAACTCCCGCCGAGTTCGGACTGTCCTCAACCTCCAACTTCAACTCCACATTCAACGGAACGTCGCCCCACGACGTCCCCTCCAGCCGGATGTACGCCCACTTCCGGTCCTCCAACCACGGAACGTGGTCGCTCGGGCCGATGTGAACGTCGTCCGTCGGCAACTCCTTCTCGAGCTGCGACTGCACCGACTGCGTCTTTGAGATCTTTTTCGACACCAACCGGGAACGCTCCAGCATGTTGTAGAAGTCCGTGTTCCCACCGAAGTTCAACTGATAGGTCCGGTCCAATCGAACACCCCGATCCTCAAACAACCGAGCCAACACCCGGTGGATGATCGTCGCTCCCACCTGCGACTTGATGTCGTCGCCAACGACCGGCACTCCCTTGTCCTCGAACCGCTTCTGCCAATACGGCTGGTTCGCGATAAACACCGGGATGCAGTTCACAAACGCGCAGCCCGCCGCCAACACCTGCTCCACGTACCATTTCGTCGCCTGCTCCGAACCCACCGGAAGATAGTTGATCACAACATCCACTTCGCGGTCGCGCAGAATCCCCACGATGTCGGCAGTCGAGCCCGGAGCCCTCTCCACCACATCCGACAAGAACTCCCCTATCCCGTCATGCGTCATCCCGCGGTCGACCGTTACCCCTGCCCGAGGAACATCGTGGAACTGCAACGCATTGTTCGTCTTCGCAAAAATCGCCTCGTTGATGTCAACTCCGACCTTCTCTTTGTCCACGTCGAACGCCGCGACCACATTCACATCGCCGATCGTGTAACCGCCCAGAACGTTGTGCATCACACCCGGCACCGCCGCCGAGTTCTCATCCACCTCACTATATTTGTGGATGCCCTGAATCAGCGATGAGGCACAGTTCCCCAGGCCAACGACTGCAACATTGATACGACCCACAGGGGTTCTCCTTTCAACCGGTCTCGCCGGAACCATCGGCTCCGAAGAACGAGATCGTGATCCTTGCCCAGAACTTTCAACTGGACTACCAGCAGAACTAGACGTCGATGCATCAGCGGCTTGACCTACCACCGCACTCGCCAGCGGACGATTCGAACCCGGAACCAACGCCGCCTGCAGCGCCTCCTCCGATATGATCCAACTCTTACCCAACCGACTCGCCGGTATCAGCCCCTCACGCAGCCACTTGTAGACCGTCTTGCTGCTGACGTCCAAACGTTCAGCAACATCGCGCACCTTCAAATTGGCCATGCTCAAAGCTCCTTACTCGCCAGACACATCCCGCAAGTTCCACTCATTTCCAACAACTTCCACTATTTTCTAATAAACAACCCGAAAGTGCAAATATATGTATCCCCTTCACGCAGCGAAGCGACCACAGGGGATGACCATGGCGGCGGGGCGATCGGGGTATCCCCTCTCTCCACCGCGGGAGAGGGTCAGAGCTTGCCGCGGGATTGAACCGGGGGTGAGGGGACGCCCACAAACAACGACCAAAACCTGAACACACCAACCACCCAACCCTGCCGACCACCGTCGCGGGCATTTAAACGCGTCAACCCTTCAACCGAAATCACACGCTTCACACCAAACCCGTAACCTAAGCGCAAGACACCCCATCCGACAACCCATCGGACCGTCGTCATGCCTGACCAGCAACTCGCATACTCCTCCGCAACCGACCTCCTCGATCTCATCAGATCCAAACAGGTCTCACCCGTCGAGCTTACCGAACTCTTCCTAAAACGCATCGATGACATCGACCATCAACTCAACTCCTTCCTCCACGTAACCCACGACATCGCCGTCGAACAGGCCAAGGCCGCAGAAAACGCCATCATGAACGGCGACCACCTCGGCCCACTCCACGGACTGCCAATCCCCATCAAAGACACCCAGATGACCGCCGGCATCCGAACCACATCCGCGTCCGTCATCTACCAAAACCACATACCCCGAAAAAACGCCGCAATCGTCGAACGCATCCTCGACGCCGGAGGCATCATCCTCGGCAAAACTAACGCCTCCGAACTAGGCTTCGTCGGAACCTGCGAAAACTCCCTCGGCATCACCGGAAAAAACCCCTGGGACACCGACCGCACACCCGGAGGCTCCAGCGGTGGCGCCGCAGCAGCCGTAGCATCATACCTCGCTCCCATCGCAACCGGAGGCGACGGCGGAGGCTCCCTCCGAATCCCCTCAAATTTCTGCGGAACCTACACCATCAAGCCAACCCTCGGACGCGTCTCCATGTACACCGGGGTCGACGGCCCACCGACACCAAACTTCTTCTCGCAAGCCGGCCCCATCGCAGGAACCGTCAAAGACGCCGCACTCCTCCTCCAAACCATGGCCGGCTTCGACCGCCGAGACCCCGGAACAATACGTTCCAAACCACCCGACTTCGTCGCCGCGACCCAACGCCCCATCGATGGCCTCCGAATCGCATGGAGCCCCGATTTCGGCTTTGCCGAAGTCGACGCCGATGTCGCACGAATAACCAAACACGCCGCGCTCGCATTCCAAAACCTCGGATGCACCGTCGAAGAGATCGACATCACCCTCCTCGAGCCATACGACTCCTTCGGCCCCATCCAATCCGCTTCCGCATACAACAACGTCGCGAAGCATCTCCCCCAATACGGCGAACAGATGACCGAATACGGACGCTTCTGGGTCGAAAAGGGTTCCCAAGTCACAACCGCCGACTACGCCGCCGCTCTCGGCCGAATCGGCGAGCTGAAAGCGACCTTCGACGACGTCTTTGAAACTTATGATTTGGTTCTCGCCCCGGTAGCCCGGTTCCCCGCCTTCATCAACGAACCATTCCCCGGAAGCATCACCGGAACATCCTCCTACCCCGAACTGTTCTGGAACGGCGCCTTCACCATGCACTCCAACGCCACCGGATGCCCCGCTGCATCCATACCCGCAGGCTTCACTCCCGAAGGCCTTCCCGTGGGCCTCCAAATCATCGGTCGAAAATACGACGAAGAAACGGTCCTGGCAGCCTCCGCCGCCTTCGAAAACGCTTACCCATGGACCCACCATCGACCGCCCATCTCCTGACCCCAGATCTACTACCAAAGCCAACAAAATTGGTATGATGTAACGACAGCGTTTCCTTAATACGCCGTTAACTTTCCCGGTAGCGAACCCTCCGATGCGCATCGCTCAGGTATCACCATACGATCTCTCCTACCACGGCGGCGTAGTGGCTCACATGGCCAGCCTGAGCAAGGAACTCTCCCACCGCGGCCATGAAGTAGTCCTCTTCGCTCCATGCGCAAGACCGCAGACCGCTCCCGACATCAGCGGCCTCGAAGTCGTCCCGCTCGGTGGAAGTGTCCCTTTCAACGCCAGCGGCTCCGTATCTCGCATCTCCATGAGCATGAAAGCCGCCAGGCAGATGCGACGCATCCTCAACTCCGAACGCTTCGACGTAGTCCACATCCACGAACCCCTCATGCCGTTCCTCGGAACCACTGCCACCTGGTGCTCCCCTTGGCCCACCGTCGGAACCTTCCACGCCTACAGCGAGAACATCCACCCCGGATACCTCGGATTCAAGCCCCTGTTCACGCTCGTAGCCGACAAACTCGACGGTCGAATCGCAGTCTCCAATGCCGCCAAATCATACGCGGATCGATACTTCCCCGACCACTACACCATCATCCCGAATGGCATCGACGTCCCAAGATTTGAAAAACCCCGACCCAAGCCCAGCGAATTCAGAGACGACGCCATTAACCTCGTCTTCGTCGGTCGCGTCGGCGAAAAACGTAAAGGCCTTCGCTACCTCCTAGGTGCATACAGCACATTGAGATGGCGCTACCCCAACCTCCGCCTAATCGTCGTCGGCGCCGGCGTCCCTGACCGCGAATCGTATCGAATGATGGGAGAACGAGGCATCGACGACGTCATTTTCGCCGGCCCCGTTACCGACGAAGAACTGCCAGCCTACTACCAGCACGCCAACGTATTCTGCGCCCCGAACACGGGCCAAGAAAGCTTTGGCCTCGTCCTCGTCGAAGCCATGGCATCCGGCGCGCCGGTCGTCGCCAGTCGCATCCTCGGCTTCGAAGGAGTCGCGCATCACGAGCACGACGCGCTCCTAGTTGATGTCGGCGATGAATACGCCATCGCCAACGCCATCCAACGTCTTATCGAAGAACCCGAACTCCGCAACAACCTCGTCCGCAACGGCCGCGAAAAAGTGCAACGCTTCGGATGGGCAAAAGTCGCCGACGACATCATCGACTACTACCACGAGGTCACCGCCCGTGCTCCCGTGCCCTTCGTGCCCCAGCAACGACGAACCAGCAGTGGTTGATTCGGAGAGCGGACTCCAGAAGCTCCGCAAATCCGCCCGCGCCGCGATCGCGCGATGGTTCGAAGAACCGATCTCCGCGGCTCTCGTAGCCATCGGTTTCAACGCCAACGCCGCAACCATCGCTGGATTCCTCCTCGCTGTTGTCGCCGCCGGATTCGCCGCCTTCGGAGAGTTTCTCATCGCCGGACTCGTCAGCATTCCAGCCGCACTCTTCGACATGATCGACGGCGCAATCGCTCGGCGCACCGGCAAAGTCTCCGACAAAGGCGCACTCCTCGACTCAACCTTCGACCGCCTCTCCGAAGCCGCCCTCCTACTCGGACTGCTCATTCACTACTCATCGACCGACGCTTTTCGGCAAGATGCCATCATCCTAGCGTTTGTCGCATTCGTAGGCTCGATTATGGTCAGCTACATCCGAGCACGGGCAGAGGGACTCGGCTACAAGGGAACATCCGGCTTTTTGACTCGTCCCGAACGAGTCGTGATCATGACCGTCGCACTCATCATCGGCCAACCGATATGGGGCCTCTGGATCCTCGCCGTCGGCACTCCCCTAAGCGCCTTCTACCGTTTCTGGACCGAGTGGCGAAACGCCGACTGACTTACCCTTATATAGATACGTCGTATAGATACGTCCATCCATGTCGCTGCGGCGTAATTCCTAAAAGCAACGTCGTTCGCAATCAATGCACCGATCAATGAATAGGGCTGTCCAACTAACCATCGCCGCCATCGCGGTCACACTCTTCGCGGCACTAACCACGTTCGCCTACGATCAGTCCGCGACCGCGCAAGGATCGCCCGTTCGTTTCCTCGACGGAGGTCTGGAAAGCAACTTCCCCGAAAACATCCGCTTCTACACCTCATTCGAATCCGACATCGAAATCGACGACGTGCGAATACGTTTCACAACCGGGCCCATCACCACCGGCCAGTACGACTACCTAGACCTCACCGAACGCTCCGAATCGCTCATCGACGGCGAACTAATCTGGCGAGTAAACACCTCCGCACGTTATCTGCCGCCGGGAACCTCCGTCGATTTCGTATTCGAAGCCATCGATGAAGAGGGCAATGAATACCTTTCGGAGCAATACAGCCAGATCGTCCTTGACGCCCGCTACGAATGGGATGTTGTAACCCGAGGTCCGATCTACGTCTACTACCACGGCCCCGTCCAAGTCCGCGCAGAACGCCTGGCCGAAGCAGCCAAAGAATCGATGGAACTCATGAGTCCCATCATCGGAAGCGAGACCGAAACTCCCATCGTAGTCACGCTCTACAACAACAACGCCGAAATGATCGGCGCCGTCAGCGCTCGCAGTGCAACCATCAGCCGCGAACTCATAACCGAAGGCCAGGCATTTTTCGACCACAGCGTCGTCCTCGTCCTTTCAGGAAACCGAGACATCGGAACCCTCACGCACGAACTCACCCACATCTTGGTCGGACGAGCCGCCGGTGGCAGCAACGCGCTCGTACCCCTTTGGCTCAACGAAGGCCTTGCAGAATTTGGCAACCTCGACAAAGGCCTCTCGTACGTCTACTTCTTGGACTGGGCCATCGACACCAACCGGCTCATCCCCTTCACCCGCCTCCAGACCTTCCCCGGCGACCCAAACCTGGTCATCGTCTCTTACGGTCAAAGCCGCAACTTCGTCGAATACCTCATCGAAACCTACGGGCAGGAGAAGATAGCCGAAACCATCGCCTCCATCGCCGAAGGACGCAGCGGTGACATCGCCATCCGCAACGTATACGGCAAAACCCTCCAACAACTCGACAACGAATGGCGGTCCGACATCGGCGCCGACGCATACGTCGCGCCGACCCCAACGCCGAAGCCCGAAGCCGAAGCAACCGAAACATCAGGATACAAACTCCTCACCTTAACCCCCGTTGAAGGCGGAATCGCAGTCGGAGAAACCGGAGCGGAACCAACTCCCGAACCCACTAACACCCCTGTTCCGCCCACGCCAACTGTCGAACCGACCGCCGAACCAGAGGTCATGGTCAAACCGACCGCTACTGAAGAACCTCCGTCAGAACCAGCGCAGGAAGCCGAAACCGACTACGAGGAACTAACCAGTTCCGGCGGTCTCTGCAACTCAAACGGCACCGGCCCGTTAGGGGCATCGCCGTTCTTGATTACAGCCCTATTGGCGGCACTATTCCTCGCCCGTCGTATCCGCAGGTAACAGGACTACCAACCGAGCGCCGAACCATCTTTGCGCGGCTCCGTCCCAGCGCACAACACGCCAGTTTCGGCATCCCTCGACACGACCTGACCGCCGCCGAATCCGGTGCGATCATAAGCTCGTTGAACCACCACATCGTGGCCGCGCTTCCGCAACTTTGAGATGACGGCATCGTCGAGGTCTTCTTCGACCCTCACGTTCTTGTCACTTTGCACATCGATGCTGAAACGCAGCGCGTCCAGCGCCTTCTGCGAATCCATGCCGAAATCGACCATGTTCGAGATTACCTGCAAATGCCCCTGAGGTTGCTGGAACCCGCCCATCACGCCGAACGACAACCACATCTCATCATCCCGCGTAGCCATCGCCGGAATGATCGTCTGATACGGACGTTTCCGGCCCTGCAAGTAGTTAGGGTGATCAGGGTCGAACGAGAATAACGAACCCCGGTTCTGCAGTGCAATGCCAGTTCCAGGAACCACGAGTCCCGAACCGAACCCTGCGAACAAGCTGTTTATCAACGAGCACGCATTGCCATCCCCGTCCACCGCTGTGCAGTAGATCGTGTCGCCGCCACCCATCGGATCGCCATACGAAACATTCGGGTGCGCCATCATTGAGTCGATGCTCGACCGACGGCGGTCACCATACTCTTTCGAAAGCAACGGGCCAATCGGCACCTCTGCAACCCGTGGATCCGCCACAAACTGCAAAGCATCCGCGTAACCCAGCCGCATCGATTCGATCAAGTGGTGATAAGCGTCAGTAGATTGGCTCTCCATATCGCCGATGTCAAACCCCTCGGCAATGTTCAACGCCATGAGCGCCGCGATCCCTTGACCATTAGGCGGGCACTCCCAAACCTCGACACCACGATAGTTGACGTGTATCGCCTCGTCCCAATCAGAATGGTGCGATGTTAAGTCGTCTTCGGTCAGCCATCCGCCCTCCTGCTGCACGTACGCCGCTATCTTCTTGCCGATATCTCCCTTGTAATACGCTTCGCTGCCACCCTCAGCGATCACCTGCAAAGATTCCCCAAGCTCCGGCAATGCGGCTATCTCGCCGCATTTCGGAGCCCGACCGTTGATCGGGAGCATCTCCGAACCCGAAGGGCGGTGCCGCAACTTCGTCTCGCACCCTTCCCAACCGCGCGCAATCACCTCAGAAACCGGATACCCGTTCATCGCGTAGTCGATCGCCGGCCTCAACACCTCTGCAAGCGTCATCCGGCCATAGTGCTCCAACGCCGTCGCCCAGCCATGAACCGTTCCCGGAACACTCACTGAGAAAGCGCATCCATCCAACTCGTTCGGTATCGAGTCGTGTCCCGCCTTGCGCACATCGTCAACATTCGCCGCCGCTCCGGACCGCCCACTCCCATTGAGAGCGACAACCTTTCGCTCGTCCTTGTTCCAGATGAGCGCGAACATGTCGCCACCGATGCCCGTAGATCCAGGTTCCACGACGTTCAATGCGGCTGCCATCGCCACCGCGGCATCCACCGCGTTACCGCCATCGAGCAGTATCCGTAATCCGGCCTGCGCTGCCAACGGCTGGCTCGTCGCCACAGCACCGTTGCGGGCCATCACCGCAGATCGACGAGACTGAAAATACGTTGAGGAGTAGGGATCGATCTTTGACACGAGAGGCACCTGCTGACGATTAGGCGGGGTAAGTTCGCCTTACATGTTAGCAAGGGATCCGTATCGGAGAATGCGAAATGCTGCACCCCCGACGTGAAGCGATCTCAGCGTCAGCGAACCGCGTCCAAGTCTCCCGGCTCTTCACCTCTGCGATTGGCCAACGTCCGCGGCATCAGGTCATGCTTCGTGTCGTGACCCAGGTGGAACCGCCGAAGCTCATCGATCATCTCGCCGAAGAACGATATGCCTGTTCCGTCTGTCGTGCTTGCGATGTGCGGCGTCAGAAAAACGTTCCACAGATCTCGGATCGGCGAATCGGTCGGCACGGGCTCAGGATCGAACACGTCCAGGCACGCGTAGATGTCATTCTTGCGCAACCGCTCGATCAGTGCGTCCGACTGAACCACCTGCCCTCGTGACACGTTGACGAACACCCCACCCGGCCGTATCCAACCCAACTCTTTCGCCCCCAACATACCCTCCGTCGCTGGCGTGTGAGGCACCAGACACGCAACAACATCCGGCACGCTCATCACGTTCTCGAGCGACGTCATCGTGAAGTTCATCGCCGCAGCCAATTCCCTAGGCAAATAAGGGTCGTGCAACAAGATATCCACGCGGAACGGCACCAAAAGCTCGATCAAACGACGAGCGATGTTGCCACCGCCTATCAAACCGACCGTCCGACCGGTCAAGTCGCCCATCATCTGAAAGTCGGACTCATGTGCGCGCTGATATCCCGTCCCCCATTCTTGATTTGTGATAAGTCGTCGATAATGTGCCCCGACCTTCTTCAAACCCATCATCATCATCGCCAACGCCCATTCCGACACCGGCAAACTCGACGCGTGAGTAGTGTCGACGGCCTTAACACCCCGGTCCACACACGCCGCCACATCTATCCGCTGCGCAAACCGATCCCCTTCAAGCTCACCCACCAACCGCATCGATGGCGCGGCGCTTAGGATTTCACCCGTGACGCGCGGTGAACCGTGGCAAACAATCATGGCATCAACGCCAGACGCGAAATCGATGAAATCAGCGATTACCTCGGGCGAAGATTCCGGCGGCGAATACCAGTCGGTCGTTTCATTGAATTTCCGTATCTCGAACGTCGCAAATTCCTTCAGACGGTCGACCTCGTGATCCTTGATTCCTCGCTTGACATAGTGCGCGTTACACGCCAATCCGACCTTCAATTTACCGCTCATGAGACAGACCTCCGATCAGCGTGCGCGCGGATTAAGAATGTCGTTCAGCGCGTCGCCGAGTATGTTCCAGCAGAATATCATCAGCCAAACGACCACAATCGGCGATAGCAGCTGCTCAGGATGACTGCGTAACGTCTCAACCGCCGCGCTGCCGGTGCGTGCCGTTACGTCGCCGATCATCACTCCTAGACTCGGACGCGGAGGTTGAACTCCGATGCCGAAGAAACTCGCCACCACCTCGCCGAGCGCAACAGCCCCCATACCAAAACTGACGCTTACGATCAACGGCGTGATGACATTTGGCAGCACGTGGCGCAAAAGTATCGTCGGCGTACCAACACCCATCGAACGTGCCGCATCGACGTAAGGAGCATCCCGAATCGACAAGGTCTGCCCCCGGATCAGACGCATCGCACCGAACCAAGACAACGGCAGAAATGCCAGACCTAACACAATGTAATCTACGGCCCCGGACGAATTGACGCCGGATATAAACGTGTTGTCTTCTATCCAATATCCGAACTCTTTGATTCTTGGTCGCACCGTCGCAGCGATGATCAGCACCAAGAGGAAGTCAGGCACAACAGCGACAACCTCGCCCACTCTCATAGTGACGATGTCCACGACGCCCCGCAGGTATCCTGACGCCATGCCTAGTGCCAGCCCGAGGAAAACACTCGCCGTCAGGATCGTGATCACCGTGAGTATGATCGTCGTCTGAATCCCCCAAACCACGCGCGAGAAGATGTCCCGGCCCAACCGATCGGTGCCCAACCAGTTTTCAGCGTCTGGCCCCGCTTGCGTTTTAACCAGATTCGTCTCGGAATAATCGTGCGTCGCGACCACCGGTGCAAAGATGCCGAGCGTGTACAGGAACAAGAGGACGCAAACTGCGAACAACGCCAGCTTGCGCTTTCGCAACTCGTTCCAAGCATGGCGGAAGAAGCTGTCTGGCGCATCGACCTCAAGCAACTCCGACGCTTCAACTTGGGCTGTCGCAGCGGATCCGGACCGATTCATTTCACGCCCTCAACCTGATCCTCGGGTCTATCACCGAGTACATGATGTCAGCCACCAAATTCGCAATCGCAAGCATGGAAGACCCAAGCAACGTCAAAGCCGTCAATACTGGAAAGTCGCGCTGGAAAACCGCTTCCAAAGCCAACCGCGACACTCCCGGTATCCCATAGATCAACTCGACGATCAACGAGCCTCCAAACAACCCGGCGAGAGAAAACCCCAGTATCGTGATTATCGGCAACATCGCATTCCGGGCGATGTGTCTCCGGTTCACCGTCATGTGTCCCATGCCCTTGCCGTGAGCCGTCCGAACATATTCCTGCCCCAACACGTCGAGAGTCGATGCCCTCATGTAACGCATGAAGACGAAGGCGCCGGGTACGCCGATCGTGAAAGCCGGCAATATCGCGTGCGTCGAAAACATGCCCGACCACCCTGAAACCGGAATCCAGTCCAGCCACAACGCGAACACCAGGATCAAGAACGGCGCGGTGAAAAACACCGGCAGCGCGTAGACGAGCAACATGAACGTCGTCATCGTGGGATCCTTCCACGTCCCCTGCCGCATCGCTGCCCAAAATCCTAGCGGCACCCCGATCACCAGCGTAACGACGTACGACACGATGTTGAGCTCCAATGACACCTTCAACTTCGGACCCAGCAACTCGAAAACGTCGCGCCCTCGGTACCGGTAGCTCTCACCGAAATCGCCTTTCAACGCGCCTGCTATGTAGCGCGTGTACTGCACGAGGAATGGGTCATTGAGGCCGAGACGTTCACGAATACGCTCTATGGCCTCGGGATCGGCCCGTTGCCCCGCCATCAACTCGGCGGGATCGCCTGGTGCTACCGAACCCAGCGCGAAGATAAACAATCCCGCGACGAATAGCAAAACGGGCGTCCAAAGCAATCGTCGGGAGACATAAATCAGCATCGCGCTACAAATCCTAGCATTCGACGCATCATCTCACAACCAGAGCATTGGACGCCCGCGTTTAATCGGCGTTGTGCGACCTAGAAATCTATCTCGTCGATCCAGACTTCTTTCAAGAAGTACCCGCCAAGGGGCGAGATGTTGAAGTCCTTGACCCACGGCTTTACCAAGATCTTGCCAGAGCTGCCCCACCACATCGGTATCCAAGCAGCCTCATCAACGATTATCTGCTCGGCCTGTTGATAAAGCTGGATGCGGCGCGCCGGATCTTGTTCTGTCGTCGCCTCCTCCAGCAACGCATCGACATCAGCATTCGAATATTGCGTCTGGTTGATCGTGCTGTCACTGCGGAACAACACATCAATAAAGGTGTGGGGGTCGGGATAGTCCGGGCTCCAAGCCAGCGAAAAGACCTGCAATCGATAGTTGTCGATCTCTTGCAGGAACGTTGCCCACTCTACTTCCTGGAACTCAACATCTACGTCGAGATTCCTCGCCCACATGTCACCGACCGCGACAAGCCAAGGGGGTGGCGAACCGCCAGTGCCGGAAGTAGTCAACACGATCCGCGGACGCGTGTCAGGATCCGCGTACTTTGACATGCTCAGTTCTTCAACCGCTTTTTCAGGATCGAAACCCAAGGTCGCCAAGTCCGGATTGAATCCTATGAATCCGGGCGGTGTAGGGCCGTACGCGGGTTTTGCCCGTCCGCCCAGCACCGCCTTGGCAATCAACTCCTTGTCGACCGCGTAGTTCAACGCCCGGCGGAAATGCACGTCGTCAAACGGTGGCAACTCGGTGTTAAAGCCGATGTAATAGGTGTAGAACTCCGGCGGAACGTCGACGACCTGTCTTGATATCGGCTCGTTCGGATCCGTGACCCGCTCAAACGCTGCTTGCGGAATCCCGGTTATGTCGATCTCGTCATTCTCGTACATCGCCATCGCGGAACCGCCGGCCAAGTTGAATCGCACCTCGTCCAAGAACGCGGGCGTACCTGAGTAGTTTTCATTGCGCGCCAGAACCAGTTCCACGCCGATCTCATACGACTTCAGCAAAAACGGCCCAGTGCCTATCGGATCGTCAGTCCATCTATCGCCACCTGATTCGATGTTTTCTTTGTTGACTACGTAAGTCACCGGGTAGGTCAATTTGGCGATGAAGTACGGTTTCGGTGCGTCGATCTCTACCTCTAGCGTGTGGTCATCCACAACGGTTATGCCTGATGCCGATGTCGCGTTCCCATCGACGATATCGTTGATCCCGATAATGTCGCCCAGGAACTCCTTCACGATCGGCGAACCAGTTTCAGGCAAAGCCGCACGCTCCCATGACCATTTGAAGTCGGTCGCCGTAACTGGGCTGCCATCGCTGAACACGGCATCTTCGCGCAACTTAAACCGGTAAACCGTACCCTCAGAGCTGACGGTGAAACTCTCCGCCAAATCGAGCACCACGGGTTCGTTTGGGTTATCAGTCAACCGCATCAAACCACCGAACACCTCGGTCACGATGTCGTATGAAGTACTGTCTGTCGTCAACGCCGGATCCAGCGTGGTTGGGTCGGAACCCAACAAATTGAAGACTCCGCCTCGGCGGCGATCGAAATCTTCCTCCTCGGATTCCCTCCCTTCTTTCATCTCAGCGGTAGCGGTCTCCTCAGCGGTGACGGTCTCTTCAGCCGCCATAGCAACCTTTGCTTCCGCAGTTGCCTCAGCCACGGCGGTAGACGTTGCCTCAGCAATCGCCGTCGCTGTAGGTGCCACGCTCGAACTCGTCTCGGCTGCCGGGGCCTTTGTAGGAATAGCAGTTGCTGAAGGTTGCGGTACCGCCGCCGCCGTCGGAGGAACCGGAGTCGGTGTGGGCTCTCCAGAGCTACATCCGACCGCGAATATCACCGCGAGGGCAACCCCGGACATCAACATTCTTGGGAGGATTCTCATCTCACTTATCAATTTTAGAACTCAGGGTTCAACATGCCGCATTCTAGATACCAAGTATCAAATTCACTGTTGAATCTGGGAAAACACGAACGGCTCTCATGTCGGGTAGGTGGTTAACAATCCACCTACCCGACAATCGCTGGGAAACCGCTTCCGACGTAATTCAGCCGTCTATGTAGACGTATTGATAAATCGGAACCGACAACGGCGGGAACGTCATGCCCCCGATCCGCTGCTTCACCAGCACCTTTCCCTCCACACCCCACCATAGCGGCAACCAAGCCGCATCTTCCACAATCATCTCTTCGGCCTCTTGATACAGCTTGATCCGACGCACCGGGTCCGCCTCAACGTTTGCCTGTTCGAGCAAGGCGTCAACTTCGGGGTTTGAGTAGTTGGTATTGTTGATCGAACTACCAGTCCTAAAGAGGACATCCACGAACGTGTGCGGGTCCGGATAGTCCGCCTGCCACGCCAACGAGAATGCCTGCAAGCGGTTGCGATGCAAGTCCTGCAGGAACGTTGCCCACTCCACTTGCTGAATCTCCACATCAACCTCGAGAGTGCGTCGCCACATGTCAGCTACTACTTCAGTCGTCAAACTAGGAGACCCGCCGGTTCCCGGCAACGTAATCACAATCCGGGGCCGCGTTTCAGGATCTGCATACTTCGACTTCGCCAGCTCTTCCTTTGCTCTCTCCTCGTCGAAAGCCAATCCTTCCAGATCAGGGTTGAAACCAACAAAGCCAGGTGGGATCACACCCGTCGCAGGTCTCACAAGATCGGAGAACACCGCATTGGCCACCAGTTGTTTGTCAACAGCGAAATTGAGCGCCCTGCGGAAATGCACATCGTCAAATGGCGCTTCCTCAACATTGAACCCGATGTAACTGGTGCTGAACGATGGCGGGACCTCGACGACATCCTTCGACAGCTCTTCCTCTGGATCGGTGACGCGTTCAAGGTCCGCGAGCCCGATACCGGTGATATCGATCTCGTCATTCTCGTACATCGCCATCGCTGATCCACCCGCCAACAACAATTGCACCTCATCCAAGTAGGCAGGGTCGCCCCAATAGTTCGGGTTCTTGGACAAGATCATCCGTTCACCGATGCTGTAGCTCTTGAGTACAAATGGCCCCGTGCCCACCGGGTCGTCGGTCCAATTCTCGCCACCCGTTGTCACATTGTCGGCGTTAACCACAAATGCAATCGGATACGTTAGCTTTGCGATGAAGTACGGCTTTGGCGCATCAATCGTGACTTGCAGCGTAAGGTCGTCGATGACCTCAATGCCTTCGGCGGTCGTCGCCTCGCCATCGATGATTGCCTGCACTCCAATAATGTCGCCGAGGAACTCATCCACGATAGGCGATTCCGTTTCAGGCAACGCCGCCCGTTCCCACGACCACTTGAAATCAGTCGCCGTCACCGGGGAACCATCGCTGAATTTCGAATCGTCCCGGAGAACGAACTTGTATGTCTTCCCTCCGTTGCTGACGGAGTAGCTCGCTGCCAAATCCATCGCTATCGGATCGTCAGATTCCCCGGTCAACTTGACGAGACCGCTAAACAGCTCAATCACAATCGCGTAGGATGTCCCATCAGTCACCAACGTCGGGTCTAGAGTAGGCGGATCCGCCCACAACCTTCTGAAAACCCCACCAGTCGGCTTGTCGTCGCCCACGCGTTCAGGCGTCTGCAACAGTTCCGGTGCAACCCTTGCTTGTCCAGAACTTGGAGTCGGTCGCTCAGACCGTGCCGGAGGCGGTGTCGAAACCACCGTCGGTACTTGCGTAGCTGTAGCCGTCGGTTGAAGGATCGGGGTGGACGTAGGTTCCTCTTCGCTCGTGCACGCCACGGCAAACATAGCCAACGCGGCGAGCAACGATATGCCTAGGAAACGTACCTTCGTCATCATCTATCTCCAGTAATTTCAAGTTTTGTTTGGTGCCTGATATTTGTTACGTAATTGCCACGCTTCGCGGATTGCGCATTTGCGACGGAGTATCACGGTGGCAAACGCTTTCACTCAGCGGCATCGTCAAATCCAGCATTCGAGCCATACCCTAGTCGACATCCAATCACTCACCTCTAGGACGAATCCACCGGCGCCTTCAATCACCAATCGATGCCTGAAGATACGCCTTAAGGAAGCCGTCCAAATCACCTTCTAGCACGCCGCGAGCGTCAGACACCTCGTGATCGGTGCGGTGGTCCTTCACCATCTGATACGGGTGCAATACGTAGCTCCGGACCTGTCTTCCGAACTCCGCCGAGATATGATCACCCTTGAGTCTCGCTTTTTCCGCAACGCGACGTTGGTTCTCTACATCCGTCAAACGAGCATGCAATATCTTCATCGCCACCTGCCGGTTCTGCGCCTGCGAGCGCTCGTTTTGCACCGAAACCACGATGCCGCTTGGCTCGTGCGTCAATCGGACCGCGGTTGAGTTCTTCTGCACGCTCTGCCCGCCGTGTCCACTAGCTCTAAACGCCTCCATGCGAACTTCAGACGGATCGATCTCGACGTCATCCGCATCATCGGGCTCTGGATAAACCTCCACCAACGAAAAACTGGTATGTCGCCGGTGACCAGAGTCAAATGGTGACAACCGCACCAATCGATGCACTCCACGTTCAGACTTCAGAAATCCGTAAGCGTGGTCCCCGGTCATGCGCAACGCCGCGGCTTTGATGCCAGCTTCCTCACCGGGCGTGAAATCGAGTACTTCGGTGTCATATCCCGCTTGTTCGCCCCATCGCGTATACATCCTCAACAACATCTCCGACCAGTCTTGGGCGTCAACTCCACCGGCGCCTTGTTTCACGGACAATATCGCCGTCCGATCATCGTGTTCGCCGTTGAGTTGGAGCCTGAATTCGTGGTCTTCCAAATCGGAACACAAAGCTGTTGCTTCCAACACCAACTGATCCAGCATTCCGTCATCTGATTCATCACCCGCCAACTCCACGAACTCGACCAATTCTTCGGACCGTCGAACCAACCCGTCCCAAATAGAAACATCACTCTTGAGCGCATTTAGATGCTGCATGTGCGATTGCGCCCGCTTGCGATCCGACCAAAACCCCTGATCCAGCGTTTGCTGCTCCAACTCGGCAATCTTCAACCGTTTTTCGGGTAAGTCAAAGATGCCCTACGATCTGCGCGATCCGTCCGCGCAACTCTTCCCCATCCGTTTGAAGTTGATGATCCATCACAGCTTTCAAGTATATGAATAGGTAGATCGGTAAATCCGCCCAAACAGATGCGCCCCTTGGTTTCCCAAGGGGCGCATGCTTAACCGTCTTGCGACTTCTGCAACCTTTATGGTGCGATGTCGTGGTCGCTAGTGTAGTAGACCCAGACACCGGTTCCGATCGTGATGCTGTCGATACGCTTCACGACGTCCCACGTGTTGTTGATGTGGTCCCATGCGTAGGCACGAGTGTAGGCGCCGAGGTACTCAGCCGCAGTGATCGGGTCGTTGTTGCTGTTGCGCAACGTTTCACCCGCGTCGTCCTGCGTCTGGTCACCGTCAACGTCCACCACGCCAATGAAGTTCCAGCCCTCGTCAGTCGGAATGTCAGACGGGTTCGGCTGACCATCCGTCGCACGGTCACCCTTGCCGGAAAGTTTCACTGCCTGCGTGATGAACCCGGTCGAGTGCACCCAGTATCCGTAGCGAGCTTCAACGTCATTCAACGTCGCGTACTCTTCGTTGGTCGTCCACACACCGTCGACGCGTGTTGCCATGCGCCACGGGCTGACCGGTTCGGTAACGTTCCAGCCGATTACCTGGTCAACTGCCGGGTTCGTGAACACCGCGTGCAACGCACGGTCGACCGGATTAGCCGGGAACGAGATCGAGTTCCAGCCCGCAAGCAGGTCGAGCACGAACGGAGCCCGCTCTTTCACCGTGAACGAATACGTGTGCTCATCAGTGTTGTTCGCAGCGTCGTTAGCCTCGACATAGACCTCGTAAGTGCCGTAGTCAAGCCGCTCCGGCCACCAGACGAACTCTTCGTCCTCAAGCCGTTGCAAGTCAGCCGAGTGTTCAACACCGTCGACCTGGAAGGTCGTTACGTCAACCGTGGTACCTTCGTCGCCGAAGTCGAGCAAGACGAACGGTCGCAGTTCGAAGACATCCTCGCCTGCCGCCGGGATCAATTCGCGCTCCACCTGTTGAGCTTCTGGGTCGCCGTCGTCCCATGCCGACTTGAGGTCGGTGTCGTATTCGAAGCCGCTCGTTGCCGCCGAGTAGTTGTAGACCCGGTCCTTGCCACGGAAGTAGGAGCTACGGTCTCGACCCCAAACGATGACCGACAACGTGCCGTCTTCGACTGACTGGTCACCCGAGAGGTCCGACCACTCGTATTCCCATCGGTTTCCAGTCCTCGATTGCGCGTTGGTCTGAGCCACGTCGAAGAACGTAGGACCTGCATCCTCAAGCGTCGCCGCGTCGGTGTGCTTCGGACACATCGTGCTGGCGGCGGAGGTGTCTTCTCCATCCGCATCCTCAATTAGCGAGTGCGCTGCCGTCGGTTCGGCTTTGCTGTACTGATCGGTCGAGAACGTGCCAGTGCGGTTCGAAGCGAACTTCGCAACGTCGTTCTCTTCTTTAGCTCCCCAAGTAAGGTCGCTACATACAACCGCGAACTTCGGCGAACTCTGGATCACCTCGTTCGACGTGATCGTCAGCTTGATGCCTGACTCGTCCGTTAACTCAGACGGGCCCTCGCCGTCAACGTCGTCGTTGAGGCCGGAACCGCCACTCAGCGCGATCTCGAACGTCGGCAAGATACCGTCGTTCAACTCGATGCCGTCTAGACGTCGATCTGTCGACTCGTTACCAGCCAGGTCAGATATCGACTGACCAGATGCTAGGTCGACGCTCGGCGTCGCGTTCGGAGGCAGTTGCTCTTCAAGTTGCAGGTAGACGATCTTGCCGTCGACAACTGCGTCAACGATTGTCGCGTCGGCGCCGCCGTCGAGTTCAACCGAGAATGTGCCAGAACCAACCGTAGCCGCGTCAATAGGACCGTCGAACACGATCATCAAACCGCTATCGGTAACCATGACGTCGCCATCGGCGTCGGGGAAGAAGCCAGTGGCCGATTCGTCGCGTAAGTACTTGGGGTCTACATCGTCAAGGTAGTAGACGTGGCGTGAGAACCAACCGAGCACGTTGTGCAGGTCGTCATCATCTCGCTTGTTGTCGGTTGTTGTAGTGCCGAGGTCGTGGATGAACGTCGGAGCGCCTGGTTCGCTGTCGGAGAAGCCGATGTTACCAGCCACGTCCATCACAACCGCTTGGATGTCGATGATGTGGTTGTAGCGCCTGTTGTCCGCAAGATCCGGATCGAAGTCTATTCGCACCACCGTGTCGAAGATGCCCGACGTGTCGCCGTCTGCGAAAGTCTCGGCGTCGGCAGTCTTGTACTTGTCTTCACCTCCCACCTGGGTATCTTCATCAAAGTAGATGTCGTTGTTGGAAACGATCCCGTAGGTGGGTTGATCTTCCGAGTAACCGGCATAGTGACCACGCAAAACCGCCACACCATTGCTCTCGCAACCATCCGCGTCTTCGTCAGCGTCCACACAGATATAACCGCGTGGGGCCGAAGTAGATTCCGGATCGTCAACCTTGTTGTTGTTGTTGACTCTCAAGTCCCAAACCGGGGTGCTGTCATCCTTGCCATCCGGAGTGTTGTCGGCGTAGATCTTGAACGATTCCTCGCGTAGGCCAGATCCGCCACCGTCGGTGAACGAACCTAGAAGTTCAGGCGAGTCGTCCTTGCTGGCCGTCTTGTTAATCGGTGCCTCAACCTGAATCGTCGGCGCCTCTTTGTCGATCGTGATCGAAATCGTCGTGTTGTCGCCATTTGAGTTCTTGTAGGTGATCGTCACTGGGCCACTCTCGGTGCCGAGAACTGCGTACTCTTCCTCTCCTTCGTCGCTAGCATCACGGGCCCGCAGACCCCAGTTGCCCCTGCCAAGCGCCTTTTCATCGTCGCTTGCCGGTTTGGAACCATCGCCGTCCGCGTCGGTCAAACGCAGGTAGCCCTCGTACTTGCCGGAGAAGCGATCTACCTCCTTCAACCAGAGGTTCTGGGACGGCGCGTTGCCGTCACCGCTTGCGCGGAGCACCAACGCGTCGTCATCTTCTGTTTCGTCATCTGTGAACACCGGAGAGACATCTCTATCGCCAACCGGTCCGTATTCGGATTTCTTCTTGCCGCCACGGAGTTCTTCTTTTTCGCTAGTCTGGTAGTAAATGTATTGGACGTTGAGTTCGACATCCGCCGGAACTGCTGCGGAAACTCGCATCCACGGCGCGACGGATCCTTCAGTTCCGGGATTGAAGTCTTCGTCCAATGTGATGAACTCGGTCGTCAAGTCCTGAGTCGTCAAGTCCTGAACGGGGGCCGCTGTGTCATTTTGAGTCACCGTCCCGAACCAATAAACCTTCCCGTCTGGAGCCATAGGGAACTTGGTGCTGTCTTCACCTGACAACCGGAACTGGGCATCGCCCGAGTCACCGATCAGGCCCGCGTCGCCTTGGTCGGATCGGATGAATCTCGCCGTAAGACTCTCTAGTTGGATAATCTCATCTGATGTCTCGTCATCGTCATGATCGGCCGTATCCAAGTCATCCGCCAAATCTCCAAGAGCTTTACGGATTGCTCCGTTGACAGCGGGATCATCGATTTGAGGAGCATTCACGGTATTCGCTGTAACAGCGTAGAGCTTGCCAGTCCGTTTGTCGCGTCCTTTGTCCTTAATATTGATCTTGATGACGTCAGAG
Organism: Dehalococcoidia bacterium; assembly: GCA_965224305.1. GTDB lineage: Bacteria > Chloroflexota > Dehalococcoidia > Lucifugimonadales > Lucifugimonadaceae > Bin127. Next base: position 201,027 of record OZ245044.1, on the reverse strand, counting down.
TTGATCAGGATCGCCCTCGGTTCCTCGCCAGAGGTCTTCGGGTCGATGGCGTAAGTTGCGAAGACTGTATCGACCTTCTTAGCCGTCTCCCTGTCAGCCACCTTGTAACCTTCGGTGGTATCACCGTCGTTACAGTCGCCGGCGCTGAACACGTCCGTGTCGGTCGTATAGCACGTTCCGACGTTTATGACGTTAATGGTTCCGGTAGCCGCTTCTACCGTCCCAGGTGAGCCGGCTCGAACCGCCACAACCGCAACGGCCAGTATCAGCACGGCCAGAGCCGTCAAGATTCTCGATGAAAGCTGCACAGCTGCAGTCCTCCTGTATCTATCTCTCTACCGGTTCGATACCCGACACAAAAGCAACGACACTTGCAGTATCGACGCCTAAACGGTCTTGCCCGGATGTTTCCATAGCACTCTCAAGACGCGCAACGAACCACGCCCGCAGGCACGCCCTGAAATCTATATGATACCGAATATATGACACCGCGCGCGCCCTGTCAATCAAATTCTCCCAAACACTTCCCTGCAACCGTTAAACCACCAACAGAATCTTAGCCCAGTTCCTCCACCATCCCTTTCTCAACCAGACCAACCGCCATACCATACCTCCGCGCCAACATCTGGCGGCGGTGACCCGCAGCCTTTCGATCCCACGAATTCACCTTCAAAGCGGATCTCAACCCCGGCAAATCACGAATCCATCGAACCAACCAACCCATCGTCTCATTCGCTCAACCAAGCGCGAAACTAACGCGCTCCGTCAGCACCCTCAATTCAAGACCACGATCTACTCAACCCTGCGAATTCGCAGTCGGTCCGCAACCTCCGGGTTTCGTAAACTCCCCCGTACCACAACGTCAGCATCATTCCCCATCTGAATGATCCCTGTCCAAAAAGAACGCCCCTGCGGCTGACAGGGGCGTTCTTTCCTACGTCTTGTAGTCCGTTACGGACGATTACGGTGCAATACCGCCGCCGTAGTAGACCCAGATGCCGTCACCGATCTCCACGTAGTTGCCGTCTTCGAGGATCTTGAACTCGCTACGGATCGCATCCCACGTGTACGCTCGTTTGTTGTCTCCGAGGTATGACCCCGCGTCTACTTTAGCGCCACCGGTCTTGAGATCTTCGCCGTCGTTGCCTTGCGTCTGGTCGCCATCTTGGTCGATGACGCCAACGAAGTTCCAACCCGGTTCCGTCGGGATCGTCACGAGGTCCGCTGGGACCACGTTCGCATCCGTGCGGTCGATCTGACCGACAAGCTGCACGTTCTGGGTCACAAAGCCTTGGGCGTGCACCCAATAGCCGTAGCGAGCGGAGACTCGGGTCAGCGTCGCAAAGTCGCTGTGCGTCGACCATTCACCGCCCATCTTCGTCGCGATGCTCCATGGCTTCTGCGGGTCGGTTGCGTCCCATCCGGCGACCATGTCGATCACGCCCTCGGTGAAGACATCACCGATCATTGGGTCAACCGGGTTGCCCGGGAAGGAAACTGCGTTCCAACCGGCGATCAACTTGAGGTTGAACGGATCGCGCTCCGCAACCTTAAAGCTGTATTCGAACGTGCCTTCGTTACCAGCGGCGTCAACCGCATCGACGGAAACTGCGTGGCTCCCAATACCCAACGCCTCAGGCCAGTACAGGAACCGGTTATCGCCGAGCGTCGAGATCTCTTGTGACGTTTCGTCAACTGAGAAACCGTCGATAGAAACCGTCGTCGCGTCGGTGTAGTTCAACAGAACGAATGGCCGTGACTCGGTCACTACGTCGCCGTCGCCAGGAGTCGCCTTCGGATCGGGATCCGTTGTGTCGTAAAGGAACTCTGCGGTCGCCGCGCCCCAGTTGTAACTGTCCGCAGGTGTCGGCTCGTCTCCAATCTTCCGGTTCGTCAAGCTGGCGTACGACTTGCGGTCGCGACCGTATGCGACGACCGTCAACTTGCCGTCCTCCAACGCTTGGGCGCCGCTGAAGTTCACCCACTGGAATTCCCATTCGAGACCCGGACGGGAGTAGGACTGAACCTGCTGCATAGTAACCGTGTCGTCACCGCAGCTGTAGGTGTTCCGTTTTTCCTCATCGCCTGATTTCAAGACGAAGTAGGCATTACCTGTCTTAAGTCCACCGCTTCTCTGGCTCACCAGGTCCGACAGTGCCTTGTCGTTCTCGTTGTCGTCGTCACTGTCCCAAGCGATGTTGGAACACACGACCACGAGCGATGGAGTAGCGTTGATCTCTTCGTCGGTTCCGATCGTGATGATGATCGAATTCCTAGTCAACTTGCTAGGACCTTCGCCGCCTTCACCGGTTCCCGAACCTCCGCTAAGCGCCACGGTCAATTGCGGCGTGATGCCGTCATTGACCTCGAACGGTGCCTGCTTGCCACCGGTCAGACGGTTGCCCGCCGGGTCAGAGACCCATTGACCAGTCACGATGTCCACTGATGGCGTGGCATCGGACGAAAGCTCTTGATCTAGCAGTAGGTACACCGCGCGACCATCGACGTCAAAGTCGACCACGTCGGCGGACGCTCCAGTCGAGCCAGTTCCGCCAGTCGGATCCAATGTCACGCCGAATGTCCCGACATCAATTGAATCCGCATCAACAGCACGGTCGAATGCGACCAAGATGCCAGACCGGTTGACAACCGGTTTGTCATCGTCGTTTTCACCGTAGAAGCCCGTCGCTGATTGTTCTGTGAAGATTTTCGGTTCGGTCTCGTCCAAGAAGAAGATGTGCCGCGCATACCAACCAAGAACGTTGTACCGGCCAGCTTTGCGATCATCTTTGTCTTCACCCAGGTTGTTGATGAATCGCGGGCCATCAGCGTCACTGTCTGAGAAACCGATGTTTCCGGCCCGGTCGACCACCAACGCGTGGAAGTCGATCGTGTTGTTAAACGTCTCGTCTTCATTCGACGGACCGAACGAAATCCGGATCGAATCGCCGAACGTGCCGTCCAACGAACCGTCATCGTGGTTGTCACCCTCGACCAACTTAAGGTCGTCATCTTCGACCATAAACACGTCTTCATCTTCGATCACGCCAAAGGTGCTCGGGGACGAATCGCCGTAACCCCGGTAATCATCAAGCGACTCGACCTTCTTATTGTCAGCCGCAGTCACGTCGACTAGCAAATCCAATGCCAACTTGTCGCCGCTGTCGCCGTTTTCGTTCAAGTCGTCCGTGTGATCGACGTACAACCGGAACGTGTCTTTACGTAGGCCGGAGTTGTCGTCGGTGTAAGAGCCGGAGAAGTTCGGCGAAGTGTCCTGACCTTCGGACTTGTGCACCGGCGTGTCGACCTGAACCGTTGGCGGCACAGTGTCGATCAAGATCGACAACGTCTGCGCATTACCGTCGGTATCTCTGTATTTGATATCCACTGGACCGCTCTCAACGCCGATGATCGCTGCACCGGAGGGTTCGCTATCGGAAGCCGGTCCAACTGCGATACCCCAGTTTTTACCAGACTCATTCTTCCCGTTCTCGTCGGTCAGCTTCAAGAAGCCTTCATACCGACCACTGAACCGAGATGTCTCCATGAGATGCAGTGATTGCTTGTTGGCGCGACCGTCAGATCCAGCTTCCACAAGCAACGCGGACTTTGCCTTGTCCTCCGCCTTCGTGAAGTCCGGTACCTCTTTGTTATCGCTGTAATCGGTTGCTTTATTATCACCAATCAATGCCTCACGCTCACTGGTGTGGTAGACGATGTATTGGACTTCCGCCGTCGCACCATCAGGCAACGATACCTGCAAGCTGATCCAAGGCGCAACTTCCAAGCTGTCCTCGTCTTGTTCGCCCGCGGTATAACCAGGCCCAACGTCTTCGTCCAAGGACAGTTCGTTATTCAGTTTCTTGAATTCCCCGTCAACCCCTCCATCACCATCTGCGTAGAGAAGCCCGTAGATCGTGACCAACGATTCATCGGCGACGTCCATCGGCTTAAAAGGGTCGGTTACCCCGGCGGCCTTCACAATCGTGATGCCTTCGACTACACCATTTTGGGACAATTCGAGCGCATCAGCCGCGGAGTCCACACCGCGATCCTGCCAAGTCAATCCGGGATTATCGATGTCGATATCAGCGAAATCCTTGCGAATTTCCATCAAGTTGGGGTCGCCTTCATCGATGAGGTCGGTATCCGCGTCACCTGCTGCCAAAAGCACCGGGGTCCGCTTGTCGCGGCCACTGTCGGAGATGCTGATCTTGATCAGGTTGGAGTTTTCCAGAACGCCCCGAGGGTCGTCCGGCGCCGTCTTCGGGTCATGGGCATATGTCGCGAACACCGAGCCAGTCTCGATGATGGTCTCTCGACCCGCAACGTCGTAATCGTCTTCGCCATCGTCACAGTCGCCGACGCCGAACACTTCGGTATCAGTCGCGTAACACGTACCGACGTTCACAACGTCGATAGTTCCGGTAGCCGCTTCTACCGTCCCGGGTGAGCCGGCTCGAACCGCCACAACCGCAACGGCCAGTATCAGCACGGCCAGAGCCGTCAAGATTCTCGATGAAAGCTGCACAGCTGCAGTCCTCCTGTATCTATCTCTCTACCGGTTCGATACCCGACACAAAAGCAACGACACTTGCAGTATCGACGCCTAAACGGTCTTGCCCGGATGTTTCCATAGCACTCTCAAGACGCGCAACGAACCACGCCCGCAGGCACGCCCTGAAATCTATATGATACCGAATATATGACACCGCGCGCGCCCTGTCAATCAAATTCTCCCAAACACTTCTTTTGCAATACGCCTATACCGCCCTAGACCCTCGCCCGCACTTCCCCGTGCCCTCACCCTAGCCCTCTCCCGTCCAACGGGAGAGGGGACACGTTGTTGTGTTGAGGGGGTGCTGCGGTGACAGGGGGTTTTGTGTTGTTGCGTGGTGGGGGCCCGCGCCTCCCCGTGCCCTCACCTGTGACCCCCTCTTAATCTCCCCCTAGGAGGGGGAGGGGTGATTGCTCGCGGGAGAGGGGATCAAGGTGGTGGTTTAAGGTTCTTTTCAGGGCGCGAGGCACGCCAGTGACCGTTCCCTCTCCCGTTGGACGGGAGAGGGCTAGGGTGAGGGCACGGGGCATGGTGGGGTCGTGCAGTTCACCGCGTTAATTCTTCTGAAATTGCGCCGAGTACGCCTTCCATGTTCTCGAGGACATCCGGGTTCCAGAACCGGATCACTCGGAATCCTCTTGCCTTCAGCCATCGCGTTCGAACGCGATCATTGGCTCTTGACACGTCAATACCGTGTTGCCCTCCATCGATCTCAACGATTAGTTTGGCTTCATCACAGACGAAATCGACGATGTAATTACCGATCGGCCTTTGCCGCTTGAATTTTGCGCCACACAGCCGGCGACCTCGCAATTCATCCCAAAGCATTCTTTCGGCAGCCGTCATACTTCGACGCAGCTTTCGAGCTCGGAGAACCATGCTGTCTATGTCGTCAATTTGCATAGCCCCATCAGTGTATTCGACGCAACCATTGTCATTCGGGATAGATGGCGAACAATGCCAAAACGCCCCCGCGTCTCCACGGGAGCGTTTCCCATCCTCTTTCCCTCTCTCCCATTGGACACAGGAGAGAGGGAAAGGGTTAGGGTTCAGCGATCCTTATGGCGCAACCGTCGTGCTGTCCGGGAAGAACACCCAGATGCCATCACCGATCTTCACCTTCGCACCACCGTCAAGGACACGATAGCCATTGGCGATCGCATCCCAGGTGTAGGCTCGCTTGAAGCCAGGCATGTAGTCGTCCGAAGAAACGTCGGTATCTTCGCTGTCTTGCAGCACGTCGCCGAAGTTGCCTTCGGTCTGGTCACCGTCTTGGTCGACGACACCAACGAAGTTCCAACCCGGAATGGTCTGGATACCAACCGGATGCGGCTTCTCGCCAGTCTCACGGTTGATCGGGCCTTCCAAGTCGACACCCTGCTTGATGAACGCCATCGAGTGCACCCAGTATCCGTAGCGAACCACTATGTCGGTTAAAGGCGCGAAGTTTGCACTCGTCGTCCAAACGCCGTCAACACGTGACGCGATGCTCCACGGGCCAGTCGAACTCAACGGGTTCCAACCGACCACACGGTCGATCGCTTCGTCCGTAAACACTGCGTCAAGCGCGGTGTCGATCGGGTTCGCCGGGAACGAGATCGCGTTCCACCCTGCAGAGAGATCAATCACGAACGGATCCCTCGCGGTCACGTCAAACTCGAACGCCGTCTTGCCAGACGGTTCGTTGTCCGCCGCGTCACGGGCGTCGAACTCGACCTTGTGCGTGCCGAAGTCCAATGCCTCAGGCCAGTACAGGTACCGGTTGTCACCAACTGTCGACAACGAACTCAACTGGTCTTCGCCGTCGAGCGAGAACTCGGTGATCTTAACCGTCGTGCCCTCGCCAGCAAAGTCAAGGTAGACGAACGGTCGAGGTTCTTTAACCTCAGCGTCAGCATGGGGTTGCACACTACCACCAGAACCGTCTTTGTTCAGCGGGCTGTTGAACGTGCTGTCCAGCACCAACTTAGTGGTTTGCGATCCCCAGTTTTCGCAACCGTTTTTTCCGCAAATGTCATCGTTGTGACCATCGTAAGTCGAGCGGTCTCGGCCCCAAACTACGACGACTAGCTGACCATCCTGTAGTTGACTAGCTGGCGCAGAGGAGTTGCGCCACGCGTAAACCCAGTTGTCGCCTGGTCGCGACAGCGATGCCGATCCTCTACCAACGTCGTCCGGCTTGTCGCCTCCGCCGCACCGCGGCGAACCAACCGGTTCTGTGTCTCCAGAATAACCGGTGCGATTACCGGTGTAGTCGTTTAGACCCTTTTCATCCTCGCCTTCCGTCCAACCGATGTTTGAACAGACGACTGCCACCTGAGGAGCTCCGTTGATGTCCTCGTCCGACGCAATGGCAATGTCCATCGCGGCATTCGTCAACTTCGACGGGCCTTCGCTACCAACGCCGGTTCCGGAACCGCCGCTAAGCGTCAACGTGAAGACCGGCAGGATACCGTCTTGCACCTCGAACGCCTCGGCGTCCTCCTCTTGCCAGCTCAGAATGTTGCCAGCCAAGTCTTCGATCTCACGACCTTCCGTAACACTCAATGTCGGACTGGCGTCTGACGCCAGTTCTTCATCGAGTTTCAGGAACACCAGCTTGCCGTCGACCACAACGTCGTTAATGCCGATGGCAGTATCCTCGTCGCGTTCGAGCGTGAACGTGCCAGTGTCAATCAAGTCTCCGTTCACCGGGTTATCAAACACGACCATCACGGCGGATCGATCTCTAACCAGTTTGTCGTCGCTGTCCGTCCCGTAGAAACCAGTTACGGACTGATTCTTCTCGATCGACGGGTCAACATCGTCGATGTGAACCACGTGTCGCGAGAACACACCTAGAACGTTGTGAATCTTTGAACCTTTGTCGCGATCAGCCTGTTTCTCTTCGCCCAGCGCGTCGATGAAACGCGGCTTCGTCGCGTCGCTGTCCGAGAACCCAACGTTACCCGCGAGGTCACGCACAACCGCTTGGAAGTCGACTGCGTTGTTGAACTCGAATGTAACAACTTCAGAAACCGGCGGGAACTCGTCGAAGTCGATCTCGATCTCGCCGTTGAATTCACCGTCTGGCGATCCGTCCGCGAAATCGTCGGCCTCAAGCGACTTATACTCTTTAGGCGATTCCGTATTTTCTACGTTGTAGATGTCCGCGTCGATAACTCCGAACATCATCGGACCTGAAGTTGGGGCGGAGTAGTCCAACCTGCGACGTACCTGTCCAGTTCCGCCATCGCCAGTGCCATTCACACCCGATTTTACGGACATTATTGGGTTGGCATCGTCACGATCATCGCTGTTGTCAACGTCTAGCTGGAACGAATCCGCGGCTAGACCAGAATCGGAGTCGTTGAACGAACCGATGAACGACGGCTTCTCGTCGTCGCTTCGACCGTTGTGCGCTGGCGAATCCACCTGGATCGTCGGCGGCTCAATGTCGATCTGAATCTCGTAGGTCCGGTTCGTGCCGGATGTGTCCTTGTAAGTGATCGTCACCGGACCATCGCCAACACCCAAGACCGCTTTCGTCGCATCGCCGGTTCCGTCGTCATCCGCGGCGCTAGTCTTGGCAATACCCCAGTTGTCGCCACCGCCAACACCATCAGCGTCAGTCAATTGCAGTTCGCCTTGGAACACGCCGGTGAACCGACCAGTTTCAATCAACGCAAGCTGCTTCTGCGCACCCGCGTCATCGCCTGTCCCCGCATCCTCGTCAGATTCCGCGTGCAACACGAACGATGCGTTGTCGCTCTCATCGCCGTCTTCACCGACCTCACCAGACGTGCAAGCGGCCTGCCGCGAAGCGCGTCGCTTCTCATCGACATCCGTGGTTTCCGTGTCGTCAACAGTGTCATCCGGATCGTCGAAACACTTGTCGCCACCCAGGATGTATTCGATGCCGCTGGTTTCGTAGTAGATAACCTGAATTTGGACATCCGAACCTGCAGCATCCGGCACGCTGATGTTCAGCGTCATCACCGGCGGAGTTCCCGGGGCGCCGGAAATCACGTCTTCGTCGAGCGAGACGTTAGCGCTGATGTCTCCGAATTCGCCATAATCAGCCGTGCCTCGCTTTACTCTGCCGAAGAATTTCACAACCCCGCCATCCTCAGCGCTCGCAATCGGCTTGAAGTCGGGAGTTTCATTTTCGTCACGTTCCCATATCACTTCGTAGGTGCCAGAACCATCGTAGGACGTATCGCTGTTTGCACCGTCAAATTCAACGTATTGCTCAAGACCAGGCAAGTCTACCGGCTCGACGTCAAGCGCCGCAGCAATAACCGCCTTAGCGTCAAAACTCTCATCTACATCGGTGGTCGTGTCGTCGTCATCGACTTCATTCAGGGGTCCCTTGGGGAACGCTGTGGCTAGGAAACCGGCGCCGGCCTCGGCAAACGTCTCCGCCGACGTAATCAAAACCGGGTCCCGTCGGTCGCGGTCTTTGTCCGTGATGCTGATCCGTATCAGGTCACCGTCTTTGATGACCGCACGCGGGCTTTCCGCACCAGTCTTCGGGTCGTGAGCATACGTGGCGTAGAGGCTGTCGACTTCGATCAGATCCTCAAGCTTTTCCTGGTGGTAGCGCGCATCCAACTGAGAACAGTCCTCGAGTTTGAACACATCCGCATTCGTCGTCGTGCACGCACCCACGTTCAATGCATCGATCGTTCCGGTAGCTGCGCTGACTTCTTCGGTCGCACCTCTGCCAGCCACTACGGCGACAGTAAATGCGAGCACGGCCAGTGCTGTCAAGATTCTCGCTGAAAGCTGCACGCTTCAGTCCTCCTGCTTACTTTCCCGGCGCGATCGTGTGCGGCCCTGCTCAACAGTTAAGTCAAGCCAAGTCCGCAACGCCCTCTGTCCGGATCTGTGCGATGTTTGCATAATACTTGCAAGCGCGCCAACGCGCAACGCGCGCGACGTGCCATGAAAAGTATATGATACCCAATTCTCTCTGCGCGCGTAAACCACCAATTAATCGATTCGCCGATTTTGCCGATTCATCGCGCAACATTCAACCGCCTACTCCCTACCTTGCACCTTATACCCGTCACCCCGAAAAGAAAACCCCTCTCCCGCTGAACGGAAGAGGGGCTCTCCTATACCTTCCCTTAGTCGGGACAGGGCCCTCTTTCCCTCTCCCCTCTTTACCCCGTTCCCCTGGTGGGAGAGGACCCTTTTCCCGCTCCCTTGGTGGGAGAGGGACCCCTTTTCCCCTCTCCCTTGATGGGAGAGGGTCAGGGTGAGGGTGAGGGAGGGTGACCCTATGGTGCGATACCACCTTCGTAGTAGACCCAGAGGCCAGAGCCGATCTTCATCGCGTCAATCGGTCGCACCACGTCGAAGCGGCTGAACGTCGCATCCCACGTGTACGCTCGCACGTAGTTCTTGCCCAGGTAGTCGTTAGCCGTGACCAGTTGGCCATCGCTGCCTTGCAACGAGTTGCTGAAGTCGTCCTCGGTCTGATCGCCGTCCTGGTCGATCACGCCGACGAAGTTCCAACCTGGCACCGTCTCGATGGAGATCAGCCCGGGGTTGCCACCGTCGGTGCGGGAGATCGGACCACGGAGCGCGACAGGCTGCCGCACGAAGCTGCGCGACTTCACCCAGTAGCCGTAACGGGCTCGAATCTCGTTCAACGCGGCATACTTCTGGTTCGATTCCCAGACGCCGTCACGCCGCACTGCGATGCGCCAGCCCTGAGTGTCCCAACCGATCACGGTGTCAACCGACGGGTCCGTGAAGACCGCGCCGATCGCCGTGTCAACCGGGTCCGCAGGCACCGAGATCGCGTTCCAACCCGCCAACAGGTTGATCAGGAAGTCGCCGCGATCCGCAACCTCGAAGCCATACTCGAAGAACACTTCGTTACCTGCCCCGTCAGTCGCTTCAACCTCGACCTCGTGGTCGCCTTGAGCGATGCTCACAGGCCAGTAGACGAACCGGTTGTCCTGCGGCCGCTCGAACTCGTCTTTGATCTCGACATCGTCAAGCTCGACCGATTCCAGCGTCACCGTCGTCGATTCCGCAAACTCGATCAACACGAACGGTCGCGACTCCTTGACCATGTCGCCGTCAGCCGGCTGAAGGTCGCCGCCGCCGTCCGCAGTAGGTGACTTCAGTTCAGTGTCCAGTTTGAACTCAGCCGATGCCGAACCCCAGTTCTGCAACGGGCGGCCGTCCGGAGCTTCGTAGCGAGAGCGGTCACGTGCGAACACCACTGCGGTCAAAAGACCGTTTTCCAGCTTGCGCGCGCCTGACGGGTTCTGCCACGTGAACTCCCAAGTCGTCCCAGACCGGTTCAGCGATGAAACGTCGTCGATCTGATAGTTGTCGTCGAAGTTGTCGTCGTCAGCGTCGTATCCACACGTGTATTCGTAGGTTTCACCTTTCGGATTTGTGGTGGCCAGGTCCTCAGACGGACGATCGCTGAACGCTCCGCTGCGGTTCGCAACCAAGTCGTCGATGTCGTGACTGATCGTCGAGTCGCCCGACTCGGTTTTCCACGAAATGTCGCTGCACGCAACGATTATCCGTGGCGAACCTTGCAAAAGCTCGTCCGATTCCACGTGGACCGTAATCCGGTCTTTCGTGAGCTTCTCCGCGCTCTCGCTGCCAGTGCCAGTGCCGGACCCGCCGCTGAGCGTTACCGTCAACTGCGGCGTGATGCCGTCCTTGAGCGTGAACTGGTCGAACTCGTTGGCGAACGTCTCGTTGCCCGCCATGTCCTCGACCTTGCCGCCTGACGCGATCTCAACCATCGGCGTGGCGTCAGATGCCAGCGGGTCGGCGAGTTTGAGGAACACGGAGTTCTTCTCAACATCGACGTCCGTAACGGTTGCTGCCGTGTCCTCGTCCAAATCGACCGCGAACGTGTCGGTAGTAACCGACGAAGAGTCGATCGGTCCGTCGAAGACGACCATCACACCCGAGCGGTCCACGATCATCTTGCCGTTCGCGTCAGCTCCGTAGAAACCGGTCGCCGAGCGATCTGGCTGAACCTCAGGATCCTTCTCGTCCAAAGTGACGATGTGCGCCGAGTAGTAACCGAACACGTTCGGCACTTTGCGTTTTTTGTCGGCAGGTTCGCCAAGGTCGTTGATGAAGCGCGGGTTCGATGGATCGGAGTCCGAGAAACCGATGTTGCCGGCACGGTCCATCGCAAACGCCTGGAAGTCGACCTGGTACTCACGGTCACGTGTTGGGGCTCGCTCGTCGCCGTCACGCAAGTTCAAGCGGATCGAGTCCGAGAATGTCGCAGTGTTCGAACCGTCGTCGTGCCGGTCAGCCTTGATGTGGCAACGGTTCTGGTCGCCACAGGATTCTCGACCGAGGTTGTACATCTCGTCCGGCGACGCAACACCAACAACTTCCTTATCGTTATCGTATCCGGTGTACTCCCCAGCGTGCGAAACAGTGCTCTTATCAGCTTTGTTTGAACCCTTTATGTTCGACGCGTCCGGCGCCTTGCCGTCCAACGCGTAGTCATCGTTCTTAGCGCCGTCATCTTCGCCGTCGATGGCGTTGTCGATCACCAACCGGAACGAGTCCGCGACGATACCGGAATCTGTGTCCTCGATCGAACCGTTGTAGTCCGGCGTGTGGTCGTCGCTCGACGTGCCGTGCACCGGGCTCGTGATGCTGATCGCTGGCGGTTGCCGGTCGATCTCGATGCGCAAGGTACGGGTTTTGCCGTCCGAGTCGCGGTACTCGATAGTGACCGGCCCGCTCTCGACACCGATCACCGCCGCACCTGTGTCTTCCGCGTCGCTAGCGTCTTTGGTTTTCAGGCCCCAGTCGTCTCTTGCCTTGGTCTCGTCTGCAGTAGTATCAGGATTGTTGTCGACCGATCCATCGCCATTCGCATCAGTCAGTCGAATGTAACCCTGGTACTTGCCGTCGAACCTACCGGTCTCCTTCAACCAGAGGTTCTGCGAAGTGGCATCGCCGTCCGACTTCACCCGCGCCAGCAACGCATCGTTGTCGTCGATCTCATCCGAGGTGTAGTTAACGTCATCTGCCTCGTTGTTCGTACTCGTCGTCGCGGGATTTGCGCATGACCAACCGTTGTCTGATTTACTCGGCGAAGTGGAACCCGAACAACCGCTGTAAACTTCTCCACCAACCAAGTTCTCATCGGTGCTCGTCTGGTAATAGACGGCCAAGATGATGATCTCCTTGCCAAATGGCACGCTTGCGTTGACCGCCAACCAAGGCGCGATATCTTCGGATGCTTTGCCGTTCGACGTGTCCTCGTCAACGGGGAGTTCTGTCAACAACCTGATGTCATCCGATGTAGCGGAACTTCCTACATCCTGCTGGTTGCATCTGCCATCCTGAGTCGCGACGACACAACCATAGAACCTGACGACAGCGCCGTTTGCGACATCGAAATCACCGGGATCGAAGGCCCACTCTTTAACGCAAGTCTCGTTATCAACCCCTTCTTCACAGCCAACGCGAACGAAGTTCAGGACTTTATTGCCGCTACTAGTGAACGTAGAGCCGTCATCGCCCGTTCGGCCGCTCTGGGACATCAAAACCCCATCTGTCTTGGCAGTCTCTTCAGAGCTAAACTCGATGTTGTCTGCGTCAGTTTTCGGGAAGTCGAGACTATCGCCTTCCAAATCACCCCTAATCACCTTGCCTAGAGTGCCGTCATCCCCAATTGAGTCGTCGTTTGACATCCCTCGTATCAACACGCCGATCCGCTTGTCGCGTCCAGCATCAGCGATGCTGATCTTGATCAGGTTGGCGTCCTGCATGATCACCCGGGGCTCGTCCGATGCGGTTTTCGGGTCGTACGCGTACGTGGCGTAGAGCGTCGAGACTTGGACAATCTTGTCGCGAACTTCCCATTTATTGCCAGCATCGTCTTCGCCGGCAAGTGATTCGCAATCGCCCTTGAAGACATCTGTATTCGTCGTAAGGCATGTCCCCATGTTCAGGGCATCAATGCTGCCGACGGCGGCATCGGCCGTTGGCGTGCTTGCTCCCGCCGACTGCATCACGAACAGCGCGCCGATTAGCGTAAAGAGTGCCAGCGCACCCAGCATCTTCGATTTCATGCTTATTCTCTCTCTCATGCGGATCTCACTAACTCGTGGGTCACCGAATTAATCGATTGAACCTTGCCACCCAATCGCCTCATACATCCAAGCGAAATCACGCCTACATGCAATAAAACGCGCCGAGTGGCGTTCATGTTCCCGAATATACGAACCCACACGAAATCGATTCAATGCACCACAACGCGTTTAAATCCCGATTTCACGCCAATGTTCTCTGAATTCGGCCCGGAATGCAGTCCATCTCCCATCTCCCCTCATATAAGAAGGCCTGACGTGGTCTCCCCTCTCCCTTCATGCGAGAAGGTCTCGGCGCATCTCCCCTCTCCCTCGACGGGAGAGGGGAGGGGTGAAGGTGAGACACGTCCCCTCCGCGGGAGAGGGCTAGGGTGAGGGGGCATCGGGGAAAGAGGGGAGGACGGGGCGGCCGGATGATGTGGGCGTCCCCTCTCCCTCGATGGGAGAGGGCTAGGGTGAGGGTGGAACGGGAAATAGGGGCGCGGGGACGCCAACGCCGACGGCCATCGGCACCGGCGCCCAGAAGTATCGCCGCGTCGAGGGCAAGCGCTCCTTTTCGCAAAGATATCGACAATCGAATATTGAAATCCCGGTCTGCGGAGGGACGACACAGGACCGCGGCAGGGGCAGGTTTCAAACCCGCCCCTGCCCACACGGTCCGCGACGGTGCCCGCCAGAAGTCGAGGATAGGTTGGGACGCAACGCAGATCGACAACCCGGCCACTGCGGGCTTGTGGCTCCAGGGCTCGGATGCGGAGCAGGTAGCCGGCTCCGACCGGCAAGCCAGACGGACACCCTCAAGACGTAGGGGCGACCCTTGTGGTCGCCCTCGCGCCAAGGGGTTTGACCGTTCAAGGTCCGAGCGAAACCCCGTTCTACCCGGCAGACGTCTGACCGCTTCGTCGAGCGGCCGAGGCTACAGCATCGAAGATAGACAAAAATCGACTGATTCCAGACGTTCTACCTACCGTCAACCGTCCGGATGACCGATGGTCTGGCGACGTCGGCGACGCTGTATCTTGTATAAGAAGTTACCAACCAGTTTCGCACGCGCGAACCCGAAAACGACGCGGCGATGCTTTGACAACCGAACGATTGTCCCCTCTCCCCCTCGCGGGAGAGGGTTAGAGCCTGCCCCGGGCTTGAACCGGGGATGAGGGGGCCTAACGAAATAATGACCAAGATCAACCACCCAACCCTGACGACCCCTTCGTCAGGCGTTTCAACGCGTCGACTAAGGCGCGATGCCCGACCCGTCGCTGAAGTAGACCCAAATCCCATCTCCGATCGTCATCGGATCGTCCGGACGCAGGATGTCGAAGCGATTAAATGTCGCATCCCATGTGTACGCACGGATGAAGTTCGCACCCAAATACTCTCTCGCAACACCTGGCACGTCTTGGCTGTCCCGCAGGTTTTCTCCGAAATGGTCTTCTGTCTGGTCGCCGTCAGTGTCGATGACCCCGACAAAGTTCCAACCAGTCTCGGTCGGAATGTCCGTCAAGCGCGGCACCGCGCCTTCCGCTCGGTAGACCGGACCTCGCAGAGCCACGCGTTGCAGAACGAATGAAGATGACTTCACCCAATATCCGTAGCGCGCCCTAACCGATGGCAACGTACCGAAAGTCTGATTCGATTCCCAAACGCCATCGCGACGCACCGCAACACGCCATCCATCCGTATCCCAACCGATCACCGCCTGAATCGCCGGATCCGTGAACACCGCATCGATCCGCGTGTCTATCGGATCCGCCGGCAGCGATATCGCATTCCATCCGGTTACCAGGTTCAGCACGAAGTCGCCCCGTTGGATCGACTCGAACTCGAAGTCAAACTCGACCGGGTTACCCGCCGCGTCCGTCGCCTCAACCTCGATCTCGTGCTCACCCCGCATCATGCTCAGGGGCCAATACACGAAACGATTCACATCCGGATTCTGGAAATCTTCCGCAATCTCCACACCATCCAACGTCACCGAGTCCAACGTCACGGTAGTCGATTCTGCGAAATCAATGAATATGAACGGCCGCGGCTCGCTAACCTCAGCGCCGTCCCTCGGTTGAACCTCACCACCGCGCGCGCTTAACGGCGACTCGAACATCGTATCTAGCCTGAACCTCGTTGACGACGATCCCCAGCTCTGGACGAACTGACCCTCGCGCACATGCCGCGAACGATCACGGGCGAATACCACTACCCGAATCGGACCATCTTCCAGCCGGCTGTTCCCGCTCCGAGAATTCAACCATTCAAGCTCCCAAACCTCGCCCGGACGAGAATACCCCGGCGCCTCTCGGAATTGAACCGGCTCAGCGTCGTCACCGGATCCGCACATGTACCGCGTGCCCGAATCCTCCCGCGGCTGACCATTGAACGCACCGTGGCGATTCGCAATGAAGTCATCCACGTCATACTCGATCTTCCGACCGCGTATCGTCTCCTCCCAACTCAGATCCTCACAAACCACGATGATTCGTGGCGCACCCTGCAAAGCCTCATCTGATACGACGCGAATGTTGATGATGCCGTTGGTTAATTGGCTCGGACCTTCAGATCCCTCCCCTCGACCAGATCCGCCGCCCAACGCAACCGTCAGGTTCGGCGAAATCCCATCGTTCGCCTCGAAACGCCGCAGCTCCCGACCCGACGTAATGTTCCCCGCATTGTCCCGAACACTTTCACCCGCCGCGATTCCAACGAACGGAGTCGCATCCGACGCCAACTCGTGCCTCAACTTCAGGAACACGTACTGGTAATACACAGTCACATCCACAATCTCCGCCTCCGACCCGTCATCAAGTTCCACGAAGAAAGTGTCGAGCGAGATCGACGAAGCCGAAATCGGCCCATCGAACACCAGCATCACACCTCTGCGATCCGCAATCGGTCTTTTGTCGACGTCCACGCCGTAGTATCCCGTCGCCGAGCGAGTAGTAGAAATCTCTGGATCCTTCTCGTCCAACCCGACGATGTGCGCGGAGTAATACCCCAATACGTTAGGCGCGTACCGCTCATTCGGATCTTCGACACCCAAGTCATTAACAAAGTACGGGTTGTCAGCATCAGAATCGGAAAATCCAACATTCCCGGCCCGGTCAACCACGAACGCCTGGAAATCGACCCCATATTCCAAATCGTCCCCATCCAGACGCAACCTCAGCGAATCGTCAAATCGTCCCGACGAAGCACCGTCGCTGAAATTGTCCGCCCGGATATGGCAAACATCCCGACTTCCGCACGAATCATCGCCAAGGTCGAACAAACGCCGCGGATCGACCACACCGAACGGATCGTCACCAGAAGTGCTGTACCCGACATAGTCCGCCCGGCGCGAGGCACTCCCTCGGTCGCCACTCCCACGCACATCGGCACGCGGCGCGACGCCGTCCAATGCAAAATCCGAATTTCGCGATGAGTCCGCATCGTTGTCGACCACCAACCTGAAAGAATCGTCAGCCAGTCCCGATTCGTCGTCTTCAAAAGATCCGATGAAATCCGGCGAGTGATCATCGCTCGACGAACGATGCCGCGGCGCATCGATAGTTATCCGAGGCGGTTCGTAGTCGATCGCGATTCGCAGCGTCCGTCTCCGACCCCCTGAGTCGCGGTACTCGATGGTCACCGGTCCGCTCGCAACACCTATCACCGCCGCGTCCGATTCCCTACTGCCCGTTCCGCCGTGCCGTACCTTGGCTCCCCAATCCGTGCTCGGACCAGGCCGACCCAGATCCGTCCCGTCACCATTGGCATCCGTCAATCTTATGTACCCTTCGTACCGCCCTGTGAATCGACCGGTCTCAGACAAATAGAGATTCACATACGGCTCATCTCCATCCGACCTCACGCGGAGCAGCAACTCGTCATTGCCGTCGATCTCGTCCCGGGTATAAACGACATCCCCATTGCCGTTTCGTTCATCCGCCTCGCCGCTGCCGCATCGCCAAACGTCATTCCTTTCCCGGTCCGGTTCGGTCGAAGATCCGCTGCAGTAGTGGTACGACCTCCCACCAGCCATTTCCTCAAGCTCACTGGTTTCGTAGTACATGCCATAGATCAGCACACTCTTGCCTGCCGGCACACTAGCATTCACCGCCAACCACGGCGCGATCGACGGACTGGTGCTCCCCGAGATCCTGTCCTCGTCAACCTGCAACGATGAAGATACGTCCGTCAATTCATCGTCGCTTCCGCTGTCCCGAGCGCAATTCCCGGAACTCGTTATGCAACCGAAGAATCGAATATTGCCGTCAACATCCATTGGGTGATACGAAGTGGCACCTTCCATGTTCAATGTGTGGCTACCAGAAGCGTCGATCAGAGCCAGCCCAGCAGATCTTCTTACTGTCAAACGCGCTCCCGTCTCAAAATCGACGCTGTCGTCGCTATCGATTAAGTCGCGATTGACAAGAAGACTTTTTATCTCGGCCAGACCGCCGATAATCTCGTTGTGTCCTTCACCTCGAATGAGCACCGCCGAGCGCTTGTCGCGCCCTGGGTCGGCCATGCTGATCTTCAACAGATCTGAGTCTTGCAGTATCGCCCTAGGTTCATCCCAGCCCGTCTTCGGATCGTGGGCGTAGGTGGCGTACAGGGTTGAAACCTCTTCCACTTCATCACGGATTTCCCAATCGCCGGATCTGTCGGACAGATGGCAAGGCTCGTCCTCGAAGACGGCGTCATCGGTGGCCAGACACGTCCCGACATTCAACGCGTCGATAACACCCGTAGCCGCATCCGCACGTTCGACGTCGTCTCCCGCAATGTGCACGACGAGCAGTACGCCCAATATCGCGCCAATCGCCAGAAAGCTTACTGTTCTCCAGCTCTTATGTCCATTTTTTCGCATCGAAAACTAACTCGATAGTCCACAAATACAGAACCCTACTCAACGAACGAATATCATAAACACCCGCTCGAAACCTAAGGCTACCTGTACCTGTAAAACGCTCGGCCGAGCGTTTTTGTTCCATTTGATAAAGGAAAACGCGGAAATGACGAGAAAGACTAACGAAACCTCCCCAGCAACACGGTTGATCGGCCGGGGCGGTCCGAGAAGAAACTAGGGAACGAACCCCTATTTCTCGGTGATGCTCCGCAGGAACGAATCGTTATCTTTCGAGCGTGACATTCGTTCGATGATCCGCTCTGTAGCCTCGGTCGGGTTCCCATTCGAAGACTGCTGTTGTAGCAACGAGAGCATCCGGCGCAACAGCCAGACTTGCCGCAATGTCTCTGGGCTCTGCAACAGCTCTTCGTGTCGAGTGCCGCTGCGATCCATCGCGACTGCCGGGTAGATCCTGCGATCCGACATCGTGCGGTCTAGGTGGAGTTCCATATTGCCGGTGCCTTTGAACTCCTCGTAGATCAAGTCGTCCAAACGGCTGCCGGTTTCGACCAGCGCCGTCGCCACGATCGTAAGGCTTCCACCCTCTTCGCAGTTTCGCGCCGCGCCGAAGAATTGCTTCGGCGGGTAGAGTGCCAATGGGTCCATACCACCCGACAACGTCTTTCCGCTGCTCGGAAGCTTCACGTTGAAGGCTCGTGCGAGGCGGGTCAGGCTGTCGAGTACCAAAAGTACGTCTTCGCCGGATTCGACGAGTCGCTTTGCCCGGTAAAGCGCCCGGTCTGACGTTTCGCATTGGTGCTCGACCTGCTCGTCGAATGTCGAGGAGTAGACCTCGCCCTTTACCGTCCGGCGCATGTCCGTTACTTCTTCGGGCCGCTCGCCGATCAGCGCGACGATGATGTGAATCGCCGGATAGTTCTCAGCGACGGCGTGTGCGATGTCTTTCAGAATCACCGTCTTGCCGGCCTTGGGCGGAGCCACGATAAGTGCGCGCTGGCCCTTGCCGATTGGAGCGATTATGTCGATGATTCGAGTGTTCATCCCCTTGGGCGTCGTCTCGAGCGTCAGTTGACTGTCCGGATAGACCGATGTTAGCTGCTCGAACCGCGGTCTGCGCTCCGCGAACGCACCGTCGCGGCCGTTAACCAGCTCCGGCCACAGCAATGGATTGTTGCCGCGACCTCGGGTCCGTTCCCCTTGCGACCGCACCGGACCTGCGACGAAGTCGCCCTGACGTAACCCGCTCTTTCTGATCAAACCATTCGGGACGTAGATGTCATCGTCATCGCCGTCGCCGCCGGGCGGGCGCAAAAATCCATAGCCCTTGTCGTGAACATCCAGAATGCCTGCACCGATTGCGATGCCAGTCATCTGCGACTTATCGAGGAGCACCTGCAACGCCAACTCGGTGCGACGTTCGGGGATATCCGTAAGGCCGATTTTTCTGGCTTCGGCCATCAACTCCGCGTTCGTCATTCCGCCCAGATTGCCAAGAGCATCCGGGCTCAAACGTTCGGGTTGTTGGTGGGATTGTCTTGGGCCAACTGCGACCTGTCGCCGTTGCCCATTTTGTTCAATCGCAATTGCCGCATCAATAGGCGTACGTGTCATGAAGCACCTTTGCGTTAAGGCTTGGTGAATTACCGAGGTGAGGTATCGCTACGCTGCGATCTATCTCCGAGTGAAGCGGTAGCATGCCCGCCGAACGTCCACGTCTACAAATCTATTCTCAACGCCACCGTGCACGGCTACCCGCGTGTCTGCGGACAAAGTCTATATAAATTTGTGACATCGAGTCAAATTCATTCACGCGTTACGTTCATCGTTGGCGGGATTTCGCTACCTTGCGTTGCGGCCAAGTTTTGGAAACCCCCTCCAGCTCACTTCAATTCGACCCCGCCCTGACAAACAACGGCTGCTGTGTACCCTCAGGGCGGTGTTGCCGCGCGTACCTTACAAATAGGTCGAACAGCGGATGCGGCTGTTCCGGACGCGAGCGAAACTCGGGATGGAACTGACTTCCGAGCATGAACGGGTGATCGGCGATTTCAGCGATTTCGACCAGCGAAAGCTCGGGGTTCAAACCGCTGCTAACGAGGCCCATCCTTTCCAATCGACCTCGATACGCGTTGTTGTACTCGTAACGATGACGATGACGTTCCTTGATCCGGAGGTCACCGTCAGCCAACTCTTCGCCCACGTTTGCCATCGCGTACGCCTCGTGCGCACGCGTGCCGCGTGCCAGTACACAGGTGTAAGCTCCGAGCCGCATCGTCCCGCCGATCCCCTTAACGCTCTCCTGATCTTCCATCAGCGCGATTACTGGTTCCGATGCGAAGGGATCGAACTCGGTCGAATCAGCATCTTCGATTCCCGCAACGTGGCGCGCGAACTCGATGATCATCATTTGCAACCCCAGACACAAACCCAGATACGGTATCCCACGCTCGCGAGCGTACTGAGCCGCGCGGATCATTCCTTCCGTACCTCGCTTGTCGAATCCTCCAGGCACAACGATCCCTTGCGCCTTCGAAAGATACCTTTCGGCGCCATGCTGTTCGATCATCTCTGAGGGGGTCCAACCGATGTCGATGCGAACGCCTTGATTCAACTCGGCATGACGCATCGCTTCGACTACGGAGAGATATGAATCGTGAAGGCTCGTGTACTTTCCCACAATGGATATGGAAACTCGTGCCAAATCGTCGTCAGAATGATCCGTACCGTTGTTGACGACGTTCGAATCATCGGTCAACGCCTTCCACACCGTTGGCACGGTTGGTTTCCTCCGCTCAATTCCCAGGCGATCCATAATCACTTCCGCCAATCCTTGCCGTTCCAACCAATCAGGAACCGCATAGACGTTTCCCAGCGTCGGCAAATAGATGATCGCATCGCGCGGCACGCCGCAATGCAAACTGATCTTGTCTTTCAGACTTGAAGTCTCTTCATCCGAATCGGTTGGATCGTTCAACCTGCACAGAATCGCGTCGGGTTGTATACCGAGAGAGCGCAACGCTCGTACACTGTGCTGGGTCGGTTTCGTCTTGAGCTCGTTCGTCGGTTTCAGCAACGGTACGAACGTGAGGTGAATCGAAAACGAGTTCTGTCGGCCTTCCATATCTCGCATCCACCGAACCGCTTCGATGAACGCTTCCGCCTCCATATCGCCGACCGTGCCGCCGACCTCAACGATGACCACATCTGCGTCTTCCGCTTCTCCGAGTTTCTTGATTCGTTTGGCGACCGCGCTCACCAGATGCGGCACCACCTGAACCGTCTGCCCCAAGAACTCCGAACCTAATCGCTCTACGTCCAGCAGTTCGTTGTAAATCTGACCGGCGGTCACGTTCGACAGGATCGTAAAGTCCTGGTTCAAGAAACGCTCGTAGTGACCCAAGTCGAGGTCCGTTTCACTCCCATCCATGGTCACAAACACCTCGCCGTGCTCCAACGGCGACATCGTGCCGGGGTCAACGTTGAGATAGGGGTCGAGTTTGAGAATCGTGACCTTAAGACCGCGATTCTTCAACATTCGGCCGATAGATGCGCAGGCGATGCCCTTACCTAGAGAGCTTGTCACGCCGCCCGTGACGAAGATGTATCGACGGCGCTTACTCAACGTGATTGGGGCGCATGTCTGATGAGTTCGGCACATAAAAAGTGTATGCCAAATTTCTCACGTTTCGGCAACCTTTTTTCGGCGAACTCTTTCGATTCACCCAGATATAGAATCTCAGGTTGCAATCAAACCCTCGCAACCAAGCCATATGAACTCCGAAATCCTGTCCGTCGAAGACGTCAAACACATTGCCCGCCTCGCCGCGCTTCGCATCGACGATGACGAAGTGCAACCAATGCGGCGTCAGTTGTCAGACATCCTCGCCCATTTCCAAACATTAGCCGAACTCGACACCGAGGGGGTACCACCCACGGGGCATACAACCGACGCGCACTCGGTGATGCGTGACGACGAAGAGATGCCGGCGTTAGAACGCGATCGGACACTCGCAAACGCACCGTTCGTTGACGGCGAATTTGTACGCGTGAGGCCAGTCATCGAATGAGTAAAGCATCCGAAACACAAATTTCAGCTCGCGACCTGCGCGCCAAGTACGAAAGCGGTGAAACCACCGCCCGCGAAGTCGCACTCGCTCACCTCCAACGCATCGCGGAAGTCGAACCTCTGACAAACGCATTCCTCACCGTTCTGGGTGAACGCGAAGTGATCGCCCAAGCACAAAAGGCGGACGAACATCTCAAAAACGGAAATGCGACTCCACTGACCGGCATCCCGTTCCTGATCAAAGACAACATCTCTACCGAAGGCATCCGAACCACAGCCGCGTCGCGCATCCTCGACGGCTATGTCCCACCCTTCGACGCGACCGTCGTTTCCCGACTCAAGGATGCCGGGGCGATCATCCTCGGCAAGGGCAATCTCGACGAGTTCGCAATGGGTTCGTCGAACGAAAACTCGGCTTTCGAACCCGTCGTCAACCCTTGGGGCAAAAAACGCGTACCCGGCGGTTCGAGTGGAGGCGCGGCAGCCGCCGTGGCCGCCGGTGAAGCCGCCATCGCGCTTGGTTCAGATACTGGCGGAAGCATTCGACAGCCTGCCTCGCTATGCGGTGTCGTCGGATTCAAACCTACATACGGCACCGTCAGTCGTTTCGGACTCATCGCCTTTGGGTCATCGCTCGACCAGATCGGCCCAATCGCCCGCACCGTTGCCGACTGCGCCGACACCGTCAACACGATCTCAGGTCTCGACCCGCTAGATTCGACTTCGCTAGACATCTCACTCGATTTCGCCGAGTACTTGGGCCGAGACATTAACGGAATGCGCATCGGCGTGCCGCGCGAGTACATCGTTGACGGCATCGAACCCGGCTTGCGAGCCGCGTTCGAAAAATCTCTTACGGTTCTTGAACGACTTGGTGCGATTGTCGAAGAAACCAGCCTTCCGCTGACCGACTACGCACTTGCGGTCTACTACATCATCGCTCCATGCGAAGCGTCCGCAAATCTTGCCCGCTTCGATGGCGTCAAGTACGGAATGTCGGTTGAAGGAGAGCCGAACGCCCGAGAATCGATCGAAGCGACGAGAGGCAGAGGATTTGGTCCAGAAGTGAAACGGCGCATACTCATCGGAACGTATGCACTCTCAGCCGGTTACTACGATGCCTACTACAAGAAAGCACAGCAAGTCAGAACTCTTATCCGGCGAGAGTTCCATGACGCGTTCCAAAAGTTCGATGTGATTGCGACCCCGACATCGCCTACTGTGGCCTTCGAACTCGGAGAAAAAACGCAGGATCCGTTCCAGATGTACCTCAGCGACGTGTGCACCATCCCGGTCAACATCGCGGGTCTACCCGGAATTTCGGTGCCGTGCGGTTTGTCCGAGGGATTGCCAGTTGGTTTGCAAATCCTCGCACCACCATTGGGTGACCGCACGGCGTTGCAGGTCGCACATGCTTACGAACAATCGGCGAACTGGAACCTGACACCACCAGAACCATGCACCACCTAACCGATCTCAAAACATCGATCTTCAAAACCATCGCCGCGACTACAGTTATTGCGCTCGCAGCCGTGTTCGCTTGCACATCGGATACGCCGGAAGATACACCTACCGCCGAGCCCGAACCAGTGGTCAGCACGCAAGATTTGGAATGCCCAGACCTCGTCGAGCAACCGAATGCCGGAGACACGCCGTTGGGTCCGCCACCCGGAATGCCGTACATATTTACCGGCACCGCCTATGTGGATGGCGAACCAGCTCCGGAAGGCGAACTGCTCTACGTGAAACTCACGACTTCGAGATCGCACCCCGTGGATGTCCTCGAAGGCGGCAAGTTCCGAAACATTATCCACGGGCCAGTAAGCGAACTTGACCGCGATGTTCCCTTCGTGTTTTGCCTAGGCGACCCAGACGGCCTAGCCGTCATGTCTGAGGAATCCGTCGAATACGAAGACAAAGGAACGTTCCACGAAATTGATATGGAACTGAATTTCCCGAAGTCGCCGAACGATTTGCCGTAATGCTCCTCGAACTCGACGGCATCAGCCCACAAGTCGACGAAACGGCGTTCGTCAGCGTTAATGCCACGCTAATCGGCGATGTGCGTGTTGGCCCGCAATCCAGCGTCTGGCCTGGTGCCGTCATCAGGGCAGACAGCGGCACGATCTCGATCGGTCGAGGATCAAACGTCCAAGACAACTCCGTCATTCACGCCGACGATGACGCATCGATCGGCGACGGCGTCACCATCGGGCACGGTGTCGTCTGTCACGCCAAGACGATCGGCGATGGTTGCCTCCTCGGAAACGGCTCAGTGCTCAACGACGGCGTGATATTGGGAAACGGATGCCTCGTCGCAGCTGGCTCCGTTATCCCGGAAAACGCTGTGTTCGAAGACAACCAACTCGTCCGCGGTGTCCCGGGCAAAGCAATCGGCAAGCTCCGCTCGCGCCACCAAGCACTCCAGAGACGCGCGGCCCTCAGCTACGTCGAGCGAATCGAGCGTTACAAGCAGGCGTCGACCGCGGAAAACCCGCTCTAGCATTCCAGCTACATCCGCTCCGGCGCGTTCATCCCCATGATGTTCAGCGTCCCGGCCAAGACAATACGCGCTGCGTCTACGAGCAGCAACCGCGCTTTGGTCATTTCTGCGTCAGCTGGATCACTCGATATCACTCTGCACGCTTCGTAGAACCGCTGCAACTCACGCGCTACCTCGTACGCGAAGTGCGGCATGTGGTGCGGCTCCAGCATCTCCGCCGATCGCGCAATCACATCAGGAAGTTCGTTCAACCGCCGCATCAACGCCAACTCCTGAGCCGTAGTCAGCAACGAAACTTCGCCATCCTCAAATTCGATGCCACGCTCCGATGCCGCGCGCAACACCGCGCAAAGCCGCGCATGGGCATATTGCACGTAGAACACCGGGTTTTCCGAAGTCTCAGCTTTCGCCAACTCCAGATCGAACTCCATGTGAGTTCCAGGGGTTCGCTCCAAAAAGATGTAGTGGCATGCGTCCGGACCAACCGCGTCGAGGAGCTCGTCCGCGGCGATGAAGTTGTCATGACGCTTGCTGAACCGCACCGTCTCGTCGCCTTCTTTAAAGTTCACGATCTGATTGATGATGATCGTCAATTTCTCCGGGTCGCCGCCGAGTGAATCCACAACCGCCTTCATCCGTGCCACGTGCCCATGGTGGTCAGCACCCCAGACATTTATCACCCGGTCGAAACCGCGCTTCACGAACTTGTTGTAGTGATATGCGATATCAGTTCCGAAGTAAGACGGCCCGCGCTCCATGCTCCGAATGATCACGCTGTCGCTCTCGAGACCCATCTTGGTGCCTAGGAACCACAACGCGCCTTCGCGCTCCGAGACGTAGCCGCGCTCCTGCAGCAACTTTAGCGATTCCTCGAAATCGTCACCATCGATCAACGACTGCTCGCTGAACCACTCGTCATACTCGATTCCCATCCGACTCAACGTGCGGCGAATGTTCGCCAATGTACGATCCAAAGCCGGTTCCACGATAACTGCCATAGCAGCGTCTGGCTCCAAAGCGACCACGGAATCACCTAACTCGGAGTACAACTCGGCACCCATTTCAGCGACATATTGACCTGGATAAGACTCCGCACCTAGTTCAACGTCCTTACCTGCCGCCTGCAAAAAACGCACGTACGCAGATTCCGCGAAAATGCGCATCTGATTGCCAGCATCGTTCACGTAGTACTCCCGCTGCACGTCGTAACCAGCGGCACCCAAGATGTTCGCCAACCCATTGCCGATGACCGCACCGCGCACGTGCCCGATGTGCAACGGACCCGTCGGATTCACGCTCACAAACTCCACCTGAACGCGTTGTCTTGCTCCAACATCCAGATGCGCAAAACTAACGCCGAATTCCCGAATCACATGAATCTGGGAACGTAGCCAATCATCATTCAACTTGAAATTGATAAACCCGGGACCGGCGATGCTCACATCCTCAACCATCGCAGTCGGTGCAACGCTGTCGACGATCTCAGTTGCGATCGCCCTCGGAGCCATTCGCATGCTTGACGCCAAAGCCATCGCCACGCTCGTGCTGTAGTCGCCGTGCTCCGCGTGTTTCGGACGCTCGACCGCCGGCGTCACTTCGCCGATCTCCGGCAATGAATTCGATGCGATCGCCGACTGAAGAGCCGAAACGACCATCTCTGCTATCTTTTTTTGCGGGTGCATCTTAACCCAATCTCATTCACGAAATACGCGCGACGGGACTTCCCAATGCGCATGTATCCTGCTATCACACCACTTCACGTATATATAAGGATAAGAAATCGCAATCGTAGCACGACTGCAAAACCTGGGTACATTCGCCATGCCTAACACTGAAGAAACTCAACGAGCTGAAGACATCTCCAACGCTGGAAAGCGCGTCGGCATCCCAATATCCGGGGACCACGCCCGACTCGCGGCGAAATGGGGCGATTCGCTCTACTCCGCTTTCGATGTCGTCCGCGCGATCAACTACCAATCGCACGAACCATCCAATGTATTCAACCCTGCCGTCGCTAACGATGGTTCCGACGGAGGGCCCAGCCGATGAGCACCCAACGCGAAGATTTGGCGTTTGATTCGATCCACGAACTCGCCCCGAAAATCAAAGACGGCTCGGTTTCACCCGTCCAATTAACCGAAATTGCGCTCGAACGCACCGCGAGTCTCAATCCTGATCTAAACGCATTTCTCGATGTTTGGCACGACGAAGCTATCGCTGCGGCAACTGTAGCCGAGAGAAATATCGAAAACGGGCAATATCTTGGGCCGATGCACGGCATCCCAATCGGACTCAAGGACCTCGTCGACGTCGCTGGGAAAGCGACAACCGGCGGTTCAAAAGTTCTCCAAAACAACATCGCGGCAAAAGACGCAACCGTCACCGACCGTCTGAACCGAGCCGGTGCAATCACCATCGGCAAGACCAACCTCGTCGAGTTCGCATTCGGAGCGGCCGGCGTAAATCCCTACACCGGTGACGCGCGCAACCCGTGGGACACCAACAAAATCACTGGCGGATCGAGCAGCGGCTCCGGAGCTGCCGTAGCCGCAGGCATGGTCTACGGTGCGCTCGGATCCGATACCGGCGGCAGTATCCGAATGCCAGCTTCACTGTGCGGAATCGCGGGCTTCAAACCGACTTACGGTCGCGTTCCGCGCACCGGCGTCCTCGACCTATGCTGGAGCTGCGACCACGTCGGACCCATGACTCGCCGGACCGCCGACTGCGCACACATGCTCAACGTCATCGCTGGGCGCGAACCGCTCGACATTGCGTCGTCTAATCGTTCGGTTCCCGACTTCGCCGCCGATCTCAACAAAGGGGTAGACGGATTGCGGATCGGCGTCCCTGAACACTTCTTTTTCGACCCCGACATTGTTGACCCCGAAGTCGATTCCGCCGTAAACAACGCCATTGAACTCCTAGCGAACAACGGCGCCGAAATCGTCTCCATCCCGATGGACTGGGTTTCCCAAGGCCGGTCGATAAACATCATCATCACCCTGGCAGAAGCCACCGCGGTCCACGAAAAGATGCTTGCCGAGCACGCCGACGACTACACCCCCGCCGTTAGAAGCCGCATCCAATCCGCGCTGGCAATGCCCGCCATCGACTACATTCGCGCACAACGCGCCCGCCAAGCCTTCTCCGTCAAAATGGCGGAAGCAACCAAAGACGTCGATGTCATCGCAACGCCGTCAGTCCCGGTCCTCACCCACTCGATCGCCGAATGCACGCCACCACCAGGCGAAGTCGTCGCCGAAAAGGGCGCCGAAATCCCACTATTCACATCGATCTTCGACATCACTGGGGAGCCGTCCTTATCAGTTCCGTGTGGATTCGACTCCTCCGACATGCCTATCGGCCTCATGATCACTGGTCACTCATTCGACGAAGCAACCGTACTTCGGGTCGGCCACGCTTACGAAGAACTAGCCGGTTGGCACCAACGCAGACCTCCGATCGCCTAACTGGTAGGGGCAGGGTTTGAAACCTGCTCCACGACTCGCTCACGTCGCACCGATGAAAAAATCTCCTCCTTACCTCTCCCGCGGCCAAATGTCCCTTCTCCCATTGATTGGGACAGGGTAAGGGTGAGGGCACATCCATGCACACCGAAAACCAATTCGCGCGCCGCAAAACGCGCTCGCGGCACGACCGATACGTGGATCGACCTTCGATGCGGGCTGAGCGCGGCTTCGCGTGCATCGGACTCGACCGGCCGACCGACCCCGTAAACGTCGGCCACGCGCTCCGTGCCGCGTTCTGCTTCGACGCTAGATTGGTGATCATCGGAGGGGACACGCCCAGTATTCGGCTTTCGAAACTAAATACCGATCCGATGCGATCCTTCCGACACGTCCCGGTCATCAAATCGAAAAACCTGCTCGAAGCAGTTCCTGAGGGCGCCTCGATTGTCGGTATCGAACTCTGTGACGACGCAACGACGCTGATGGACTTCAAACACCCCGAGCGCGCTTGCTACATCTTCGGTCCCGAAAACGGCGGTCTCTCCGACGAAATCCTCGACCGATGCACACACAAGATAATGATCCCCACGATGGTATCCCTAAACCTTGGCATGACCGTCAACATCGTCATGTACGACCGACTAGCCAAAGCGTGGCCAAAGCTGGTTTCTCGACGCGAATTCATCGACCAAACAACCGAAGACGTTGAAGTCGGGACCAACGCGTGAATCTCCGGGCTCCGCCGCGCCGTTCGCGCATGCAGGGTGTCTACTACGGCTGGTACATGTTGGCCGGCGCATCTTTGATGAACGCCTTCGGCGGCACCATCGTCTGGCAAGGATTCGCCGTCTTCTTCATCCCAGTTTCCGAATCGCTCGGGATCACGTATTGGCAGACCTCTCTTGCGTTTGCGCTCGCACGGGCCGAAAACGGAGTCCTCGGGCCGATCACCGGATGGGCACTCGACAGATTCGGCTACATGCCTCTCATCCTGGGTGGCACGCTCATCACCGGCATTGGTTACATCGTCTTGTCGAGGACGGAGACCTACATCGCATTCATGCTCGTGTACCTCTTCGTGATTTCCATCGGGTCATCGACGTCGTTCATGCAGGCTACGACCGCGGCCCTCAACACGTGGTTCATTCGCTACCGCGGACTGGTGATGTCCGTCAACAGCGCCGCATTCCGGCTCGGCGGCGCAATCATGATCCCGCTGATCTCGGTTGGCGTCATCAATCTCGGTTGGCAAACAACCTCTTGGGTAATCGGTGCCGCATTGATCATCTTGATCGCGCCATTGGCATTCCTATTCCGTCGATCGCCCGAAAGCATGGGGCTCAAACCCGACGGTGGCGTCTCTTATTCCCACATGCGACGACGCATTCGCGAACGTCAAGCTACTTCCACCTCCCAAGCCGCGATTGGACGATCCGACCGATCTCAAACAACTGATTCGAGCGAAAACTCTAGCGGCGATTTCACCACAAGACAGGCGCTGAGAACCCCGTCATTCTGGATCCTGGTGGCAGCGACCACTCTACGAATGTCCGTCCACGGCACGATTTTCCTCCATTTCATTCCCATCCTCGTATGGCGCGGCGAAACCCAACAGACATCCGCCAACCTCGTCGGCCTCATATCCCTCTCCGCAGTACCAGTTATCCTGTTCACCGGATACATCAGCGACCGCGTTGGGCGACCACTTTTGCTCACATTCCTCTACAGCGCCTCCGCCGTCAGCTTACTTCTCATCACGCTGGTAGAAGGCACCTGGCCGATCTTCATGGCAATGCTGCTCTTCACCGGCTCCGAAGCCGGCAGCTCCCTCAACTGGGCCATCATCGGCGATCTCTTCGGACGCGCCCGATACGCCACGATACGCGGCATGATGGCACCCATCTACAACCTAGCCCTCATTATCGCCCCCGTCGCCGCGGGTTACACTTTCGACCGGCTCGGCACCTATCAACCAGTGCTAATCGCTGGCACCGTCCTCATGTTCATCGCGGCAGGCGTCTTCCTGATCCTCCAACCGGCAGTCAGAAAGGCTCGGACGGTTTAGACGATCCTGCCTTTCTCGGTTTTCTGATTTTCGTCTCGGTCTCTTGACGGCCGCTGGCCAGTGCGTAGAATGGCCAGGCCTTCAAGAACGACCACCCGGAGGAGGCGACATGTACGCGCATATCGACTACAACGAAGCAAGCAGGATTCGGCATCATTTACGCGTTTTCCTTCCTGGAAACCCAGATGTCGTCGAAGACCCAGATATGGGTAACACGGAATCTATCCCGGTTGTGATCTATTGGTCAGAAAAACCCCCGAAACCCGACGCAGCCGGTTACCTGCGGTTCGACTTTGACGAACCTGGAATCCCCCCTCTCCACGTGATTGCAATTAGCGATGGGGGTGATTTCGATGGGCATACGTACACCTATCTTCTGGGTCACGAGGTCGGCGTGTATCTCAAGGGTGCGGATGTATCGGATCACGAGAAATCTAGATGCAGGTTTTTGACGCTGTACATCGAAAACGAGATTTCGTACGAGTTTAGTCACAACTCCACACCGCGATGCGAGTCCGCAGTCAATGCTCGCGCCTACCCTTACTGAACTCTGCGTTACCGATAACGATCACGTCGGCACGAGTTAACCAGCTCAAAAAAGTTGTTAACCATGCACCCACAACTTCGATTGTCTACCAGCGCCGAGAGTGACACGGGTTGAGTTGTCAAACAGCCGCCTATCGTAAACTACGACTCGAGACGCACCCATGCAAACCCCGCCTAACACATCCATCCATCTCGACGACTGCACCCGATTCCTCAGCGAGCCATCGGGAGATGTCCCTCGATTTGACTTGACCTTTCTCGATCCTCCATTCAATCAGGGCAAAGACTATCGGCGGCACGACGATAGCATGACCGATTCCGATTACTGGGATTGGATGCGCGAAGTTTGTAGGTTGACGCTTTTGAATTCCTCGCCCGGTGCTGCGATGTATTTCATGCAACGCGAGAAAAACACTGAAGAGGTCTTACGAGTCTTGCGCGATTCAGGCTGGCATCTCCAAAACTTGATCGTCTGGAAAAAGAAAACCTCGGCCGTCCCCAGCACCGTGCGATATGGCAAGGCGTACCAGATCATCGCCTACGCCACCAACGGTCCGCGTGCCCGCGTCTTCAACCGACTTCGTATCGATCCACCTGTTCCTAATGGTTATCACCCGCGCGAGAATGGCGTGTTCGTTACCGATGTTTGGGATGACATCAGGGAACTCACGTCAGGGTACTTCGCAGGCGATGAAGCATTGAGGAACGCGGACGGGGAACGCGCTCACAAACAACAATCGCCAATCGCGCTTCTCTTAAGAATCGTTCTGTCCTCCACCAAGTACGGTGATTGCGTGTTCGATCCATTCGCTGGCACTGGCACGACATTGTCTGTTGCGTCGCAGTTGGGGAGATTCGCCGTCGGAGTCGAAAAGGACCCGGTTAACTTCGAGCAAATCAACGACAGGTTGTCGTATCTTCGCGACGCTGACTCCGTGTGGCGTTATCGAAAAGGTTACGTACACACGCCCGAACTGGACACGATTTGGCGCGACAACCAACCGGTAGACGCGCTCAATGGTGAATCCTCAAACGCCCCGGTTCCGGCGTTAGTCGCCTGATCTCGATGTCCACTTCTTCCATATTCCACTTCTTTGCGCGCTTGATGGACAATCGTGGTTACTTCGGGCAGGATAATAAGCTCGGTGATTTCGTATTTCCGAGGGAGATGATCGCGGTCGAATCATCGTCCGGTTTTCCTGACTTCGTGTTGAAAACCAACCCTCAAGGCAGGTTCAGCGGAGGTGAGTTCATCGAGCTCAAAGACGCGAAGTCGTACCAGATTTCATCGTTCAATTCCACTTTGCCAACAGCCGTCAAACCTGTATCGAGTCTCTCAAACGTAATCACCAGGTCGTTACAGGAGAATGGAGAAGACTTGGATGCGTTGCCGGAGCGCGATGTCTACTACTTGGTTCGCGGTATGAAACGTGACCCACGCGCCCCGTTAGCGAAGACCGTCTTAGTCAGCGGAGCGTTCTTTCAAACCCTGCCGGTTTCACACGTATTGACGGAAGCCTTTGGTCAGGTCGCCACTGATTCCGCGAACCCAGACGTTGACGTAACCGACTTGACTGACAAAATAACGGTCGAACAGAGGAACTTCGCAGCATCGCGTCATGTTGAAGGTTCAGGTTTCTCCGTCCGATTCCGTGTGATGGCGCAAGCAGACCCGCTGACCAATCTGTTTTCCAGCGATCGCTATCCCATGATCGGCGACAACACTCTAACCTTTCTAACTCACGACAACGGATTCCCAACCGACGCCGCGACTACCCAACAGTTCGCTTGGCACGATGCCCCGGATCAGATCAATTCATGCGACACTTTCGATCGGTTGAGTTCGGCGATAGCCGACGTTGACCCGTCCATGAACGCCGACATCAGAGTTTCGATACTACGCCATCCTCTCAACGGCCCCTTTTTCATGGCACAAGTCCCGATTCATCCCTCGCAGTGAGGAACCGCTAACCTCACGTACCCGTGCCTACAACCCAATGGTCGGGGCAACAGGATTTGAACCTGTGACCTCTTGACCCCCAGTCAAGTGCGCTACCTGGCTGCGCCATGCCCCGACTCCGTACCACAAAGTCTATCAAAGCCCCCACGTTATTCCTGTGAAAGCAGGAACCCCGTCATCACATACAAGGCGGCGTGCTCTACTTATCTCTGGTTCCCGCGTGCGCTGGGAATGACGTGAGCGTTTGCGGGAACGATGTGAGCTTCCGTGGGAACGACGGTGCCAGCGCACGCGGGGAAACCAGAGACATAAAAACAACCGCTCCAGCCAATTCAACCCATCCATCGCATAGTCATTCACAACTGCCGACCACTTCAAGCAACATACAATCGGTGAGGAATGGCTGAGCAACGAAACTACCGTGCGCCTCGCGGCGTCGCCGACATCCTCCCGGTCGATCAAACCGTCTGGAACGCGGTCAAGAAAACCGCCATCAACACCGCGCGCCAGTTCGGATACCAGCAGATCGACACCCCCGTCTTCGAGCATACCGGTCTGTTTCGGCGCGGCGTGGGCGACGAAACAGACATCGTCCAGAAAGAGATGTACTCCTTTGACGACCTCGGTGGCGAATCCCTGACACTCCGACCCGAAGGTACCGCTCCGGTCTGCCGCTCCTACATCGAGCACGGCATGCACAACCTGCCGCAACCGGTCCGCCTCTTCTACATCGCTCCTATGTTCCGATACGACCGACCGCAAGCCGGACGATATCGCCAACATCACCAATTCGGGTGCGAAGCCATCGGCGATCCTTCGCCTACCATCGATGCCGAAATCATCGAGATCGGACTCCGCTACATCACCGCGCTTGGCTTATCGGACGTCACCGTTCGCATGAACTCCATCGGCGATCCAGGTACACGAACCAGTTACGCTGACGACCTCCGAAACCACTATGCGAAATACGCCAACGATCTGCCCAAAGTCGACCGCGACCGCCTCGAACGCGCTCCGCTTCGCCTGCTCGACTCAAAAGAACCTCCTACCCGAAAACTCAGCGCCGACGCGCCGAAGTCTCTCGACTATCTTTCCGACGAAGCCAAAAACCACTGGAAAACGCTCCTCGACCTGCTCAACGGACTCAAGACCGCTTATCCAGGCTTCAACTACCGCATCGATCACACGTTGGTTCGGGGATTGGACTACTACAACCGGACCGTCTTCGAGTTTGAACCATCAATCGAAGGCAGCCAAACATCGCTCTTCGGCGGCGGCCGATACGATCCGCTAATCGGCATCCTCGGCGGCAAGCAGACCCCGGGCGTCGGATTCGGCTCCGGCATCGAACGTATTATCTTAGAGATCCAACGCCAAGAATCGCTCAACGTTGACGAATCACTGCTCAACGCCGTGATGGTCCACGTCGGCGAAACCGCAACCAATCGCGCCGCATCTATAGCTGCCGAACTACGAAGTCGTGGCCTATCAATCTTGATGGCCCCTACCGGCAAGTCGATGCGTGCGCAGATGCGATACGCGAACCGCGCCAACGCAAAATACGCCATCATTATCGGTAACCGCGAAATCGAACAAGGCGTTGCCGCCGTCAAACCGCTACAGTCCGACGGCAACCAAAACATGATCTCGCTAGACGCCTCATCCATCGCCAACTCCATTGGCAGTTCCAACGGTGCAACCTCGTAATGCCCGAAAACGTAACCGTCGAAGATCGACTCCGAGCCAGCTTACAAGCCGCGGCCGAACGCCAAACTGAGCTTGAGACCCAGATGTCGCAACCGGACGTCGTCTCCGATCGTCTCAAGATGCAGCGCCTCGGAAGAGAATACGCGCGCATCTCCGCGCTCGTCCGTCTCCGCAACGAGTTCGATGCCGTCCTCGAAGAAATCGCCGACGCTCAAACCATCCTCGCCGAAGAGACCGACGATGACATGCTCGAGATGGCGCGTGACATCACTCGCGATCAACTGGCACGTCACGAAGAACTCCTCAAAGAAATCCAAATCGCGCTCATCCCGCGCGACGAAACCGACGACGCCGACGCTGTTTTGGAAATCCGCGCCGGTACCGGCGGCGAAGAAGCGGGTCTCTTCGCAAACGAGCTTTATCGCATGTACCAGCGATTCGCCGAGAACCATGGTTGGAAAACTTCGGTCCTTTCCCTGAACGACACTGGCATCGGCGGCATAAAAGAAGTCGTTTTCGAGATCGAAGGCGTAGGCGCTTACCCTCGCCTTAAACACGAAAGCGGCACTCACCGTGTGCAACGCGTCCCGCA
Source organism: Dehalococcoidia bacterium (assembly GCA_965224305.1). Lineage (GTDB taxonomy): Bacteria > Chloroflexota > Dehalococcoidia > Lucifugimonadales > Lucifugimonadaceae > Bin127. The sequence goes on along the minus strand of OZ245044.1, from coordinate 165,625 downwards.
AACGGATTCTCAAGGGCGAATCCACACCTCGGCCGCAACAGTCGCCGTTCTACCTAAAGCCGAAGACCTCGACATCGAGATCGACGACGGGGACATCAAGATCGACATCTTCCACGCCGGCGGTCATGGCGGTCAAAACGTGAACAAAGTTGCCACCGCCGTCCGCATCACTCACGAACCAACTGGCATTGTCGCGCAATGCCAGAACGAGCGTTCCCAACTGCAAAACAAAATGCAAGCTATGGATATCCTCCGCGCTCGCCTATGGGATAGGGAAATTCGCCGCAGGGCATCCGAACAAGCTGCAAATCGCAAAGCGCAAGTCGGCTCCGGCGACCGCTCCGAGAAAATCCGAACCTACAACTTCCCGCAATCCCGAGTTACCGACCACCGCATAAACCTCACCAGCCACAATCTCCCGAAAATCCTCAACGGTGAGATCGACGAGTTCGTAGATGCGCTTCAGCAGGTCGAGCAGACTCGCAAAATCCAAGCCGCCTCCGCGACATAACTTCGCAATCCCGTTGCCGACAATAGCGGAAGCGATCCGCGTAGCCACATCAGAGCTGATCAGCGCCGGAATTCCACCCGACGAAGCCCCTGTCGAAGCTCGGATAATGCTTCGACACGCTTGCGACTTCACCCAAGAGCAACTCCTTTCCGGTCACTCGGATCAACTGCCGGAACCCGCTGCACAAGAGCTTAATCACCTCCTAACACGCCGCGCGACCCGCGAACCCCTCGCCTACATCCTCGCTCATAGAGAGTTCTACGGTAGAACCTTCAAAGTCGATCAGCGTGTACTGATACCTCGACCCGAAACCGAACTCCTAATCGAACTCTGCATCCATTGCGTCGAACAAAACCACATCACACGACCCAACATCTGCGACATCGGCACCGGTTCCGGCATTGTCGCCATTACGTTAGCCAAGCAACTTCCAAACGCCTACATCACCGCCACCGATATCAGCGCCGACGCACTTGAGCTTGCCGAGACAAACGCAACGCATCACGGCACCGACATCCATTTCGCCGTCGAAGATGCAACACGACACGCGGCACGCGGCAACTTCGACATCATCGTTTCCAATCCCCCGTACATCCAAACGCACGCGCTTGACGACCTCCAACCGGAAGTCCGAGATTGGGAACCGCGACAAGCATTAGATGGCGGGCCTGACGGCATGAACATCTTGCGTCCATTGATTCGCTCGCTTCCCGATCTGTTATGCAACGACTGCCCGACCGCCGCGTTCATAGAAATCGACCCACCCGTGGCCGCATCCTGCCTCACCGTCGCTCGCGAAACACTGCCCGACGCTGAGGTACTGATTCACCGCGACTACGCCGGTTTGGAGCGCTTCCTCGTTGTCCTCCGCGCCTGACACACCAAAACGTTAGAATTTCACGAACCCAACATCGACCGAACCATCGGAGCACTCAGTGTCCGACACCAACACGCTCAACTCACTCCTTCAGCCCTCCTCCGGATCCGACCTAGCCGTCATTGCACCAGACATCGGATCATGGTCCTACGATCAACTCGATGCCGAGGTCAACCGTCTCGCCGACATCCTGGCTGCGAACGGCGTCGAGCAAGGCGTCCCCGTATCCATCGTCCTCATAAACGGATACGAATTCGTCGCCACATTCCTTGCCGTAGCTCGCGCCGGTGCAATCGCCGCACCACTCAACCCCGCATACACAACCGATGAATTCACCTTCTTCATGGAAGACGCCGGCGCATGCGTTGCGATTCTCCCCAACGGACCCCATCCCGCACGCGAAGCAACAGCAAACCTCGGCATCAAGACCATCGAAGCCGATCTCAGTTCTTCCAGCGGTCACTGCCGAGTCACGCTGTCGTCTAGCGGAAGCGAACTGACTTCAACGGTTGACGCTCACGCACCAAGCGGAACCGACATCGCGCTCTTCCTCCACACATCAGGCACCACGAGCCGACCCAAAGGCGTACCCCTTCGACATCTAAACCTGATGAAGTCCGTCGACAACATCAAAAACACCTACGCCTTGACTCCTAACGACACATCACTGATCGTGATGCCCCTGTTCCATGTGCATGGCCTAATCGGTGCGTGTCTCTCGACTCTCAACTCTGGCGGTACCGTAGTCGTTCCGTCGAGGTTTTCGGCGAGTGCCTTCTGGCAACAGCAGTCAGAAACCAACTCGACATGGTACTCCGCAGTACCAACCATCCACCAAATACTCCTGGCGCGCGCCGATGACGACGATGCGCCCCAAGAATCTTTCCGCATCATCCGCTCCTGCTCTGCCGCTCTGGCGCCAACCGTGTTCGACGCCCTCGAAAACCGTTTCGGCGCACCGGTCCTCGAGGCCTACGGCATGACCGAAGCCTCGCACCAGATGTCCAGCAGCCCGCTCCCTCCGGGCGCCCGTATTCCCGGCACCGTCGGACAAGCCACTGGCGTTGAAGTCGCCATCATGGCCGACGAAAACACCGGCGAGTTGGCAACTACAGGTGACCGTGGCGAAGTCGTCATCAAAGGCGAAAACGTCATGTGGGGATACCACAACAACGACGAAGCCAACGCCGATGCATTCGTAAACGGATGGTTCCGCACCGGCGATCAAGGCATTCTTGCCGCCGACGGCTACCTCACTCTGACCGGCCGACTGAAAGAACTCATCAACCGCGGCGGCGAAAAAATCTCTCCGCTCGAAGTTGATGCCGCGCTATTGGAGCATCCAGCGGTCGCCGAGGCGGTCTGCTTCGCTGCTCCCGACGAAATGTACGGCGAATGTGTCCAAGCCGCGGTTGTCCTTAAAGCCGATTGCGAGCAAAAAGACATTCAGGACTTCTGCCGCCAACGTTTGGCCGATTTCAAAGTCCCTGACGTGATCTATTTCGCCGACGAACTGCCTCGAACCGCCACCGGAAAAATCCAACGACGCCACGTCGCCACCGCTTTCATCCCCAACGACTAATTACGATCAGCTGACCAGCAGCGTGAGGAAGATGCTGGCAAGCCCCAGATACATCACGATGCCGCAGATGTCGGTGGCGGTCGTTACGATTACGGCCGACGCCATCGCCGGGTCGATCCGCACCAAGCGCATGAACATCGGAACCATTACGCCGGCCAACGCCGCCAGTATCAAGTTCAGCGCCAACGAACCGGTCACCAGCAGCGTCAACGCCCAGTCATCTTTCCAAACGTGAACGACTACACCGAGTATTACGCCGACAGTTAACCCTTGTGCGAGAGACAGAACTAACTCAAATAACAAAAGCTGCCAAACGTTTGAAATCGAACGCTCTCCGAGCGCCATCGAACGAACTATTATCGTTACCGTTTGAGTACCCGCGATCCCGGCCTGACCCATGACTACGGGCAAGAAGGCCGTCAATAGGACCATGGCATCCAGAGTAGGTTGGAAAAGGCTGAGAACGTATCCTGCCGACATAACAGTGAACAGATTTAATACGAGCCATGGCAGCCGGTTCCGAATCGCCTCGCGAACGTCATAACCCGTGGCAAGGCTTCCGCCGACACCGAAAAGCCGGAACATGTCCTCCGTCGCTTCTTGCTCTGCCACCTCGACCAGGCTGTTCGAGGTGATTACTCCTTGGAGTTGACGGCGTCCGTTCGTCACCGGGATGCTTGGCAGACGGTAGCGTTGCATCAACCGCACCGCGCTCTCTTGGTCCTCTGCAACCGATACCGAGATCACATCGCGATTCATCACCTCGCCGATCGTCGCGGTCGGCGGCGCGAAGACCAGCTCTGACAACTCCATCCTGCCCACCAACGTGTCGTGGGCATCTACGGCGAAAAGTTCTCGCAGCATCGTCGGGTCGAGATCCATTTGCCGCACCACCCGTAGCGCGTGACGCACCGTCCAATATTCACGTAGCTTCGCGAATGTCGGCGACATCAGACCGCCAGCGTTATCGTCATCGTGGATCAACAGATCGCCAATGATGTTCAGATTCCGCATCCTCACCAGCGTCTGCGCCGCATCGTCCCAAGCGATCCGATGCAACAAGTCGGTGGCCACTTCCGGTGAAGTCTCGTCCAAAACTGCTGGACGACGCGTCTCTGGAATCGCATCAAACACGCGCGAACCGCGATCAACATCCAGATAATCCAGAATCTCCGCTATCGCATCGTTCACCATCCGCTCCAAGAGTTGCCGCATGTGATCTTCCGACAACTCAGCAACCACTGCAGCCATATCCGCGGGGCGAAGAGGTGATAGTCGCTTAATCGCCACCGAAACGCCACCCACTTCCAGTAGATCGCTTACCTCGGAGAGAACGTCACCCAGTTCCCAAGGTTCTGGAATTCTGGATGCCAATGTATGTTCCCGATTGCCCTATTGGTCGCGGCTTGTAACCGTCACGCTCCGACAACATCGGCACACGCAACTTCAAGCGACCTCGCAGCCAAATTTCGCGACGCTATATCAAATCGTAGCCATGTCGCATCTGCCGATTCAATACTTGGCGAACCATCCCTAGTCAAACCATCGGCGGGGATAAGATGGATAGATAGGCGCGGCTCAAAAAGCGACCGCGGCGAGCAGCGAAAGGTCATATTCCATGCTTCTAGGTGTTGCCGGTTTCGTCAAGGGTGACTGGCTCAATGTCAAACCCGAAGACGTCAAAAAGGTTGCTGATCACGGCTTCATATCCGCGTTGCTCACCATCTCTGACCCATCCGCTGGTAGCGACGAAGACATTGCGAACATCAAATCGCTCTATGCCAGCAACGGTCTCATCATGCCGATGACGCGCGGCGCCTATGGCGGCGGGTTGTGCAGCGATGACGACGATCAACGAGCTTGGTCAGTCAACTTCTTGGAACGCGCGATCAAACTATCCGCTGATATGGGTTGTCCGACCACATACTTCCGACCCGGTAGCCTCAACCCCAACGGTGCATGGTTGCCGCATGCCGAGAACAGGTCCGACGCCACATTCGACCGCCTCGTTAAAAGCGCGAAACAGGTCTGCGCAGTCGCCGATTCCGAGGGCGTCAAACTCGTCGTCGAATCTGGAGTCGTCTGCCCCTTGTACTCACCGCGACGCGTACGCGACTTTTTCGACGCCGTGAGCATGCCTGCCCTCGGATACAACATGGACCCCGTCAATCTTGTCGGGTCCCTCGACATTGCTTACGACACAACATCGCTGATCAACGAGTGCATCGACCTGATGAGTCCAGAAATCGTTGGGTGCGACGCCAAAGATTTCACCATAGTCGATGGACTGCTGCCTCACTTCGAGGAGGAGGTCATCGGTGCGCCCAACGCTTTGCTCGACAACGTGACACTGCTCACCAGGTTGCAAGAAGTCGCGCCTGACATCGTCGTCACCGTTGAACACTATCCCGACGAAAAGATCCCAGCCGCGGCAGCAGGGATTCGCAAGGCCGCGAAAATCGCCGGCGTGGTTTGGGACTGAGCCGCCCGCGACTAGAATCGGTAGTAGTCATCCAGGAGAGAGAAAAGATGCCCGCAGACCTGTCCAACAAGAGATGTATCGTTACCGGCGGCGCAACCGGTATCGGCCGTGCATCCGCAGTCCGTCTCGCCGAACTGGGCGCTCAAGTCGCGATTTTCGACAACAACAACGAAGACGGCAACAACACCGCCATCGAGATCAATGACAACGGCGGCAACTGCCGATTTTGGAGCGTGGACGTCCGCGACGAAGCCAACGTTTCAGGCACCGTCATCGCCGCCAAAGCCTGGCTTGGCGACATCGACGTGCTCTGCCACTTCGCCGGCGTCCTACAAGGTGCGTCCATCCCGCTCGACGACTTCCCCGAAAGAACCTGGGATACTGTGCTCGACATCAACCTCCGAGGCACCTACCTGATGGCCAAATACGTCGTGATCGAGATGCTCAAAAAAACCGGACCTCACCGCGGAACGATCATTCTGACCGCTTCCGGAGCCGGGGTCAAAGGCGGATCTTCGTCTTACGCATACGGCGCAAGCAAAGGCGGAGTCCACGGCTTCACCATGGTTATGCAGCAATATCTCGAAGCCCAAGGCATCCGCGTCAACGACTTCGCTCCCGGATCTGTAGACACGCCGCTCAAAGTCGCTCAGCTGCGGTCCACCGGCGCCATCACCGAGCAACCCGTCGAACAAGTCGAACACGCCGTCTCGTCGCTGACTAATCCCAGAGACGTGGCCGAGATTGTCGCCTTCATGGCCAGCGACGAAGCCAACGCTTTGCGTGGGATAGTATTCACCGCCTAACCCTGCGCAATCTAATCACGCTAATCACTCACTTACCGGGATTCGATGGCGGCAGATTCATCAACATGCGACGTTGCTAAGGCGTTCGCGCCCGGAAACATCTCCGGACTCTTCAAAATCATCGCCCACGATGATCCCGCTAAGATGCACTCGCTCGGATGGGGATTCACCGTCAGCGACGGAGTGAACGTCAAACTGACACGGCCGGCATCCAACTCGACCAAGGTCACCTTCAACGATGAACCGATCGATTTCCCAACCGTCTCCAGCGCACTTGACGACTTAGCTGAGGTAAACCTCAACGTAGATATCGCGTCAAATTTGCCATTGTCCAGCGGTTTCGGACTGAGCGGCGCCGCAACTTTTGCCGCTTTGATCGCCGCCGACAGTTTGCTCGATCTAGGCAATTCCCGCGACGAACTCGCTATGATCGCACACGTCGCCGAAGTCAAAAACCTCACTGGTCTCGGAGACGTCTGCTCGCAGTACAACGGTGGTTGCTTGGTCAAAACCACCGTCGGCCATCCATTGGTAGCGACGACGTTCAACATGCCGCCGACGCCCGTCTACTGGCGTTACTTCAGCAAAATCCGTACCAGCGAAATCCTCGCAGACCACGAACGTCACACTCGAATCAACCGCGCAGCCGACGAAGCACTCACCACCATTGAGAACGCCATCCAAAGCAACACAACGATTACCTTCGATGAGTTGATCGTTCTGGCACTAGATTTTGCTCAGTCCAGCGGATTGTTGATGGACGACCGCGTCAAAAACTCCATCGCGCAAGCAAATGCGAACGGCGGAGTGGCAACCATGATCATGCTGGGAAACGCCGTCTTCAGCACCGCGCCATTCCCCGGATGCACCGAAACCATGCTCTCCGGCACACCTGCCCATCTGATCGAAAACTAACCCGACTGCCCGATCGCCTCAATCAACTGTTCGTGCACTCGCGGCCAGCCGACGACGACCATCGGCAATTCATCATTTCGCGACCAATCAATCGCATCGCCGTCGCCATCGGTTGCACACCCTCCCAACAAAGTCGCCGCTAAAGCACCTGCCGCAACGTGCATCGGGTCGATCCGGTAAAACACAACCGCCGCCAGTCGACCGGTAGCAACAAGCATCAACGGATACGCGGCCGACGCGAAACTGTTCGTCTGATGCACACGCGTCACCCAATCCAGTCCACCTGAACCCAACAACGATCGCCAGACATGCTGCCCATCCACCTCCAAACCAACCATGACCTCGCCCAAATCCCGATCCGACTCCGCGACGTTCAGGCTTTCGCCATTCACTTTCACACCGGAACCAACCTCTGACATCAACAGCGTCTTGCCCGTAGGCGTAGCGAGCGCGCCGACAACCAACTCGCCGCCAGCACGCATCGCGATGTTCACGCCCCAATGATTCATCCCTGTGCTGAACGGGACCGTTCCGCACAACGGATCAACCAACCACTCGATCCTCCGGTCTGGATCGATTCCACCACCTCCCAAATCCACATTGCTCTCCTCCGATATGATCACGCCGCCGCAACCAGAATCCCTTAGCGCCTGCGCTATCGCCCGGTCCGATTCGAGATCCGCCTCAGTCACCAAAGCACCAGGTGATTTTTCCCAACTCTCCAGATTTTGAACCCCGGCATTGAACCGCGCCATCAAAACGTTGCTAGCTGCGTGCGCGGCCGCAATAGCCGCTTCCATATGTTCCCTGTATGCGCTAAGTCCCATGCAATCGTCCAGTTCATTTCCCCGAGTGTAGTACCATTCTCAATGAATATCGTCCCTGATTCCAACTGGAAGACTAGGAGTGGATCTGCCTCATGTTTGCGACCATCGGACACACTTTCGAACTGATGAAGATGAGTTGGAACGTCCTAATGATGGACCGCGAGCTCATCCTCTTCCCAATCATGTCTGGGATGGGTTTGCTGATCCTTGCATTCGCAGGTTTGGCGGCCGGCGTTGCCGAAAGCGGTAATCTGATCGCGTTCGGGGTAATGATCCTCATCGCCTACTTCATCACCACTTTTTTCAACGCCGCGCTCATTTCCGCCGCGCTCGAAAGACTCCGTGGCGGCGACCCGAATGTAATGTCCGGGATCAGCCACGCCTCGAAACACATCCATCACATCTTCATTTGGGCCGTCATCTCCGCAATTGTCGGAACCCTGTTCCGGGTGCTCCGATCCCAGACCGACAACTTCTTCGTTCGGATGATCTACAGCATGATTGAAGGGGTTTGGGAATTCATGACTTTCTTCGTGATCCCAGTTATGGTCTCCGAAAATGAAGGCCCCATATCCTCCATCAAACGGTCCGCCAGCATAATCCGACAGACGTGGGGACGTCAGATCACCGCATCCTTCGGTTTCATGCTCGTTTACATTTTGGCAGTCTTGGCCGCCGCCATTCCTGCGATACTGCTCTTCCTGATCGTTCCGGTAGTCGGCATCATCGTTGGTATATTGCTCGTCGGACTCGCGTTCGCAACCGTGCAGGCACTCGAAGGCATCTTCAAAGCGGCTCTGTACGATTTTGCAGTCGGCGAACAACCTGTAGGTTTCGACCTCCGCACGCTGCAGACTGCATACCGTCCCGACTACGCCCGAGCTTGATTCCGCCCATAGATTAACGGCTATCTGGACAGACTGAAGCGCTCGCAGGCATCCGCAAACCGCGCCGATTCGTGATTGAAATCTATAGACGGACACGCCGGAAAGCGAAAATAAACATGCCCGTACGCAGCTACCTGCCGGCACGAATTCGACTCGTCGCGATCCTCTTGATCGCCGTCGTAGGCATCCTCACCGTAACCCTTGCGCCCATCGCCTTCGCGCACGAAGGTCGCGAAGCCGGCGACTACAACCTAGTCGTTGGTTTCATCCGAGAACCCGCATACGAAGGGCAATTGAACGCTGTCTCCCTAGTAGTAACCAAACCGCCCACCGAAGCACCCGCGGAAGACGACCACCGTGCGGACGACACCGCTACGGAAATGGAAGACGAAGCCCCGGACCTCGCCGACGAAACCGAGGCGGAGTTGGAACGCGTGAATGGCCTCGCATCTAGCCTCCAAGTCGAAATCTCGCACGTCCCAACCGACGTCTCCCGGGTCCTGCCTCTAACCGAACTCGCCGACGATCTTGGCCACTATGTCGCCGAGTTCGTCCCTACAGCCCCGGGCGAATACAGAGTGCGCTTCTTCGGTTCCATCGAAGGCAACGCCGTCGACGAAACCTTCGACTCCGGCCCGGACACCTTTGACACCGTCATTGCGTCCGATGCTGTCCAGTTCCCTGTTGTCCTAGAGAGCAACCGCGAAATCCAAAACGCAACTCGGGGTGCTCTCGACGCAGTCCAAGAGCTCGAAACCGATCTCGAAGCGACCTCATCGAATGCTTCAACGGGCATGATCATCGGCATCCTCGGGATCATATTGGGCTTGATTGCAATCGGCACGAGCTTCTTCGCCATTACCATTGCCAGAAGACGCAACTGATTTGACCCGCGTCGACGGCGAAACTTAATGACCACAATCCTGCTTCATGGCTCCGTTGGGCTATGGGACGAAATCGGCACAGTAATCGCCATCGTCTCATTCGTCGTTCTCACGAGTTTCTTAGCTTGGTCCAGTGGCAATAAACGCCGGATCGCACAACGCGAAAGACGCCTCCGTCGCCTGCAACAGCAACAGGCCGATGCCATGAACCACGCGAACCTCGAGGAATGACCATCAACTCATGACTTCGCGGACGCGAGCGATCTACATACCAACTATCGTCTTCGCATTACTCGCCTGCCTCGCAACCATTCTCGTCAGCCAATCGGCGTCCGCACATGCCAACCTCCTCAAGGCGTCCCCCGAACCCTCACAAATACTTGACGCCTCGCCCGAACGTGTAATCATCTGGTTCACCGAGCCCGTAGAACCGGCGTTCAGCGCCATTACAGTCGTAAACCCCGCCGGTGCTACCGTCACCGCCAGCCAAACCCAGTTCGATCCCACTGAACCCACCGCCATCTGGGTACCGCTCGAACCGCTCGAAAGCGGCACTTACACCGTCGTTTGGCGGAACGTGTCGTCCGTTGACGGTCACAAATCCACCGGTTCGTTCCTCTTCGCCGTCGGGGAGCCGCTTGGCGCCAGCGCGCAAACCGATGTCGCCGAACAGCCGATTATCCAATCGCCCGCCGATCCAGCAGTTAGATGGATGATCTACATCGGCATCGCAGTGTTTGCAGGTGGACTCCTATTCGAACTCCTCGTCGCCACACGCGTCGCCCGCACTGGAGACGAACATCAATCGCTCTCATTCGCCCTCATCGCCAGCAACTGCTTCACATCCATCGCCTTGATAGCAATCATCGCCGTCATCCTCGCACAGATCGCCCAACTCATTCTCCAAACCACCATCGCCTTCGATGCCACAGTTGTCGCCATCAGGCCAAACCAACTCATCGAAGTTGTGGCTCAAAGCGACTGGGGCCGCTTCTGGTCTTGGCGCCTAACCGCCGCCATACTTGGCGCGCTAGCTACATTCGCCGCCGCTAAATCCATTCGGCAGAAGCGCAAAACCCTCGGCCCTGACGAACTTGAAGAAAACTCACTCACCACGGAAACACCTTTCGGCATCGCCGCCGTCGCCTCAGGCGGCATTTATCTCCTTCTCATCTCCCTCACCAGCCACAATGCCGCCACACCAACCGACATCCGATGGTTCGCCATCGCCACCGACATGGTCCATGTCGTCGCCGCGACAACCTGGGTCGGCGGGATCGCCTACCTGCTGGTCGCATCCGTACACGCCATCCGTTCCGACGATCAGTCCTCTCGGACCGCTCTTCTGCAATTCGCAACCCGATTCGCCCCACTCGCGATCTTCGCCACAACCATCCTCGTCGCCTCCGGCATCGTCTCTTCCCTGATGCAAGTCACAATCCCCGAAGCACTTAACACCCCTTACGGACGCGTCCTCGTAGCCAAAATCATCCTCATCGCAATCCTCATCGCCTTGGCGATCCGGAACAACCGCTCAGTCGCCAGATCCAATAGATCCAGCATTGCGTCCACTCGCTCGCTCCGACGCTACATGACGCTCGAACTCGCTGTCGCCTTCGCTGTCCTTCTAGCCACCGCAGGCCTAGCCAGCGTCGAACCAGCTCGCCTTTATGCCGAACGCAAAGGCGTCGGGACCGCTGACTACGTCAACGTCAACAAGACTATCGTCGGCGCTACGATTGACGTGAAACTCGATCCTGGCGAAACCGGCACCAACAACCTGACGGTGGACATAACCGACGATGGAGCACCATTCCTGTCCGCAACCGACGTCCGCGCCCGCGTCAAATACCTAGACGACGACTTTGGCGAGTACTTCGTCCCGCTCGCAAACGAGTCGCCCGGCAATTGGCGCCTTGACGACATCACCATTGGTGTCGCCGGAGCATACCAACTCGATGTCACCGTAGTCCGCTCCGACTCTTTCGACTCTCACGTCTCGACCAGATTCTCCGCTAAATCCGACACCCTCACCGCAGACCTCATTCGACCATCCGCCAAAACTGTCATGATCGCATTCGGTGTCCTAATCGCCATCGCGGGACTTGCCTACCTCTTCGCCACAGCGATCGTCGCCAAACCCATTCGCGTCAACATTGATCCGCACTACAGCATCCCCGCCGTTGTCATTGCCATCGGATTGGCCGCCATCCTCAACGCCTTCACCACAGGGATTGGTATCCCCGACGAAAGCAAAGGCAACCCCTTTCCCCTCTCCCAAGAATCCGTCCAATTCGGCCTCGAAACCTACACAACCAATTGCGCAACTTGCCACGGTGACACCGGCAAAGGTGACGGCCCCGCCGGCCTAGCCCTCAACCCTCCACCAGCCGACCTCGCCGTCCACGTACCCATCCACACCGATAACGAACTCTACATCTTCATCGCCGACGGCATCGAAGGCACCACAATGGTCGCCCAACTAGGAAATCTGACCAGTGACGAAATTTGGCACCTCGTCAACTACATCCGCACAATTTCTGAGTAAACGGCCTAGCCGTCAAACCGCCTGAGCGGCTCCCGATACGATCAAATCCTCAATCTCCGCGTCGCTGAATCCCGCCTCAGCCAACACTTCCCGCGTGTGCTGCCCCATCAACGGGGCCGGGCTGTGAATCTTCCCCGGCGATCCGTAAAGCTTCGCCGCCAATCCAATGTTACGTATTGATCCCACCGTCGGATGCTCCAGTGTCACGTCCATCTCTCGTGCTTGAACCTGCTCATCCGCCCAGACCTGCTCCATGTTGTAGATCGGACCCGCCGGCACTCCAGCCGTGTCCAAAACCTCGCACCACTCACTCGTCGACCGCGTCCCAAACGTCTCCTCCAAGTCCTTCTCCAACGATTCTCGGTTGATCAAACGACCAGCGTTGTCCGCGTAATTCTCGACCTCGAGCAGATCCTCCCTGCCGATGGCTTGGCACAATCGCTCCCAGTTCGATTGATTCGGCGCACCGATCGTGATGTGCCCATCCGACGTCCGCAACGCCTGATACGGTGCCGACAACCGGTGTGCCGACCCCAACGGCGGCGGAACGTTGCCCGTAGCAAAGTAACTCGCAGACTCCCATACCGTGTACGCCAGAGCGGCCTCCATGATGCTGACTTCCAGATACTGCCCCTCACCCGACTTCAATTTGTGGATGTAAGCCGACAGAATTCCGTACGCCGAATACAGCCCCGCGTTCAAATCCGCCATCGGCACACCAACCTTGACCGGAGGCGATCCGGGAATACCCGTGAAACTCATCACCCCGCTCATGCCTTGCGCGATCAAATCAAAACCCGCACGCTCCGCATACGGACCCGTCCTACCGAACCCAGATATCGAGCAGTAGATGATACCCGGATTCAGCACTCGCACCGCATCGTAGTCCAGTCCCAATCGACCCATGACACCAGCGCGGTAGTTCTCGATAATCACATCGGTATCGGCCAACATCCGACGCATCGCCGCAACGCCATCGGGGTTCTTGAAGTCCAAAACCACGCTGCGCTTGTTTCGATTCATCGCCAGGAACGCGGCCGACTCGCCTTCTAAGAATGGCGGCCCCATCCGTCGCGTGTCATCACCTCCACCAGGCTTCTCGATCTTCACCACATCCGCGCCCATGTCCGCCAACAGCATCGAACAGTACGGACCCGCCAAAATCTGCGAACAGTCCAGTACCTTGATGCCATCTAACGGCGTGGGCAACGAACCTACGTCAGGCAATTCCATCGCGACTTATACCCCGAGCTGATTCGATCCGCACTCTACCAACCGCGCAAACTAGGCTCCGGCCATCTGGTAGATCTTACCTTCCGTCTTGATCGCCGGCGCATAAACCATTCGCGCTCCATGCATATCTCTGATCGTCTCAGCACCAACGTATCCCATGCACACCTGCAACGCTCCCACCAGGTTCAACGTCCCGTCAGATGTCGACGACGGACCAAACAGCAACTCGTCCAGCGTGTACTTGACTCCAAGATCGATCCGCGTGCCCCGAGGCAGAGAATCGTGCCACGTCGCCATCCCCCAGTGCATCCCCTTCGCCGGCGCCTCCTCAGTCTTCGCAAACGGACTACCGATCATCACCGCATCCGCACCACAAGCGACCGATTTACACACATCACCGCCGGTCCGTAACCCGCCATCCGTCACTATCGATACGTAGCGACCCGTCTCATTGAAGTAATCATTCCTCGCCGCAACACACTCCATCGTCGCCGTAACCTGCGGTACCCCGATACCCAGCACCTCTCGGCTCGTACAAGCCGAGCCAGGTCCTACACCAACCAATATCCCGTGCACACCCTCTTCCATCAGCTCCTTCGTCACCGAGTAGCTCACCGTGTTGCCAACAACCACCGGCACTCCGACGTCCTTGACCAAATCGGAGAGCATCAGGCCTATCGGACTGTTCTTAGAACGGTGCCGTCGCGTGATCACCGTCCCCTGCACCACGATCATGTCGGCCCCAGCATCCGCCGCCATCGGTGCATGACGCTTCGCCGTCTGCGGAACAAACGACACCGCAGCTTTCCCGCCACCCTCTTTGATCTCGACCACTCGCTGACCGACCAACCGAGGATCAACCGGCTTCGAATAGAGCTTCTGCAATAGCCCCGTCGCCTCGTCCTTCGGCGCCGCAGCAATATCCGCATAGATCTCCTCGGTGTCCTCATACCGAGTATGCAAACCATCCATGTTCAAGACCCCAACCCCGCCAGCATCCGACATCTTGACCGCAAAATTAGGGTCAACCACGCTGTCCATCGCCGAAGCCATGAACGGAATGTCGATCCCGAATCCGTCGAAGCTCGTCGACACATCCGTCATGTCCGGGTTGATCGTCTCATCTCCCGGCACGATCGCTACATCATCGTAGCCATACGCAGGCGGGAGGGTTTGCATTCCGATGGGTAGCTCCATATTGTCAGAGACTCCTATGCTGGTGGCCTGATCGCACAACCATGCCCTCACCGTCCCAAAACCCCGACTCCCCCAACTCGCTCCGCGCGCCCAATACCGAAGGCGTCCATGAACGCCTGACGAACCGAGTATGACCGAAGCGATCCAAATTTAATGCGATACTTGATTCACATAATTATCGCAGATATTCAACGCCTACGCGCACTGACATCCCCCGATCCCGCTAGCCAAAAATGGCGATAACCAACCCCAAAATCGGCATCATCGGCGCCGGACGCGTCGGGTCTTCTTTCGCAGCCGCCACCTATCCCGACGGCGAAATCACCGCAGCATCATCACGCCGTCCACAACATCGCGGCTGGCTGTCCAAACGCCTGCCCAACACTGCGATAGTCGACGACGCATCCAAAGTAGCAAAACTCGCCGACCTCATCTTCATCACCACCAGCGACGCCGCAATCAAGCCCGTCTGCGACAGCATCCAGTGGCAACCCCATCATCACGTCATCCACTGCTCCGGCGCCCTCACCCTTTCAGTGCTCGATTCAGCCGCAAACGCCGGTGCGGCCGTAGCCGGTTTCCATCCCCTGCAAACCTTCCCCGGCTACGGCAATCCCGATCGGCTCTCCAACATTGGGTACGCCATCGACTGCCACGACGAAGCCCTCACGGCGTGGCTCCAATCCTTCGCCCGCACCCACAACAGCAACACCTTCACCATCGAAGGCGAAACCGCCCACGCCGCCTACCACGCATCCGCCGTCCTGGCATGTGGACTCCTCGCCGGACTCGTCGGAATCTCCGCCGAACTATGGCAACACGCTGGCATCGACCGCCAACGCGCTCTGAAAATGCTCGCACCAATGCTCAGATCAACCATCGAAGCCATCGCCGACGAAGGACTCCCCGACGCCATCTCCGGTCCCTACGTCCGCGGCGACGTTGAAACCATCCGCAAACACCTCCAAACCACCGCACAACTCAATCCCGACACCTCCCGCGCATACGCCGCACTAGCCCTCGCGCAACTCCACATCGCAGACGAAAAGGGAAACCTAGACAACGACATCCTCAACGGAATCAAAACACTCCTCAAAGACCACCTGGATTCCCAATGACACAACCCGACCTCTCCTTCACCATCCGCCAGATCCGCACCGCCCATCTCGCATTCCCCGACACTCCGGGCTATTGGGAGCAATACCGCCGCCAAAACGAAGCGGGTTCAAAAACGCCCTCTCTCGCACGTTACGAATTCAAACCCGAATGGCAGACCGTCTACGCCACAATGGTCGAGACCCCGTTAATCCGCGTCGAACTCGCCGACCTCTACATCGGCTGGGGCGAATCCAACACACCCATCGCGCCCGAAATCGTCTGCGTCATCATCGACCACGCCATCGCCGAGATGGTCATCAACCGGGAATTCGCTTCCCCGACCGAACTCTGGGACTTCGTCTACGATTCCCAACGCGGCCGCGGCGTCAACTCCGGATACTGGATGGATGCCTTGGCCGCGTTAGACATCGCCATTTGGGACGCCCTAGGCAAACGCAACCACCTGCCAGTAGCCGCACTCCTCGACTCCGAACCCAGAACCAACATCCCCGTCTACCTCTCCGGACTACGACGCGCCACGCTCGACGAGCGCGTCACACAAGCAAAATCCCTGTCCGACCAAGGAGTCCGCGGCGCGAAAATCTTCCAATCCGGCGACATCAATGCGGCGCTTGATGAACTCGACGCCCTCATACGCGGAGCACCCGACGTCCAGCAATGGATGGTCGACACCCTCTGGATGTGCACCGTCGAAGACGCCATCTACGCCAAACGCGAATTCGGCGATCCTAAATCCAACCGCGGAGTCCGTTTCTTCGAGTGCCCACTACAACCCGAAGACCTCGCCGGACATCGCACACTGCACCAATCCGACGGCGCACCCATCGCAATCGGCGAACACTTCCGCACAACCTACCAACTCAACGATTGGTTAACCCCAGAACCCGTTTTCGACGTCTACCAGCCAGACATCGGCCGCACCAGCATCAGCGACTTCATCCGACAACGCAACCTCGCATTCGCCAACAACATCCCCGTCACTCCACACATGGGCAACGGTGTCTCCGTCTTCCAAGCGGCTACTCTCCAGTGCGCCGCCGTATCCTCTCCCGAACTCCTCCAAGAGTTCCAAGGCGGACTTTCAAACCTCCTCCGCGACGCATCGGACACCGGATGGAAGCTCACCGACGGCGCATTCCAACTGCCCGACCGTCCCGGACTCGGCGTCACCATCGACGAAAACGGCATCGAACCATACATCGTTCGCAAACGGTGATGAAAAAAGATGATTCCCACGCACGGATTATTGCAATCCGTAACTATTCGTGTGATTTCACCTAACTAAACACGGAACACCAACTGACGACTGAACGCGACATCCGGCATTGCTCGAACCGGCACAAAGCTCAAATCATTCGTTCCGCAGCAGCGTCAACAGGCGCGGCACAGACGTACTTCACCAACTCTTCGATCATGGCTTCATCTGGGTCGTCGCTTCCGAAGCTGTCGTCGACATCGGCGTCCTCGCCCGCGTCGCCGCACAGTCCTGGGTCGCATACGACCTCACAGGTTCGAGTCTTTGGGTAGGCGCAGTCGCCGCATTCCGCGCCATCCCCTCATTCTTCAGCCCTGCCATTGCCGCCTACATCGGCAACCACGTCAACCATCGAGTTTTCGTCGCCATCATGAGGGCATTCATCGGCATTCTCGCCGTCATCCAAGCCATCCTCATCGGTACCGGCGCCATGAGACCTTGGCACCAAGCGGTCCTCACTCTGTTTACTGGACTAGCCATAGCCTTCGCATGGCCCTCATTCGTCACATTCCTTAACGACATCGTCCAACCCCGAATGGCGAGCCGTGCCAACGCCGTCCTCTCCTTGTCCCATAATCTCGGAGAACTCATCGGACCAGTCGCCGTCGGCATCATCATCGCGCTCGTCGGCGCCGACTGGTCGTTCGTCTTCATCGCCATCCTCTACTTCGGCTGCGCATTTCTCATCCTCAGCGTCCCCATGCCCGACCACGACTCACGCGTCGGCAACTATCACCATCCTTACATTTGGACACTCCGGATCGGCCTCCACAACATCGGCCGTGCTCAACCTCTGCCTTGGCTCATAGCCATGCTCCTCACCACAAACCTCTTCGGCCTAGCAGTCTTTCCGCTGATCCCCGAATACGCCATCAAAGTCTTCGACAGCGGGGGCCTCGGCTTCGGCCTCATGACCGGCAGCTTGGGTAGCGGACTAGTATTCGGATCCGCCGCGGTAGCCGTCATCGGCCTCCGCCGACACGCCCCGATCGCCGCCGTTCTCGCCAGCCTAGTATGGGCCGCAGGCACCTTCGCATTCGCATATTCCCCCAACCTCGCAACCACCCTCATCATCCTTTTCATCATGGGCATCGCCAGCATCGCCTGGGGCAACGCCATACTCACATCCAACCGAGCCAACCACATCACAAAATCCCACCCGAACATCATGAACCTCCACACGATCGTCATGGGCCTGATCCCCATCGGCTGGACCATCGGCGGCACCATAGCCCACTTCACCACCAACGAAACCGCTCTAATAACATCCGCCACCGCCAGCATCACCCTCCCCATCATCGCCTACATCGTGTCGCCGGAGTTCCGTCGGATGTGAAAAAGGTCATCCCTCCCCTTCACGAAGCGTAAGGGGACGCGAAGGGAGCGAAGCGACATTCGCAGGGGATGCCCCCACTCCGATACGCGTCACCGCACATACTCGTGAACCTCGAAAATATAATGGTCTTTATCTCGCTCAGACTCGGTGATTCAAAATTGATCCCATGATCTGACCCCCGCCCCAAACGCCATCACGCGTAGTCCACCGCGCCTCGACCTCTCGGCGAGACTGATTCAGACGCACTCCTTTACTGCTCGCGCCCGACATCGATCCGTCGGTGCGCTGAATTACCAAGAACCCAACGTTCACGTTTCATGTCCACCGACTCATCGCCCGCCCGGCGTGTTCCCTTTCGCCGACCGCCCGAAATCCACCGCATCCTCGCCATCCCCGGCTTCGCTCGCCTCCTAGCCTCCGAAGCACTCTTCGACATCGGCGTGATCGCCCGCACCGCCGCACAGTCCTGGGTCATCTACGACATCACGGGCTCGAACCTCTGGGTCGGTGCAGTCGCCGGCGTTCGGGCAGTTCCGGTACTCATTCTGCCGATCTTCACCGGCGTGGTCGCCGACCGATTCGACCGACGGAAACTCCTCGCGTTCGTTCGCATCGCTCTCGCCATCATCTCATTCATCACAGCGCTGCTGATCGGCTTCAACATCCTCGAACCATGGCACATGCTCGCCCTCGCGTTGGCCGCAGGTATCGTCGTCGCGTTTGCCGCACCTGCGTTCTGGGCATACATCGCAGACCTCGTCGCTCCTAGGGCCTTGCCCCGCGCGACCGCCCTCATCATGATGGTTGAAAACAGCGGCGAAATGGTCGGGCCTATAATCGCCGGGTGGATGATCACAGCCGCGGGTGCCGAGTGGACGTTCGGCCTCATCACCATCATTTACCTCTTTGGTGCCGGTGTAATCATCAACTCGCCGCGCGGTCGCTACGCCACTAACAGCTCCCAACCTGCCGAGAAGCCCACGTACATTGAGAGCATTAAACAGGGCATCGGATTCGCACGAAAATCACCCATCCTGCCATGGCTGTTCGTCATGAACGCATCGGTAAACGTCTTCGGCGTCGCCGTCTTCCCCCTGATGCCCGAGCCACCAAGATCCTCGACGTCGGCAGCTTCGGGTTCGGCGTCATGACCGGCATCCTCGGCGTCGGGTTCGCCGTCGGTAGCGGTATCATCGCCTTCACCGGCATGCCCCGCCGCGTCATCTGGATCATCATCGTCTCTAGCTTCGTCTGGGACTTCTGCATGATCGGCTTCGGATTCTCCCGCATCTACCCCCTGACACTCGCCCTTCTCTTCTTCATGGGCATCTCCGGAATGTTCTGGGTCAACGCCATCATCAACCTCTTCCAACGCGAAGCAATCGGCGATATGCGAGGCCGAGTAATGTCCATCTACACCATCGGCATGGGCATCTTTCCCTTGGGTTGGGCCTACGGCGGCGCCCTCTCCACGCTAATCGGCAACGAACTAACCCTTATCGTCAACGCCATCGGCGGCACACCGCTGGTGCTGCTTGCAATGCTGCTCACTCCGGGACTGCGGCGGTCGTGATATTCATCGGGAATTGGCGAAAACCAGGCTTTCGACGCTTTCGCCGGCCGCGAATCTTATCTGGCCTTCTTCTCCGATAGCGTGAGGCAGTCGATACAACTCGTCTGGCACTTCGTTGCTGTCGACGTACGGATTGAAATAGACCCGAACTGGCGATGCCAAATTGAACTGGCTGAGACGTTCAAAAAGAATCACCGCTTTTAGCCTGGTGTACCGAGTTCTACCACCTTTCGTGTTCCAAATGCCGCCCGGTCTACGTTTCGTTTCTTGTTCCACCAGCGTGGGAGGGCTCGTTGTTTCGTCGAACCGAAGTACGACTTCAACGTTACCCAACAACGCGTTCATCGCATCTTCTTCAATGTCGAACCCTAATTCCCGTGCGTTGGCCGCAACGACAAGTGGTGCGTCCATCTCGCCGTATTTTTTGCCTTGTCGGTAATTCGTTTCACAAGCGCTTTCTCTGGATGCACTATCTTTGGCTCGCGCTCTTGCATGTGTACGAAACGATCACTATCGATTGCGAATAGACGGCTCGTGAGGGTCCAGTCGCTATCCTGGATTTGCGCGAACGGCGCTGTTCTTAATGAGCCCATGCCAGTAATCGGTTTGATTTCGCGAGCATCTACTTCGTTCATCAGAGAACGAAACGGCTCGACCACCGAAGGTTTCGGCAATAAACGATTAAGCGTGCCTTCCAATTCAACGGCTAATCCAAATCCCCTGCCGCCCAACGCATCAAGTTTATTGATGACGTCTTCCTCGTACACATTCGACCCTAAAGTATTGGTTTGCGGATCAACCACCGTCCCTTCGACGTAGCATCGCTTATCTTCGCTCTTGACAAGAAAATCAGGACGAGGTCGAGAGTTGTCAAGGTCGCAAACTTCAACCTCGAAACCTAGATCAATCAAAAGTCCGTGAAGGACCAACTCGAAAATCGCCCCTTGGAAATTTTGACTGTCACTCTTCAACCTCGCGACCAAATGCTTCAATCCGGGTTTCGGGTAGCGTGAAAACAACGACTCTGTGCGCGCACGCGCTTTTTCGGCTTCAGGATGCGCCGACCTATTTAGAAATTCAAATTCTGACTCCCCGAAATTGTCTCTACCCTTATGTGTTCGTACGAAATTGTCGAAAAGCATCATCGCTTTGATCGCGCCAGTTCATCGCGAGACTTAATACGGTTTTGCGCCAACTTTCTCATGCCGATTCGACAGCCAACTCCGCGATGCGCCCGAAAGTCGCCGACTATTGCTGAGAAGCTTAAACCCACAATGCACCGCATTCACGCCGATGAGGATGTCGAAGTCGCCGATCATCTCCCCAGCATCTTTCAACCGTCCGCGCTCCATTGCGAACAGCCGACGGATCGCGTCGTTCACTCCCAAAACCTCGCAACCCGTGAGAAAACACAAAAACTGATCCTCGTTGCATTCTGGGTCCCGTGAATAAAACACACCTTGATAGACTTCGGCGGACGTAATCACGCTGACCGCGATCCCCGCAGGCGCCAAGTCGTCTATCCGTCGCCTGACGGCTTCTTGTCAGTTCAGGTAGTGGATCACCCAATCGGTGTCGACGAGATATTCCAAAGATTAGAGTTCCGTCTTGTCGCTGGAATCAGCCAAACGAGCCTCATACAACGCTTCAATCATCTTCTCGGCATCAACCTCCCCCTTCCACCCTCCTGCGCTCGACCTCATCACCGCCAACCGTTCCTGAGAAATTACCGGAGTCGAGATCGACACCACAACCTCTGCACCATCTTCAAGATCAAGAACCTCGCGTGGTTTCAACACGCCGTCCGAGTATGTAGCACGTATCGACTGAATCATCTCTTCCTACCTTGATTCGTTCCTCGGTACTATCATCTCACAATTCTCCAACCGGCCGTCACAACACCCTTTCACACAACGAGGGCCGTACGACATTGGGCGCGACCCTCAACGTCCGCCCGTCCCCTTCGCAATGCGAAGGGGACGGGGAGCGAAGCGAACGCAGGGGATGCCCGGGGCAGGCTGGTGTTTAGGGTGAAACCCATCCTTCAATCCCCCTCACAACCCGTACCCCAACATTTCCCAACCCCAAAAACCCCCTTTTTCGCTACCTAACCGTACTTCCCAAACCCGCATTTGACAAGTACCTTACATCTGTACTAGCATCAGAAATGTACACAAACTTGGTCCCAGATCGACGGATCCGGGTACTTATCAAGTCGAATGACGGTGAGAGGAATCAGGACCAATACGTTGAAGGCGATTACGGACAACATCAAAGTCATCGAAACCATCGATGACCGCGTCGGGGGTTACAACTTCTTGCCGGCACTGATCGCGTCTCGCTCAAGGCGTAAGCAATGTCCCCTCTACTCGCCCCATCCAATGGGAATAACCGAGTCACCATCTTTCGATCGCGCGGGAAGCGATTACTGCATCAAAGACTGGTCGCCACATTCAATGCGGGTGCGGCATTACAAGCCAATCGACTCAGCCAGAGTCGAAACGGGCCAGTCGAGCCTTCGTGGACGCGTACGATGTCAATCCCATTTCATTGCATGGGAGCGACGACGGTGTGAGCCGGATTCCAAGCCGGTGATTGCAACCAACGCCTTAACCAGCGTTGAGGGGCATGTTGTACGTCTTGGCGGCGTACGACGCACGCGGAAGATTTTTGTCGGCTGTCCGGCAATCCGCCCCTTCTGGGACCAATCCCCGGAGCGATCCACGCCCCGGTTTGAGACTGTTGGTAACAGGCTCTATCCACTACACGGTCAAATTCGCCTCTGCCGCATAGTGGCAGAGGCGCAAATCCAAGACTGTTCACGCGACAAGACCGGGTTAAATACCGCCCGGGGCTTTTTACGCGTCTATAAATACCCCTTTCGCGAAGCGAAGGGGGCGCGGAAGCGCAGCGACCGCGGGGGATGCCCATGCCGGCATCTGCACTCAACATCCCCTCTCCCTCGCGCCCCCGTCATTCCCGCGCAGGCGGGAACCCAGGTGGGGATGAAAGGCGACAAATGGCTTTTTGCCCGACCACGCCGCGCATGCCCCGGCGCCATCCGCGAAATCCGCGGGTCAGGCAAAACGCCCCCCAAACACAACCGCGACGCCTGAAACTTCATCCATAATCATCTCCTAGCCGAAACGCTCATTCACCAAAGCAACAACCCTCACTATGAAAATCACCAAAGTAACCCCCCTCATGCTCGACCGCTATCTGCTCGTACAGGTCGATACCGACGCCGGCATCTCAGGCATCGGCGAATCCGGCGCTTGGGGCTTCCTCGAAGCGTCCGAAGCCGCCATCGAAAAGTTCGGACGATACCTCGTCGGCGAAGACCCGTTCCGGATCGAGCACCACTGGCAATACATGTACCGCTTCTCCCACTTCCGTGGCTCCGCTGTAATGGGCGCCCTCAGCGCAATCGACATCGCCCTCTGGGACATCATGGGCAAGCATTTCAACGCCCCAGTCCATCAGCTCCTCGGCGGAAAAGTACGCGACCGAGCCCGCGTCTACTACCACGTCTTCGGTGACACCACCGAAACCCTCGTCCGCGGCATCGCCCAAGCCAAAGATATGGGCTTCACCGCCGTCGGACATCTCACTCCCTTCCTCGACGAGCAGCGCGACGTGCCATATTTCAAGACCCACGTCCAAAAAATACGCGACGCCATCGACACCGTCCGCCGATACCGCGAAACCGTCGGAAACTCCGTCGACCTATGCATCGAGATCCACCGCCGCCTCACCCCCGCCGAGGCCGTCCAACTCGGACTCGGCATCGAAGAGTTCCACCCCTACTTCTACGAAGACCCGATAACCCCCGACAACTTCGACGAAATGGCATACGTCGCCGACAAGATAAACATCCCCATCGCTACCGGCGAGCGATACACCTCCCTATGGGAATTCGAGATGGCCCTCTCCCGCTCCGCTGTCCAATACGTGCGCCCCGACGTATGTCTAGTTGGCGGCATTACCGGTGCCAAAAAAATCGCCGCTTTGGCAGAAGCCAGGCACGTCGGTGTAGTGCCTCACAACCCCCTCTCCCCTGTCAGCACCGCCGCATGCCTCCAGATCGCAGCCACCGCTCCCAACTTCGCACTTCAGGAATACCCCATCGGTGAAGACGTCCCGCCGAAATCCGACATGGTTGACAACACTCCGCAACACGACGGCAACGGATACCTCAGGATCTCCGATCGACCCGGCATCGGCATCGACCTCAAACCAGACGCCGTCGAAAAGTGCCCGCCGACTCCGCGAGAGGTCGAAACTCGGCTTCACTTCGACGGTTCAGTGATCGATCAATGAGTTCTTCCAACGCATCTGACATCAAACTCGAACGCGCAGCCCAGATTTGATATATTTGCATCACACGGGATTGAACCCCCAGGATTGAACCCAACGGTCGAGCCCGTAACTACACCAACCTTCAAGAGAGGAAATTGACATACCACGGAACTATCGCATCAACCATCGAATCCGCGCACCGGAAGTGCTTTTGGTGCAGCGCTCGAACGATGGTGCTGCCTCCTCCGATGTGATGAGGCGAAACGACGCTCTGAACCTCGCACAGGAAATGGGGCTCGATCTAGTTGAGGTCGGCCCTGACCAGAACCCGCCAGTCGTCCGAGTGATGGACTACGGCAAGTTCAAATTTGACCAATCCAAGCGGGCGAAAGAGGCACGCAAAGCCTCACGAGCCACCAGCCAGCTCAAAAAGGTTCGGCTGACCGCGAAAATCGCCGAAAACGACGTCACGCAAAAGACCAAGCGCGTCCTCGGATTCTTGCAGGATGGCGCAAAGGTGCAAGTATTCGTCCGCTTCCGCGGACGCGAACAGGCGCATCCCGAGATCGCAATGGACGTGTTGCGACGCGTGGCCAAAGGGGTCGCCGAGTACGCTCGATTGGAACAGAAACCGGTCATGGAAGGCCGGATGTTGAGCATGTTACTCGCACCGAGAATCGGGCAACCACCTCCCAAACCGTCGAACAACGGGACATCCCCTGACCGACGCCACCGACGGCGCGAAGAAAAAGGTGCAGCCGTTGAGGCACCCCCCGTCGACGCACGCAACCAAGAACCGGTCGCACAAACCGTCTGATTTCTGAGATTCCCGCTCTGAAATCGTCTAGTCAACATTGAATAGACGCGCCCGTGCTAAACTCGCACGGGCGCGTATTGCATAATTGAACAATGCCAAAATTGAAAACCCACAAAGGCGCAAAAAAGCGCTTTCATATTTCCGCCAAGGGAAAGGTCCTCCGAACCAAGGGTCCAAAGAGCCATTTCCGAAGGCGCAAATCCAATCGAATGAAGCGATTGCTCGGCGGCAAAGTCGGCATCGAATCCCAAGCAATGGCCAAGGGGATCAAACAAGCCCTCGTGGGTTCTTCCCGATAACGTTTAGAGGTTCAAAGTGCCCAGAGTAAAAGCAGGAACCACGCGACGACAGCGCCACAAGGCCGTTCTCGCACTCACCAAAGGCCATCGCGCCGCCCGTAGCCGCCGTTACCGCGTCGCTAAAGAGTCGATGCTCCACGCGCTCGACTACGCCACACGGCACCGAAAGCTCAAGAAGCGCCAGAACCGCGCCTTGGCCATCACGCGCATCAACGCCGCCGCCCGAGAACACGGTATCTCATACTCGACCCTCATCAACGCCCTGAACAAATCCGAGATCACCATCGACCGGAAATCCCTCGCCGAATTGGCCATCCGCCAACCATCCGCATTCGCGAAGGTCGTCGAGACCGCCAAAGAAAACCTCTAGGACGCAACGGCTAGTCGGCTATCGCGCCAAATGGCGGTCCAAGAACGCCGCCACACGGTCCACGTATTCAACCGGGTACGTTCTGAAAGCCTGCGCGTGACCCGCTTCTGGAGCTATCCAAAGCTCCTCGCAATCGCCACCGTCGATTTCTGATTGGCTCAACCCGCGCGCCCGCGCCAACCGCCGAGCGTGAGTCACCGGAACCAGATTGTCCCGCGCACCGTGGATCACCAACACCGGCGTGTCGCACTCAGAAACGTGCTGCTCAGGCGAAACCTCGCCCAACCGGTAGCCCACCAACATTTGAAGCATCAGATCCAACCCCGGACGCACCAACTCAGCAACCGCGTCACGCATCCCCGTCCGCACCTTGACGATCGACCATAAATCGCTGAACGCACTGTCAGAAATTACCGCGCCCGCAACGCCCGGGTTCGAGCACGCCAGCGTCGCCGCTACTCCGCCCAACGAGAACCCCAGCACCCCGATGCGCGACCGATCTGCTCCGAGCCAAACCAGGTGGTCCAACGCGCCGAGCACATCCAATCTCTCAGTCCACCCCCCAGTGAAATCACCGTCATCCGATTCTCCGCAACCGCGCAGGTCGAACATCAATACGCCGTAACCCGACTCCCACATCGCCTTAGCCAATCCCATCGCACCGGCCTGCGGATCGGCTCGGTTAGCACCGTCGCCATGGACGATAACCAGCCAACGCGTGTCGCGCGCCACTGGCGTTACCTCCACACCCTTAGGAAGCACCAGCCAACCCTTCAGGAGATGCTCAGGGTCCGTTAAATCCCTGCGACTGTTGAACGAAACTTCCATAAATGGAAGCCCGACGGAAGAAGGGTCATCGTGGAGCGGCATCCTTCGCGATCGGCTCGACATCCGCAAAGCGAGAGCTGCCGATGCGCCCAGATACGCCGACGTCATCGCGCTCACTACGATCGCAGCTCGATTTATCCAGCCCATCGATCAACCTCCGTAAATCGCATCGTGACCAAGCTCAAACCGCCACCGCGTCGACCATTACCGCGACGAAGAGCAGGAACAGATACAACAACGAGAACTTGTAAAGGTTCGCCGTGTCACGCCGCTCCGCGGATCGCCACGATTTGAACGCCAATGCAAAGAACGCTAAGCCCAAAATCAACGTCGTTACCAGGTATAGCCACCCGAGTTTCGAAGTCGCAAAATAAAACAACACCGTCAGCGGCAACATCAACACGGTGTAGAGGAGTATCTGCAACCGAGTCGCCGATTCTCCCGCCACCACTGGCATCATCGGCACCCCCGCACGCGCATAGTCATCTTTGATCAGCAACGACAGCGCCCAGAAGTGCGGCGGAGTCCAGAAAAACACGATCGCGAACAGGTACCACGCTTCAAGTTCTAAGGTTCCGAGCACCGCCGCATAACCAACCAATGGCGGAATTGCCCCTGCCGCTCCTCCGATCACGATATTCTGCGTCGTCGTCCGTTTCAACATCGCTGTGTATAGCACCACGTAAAACGCGGAGCCAGCGAGCGCCAGCGATGCAGCTAGCACATTGGTGAAGAAATAGAAAACGACGAAAGAAGCGATGTTCAAGCCGATGCCGAAGATCAACGCATTCATCGGCCGAATTCGACCACCCGCAACCGGCCGATTATCGGTCCGGTGCATCTCGCGATCAATGTCCTCCTCGTACCACATGTTCAGAGCGCTGGCGCCGCCCGACGCCAATGCACCACCAATCAGCACCACCACCATGTTCTGCCAAGGGGGCACCCCGCGCGCAGCAAGGAACGAACCACCTACTGCCGTGAAAAGAAGTAGCGACATGACACGCGGCTTTGTCAAAGCCACGTAGTCGAGCAATGTCTTGGAAACCATCCGCATCCGTTGTCGGTTTTCGACCGTCGCAGCCATCAGGCGATCACCCCAGAAACCGATGTCCTCGTAACCGCGTCGGCTTCAGAAGCATTGGCCGAACTTGGCCGCGCGACCGGCAACAGGATCAGCAGCGTCATCAGACACATAGCCACCCACTGCAGCGACGCAAAGGTCAGATGCGAAACGCGTGCCCACTGCGCGAAACCCGTCCAAGGATTGGCTGCGCCTAGAAGCACCTGTGTCACGATGATCGCAGAAATCGCGATGCCCAAAAGGCGCAACGTGCGAACCGACGAATCAGACCCGCCCTTCATCTTCATCGCCATGTGAGCCGCTCCCATCGCCGGCACAACGGAGATCAACGCCAGCACTCGATGCGTGACGTGGATCCAAACCAATTCGTACTGCGGGATTATCGAACCGCCGCACAGCGGCCACGAAGGACACACCGCTCCGGCGCCACGCCAGACCGCGTAGGACCCGGAGAGCAACGCGATCAGCGTCATAGCAGATCCCGCAAGTGCCAGCATTACCAGCCCGCGCGGCAGTCCGGCGTCGCCGCCATTGGAACGCAGATAAACCGTCGCCGCGAGCGCGTGGGCCATCAGAAGTAAAACGGATTCCGCCAACATCAAGTGCAACGTCCGCAGGGCCGGGTTTAATTCGCTCAGCACGACAGCGCCGCCGATGCCGCCGGTGATCGATACCGCGACCAGGCCAGCTGTCGCAGAAGTCACGACCGAAGTCTCGCCGCGGTGCCTGGCCCAAACCCGCAAAACTGCTGCGATTATCGTCAAACCAACCAACACGCCGATGGTTCGGTGGGTGTACTCCATCAACGCGTGATACTCGAACGGCGGGATCCAGTTCCCGAAACAGGTCGGCCAATCGGGACACCCGTCGCCCGAGCCCGTGACGCGTACCGCGCCCCCCATCGTTATCTGAATGAGCGCACCGATCAACGATGCCGCGAGGAGAACAAGCAACACACGGTCGGCCCAGATGTGTCCGTCGTGTTCGTTCCGGTCGGTCCGCGTTTTCATCGATGTTGGCGCGTGACACTGAATCGGCGTACTCGCCGACCCGGCAATCTCAGCGGCTCTAGTTCAATTCGAGACAACCGAGGCGTTTACGCCTCTTGTAGCGGTTTGACCGCGATCAAAACCGCGGATACCACGATGCGGTGGTCGTACACTCGGAACGGCCAGCAAGTCACAAGGGAGATTTGAGAGTTGTTGGTCTCCGCCAGGTGCAGCTCGTCGCGATGGAGCTGCCGCGAGCGGGTGACCCGGTACATGTATTCGGCGTCCGAAGTCGTGATGAAGATATCGACCGGATCGTTGTCGATCATCTTCGCTATTTCCGGCAAGCGGCGAAAGATGTCACCCTCGTTGCTTATGAAGTTGTCCAGATGACCGAAGTACCACCCGTTGGCCGCTTCTCCGGGTTTCGCTGTGGTGGGAATGTGTCCGACGACCTTGTCCGGTGTGCTCCAAGCCCGCGAGTCACCGAGGTCACGGATTTCCAGTTCCGACACCGTGGCATCCAAATCGATAGCCGGAATCCGCATCCGCAATCCACGCTCCGGGACTTCCGGAAGTTGTGTTATATCCGAAGCATCAACCGGCAGGAATCCTTCGGGGATCGTCGGACCGCCGAACGGCAGGTTACCCGCCCAGTGCGGCTCGGACCAGTAACGCGGGTTCATGCTCCCGCCCGGATAGATCGAAGCGAACGTGTCCAACAGCACCGCCGTGGGCACAACGGGTGCGGCTTCAACATCGGACCGTGACGTATCGCCGATGTCTGCCATCAACATCAGGGACGGAGTTTGACCGGGTCCAGCGGACCCATCGAATTCACCGACCGCTTTCGACGTTGCTGGTCCACTTCGCCGCTCTGGCGCTACAAATACACCCCCAGGCATGACCGATGTGATTGATACGGTCTCGGCGCTATCAATCACCGTCGTTCGCTGCGAAGCGTTCGACGACTCGACGACACTTTCGGACACGTCTGTTGCGGGTTCAACCTCGATCGATCCCTGCGCCCCCGCGTTACGCGATTGGGGTTTCGGGATGCTCTGCCCTAACAAGGCGAGTTGTTCTTCGGGTGCAGCCGCGTCGACATTGAACGCTTCGGCATCCGAACCTGATCGCATGTACGCGAGCAGGTAATAACCGGAGATCGCGACCATCGCGACACCGGTAAACGCCATGACGAAGCCCATAGGCCTCGCCAATCTCGACATTCGGCTCATTTCGTCACCACCAACGGAGTTCGGAACCTTACCGCCGAGCGACGAAACTTCGCTTCAGCGGGTTCTGGGGCCCTCGAAAATCGGTTCGTTAACGTGTATATCGCCATTGCGAATCTTAATGTTGTAGTCGCAATTCGGGCTTGTGCATACCCACGCTTTATAGTGTACCGGCGCACCTTGACCGCCGAAATCCGACAACGGCACCAGTACACCCTGCTCGCATGCCAGGCATTCTGGCCAAGAACTCATCGCTTCCAACGTCCTACCTCCGCCGACGCTGCTTCGGCATCTCAACATCACCCGGCGAAAGGCGTTTCCTCACCCCGTCGCACAGGCCCACAGATACCTCTAGCCGAGGTATCCTAAACCGGATTACGGTTTTCCATTAGTGTACCACCTTCCAGAGACGCCGCGCAATAACTCAGCGTCGCGGTTATCGCGCGATTGCTCCGAACCAGCGCGATTTGGAATTCGCACGGGGTTGCCAGGTGACTTGTCTTCGATACGCTTGAATCATCAGCGCGGTTCTTAGACCGCACCGAAACATTGCCAACCAAATTCCAAGCAGCCGAGCGAAACGCCAAATCCTTGCTCGCAACATGTGACGACTGTGATTCTCGGAATCGAAACCTCCTGCGATGAGACCGCTGCCGGCATCGTCGACGCCGACGGCAGGTTGCTGGCCAACATCGTCGCGAGTCAGGCCGACATACACGCACGGTACGGCGGCATCGTCCCAGAAGTGGCGTCCAGGCAACACGTCAGAGACGTGTCGGCGGTCGTCGAGGCTGCACTTGAACATGCCGACCTCCAATGGTCGCAGATCGACGCTGTCGCAGTCACCAACGGGCCCGGACTCGCCGGCTCGCTGATGGTCGGTGTCAACTATGCCAAAGGCGCGTCGGCATCCGCCGAAAAACCGCTCATCGGCGTAAACCACCTCGCTGGTCACGTCATGGCCGCGTTCATCAGGCTGCCGACCGAACATGTCGGAAACACTCGCGCGGCGGACAATCAGACCGCGGAAACACACTCTCCGGTTGCTGGCGCATTGACCGACCTCGGCGATTCGCCGGCGATGTGTCTCATCGTCTCCGGCGGTCACACCGAACTCGTGCTCGCCGAGTCAGACGGTATCACGTTGAAGTTCAAACTCGTCGGGGAGACTCGCGACGACGCCGCGGGCGAAGCGTTCGACAAGGCGGCGCGGTCGATCGGACTGCCGTACCCCGGCGGACCCGCGATACAGAACGCCGCCGAAGCGGCTTCTGACGCTGATGTCGAGCCCTTGCCGCGTGCATGGCTGCGCGGTTCGCATGAATTCTCCTTCAGCGGATTGAAGACGGCCGTGCTCAATCGGGCGCGGCGTGAGGGTATATATCCGCGAATCAGGACCGATCCCGAACCGGACCCGACGACAATTGCGAACATCGCCAAGGCGTTCCAAGATTCAGTCATCGACGTTCTCGTCACCAAAACGATCCGGGCTGCCGAAGAGTTCGGCTGCTCCGCCATCGTCCTAGTCGGCGGCGTCGCCGCGAACCGGCCACTGCGGGAAACGATGAGCCGGACCTCGCCGCTGCCCGTCGTCACTCCACCCATCCCACTCTGCACGGACAACGGAGCGATGATCGCCCGCGCCGGATTGGACCGGTTTCTCAGCGGAGCCCGCGACGGATTCGTGTTGGACGTCATCCCGTCCCTAAGAATCGGCTGAATGCAGCCCTGCCGCGTTTCACTCTTGCCGTCTGAAATCGTTCAATGCGTGTGCGAATTCTCCAGCTTCGCCAAGACTTGCGCGGTGAAACGATCCGCCTCATCGGCGTGGGACTGACCAAACTCGACGGTCATCTCCGCTCCTGAATGCGATCGAAAAACCACTTGCAGGTCGGGCGGCCTCAAAAAATAGTCCGCCAGCAGCAACCCGCTCATCAAAACCACAACCGCGCCGATGATCAATCTCATATTTCCGACCCCGTCCAACGCCTGCCACATCCCGATCGAAGCGCCGATCCCGATCAATCCCCACGCCAACGAGCGCGGGCTCGAGCGGGCTCGTGAAATCGCCAACGAATCGATTTCGGCCAATGGCATCGATGCGTGCAAAACCTCGGCTTCCGGCGCGCCGCGCAGCAATACTCTCCGGTTCGTCAAAACAACCTCCGAACCGCCTTTACCATGAGTGGAAACAGAATCGACCGTCGACTCTCCTGGAAACAGGTCCGACACGCTCTTCAACGCTGGTTCTGCACCGGTCGCCTGCACATCACCCGCGTTGGGCAGACTTGATGTTTCATCGGCGTTGGGTGTCACGGCCTGGGGCGCCGGACTCGCAACATTCATTCGCTCCGCAACTTCGCTGGTCGCAAGATCCTGCTCCTTTGCTTCGTCGCCAACATCTAGTTCAACGTCCGCTCCATCGACGCGGCGCACAGGCGTCTTGGAGCAAGTGCAAAAGCGTGTTGCCACGCCTTCCGACCCTTTTCGGCGGACAGGATCTTCCGCGGCTACATGAGTCGCACGCTCCAAGGAAACTCCTTGAAGATGCCGCGGCAGATCCGAGCACGAGCAGTAGCGTCTTCTGGCTGCAGCAGTCGTCACGACGAAAGATCCGGGCGGCCCAAGCGCATCTGCCGAGACGCGCGCGGCCTCATCAGCATCGATTTGTAGATATGAATCGCGCCTTGCTGCTGGCGTGCGCCAAGCAGTCGTCCTACCCGAAACCCGCGACGTCCCAAAACGCGCTTGGCTTCCTCGTAAACCGAATTCGAAGGCAGGGACGGATGCTCGCCATAAACCCGCATCGATTTCGAGTAGAGCGCACTGTCGCGCCCGGCATCCGCCCAAGCCGCCAACAACGGTAGAACCGCATTGACGACGATCTCACCGGCGCGACCCGGACCCAAGAATCCGCCCCGGACTCGATACGCATTTCGCAACGACGCGCTGCGGTCAGCTTTGCCCAATGCGATTGACGCATGCCTGAACGGCCCTCCGCTGCGCCACCACTCGACGACAAGATGCGCCGCCGCCGCGATGCGTGCCGCCGGACGATTGGACGGTCTCCCAGCCGCAATCGTCCAGACGGGGTCATCTCCGACCAAGCGCCGAACGGGCGACCAAGACGGCCGTCGACCTAACCCAGCGCCCCAGAACAGCAGCGCTGTCGCTCGTGCGACTTGACGGCAAGCATCGCCGCTTTCAATGTTGACGCCGGAGTTTCGGCCTGCGAACCCGGCCATGAAAGCCCACGGCAGTCGCTTCGCCAATTGCCGGAACGCTACCCGGTTGCGCGGGTATCCCAAGCACTCGAAAATCGCCATCTGCAACGCCAGATCCGGTCCGAACCGCTCGACATCGATGCGCATGCCGCTGATCTTCAGCGCGAATCGCTCGTCACCCATTGCGTCCAACCAATCGCCAACGGACCCTTCGGTCATCCCGTCGGCGATCGTTTTTTGGGCGGTACCGCCTCTCGTTAACACCGGCTCGCCGACATCGTCGATCAACGACTCGATGCCGATCTCCGGCACTTCAAACCCCAGATGGTTCAACGCGTAAGATTTGTCGACCAATTTTGACAGCCGTTCACCGACGGCATGAAAAGCCACGCTTCCGTATTTAGGATCAGAATCGTGCCCATGAGCGTACCAATCGGAGAGGTCTCGATGAATTTCAACATCGCCAACCACCTCCGAGCCATCACCTCTTTCCAACACAGCATCCCGAAAATCAGGGCCGTACGATCCGCCAGGCATGCCCGAATAAAGCACCCGGTAATTTTCGCCGCCCTTCGTACTCACCTGTGTCCGGCTGCCGTCAGCGCGGCGCCACGCCTCGTGCAGCATCGTCTCTGGAACGCGTACCCCCATAATCCGCAAAGTTTATCGTAATCGCCACAGGCGATTTTCGGCGGTTGGTCCTGTCAACGGCTAGTATCCTTGGCGGGTGTCCGCCTTGATGTTTCGAAGTGAGCTTAACCGCCGGAGTAGAGAATGCCTGCAGTAACCAGCATCGAGTTCCACCAGTTTTCCGCCAAACACCATAATGCCGACCGCAACTGGCTGTTGGTGCAACTCAATACCGACCAACCCGGACTCTTCGGGCTCGGCGACGCGAGTCCCATGGAAGCCGACGATGCCGTCAAGCTACTAGCCACCCACCTCGTGGAAAAATGGGTCGTGGGCCGAGATCCGCTCGACACCGAAGCGATGTGGACGGACATGTACCACAACGCCCCAGGCAAACGCGGGCGGCTCGCGATGACCGCCATCAGCGGGATCGACGTCGCGTTGTGGGACCTCAAGGGAAAGATCCTCGATCGTCCCGTCTACCAGCTGTTGGGCGGCGCGCAACGCGAAAAGATACGCGTCTACGCCAACGGCTGGTACGCCAATCCCGGTTCACCCGAGCAGAACGCCGAAGAGTCGAAGGTCGTCGTCGACATGGGCTACACCGCGATGAAGTTCGACCCCTTCGCGCAGACCAACTACTACAAGATCTCCGAACGCGAAGCGTCAATCGCCGAAGCCCGTGTCGCCGCCGTGCGCGATGCCGTCGGTCCCGAAGTCGACATTCTCGTCGAGGCGCACGCCAAGTTCGACGTGATGAACGCCATCAAACTCGGCAATCGCCTCGAAAAGTACCGCCCCCTCTTCTACGAAGAGCCGGTGTCCGAGGAGCGCGTCTGCGAACTGCTCGAGGTGCGGCGCAAAGTGGGCATTCCCATCGCCACCGGCGAGCGCCTCTACACCAAGTTCCCGTTCGCCGACATCATCGACGCCCACGCCGTCGACGTGCTCCAGCCCGACATCGCCAACGCCGGCGGCATCACCGAGTTGAAGAAGATCGCCATCATGGCCGAGGCCAAACACATAACCATGGCGCCGCACAACGTGTGTTCGCCCGTCGGAGCAATCGCCGAGATGCATCTCGACGCCTCGATCGTCAACTTCGAGATCCAGGAGTACCACGCCGAGTTTTACTCGCCCTGGTACTTCACCGTCTGCCCCGGTCTGTCCAGACAGCAGGACGGTTATGTGGCGCTCAGCGACGCGCCCGGACTCGGCATCGAACTCGACCTGGAAGAGATCGCCGCGCACCCGCCGTTCAAACGACCAACCTCCCGCGGCGGAACCAATCGCCGCATCTGAGTCGCCCGGCGACCCTTCTTTTCGACGCCGGCGAGAGTCTTGCTAGAATGCACCCAAACATAGGAAACGGAGCGACTGCTCCTGAAAAGAGAACGAGATGATCGAAAACACCATCCTCAAAGCCAATCGCGAAGGCCGTTACGCCCTCGTCTTCGCGCTACCGTTCCCGTCGTATGATTTGATCGAACTGGCCGCTCACGTCGGCTTCGACGCGATCACCATCGACGGCGAACACGGGGCATACTCCACCGAGAGCGTCGACAACATTTGCCGCCTCTCCAACGCCTGCGGAATGTCCGTCGTCGCCAGAGTCCCCAACATCGCCTCATACGAGATCAACCTGTACCTTGATCGCGGAATCCAAGGCGTCACCGGACCCCACGTCGAGACCGGCGCCGAGGCGCAGGCCCTGGCAGATGCGTGCCTGTTCCCCGAAGCGGGACGGCGCTCTTGGGGCGGCGGACGAGGCACCGAGTTCAACGACCCAGAAAAGATCGCCGAATACGGCGGACAGCGCGCATTCATGAAATGGGCCAACGAAAACATGATCGTCATGGCGCAGATCGAATCGAAGAAGGCACACGACAACCTCGACGACATCCTCGACGTGCCCGGACTCACCGGCGTCGCCGGAGGACCCAACGACTTCGCCGCCAGCATGGGACTCGCCGGACAGCCCCAGCACCCGGACCGCGTCGCGGCTACTGCCGACATCGAGCGGCGCGCCGTAGCCGCCGGAAAATCCATCGGCGCCACCACATTCTCCATCGGCGTCCGAGAGTTCATGTTCGGGCAGGCGCGGGAGTTCTGCCAAGAGCACTCCGCCAAACCCTTCAACCCGTAACCGATGAGCGAAACGCCCGATCGCCTTGACCGCGTTTGGGAAACCGAAACGACACGTGCAAGCGTATCGATTACATGACTATGCGGCAAAAAACGATTAGAGGGTGATTTAGAATCCAGACCGTGAAGATGCGCAACTCATTGATCTATGTTTTGATCGCGGTCGCCGCGATCGCGTTGATACTGCTGTTGTTTAGACAGGGCGACGGATCGCAGACCATCCCCTTCAACCGCGTCATCGAAATGGCGCGTGACAACACCGGACCGGCGCTGAACATCGAAGTCAACGGCGACACCGTCAAGATCGACAACGGCACTCAAGTCTTTACATCACGCAAAGAGACCTCGACAAGTGTCTTCGAGGCGCTCTCCAACGCTGATGCCGACCTGAACAACTACCGACTCGACGTGCGCGGCCAGAGCGGCCTCGCCACGCTACTGCAAGCCTTGATCGGATTCCTGCCGCTGATCCTATTCGCCGGGCTGTTGATCTTCATGTTGCGGCAGGCGCAGGCCGGCAACAGCCAGACGATGAACTTCGGACGCACCCGCGCCCGCATGTTCGTCGGCGCCAAGGCCACCGTCACCTTCTTCGACGTGGCTGGCGTGCCCGAAGCAAAGGAAGAGCTTGAAGAGGTCGTCGAGTTCCTCAAGTTCCCCGAACGCTTCCAAGCGCTCGGCGCTCGCATCCCGAGCGGCGTCCTGCTCGTCGGCCCGCCCGGCACCGGCAAGACGCTCCTCGCCCGCGCCGTCGCCGGCGAAGCCGGGGTGCCTTTCTTCTCGATCTCCGGTTCTGAATTCGTCGAAATGTTCGTCGGAGTCGGCGCCTCGCGCGTCCGGGACCTTTTCCAGCAGGCCAAGCGACATGCTCCCTGCATCATCTTCGTCGACGAAATCGATGCCGTCGGCCGCCACCGCGGCGCTGGACTCGGCGGTGGTCACGATGAGCGCGAGCAGACCCTTAACCAGATCCTGGTTGAGATGGACGGATTCGACACCCACTCATCAGTAATCGTCATCGCCGCGACCAACCGACCCGACATCCTCGACCCGGCGCTGCTCCGGCCCGGCCGTTTCGACCGCCGCGTCACCCTGGACAAGCCAGACATCCGCGGCCGCACCGCCATCCTCGACGTCCATGCCAAAGGCAAACCGTTCGACAAAGGCGTCGAGATGCAGTCCGTCGCCAGGCAGACGCCCGGCTTCTCCGGCGCCGACCTCGCCAACCTGATCAACGAAGCGGCGTTGCTCGCCGCCCGCAAGAACAAGAAGTCTATCGGCATCGACGAACTGCTCGAATCGATCGACCGCGTCTCCATCGGTCCGGCTCGCAAGAGCAAGGTCATCACCGAAGAAGAGCGTCGCCTCACCGCGTACCACG
This sequence comes from Dehalococcoidia bacterium, assembly GCA_965224305.1. Lineage (GTDB taxonomy): Bacteria > Chloroflexota > Dehalococcoidia > Lucifugimonadales > Lucifugimonadaceae > Bin127. Next base: position 128,292 of record OZ245044.1, on the reverse strand, counting down.
AAGCCGGACACGCGGTGGTGCCGTACTTCATGGACGAAGGTGACCGCATCGGCAAGATTTCGATCATAGCACGTGGGCACGCTGGCGGATTCACCCGTTGGGAACAGGAGGACAAGTCCTACCTGACCAAGCCGTATCTGCTCGCGCGCATAGCCGGAGCGATGGGCGGACGCGCGGCCGAAGAACTCAAATTGGGGAAAATCACCACTGGCGCGTCGCAAGATTTCGTGCAGGCCACTCACATCGCACGCGAGATGATCATGCGCTACGGCATGAGCGACGAACTCACCTACCGATCATTCGGGAAACGACAAGAAGCCATTTTCCTCGGACGCGAAATATCTGAAGAACGCGACTACAGCCTAAAGACCGAAGCAATTATCGACCGCGAGATCGACCGGCTCCTCCGCGAAGGCGTCGCAATGGCAATGAAGATATTGACCGATCACGACGACCGTCTAGAGGCGATATCCAACTTCCTGCTCGAAAACGAGACCATCGACGCCGATCAGTTCGAAGCCATCATGGAAGGGCGAGACCCCTCGGCGGCACGCGCCGAAGCTCCCCAATCTGGTGACGGCGGCAACGTCGCCGATGACCTCGAACCCGTCGGCCAAACCGAAGGCTCATCATCGGCGGTAGACCCGTCTCCGGCGGGCTGAATCCTTCCCAACACCCAATCTTCTGCCGAATCGTCGCTGACTACCCGCATCCGCGAACGTCTCGCTACAGTCTTGCATCCCGTCAGCTAGGTCGGTACTATTCGTCAACACCGACCACTTCCTCATCGACCAGCGCTTGCGCATCCTCGTCCGAGTAGCCCAACAGCTCGGTGAGCACCTCGCGCGTGTGTTGCCCGACCGTGGGCGCAGAGCCTACGACCATCGGGGTGCGGCTGAACTTTATAGACTTGCCGCTGACCCACATCGTTCGCGCCACCGGGTCCGGCACCTCCATCATTATCTCGCGCTCGTGGAGTTGCGGTTCGTTCGCTGCTTGTTCCGTCGTGTTGACAGGAGCGCACGGTATGCTGTGCGCCGACAATTCGTCCACCGCCTGCTTCGTGCTCCGCTCCTTCAACCACTCGCCGATTCCCTGTTCCAAAAATTCCACATGCTCGGTCCGCTCGTCCCGCGTGGCGAAACGCGGATCTTCGAGCCATTCCTGGTGCCCGAGGGCCTCACACACCCGGTTCCACATGCTATCGTTGCCCGCAGCCAGAATGACGAATCCGTCCGCCGTTTCATACATCCCGCCGAACGGCGTGCCGCCTCCGCCCACCGCGAAGTCCGGGCGCGTCGTTTCCACGCCGCCGCCGAGATACGCGGATATCGGGATTTCATTGACCGTGAAACCTGTGTCCGCGAGGCACACCTCCAGCGCTTGACCCTCACCCGAGATTTCGCGCTCGCGCAGCGCTGCAAGCGCACCGATGCAGGCGTGCAGAGCAGTGATCCGGTCGATCAACGGGAAGTACGTCTTGATCGGCGGCAGATCGCCGTAGCCAGTTAAAGACATCAGACCGCCCATCGCCTGTCCGATCGGGTCGAACCCGACCTTGTCCCGGTTCGGACCGTACTGCCCATATGCCGAGACATTAATCATTATTATTTCGGGGTTCAACTCTTTGAGCTTCTCGTATCCGAAACCCATTATGTCGATAGTCCCGGGACGGAAATTCTGCAGGAAGATGTCGGACACTTTCACGAGGTCGCGCAGCACTTCCTTTCCCTTGTCGGTGCGGAGATTTATGGCAAGGCTCTTCTTGCCGCTGTTGTACTGCACCCAGTACGCGGACTGTCCCCGCACCCGCGGCCCGTTCGCGCGGCTCTCGTCTCCGCGCACCGACTCAACCTTGATCACCTCGGCGCCCATACGCGCAAACATCAGCGCGCAACGCGGTCCTGCCTGATAGCGCCCCAAGTCCAGCACCCGTATGCCTTCAAGCGGCGTCTTCAATTTGCCATTTCCAGATGTCATCCGCGTATGTCCTCTCGCAGTGCTTCCATAACCCCGTACTTTGTCCTACTTGTTTTGCGTAATAGCCAATTACCGCGGCCCAAATGCAGGTGCCAACATTCGTCAGCCGCTAGGCATCCTTTGTGCCTTTGCGCGCGATAAACTCTGCGAAACCCTGTTCGACGGGCGTGGGTCTGAGCTTGCCCTTTTGCGCCGCCGCTTCGTTTTCGTACATCCAGCGCCAGCCTTCACCCACACCTTCTATCATCAACTCCTTGATGCCATGCACCATGCGAGGGTCGTTGGCGGCAATCTGCCGCGCGATCTCCATCGCCTTGGGCATGAGCGCGTCCGCGCTCACGAGGTGGTTCAGCAGCCCGATCCGATACGCCTCTTCCGCCTCGACCACGCGCGCGCTGAACAGCAGCTCTTTGGCTTTGGGCCAGCCGACCTGCATCGGCAGGCTCCATGTGGCGTTCACCCGGCCATAAGATGCCGCGAGGAAGCGGAAGCTCGAACGCTCGCAACCCACACGAATGTCGAAACTAGACGCCATCACAGCGCCTCCGCCGTACGCAAGCCCATTGAGCGCTCCGATCGTTGGCTTCGTGCAGGCGGCCACATGCCATGCGTTCTCGGCGCGGTTCTGGTCCGTTGGCTGCGGATTCCCCGCATCGCGCACCTGCTCGTGGATATCCGCGCCCGCCGAGAAGGCGCGCTCGCCGGTCCCGGTAAATATGACAACCTTGATGTCGGCGTCCGCCTCCATGTCGCTTATAGAGGCATCGACCTCACGGGACAACCTCTTGCTCAGCGCATTCAGCACTTTCGGTCGGTTCAGACGAATGATGCCCACGCCGGCATCTTTGGACACAACAATGTCTTCGTAGCTCATGGTTAATTGCTCAGTGCGTCAGCGCTTCAGTCGGTTCGTCAGTAGTATAGTCTGGCGCGCCGCCGGTGCAGATCACTATTGGAGCGTTGCACGATTTCTAACATGCCGCTCGCATCGGAACCGAGATCTTCGAAGAGCGCGACCACAGTTGGAAGAAAGAGGTGACCATCGACCGCGAGATTGACCGGGTCCAACCTCTCGGCGCCTCCATCGGTGTTGTTTTTGCACGAATTGTTAATTTTTGGCATATAGTGCTAAGTTGGTCAGCAAGGTTTTATTCATGCTGATCACTGTCTCATCTAATTGATGTCCGCTGGTCGTGGAACCCGACTTGACAATCGAAGCCACACAAAGGCGCGACGGGGCGGTCCTCGTCTTACTGCCCAAAGGGCGTATCGAAACTCCCGACATCGAAGAGTTCGAAAAACCCATCCAAGAGCGCATCCGCAACGGCGATTCGAAAATCATCATTGATTTTGGCGATGTCGAGGCCATCGTGCCGCCAGGATCCATTCTCTGCTCTCAATCGCCGCTCGTTTGGTGATTAAACAAGTCAAACTCGTCATCTGCGGTCTCGGCACTAACATCTCGACCATCTTCAGCCTGACTGCTTGCGACCAAGTCGTGGAGATTGTCGATTCATACGACGATGCGGTGAAAAGTTTCCGTTAAAATCGGCTTGGAGTAAAACGCGGGCAACTAAACTTACGGCATGGCAATCGAATACCGAGGAGACCTCTGGACCATCGGCAGGTGGGTCTCCGGCTTCTACAACAACGCTTACTTGGTGACCTGCAATTCCACCAAAAAAAGTGTCATCATCGACACTCCGGACAAGCCCGACGAGTTGATCGCCGCCGCCGCCGAAACCGACGTTCAGGCGATTCTCATCACCCACAACCACTGGGACCATCTCGAAGGATTTGACGTCGTCACTGATCGCTTCAAGGCCCCTGTCGGCATCGGCGCCAACGACGCTCACGCAGTCGCCGACCGCGATGGATACCACGATCCGATCGATGTTTCCCAAAACAAGATCCTTCAAGTCGGGGATATCACGATCCGTTGCATCGAAACGCCAGGCCACACCCCCGGCTCTACCTGCTACCTCCTCCCAGGCGACAATCCCGGCTCCTCGCCCCACGTTTTTACCGGCGATACCTTGTTCCCCGGTGGACCCGGACGCACCAGCGATCCTGACGCCTTGAACCAGATCATCGCCAGCATCACAAGCCGATTGCACAACCTACCGGCCAACACCGTAGTGATGCCCGGCCACGGCGATTTCACCACCATCGAACAATCCGTGGAAGAGTACGCCGTTTTCGCCGCCAAACCGCGTGACCCCGGACTCTTCGGCGATGTCGCGTGGCAATGAGTTAGCGCGGCCCGCCGAAACCAAGCGGTTCACCCCGTTCGCTGATCCATCAAAACGCGAGTTGGCGATCCTCCTCGCAGGTGGAATCGTCACCTGGTTGTGCATGGAAATCTGGTTCGATTTCCTCTTCGGTTATTTCCACCACGAAGCCGACCCTCACCTCATCAGCCTTGTCGACCTCTCAATCGGCGTCTGCTTTGCTTTGATGTCGATCGCCATCGTGTACTTCCTCAAACTTAAGCGCGCCACCTACTTCGCAATCTTCGTCGCAGCGAGTACCGCTCTGTTGTTTTTGGCGCCATTGATCGCGAATCTTTTCCACCATCCAGACTGGATTATCGGAACCAAGAACGCCATCTCGATCTTCGTCAGATCGTTCTCTCTGATCGCCGTCGCACTTATATTCGCCAACAAACTGCCGACGCGAATTGCTGATCAGCTCAGATTGCGAATGCCCCAGCGAACCGTCATTTCCTTCGCGTTGCCTCTGGTCGCATGGGTCGCATTCAACTACGTCATATCGCAGATCTTCATCGCTTCCGGTGTCGACGTGCATTCGCAAGTTCACGTCGTCGAAAAGTTCGCAGCTCTAGGCAGCAATCCGATCGTCGCATTGGCCGTCCTGTCAATCGTCGTACCCCTAGGCGAAGAAACACTGTTCCGCGGATTCATGGTTCCGATCCTTCGAAGAATCTCTCACGTCGTAGTCGCGATCGTTGTCTCAGCATCCCTGTTCACTCTCGTGCACATCGACCCAAGCTTCGTTAACCTCCACTCGAGTGTCTACGTATTCGGCATGGGCATCTTGCTCGCTACCGCCTCCGCAACAACGAAGTCGATATGGCCGGCCGCGCTTGTCCACTCAGTCAACAACACGTTCGCCAACTACGAGATCGCCTTCGCCTGACAAACTCCAAAAAAGTAACATTGAGTGCTTGCGAGCAAGCAACGTGTCTAATCCCATACAGCAAGCATTCATCCGAGCCGCGGACGACGGACGCACCGCAATCGTGCCTTTCGTCACTGTCGGTCATCCCCTGCGCGACAGTACACCTCCCGTAGTCGAAGCTCTCTCCACGGCTGGTGCCGACGTCATCGAACTTGGCATACCTTTCAGCGATCCACTCGCCGAAGGCCCGGTCATTCAGAAATCCAGCTTCCGCTCCCTCGAGAACGGCATCACGCCGGAAACCTGCTTCCAAAACGCATCCGAGATCCGCAGACGAGGTGTGGCAACTCCTCTGATCTTCATGGGTTACTACAACCCGATCTACCAGATCGGTCTCAACGAGTTCTGCTCCCGCACGCGAGATTCCGGCGTCGACGGCATCATCGCCGCCGATCTACCGGCCATCGAAGCCGGACCCCTGCTCGATGCCTGCGCCAAGGCCGACATATCGCTTATCCCGCTGTTGGCCCTTACGTCAACCGAGGAAACAATCGCCCAGGCCTGCAAACAAGCATCCGGATTCGTCTACTGCGTCTCCTTGCTCGGCGTAACCGGAGCCCGCGCCGCAGTTTCGCAAAAGGTCGAAACTCTAGTCGCAAGTGTCCGTTCAAACACCGAGCTACCCATCGCTGTCGGCTTCGGAATCTCCAACGCCGAACACGTCCGTGAAGTCGGAAAATACGCCGACGGAGCCGTGATCGGCAGCGCCCTCATCAACCTCATGCAGGACAACCCTCACGAACACGCGCCAGAGATGGCGGCATCTTTCCTGCACTCGATCAAACCGTGAATACTCTACCAAGAACTTGTGACGGACGTTAAAATCACCGCGTAGCCACCAGAAACCAATTCGAACGCATAGGTAATCATGACTGCAGTACGCGGCGTCCGAGGCGCCACCACCGTTCCCGAAAACTCGCGCGACGACATCATGGACGCTACCGAAGATCTCCTCAACCAAATGGTCGCCGCAAACGACATCGCCTCCGGGGACATCGCCGCGGTTTACTTCACCCTCACCGTCGACCTCAACGCCGAATTTCCTGCCGTCGCAGCACGCGAACGACTCGGCTGGCGGCTCGTGCCGCTAATCAACTCCATCGAAATCGACCGACCCGGTTCGATGCGCAAGTGCATCCGGGTCATGCTCTTCTTGAACACATTGAAATCGCAAGAAGACATCCGACACATATACTTGAGAGATGCCGTCGTGTTGAGAGCCGACATCACTGATGCACAGTAATCGAACAAAGCAGCGCGCTAACACAACCTCTGTATGTGCCGTGGTCGCGCGCCTCGATACCCTCAACTCCAACGCATCCTTCTCTTTTGCTGGCGAAAATTATCGCTGGGCCTATATCTGCCGGCGCCGCGCTTAGAAGCATTGGCACTCTGCCCGCGCGACGTCGAGACACCGCAATTTTGCGATCTGCGCGGAGCAATCAGATAACCCAAACTCAGTGCCGAAAAGTTTCGCGCGCCCCCAAATAACCAAAACAAAACCCCAAACAAAGACCAACACCTCACCAAAGAGGGAGAACCAATGTCCTCACGAATCAAAAACCTCAACGTGGCTTCCATCAGCCCCCTCGACCCGCCTTCTGAATACCTCGCCGAGATTCCGATATCAAAAGATGTCGAAGACCTCGTCTTTCGATCTCGCCAAGGGATAGCCGACATCATCGCCGGTAAAGACGACCGGTTGCTCGTTATCACCGGACCATGCTCCATCCACGACGAAGCCGCCGGTCGCGAATACGCCGAACGACTCGTCAAACTCGCCGACGAAGTCAGCGAAAACGTCATGGTCGTCATGCGCGTCTACTTCGAAAAACCCCGAACCACCGTCGGATGGAAAGGTTTGATTAACGACCCGAACCTCGATGGCTCCTGCAATATGGCAGAAGGCCTCCGACGCGCACGTCAGTTCCTCATGGATGTCGGTGAGATCGGTCTCCCGACCGCCACCGAGTTCCTCGACCCGTTCACGCCGCAATACATCTCCGACCTCGTCTCGTGGGGCGCCATCGGTGCCAGAACCGCCGAGAGCCAGACGCATCGCCAACTCGCAAGCGGCCTCTCCATGCCCATCGGTTTCAAGAACGGAACCGGGGGCAGCATCCAACTCGCAGTCGACGGCATGATCGCGGCAAGCGCCAGCCACGCCTTCCTCGGCATCGACGACGCCGGCGCCGCAGCCGTCGTACAGACCTCCGGCAACGACTCCTGCCACATCGTCCTGCGCGGCGGCTCCGACGGCCCCAATTACGACGCCAAGCACGTCGCAATCGCCCAAAAGGCGCTGATGGACAGCGGTATGGAACCGAACTTGGTGATCGACTGCTCCCACGCCAACTGCAACAAGGACCACGCGTTGCAACCAGTTGCCTACCGTGACGTGATCCGACAGCGGACCGCCGGCAACCGAGGCATCGTCGGGCTCATGCTCGAGAGTCACCTCAACGCGGGCAACCAGTCGCTCAACGGCGACCGTTCGACGCTGAAGTACGGCGTCTCGATCACCGACCCGTGCATCGATTGGCAGACCACCGAAGGGCTCCTGCGTGAAACCGCCGAGGTTATAGCCGAAACGGCAGTCGCAGTCGCCTGACCGAGCCGAAGAACCGCTCGATAGCACGACGACATGGGGTTGCACCAACAGATCGCACCCATTCAAGAACCGGGTAGCGAATCCTGCGTAACCGTAGGCACGTTCGACGGCGTACACAAGGGTCACCAATCGCTCTTGCAGCGGCTCGTATCCGTCGCGCGGAGACACGACTCCCGGAGCGTGGCGCTTAGCTTCAGGCAACCGCCACGCTCCATCATCGATCCCTCGCGCAAGACGCCCCACCTTTACAACGTCGAAAAACGCGTCGCTCTCATCCGAGAACTTGGCATCGACACCGTCGGACTGATCGATTTCGACGACGAAATACGCGTCATGTCCGCCGATCAGTTCCTGACAACGCTTCAAAAGTCGCTCGGCATGAAGCACCTGGTAATCGGCGAACGTGCCCTGCTCGGACACGACCTTTTGAACGTCGAACAGATAGCCTTGATCGCCCGCCGCAACGGCTTCGAGCTTCACGTCGTGCCACCCATCCTCCAAAAAGACCTCGTCGTCTCGAGCTCTCTGATCCGTTCCGCGCTTGCCCGCGGCGACGTCAAGAGCGCCGCCGAGATGCTCGGACGCCTCTACAAACGAGGCGGTAACGTAACCCACGGCGCGGCACGGGCGAGAGAGATGGGCGTCCCAACCGCAAACATGAAGTCGTCGCCCGATCTCGTCATGCCAGCAAACGGCATCTACGCAACGTGGGCGAAACTATCCGACGGCCGAGTGCTGCCGTCCGGAACATACATCGGCAACAACCCCACCTTCGACGGAGGTGAATTCTCGTTCGAAGTGCACATCAGCGACTTCGACGAAGATCTCTATGATCAGTCCGTCAGCGTTGAGTTCATCGACTTCATCCGCACCGACGATGCGTTCGACACCGTCGAAGAACTAGAAGCCCAGATCCAAAAAGACGTGCAAGAAATCAACGCCATTTTCGATTCTCTAACACAGCACACATCTTAGACATCCCGAATTCCCATCCAGACAATGACAATCCCGAAATTCACCAACGTCATCGAAGATCTACAGTGGCGCGGAGCACTCTCTGATGCCACGCCGGGCGCAGCCGAACTGCTGACGAACGACAAGATCACCTGCTACAACGGCTTCGATCCCACCTCCGACTCCCTCCACATCGGCAACCTGCTGCCGTTGATGTGCCTCGCACGCTTGCAGCGCTACGGCCACTCGCCAATCGCCATCCTCGGCGGAGGCACTGGCATGATCGGCGACCCCAGCGGTCGCGCCGACGAGCGTAGCCTTCTGACTATCGAGGAGATCGACACCAACGGCGAGAAGATCCGCGTCCAACTCGAGCAGTTCTTAGACTTCGAAACCAAGACCAACCCCGCCAGTCTGATCAACAACGCTGATTGGCTCCGCTCCGTCAACATGATCGACTTCCTCCGCGACGTCGGCAAACACTTCCCCGTGAATACCATGATCCGTCGCGAATCGGTTCGATCACGCATGGAGCGTGGCGGCGGCATCTCCTACACCGAGTTTTCTTACGCCCTGCTGCAGGCCTACGACTTCCTGGTGCTCTACGAGCGCGAAGGTTGCACATTCCAGTCCGGTGGCACCGACCAATGGGGCAACATCCTCGACGGAGTCGACCTCATTCGTCGCAAACACGGCGCCGACAAGAACGGTCAGTCGCTCGCCCACGGCATCGTGTTTCCGTTGATCACAGACTCCAAAGGCGACAAACTCGGCAAATCCATCGGTGGAGCACCAGCCTTGGACCCAAACAAGTTCTCCCCGTACCGCCTGTACCAGTTCTTCTTCAACACCGACGATGCAGACGTGATCCGCTACATCAGACTCTTCACTTGGCTCGGCCCCGAAGACGTCGAGCCGTTGGAGGAGGTTGTACGCGAACAACCCAGTCGACGCGAAGCCCAACAAACCCTCGCCGAACAAGTTACCCGAATAGTCCACGGAGAATCCGGCCTCGAACAAGCCAGACGCGTCACCCGCGCCTTCTTTCGCGGCGAGTTCGACACTCTGTCCGCGAGTGAACTCTCCGACGTCTTCGCCGGCTCCAGTTCAACCGAACTGCTCAAGTCCGACATCGAATTGCGATCGATCTCGTTCGAGCAGCTCGCGGTTACGACATCTCTCACCAAATCGTTGGGTGAAGCCCGCCGCACTGTCCAACAAGGCGGCATGTACCTCAACTCGGAACGCGTCGAAGACCCATCACGCAGCATCACCCCAGAAGATCTCCTCCACGGCAACCTGATCGTCCTCCGTCGAGGCCGCCGTGAACACCGCCTGATCCGCGTGCTGTAAATATGGGCGACGAACACACAACAATCGGTGCGAACGGTCATCCTGAATTTGCGACGTAAGTTCTGTTTTCCGCAATTTCCGCAATTTCCGCGTATAATCTGCAGCCATGCAAGCCTCTCAAATTCCATTTGAAGTAACCCACGTTGAAGTGCCGAAGCATTCCGTTGGTGATCTTCGCCTCGGTGACTGCTTGGACTTGATGTCCGATATTCCCGACGGCTCAATCAAGGTGGTTGTAACCTCTCCGCCGTACAACTTGAGGAACACAACTGGCGGAGGATTGTTGCGCGACGGTGGTGCGTTTAGCAAGGGCAGGAAGATTCGGAATGGATACGGGGCGCACCACGATGCAATGCCTCACGAACAATACGTCGCTTGGCAACGCGCCTGCCTGTCAGAAATGATCAGAGTATTGCGAGACGACGGCGCGATTTTCTACAACCACAAATGGCGATGCCAAAACCTTTTGTTACAGGATCGTGCCGATATTCTTGAGGGATTCCCGGTTCGCCAAATCATCATTTGGCGCCGTAACGGCGGAATCAACTTCAACAACCATTACTTCCTGCCCACCTATGAGGTCATTTACCTCGTCGCCAAACCGGAGTTCCGTTTAGTGCCCAAAGCCAATGCAGTGGGTGACGTCTGGGAATTCGACCAGGAACGCCGAAACCCGCATCCCGCACCATTTCCTGTCGCGTTGGCACAAAGATGCATCGCGTCGGTCGGAGATGGCACTGTCTTGGATCCCTTCATGGGTAGCGGCACAACCGCGATCGCAGCGGAGAGGGAACAACGGGATTGGATCGGCATCGAAATCGATCCCGAGTACCATCGTTTAGCCTCTGAACGCATCGTGCGGGGCCGCAGATTTGCCGCCGAGTAGCAAAGACGCTCTGCGCGAATTTTTACTTGCCAACATCGGAAGGGTTCTCAACGCGCGCGAACTTCAACAAGCCGCTGGCGGTGCCGTCGAATGGGCGCGAAGGATTCGAGAACTGCGAAACGAGGAAGGCTACCAAATCCTTTCTCATAACGATGACGCAGAATTGAACCCCGGTCAATATGTCCTGCATGAACCCGCGCCCCGACCTTCGTTTGAACGGAATATTTCAAGAGAACTTCGTGCCCTTGTACTAGATCGCAACGGTTTCACTTGTCAGTCCTGTGGAATCGGAGCAGGCGACCCACATCCTGACGACAACCGACGCCCTGCACGCCTACATGTTTCACATATCACTGACAAGAGCATGGGCGGCCGAGACGAACTGTCAAATCTGAGGGCTATGTGCTCGGTCTGCAATCAAGGCGCCAGAAACATTACGCCCGCTCCGCCATCCAGATTGCAACTAATGGCAATCTTGCGTCGCGCCAACCGAGACGACCAATTAGAGGCGTGGCGTTGGTTGCAATCGCGGTTCAGTAGCGGTTAACACTCCCGTTCCGCCAACAACATCCAAGCGATCACCGCGGGCATAGTCAGATACGAACACCGCCTGATCCGCGTTCTCTAATCCATCCCAATCTAAAATTGAAACAATCTCCCATCCGCTCAGATTCAACAACACGCGAAGAAAAATGACCCAAACCGCCGAACCGAATCTCCGAATCCCCGGACCCGTTCCCCTACCCAAAGAGGTGCTGCAGATCTCTGCCAAACAGATGATCAACCACCGCGGCCCCGAATACGCCGGGATGCTCGAGCGCATGAGCGCCAACCTCCGCACCGTGCTAATGACCAAGAACGACGTCTACTTCATCACGTCGTCCGGCACCGGCGCCATGGAGACCGCCGTCTTCAACACCGTCTCCCCCGGCGAGAAAGTTCTCGCCATCATCATCGGCTTCTTTGGCATCCGATTCGCCGAGATCGCAGAGGCTGTAGGCGCCGACGTCACGAAACTCGAATTCCCCCTCGGCCAAGCCGCCGACATCGATGTGCTCCGCGATGCTCTACGCGCCGAACCCGACTACAAAGCCGTAATCCTCACTCACAACGAATCCTCCAGCGCCGTATCCAACCCGCTCGATGAGATATGCAAAACCATCCACGACCAATCCGATGCTCTCATCCTCGTCGACGCTGTATCCTCCGCCGGTGGCATGCCCATCGCCGTCGACGCATGGGGCATCGACGCCCTTACCACCGCGTCCCAGAAGTCGTGGGTCGCTCCTCCCGGCATCGCAATGATCGCATTCAGCCAAAAGGCATGGAAAGCGTACGAGACCTGCACGACTCCGCGCTACTACTACGACATCCAGCAGTACGAAGACTTCCTTCAGCTAGGCCAACCGCCCTTCACGCCATGCGAATCCGCCATGTTCGCCCTCGAAGTCGGACTCCAATCGATGGTCGATGAAGGCATCGAAAACGTCTTCGGCCGACACCACGAGATCGCCGAACACACCCGCAACGGTGCCGAAAAACTCGGACTTGAAATCCTGCCCGAACGTCGCTTCGCCTCCGATACCCTCACCGCCATTCGACTCCCCGAAGGCCTTGACGGGAAGCTCTTCGTCGCCAAAGTGATGAAGGACCACAACGTCGTCCTCGGCGGAGGCCAAGGAGAACTCACCGGTAAGATCTTCCGTATAGGTCATATGGGATGGGTCGAAAAAGAACACATCGACGAAGCCCTGTCAGCCGCCGAAGCAACTCTTACGGCGATGGCCGCCTGAAACAACCCATCGGGGAATGCGTCCGATGAAATTGCTCAAAACACCAATCCGTAACGCCATCTCAAAAAGCATAGCCGGTGCCGCAATCGCCGAGGAACCGGACACGCCTACCATCGTCCCGACCTCACCACCTCCAACCGCGACCCACCACCGAGGTCAAAGCGATCGAGCCAGATCCTACTGACACTCCGGAACCCGAACCAACCGCGACCATCGCACCGCCTGCACCGGCGGACACCACGGTTCCGCCTGCTGACACGCCTGAGCCCCAACCAACCGATACGCCAGTCCCGCCGACCGCGAAACCTGCCCCCGGGAACAACCAACAATCCTCCAATGCGTCCCATACACCGGTTACGCCAACCGACACGCCACAACCTGAGCCCACGTCCACCCCAATCCCGCCAACCAACACTCCCGAACCAACCGCAACCTTCACCCCCGAACCGGAACCAATTGCAACCGGACCTAAATCTCCCGACTTCTCTCTACCCTCCGTCACTACCGGAGGCACCTACTCCCTTTCCCAATTCAAAGGCGACAAGAACGTAATCATCGTTTTCTACCGCGCGTTTTGGTGATCGTTTTGCACCCAGCAGCTAGTTGAGCTGCAAAGACACTACGACCGCATACAGGAACTCGACGCTGAGGTGCTTGCCATCAGCACTGACGATCTGACAGGTGCAGAAACTATCGCCCAACAGGTCGGCATCGACTTCCCAGTCCTCTACACCTCAAAGGACAACACGGTACCGAGGGCCTACAACGTCTTCAATCTGTTTGACGACGGCCTTGCATCTGCCTCCGTATTCATCATCAACAAAAACGGTGAGATAGCATACGAAAACATCGGGTCGAGCTACACCCACCAAGTCTCTGCCAACACCGTAATCGCGAACCTGCCATGATCACGTCACGCAGACTCCGCAACCTACTCATTTCCGCGCTACTCGCGACCGCGTTAGTTGCCTTAACTGCTTGTGGCAGTGACACTGAATCCGTTGAAAACGCCGGCGAGAATGGATCAACCGACGAGCACGCGGCGCCAGTCGCCGAAGTCTCCAACCTGCCGAAGGCGCCCGAATTCACTCTCCCGGCTGTCAACCGAGATGGTACCGAGATTTCACTCTCCCAGTTTCAAGGCAACAAACCCATAGTCCTCGTCTTTTACCGCGCCTACTGGTGACAATCTTGCACCAAGCAACTAGGTGAGTTGCAAAAACACTACGACAAGATAACCGACGCCGGAGCCGAAGTCCTCGGAATCAGCACCGACAACCTCCGCGGAGCCGAATCGATAGTCTCCAAAGCCCGTCCGGAATTCCCGATCCTCTATTCAAACAAAAACAACGAAATCCCCATCAGCTTCAACGTCTTCGACCTCCACGGCGACGGGCTCGCGTCCGCTTCCGTTTTCGTCATCGACACTGACGGCAACATCGTATGGGAGAGCATCGGTGATTCTCCGGCTCATCAAGTCTCTGGCGAAGAAGTTCTGGAAGCCCTGTCAGGCCTCTAAACCTGCAGGCTCGCCGCGACCCAACGCACCCTCCGAGGTTATTCGATGAGGCGCTTACTAATCGCGTTCGCAACGGCGATCGTCGCCAGCGTTGCCTTCGCCTGCGGATTAGCGTCATCTGAAAGCGGCGATACCGCACCTGATTTCACTCTCCCCGTCGCCAACCGGATACCTGACATCACCCTGTCCGATTTCCATGACGACCAAAACGTCGTCCTCGTCTTCTACCGAGGGTTTTTCTGAGGGATCTGCCTCGGGCAACTCGTCGAGTTGCAGAGCTACTACCCGCGTATCCAGCAACAGAACGCCGAGATACTCGCCGTCAGCATGGACGATTTCCGCGGCGCCGGCACCATGATCGCAAACTCCGGCGCGACATTCCCCGTCCTCTACACCACCAAAAATCGCGAAATTCCCAGCGACTACGAGGTTTACGACCTCCACAACGATGGCGTTGCCGCACCCTCGGTCTTCATCATCGACAAAAACGGCAACTTCGCCTACGAATACATCGGCAAAGACATCGCCGACCGTCCCGACACCGCCGTACTGCTGACCGAACTCCAAAAGCTCAACAACTAACGGGCCGCCTCAGAGATCGCCCTCCAGCGTCTGTATCACCGCTCCAGCAGGCGGCTTCGGGTAGAAATTCGTCGCCTTAGGCGGCAACCGATCCCCGCGCGTCACGATGTCAACGAACTCGTGCATCGGAATCGAACGCATGATAATCCCATACTGAGCATCACGAGAATCGACGCGCGAAACCACGTTCTCCACTTCGTATTCAAAATCAACCGTCGCATCGATCCGATCGCTGCCAAACGAAAAGTCAAGGATCTCGCTATGCAATCGCCGGTAGTCAGACCGTTCCGCAGCACCCAAGCCGAGCGGTAAACTCGAACTCGGACCTCGCATCCGGCATATGCGAAGCCCACTCGGACACCCATACAGACCAAATACAAACTCACCATCATCCCGACTCCCGACCGCATTCAACAGATCGATCGATCGCGGTCCAGTCTCTTCGCCATCTAGCACCTCCACATCGCAGGTCTGCTCGATACGTTCGAGCAGACGCACCGCCTCATCCTTCGTCGCCCCATGGATAACCCGGTGATAACCACGCGTGATCAAACCCGGCTCATCGATCGATACGACGTGCATCATGCGGTAGTTCACCGCCTCCTCCGACTCGATCTCTCGCTTTGACCTGATCGCGCTCCGATACCGCATCGCCGCCTCATAACGGTGATGCCCATCCGCAATGAAAATCGCCGAATCACGCATTAAACCGCGCAAAACTTCCAACGTACCCGGATCCTTCAACTGCCACAACCGCAACGAGTAACCTCCGGCCATCGTCGCAACCTCCAACGGCGGGCCGCCCGTAACCGCTCGGATGATCCCGCCTACCGAGTGGCGGATGTCATCCTGAAACACCACCAGCAACGGACTCAATGCGGACCCCGTCGCCCGCATCATCTTCACGCGATCCTCTACCCACGGCCCCCGAGTCTGTTCATGCGGAAAAACGATCCCCCTGTCATACTCCTCGAGCCGCACAGCAACGATAAACCCACGCCGCGTCTGCGCTACGCCACCATACTCGAACGACTCCTCAGTGACGTACATCGAAGGCTCCTCATCCCGCATCAATATCCCTTCAGCCTCCCATCGCCGCTGAGTATCCGCAACATATCCGTAACGATCCGCACCCTCCCGCGGCGCCAACTCCAACCGCACGATGTTGTGCTCTGACCGCTCCAGCAACTCCCTCTCAACCGCTGACGTAATCATGTCGAACGGCGGCGAAAGATAGTCTCCCAAGTCCCGCCCATGCGACGCGGCGCTGAACCGGATTCCCCGAAATGCACGAACCTCAGCCATCGCTTACTAGATATCAACCCTTCCGTGACCTTTATCCACTGAACCCAACCACCGACACCATCCCGAAAGTATAAACAGCATCCCTACTTCGCCTTTGTCCACGAAACCACCGTGCAGGAAACGGCTCGGTAAAATCGCCGGATAACATCAACGACGTAGACACTGCTGCTCGGCCGACCATCGTGTGCGCTGCGATGGTTGATTGCACCATTACGGGCGAAGTGATGATCGACGCCGTGGTTATCTCTAAGTTTGCCCTGCCAGTCGATCAAGAACTTAGAAGAATTCCCGTTCACGATAACCTAAGCAGACGGCAAAAACGCGTTGAGGTCGTCTAACTCATTCAATTGCAATGCATCATGGAATTGTATGGAAAAGTACGAAATATCCGAGTGGGCCAGCAGTCATCCGCGATGGTCGGAAGTCGTAGGGTTCTTCGATCAACATCAAAGCGGGCTTCCCGAATTGATCGACGGTTACGATCAACGCGACTCAAGAGTCCTCGTCGCTCACACACCTCGGATGATCTTGGGGGTCCTTAGACTCATCGTGATCCCAATCGGTCCCGAAGACAACCTTCCGGCTGTGAAGATCGACGGCAAAGAGTTGCTGCAAGCAAAGGTGATGAATTTCTTTGTATTGCCGGAATTCCGACGCAGGCAAATAGGTTCGAACGTGCAAAAATCCGCGATAGATTTGGCAAGATCCCTGCACTGTTGCCAGTTGGCGTCGTTTAGCTACTCCCACAATAGCGAGAACCACGCGCTAAAGCTGCGAATGGGATTTACGGTACGACCCGAAACCCGCGGCAATGAGCGTCATGGACTGTATTTCATGATGCCGCTCATGCCGTGCGGTGAATAACAGATCCTCCGAACCATCGGCAACTTTGCCACGACCTCGTTCAACCTACCAACTACCCAGTTGGACCAACTATGCGCGCCGAACAATCCACCATTGCTAGAATCTTGGCGACACCGACCGTAAAGCATCATCTCAATCCATCTTGACAACCTCCAACACCGCGTCCCGCGCCGCCGAATTGCGCGAGACCCTCAACCGTGCCAACCACGAGTACTACGTGCTGAGCACGCCGTCGCTTTCCGACGCGGAGTACGACACCCTGTTTCGAGAACTTCGAAGCATCGAACAAGAGCATCCCGACCGCAAGACCCCTGACTCCCCAACCCACCGTGTCGGCGCACCGCCATCGCAGCAATTCGAGCCAGTCCGACACCCGGTGCCGATGCTCAGCCTGAGCAACGTGACCAGCGATGAGACCTTTAACGCCTGGTATCAACGCGCCCTCGACTACCTCGAGATCGACTCAGCAGACCTAACCCTCGAACTCAAAATCGACGGCCTCGCTGTCGCCATCACCTACGTCGACGGCGTCCTCACACAAGCCGCCACCCGAGGCGATGGTACTCAAGGCGAGAACATCACCGACAACATCCGAACCATCAGATCCGTCCCCCTCGCCCTCGACGCCGATGACGTCCCCGGCACCATCGAACTCCGGGGCGAAGTCTTCTACCCCATCTCCGCATTCGACCGTCTAAACGAAGAACGCGAAGCCGCCGGCCTGCCCGTGTACGTCAACCCCCGCAACTCCGCTTCCGGCTCCCTGCGACAACTCGACTCATCCGAGACGGCAAAACGCCCGCTCGACATGTTCTTCTACTCGATCGGCTACGCCCAAAATGGCGATGTTCCCGACTCCCAATATGGCAGTCTCCAAGCCATTAAGCGATGGGGCTGCAAGACCAATGACTGGTCACGCCGCGTTGCAACCGCAGAAGATGCATTGGTTGCGATCCAAAACGTCGCCGAAATTCGACCCGACCTCGATTTCGGCATCGACGGCGTTGTCATCAAAATCGACGACATCACTCTTCAAAACCGACTTGGATACGTCGGCCGCGACCCGCGATGGGGCACCGCCTACAAATTCCCCGCGGAACAAGCCGTCACCAACCTCCTCGAAATCCGAACCCACGTCGGCAGAACCGGAGCTATCAACCCCTACGCCGTCCTCGAACCGGTAGTCGTGGGTGGAGTCACCGTCTCCCGCGCCACTCTCCACAACGAAGAGGACATCAACCGCAAAGACATCCGCCCCGGCGACCGCGTCATCGTCCAACGCGCCGGCGACGTCATCCCGCAAGTAGTCGGACCAGCCCCCGACAACCAACGTCCCGACGATTCGCGGCCTTACCGCATCGAACCCAACTGTCCCGCCTGTGGCGAGCCGGTAGTCCGAGACGAAGATCAAGCCGACATCCGCTGCATCAATTCCACCTGCCCCGCGCAGTTTGAACGCTTGCTAGAGCACTTCGCATCACGCGGTGCGATGGACATCGAAGGTCTAGGCGAAAAACTCGCCAAAGAGCTCGCTCGCCAAAGCCTCGTCACCAACATCGCCGAAATCTACACCCTCCGCGAACGCATGGACGACCTTTTGGCTATGGAGCGCATGGGCGAAAAACGCGCCCAAAACCTCGTCGACTCCATCGAACAATCCAAATCCCAACCCCTGCCACGCCTCATCTTCGGCCTCGGCATCATTGGCGTCGGATCCGAAATCGCCGAAACCCTCTCACGCGATTTCCGCAGTCTACCTAACCTCCTAAAAGCCGACGCCGAAAACCTCACAGCAATCGAAGGCATCGGACCAATTCTCGCCAACTCGATCCGAGAGTGGACACTGCACGAACCCAACATCGCACTCGTCCAACGTCTGAAAGACTTGGGAGTCGAACCCGTAGACGACACCCCCGAGCCCGCCGACGACCACCCCGTCAACGGCCTCACCTTCGTCATCACCGGCAAACTCGAGAGCTTCTCCCGAACTGAAGCCGCCAACGCCGTCAAAGCTCTCGGAGCAAAAACCTCCGGCAGCGTCTCCAAAAACACCGACTACCTAGTAGCCGGCGCCGATGCCGGATCTAAACTCGAAACAGCCGTCCGTCTCAACGTCCCCGTCCTGAACGAAGACCAATTCAAAGACATTCTGGACGGCAAACTGCCGGACCCTGCCGAGACGACTGCAGAAGAACCGGCGCAGCTCCTATGACCCGCAAACCCAGCCCCCTCGAACGCTTCGCTAGCCTCTTCGCCGATCCAAAATCCCGCGCACGCCAAATCAACAATAAGCCGACGCAGAAACCCACCAACCCCTGGATCATCTTAGCAATCGGCAACCCCGGACCTGAGTACGCCGAAACCCGCCACAACGTCGGATGGTGGGTTGCCGACATCCTACGCGAACGCCACAACGCCCGCCTCCAAGACGAAGGCCCGTCACGTATAGCCCACACAACAATCGAAAACCAACCTGCCATCATCGCCTACCCCAAGACCTACGTGAACCGCTCCGGAACCGCCGCACGAGCGCTCATCAGACACTACGAAACCGACATCAACCGCCTGATCGTCATCACCGACGACATCAACATCAAACCCGGCCGCATCCGGGTCCGACGCGGCGGCGGCGACGGCGGACACAACGGCCTCAAATCCATCATCGACACCCTTCACGACAACGCATTCCCCCGCATCCGCATCGGCGTAGGCAAACCCACCAACGGCGACACCCAAATCGACCACGTCCTAGGACAACCCTCCAACGAAGACCTAACCGCCATCAAAACCGCCATCAAGCGTGCAGTCCAAGCCACCCAAACCATCATCACCCAAGACCTAGAAACCGCCATGAACGACTTCAACTCCGGTTGATGAACTTGACATTCACGGGTTCCATTCGATTTTGGACTCATGCGGCAAACTCAGAGAATGGGGAACGCCACCATGGAACTAGAAATCCAATACGTCCCGCAAACCGACACGCTCTACATCGGAACTTCGCAGATCGCCAACTAAGGCTACGATTTGGCAACAAACCTTATCGCCCACGCGACAGACGACGGCGAGGTCGTAGGCATCACCCTGTAACAGGCCATCCAAGTCTTGGCACCACACCTTAGCGAGTACATGACAAATCGCCAGCAATCCCCATCGGCATCGATCCTACGCGACTATGGCGAAATTGCCCAAACCCCGTAAATCGCAACCAGTGCCTATCATCATCAAGAACCGGCCCGGTCACCGATATCGGATAATCTAAAGTAAGGTATCCCGAAGAATTGCAACCATGGAAGTTCAACATGGCGGTCAAGACCAAGAAGGTTCAATCCCAAGAAACACCCTCACAGAGGTTTGAGCGGGTCGCCGAAAAAGTGATGGATCGACAGCGTCGAGAAGATCAACGGCGCGCGACGCGCGCGTCGATAGCGACCGCTAACACTATTCAATAGTCTCTTCGACCAATTTCCGGAAATCGTTCAGATCCGCAAAAAAGTTCGGGTACGCACGTCGAAGTTCATTCACTGACCTCGCCGAAACCAACACAACGTGTTTGTTTCGGATTCCGCGGCTTTCCAGTTCCTTTTCAGCGTACCAAGCCGTCGCGGCGTCTTCTTCCTTCGGCCTAAATAGTTGCACCGAGATCATCCGGGTGTCCAAGTCCAAGTCCAACACGATCCAAGGGTTTCCGAAACCTTGGAATTGCAGTAGCCCGCTGGTAATCGCTCGAAACGCATTTAGTCGTTCGGTCACTCCCAATTCGGTTGCAAGCGCGCGGACCTCACTCACTAAGTCTGACCCTTTTCCGGCGTGTCGGGCACACTTGGTGAAGCTTCTGCGACCGCAACTACGGAACTCATCAATGCAAAGAAACGGAGCCACATCGCGTCGCCTGAACTCGACTTGAGATCATTTTCGGTGAAAAATCCAACGACCTCAACAGCGGTAGCCCATTGGTGTTGTAATCTCGAACGAATCTGAATTTCGGTATTCAATCCGTGCCATCGGGCCGACTTATCGCTGTTGTACGAATAAATCAGATGCAAGCTACGGTAACCAGACGGCCTAGGACGTTCTGTGTAATCTCTGTAACTAACCAGTCGGTGCCGGACTCGGCTATCAAGCAATTCCGTAGCGTGCCGAAACGCGTCGTTCGTCGTCGGGACGATTACTCTGCACCCTCCGATGTCCTGCATCTTTGACAACTTCAACCGAGGCAATCGCTCCAGTTTTGAGATGATCGTCGGCATTCGCTTCAAGTGTTGCGCGACGATACCCCGGCGCCCCACCCGGCACCCGAGTCTGTTACGAAACGTCCTCAACGGTCCTGCATGGACCCCACGCCAACTACTGACTAACCTAAATGCCTCAACCCACTCCCTGTCGTCTTCACCCTCCTCCGGTACATTGGCCAACACCCGACCTGCAGCATCAATCTCGTTCGCAAAATAACTCATAATATCCGCCAAATCGACAACGCCAACCGCTACCCAACCCCAACCCTCTCAACCCCCACCCGCTCCCAAAGCACCTCCGGCAACACAACGCTCCCATCCGCCTGCAATCCGTTCTCCAAAACCGCGATGAACGTCCGCGGCATCCCCAACGCCGACCCGTTCAAGGTATGCGGGAACCGAGTACCACCTCCACGCTTCGGTCGATAACGCGTATTATTCCGTCGGGTCTGGAAATCCGTACACGTAGACAGCGAACTAATCTCGAGCCACTCCTGAGCCCCAGGCGACCAAACCTCGATGTCATAGGTCTTGGCCGACTGAAAAGCGATATCACCAGCACACAACTTCAACAACCGAGTCGTAAATCCCAGCCGACGACATAGCTCCAGCGATATCTCGATCATCTCCTCCAACGCCTCTTCCGAATCGTCCGGTTCCACAAACCGGAACATCTCCACCTTCTCGAACTGCTTCACCCGCTTCATCCCGCGAACATCTCGCCCCGCCGCAGCATGCTCTTTCCTGAAGCAAGGAGTGTGCGCGCAGTACTTCAAAGGCAACTCACCGTCGATGATGCTGCCTTGATGGATCGCGTTCAGCGATACCTCTGACGTCGGTATCATCCACAACCCGGCATCGTCGTCTCGGTAGAGATCATCTGCAAACTTCGGCAAGTTCCCAGACCCAACGAGCGTCTCCTCGCGCACCAGAAACGGCGGGTTCGTCTCCTCATACCCAAACTCATCGACCAACGTATCCAGCAACCACCCGACGATCGCACGATGCAGTCGCGCTCCCTGACCTCGCAACATGTAAAACCTGCTACCCGACATGTTCGCCGCACTTTCCATGTCGATGATGCCCAAGCTCTCGCCGATCTCCCAGTGCGGCGTGTCCCACTCCCGCGCGGATGGCGGTTCTGATTCGCGGACAACCACGTTTAGGCTCTCGTCGTGCCCTTCCGGCACGTCGCCAAGCGGGACGTTTGGCAAGCCCAGCATCAAATTCCTCAACTCGGTCGCAACCGAGCGAGCTTCTTCCTCAAGCGCGGAAATACGGTCGCCCGTCGCCCGCATCTGCTGAATCTCATCGTCAGTCGGACGACGCTTTTCTGCGCCTATCGTCCGAGAGACCTCATTCCGAAAATGTCGAGCCGAATCCGTCTGCTGAATCAACGACCGACGCCGAGCATCCAACTCGATGATCAGATCGATCGGCGCATCATCTTCGCCACGCTTCGCGAGACCGGCTCGCACCGCATCCGTGTCGTTGACTATCCTGTGTAGATCCAACATCGCTTCAGGTCCTCAAGATCTCAATTGCGGAAACAACGTCACTTCTCGTATCGAACTCTCCCCGGTCACGAGCATCGCCAATCGATCGATCCCGATCCCCAACCCTCCCGTCGGAGGCATCCCATGCTCAACCGCCAGCAAAAACGACTCGTCCAACCGATCCGCCTCAACATCATCGAACTCTTCCCGCTGCCGTTCCTGCTGCTCGAACCGCTCGCGCTGATCCACCGGATCATTGAGCTCCGAAAAAGCATTCGCCAACTCACGCCCCAACACGAACGCCTCGAAGCGCTCCACGACATCGTCGTAGCCCGGCTTCATTTTCGCCAACGGCGACATCGCCAACGGGTAGTCGACCAAGAAAGTAGGCGCAACCAACCTCGGCTCAACCGATGCCGAAATCACCTTGTCCAACAACCGCTGCCACGTCGAATTCGGCTCCACATGCATCCCCCGCTCATCCATCGCAGCGGCCAACCCTTCCCGTGATGGACACTTCCGAAAATCGATGCCCGACGCGTCGATGATCGCCTGTCGCAAATCCAACCGCGGCCAAGTCGGCGCCAGATCTACCGTCTCGCCTTCCGCACCATCCGGCACCGGCACCACGGTAGACCCATTCACATCCATCGCCACAAACGCCACCAACTCCTCCGTCATCCGCATCACATCGATGTAGTCCGCATACGCCTCGTAACTCTCCATCGTCGTGAACTCGGGATTGTGATCGGCGTCGATGCCTTCGTTGCGAAATATCTTGCCGATCTCGAAAACCTTGTCCATTCCGCCCACGATCAGCTGCTTCAGATACAACTCGGTCGCGATCCTCAGAAACAACCCGCGCCCGAGCGCGTTGTGATACGTCTGGAACGGCTCCGCAAAACCGCCAGCCGCAACGGGCACGAGTATCGGCGTCTCAACCTCCATAAACCCACGCGCCTCCATAAACCGCCGCACCGCCGAAGCGACCTTCGACCGCGCCCGCGCGTTCTGCATCGCCCGTTCATTCGCCAGCAAATCCAGGTATCGTTGCCGCACCCGCGTCTCCGCGTCTTGCAGCCCGTGCCACTTCTCAGGCAACGGACGAATTGATTTTGAAATTATCCCGAATGTTTGAGCCTCGACTGAGACCTGACCCCGCCGTGTGCGCATTAACGGGCCCGACACCGACACGAAATCGCCGATGTCCAACATCGAAAGCAACTCGAAGTCGTCAGCCAACACATCTGCCCGCGCCTGCACCTGAACCTGACCACTTCCGTCTCGCAAATCCAAAAACGACATCTTGCCCATCCCGCGCCGAGCCATCACCCGTCCTGTCACCTTCACCGAATCCGTCCGTACCCCGTCATGGCCATCGTCGCCGCCATTCGACGCCTCGCACTCCATGAAAAGCTCAATCGCGTCTGCGACCTGATGGGTCCGATCAACCCTCGCCGGAAACGGATCGATGCCCTTTTGCCGTAACTGATCGACCTTGCGCAAACGGTCAAGTTCCAGACGAGAGTACCTGGAAGCACCGTCTGCCTCGGACGTGATGTCCGGTTTATCTGTCACCTTGCTCAATTTCGACCTTCCATACGCAATACGCAATGCCGTGCGCACACCAACTGAATCAATCTTACAGACCACTGCCATCGCCTTACCCGTCCTAAGAAAACGCCACAAATCGCATCGTGCATCGTTGAAACGTGCATCACCCGATTCCGCATAATCGTAGTCAACACTC
Organism: Dehalococcoidia bacterium; assembly: GCA_965224305.1. GTDB lineage: Bacteria > Chloroflexota > Dehalococcoidia > Lucifugimonadales > Lucifugimonadaceae > Bin127. The sequence continues at coordinate 103,763 of OZ245044.1, read as the reverse complement.
TCACGAATCGTGTGGTTGTGCAACCGCGACATCGCGGCAAGATGCAAATCTGAGTGAAACACGACGAAAGGAACAGACGTAGAGCCAGACACGAGCTACGACCGACATCTTCGAGGACGCGCTCCGCGATCATCTCAATGCTCGGACCGGGTGGCGCGGATGGCATGATCGCGCTCGACCTGTACGCCGGAACCGGAGCCGTCGGGTTCGACCTCTTCGAACATGGAGCAGTCCACGTCGACTTCGTTGAGATCGACGGCAGAAGAAGTGCAAAGTTACGACAAGAAATCGCCGCCAGGAACGTGGCCGACAAAGCTGCAACCCACCAATCCGACGCCATCAGAGCCCTGTCCCGGCTAGCAGGCAACACCTACAACCTCGTCTTCGCCGACCCGCCATACGACATCGATCCTTGGGAAGAATTATTCACCGAACTCCGAAACAACAACCTCCTCGAACCCGACGCTTGGATCATCGCAGAGCACGCCACTAGAAACCAGCTGCCAGACACTATTTCCGGAGCTACCGCCATAAACCGAAAACGATACGGCGACACCAGCATCACGATCTACTCGTTCCCACAAACCTCAGACGACCAATAAAGAAACCCAGAAGATCACGAAACACAAACCCATGAGCGACGTCGTAGCTTTGTACCCGGGCACATTCGACCCCGTAACCAACGGTCACATCGATGTGGTCCGCCGCGCAGCGGCACTGTTCGACGTCCTGATCGTCGCTGTCTACGACGGCGATCACAAACAAGTTACCTTCGATATCAATGAACGGGTTGGAATGTTGCAAGATGTCTTCACCGACGCTACCAACGTCAAAGTGATCCCCTTCCGCGGTCTCACCGTCAATTTCGCTCGCCACACCGGCGCGAAAGCAATCGTCAGAGGGCTTAGAATCACTAGTGACTTCGAATACGAAGGCGCGATGGCTATGATGAACCGACACCTCGACGATGACATCGAGACCGTCTGCCTGTTTTCATCCATCGAGAACCAATACGTAAGCTCATCCCGAGTCAAGGAGATCGCCGCTCTCGGCGGAAACATCTCCGGTCTGGTACCTCCAAATGTAGTGGCGCCCACAACTTCAAGGTTGACACCACAACCTACATAACAAATCCAGCGATCAAACGTCGAACACATGCAACTAAAACCAGTGCAAACGGTCCCCAAAGACCGCCGCACAAGGAGAAAAAAATGGCACTAGAAACCCGCGTCAGCTACAACTCGGACAGCAGCGAATTCGTTTCGGTCCAACCGATCATCTACGAGTTGATCTCACGAATCGCAAACTCCGTCGAGGAAAACCGCGTGCGCGCCACTGGCCGCAGCCTCGTCAGGTCCGACGAAACGCTCGGGCTCATCGACGAACTCAAACGCGAACTACCCAAGGTAACATCGCTCTCCGATCAAATCGTTACCAAGCGCGACCAGATGCTCAGCGACGCCGAAGACTTCATGCAGTCCGCACGCAACAACTCCATGCGCGAATCCGAAGAGCTCCGCCAGCGCGCCGAGGAAGAACGCGACATCATCATCGCTCAAGCACGCAAAAAGGCCATGCAGACCATCGACCAGACTTCCGTCGTCAACGCATCCAAGGAAGAAGCAAAGCGCATCATAAAGGATGCCGACGAAGAATCCGAGAAGCTACTCATCCGCGCCAAACGCGAAGCTAACACCATCGTCGAAAACGCCGATGAACGATCTCACCGACAGACCAACGAGACCGACGAATACTCTCGACGCATGCTCATGAAGCTCGAAGAGCGACTCTCTCACACCCTCATGCAGGTCCGACAAGGAATCGACATGGTCAACGAGAGCATGGAAGAGCGAAAGAAAGAACACGCTCACAACATCGCCATGCAAGCCGCAAAGTTCACCACAACCAACTACAGACGCTAGACCTCAAACCTCCAACGCTCCCCTGCCAACCGGACATTAAATACCGACATGACGCCCGACATCTCCCCTCCTCCGTTTCTCCCGGAAGAGGGGATTTTCGATTCAATCCGTCTTGCAGGGCTGTAGAACACGAAGCCCTAAGCACCGATACCTAGCCGTCGTCGCCGGAACCGCGCGCCCACACGCCCTGGCCGACGATCACGATCCATGACACGCCAACCGCCGCGAAATACACCATGTGCCAAACCAACGGTGTCGGACGGGCTGCCGTGACAACGTTCTGGAACGTAAACACCGTGAAGATGATCGCGCTTAAGAACAACCCGAACAGGATCCAAGGCCGCCGCGTTGCCGAACCGCTGCCCATGATGAACTGGATCAGTCCCCACAGGAAGATCAAACCGACGATCAACTCGAACACACCCGTGAAGTAATAGGCGAAATCGCCCAGTCCGGTGCCCCAACCCATTTTGTCCAACGCTCCCGCGAACGGGTTACCCTTCTCCGCAAACTTCACGCCGATGTGGACCCCAGGTATCAGCTTCGCCAGCCCGTTGGCTAACCAGAACAGCATCCAAAAGATAACCGTGGCTAGTTCCAAAGATCCCAACCTGACAATATAGCTCCTCAATCCATCCATCGCTTTGCCTCCTTCAGCGGTATAAGGGATTGGTCGTACGAGGAGTTTACCACTATGCGTCTTTTATGCCACAAAATCGAATTAACGGTTTTTTCAACGTACGTTAGATTGATATTTCACCTTTACTGAACTATACATATAGCATAAACACGCGCTAAGCAAGAACCGATCCCAACCAAATAACGTGCCAAAACATCGACGTCCACCTGCTCTGCCCAAAGCCGATCCTGGTCGCTCCCCACATCGTCGTCTACCAGCTTTGGCCCGACTCGCTGCGGGCACCTAAACAATTCTTGGGAATTATTTGGGAAAAGCCCATTCACGCCGTCCAACATACTCTCCGCACAATCGACCAATCCTCAGTCTCCATCCAACGACACATCCATCTTTCAAACCTTGATTCAACCGTCGCTTACCCACCAGACCGAAATTCAAACCTCAGTGCCTGATTTCTCAATTCGCACCAAGAAAATTCAACTTTTTTGAATCTCAAGCCGTCGCGCCTAAACGATAGCCTCTGCACCCTCTTCGAGTATCTCCAAGTACCTCGAATACCGAAACAACCGACCTGCCGATGACCTCGCGCACAATCCCCAGTTCACCTAGCAACTTGAGAACCGACGCAGCCGTCGGAAATGAAAGCTCTCTTGCCGCTCGCAAAGTCACGCCACGCGGTTACTTATTCGATTGTCCCTAACTTCGACGACGATTCGCAGTATCCGCGGCGCCCGGCCTCAGTCGCGTCTCCAACCTCGAACCGTCACGCTCCGAACCGATCCCTCCCACGCCTTCCCGTCCGACCGCGATCGCATCGGGACGTCCGACATAATCTCGACATCCGCGAAACCGGACCGCTCCATGCGCCCAAGGTATCGGCTAAGCAGGTCCGCGCCGCCTACACAAGAAACCCACTCCTCGGCAGACGAACGCACCTCGTCCGGCAGCTCCTCCGTAACCACCATGTCTGACACCACGAACCGCCCGCCAGGTTTCAGCACCCGATAAATCTCGTCGAAAACCCGGTCCTTGTCCGGCGACAACGCAATCACGCAGTTCGAGATCACCAGATCGACACTCGCATCCTGCTGGGGTACCGCCTCGATCTTACCCAACTTGAACACCACGTTGTGTGCACCAAGCTGCGCCGCGTTCTGCCGAGCCAGGTCGATCATCGCGTGCGTCATATCGATCCCGATCACCTGCCCAGTCTCGCCGACCTCCTGAGCCGCCAGAAAACAGTCGATCCCGCCACCGCTGCCCAGATCCAACACCGTCTCACCCAACTTAGCCTCCGACAACCCGATCGGATTGCCACAACCGGCCGATGCCGCCATTGCCTCAGGCGTCAATGTGGCCAAGTCATCCGATTTGTAAAGCGCACCTGCCACCGTCGCCATCTCTGCAGCATCGCTCCCGCAACAAGCCGATCCAACCTCCTCGGCGCAACACTCTGAAGCCGCAGTACCGCGCTCCGCGACCTCCGTGTACCGACCCCGAACCGCCTGCTCCACCGACCCGGCATCAAACGCATCCCGACCAAAAACACGCAACTGCTCCACCAACGCCATAACCCTCCTTAACTCATCGCACTACCCACAATCTTACTTCCGCCTAAAACCCCTCCCCGGCACCGCGGGAACCCCACGTAGACGCAGGCGCCACCCACCGTCCTTTTCCAGAACAACGCCCCCTTATGATCGCCCGTCCCCTTCGGGCAGCGTGTGCGGACCCCACGTAGGGACGGGTTTCAAACCCTCCCGCGCGACAAATCACCCTCCTTCAGGACCAACCAAGAATCCCCCCTCCTTCAGGAGGAGGTTAGGCGAGGCTCACACCCCACCAAAATACCCGCCAATCCGCGCTTGACATGCACACAACATGTATACCTCAATAACAACCAAGCGCCACCGCAGACGGCCATCAGCACCGGCGCCCAGAAGTATCGCCGCGTCGAGGGTATGCGCACCTTTCACAAGGGATATCGACAACCGAATATTGAACCCCGGTCTGCGGGAGGGACGACACAGGATCGTGTGAGCATCAGAAGCTTGCCCGAGCGGTCCGCGACGGTGCCCGCCAGAAGTTGAGGATAGGTTAGGACGCAGCGCAGATCGACAACCCGGCCACTGCGGGATTGTGGCTCCAGGGCTCGGATGCGGAGCAGGTAGCCGGCTCCGACCAGCAACCGAGACGGACACCCTCAAGACGTAGGGGCGACCCTTGTGGTCGCCCTCGCGCCAAGGGGTTTGACCGTTCAAGGTCCGAGCGAAACCCCGTTCTACCCGGCAGACGTCTGACCGCTTCGTCGAGCGGCCGAGGCTACAGCATCGATGAGAGACAAAAATCGACTGATTCCAGACGCTCCACCTACCGGCGACCGTCCGGACGACCGATGGTCTGGCGACATCGGCGACGCTGTATTTTGTATAAGAAGTCACCAACCAGTTTCGCCCGCGCGAACCCGAAAACGACGCGGCGATGCTTCGACAACCAAACGATTGTCCCCTCTCCCCCTCGTGGGAGAGGGCTAGAGCCTGCCCCGGGCTTGAACCGGGGGTGAGGGGGCCAATAAATCAATGACCAAGACTTGACAACATCAACCAAGACCAACCACACCAACCCTGACGACCACCTCATCAGGCGTTTCAACGCGTCATCCAACAACCCATCCCACCCCAACCCATCATCTGCGTTACCATTCGCTCACAGCGTCGAAAGCGACGCTTGGCAAACTTCAAGGAGATCCCAATGGCCAAAGAGCCCGACCACACCCCACTGAAAGAACGCATCCGACGCGGCGACACCGTCATCGGCGTCGGAGCATCGATGACCACGACCAAGTCGCAGCTCGAAGACATACTCGGCAAGGACGACTACGGCTTCGTCTCCACCGACAGCCAACACTCTCCCTTCTCGGAGCACCAGCTTGTCGACTTCTGCAACACCGCCGACGAAGTCGGCATCCCCGTCCATTTCCGCATCAAGCACACGAAGTTTGCTTACCTCGTCGGAAACCTCGCCGACCTCGGTCCCGCAATCATCGAGATCCCATTGGTCGAAGAACTCGAAACCGTGCGAGAGGGTTTGGAATGGTTCTACTTCCCGCCACAAGGACGCCGCAGCTGGGTCGGCGGCTCTCGATGGGGCGCTGATCTCGGACACGACCGTCCCGGATATGCCAAGTGGTGGAACGAGAACGGCATGATCATGATGCAGATCGAATCGCTACGCTCCATCGAAAACATCCACAAGCTCTCAATGCCCGGCGTCGACATGTTCTCATGGGGTCCCGCTGACCTCGAGTTCGATCGCGAAATGCATCCGCACCATCCCCTACAGACCGACGACGACTGCATCCAGCACGTCATGGCCCAACTCGCTTCGGAAAAAACGCGCATGTGCTACCGATCATACGACCCCAACCTCCGAAACAAATACCTCGACTTGGGCGTAACCGTCCTCATGGAACGACCCAAATAACGCCCCCCCAAATGCCCGACGACCCCAACAATCCCAGCTAACCAAACGCTAAAAGGAAACCCCCCAATGGCCAACGACACACCTCTGAAAGAACGCATCCGCCGCGGCGACACCGTCATCGGCGTCGGAGTTCCCATGGACACCCCCAAGGCGCAGGTCGAAGACATACTCGCCAAAGACGACTACGGCTTCATTACCTGCGATAGCCAACACAGCCCCTTTTCCGAGCACCAACTCGTCGACTACTGCAACATGGCCGACGAACTCGGAATCGCCGTCCATTTCCGCATCAAGCACACCCAATTCGCATTCCTCGTCGGCAACATCGCAGACCTCGGACCCGCGATCATCGAAATCCCCCTGGTTGAGGAACCCGCAACCGTCAGGGAAGCGCTCGAATGGTTCTACTTCCCGCCACAGGGACGTCGAAGCTGGGTAGGCGGTTCCCGATGGGGCGCCGAACTCGGACACGACCGCCCCGGTTACGCCAAGTGGTGGAACGAAAACGGCATCCTCTGCCTCCAGATCGAATCCCTCCGCGCCATCGAGAACATCAACACCCTCGCCATGCCCGGCGTCGACATGTTCTCTTGGGGACCCGCAGACCTCGAATTCGACCGCGAGATGCACCCGCATCACCCGTTGAAAACCGACGACGACTGCATAAAGCACGTCATGGATCAGGTCAACGACAACCCCGTCCGCATGAGCTACCGCTCCGGCGATCCCGTGCTGCGCAACAAATACATCGACATGGGCGTAACCGTTCTGATGGAACGAGCGCAGTAGACGACGCCCAAGTAGACGATCGGCAAAGAACCCTCTCCCGCTCAGCGGGAGAGGGGACGAAAATCTCACAACCGCCGCATCAGGTTGTTGACGAACCGTACTACGAACGTCATCACAATCTGCATGATGACGGTTCGGATTATCTGATGGACAACTAAGGCGATCATGGCACTTAACTGTGCAGTCTACGCCACACCACCGTCACTTCGCCAACACATGCGCATGCAGGTGGAAAACCTCCTGCCCAGCGCCGGCTCCCTGATGGAACTGAACTCGATATCCCGAGTCCGTGACATCCGTAATCGCCGCAACCTTCCCGACCGCAACTAGCACCCGACCCAGCATATCGACGTGCGACTCATCGCTCTCATGCAACTTGTCGAAATGAACCTTGGGTACAACCAAAACATGGACTCTCGCCTTGGGGTTGATGTCGTTGAACGCCACAACATGGTCGTCCTCGTAAACATCGCTACTCGGAATATCACCCGAGATGATGCTGCAAAAGATACAGTCAGACATGCCTCATCCCCCGACTAAAGCGTTCGGGCCAGATTTTCGATATGCGAGTCGGTGTCTCCGAAATCGGCGCGCCACGAAAGCACCCGCCGTGTGTAGAGGTGGAGATCGTGTTCCCACGTGAATCCAATCGCTCCGTGAGATTGATGCGCCTTCCACACGATGTCATGCATCAGCGTGTTCGCCGTCCACTTCGCCTGCGAAACAATCCGTGAAGCCACCGCGACATCGACATCCGCGCTCAGAGCCCATGCCGCCCGGTCGGCGAGATGCTTCGCAGATTTCACCTTGGTAGCCATATCTGCCATGTAGTGCTGTATCACTTGGAACGCACCGATCGGCCGACCAAACTGCCGCCGGTCTTTCACATACTCGATCGTGCGATCCGTCACCGCGCCGCCCGCACCAACCATCTGCGTCGCCCTAGCCGCCGCCCCGTACAACATCATGTGACCAACGACATCGACCCCGCCGCCAGCTTCGCCTAGCACCGACGCTGACGAAACGACTACTTCGTTCATCTCAATGTCGCAAGCCGGTGCACCCGAAGCCATCTTGACCCGGTTGACGTTGACCGTACCTTCAGCAGACTTCACCGGAACCGCGAACACCATCACACCCGCGTCAGTCTCAGCAGGCATCAACACCAGATCCGCAGAGTTCCCGTAAGGAACGAACCTGCTCGTGCCGCTGATAACCCAACCATTCGAAGTCTCCGATGCTCGGACACCCATCGCACCCGGATTGGTCGAGCCATCCGTCCCAACCAACGCCGGAACTGCAACCGTCTCGCCAGTCGCGATTGACGGCAGCCAATCCCGCTTCTGCACATCGGAACCGAACTCGTTAATCGCTGAAGCTGACACAACCGCCGACTCCACGAGCGGTCCCGGCGCCAACGCAGCGCCCCACTCACCGAGCAGCACCGACATGTCCGACATGTCCATGCCCGAACCGCCGTGCTCCTCCGGCACAATCAATCCCAGCCATCCCAACTCACCGATCTCGCGCCAAAAATCATCGGTGTAGCCGCGCTCGTCCGTCGCCATCGCCCGCACGAAATCGGATGGTGAACGGTCAGACAGGTAGTCCGCCGCGCTGCTTCGGATCAGTTCCTGCGTCTCGTTAAGCCCAAAGTCCATGGTTTAGTGCTCTCGCCATTCCCATCTAGATGGGCGTTCCGTCCGCTGAAGCGCCGGCCTTCGCCGGAATGGTGGTCATCGTTTAGCGCCTAGGCAGTTCCAACCCGCGATACGCAATGATGTTCTTCTGAATCTCGTTGGTACCAGCCAATATCGGACCAGATGTTTGATACATCCGCATCTTGAAGATGCGCCCGGCGATATCCTCGTGCTCATCCGGATCGTCGATCAGACCCGGCATGCCAAGCAACTCAACACCAAAGTCAAGCACCGCAGTGCTCACTTCCGTCGCCGCGATCTTGCACATGCTCGCCTCGGTCGACGGCGGATGACCGAGAGACTGGAGCCACGCCACCTCGTAGGTGATGTAACGCGCCATCTCGATCTCCGCTTCGAGTTCTGCCAAACGACGGCGGACCTTCATGTCGTCGATCATCAGCGAGCCATCGAAACGTCGAGTCGTTGCCGCGTAGTCGCGGATCTCTTCCCACGATCTCTGCGCCCACGACACATAGTCGATGTTCCCGCGCTCGAAGTTGAGGAGGTTCATCGCAACGTTCCAGCCATCGTGCAGTTCGCCGACCAGGTTCTCAACGGGAACATGGACATCGTCGAACATCACTTGGTTGAAGCTGTGGGCACCCGCAATGTTGATGATCGGATTGACCTGAATCCCCTGCGACTTCATATCCACGAGCAAGAAACTGATACCTGCGTGCCGTTCCGCATCTCGATCAGTTCGAACCAACATGAACATCATGTCGGCGCGATGTGCCAACGAGGTCCATATTTTCGATCCATTGATGACGAACTCGTCGTCTCGGAGTTCCGCGAACGTTTGCAACGATGCCAAGTCGGAGCCCGTATTCGGTTCCGAATACCCCTGACACCATTGGATCCCGCCCTGCGCGATGTCCGACAAGTACCTGCGCTTCTGCTCTTCAGTGCCGAAAACCATCAGCGTCGGCCCCAACATCCGCGTGCCGAACCGGTCGTTGCCTGGTGCGCGCCGGTACGACATCTCCTCGGCGAATATGAGACTGATCATCGGCGGAGCCTCTTGACCGCCATACTCCTTTGGCCACGTCATCGTCAACCAGCCTCGTTCGGCTAGCTTGCGACGCATGCGGCAATAAAGCTCCCAGCCCTCGTCGCTGGATTCGTCGTTCGGGCCGATCCAGCCATCAGGCAGTTCTCGGTCGAGAAACTCCTTCAGCTCTTCTCGGAACGAGATCTCTTCGTCGTTGAATTCAAACCACATGACGGATCTGATTAGTCAGAGCTGACCGCAAGGCTGGTGATGGTTTTGACGATGCCGCCGACCTGATGCATCTTGGTGCTCACGATGCCGCCGATGTCAACGAGATTGTTGGCCTCGACCACTGCGATGATGTCGAAAGGCCCAGTAACCATATCGACCGCGATCATCTGGTCGATCTTTCGGAGTGCATCTGCGACTTGGCTGGTGCTTCCGACGGACGTTTCAATCAAGATATACGCTCGAGTTTTCATATCTTTAGGTTGTCTCCTGTCTAGAGGTGCGCGTATTGCATATGCTAATGCCCGAATGGCAGATTGACTAGTCGCGGCAAAATCCTGGGATTCGCCTCTAGAAATTAAGCGTCCGCTCAAATTCCGCCCAGTCGTCCACTGGCCCAACAGCAGACAATGCCAGCTTGTCCGATGTGACCACATCTGAGGCGACGGCCCGCACATCATCCAATGTCACCGCGTCCAACGACTCGATCCGTTCGTCCAACGTCTCAACGCTACCTCGCAACAACTCCTGCGCCGCGAGATCGTTTGCCACTGCCCGGCTTTCCTCCATTCCGAGAATCAACCGCCCCTTCGCCAACTCGCGCGCCTCGCTCAGTTCGTCTTCAGTGATCCCGTCCCGGATCTTTACCAGTTCATCCACGATAACGCTGAGCGCCTCAACCGCCCGAGGCGGTTCGACGCCGGTGTGGATGTCCACCACGCCGCAGTCGGTGAGCGAGTGCATCGAACTGCCGATCCCGTACGCAAGTCCGCGCTTTTCCCGTACTTCCTCAAATAACCGACTGCTCATGCTGCCACCCAGAACCACCGTCATTATTCGCAACGCCGTCCGACGCGAGTCGTTCATCCCGACTCCTTTGAATGCCAGCGCCAAGTGAAGCTGTTCAAGATCCCGCCGTCCTCCGGTCACACTAGGCCCAACTAGATTGTCGTCGTACGCAAACATCCCGCGCGGCTCACCGCGCGGCATATCCGACAAAAGTTCGTCTACCTGGTCGACGACTTCATCATGTTCGATGTTGCCAGCGACGGACACGACGATGTTGCAACCCACGTATTGTTTTCGGTGGTAGTCAAGCATCACATCACGAGGTATCGCCTCGACGCTTTCGATGGTGCCCGCAACGTCTCGCCCCAAAGCTTGATCCGGCCACAACGCCGAATCCAGCAACATCCCGGCCAACGCACCTGGCGAGTCGTGGACGGCGCGAATCTCCTCCAACACCACGTGCTTCTCCTGCTCGATGTCGGCGACCCTAAATAGCGGGGACTTGATGATGTCCGCCAGCACCTCAACGCCCCGTCGATAGTGCGGCAGCGCCATACGACACCAATAACCCGTGCACTCACGATCCGTAAACGCGTTGATGGTGCCCCCTACGCCCTCCACCACACCGGTGATGTCTCGAGGACGCGGTCTGCTCGGCGTCCCCTTGAACAGCATGTGCTCGAACAGGTGCGAAACACCCGACTCGTCATCCGTCTCGTATCGGCTCCCCGCGCCGACAAGGAACACGACACTCACCGCCTTGGTGTGCGTCATACGACTTGTGAAGACGCGGATGCCGTTCTTAAGCGTGGTTCGCTGGTACGCGGATGGGGTGTCGAGTTCGACGGCGGTGGAACGCTGCGTTAACGGCATGGGCGATATCAGAAAGTGGTTGGCGCGGTTGACACTCAAGGGTAGCATTCATCCCAATGTCTGCCCGCAATTCCGCCCTATCCCTAGACCCTCGGCAAATCGACCTCGTCGCCCGTCGCTGCTTGCCAAATCCTGATCCGGGCGGCCATATCGCGGACGCGGTCCCGGTGCTTCGGATCGTCATACAGATTCGTCATCTCGTGAGGATCGTTGTTCAAATCGTACAGCTCGCAACGATCGGCCGGGCAAAGGTTGAGCTTCCAGCGGTCTGGCGTGATCACCGTGCGCCAGTGCATCGAAGCCATACGGTTGATCTCCGGAGTGCCTAGGTTTCGGTCACCCATTCCGTTCCATTGGACGAAAACATCGTTGTCGCTCAGATCGGCTTCGCCGTTCAACACCGGAGCAAGACTCTTGCCCTGCAACTCCCAACCGTTCGAGGCACCCGATGCAGTCGGCGCGAAACCATCGCCCAGGAGCCCACCCGAAGACGGACGCGCATCTGCCGCATCCTGACCTTCGCTCAAATCAATCAAAGTCGGAACGAGGTCGGCGAGCGAAACCGACCCACTGATTCGCTTGGATTCCCCAGCCGCGTCAGGCTCGGAACCCGGAACGTGTATGAGTAGTGGAACGCGCGACGCCTCTTCGTACATTGAACGCTTCTCGAGCATCCCGTGGTCACCAGCCATCTCACCGTGCTCGCTCGTGAACACGATGATCGTGTTGTCGAGTTGACCGGTAGCCTCCAGCGCGTCCAGCATCTTGCCGACCTGGCGATCGACAAGCGTCACGTTAGCGAAATACTGCGCTCTCAGCCGCCGCCATCCGTCTTCGGCCGTTAGGTCGTGGTAGTCGTCGATGCCGAGCGGGTTCAGGTTGCCTCCCATGTAGTAGTCCGCCCGCAACCGGTTCAGCAACGAACCATCGTCGGGACGTTTCAGGAACGCCGGTCCGACCGAGATATCTTCCGGATCGTATAAATCGTTGAGCGGTCCCGTATACGGCGGGTGCGGCTCGAAGAACGAGACGTAGAGCATAAAAGGCATTTCGCCAGTTTCGGTTTCTCCATGATTCCGGATGAAGTCCGCGGCGCTATCGCCGAGGAAATACGCTTGCGTCTGTTCCTCGGTCAATTCGGCGGACGCGAACCAATTTTCGTAGGACTTGTTGAGCCCCGGCGGCTCGACTCCGTGTGCTCGCAGATGATCGTTGTAGTGCGCCTCGACGTTCCGATACTCCCGTTTGGTAGCACGAACCCGATGAAAGTCCTCCACGCTGATCCACTTGTCGAAACCGTGCTGTTGGATCATGTCGTTGCCGAGGTGCCACTTGCCGAAGTACGCGCAGTAGTAGTCCTCGCTGATCCGCTCCGCAATCGTCGGACAATCGGTTGGCAACGGGATGTTGTTGCGATGCAAACCGACCGCATGGGGATACAACCCCGTCATAATCGACGCCCGGCTCGGCGTGCACACAGGCTGGGTTACATACGCGTTCTCGAACACAAACGACCGATCAGCGATGCTGTTCAGATTCGGTGTTTCGATCCAATCGTTCCCGTAACAAGCAATGGAGTCTTGGCGTTGCTGGTCGGTGAGGATGACGAGGATGTTTGGGCGATTGGGAGTGGTGGTCATGGGGTTGTTGAAGTATCGATGAGGTTGGATTCGATTGACGTAGGATTTAGCTTACTACCATCGAGAAAGTGCCCGGTCGCGACCGGAGAAATCATCTACAACGTCGGTTATGTCAGAACCAACATCATCACCACAACCCATTGATGTCACTAGCGTGCACCGTACGAGAAATCCGCGGCGTGAGGACCGACCTTGGGGATCGTACGAGGTGTTGACGCGGGGGCCGGGGTTTCAGGTGAAGCGACTCAGCGTCAAGCCCGATAGCCGACTGTCCTATCAATGGCACCGTCACCGGGCCGAAACTTGGACCGTAGCAAGGGGTATCGCCAAGGTGACGATCAACGGCGAAGACCAGATGCTCGGGCCGTCGCAGTCGATTCATGTTCCGCGCACTCATAAGCACCGCATCGCCAACCCGTCATCCATCGAACCGCTCGAAATCATTGAGGTACAGACGGGCGACTACCTCGGTGAGGATGACATCGTGCGGGAGGATGATGACTTTGGGAGGGTGTGAGGATTTCGTTAACCAGCTGCCTGCAACAATATTTCGTCCTCCTCATCGTCGTCATACTCGTCAACTATGACCCGCAGATTCACCGTCTCCAATGCGTTCGCGAAGACTTCTTCGCCGTTGGAAAGCTCTTTGCCGATAGCTTCGGAAATCAACTTCATTAAAGCTTTGCCACGCGCCACGAAAAACGACGGAAAGTCATCCTGTCTAAGGCATTCCAGGTCGATTTGATGCCCCGGTATCGCGAAGTCAACACCCGAAGCGTGTCGTCGCAATCTCTCGATGTATTCGGAAGGTGCACGGCCACCGATAACTCGATTGGTTCGAGCGGATAAAGGTGTCTTATTGATCGCTGAATTGAAAATTCTCGATGGGATTGCTTCATCTAATAGAATTTTTGCCTCGTTTTCACACCATCGTTTAGGAAATATATGGTGAATATCGACGGAGTCATCGTAGTAGGTTGTAACACTGATCGTTTCGTTGTTTCTCCAATCAGCAGCACCTTTCTTCATCAGCAATGCGTTAATGCCCTTATATGCAGCGGTGTTCCTGGTTCTCATCGACAACAAACGGGCCGGTTCAAAAGTGACTTCGTCCAGCATTTGCAGCGATCCGTCACCGAGCAAATAACGTGGCACTTGCTGTGCATCGTTCGCCATTATTGTTTCGGTTGGACCGCCATACACCTCACCAAAATTTCCTGACCAAAACCAACGCTCTAGCTTGCGCTGCGCGTTTGCGCTCTCAATCTCATCTCCTACAGCCGCAAAAATGTACGATAGAGAAGTTACTTGTGTCATGTAAGGAATGTCACGAGCATGAAAGATAGACTGTCTGGTCAAGAAGCGAGCAGCACGTTTGAACCCCTCTTCCGCGTTGCCCGCCCATTTTTTATATTCCTCTCGATTGATGCTGAGGATTTCGGAACGCCGGCACGCAATCGCGGGTAACGGTGTGCAACCTATCTGACTGGCTCGTTCGCGCCGGTCATTTGTCACTAATAGAGCTACCGTGCGAATAAATTGATCTCTGTCTATTCCACTCAATACGCGTTCATATTCGCGAATACGTTGTTCACGGGCGTCCCAATCCTCCCGCAGATTGAAGCCTTCTGCCGCCAACATGGCAGTCAACAATTCAAAAGTAGTTAATACCACGCCACCAGTATTTACCTTGTCGAAGACAACGCACACCGCCTCACGTGGCAAGTGTTTATCCAATTCGATAACCGGTAACTGGAACTTCCGGAACGATTCGGCGACCTTTCCACTGAACTTCTTAAAAAACTCATATGCTCCACCATGCGGATGGTTTCCTTCAGACCAAAAATTCACATAATCCATACCCCATTGAAACGGGTCTAACAAACTTTCAGTTGGGATCATATGTGTTCGTATTCCAACTCGGGCTTCGATAAATCCAATTCAATTGTTCGACCTATGTTGGAAGTCCTTTGTTTGTTTTTGAGGACGCTGAAAATCATTTTGTCATAGTCGGGCGAGGTTTTCAAAGCGTCTACCATGTCGACGTAGTACCACTGTTCAACCTTGCGACGCGCCGAGTTGTGCGTGTCAACCGGACCTTTGAACTTGAGAGCTTGGTAAAGCGAGGACAAACGCTGCTGCCCGTCAAGTAAGAATGTGTCTGGTTCCTGAACCGGATTCGTCCCTTCGATAGGACGTGCTTTGAAACTCAGATCCCCTCCGGAGTCTAGACGCATTACTGCGCCGATTGGAAATCCTTGAGCGACGCTCGTCAACAAGCCGCATATCCGGTAATCATCCCAAATCCAGCCACGTTGAAATTCCGGCAATTGCATCTTTCCGGCATCAACTTCATCAAGCAATTGACTGAGCAGAATGGGTTTCGTTGAAAACACTGTTGCCTCCTTTGCCGGGGTTTGACTTTGCGTTCATTTGTTTGCACACGAGAGACTATGGTATCGCATCTCTTCGCATGTTCCGCGAACGCACAAACACCGCATCGCCAACCCGTCATCCATCGAACCGCTCGAAATCATTGAGGTACAAACCGGTGATTACCTCGGTGGAGACGATATCGTGCGGGAAGCGGACGACTTTGGGCGGGCGTGAGGGAGATCGGATGACCTACACAATCTAATTGACAACTGTCACCCAACTCTCTTCATATCCGATGCTGTCCAAGTACCGTTCAATCGATTCGTCTGATGCGCCATCGGGTGTTCGCAATCTAAGCTTCATCGCGTCAACCGAGACTTCGTCCACGATTGTGAATTGAGAACCGGAGGGTTGCCATGTAAATCGGTGATTCCCAGTCACGAGATCGCTGCCAACCACGTTTCCGTTCGGGTTCCAATACCAACTGAAACGATCGATATCAAACGCGACAGTCTCTTTTTCGTAAATCGTCAACTCGCGGAGTTGCGGTCCCTTAATCAGTACCGCGGTCCGGACATGCCGGTACCTCCGACGCACTTCCGCTACTCGTTCGTTCCAGATTCCTAGCACCATTGCACCAAGTATTGTGGCATCTTCAGGTCTGCGCCCGTACGAGTAGTCTGGACTGTTTCTACCGGAAACCAAACGTAGCCGAGACACTGTATGAGGGCGCGGGTTCTGCACTGATTTGGCACCCCATGCCGCATCGTTGAGGCTAATGTCATCTAGCCCTACGTTAGACGGTTGCCAATTCGCTCCTATCGCAACACTGAAGATCCGTTCCCAGTCTTCTCCTACAATCCTCGCAGACGACCGAGTACCGACGAGATAAACAACCTGCCTGCCAACGCGCTGGGCAAAGCCATCGGGGAATTGGTTAAGTGGATAAGGCGGCGGGAATGGGTTCCCTTGTCGGATTCTCGGACTGGTCAATCTGCGGTTTTCCTTGACATCTCACGATTTCGTTCAAAATGGTTCGTACTACAAGCACTGCGACAGCATTGCCTGCTTGTTTGCGTACTTGGGAGTCGGAACTCACAATGCGGTATTCATCAGGAAATCCTTGTAATCTCAACATCTCGCGTGGCGTCGGGCGCCGGATGCCATCCACCAACAGGTAGTTGTAGCTTGCGTTTGCGCGCAACGCGCAGGAGTAAGCGTACGAGGACACGTTGCCGCCCTTGTTTTCGTGCCAAACGCTCGGAGAGACCTTTGACGAGTGCCTCGCAAACCGCTTTTCTCTTATACGGTCCGAGACGAAATATTTCACATCAACCGCCGGTTCCAAGATTTCTTTCAACGGTTTCATGGTTGAGGTCTGTAATCTTCCCCAGTCGAAGTCAGCACCAACGCGGTTTCCCACTATGAAAACCCGTTCACGTTTTTGAGGCAACCCGAAATCGAGGGCGTTGAGCACTGACCAGGTGACTTCGTAACCCAACCGCCGAAGCGATTCACAGATCGTTGATAACGTGCGACCATCGTCGTTACTCACTAGTTGCTTCACATTTTCAAGCAAGACCCAACTCGGACGCTTGGCTTGCACAATCCGTTCGATCTCGAAGTAGAGTGTGCCCCTTGTGTCGCGCATGCCGTTCATCTTGCCTATGATGCTGAACGGCTGGCACGGGAAACCTGCCATCAGGATGTCGTGATCAGGAATCGTGTCGGTATCAGCTGTTCGAATGTCGCCGTGTGGGACATCACCAAAATTGGCCGCGTATGTGCGGCTACACTCGTCATCTATCTCACTCGAAAAGACACACTCCCAGCCTAGATATTCCGCGGCCAACCGAAAGCCACCGATACCTGCGAAGAGGTCAACGAATTTAGGTGCTTGCACGTAATTCAACATCTCTAACCATTGCTCTTGAGCATCAGCGTTCATGAACATATGTCATGTTAACAAGAATTGTGTTTTGCCCGCGAGTTGCGGGCAAGGCATCCCTTAAAATCCCATCATGCCACTACCAACCTCTACAATCCCCTCCGCCCCGCCCGCCTCCGACGAGGCTACGCGGCGTTCGATGATGTCGAATCGGCGCAGCGATACGAAGCCTGAGATCGCGTTTCGAAGCATGTTGCACCGCTCAGGCCTACGCTTCCGAAAAGATCGTTACATCAAGCTCGAACCTCGCGGCGTCAAAGTCGATGTCGTCTTTCCCACCGAACGTGTCGCGGTCTTCATCGACGGATGCTTTTGGCATCGTTGCCCCGAACACGCCACGATGCCGACCCGCAACTACGATTACTGGTTGGCCAAGTTCCAGCGGAACATGGATCGGGACGCGTCGAACAACGAAAATCTGCAACGTATCGGTTGGCGCGTCTTGAGGGTTTGGGAACACGAGGTGAAAGACGCTGAACTTGCGCAACACGCGGTAGATAGGGTCGAAGCTGCGGTGCGTCTCGTTTCGAGACCGGAATTCGAAGTGGTTGAATCGCCGAAGATATAGAATCTGCAAGCGCTCTCAACGCGCTATGATCCGCGAAACATCTCTCAAAACCCGTTGCCAAAAGACCTAAATGAAGACCAGATGGTCGCGATCCTGGAGTCTGCATATTCCGGCGCGGTCTACGACGCGATGCGGGAACTTGGCCTCGAAGCCGGCATCCTGCCGAACGATATTCGCCCGGTCGATCCGACAACCCCGGTGGTTGGTAAGGTTTGGACCTGCGAAGGCGGAATGGTTAAAGGATTGTCGCAAGATGATTCATTGCTGTCTTGGACCGGAATGCTCAGTGCCGCGCCTTCGGGTTCCCTCGTCGTCTGCCAACCCAACGACTCGACGATTGCACACATGGGAGAGTTGTCAGCCGAGACCCTCAAATTCCGCGGCGTCAAAGGCTACGTCGTAGACGGCGGCAACCGCGACACCGACTTCATCCTCAAACTCGGCTTCCCGGTTTTCTGCCGATACCTCACACCGTCGGATATCGTCGCTCGTTGGCAGGTTCAATCCATGGGCCAACCGATAACCATCGGCGACGTTCGCATTTACACCGGCGACTACATCGTCGCCGACCGCGACGGTGCGGTGTTAATTCCCGCGGCCGCGGCATCCGACGTCGCCAACCGGGTTGACGAGGTGATGAACACCGAAAACGAATTGCGCAACATGATCCTCAGCGGCATGGACCCGCAGGAGGCATATTTGAAATTCAGACGCTTTTAGCGATGAGACCTCCGGATACTGAACAGCCCCTCTTCGTCGAAAACCTGCGCGCGCCCGGATTGATGTTCGCATTCCTTGGGCTCATGCTGGGCGTCGTCTCAGGAGGGCTCACCGCGGTGGGCATCCGCGGTTTCACCGACGACCCAATAATCTCGGGAAGCGAATCGTTGATCTTCTACGTTTGCTTCGCGATCACGATCGTAGGCATCGTGTACGTGATGCTCAACTCCACGTTAATGGAGACCAAAACAACCGCAGTCGGTATCACAGTCAAACTAGGCGTTCTTGGCACCCAACGCACAATCGGTTGGGGCAGTATCACTGCCATCCGTACCGCCAACCACAACATCGCCCGACACGGAGGCCGCGGCAACCCCTTCGCTCCGTCCGGCCGTCGTTCATGGACGATGTATGGAGTGCGAAGCGGGTTGGAGATCGAGGTCTCAGACAGTCACGGAAACCAGATCGTTTTCGTGTCCAGTTCCAACGGCGACGAATTAGTATCCGTCGCCGAGCGCCTTCTGAATCAAAGTTGAAAATGATCGCGGTGTGCGGCTTTGCGGCCCACTGCTATCATCACACCAACCGATATCGATGCGCGAAAAACGTAACGGAGAATCACGCCGATGACCACCTCCACTCTTGCTGCAATCATCTATAAGCAGGGGGAGCCTGCAGTCGTTGAATCTTTGGAGCTTGACGATCCGGGGCCGGGTGAGGTGATGGTCAAGATTGGGGGCACCGGTGTCTGCCATAGCGACCATAACGTTTACTCCGGCTATCGGCGAACCGACGCGTTGCCGGCCATCTTGGGGCACGAGGGTGCGGGCATTGTCGAAAAGATCGGCGCGGGGGTTCATGGGCTTGAACTGGGCGACAAGGTGGTGTTCGCGATTCGCCCGATGTGCGGACGATGCAAGTATTGCTCGACCGCTCGTTGGAATCTTTGCAATCCAATCTCGTCGCACACTCCAACCGCACAGTTCCGGAAAAATGGCACCCCGTACTATGCCGGATTGGCGACATTCGCCGAGCACACAGTAGTTTGGGAGAACAATGTCGTTATGGTGGATGCTGATGTTCCGTTAGAGAAGGCGGCACTTGTGGGGTGTGCGGTAATCACCGGCGTCGGCGCGGTGGTTAATCGGGCGAAGGTGGAAACCGGATCGACGGTTGCCATTTGGGGTTGCGGAGGAGTAGGACTGAACGTGATCCAAGGCGCGCATCTTGCCGGAGCGTCTCGCATCATCGCCGTCGATACCAACGCGTCGAAGTTCCAATATGCCACCAAGATGGGCGCGACCGACACCGTCGACGCGTCCCAAAACGACGCCGTCGAGGCGATCCGCGATCTTACGGGTGGCGGAGTGGATTACGCGTTCGAAGTGATTGGGCAACCGGCCACGCTTCGGCAAGCTTTGGAAGCCACCTGTGAAGGCGGTACCGCAGTGCTTGTGGGCGCGGCGCCAGACGATGGCGAAGTGATGATCCCGATGCGTCATCTCTTCCTGGACCGGTCACTGATCGGCTGCAGCGCAGGCACCGGGCGCCCGCGTTACGACTTTCAGTGGTTGATCGCTCTCTACAAGCAAGGGCGATTGAACCTGGATGATTTGGTTACTCGGACGCGGCCGTTGTCTGAGGTCAACGAGGCGTTTCGGGATATGGAGGCCGGTGCGGTGGCGCGGACGGTGTTGGTGCCGTGACTCAGCCAACCGCTACTGCGCTTTAACTTGGCTCTGAAATCCGGTGCGAATGTGCGAGTTGTCGCAGTACGGTTTCTTGTTGGAGATTCCACATCTGCAGAGGCGGACTTTTCCATGTTGCCGGAACTCGCCACCTTTGGAATCGCGCAGGTCGAAATCTCCGACCACCTCTAAGGCGTCGTTGTTCCAGACATATATGCGGGTGGGGTCGGCCACGGCATCAAGCCCTGCAGGAGTCGGTAAATCCGCCTAGGTTGTGTGATCCGTCGCAGAACGGTTTTTCCTCCGACTGTCCGCAACGGCACAGGTATGCCTCGCCTTGAACCGGGAACTCTTTGCCGTCGGCGTCGCAAACCACGAAGTTGCCGCTGACCCAATACGGTCCGTTGTCGGATGTTGTGACTGTAGTGTCTGCCATTTGGTTACTCTCCCGCTCTGTGGAGTTGGTTTGGCGCTGGAAATATCTTGTAACCGCATTGTAACGCGTATCATTCCGTTATCTTGAGAAGCAATCGCAACATAGCGCATCGCGGTGTTGAGGCGCAGAAACTAAGGTAGTCCCATGAAAATCACAGAGATCAAAACCTTCTTGATGTCCGGCGGTGGCAGCCGCAACTGGTGCTTCGTCAAGGTGTACACCGATGAGGGGATTTATGGAGTTGGCGAGGGTTCGGGTTGGCCACGGGTGGTTCAGACGGCGATCGAAGACCTGGCCAATATCGTCGTGGGCGATGATCCGACTGATATCGAGCGATTGCACCAGAAGATGATCGTCGCGATGATGGGTCATGGAATGACGGGTACGCCGGGATCTGGTGCGATCAACGCGATCGATATGGCACTTTGGGACATCAAGGGCAAGGTGCTGAACACTCCTGTCTGGAATCTGCTCGGCGGCAGGGTTCGCAAGCGGATACGCACCTATGCTCATGCCGGAACGCCGGAACGCGCGCTCGAGATGCGCGACCGCGGTATCACCGGCGTGAAGACGGGCGGCGTTTATCGAACAGTTGAGAGGGTGGATGCGATCCGGCGTGCGGTTGGTGATGAGATGGACATCATGGTGGATGCGCATGGTCCGCCTTGGTTCACCGCCAAAGACGCCATTATTGTGGGCAAAGGGTTGGAGCCGTACAACTTGCTGTTCTATGAAGACCCGGTACCGCCGGAAAACACGGAGGCGATGCGAAGGGTTCAGGACAATGTGGATATACCAATTGCGGCCGGTGAGCGACATTCTCATATCTGGGGCGTACGCGAAATAATCGAGGATGAGATTGTTGATGTCGTGCAGCCGGATTCGGGGAGGATCGGGGGTATCACGCAACTGAAGAAGATCGCTGCATTGGCGGAGGCGCACTACATCAACGTCGCTCCGCACTCAGGGACGCTGGGTCCGGTGGCCGAATATGCTGCGATTCACATCTTGGCGTCGATTGCGAATGGGTTGATTCTGGAGCGGCTTGAAGATGACGTGCCGCAGCGGTACGAGGTGATCCAACCGCATTTGCCGACGGTCGATGGATATATTACGGTGCCTGAGGAGCCGGGCTTGGGGGTTGATTTCGACGAAGAGGTCGTGGCGGCGAATCCGCCGGAACCCAATGTTCGCACGGGGCCGGATCCGTCGAGTGGACATTACGAACCGGGGACTCCCGACGAGCATGTCTATTACCAGCAGCGGTATCGCCGGCAACAGGAACTTAGACGTCTCAGGTGAGGTGGGCGTCTCGTTTGCGGACGAGGGTGATGCCATCTCGGATGGTGAGCATCACGTTGTTGACGCGGTCATCGTTTTGGATGACGTCGTTCATTGACTGAACGGCCCGAGTGGATGCAGATCTGCGGTCGTCGTCGGTAACGGGTTCCATGACTCGGCCGCCTTGGAAGACGTTGTCGATGACGATCACTCCTTTCGGCGACAGGAGGTCAAGGGACTTTACGTAGTAGATCGGATAGTTGTCCTTGTCGGCGTCGATGAACACGACGTCGAAGCTGGGCTCGAGGGTGTCTAGGGTTGCAGTTGCGGGACCGATGATGAGGTTGATCTTTTTACCGTCGGGGTGTCTTGCCCAATGCTTGCGGGCAATGGACGTGAACTCTTCGCTAACGTCGAGGGTGATGAGTTCGCCGTCTTCGGGTAGCGCGGTGGCCATCATGAGGGCGCTGTAACCGACGAAGGTGCCGATTTCCAGGACGCGTTTGGCACCGGATATGGCTACGAGGGTGTTGAGAAAGTATCCGACGGTGCGTCCGGACATCATTCCGGCGGAACCGGTCGATTGGACGTCGATGGCGATGTCGTCGAAAACGGCGTCGGGTTTAGTTGTGTGTGCTTCTGTGTATTGGGCGATTTCTGCTGGCGATGGTTGTGGGGACATTATGTTCGGGATTCTGGAGGTGTTTGGTCGATGATTTCTGGATAGACAATGTTACTGGTGGGATCGATGGCGATGGATCGGTGTTGACTGAACCGCTGATTGCGCTGATTGGCTGCGATGGCCCTCCGCGCGCCGCCCCGGGCATACCCCGCTCGCGGAGCTCCCGCCCTTTTGGTCCCAAAAGGGCGGTTGAACCTCTTGGTCAGTTCGCGGATCTGCGCGGAATGTGGCCGGGTTGGGTAGTTTAGTTGGTGGTGGCTAGTTGTTTGGTGTAGGCGATTAGGGTCGTGGCGGCTTGGGTTAGGAGGGCTGTTACTTCGGGGTCAGTGATGTTGCCAGTGGTATCCATGAAGTTGGTGACGTTGGGGAGGAGGACTCGGGGTTGATGGAGGACGTAGCCGCCTTCTGACTCGATGCTGTAGGAGGCGTGGATGTGCATTCGGGGGCAGCCTGAGCGTCCAGGTCCGGTACCGATGATGAAGAAGATTTTGTTAGAGAGGAGGTTGCCGCGTCTGGAGAGCCATTCGATGGCGTTTTTGAGGGTTGCGGTCATGGAGCCGTTGTATTCGGGGCAGGCGATGATGATGGCGTCTGAGTCGCGAACGGCGTCGCGGAGGGCTTCGGCTTCGGGCGGGATGCCTTGGGCTTCGATGTCGGGATGGAACATTGGGACGGTGTTGAGGTCGAAGAGGGTGGTTTGGGCTCCTTGTGTTGCGGTTGCGTGGACCATGTTTTTGAGGAGCTTGAGGTTCCAAGACTCCTTTCGGAGGCTTCCGCATATTCCGAGGATTTTCATAGTGTTCCTTGTGTTGTATGCCCGTTTTGTCCTTCGGACATTCCCCCACGAGTGGGAAAAACGAACCGGGACGGGAAGTTTTGGTTTTTTGGTTGTTGATTAACAGGATAGGGCGTAACAGGCTCGGCGGGGGTCGGCTGAGGAGGCTAGGACGCCGGTTTGGGGGTTGCGTGTGGAGATTGTGGCGCCTACTCCGGCGCCGTCGGCGGTTACGATTTGGTGGCCTTTGGCGGCGAGTTGGTCGCGGGTGGTTTGTGGGATCTGGGGTTCGAGGGCTAGTTGTCCTGGGTAGTAGGAGTGGGGGTAGAAGCTGTTGACGACGTTGTTACTGGCGAAGCGGGGTGCTTCGACGGCGGCTTGAGGGTTCATGCCCCACAGGAGGCTGTTGAGAATGAGCTGCAGGTTGGCTTGCGCTTGGTGGTCGCCTCCGGGGCATCCGACGGTCATCACGGGGACACCGTCTTTTGAGACGATGTAGTTGATGAGGGTGGTTCTGGGGCGTTTGCCGGGTTCCAAGCGGTTGGGATGGCCGTCTTGGAAGTTGAGCATCTCCATCCTTGTGCTGAGAGCGCATCCGAGTTCAGGGAAGAAGACCGATTTCGAGAATGAGCCGCCGGACGGGGTGGCGGCGACCATGTTTCCTTCACGGTCGATGACGGAGATGTGGGTGGTGCCGCTTTGGTCGCTGTTTTGTTCGCTTTGTCCCTCTTTGTCCTGCAAGCGCGGGGAACCCGAGGCGGAGGAGTATTCCCAAGGGTTGCCGGGTGTTGGGGTTTCTGCGAAGGCGCGCGCCGGATCGATCGTTGAGGCGCGGGCGCGGGCGTAGTCCTTGGAGAGAAGTCCGTCGATCGGGATGTCGGAGAAATCGGGGTCGCCGTAATATGCCTGACGGTCGGCGAAGGCGAGGTTGAGGGCTTGGCTGACGGTGTGGATGTACACGGTCGAGTTATGGCCCATCGCTCGCAGGTCGAAGTTTTCGAGGATGTTGAGTGCCTGCATAAGGACTGCGCCCTGGGTCCATGTTCGTTGACCGTGGATCTCGTGGCCGAGGAAGCTTGTTTTTATGGGCGTTTCGTATTTTGCCTCGTAGTCGGCGAGCGAGTCGATATCGAGGATGCCGCCGACGCGTTGGCTGCACTCGGCGATGATTCGACCCACTTCGCCGGTGTAGAAGCATTCGCGAGCGGCGCGAACGCCATCCGCTCGATTGCCTTCCGCCGCGTGCTCTGCTTCCACGAGTGCTCTGAGAGTGGCGGCGATTCCTTTCTGGACTAGGAGCGAGCCGGGTTCAGGGACGTCGCCGTTGTCATAGAAGATGTCGGTTCCTCCCGGCGGGTACTGTTGCCACTGTTTTCGGGTGTTGTCGCTACCGATGCGTTCGAGCATGTATTCGTAGTTGGGGATTCCGCTCTGGGCGTAGTTGATGGCCGGAGCGAGCACATCCTCGACGGTCTTGGTGCCGTATTTTTCGAGCAGCGAAAGGAATGCGGCGACGACACCGGGCACCGTGAATGAGAGATGGGCGAGAGGTCCGGGACCGGTTGGGATTTCTTCGTGGCCCTGAGCGCGGTACCAGTCGACGGTTGCGCGATTAGGGGCTGTTCCCTGCCCGCTGAGGGACAGCAGGTCTCCGCTCTTGGCGTGATAGAGCATGAACACGCCTTCGGCGGTCAGGGAGTAGGAGGCGATTGGCTCGGTGACGGCGGCGGCGAATCCGGCGGCGACGATGGCGTCGAATGCGTTTCCTCCGTCAAGCATCATACGCATGCCCGCCATAGAGGTCAGGTAGTGGCCGCTCGAGATCACACCCTGGGTTCCGTATATAACCGGTCGGCTGGTGGGGGCATTGTTTGAGGTTGTCACCGGGTGCTCCTTGGTGTTGGATTTGAGTGGTGCTGGTTTTAGTAGAGTACCGCCTGATTACAGATGGCGTTTTTCAGACGGCGTTGCGCGTTGAAAAGGGGCTGTTGCGCCATCTTGATTGAACGCTCAAGGAGGAGTAGAAACCGTGGACCAGATGCCAGGATTGAACATGGGTTTGGGTGCGTTGCCGTTGATGACGAATGCAAGGACGAGGTCGATCTCTGCGGAGAATCCTACGGGTGAGAAGGGCGAGGGCGGGATGGCGGTGCCGGATCCTGCGGGGCCGGAGTTCTCGATTTCGTCTCCGGCGCGCAAATTTGGACAGGGTTGGAAGGTTCGTCCGTATGTGTGGCTGAGGTCGGGCGAGACGACGACGTTGGTGGACGTGGAAGGTTCGGGAGTGATCCAGCATATTTGGATGACCACGGTGCGGGATTGGGCTGGCAGCGGGCGCGGGTGCGTATTGCGATTCTACTGGGATGGCGAGGAGACGCCGTCGGTGGAAGTGCCGTTGACGGATTTCTTCGCGATTGGACACGATCTTTTCGCTCGGGTGAATTCGCTGGCGGTGATTGTGAACCCGACTTCTGCGCTCAATTGCTACTGGCCGATGCCGTTCCGAGGTCATGCTCGGATAACGATTACGAACGAATGGGAGGAGGATGTCCGGCTTTTCTACCAGATCAGCTACGCGGAGTCGGATGTTCCGGATAACGCGGGGTATTTTCATGCACAATGGCGAAGGGCCGTGACGGAGAGGTCGAACCCGGATTACACGATCTTGGACGGTGTGAAGGGTCAAGGTCAGTATGTTGGCACTTTCTTGGCGTGGACGCAGCTGTCGGATGGCTGGTTCGGCGAGGGCGAGATCAAGTTCTTTATGGATGGGGACAACGAATTTCCGACGATCTGCGGGACGGGGACGGAAGACTATTTCTTGGGCAGCTACGGGTTTCCCGAGGTTTACAGCACCGCATACGTGGGTAGTACTCTCAACCATCCGGGTACCGAGGGGCCCCCGAAGTGGAGCCTGTACAGGTGGCACATCCTCGATCCGATCCGGTTCGCGGAGGATCTGCGGGTGACGATTCAAGCTTTGGGTTGGTGGCCAGAACCGAACAGCAGGTTTCAGCCGCTCGCTGATGACATCGCGTCGGTCGCCTACTGGTATCAGTCGGAACCGCACGCGCCGTTTCCTGAGTTGCCGGCGTTGGAAGCGAGGTACCCGAGGTAGCGCGGAGGCGATCTATAGGCGCGAATCCGGTGTTGCGAGGGCAGGTGGATAGGGCGGATTTTCGTGACAGGTTCAGGGCTGTTTCGGGTTATGGTAGATAGTTGCGATCCGATCACTAGCGAACAGAAGAGATGGAGCGAGGCTAGATGACCCTCAAAGTTGTGGTTACTTGCGAGACTTTCGTTGATGTCAAAGGCATCATCGAGTCGGCGGGCGACATTGAAGTCGAGATTTTGAACCCGTTCGACGAGATGGAGCCTTATATCGAGGCGATGAAGGATGCGGATGGTGCGCTGGTTGCGACTTGGCCGCTGACTGGTCGGGATGTTTTGGAGGCGTGCTCCAAGTTGAAGGTGGTGAGCCGCATGGGCGTCGGGGTCGACTCGATAGATCTTGATGCTGCGACCGAACTGGGTGTGCTGGCTTGCAACGTGCCGGGGGTGAACACGGTCGAGGTTGCGGACCACGCGATGGCGATGATGCTGTCGATACTGCGTCGCATCCCGGAAACCGTTGCGGCGACCCGCGCGGGCAAGTGGACTGACGACCCGGCGTTGATGCGTGAGTATCAGGAGTCGGTCGACCGCGTCGGCGGCAAGACGGTGGGGATTCTGGGATTCGGGAACATCGGACGGGCGTTTGCACAGCGAGCTTCCGGCTTCGGTCCGAAGCGCATAATCGCTTTTGATCCGTACGGTTATCAGTCGTCTGCCGACCTTTACGGCGTGCAGCTGGTTTCGCTCGACGAGTTGTGGGCGGAGTCGGACATCATCACGATCCACGCTCCGCACACGGCAGCGACGCACCACATCATCAACTCCGAGTCGTTGGCGAAGATGAAGTCGACGGCGATCCTCATAAACTGCGCGCGTGGGAGGTTGGTCGACCAAGTGGCGCTGCATGCGGCGCTGCGCGATGGGCAGATCGCCTTCGCCGGGATTGACGTGACCGAGGTCGAGCCGGTAGCAACAGA
Organism: Dehalococcoidia bacterium; assembly: GCA_965224305.1. GTDB lineage: Bacteria > Chloroflexota > Dehalococcoidia > Lucifugimonadales > Lucifugimonadaceae > Bin127. The sequence goes on along the minus strand of OZ245044.1, from coordinate 76,146 downwards.
AGATCCGATACTGACGTTGCCGAACTGCTTTGTTACGCCGCACTTGGCCGGATACTCGCCCACGTTCTTGGAGGAATGCGGGCAGAAGCAGGCTGAGAATGTGAGCTTTGCGCTGACAGGTCGTGCGCCGCACGGATTGGCGAACCCGGATGTGATCAAGACGATCGCGGTTCAGCGCTCTGGCGACGGCGGTCGCTGGGCGGGGATACCGGACTTTTCGACGGGATTGCCGTTTTAGGGTGAGACCGCGTTAACACAGCTCGGTCATTCCAATACGGTCATCATCACGACGCGGTTGGTGTTGGTGCCGCGTCGATTGTTGGTGACTCCCCAGGTGTTTGAGGTTTTGGTGAAATCTTGTTGGTTTACCAGGATGCCGATGACTTCTACTGGGAGTCGGGCGTCTCGGATGGCTGCGTAGACTAGGTCTTCGAGTTTGATGGTCCCGTTGCGGACCTCGCCGACCTCGTAGCAGATCGTGCCGCCGGGTTTGACGACTCGGCAGAGCTCTTGCAGTGTTTCGGCAGTGAAGCGTTGCCAGTCTTTGACACTTTGCAGGATAGCGATCGGTTGCGCGTCGATGTCGATGCCAGCGAACCACGCTCGTACGTGGTTGTCGGTTCGATAGTCCACGGTGTCCAAGAACGGTGGAGAGGTGACGACCAGATCGACCGAATCTGTTTGGATTTCCGGGGTGTTCCTAGAGTCGCCGCAACGCAGATCGAATTGGCTGTAGCTCAACCCCCCTTTCCGCAGCAAGGACCTACTCTTCCGCAATATCAGTGCTTTGACATCGCGTTCAGGCGGAATCTGTTCGCGCCGTTCGTTGATGCGCGACTGGCTTTCGATTGATGCTGCTTGATTGGGCGGTAGTGTGTAGACGGAAAAGAACCCGGGGGAGTGTCCGGTCAATCGGCTCATCGCCACCAATCGGATCAAATCGTCGACGGAGTCGAACGTGCCAGCAGTCTCGCGTTCTTTCAACCCTGAGCGAAGGGCTACGATCTGGCGAAGCGTCGCGGGGTGAAAGAAAACGTCGAATTGCTTATCGCGCAGATTAGGTTCGGCGGTATCCCAGGGCACTTCTCGCAAACGGGATTCGATATCGCACAACTCGGGTGTGTTGAGGCGTGGCCGGGTCATCATGATCGACATAGGGTTGGCATCGTTGCCGACTGCGTGTCGGTTCATGAGGGCAGCCTGAATCGGGGTTGTGCCTCGTCCCATGAACGGGTCGTATACGGTGCCGGTAGGATCGGTTAGTCGGTTGATGAAGAACTCGGGGAGTTGTGGTTTGAAGCATGCTCGGTAGCTGATCTCGTGTAATGCATGCCCGGCACGTTGAGCGTGGGTCCAGAACTCGTTGACGAAATAACGTAATACCGGCGTATCGGTATCTGAAGAAACTTCGACGACTTTGGTTTTGGTGCCGAAGTCGTCGAAGTTGGTCAGAGCATCAACGAAGTGGTTGATGTGGCTGTGCTGTTCCAGACTGATCACTCCGCGAGATTGTAAGAAACTCGCGGGCGGCCAGCACGTCGACAGTGCGGATCTGCTACCTGCTGTAGCCAGTACTGGGTGCGGGTTCGACGTTGTAGACGAGTGAATTCAACACGAGTTCGAAGTCTCGGTACGCGGTGGTTCCGGCGATTGGCGAACCTACGCTTCGCAACTTGTTGGCGAGGTCGGACAGGTCTTGATGTATCGACCCTGGGCGTTCGCCGCCGTACTCGTGCAGACCGCTATAGCGATCGGCTGTAAGCGCGACGATGGCGCCGAAGTCGGTACTGGCGTCTCGATTCGCAAGGTTGGCATCGATCTCTTCGTGTTGGCGATTTCCTTCGCCAGTGCTGGGGGTGACCCACTGGACTTCGACATCGCCGAGTGGTTCGTTCGCGTTCCCAAGCGCGTATTGGTCGACGATTTCGAGTTCGAAGAAAACCGTGGTTGCTGAACCGGCGGGGATTTCGGCGAACTTCTTTTCGGCTCTGGTGAAGGATTCGTCGGATGTGACGCGGTTCTCGTATCCGATCATTCGCCAGCTGCGGACCATCTCATCATTCCAGACGACCTGCGCCCGGGTCTGGTCCGCGAACGGCACGGACAGCGCCAACCAATTCTCCCGGTCAAAGAGTCTGCGGCCTTCTTCGGGTTCGCTGAGGTATCGATACCATCCGTTGCCGTGTTGGGCGAGTTGCTCCTGAAGAACGTCGTTGTAGTTGGTGATGCCAGCGCCAATGGTGATCAGTCTGAGCGGGTTGTTGGGATTGTTGTCAGATGCCGATTCTAGGATTGCGAACGGGTTAGTGGCGTCGACGTTTGCCACCCCGTCGGACATCAGGATCACGTAGTTGTATGCGTGAGGTCGCTTTCGGCGCATGTCATCTGCTAGCCGCACTGCGAGATTCAATCCAGCTTGGACGTTGGTACCACCGTCCGGCCTCAGATCATCAATAGAGTTGCGGATCGATCTACTCCCAGGGTCATCGTCCTCAACCGTCAGCTGACGTTTCACTTCGTCGTCGAAGTGAACGATGGACATGCGGTCGTCTCGACCGAGGCTCGTGCGGATGGTTTCCGCAGCCTCGCGCGCTATCTCGACTCGATTTCCGCTGGACATCGAGCCAGAGCCATCGAGGACCAACGTGACGTTCAATGGGAGGTCGACAGCAATTTCGGGTGCTTGGAAGGCGACGCGTGCCAAGTGCAGATTTTCGTCTAGGGAGTGCTCGATGACGTCGGTTCGGATATTGAACGAATCGTCTTGGTGTGGCATCTCGTAGCCGTAGTTGAAGGCGTTGATCCACTCTTCGGCTCTGACGGATGCAGGGTGTCGACTTCGTAGCCAGAGCGAGTCCAGTTAAGAGCGAGTTGGAAGGAAGTGCGGTCGGTGTTGAGACTGAAGGTCGAGGTGTCGTCTTGCGACGTGAGGGCGAAGTTGCTGCGAGTTGTGTTTTGGAACGTTGTCGCAGCGGGTTGGGAAGGTTGGCGAGGTGGGGGTGAGTATTTTGACCCTGCCCTCCGAGGACGATCGTCTCTTTTTCGACCTTGACCTGTATTGCGCCAGTGGCCGCATTCGCGGAGTCGCCGGGCCGACTTGGCTGGGCTTGCCGTTCGACTACGACGGTTTGGACGACAACTTCGGTGCCGCCACACGCGATGGTTGCGGCGACGATGGTGCCAACGATTGCGAGTGCGATGGCGATCAACCCATCGGATTCGGGATGTCTGGTCGGTCGGTTTTTCTTGACGATCATTGTGTGTTCTCCGTGACGTTGTTGTGGGTCACTGAAATCGAGACGAGGCACATTGCGGATTTGTTCCCGGGAATTCGAGAACATGTCGAAACGGTGGCTCTCGCGCAAAAAGAGCCCGGAAACGCGAACGGTTCCGGGCTCGAATGACCTGTGTTGCGGCGGATTAGACCGACGGGGATGGTTCGACGGGGTCTTCAGGTTCTGTTTTCGGCACCGCCATCACGCTAGCCAAGCGGCGTCGCCGACGGATCGCAAAACGGACCGCGAAGTAGATGCCCGCGCCGATGATCAGCCATATCGGCGAAGTGGTGGCGATCCAGATCGCCGCCGTGCCTGCGAAGGTGAAGAATGCGACGAGGACGTTGAGACCTTGTGTGGCGGTTTCACCGGGTTCGAATTCGGACGAATTCACTGTTGGTGATGCCTTGACGTAGATGTAGATGAAATGCGTTTCGCGCACCTCGCCGGCGTCGCTTTCGCCCCATATCTCGAATTTGACGGGATACGACTCGGGCCTGAACCGGTCAAACGCGTGCTCGATCTCGACGCGAGTAACGTCGGGGTCAATCGGTTGTTCGGTGATTTTCGAACCGTCCCGGAAGTCCCATCGGTGCATCAAGTTCCTAATGGTCTCTGGGTGGTTGAAAGTGGCGGTGAATCTCACCTGTTGGTTCTCTTCGATGTTGTGCTGAGACGCCGACAGGAATGCTTCGATCTTGGGCAGTTCCGAGACGTGGGCCCAAAGCTGGTCCCCGCCTTCGGAAACACCTCTGTCGGACGATGCTTTGACCGTGACCGTGACGACGTACGGCGAGAATGCGTCATCGTAATAGGTGTGGACGACGGGCGCGCTCAAGTAGCTCGATGCATCTTGGGTCTTTAGCGCCGAATAGACGGTTTGGGGGCCGGTTCCGTCGCCGAATTCCCACGTGATTTCGAAGCGCTCGTATCCGTCCGGCGGGATGAAGCGCGCGGTGTATTGCCGCTGCACGTTGGTACCCGCGCCGATATCTTCTCCGGCGTCTACGTCAACCGCGATAGGAGCGACGTTGACCCAAAACTTGTCACGTCCATAAGCAACCCCTTGGTCGGATGATGCTTTGACGTTAACCGAGACGACGTATGGCGAGAACCCGTCAGTATCGTATGAGTGACCTACAGGAACAGTCAGGTAGCCTTGATTGTCGCGAGTTCGCAACGCTGATCGTACGACGTTTTGTCCGGAGGCGTCGCCGAAATCCCAAGTGATCTCGAAATTGTCGTACCCCTCCGGCGGGTTGAACCGCGCGGTGTACTGGTTCTGTTCGTGGACACCGACATCGATGTCTCCACCAGCATCGACGTCGAACGAGACCGGCGCGACGTGGGCCCAGATCTTGTCTTCGCCTTCTGCCACGCCGTTTTCTGAAAACGCCTTGATGTTGACGGTTACGACATAAGGGGAGAATCCATCGCTGCTGTAGCTGTGAACCACAGGGACGCTTAACAACCCTTCTTCGTTTTGAGTCCTGAGGGCTGAATCGGCGGACCTAGGCGGTGTACCGTCGCCGAAATCCCAGATAATCTCGTACGCGTCGTACCCTTCTGGCGGATTGAAACGCGCGGTGTATTGTCGTTGCGTTTGAAGGCCGACACGGATGTCTCGCCCGGCATCCACCTGCATGGGGATTGGGGATAGGTTTACAGTTACCTGCAATTTGGAGAAATTAGCAGATTGACTGATGAACCGCAATCTTCCGTCGATGCTTTCGAGCTGGGTTTGCCAGCTGGTTATTTCCTTTTGCACTTCTAGCAGTTCTTCGACGCTGTCGTATTCGGCGTTTTTCAATAGCTCGATCAAAGCGTTAACGGTTTCTTGAACCGTCTTTTTCCGGGCGTTGAGGTCGATGAACTCCTCGGTGAAGTCCGCGCTGGTTGAATTGACTTTTTCTACTTTCGCCACGGAACTTGAAATCTCGTCAATGACGGCATCTAAGATTTCGGCGGGCACTCGGATCGTGATTCTGTATGAGCCTCGATCGTTGGCGGCGCTGTCTACGATCCAGCCGCCGCGAGCATTTGCCAGATCGCCGATTGCGTCGACGGTTGCGCCGGGATCGTCAGATTGCACGGTCATGTCGGCGTTACGTACGATTACCCGGTTCTGCGGCTGGAACGCGACTTCTAAGTTCTGTGCGGCATCTGCTGAACCGGATTGAGCTTCAACAGGCTGCTCCGGGGCGGCCGCACCTTGGCTCGGAGGTTGGGCAAAGGTCTCGCTGGTCACCGAAACCTCTTTCTCGACTTCCTTCACCACCTCAACTTCGACCATGCGCTCGACCTCTACTTCGCGTTCGACGACCACGGTCTGGACTACAGTTTCACCTGACACCATCACATCCTTCTCGACGACTACGGTCTGGATTACTGTTTCACCAGCAACTTCGTGCTCAAACACAGCGGCCTGGATATTCGGTTCCCCCGAACTGGAGCCGCCGCAATTGACAACCATCAATGCGGCAAAGATAAAGCTGAAAAGGCTGAGGAATAGTTTTGGTCGCTGTGCGAAGATTTCTACGGCGTAAGTCATGGTGTGTCCTCGTTCATGTGGAATGGGTCCATGTGGGAGTTGACGCTTGCGGATGCTGATTTGTTCCCCGAATCTCGAGAAATTCTAACTCGAAGTCGTTGTAGGCATCGGTGCCCGACATCAGGGATCCTAGCGACCGAAGCCGAGTTTGGAGATCGGATAGGTCATTGTGGATCGATCCGGGATGGTCACTGCCGTATTCGTGCCGGCCGCTGTACCTGTCGGCGGCCAATGCGACGATGGCGCCGAAGTCAGTTGTTGCCTCGGGTGCTGCAAGGACGGCGTATATCTCCTGATGTTGGCGATTTCCTTCACCGGTGCTGCGGGTAACCCATCGGACTTCGACTTCACCGAGTGGTCCACTTGCCTGTCCGAGCGCGTTCGGGTTGACGAGTTCGAGCTCGAAGAAGACCGTGGTTGCTGATCCGGCGGGCAGTTCGGCGAACTTCTTCTCGGCACGAGTGAACGACTCGTCGGAGGTGACGCGGTTCTCGTATCCGATCATTCTCCAGCTGCTGACCAGATTCTCATCCCAAACGACCTGCGCTCGGGTTTGGTCGGCGAATGGTACCGACAACGCCAGCCAGTTTTCGCGGTTGAACAACATCTGGCCTTCTTCAGGTGAGCTCAAATAGCGATACCAACCGTTGCCGTATTGAGAGAGTTGCTCTAACAGCACGTCGTTGTAGTTGTTGATGCCGACGCCGATGGTGATCAATCGGATTGGGTTGTCGGGGTTGTCATCGCGAGCTGATTCGAGGATCGCGAGGGGGTTGGTGGCATCGACATTTGCCACGCCGTCCGACATGAGGATCACGTAGTTGTACGCGTTAGGTCGCTGCCTGCGCATCTCATCTGCCAGTCGCACACCCTGGTTCAAACCGGCTTGGACGTTGGTTCCTCCACCTGGGTAGAGGTCGCGAATGGAGTTGCGGAGCGCAGTGCTTCCGGGCCTGTCGTCTTTCACTGTCAACCCGCGCTTCACTTTGTTGTCAAAGTGAACGATCGACATTCGATCATCTCGACTTAGGCTCGTCCGAATGGTTTCGGCGGTATCGCGTGCGATTTCGACGCGATTTCCGTCAGCCATTGAGCCGGAGCCATCGAGAACGAGTGTCACGTTCAACGGTAGGTCGACCGCGACATCAGGCGCCTGGAACGCGACGCGTGCCAAGTGGAGGCCGTTGTCTAGCGGGTGGGCGATGATGTCGGTTTGAATGTTGAACGAGTCGTCATGACGTGGCATCTCGTAGCCGTAGTTGAAGGCGTTGATCCACTCTTCGGCGCGGACAGAAGCTGGGTCCACCTCGTAACCGGACCGCGTCCAGTTGAGGGCGGGTTGGAACGAAGTGCGGTCGGTGTCGAGGCTGAAAGTTGAAGTGTCGTCCTGCGACGTGAGCGCGAAGTTGCTTCGAGTAGTGTTTTGGAAGGTCGTCGCGCCGGGTTGCGAGGGTTGACTCGGCGAAGTCTTGATTACTGGTGTCGGAGCTGGGCTGCGACCTGCGGAAGTAGGTTGTGCAGTCGCCTGCGCGGCAACCTGCTTCTCGACCTCTACTAGGCGTTCAACCTCGACGACTACCTCGCGCACGATCTCATTGACAACTTCCACTTCTTTTTCCACGACCACTGTTACGACTCTGGGTTCAGATGCTGCCGCCGCTTGTCCGGCAGGAGCCGCGGTTGCCGCAGGCCTGCCAACCCGTCCGGGTGCGCCCGGCAATCCCTTGTCGATCACCGTTTCTCCGGCGACTTCTACCACTTTTTCAACGACCACCGTCTGAACTACCGTTTCTCCCGGCACTGCCACGCCCCGTTCCACGATTACGGTTTGGAGCACGGGTTCGCCGGGCACTGATTTTTCTACTACTACTGTGTGCACGACGGTTTCGCCGCCGCCACACGCGGTCGTTGCAGTCACGACTGCCGCGGCAATTACGAGCGCCACTGCGGTCATTGATTTTGTTGCAAGATCTCTGATTTTTCCAGTTTTGCTGTTCGTCATTTCTGGTTCTCCGTGACGTTGATTCCTGGTCACTCAAGAACAGACGAACACGCGCGCAGATTTGTTCCCTCTGATTTCAAGATTGTGGAAATTAAAAGATCTCGGAACCGTTTCGGGTCCCGAACTCCTGCGATTATTTGTTTAGCGGATTAGGCTGACGCCGAGGTCTCGCCACCATTGTCATTTTCTTGATCATCACCATTTGGCGAAGACGGGACGTACACAACTCGTTGCACGTTTCGTTGCCGACGGATGAAGAAGCGGACAATGAAGAAGATGACGGCGGCGAGGATCAGCCAGATGGGCGATGTGATGGCGAGCCAAATGCCTGCGGTTCCGGCGAAGGCGACAACGGCGATCAGGACGTTTACGGCGTCCGTCGCGGTGTTGCCAGGATCGAAGTCGGATGATTCGATTTCGGGAGCTGGGTAGACGTACACGTGGGCATAGTGCGTCTCTTCGACCTCGCCGGCGTCGCTGTTGCCCTGGATTTCAAAGACGACATCGTATGATCCGGGTCGGAATCGCTCGAAGATGTGCTCGATTTCGATGCCGGTAACTCCAGATGCCACCGTCCCCTTTTCGACGGGTGTGCCGTCGCGGAAATCCCACGTGTATTTGACGTCGCGGAACGTTTCAGGATGGTTAAAGGACGCAGTGAAGGAGACGGGTTCACCTTCCTCGACGCTGCCTTCGGCCGCGGAGATGAATGCGTCGATGCGTGGGAGTTCTGAGACATTTGCCCAGAGTTGGTCTTCGCCCTCAGCAAGTCCGCGGTCCGAGAAGGCTTGGACGGTGGCGGTGACAACGTGAGGTGATAGTTCGTCGGAGTGGTAGGTGTGGCGCACGGGAACGCTCAAGTAGCCGTCATCGCCTTGCGTGCGGAGGCCGGAGTAGACGGTCTCGGCTGGGGAGTCGTCGCCGAAGTCCCAGATGATTTCGAAGCGGTCGTAACCATCGGGTGGGAAGAAGCGAGCAGTGTATTTTCGCCCGACGCCGATGCCGACGTGGACGTCCTCGCCGACGTCTACGCGCATGGGAATGGGAGAGCGGTTGACGGTGACGGAGAGGCGGGAAAAGGCGGCGGATTCGCTGATGAAGGCGAGGCGACCGTCGATGTGCTCCAATTCGGATTGCCAGTTGGTAATTTCTCGCTGCACCTCGAGAAGTTCTTTTACGGTGTTGTAGTTCTCGCTTCGGAGAAGTTCAGTGAGGGCGTCGACCGTTTCTTGGACTGTGGACCGCCGAGCTCCGAGGTCGATGTATTCCTCGGTGAAATCGGTGGAGTCGGAACTGACGGATAGGACCTTGGCGACGTCTGCGGTGATCTGTTCGATGACGGCGTCGAGGGTTTCGGCCGGGATGCGGATCGTTATGTAATAGAAACCTCCTTCGTCGATGGTGTTTATGTTGACGACCCATCCGCCTCGTGCGACTGCGAGGTCGCCTATATCGTCGACGGTTGCGATCGGGTCGTCAGCCTCGACTCTCATGTCGGCGTTTCGGACGATGATTCGGTTTTGTGGTTGGATGGAAATGTTGACGTTTTGGGCGAGTTGCTGTTCCGACGCTGGCTGTGGAACCTCGGTGGCTGACTCGGACATCGTCATGGCGGATTCGACCATCACCTCTTCCTCGACCATCACCGCTCGCTCGACAACGACGGTTGCTAAAGCGAATTGACCGTCGGAGTCATCTCGGCCGGTTAGAGCGGCGGGCAAACCGGGGCGATCGAGACCGAGAGATTCGGAGTAGGAATCCCCATCTGAAGATTCGTAGTAGTAAGACTCATCTGACGCGCTGCAAGCCACAACGAAGGTGAGTACGGATGCCAGTGCGACAACTATTGATATGCGTAGAGTGTTCATGAATATTCCTTGTTCTGGTTGCCCGTTGTAATCAAGACGCCGAATGTTGTCAATAAGTTCCATGAAGCGTTTCGGTTTTTGGGGATCCGGTCCTCGACGGTAGGATTTCTAAACCTGTTAGTTCAAAAGGTTATCCTTCAAAAGAAGGTTTTCGCGCTGGTTCACACCAGCCGATCGAGTTCGAAAGGCGAAACCAATGGCGGACGTTAACGGCAAGAAGAAGGTACTAATCACTGGCGGCGCCGGTTTGATCGGCAGCGTACTCATTGACCGTCTCGGCGACCGTTACGAGATGTCGTCGCTAGATCTGAAAGAAGCTGACGGGGTGCCGTCACACGTCGCATCGCTAGACGACCTCGACGCTATGCAACCGGCGTTTGAAGGGATCGATGCGGTGGTCCACTTGGCTGCGGACCGGTCAGCTAACGCCGAATGGGATTCGGTTCTGCCGAACAACCTCATTGGCACTTACAACGTCTTCGAAGCGAGCCGACGCGAGGGCGTTAAGCGGGTGATCTTCGCTTCTTCAAATCACGCAACCGGCGGTTTCTATCTTGACGAACCTTGGAGTCTGGTCGGTAGCGGAGGGTTCGACAAATTGGAAGCTGGTGCCTACCCGCTCGTCGACGAGGACGTGATGATCCGTCCAGACGGGTTTTATGGCGTTTCGAAGGCGTTCGGCGAAGCGATCGGGAGTTACTACAACGACTACCACGGCGTTTCTTCCATCCACCTTCGCATCGGATGGGTCATATCGTCGGACGATCCGACGTTCTCCCCGTTCGCATTGTCACTCTGGCTAAGTCACCGCGACGCGGCGCAGATTGTTCAGCGTTCCGTTGATGCGCCGGAGGATCTTCGATACGGCATCTACTACGCGACGTCGGACAACAAGTGGAAAATCTTCGACATCAACCGCGCCAAGTCGGAGCTAGGATTTGCACCGGAAGATGGTTCAGGTGGCGAGTTCACGGAGGGTCCGCCGCTGGTTAGGGACCAGTAGTTCGCCGAGTTTATCGCTCGGTGAGCCCTCAACCCTTTTCGCTCGCGTCCTGCCCTAGACCTGAGATCCGCGTCTCCAAACGGCGCAGGCTGTTTTGTGTCTCCCGCAGTTCTTGGAGCAACTCTTCGCGCGATACAGGAGGTTGCAACTCCTTGAGCGCATCTTCCTTTGCGCGATCCAAGTTGTTGATTACCACGGCGATGAAAAGGTTGACTACCACGAACGTTACGACGGTAACGAAGCTGACGAAATAGATCCATGCGAGGGGATTCAGCCCCATCGCCTTGTTGTTTACTTCGACCCATCCTTCCAACGTGATTATCTCGAACAGTGTTAAAACCGAAATCCCGATGTTTCGCCAGTGTTCCGGATCATGCTCGTGGAACAACTGGAAGCCGATGATGGTGTAGATGTAGACGACGATGCTCATCAACATCAGAATGTGACCGACGTTGGGTATCGATTTAACCAGCGCGGCGACGATCAAGCGCATATCTTCGATAGTCGAGATTAGCCGTAAAACCAGCAATAGACGCCACAACCGTGCGATCATCGCAAACGCCCCAGTAGCCGGAATGAGTGAGAAGACGTTGATCGCAAAATCGAACCGGTTCCAACCATCGCGGAAGTATCGTTCAGGCCGCTACAGATGGGCGATTATCTTGAAGATGGCTTCCAGGATGAAAACCTCCAAGACGATTGATTTCCCAGGGTCTACATGCCGCCGTAGCGATCGGCGATTTCTGGGACCGATCCCAGTCCAAGGAACGCGCCGCTCAGAAGAATGAGAACCATGATGAAGTAGCCGAAGAACGGGTTTGCCACGATTCGTTGCGCGATCCGTGGCAAACCGTCAGGTGTTGGATTGTCTAAGGGTTGGGTCTCTTGCATAAGGATCGGGACTTGCGGTTGTCAGGTTCTTGCGTCATGCGAGTTTGGTTCGCGGCGATAGGGTAGCCGCTACTCTCGAGCATTCGCCGCCGCTCGGGTGAAGCCGCGCGGGATGACGTGGCCGTGGCCGCGCATTTGGAACGATCCGTTGATGTTCAACCCCGGGAATTGCCAACTACCTCCCGGGGCCGGTGGCCAATCGACCGCACCGGCCCGTTCGGCCCACTCCGCGTAGAGCGAGGCCATCTCTGTGACGCGGTCGGCATCGCGTTCAGCGAGGTCGCATAGCTCCGTTCGATCCTGCTCAAGGTTGTAGAGTTCCCACGGCTTGCCGTTTTCTCGGACGAGCTTCCAATCGCCGACACGCACCGCTTGGTTACCCTCGTGTTCCCATGCAAGCGGCCGCTGCTTCGACCAGTTGTCGTTGCCTTCTATCACTGGACGGAAGCTCTCGCCCTCGTGCGGTGTAATCTCATGTCCGCGGAACTCCGTCGGATAGGTGCCATCTCCGAGGTCTATGCACAGCGCGTTCAGATCCATGAGTTGGACCGGCGTGTGCGAGATTTTCCCGGCGCGGCCCTTTTCAGAGATCCCAGACGGCCAGTTGACGATCAGTGGCGTTGAAATGCCGCCTTCATGAGTCCAGCGCTTGAATCGCTTGAATGGAGTGTTGCTGACGTTCGCCCATTGGGTGTCGTAGCTCATGTAGGTGTCGTTGCCACCCGGGGTGATGTCTGGAGAGTTGCCGACGCGAACTTGCCGACTATCTCGGGTCAAAGGCACGACCCGCGACTCATCCACATTGGTGTTGTCCCGATCTTCGCAGAGGAACTCGGCGCAACCGCCGTTGTCCGACAGGAAGATGACAACGGTGTCTCGCTCGACTTCGTTCGCCTTCAGCGCATCGCAGATCTTGCCAATGCCTTGATCCATCCGCTCGACTTGCGCCGAGTAAACCGCCATCCGCATCCCTTCCCACTCCTTGTGAGCCGCGTCCTTCCATGCTTCCACCGTCTCGTCACGCGGCGAGATTTCCCACTTTTCGTCCAACATGCCAATCGCCTTCAAGCGTTCGTGGCGTGCAGTGCGAGTGGCATCCCAACCGCCGGAGTACTTGCCGCGATAGTTCCCGATGTTCTCTTCGAGCGCCTGCAATGGCCAGTGTGGCGACGTGTAAGCGACGTGAATGAAGAAAGGTCGGTCGTCATTTTGGACATCGTCGACCATCCTGACCGCGTGGTCGGTGATCATGTCGGTCAGATAGTCGGTACCCGATGCCTCGACCGCGGTCCGATCGATGAAGAAGCGAGAGTGATTGAAGTAGCCGTTGCCACCCTCGAACCAAAACATCTGCTCAAAACCGCGTTGCAACTGAGGGTGCCCCTCCTCCTCGCGTTCGGGATCTGCGCCGCAGTGCCATTTACCCGATATGCCGGTGCGGTAGCCCGCGTCGCGCAGAACCTCGGCGATGGTGACGCATCGGTCGTTGAGGTATCCCTGGTAGGCTGGTTCACCCTCAATGTTGTTGCCCATGTGGCCGATGCCCGTTTGGTGCGGGTTCAGACCGGTGAGCAGCGACGCCCGCGACGGACAGCAACGCGCGGTGTTGTACATCTGCGAGAAACGCATGCCTTCGCCTGCCAACCGATTGAGATTCGGCGTTGAAATCTCGCCTCCATAGCAACCGATATCGGAGTACCCCATATCGTCGGCCAGTATCAAAATGATGTTCGGGCGGTGCGGTGCGTTGACTGCGGGCATGGTTGTTCCTGTGGGCATTGAAGTTCTGGTCAGGCGCGTACAGCATCAATCAGAATAAACGGATTCTGCCAATCACGAAAATGGCGATAAGGCGTGGGTGCGTGTGGTATCAATATCTGTAACAGATCAATAGGAGGCAGTCGCGATGATGAGAATCGGCACACGAATCAGCCCAGATTGGCTGGATCGCCCAGAGGACTTGCGGTTTTTGGCGCAAATCGGCGTAGATGCCGTTGATATCACCATGGATATGGTGCCGGGATACGTCGAGTCGGGCGGTGCTGTGACGCGGGAAGGCATGGCTGTGGTGGTCGATCAACTAGGCGAAGCCGGCTTAGTTATCGAACGTGCGAACTGCCTAAGACAATACTTCGACGAAGCGTATATCGGCGGCCCCAACGCTGAGCAAGAAACTCGCAATGGTTGCATCAACGCCGAGATATGTGGGGAGTTCGATATTCCAGTGTTGGGGATCCAACCGTACGGACCTGGAGCTAGCCGTCGGTTGCTGCCTAGTTTGAACCGTTGGGTCAAGGGGAGAGGAGGATACGAACACTTACGTTTCGAGTTGTCAGACGCAATGTCCAAACCGCCCGAACCCGATGCACCAGACCGTGAGGAGTTGTGGAAACGGCATATAGCTCACTACGCCGCGATCTGCGCGGTCGCTGAAGACGCCGGAGTAAAGGTCGCCACTCACGGTGCCGACCCGCCGGTGCCGTGGCTCCATGGCTATCCACAGTTGATCCACAGCTTCGAGACGTACGACTACCTGTTCAGCGAAGTGCCGTCACCCGCCAACGGCGTCACATTTTGCGTTGGTACTCGTTACGAGTCAGGCCAAAACATCTTCGAAGGCATCCGACACTTCGGCGAGCAGAACCGCCTCTTCCACGTCCACTTCCGCAATGTGCGGGGAACTATTCCAGAGAATCAAGGCTACGAAGAGGTGATACCCGACTCCGGCGACCTCAACATGTATGAAGTAGCCAAGGCCCTACACGACGTTGGGTATGAAGGCTGCATCGACTATGACCACATCATGCGGTTGACGACGGATGGACCCGCCGGACGCGAATACATCGCGTACTGCGTCGGCCACATGCGCGGGATCATTCAGTCGTTGGAGGCGACGGCGGAAATAGGTTGATCGTCAACTACCCAAAGAAGGATGGGAACCATTCGCGCCTGAGATTGAGTCCGAATCCCGGCTCATCACTGGGTTTCAGCTTGCCTTCGAATGGTGCGACCGTGCCGGGCAGTCGATCTTTTTCGTGCAATGGCACACCGGGTTCGGTCATCACGGGTCCGCTGCATTCGATCATGGGCACGGCTGTCAGACCGTAGCATGCGTGCTGGCCGTACGCGGTTCCGCCGCTACCGTGCGGTATCACGGATAGTCCTGCAGATTCGGCGATGTGGCAGATTTTGATCAATGGGGTCAATCCGCCACACCAGATGATGTCGGGTTGGAGGATGTCGACGAGTCCTTCTTTTGCGGCATGGAAGAACGGGTAGATGCCGTACCAATGCTCGCCGGTTGCCATCGTCTGCCACGGCACACGTGTCCGGAAACGATCGTATTCGTCGAGTGTGTCGGGTAGAAATGCGTCTTCGAGCCATTTGAGGTTGTATGGGCGCAATCGTTCAGCAGTTCGCACGGCAGTCTCGACGTCCAGACCCATCCAGACATCGAGCATCAACTCGGCATCCGGTCCGACCAACTCACGAGCTTCGGCGATTTCTTCTTCGAGGCGGTTGATGCCTTCTATGCCATCCGGCGGGCCGTAGGAACTGAACCGTTTGAAGTTCTTGAACCCGAGTTCGATCTGCCACCACGTGTCGTTGCCTGTAGAGTAGAGCGGCTTGAGTATGTCAGTGCTACCGCCGAGCAGACTGTAGACAGGCTTTTCCAGCATCTTGCCCTTGGCGTCCCAGAGCGCGAGGTCCACCGCGGCGATTGCGTACGCGACGAGGGCGTTGGTGCCGAAACCGGAAGTGACTCGGATCATCAGGTCGTATAGCGTCTCGGTCGACATCACGTCTCGACCTTCGATTGCGGGCGCGAGGTAGTCGTCAATGATCGACGCCGTTGTCCGTCCATGGTCGGTGAAACCGAAGCCCCAAGTTCCGTCCTCAAGAGTGACGACGCAACCGACGTCGCGGTCACCACCCGGCACTCGACGGGCGAATCCAAAATCGGGAGCCTTCGTGTAGCGACGCAGAGGGGTTGCCTGCGCGTTCATACTGCTGCGCGACGGGCCGACACGGGGCACGGTCATTGGCTTGAGTCGCGGATAAACAACTTTGGTGGCTTCTACGGAGACAATTTTCATGGGTTTGCCTCTTGGCTGTTTTCTGTTTCGAAGAGATCACGTGCGGTGAAGTAGATCGTCGCATCGAACCGACGTTCCGGACTCAACATGGTCTCTCCGTGATTCAGGATTATCTCCCTCAACACTTCACGACCGATAGCCGGGCGAAGCAATCTCTTGTGTCGCATGTACTCTCGCGTCCGCGAAGGACCAAACGAATCTGCTTTGTCGGTCTGGTTGTTGAACGTCATACCCCGATAGATGTCGTTGTAACGGATTGTCCGGTCCGGTAGCAACTCATACAAACATCGCAACGTCCGAGCGCATTCCCTTAGCGAGCGCTTCACCGTTTGGGCACGCGATTCGCGATCCGCGCGATCGACGAAGAGTTTCAGCATCGCGATGTTAGACCACACGAATATGTCGAAACATTGGTCTGCCAAACTCGGCGATTTGCCTTCAGTTTTCCAAATGGTCTGGAGCAGGAACGGTGTCTGAAGCGGAGCACACAACATCATCACCGTCTTCAATCCGTCGACAATGCCATGCCTCCGAGACAAGATTTCTGTGTTGTTATCCCAAGTCTGAATCAAAGAGGCGATCGGGCTGATGACTTGTCGAACTTCCTCAACCAATCCGTGAGTTACCAAAGCGTCTGCCAATGCGAAGGTGGCGTTCGCCGACGTAACTGGTCGGATAACTATCTCACTACCCCATTGTTCCTGACTTTGGTTCGCAGTCGCGTTGTCCGGCAGTACCGTCAGTTTTATTTCTAAGGGCATGAGGTCGGTACCAGAAGTGTCGCGGATGACAAGATCGATTGCAGGCGACTCGCCGGAAGTGAAGCGATCGAATGGCCGAAATCTCGTCTCGAATTCGAATCTGACCCGCTCGTCCGACGCATTCGTACCAAATACGTCCGCGATGGCGATTTCTTGGTCAGTAGTGCGATGGGTAAAGTCTTGATTAACGGCGATGTATACGGGATTGATGGCGTTGTCTCGCATGTAACACGCCAATGCGACAGGGAAATTGGAGTTGAATTGGTTTTTGCCCCAGAGATCAGCACCACCACGGTTTGAATTGACTAACCCGTAAAGCGCGGGTGCCGCATTACTCATCAAAGCACCAATTTCACGCTTTCAGCGACGAAACGTGCAAGTTCCACTGGGACGGCGTTACCAATCATCTGTTCGACATCTGTCTTAGTCCCAATCCAGCGCCAGTCCGGAGGAAAAGTCTGGATGCGACTACGCTCTTGCGTTGTCAAAGGTCTGGCCATCTCTCGGTTTGCGGCATCGAGATGGTGCCCCGGATAATTCGGCGGGATTGGTCGATTGACACCGCGGATCGTCGCCGATGGTTCGTGTATGGAGTAGATGGCACGACGCGAATAGTTGCGCGGATGTCGGTAGTAGAACTCGGTTTCAATCGCATCGCCGAAATAGTCCGCGACCGACATCGGAGTAAGGCTCGGTCCAGTTGCGAAATAGTCGGCCAACAAATCATGTTCGCGTCCCAACAGTGCGACGCAGAAAAATCGCTTGCGTCGTTGAGGCACTCCACAATAACTCGCGTCGAGTACGGTTTCCGTGATGCCGTATCCTTGGTCTTCAAGCGTCGACTTGGCTTCCGCATACGACGTGCTTATCCTCGCTCGCGGAACGTTTTCCATAACGATGACAGAGGGTTCGACAGCGGTCGCAATTTCAGCGAAGCATTTCGTAAGATTTGCGTTCGCGCGTTCGCGTCGTTTACCAGCGCTAGAAAAGTCTTGGCACGGGGGACCACCGATCACTACGTCTGGTTCGTACGCTTCTAAGTGTGCGATGGCATTTTGAACATCGGCAAGGTCCAGCTCATGCACATCATGATCGAAATTCGCTTGGTAGACCGTCAGCGCCTTGGGCCAGTTGTCATAGGCACTGACAACTTCGTAGCCTGCTCGAGCAAAGCCCAAACTCAACCCGCCTACCCCAGCGAAGAGATCCACGGTACGCGAAGAGCGATTGGCGAACGTAGAATCGAACTTCCGCCGCTCAAACCTTGAGATTCCAAACGCCGTCCGCATGTGGTTTGATGTTGGCATCCTTACGTTAACCATTCAACCTTTCCAAGCGGGTTTCAGTTTACCTTATCGATTACTCATTGGTGGAGACAATGGCAAATCCCGAATCGATGGCGGCTACACCGTGCTCGACGGACATCCCTCTGACAAAGGGCACTCTCCGCACAGGGGTCGTCGGGCTTTGCATATCTGCCGGCCGTGCGTAATCAGTTGCATGTGCAGTTGAAACCTGAGTACCGGCGGGACCGTGCCTTCCATGATCTCGTGCGCGGCGTCTGCGGTCGTCTTTTCGCCAATCATTCCGAGACGCTTAGAAACGCGATGGATGTGCGTATCGACAGGAAACGCGGGCATCCCTAGCGCGAATGACATCACCACTGCTGCTGTTTTTGGGCCAACTCCGGGCAACTTCATCAACCAGTCGCGAGCGGCATCCAGCGAATAATCTCGGAGGAAGTCGATCTCTAGCGCCCCGTGTCGGTCCAATATCGCCACGAGGATGTCCTTGATCCGCCTCGATTTCTGGTTCGACATTCCCCCGTGAAAAATGGCATCAGCGATTGTCTGTTGGTCGGTAACCATCACTTCTTCCCACGTCGGAATCGTTTCGCGCAGTCGATCGAACGCGCGCTCAGCGTTGAGATCAGATGTATGTTGCGTCAATACGGTGAATATCAACTCGTCCAACGCGTTGTAACGCGGCGTTTGCTCGAACGTACCGTAGAGCGCAGATAGTTCCTCGATAATCCTTTCCGGCGATATGCGGCGGGTTTCCATCGGGAATTTTGTTGCGTTCAAATCACGGTGCGGTTAGAAATTGCGCCACGAATTTGAGTTGACCGAAGAATGCGTTAAAGCGAATTGACGCTACCTGCGATGGCCGCCAGCGAGTCTCGGCACGCGGATTGCGGCGCCTTCTCTAGCCGTTGCAACGCTTGCTCGATGAAGTCGGAGGTCGTCTTCTCTGCGCGTTCGACGCCGCCGTTTTGGCGGACCATAGCCAGTAACTCGCCGAGCGATGCTTCGCGCTCGTTTTCCGACATTCCGAAGAACTTTTCGATCGCGACCGCACATTTCGGGTCTTCGGCCGCGTATATCGCAGGCAATGTCAATTTGCCGCTCAATATGTCCTGATTTGCCGGTTTGCCGAGTTCGTCGGTGGTCGACTCGTAGTCGAGAACATCGTCGCGCACTTGGTACGCCATCCCTAGGTAGTAACCGTAATCACGCAACGCGGTGACTGACTCTTCGTCGGCCCCACCTAGCACGGCTCCACTCTCTGCTGAAGTGGAGAATAACGACGCTGTCTTGTCGTAAATGCGCGCAAGGTAATCATCCACGGTCACCGGAAAGTTCCAATTGCTCACCATCTCGTGAAGCTCGCCCCGAGACAGTTCTGCGATCGTCTCGGAGAATCGACTGATCAGCTTCACGGAGTCTGTGGCGCAAACGAATTTCGCAGAAGTCGCGAACACGTAGTCGCCTAACAGCACCGCAAAGTTGTTGCCCCACAAGAATCCGGCCGTTGCTTTACCTCTACGAACATCAGCATCGTCAACGGTGTCATCGTGTATCAAGGCGGCGACGTGCAGCAGTTCCACCGCGACCGCCATGCTGATAACCCGGTCGTCCGGATCCGCGCCCCACAGCCGCGAAGTCAGAAGCGTTATCGCCGGGCGCATCTTCTTGCCTGGCGTCGACATAACATGCGACAAACGCTCGTCAAGCGTGTCCAAAGCATCGAAACCCGCAGGACATCGCTCGATTTCGTCGACGCTCAATTCAGTTATGACGTCGACAACTCGTTCGAGGTCGTCGCTGATCGGTGCGAATATATCCTGCTCTGAGGTGGCTTGGAGCGTCGTCATGTCGTCGAAATCATCCCATTCTTGTCAGTGATTTTGCGAGATTAGTTTCGGTGGACCAAGCGATTATGCGTCAGCTTGCTGGAGGAGCAGGCGCTCCTTCTCTTGTTCGACAATCTCTGGTTCCAGTTTGCGGAAAAGTGGTCTTGGTTTTGGCAACGGTGCACCAGGCTCGACTGCGCGTGTTCGCCATCCGTCGGTGGCGGTTTCGCCGTCGAAGCCTAGCAGACCACGGATCTTTTCACTTGAGAACGGAATGAAGGGGTAAAACAACGTCCGCAGCGTTGAAATCATGTTGAGCGCCGTCCACAGCGTGGTCGCTGCCTTTTCGGGATCGCTCTTCACCGATCGCCATGGCTCTTCTGAGTCTAGATAGCGATTTCCCACACGCGCGAGCTCCATCGCCTGGTACAGTGCGCGCCGGAAGCGGCGTGCTTCGATTGACGCCGCGACATCATCCAACGTCTCCGAACAAGCATCCAACACTTCTTGGTCCTGCGCGCCGAGGTTGGTCGGGACAGGAACCTTCCCATCAAAGTTACGAGTGGTGATCGTCAACGTTCGATGCACAAAGTTGCCGAGAGTCGCGACCAACACGTTGTTGTTGGCCGCCAGATAGCCCTCCCAGGTAAAGTCCGAATCGGACGATTCCGGCATTATCGATGCCAAGTAGTATCGGAGCGGATCGACGTCGTAGCGCTCGAGGTAGTCAGGAAGCCAGACCGCCCAATTGCGGCTGCTCGAAAACCCCTTGCCGTCGAGGTTTAGATACTCGTTGGCGACGACATCTGTCGGCAAATTCAATCCGCCATAACCCATCAGCATCGCCGGCCACAACACTGTGTGGAACGGGATGTTGTCCTTCCCTTGGAAGTAGTACGACTCGGCGTCAGAGTTGTGCCAATACTCTTTCCAATCATCCTCGTTGCCCGATTCGATAGCCCATGCTTTCGTGGCTGAGAAGTATCCAATCACCGCCTCGAACCAGACGTAAATCCGTTTCTTGTCGTAGCCCTCAAACGGTACCGGAACGCCCCATTCGATGTCGCGGGTCATCGCTCGATCGTGAAGACCTTCGTTCAGAAACCCTAGCGTCTGGTTCCGCACGTTCGGACGCCAGTCGTTCTTGGTCCGCACCCACTTCTCGAGTTGCTCTTGAAACGCGCTCAGTTTGATCATCAAGTGCGTTGTCTCTCGGAATACCGGCGTTGAACCGTCGCGAATGCTGCGGATATTGATCAAGTCAGAAGGGTCGAGTGTCCGGCCGCAACCGTCGCATTGGTCGCCCCGGGCACCATCAAAGTCGCACGCCGGGCAGATTCCTTCGACGAAACGATCCGACAGGAACCGATTCTCGGTTTCCGAATACGGCATTAGCTGAGTGTCTTCGTAGATATAACCTTGCTTGTCGAGCGTCAGCATCACGTCTTGTGCGACCTCTTCGTGGATCTTCGTGTGCGTGTGTGTGTAGAGGTCGTAAGAGAAACCCATGCGCTCCATGCACTCCGCCCAGATCTCGTGATATCTGAATGCGATGTCCTCAGGTCGCACGCCTTCATCAACCGCCCTCAACGCTGTCGGGGTGCCATGCATGTCGCTGCCAGACACCATCGCCACGCGGTTGCCGACCATCCGGTGATACCGTGCAAATATGTCGGCAGGCACGTTCATCCCAGCGATGTGCCCGAGATGTGGTTCGCTATTGACGTAGGGCCAGGCTACGCAGACGAGAATATTTCTGGACAAGTCGAGGCTCGCTTAACGCCGTGTGTGCTCGGCACTTGGCCTTATGGCCATTGGGATACGGGAAAGCACCGCGGCACTCCCCCTCGATTCTACTTCGCAATCTCCGTGGCATCGCCACGAACTGCGTCACGCATTGCGATGCAACGCTTGGTAGACCTGACGTTTCGGCAACCCCGTTCTCTCCGCGACCGCCGCGACCAGATCTCTTCTCGAGCTGTGCTGCTCCTCAAATTCGCTAGCCGCTTCCAAAATCCGTCGTTCCGCATCTTCGACGTCCGTGGCGCTCGGCCTCTGTTCGGTTCTTCCAAGCGGCGCCACCACGATCACGAACTCGCCGCGAGGCGAGGAGAAATACTCAAGCGCTTCAACCGCGGTCCCGCACCATATCTCCTCGTGCAGCTTTGTCATCTCGCGGCAGATGACTAATTTGCGGTCGTTGAGGACGTTCGCCATGTCTTCGAGAGCACCGCGGAGGCGATGTGGCGTCTCGAAGAGGACAGCGGCCATCTGTTGTTCTGCGATTTGCCCGAGCAGTCGCCGACGCCTCGCGCTGCCAGCGGGTAGAAACCCATATGACACATATTGGTCGGCGTAGAACCCGCTGACCGACAACGCTGCCATGATTGACGACGGGCCGGGCAACGGAACCACATTATGACCGTGCTCGATAGCCGCAGCGACGATCGCTTGCCCCGGGTCATTGACCCCCGGCGTCCCGGCATCGGAGACCAGAGCGACATCTCCCTCGCCTAGATGCCCCATCACCCTTGCGACATCTTTCGCCGATGATCGACGATGAAAACTCACCACTTTGGGCTTGGCCTCTATGTGCTCCAAAATCCGCCGCGTCACCCGCGTATCCTCAGCCACCAGCACCGGCACTTCGCGCAGGACGCGCACTGCACGCAGAGTGAGGTCGTCGCGGTTGCCGATCGGCGTGGCGACTATGTATAGCGTCGACATGACAGTTGGAGTCTAGTATCGACGACACGCGGCTACTCCCATATACCCCAGTGATACGGGTAGCCAAGACGACATTCAACATTGACGATACGTTGATGCAGCAGCTGTGCATCGAGGCCGCGCGGCGCGGGGTCACAATAACTGAGATCGTGGAGTCTGGCATCCGACACGTGATTGTCACCGGCGACAAATCCACTAAAGGTCAGCATGAACTGCCACCTCTCCCTTCTTGGCATAGCGGCGACGCACTTGTTGATGTTTCCAACCGGGACGAATTGTTCAAGATTTTCGACGAAGAAAAATCATGGTCGTAGACACTAACGTCTTGGTTTACGCCGCGGATGTGGACTCAGAATTCAATCCAACGTGTCAGGAATACCTCGACCGGAGTGGTCTCGAACCCGCTCCAACATTTCTAACCTGGAGTATTTGCTACGAGTTCATGCGGGTTGTCACGCATCCGCGTTCGTTTCGAATCCCTTGGTCAGCGGGAGCAGCTTGGGGATTGTCGCATTGACTGATTCGCCGAGTTTCACAATGCTGACAGCTTCTGATCGGCACGCGGACGTATTGTTCCAGACGTTGAATGAGTTACCAGAACTCCAGTCAAACACCTTGTACGACGTCCACACCGCGGTCCTCATGCGCGAAAACGGCATCAGTCAAATTTGCACCCGCGACACGGATTTCCACCGCTTTCCCTTCCTGACCGTCGTCGGTCCGTTGCGGCAATAATCGGCTAACGGTCGGTTGGCGAATAGTAAACCCAAACACCGTCGCCGATCTTCATGTTCGCGCTGGGCAGCAACGGCTCGAAGCGCCCGTTGTTCGCATCCCATGTGAAAGCAACGTCGTAATCGCCTAGGAGGTACTCGCCAGCGCGCACCGCCCCCCTTGTCGGTCGAGCAGCACCTCGCCAAAATGGTTTTCGGTCTGTTTCCAGGTCGGATCAATGACACCGACGAAATTCCACCCCGGTTTTGCGGCAGCGAGGTAACGAACAACCTCTTCACCATCTCTCCTGCTGGTCGGGCCTTGCAGTCCTATCGTCTGTCGCACATCGTGAACGGATTTGACCCAATAGCCGAATTCTTTTGACACGCTTGATAGGGCTTCGAAGTTCCGGTTTGCCTCCCAAGTTTCACCCCTACCCACGGCGAGGTGCGATCTGCCGTCGATCCACGCGATCACCGTCGTGATGGCTGGATCGGTAAATACTGCCCCTATCGAAGGGTCGATGGGATTCGAGGGTACCGAAACCGCATTCCAACCGGTTTGAAGATCCAGTACGAAGTCACCACGTCCCACTGACTCAAAACTGAAATCAAACTCAAAATCGTTGCGCGCCGAATCAGATGCTTCAACCTCTACAGTGTGTCGCCCCCGGTTCATACTGTGAGGCCAATACACAAAGCGGTTATCGCCAACATCTTCAAAATCATCGGAAACTTGTACACCGTCGAATAGCACCGAATTCAGCATCACGGAATTCGTTTCTGGGAACTCGATTAGGACGAACGGACGGGTATCGCTGGTTTTCGATCCGTCCTCGGGGTGAACTTTGACGCCATTCGGCACACCGGCACCCTCGAACTCAGTATCCAAACCAAACCCAACCGCAGCGGTTGCCCAGTTGGATACCTCTTCTCCGTATCGATCGTATCTCGACCTATCTCGTCCATATGCAACCACCGTCAATGAGCCGTCTCGTAGCTTCGTCGTCGAACCACTCGCGTTGCGCCATGTGTATTCCCAGACCTCGCCCGGGCGCGAATTCGCGATGTCTTCCGTCAGTTGAAAAGGATCATCCATGCCATCGCCATCTGCGTCGTAGCCGCATGTGTAGGCAGTACCTTTAGGCTCTTGTGGCTTGCTTGGAAACACACCATTACGGTTCGCAATGAAATCGTCAATGTCACGGTCAACATCTCGACCATCAACACCCTCAGTCCAACCGATGCTTTCGCAAACGACGATCACCCTCGTCGCCCCTTGCATCGGCTCATCCGATGTGATGCGGATGTCGATCGTGTCGTTGGTCAACCGATCCGGTCCCTCATCGCCTGTGCCTCTCCCTGAACCGCCGCTCAACGCAACCGTCAACCGAGGAGCGATCCCATCGCTGATCTGTACGAAACCCAACTTGCGTTTGTTGGTCGAGTTGCCAGCCAAGTCCTCTATTTCCTGTTGCACCGCGATACCCACAATCGGCGTCGCATTGGAAGCCAACTCGTCTTCGAGTCTCAAAAACACGTAGGAGCCATCGACTTGGGTTTCAACGATTTCAGCGAATGAACCGTCGTTAAGCGACACTTCGAACGTGTCGACGGACACCGTCTCCGCCGCAATTGCACCGTCGAACACCAACATGACGCCGTGCCGATTGACGATGGGCATGCCGTCGTCATCCAATCCGAAATATCCGGTAACCGAGCTGTGGTTATGGTCCTCGGCAACGACTGACGGCATCAACATCGCAGTGCCGATCACTGCAACCAGCAGAAACGCGGCGAATGCGCTTCCACCAACCAAGGATTTATTGCGTTTTGACATCATCTCCTGCGCGCCGCCAGGAAATGAGTTACGCCGACAGTCTGATTACCGTTTCGCCAATAACGCGTCGATCGCGGATTCGTGCTGCTCGTCGGCATGATACGAAGACCTTACCAACGGCCCAGAAGCTACGTGTTTGAAGCCCATCTCCATTCCGACGCGGGCGAACTCGCCGAACTCGCTGGGATGATAAAAGCGAATCAGCGGATGATGGCGCTCAGATGGGCGCAGATATTGACCAATCGTCAACAGGTCGCAATCGACGTCACGTAGATCGCGCATCGTCTGATAGACCTCGTCTTTCGTCTCGCCCAGACCGACCATCATGCCAGACTTGGTCGGCACCTGCGGATCGATCTCCTTGGCGCGGCGTATGAGCTCCAACGACAGATCGTAATCACCCTTGGGGCGCACCTTGCTGAAAATCCTACGCGGCGCTTCGATATTGTGATTCAACACTTCCGGCCCGGCATCGACAACCTGCTTCAACGCGGTCCGCTCACCACCGAAATCGGGTATCAAAACTTCGACCTTGCACTCGGGTGCCAAACGGTGGATCTGAGTTATCGTCATCGCAAATATCGACGAGCCGTAATCGGGTAAGTCGTCGCGGTCGACCGATGTTACGACCGTGTACTTCAGGTCCATCGCCTTTACCGTCTGCGCCAACCGGAACGGCTCCGCCCAATCTACGTTCTGCGCGCCCGGCCATCCAGTCTTGACGTTGCAATATGAGCAAGCGCGCGTGCACGTGTCGCCAAGAATCATGAAGGTCGCCGTGCGCCGCTCCCAGCAGTCACCGATGTTCGGACACGCCGCCTCTTCACAAACCGTATGCAGTGCCGACCCGCGGAATCGCTTCTTGAGGTCCGTGTAGTTCTCGCCGCCTGGTGCCCGCACCTTGAACCAATCAGGCAATCTTCGCTTCGCGGGCCGCGTAGCGCCGTTACGTGAAATCTTCCACGGCTTGACGGTCGGATCTGGGAGTGTCTGGGTCAATTGAAAGGTTGGAGCAACTGTGTCAGACGCGCGATCTCCCGCTGCCGATCACATGTTCTCAGGGTATCAAAACGCACAGTTGTATATTGGGATTCGACCCTTTGAAACCTTGGAATGCTAGGGAAGGTGGGCGGAAACCGGAAGCGCGGGACGCGGCGGTCGTCGAATCTGAAATGGCGAAACGAAACCACAGGAACCGTTACCGCGGACCAGACCTCACGTCACATCTCGTCATCGAGATCGGTGACGCTCTTGAGTTGCAGGCAGGCGACTTCGATGAACGCGGGCTCGCCACCGCCGAATACGAAACTGTTCGGGTGACCATCGCAGGTGCGATACCTGGCGAAAAAGTCTCCGCGAAGGTCGTCAAGGTCTTCCGAGATCGCATCGCCACTCTCGCCGAAAACGTCGAACGCGCCTCGGCACATCGCGTCGAACCGAAGTGTTTCTACTTCGGTGAGTGTTCCGGGTGTCAATGGCAACATATCGACTACGCCCATCAGCTTGAGATCAAACGTGAGATCGTCACACGCGCGCTGTCCCGATACGGCGCCTTGCGTAGCGCTGAAGTACTCGAAACGATGCCATCGCCAACGCGCTACCACTACCGCAACCATGCCCGATTCACGGTCGGCCGCGGCGGCGAGAATGGCATCGCCGGCTACAAGAACGCTGACAGCCACCGTTTCGTGCGGGTCGACGAGTGCGCCATCATGGACGAACGCATCAACGAAACCCTCTCGCAACTCCAAGGTCGACTCGATCGGATGACTCAGTTCTCTGTTCGCGTCGGCAGCAACACTGGCGACACCATCGTCCAACCTTTGTTGCCTGTCGAGATCCGAGACGTACCGTCGGGCCGCCAAAAATACGTCGAGGAAGTCCAAGGCGCCAGATTCCAAGTCGCCGCCTCGTCCTTCTTCCAAGTCAACACCGCGCAGCTGTCAGCCGTCGTGGACGAGATCGTCTCCATCCTCGAGTTGGGGGGCAGCGATACGCTCGTCGACCTCTATTGCGGTGTCGGAACCTTCGCCCGTTTGCTGTCGCCACACGTGAAGTCGGTGATCGGGATCGAAGAATCAGCCTCAGCTATCGAAGACGCCAATGTCAACTGCGCCGATGTTGAAAACGTCACGTTTATCGAAGCCAAGGCCGAATTCGCGGCGATCGAGCTCGCCGAATCTGAACTGGCCGTTGACATCGCGATCATCGATCCGCCGCGGATCGGTTGCCATCCTCAAGCGTTGGAAGCCCTCAAAACACTCGCTCCTCGCCGGATAATGATGGTCTCGTGCAACCCCATAACGATGGCTCGCGACGTGAACGCCCTTTGCGAGAGCGGATTTAAACTGGTATCAGTCCGGCCCGTCGACATGTTCCCGCAGACTAGACACGTCGAAGCTCTCGCCCTCTTGGAGAAATAAGGGTTGAAACAATCGCCGACCGCACTTTAGCCGCCATGTCAAAATCTGACACAGCAACCGGGTCCCTAGATAGCGAAGAAGCGCGCTGCGGGAGTGTTCGGTTCATCCTCGCATCTGGATCGAAACGCCGAAGAGACATCATGGCGCTCGCCGGACTGACCTTCGTAGTGCAGGACGGTTTGGGCGGTGGTTCGGAAATCACCTCCGAAATCGAGCCCGATGTCTACAAACTCACACGCCAAAACGCCGAGACAAAACTCCGCGCAGCCGTCGCGGCCAATCGGAATCGCATGCCATGGGACACTGTGATCATCGCCGCCGACACGGTCGTTGCCCTTGACGGCGCCTTACTCGGCAAACCTAGAAACCGCGAAGAAGCGGTCGCCATGTTACGGAGCTTGCGAGGACTGCAACACGAAGTCGTCACAACGGTCGCCACGACCTACGCACCGCATCGTCAACGCGGAGAAACGATATCGCACACCGTCGTCACCAAGGTAAACATGCGAACGTACGACGACGACGAGATCGACGGATACGTCGCGACCGGCGTACCTTATGATCGAGCCGGCGCGTACGGGGTCCAAGACAGCGAGTTCGATCCGGCCGCATCGGTCATCGGATGCTACCTCAACGTCGTCGGACTGCCGCTATGCTCGGTGCGGGCCATGCTGCCGCCTGAAACGTGCACCTTCACCAACGCTCACATCTACGCCACCTGTGCCGCTCACGAGGAGATGAACACGCTGTGAATTTCTTCGGCGTCGGCGGTCTCGAATTAATCGTCGTGTTTGTCATCGGCTTGCTGGTCGTCGGACCCGTCCGGATGGTCGAAGGAGTTCGGACGGCCCGCAAGTACATGACTGAGTTACGGCGGCAACGCGAAGAGCTGACGCAAATGGTCGAAGAAGCGGTCGATGTTGAGGGAATCCGAGAGCGTCTCGATCAAGACGGATTGCTGGACGACGTCCGTGACCTGACATCGGAGCTCAACGACATCCGTCAAGACGCTCAAAGCATCGCCACGGATGCCGCCGACTTTAAATCGCTCGCCCGTTCCGTAGTCAGGCCCAGCGGTTATTCCAGAACCACTCCGGGTCCACAAACGCGAAAGCCAACGACTGATGCGACATCGGAAAACTCGCCCACCGACGCGAGCGCCGAAGCAACGCCAGAAGGTTCGGGAGCACCGTCGTGAAAGACCGGCCGACCCGGCTGATGTCGCACTTCGCGGAGCTCAAAAAACGGCTCTACATCGCGGTCGCGGCTATCCTAATCGCGACAATCTTGGCGTTCACGTTCTATCGGCCAATACAAGATTTCGTCCAACGACCAGCGATCGATGCCCTCGAAAGAGTCCGTCCTGAGGATCCTGCAAGGCTGGTCCAGCTCGACATCACCGAAGGTTGGACGGTAACCGCGAAAGTTTCGGTGCTTGTAGGGTTCGCCGCCGCCTTCCCGGTCGTCCTCTATCAAATCATCATGTTCGTCCGTCCCGGTTTGAAGGGCAGCGAACGACGTACACTCTATCTCCTGCTCCCCGGCGGCACGCTGCTGTTCATCGCCGGAGCGGCGTTCGCCTACTACGTGGCAATCCCGCCCGCGATCCACTTCCTATTGCAGTTCGGCGGCGAAATCGCACTCGTCACCCCGCGACTATCGTCTTACGTCTCTCTCGTCACGACGCTCGTGATCTGGCTCGGATTGATCTTCGAAATCCCGATCGCGATGTTCCTGCTGGCCAAGCTCGGAATCTTAAGACCGCAAAACCTGTCGAAACAGCGGCGGTGGGTTATCCTTTTCGCCTTTGTTCTCGCTGCCGTCGTAACACCGACCGTCGATCCGGTGACTCAATCGCTCGTGGCCGGTCCGATAATCGTTCTATTCGAACTCGGTCTACTGCTCGCGAGATTCGCAACGGGCAGGTCCGAAGCAGAGAACGCTACCGACCGAAAAGTCGCGGACGCGGGTGGTTAGTCGGACTTCTCGACGTCCGTCACATCCGCTTTCTTTCCCTCATCGGTCTCAGCGTTGTCCTTATTGCCGATGGTGCCGCGGAATTCTTTGATGGCGGTGCCGATACCTCGTCCGACTTCAGGCAACCGCCCAGCGCCGAAGATGATAAGCACCACGACGACGATCAGGAATATCTCAAGTGGGCCTATGCCTCTGCCAAACATGTCGTGCTGAACCTTGCCGTACGGCGATTTTCGGATTGGATGGTTACTTTCAATAACCAAACGTCAAGGATGATTGTAACCGAGGCGCAATTTCACGCATTCTCATCGTCGATTCGACCGCATACCGCCGCGTCGTGGCCGGACGAATTTAACGCCCAGCCAATTTCGCGGGGCGATCCGGTTATCAGTAACGCCTCACAACGCCGATGACTTTGCCTTCGATGCTGACGTCTTTGGCGTCCTCGATCAACGGATCGTAGTTCCTGTTGTCAGGTTGAAGGGTGACGGTAGGCCCGTTCGGGTAGTACCGCTTGACGGTGTGCTCTTCTCGGCTGGTGACGTACGCGATGACCATGTCTCCGCGCTTGGCACGGTTGGTCTTCTCCATGATGATGATGTCGTCTGCCATGATGCCGGCATCGATCATTGAGTCGCCCGTCACTTCAAGCGCGAAGGGGTCACGCGCGTTCCCGACGAGCCAGTCCGGAAAATCGATAGTGTCGAATTCACTTACTTGGTCCCACGCGACGTCTGGCAAATCCATGACGAAATCTTGAGTGTTGGGACCAGCAGCGACCGTCCCCACGATCGGGATGCCCGAATGGACATTTAACGACCTCGCGTTGCTGTTGCCTGTCAAGAGACCTTGGTCGATCATCGGTTTGACGTGATAGTTGACATTGGACGCGGAGCTGATACCGACCGCTTCGGCAATCTCGCGCAGGTTCGGGCCGTAGAGGTTCTTGCGGCGGTAGTCGCGAATGAACTCCCAGATCCGGCGTCGCACTTCTCTGGTCTTGGCTCTCGGTTTGGGCATGGTTGGGTTGTTCCTCCGTAAGTCGGTCGTTCGATTGTCACTATTGTAGTATATTCTACATATGTGTGATTATGTCAAGCAAATTCCAGAATTTTTCTCCGAATTCCCAAATTCTTCAGATCTCGACCCGGTTCACCATACATCTTGACCCATTTCGCCAGGGCAACGCACAACTGACAAGCACTTAGGCCAACGTGTGGTTGCATTAGAATCGGTAACATTCGAATCTCTTCACGACTGACCCGGCCTTCGCCTAGTTCGGAGAATCGTCGATGGCTCTAGCGTCCGACATTCCACCTGATACTTCCCATCAACTCGGCGATCGCTACGACCACGCCGAGATCGAGCCTCGTGTGCGGGGAATGTGGGAAGACGCCAACATTTATCGATGGGACCCGGACGACACTACGCGCCCGAAGTGGTTCGTCCAGTCGATGTTCCCGTACCCATCCGGCGACCTCCATATCGGACACTGGTTCGCCTTCAGCGGCGGTGATGCCGCAGCCCGTTTCAAGCGGATGGAAGGTTACAACGTCCTCCACCCCCAAGGCTTCGACGCCTTCGGTCTACCGGCCGAAAACGCCGCCATCCGCGGCAATGTCCACCCCAAGCTCTGGACCTACGGCAACATCGCGAACATGCGCAACCAGTTCGAGCTGATGGGCAATTCGTACGACTGGTCTCGACAGATCATCACCTGCGATCCCGAATACTACAAGTGGAACCAGTACTTCTTCCTGAAGTTTCTCGAGAACGGCCTTGCGTACCGCTCCGGCGGCCCCGTCAACTGGTGTCCCGAAGACCAGACGACACTCGCCAACGAACAGGTCAAAGACGGCAAGTGTGAACGTTGCGAGGCCGTCGTAGTCAAACGCAACATGCCTCAGTGGTACTTCGCCATCACCAAATACGCCGACGAGTTGCTAGACATGTCTGGCATCGACTGGCCTGAGAAGGTCCTCATCAGCCAGGAAAACTGGATCGGCCGATCCGAAGGCGTAAACATCCGCTTCGACATCTCCGAATACGACCTCGAAACAGAGTCGATCTCCACGTTTACCACCCGTATCGACACGATCTTCGGCGTCACCTTCGTCGTGCTGGCACCCGAGCACCCCTCGGTCGCAGAGCTAACGCAACCCGATTGCAGAGCACCGGTGGAAGATTATGTCGCCGCGGCCGCCCGTGAGACCGAGATCGAACGCACCTCAGCCGTGCGCGAGAAGACCGGCGTACTCACCGGCTCTTTCTGCGTAAACCCGCTAAACGGCGAACGCGTTCCCATACTCGTCGGCAACTACGTCCTCGCCACGTACGGCACTGGAGCCGTTATGGGTGTACCGGCGCACGACGAACGCGACTTTAAGTTCGCCAAAAAGTACCACCTCCCGATCCGCGTAGTCGTCGCGCCCGACGAGTGGAACGGCGAACAACTCAACGCGGCCTACATCGCCCCCGGCGTCCAAGTCAACTCTGGCGAATTCGACGGCCTCTCTAGCCAACAGGGCAAAGAAGCGATCTCCGACGCCATCGAAAACAACGGATGGGGCCAACGCGTCGTCACCTATCACCTCCGTGATTGGCTCATCTCACGTCAACGCTACTGGGGTACCCCGATCCCGATCATCTACTGCGACGACTGCGGAGCAGTTCCCGTCCCATACGAAGACCTTCCCGTAGAGCTGCCATCAGACGCTAAGTTCCAACCATCAGGCCGATCGCCGCTGATCGAGCACGAGGAGTTCCTGAACGCGCCGTGCCCCGACTGCGGAGGACCCGGCAAACGCGAGACCGACACCATGGACACCTTCATGGACTCGTCCTGGTACCACATGCGCTATCTCAGCCCCGAAGACGCCGGAAACCCGTTCGACAGCGAAGTCGCCAACGGTTGGGCGCCAGTTGACCAGTACACCGGCGGAATGGAACACGCGGTCATGCACCTGCTCTACGCCCGGTTCTTCAACCGCGCGCTCCGCGACACCGGTTTCGTCAACTTCTCCGAGCCGTACATCCACCTCTTCAGTCACGGGGTCATGACTACCGACGAGGGCAGAATCTCGAAACGTTCCAACCCGGTCACGCCGGACCCGCTGGTGCGTAAGTACGGAGCCGACACCCTTCGCTGCTACCTGATGTTCCTCGGCCCTTGGGATAAGGGCGGCGTTTGGACCGATTCGGGGATCAACGGCATCCGACGCTGGTTGCACCGAGTCTGGGACATCGGTACGCGCGATCCGAACGAGTTCCACGGCGACAACCAAAACGCCGAGAGGGATCTAGACGTGGCTTCGCACGCTCTTACCAAGCGCGTAATCGAAGATATGCGTTCCTACAAGTACAACACCACCATTGCAGCATTGATGACCTACGTCAACCAGTTGAATGACGCATGGGATAACGGTGGCGTCTCCGCGGATCTGTGGAGCGCAAGCATTCGGCGCCTGGTCCTGCACCTCGCGCCGCTCGCCCCCCACATCGCCGAAGAGTTGTGGCTCCGCAACGGATGGGAATTCTCCGTCCACCAGCAGATGCTCCCCGAATGGGACGAGTCGAAACTTACTGTCGACACGATCAAGATCGTCGTGCAGGTAAATGGCCGCGTCCGAGACACCATCACGGTTCCGACCGACGCCGGCGAGAAAGAGGTCGCCGCCGCCGCACTCTCATCACCGGGCGCGATCCGTCACACCCAAGACAAAAACATCCGCCGCGAAATCTACGTCCCGGGTCGCCTCTTCAACATCGTCGTCGGTTGACAACGACTTGATCAACCGTCCCGTTCAGTTGTTCGAGTGACCGTTGCCGTTGCGGCGACCGTTCAAGTCGTCGTTGTGAAAAACCCCGCGCTCTTCGCCCTGATAGGCGTGCACCGCGACCTCGACCCCATCCACGCCAACCAACTGGTTCATCTCTTGAATGAACCGGTTAACGATGTCTCGTAGATCTTCTTCGGTCAGATTCTCTCGGACGATCAACGTCGCGTGCACCATTCCCTGCGGAAAGTGCACATCCAACCGCCCGACATCGCGATCTTCGCTATCGACAACGAAAAAAGATTCGGAGTTCGGTGTCCGAAGTTCTCTGTGCAACGTGTAGTTCGTCATATGCCCTCGCCCTGACCATATCCTGTGGGGAAAGGTCCCTCGTTTTCCTGCTATGTCAAACTTTTAGAAAGCTCAATCCGAAGTCGTCTATGTGCGGATATGGCCGTCGCCCGTGACCACCCATTTGTACGACATGATCTCCCGGATACCCATCGGGCCGCGGGCGTGCAGCTTGTTGGTGGATATCGCTACCTCTGCTCCCAAACCGAACTCCCCACCATCGTTGAAGCGCGTTGAAGCGTTCGCAAACACGGCTGACGCGTCGACCTCGTTCAAGAAACGCTCGACGACCTCGGCATCTTCTGCAACCACCGCCTCCGAGTGACCCGAACCGTAGTGCCGAATATGCTCCAATGCTTCGTCGAGACTGCGCACCACCCTCACCGAGAGTATCAACGCCAAAAACTCGGTTCCAAAATCGTCCTCACCCGCTCGTTTAACTTTCAACGTCCGTCGTTTCGGGCCGAGCAACGCCCACGCTCGATTGTCAGCACGCACCTCGACACCAGCCTCGGACAGCGGGCCCGACAATCCGTTCAACACGGAACCGGCCACGCTCTCGTGCACGAGCAGAGTATCCAACGCGTTACAAACCGTATGCCGTTGCGCCTTTGCGTTAAAGACGACATCGACCGCCTTGCCGACATCTGCCGACGAGTCGACATACGCATGGCACACGCCAATACCGCCAGTGACCGCCGGCATCTTCGCCTTGTCTGCCACCATGTGAACAAGCTCCGAATTGCCGCGAGGGATCAATAGATCGATGCAGTCGTCCATCTCCAACATCTCACCGACCAAGGCACGGTCTGTCGTTTCGACGAACTGAACGGCGTTCTCGGGCAGACCAGCCGCTACGACCGACTCTCGTACCAGCGATGCCAACGCCGAATTCGTCCGGATCGCCTCCTTGCCACCGCGCAGTATCACCGCGTTGCCGGCCTTCAAACACAGCGCCGCGATATCGATCGTGACGTTGGGGCGGCTCTCATAGATCACTCCGATGACACCCAACGGGACCCGGACCCGGCGTATCAACATCCCGTTGTGCGCCACTCGCTCTTCCAATACCTCGCCAACCGGGTCGTCTAGATCCGCGATGTTGGTGACGGCGCTCGCCATTTCGGCGATTCGATCCGCGTTCAGCATCATGCGCTCGGCGACGTGCTCATCCATCCCATCGGCTTTGGCCGCCGCCAAATCCGCATCGTTCGCAGCCAGAATGCGTTCGTTCTGTGCGATAAGCGCGGCGGTCAATCCTCTCAACGCCTTGTCGCGTTGGTCGGCTGTGCAACGCGCCAGTTCTTCGGCCGTCGCTCGCGCCGCCAATCCCATGGCGCGAATATCCACACTTGCCACCCTCGATACTGGTTTTTCCGCTGTAATCATCTCTTAGGGGTCAATCTGATCTGTTGCCGACAAGGAGAATTTCCATTCCGAAACTTTCAATCTCAATCTGATGCGGACGCCGCTCCGATCGACCCAACGGTCCCAATCGCCATGTTGTTACGATGCACGATCTCGCGCCCGAAATAGTTGTCCAATATGTCGGGCATTTCGTCCGACCTCTTGCCCATCACCAGCCGCGTCTCGGCTGCCGAGTAGTTGCTGATGCCCCAAGCGACATCTTTGCCGGACAACGACTTCACTCCAATGATATCGCCACGATCGAAATCGCCCTCAACCGAGGTGACGCCGACCGGAAGCAGACTCACTCCATTCTCAGTCAATGCACGCACCGCACCGTCGTCGATCGTCACCGCACCCGTGGCCTCGGTTCCACCCGTCAGTAGCCAACGCTTGCGACTCTCGGTCGGCGGCACCAACGAATGAAATCTCGTCCCGATCTTCACCCCGTCCAGCAACCTTCCGACAATATTCTCCACATGGCCGTCCGCAATAACCATGTCCACGCCAGACAGAGTCGCCACTTCCGCGGCCGCCAACTTGCTTCGCATCCCGCCGCTACCGCGGTCATCGCTCGGACCTCCAGCGAACCCTCGAATCTCTTCTGTTATTTCGTAGACGTCAGGTATCAGATCCGCGTTGCGATCCTCATGCGGGTCCGCGGTGTGCAGACCATCCATCTCGCCCAACAGCACCAACACGTCGGCATCCAACACATTCGCCAGCATCGCCGACAACCGATCGTTGTCACCGTAGGTTACACCGACGATCTCCTCAACCGCTACGACATCGTTCTCGTTCACGATCGGCACGATCCCCGCCTCCAGCAACATCTCCATCGTGCCACGCACGTTTAGATACCCATCACGCTGATTCAACACGCTCCGTGACAGCAATGTCTGCGCCACATCGATACCATACCGCCCGAACTCGCTCTTGTACAAGGCGATCACATCCACTTGCCCGATCGCCGCGGCAGCCTGGCGCGCCGTCACATTCCGTCGGCGCAGCCTCGCTCGACTCTTCGGACTGCGGTTGATCAGCGTGTCCATGCCAGCGCCCACCGCGCCCGAAGACACGATCACCACCTCCAAACCCGAATCGTGCGCCTCTGCAATCTGCCTCACGAGGTCAGTGATCGTCTCGATGTCGAGTTCCCCCGAACCTCTTGTGACGATATTCGTGCCCAGCTTGAAAACGGCACGCTTGACCGTGCGCGGATCTTGGTCTTTCGAAGAGGGTTGGCGCGTCATAGCTGAGATTATAAAGTTGCAAACCTTGCGCAATTTCACAGCCAGTCGACACCTACGTTACACAGTCGAACGATAGAATCGAACGTTAAGAAACCACCCGCAACCGTTTGCGGGCTATTAGCGCGCGTAACTGCATGCCGTCAAAAACGCAACCATTCCTTGCGACCCTCGTAGACCGCTTAACCGGTACGACTCAGTTCGGCGCAATTGGCAACTTACTCTCTCAACCGCGCGCCAATGTGCCGACCTTGTGCCCAGAGCCGGCAAACCCGTTCCTGATCGCCGCGGTTTGGCGTAATCTCAAACTCCCGACACTCGTAATCACGCCGAACCCTGACGCCGCGCAACGTATCGTCGATCAATTGCCTACTTGGACCGGCACTCCAGACATCGACGAAGACGGCTCGCCGATCCACCACTTCATCGAAACCGGCAGCATCCCATTGGAACGTTACGAGCCAGATCGCGGCAGCGCGCAACGGCGTCTGATGACGCTCGACGCGCTCCGCCGACACTTTCACGGGGAGCCCGAACCGCCACTGGTCGTAGCGTCTGTCCACGCTATCGCCGAACGAACCGTCGAAAAGCGCGTCTTTGACGGCACCATCCGTATGCTACGCGTCGGCGACCGCATCGATTTGTCCGAGACCATGCGCCACCTCACTGGCTCTGGATATGAGGTGCAACCCACCGTCGAGCAACCCGGCACGGTGTCACGACGTGGCGGCATCATCGACATCTTCCCCGTCGGAACCGTCAATCCAGTTCGGATCGAGCTTTTCGACGATGAAATCGACAGCATGAGACTTTTCGACGTCGAGACACAACGATCATTCGAGGATGTCGACGATCTGCGCGTTGTCCCCGCGCGCGAGGAGATGCCAGCGTTCGTCAATCCCCAAGCGATTCGTGATTCGATCTCCTCGCTCAACACCGACAACATCGATTTCACGCGTCTATCGTCCCGCCGGTTGACCGATGATCTCAACCTCGTGGCGGAAGGTGTGATCGACAGCGAACTCGCTTTCTACGCCGGTTTTTTCAACCGCGGTTCACTTTTCGACTTTCTACCACCTGAAACCATCGTGATCGCCGTCCGCCCCCGAATAATCTCGGAATCAGCATCTGGTATCGACCGACGTTTGGAGGAGGTCAGGCGCGTCAAAGAACGCCGCGGGGAAGTCCCCGTTGACTTCCCGACTCAACACATGCTCTGGCCTGAAGTCGCTCAACGCATCGAAACCGTGGGCCGACGGTTAGAGATCGATCCATTCGGGATCGACACACGCGACCTAGGCACGAAATTACCACTGCCGATCAATCGACAACTAACCGCTCACAGAGTAGATCCGAGCGCACTAGATTTCGAAGAAGAAGAGCCCGTCAGCGCCGTCCTCGACGATCCCACCCAGGCGCTTCAACGCGCAATCGAGGACGGTTCGACCCAAATCGTCGCCATAACCAGTCACGCCGTCCGTCTTTACGAACTCGCCGAAGAAGCTGGGATCAAATCGCGATACGAACGATCCGTACCTTCTTCCATCGCGGGAAACGGCCATTGCAAGGAGAACAAAAACGCTCCGGTAATAATCGCCGAAGGCTACACAACGTCCGGCTTCGATCTCGAATTAGACGACGGCGAGAACATTCGTGTCTTGACGGATGCCGAAATCTTCGGCATCCGTCGTCAACGCCGTCGATCACACCGACGCGCCGCCCGGCGCGGACCCCAGCTCGAACAACTGCAACCCGGCGTGTACGTCGTACACATCGACCACGGTATCTCGAAATTCCTCGGTACCGAGACCAAGGAACCCGACGGACGCGAGCATATCGTTCTCCAATACGCCAAAGACGACCGCGTCTACGTCCCCACCGAGCACATCGACCGCATCCAGATCTACCAGGGTGGCGGCGAAACCGCGCCAAAACTCTCCAAACTGGGAACTCAAGAATGGCGTTCCGCGCGCCGACGCGCCAAACGTGCCACCGAAATCGTGGCCAACGAGCTCCTCAGCATCTACGCCACCCGAATGTTGGCGAACGGCATCCAAGCCGAGCCGGACACCCCGTGGCAACAGGTGCTAGAGGCAAGCTTCCCCTTCGAAGAGACCCCCGACCAGATAACCGCCCTCCAAGCCGTCAAAGGTGACATGGAAGACGAGAAATCGATGGACCGCATCATCTGTGGCGACGTCGGTTTCGGAAAGACCGAGATCGCCCTTCGAAGCGCCTTCAAAGCCGTCCAAAACGGTCGGCAAGCCGCTGTTCTCGTCCCGACAACTCTACTCGCCCAACAGCACTTCGACACTTTCAGGGAACGTCTAGCCCCATTTCCCGTCGAAGTCGACGTCATCTCTCGCTTCCGGAACCGCGACGATCAGAAAGACATCCTCGAACGGCTGGCGGCCGGCAAGATCGACATCATCATCGGCACCCACCGGCTCATTCAGCGAGACATCATCTTCAACGACCTCGGATTAGTCGTCATCGACGAAGAGCAGAAGTTTGGCGTCAGACACAAAGAGCACATGAAGAGGCTGCGTGCTGCCGTCGACGTCTTGACCCTCTCCGCCACTCCCATCCCGCGCACGCTCTACATGTCGATCGCTGGCATCCGCGACATGAGCAGCATGGAGACCGCGCCCGACGAGCGACTACCCGTCCGCACCTTCGTCTCCGAATCCAGCGACGACCTGATCCGAGAAGCAATCCTGCGCGAACTCGACCGCGGCGGCCAGGTCTTCTTCCTGCACAACCGCGTTAAAAATATCGAACGCGTCTCCCGACGCCTTCGCGAACTCGTCCCTGAAGCATCGTTCACAATCGGTCACGGACAGATGCCTGAAGGACAGCTTGAAACGGTCGTCACGGAATTCGAGCGCGGCGAGTACGACGTCCTCGTCTGCACCACCATCATCGAAGCTGGCATCGACATGCCCAACGTCAACACGCTTATCGTCGACGATGCCGACCGCTTCGGGTTAGCGCAACTGCACCACATCAGGGGCAGGGTAGGACGCGGTGCAAAGCAGGGCTTCGCCTACCTCCTTGTCCAACCAAACAAATCCCTTACCGAAGAGGCCGACGCCCGCCTAAACACCATCCTCGCCGCCACCGAACTCGGCTCCGGATTCAAAATCGCCATGCGCGACCTCGAAATCCGCGGCATGGGCAACGTCATCGGCGCCGAACAAAGCGGACACGTCGCGGCAATCGGCCTCCACCTTTACACGCAGCTCCTCTCCCAATCCGTCGAAGAACTCAAACGCCGAATAAAACAATCACCAAACGGTGAAGCCCAAGGCACCGTTCCTGAAGTTCACAACGGGAACGGCGTCCAGACCCTACCTCACTCAATTGCGAGCCCCGCCTCAAACGACGACCGCAACGGCCACTCCCCCAAATTGAACGGAGTATCCGACGCTGACTGGCAACCACCGAGCATGGTCCGTGCCGACATCCGGCTCGGCATCGACGACAACGTCCCTATCGAATACGTTGAGGACCTCGCCCAAAGGCTCTCCTTCCACCAACGGCTCTCTTGGGCCAACAGCGAACTAGAGATTGCGGAACTGCGCGACGAACTACGCGACCGATACGGCCCGATCCCAGTCGGCGTCGAAGGGTTGCTCGAAACCGCACGAGTCCGCTTGCTCGCAGAACAGGCCGACTGCGCCTCCGTACGCGCCAGCGGCGAACGCGCACGCATAATCATGAACTCGCCCGCAGGCGGTGCAAAAAACCAACTGCAACACCTGCTCGGCCCCCAAGCCCGCGTCGGCAACACTCAGATCGTCATCCAAGCCGACAAAGGCATGGATGAGCACGAATTCGTCGAAGAGATCGCCGCCGTCCTCGAAACCATCCGCAACTTCAAACAGCGCATCATGGCGCTGCTGAATGCATGATAGTTAGCCGTGAGCACCGAACCACAACTTTTCCGTGTAGACCCAAGTACCAAAGAATCGCGCAAGGTATCCGAAGCGGGTTTTGCCGAACTCGGGCTGCAGGAGCGGAGGGATATACAGGAGTGGGTCGTCGCCAATCCCGGCATTTTGGGCGACGATTTGCTGATTATCGCCAAGGAGTTCAGCGACTTTGACAGGACCAATGATCGCCTAGACCTGTTGGCTGTCGATACCGACGGCAAACTGGTGATTATTGAATTGAAGCGGGATAACAGCGGCGTGGATGCTCATTGGCAAGCAATCAAGTACGCGAGTTATTTGCGGCACGCGATTCACGCGGATATCGTTAGGATGTTCGCGACCCACGAGAACCTATCCGAGTCGGATGCCAAAGAACGACTGATCGACCACACAAGTTCAGATGCCCTCGAAAACCTCAACAGTGACCAGCGCATCATTCTCGCTAGCCATCGATTCGCGCCCGAAGTGACTTCAGCCGCGCTTTGGTTGAACGATCAAGCACAAAGTGAAAACCTCATCACGTGTATCCAATTAATCCCGTACCAAGACGGCAACACACTATACTTGCAGAGCAACACGATTATCCCTGTGCCGGGAACGGAGCCGTACACCATACAAATCGGCAATGGAGAAAGTGACGACCCGAGCAGCGGGTTCCGCCCGAGGCGCAGTTCCGGCGAAAGATTCGACAAAGTCACAAGATTCGTCCAAACCGTCGAGTCGATGACTTTGGAACGTTTGCCAGATGATCTGAAAACAGACCGTAGCAGCAGATTCGCACGTCGTAACGGACAGACGAGATGGTATTCGATGTGGTACTCGGATCGCGGCCCGTGGTCGAGGGACAAGTTCACTTACGTGGTTCGTGTAATCACCAGGAGCAACCATTCCTTGCGAGTAGTGGTCAACTTCCAAATCAGTAAACGCTACCTTCGCAGTTCACTTGGCTACCCACAAGACAAAATCGACGAATTGGCTAGATTTCTCGAGGACCTTCCTGATTACGACCTTGAAGACACTACACTCTTTCTTCGACCGGGACACGTCGTTGTCGAAGATGCGACCAAGTTAGACGACGCTCTCGTAGAGCAGACGTCGGTTTCTCTGGGAAGAATGATCGAAGCGACGACGACAAAGGTCGAAGGCTTCGTCCAATCCCAAATTCAAGACCTTTCCGTGTGACGCATCATCACGCCTGACCGCGTCATGGCGCTGCTCAACGTCTCCTAGTTCGGTTCCGACCGAACTCTCGCGCTGGTGTAAAGTGATGAATCCGCGCGCCCTTCGTCCCGCGCATCCATTGAATCAGCCAACTCGGACCCGAAATATGAACGTCATCTGGATCACCGCCGACACCTTCCGACGAGATCAGCTCGGAGCATACGGAAACGACATTATCCACACTCCCGTCCTCGACGCCCTTGCCGCCCGCGGAACCCGATTCGACAACCATTACGCCTGTGGCTTCCCAACCATGCCCACTCGCGCCGACCATCACACCGGCCAGTGGACCATGTCATTCATGGGTTGGGACGCGTTGCCCGATCACGCCATCACCCTGTCGCAGATCCTCGGCGACCAAGGCGTCCACACCGCCGCAGTGATCGATACACCCTTCTACACCCGAGGCGGGATGAACTACGACCGCGGCTTCCAGTCCTACTACACCGTGCTCGGACAAGAGGGCTCCGGCACGCGTGCCGCTCAGATCGGACACCACGAGTCGAGGGATGTCGTCGACGACTGGCGCAAAGAAGCCGACCGCTGTGCTCCCCGCACCATGACCCAAGCCGGAGACTGGCTCGAAAAACACTACAAAGAGGAATTCTTCCTATACATCGACACCTGGGACCCGCACGAGCCGTGGGACCCGCCCGCATACTACGCCGAGCTCTACCAACCCGACTACGACGGCAGCATCGTCCAACCACCATACGCATACTGGCACGAGACCGACCACCTAACCGAACGAGATGTCGAGACCGCCTTCGCCTGCTACCGCGGCGAGATAACCATGGTCGACACCTGGATCGGATACCTCCTCCGAAAAGTCCAAAACATGGGCATCCAGGACGACACCGCCATCATCTTCACAACCGACCACGGCTTCTACTTCGGCGACCATGGCGGCATCCTCGGCAAGATGCACTTCGGACGTCGGCCAAACGGAAAACGCTACTTCCACGGCGACCCCGACTCCATCTGGGACTTCTCACCGCTCTACGAAGAGCTCGTGCACATACCGCTCCTCATCCACGTCCCCGGAGTCGCGCCCGGTTCCTACGACGGCTTCTCCGCCGCCCTAGACGTCATGCCCACAGTCCTAGAAGTCATGGGACGCGAAGTCCCGTCACACGTCCAAGGCAAATCGCTGTTGCCAGCCATGCGCGACGCCAAACACCCCCAAGCGCGCGATTTCGCAGTATCCACGATCCCCTTCGCTAATGCCGATGACACGATCCGTTCCGTAGATAACGTCGAACGCCACATGTCCGCATCACAAGTGACCACCGTCACCAGCGGCGACTACTCGTTGCTCTACTCCATGGACGCAGGCCGCTCCCAACTCTTCCACCTCCCCAACGACCCCGGCCAGCAGAGCGACATCATCAGCGCCAACATGGACACCGCAAAAGAACTCCACCAACTCCTCCTGAAGTTCATGCGCGACACCAACGTTCCACAACGCCTCATCGATACACGATTGGGGTTGAGGATGTGAAATAATAATCAAAACCCGCACTACCTGTAACGAACTCTGGTGTTCAACTGATCTCGCGTCACAAAACAAACGTCGGTAACCGACACAAAACAAGATACTTAACCAGAGGATTAACATGCCGAAAATCACCCGTCCTGCGATCAAGATTGAACAAGGGAACTTACAACTTCTGTTGACATATCTCACAGGCGAAGAAATCGGCCAAGAGAATTTCTACACCATCGACCGACTCGACCCATCAAGCAATGATGGCTACCAACGCATCCTCGACGATCGACGCGCCCGCAGACTGGCAGTACATCTCTCTGAAGCCTACGATCTAGGTTACGCGAACATTCCTACCACGGCATTTCTGGCAACGGAACAATTGATACACCATGACCCAGAAACAAATACAATGCTGCTCGATACGGATGAAGTGTGTCCTTTTATAGTAGTGGATGGCCAGCATCGACTCGAGGGCGTCCGCAAGTCTATAGAACTTAATAAGTATTTAGCCGATTTCAGATTACCAATCACGATTGCAATGAATCTAGACGCTGTCCATCAAATGTATCATTTTTACGTAGTGAATTCAACGCAAAAACAGATCGACAAAGCACTTGAACAACGGATCACCGCGCGATTCACAAATCTCCACAACATAAGCGCTATGCCGTATTTGCCTCAACAATTACGCTCGCAGGTTGAGAAGGGTACGCAAAACGAAGTAACCAGCATGGTAATATACCTTAACACAAGCCCCGATTCCCCTTTGCGAGGATTGATTCGAGAAGCGAATGACCCTGGCTCGCTACGTGGACGGTTAAATGAAGCACCATTCGCTAATATTCTTCGCACCCATGTTTTCGGTGCGACAAACCCGATTTATGGAAGAGAAGCATTGCCGAAATGTAATCGCATCATGTCGAACTACTATTCAGCTATCCGCGCAGTATTTGGCAACGCTGATCCCAGCATTAGTACTAACAGAAATCCATTAGTATTTCGAACAAGCGGAATATATCTCTTCACATCCCTTGCCAAGTGGGTTTTCATCGCGATATACAATACTTCCAACCTGTTCTCTGTGGAATCAATCACCGAATTGTTAAAGGTAATGGTAGAAGAGCTTGATGACGATGTGAGATATGTTGCAGACCCTCAATGGTGGCAACCTGGTGCCGGCGGACCGAGTATGAACCGTGCGATGGCAAACAGATTAGTGGAACGATTTCGTGACGCGTTGCGTACCAGTCAGCAGTCAATGCTTCCAGGTGCACAACTGTGAACGTTGTCGACGTTGACCAAGGCATGGGCGAGTTCGTTCCGTTCCAATTGAAAGACGCGTGGCGGATCCCCAATTCTGCGGGGTGTTACATGATTGCGAATGCATATCACGAGGTGCTTTACATCGGTCAAACCACCGATCTGAGGAGACGAATG
Source organism: Dehalococcoidia bacterium (assembly GCA_965224305.1). Lineage (GTDB taxonomy): Bacteria > Chloroflexota > Dehalococcoidia > Lucifugimonadales > Lucifugimonadaceae > Bin127. The sequence continues at coordinate 32,019 of OZ245044.1, read as the reverse complement.
AACGAGCATCTTGTCGATGTCCGCATCACCAGTTTGACCCGCATAGGTCGTGCTACTTGGTTTCATTACCAACGGTTGGATGACGTTGTCCTCAGGGATGCCGAAGATCGGCTGTTGATGCAATACACAGCGGTCGTAGGACGCCGGCCGCCATTGAATCGAGTCGGCCCATAGTTCTAGCTATGCAAAGTCGTCGGGAGCCCATGCCATTCCTACCGCAACCCACGATCTATCACATCGTCCATGCCAGTCGGCTTAGTTCGATCATCAGAGACCGTTACCTGTGGTGCGACTCAAAGATGACACTGCGTGGCAACGACACGGGAATCAGCATTGGCATGAACAAAATCAAGAAGCGGCGATTGGAAGAGCTGACTCTGGACAGTCATCCCGATCTGCATGTCGGCGATTGCGTTCCCTTCTACTTCTGCCCCAGATCGATCATGCTCTACATGATCTACAGAAGGAACCATCCCGAGCTCACCTATCGCGGTGGACAAGACCCGATCATTCACCTGCAAGCCAATCTGCACGAGGCGGTAACCTGGGCCGACTCTCACGACCAGCGATGGGCATTCACATCCTCCAACGCAGGCTCATACACGTTTGAGGACTATGCCGATCTCTCCCAGCTAGACCAGCTCAACTGGGACGCGATAAGAACCAACCAGTGGAGCCAGCGGATCGATGGCAAGCAGGCCGAGTTTCTTATGGAATATTCATTCCCTTGGAAGTTGATTTCGCGCATCGGCGTTAACTCGCGTAAAATGTGCAACTACGTGCTAAGGGCGATGAGCGGATGTTCGCATCGCCCACCGGTCGAGATACAGCCGGACTGGTACTACTGAGACTGAGAATGACGCAAACGACATGATCGAGTACAAAACAGGCGACATTTTCCAAGAGAACGCCGAAGCTCTCGTCAACTCTGTGAACTGCGTGGGGGTCATGGGGCGAGGCATCGCACTCCAGTTCAAGAACATGTTCCCCGAGAATTTTAAAGCCTACGCCTACGCCTGCAAACGCCAAGAGGTCCAACCAGGCCAGATGTTCGTTTTCGAAACTAAGCAACTGACTAATCCTCGTTACATCATCAACTTCCCGACTAAGCGCCACTGGCGCGGTAAAAGCCGCATAGAAGACATCGAATCGGGGCTTGAGGCACTCGCCGTTGAGATCAAGGAACGCAACATACGGTCAATCGCGATTCCACCTCTTGGAAGCGACTTGGGCGGCTTGAGTTGGCACGAAGTCCATCCTCGCATCGAAGCAACACTACACGAGCTACAAGACGTGGAAGTCGTCATATTCAATCCCAACAGTGCACCATCCGACGGCCGCCCCAATCGTTCCACCAACGTGCCCCAAATGACTCCGGCGCGCGCTGCACTAGTCTGCCTGATGCACCGATACATACTGGGCTTACTCGCCCCCTACGCAACGCTGTTGGAAGTTCACAAGCTGTTGTACTTTCTAGATTCCACAGACGAACCCCTGAACCTGGGCTTCAAGAAAGCCGAATACGGCCCCTACGCAGAAAATATGCGACATTTACTGAGGAGAATCGAAGGGCATTTCACATCAGGACACAGAGATGGCGGCGATGCTCCCTTTAAGGAACTCAAACTAGTGCCAGGTGCCATCGAAGACGCAGAAGCATACCTAGCTGACCAACCCGAGACTAGACAGCGCCTAGACAGAGTTAGTAATCTGGTTGACGGATTCGAATCGCCGTTCGGACTCGAACTGTTAGCGACGGTACATTGGGTCGCCCATGAGCACCCAGACGCCACAGAAAAAGACATCATAGAGTCCACATATGCTTGGCACCCCCGTAAGAAGCAGTTCTCGGAAAAACAGATAAGCCAAGCGATAAAAACTCTCCGCGACAAAGACTGGATTAAGACTCCCCGGTAAGCAAGGTACAAACACCTCCCCATGAAGATTACTGACATCCGCCTACGCCACCTCTCCGGCACCATGGAAGTCGACGGACCATTCTTCGAAGACCGTCTTCTGCAACCCACCGACATCTATGAAGAGTTCCGCAACAAAGGCGACCGGCGGGGCAACCGCGGAAGCCAAGTCGACGACAAGACTTACAAAGTCGAACAAACCTTCGTCCAGATCGACACCGACGAAGGCGTGAGCGGCATCTGCGCCGGTGGTTTTTCGGGCGCCAATTGGCACGTCTGGCAACTCAAAGACCTCCTCATCGGTCGCGACCCTCTCGCCACTGAGTTCCTCTGGGACATCATGCACCGATCATCCGTGCATGGTCGACAAGGCGAGCCGATGATGGCGATATCTGCCATCGACAACGCACTCTGGGACCTCAAAGGCAAGTGGCTCAGCAAACCCGTCTACATGCTCATCGGCGGTCCATGCCGCAAGACCATGCCCGCATACGCCTCCATGCTCGGACACAACGTCACCGACATGGGCCTTGTCCGCGAACGCGCCACCATGGTCAAAGAACGCGGCTTCACCGCACAGAAATGGTTCTTCCGACACGGCCCGATGTCCGGACATGAAGGCCTCGTCAAAAACGTCGAGATGGTCAAAACCCTTCGCGAAACCGTCGGACCGGAGATCGACATCATGCTCGACTGCTGGCAGTCCATGGACGTCAACTACGTCGTCAAACTCGCATCCGCCATCGAGGAGTACCAGCCCCGCTGGATCGAAGAAGTCGCCATGCCAGACCGCATCGACTCCTACCGCAAGATCCGCGAAAAGACCAACATCCCAGTCTCCGGCGCCGAGCACGAATACACCCGTTGGGGCTTCAAACGCTTCATGGATGCAGAGGCGTTAGACATCATCCAACCCGACCTCAACTGGGCCGGCGGACTCTCCGAAGTCCTCAAAATCTCCGCCATGGCAACCGCCTACGACCTCATAACCATCGCCCACCAAGGCGTGACACCCGTCGGCATGGCCTGGTCCGCATCCCAATCACCCATCCACACACCCTACGTCGAGATGCTCCTCAAACACGCCGCACTGGCTTACCACTTCGACAGAAACAACGGCCCCATCCTCAACGACGGAAACCTAACCGTCTCCGATGAACCCGGCTTCGGATACGAAATCGATCACGACAAAATCGAAACAGAAACAGAAATCACGTTCTAGATTGAAGATCCCTAATTCTGCCTCTCCGCTGAATCCCACGTCAGGAACGAGTTCGAGCAGAAGCATAGACAGATCTCCGACCAATCCTGCGATGTGAACGCCCGCAGATGATGCCAATCCGGGAACGACGATACGAACCAGCGTTATGTATCTAGGTGGTTGACATGTTGGCGATAGCGTGCTAGCGTACCTGAGAAGCATCCCTAGTGGGATTTACCCCGAAAGGAGGCGGATGATGAGGTTCAGAGGTGTCTCGATCTGGTTGGTTGGAGTAGCGGCGATGGGGTTGTGCTGATCACGTTTCTAAGCGCGCCAAGTGTGACAGCTTCAACTACTCAAGGATGGCAGGTAAGCATAGGCGATCAGCAGTCAATCAGTGTAAACGCGAACAACATCGGCACTGCGTTGTTACAAGGGGAGTTTCGGATGGGAACCCTTCTAGATTCATCCGGCAGCTTATCCCCTCAATCCGTGTGTATCGGTTTCCCCGAGGTACAAGCGACTCGAGATATAGACGATAACGACGACTACAGTCTCGAATTACAGCTGGATATGGACACTTGTCAGATCGTAGTTGATGATGTGAGGCGAACAGATCTTCCGGACGTACTGGCGAGCGCAGCTTCCGAAACGCATGAAGAACATTGGGGGAGAGCCGTCGTCAAGGCAGAAGATCTCCCTTTCGTCGGTGGGTTTGATTTAACAGAATCGATAGTAATGATCGATTATGCAAGTTCACTCAACGTCTATGGGTATTTACGAGAATGTGAGGTTTTTTCACCCGCCATATTTCTTGGTGTAGAGTGGCACATTGACGCCTGTGATGGGATGCCAATAACAAACCATGGTAATTATCTCAAAACCAAAACTACCGGGGATTTCCATGCAACTCTTTCCGGGGATGTTTGGGACGAATCGATTCATACTTCTTCCGCCGAAATCAAAGGTTACTCGACAAGATATATAATCACATGCGAATGGTCTCCACCATCTATCAGAGACCTCAAATGGGGCATTTTAAGCGTAGAGCTTTTATGTAAAACCGACCGTGGTGTGATCCGAGCATCTGACAATTATCAGACTGTATACGTTCATACTACCGAACGTATACAGTCTGGAGTTTAGGCACTCATGATGATGCAGTGGATAAAGCTTTTATGTGTGGATAGCATCTTACCGATTTATATATTTATCCCTGGTCTGTTCATACCTGGTCTGTTCATAGCTAACAACTATTCGAGCATATCAAAATTCGACCGAACCAAAGCTTTATTGGCTAAACATGGTTCATTGCTCACTATTGCCACGATTTTCAATATTTTAATTCTTGTACTTCTCATATTATTTCTAATTGTACAAGAATTTGCACTTGGATTGATCGAAGAAATGTTCATGAGATATGATGTACACTTGCATTACAGTTTCTTGCATGGCAGTTTCTATGCAAATTCTTTCACGATTGCCGTTTTATCCACGCAGCTGCTCCTGCCGATCACTACGTTTTTGATGCTGCTTACTTGGTATTCAAGCACATCGATCAATAGACGAAACGTTGCGTTTTTAGTCGTCGCGACGTGGTTTATCCTTCGAATTGGATTGATCATTGCGTTTCTCAATTATACCGATCCAGACGTGCAAGCCCATCCCGCGGCCCGCACTGTGTTCGGATCGTTCATGGGGTTATGGGTTTGCAGTGTTCTGTCTGGAGGATCAGCTCTGGTAAGCGGCTTGGTGATGCAAAAGCTGTCTCCCACACTGAGATTTCTGACTATCGCCGTCTGTTTATGCCCCCTCCTCGTTTTGATATGGGGCTCGATGGAAATCAGTCTTGGTTGGTACTCAATCGACCTGATGGCCACAGCGTTCATACTTGGTTGGCTGTTGAGTGTACTCAGTCGTCCGACGAGTGCAAGCGGCAATGTCAAATCTGCTGCTCGGTCCGGTCGATCATCCGACGTCGGCGAAAAATTTGGAGCACGAAACATCGGATGGATAGAGGGGCCACCCACGATTGTTCCTGTTTCGCCGGCACCATGGAGGTGGTTGGTTGCCGGTGGATTCGTACTCATAGCGGCTTTTCCCGGCATCATATTCTACAGGGCGCTCGACAACTTCATCGGGTTCACCGTCGGTAGTGTAATAGGTTCCTGGGTGACAATCTGGGCCGTTGCCGCGGGGTTGGGGGCTCTCGCCTTTGCAGCCGCCCCTCGCTACGAGTATTGGGGCGCAAACGTGAGATGGTTGATTGTAGGCGGATTTGTACTAATAGTGATTGTGCCTGCCATCGTCTTAAAGTGGGCATTTCACGATTTATTCGGATTCCGTCTTGATGGCGCAGCAGAGGCGTGGGCAACGATATGGGCTGTTGCTTTGGGATTGGGGATGCTGTCGTTCACAGTTGCCTCACGCTACGAGCACCAGTATCGGGCGGTGCAACTGGCAATCGCCGCGTTTTTGTGCGCATTCGCAATCATGATATTCAATTGGGTCCCACTATCCGATTACCGACCGATGGCCCATATAAATGGTGTTGGTACTTTGTTCACGACGCCGATCGTGGCCCTCGGAACGCTCGCCCTGATTGCGACTGTCGTCCTTGACAAGCTTCGGTGGACATGGCCATTCTGGGCGTGTTATCTGTTCATATACATCTTCGTACATTCGATGGCTGGCAACGGATATGTGAAAGACCTTTCCAAGCTCGATCTCTTCTCCTGGATCAACATGTCGGTGATCATGTTCGTCTTTCTATTCGCGATACCGGCCTACTTCGCGAGCGAGCGATGTCAAGTGCGAAGGCTCGTAGCGACACCTCACGAACTATCGGGATGAAGCGCGCTGCCTTGGCGAGTTATTCCCCGCTTTCAGAGGGGTGGGAGAGAGCCCCGTGCGCCGATTTCTATGCCATTCCGCGATGCCCGAAGCCGAAAGGTTTCGGAGGTCGCGAAGCGAAACACACACCACCACAACGATTTTTCCGCGTAGAAATATACTTTCAACGAGACCGCCGCCCGTGACAGAGTGCACGAGTTCCAAATGACCCTCACCCCACCAATCCAACGCGATGTTCCCGATGCCCTAGGCCGATTCGGTCAATACGGTGGCAAATTCGTCCCCGAAACGCTGATGGCCGCCCTTGATCAGCTCGAAGAAGCATACCGAGCTGCACGCGAAGACGAATCGTTCTGGCAAGAACTCTCCAACCTCCTCACCGACTACGTTGGTCGGCCCACCCCGCTCTATCACGCGAGCAACCTCAGCCAACAACTCGGCGGCGCGCAGATCTGGCTCAAGCGGGAAGACCTCGCACACACCGGCGCGCACAAGATCAACAACGCGATGGGCCAAATCCTCTTGGCCAAACGCCTCGGCAAAAAACGCATCATCGCCGAAACGGGCGCGGGCCAACACGGAGTAGCCACCGCCACCGCATGCGCCATGATGGGTCTCGAGTGCATCGTCTACATGGGCGAGGAAGACATCCATCGGCAGGCCCCGAACGTCTACCGCATGAAACTCCTCGGCGCCTCCGTCGAAACCGTCCTCTCCGGTAGCCGCACCCTTAAAGACGCCATCAACGAAGCCATCCGAGACTGGGTCACGAACGTCGAGACAACCCACTACCTCATCGGCAGCGCCGTCGGACCGCATCCGTACCCCATGCTCGTCCGCGATTTTCAGAACGTCATCGGCAAAGAGGCCCGCGCCCAGTGCCTGGCACAAATCGGACGCCTGCCTGACTACGCGGTAGCCTGCGTCGGCGGCGGCTCCAACGCCATCGGTCTCTTCAGCGGATTCGTTGACGACGATTCCGTCGGACTCATCGGAGTTGAGGCCGGAGGTGACGGCATCGAAACCGACCGCCACTCCGCAACTATCACCAAAGGCCGACCCGGCGTCCTCCACGGCGCCATGTCATACCTCCTCCAAGACGAATGGGGGCAGGTATCCGAGGCACACTCGGTATCCGCGGGGCTCGACTACCCCGGCGTCGGACCCGAACACTCCTACTTCCACGACATCGAACGCGCAAAATACGTCGCAGTAGACGACACTGCGGCATTAGACGGCTTTGACCTCCTCTGCCTAACCGAAGGTATCATTCCCGCCCTCGAGCCCTCCCACGCCATCGCCCACATCAAAGAATGGGCACCAACCCTCAACCCATCCACCATCATCCTAATGCTCCTCAGCGGCCGTGGCGACAAAGACCTAGAAACCGTAGCCACCCGACGCGGCCTCGAGATTTGATCACAAGCACCTAACCGTTTAGCGGTTCAAGCGAAACGTCACCACCTGGTACGGCCTCGAAACACACATTCGCGCCTTCGATCAACTGCATACCTACCAACGGTACATCGCCAGTTGCCAACACCGGGCAACGGTGCCATTCATCTGCGAACCTCACTCGGCCTGCGTGCACCCTCATACGTACATCACGGGCATCTCCCAAAATCACCGTCCGTTCGGTAACCAACGGCAATCCAAGTTCCGCTACATTTTCCGGCGGCAACGACACTGCACCACTGAAACCAGTGTCAAGGAACGCGTTGAACGTTTTTGAACGGCCCGTTGACCAGCGAATTTCAATCTTCAACGTTGCAGCTAAGCCACCTCCGACGGAGCGAACACTTCCTATCTTCATTTGAAGGTCTGTGAGAGCCGGAAACTCAGTCGACCGGTGCTTATGTTCGGGTGGCGGATAAGAACCAGATTCGATGAATGCGTCCGATCCCACAGTGTAAACATGACATCCTCTGCATCCCCAATCTCCCACTCGTTCGTCTCCGCATCAATTACGATATACCGACCGTCATCTTCCGAGGTCAGCTCAGGTTTGATACCGGATTCGTAGAATTTCAACGCCTTTTTCCATTTTTCGCTTAATTCGACCTTGGTATTGACCATCCTGTCACTCCGTCTCCGCGATTCAACGCTGACTCCGATTCTACCCTTGACCTTTCCGAGGCACCTCCGTCAAACCGGTATAGACTTCCCGACGATCACTCGGATCGCCCGGCGGCCAAACCTGTAGCTCTACTATCCACTCCAAGGCCCGCGCGTCCGCTACCATTGTGACCCGCGACCGCTCCATCCATCACCGGACCCGAATGACGATCGTGTCCGCAATCTTGTCATGCCAACCTTGATTCTTGTTGTCAAAGAGAGTCCACAGAAAGCCGAGTGGCACCACCAGAGGCAACATAGAAATGAACTTTCCTATCGACTCGCGCAAAATACCCCTACCAAAACCAATATCCATACCGTTGGCGCGCACGATCTTGATCCCGGCGAAAATCTTGCCCGGTGACTGACCGCGAAGCGCAACCAGCAACGAAACGGCCAATGCGTATGCGGGCACAAAAATGATCGAAATAACCATTACTAGCTGCCAGTCGGATGAAGTGGTCACGGCCAAAACGAACACAATCAAAAACCAAACCGTTGCACCGACAATAGCATCCACAAGCAACGCGCTCGCTCTTGCCCAAAAAGATGCTGTTTTATCATCGCCGTCAATCGGGTTACGCCGAAACTTCGGATCCCTAATTTGGTGGAGCGGCTCCAGGACACCTACGCGATGCGGGTTAACAATCATTTCATCACGCCTTTACCACGTAAGTCCCGGCTATCTTGTCGTGCCAACCCTGCCGCTTGCCATCGAACAGGATCCAGATGTAACCGAGATAAAAGATCACCGACGAAACCAACTTTCCGATGATCTCCCTGATCAGTGCACCCCTGATTCCTAAGGCACTGCCGTCCATTCTCACAATCTTGATACCCACCACAATCTTGCCCGGAGACTGCCCGCGCGTCGAAACCAACCACAGGTGCACGACAACATAAGCAACGGCGAGCATAAACATGAGCAACGGACCGGCATAGCCTATCGCCAGCCCTATCACCAAACCAACCACGCCTACCAGAATTCCGATCACCCCGTCCACCAACCACGCACCAATACGCTGCCCCACAGACGCGATCTCCAGTGCCGTCATACCCTCCGGAGATTCTTCCGAATCAACTCTGTAATCCATGTATCCCGCCTCATAACCTAACTACGTTGCAATAACCGTACCATCATCTTTTCGAACCCGCGCCACTGTCAAACACGCGTCCGTAGATCGACGCTACGAGGTGATGCATCCCGCTTCCGCGGTGCTCCCGTAAAAATCGTCAACAACGCCGCCGCACTCATCAAACCGACGCCGACCCACCACGCCGGATCATACGACCCCGTGATATCCCGAACATAACCCGCCGCAGGTGCTCCGATCCCGCCCACAACCAGATTCACCGGATTCACCAAGCCGCGTATCCCACCAACGCTACCCCGACCAAAGTAGTCCGCCCAGATGTAGTTGTTCAAGAACATCATCCCGCCAATCCCGACACCGAAAATCGCCATCGAAATAAACATGATCGGAAGATTCGTCGCATAGATCGTTAACACGCTAGCCCCCGCGAGCATCGAAAATCCCACTGCACCCAGAAATCGCGAAGGAACCCACCGCACCAACATCCCAAACATAAACGTAGATCCGCCTGCCGCAACCGCATCGAACGCCGTCGCGAACGATATCAACGTCGGATCCATACCGCGATCCATGAACGCGGCGATCCTATGCAATGCCACCGTTCCAGTCGCCATCTGCACCATCGAAAACACAATCACCAAACGCCACAGCGTCGTCGTCCTAACCGCCTCCCGAACCGTCCACGACACCTCCTCAACCACCCGTCGCGGACCACTCGTACCATCGTCCGAATCTTCAGGCTCGCCACCATCCGGCAACATCCCCATATCTTCTGGTTGCCGTCGAAGGAAGATCGCACCCAACGGAACAATCACGCATATACCGATGATCGCCAAAACGATCCACGCGTTCCGCCAACCTATCTCGTTGATCAGCACCTGCGTCAACGGAATGAAGATCAATGCACCGAACGGTATTCCAAGACCCGCAAACGCCACCGCCTTGCCCCGGTTCCTCACAAACCACTTCAACACCGGCACCGTCGTCACCAACGCGCCCGGACCACTCATGCCAACCAGACCCATCACCACGAAAAGCACCACCAGATGCCACGATGTCGTGATGTGCGCGAGCCCGATCAACGCGCCACCGGTAGCCAGAGCGGCCACTGGCAGCATCACCCGCGAACCATATCGGTCTATCAACCACCCGATCAACGGACTTGTAGCCGAACTCGCCCCCATACGCGCCGTCTGCGCCCAACCGAACACCGCTCGACCAATCCCAAGCTCATCTCCCATCGGTTTGATGAACAAACCGAAATTCAACGACCCCATCCCCATGCTCACTGCACCCGTCGCAGCCATCACCGCGACAATCACCCACCCATAAAAGTACTTAGGACGCCCATCGCAATCGCTGTTCATCAACCGCATCATGCCAAACTACCACAACAGAACTCCCCTCTCCCGCTTGGCGGGATAGGGTCAGGGTGAGGGCGAAAAACAGCCCCACGTCATTGAACTTTCACAACGTAATTGCTAGCCAATTTGTCGTGCAACGTCTGATTCTTATCGTCGACCAATACCCAAATGAACAGCAACAACCACACTATGAAGCCGACAACTGACGACGTTTCCTCACTCAATGCGCTGCCCATGACCGCACCCAGAACCCCGGATATCAACCCCACCATCAAAACCTTGCCCAACACTTCCCGAATCAGCGTGCCACGCCAACCCCAAGCGCTGCCATCCACATTCACGATCCGTATCGTCATCACCTTTTTGCCAGGACTCTGACCGTCCCTAGCAATCATGAACAACACAAACACCGTCCAAGCCAAAAACGCCAATATAGCCGGCACCCACACCGCAACAAATATCGTTCCGAGCCCTGCCAAACCCGTGCCATCGTCCAGCGTTGCGAGCGCAACCAAACCCACTATCACCCCCGCAATCCCGATCCCAACGTAAATTAGCGTATCCACGAACCATGCCAGCAACCGATCTACAGGCGTAGCTAAAAAAGCCATCTGACCCGAAGACGGAACATCCATATCGTTCCCAGCACCATCAATCTCGTACTTCATCGCCGCTCCTCCGTCTCTTTGACAACTCGAAACCTACGCCCATCTTATTCACCGACCTTCATCCAACCAATCCATCCGCACCGTGCTAGCATTCGCCAAAACATGACCAACCAAAACGGTGGTCGACAAATGAAGATCGAAAAAGTCGAATCTATGCTCCTCGGCGGTTCCGACGGTTCGCCCGGTTTCCATCACGTCGTGCGTATCTGGACCCACGACGGGACTTACGGTGTGGGGGAAGCCTCCTGTTGGGCGTATATGGAAGCCACAGACGCCATCGTCAAGAAATGCGGCGACTACCTCGTCGGTAAAGATCCATCTCGCATCGAGCACCACTGGCAGTACATGTACCGCATGGGGCCCTTTCGTGGCTCCGCCCTTTCCGGCGCCATCAGCGCCATCGACATCGCACTCTGGGACATCAAGGGCAAGCGCCTAAATGCCCCCGTTTGGGACCTCCTCGGCGGAAAGACCCGAGACAAGATCCGGCTCCACCTGCTCATGGGGCCCAAGCAACCGACCGAACACCCCATCCCGCATCACCGCGGCGAAGAGGCACAAGCGCTCTACGAAGCCGCAAAGGAATCGGCCGAAGAAGGCTGGACCGCCATCAAGACCGACCCGCTACCCAACGGCTTCGAGAGTATGACCCTCGAACGCCTCATCTCCGACACCGTCGACAACGTCGCCGCGATGCGCGAAGGCGCCGGCAAAGACGTCGACATCATCCTCGAAATCCACCGGAAACTTACGCCGATGAACGCCATCGCCCTTGCCCAAGAGGTGGAGCAGTTCCGACCGTTGTTCTACGAGGACCCGATCCAGATCGACAGCGTAATACTCCAAGGCAGCATCGCGCAACGCACCACAAACCCCGTTGCAAACGGCGAACGCGCCCATAACATCTGGGAATTTCGCGACATGCTCCAAGACGGCGGCCCACAGTACGTCCGGCCCGACATCGGCCTCGGTGGTGGAATAACCCATGTCAAGAAAATCGCTGCCCTGGCGGAGGCCCACCACTCCGCACTCGCCACCCACAACTCCCTCGGCCCGATAACCACATCCGCCGCAATCCAAGTCGATGCCTCTATACCCAATTTCGTCACCCAGGAATACTCCCCGGGAGACGAACACCCCGCCAACGCCGTCTTCATCAACCACCACAAGCGCGAAGGCGGCTACATGCTCCTACCCGACAACCCCGGCATCGGCATAGAAATCGACGAAAACCTCCTGGAGATAGCCAAAACCACCTACGAACCCCGCAACTGGAACATCCCCATCCGAACCGACGGCTCGGTAGGATACTCCGTCTGAATAAAGTCCCCCTTTCACGCTCGGTGATAGAGGGTTAGAGTGAAGGCCCGCAGCGTTACGAATCGGCGGCAACTTTTCGTCATCCCGCCCCAACCAACGTGCTAATATTCGCCACAGCCAGACAACAATAACCAAATGGCAAAAGACATGAAAATCGAAAAAGTCGAATCCATGCTCATCGGCGGCGCCGACGGCTCACCCGGTGGACACCACATCGTCCGCATCTGGACCGACGACGGTACCTACGGCGTAGGACAGTCATCATGCTGGGCATACATGGAAGCTACCGACGCCATCGCCAAGAAGTGCGGCGAATATCTCGTCGGAAAAGACCCCTCACGCATCGAGCACCACTGGCAATACATGTACCGCATGGGACCCTTCCGCGGATCCGCGCTCTCAGGCGCCATCAGCGCCGTCGACATCGCGCTATGGGACATCAAAGGGAAGCGCATGCAAGCTCCCGTTTGGGACCTCCTCGGTGGCAACACGCGAGACAAGATCCGGCTCCACCTCCTCATGGGCCCGAAACAAAAGATCGAACTTCCCTTCCCTCACGACACCGGCAAACAAGCGCACGGACTCTACGAAGCGGCAAAAGAGGCTGCGGCAGAAGGCTGGACGGCCATCAAGACCGACCCGCTCCCCAACGGCTTCGAGAGCATGACCCTTGAGCGCCTGATTTCGGACACCGTCGATAATGTCGCCGCCATGCGCGAAGGTGCTGGCAAAGATGTCGATATCATCCTCGAAATCCACCGCAAACTCACCCCGATGAATGCCATCGCCCTCGCCGCAGAGCTCGAGCAGTTCCATCCATTGTTCTACGAGGACCCAATCCAGATTGACAGCATGATCCTCCAAGGTAGCGTCGCCCAACGGACCACCATGCCCGTCGCCAACGGAGAGCGCATCCACAACATCTGGGAGTTCCGTGACATGCTGCAAGACGGCGGACCCCAGTACGTCCGACCCGATCTAGGCTTGGGTGGCGGCATCACTCAAGTCAAGAAGATCGCCGCACTCGCCGAGTCATACCACTCGGCACTCGCCACCCACAACTTCCTCGGACCCATTACCACTGCCGCCGCCATCCAAGTCGACGCCTCGATACCCAACTTCGTAACCCAGGAATACTCTCTCCGAGACGAACACCCCGCCAACGCGGTATTCATCAACCAACACCGCCGCCAAGGTGGCTACATGGACCTGTGCGAAGCACCAGGCATCGGCATCGAGATCGATGAAGACCTCCTAGAAGTAGCCAAGACCACCTACGAAACTCGCAACCTGAACATGATTCCGATGCGAACCGATGGTTCGGTGGGTTATTCGGTGTAGGTGTTTCGAGCGAACGCTCATCGTTCAACCGCATCGAAATGCACATCGATGCGGCGACGGCAGAAGGTTGACACTACCTCTGGGCACCCATGCGACGGTTGAGGATCTGCTCGCGACGGATTTGCAGGTTGTGCCAATTTCTCCAACCATCGATGTGATTGCGATGGTCTACGAGGATCCCTCATATTCCATCGAAATCAGACGTGACGGCATCATGATGCACTACGTGCACCCCAGAGATCATGCCACGGAAAGGATTCAACCATGAGACTCGTAACGATAATGCTCGCACCCGCGGCGGTAGTAGCTACCGTTACATTGCTCATGGTTGATCGCGCAGACGCCGGCACAAGGTTGCGCATCGCTCACCTGGGACGACTGGCTCCCCTACATCCACGGCGACCAAATCGACGAATACAACCCAGCTATCGTAACCCCTCCTGAAAATCGACGAGGCCAGGCGCTTGGTTTGGTTCGCAGGCGTAGCTCACGGTCACGAAGGATTCACGCTGTGCTCTCCCCCGAGCTTGCGGACGCGCCGACGCCGACGGTCACTCCCACAGCTACAGCTACTCCCGTGCTGATCGGCTTGCCGATGGCCCGCCGGATTCGGACACGATTTCTCCGCTCCGCTATCACCCGCTCTACGAACGATGCTTGGCTAAAGGCGGAACGCTCGAATACGACGACTAGATCGACGCATAGGTTCGTTCGCACAATCTGCTCCGGCTAGCGATCCAGACCACGCAAACCCTCCCCTACGCTTAGCGAGTAGCTGGCGCGCGTAGGAGCAACTCTTGTGGTCGCCTGTTCGCAGCCGCTACCCACCCTACGAGGCCCATCCACTCGGCAGGCCGACCTAACACAACTGAATCCGAAAACCAATAACCTTTAACCAATCACGTTTCCCAAATCATCGAGGTCAAACAGCATGACCCACTCTAACAACGACCTCCTCAATGCTGGCTCAGCCGACGAACTCCGAAATCGCGGCTGCACCGTCATCACTGGCGCCGGACACACCATCGCCGTTTTCGTTAAAGACGAAACCTTCGCCGCCGTCGACAACCGATGCCCCCACATGGGCTTCCCCCTCGACCGCGGCACCGTCAAAAACGGCATCCTCACCTGCCACTGGCACCACGCCCGATTCGACCTCGCAAGCGGCGGCACCTTCGACCCCTTCGCCGACGACGTTCGATCGTTTCCTGTATCTATCGTCGACAACACCGTATTCATCGATCCAAATCCCTCCGAACGAAACCCCGTCGAACGTTGGTCCAAACGCCTCCAAGAAGGCATGGAAGACAACATCCGACTCGTCATCGCAAAATCCGTCCTCGGCCTCAACTCATCCCCCGCTGACTACCGGACGCCACTAACCATCGGCGCAACTTTTGGAACCACCTACTCCAACGAAGGCTGGGGCCCCGCCCTCAGCATGCTCACCTGCACTGCAAACTTCCTCCATCTTCTCCGACCCGAAGACCAACCACGCGCCCTCTACCAAGGACTCCGGCAAGTAGCCGCCGAATGCGCTGGCCGCCCGCCTCGCTTCGTCGTCGAACCACTTCCCACTGGCGAAACCCGACCCGAAATCTTTAAACAGTGGTTCCGTGACTTCATCGAAGTCCGAGACACCGACGGCGCCGAACGCGTCCTCCGCACCGCCATCGAACTCGGCTTGCCCCAGCGCGATATCCACGACATCATCTTCGCAACCGCAACGGACCGCATCTACATCGACGCCGGACACGTCGTCGACTTCTGCAACAAAGCTTTCGAACTCCTCGACCACATCGGATGGCAACACGCAGGACAAGTCCTCACCAGCCTCGTCCAAGGTATGGCCACAGCCCGCCGCAGCGAAGAGCTCAACTCCTGGCGCAACCCCATCGACCTCGCATCGATGGTCAGAGAAGCGCGCGCAAACCTGCCTCAACTCTGGCAAGAAGCAACACCCCAACGCGGAAACTGGGACGGCGAAGAAACCCTAACCAACACCATCCTCGAAGACGATCCCGCTGCAACCCTCTCCGCCATCAACGATGCCATCCAAGATGGCGCAACCGCCGAGCAGCTTGGCGGCGCAGTCGCCTACGCCGCATTCCTCCGCATGGCCCGCTTCCACACCTCCAACGAATTCGGCGATTGGGACACTGTCCACAACACCCTCACCGCCGCCAACGCCCTCCACCAAGCCCTCAATCGCCACTCCTCCGTCGAACTCCTCCGTGCCGCGTACGATACCGCGATGAGCATCTACCTCGACCGATTCCTCAACATGCCATCGCAACGAATACCAGCACCAACTTCAAACGGTGCCACCGACCAGCTACCTCACAACCTGCTCGACGCGATGAACTCTCAACAGCAAGTCGAGGAATCCGCACGCATCGTCACCAACTTCGTAGCCAACTCCTCCGAACCCGACGACATCATCGCAACCCTCGCCCAAGCCATGCTCCGCGAAGACTCAACCTTCCACCATTTCCAGATCGTCGACGCCGCAATCAAACAATACCAACACCGTAAACCCGCACCATCCGCACGCCACTCCTTGGTAGCCATGGCCCGATTCCTAGCCGCCCACTACCCGACACCCAGATCCATCAACCAGACCTACAACATTGCAGTTCGCCTCCAGCGCGGAGACGAAATCTTCGCCGAGAGCTAAGGTGCTTCGCCCGTAATCCCGCTCAAGAGGTTGAAGAACCCACGCTTCCGCGGCGTGTTGACACCCCAATTGACGGGCACGTTTTGATACCCGTCCCGATAATCTCCGAATTCCGACTTACCACCGGCGGCATCTCCCGGATCGAAGTAACCCCAAGACGCGTACGCCGACAACGCCGAAAGGAAATTGTTTTCCGGCTTGTCGAAATCGAAGTGGTCGTCCTCGGTAAACAGGATCGGCTTGTCTGTGTAACTCGGCAACGCCCGAGTGTCCGCCACCATGCCCGCAATTCGAGCCGGCTTTGTAACCCCGTTCCCATGCAGCATCATGTAGTCCGAAATTCCTGCCACATCATCATCCGGCACACGTCCCCCACCATACGAAGTCCCTACCAACAATCGCCTCCCATCAACCTCGATCCACTTCGCCCGCTCAATCAACTCCGCAACTCGATGCGGCTGTAGAATCTCATGCTCGTAACGCCGAATATTCGCCTCGTTGTTGATCTCGATCAACACATTCCCATAACCCGACTCCAACACCCATCTCGTCGCTTCATCGACCGCCCGGCACACCGTGCGCTCATCCACTAACCGCTCATCCTGCCCGAAGTAGAAAAACCCCAAAATCACCACCATCCCCAGCCGGTCGCACGCTGCAATCAACCTCTCAGTTCGATCCAAGAACGCCGCCTTCAATGAACCATATTGATTGAACGCCGAATTGTGCCAAGGTTGCGAAGTAGGACTAGGCAACCCCGCCCAGACGACCTCATCATCAACCTCGATCCCGCGATCTGCCATATTCTCCCGAAACATCGGCTCCCGGTAGTAACCCGTCGGACTTCCGCCCTGCAAATTCACCGTCACCGCCAACAACCCATGCGCCCGATACACCGGCAGCATCGCCACGAACTCGTCGGTATTCCGATCCGCATCCCACTCACCAGTATCCGGATACGCAAATAACCCTCTGGTCACCGGATTCTCATCGTCAAACACCGCATTTGTCATACGGCTATTCATCAACAACCCCTCAACATTCCAACCACGATATTTCCGCCCAGCGTACGTCACTTGGTCATTGATCAGCCAACGTTCGCATTCAATGCTTATCCGAGTTTGGTACGCCATTGCATCTGACACTTTCTCTTTGATGAATTTCAACCCGCTAGCGCACTCGCTGGCATCGCGTGCCTCTTCCACGAGTAGGTCAAAGATTGAGGTTAACTTACACTTTTACTAGTGCACGCCACCTCGAATTTCAGACAGCATGACGCAAACAAGCGAAAGCCCTAAAACAGTCGAGATCGACACCTTCGACCCCGTAATGCCCGAAGCGGAAGTCGACTTCGTCGCAACCGAGAAGCAATGGCTCGAACGTTGGAACACACCCAACGCCGACGGTTTAACCCTCATCGATCGTTACATCGCGCGCAACAACGACGCCGAAAGAAACTACTCCTTCATCGACGGTCCGATAACCGCCAACAACCCAATGGGCGTGCACCACGCGTGGGGACGCACCTATAAAGACCTTTTCCTCCGCTTCCGGAACATGCAGGGCTACCGCCAGCGATTCCAAAACGGCTACGACGGTCAAGGCCTATGGATCGAGGTCGAAGTCGAAAAAGAAAAAGGTTTCAAGTCCAAGCGCGAAATCGAGACCTACGGCGTTGGCAAGTTCGTCAACGAGTGCAAAGCCCGCGTCGATTACTTCTCCGACATCATCACCCGCCAATCCAAGCGTCTCGGCTACTTCATGCAATGGGACGACTCGTACCACACCAAGTCCGACGAAAACAACTACACCATCTGGGCGTTCCTCAGGCGATGCCACGACAACGGTTGGCTCTACAAAGGCAAAGACGTCATGCCATGGTGCCCGCGCTGCGGCACCGGCATGTCCCAACACGAAATCGCCACCGAAGGCTACGCCGAGATCGTCCACCCCGGCTTCTTCATCCGGCTGCCCCTGCTCGACCGCGATGGAGAATCCCTCCTAGTTTGGACGACCACACCGTGGACGCTCGCCGCGAACGTCGCTGCGGCCGTCAACCCTGATCACGACTACGTGAGGGTACGCAACATCGTCGATGAGGTCGAACACATCCTCTGGCTGAGCGCCAACCGACTACACGTACTCGACGGCGGGCATGAAATCCTCGAACGTGCCAAAGGCTCACGCCTCCTCGGATGGCGATACCGCGGCCCCTTCGACAACCTCGAAGCACAAGCCGAAGCCCGGGATCTCCACCGCGTAATCGAATGGGAAGATGTAGGTGACGCAGAAGGTACCGGCATCGTCCACATCGCACCCGGTGCCGGATCCGAAGACTTCCAACTAGGGCGAGAGAACGGATTGCCCGTTATCGCCCCGCTTGACGATGCAGGCGTGTACGTCGATGGCTTTGGCGCGTTAACCGGCGATTCAGTCAACGAAGTGAATCCCGTCATCTTCGACATGTTGCGCGAGAGCGGCGTCTACTACAAAGTCGAAGACCATTCTCACCGCTATCCAGTCTGTTGGCGCTGCAACTCCGAGCTCGTATTCCGACTCGTCGACGAATGGTTCATCTCGATGGATCAGTTGCGCCACACCATGATGGAGGCAACCAAAACCATCAAGTGGGTACCGGCGTTCGGTGAAGCCAGAGAACTCGACTGGCTCCACAACATGCAGGACTGGATGATCTCCAAGAAGCGCTACTACGGCCTCGCACTTCCCATCTACGAATGTGCCGAATGCAAAAACGTCGACGTCATCGGCTCCCGAGATGAACTACGCGACCGCGCCGTCGAAGGTTGGAACGACTACGAAGGTCAATCACCCCATCGCCCGTGGATCGACGCCGTCAAGATCAATTGTTCGAAATGCAGCGCCCTCACGTCGCGCATCATCGACGTCGGCAACGCATGGCTCGACGCCGGCATCG
Source organism: Dehalococcoidia bacterium (assembly GCA_965224305.1). Classification (GTDB taxonomy): domain Bacteria; phylum Chloroflexota; class Dehalococcoidia; order Lucifugimonadales; family Lucifugimonadaceae; genus Bin127. Next base: position 12,535 of record OZ245044.1, on the reverse strand, counting down.
TAAGCTTCTCGACGCTCCACTACAACGACGACCGCGACTACTGGCGAGACTGGTTCCCCGCCGACTGGATCTCCGAATCCTTCCCCGGACAGTTCCGCAATTGGTTCTACTCTCTAATCTGCATGGCCGCCGCACTCGAAGGCGTCGCTCCGACCAAAGCCGTATTCTCCTACGGACTCATGCGCGACGAAAACGGTGAAGAGATGCACAAGTCCAAAGGCAACTCCATCCCCTTCGAGGAAGCCGCCGACAAGATGGGTGCCGATGTCATGCGTTGGGTTTTCGCCCGCCACATCCCGCAAAACAACCTCAACTTCGGCTACAGCGTCGGCGACGCCACCCGCAGGCGCTTCGTTCTCCCACTCTGGAACATCTACTATTTCTTCACAACCTACGCCCGACTAGACGGTTGGACACCTGACCAGGCCGCGTCTGTTGACGCCAGTTCAAACGGAAATAGCACGCTCGGCGAACTCGACCGATGGGCGATCTCCGAACTCAACGCCCTCGTCCGATCAGTAACAAACGACCTCGAAAACTGGCGCATCGAACGCGCATCAGAAGCCATCGAAACCTACGTCGAGCGCCTCTCCAATTGGTACGTCCGACGCTCGCGACGACGCTTCTGGAAATCCGAAGACGACCACGACAAGCAGGATGCCTACAACACCCTCTACACCTGCTTGTCAACGCTGAGCCGAATCCTCGCGCCCATCATACCGTTCATCTCCGAAGAGATCTACACCAACCTCGTGAGTCGAAGATTCGCCGACGCGGCCGATTCCGTGCATCTCGCCGATTGGCCTACCGCGGACGAATCCGTCATCGACGACGCTCTCGCCCTCCGCACCAACTTGGCGATGCGTCTCGCATCGCTCGGCCGATCTGCCCGGTCCGCCGCCGGCATCAAGGTCCGACAGCCTTTGAACGCTCTCATCGTCGAACTCAACTCGCCCCAAGAACGCGAAGCCCTAGGGATGATCGCCAGCCAGATCAAAGACGAACTCAACGTCCGAGATGTTCGCGACACCTCCGAGTCCGACAGCCTGATGGCCTATCGCCTGCGCCCGAACCTGCCCGCGTTGGGCCCGAAATACGGTCGACAGGTCAATGAAATCCGAACCCTGCTCGACGAAGCCGAAGCGGCTGCGGTGGCTGCCTCGGTCCGCGCCGGCGAAATTGTCGCCCTAGGCGAATTCGAACTCAACCCCTACGAAGTGCTAGTCGACAACATCGCCGCCGAAGGCTACGCCGTCGAATCCGACGGAACCTACACCGTCGGCATCTCCACCGAGATCACTTCCGAGCTCCGCGCCGAAGGTTACGTCCGAGACATCGCTCACATCGTCCAAAACATGCGCAAAAACGCCGGACTGGAAATCTCCGACCGCATCCACCTGACCATCAACGCCCCCGAAGGCAGCGACCTAGCCACCGCCATCGCCAACCACACCGACTACATCACCAACGAGACCCTAGCAGTTGGTATCAACGGCGATATCGCTGATGAGGTGACGCGGAATCGGCATAGCGTGGACGGGGTTGAGGTGGAGATTGGGTTGGTTAAGGTGTGACGCCCATCTCCTGCCAAGTTATACACCAATCCCGTGTTCGCGAAGATCATCGGCCGAGGCTAGCAAAAACCTGACGAAACTCTAAGAACCCGGCTGCTCCACCTTGACCGTGATGATGTCGGTGCCGTGGAATTGCTGGTGGCCGACTGACGAGGCATAGTTGTGGAGTAGTTGCAGGGAGAGTTCGTGTTCGATGATGTTTTCGTCGCCGAAGTCCTGGAGTTGCCTGACGCGGTCTTCGATGTTTTCGCCGCCTTCTCCACCTATGAACTCGAGTTCGGCGATATCGCCCTCGCTTGAGGCAACTACGACCAGCATGCGTTCCTCTTCTTCAGTCTCTTCAGGTTCGTCGAGGCTCATCTCCAAATCTAGGGGAGAAAGCGTGAGCAGCGTCTCTTCGGCGACCGCCATCAACCTGTCACGCATCGCGTCGTTCCACCGTCTGCTGCTTGCGAATTTGGCGATGAATTCGTTAAGCCCTGGAAGGGTTTCAATGTCTAGTTTCGATTGGAACCGCATTCGGCGGGGGTTGGTCAACTCGAGATAGAGGATCATCGCTATCGCTGCGAACCCGCCAGTGGTGATGCCGCTCTTGAAAAGGCCATTCAAAACCGGGTTGAGGTCTGGGATATCGAAGAGGCGGAACTGGAAGGCGGCGCCGATCCAGAAGCACATTCCAGCAACGACGAGTTTCTGCTGGTTTGATTCGGACTGGATGACGGTTCGTGCTCCGTCGGCGAAAAGGGTGCCAGTGATCAGGATCAGGTAACCCGTCATCACCGGACCGGGTATCGTGCTAAGGAGGCCGGACGCCTTGGGTACGAAGGCGAGGATGAGGAATGTCAGTCCGATAACGTAACCGATGTGACGAGATGCGACGCCGGTCGTCTGCATGAAGGCTGCGCCGGCGGGGTTGATGCCGTTGGGTACCGTGCCCGCGATGCCTGCGAGTACGTTGGAGATGCCGGTGCCTGCCAGCGCTCCTTGCACGCCTCGAAAGTCGACCGCCTTGTCGCCTCGAAAAGAAGCGTGTTGCGCGGTGATAGAAGCACCATTGGTCTGGATCACGATGATCACTCCCATGAACAAAAAGGATGGGAGCAGAGTCCAGAACGGCACACCGAATTCGACAGCGAATCCGGGCCACTCAGACGGCAAACCGATCCACGGCGCGTCTGCTACGCGGGTTACGTCGTAGATGCCGAAAACCGCGGCGGCGATGCAACCGCCGATTATACCGATCAGGGGTCCCCATAGACGCAAAATCGCCGATCCGCGCAACGCGAGCGCTGCGACGATTACCAGAGTCACGAACGCCGTCAACGTACCGCCTACCGGTTCCTCCGCGGTGGTGTCGTCGAGCAACTTGAACACCACCGATGCTAATGTGATGGACAAGATCATCATCACTGTGCCGCCTACGATGGGGGTCACGATGCGCCGGAGGATGAAGAGCCACCGAGATACGGCGAGTTGAATCAGCGCCGAAACGACAACGAGAGTCGTCAGAGTCGCGGGACCGCCGTCAACGACCGCTGTGATACAGAACGGGATCGCGAACGCGGCTGTGAACATCGGCAAGACGATCCCGGCACCAACGGGTCCGATACGGCGGGTTTGGATAAGCGTCGAAATCCCAACGACCACGAGCGAGGCGAAGACCATCCAGTTGACATAGCCGTCACCTAAATCTGCTGCCTGTGCGACGACTACCGGCGTAACCAAAAGGGTCGCCGTCGCTATCAAACTGAATTGCCAACCGAGCCCGATCGACCGAATGATGGGAGGCCGTTCTTGGGCCTCAAACGTGGGGTTTTGGACCGCAGTAGCCGTTGCGAAAATCTCCGAGTTGAATATACCGATTTAGTCGTTATGCATCTTACAAAATGCGCCTAGCCTACTCACGAAGGCATTTCACACTTCATCAAGGTTTGACACGCATTCAATTACCTAGCCATGGCGGAATTGATGAAACTCGTACCAACGTAAACGTGCTTGAAGAATCGCGCCTTGTCCTGACGAATAACATGACGCTTGAACCACACTCTGCGAAGGTCGCTCACATGAAAATCACAAAGGTCACACCGATTCTGGGACAAGGCAACATCTGCGCCAGCTGGGTGTTTGTCAAAGTAGAGACGGACGAAGGCATCATCGGCTATGGAGAGGGCACCCGACACGCCGGACCGGTAATCGCCGAGGCGATCCAATGGCTCGAACCTTACGTGGTAGGCAAAAGTCCTTTCGACGTAGAAGCCCTGTACGCCACCATGTTCAAAGCGACCCACTACACATGGGGCGCCATATTCAGTTGCGCCATCTCTGCAATCGAAACCGCCTTGTGGGACATCATGGGCAAGGCACTCGGCAAGCCGGTGTACGAGCTCCTCGGCGGGAAGGTCTGGGACAACGTCCGGCTCTACTCGCACGTCGGCGGCGGAAGCCAAATCCTCCGCATGAACGTCGACGATGGTGCAGCGGCTTCGGATGATTTCGGCGCAATAAAAGAACGGGCTCAGGACCTAGTGGCTCGCGGCTTCACATGCGTAAAGACATTCCAAGCTGGCAGGTATAACGTCACCGAAGGCAACTCCGCCCGGTTAGGAGACTTCTGGCCCAATATGCATTTGCACCGAAACGATGTCCTAGCGACCGTCAACAAGGTTGAATTCATTCGGGAACAGGTCGGCGACGATGTCGAAATCTCGCTCGACGCCCACGGGTTGAATGCAGTATCGGCTTTAAGACTCGCCAAAGCACTTGAACCCTTCGACCTCCTTTGGCTCGAAGAACCCATTCATCCCTACAATCTGTCCGCACTCAAGCAACTTCGCACCCAGACCTCGATACCGATCGCAATGAGCGAACGACTTCACGCCGCAACCGAGTTCGCGGAGGTGATCGATACCGGCGCCGTAGATGTGCTGATGGTTGACGTCCAATGGTGCGGCGGAGTTTCGCAAGCCAAGAAAATCGCCGCCATCGCCGAGTCACGGTATCTGCCGATCACCTTGCACAACTGCAACAGCCCCTTGGCATCAGTCATCAACGCGCACATCGCAGTGACGCTTCCAAACTTCCTAAACATGGAGTTCATCGACCCAGACGTGCCTTGGCGTGACGAGATAATCACCGAACCGATCCGCGTACGAGACGGGCGCCTCGAGATCAGCGACACTCCCGGCTGGGGCATAGAAATAAACGAAGAAGCATTGTCGAGATATCCATATGATCGGCAAATGAGCGCGTACGAGGAACGGGATCAGCGGTTGCAACGGAGAAACTAGCACCAAATCCCCTTCGAGCCGCGTTCCGAGAGCCCAACTCGAAAAAGGCGCTCACGTGTCGACGCACTGAACATGAATCGCCGACGTGCACGCGAGTCGTCGACCCGCCTTTCTTAGCCGAATCCCCATGGTCGAAATCTCCAGCCAATGCTCGATGTTGTTATACTGCAACCAAACTTAATGCGTCGCGACGAAATTCGGTAGGTAAGCGATGAGCACGAACGATTTGCAACTAATGGCACACCTGATGCGACGAGCTGGCTTCGGAGCGTCTCGGGAAGAACTCGAAGCCCTTGTCGAACAGGGTTACGACGAGACGGTCGAGAAGCTTCTCGAAACCGATAGCCCTAACTCCATGGATGTCGATCTGATCCGTCGATACCATCCAGACCATATGGGAATGATGGGCAACAACATCGGCTCTCATTGGATGTATCGCATGATCTCGACCGATGCTCCATTGCGTGAGAAGACGGCACTTTTCTGGCACGGCATCTTCGCCACCGGCTACGCCAAACTCGCCAATGGCAAGGTGTTGCACGACCAGATCAGGATGTTCGCGCGCCACGGAATGGGCAGATTCGACAACATGCTGCTGGAGCTTTCAAAAGACCCGGCGATGATCGTATGGCTTGACAACTGCGAGAACCACAACGGTGCGATCAACGAGAACTACGGGCGCGAACTGCTCGAACTCTTCTCTATGGGAGTCGGCCACTACTCCGAACAGGACATCAAAGAAGCCGCAAGAGCCTTCACCGGCTGGACGATCGGCAACACCGACTACATGACGCTCAAGTCGATGCGTGACTCGATATGGCCGTACGGACGCCTCTCCTTCCACTTCGAGTTCAAACCCGAAGACCACGACGACGGCGAAAAAGAGTTCCTCGGCCGCAAAGGCAACTTCAACGGCGACGACATCATCAACATCGTCTGCGAACAAGAGGCAACGGCCCGCTTCATCGCACGCCACATGTACAGCTTCTTTGTAGCGGACGAACCTCCAGTTCCCGAGTGGCCATACAAACCGCCACGCGATCCTGAAGCGATTGAAACCCTCGCCAAGGCATATTTTGACAGCGGTTACAGCATCACGGAGATGCTGCGAGTGCTCTTCAAATCCGGCTTCTTCAAATCTGAAGATGTCTGGTACCAGCGCGTCAAGAGTCCTGCCGAGCTCATGGTCGGTGTCCTCAAATTGACTGGGGAGTTCCCCCGTCCGAAAGAGGAAATGATCATGACCCACATGCACGCTGTCTTCATGGGGCAACACCTCATGAACCCGCCTTCCGTCGAAGGGTGGCACTGGGGCACCGAGTGGATCGATTCAGGCGCACTCGTAGAGCGCGTCAACTTTGCGTCCGAACGCCTCGGCAACCTCGAAAACCCCGGCGTCCAAGCCATGATCGACAGACTCATCTCGGAAGACAATGGTCACACGGACCCGGCGGACTTGGTCGACGGAGCATTGGAACAACTCTCGATCTCCAACATCACTGACGTTACGCGGGAATCGTTGATCGAATTCGTCGAACGAAATGATGAAATCGCAGGGGCCGGCAACCAAACGGCGCGCGAACGAGCGGCGAACGCCCTGAAGCTTGTTGCGGCCGCACCCGAGTTCCAAAGGGCTTAACCGAAACGATCAAGCAACACCGAACACGCTACTAGCCGCCCTAGTGCTTGGTAACTGAAACATGACTTTGGCTGATACGCAACGAAAACCCGAACGGCTCGAATACAACCGCACAATCGGCGTGACGGCGATGTTCGGCCGTGGCTTTTACTACCCCGTGGATCTCGTCGCCGGCGACGACGATCGCCTATACGTCCTCAACCGTTCTTCAGACGGCGACAAACGAGGCGTCCGCGTCACAGTGATGAATCTCGAAGAGGACTATTTCGGCATCTTCGGCGCATGGGGTACGGATAACGGCCAATTCACTTGGCCAAACTCCATAACCATCGGCAGCGATAAGCGGTTGTTCATCAGCGACGATTACCTGAACCGCATCACCGTGATGTCGACCGACGGCGAATTCATCGAGAAATGGGGCGACCAAGGCGCCGACGCAGGAAAAATGGATGGCCCAAACGGCGTTGACTTCAATTCCGACGACGAACTCTTCGTGGCCGATCACCGCAACCACCGTATTCAAAGATTCACGCCTCACGGGGATTTCCTAAGTGCGTTTGGCGACGGCGGTTCCAACCCTGGACAATTCAGCATGCCATGGGGAGTAGCGACCTGTGAGGACGGCAACGTTCTCGTCGCCGACTGGGGCAATGACCGAATCCAGAAGCTGACGCCTGACGGCGAATTCGTCGCCTCCTACGGCACTTCAGGCGAAGGCGAAGGCGAGTTACACCGGCCGTCAAGTGCCTGCGAAGACGAGGATGGATACGTCTATGTCGCCGATTGGGGCAACCACCGAATTCAGGTGTTCGATCCCGACGGCGAATTCGTCCAATCCGACCGTGGTCAGGCAACCGTGTCAAAGTGGGCCAAAGCTTTCCTTGACACCAACAAAGAGGAAGCCGCAGCAAGGGCCGAAGCCAACCTCGACCTTGATCCGAACCTCTTTGAAAGAGACCCCAACGAAGAGTCCTCACACATTGAGAAGTATTTCTGGGGTCCGTCATCGATCAGATTGATCGACGACCATGTCTATGTGGTCGATACCGTTCGCCACCGGATTCAAGTATTCGATGTAGTCGCATCCGATTAACGGGAGAAATCGCCACAACCACAACGTCTCAATATCGCCTCTCCCTCGATGGGAGAGGGCTAGGGTGAGAGTGAACTCCAAACTCTCGCTCAGGAGGAAATGTAATGAATTCCCACCGCGACCCAGCTTTGGTCGTCATCCAGCTTTCCGGCGGGAACGACGCCTTAAACACCGTAGTGCCTTACACCAATGGCATTTATCAAGATTCCCGAAAGGCGATCCGGCTCGAAGAGCCCGATGTAATCGACCTAAATGGCAAACTTGGCCTTCACCCCAGCATGAGCCCGATCAAGAGCCTTTGGGATGAAGGCAATGTGGCAATCGTCAACGGCATTGGATACCCGAAGCCCAACCGGTCCCACTTCCGGTCAATGGACATCTGGCACACAGCTGAGACAGTAGACGTCGCACCCGATGGATGGCTCGGACGGACGATACGCGAGATCGACCCCGAGCACAACAACGTCGTCGCCGGCGTCAACTTCGGTCGCGGCCTGCCGCGAGCGCTCCACTGCAAAGGCGTCCCCGTCGCGTCCGTCGGGAATCTAGCAACCTACGGCCTGATGCCCGATATCGACGACATGGCTACGCGGGATCTGGCTCTCGACATCTTCACTCGAATGTACGGCCCACGAGAAGGCCGAGACTACATCTTGGAAGCGATTGGCGAAACTGGGATGAGCGCATACCTCGGCGCCGACATCCTCCGCGCCGCCCCCACTCAGTACCACTCCTCCGTCGAGTACGCCGACAATCAGATCGCTCAAGCCATGCGAGACATCGCCCAAGTGATGTTCGCCGACGTAGGAACACGGATCTTCTACACCCTACACGGGAGCTACGACACCCACTCAGGCGAACTCATCAACCACGCCAACCTGTGGAACGAACTCTCCACAGCCGTTGGCGACTTCTTCGCCGACCTCGAAGAGCACGGACGCGGTGACGAAGCTATCGTCATGGTCTTCAGCGAGTTCGGCCGCAGAATCGACGACAACGGTTCCGGCACCGACCACGGCTCCGGCGGCGTGGCCTTCATTATTGGCTCCAACGTCAACGGCGGCCTGTACGGCGAATACCCGTCCCTTGAACCTCGCGACCAAGTCGAAGGCGACATGGCCTACAACAACGACTTCCGAGGACTTTACGCAACCCTGCTCGACGACTGGATGGGCATCGACCCCAACCCGATCCTAGGCGGCAACTTCGAACAGTTCGACATGATCGCGCGGTAGGCTTAACGCATCGATCCGAGGTCGCCTTCCCATTCGTCCCTCGAAGCGCGCGAATTTCATCTACCGAGGCGGCTTCGTCCGCGAGCCTCCAAAACGCGAAGTTGATCGCATCATTCTTTGTAGTTACCCTCAACGCCGGATGGCTTCGGCGCAAGCTTGATCATCAACGGCTCGGTTGCGACTTGACATACGCCGAGCCTTGGCAACAGCTAGTTGGGTAGACATTGAGAATCGATGACCACCTTCCCACAACCGCATCCAGGAAACTCAAAAACTGGGCCTGCGCTTCTTCAGCATCAACTGTAATCATCAGCCCGTTGTTTCTGTCCAATCGAATGTGGTAGGCCTATTTCGACGGTAGGAAGTACCGTTTTCGAGATGTGGCGAAACGCCGGGAACTTTACGAGACCCTCAGCCGGCCGCTGTAGTGGAACCGACCAGAGAGGCGTACGTCGGGGCTAGGTGGCGCTTGTCTCTTGACCACCCGTACTGCCGGTTGAGGCCGTTTAGGCAAGTTGTAGGACTTTGCATCAATCCGCTACGGGATGCGTAATGTCTCCACATCGGCCTGGCTCGTGCGGCCTGCGTCGACCAATCGCTGGAGGCGTTGCGCCCGTTGCGTGAGCACCGACCCGTCCATAGAGAGGAATTGGGGCCTGTCCAATAGCTCGAATTGATCGCTCTCTCGGTTCCATCGGTGTAGCAGACGAGCATGAGGAACGCCATCGGTGACGCGGTCGATTTCGTAGACACCTGCGACGCGACGCCAGAAGTCATTGGCGTCGGTGCCCATGCGCTCGATATAGACCATGTAACTTATCAGCGCGGCATCTTCGTCAGCCACACCGTTGCCGCGGCAGACGGCAGCGTAGGCCTCTTCCACACTCGATGCGTGAAGGCAGACCGACAGCGAAAAGCCAGCGCGTAGCGTTTCGAACACTTTGCGGACCGGCGAGCCCCAGATATACGTAGGCACTTGCCCCTTGCTGAATTCGCCCACAACCAGATAGCCCCCGTCAGGATGTTGCCTAAGATCCTCGATTTCCGACTCGCAACCACTAAGGTAGTGGAGCGGCACGCTCCGGGGCACGAAACCGAGCATGGCGTTGGCGACTGTAGTCTTGCCAGCGAACCGGGGTACAGCCACCACCATGAATGATCGTTTCTCTTCTGCGATTGCCGACAGCGTAGCCGCCACTTCGGCATCCATGGTGCCGTTGCGAACTAGGTCCAGCAGGGATTTTTCAGCCATCGTGCCCCTTTTCGTCAAACTCGATCAGACCGGTCACAGATCAGAATCGACGTTTTTCCGATTGCTGATGAATCGCTAGTTTCGGGGCTGGCACGGCATCTCGCTCATTCGCAATCTACTCCCCAGCTTCAACCGCATCGAGCAAACTCAAAAACTGAACCTGCGCTTCTTCAACATCGATCGTAATCGTCTGTTCATTCATTCCGATCATCTTAAGATGGTGGGCGATGGAGGACTCGAACCTCCGGCCTCATGCGTGTGAAGCATGCGCTCTAACCAACTGAGCTAACCGCCCTTCACCAAGAATTCGCGACGCTGTTGCCGATGCTCAAGACCGTGTCGTTCTCCGATAAGGAGGTGTGGTGGCGATGACAAGACTCGAACTTGTGACCTAGCGCTTATGAAGCGCTCGCTCTAACCTGCTGAGCTACATCGCCCCCGATAAATCGACCCTCTACGCACCCACGCGCCGTAATCACAATAGTACGCACCTCAACCCACGCGGTCAAGAATTGGCGACCTTCTAAACGCTACTCAGCCACGTATTCCCCGCTCTTGCCGCCGCTCTTCCGAAGAAGACGCAGATTCGTCACTCGTATACCCCGTTCAGCCGATTTGCACATGTCGTAAACCGTCAAGCCGGCCATCGACGCCGCTGTCATCGCCTCCATCTCCACGCCCGTGCGCCACGTCGCTCGGGCAGTCGCCTCGATCCGCAATCCCGTGCCATCCGCCAAATCTTCGATATCAACCTCGATTTGCGAAAGCGGGATGTTGTGGCACATCGGAATCAATTCAGCAGTTCGCTTCCCGCCCATCACGCCAGCAAGTTTCGCTGTTGCGATCACGTCTCCTTTGCCAATTCCGCCTGACTTGACCAAAAACAGAGTCTTCGCGGTCATGATCACCTCGCAACTCGCAGTCGCAACTCGTTCGGTGATCGCCTTACCCCCGACGTCCACCATCCGCGCTTCGCCTGACGAGTCGATGTGGGTCAATTCTGGTTGGGTTTCAGCGGTTTCGTCCGTCGAATCGATCGGCGAGACTAAACTTTCGAATGACGGCGTCTGAACAGTCGCGGCGCTACCCGTGCGTTCGTAGCCGGTGTCAATCAGTTGCTCGTTTCGTGGCAGTCGAGACGCCTCACGCACCATCGCATCGCATTCCTCGTTCTGTCGATGACCCGCATGGCCCTTCACCCACCTAAATTCAACATCCCGATTTTCAACCGCATCTAGCAGCCGACCCCACAAATCAGGATTCAACGCCATATCGCCCTGTTTGTTACGCCGCCACCCGTTTGCTCGCCACCGCTTCGCCCAGCCTTTCGACATCCCATTAACAACGTAACTCGAATCGGAAACAACCTCCGTCTTTCTCCCCTTGCCCCAATCCATCGTGCTCTCGAGACCAGCTATTACACCCATCAGCTCCATGCGGTTGTTCGTCGTCCGCCGGTACCCCTTAAATAGTCTCCAAATCTTTCCATCCGCCTCAATGACGACGCCGAAACCACCCGGGCCCGGATTGCCAATGGCTCCACCGTCAGAAAAGATGGCGATATCTGATTGCGTCATTATTTAATTTCCGACTCCAAGGTAACGCGAACCGGCGATTACCTTGGCATCACCTGTGCCAACAAGTTTGAAGCCCGACGTGCGACGGGGCGTGGGTGAGGGTGTCAGACCTCGTAACCCTCATCATCCAACAACTGGTCTTCGGGCTGACCGGCTGCTTCTTTTGCGAGGCGGTCGCAAGTTTCGTTTTCCTGTGCGAACGCTTCACGGAACTTGGCGTGTCCACGAACCCAACGGAATTCCAACTTCTTCAAGCGGTCGCCAGCGTGAAGGATACGCTTCCAAAGATCCGTGTTCTTAGCCCGGTCACCGTCCTGCTTTATCCATTGGTTTTTGCGCCACCGCTTCGCCCAGCCACGCGTCATCGCGCTCACCAAATACTCGGAATCAGTGACCACGATCACCTTTTCCAATTCTTCGATCTTGCCTTCGGACTGCAGCTTCACCAGCAAATCCAATGTCACCGCCGGACCCATCAGTTCCATCCGGTTATTGGTCGTGTGCTTGAAGCCTTGCGATTGGCTCGCGCGTTTGCCCTTCACCTCCATGATCGCCGCCCAACCGCCAGGTCCGGGGTTTTCGAGTGCCGAACCGTCGGTGAAAATGCGGATCAATGCGCCCTCTTTGACCGCTTTTTCCTCTTCTTCCTTAAACGCCGCATCCTCGCGAACGCGTTCAACCTCACGTCTCGCAAGGTTCTGAGCTTGCTTCAACATCACGTCCGAGTTGGCAGAATCCAAGGTGAGACGAACTTCAACGTCGTGGCGCTGCATCAAACGAAGGAATTCTTGCCACAGATCCGCGTTGCGAACGCGGTCGCCTTCCCGACGGTTCCATCGGTTCTGGCTCCACGTCTCCAACCAACCTCGGTTCACCGC